>NZ_CP108981.1:0-2577500 GCF_045161745.1 Streptomyces sp. NBC_00727 | reverse complement strand
GAGAAAACAACCGTGATTCCGGGAGTAGTGGCGAGCGAAACTGGATCAGGCCAAACCGTATGCGTGTGATACCCGGCAGGGGTTGCGCATGCGGGGTTGTGGGATCTCTCTTTCACAGTCTGCCGGCTGTGAGACGAGTCAGAAACCGTTGATGTAGGCGAAGGACATGCGAAAGGTCCGGCGTAGAGGGTAAGACCCCCGTAGCTGAAACATCAGCGGCTTGTTTGAGAGACACCCAAGTAGCACGGGGCCCGAGAAATCCCGTGTGAATCTGGCGGGACCACCCGTTAAGCCTAAATATTCCCTGGTGACCGATAGCGGATAGTACCGTGAGGGAATGGTGAAAAGTACCGCGGGAGCGGAGTGAAATAGTACCTGAAACCGTGTGCCTACAAGCCGTGGGAGCGTCGCTGTATGTGCTTGCACATGCAGTCGTGACTGCGTGCCTTTTGAAGAATGAGCCTGCGAGTTTGCGGTGTGTTGCGAGGTTAACCCGTGTGGGGAAGCCGTAGCGAAAGCGAGTCCGAATAGGGCGGTTTAGTAGCGCGCTCAAGACCCGAAGCGGAGTGATCTAGCCATGGGCAGGTTGAAGCGGAGGTAAGACTTCGTGGAGGACCGAACCCACCAGGGTTGAAAACCTGGGGGATGACCTGTGGTTAGGGGTGAAAGGCCAATCAAACTCCGTGATAGCTGGTTCTCCCCGAAATGCATTTAGGTGCAGCGTCGTGTGTTTCTTGCCGGAGGTAGAGCACTGGATAGGCGATGGGCCCTACCGGGTTACTGACCTTAGCCAAACTCCGAATGCCGGTAAGTGAGAGCACGGCAGTGAGACTGTGGGGGATAAGCTCCATGGTCGAGAGGGAAACAGCCCAGAGCATCGACTAAGGCCCCTAAGCGTACGCTAAGTGGGAAAGGATGTGGAGTCGCAGAGACAACCAGGAGGTTGGCTTAGAAGCAGCCACCCTTGAAAGAGTGCGTAATAGCTCACTGGTCAAGTGATTCCGCGCCGACAATGTAGCGGGGCTCAAGCGTACCGCCGAAGTCGTGTCATTCATACGCATAGGGCCAACGCCTGTATGGATGGGTAGGGGAGCGTCGTGTGCCGGGTGAAGCAGCCGCGGAAGCGAGTTGTGGACGGTTCACGAGTGAGAATGCAGGCATGAGTAGCGATACACACGTGAGAAACGTGTGCGCCGATTGACTAAGGGTTCCTGGGTCAAGCTGATCTGCCCAGGGTAAGTCGGGACCTAAGGCGAGGCCGACAGGCGTAGTCGATGGACAACCGGTTGATATTCCGGTACCCGCTTTGAAACGCCCAATACTGAATCAGGCGATGCTAAGTCCGTGAAGCCGGCCCGATCTCTTCGGAGTTGAGGGTAGTGGTGGAGCCGATGAACCAGACTTGTAGTAGGTAAGCGATGGGGTGACGCAGGAAGGTAGTCCAGCCCGGGCGGTGGTTGTCCCGGGGTAAGGGTGTAGGCCGTGTGGTAGGCAAATCCGTCACACATTAAGGCTGAGACCTGATGCCGAGCCGATTGTGGTGAAGTGGATGATCCTATGCTGTCGAGAAAAGCCTCTAGCGAGTTTCATGGCGGCCCGTACCCTAAACCGACTCAGGTGGTCAGGTAGAGAATACCGAGGCGTTCGGGTGAACTATGGTTAAGGAACTCGGCAAAATGCCCCCGTAACTTCGGGAGAAGGGGGGCCATCACTGGTGAGGGAACTTGCTTCCTGAGCTGGGGGTGGCCGCAGAGACCAGCGAGAAGCGACTGTTTACTAAAAACACAGGTCCGTGCGAAGCCGTAAGGCGATGTATACGGACTGACGCCTGCCCGGTGCTGGAACGTTAAGGGGACCGGTTAGCTGCTCTTCGGGGTGGCGAAGCTGAGAACTTAAGCGCCAGTAAACGGCGGTGGTAACTATAACCATCCTAAGGTAGCGAAATTCCTTGTCGGGTAAGTTCCGACCTGCACGAATGGCGTAACGACTTCTCGACTGTCTCAACCATAGGCCCGGTGAAATTGCACTACGAGTAAAGATGCTCGTTTCGCGCAGCAGGACGGAAAGACCCCGGGACCTTTACTATAGTTTGATATTGGTGTTCGGTTCGGCTTGTGTAGGATAGGTGGGAGACTTTGAAGCGGCCACGCCAGTGGTTGTGGAGTCGTCGTTGAAATACCACTCTGGTCGTGCTGGATGTCTAACCTGGGTCCGTGATCCGGATCAGGGACAGTGTCTGATGGGTAGTTTAACTGGGGCGGTTGCCTCCTAAAGAGTAACGGAGGCGCCCAAAGGTTCCCTCAGCCTGGTTGGCAATCAGGTGTTGAGTGTAAGTGCACAAGGGAGCTTGACTGTGAGACCGACGGGTCGAGCAGGGACGAAAGTCGGGACTAGTGATCCGGCAGTGGCTTGTGGAAGCGCTGTCGCTCAACGGATAAAAGGTACCCCGGGGATAACAGGCTGATCTTCCCCAAGAGTCCATATCGACGGGATGGTTTGGCACCTCGATGTCGGCTCGTCGCATCCTGGGGCTGGAGTCGGTCCCAAGGGTTGGGCTGTTCGCCCATTAAAGCGGTACGCGAGCTGGGTTTAGAACGTCGTGAGACAGTTCGGTCCCTATCCGCTGTGCGCGTAGGAATATTGAGAAGGGCTGTCCCTAGTACGAGAGGACCGGGACGGACGAACCTCTGGTGTGCCAGTTGTTCTGCCAAGGGCATGGCTGGTTGGCTACGTTCGGAAAGGATAACCGCTGAAAGCATCTAAGCGGGAAGCCTGCTTCGAGATGAGTATTCCCACCAACTTGATTGGTTAAGGCTCCCAGTAGACGACTGGGTTGATAGGCCAGATGTGGAAGCCCGGTAACGGGTGGAGCTGACTGGTACTAATAGGCCGAGGGCTTGTCCTCAGTTGCTCGCGTCCACTGTGTTAGTTCTGAAATAACGAACAGCCGTGTCAATATCCGGTTGGTTCAATTTCATAGTGTTTCGGTGGTCATTGCGTTAGGGAAACGCCCGGTTACATTCCGAACCCGGAAGCTAAGCCTTTCAGCGCCGATGGTACTGCAGGGGGGACCCTGTGGGAGAGTAGGACGCCGCCGAACTCCTTTTAGGAAGAGCCCCGTGCCCTTGTGGCACGGGGCTTTTTCGCGTTTCCGAAGCCTTTCTGCTGAGTCGGCGCCCAGCAGCTCCGTCCCTACAGACGCCCTGCTGCTTTGAGGGCCAGGTAGGCGTCGGCAAGGACGGGCGCGAGAGTGTCCGGTGGCGCGTCGACGACGACCACGCCGTACCTCCTGAGTTGATCCGCAGTCCGGCGTCGCTGGGCCTCGGCTTCAGCGCCGGCGGCCGCCTCATAAATCGCGTCCACTGTGCCCCGTGCGCCGGCCATGTCCGCGACGTGCGGGTCACTCACCGCCGCCAGCAACACCGTGTGTCGCTGGGTGAGCTGGGTGAGCTGGGGAAGTACGGGGAGCAAGCCCTCCTCGACGGGGGCTGCGTCGAGACTTGCCAGAAGGACGATCAGCGAACGTCGGGGTGCGTGCGCGAGCGCTGCGGCGACGAGTCCTCGTGCGTCGGTCTCCACGAGTTCGGGTTCGAGAGGGGCGAGCGCGTCGACCATGGCGGGCAGGATTTCGCCGGCTGCCCGGCCCTGGACCCGTGCTCTGACGCGACGGCTGTACGCGAGCAGGTCAACGCGGTCACCGGCGCGAGCGGCGAGTGTGGTGAGGAGCAAGGTCGCGTCCATCGCCGCGTCGAGGCGGGGGACATCGCCGACCCGGCCCGCCGATGTACGGCCGGAATCAAGGACGACGAGGACATGCCGGTCGCGTTCGGGGCGCCAAGTCCGCACGGCAACTGAGGACTGGCGGGCGGTCGCCCGCCAGTCGATCGAGCGGACGTCGTCCCCGGGGACGTAGGCGCGCAGACTGTCGAACTCAGTGCCCTCGCCGCGCGTAAGCGCGCTGGTGCGGCCGTCGAGCTCGCGCAGCCTCGCGAGACGCGACGGGAGGTGCTTGCGGCTCGTGAAGGGCGGGAGAACCCGGACCGTCCACGGCACCCGGTGGCTGCCCTGGCGTGCGGCCAGGCCCAGAGGCCCGTACGAACGGACGGTGACTTGCTCTGCCCGGCGGTCACCGCGGCGGGTGGGGCGAAGGACGGTGCTGAGACGCCTTCGTTCGCCGGGCGGGACGGTCAATTCGTGGCGCGATGCGGCGGGTTCCGTTCCAGGCAGCCAACTGCTCGGAGGCCAGGCGTCGCGGAGGTGTGCCCGCAGACGTCTACGAGAAGGATTGACTACGCTGAGTTGCACTTCTGCCCGGTCGCCGAGTCGAACGGTTGTATCACCGGATCGAGTGAACTGGAGCGAACGCACTGGCGCTGCCAGGGCATAGTCGCACAGAATGGCCAGTGAGAGCGGGGCGTTGACCGCGAGCATTCCCGTCCAGCTCGGGGCCATGATGCCTACGGGGAGTGATCCCAGGGCGGCCAGCAAGGCGGTACGTCCGGTGAGGGCCATGGTTCAACGCCTCACCGTGGTACGGGGACATGGGCGAGTACAGCGGAGATGACGGAGTCGGGGGTGACCCCTTCCATCTGTGCCTCGGGGCGTAGATGGATGCGGTGCCGGAGCGTCGGTAGGGCCAGGGCCTTCACATCGTCCGGGGTGACGTAGTCGCGGCCGGTGAGCCAAGCCCAGGCCCGGGCCGTTGACAGCAGGGCGGTGGCTCCACGGGGGGAGACACCGAGAGAGACCGAGGGGGAATCACGCGTGGCACGACAGATATCCACTACGTAGCCGGTTATCTCGGGGTGGACGGCCGTCCCGGCGACCGCGGTACGCGCGGCTTCGAGATCGGCGGGCCCGGCGACCGGGCGGACGCCGGCGGCCTTCAGATCGCGAGGATCGAATCCGTCGGCATGGCGGGTCAGGACATTGATCTCGTCGTCCCGAGTGGGCAGGGGGACAGTCAGCTTCAGCAGGAAACGGTCCAGTTGGGCTTCGGGGAGGGGGTACGTGCCCTCGTACTCGACCGGGTTCTGCGTCGCGGCGACGAGGAAGGGGTCAGGCAGGGGGCGTGGTGTGCCGTCGACGGTGACCGTACGTTCTTCCATCGCCTCCAGGAGAGACGACTGCGTCTTGGGGGGCGTCCGGTTGATCTCGTCGGCGAGGAGGAGGTTGGTGAAGGCAGGGCCCGGCTGGAAGGAGAACTGGGCAGTGCGCGCGTCGTAGACGAGCGAGCCGGTCACATCGCTCGGCATCAGGTCAGGGGTGAACTGAACGCGCTTGGTGTCCAGTTCGAGTGACGCGGCGAGGGCCCGGACCAAGAGGGTCTTGGCCACGCCCGGGACGCCTTCGAGCAGGACATGACCCCGGCAGAGCAGTGCCACCACAAGCCCGGTGACGGCCGGGTCCTGGCCGACCACCGCTTTGGCGATCTCGGAGCGCAGTGCTTCCAGGGAGGCACGGGCCGCGTCGGCGGTGACGGGCTCGGTTGATCCTGCTTTCCCGGTGGGCGCAGGGGGCGGGGCGCTCATGAGGTTCGGACCTCTCTTTCGAGGGAGTCGAGTCGGTCTGCCAGAAGTACGAGGGCGCTGTCCTCGGAGGGGGCCGGGCCGAAGAGCAGGACGTTGAGGTCGCCGTGGGCCGGGCCGGTACGTGCGGACAGGGCGGGGAGGAGGACTGCGGGGAGGTGTGCTTCCCGGGGGGAAACACCGACGAGCGATGCCATCCGGGTGCGGGTGGCATGGCGGAGTGAGGCGGCGGCCCTGTCGCGGGCATTGGCCTTGCGGTTGAGCCGGGCCCGTCCCTCGGTGGACTCGGAGGCACGGATGGCCACAGGCAGCCGTTCGGCGACGAGGGGGCCGAGGCGCCGGGCGCGCCAGACCGCTGCGAGCACTGCGGCGAGGGCGAGTTGCAGGGTGCCCCATAGCCAGCCGGACGGGATCAGGTCGATGAAGCTGCTCTCGCCGTTCGCGGTGTTGTTTTCCGCGCTGCCGTCATCGGCGGGGCCGGTGGCAGAGGGATCAGTGGGCGAGGGGAGGTACCAGATCAGATGAGGGCGGGAGCCGAGGAGTTGAAGCGCAAGGGACGCGTTCCCCTGGCGGTCGAGGTGCTCGTTGTACAGGAAGTCGGCGGAGCCCAGCAGGACGGTGTCGCCCGCTGTGGGCTGCCGCAGGAGGAGCACGGAGGGCAGGCCTGCCGCGGGGTAGCAGGCAATGGCGTCGAGGCCGTTCGCGTCGTATCGGACGCCGCCCGTCTCGACGGAGCCGGCTCTGCGGGCCGCGGGAAGGAGGCAGTCCGGTGGGCGTGCGACCACGGAGGTGGGGGTTTTGGCCTGTACACCAGGGGCCAGCCTGCTCACGGAGGTGGGGTCCGCGCCGAGGAGGACGGTGCGGCCGGCCGTGCCGGCGGTCGCTGTGCGAAGGGTGTTCTGCTGGTGGGGAGTCAGCAGGCCGGGAGTGGCGACGAGAAGCGTCGTGTCGGGGCCGGTCGCGGAGGTGGCGTCCCGGAGCGTGGTGACGACGCGGACCGATATGCCGTTGGCCTTGAGGAGTTCGGCGATGGCCCGGCTGCCGTAGCGGTCCGCCGAGCGGGGGTCGAGGCGGCCGTGCTGGTCCCCGGAACGGGTGGCCGCCAGGGCTATCGCGGCGACGACGAGCAGGAGAACGGCGAGCAACAGCCCGCGGGTGCGGAGCCAGACCTGGTGAGGCGTGACGGAGGTGGAGGTGGAAGGGGCGGAGGGAGCGGTTTCCGCGGTCATCCGTCAGCCCCCTCGCGGTCGCGGGTCAGCTGTGGTCTGGCGGACTCGACGGCCAGGTCGAGGTCGTTCAGCGTCACGTACGACGTCCGGTCGGCGACGCGGCCCCCGTACGTGACGTCGTCGAAGACCCGGGCCGCGGCCCGCAGGCGTGCGGCGTGCGGTGGAAGGGACAGTCCCGCCTCCGCGGCGGCCTCGTCGGCGGTCCGCCCGGGGCGGGGGTCCAGCAGGGCGCGTTCCTCCAGGACGCGGACGATCGCGCGCATCCGTTCCTGGACGGCCTGGTTCCAGCGGCCGGCTGCCGCGTGGGCCTCGGCGGCGGCTCGGTGGTCGGCGGTGCTGCGGGGGCCGTCGGGGAAGAGCGCGTCGGCCGGCCGTGAGCCGGTCTGCGGGGCGCCCAGCCGCCACCGGAGCGCGGCGGCCAGGGCGATGACGATCAGGAGGAGAACGGTCAGGCCGGCCACTCCGCCCGGTGTGGCGCCGGAGGCCGCTGCGAGGACATCACCGAACCAGGTCCACAGGTGGTCCAGTGCGCGTTGCAGGAGGTTCGGATCGTTCTCGTGGTACGCGCCCTTGGACAGCTCGCGTCTCGCTGCGTCCCGGGCCGGGAGGCGGCCGGTGTCCACGGGAGCGTCGCTGCTCGCTCGTATCAGCAGTCTCGCTGCCGCCCCGCCCGCCCCCGGCATGTTGTCAGCTTCTGTCGTCGAAGCCGGGGAGCCCCGCTGCTTTGGCGAGGTCGAGGTCGAGTGCCTCGCGGCGGATGCGCTGGTCCACGTAGAGCAGGGCCATGACGCCGGCGGAGAGGGGGTACGTGATCGTGGCGACGACCACATCGCCGATGGCGGAGACGATCAGGTACGGCCAGCCGAATCCCGAGGTCCCCTCGGTGAGGAAGGAGCTCAGGCTGCCGTCGTCCAGGCCCACCGCGACGATGCCGAACGGGATGCCGACCACCAAGGCCACGATGACTGTCAGCACCCAGGTCAGGGCGAGAATGCCGAACGTCCGCCACCAGGCGCCGCGGACCAGCTTCGCGGAGCGTCGCATGGAGGCGATGATCGACTGCCGCTCCAGCATCAGCGCGGGAGCGGCCAGGACGAAGCGGACCGTCAGCCAGGCGAAGACTGCGACCGCCGCGAGCAGGCCGAGGAAGGCGAGTCCGACCCCGGCGGTGTCGCCGATCAGGAATCCGGGGAGGATACCGGCGGTCATGATCGCTGCGGCCATGACGGCCAGCAGGAGGGTCAGTCCCAGCAGGGGCAGCAGCCTGGGGCGGGCCTCGGCCCAGGCGTCGGACAGGGTGACCGGGCGGCCCAGTACCGAGCGGCTGATCACCACGGTCAGCACCGCTGTGGTGAAGATCGTGGCGAGCATCGAGACGAGCAGAGGCGGGGCGTTGTCGAGCAGGCTGTAGCGGAGGGACTCGCTGAGCTGGCGCAAGGCCTCCGAGCCGGTGGCATTGGCGTCGACCGACGGGGGGTCGGGCAGCAGGTAGCGCCGAATGAGGAGGATGGCTGTCTGGGCGATCACGGAGACCGTGAGCGTGATGCCGAGGACCGTGCGCCAGTGGGCGCGCATGGTGGAAACGGCGCCGTCCAGGATCTCGCCGACGCCGAGCGGCCGGAGCGGGATGACACCGGGCTTCGCCGCGGGCGGCGGGCCGCCCCGGCCCGGTCCCTGGGGCTGGGTGTTCCAGCCCGGGCGGGGAGGTGGTGCGGTGGGGCCGGCTCCGGTGGGGCTGGGCGGGGTCCACTGGCCGGCGGGCGGCTGTTCGGAGGCCCAGGTCCCCGAGGGGGCGGTGTCGTCGGCCGGTGCGGAAGGCCGGGGGACTCCCGTTTCCTTGCCGTCGGAGGGGGCGGATCCGGGCGAGGCCCAGCCCGGAGTGTCGTTCATTCTCGCTCCTTAACGGTCCTGTCCGCGCATCAGGGCGTCAGGTTGGCAGCCATCGTGCCACGCGTTGCGGACGTCCGGGTCTGGCCTTGTATCCCGTTCATGCCTTCATGTCCCGGCGAGTCACCGGGCAGACTGGACGGATGGCTGATCAGGACGCGCAATCGCCGGTGGGCAGCAAGCCCGCCGGGCTATCCGTACTTCGCTGGGACGAACCTCCGGAAGGCCCCGTGCTGGTGCTCCTCGACCAGAGGCGGTTGCCGGCCGAGGAGACGGAGCTGGTCTGCACGGACGTGCCGGCTCTGGTGGACGCGATCAGGACGCTCGCGGTGCGGGGAGCGCCTCTGCTGGGAATCGCCGGTGCCTATGGGGTGGCGCTGGCCGCGGTGCGGGGCTACGACGTGGCGGAGGCCATGGGGCTCCTGGAGCAGGCGCGGCCCACCGCGGTGAACCTCGGGTACGGCGTCCGGCGGGCCGCCGCGGCGTACTGGGCGGCGCTCGACAAGGGGGCCGGTCAGGAGCGGGCGGCGGCGGCCGCGCTGGCGGAGGCCAGGGCGCTGCACCGGGAGGACGCCGAGGCCAGCGGGCGGATGGCCCGGTACGGGATAGCCCTGCTGGACGAGCTGGTCCCGGGCGGGGGGCATCGGCTGCTGACCCACTGCAACACCGGGGCTCTCGTCTCGGGAGGCGAGGGCACCGCCTTCGCCGTGGCGCTCGGTGCGCACCGGGAGGGCAGGCTGCGGCGGCTGTGGGTGGACGAGACCCGCCCGCTGCTGCAGGGCGCCCGGCTCACCGCGTACGAGGCGGCGCGCAACGGTATGCCGTACAGCCTGCTCACGGACAACGCGGCGGGTTCGCTGTTCGCCGCGGGGGAGGTGGATGCCGTGCTGATCGGGGCGGATCGCATCGCCGCGGACGGGTCGGTGGCGAACAAGGTGGGGAGCTATCCGCTGGCGGTGCTCGCCAAGTACCACCACGTACCGTTCATCGTGGTGGCGCCGACGACGACCGTGGATCTGCTCACCGCGGACGGGGCGTCCATCGCCGTAGAGCAGCGTTCCGGGCGGGAAGTGACTGAGCTCACAGTCCCACCGCGCGGGGTGGGGGACGAGGAGACGGGCGGGGTGCTCGTGGCCCCCGTGGGGACCCAGTCGTACAACCCCGCCTTCGATATCACGCCGCCGGAGCTGGTCACGGCGATTGTCACGGAGGAGGGCGTAATCTCGCCGGTCACGGGGGCCGGACTGGCAGAGCTGTGTGCCAGATCATCGCAGGTAACGATTAGCTAATGGGATGATGTCGTTTATGAAGGGACGCGTCCTTGTCGTCGACGACGACACCGCACTGGCCGAGATGCTCGGGATTGTGCTGCGTGGTGAGGGTTTCGAGCCGTCGTTCGTAGCGGACGGCGACAAGGCACTTGCTGCATTTCGAGAGGCGAAGCCGGACCTGGTCCTGCTCGACCTCATGCTGCCCGGCAGGGACGGCATCGAGGTCTGCAGGCTGATCAGGGCCGAGTCGGGTGTGCCGATCGTCATGCTCACTGCCAAGAGCGACACGGTTGACGTAGTGGTGGGCCTGGAGTCCGGGGCCGACGACTACATCGTCAAGCCGTTCAAACCGAAGGAGTTGGTGGCCCGGATCAGGGCACGTCTGCGCAGGTCCGAAGAGCCGGCCCCGGAGCAGTTGACCATCGGGGACCTGGTCATAGACGTCGCGGGGCACTCGGTGAAGCGGGACGGGCAGTCCATCGCCCTGACGCCGCTGGAGTTCGACCTGCTGGTCGCGCTCGCCCGCAAGCCGTGGCAGGTCTTCACCCGTGAGGTCCTGCTGGAGCAGGTGTGGGGTTACCGGCACGCGGCGGACACCCGTCTGGTCAACGTGCATGTGCAGCGGCTCCGCTCCAAGGTCGAGAAGGACCCGGAGCGGCCGGAGATCGTGGTGACCGTCCGTGGTGTCGGTTACAAGGCCGGACCGAGCTGATATGTCCCTGGGTAGCACTGCTCCGCAGCCCGGGGAGCCGGGAGTCCGTGCGGGGCGGGCTGCCGGTTCGGGGCACACGTCGTCCACCGTCGAGCGCTTCCTGCAGGGCGGCCGGTTGTTCCAGGACCGGGCGCCCGGCGGGCCGGTGCCGCGGTTGCTGATGCGGTGGGTGCGGCGTCCGCTGCTGCCCGCCGTACGGCTGTGGCGGCGCAACCTCCAGCTGCGGGTCGTCGCGGGCACGCTGCTGATGTCGCTCGGAGTGGTGCTGCTGCTCGGCCTCGTCGTGATCGGGCAGGTGCGCAACGGCCTGCTGGACGCGAAGGGCAAGGCCGCCCAGACCCAGGCCGCGGGCGGGTTCGCGGCCGCCCAGGAGAAGGCGAACGCGCCGCTCACCCCGGCCCCAGCCGGCCAGGGCGACGACGCCGCGGACGGCACGACCGCCAACAACTCCTGGCGCACCGAGCTCGTCGACCAGCTCGCCAGTGGCGGCAAGAACGCCTTCAACGTGGTGGCGCTCAGTGCCGACGAGGGGGCCCGTGCGCCCCGTGGTTCGGGGAACGTCGAGGCGGCGAGCATTCCGCAGAGCCTGCGGGACGCGGTGAACAAGGGCCCCGGCGCATTCCAGACGTACTCGCTGATCCGGTACGAGAACGGGCAGGAGTCCCAGCCCGGCCTCATCGTCGGCAAGCGCCTCTACGACATCGGCCGCGACCCGTACCAGCTGTACTACGTCTTCCCGCTCACGCAGGAGGAGAAGTCCCTGACGCTGGTCAAGGGCACGCTGGCGACCGCGGGCCTGTTCGTGGTCGTGCTGCTGGGCGCGATCGCCTGGTTCGTGGTGCGCCAGGTCGTCACCCCCGTACGCATGGCTGCGGGCATCGCCGAACGGCTCTCCGCCGGCCGATTGCAGGAACGGATGAAGGTCACCGGCGAGGACGACATCGCCCGGCTCGGTGAGGCCTTCAACAAGATGGCGCAGAACCTCCAGTTGAAGATCCAGCAGCTGGAGGAGCTCTCCCGGATGCAGCGGCGGTTCGTCTCGGACGTCTCGCACGAGCTGCGCACCCCCCTGACGACGGTGCGGATGGCCGCCGACGTCATCCACGAGGCGCGTGTCGACTTCGACCCCGTCACGGCCCGGTCCGCCGAGCTCCTGGGCGACCAGCTCGACCGGTTCGAGTCGCTGCTCTCCGACCTGCTGGAGATCAGCCGCTTCGACGCGGGCGCCGCCGCGCTGGAGGCGGAGCCGATAGACCTGCGGCAGGTCGTACGCCGGGTGATCGGCGGCGCCGAGCCGCTGGCGGAGCGCAAGGGCACCCGGATCCGGGTGGTCGGCGACGAACAGCCGGTGATCGCCGAGGCGGACGCGCGGCGCGTCGAGCGGGTGCTGCGCAACCTCGTCGTCAACGCGGTCGAGCACGGCGAAGGACGCGATGTCGTGGTGCGGATGGGTGCTGCGGGCGGAGCGGTCGCCGTCGCCGTCCGGGACTACGGCGTGGGGCTGAAGCCCGGCGAGGCGACCCGGGTCTTCAACCGCTTCTGGCGGGCTGACCCGGCCCGTGCCCGGACCACCGGCGGGACCGGCCTCGGCCTGTCCATCGCGGTGGAGGACGCGCGGCTGCACGGCGGCTGGCTGCAGGCCTGGGGTGAGCCCGGCGGTGGTTCCCAGTTCCGGCTGACGCTGCCGCGTACGGCGGACGAGCCGCTGCGGGGCTCGCCGATACCGCTGGAGCCCGAGGACTCGCGGCGCAACCGGGAGAGCCGGGAGCGCGCCGCGGACGCTTCCGTCACGGGCAGCGAGCACCGGCTGCTGGCCGTGCCCTCGCAGCACCCCGGTGCGGGCCGCGCCCCGCTGCCGGTACCGGGCCGGGCCCCGGTGGCGGCCAGGACCGCGCCCGCCTCCGTGCACCCGGCGGCCCTGCCGGGCAACGGGGCGCGGGTGGTGCCGCGCCCTGCCGATGAACGCCAGGCCGGGCACAACGACTCTCCGGGGCACGAACAGGGGCGGGAGGACGCGACTCGTGAGGACTGACCGTCGTGAGGGGGGCCTTGGACGGGCGGCGGGGGTGACCGTGCTGATCGTGTGCGGCGCCCTGGTGCTGTCCGCGTGCGGTTCGATGCCGGTCACGGGGGACGTCAAGGCCGTCGACGCCTCGCAGCCCGGGGACTCCCAGGTGCAGGTGTACGCGGTCGCCCCGCGTGACGGCGCGACGCCGAACGAGGTGGTCGACGGTTTCCTGGAGTCGATGACCAGCGACGACTCCGACTTCCGCACGACGCGTAAGTACCTCACCAAGGAGGCGTCGCGCCGGTGGAAGCCGAGTGCGGAGACCACCGTCCTGGCCAAGGCGCCGAACCGCAGCGACCGCCCGGTCCACGACAATGACCGCAGCACCACCGAGGTCACCTACACCCTGACCGGCGAGCAGGTGGCGACGGTCGACGAGCAGAACGCGTACCAGCCGCTCGTTCCGACGGACTTCTCCCGCACGCTCCGCCTGGTGAAGGAGAAGACGCCGGACGGCAGGGAATGGCGCATCGCCTCCGTCTCGGACGGCTTGGTGCTCGGGCAGTCCGACTTCAAGCGGCTGTACCGCTCGGTCAACAAGTTCTACTTCGCGGCCGGCCGGTCCGATGCGCAGGCAACCCTGGTCGCCGACCCCGTCTACCTCCGCAACCGCAGCGATCCGGCGACCGGCATGGACACGGTGACGCAGGCGGTCCGCAGCCTTCTGCGGGGCCCGACCGACTGGCTGCGGCCGGTGGTGACCTCGCGCTTCCCGACGGGAACGGACCTCAAGAAGGGTGTCGCCTCGCTGACGCCCGACGACCGCAACGTCCTGAAGGTCCCGCTCAACAAGAAGGCCGACGGGACCGGGCAGCGTTCCTGCCGGATGATGGCCTCGCAGGTACTTTTCACTCTCAGGGATCTGACCTCCGCGCGGGTCGAACAGGTGCAGTTGCAGCGCTCGGACGGTTCGCCGCTGTGCGTGCTCGACGCGGACCAGGCCGAGGAGTACGCCCCCGACGGTTCCTCGGGCGGCCCCGACAGCCAGTACTTCGTCGACGCCAAGGGCCGGGTGGAGCGCATACCGGGCAGCACCAGGGGGAGCGGTGAGCCGGAGCCGGTCTCCGGTCCGTTCGGCAACGGGGCGCTGAAGGTGAGCGCGGTCGGCGTGGCCCGCGACGAGCAGTCCGCGGCAGCGCTCTCCCAGCACAACGAATCGCTGTACGTGGCGTCCATCGCCACGGACGGCGAGCTGCCCCCACCGGCCCTGAGGAGCAAGGCGGCCGATCCCGAGGACCGGCTGACGGCGCCCAGCTGGGACGGCCGGGGCGACCTCTGGGTGGCCGACCGCGACCCGAAGAACTCCCGGCTCCTGAGACTGCCCCACGGTACGGACAAGCCGCAGGAGGTCACCGTGCCGAGCCTGAACGGCAGCCGTATCGCGGGGCTGCGGCTGTCCTCGGACGGGGTGCGCATAGCGCTGCTGGTGACGACGGACGGTCGTACGACGCTGAAGATCGGCCGGATCGAGCGGCTGGGTACGGGGGACGACGCCCAGGTGTCCGTGGTCGACCTGCGGCAGGCGGCGCCGCAGCTCGCGGACGTGACGGCGATGTCCTGGTCCGGCCGCAGCCGCCTCGTGGTGGTCGGCAAGGAGGAGGGCGGCGTGCAGCAGGTCCGGTACGTGCAGGCGGACGGCTCGACGCCCTCCTCGGGCGTGCTGCCGGGCGTGAACCAGGTGCTCGCCATCGCCGCCGCCGACGACGAGCAGCTGCCGCTGATGGCGGACACCTTCGGGGACGGGATAGTGAAGCTGCTCCCGGGGGACAACTGGCAGACGGTCCTCAAGGAGGGCTCGGCGCTGGTCTATCCCGGCTGACACCGGCGGCCCGGCGGCGGTTTTCCACAGGGGTGGTCCGCCGGCCGCGGGAGGGGCACAGTTGAAGTGTGCGCGGGTGGTGGCGGGAGATCAGCGGGCTCGTTCTGCCCGTGTCCTGCGGCGGGTGCGGCAGGGACCGGACGGAGCTGTGCGAGGCGTGCGGCGCGCAGCTGTACGGCGGCGTGCCGCGCCGGGTGCGGCCCTCGCCGGAGCCGCCCGGACTGCCCGTGGTGCATGCCGCGGCCGGATACGAGGGGGCGGTACGGGCGGTGCTGCTGGCCCACAAGGAGCGCGGCGTCCTCGGTATGGCGCGTCCGCTCGGCAGAGCGCTGGCGGGTGCGGTGAGGGCCGGTGCCGGGCCGGTGCCGGACGGTCGGCCGCTGCTGCTCGTACCCGTGCCTTCCGCGCGTCGGGCGGTGGCCGCGCGCGGGCATGACCCGGCCCGCCGGATCGCGCTGGCGGCGGTCGGCGAGCTGCGGCGTACGGGCGTTCCGGCGACGGTGGCCGCGGTGCTGCGGCAGCGGCGGGCGGTGGCCGACCAGTCGGGACTGACCGCGGCGGAGCGCCGGGCGAACCTGGCCGGTGCGCTGGACGTGGCGGCCGGGGGCGGGCGGTTGCTCACCGCCGGACGGGTGGTGCTGGTGGACGACCTGCTGACCACGGGGGCCACGCTGGCCGAGGCGGCACGCGCGATCGACGCGGTCCGCGGGGGCGCGTGCAGCAGCGCGATGGGGTGTGACGCGGCCGTGATCGCGGCGTCCCCCCTGGCCTTCGACGCAGCGTGTTCCGCCGTCCGCGAAATAAACCGGAACTGGAACTGAACTTTCATCGTTGCAGGTAGTGAGTGGGTAAAGAGACCTGAACGGAGGTACGTGCGAGTAGCGGGTGCCGACAACCGTCTGGGCAGGCTATGTTCGGTTGTGAGGAATGGTGAATGCCGGCCCTCGACGAATGCACCACCAGGTTTCGGGCAGGCGACCCACCAGTACTTGAGAAACCGGAAATCCGGTGGGGTGGAGACCTTGCCGGCTGGGGAGGAGGAGGTGGAAGTCACCGAGTCCGCGGCTCCGGCCATCACCGGAGCCTGGTGCAAAAGGGAGATGCTCCGCCGCTGAGCGGAGTGATCCGGGAACGGAGTTCTGCGTGGACATCGTCGTCAAGGGCCGCAAGACCGAGGTGCCCGAGCGGTTCCGCAAGCACGTGGCCGAGAAGCTGAAGCTGGACAAGATCCAGAAGTTCGACGGCAAGGTGATCAGCCTCGACGTGGAGGTGTCCAAGGAGCCGAACCCTCGTCAGGCGGACCGTTCTGACCGGGTGGAGATCACGCTCCGCTCGCGTGGACCGGTCATCAGGGCGGAAGCGGCCGCAGGCGACCCGTACGCAGCGCTGGACCTGGCCACCGGAAAGCTGGAGGCACGGCTGCGCAAGCAGCACGACAAGCGCTACAGCCGCCGGGGTTCAGGACGCATCCCCGCTGCCGAGGTCGGAGAAATGGTGCCGGACGCGGCATCGTTCAACGGTGACGGCGAGCTGATCGCCGACGAGACGGCACAGCCCGTACCCACCACCAGGGTCGGCTCGCTCGAGGTGCAGGGCGAGGGACCGCTGGTGATGCGTGAGAAGACGCACGTGGCGGCGCCCATGTCGCTGGACCAGGCGCTCTACGAGATGGAGCTGGTCGGACACGACTTCTATCTGTTCGTGGACAACGAGACGAAGGAACCCAGTGTCGTCTACCGGCGGCATGCCTACGACTACGGTGTCATTCACCTGAGGACCGACCCGCTGGCCGCCGATGAGGCGGGCGGCGCGGGCGGCGCGCTCGGCGGCTGACGCCCACCACCCGGTTGTGCCCCTGTGAGCGTCTGTGCGCCCCCAGGGGCACCCGTGTGTCACCGAGAGATCACCGCATTGACGTTCCGGCATGGAATCATGGCGGCCCAAGCCAATCGGTGTTCTGTTGACTGCCGTTGGCGGAGAATGCGTGAACTTCAGGCCGTGGCCTTCAGGGGGAGGAACGATGGCGGACACCTTCGGGCCCGTGCGCGACGCGAGTGATGCCGGCGACGCCGTGCGCGTCCTCGACGCGGACCGGGACGGCGGCTACCGCAAGGAGCCGATCCGCGTCCTGGTGGTCGACGACCACGCCCTCTTCCGCAGGGGCCTGGAGATCGTCCTCGCGCACGAGGAGGACATCGAGGTCGTCGGCGAGGCCGGGGACGGTGCGGAGGCGGTCGACAAGGCGGCCGATCTGCTGCCCGACATCGTGCTGATGGATGTCCGGATGCCCAGGCGAGGGGGCATCGAGGCATGTACGGCCATCAAGGAGGTGGCCCCCAGCGCGAAGATCATCATGCTGACGATCAGCGACGAGGAGGCCGACCTCTACGACGCCATCAAGGCCGGCGCAACGGGCTATCTCCTCAAGGAGATCTCCACCGACGAGGTGTCCACCGCGATTCGCGCGGTCGCCGACGGGCAGTCCCAGATCAGCCCGTCCATGGCGTCCAAACTGCTCACCGAGTTCAAGTCGATGATCCAGCGGACCGACGAACGCAGGCTGGTGCCGGCGCCCCGGCTCACCGACCGTGAACTCGAAGTCCTCAAACTGGTCGCCACCGGCATGAACAATCGCGATATCGCGAAGGAACTGTTCATTTCCGAGAACACCGTGAAGAACCACGTCCGCAACATTCTGGAGAAGCTCCAGCTGCACTCCCGGATGGAAGCGGTCGTCTACGCGATGCGGGAGAAGATCCTCGAGATCCGCTGAACCGGTGGACCGGGGCGACGACCGGCGTAACCCCGCCCGTCAGGTCAGGAGACGGCCGACTTCCGCCGCGAGCGGCCCGCGCAGCTCCGGCGCCTCCACCCGCTCCAGCCGGACCTCCGTGCAGCCGACCCAGGAAGCCGCCTCCACCAGGGCCTGCGCCATCGGCACCACGGCCTTCGCGCCCGCCAGGGACACCTGCCGGGCGATCAGCGTGGTCCCCTCGCGGGCCGGGTCGACCCGGCCCTGAAGCCTTCCGCCGGCGAGCAGCGGCATCGCGAAGTAGCCGTGGATCCGCTTCTGCTTGGGCACGTACGCCTCCAGGCGGTGTGTGAAGCCGAAGATCCGCTCGGTGCGTGCCCGCTCCCAGACCAGCGAGTCGAAGGGCGAGAGCAGCGTGGTGCGGTGCCGTCCGCGCGGTTCGGACGCCAGCGCCGCCGGGTCCGCCCAGGCCGGCTTCGTCCAGCCCTCCACGGTCACCGGCACCAGTCCGGAATCAGCCACCACGGCGTCGAACTGCTCGGCCTTGAGCCGGTGGTAGTCCGCGATGTCCGCCCGCGTGCCCACCCCCAGCGACTGCCCGGCGAGCGCGACCAGCCGGCGCAGGCACTCCGCGTCGTCCAGGCCGTCGTGCAGCACGGCGTCGGGCAGGGCGCGCTCCGCCAGGTCGTAGACCCGCTTCCAGCCGCGCCGCTCCGTGCACACCACCTCGCCGTACATCAGGGCCCGTTCGACGGCGACCTTCGAGGCCGACCAGTCCCACCACTCCCCGCCGTTCTTCGCACCGCCCAGCTCCGTCGCCGTCAGCGGGCCCTCGGCGGTCAGCTGCTTGATCACGGTCTCGTACGCGCCGTCCGGCAGGTCGTGAGACCACTGCGGCCGGGAGCGGTAGGCGCGGCGGCGGAACGCGAAGTGCGGCCACTCCTCGACGGGCAGGACGCACGCCGCGTGCGACCAGTACTCGAAAGCGCGGCCGCCCGACCAGTACGCGTCCTCGACCGGGCGCCGGCCGATCGCGCCCAGGCGCGCGTACGGGATCAGCTCGTGGGAACGGGCCAGCACCGAGATCGTGTCCAGCTGTACGGCGCCGAGGTGCCGCAGCACGCCGGGCACGCCCGCCCGGCGGTCCGGGGCGCCCAGGAAGCCCTGCGCGCGCAGGGCGATCCTGCGGGCCTGGTCGGCGGAGAGTTCGACTGCGGGTGGCTGCACAGACGTCATGCTCCGCACTTTAGGGGGCGGCACTGACACCGCCCGCCGGTACGTAGGCGGCGGTGCCGGGAAGCCCGAGGTCGGAGGGGATCAGCGCGCCCGCCCACGTATCGCGGCGCACGCCCTTGTTGAGCAGGGCCGAGCGCTGCTCGCCCTCCATGCGGAAGCCCGCGCGCAGCGCGACGGCCCGCGACGGGACGTTGCCGACCTCCGCACGCCACTCCAGCCGGTCGCAGCCCAGCGAGGTGAAGGCCCAGCGGGCGGCGCACAGGACGGCCTCGGTCATGAAGCCGCGACCGCGCCGCTCCTTCGCGGTCCAGAAGCCGATCTCGTACGTGCCCGAAAGGGTCCGGCGGTTGACGCCGAGCGCGCCTGCCAGGGCCCCGTCCTCGCGGGTCCGCACGGCGAAGTTGTACATGGAGCCGTCCCGCCAGCCCTCGGGGCACATCCGTTCGGTGAAGAACTCCGCGTCACCGCGTCCGTACGGCGAGGGGACGACCGTCCAGCGCTGGATGTCCGGGTCCTGGCATTCCTCGTACACCGCGTCGGTGTCGTCCGGGGCGAAGGGGCGCAGTAGCAGGCGTTCGGTGGTGAGGGTGATCGGTGCAATCGCTTCCATGAAGGGATTCTGGTGAGGGACCGGCGGGGAAGCGAGCACTTTTCGCGCTCCCCGGCACCTTCGGCGGCCTTCGTCCGTTGACTCGGAAGGGCACCGCGGGGACAACGCGGTGGCAGCCCTCCCGGCGCGGCGGGGTCCTCGCTTACGATGACCGTTGCGGTGGGGCCCACCTGCCGTGCCCGTGCCCGAGTCCATTACGACCCAGTGCCCAGGCCCGACCGGCAAGGAGACCAGCCTCAGTGTCCGTCTTCAACAAGCTCATGCGTGCAGGCGAAGGCAAGATCCTGCGCAAACTGCACCGCATCGCGGACCAGGTCAGCTCCATCGAAGAGGACTTCGTCAACCTCTCCGACGCCGAGCTGCGGGCGCTCACCGACGAGTACAAGGAACGGTACGCGGACGGCGAGAGCCTGGACGACCTGCTTCCCGAGGCGTTCGCGACCGTCCGCGAGGCGGCCAAGCGCGTCCTCGGCCAGCGCCACTACGACGTCCAGATCATGGGCGGCGCCGCGCTGCACCTCGGATACGTCGCCGAGATGAAGACCGGTGAGGGCAAGACCCTCGTCGGCACCCTGCCCGCGTATCTGAACGCCCTGTCCGGTGACGGCGTGCACCTGATCACGGTGAACGACTACCTCGCCTCGCGCGACTCCGAGATGATGGGCCGGGTCCACAAGTTCCTCGGCCTCTCCGTCGGCTGCATCATCGCCAACATGACGCCGGCCCAGCGCCGCGAGCAGTACGGCTTCGACATCACGTACGGCACGAACAACGAGTTCGGCTTCGACTACCTCCGCGACAACATGGCGTGGTCGAAGGAGGAGCTGGTCCAGCGCGGCCACAACTTCGCGATCGTCGACGAGGTCGACTCGATCCTGGTCGACGAGGCCCGTACGCCGCTGATCATCTCCGGCCCGGCCGACCAGGCCACCAAGTGGTACGGGGACTTCGCCAAGCTGGTCACGCGCCTGGCCAAGGGCGAGGCGGGCAACCCGCTCAAGGGCATCGAGGAGACCGGCGACTACGAGGTCGACGAGAAGAAGCGGACCGTGGCGATCCATGAGCCCGGCGTCTCCAAGGTCGAGGACTGGCTCGGCATCGACAACCTGTACGAGTCGGTGAACACCCCCCTCGTCGGGTACCTCAACAACGCCATCAAGGCCAAGGAACTCTTCAAGAAGGACAAGGACTACGTCGTCATCGACGGCGAAGTCATGATCGTCGACGAGCACACCGGCCGTATCCTCGCCGGCCGCCGCTACAACGAGGGCATGCACCAGGCGATCGAGGCGAAGGAAGGGGTGGACATCAAGGACGAGAACCAGACGCTCGCCACGATCACCCTCCAGAACTTCTTCCGCCTCTACGGCAAGCTCTCCGGCATGACCGGTACGGCGATGACCGAGGCCGCCGAGTTCCACCAGATCTACAAGCTGGGCGTCGTGCCGATCCCGACGAACCGGCCGATGCAGCGTGCCGACCAGTCGGACCTGATCTACCGCACCGAGGTCGCGAAGTTCGCCGCGGTCGTCGACGACATCGCCGAGAAGCACGAGAAGGGCCAGCCGATCCTGGTCGGCACGACTTCCGTCGAGAAGTCGGAGTACCTCTCGCAGCAGCTCTCCAAGCGCGGTGTCCAGCACGAGGTGCTCAACGCCAAGCAGCACGACCGGGAGGCGACGATCGTCGCCCAGGCCGGCCGCAAGGGCGCGGTGACCGTCGCGACGAACATGGCCGGGCGAGGCACCGACATCAAGCTCGGCGGCAATCCGGACGACCTCGCCGAGGCGGAGCTGCGCCAGCGCGGTCTCGACCCCGTCGAGCACGTCGAGGAGTGGGCGGCCGCGCTGCCCGCCGCGCTGGAGAAGGCCGAGGAGGCCGTGCGGGCGGAGTTCGAGGAGGTCAAGGACCTGGGCGGGCTGTACGTCCTGGGCACCGAGCGGCACGAGTCGCGCCGTATCGACAATCAGCTGCGCGGTCGTTCCGGCCGTCAGGGCGACCCCGGCGAGTCCCGCTTCTACCTGTCGCTCGGTGACGACCTGATGCGGCTCTTCAAGGCGCAGATGGTCGAACGCGTCATGTCGATGGCCAACGTGCCGGACGACGTGCCGATCGAGAACAAGATGGTCACGCGGGCGATCGCGTCGGCGCAGTCGCAGGTCGAGCAGCAGAACTTCGAGACGCGCAAGAACGTCCTGAAGTACGACGAGGTGCTCAACCGGCAGCGCGAGGTCATCTACGGCGAGCGGCGCCGGGTCCTGGAGGGCGAGGACCTCCAGGAGCAGATCCGCCACTTCATGGACGACACGATCGACGACTACATCCGCCAGGAGACGGCGGAGGGCTTCGCCGAGGAGTGGGACCTCGACCGGCTGTGGGGCGCGTTCAAGCAGCTCTACCCGGTGAAGGTCACGGTCGCCGAGCTGGAGGAGGCCGCGGGGGACCTGGCCGGGGTCACCGCGGAGTTCATCGCCGAGTCGGTCAAGGACGACATCCACGAGCAGTACGACGAGCGGGAGAAGACGCTCGGCTCCGAGATCATGCGTGAGCTGGAGCGGCGCGTGGTGCTGTCCGTCCTGGACCGCAAGTGGCGTGAGCACCTCTACGAGATGGACTACCTCCAGGAGGGCATCGGCCTGCGGGCCATGGCGCAGAAGGACCCGCTGGTCGAGTACCAGCGCGAGGGCTTCGACATGTTCAACGCCATGATGGAGGGCATCAAGGAGGAGTCCGTCGGCTACCTGTTCAACCTGGAGGTCCAGGTCGAGCAGCAGGTCGAGGAGGTGCCGGTGCAGGACGCGGCGACCTCGCTGACCAAGGAGGACGCGGTGCCGGCCGCGCGGCCGGAGATCCGGGCGAAGGGGCTGGACGCACCGCAGCGGCCGGACCGGCTGCACTTCTCCGCTCCCACGGTTGACGGGGAGGGCGGGGTCGTCGAGGGCGACTTCGCGAACGGGGAGGGTTCCGGGGCCGGGGTTGGTGCCGGGGCGGACTCGGATGGGCTTACTCGGGCGGAGCGGCGTAAGGCGCAGAAGTCCGGGGGTGGGCGGCGGCGTAAGAAGTAGCCGTTCGCGGGTTTTGGCCGGCCGGGGCCGGGGCCGGGTGCCGTTGGTGCCTGGGTCCGGCCGGCTGTGTTGTGGGGGTGCGGGTGGGGCGCCTGCGGCGGGCCTTGTCCCCTGCTCTTCCCCAAGCTCTCAACTTCGTTCGAGCAGGGGAGACCCCATTCTTCCCGAAACCGGGGCTCCGCCCCGGACCCCGCGCCTCAAGTGCCGGCGTGGCTGGGGTGGGGTGGGGGGCGTGTGGCCTGGGTCCGCGCCTTGAGCGCCGGCGGGGTTTCGGGGCTTTGCCTCGGCCCGATCCGCCGGCGTCGGAGGGGCTCGGTGGTGCCCTGGTGTCCAGAGGGGCTGCGATGGCCCTGGGTGGGCCTGTGAGTCTGCTGGCGGGCTCCCGGGCCTTCGCCCGCCTCCGCCCGTGCCTCACGGACGTCAGAGGGTGCTGTAAGGGCCCCTGGGCCCCCGCCCCGGGCGGACTCCGGGCCGCCGTGTCTCGGGGCTTCACCGCGTCCGCATCGGGGTGTTGCCCAGTTCCACCGCTGCGCAGCGCCAGCGGAGGTCCGGGCCCTGTTCGAGGCGGAAGGCCATGGCTCGGACTTCCTCGCCTGCGGCGATGCTCGCGCAGGCTTCGACCACGCCGGGGGCCGGCTGGGCGCCTCGGCACATGCGGATGACCGGGCGGGTGCCGCGGGTCCTCAGAGGGGTGGTGGGGGCCAGCTCGGCCAGTTGGTCGTAGGCCTCGCCGATGGTGTGGCCGAGCATCCAGTGGACCGGGCGCTGGCCGCTCAGGACCGCGAGCAGACGTTCCGCGAACCAGTGGTGGGGGCGCAGGCGCCTGGGAGTGCGGTGGCGTTGGGCGGGTACGGCTTCGGGCCTGCGGGCGTCGTGCCGTCCTGCGGGTCGGGTCCTGTTCGTGGTCATCTGTCGCCCCCGTGCTCCAGAGGCCCGGCGTACCGGGCAGTAACTTCCGTTGGGGATCTTCTACGGGGGAGTCGGATTTGTCGCAACTGTCGGGGAGGGGGTGTGGGGCGGGGCGGGATTCACCTGTCCGGGTGGTGGGCGGCCGGGGGAGCGGGGCGGGGGCGGGCCGGGGAGGGTGAGTGGGCGGCGCGACGTGGACGGGGGACGAGCCGTGGGCGTAACCCCAAAGGGGGATGCCGCACGTATCCTGAGGGCGTCCCCGACTACGAAAGCGGCCGAGCCCATGCGCGTGTACGTACCCCTGACCCTCGCCGGTCTCGCAGCCGCGCACCGGGCCGGTGAACTGGGCCCCGGCCCGCTCACCGCCTACGCCGTCACCCCGGCGCTGCGCGAGTGGTACGTCTCCGACGACATCGAGGAGCTGGAGTACGCGGCGCTCAACCGGGCCGCGTCCGCCTCGCTGCGGCTGATCGCCGGGGACCCGCGGGCGGCCCGGCGGCGGGTCGTCGTCGCCGTGGACGTCGCGGACGGTGCCGCGGTCGCCGACCCGGACCACATCCTGGACGCCTCCTCGCTCGGCGAGGTCACGATCGCCTCCGCCGTCCCGCTGGCCAAGGCCGCCGCGGTGCACGTCGACTCCGACGACGCGGACGAGGACGTCACCGCGGCGGCGGCCGCGCTCGGGGCCGCGGACCTGGGGGACGACGACGCGCAGTTCACCGTCGACGGCGCCGAGGACCACGAGCTGCTGTGGTTCGGGGTGCAGGAGATCCCCGGCCTGATCGGGTAGGGGGACCGGTTGTCAGTGGGGGCTAGTACGTTCTTGGGCATGGGGATCGCACCGGGAAACCACCGCACGCATCTGGTCTGGGACTGGAACGGCACGCTGCTCGACGACAACACCGCCGTCGTCGGGGCGACCAACGCCGCGTTCGGCGAGGTCGGCCTGGCCCCGATCACGGTGGAGCAGTACCGGGAGATGTACTGCATCCCGATACCCCGCTTCTACGAGCGGCTGATGGGCCGGCTCCCCACCGACGCCGAGTGGGAGCGGATGGACGGCGTCTTCCACCGCCACTACACCCAGCAACGTGGCGGCTGCGGGCTGACCGCGGGCGCCGCCGAGCTGCTCGCCCAGTGGCAGCTGACGGGGCGGAGCCAGTCGATCATGAGCATGTACCGGCACGAGGAGCTGCTCCCCGTCGTCCGCGGGTTCGGCATCGAGCGGCACTTCGTGCGTGTCGACGGGCGCACCGGCCCCTCCGGCGGCAGCAAGGCGGAGTACATGGCGCGGCATCTCGCGGCCATGGAGGCGATATCCCCGCACCGCACGGTCGTCATAGGTGACGCGGTGGACGATGCCGTGGCCGCCGCCCACGTCGGCGCCAAGGCAGTCCTCTATACGGGCGGCTCGCACAGCCGTGCCAGTCTGGAGAAGGCCGGTGTGCCCGTGGTGGACACCCTGACCGAGGCCATCGGCCTCGCCGAGCAGCTCACCCGGTAGTCGAGGGAGGCTCGGTCCGCCGTCTGCAGGCTGTCCAGAGTGTCAAATTTCGCGGCCTTCTTTTGTACACATCCGGATCGTGACGGTCACCGGTGCGGGCGAGATAGCCTGGACCCCGTGATCAGCGCGATATGCCTCGGGGGCAGCGAAGCCCTCGGCCCGCGCCCGGAGCGCCACCGCGCCCGGGCCGCCTCGGCTGATCCCTCCCGCCCGGACCGGCCGCTGAAGTTGGCCGATACGGTCCCGGCGATCTCTCATCACGGCATAGCGTCGACCCAGACCGGAAACCCCGCGTCGTGGCGTTACGCCGACCTTTTCACCTACGTCACGCAACGGCGCGCGACAGGAGCCAGAGGACATGCAGACCAAGCTGGACGAAGCCAAGGCCGAGCTGCTCGCACGGGCCGCCAAGGTAGCTGACAACAGCCCGGGCGGTGGTGTCGGCGGGCCGGGCGGTGCCCCCCGGGTGCACGTCGCGGCCGCCGGGGCCGACGGCTCGACGGGGGCCGGGCAGGAGCGCTCGCACCAGGACGTCCTGCTCTCCTACCTCCAGCGCTACTACCTGCACACCGCCCCCGAGGACATCGTGAGCCGGGACCCGATCGACGTCTTCGGCGCCGCCTCCTCGCACTACCGGCTGGCCGAGGAGCGCCCCCAGGGCAAGGCGAACGTCCGGGTGCACACCCCGACCGTCGAGGAGAACGGCTGGACGTGCAGTCACTCCGTCGTCGAGGTCGTCACCGATGACATGCCGTTCCTGGTCGACTCCGTCACCAACGAGCTCTCCCGCCAGGGCCGCGGCATCCACGTCGTGATCCACCCGCAGGTCGTCGTCCGCCGCGACGTGACCGGCAGGCTGGTCGAGGTCCTCACCGACGGGACCGGCCGGGACGGCGGCAAGGGGCCCAAGGCCGCCAAGCCGGGTCTGCCGCACGACGCGCTCGTCGAGTCCTGGATCCACGTCGAGATCGACCGCGAGACCGACCGCGCCGACCTCAAGCAGATCCAGAGCGACCTGCTGCGCGTCCTGTCCGACGTACGGGAGACCGTCGAGGACTGGGAGAAGATGCGGGACGCGGCCCTGCGCATCGCCGACGACCTGCCCGGCGAACCGCTCGACGACCTCGCCGACGACGAGGTCAACGAGGCCAGGGAGCTGCTCCGCTGGCTCGCCGCCGACCACTTCACCTTCCTCGGCTACCGCGAGTACGAGCTGCGGGACACCGACTCGCTGGCCGCCGTCCCCGGCACCGGCCTCGGCATCCTGCGCTCCGACCCGCACCACACCGAGGACGAGGCGCACCCGGTCAGCCCCTCCTTCGACCGACTGCCCGCCGACGCCCGTGCCAAGGCCCGCGAGCACAAGCTCCTCGTGCTCACCAAGGCCAACAGCCGGGCCACCGTGCACCGCCCCAGCTACCTCGACTACGTCGGCGTGAAGAAGTTCGACGCCGAGGGCAACGTCATCGGTGAGCGCCGCTTCCTCGGCCTGTTCTCCTCCGCCGCGTACACCGAGTCCGTGCGCCGGGTCCCCGTCATCCGCCGCAAGGTCGCCGAGGTGCTGGAGGGCGCCGGGTTCACGCCCAACAGCCACGACGGCCGCGATCTGCTCCAGATCCTGGAGACCTACCCCCGCGACGAGCTGTTCCAGACGCCCGTCGACCAGCTGCGCCCCGTCGTCACCTCGGTGCTCTACCTCCAGGAGCGCCGCCGGCTGCGGCTCTACCTGCGCCAGGACGAGTACGGCCGCTACTACTCCGCGATCGTCTACCTGCCGCGCGACCGCTACACCACCGGCGTGCGGCTGCGGCTGATCGACATCCTCAAGGAGGAACTGAACGGCACCAGCGTCGACTTCACCGCCTGGAACACCGAGTCGATCCTCTCCCGGCTGCACTTCGTCGTCCGTGTCGCGCCCGGCAGCGAGCTGCCCAGCCTCACCGACGCCGAGGCCGACCGCATCGAGGCCCGCCTCGTCGAGGCCGCCCGCTCCTGGGCCGACGGCTTCCAGGAGGCGCTGAACGCCGAGTGCGGCGAGGAGCGCGCCGCCGAACTGCTGCGCAAGTACGGCCACTCCTTCCCCGAGGGCTACAAGGCCGACCACTCGGCGCGCGCCGCCGTGGCCGACCTCGTCCACCTCGAAGCGCTCAAGCAGGACGAACGGGACTTCTCGCTCAGCCTGTACGAACCGGTCGGCGCAGCCCCCGGTGAGCGCCGCTTCAAGATCTACCGCACCGGCGAGCAGGTCTCCCTGTCCGCCGTGCTGCCCGCCCTCCAGCGGCTCGGCGTCGAGGTCGTCGACGAGCGCCCGTACGAGCTGCGCTGCGCCGACCGTACGCACGCCTGGATCTACGACTTCGGGCTCCGGATGCCGCAGACCACCGCCAGCGGCGGCTACCTGGCCGACGGCGCGCGCGAGCGCTTCCAGGACGCCTTCGCCGCCGTGTGGACCGGCGAGGCGGAGAACGACGGCTTCAACGCGCTGGTGCTGAGCGCCGGGCTCGACTGGCGCCAGGCGATGGTGCTGCGCGCCTACGCGAAGTACCTGCGCCAGGCCGGTTCGACGTTCAGCCAGGACTACATGGAGTCCACCCTCCAGAACAACGTCCACACCACCCGGCTGCTCGTCTCGCTGTTCGAGGCCCGGATGTCGCCGGGCCGCCAGAACGCGGGCACCGAGCTGACCGACGGGCTCCTCGAAGAGCTCGACGGGGCCCTCGACCAGGTCGCCTCGCTGGACGAGGACCGCATCCTGCGCTCCTTCCTCACCGTCATCAAGGCCACCCTGCGCACCAACTTCTTCCAGAGCGCAAGCGAGGGAAGCGGCAAGCGGGGCCAGAGCGCAAGCGAGGGAAGCGGCAAGCGGGGCCAGAGCGCAAGCGAGGGAAGCGGCAACAGTGGCCGGCACGCGGGCGACGGCGAGCCGCACGCGTACGTCTCGATGAAGTTCGACCCGCAGTCCATCCCGGACCTGCCCGCGCCCCGGCCCGCGTTCGAGATCTGGGTCTACTCGCCGCGTGTGGAGGGCGTCCACCTGCGGTTCGGCAAGGTCGCCCGCGGCGGCCTGCGCTGGTCGGACCGGCGCGAGGACTTCCGTACCGAGATCCTCGGCCTGGTCAAGGCGCAGATGGTGAAGAACACCGTCATCGTGCCGGTCGGCGCCAAGGGCGGTTTCGTCGCCAAGCAGCTGCCCGACCCCTCCGTGGACCGGGACGCGTGGATGGCCGAGGGCATCGCCGCGTACCGCACCTTCATCTCGGCGCTGCTCGACATCACGGACAACATGGTGGCCGGCGAGGTCGTGCCGCCCAAGGACGTGGTCCGGCACGACGAGGACGACACGTACCTCGTCGTCGCCGCCGACAAGGGCACCGCGAAGTTCTCCGACATCGCCAACGAGGTCGCCGTCGCGTACGGCTTCTGGCTCGGGGACGCGTTCGCCTCCGGCGGTTCGGCGGGCTACGACCACAAGGGCATGGGCATCACCGCCCGCGGCGCCTGGGAGTCCGTCAAGCGGCACTTCCGCGAGCTGGGACACGACACCCAGACCGAGGACTTCACCGTCGTCGGCGTCGGCGACATGTCCGGCGACGTCTTCGGCAACGGCATGCTGCTCTCCGAGCACATCCGGCTCGTCGCCGCGTTCGACCACCGGCACATCTTCATCGACCCGAACCCGGACGCCGCCACCTCGTACGCCGAGCGGCGCCGCCTGTTCGACCTGCCGCGCAGCTCCTGGGCCGACTACGACAAGGAGCTGATCTCCGCGGGCGGCGGTGTCCACCCCCGCAGCGCCAAGTCGATCCCGGTCAACGCCCACATGCGTGAGGCGCTGGGCATCGAGGCCGGGGTCAGCAAGATGACGCCCGCCGAGCTGATGCAGGCCATTCTCCAGGCCCCCGTCGACCTCGTGTGGAACGGCGGCATCGGCACGTACATCAAGTCCACCGCCGAGTCGAACGCGGACGTCGGCGACAAGGCCAACGACGCGATCCGCGTCAACGGAGCCGACCTGCGCGCCAAGGTCGTCGGCGAGGGCGGCAACCTCGGTGCCACCCAGCTCGGCCGGATCGAGTTCGCCCGGGACGGCGGCCGGATCAACACCGACGCGATCGACAACAGCGCCGGTGTGGACACCTCCGACCACGAGGTGAACATCAAGATCCTGCTCAACGGCCTCGTGCGGGACGGCGACATGACGGTCAAGCAGCGCAACAAGCTGCTCGCCGAGATGACCGACGAGATCGGCCACCTCGTGCTGCGCAACAACTACGCGCAGAACACGGCCCTGGCCAACTCGGTCGCGCAGGCGCCCTCCCTGCTCCACGCCCAGCAGCGCTTCATGCGCCGGCTCGGCCGCGACGGGTACCTCGACCGGGCGCTTGAGTTCCTGCCCGCCGACCGGCAGATCCGCGAGCTGCTGAGCGCCGGCAAGGGGCTCACCCAGCCCGAGCTGGCCGTGCTGCTCGCCTACACGAAGATCACGGCGGCCCAGGAACTGATCGGGACCAGCCTGCCGGACGACCCGCACCTGCAGAAGCTGCTCCACGCCTACTTCCCGGAGCAGCTGCGCACGCGCTACGCCGAGGCCGTCGACGGGCACGCCCTGCGACGCGAGATCATCACCACGGTGCTGGTCAACGACACGGTCAACAGCGGTGGTTCGACCTTCCTGCACCGGCTGCGGGAGGAGACCGGCGCCTCCATCGAGGAGATCGTGCGGGCGCAGTTGGCGGCCCGCGAGATCTTCGGGCTCAGCGAGGTGTGGGACGCGGTGGAGGCCCTCGACAACGAGGTCGCCGCCGATGTGCAGACCCGGATCCGGCTGCACTCGCGCCGGCTCGTCGAGCGGGGCGCGCGCTGGCTGCTGGGCAACCGGCCGCAGCCGCTGGCGATCTCCGAGACGGTCGACTTCTTCCGCGAAGGCGTCGAGCAGGTCTGGGACGCGCTGCCCAAGATGCTGAAGGGTGCCGAGCAGGAGTGGTACCAGGGCATCCTGGACGAGCTGACCGAGGCGGGTGTCCCGGACGAGCTGGCGCAGCGCGTCGCCGGCTTCTCCTCCGTCTTCCCCGCGCTCGACGTCGTGGCGATCGCGGACCGCACGGGCAAGGAGCCGCTGGCCGTCGCCGAGGTGTACTACGACCTCGGGGACCGGCTGGGGATCACGCAGATGATGGACCGGATCATCGAGCTGCCGCGGGCCGACCGGTGGCAGTCCATGGCCCGGGCGTCCATCCGCGAGGACCTGTACGCGGCGCATGCGGCGCTGACGGCCGACGTGCTGAGTGTGGGCAACGGGTCGTCCTCTCCGCAGGAGCGGTTCGGGGCGTGGGAGGAGAAGAACGCGGCGATTCTGGCTCGGTCGCGGTCGACGCTGGAGGAGATCCAGGGGTCGGACGCGTTTGATCTGGCGAATCTGTCTGTGGCTATGCGGACGATGCGGACGTTGTTGCGTACGCACGTTTAGGCTGCGCCGCGGGTGGGGTGGGCGGCTGCGGGTGCGTTTCCGTGGCCGCCCTTGTCCTCAATCGCCGGACGGGCTTGAACTTGCCGTTCGGGCGTCCTCAAGTGCCGGACGGGCTGAAAGGATGCCCTCAATCGCCGGGCGGGCTGAGGGTGGCCGTTCGGGCGTCCTCAAGCGCCGGACGGGCTGAAAGGATGCCCTCAATCGCCGGGCGGGCTGGGGGGTGCCGCGTCGGCGGGGAGGAGGCTCTCCAGTGCCGGGGTGTTGTCACCGCTTCTTCGTGAAGCGTTCGTATTCCGCCATTACCTCTTTTGCCGGGCCGTCCATGCGGAGCCTTCCCGCTTCGAGCCAGAGGGCTCGGTCGCAGGTTTCGGTGATCGACTTGTTGTGGTGGCTGACCAGGAAGACCGTGCCGGCCTGTTGGCGGAGTTCGAGGATGCGGGCCTTGCTGCGTTGCTGGAAGCGGGCGTCGCCCGTGGAGAGGGCCTCGTCGATCAGCAGGACGTCGTGGTTCTTCGCGGCGGCGATCGAGAAGCGGAGGCGGGCGCCCATGCCGGAGGAGTACGTGCGCATGGGCAGGGTGATGAAGTCGCCCTTCTCGTTGATGCCGGAGAAGTCGACGATCTCGTCGTAGCGTTCGCGGATCTCGGCGCGGGTCATGCCCATCGCGAGGCCGCCGAGCACGACGTTGCGCTCGCCGGTCAGGTCGCTCATCAGCGCGGCGTTGACGCCGAGCAGCGAGGGCTGGCCGTGGGTGTGGACGCGGCCCTTCGATGCCGGGAGCAGTCCGGCGATGGCCTTCAGCAGGGTTGATTTCCCCGAGCCGTTGGAGCCGATCAGCCCGATCGCCTCCCCCTTGTACGCGGCGAAGCTGACGCCCTTGACGGCGTGCACCTCGCGCACGCCCGGGGCCTGCCGGCGCGAGGCGATCCGGCTCAGCGCCGAGGTGGCGCTGCCGCGCCCGGTGCGGGCGCCGTTGACCTTGTACGTGATGTGGACGTCGTCGACGACGACCGTGGGGATCCGGGATTCAGCCACGTCCGTAACTCTCCTCGGCCTTCCAGAAGTAGATGAAGCCGCCCGCGCCGCACACCAGCGCCCAGCCCGCGGCGACGGCCCAGACATGCGGGGGCAGCTGGTCGCCGCCGAAGCTGTCGATGAGGGCGAAGCGCATCAGGTCGATGAAGACGGCCGCCGGGTTGACCTCCAGGGCGAGCTTCACCCAGTGCGGGACCCGGTCGCCCCGCAGCATCGTGTCCATGCTCCACATCACGCCCGACGCGTACATCCAGGTGCGCAGTACGAACGGGGTGAGCTGCGCGATGTCCGGGGTGCGCGAGGCGAGGCGGGCCATGGCCATCGAGACACCGGTGTTGAAGACGGCCTGCAGGGCCAGCGCGGGCACCGCGAGCAGCCAGGACGGCTGCGGGTACTGGCCGAAGGCCAGCAGGATGAGGACCAGCGCGCCCAGGGAGAAGAGCAGCTGCTGGAGCTGTTGCAGGGCGAGCGCGATCGGCAGTGAGGCGCGCGGGAAGTGCAGCGCCCGTACGAGGCCGATGTTGCCGCTGACGGCACGGGTGCCGGCGGTGATCGACGAGCTGGTGAAGGTCCAGACGAAGACGCCGGTGACCAGGAACGGGACGAAGTCCGTCACCCCGTGCTTCGTCTTCATCAGGATGCCGAAGATGAAGTAGTAGACCGTCGCGTTGAGCAGCGGGGTCATGATCTGCCAGATCTGGCCGAGCTTCGCCTGGCTGTACTGGGCGGTGAGCTTGGCGGTGGCGAAGGCGGTGATGAAGTGCCGCCGCCCCCACAGCTGCCGCACGTACGCGGACAGGGAGGGGCGCGCCCCGCTCACGGTCAGGCCGTGCCGCGCGGCGAGTGCGGCGAGCTCACCGGATGCGTACACGGGCGGGGAGAGGGGTGGCGGGGTCTCCACCGGGGCCGGGGCTGTTGTCTGGCTCACCACGATCGCTTTCGACGGAAGGCGGGCAGGCGGGGGCACGGCATGCGGGCGGAAGGACGCGCCCGGCGACGGGACGGGACCGTATCGTCGCAACGCCGAGGGTAGGACGTGCCGACGTCGGAACGCAACCGTTTCGTCGTCGCCGACTATGATTCGGACCATGACCACCGACCCCGGAAGCCGCCGCCGAGCCCCGGCGGGAGCCGCCGTCCTGCGCGAGGACGTGACCGACGCCATCCGCAGCGCCGTGTTCGCGGAGCTGGCCGCGGTCGGGTTCGCCCGGATGTCCATCGAGGGCATCGCCCGCCGGGCCGGCGTCGGCAAGACCGCCGTCTACCGGCGCTGGAAGTCCAAGCTGCACCTGGTCCTGGACCTGGTCTCGGCCGTCGCCGCGCAGGGCATGCCCGCCCCCGCCACCGGCTCGCTGTACGGGGACGTGCGCGCGGTGCTCGAACTGGCCGCGTACGCCCTGCGCCACCCGCTGGCCTCCCAGGTCATCCCGGACCTGCTGGTCGAGTCGGCCCGCAATCCGGAGATCTCCGACGCCATCAAGGCCGCCCTGTTCGACCCGCAGCAGGGCGTCGCCGCCGTGGTCGTCCGGGACGCCGTCGCACGCGGCGAGCTGCCGGCCGGCAGTGACCCCGACCGCGCCCTCGACCTCATCGTCGGACCCCTCTACTGGCGGCTCGCGGTGGTCCGGGGCGAGCTGCCCCCGGGGTACCTGGACGACCTCGCGGCCTCGGCCGTGGCGGCGCTCACACAGGGCTCGACCCCCGTCTGATGGGGCCTCGCACAGGTGTGCAGGCGCGTTTTTAGGGGTCACTCTTCAATCGGTTAATGTGGTGGGCGGGCAGCCCACCAGGCCTCCGGAGCGTGCGTGCGGGGCGAGCACGGTGCAGGCGTGGTCACTCGTTCGGGACCGTAACCGGTGACCCGCGACCACCCTCGCGGTTGAGCCCTACGGATAGCCAGGCCCTTGATGAACGGACGTGCTCAACATGCCGCCACGGCTCAGTGTCGTTGTCCCCGTCTACAACGTGGAACTCTTCCTGACGGACTGTCTGAAGTCCCTCGCGGAGCAGACCTTGACCGACCTCGAGGTGGTGATGGTCGACGACGGGTCCACCGACGGCAGTGCCGCACTGGCCGCCGAGTTCGCGGCGGGCGACGACCGCTTCAAGCTGGTCAGGCAGAAGAACGGCGGCCTCGGTCACGCCCGTAACACCGGCTTCCGCAACTGCGACCCGGAGAGCCGCTACCTGGCCTTCTGCGACAGCGACGACATCATCCCGCCGAACGCCTACGAGCTGCTCGTCGAGACGCTGGAGGAGACCGGCTCGGACCTGGCGTCCGGCAACGTGCTGCGACTGCGCGCCGGCGGCAAGCTCGTGCAGTCGCCGATGTTCCGCAAGCCGATGGCCACCACGCGTCAGCGTACCCACGTTTCGCGCGACCTGGACCTCCTCGGCGACCGCATCGCCTGCAACAAGGTCTTCCGCCGCTCCTTCTGGGACAAGCACGAGTTCGCCTTCCCCGTCGGCGCGCTGTACGAGGACATCCCCGTCGTACTGCCCGCCCACTTCCTGGCCGGCTCCGTCGACATCGTCAAGGACCCCGTCTACCACTGGCGCGACCGCCCCGGCTCCATCACCACCAGCCGGGCCGTCGTCCGCGGCATCCACGACCGCGTCGCGCACGTCCAGGGCGTCTCCGACTTCCTGGCGGAGAAGCGCACCGCCGCCGACAAGAACCACTACGAGGCCCACGCGCTCGCCAACGACCTCTGGTACTTCATGGAGGTCCTGCCGGACGGCGACCAGGAGTACCGGGACGCGTTCCTCACGTACACCAACAAGTTCCTCGACCAGGTCGACCCCTCCGTGCTCGACGGGCTGCCGCTGCGCCTGCGCGTGATGTGGTACCTGGTACGCGAACACCGCATGGACGAGCTGCTGGCGCTACTCCTCCAGGACAAGCGCGAGCCCGGCGCCTTCGAGGTCAGCGGCATGCGCCGCCGCCAGGCCCACTACCCCGTCCTCACCCGGCCCGTGCCCGCCCCGGTGCTGCGCGTCGCCGACCGCGACCTGCCGCTCGCCGCCCGGCTGCGCGACGCCGAGTGGCGCGACGGCAAGCTCTTCCTCAAGGGCTACGCGTACGTCCGCAACCTCCCGGTCACCTCCGGGGCCGGCGAGTTCCGCATCGGCTGGCTGCGGGCCGGCCGGCGCAACGTCGTGCCGCTCCGGCTGCGCCGCGTCGAGGAGCCCGAGGCCACCGCCCGCGCCCGCCAGAGCCTGCACGACTACCACCGATCCGGCTTCGAGACCTCCGTGGACGCCTCCAAGCTCCGCATCCGGGCCGACGGCGGGCCCAAGCAGCTCACCTGGAAGTTCGAGGTCGGCATCGCCCGGGGCGGCCTGCTGCGCCGCGCCTTCCCGTCGGTCCGCGAGGCCTCCGTCGCGCCGCCCGTCCACCGCCCCGACGGCGACCACCGCATCGTCCCCGCCTTCGAAGGCGACAAGCTCGTCCTGCACGCCGAGCGCGTCGACGCCCGCTTCGAGACCCACGGCCCCGGCGAGAAGCCCGGCACCGTCAAGATCACCGGCGTGGTCCGCGCCCGCCTCGTCAAGGGCGAGCTGACGCTGTCCCTGACGCACGGCGCCACCCAGGCCACGTACGAGGTCCCCGCCACCGTGGGCACCGGCGCCGGTGCCGGCTGGAGCCGCTTCACCGCCGAGCTGCCGCTCGCCGCGATCGAGGAGACCCGCCCCACCGGCGAGGACGTCCCGAAGAGCGTGGCGTACAGCGTCCACCTCGCCGGCCAGGGCCTGAAGGCGTCGCTCGACGTGCCCGGCTCCGTGCACCCCGGCCGCTGCCCGCTCGCCGACGGGGCGGACGGCGTCCGCCGCGAACTGGCCCTCGTCGCCAGCGTGCGCGGCAACCTGGTGATCAGCGACCGGCCCGTGCAGCCCGCCGTCGAGCTGGCCAGCTGGACCGACGACGGCAGGCTCTTCCTGGAGGGCACCTTCCCCGAGGACCCGGAGCACCCGGTCGAGCTGGTCGTGCAGAACAGCGGCCACCGTGAGGAGCAGGTCTTCCCGGTCGAGTTCACCGGACCCGGGAACGCCCGCCGCTTCCGCGCCGAGCTGCGGCCGGACGCCGTCGAGGGCCCGGGCGGCGCGGTGCCGCTAGGCGAGGGCAACTGGTACTTCTTCTTCCGGGACAGGGGCGCCGCCGACGAGGGCGACGACCGCGCGCTGCGCATCCCCGCCTCCGCGTTCCACACGCTGCCCGCCACCCGCAACCTCGCCGGCCGCGACTACACCCTGGAGCGCCGCTTCGGCGACCAGCTCCTCGTCGTCTCCGGCCCCGTGCTCGGCGCCGCCGAGCGCGGCCCGCGCGCCCAGCGCCTGCTGAGCGAGATGTACGCCGCGCAGCGCTCCGCACCGGTGCGCGCCGCGGCCCTGTACAGCACCTTCGACGGCCGCCAGTACTCCGACTCGCCGCGCGCGGTCTACGAGGAGCTGGTGCGCCGGGGCACCGAGGTGGAGCACCTGTGGGTCGTCCGCGACCAGCAGGCGATCATCCCCGAGGGCGCCACCGCCGTCGAGCACGGCTCGGCCGCCTGGCACGAGGCGCTGGCCCGCAGCCGCTACATCGTCACCAACACGCAGCTGCCCGAGTGGTTCGCGCGCCGCGAGGACCAGACGGTCGTCCAGACCTGGCACGGCACCCCGCTCAAGCGCATCGGCATGGAACTCGCGGGCACGGCCCAGGCGAACGCCGCGTACATCGCGACCCTCGCCGGGCGCGCCGAGCAGTGGAGCTTCCTGGTCTCGCCCAACACGTACTCCACGCCCGTCCTGCGCCGCTCGTTCGGCTTCGAGGGCGAGGTGCTGGAGTGCGGCTACCCGCGCAACGACATCTTCCACGCCCCGGACCGCGCCAAGGTCGCCGCGGCGGTACGGGAGAAGCTCGGCATCCCGGCCGGCAAGCGCGTCGTCCTGTACGCCCCGACGTGGCGCGAGGACCAGCGTCTGGGCGGCGGGCGCTACTCGCTGGGCCTCCAGCTCGACCTGGCCGCCGCCGAACGCGAACTGGGCGACGACACCGTGCTCCTGGTGCGCCGTCACTACATGGTCACCGACCGGCTCCCGGACAGCGGCACCGGCTTCGTCCGCGACGTCTCGCGCTACCCGGACGTCGGCGAACTCATGCTCATCAGCGACGCCCTGGTCACCGACTACTCCTCGCTGATGTTCGACTTCGCCCAGACCGGGCGCCCGATGCTCTTCCACACCTACGACCTGGAGCACTACCGCGACACGCTGCGCGGCTTCAGCTTCGACTTCGAGTCGCGGGCACCCGGTCCCCTGATCCCGGAGTCCGACGACCTGATCGCGGCGCTGCGCGACCCGGAGCGTGCCATCGCCGGACATGCCGAGGCGTACGAGCAGTTCCGGCACGACTTCTGCGACCTCGACGACGGCCGGGCCACCGCCCGCGTGGTCGACCGCATGCTGTAGCCGACGGCGGGGAACCGCTCCGTGCCCGGCCGGTGTCCGCACCGGCCGGGCATCGGCGTTCTACGGGTGGGGCACCGGCCAGGGTTTACGCCACGGTGACGATTCGCTGCGTCGCATAGCGTCGCCGCCTTGCTACGTTCTGCTTTCATGGGTATCCGAATGTGGGGCGAAACGGACGCACGGCGGGCCAGGGCCGCCGTGCTTGTCGCGGCGACCGCGGGTCTGATCACTCGTATGATCATCGCGGCCAACTCGCCCGGTCCCGCCGACGTACGCATCTTCGCGGGGTTCGCCAAGGCCATCACCGGGTATGGCCCGGTCCGCATCTACGCGCACCCGCTTCCCGGTCTGCCCGTCTACAACCACCCGCCGCTGGCCGGGTGGATGCTGCTGGGCCTCGACCGCCTCACCGAACTCGGGTTCTCCTTCGCCACGCTGATCCGCGTCCCCGCGTCGGCCGCCGACTTCGCCTGCGCGCTCCTCGTGTTCGAGATCGTCCGCCGCCGCGCCACCGCGCGCACGGCGATGCTCTGCGGCATCGGCATCGCGGTCAGCCCGGTCCTCATCGCCACCTCCGGCTACCACGGCAACACCGACGCCGTCGCCGTCGCGTTCGCCCTGGCCGCCGCCCACCTCCTGGCCGACCGCAAGGCACCGCTCGCGGCGGGCGTGGCCGCGGCGCTGTCCATCAGCGTCAAGTTCATCCCGGTCGTGGTGATCCCGGCCCTGCTCGTGGCCGCGCTGCGCGGCGGGCGGCCGGCCCTCGCCCGCTTCGCCGCCGGGTTCGCGGGCGTCACCGCGCTCGTGTGGGGTCCGGCCCTGCTGACCGTGCCGCTGGACCTCACGCACAACGTCCTGGAGTACGCGGGCGGCAGCTACCGGCTGTGGGGCCTGGTGCGGTTCGCCGACGTCCTCGGCCTGCCCGAGCCGGCCATCGCCTTCATGCAGGGCGGCGGCCACTTCCTCTTCGTCCTGGCCTGTGTGGCCGCCGGCGCCCGGCTCGCCTGGCTGCGGCCCGCCCAGGCCCCCGGAGTCGTCGCCGCCACGCTGGGGCTGCTGCTGCTCCTGTCCACCGCGTCCGGACTCCAGTACCTGACCTGGGCGGCCGCCGGGATGTTCGTCCTCGGCCCGGTCGAAGGGTTCGCGTACAGCGTGGTCGTCGGCCTGGTCGCCGTGCTCGGCTACAGCGGCCGCTCCGCCGTGCGCTGGAGCGAGCCCGTGCTGTACCTGGGTGCGGCCGGCTGGTTCGTCCTGGCGGCCGGCCTGTTCACCGGTGTACGCCGCATCCTCGCCACGCCCCCGGACGCGCCCCCGCGCGCCGTCCCCGCCGAGCGGGCGCCCGCACCCCGTACCGAATTCCGCTCCTGCTCCACCGTCGACTGATCCCGCAACGCCCCCGTCCCCGACCCCGGCACCGCACCCCGAGCGCAACTGGAGAACGCCCCGTGAAGGAAAGCCCGAGCCCCAGGATCGGCATCCTGGTGGTCGCGTACAACGCGGAGACAACGCTGGAGAAGACCCTCGACCGGATCCCGGAGGACTTCCGGTCGCGGATCGACGAGATCCTCATCCTCGACGACGCGAGCCACGACGCCACCTTCACCGCCGGCTGCCGCTGGTCGCAGGCCGACGGCATGCCGCGCACCGTGGTGATGCGGCACACCAAGAACCTCGGCTACGGCGGCAACCAGAAGGCCGGTTACGCGCTGGCCGCCGAGCACGGGCTCGACATCATCGTGCTGCTGCACGGCGACGGGCAGTACGCCCCCGAACTGCTCCCCGAGATGGTCGCGCCCATCGAACGCGGCGAGTGCGAAGCGGTGTTCGGGTCGCGGATGATGACGACCGGCAGCGCGCTCAAGGGCGGCATGCCGATGTACAAGTGGCTCGGCAACCGCATCCTGACCCGGCTGGAGAACGGCCTGCTCGGCTCGGACCTCACCGAATTCCACTCCGGCTACCGCGCGTACAGCGTCGCGGCCCTCAAGCGGCTGCCGATCGACCGGAACACCGACGCCTTCGACTTCGACACCCAGATCATCGTGCAGCTGCTGAACGCGGGCATGCGGATCAAGGAGATCCCCGTCCCCACGTACTACGGCGACGAGATCTGCTACGTCAACGGCATGAAGTACGCCAGGGACGTGGTCAAGGACGTCCTCGAATACCGGCTGGCGGTCAAGGGGTTCGGGACCTGCCCCTGGATCCCCAAGCCCGTCGAGTACGCCTTCAAGGAGGGCGACGGCTCCTCGCACGCGGTCATCCTGGAGAAGATGCGGACGCTGCCGCCGGGCCGGGTCCTGGACCTCGGCTGTTCCGGCGGGCTGTTCGCCGAACGGCTGGAGGACCTGGGCCACGAGGTGACCGGCGTGGACTACGTCGAGGTGCCCGGCGTCCGCGAGAAGTGCAGCCACTTCCACCTCGCCAACCTGGAGGAGGGACTGCCCGCCGAGGCCGGCACCGGCTTCGACTACGTCGTCGCCGGGGACGTCATCGAGCACCTTTCCCGCCCCGAACGCATCCTCGCCGAAGCGGCCGGGGCGCTGCGGCCCGGCGGCCGGATGCTGCTGTCCGTTCCCAACTTCAGCCACTGGTACTCCCGGCTGCGGGTCGCCGTCGGCGCCTTCGGCTACGACCGCCGGGGCATCCTCGACGAGACGCATCTGCGCTTCTTCACCCGGGCCAGCCTGCGCCGGACGGTGCGCGCCGCCGGTTACGACGTACTGGAACTCTCCTCCACCGGGGCGCCGTTCTGGTCGCTGCTCGGCCGGGGGCCGCTCTCCGCGGCGCTCGGCGGGGCGTCGAAACTGCTGACCCGGGCCCGGCCGACGCTGTTCGGCTATCAACACGTCGCCCTGCTCACCCCGCACGCGGCCGACACGATCATCGCTGGAGAGCACGTCGATGTACAGGACATCCTCAACCGACAGTACGTCCCCGCCGACCGGGTCGGTGTCTGAGGCCCCCCGCCCCGGACCCGCGCCCGCCCGGGCGCCGGAGCCCCCCGCCCCCGCAGTCAGGAGCAAGGCCTTGACCCTCCCCAGCGTGCTGCTGCTCCTGTTCGCCGTGTTCTCGTCGGCGGGCGGCCAGATCATGCTCAAGCACGGGATGAAGGGCGCCGCGGCGGCCGCGGGCCGGGACGGCGGCTCCATCGCGCTGCGCGCCGCGGGCAGCCCGTGGGTCGTGCTCGGGCTGCTGGTCTTCGCGGTCTCCGCGCTCGCCTGGATGACCACGCTGGCCAAGGTGCCGCTGTCCGTCGCGTACCCGTTCAACGCGCTCGGCTACCTGCTGATCGTGCTGGCCGGGGCGACCGTGCTGCACGAGCGGACCTCGCTGTGGACCTGGGGCGGCTCGCTGCTCGTGGTGATCGGCCTGATCACGGTGATGGCCGGCCAGCAGAGCTAGTGCCCCTCCCGGCAAGCTTTGCCCCGTCGCGCCGCCCAGCACGCACGCTCGCCGCGTTGGCCGAAAGCCCTGGTAGCTCCTTCCCCAAGCTCTTGACGAGCAGGGGAGACCCCATCCAAGGACTCTCGGCCGCCTTGCGATCGCACGCACTGGACGACGCTCCTTACGGGGCAAACATTGCCGGTCGCGGCACTAGGAAGCGCTACGCCGAGGGGCCCCGCACCGGAACGTGCCGGTGCGGGGCCCCTCGGCGTCGTACCGCTAGGACTCCTCGCCCAGCAGGACGCGGCGCACCACGCGCTCGGAGGCGCGGCCGTCGTCGTACGGGCAGAACCGCTCCTTGAACGCCTTCAGCAGCGCCTCGTTCTCCGGGCTGTTCCAGCCGCCGTCGGTGAAGACCGCCGCCAGCTCGTCCGTGTCCGTGGCCACGGCGCCCGGCGTCTCGCCCGGCTGCCCGGACAGCAGGTCGAAGACGACACCGCGGACCGTGCGGTACGTGTCCCAGTCCGGGGCGAGGATGACGATCGGGCGGTTCAGGTGGGCGTAGTCGAACATCACCGAGGAGTAGTCGGTGACCAGCGCGTCCGCCGCCAGGCACAGGTCCTCGACGCGCGGGTACGTGGAGACGTCGATGACCGACGCGTTCTCCGGCAGCCCCGACCCGCCGTAGAAGTAGTGGGCGCGCATGAGGACCACGGTGTCCGGGCCGACGGCCGCGCAGAACCGGTCCAGGTCCAGGCGGTTGGTGAAGCCGGCCTCGTAGTCGCGGTGCGTCGGCGCGTAGAGCACCGCGCGCTGACCGGGGCGGATGCCCAGGTCCTCGCGGATCTTGGCGATCTGCTCCTCGGTCGCCGTCGCGAAGACGTCGTTGCGCGGGTAGCCCGTCTCCAGCGGGCGTGCCGCGCTCGGGTAGGCGCGGGACCACACCTCGGTGGAGTGCGGGTTGGCGGAGACGCTCCAGTCCCAGCGGTCCACGCGCTTGAGCAGCCGGTCGAAGTTGAGCCCCTGGGCGGCCGCCGGGTAGTTCTGCTGGTCCATGCCCATGATCTTCAGCGGGGTGCCGTGGTGGGTCATGACATGGATCTGGCCGGGGCGCTTGACCAGGTGGTCCGGGAAGTTGACGTTGTTGAAGAAGTACGTGGCACGGGCCAGGACCGACCAGTAGCGGCGGGTACCGGGCACCACGTAGTCGATGCCCTTGGGCACCGAGTCCACGTTGTTCTTCGACACCACCCAGACGCCGTGGACGTCCGGCGCCAGTTCCTTGGCCTTGCGGTAGATCGCCTCGGGGTTGCAGCTCACGCCGCGGTTCCAGTAGGCGGCGTACACGGCCAGCTTGGGGTCGAGCGGGAGCTTGCGCTGCGCCTTGTAGTAGCGCTTGGTGAACTGCTTCTTCGCCTTCGCCCGGGCCGTGGTGGGCGCGGAACGCAGGCTGCGCCGGGTGGCGAGCGCGGTGTCCAGCGCGCCGAGCGCGGTGTACTTGCCGCCGCCCATCAGCTGCGGGCGCAGGCCCTTGGCGCCGCCGGGGAACTTGAAGCCCTCCGGGCGGTGCGCGCCGTGGAAGGAGGCGACCGCGCTCACGTACTGGCGGCGGCGCTTGGTCACCGTCGGGTACGTGGACAGCAGCTCCTGGACGGCCCGGTCGAAGAGGAGACCGCGGACGTCCTTCAGGGCGGGGCGGGCCTCGACGAAGGCCATCAGGGAGTCGTACGCCTCGACCAGCTCCAGCGGCGTCGAACCCCCCGAGGGCTCGACGTCGTCCACGAGGCCGGGCAGGTAGCGCTGCTGGCGGTGCTCGACGCAGGCCGTGTCCAGCGTGGCCACGGAGGCCGCGACGGCGACGGTCGCCAGCGCGTACATCCGCTCGCCGTGCGGCCCCGGGCCGAAGGTCACGCTCTCGCGCTCCAGGACGGCGCGGCGCACGGCGCGGTTCCAGGAGACCTGGGCGACGTCCAGGAGGTCGGGGCGCTCCGCGAGGGTGAGCGGACCCGCGGGCATGGAGGCCAGCTTCTCCAGCGAGCGCGTCGAGCGGGTCTTGCCGCGGAAGGGGCGCTTGCGGTGGCCGAACAGCAGCACGTCCGGGTCACCGGTGGAGTCCAGCCGGTCCACGACGGCCTGCAGCGCGCCGGGCAGGTGGATGTAGTAGCCCTCCAGGAACAGGACGTAGTCCCCGGACGCCTCCTCGATCCCGGCGTTGCGGCGGCCGTGCGCGCCGGCGCCCGGGTCCAGGTGCACGGCCCGGACGCGGCTGTCGCGCGCGGCGAACTCGTCCAGAACCAGGCCCGAGCCGTCCGGTGCGCCGTCGTCGACCCCGATGACCTCGATGTCCGTGAACGACTGGGAGAGCACCGACTCCAGGCACTCGCGCAGACTGCCTCGGGCGCGACGGACGGGGATGATGACACTCAGCCGGGGCATACAGACTCTTTCTCGGACTGTGCGTACTGGGAAGGCACCCAGCGTACTGGGGCGGGCTCCGCAGGACGGGTCGGGGGGCGGGCAGGCGTACGAGGGTCGAGGGGCGGGCGCGTCGGGCCCCCGAGTGGTCGACCGCGCGGCTGATGAAGGCCCCTCTTATCATACTACCCGGGACAGTAAGTGAACCTTGGGTAATTCGGGGCGGGACGGCGCAATCCGGGCGCCCCCCGAAGCCGGTGAACGGAGGCTTCGCACGAGTGCGGGGCGCCCCGCCCGTAGGCCGGAACGCCCCGCACTGTTACGCGCTGCTACTTGACGGCGCCCGCCATCACGCCGGAGACGAACTGGCGCTGGAAGGCGAAGAACACCGCGAGCGGAATGACCATCGAGACGAAGGCGCCGGGCGCCAGCACGTCGATGTTGTTGCCGAACTGGCGTACCTGCTGCTGGAGCGCCACCGTGATGGGCGGCGATCCGGAGTCCGCGAAGATCAGCGCGACCAGCATGTCGTTCCAGACCCAGAGGAACTGGAAGATGCCGAGCGAGGCGATCGCCGGACCGCCCAGCGGCATCACGACCCGGGTGAAGAGACGGATCTCGCCCGCCCCGTCCAGCCGCGCCGCCTCCAGGAGCTCCCGGGGGATCTCCGCGAAGAAGTTCCGCAGCAGGAAGATCGCGAAGGGCAGCCCGAACGCCGTGTGGAAGAGGATCACGCCGAGCGTCGTCTCGAAGATCCCGATCTCGCCGAACAGCTTCGACACGGGGATCAGCGCGACCTGCACCGGGACCACCAGCAGCCCCACGACCAGCAGGAACCACCAGTCGCGGCCGGGGAAGTCCATCCACGCGAACGCGTATCCCGCGAGCGAGCCGATCACCACCACCAGCACCGTGGACGGCACGGTGATCATCACCGTGCTGAACAGCGAGCCCGTGATCGTGGAATTGTCCAGCAGTCGCGAGTAGTTGTCGAAGGTCAGCTCGGAGGGCGCGGTGAAGATGTTCCACCAGCCGGTCGCCGCGATCCTGTCCGGGCTGCGCAGCGAGGACAGCAGCAGCCCGATGGTCGGCATCAGCCAGAACAGGCCGACCAGGACCAGGACGACGCGCATCACGCCGCCGCCGGCCCGTGCCGCGATCCGTGCGCCCAGCGACCGCCGGGTCTTCACCGCGCCGGCGTCCGAGGCGGTGGTGGCCGAGGGCGTCGTCATCGGCGCCCCTCCTTCCGTATCCGCCTGATGTTGAAGAGCATCACCGGGATCACCAGCAGCAGCAGGAGTACGGCGATGGCGCTGCCGACCCCGAGATCCGCGTCCGTGCCGAACGAGGACCGGTACAGCTGGAGTGCCAGCACGTTCGCGTCGTCCTGGGACGAGCCCGGCGCGATGATGAACACCAGGTCGAAGACCTTCAGTACGTTGATCATCAGCGTGACCAGCACCACCGCGAGGACCGGGGCGAGCATCGGAACGGTGATCCGGCGGAACACCTGCCACTCGTTGGCCCCGTCCACCCGGGCCGCTTCGAGGAGTTCACGCGGCAGACCGGCGAGGCCCGCGGCGATCAGCACCATCGCGAAGCCCGCCCACATCCACACGTAGCTCCCGATGATGCCGGGCGTCACGAGCGTCGGGCCGAGCCAGTCGACGCCGTTGTACGGCTCCTTGAAGTTGCCGGCCGGCAGCCGCAGTTCGGCGCCGTCCGCCGAGGCGGGCAGCGTGAACGTGCCGTCCGCCGCGGCCTTGGCGGTCGCGACCACCTCGCCGTTCCTGACGGCCTCCACCTTCAGGCCCTTGAGCCCGAGTTCCCGGGCGTCGATGACATTGGGTTTGCCGCCGCCGCCCTTGGTGAAGTCCAGCCACGCGGTGCCGGTGACCGCACCGTCCTCGCCGGCCTCCGGGGCCCTCGCCGGTTTCGCGTCGCCCGGCATCTTCGCCGGGAGCACCCCGACCAGGGGGAGCTGGACCGGCTGCCCGGCGTGCACCACGGTCTTCGTCACGAACGCCCCGCCGCCGGCCGCCTTCAGCGGGTGCACGGGCAGCGGATGCGCCTTCGGGAAGCCCGACGACTCGGCGAACGTGTCGTGCACGCCCACCCAGACCGCGTTGGCCACCCCGCGCTCCGGCGCCTGGTCGTACACCAGCCGGAAGATGATGCCCGCGGCGAGCATGGAGATCGCCATCGGCATGAAGACGATCAGCTTGAAGGCCGTGCCCCAGCGGACGCGTTCCGTCAGCACCGCGAAGATCAGCCCGAGCGCGGTGGCGACCGTCGGCGCGAACACCACCCAGATCGCGTTGTTCTTGACCGCCGTACGGATGGTGTCGTCCGAGAACAGCGTCTTGTAGTTGTCGATGCCGGCGAAGCCCGTACCCGCCTGGTCGAGGAACGACCGGTAGACGGAGTACACGATCGGGTACACCACGAGCGCCCCGAGCAGCACCAGCGCGGGCAGTATGAAGAGCGCCGCGATGAGCCTGCGGGTGCCGGTGACGCTCCGTCCGCGTGCGCCGGGGGAGCCGGAGGGGGCGGGCCCGCCCTTCCTGGGGGCGGGTACCGAAGTCCCGCCGGACCGTTTCCTGTCGGCGGGGAGCGCCTCGTCGGCGCCCCCCGCTGCCGCTGTCGTCATGCCGTCAGCTCTTGTAAGCCTTGGCCGCGTCGGACTCCATCTCGGCTTGAGTCCCCGCGATGTCCTTCGGGTTCTTCAGGAAGTCCTGAAGGGTCTTCCACTCGCCCTTGCCGGGCGTCCCGCCGAACGACTGCGGCGCCTGGTCGGACATGTCGAACCGGACGGAGTCACCGGCCGCGATCAGCGCCTTAGCCATCGTCCGCTGCACGTCGTTGGGGTACGCGGACGGGTCCAGGCTCTTGTTCGGCGAGATGAACCCGCCCTGCTCGGCGGCGATCTTCGCGGCGTCCGCGGAGGCCAGCCAGGTCAGCAGCGCCTGGGCGCCCTTGCCGTCCTTCAGCGCCACCGCCGCGTCGCCACCGGTCACCACGGGCGCCTCGGCGCCGACCGCGGGGAACGGGAAGACCTTGGCATCCGTGCCGATCTTCGCCTTAGTCTGTGCGATGTTGACGCCGACGAAGTCGCCCTCGTAGACCATGGCGGCCTTGGGCTGGTCACCGCCGGTGAAGGTCTGCGTGACCGACGCCGGGAACTCGGTCTGCAGCGCGCCGTCGGCGCCGCCCGCGATCAGGGACGGCTTGCCGAACAGCTGGGCCAGCGTGGTCAGCGCGTCCTTGACGGACGGGTCCGTCCACTTGATCTTGTGCTGGGCGAGCTGGTCGTACTTCTCCGGGCCCGCCTGGGAGAGGTACACGTTCTCGAACCAGTCGGTGAGCGTCCAGCCGTCCGCGCCGCCGACCGAGACCGGCGTGACACCCGAGGCGGACACCGTCTCGGCGGTGGCCAGGAAGTCCTTCCAGGTCTTCGGCTCGCTCGCGCCCGCGTTCTCGAACGCCTTGGTGTTGTACCAGATCAGCGACTTGTTGGCGGCCTTGTAGTAGACGCCGTACTGGGTGCCGTCCACCGCGCCGAGGCCCTGCCAGACCTGCGCGTAGTTCTTGCTCAGCTGGGCCTTCGCCTCGTCGCCGACCGGCTTGGCCCACTTCTTCGCCACGGCCTGCTGGACCGCCCCGACCTGCGGGATCATCGCGACGTCCGGCGGCTGCCCGCCCGCGATCTTCGTACCGAGGAAGTTCACGATCGGGTCCTGCGCCGGGACGAACGTCACCTCGGCGCCGGTCCGCTTCTCGAACTCCTTGAGGACCTTGACGAAGTTGGCCTGTTCGGCACCCGTCCAGACCGCGGCGACGGAAAGCTTCTCACCGTCCAGTTTCGGTAAGGCGACGCTCGGCGTCGAGCCCTTGCCCGTCGTGGAGCCGCCTTCGTCCGTCTTCTTGCCTCCGCCGTCACCGTCGTCGCCGCAACCGGTGAGGGCCAGTGCGCCGATGGCGGTGAACACCACGGCCGCTCTGCGAATCCGAAGGGTTGTGCGCATCCCTGCCCCGTCTCTCTGTGCGCGTGCGCAGGGCCGGCACCGGTCCTGAAAGCCGGTGCTCCCGGTCGTGCGGCACGTCGTCGTGTGCGCACAGTCCTATGCCCGGCGTCCGGGCGCCGCAATACCGCCCTCGCCCCCAATTTCTTGATCGTGATGGCCTCGTGACGTCAAGTCAGTGCAGGTATCCGGCCATTGGGGGACGATCGGGCCGCCCGGCTCCGGTGCCGCGCCAGAGAGGCTCAGGGGTGGCTCAGGGGCGGCTCCGGCGCGGCCCGGGGTCCGGCAGGGGGCCCCTCAGACGGATAGGGGTGCGAGGGGCTGTGCGTTGACCGAGCGCGCCGCCCGTTCCAGCGCGCTGGCGAGCAGCGCGAGGTCCGTGGGGCCGTTGCCGAGCTCGCGGACCGGGCGGCGGGTGGGCGGGTCGCCCATCCGCTCCCACTCCAGCGGGACGACCGTCGGCCGCAGCGTCGCCGTGCGCGGGATGCGGCCCGTCACCCGGCCCCCCTGGAACGGCGTCACCCGTCCGTCCGGATGCCCCAGCCGGCCCCGGCCCGGCGCCGGTTCGTCCGGCGAGGGCGGGACCGCGGGCGGATCGAGCACGATGCGCAGCCGCGCGCCGCGGGCCAGCTCCGTGTCCTCCGTGCGGTCCGGGCGGGCGGAGGTCGCGACCAGGTGGATGCCAAGCCGGCCGCCGTCCCGGGCCACCGCCTCCAGCGCCCGCACCACCGAACCGGCGGCGGGCCGGCCCGGGCTCCCGAGCGCCGGGGCCATCAGCGCGTCGAAGTCGTCCACGAGCACGACCAGCCGGGGCAGCGGTGAGGGGCCCGGGTCCACGGGGCGGCCCGCGGCCGGGCGCAGGCGGAGGGTGCCGGTGGAGGACGACTCGATGTCGCCGCGCTGTTCGGGGATCGGCGCGGTCGTGGCCCCGGCCTCGTGGCGGCTGTGCCACTCGGCGAAGTCCAGCTCGCCGAGCAGCTCGGCCCGCCGCTTCACCTCGCCGCCCAGCGCCTGGGCGAACTCCCGCATCCGGACCGGGTCCGAGGCCACCAGGTGCGTGAACGCGTGCGGCAGCTCCGTACACGGGCGCAGGGACTCGCCGCGCTCGCCGCCCGCCCCGTCGACCAGCACGATGCCCAGCCGGTCCGGCCGGGCGGCGGCGGCCAGCGATGCCGCGACGGCCCGCAGCAGCTCGGTCCGCCCGCTGCCACCGGGCCCCTCGATGAGCAGGTGCGGCCCCTCGTCCGCGAGATCCACGCTCACCGGCCCCCGGGGCCCGGCGCCGAGCACGACGACGGGACGTCCGGCGTAGACGGCGGGGCGCGGGACGGTACGCGTGGCGGTCTGCGTACCGGCGCCGGCCTCCGTTCCGCGGGCGCCGGAGGAGCCGGGGTACGGGGTGCGGCCCGAGTCCCCCGTACCGGCGGCCGGGTACGGCGTGCGGCCGGAGCCGTCGGTGGTTGCGCGGGGGTACGGGGTGCGGCCGGAGTGCCCCGTCATGGCGTCCGGATACGGGGTGCGGCCGGAGTCGCCGGCGTCGGGGTACGGCGTGCGGCCCGAGTCGTCCGTGCGGGGATACGGCGTGCGGCCCGAGTCGCCGGTACCGGGATACGGCGTGCGGCCGGAGTCGCCGGCGCCTGGGTGCGGGGTCCGCCCCGAACCGCTCGCGGCGGCGCGGGGGTACGCCGTCCGGCCCGAGCCCGACGCCGTCGCACCCGGGTACGGCGTCCGCCCCGAGCCCGCCGCGTCCGGCGCGTCGGCCGCGGTGCGCTGTGCTCCCACGCGCGGGGGCGCCGCGCCCGGCTGGTCGTCGGCCGTCGAGGCCCAGCGGGCCATCAGGGAGGCCGGTGTGGCGCGGGCCAGGCCCAGTTCGTCCAGGAGGCGGGCGGACGGCGGCAGCGCCACCGGCACCTGGCGGCCCGGCAGCGCGGCCGAGCCCTCCGCCCGCAGGGGGGCCAGCGCCCGGCCGAACCGCTGCGCCCAGTGCGCCGACACCGCGTCCACCGCGGCCACCGTGCCGTGGCCCGCCGCGCGGCCGCCCGCCGTGCGCAGCACCCGCAGGGCCGTCGCCACGTCGCCGCTCAGCATCCCCACGGCCCCGCACTCGCGGAAGGCGATCGACGCGTGGCACGCCGCCTCGTACGTCGCGGCGACGGGCGAGGTGGGCGTCGCGGCCGGGGTCTCGGCCAGGCAGATCAGATGGATGCCCGCCGCCGCACCCGCCGCCGCCAGCCGGGCCGTGTTCTCGCGGAGCACCGCCGCGCCCGGGTCGCCGTCGAGGATCACCACGGTGAACGGACCCTCGTAGAGCTTCGCGGCCTCGGCGACCGCGGCCGGGTCCTGGCTCGCCCAGCCGGGGCCGAGCGGCCCGTCGTCCAGCCGGCGGACCAGCTCGGCCGTCCTGGCGAGAGCCTGGTCACGGTCGTACGCGAGGAGCAGCCGGCAGTCCTGGCCGTGCATCGGGCGCAGATGGGGCAGCCAGCCCAGCCAGGCCCACTCGCGCCGCCGCTCCTCGACGGTGCGCGCCCGGTCCGTGCTGATCAGCACGATTTCCAGATCGGCGGGGGAGTGCAGCGCGGCCAGCTGCGCCACGGCGGACCGGGCGAGTCCGGACAGCCGCTCGCGGGGCCCGGCGAGCCCCAGCGAACCGGCCTCGCGCAGGCTCACGGTCACCGGCACGGCCGGCAGCTCGGCCCGCTCGGTCGTGCCCAGCCGGACCACCAGCGCCTCCGGGTGCGCGGGGTCGCGCTCCCACAACCGGGGGCCCGGGCCGAGCGCGGTCAGCAGGACGGCCGCCGGGTCGGGCCAGGTGCCCTCCGGGGCGGTGGGCAGCGCGGTGAACGTGGCAGGGGCGGGCGGCTCCGGCTGCGCGGGGGCACCCGGGGGCTCGGGCTCGGGCCTGGCGCCCTTGAAGCGGCGGGCCCAGGCGCCTATGCCGCCGCGCCGGGGCGCCTCCTGTTCCGGGAAGCGGCCGGGGTGCCCGGCGGAGGAGCCCGGCCGGGCCGCGGCCTCGGGGCCGGCGGGGGCGGGGAGGTCGTGGTCGTGCCGGTCGGTCGCGGGGGCGGGGGCGGCCGGCGCGGCCGGGACCCTGGCCACCCGCAGATGACCCTCGCCGTCCGGGGTGGTCGCCAGCGCCGGCGTACGCGCGCCGGAGGCGAGCCGGAGCGTCGATTCGCCGAGCCGCAGCAGCGCGCCCGGGGCGAGGCGGACCGGGCGGTCGTGGACCTCGGCCCCGTCCAGCGAGGTGCCGTTGGTGGAGCCCAGGTCGGCCACCGCGACGCGGCCGTCGTCGTAGACGGTCACCTCGCAGTGCAGCCGGGACACATCGGGGTCGTCGAGCGGGACGTCGGCCTCGGCCGAGCGGCCGATCCGGATCGTGCCCCCGTGCAGCAGATGGACACCGCCCGCGTCGGGCCCGGCGATCACCTGGAGGCGGGCCGGGACCGCGTCGTCCATGGTCTCGACCTCGCCCGGCGCCTGGAGCGAGAGCACCGCGCCGTCCACGAGGGGCGGTTCACCGAGCGCGCAGCGCTGCGCGTCGAGCCGCTCCCGGCCCGCGAAGAGCACCACCGCACCGCTGCCGAGGGAGCCGTCGGGACCCGCGACGGCCATCGCCAGGCCGGACGCGACGGTGGCCAGCGCCGTCCCGGCGGGGGCGGTGACCAGCACATCGCAGGCGCGCGCCGGGGTCTGGCCGCTGGGCGGCGCGAGGACGGTCAGCCGGATCTGCATCGCCGTCAGCGGTCCCTTCTGCGCGCGGTGCCGGCCGGAGGGACGCCCTGTGATTCCCCCCACCCGGCACGGACGCGTCGTCCGGTACAGGTTCGTCACGCACCGCGGGGCTCCCGACCCCGCAGTCGTGCTCCAGGCATCCTCGCATCCGCCACCGACAACACGCCCGGCAGTGACCAGTAAGTGATCTTGGAAGGTCTGCTGTGGCCCCAAAAGTGCGGCATGACCGGTTCCCGTACCCGCCCCGGCAACCATCCGCCCGGCGACGGCGTCTTCCCGGGCGGCCCGTGTGCGCGGGAAACCGCGACCGCCGGGCGAGGGAAGCGGAGAGCGCACAGCGAGGAGTCAATGCGGTGCAGAGGGTGTACATCCGGGGATTGCGGACAAACGGGTAACCTTCCCGACCCGGCCGGCCTCTCTCGTACACCCTCTAGAGTGGGCCGGAAACTCCGGGGGTATCCGGGCACCACGACCAGCAGGGAGCGCATGACGTGCGGCCGGTAGGCAGCAAGTACCTGCTCGAGGAGCCGCTGGGACGCGGCGCCACGGGCACCGTCTGGCGCGCCAGCCAGCGCGAGGCGGCGGGCGCCGAGGCGGCCGTGGCCGGCCGGCCCGGCGAGACCGTGGCGATCAAGGTCCTCAAGGAGGAGCTGGCCAACGACGCGGACGTGGTGATGCGGTTCCTGCGGGAACGCTCCGTCCTGTTGCGGCTGACCCACCCCAACATCGTGCGCACCCGCGACCTCGTCGTCGAGGGCGACCTCCTCGCCCTCGTGATGGACCTGATCGACGGTCCCGACCTGCACCGCTACCTGCGCGACAACGGCCCGCTCACCCCGGTCGCCGCCGCCCTGCTCACCGCGCAGATCGCCGACGCGCTCGCCGCCAGCCACGCCGACGGGGTGGTCCACCGCGACCTCAAGCCCGCCAACGTGCTGCTCGCCGACCCCGACGGCGAGATGCGCCCGATGCTCACCGACTTCGGGATCGCGCGCCTCGCCGACTCGCCGGGTCTGACCAGGACCCACGAGTTCGTCGGCACCCCCGCGTACGTCGCACCGGAGTCCGCCGAGGGCCGCCCGCAGACCTCCGCCGTCGACATCTACGGCGCCGGCATCCTGCTGTACGAGCTGGTCACCGGCCGCCCGCCGTTCGCCGGCGGCACCGCGCTCGAAGTCCTGCACCGCCACCTCAGCGAGGAGCCCCGTCGCCCCAGCACCGTCCCCGAGCCCCTGTGGACGGTCATAGAGCGCTGCCTGAGCAAGGACCCCGACCGGCGGCCCAGCGCGGAGAACCTGGCGCGCGGGCTGCGTACCGTCGCCGCCGGCATCGGCGTCCACGCGAACGCCGCGCAGATCGCCGCTGCCGACGGGGTCGCCGCCCTGCTCGCGCCCGACCCGGCGCCCACCGCGGTGCCCGAGGTCCCCGGCGCGGCCGACCCGACCCAGGTGCTGCCGAGCAACGCGGGCTCGTACGACCCGAACGGGGCCACCAGCGTCCTGCCGCACAGCGGGGGCCCCGGCGCCGGACAGGCCGACCCGACCGCCGTCCTGCCGCCCGTGCCGCCGCGCCCCGGCAGCGACCCGCTCCCCGAGGAACCGCACCCCTGGCAGTCCCAGCTCCGGGCCGCCCGCGACCGCAACGAGCAGACGCAGGTGCAGTACCTCGACCCGAGTCAGGACCCCCTGCGCCGCCGCCCGCAGCGCCGCCAGCAGCCCCCGCAGCAGCCGCGCGACGGGCAGCAGTACCAGCAGCCGCAGCAGCAGTACCAGCAGCCGCAGCAGCAGCAGTACCAACGGCAGCAGCAGTACCAGCCGCAACCGCAGCAGCAGTACCAGCCCCAGCCGCAGCAGCAGGCGTACGCGCCGCCCCAGCAGCCGCAGCAGCCCCAGCAGCCGGCGCAGCGCGCGCCCCGCGAGCCGAGGCGGCGCAGCTCCAACCCGATGAAGATCCCGGGGCTCGGCTGTCTCAAGGGCTGCCTGTTCACGCTGGTGCTGCTCTTCGTGGCGAGCTGGCTGATCTGGGAACTCACCCCGCTGAAGGACTGGATCGGTACGGGCCAGAGCTACTGGCACGCGATCACCGACGCCTTCTCCACCGTGAAGGACTGGATGTCGAAGCTCGGCAGCGGCAACTGACCGAGGCGTCCGCCGCGGCCGGCCGGGACCGCCGGCCGGCCGGGCAACTCTGTAGCTATATCGACTTCCGCGGACCAATTCCGAGGCATTTCGCCCACAGAAGCGAAGGTTGGTGCCAACCACGGCACGCGGGCCCCCGATCGCCGCGTAACTTTGTCGACCGGGGGTTGTTGGGGTCCATCGCCAGCCGCTGAGGGAGCAGTCTTGGCACGGAAAATCGGCAGCCGGTACACCGCCCACCAGATACTGGGGCGCGGCAGCGCCGGCACGGTGTGGCTCGGGGACGGCCCCGAGGGCCCCGTGGCCATCAAACTGCTCCGCGAGGACCTGGCGTCCGACCAGGAGCTCGTCGGCCGGTTCGTCCAGGAGCGCACCGCACTGCTCGGGCTCGACCATCCGCACGTCGTCGCCGTCCGCGACCTCGTGGTGGACGGCAACGACCTCGCCCTCGTCATGGACCTGGTCCGGGGCACCGACCTGCGCACCCGGCTCGACCGCGAACGCCGGCTGGCCCCCGAGGCCGCCGTCGCCGTCGTCGCGGACGTCGCCGACGGACTCGCCGCCGCGCACGCCGCCGGGATCGTCCACCGGGACGTCAAGCCCGAGAACATCCTGCTCGACATGGAGGGGCCGCTCGGCCCCGGCAACGCCCACCCCGCGCTGCTCACCGACTTCGGCGTCGCCAAGCTCATCGACACCCCGCGCCGGACCCGCACCACCAAGATCATCGGTACGCCGGACTACCTGGCCCCCGAGATCGTCGAGGGCCTGCCGCCCCGCGCCGCCGTCGACATCTACGCCCTGGCCACGGTCCTCTACGAGCTCCTCGCGGGCTTCACGCCCTTCGGCGGCGGGCACCCCGGCGCCGTCCTGCGCCGCCATGTCACCGAGACCGTGGTCCCGCTCCCCGGCATCCCCGACGAGCTCTGGCAGCTGCTCGTCCAGTGCCTGGCCAAGGCCCCCGCCTCCCGGCTGCGCGCCTCGGAGCTCGCCGCCCGGCTGCGCGAGCAGCTGCCGCACCTGGCCGGCATCCCGCCCCTGGACGTGGACGAGCCGGACGAGGAGCCGGAGCCCCCGCAGGGCTACGACGAGCAGCAGTACACCCCGGCCGGCGACGAGCCCCGCAGGCGCGGCGCGGTCCCGCTGGTGCCCGGCTCGTCCCCGGACTCCAACCGGGACACCCACACGAGCATGCGCGTCCCGGCCCCCGACGAGCTGTCCGGCGGCCCCCGCGGCACCGCCCGCGCCCCGCGCGCACCCGGCCGCCCGCGCCCCGGCTCGGCCCGCAACAAGTCGGCGGCCGTCCGCAAGCGCCGGCTGACGCTGGGGGCCGCGGCCCTCGTGCTGGTCGCCGGGCTCGGCGTGGGCGGCTGGTTCGCGCTCGGCGGCGACGACGCGGACCCCGGGCCCCAGGACACGAAGAACTCGGCCCCGGCACAGCCGTAAGCAGAGGCGATCCGGCGGCCCGAGGAACGTACGCGCCGACAGCCGTTACGCTGGACCCGTGGCAGTCGTCGATATTTCCGAAGAGCTGAAGTCCCTCTCCTCGACCATGGGGTCGATCGAGGCCGTCCTGGACCTGGATGCGCTGAGGGGGGACATCGCCGTGCTCGAGGAGCAGGCGGCCGCCCCGTCCCTGTGGGACGACCCGGAGGCGGCGCAGAAGATCACCAGCAAGCTTTCCCACCTCCAGGCCGAGGTCCGCAAGGCCGAGGCCCTGCGCAGCCGGATCGACGACCTCGAAGTCCTCTTCGAGCTCGCCGAGGCCGAGGGTGACGCCGACGCGCTCGCCGAGGCCGAGGCCGAGCTGGAGTCCGTCCGCAAGGCGCTGGACGAGATGGAGGTCCGCACGCTCCTCTCCGGCGAGTACGACGCCCGTGAGGCGCTGGTCACCATCCGCGCCGAGGCCGGCGGCGTCGACGCGGCGGACTTCGCCGAGCGGCTCCAGCGGATGTACCTGCGCTGGGCCGAGCGGCACAACTACAAGACCGAGGTCTACGAGACCGCGTACGCGGAAGAGGCCGGCATCAAGTCGACCACCTTCGCCGTCGAGGTGCCGTACGCCTACGGCACGCTCTCCGTCGAGCAGGGCACCCACCGCCTGGTGCGCGTCTCCCCGTTCGACAACCAGGGCCGCCGCCAGACCTCCTTCGCGGGTGTCGAGGTGCTGCCCGTGGTCGAGCAGACCGACCACGTCGAGATCGACGAGTCGGACCTGCGCGTCGACGTGTACCGCTCCTCCGGCCCCGGCGGCCAGGGCGTCAACACCACGGACTCCGCGGTGCGCCTGACCCACCTGCCGACCGGCATCGTCGTCTCCTGCCAGAACGAGCGCTCGCAGATCCAGAACAAGGCGTCCGCGATGAACGTCCTCCAGGCGAAGCTGCTCGAGCGCCGCCGCCAGGAGGAGCAGGCCAAGATGAACGCCCTGAAGGGCGACGGCGGCAACTCCTGGGGCAACCAGATGCGCTCCTACGTCCTGCACCCGTACCAGATGGTCAAGGACCTGCGTACGGAGTTCGAGATGGGCAACCCGGAAGCGGTCTTCAACGGCGAGATCGACGGCTTCATCGAGGCCGGCATCCGCTGGCGCAAGCAGAGCGAGAAGTAGTCCGACACACCACATCCACGCGCGACTCGGGTGAACGACTCGCGCGTGGATGTGGTGGATGCGTCACAGTCGCGGCCCTGAATGGCCGTCAAAACCCCCTGGAAGCGGGCACATCGCCCCACAACGGCCTTGACGTTCTCCTCAACCCCGGCAAGGGTGCTGGGGCAGCGTGTGTCTCTGGGGCGGTTGTGAGTGGGGGCGGGCCGTTCGGCCGCGGTACGACGACGCGGGCCGGGGCCCGGAGCGAACTCCGCCGGACGATCACCCCGTGGGCCGCTGCTCCATCGACGAGAACGGCTACTGGGGGTAGCAGTACATGACGAAGAAGACGCGCGTACGCGTCGCGCGGATAGCGGCGGGCGCGGTCATCGCCGCGGGTGCCTCCCTGACTGCGGCCGGGGTCGCACAGGCGGTCGGCGGTGTCCAGGTCGCAGGTGTGGAGATCGGCGCGCAGACCGCCGGCGAGCAGGGTGACGACGACGGCGGCGAGCCGTGCAGCCCGCTGGACCCGCGCTGCGAAGGCGCGGGCGGTACCGAGTCGGGTGGCTCGGGTGACACGGGTGGTTCGGGTGACACGGGTGGTTCGGGTGACACCGGTGGTTCGGGTGACACGGGTGGTTCGGGTGACACGGGTGGTTCGGGTGACACGGGTGGTTCGGGTGACACGGGTGGTTCGGGTGACACGGGTGGTTCGGGTGACACCGGCGGTTCCGGTGACACGGGTGGCTCGGGTGACACCGGCGGTTCCGGTGACACGGGTGGCTCGGGTGACACCGGCGGTTCGGGTGACACGGGTGGTTCCGGTGACACCGGCGGTTCCGGTGACACCGGTGGCTCGGGTGACACGGGTGGTTCCGGTGACACCGGCGGCTCGGGTGACACGGGTGGTTCCGGTGACACCGGCGGCTCGGGTGACACGGGCGGCTCCGGTGACACGGGCGGCTCCGGTGACACGGGCGGCTCGGGCGACACCGGCGGCTCGGGTGACACGGGTGGCTCCGGCGACACGGGCGGCTCGGGCGACACCGGCGGCTCGGGCGACACCGGGAGCGAGTCGGGCGGCGGTGACGACAGCACCCCCGCGGGCCAGTTCGGCGCGTCGAGTGGCGGCAACTCCGGCACCGACACCGACTCGGTCGGCAACCAGCCGGTCGAGCAGGGCAAGGGCAAGGACGAGCTGGCCGAGACCGGTGCGGCCGAGACCACCTTCCTGCTGGTCGGCGCCGCGACGATGATCGCCGGAGGCATCGGCTTCCGCATCCTGCCCCGCCTGGTGGGCAACCGCACGGCCGTCTGAGGCCGCTGCGCAGAGTGACGAGAGGGGCCCGGACCGCGATCGGCGGTCCGGGCCCCTCCCTGTTCCGTTCTCCCGTACGGGCGCTACACGGTCTGGTGGGCCAGCAGGGCCAGGGCACCCAGGAGCACCACCAGCAGGGCGGCCAGCATGGCCGGGCTCAGCCCGGCGAAAGAGCCCTGCTCCTGCTCCCGCATCCGCTCGCGGCTCGCCCGGCACACGGGGCAGCGGCCCTCGGTGACGGGTGCCGCGCAGTTCGCGCACACCAGTCGGTCGTAGGTCATGCGCCTTCCTCCTCCCGCGCGGCGGAGCCGCACAAGCCATCTCTCCGCACAACGCTCACGGAAACGCGACCGTTCCACCTACCACTGTGCCAGCTCGCCGTCCGTTCGGCCCGCCCCCCCCCGGCCACAGCGCGGCCCCTTCCCCGCCGCACCGCCCTTTAACCGGGGCCGTTTCACCGTAAATCACCCATCCCGGTACGCGTGCCTGCACGGCTCAGCCCGGTTCGCGTATGGTCACGCTCACCTACTCCCGGCCGACCGTGGTGCATCCGTGATTCGATTCGACAACGTCTCCAAGACCTACCCGAAGCAGAGCCGTCCCGCTCTCCGGGATGTGTCGCTCGACATCGAGAAGGGCGAGTTCGTCTTCCTGGTGGGCTCCTCAGGCTCCGGCAAGTCCACCTTCATGCGGCTCATCCTGCGCGAGGAGCGCGCCAGCACCGGGGCCGTCCACGTCCTGGGCAAGGACCTCGCGCGCATGTCCAACTGGAAGGTGCCGCACATGCGCCGCCAGCTGGGAACCGTCTTCCAGGACTTCCGTCTGCTGCCCAACAAGACCGTCGCCCAGAACGTGGCGTTCGCCCAGGAAGTGATCGGCAAGCCGCGCGGCGAGATCCGCAAGGCCGTGCCCCAGGTCCTCGACCTCGTCGGACTCGGCGGCAAGGAGGACCGGATGCCGGGCGAGCTCTCCGGTGGTGAGCAGCAGCGCGTGGCGATCGCGCGGGCCTTCGTCAACCGGCCCATGCTGCTGATCGCGGACGAGCCGACCGGCAACCTCGACCCGCAGACCTCCGTCGGCATCATGAAGCTGCTGGACCGGATCAACCGGACCGGCACCACCGTGATCATGGCGACCCACGACCAGAACATCGTCGACCAGATGCGCAAGCGCGTCATCGAGCTCGAGAAGGGCCGTCTCGTACGCGACCAGGCGCGCGGCGTCTACGGCTACCAGCACTGAGCACTGAGCACCCAGCACTGAAAGGACGCCATGCGCGCCCAGTTCGTCCTGTCGGAGATCGGCGTCGGCCTCCGTCGCAACCTCACGATGACCTTCGCCGTCGTCGTCTCCGTCGCCCTCTCGCTCGCCCTGTTCGGCGGCGCGCTGCTCATGCGCGAGCAGGTCAGCACGATGAAGGACTACTGGTACGACAAGGTCAACGTCTCCATCTACCTCTGCGGCAAGGGCGACGCGGAGACGGTGGTCCAGTGCGCCAAGGGTGCGGTCACCAAGCAGCAGAAGGACGAGATCGAGAGCGATCTCGGCAAGATGGACGTCGTGGAGAAGGTGATCTACGAGTCCTCCGACCAGGCGTACAAGCACTACCAGGAGGAGTTCGGCGACTCCCCGATGGCCGGCAACATCACGCCGGACCAGATGCCCGAGTCCTTCCGGGTCAAGCTCAAGGACCCCACCAAGTACAAGGTCGTCGCCACCGCCTTCGCGGGGCGGGACGGGGTCCAGTCGGTCCAGGACCAGAGAAGCATCCTGGACAACCTCTTCGGCCTGATGAACGGCATGAACGTCGCCGCGCTCTTCGTGATGGCGCTGATGCTGATCATCGCGCTGATGCTGATCGTCAACACCGTGCGCGTGTCCGCGTTCTCCCGGCGCCGTGAGACCGGGATCATGCGGCTTGTCGGTGCCTCCGGCTTCTACATCCAGGCGCCGTTCATCATGGAGGCCGCCTTCGCCGGGCTCATCGGCGGTGTGCTCGCCTGCGTCATGCTGCTGGCCGGGCGCTACTTCCTGATCGACGGCGGCCTCGCCCTCAAGGACAAGCTGAACCTGATCGACTTCATCGGCTGGGACGCGGTCCTCACCAAGCTGCCGCTGGTGCTGGCAATCGGCCTGCTGATGCCCGCCGTTGCCGCTCTCTTCGCGCTGCGCAAGTACCTGAAGGTGTGATGTGCGCCCTGTGAGGCGCACACCCAACGTCCCGTACGCCCCCGGGGCGTTGTCCTAGAATCGGCGCCATGTCGGACCCCGGATGTCGCGTCGGTCCCCGCGGTCTGCGCCGCGGGGCGGCCCTGTCGCTGGTCTTCGCCGGCGTCCTCGCCACCGGGGCCGCGACGGGCGCGCTGCCCCACGGGCAGAAGCAGCCACCGGTGCACGCCCGGTCCGTCGCCGCCACCGCCGACGGCGACGAGGTGGCCGAGGCCGCCGCCGACGCGGTGGCGGACGGCAAGTCCGGTACGGAGGCGGCCGAGGAGGTCGTCAGCCGCAGCGGCGACCGCTGGGGCGCCGTGTACGACGAGCGGGAGTACCAGGAGTTCGAGCAGGCCCTCGACGGCACGTACACCGGTGTCGGCCTCGCCGCCCGGCGCTCCGCCGACGGCCAGGTCGCCGTCTCCCGTGTCCAGCCCGGCAGCCCGGCCGACCGCGCGGGCATCCGCTCCGGCGACCTCCTCCGTACCGTGGACGGCCGCCGCGTGGACCGGCTGCCGGTCTCCGACGTGGTGGCCCTGCTCCGCGGCGACCGCACCGGCGCCAAGGCGGGCAGCACGGTCAGCCTCGGCGTACGGCGGGGCGCCACGACCCGGACCGAGACGCTGCGCCGGGCCCGGCTCGCCGTCGAGTCGGTGACCGTGCGGCGGATCGGGGCGGAGCGCTCGGGCCCGTCCGGCGCGGTGCTGATCGAGGTCGGCTCGTTCACCAAGGGCTCCGGGGCCGCCGTGCGCGACGCGGTCGAGGACGCGCCGCCGGGCGCCGGGGTGCTCCTGGACCTGCGCGGCAACGCGGGCGGCCTGGTCACCGAGGCGGTCACCGCGGCCTCGGCCTTCCTGGACGGCGGCCTGGTCGCCACGTACGACGTGCACGGCGAGCAGCACGCCCTGTACGCGCGTTCCGGCGGTGACACCGAGCGCCCCGTCGTCGTCCTCGTCGACGGGGGCACGATGAGCGCGGCCGAGCTGGTGACGGGGGCGCTGCAGGACCGGGGCCGGGCGGTCACGGTCGGCTCGCGGACCTTCGGCAAGGGCTCCGTGCAGATGCCGAGCAAGCTCGCGGGCGGTTCGGTGGCCGAGCTCACCGTGGGCCACTACCGCACACCGGCGGGCCACGGGGTCGACGGCAGGGGCATCACACCGGATCTCGCGGTGAGCTCCCGGGCCGAGGAACGGGCCGAGACGGTATTGAGTGGCCTCGGGGGTGGGTCGTAGTGCGAAAATGGCCGCACTATGGCTAAGGAAAAGGACACCGGGCGCAAGCTCATCGCGCAGAACAAGAAGGCGCGCCACGACTACACCATCCTCGACACCTACGAGTGCGGGCTCGTGCTCATGGGGACCGAGGTCAAATCGCTGCGCATGGGCCGGGCGTCCCTGGTCGACGGCTTCGTCCAGATCGACGGCGGCGAGGCGTGGCTGCACAACATCCACGTCCCGGAGTACGTCCAGGGCACCTGGACCAACCACTCCGCCAAGCGCAAGCGCAAGCTGCTGATGCACCGGGCGGAGATCGACAAGCTGGAGTCGAAGTCCCAGGAGACCGGACACACCATCGTGCCGCTCTCGCTGTACTTCCTGAACGGCCGGGTCAAGGCCGAGATCGCGCTCGCGAAGGGCAAGAAGGAGTACGACAAGCGCCAGACGCTGCGCGAGAAGCAGGACACGCGGGAGACGAACCGCGCCGTCGCGGCGGCCCGCCGCCGCCAGCGGAGCGCCTGAGCCGGACCCGGCACCCGCCGCCGGCCCCTCCGGCGGGAATACGCTGGCATCGTCGGGCGTTGGTCACGTACGATGGCAACGCACCCCACGGAGGGTGTGGCACCACCTTGAAAAAACAACATGGGGATGATCGGTTTCGACAGCGGATGTCGAAGCAGGGGAAGCGAGTCGAGGAAGCGGCAATGATCTCGTAAACCATATGTCGCAACCAATAATCGCCAATTCCAAGCGCGATTCCTCCGCCTTCGCCCTCGCTGCCTAATTAGCAGCTAAGCGAAGACTCTGCGGAGTGTCAGCCCGGGGGTGATCCCGACCCGGATCCTGGCATCATCAAGGGATCTAAACTTCTGAGTCCGGTCACGGGTCTCAGAAGGAAATCAAACAGTGACTGGGCCTGTCGGAGGCTTGTCCGCGTGACCTCCGAGGCCGAGAAAAGCGCAGCGGACTGCACTCGGAGAAGCCCTGGTTCCGCACCGTTGGACGCGGGTTCGATTCCCGCCATCTCCACAATTCCCATGTGAGCGAGGACCCCGCTGCCACCGGCAGCGGGGTCCTCGCTTTTGTGCGTCCGGTGGCCGGTGGCCCGAGAGGAAGGGCGCGGGGGAGTGCGCGCCCGGCGTGCGCGCCCCGGCCGCGCTCCCGGAGCTCACCCGCAGGGGCCAGTAACCGCAGCACCGGCCAGAAACAGATGTATCCCTCATGATGAACAACACCTCCCGACGGGTTCCGGGCGTCCCGGCGTGCGCTACATTCATGGCCCGGGTGCACTGTGGTAGGGGGCGCGCGGACAGGGTGGGGACCCGTCCGGCGACGTACGACGGGGCAGTTGCGCGCACCCGTTCCTGAGTGGGGGAAGTGCGTACAACAGTGGAAACTTGGCGTGAAGGTGCCCATGCGGGGCACACCCACGAGCCGAACGAAGTCACCATCCAACTGGACGGAATCGGACGGCAGCTCTCCGAGCTGCTACCGGAACCAACCACTCCGGACGGCTCCGACGGCCCCGTCTTCGTCGACGAGAGCGGCCGGCGCGGCAAGACGCTGCGACGGTTCGGCTGGGTCCTCGCCGCGGTCTTCGTCTGCTACGCGGTGACCCTGGTCGTCGCCGTGCTGGGCGGCAACTCCAGCGCCCCCTTCCTCCCGCTCTCCGGTCAGGAGCAGCAGGACACGGGCACCGTCGGGAACGACGGCGGTGCGACACCGGCCGGTGAGGCGACCGCCTCCGTACCGGCGGCCGGCACGGGAGCTCCGGGCGACGGCACCGAACCGACGGCTCCGGACGCCGGGCTTCCCACCGGCGGCTCCCCGGGCCCCGCGCAAGAACAAGAAGGCGCCAACTAGATGACTTCCCCTGCCCCCCGGGGCAGGCGCAACTCGCACAGGAAGAAGCAGACCCGCCGGCGCAGACTTCCCATGCGCTACATGCTGCCGCTCCTGTTTCTCGTTGCCCTGCTCGCCATGCTGATGCTGCGTGGCTACGTGCACAGCGAAATCCTCGCCGACCACCGCATCCGGCCCCCCGTCGCCACCGACCGGGTGCCCGAGCAGGTGCTGGAGGGCGGGCCGGTCATCGACGCCCGGTCCACCACCGAGCCCGCGAAGACCCTGCGCATTCCGGACCACCGGATCGTGCTGACCTTCGACGACGGCCCGGACCCGGAGTGGACGCCGAAGGTGCTGGACGAGCTGAAGGAGTACGACGCCCACGGCGTCTTCTTCGTCACCGGCACCATGGCCTCGCGCTACCCGGACCTCGTGGAGCGCATGGTCGAGGAGGGGCACGAGGTCGGGCTGCACACCTTCAACCACCCCGACCTCTCCTACCAGTCCACCAGCCGCATCGACTGGGAGCTGTCCCAGAACCAGCTGGTGCTGGCCGGTGCGGCGGGCATCCGCACCTCACTGTTCCGGCCGCCCTACTCGTCGTTCGCCGACGCCATGGACGACAAGTCGTGGCCGGTCACGCAGTACATCGGCAGCCGCGGCTACCTCACCGTCGTCAACAACACCGACAGCGAGGACTGGAAGCGGCCGGGCGTCAAGGCGATCATCGACCGGGCCACGCCCGAGCACGGCAAGGGCGCGGTCATCCTGATGCACGACTCCGGAGGCGACCGGTCCCAGACCGTCACCGCCCTCGGGAAGTTCCTGCCGAAGATGCAGGAGCGGGGCTACGAGTTCACCAACCTCACCGACGCCCTCGGCGCCGCCAGCGCGCACACCCCGGTCACCGGATTCGACCTGTGGAAGGGCAAGGCGTTCGTCTACGCCGTCGGCGTCTCGGAGCACATCACCGATGTGATGGTCGCCGGCCTCGCAGTCATCGGTGTGCTGGTCTTCGCCCGCTTCGGGCTGATGCTGGTGCTGTCCTTCGTGCACGCCCGCCGGGTCCGGGGGCGCGGCTTCCGCTGGGGCGAACCCGTCACCCGCACGGTGACCGTTCTGGTGCCCGCGTACAACGAGAAGAAGTGCATCGCGAACACGGTGCGTTCGCTGCTGGCAAGTGACTATCCGGTCGAAGTCATCGTGATCGACGACGGCTCCACGGACGGCACCGCGGACATCGTCCAGCGGATGCGGCTGCCCAACGTCCGGGTCGTGCGCCAGCGCAACGCGGGCAAGCCCGCCGCCCTGAACAACGGCATCGCGCACGCCCGCAACGACATCATCGTCATGATGGACGGCGACACGGTCTTCGAACCGTCCACCGTCCGCGAGCTGGTGCAGCCCTTCGGCGACCCGCGCGTCGGGGCCGTCGCCGGCAACGCCAAGGTCGGCAACCGCGATTCGCTCATCGGCGCCTGGCAGCACATCGAGTACGTGATGGGCTTCAACCTCGACCGCCGCATGTACGACGTGCTGCGCTGCATGCCTACCATCCCCGGCGCGGTCGGGGCCTTCCGGCGCGAGGCGCTGGAGCGGGTCGGCGGCATCAGCGAGGACACCCTCGCCGAGGACACCGACGTCACGATGGCCCTGCACCGGGACGGCTGGCGCGTCGTCTACGCGGAGAACGCCCGCGCCTGGACCGAGGCGCCGGAGACCGTGCAGCAGCTCTGGTCGCAGCGCTACCGATGGTCGTACGGCACCATGCAGGCCATCTGGAAGCACCGCCGGGCGGTCATCGAGGGCGGGGCGTCGGGCCGGTTCGGGCGCGTCGGGCTGCCGTTCGTCTCGCTGTTCATGGTCGTCGCCCCGCTGCTCGCCCCGCTCATCGACGTCTTCCTGCTCTACGGGCTCGTGTTCGGGCCCACCGAGAAGACCGTCGGCGCGTGGCTCGGCGTCCTCGCGGTGCAACTCGTGTGTGCCGCGTACGCCTTCCGGCTCGACCGGGAACGCATGACCCACCTGTTCTCGCTGCCCCTCCAGCAGGTCCTGTACCGGCAGCTCATGTACGTGGTGCTGCTCCAGTCCTGGATCACCGCTCTCACCGGCGGCCGGCTGCGCTGGCAGAAGCTGCGCCGCACCGGGGTCGTGGAGGCGCCCGGCTCGATGCCCACCCAGCGCGGGCGCACCCAGGACCGGAGGCCCGTCGCATGACGCACCCACAGCAGTCTTACAGGGAGCCGCACGCGGACGAGCGGACCATGGCGCTGCGCGTGGTGCTGCCCGCCCCCGCCGGGCCCGCCCCGGCCGACGAGCCGGCGCCAGCCCCGGCCAAGGCGGGCCGGGACCGCTATCTCGACCTGCTGCGCGCGATCGCGCTGGTCCGGGTCGTCGTCTTCCACCTCTTCGGCTGGGCCTGGCTGACCGTCGTGTTCCCGTCCATGGGCGTCATGTTCGCCCTGGCCGGATCGCTGATGGCCCGGTCGCTGGCCCGGCCCGCGTGGAGCGTCATCCGCTCCCGGGTACGCAGACTGCTGCCGCCCATGTGGGCGTTCGCCGCTGTCGTCGTCCCCATGGTCTTCCTGCTCGGCTGGAAGCCGGTGCGCGAGGAGGGCGTCTGGTGGTTCCTCAAGCTGGGCTGCTACATCCTGCCGATCGGCACCCCGCCCTTCCCCTGGGAGAACGGCTCCGAGGGCGGCTGGCTGGAAACCTCCTGGGCCGAGCAGGGCATAGGGCCGCTCTGGTACATCCGCGCCTACCTGTGGTTCGTGCTGGCCTCCCCGCTGCTGCTGAAGGCGTTCCGGAAGCTGCCGTGGGCGACCCTGCTCGCCCCGATCGGGCTCACCGCAGTCATCGGCACCGGTCTGGTCACCGTGCCGGGCACGGCCGGTGAGGGCCTGGTCGACTTCGCGGTGTTCGGCTCCTGCTGGATCCTCGGCTTCGCCCACAACGACGGCCTGCTGAAGACCGTCCCGCGCTACCTCGCGGTCTCGCTCGCCGCGATGCTGATGGCCTTCGCGCTGTGGTGGGGCGCCCACCACCTCACCGAGGAGGGCTGGAACCTCGACGAGATCCCGCTCGCCCAGGCCACCTGGTCGCTGGGGTTCTGCATGATCCTGCTCCAGTACGCCCCCTCCTGGCGGGAGCTGCCGGGCCGGCTGGCGGGCTGGGACACCCTGGTCACCCTCGCCAACAACCGGGCGGTGACGATCTATCTGTGGCACAACATGCTGCTGATGGCCACGTTCCCGATCATCGACCTGCTGTGGGACGTGCCCTGGGTCGGCGACCACCTCGGTACGTACATCGACCGGGCGGACAACGCCCTCGCGCTGATCGTCGTCTGGCCGCTGATCGGGCTGATGATCCTCGCCGTCGGCTGGGTCGAGGACCTCGCCGCGAAGCGGCGCCCGAGGCTCTGGCCCAACGGCACCGCCCGCACCAGGGGCTGACCGCGCTGCTCACCGGGCCGGCCCCGGCCCGGTGAGAGCAAGGTTGCCCACAGGTCACCTCGCGGCACGGCACCGAAACGCGCGCTTCCTAGGGTCTGTATTGAGTTGTGGCGCGGCGTCGCGACGCCGCGCCACAACTCAATACAGACCCTAGGTCTCGGGACAACACCCCGACCCACCCGTGGAGGCGCGTGATGGCAGGCCGTTGGATCGAGCACTGGGACCCCGAGGACGAGACCTTCTGGCGGGAGACCGGCGAGCGGACCGCACGCCGCAACCTGTGGTTCTCCGTCCTCTGCGAGCACATCGGCTTCTCCATCTGGACCCTGTGGTCGGTGATGGTGCTCTTCATGGGGCCCGAGTACGGGGTCGACCCGGCCGGGAAGTTCTTCCTGATCTCCACCGCGACCCTCGTCGGGGCCGTCGTGCGGGTGCCGTACACCTTCGCGGTGGCCCGGTTCGGTGGCCGGAACTGGACGGTGTTCAGCGCGCTCACCCTGCTCGTGCCGACCGTCGCCGCCCTCCTGGTGATGGAGCCGGGCACCTCGTACACCACCTTCCTCGCCGTGTCCGCGCTGACCGGCATCGGGGGCGGGAACTTCGCCTCGTCCATGACGAACATCAACGCCTTCTTCCCGCTGCGCAGGAAGGGCTGGGCGCTCGGGCTCAACGCGGGCGGCGGCAACATCGGCGTGCCCGTCGTGCAGCTGGCCGGGCTCCTGGTGATCGGGACGGCCGGGGCCTCGCACCCCCGGATCGTGCTCGCCGCGTACCTCCCGCTGATCCTGCTCGCCGCCGGATGCGCGGCCCTCTTCATGGACAACCTGGCGCCCGTGCGCAACGACACCGGGGCGGCGAAGGAGGCCGTGCGCGACCGGCACACCTGGATCATGGCCGTCCTCTACGTCGGCACCTTCGGCTCCTTCATCGGCTACAGCTTCGCCTTCGGGCTCGTCCTGCAGACCCAGTTCGGCCGCACCCCGCTCCAGGCCGCCTCGCTCACCTTCATCGGCCCGCTGCTCGGCTCGCTGATCCGGCCGGCCGGCGGATGGCTCGCCGACCGGTACGGCGGTGCGCGCATCACCCTCGTCAACTTCGCCGCCATGGCCGCCGCGACCGGTGTCGTCGTGTACGCCTCCCGGAGCGCCTCGCTGAGCGTGTTCCTCGTCGGCTTCACCGCCCTGTTCGTCCTGTCGGGGCTCGGCAACGGATCGACGTACAAGATGATCCCGGGCATCTTCCACACCCAGGCCGTCGCCCGGGGGCTGCGCGGCGAGGAGGCGGCGGCCAGGGGACGGCGGATCTCCGGGGCGGCCATGGGGCTGATCGGCGCGGTCGGGGCGCTCGGCGGGCTCGCGATCAACCTCGCCTTCCGGCAGTCCTTCCAGACGTCGGGCACGGGAACGGCGGCCTTCTGGTCCTTTCTCGCCTTCTACGCCGTGTGCTCCGTGCTCACCTGGGCGGTATACCTTCGTCGTGCCGCGGCCGTCCCGGCGAAGCCGCAGCTCAGCTATGCGGAGGTGTGAGGGGTCCGCGGCACGGGCGGGTGACGTAACGAGCGGGAAATACGGCTGAACCGGGTCTGTCACGCGGCGTTGGCAGGCTCGGTCCTCCGCACCAACGAGCAGCAGCGGGACGAGAGCCGGGTAGACCATATGCACGACGACGCACAGCACGGGCCCCTCGCGGGCTTCACGGTCGGTGTCACCGCCGCGCGCCGGGCGGAGGAGCTGGGCACACTGCTGCGGCGCCGGGGCGCCACCGTGGTGCACGCCCCCGCCCTGCGGATCGTGCCGCTCGCCGACGACGGCGAACTGCTCGCCGCGACCGAGCAGCTGATCGCCGACCCGCCCGACGTGGTCGTCGCCACCACCGCGATCGGCTTCCGCGGCTGGATCGAGGCGGCCGACGGCTGGGGCATCGGCGACCGGCTCCTGGCCACCCTGCGCGGGGTCGAACTCCTGGCGCGCGGCCCCAAGGTGAAGGGAGCCGTTCGCGCCGCCGGTCTTTCCGAGGCATGGTCCCCGGCATCCGAGTCCATGGCCGAGGTGCTGGAACGGCTCCTGGAGGAAGGCGTACGGGGCCGCCGCGTCGCGCTCCAGCTGCACGGCGAACCCCTCCCCGGCTTCGTGGAGTCGCTGCGCGAGGCCGGCGCCGAGGTGGTCGCCGTCCCCGTCTACCGCTGGATGCCGCCGGAGGACATCGCCCCCCTCGACCGGCTCCTCGACCTGACCGCCGCCCGCGCCCTGGACGCGCTCACCTTCACCAGCGCCCCGGCGGCGGCCTCGCTGCTCGGCCGCGCCGAGGAACGCGGGCTGCTCACCGAGATCGTCACGGCGCTGCGCGGTGACGTCGTACCGGCCTGCGTCGGCCCGGTCACCGCCGTGCCGTTGCAGGCGCGCGGGATCGACACCGTACAGCCGGAACGCTTCCGGCTCGGCCCGCTCGTCCAGCTCATCTGCCGCGAACTGCCCGCCCGCGCCCGTACGCTGCCCGTCGCCGGACACCGCGTCGAGATCCGGGGCCACGCCGTCCTGGTCGACGACGAGCTGCGCGCGGTTCCGCCCGCCGGGATGGCCCTGCTGCACAGCCTGGCCCGGCGCCCCGGCTGGGTCGTCTCCCGCGCCGACCTGCTGCGCGCCCTGCCCGGCAGCGGTACGGACGAGCACGCGGTCGAGACGGCCATGGCCCGGCTCCGCACCGCCCTCGGGGCGCCCCGGCTCATCCAGACGGTGGTCAAGCGCGGCTACCGGCTGGCGCTGGACCCGTCGGCGGGCGCGAAGTAGGGGGGCTGCTGAGGGGCCGCCGGGTACGCGCCGGGTCCCGTACGCCGGCGCGCAACGGCGTAGGGGGCGCGCAGCAGCAGTGCGAGGGCGGCGGTGCACAGGACGGCGCGCACCGTGTTCCACACGTTCCAGGCGTCCTCGAACCGGTCCCGCACGGCGGCCGGGTCGGCGAGGTGCGCGGGATCACCGGCGTCCGCGAGCGCGTTGTTCAGGGGCACGTTGACGCCCGAGGTGAGCAGGAACGCCAGGGCGTACGCGACGAGCGCGGCGACTATCCAGCCGCGCGGTCCCGGCGAGCGGCGGTGCTGCCAGGCGGCGACGGCGGTCAGCACCAGGGCACCGAAGAAGCCGGCGAAGAAGACCGGGTTCTCTATGACGTCGTTGATGTTCTGCATGACCTCGACGAAGGTCCGGTCGTCGCTGCGCCCGAGCGCGGGCATCACCGCGCACGAGAAGACGAAGAAGGTGCCGGCCATCAGTCCCGTGGTGACGGCGGCGGCGCCGAGAACGAGACGGTGGGAGGCGGGAGTCGGCCGGTCGGCCCGGTTGGTGGTCATGGATCCAGTGAAGCGGCGCGGCCGGAGCGGCTCCATCGTTCAGGCGCGCATCCGCCTACGCGAGCGTCCAGGGGCGCGACGGGCCGGATAGCGTGCGGGCGTGATCGATGACGTCCACCCGCTCGGCGCGGGGATACGGCTCCGCCCCGCCGTCCTGGCCGACGCGGCCTCCCTCGCCGCCGCGCTGACCCGCAGCCGTACGTACATGAAGCCCTGGGAGCCCGTACGGCCCGACTTCTTCTACACCGAGGAGGGGCAGCGCGCCCGCCTAGCCGGGCTGCTGGCGGACCGGGACGCGGGCCGTTCGATGCCGTGGGTGCTGAGCGATGCCGAGGACCGTGCGGTCGGAGCGTTCACCCTCGACGCCATCGTGCTCGGCGCCTGCCACAGCGCGGTCCTCGGCTACTGGGTGGACGTGGAACTCGCCGGCCGCGGGCTGGCCACGACCGCGGTGCGCGCGATCTGCGAGGTGGCGCGGAACGACCTGCGGCTGCACCGGGTCGAGGCGTGCACGGTCCTGCACAACGTGGCCTCGCAGCGGGTCCTCGCCAAGTGCGGGTTCGAGGAGTTCGGGGTCGCCCCGCGCTATATGCACATCGACGGCGAGTGGCGCGACCACCGCCTCTTCCATCGCATCCTGCACGACGGCCCGATGACCGGCGCCGAGGACTGAGGACCGGGGCCTTTCGTAGGGTTCGCGCGGACCGGGGTCGCGCACCGCCGTCACGCAATCGATACCCCCGCACACGCCGAGGAGGGGTGTGGCAGGTGCGCGCGGGCCCCCCGTCGCATAAGGTTGACGGCTGCCCAGTGCACGTCAGAAGGGGGCCTCGGTGGCCGCGCAGGATGCCGCTGTCGATTCGCTGCGGGACCGGGAAATCGGTGTCGAGCAGAGACATCTCGACCGGGTGTACCACCGCCTTGAGGAGAAGATCCACGAGGCGGAATTTCTCATGGACGACGCCGTGAAACGCGGCCAGGTCGGAACCCCGGGGGCGCTCGCCGAGCGCGACGCCCAGGTGTTCCGCGCCGGAATCCACCTCAACCGGCTGAACAGCGAGTTCGAGGACTTCCTCTTCGGGAGGATCGACCTCCTGCTCGGCAAGGACGGCGAACGCGGCCCGGACGGCGCGTACACCTCCGTCGAGCCCGCCGACGACGTCGTGCGCGAGGACAACACCGCGGACATCGCCGAGACGCTGCACATCGGCCGGATCGGGGTCCTCGACTCCGACTACGCGCCGCTCGTCATCGACTGGCGGGCCCCGGCCGCGGCGCCGTTCTACCGCTCGACGCCCAAGGAGCCGGGCCGGGTCGTCCGCCGCCGCGTCATCCGCTCCAAGGGCCGCCGCGTCCTCGGCGTCGAGGACGACCTGATGCGCCCCGAGCTGACCGCCTCCCTGGACGGCGACGAGCTCCCGGTCGTCGGCGACGGCGCCCTGATGGCCGCGCTCGGACAGGCCCGCAGCCACACCATGCGGGACATCGTCTCGTCCATCCAGGCCGAGCAGGACCTCGTCATCCGGGCGCCCGCCGCCTCCGTCACCGAGGTCTCCGGCGGCCCCGGCACCGGCAAGACCGCGGTCGCCCTGCACCGCGCCGCGTACCTGCTCTACCAGGACCGGCGGCGGTACGCGGGCGGCATCCTCGTCGTCTCGCCGACGCCGCTGCTGGTCGCGTACACCGAGGGCGTGCTGCCCTCGCTCGGCGAGGAGGGCCAGGTCGCGATCCGCGCGGTCGGCTCGCTCTCCGACGACGCGGCGGGGCCCGAGGGCGCCACGGTGTACGACGAGCCTGCGGTCGCCCGGATCAAGGGCTCCTCGCGGATGCTCCCGGTGCTCCGCAAGGCGGCGCGCGGCGCGCTGGAACAGCCCGTGCCCCGGACCGCCTCCGCCGCCGGCGGGCAGCTGGAGTTCGGTGAGGCCGAGGAGGCCCCGCAGCCCGCCGGCACGCCCACCCGGCTCCGCGTGGTCGCCTTCGGCGCCCGGGTGGAGCTCCAGGAGGACGAGCTGCGGCGCATCCGCAACAACGTCCTCAGCGGGACCGCCCCGGTCAACCTGCTGCGCCCGCGCGCCCGCCGGCTGCTGCTCGACGCGCTGTGGAACCGGTCCTCGGGCCGGGGCCGCTACACCGATCCGGAGCTGGCGGCCGAGCTGCGTTCGTCGTTCGACGAGGACGTGTCGACGGAGACCCCCTTCATCGAGTTCCTGGACGCCTGGTGGCCCGAGCTGACCCCGCGCGGGGTGCTCGCCGCGATGGCCGACGAGAAGCGGCTCGCCCGGTGGGCGCGGCGCACGCTCAACCAGGGCGAGGTGCGCCGGCTCGCGCGCTCCCTCAAGCGCCTGGACGCCGCCGGACAGGGGCCGCTCTCCGTGCACGACGTGGCGATCCTGGACGAGCTGCAGACGCTGCTCGGCACCCCGAGCCGCCCCAGGCGCAAGCGCGAGGCGGACCCGCTGGACCAGCTCACCGGCCTGGAGGAGCTGATGCCCCGCCGCGAGGAGACCCAGTGGGAGCGGGCCGAGCGGCTCGCCGCCGAGCGCACCGAGTACGCCCACGTCATCGTCGACGAGGCGCAGGACCTCACGCCCATGCAGTGGCGGATGGTCGGCCGCCGCGGCCGGCACGCCACCTGGACGATCGTCGGGGACCCGGCGCAGTCCTCCTGGTCCGACCCGGACGAGGCGGCCGCCGCCCGCGACGAGGCGCTGGGCAGCCGTCCGCGCCGGAACTTCACGCTGACCGTCAACTACCGCAACCCGGCCGAGATCGCGGAGCTGGCCGCGAAGGTGCTGGCCCTCGCGATGCCCGGCATGGAGTCCCCGGCCGCCGTCCGCTCCACGGGCGTGGTCCCGCGCTTCGAGACCGTACGGGACGGCGACCTGGCCGGGACCGTGCGCGAGGAGGCGCGGCGGCTGCTCGCCGAGGTAGACGGCACGGTCGGCGTCGTCGTGGCGATGAACCGGCGCGAACGGGCCCGCGAGTGGCTCGCGGAGCTGGGGGACCGGGTGGTGGCGCTGGGCAGCCTGGAGGCGAAGGGCCTGGAGTACGACGCCACGGTGGTCGTCTCGCCGGCGGAGATCGCGGACGAGTCCCCGGCCGGGCTGCGGGTGCTGTACGTGGCGCTGACCCGGGCGACCCAGCAGCTCACGGTGGTCTCGGGGGACCGGGACCTGCCGGACGAGGACGGCGTGCCGGACCTGCTCAGGGACTGAGCGGGAGGGGGCGCGGGGGGCCGTTTTCGGTTAATCCGCGCTGCGGGAATCGCTTTTCCAGGTGGTTTGTTAGCCTGGTATCGGCACCGGCTCGATCCAAGCCCCCGGGCCCAACCTTAGTCGCTTCGAGCGACCACTTGCCGCGAGGCGAGCATGGCGGGCCGGTGTCGTGAACTGAAGAAGAGGCCCGCGTCACCCCTGGTGGCGCGGGCCTCTTCGCGTTCCCGGACAGCGGTTGGGGGTTCCGCTGCGCCCCTCCCTCTCGTATGGTGGAAAACAGTTTCCGCGCTGCGACAGTCATTAACGGCTACTCGTCGGTAGGTGCGAATATCGGAAGGCGTGTCCGCTGCCGGGTCTGCTCGGGTTTCGGACGCGCGTAGCAATGAAGCTAGGGCCGACCGTCACGCGGGGGGCGGGTGGAGGAGCGGGACTGGGCGCGTGCAGCTGCAAGGCGGAGGATTGAGCCAACGCGGAGCGTTGGTGATTGACGACAACGCCGCAGATGCGCGTGCCCAGCCCCGTGACGCCGCCCCCCGCGTGACGGTCGGCCCCAAGAAAGCGAAGGACTCGGCCATGGCAACGGCGCCCAGCGTCTCGTACTCGATGACGGTCAGGCTGGAGGTGCCCGCGAGCGGCACCGCGGTCTCCCAGCTCACCACGGCCGTGGAGTCCTCCGGTGGTTCGGTCACCGGCCTCGACGTGACCGCGTCCGGTCACGAGAAGCTGCGGATCGACGTCACGATCGCCGCCTCCTCCACCGCGCACGCCGACGAGATCGTCGAGGGTCTGCGCTCCATCGACGGCGTCGTGCTCGGCAAGGTCTCCGACCGTACGTTCCTCATGCACCTCGGCGGCAAGATCGAGATGGCGTCCAAGCACCCCATCCGCAACCGCGACGACCTCTCGATGATCTACACCCCCGGCGTGGCCCGCGTCTGCATGGCGATCGCCGAGAATCCCGAGGACGCCCGCCGCCTCACCATCAAGCGCAACTCCGTCGCAGTCGTGACGGACGGCTCCGCGGTGCTCGGCCTCGGCAACATCGGCCCGAAGGCCGCGCTGCCCGTCATGGAGGGCAAGGCGGCCCTCTTCAAGCGCTTCGCCGGCATCGACGCCTGGCCGATCTGCCTGGACACCCAGGACACCGACGCCATCGTCGAGATCGTCAAGGCGATCGCGCCGGGCTTCGCCGGGATCAACCTGGAGGACATCTCCGCGCCGCGCTGCTTCGAGATCGAGGCCCGGCTGCGCGAGGCCCTGGACATCCCCGTCTTCCACGACGACCAGCACGGCACGGCCATCGTCGTCCTGGCCTCACTGACCAACGCCCTGCGCGTGGTGGGCAAGGCCATCGGCGACGTGCGGGTCGTCATGTCCGGCGCCGGCGCGGCCGGTACGGCCATCCTGAAGCTCCTCATCGCCGCGGGCGTCAAGCACGCAGTCGTCGCCGACATCCACGGCGTCGTGCACTCCGGCCGCGAGGACCTGCGCTCGGCCGACCCGGACTCGCCGCTGTGCTGGATCGCGGACAACACCAACCCGGAGAACATCACCGGCACCCTCAAGGAGGCCGTGGTCGGCGCCGACGTCTTCATCGGCGTCTCCGCCCCCAACGTGCTGGACGGAAACGACGTGGCGGCCATGGCGGACGGCGCGATCGTGTTCGCGCTCGCGAATCCGGACCCCGAGGTGGACCCGGCGATCGCCCGCCGCACCGCCGCGGTCGTCGCCACCGGCCGCTCGGACTTCCCGAACCAGATCAACAACGTGCTGGTCTTCCCCGGTGTGTTCCGCGGCCTGCTCGACGCCCAGTCGCGGACCGTCAACACGGACATGATGCTCGCCGCCGCCCGCGCCCTGGCCGACGTCGTCGCCGAGGACGAGGTGAACGCGAACTACATCATCCCCTCGGTCTTCAACGACAAGGTCGCCGGTGCGGTCGCCGGAGCCGTCCGGGACGCCGCGCGCGCCGCCGGCGCCGCTGTGACGGGGCCCACGTCCGTCTGACGTACGGCGCGTCGCGGGTCGCGGCGCCCCAAACGCCCCTTTAGGGTGGGCGGGCGACGCGTCCCGCAGAGCCCCGCACCCGCTGCGGACCGCTCTGGGGGAGCCGACGGGACGTCACCACGAAGAGGCAGTGGTGCTTTTCGCACGGCTCCCGGAGGGTGCCGGATTGGCTTTACCGCCGCAGGTGGGGGCAGGATGCTTCCTCAAGGACTACGTCCAGGGGAGACCCCACAGGGCGCGAGGTCTACCGGACCCTCTCAAGGGCAGACCCGGGTACGGGCACTGTCCGAGGGCCCTGGCAGCATCTGCTTCGATCTCACGCCTCACAGGCAAGAAGAACACGGGAGTAACAACATGAACCGCAGTGAGCTGGTGGCCGCCCTGGCCGACCGTGCCGAGGTGACCCGCAAGGACGCCGACGCCGTGCTGGCCGCTCTCGCCGAGACCGTCGGTGAGATCGTCGCCAAGGGCGACGAGAAGGTCACCATTCCCGGTTTCCTGACCTTCGAGCGCACCCACCGTGCCGCTCGCACCGCTCGTAACCCGCAGACCGGCGACCCGATCAACATCCCGGCCGGCTACAGCGTGAAGGTCTCCGCGGGCTCCAAGCTCAAGGAAGCCGCCAAGGGCAAGTAAGACCCCTGGGCACGACGAAGGGCGGTCACCCCGACCAAGGGTGACCGCCCTTCGGCATTCGGCCCGCCAGAAGCCCTCTGCGGGCTCTGTGGCGGGCTCCGGCGGTGTCCCGGGGCCCCGAAGGACCCGGCGCCCCGGGACGACGCCGCTCAGACCAGCGAGCCGCCCGGCAGCTCCACCTTCGCCCCGAGCTTCTCCAGCTTGTCCATGAAGTTCTCGTAGCCCCGGTTGATCAGGTCGATGCCGTGCACCCGGGAGGTGCCCTGGGCCGCGAGGGCGGCGATCAGGTACGAGAAGCCGCCGCGCAGGTCCGGGATGACCAGGTCCGCGCCCTGGAGCTTCGTGGGCCCGGAGACGACCGCGGAGTGCAGGAAGTTGCGCTGGCCGAAGCGGCAGTCCGAGCCGCCCAGGCACTCGCGGTACAGCTGGATGTGCGCGCCCATCTGGTTCAGCGCGGAGGTGAAGCCGAGCCGGGACTCGTACACCGTCTCGTGGACGATGGAGAGGCCCGCGGCCTGCGTCAGCGCCACCACCAGCGGCTGCTGCCAGTCCGTCTGGAAGCCGGGATGCACGTCCGTCTCCAGCGCGATCGCGTTGAGCGCGCCGCCCGGGTGCCAGAAGCGGATGCCCTCGTCGTCGATCTCGAACGCGCCGCCGACCTTGCGGTAGGTGTTCAGGAACGTCATCATCGAGCGCTGCTGGGCGCCCCGGACGTAGATGTTGCCCTCGGTGGCCAGCGCGGCGGACGCCCAGGAGGCGGCCTCCAAGCGGTCCGGGAGGGCGCGGTGGGTGTAGCCGTCGAGGCGGTCGACACCGGTGATCCGGATGGTCCGGTCGGTGTCCATCGAGATGATCGCGCCCATTTTCTGCAGGACGCAGATCAGGTCCTCGATCTCCGGCTCCACGGCCGCGTTGGACAGCTCCGTGACGCCCTCGGCGAGCACCGCGGTCAGCAGCACCTGCTCGGTCGAGCCCACCGACGGGTACGGCAGCCGGATCTTGGTGCCGCGCAGCCGCTGCGGGGCCTCCAGGTACTGTCCGTCCGCCCGCTTCTCGATCGTCGCGCCGAACTGGCGGAGCACGTCGAAGTGGAAGTCGATCGGCCGGCCGCCGATGTCGCAGCCGCCGAGGCCGGGGATGAACGCGTGGCCCAGTCGGTGCAGCAGCGGGCCGCAGAACAGGATCGGGATGCGCGAGGAGCCGGCGTGGGCGTCGATGTCGGCGACGTTGGCGCTCTCGACGTGCGTGGGGTCCAGGACCAGCTCGCCCGGCTCGTCGCCGGGGCGGACCGTCACACCGTGCAGCTGGAGCAGCCCGCGCACGACCCGGACGTCACGGATGTCGGGCACGTTGCGCAGCCGGCTGGGCCCGCTTCCGAGCAGCGCGGCGACCATCGCCTTGGGCACCAGGTTCTTGGCGCCTCGGACGCGGATCTCGCCCTCCAGCGGGGTTCCGCCGTGGACAAGCAGGACATCGTCTGTGCCGGTCATGAATCTCGCGTTCCGGAGTGGTCGGGCAGGGGGCCAAGACGAAAGGGTAATGGGCCCGCACCCCCCTTCCGTAAGGGAACGGGCGGTGTACGAACGTCATGAATCCGCCACAACACGCTCTGCTGCGCGGGACTCGCGGAGGGTCACCGTCCGGATGGCCGGACCGGGTGTGCGCTCCTCATGCACCCGTGCGCCCTGAGCTGCGCTCGGGCACCGAGCGCGACGACCACGTCACTTGGCCCCCGTACCGGGCGAAGATGCGGGATCATTTCTGCCATGACCGAGGTGTCCTCGCTCACAGGGCGGCTGCTCGTGGCCGCGCCCGCCCTGGCGGACCCGAACTTCGACCGCGCGGTCGTGCTGCTCCTCGACCACGACGAGGAGGGCTCCCTCGGCGTGGTCCTCAACCGCCCGACCCCGGTGGGCGTCGTGGACATCCTGGCGACCTGGGCCGGGCTGACCGGTGAGCCGGAGGTCGTCTTCCAGGGCGGCCCCGTCTCGCTGGACTCGGCCCTCGGCGTCGCGGTGATCCCGGGCGGCGAGGGGCCCCTCGGCTGGCGGCGGGTGTACGGGGCGATCGGCCTGGTGGACCTGGAGGCGCCGCCCGAGCTGCTGGCGGCGGCCGTGGGCTCGCTGCGGATCTTCGCGGGGTACGCGGGCTGGGGGCCCGGACAGCTGGAGCGCGAGTTGTCCGAAGGCGCCTGGTACGTCGTGGAATCGGAACCTGGCGATGTGTCCTCGCCGCGCCCGGAGGGTCTGTGGCGTGCGGTCCTGCGCCGGCAGCGCAGCGAACTGGCCATGATCGCCACGTATCCGGACGACCCTTCGCTGAACTGATGTCCCGTCTTTCAGTACGCTTGGCGGTTATGAGCACTCTTGAGCCCGAGCGCGGGGCAGGTACCGGGACCCTCGTGGAGCCGACGCCGCAGGTGTCGAACGGCGACGGCGACCACGAGCGCTACGCCCATTACGTCCAGAAGGACAAGATCATGGCGAGTGCCCTGGAGGGCACCCCCGTGGTCGCACTGTGCGGCAAGGTCTGGGTACCGGGGCGCGACCCCAAGAAGTACCCGGTCTGCCCGATGTGCAAGGAGATCTACGAGTCCATGGGCGCCGGCGGCGGCGACAAGGACAAGGGCGGCAAGGACAAGAAGTAGTGGCGACCGGTACCACCCACAGCTAGGGCTTGATCCGCTGGACAGGCCTGAGGCCCGGGAGACCCCCGGGACACGCGCTCGCGTGCCCGGGGGTTTTTCGCGTGCCGTTGCACGGACTGCTGCGTCGGCTGGCAGAGGCACTGAACCGCTAGGGGCCCGGTGCGCATGGGCGTGGTACCCGGGAGCGGGGGCGGTGGTGGGATCGGGATGTGAGTTCTGGGGTCGAATGGGTGACCTTGTTGGTGGTTGCTCGTTGTGCTGGGTGACAGGGGCGGGCTGGTGTGGGGGAGTGCGGGGTGCGGGAGTTGGCGGCGCCGTTCGTGGTACCCGGGCCGTCCGGTGTAGCGGTGAGGGACCGTCTCAAGCACCTCACTTCCGAGGACGAGCGGGTGTTGCGGGCCGTTGGCGCGTATCAGGGTGGGTTGGCGTCGCGGGATCTGAAGGTGCGGTGTGCGGACGGCCTGGATCACCGTGCGGAAATGTGGGCTGCGCGAAAGCGGGGATTGACAGCAGCGTCTTCGTCGCGGATTGCGGGGGCGATCACGAAGGCGTCGCATGATCAGTGGGCACTGGCCCGGCGGTCCTTGGCCGCACATATCCGCACACTTGAGGCGGGAATCAGAACACTTCGGTACCGGCTGTCGTTGCCGATCGGGGCGAAGGGTACGAAGCGTGCGGCGGGTGGCTATCGGTCGAGGGGTGAGTGGTTCCAGAAGTCCCGCCGTCTGAAGTGCATGGAGGACCGGCTCGCGGCTGCTGTCGCTGACTGGCGGTCGGGGCGGGTCCGGGTCGTGCGCGGTGGGAAGCGCCTGTTGAACACCCGCCATCATCTCGCGGAGGCGGGGCTGACGGAGGAAGGGAGAAGCACGGCCGCAGGAAGCGTTTTCGGCAGCGTGGGGTGCTCAGCACTGGCAGAAGCCACTGACCACCCCGCACCGGAAGATGTCCCGTCACGATGCCGCCGGTATCGCGATCGGGCGACGCGCCCTCGGACACCCGATCCGGCGTCGGACGACACCGCCCCGTGCACACCAGAGTGATGCGCACGGGCATCGGACCGTCCAGGCCGCACCGGGTTCCCCGGGGCGTGAGGGACCCCGCCCCCGCATCTCCGGACCACGGACGCGATCCGCGCCACCGGATGCGGCGAGAACGCGGGCAACCAGGGCATCCAACACCGTTCGGGGTGTCCGCAGCGAACAGGAATGGGTCCAAGACACACTCCTGCTCGGTGACTAGGAACGGTTCCCGGATGAAGTTTTCTTTCCTGAAACGTCGCCCCGGACGCAGCTCTCCCTGCCGAGCCTCACGGCCACGCCATGCGCGTCGCAGACCTCCAATACAGGCGCCAGGAAAGGAAGAAGGAGCATGTCGCGGGTCTGCCTGTTCGGAGAAGACCACCCAGCAGCCAGGCTTGTGTCGTCTCCCAGCCCGGCCTTTTGCAGACGGGTAGTTGGCACCCGACGAGAACGACTGGGGCGGGATCATGGCAGCCTCGACGGTGATGACCGTGCCCGTGCTGGTCTTCTTCGTACTCGTACAGCGACGCCTGGTCTCCGGACTCGGCGGAGCGGTTAAGGACTGACGTCATGGCCATGGAACTGATCCCGGCGCCCCTGCGCGCCGACGACCGGGGGCGCTGCGGATTCCTCCTCGACGCGTCCACCACCATCGCGGCGGCCCCCGGCACCGCGACCACCGAACGCTGGCTGCGCACCACCCTGGGCGCCGCCTTCGGCCTGCCCCTCGCACCCGGCACCGAGGACGCCCCGCGCGCCATCGTGCTGCGCACCGACGACACCCTGCCGCCCGAGGGCTACCGGCTCACCACCCGGCCCGACGAGGGCGTCGTCCTCACCGGCGGCAGCCCCGCCGGGGTGTTCTGGGGCGCCCAGACCCTGCGCCAGCTGCTGGGCCCCGAGGCGTTCCGCCGGGCGCCCGTGGGCGAGGCCGCCGTCCACGGCTTCGGGTTCACCGACATCGAGGACGCACCCCGCTTCGGCTGGCGCGGCCTGATGCTCGACGTGGCACGGCACTTCATGCCCAAGGACGACGTCCTGCGCTACCTCGACCTGCTCGCCGCCCACAAGCTGAACGTCTTCCACTTCCACCTCAGCGACGACCAGGGCTGGCGCGTCGAGATCAAGCGCCACCCCCGCCTCACCGAGGTCGGCGCCTGGCGTCCCCGTACCAAGTACGGACACCGGGCCTCCGAGCTCTGGGACGAGACCCCGCACGGCGGTTACTACACCCAGGACGACATCCGCGAGATCGTCGCCTACGCCGCCGCCCGGCACATCCGGGTCGTCCCCGAGATCGACATCCCCGGCCACTCGCAGGCCGCGATCAGCGCCTACCCGGAGCTCGGCAACACCGACGTCGTCGACACCTCGGCGCTCGGCGTGTGGGACAACTGGGGCGTCACGCCGAACGTCCTGGCCCCCACCGACCACGTCCTGCGGTTCTACGAGGGCGTCTTCGAGGAGCTCCTCGAACTCTTCCCGCCGGAGACCTCGCCGTTCGTCCACATCGGCGGCGACGAGTGCCCCAAGGACCAGTGGAGGCAGTCGCCCACCGCGCAGGCCCGCATCAAGGAACTCGGCCTGGCCGACGAGGACGAGCTGCAGTCCTGGTTCATCCGCCACTTCGACACCTGGCTCACCGGGCGCGGCCGCCGCCTCATCGGCTGGGACGAGATCCTGGAGGGCGGCCTCGCGCCCGGCGCCGCCGTCTCCTCCTGGCGCGGTTACGCGGGCGGCATCGCGGCCGCCGAGGCCGGGCACGACGTCGTCATGTGCCCCGAGCAGCAGGTGTATCTGGACCACCGTCAGCACGGCGGCCCCGACGAGCCGATGCCCATCGGGTACGTCCGCACCCTGGAGGACGTCTACCGCTTCGAGCCCGTCCCGCCGGCGCTGAGCGAGGAGGCCGCCCGGCACGTACTCGGCGCCCAGGCCAACGCCTGGTCCGAGGTCATGCAGAACCGGGCCCGCGTCGACTACCAGGTCTTCCCGCGCCTCGCCGCCTTCGCCGAGGTCGCCTGGTCGGCCCTGCCCGCCCCGGACGAGCGGGACTTCGCCGATTTCGAGCGCCGCATGACCGCGCACTACGCCCGGCTCGACGCACTCGGCGTCGGCTACCGGCCGCCGTCCGGTCCGCTGCCCTGGCAGCAGCGCCCCGGCATCCTCGGACGCCCGATCGAGGGGGCACCCCCGAACGTGTGAGCCCGGCAGCAACCCGCCCTCCCGCCACCACGGTCCCTGCGACCGTGGTGGCGGCGGCGCTTCCGCCGGGCGCCGCCCGTACAACGGAGAAAGCCGTACGGACATACGGAAGACCGGCAAAGGGGGCTCACCGCCGAACCAGCGCGAAAACGGGACCATTACCCTTACCGGGGACGGATGCTCCCTTCGCGGACCTGCGCGTCGGGCCGGTCGGAAGATGTGCCAGAGTTGCCACGTCCGGGCTTCGAGCACGTACCGTACGGCGAAACAGGCGGGAGCGCCGGGACACCGGGAAGGGGCAGCTGGGTTGACCACGCACGCACCGCAGGCGACGCAGTCCGTGACGCTGCCTGCCTCGCTGGACGAGGCGGTGGCGGCACTCGGCGCCATGCCGGCCGCCGTCCCCGTGGCAGGCGGCACGGACCTGATGTCGGCCGTCAACAAGGGGCTCCTGCGCCCCTCCGGTCTGGTCGGACTCGGCCGGATCAGCGAGCTGCGCGGCTGGCACTACCAGGACGGACACGCCCTGCTGGGCGCCGGTCTGACCCACGCCCGCATGGGGCGGCCCGACTTCGCCGCCCTCATCCCCGCGCTCGCCGCCTCCGCCCGCGCCGCGGGCCCCCCGCAGATCCGCAACGCCGGCACGCTCGGCGGCAACATCGCGTCCGCCGCCCCGACCGGTGACGCGCTGCCCGTGCTCGCCGCGCTGGAGGCCGAACTCGTCGTCGCGGGCCCCGGCGGCGCCCGCCGCGAGATCCCCGTCTCCCACCTGCTGGCCGGCCGCGAGATGCTGGAGCCCGCCGAGCTGATCGGCTTCGTCCGCGTCCCGCTGCTGCACGCCCCCCAGGTCTTCCTCAAGGCCACCGGCCGCACCGGGCCCGGCCGCGCCACCGCCTCCGTCGCGATCGTCCTCGACCCGGCCAGGCGCGGGGTGCGCTGCGCGGTCGGCGCCATCGCCCCGATGCCGCTGCGCCCGCTGGAGGCCGAGCGCTGGATCGCCTCGCTGATCGACTGGGACGGGGCGCGCGGTCTCGCCCCCGACGCGCTGGCCGCCTTCGGCGAGTACGTGGCCGCCGCCTGCATCCCGGACCAGGAACCACCCGCCGACGGGGGAGAGGCACCACCGCTGCCCCCCGCCGTACTGCACCTGCGGCGCACCGTCGCCGCGCTCGCCCGACGCGCGCTGGGGAGGGCACTGTCGTGAGCAAGGAGAACCCCGCCGAACAGCACGGCGGCTGGCAGCCGACCCCGCAGGGCGGCGACTATGACGGCGAGGCGACCGCCTTCGTCCACCTGTCGCCGGAGGACCTGGCGGACATTCCGCTGGCCGCGCCCGGCCACGGCTACACGCCGCCGATGATCCTGCCGCTGACCCCGGCCGCCGGCCTCGACCCGGCGGCCACCGGCAACTGGGTCGTCCAGACGCCGGAACAGCAGCGGGAGCAGCAGCCGGAACAGCAGACCGGGCAGCCCGAGCACTCGGTGCCGTCCGCTCCGCCCGCGCCGTCCGTACCGTCCGCTCCGTCCGCGCCGGATGAGGTGCACTGGCCCGACCCGAACCAGCAGTCCGGCTACGGCTACCCGCACCCCGGGACGCAGCCGTACCAGGATCCGTACGCCGGTGACCCGGCCGCCACGGGCCAGTGGTCCACCGACACCACGGCGACCTGGCCGGCCGCGGCCGCCCCGCTCTCGGACGACTCCGGCGAGCTGTACACCGCCCCGCCCGTGACCGACTGGTACGCGGACCGCCCGGCCACGCTTCCCGGCGGGGCGGCCGCGCCGTGGACGGTGACCGAGCCCGCCCCGGAGCCGCCCGCCGAGGCGGACGCGGGCGCGGAGGCGCCGGCGGGCGTCCCCGCCGAGAGCGCTCCCGAGCCGGTACGGCACGACGACGAGCAGCCCGCCCCGGCCGGCGCCGGGTCCGACGCGGAGGCCCCCCGGACGGAGGCGGCCGAGCCCGCGGCGGAGTCGCCCGAGGACGCCGAGCCCGTGGCGGAGTCGCCCGAGGACGCGGAGCCCGTGGCCGAGACGGGCGAGGCGGCGGCCCCCGGTACGGAGGGGCCCGAGGCGTCCGACGCACCCCTCGCCGTCATCCCCGCGGGACCCAGCGAGCACCCCGCCGCCTCCTACGTACTGCACGTCAACGGCGTCGACCGACCCGTCACCGACGCGTGGATCGGCGAGTCCCTGCTCTACGTGCTGCGCGAGCGCCTCGGTCTCGCCGGGGCCAAGGACGGCTGCTCGCAGGGCGAGTGCGGAGCGTGCAACGTCCAGGTGGACGGGCGGCTCGTCGCCTCCTGCCTGGTGCCCGCGGCCACGACCGCCGGCAGCGAGGTCCGTACGGTCGAGGGCCTGGCCGTCGACGGGGAACCGTCCGACGTGCAGCGGGCGCTGGCGGACTGCGGTGCCGTCCAGTGCGGCTTCTGCATCCCCGGCATGGCGATGACCGTCCACGACCTCCTGGAGGGCAACCACCGCCCCAGCGAGCTGGAGACCCGCCGGGCCCTGTGCGGCAACCTCTGCCGCTGCTCCGGCTACCGGGGCGTGCTGGACGCCGTCAACGAGGTCATCGCGGGCCGCGAGGCAGCCGCCGAAGCCGCCGCCGAGACGACCGGTTCCGAGGAGCCGGAGGAGGCCCGCATCCCGCACCAGGCGGCCCCGGGCGCCGGTAGTGTGCAGGCCCACCAGCAGGACGGAGGCATGGCGTGAGCAACGACGCGGCCGGCGCCACCCCCACGACGATCAGCATCCCGTCGCCGGCCGGCCCGGGCGGACCCGAGGCCGAGCAGCCGCGGCTCGGCATCGGCGCCTCGCTCCCGCCGGCCGACGCCCGCGCCAAGACCGAGGGCACCTTCCCGTACGCCGCCGACCTGTGGGCCGAGGGCCTGCTCTGGGCGGCTGTCCTGCGCTCCCCGCACGCGCACGCCCGCATCGTCTCCATCGACACCTCGGCCGCCGCCGAGATGCCAGGGGTGCGCGCGGTCGTCACCCACGAGGACGTCCCCGGCGAGGCCCTGTACGGCCGCAGGGTCGTCGACCGCCCCGTCTTCGCCTCCGACCTGGTCCGCCACCACGGCGAGCCGATCGCCGCCGTCGCCGCCGACCACCCGGACACCGCGCGGCTGGCCGCCGCCGCCATCGCCGTCGAGTACGAGGTCCTGGACCCGGTCACCGACCCGGAGAAGGCGTTCGCCGCCGAGCCGCTCCACCCCGACGGCAACCTCATCCGCCACATCCCGCTGCGCTACGGCGACCCGGAGGCGGCCGGCGAGGTCGTCGTCGATGGCCTGTACCGCATCGGCCGCCAGGACCCGGCCCCGATCGGTGCCGAGGCCGGGCTCGCCGTGCCCCGGCCGGACGGCGGCGTCGAGCTGTACACCGCCTCCACGGACCCGCACACCGACCGCGACCTGGCCGCCGCCTGCTTCGGCCTCGAACCGGAGCGGGTCAAGGTCGTCGTCACCGGTGTGCCCGGCGCGACCGGCGACCGCGAGGACCCCGCCTTCCAGCTGCCGCTGGGCCTGCTCGCCCTGCGCACCGGCTGCCCGGTGAAGCTGGCCGCCACCCGCGAGGAGTCCTTCCTCGGTCACGCCCACCGCCACCCCTCCCTGCTGCGCTACCGCCACCACGCGGACGCGGAGGGCCGTCTGGTCAAGGTGGAGGCCCAGATCCTGCTGGACGCGGGCGCCTACGCGGACGCCTCGTCGGAGTCGCTGGCCGCCGCTGTCGCCTTCGCCTGCGGCCCGTACGTCGTCCCGCACGCCTTCATCGAGGGCTGGGCCGTCCGTACGAACAACCCGCCGTCCGGCCATGTCCGGGGCGAGGGCGCGATGCAGGTCTGCGCCGCCTACGAGGGCCAGATGGACAAGCTGGCCGCGAAGCTCGGCATCGACCCGGCCGAGCTGCGCATGCGCAACGTGCTGGCCACCGGCGACATCCTGCCCACCGGCCAGACGGTGACCTGCCCCGCGCCCGTCGCCGAACTGCTGACCGCCGTACGGGACTTCCCGCTGCCCGCGCTGCCCAAGGACGCCCCCGAGGACGACTGGCTGCTGCCGGGCGGCCCCGAGGGCGCGGGCGAACCGGGCGCGGTGCGCCGGGGCGTCGGCTACGCGCTCGGCATGGTCCACATGCTCGGCGCGGAGGGCGCCGACGAGGTGTCCACGGCCACGGTCCGGGTCCACGACTCGGTCGCCACCGTCATCTGCGCGGCCGTCGAGACGGGCCAGGGCTTCACCACGCTGGCCCGCCAGGTCGTCCAGGAGACCCTGGGCATCGAGGAGGTGCACGTCGCCTCCGTCGACACCGACCAGCCCCCGGCGGGCCCGGCCACCCACGGCCGCCACACCTGGGTCTCCGCCGGCGCCGTCGAACGCGCCGCGAAAATGGTCCGCACCCAGCTCCTCCAGCCCCTGGCGCACAAGTTCGGGATGTCCACGGAGCTGCTCCAGATCACCGACGGCAAGATCACCTCGTACGACGGGGTGCTCTCGACGACCGTGTCGGAGGCGCTGGACGGCAAGGAGCTGTGGGCCACCGCCCAGTGCCGCCCGCACCCCACCGAACCGCTGGACGAGTCCGGGCAGGGCGACGCCTTCGTGGGCATGGCGTTCTGCGCGGTCCGCGCGGTCGTGGACGTCGACATCGAGCTGGGCTCGGTCCGCGTCGTCGAGATGGCCGTCGCCCAGGACGTCGGCCGCGTCCTCAACCCCTCCCAGCTGGCGACCCGTATCGAGGCGGGCGTCACCCAGGGCATCGGCGCCGCCCTCACCGAGAACCTCCGCACCGCCCGCGGCCTGGTCCGCCACCCCGACCTCACCGGTTACGCCCTGCCGACCTCGCTGGACGCGCCGGAGATCCGCATCGTCACGCTGGTCGAGGAGCGCGACGTGGTGGCCCCGTTCGGCGCGAAGCCCGCCTCCGCGGTCCCGGTCGTCACCTCCCCGGCCGCGGTCGCCGCAGCGGTCCGCGCGGCGACGGGCCGCCCGGTCAACCGCCTCCCGATCCGCCCCCAGGCGGCGGTCGCGGCCCCGAAGGGCTGAGCGGGCGGCCCCGTGCAGCCGACGGCCGGTGGCCGGTGGTGCTCTGAGTACGCGTACTCAAGTCACCGTCGGCCACCGGTCGTTACCGTGTGCGGACCTGCGACCGAGGGGGGAAGCATGACCACGCCGATCAACGGCGGCACGCAAGGACTCTGGATCGACCCGCACCAGGTGGGGAAGGCGGCGGCCGCCGCCGACAAGGTCGCCGAGGACATACCCGGCGACATCAAGGGCCTTTTCGAAACGACGGACGCGGCGGTGGCTGGGCTGGCGGGCTTCGAGTCCGCCCACGCGCTGGACGAGTGCCTGGAGGCGTGGACGAAGGCGTTGCGCGCGCTGGCGGGCCTGGTGGGGGGCGCCGCGGACGCGGTACGCGACTCGAACAACAGCTTCGCGGACGAGGACCGGCAGCGACGGAACGCGTTCCTCGGCCCCTACGCGCCGGGCGCCGAGCCGCTGTACTACACGCCGCACACCCCGGACCTCACCACGCCGCCGTCGGCGAACGGGGGGCGCTGAGATGCTGCTCCCGGAACTCCGTGACGCGGAGCCCCTGCTGATGACCGGCGCGGGCGACTCCTGGGCCGCGCTGGCGGACAAGATCACCACGCGGGCCGGCGAGTTCGGCACGTATCTGCACCGTCCCCTCGTGAAGGAACAGGTGTGGGGCGGGCTCACCGCCGAGACCGCCGCCGAACGGCTCGGCCGGATCCGGTGGTACATGGACATCGCCAAGACGGAGCTCGACAGCGTGTGCACCGTGCTGCGGGCCTGCGGCGAGGAGCTGCTGAAGCAGCAGGATCTGCTCAAGACCGCGCTCGCCGACGCGTCGGGGGCCGGCTACAAGGTCGCCGACGACGGCTCGGTCACGGCTCCGACCGTCGACACCGCTCACATGGCACCGGGCGACGTCGGGATGATGCACCGGGACCAGGCCGCCCGCGCACAGGAGTACGCCGACCGGATCGCCGAGGCGTGGCACGGGGCGCAGGCGGCGGACAAGGACTACGCGGCGAAGATCAAGCTCTTCACGGACGCGGCCAACCGGTGTGCCAAGGGCGACTGGTCCCACCTCGCGATCGAGCTGGCGACGGTCGGCAGCATCGAGAACGAAGTGCTGACGCACCTCGGTATGCCGGACGCGAAGGCCCCGGCCGACGCCGTCCAGTCCTGGTGGGCCTCGCTCTCACCGACGCTCCGCGCCGAGCTGATCGAGGACTACCCGCAAGTGCTCGGCAACCGCGACGGCATCCCGGCGGTCGACCGGGACCGGGCCAACCGCTTGTACCTGCCGACCCTGCTGGACAGCCTGGAGACCCGGTACACGGCGGCCTCGGGGGACGAGGCGGCGGCGCTGAAGGACAAGATCGAGGGGGTGAAGGGGATCCAGAAGCAGCTCAGCCTGGACCGTGCGTACCCCCTGTATCTGCTGGGCCTCGGAGACGAGGGCAACGGCCGGGCCATCGTGTCGTTCGGCAACCCGGACACGTCGCAGAACGTGTCCGCGTACGTGCCGGGGCTGAACACGAAGCTGAGCGGCCACTTCGCCTCGGCGGACGTGGAGCGCGCCTGGAACGTGGCGAGGGTCGCGAACGGGAACTACCCGGGTGCCTCGACCGCCTCCCTTGTCTGGCTCGGCTACGATGCGCCCCAGCTGGACGGCTTCACGTGGTCGTCCACCGATGTCATGCGTGCCGACGACGCCAAGGCGGGTGCTTCGGCCTACAACGGCTTCCTGAACGGCATCCACGCCACGCACGAGTCCGGGTCACCGCATGTGACGGCTGTCGGCCACTCGTACGGGTCTCTGACCGTGGGCCAGGCCACCCAGTTGCCCGGCGGCATCCCCGCCGACGACGTGGTCCTTGTGGGCAGTCCGGGCACCGGCGTCGACCACGCCAGGGATCTGGGCGTGGGCGCCGATCACGTCTACGTCGGCGCGGCAAAGAACGATCAGGTCACCCATCTTCCTTCGCAGGAAGATGTGATGTTCTCCGGACCCTTGAACAAGGAGGCCGGATCCGGTTCCAACTGGTTCGGCACCGACCCGGCCGGAAGAGACTTCGGAGGGCACCACTTCAGCGTCGCCGACGGCAGGGACACTGGAATCGTGGGGCTCGTGACCGGAAATATTCCGGCTCATTCCCTCTATTTCAGTGACACGGAGGGAGGCGATTCCTTGTACAACATCGCGAGTGTCGTGACCGGTCATGGCAACGCGATCACGACGACGGAGCCGAGGTGACGTGTACGAGCAGCCCGGTGCGGCTGCTGTTGTGCGTGCTGTTGGTCACGGTGCTCACTGCTTGTGAGGGCGGCGAGGAAAGGGAAGAACCCAAGATGGATATGCAGCAGGCGGGGGAACGTGCGGAGGAAATCCTGGACGGCACGATGGCGGCGATCCAGCCATCAGTGAAGTGGGCTCGCGGCCTCACGGGGGAAACGGCGTGCGATACAGGTTTCAGTGAGCCGACCGGCACGACGAGCATTACCCGGAGCAGGAACGTACTCACCGTGGTTTCCCGGCAGCGGCGCGGAGAGCTGTTCAAAATGATCCGGCGGTACTGGGAGCAGCAGGGCTTCAGGGAATTCGACATCAATTCTGCCGAGGACATGCCGCGTACCCGGGCCAAGTCCCCCGACGGGCTTGTCGTCATCCTCTCCGCCGGAAATATCGGAAACGTTTCCGTCACCGCCGGCTTCGCTTGCGCGAAGGATTCGCCGATGACCTACCCGAAGGGGACACCGAGTCACCCCGGGGGGCCGGTCAAGTCGGAGCGGATTCCCCGCGAACACTCGCCCTACTGGTCCGCCACCGGCTCGTGAGGAGGCCGGTTCGGCTGCTGGGCTGTGTGCTTCTGGCTGTACTGCTCACCGCCTGCCAGGGCGCCAAGGAGCGGGAAGAACCCAAGATGGACATGCAGCAGGCGGGGGAGCGTGCGGAGGGAATCCTGGACGGCACGATGGCGGCGATGCGGCCGCCGGTGGCGTGGTCCTACGGGAACCCTTCGGACACGGCGTGCAGCAGTGGTGTCAACGAGCCGAGCGGCACCACGACCGTCTTCCGTAGCCGGAACATCACCACCGTGGTTTCCGAGCAGCGGCGGGACGAGCTGTTGAAACAGGTCCGGGAGTACTGGGAGCAGCAGGGCGTACAGGACTTCACCGTTCACTCCGGCAAGGGAATGCCGCGTATACGGGCCACGACAGCTGACGGATTCACCGTCATCCTGCAGGTCGGCAGCATCGGCAACGTTTTCGTCGAAGCGGGTATCAGCTGTGTCGAGGACTCCGCGATGACCTACCCGACGGGAACCCCCGGCCTCCCCGGTGGCCCCGACGAGCCGGATCTCAGGCCCCACGAACACTCGCCCCACTGGTCCGCCACCGGCGCACCGCGCTGAGCCGGAACGCCCAACCGCCCGTCCCCCGGCCGGGGGACGGGCGGTGCGTGGAGACCGTGACCGGATTCGAACCGGTGTAACTCGAGTTGCAGTCGAGCCCCTGAGCCTCTCGGGCACACGGTCCTGCGTGGTGTCGCTGAACCGACCGTAGGGCCGGGCGTGCGCGCCGCTCAAGGGTTCCGGCGGGCGTGCAACGCGACTGCCATACGCCGTTCACGTTCGGCGCGGGGACGTAGGACCAACGGCCGAGGGCGGGGGCGACCACGGACAGGGTTCACCAGGCATTTCGCCCCTTACTCTTGGCTCATGACCGCCCTGGAACCGCGCGACGCCGATGTCCCGCGCCTCATCGAAGACGTCGACGCCCCCGCCCCGGCGGGGCCCGTGCTGCCGGAGGGCATCCTCGGGCGGACGTACCGGGCGCTCAGCATCGGCATCGTCTCCGTGGTGTTCCTGATCGCCTTCGAGGCCACCGCCGTGGGGACCGCGATGCCGGTCGCCGCGCGTGAGCTGCACGGCATCCCGCTGTACGCGTTCGCGTTCTCCGCGTACTTCACCACCAGCCTCTTCGCGATGGTGCTGTCCGGGCAGTGGGCCGACCGGCGCGGGCCGCTCGCGCCGCTGGCCGCCGGGATCAGCGCCTTCGGGGCGGGGCTGCTGCTGTCCGGGACCGCGGGCTCCATGTGGATGTTCATCGCGGGCCGGGCCGTGCAGGGACTCGGCGGCGGGCTGGTGATCGTCGCGCTGTACGTGGTGATCAGCCGCGCCTACCCGGAGCACCTGCGGCCGGGAATCCTGGCCGCGTTCGCCGCGAGCTGGGTCATCCCCTCGGTCGTCGGTCCGCTGGCCGCCGGGAGCGTGACCGAGCACCTGGGCTGGCGCTGGGTCTTCATCGGCATCCCGGCCCTGATCGTCTTCCCGCTGGCGCTCGCGCTGCCCGAGATCCGGCGCATGGCGTCCGGCCCGGCGGACCCGGCGGCGCCCGTGGAGGCGTACGACCGCCGCCGCATCGTGCTCGCGCTCGGCATCTCGCTGGGCGCCGGGCTCCTCCAGTACGCCGGGCAGGAGCGGAACTGGCTCTCCCTGCTGCCGGCCGCCGCCGGGGCCGCGCTGCTCGTCCCGGCGGTCCGGGGCCTGCTGCCCCCGGGCACGGCGCGCGCGGGGCGGGGGCTGCCGGCGGTGGTGCTGCTGCGCGGGGTCGCGGCCGGGTCCTTCATCGCCGCCGAATCGTTCGTCCCGCTGATGCTGGTCACCCAGCGCGGCCTGTCCCCGACCCTGGCGGGGCTCTCCCTGGCGGCGGGCGGCGGTACGTGGGCGCTCGGCTCCTACGTACAGTCCCGGTCCCGCCTCGAACCGCACCGCGAGCCGCTGATGGTCGGCGCCATGGTCCTGGTCGCCCTCTCCATCGCGGCGGCCCCGGCCGTGCTGATCACCTCCGTGCCGGTGTGGACCGTGGCGGTCGCCTGGGCGTTCGGCTGCTTCGGGATGGGTGTGGTGATCGCCTCCACCAGCGTGCTGCTCCTGAAGCTGTCCGCCCCCGAGGAGGCCGGCGCCAACTCGGCCGCCCTCCAGATCTCCGACGGCCTCTCCAACGTCCTCCTGCTGGCCGCGGGCGGCGCCGCCTTCGCGGCCCTGGGCGGCGGCACGGTGGACGCCACGGAGACGGCCGCCTCCACCTCCCACCCGGCCGCCTTCGCGGTCGTCTTCTTCCCGATGGCGGCGGTGGCCCTGGCGGGCGCGTGGGTGGCGGGGCGGGTGCGGACACATGCGTAGTACTGCGTAGTACCATGTAGTACCATGGGTTCATGGCTGGTCTGAATCTGCGGTTCACCGATGAAGAGCTGGACGCGTTGCGTGCACGGGCCGAGGCGGAGGGGCGGAGCATGCAGTCGTTCGCCCACGATGCGGTGATCACCGCCATAAACGAGCACTCACGCCTCTTCAACGAGGCGGCGGAGCACGTGCTGAGGGCAAGCGAGGAGCTCAACCGGAGGCTCGCCTGATGCAGTACCTGACCATGCCCGAGCTGCTCAACCTGGCGCATCGGCTCGGCGCGGCAGAGGTGCGCGACTACGGTCTGCTCGACTCCGCGCTGGTCCGCCCGCAGGCGAGCGTGTTCGGTCAGGACGCATACCCCGACGTTTGGCAGAAGGCTGCCGCGTTGATGGAGTCGCTGGCCCGCAATCACGCGCTCGTTGATGGCAACAAGCGCACTGCTTGGTATGCGACCTGGGTCTTCCTGCACATGAACGGGCATCCGCTGGACGTCGACTTCGATGTGGATGAGGCCGAGCGGTTCGTGCTGGACGTCTCCCAGGGATTGCTGGACGTGCCCAAGATCGCGGAGCAGCTGCCCGGTTTCACCAAGTAGAGAGCCTTGTGAAGCGGGTCTCAGAGGCGCCGAACCAGGGTCGGTTCGTAAGGGGTCCCGCCACGCCCACCGGTAGGGTGGCCCGGTTGTCGTATCGCGTGCGGAGCCGGTCCGGCCCGCGCGGACAGCGCCCACGTACCCGAGAGACCTTGAACCGGAGACCGTGACTACTACCGCCTCCCACCACCTCTCACCCGCCTTCCCCGGCCGCGCCCCCTGGGGCACGGCCGGCAAGCTGCGAGCCTGGCAGCAGGGGGCCATGGAGAAGTACATCCAGGAGCAGCCGCGCGACTTCCTCGCCGTCGCCACCCCCGGCGCCGGGAAGACCACCTTCGCGCTGACCCTCGCGTCCTGGCTGCTGCACCACCACGTCGTGCAGCAGGTCACCGTCGTCGCGCCCACCGAGCACCTGAAGAAGCAGTGGGCCGAGGCGGCCGCCCGGATAGGGATCAAGCTCGACCCCGACTACAGCGCCGGTCCGCTGAGCAAGGAGTACCACGGGGTCGCCGTCACCTACGCGGGCGTCGGCGTACGCCCGATGCTGCACCGCAACCGCTGCGAGCAGCGCAAGACCCTCGTCATCCTCGACGAGATCCACCACGCCGGCGACTCCAAGTCCTGGGGCGAGGCCTGCCAGGAGGCGTTCGACCCGGCCACCCGGCGGCTCGCCCTCACCGGTACGCCGTTCCGGTCGGACACCAACCCGATCCCGTTCGTCGTGTACGAGGAGGGCAACGACGGCATCCGCCGCTCCTCCGCCGACTACACCTACGGCTACGGCAACGCCCTGGCCGACGGCGTCGTGCGCCCGGTGATATTCCTCAGCTACAGCGGCAACATGCGCTGGCGCACCAAGGCGGGCGACGAGATCGCGGCCCGGCTCGGCGAGCCGATGACCAAGGACGCCATCGGCCAGGCCTGGCGCACCGCCCTGTCGCCCACCGGCGACTGGATCCCCAACGTCCTCAGCGCCGCCGACAAGCGGCTCACCGAGGTCCGCAAGGGCATCCCGGACGCGGGCGGGCTCGTCATCGCCACGGACCAGGAGTCGGCACGCGCGTACGCCAAGATCCTGAAGAAGGTCACCGGCGAATCGGCCGCCGTCGTCCTGTCCGACGAGAAGGCCGCCTCGAAGAAGATCGACAAGTTCAGTGAGGACGACTCGCGCTGGATGGTCGCGGTCCGCATGGTGTCCGAGGGCGTCGACGTGCCGCGCCTGGCCGTCGGGGTGTACGCCACCACCATCTCGACCCCGCTGTTCTTCGCCCAGGCCGTCGGCCGCTTCGTCCGCTCCCGCAGGCGCGGCGAGACCGCGTCCGTCTTCGTGCCCACCATCCCGATGCTCCTCGACTTCGCCAACGAGATGGAGGTCGAGCGGGACCACGTCCTCGACAAGCCCAAGAAGGGCAGCGACGAGGAGAACCCGTTCGCCGAGGAGGACAAGCTCCTCGCCGACGCCGAGAAGCTGGAGGACGAGGAGACCGAGGAGCAGCTGCCCTTCGAGGCGCTCGAGTCCGACGCCGTCTTCGACCGGGTGCTCTACGACGGCGCCGAGTTCGGCATGCAGGCCCACCCCGGCAGCGAGGAGGAGCAGGACTACCTCGGCATCCCCGGGCTCCTCGAACCCGACCAGGTGCAGCTGCTGCTCCAGAAGCGGCAGACCCGGCAGATCGCGCACAGCAGGCAGAAGCCCGCCTCGGAGGCCGACCTGCTGGAGAAGCCGGCCCAGGACCGGCCGGTCGTCACCCACAAGCAGCTGCTCGGCCTGCGCAAGCAGCTGAACACCATGGTCTCCGCCTACACCCACCAGAGCGGTAAGCCGCACGGCGTCATCCACACCGAGCTGCGCCGGGTCTGCGGCGGGCCGCCGAGCGCGGAGGCCACCGCCGGACAGATCGAGCAGCGGATCAAGAAGGTCCAGGAGTGGGCCACCCGGATGCGGTGACCCGCGTACGGCGCAACAGGCCCCGGCACCCTCCTCGCGAGGGTGCCGGGGCTTCGTCGATCCGGGAATCGGCGAAAAAGTTTTCACGGTGAGTTAACCGTGGTTCACGTACGGACTACGGAGCGTCGCGGACGAGTCGGCCGACATGGACGCGCGTAGATGCGCCGCAAACCGTCCGCGCGCCGCTGACCGGCACTTATGCTCGCCCGGCGCAACCCGGTTTCCGGAGGCGACCGGATTCTGGACGAGGCCTTCCGCTGAGCGGACTCGCTCGCTACTGTCCCAAAAATGTGAACGCCCCGTGGCAATGTGGCCGCGGAGCGCAGCCGGTGCCTTGGCCAGGCCGGCGGCCTCTCCGTGCGTCGCCGCTGGGACCGGTGGCCGCACATCCCGTGGGAACCAGCCGCCGCCGCTCACCCACGGAGGAGAGGGCGTCGTGACCGCGGAGACCTCCCAGACGCTCGACCGAGGACTGCGTGTCCTCAAGCTGCTCGCCGACACCGACCACGGTCTGACGGTCACCGAGTTGTCCAACAAACTCGGCGTCAACCGCACCGTGGTCTACCGTCTGCTCGCCACGCTGGAACAACACACCCTGATCCGCCGCGACCTGGGCGGCCGGGCGAGGGTCGGCCTCGGCGTGCTGCGCCTGGGCCGCCAGGTCCATCCGCTCGTGCGGGAGGCCGCGCTGCCGGCGCTGCGCTCGCTGGCCGAGGACATCGGGGCCACCGCCCACCTCACGCTGGTCGACGGCTCCGACGCGCTGGCGGTCGCGGTCGTCGAACCGACCTGGACCGACTACCACGTGGCCTACCGGGCGGGCTTCCGCCACCCGCTCGACCGGGGCGCCGCAGGCCGGGCGATCCTCGCCGCCCGCCAGAAGCCGGTCGGCGAGACCGCCTTCACCCTCACCCACGGCGAACTCGAAGCGGGTGCGAGCGGCGCGGCGGCGGCCCTGATGGGCGTGACCGGCGTGGAGGGCAGCGTCGGCGTGGTCATGCTCGCGGACTCCGTCCCGGAACGCGTGGGGCCGCGGGTGGTCGATGCGGCCCGGGAGGTGGCGGACGCGCTTCGCTGACGCGGTGCGCGAACCCTGCCCGGGCTGGATTGCCCGGCGGACCCGGTCCGGGGCGCCGGACGTTAGATTGGGCGCGTGTTCACACCGCCCCGCGCCCTCGCCCTCGCCGCTCTCCCCGTCGTCGCCCTCCTCGGCGTAGCCGCCTTCGCACCGTTGCCGTTCACGCTCGCGCAGCCGGGGACGACCGCGAACGTGCTGGGGGACGACCACGGCACCCCCGTGATCAGCATCAAGGGCACCCCCACCCGCTCCACCGAGGGCGAGCTGCGGATGACGACGATCGTGGCGACCGGGCCCAAGGAGGATGTGGGCATCGGTGACGTCGTCGACAGCTGGTTCCGTACGGACCGGGCCGTGCTGCCCCGCGACTCCGTCTACCCGACGGGCGGCTCCGTGAAGGAGATCGAGCAGCACAACCTGGACGACATGGCGGAGTCCCAGGACGCCGCTGTCGACGCCGCGCTGAACTATCTGGGCCGCAAGCCCGGCTCCGTCGACGTCACCCTGCACCTGGCGGACGTGGGCGGTCCCAGCGCCGGCCTGTTCTTCGCGCTCGGGATCGTCGACAAGCTGGACGGGGACGGTTCGGGCGGTGGCCTCACCGGTGGCCGTACCGTCGCGGGCACGGGCACGATCGACGTGAAGGGCGGGGTCGGCGCGGTCGGCGGGGTCTCGCTCAAGACGCAGGCGGCCCGGCGGGACGGGGCGACCGTCTTCCTCGTACCGAAGGCAGAGTGCTCGGAGGCGAAGTCCGAGCTTCCCAAGGGCCTGCACCTGATCCCGGTCACGACGCTGAAGGACGCGGTGAACTCGCTGCGCGCCCTGGACCGGGGCGGCAAGATCCCGAGCTGCTGAGCTCCGGGCTGAGCTCCGGGACGTTACGCCGTCCGAGGGGCGCGGGCCGGGCGGCCGGTGCCGGCCGGGAGCACGCGCAGGCCCATCCCGACGATGGTCCAGCCCAGCCTGTTCCGCAGCGTCCTGCGCAGGGCGGTGCGGCGGGCGAGGCGGAGGTCGCGGACGTGGAGGCGCATCTCGGGGGAGTGGACGCGGTACGGGGCGAGGTAGGTCTCGGGGTTCATGGCGGTCGGTCCCTTCAGTCGGTGCGGCGTGGGAAGACGTGCAGGTGGGTGCGGACGACGGCGGAGCCCTCGGTGCCCTCGGGCACGCGTCCGCGGTAGGTGTCGATCAGCTCGTGGACCTTCTCGGCGAGTTCGCGGGAGAGCTCGGGCGTGAGCCGGATCTTGAAGTCGCTGAGGCTCGAGCCCTCGTACCACTCGCGGGACCACTCGTGCATCGTGCCGAGCCAGGTGCTCAGCTCCTGGGCGTGGATCGTCGCCACCTCGTGGAGGACGACGCCCATGGCGCCGCGTACCTCGGGGTCGGCGTCGTGCATCAGCTCGGAGTCGAAGGCGGTGCCGGCGTGGGACGCCCGCCACCAGCGCTCGCGGCCCTTGCCGAGCGTCGGGTCGTCCTCGACGAAGCCGTACGAGGCGAGTTGCCGCAGGTGGTAGCTGGTGGCACCGCTGGACTCGCCGAGCCGCTCGGCGACGCCGGACGCGGTGGCGGGGCCGTGCTCCCGCAGGGCGTTGAGCAGGCGGATCCGCATCGGGTGGGCGAGGCCGCGCAGGGCGCGGGAGTCGATGCGCAGGAAATCGAGCTCGGCCGCCGTCGCGCTGTGGTCGTCGTTCGGTTCGGTGGGTGCCATGGCTCCACCGTAGAGTTGCAAAGAGACTTTTGCAACGGGTCTTTGCAAAGAACCTTTGTAACCCCTCGGTCCCCTGATCTCACCCCTCCTTGATGAACCCCTCCTCGATCAGCCAGTCCTTCGCCACCTCGTGCGGGTCCTGGCCGTCCACGTCCACCCGGGCGTTCAGGTCCTGGGCGACCTCCGTGTTCAGGCGCTTGCTGAGCGGGTCCAGGAGGCCGGCGATCTCCGGGTACTTCTCCAGCGTCGGGGTGTGGACCACGGGCGCCGCGTTGTAGTTGGGGAAGAAGTGCTTGTCGTCCTCCAGAACCTCCAGGTTCATCGCCTTGATGCGGCCGTCCGTGGTGAAGACCTCGCCGAGCAGGCAGGAGTCGGACTTGGAGACCTGGGTGTAGATGATCCCGGCGTCCATCTTGCGGATGCTGGAGGCCGGCAGGGACATCCCGTACGCCTTCTCCATGCCGGGCAGCCCGTCGTCGCGCGAGGCGAACTCGTTCTCGACGCACACCGTGACCGCCGACGGGTTCTTCTTCGCCAGGGCGGCGACGTCGGACAGCGTCTGCAGGTGGTACTTGGCGTTGTTCCTGCGGCTGATGGCCAGCGCGTACGTGTTGTTGAGGGTGGACGGCCGCAGCCACGTCACCCCGTTCTTCAGGTCGGCGTCGCGCACCGCCTTCCACTGCTCCATCGGGTCGACGATGGGCTTGGCGTGCCCGAGGTACGTGATCCAGCCGGTGCCCGTGTACTCGTACTCGGCGTCCGCGTCGCCCTGGATGACCGCCTCGCGGGCGCTGATCGAGCTCGGCAGGTTCGTCCGGTCGAGGACCTCCGCACCGGCCGCCTTGAAGATCAGCCCGATCATCTGGCCCAGGATGATGTTCTCGCTGAAGTTCTTCGAGGTGACGGTCAGCGACGCGCCGTCCAGCGGCTGCCCCTGCCCGACCGACCCGGGCACCACGTCGTCCACCATCGGGGACCCGCTCTTCAGCCCGCACCCCGCCAGCACCAGGGACAGCGCGGCCCCCGCCGCGAGGGCCCCGCGCACCCTCCGCGTCCTCATCGACCCACCTCCAGGCCGCGCGGGGTGAGCGCCACCTCGGCCAGCGAGGCCAGCCAGTCCACCAGGAGCGCCAGCACCACCGTCAGGACCGAGCCCAGCACCAGGACCGGCATGCGCTGGGTCTGGATGCCCGAGGTGATCAGGTCGCCGAGCCCGCCGCCGCCTCCGAAGGTCGCCAGGGTCGCCGTGCCCACGTTCAGCACGAGCGCGGTCCTGACCCCGGCCAGGATCAGCGGGACGGCGAGGGGGAGTTCGACCCGGGTCAGGGTGCCCATGGCCGACATCCCGATGCCGCGCGCGGCCTCCACCATGCTCGGCTCGATCGCCTTGAGACCGGCGACCGTGTTGGAGAGCACCGGCAGCACCGCGTAGATCACCATGCCGGTGATCGCCGTGGACGGGCCGATGCCGAGCCAGATCACCAGCAGCGCCAGCAGGCCGATCGCCGGGGTCGCCTGCCCGATGTTGGCGATCGCCGTCACCACCGGGGCGGCCTTGGTCAGGCCGCGCCGGGTCAGCGCGATGCCCAGCGGAATGGCGATGATCAGCACCCAGAACGTGGAGATCGCGGTCAGCCTCACGTGCTGCCACCAGCGCACCTCGACCGTGTCGCCGGCCAGCGAGTTCTCCGCGATCGAGTCCAGGTGGACGTTGTTGATCCAGACGTACGTGAGGACCAGCACCACCGCGAGCGTCGCCGGGAGCACCACCAGCTTGCGCCAGGTGATCCGGCGCGGCGGCTTCGCCGGCCGCGGGGTGGGCTGCTGCTCCTCTTCCGCCTCCTCGTCGCGGAAGGCGTGCCCCTTCACGTCGTGCTCGCCCGGCGGCCGCGCGCCGGAGGACCCGGAGGAGGGGGAGTCGGGGGTCATGCGCCCGCACCGCCCTCCAGCTCCTCGGAGGTCTGGTGGACGCGCAGCTCCTCCAGGTCGTGCTGGTGCTCGATGGCGGTCAGCCGGTCCGCCTCCAGGAGCTCGTGCACCGAGTTCATCAGGGTGTGCATGTCGACGACCCCGGTGAACTCCCCGCGCCGCCCGGTCACCGCGACCCGCCCGCCGCTGTCCGTGAGCACCGCCTCCAGCGCGTCGTGCAGCGTCGCGTCCCGGGTCACCGTGTCGTGGACCAGCTGCCCGGCCCGCGCCAGGGAGCCCCGGGCCCGCATCAGGTCGCCGCGCCGCAGCCACTTGTAGGGGCGGCCCCGGCGGTCCAGCATCAGCAGCTCGTTGTGCGAACCGCTGCGCAGCTTGTTGAAGATCTCCTGGAGCGGGTCGTCCACCGTCACGGTCGGGAAGTCCGCGATCTCCACCTCCCGCACCCGGGTCAGGTTGAGCCGCTTCAGCGCCGCGCCCGCGCCGACGAACCCGGAGACGAAGTCGTCCGTCGGGTTGGTGAGGATGGCCTCCGGGGTGTCGAACTGCGCGATGTGCGACCGCTCCCGCAGCACCGCGATCCGGTCGCCCAGCTTGATCGCCTCGTCGAAGTCGTGGGTGACGAAGACGATCGTCTTGTGCAGTTCGTGCTGGAGCCGGATCAGCTCGTCCTGGAGGTGGTCGCGGGTGATCGGGTCGACCGCGCCGAACGGCTCGTCCATCAGCAGCACCGGCGGGTCGGCGGCCAGCGCCCGGGCCACGCCCACGCGCTGCTGCTGGCCGCCGGAGAGGGCGCGCGGATAGCGGCCGTGGAACTCGCGCGGGTCCAGGCCGACCAGGTCGAGCATCTCCTCCACCCGGTCCTTCACCCGAGACTTGGACCAGCCGGTCATCTTCGGTACGAGGGCGATGTTCTCGGCGACCGTCATGTGCGGGAAGAGCCCCGACGACTGGATCGCGTACCCGATCTTCCGGCGCAGCTTCACCGGGTCGATGTCGGTGACGTCCTCGTCGTCGATCCTGATCCGGCCGGACGTCGGCTCGATCAGCCGGTTGATCATCTTCAGCGTGGTGGACTTCCCGCAGCCGGACGGACCCACGAAGATCACCGTCTCGCCGGCCTTGATCTCCATCGAGACGTTCTCCACCGCCGGGTTCGGGTTGCCCGGATAGCGCTTGGACAGGTTCTCCAGCTGGATGGTGGCGCCGGAGGTGGCCATCGGCTCCGGCGCGGTCTCGGTCGCGGTCTCAGACACGGATCCCCCTGGGGATGGTGAGCCGGCCCAGCAGGACGTACGCGGCGTCGAAGAGCAGGGCGAGGACGACGATGCCGAGCGTGCCCGCGAGCACCTGGTTGATCGCGTTGGCGCTGCCCAGTGAGGCGATGCCGCGGAAGATCTCGTTGCCGAGGCCGGGCCCGGAGGCGTACGCGGCGATGGCGGCGATGCCCATCAGCATCTGGGTGGAGACCCGGATGCCGGTGAGGATCGGCGGCCAGGCCAGCGGCAGCTCCACCTTGAACAGCCGCGCGGTCCGCGACATCCCGATGCCCTTGGCGGCGTCGACCAGGGCGGGGTCGACGCCGCGCAGGCCCACGATGGAGTTGCGGACGACGGGCAGCAGCCCGTACAGCGTCAGGGTGATCACCGTGGGGGCGACCCCGAGGCCGACCAGCGGGATCAGCAGACCGATGGCGGCGAGGGACGGGATGGTTAGCACGGTCGCCGTCGAGGTGATCGCGACCGACGAGCCCCAGCCGCTGCGGTAGCTGACGACCCCGATCAGGACACCGAGCACGGTCGCGAGGACCATGCACTGGAAGACCGCGCTGACGTGCTGGAAGGCGTCGGTGAGCAGCTGCTGGTGGCGGTTGGCCACGTACTCCCAGAAGCTCACCCGTCACTCCTCGGCTCAGTCGGTGTCCCGCGCCGCCTGTTCCACGAGCGGGATGACGCGCAGCGGCACGGGGTTCTCCATGACGATCGCCGTGGAGGCCCGGACGATGCCATCAAATCCGACAACCCGGTCGATCACCCGCTGGAGATCCGCGTTGGACCGGGCCACCAGCCGGCACAGCATGTCCCCGTGCCCGGTGGTGGTGTGCAGTTCGAGCACCTCCGGTACGCCGCTCAAGTGCGCCCGTACGTCGGCGCCTTGGCCCTGTTTGATCTCCAGCGTCGCGAACGCGGTGACCGGGTAGCCGAGAGCCGCCGGATCGACGTCCGGGCCGAATCCGCGGATGGCGCCATTCGACTGAAGGCGGTCCAGACGGGCCTGGACCGTCCCGCGTGCCACGCCCAGCCTGCGCGACGCCTCCAGAACGCCGATCCTGGGTTCACGCGCGAGCAGCACGATGAGCCGTCCGTCGAGTCGGTCGATCGCCATGCCGGCCTCCGGGGGCGGTGTGATGGGCATCATGTACAGATAGTCCGGCCATCATGGGCAGCTTCTGTACAGGTTGACCAGTGATTATGGGAACTGTTGCGCACCTTGCGGAGCGGCGGGAACCTCTGGGCATGACAGAGACGATGCACAGCACCCCCGAGACGTCCCGGCAGGCCGACCCCTTCCCCGTCAAGGGGATGGACGCCGTCGTCTTCGCCGTGGGCAACGCCAAGCAGGCCGCGCACTACTACTCGACCGCCTTCGGCATGAAGCTGGTCGCCTACTCGGGCCCGGAGACCGGCAGCCGCGAGACCGCCAGTTACGTGCTCACCAGCGGCTCCGCCCGCTTCGTCCTCACCTCCGTCGTCAAGGCGTCCTCCGACTGGGGCCACTTCCTGGAGGACCACGTCACGGCCCACGGCGACGGCGTCATCGACCTCGCCATCGAGGTCCCGGACGCCCGCGCGGCGTACGCGTACGCCGTCGAGCACGGCGCCACCGGCATCGAGGAGCCCTACGAGACGAAGGACGAGCACGGCACCGTCGTGCGCGCCGCCATCGCCACGTACGGCAAGACCCGCCACACCCTCGTCGAGCGCACCGGCTACTCCGGCCCGTACCTGCCGGGTTACGTCGCCGCCAACCCGATCGTCGAGCCGCCGGCCAAGCGCTTCTTCCAGGCCATCGACCACTGCGTCGGCAACGTCGAGCTCGGCCGGATGAACGAGTGGGTCACGTTCTACAACAAGGTCATGGGCTTCACGAACATGAAGGAGTTCGTGGGCGACGACATCGCGACCGAGTACAGCGCCCTGATGTCGAAGGTCGTCGCGGACGGCACGCTCAAGGTCAAGTTCCCGATCAACGAGCCGGCCGTCGCCAAGAAGAAGTCCCAGATCGACGAGTACCTGGAGTTCTACGGCGCCGCCGGCGTCCAGCACATGGCGCTCGCCACGAACGACATCGTCGCCTCGGTGAAGGCGATGCGCGCCGCCGGTGTGCAGTTCCTCGACACCCCCGACTCGTACTACGACACCCTCGGCGAGTGGGCCGGCGAGACCCGCGTGCCGGTCGAGACCCTGCGCGAGCTGAAGATCCTCGTCGACCGCGACGAGGACGGCTACCTGCTGCAGATCTTCACCAAGCCGGTCCAGGACCGCCCGACCGTCTTCTTCGAGATGATCGAGCGCCACGGCTCGATGGGCTTCGGCAAGGGCAACTTCAAGGCCCTGTTCGAGGCGATCGAGCGCGAGCAGGAGAAGCGCGGCAACCTGTGACGCGTCAGGCGTGAATGAGGGGCGGGCCGGATCTCCGGCCCGCCCCTTTGTCCTCTGCCGCCGTACGTCAGCGCCCGGCCGCCGACGGCGCGGCGGACGGCTGTACGGGGGCCTGCGGGGCGGCCGACGGGGGCGCCGGGACCGCCTGGCGCCCCTGCGGACCCGCCGGCGCGGGCTGCTGCTGAGGCGCCGGAGCCTGCGGTGCCGGGGGTTCCGGGGCCGGGGGCGGCCGCATGTCCGCCGGGCCGCCCGCCGGCGGCTCGCCCAGGTCGTCCAGCGCCTCCCGCGCGAGCGGCGCGTCCAGCGGGGAGAACTTCGGGTTGGTGCGCAGCGCCGCCTCCAACTGGCGCCGCGCCGAGCCGTAGTCGTTCACCGCGCGCTGCACCATGCCCAGGTGGTACGCGTACGAGGCGTTCTGCCCGCCCGAGTCCACCGCCCGCTGCGCGTACTCCACCGCCGCGTCCGAGTCGCCCGACCGGTGCAGCGCCCAGCCCAGCGCGTCGGCCACCGCCGCGCTGCGGTGCCCCCGTTCCCACTCCGCCCGCAGCAGCTCCACCGCCGCGTCCGCGTCCCCGTGCGCGGCCTCGAAACGGCCCAGCGTCAGCGACTCGTCCACCCCGCGCGCCGTGCCCCGCTCCAGCGCCGCGCGGAGCTTCTCGTACTGGCCCACCGAGTCCCCGTCGAGCCCCAGCGACTCGTACAGCTCGCCCAGCTCCAGCAGGTACGCCGGGCGCGGCGACTTCGCCAGGGCGGCCTGGTAGTCCCGCACGGCCTCGTCGGTGCGCCCGAGGGCCGCGAGCGCGCGGGCCCGCCCGGCGAGGGCGGAGTGGTGACCCTTCTCGACGCGCAGCGCCGCCCCGTACTGGGCCACGGCCTCCTTCGGCTCGCCCCGCTCCCAGGCCAGCTCGCCCAGCCTGGTCAGGCAGGCGGCCTTCTCGGCGGGCGTCCTCGCCCGGTTCGCCGCGTCCTGCGCGGTGGCCAGCGCGTCCTCGCGCCAGCCCCGGTCCCGGTACATCTCGGCGGCCCGGCCCAGCGCCGGCACCCCGGCCCGCAGCTCGGTGAACTTCTCCACCGCGGTGATCGCCGACTTCCGGTCGCCGAGGCCGTTGTAGGCGTCGATCAGCTCGGGGTAGACCGTCCACTCCTTCGGCTGCCGCGACCGGACCGTCTCGCCCCACTTCTTCGCCGTCACGAAGTCGTGCCGGGCGTTGGCGAGCGAGGCGAGACCGACCCAGGCCGCCGTGTTGCCCTTCTCGCCCGGCCGCACGTCCAGCGAGCGCTTCAGCGCCTGCTCGGCCCGGGCGTAGTACGCCGGATCGGCGGCCCGCCGCCCCCACTCCACGTACGCCGACCCCAGCACCGCCCAGGCGGGCGCGTCCGAGGGGTGCGTGCCCACCCACTTCTGCCGGTCCCCGATGAGCGCCGTGAGATCGGGGAGCGAGGCGGGGGAGCCGGCGGCCGTCGCGGTCATCGCGCGCGAGACCGGGCCCGGGAGGGGCGGCGCCGCGTCCGTGTCGTCGTCGGGCACGGCGACCACCGCGCCCGTCACCAGGACCGCCCCCGCCACCATGCCGAAGGCGGCCCGGCGCAGGGTCGTGCGCATCGTGGGGGGCGGGGGCTCGGCCAGGGACGCGGGGTCCGGCGGGGGAGCGTCGGGGGCGGGCCAGCCGGTGTCGGAGGAGTTCTCGGGCCCGGGGGCCCCCGGGGGCTGCTGAGGCGTGAGTTCCATGCCGCTCACTGTGCGTCAGTATGAAGATCGCACCGCGTCTTGGGATCGCCACCGCAGACGGGTTCACACCAATGGGCCCGGGTGCCACGCTTGGATCATGGACGATCTCCTCGAACTCCTGCGAGCGGGCCTCCCGGCCGAGGCCCTGATCACCGACCCGGACGTCACGGCCTCCTACGCCCACGACATGGCGAGCTTCTGCGAGGCGGGCACCCCCGCGGTCGTCGCGCTCCCGCGCACCGTCGAGCAGGTCCAGCACGTCATGCGCACCGCCACCGCGCTGCGCGTCCCGGTCGTCCCCCAGGGCGCCCGCACGGGCCTGTCGGGCGCGGCCAACGCCACCGACGGCTGCATCGTGCTCTCCCTGGTGAAGATGGACCGCATCCTGGAGATCAGCCCCGTCGACCGCATCGCCGTCGTCGAGCCCGGAGTGATCAACGCCGTGCTCTCCCGTGCCGTCGACGAACACGGCCTCTCCTACCCGCCGGACCCCTCCAGCTGGGAGATGTGCACCATCGGCGGCAACATCGCCACCGCGTCCGGCGGCCTGTGCTGCGTGAAGTACGGGGTCACCGCCGAATACGTCCTCGGTCTCGACGTCGTCCTCGCGGACGGGCGCCTGCTCACCACCGGCCGCCGCACCGCCAAGGGCGTCGCCGGCTACGACCTCACCCGCCTCTTCACCGGCTCCGAGGGCAGCCTCGGGATCGTCGTGAAGGCCGTCCTCGCCCTGAGGCCCCGGCCGCCCCGGCAGCTCGTCCTCGCCGCCGAGTTCGCCGACGCGTCGAGCGCCTGCGACGCGGTCTGCCGGATCATGGAGAGCGGCCACACCCCGTCACTCCTCGAACTGATGGACCGTACGACCGTCCAGGCGGTCAACCGCATGGCGAACATGGGCCTCCCCGAGACCACGGAGGCCCTGCTGCTCGCCGCCTTCGACACCCCGGACCCGGCCGCCGACCTCGCCGCCGTCGCCGCCCTGTGCACCGCAGCCGGCGCCACCGACGTCGTGCCCGCCGAGGACGCGGCCGAGTCCGAGATGCTCCTCCGGGCCCGGCGGATGTCGCTGACCGCACTGGAGACCGTCAAGCCGGCGACGATGATCGACGACGTGTGCGTACCGCGCTCGCGGCTCGGCGCCATGCTGCGGGGCACGGCGGAGGTCGCCGAGAAGTACGGCCTCACCATCGGCGTCTGCGCCCACGCGGGCGACGGCAACACCCACCCCGTCGTCTGCTTCGACCCCGCCGACGCCGACGAGTCCCGGCGGGCCCGCGAGTCCTTCGACGAGATCATGGCGCTCGGCCTCGCCCTCGGCGGCACGATCACCGGCGAGCACGGCGTGGGCGTCCTGAAGAAGGAGTGGCTGGCGCGCGAACTCGGCGAGGTGAGCGTGGAACTGCACCGGGGCATCAAGCAGGCATTCGACCCGCTCGGGCTGCTCAACCCGGGCAAGGTCTTCTGACCCGGCCCGGCCCACGCCTCTCACCCCTCCCCGTCCTGCGACTCGTCCGACGGCCACGGGTCGCTCATCCACAGGTCGTCGGCCGGCAGTGGCGCCAGGAGTTCGGCCAGCCCCTCGTCGATGCCGAGCCGCCCGGTCTCCGTACCCGGCGGGACCACCCGCAGCGTCCGCTCCACCCAGACCGCGACCGCCGCGGACTCCACCTCCAGCAGGGCGTTGCCGTCCGGGGACGTCAGCGCCACGCAGATGACGCTGTTCCCGTCCACCTTGGTCGGCCAGATCCGCACATCGCCCTGCCCGCACGGCCGGAACACCCCCTCCACCAGCAGATCGCGGGCGAACGTCCAGTACACCGGCGAGTCGGAGGTGATGTGGAAGGTGATGTGCACGGCGTACGGGTCCTCCGTGCGGTACGTCAGCCTGGCCGGTACGGCGATGCTGCGCTCGGGCGACAGGACCAGCTTGAGCTCCAGCTCGCGTTCCACGACGGTGTGCATGAGGGCGTCCTTCCGTTGTCCGGAGCCGGTCCCACGACCGGCCCGCACGAGTGAGAGCGCCCTCGGCGCCATCCATTACGCGACTTCGGGAAAATAATTCCGGCGTGACCGGAAAGTGGGCCAAACCCCCGGACACGCCCGGGGATACGCGCCTGTCTGATAGATGTGGACTCCTGTATTGAGGCCTCGAAGAGATACGGGACCACGGTGATGAGCGCCCCAACCCCGGCACCCGGTGACGAAAGCCCCCGCGAGGGGTACTACCCCGACCCGTCCATCCCCGGCTACGTCCGCTACTGGAACGGCGCCTCCTGGGTCCCCGGTACCAGCCGCCCGGCCCCGCGGCAGGACGAGACGGCCGCGGCCGAGGAGACCGGTCCGGTGTTCCTCGACGACCGGCCGGACGGGGCGGCGGGCCCCGAACCCGCGACCGCCTGGCAGGCCGACGCCTCCCGCCAGGCGGGCTTCGGCGGCGACCGCGACCGCCGGGTGTCATGGGGCGGTCCGGGTCCGGAGGCCCCGGCCCCGGAAGACGCGGCGCCGGCCCCCGACCCGAGGGTTCCGTCCTCAAACGCCGGACGGGCTGGGGCCGGCGAGCTGGTCCGGCCGCCTCAAGCCCGTCCGGCGCTCGGGGGCGGAACCGGTGCGCCGGAGCCTGCCGCGCCCGCGCCCGCGTCGGCCCCCGTCCCGAGGGTTCCGTCCTCAAACGCCGGACGGGCTGGGGCTGACGGGCTGGTCCGGCCGCCTCAAGCCCGTCCGGCGCTCGGGGGCGGAACCGGTGCGCCGGAGTCCGCCGCGCCCGCGCCCGCGTCGGCCCCCGTCCCGAGGGTTCCGTCCTCAAACGCCGGACGGGCTGGGGCTGACGGGCTGGTCCGGCCACCTCAAGCCCGTCCGGCGCTTGAGGACGGAACCGGTGCGCCGGAGTCCGCCGCACCCGAGAACACCGTCGCGATCCGCGCCCTGCGCCGGCCGGGCGGCGAACAGCCCGCCACCGAGGGCACCCTGACCATCCGCGCCCTGGACGCGGCCCCGCGCCCGCCAGCCGCCCCCACCCCCGGCGCCCCCTGGGACCGGCAGGGCCCCGTCAGCCAGCCGGCCCCCGCGCCGCAGGCGCACCCCGCGCCGCAGGCGCAACCCGCGCAAGCCGCCCCCTGGAAGCCCCCCGTCGACGACCACTTCCAGCGGCTCGCCGCGGCCCGGGCCTCCGGCCGCCCCGCCCCGCTCGGCAAGCGGTTCGCCGCCCGGCTCATCGACAGCGTGCTGCTCGGCGCGCTCACCGCGGCGGCCGCCGTGCCGCTGGCCGCCCGGGCCGCCGACCACATCGACGACAAGATCGACGCGGCCAAGCTGTCCGGCGAGACGGTCACCGTCTGGCTGCTGGACTCCACCACGGCCGCGCTGGGCGGTGCGGTGCTCGGGGTGTTCCTGGTGCTGGGCGTATTGCTCGACGCGCTGCCCACCGCGAAGTGGGGCCGTACGCTCGGCAAGAAGCTGTGCGGGATCGACGTACGGGACATGGAGTCCCACGAGGCGCCCGGCTTCGGGGCCGCGCTGCGCCGGTGGCTGGTGTACGCGGTGCCGGGCATCCTGGCCGTCGGGTTGGCCGGTGTGCTGTGGTGCCTGGTCGACCGGCCGTGGCGCCAGTGCTGGCACGACAAGGCGGCGCGCACCTTCGTCGCGGGCTGACACCATCCGCCCAGGGGTGTCCCCCGAACGCACCTGAGCCGTTGCGCGGGCCCGGGTGGCGGGATGCACTGCCCCCATGAGCAACGATCAGCCGCCGCCCGGTCAGCCGCCCGAGGACGACCCCTTCAGGAAGCGGCCGCCCGGGGACCAGCCGCCGCCGTCGTCCGGCTCGCCCTACGACGGCGCACCGCCGCCTCCGCCGCCGTACGACCCGGGGCCCTACGGGGGCGGCGGAGCGTACGGCGGGGCGGACCCGCTCGCGGGGATGCCGCCGCTCGCCGAACCGGGCAAGCGCATCCTGGCCCGGCTGATCGACTTCCTGATCATCTCGATCCCGCTGTACCTGATCTCGCTGCCCTGGGGCGGCGCGGTCGGGGCGACGGACAGCGGCAACGACGACGACGTCGGCGACATCTTCGCCCAGACCTACAGCGGGCATCAGCTGCTCTGGTCGCTGATCGCCCTCGTCGTCTACGTCGCGTACGACACGTACTTCACGCACAAGGACGGCCGCACGCTGGGCAAGCGGCTGCTGAAGATGCGGGTCGCGATGCTCAACGACGGCCGGGTGCCGGACACCGGGGCGGCCTTCATGCGGGCCGTGGTGCTGTGGCTGCCGGCGCTGCTGTGCTGCCCGTGCCTGTGGTGGCTGATCAACATCGTGCTCATGTTCACGGACAAGCCCTACCGCCAGGGCCTCCAGGACAAGGCGGCCAAGACGGTGGTCGTGGCGGTCAACTGAGCCTCGAAGCGGGCCCGGCGCGGGCCCGGCGCGGGCTCAGCGCGAACTCTGTGCGGAGACGGGGGCGCGTTCCTCGTCGCGGGCGGCCGGGGCGGTGCCACGGTGCGCGGACACCGGGGTGCCCGTACCCGCCGCCTTCGCCGTGTGCCGGCGGGGCTTCGGGGGTACGGTCACGGACACCACGAGCCCGAGTACGAGCGCGGCCGTGCAGACGGCGGCGATTCCGATGCCCGAGCTGGTGCGGAACAGCAGCAACATCGCCAGGGTCGAGAAGACGACGGTGACCGAACCGTAGGAGAGCTGTGCGGCAGTGGGTCGCGGCATGGCTTCTTTTCCGTCCTCGGGACGTCGGATGGGCGGTCTCTCGACACGGTCGCACTGTCGAGCGACTCTACGACGGTGGATGCCCGCGAGGAACGGCTAGTAAGCGTAACCTAACCCACAGTGCGGATGCATGGGGGGCGCACGGAGTCATCTCGCGCGCCCCGGAAGGGGTCTGACGCGCCGGTGGGTTGGAAACACTTCGTCCGGATACCGGAACGGTGCTCCTGCATAGTGCACTTGCTCTGTCCAAGTCAAGGTCTGTCTTTTCTTCCGTAACTCCGGTCGAATGTCGTCACTTGTGACGCGTTTCCGCGCGCGGCCTCTCCACACTCCCGGGCCGTCGCCGCGGACGCCGGGGAGGACTGCATCAAGTGATCATTAAGAGACGGGCGCTTCGGACCGGAGCGGTTGTCGTGGCCATGGCCGCAACCGCCGCCACCGCATCCGCCTTCGCCACCGCTCAGGCAGATGACCGGGCGTCAGGCACCGCTGCCTCCATCGACCGCCGGGACCCGGGGTCGGCCAAGGGCAACGAGCACGACCTGGAAGGCCCGTACAGCAAGCAGCAGGCGGATCAGCGCCAGGCTGCCCTGGAACAGGTCATATCCGGCGACAAGAAGGTGACGTCGCGCGGAGGCTCCAAGGTCGTCAAACTCGACAACAAGAAGTACGTCGAGCTCGGCCGCGAGAAGACCGACAAGATCTTCACCGTGCTGGTGGAGTTCGGCGGCCAGGTCGACGACACGACCATGTACGACCCGGACGGCGCGGGCCCCAAGCCCGCCGTCAAGAAGTACGGCGGCACGCCGGGTCCGCTGCACAACACGATAGCCAAGCCCGACCCGAAGAAGGACAACAGCACCGCCTGGCAGGCCGATTACAACCAGGCCCACTTCCAGGAGCTGTACTTCGGCACGGGCGCGGGCAAGCACTCGCTGAAGACGTACTACGAGAAGACCTCCTCCGGCCGCTACTCGGTCGACGGAGAGGTCTCCGACTGGGTCAAGGTCCCCTACAACGAGGCGCGCTACGGCTCGAACTACTGCGGTTCGACCAACTGCGCCAACGCCTGGGACATGATCAAGGACGGCGTCAACGCCTGGGCCGCCGGCCAGAAGGCCAAGGGCCGTACGCCGGAGCAGATCAAGACGGACCTCGCCCAGTACGACCAGTGGGACCGTTACGACTACGACAACGACGGCAACTTCAACGAGCCCGACGGCTACATCGATCACTTCCAGATCGTGCACGCCGGCGAGGACGAGTCGGCCGGCGGCGGCGTCGAGGGCACCGACGCCATCTGGGCGCACCGCTGGTACGCGTACGGCACCAACGCCGGCGCCACCGGCCCGGCCGAGAACAAGGCCGGCGGCACCCAGATCGGTGACACCGGCATCTGGGTCGGCGACTACACCGCGCAGCCCGAGAACGGCGGCCTGGGCGTCTTCGCCCACGAGTACGGCCACGACCTCGGCCTCCCGGACCTCTACGACACGACCAACACCGCCGAGAACTCGGTCGGCTTCTGGTCGCTGATGTCGGCGGGCTCCTGGCTCGGCACCGGCAAGAACAGCATTGGCGACATGCCCGGTGACATGACCGCCTGGGACAAGCTCCAGCTGGGCTGGCTGAACTACGCCGAGGCCAAGGCCGCGACGAAGTCCACCCACAAGCTGGGCGTGTCCGAGTACAACACCAAGGACAAGCAGGCGCTCGTCGTCACGCTGCCCGCGAAGCCCGTCACCACCGCCGTCACGACGCCCGCCGAGGGCGCCACGCAGTGGTGGAGCGACATGGGCGACAACCTCAGCAACACGCTGTCCCGCCCGGTCGACCTGACCGGCAAGTCCAAGGCGTCCCTGGACCTCCAGGGCTGGTGGGACATCGAAGCCGACTACGACTACCTCTACACCGAGGTGTCCACCGACGGCGGCAGCAACTGGACCGCGATCGACGGCACCGCCGACGGTCAGCCGATCCTGCGCGACGCCAGCGACAAGCCGGCCCTGACCGACGTCTCCGGCAAGTACAAGAAGCTCTCGTACCCGCTGGACGCCTACGCGGGCAAGAAGATCGACATCCGCTTCCGCTACGCCACCGACGGCGGCGCGGGCGGCGTGGGCTTCGCGGCCGACACCATCTCGGTGACCGCCGACGGCGCCGCGCTCTTCACGGACAACGCCGAGAGCGGCGACAACGGCTGGACCGTCAAGGGCTTCTCGCGGGTCGGCAAGTCCTTCACCAAGGACTACCCCCAGTACTACATCGCGGAGAACCGCCAGTACGTCAGCTACGACGAGACGCTGAAGACCGGTCCGTACAACTTCGGCTTCTCCAAGACCCGTCCGGACTGGGTCGAGCACTTCCCGTACCAGAACGGCCTGCTCGTCTGGCTGTGGGACACCTCCCAGACCGACAACAACGTCTCGCAGCACAACGGCGAGGGTCTGATCCTGCCGGTCGACGCGCACGCCAAGCCGCTGAAGTGGGCGAACGGCACGGTCATCCGCAACAAGATCCAGCCCTTCGACGCCCCGTTCAGCTGGTACCCGACGGACGGCTTCACGCTGCACCTGGCCGACCAGGCCGTCAAGATCAAGCCGCAGCTCGGCGTCCCGTCCTTCGACGACCACAAGGGCACCTACTGGTACAAGGAGAACCCGACCGGGAGCGTCAAGGTCCCGGACACCAACACCAGGATCACGATCATCAGCGAGCCGCGCAGCGGCGACACGATGACCGTCCGGGTGAGCTCCTCCTCGCGCAAGTAGAACCACATCACCGCAGGTCATAGCGTGATCGGCCGTCGCCCTCTAGCGGGCGGCGGCCGATCGTGTTTAGGTGCCCCTGTTCACTTTCCGAGACCGACCGGGGTGTGGAGGGCGGGTGGAGGAGCGGGGTTGGGTGCGTGCAGCTGCAAGGCGGAGGACTGAGGCAACGCGGAGCGTTGTTGATTGACGACAACGCCGCAGATGTGCGTGCCCAGCCCCACGACGCCGCCCTCCACACCCCGGTCGGTCTACCGACACGATGTCTCACGGGGGAGCTCGTACGCATGGCAGGCGGAGGATTCAGCAAGTTGCCGAACGGCAGTGTGGTCGTCGCGATCACCCTGCCGAGCCCGGCGGAAGGCCCCGGACCGGGCTCCCCGGTCCGGGTCCTGGTGCACGCGGCCAACCGGCCCCGCGCCCTGACCAGGCTGCGCAACCTGGGCCTGCGCTCCGTCTACCTGCGCGGCAACGCCGAGCCGCCCACCCCCGACGAGATCACCGCCGTCCTGCACCACCCCGACGGCGTCCTGTGGCGCGCGAGACCCGGGTACGCGCAGGAGCTCTGGCACCCCATCCGCGCCCTGCTCAGGCCCTCCGCACCGGCCGCAACCCCGTAGGGGGCGTTCAGACGACCGGCTTGCCCGTCAGCACCACACCCGCGCCGCGCAGCTCGGCCAGCGCCCGCTCCGTCGTCGCCTCGGCGACGCCCGCGGTCAGGTCGAGCAGCACATGCGTGGCGAAGCCCTCACGGGCGGCGTCCAGCGCGGTCGCCCGCACGCAGTGGTCGGTCGCGATGCCGACCACGTCGACCTCGGTCACGTCGTGCTCGCGCAGCCAGGCGGCGAGTCCCGTGCCGTTCTCGTCGAGGCCCTCGAAGCCGCTGTACGCGGCCGCGTAGGCCCCCTTGTCGAACACGGTGTCGATCGCCCCCGAGGCGACGGCCGGCGCGAAATTGGGGTGGAAGCCCACACCCTCCGTACCGGCCACGCAGTGCGGCGGCCACGAGTGCTCGAAGTCCGGGGCCGGCGAGAAGTGGTCCCCGGGATCGATGTGGTGGTCCCGGGTGGCCACCACGTACCGGTAGGCGGGCCGGCTCTCGCCGATCAGGTCCGTGATGGCGGCGGCGACATCGGCGCCTCCCGCCACGGCGAGGCTCCCGCCCTCACAGAAGTCGTTCTGAACGTCCACGACGATCAAGGCGCGGTGCATGCGGGTTTCCTTCGGGGAGTGGGGGAGCGGTACGGGGACGGCCCCGAGCCTAGAGATTCCGCGCAGGCAATCAAGCGCGCCCGCGCAAAATCGGGCCCGCCGGGCATTCCGGCACGGCGCGCAGGATCAAGCCCGTCCGGCGATTGAGGACAAAGCGGCACTCCGGAGCGCCCGGACCCCGCGCAGCCCCGTCACACGTACTCGGTAGGAATCACCGCCTCGCCGCGCGACAACTGCATGGCCGACAACGGCAGCCCCGCCCGCGCCGCGATGTGCCGCTCGCGCGCCGCGTCCAGCGGCTCCCGCGCGACCACCTCGCCGCCCCGGACCAGCTCCACCAGCAGCTGCCGGCCGGCCAGCTCCTCGGGCACCGGGCCGGTGCCGATCACCTCGGCCTCGGCCACGCCGTCCTCGTCAAGCCGGCGCGCGGCCCACTTGCGGCCGCCCTTCGAGGACTTCGCGCCCATCGACTTCTTCGCGACCGGCCGCAACTCGTCCGCCGGGTCCGCGGACCCCGCGCGGGCGACGAGCTTGTAGACCATCGAGCACGTGGGGTGCCCGCTGCCGGTCACCAGCTGCGTGCCCACCCCGTACGCGTCCACCGGGGCGGCGGCCAGCGAGGCGATGGCGTACTCGTCCAGGTCCGAGGTCACCACGATCCTCGTCTCCGTGGCACCCAGCTCGTCCAGCTGCTGGCGCACCCGGTGGGCGACCAGCAGCAGGTCCCCGGAGTCGATCCGTACCGCGCCCAGCTCGGGCCCGGCGATCTCGACCGCCGTACGGACCGCCGTCGCCACGTCGTACGTGTCCACCAGCAGCGTCGTGCCACGGCCCAGCGAGTCCACCTGTGCCCGGAAGGCGTCGCGCTCCGAGTCGTGCAGCAGGGTGAACGCGTGGGCGCTCGTCCCGACCGTCGGGATGTTGTAGCGGAAACCGGCCGCCAGGTCGGACGTGGTGTCGAAGCCGCCGATGTACGCCGCCCGGGCCGAGGCGACCGCCGACAGCTCGTGGGTGCGCCGCGCACCCATCTCGATCAGCCCGCGCCCGCCCGCCGCGGCCGACATCCGGGAGGCCGCCGCGGCGATCGCCGAGTCGTGGTTGAGGATCGACAGGATCACCGTCTCCAGCAGCACGCACTCGGCGAAGGACCCCTCGACCCGCAGGATCGGCGAGCCCGGGAAGTACACCTCGCCCTCCGGGTAGCCCCAGATGTCCCCGCTGAACCGGTAGTCCGCCAGGTAGTCCAGCGTCGGCCCGTCCACGACGGACTGGTCGCGCAGGAAGCCGAGCATCTCCTCGTCGAAGTGGAAGTTCTCCACCGCGTCCAGGACCCGCCCGATGCCCGCGACGACGCCGTAGCGCCGCCCCTCGGGCAGCCGGCGGGTGAACGCCTCGAAGACCGAGCACCGGTCGGCGGTGCCGGCCTTCAGCGCGGCCTGCACCATCGTGAGCTCGTACTGGTCGGTGAAGAGCGCTGTCGACGGCACACCGACCCGTCGCCCAAGGTCCGCAGATTTCATGCCGGGGATGCTACCCCTATTTCGTCAAAGTGACGAGATGGGGGTCCGGGAGGCGGCGCGGCGAGGGGGCCGTTTGTGCGATGGGCCACTACGAGTGGCAGCATGGGGTAGGTGAGCGTCGCCCCTACAGAGATCGAACGTCCCGAATCGGCCGAGGACCACCTCGTCGTGCCCGAGCCCGACGTCCCCTGGGTGACGCTGGTCCACAACGACCCGGTCAACCTCATGAGCTATGTGACCTACGTGTTCCAGGCGTACTTCGGCTACTCCAAGGACAAGGCGCACAAGCTGATGCTCGACGTCCACCAGAAGGGCCGCGCCGTCGTCTCCAGCGGCAGCCGCGAGGAGATGGAACGCGACGTCCAGGCCATGCACGGCTACGGGCTGTGGGCCACGCTCACCCAGGACCGCAACTAGCACCGCACGGCCCCACGCACCGCCCGCCCGACCATCATCGGAGAGAACCCATGGCCGGCCACTTCGAGGCCACCCCCGGCGGCGGCGCGGCCGTCGCGCTCGACGAGGTGGAGATCGCGATCCTGCGCTCCCTCGCCGTCCAGCTCCTCGAGCTCATCGGCCCCGGCGACGAGCCCGCCGCGGGCGAGGACCCGCTCGCCGCCCTGTTCGCCGAAGGCCCCAGCGAACCGCCCACCGACCCGGCCCTGGCCCGCCTCTTCCCCGAGGCTTACGGCGACGGCGACGACGAACTGCGCGCCGCGTCCTCCGAGTTCCGCCGCTTCACCGAGAACGACCTGCGCACCCGCAAGCGCGACGACGCGCTCGTCGTCGTACGCACACTCGATGCGCTGACGCCCGCGGGTGAGGGCGCCGCCGTGCTCACGCTCACCGCCGACGAGTGCCGGAACTGGCTCGGCTCGCTCAACGACCTCCGGCTCACCATCGGCACCCGGCTCGACGTCAGCGACGAGGACGAGGGCGAGGAGGGCTCGCTCTACCGGCTCCCCGACAGCGACCCCCGAAAGCCCATGGTCATGGCCTACCTCTGGCTCGGCGCCCTCCAGGAAACCCTGGTCGAGACGCTGATGCCGTGACACCGGACGCGCGCCCCGTCACCGCGTTCGCTCAACGGACACTCAAATCCGAATAACGATCGCGTCACCTGAACGGTCTTTTTTGCAGCGCCCGTTCCACCTTGTCCGCTTTTACTTGAGGTGTGCGCCACAGAACGTCCGCCGGACCACCGTTGTGCCCGTGATAAATCTTCACGACCGCCCGGGAACGCCACCCATGTTCCCGGGTAGGCGCTATCAGCCGGTAACCACCGGCGGCACTCCATCCGTATCCGGGGGGGATCAGGACCTGATCCGCGGCCGTAAGGCGCGGATCGGCGTGGAGAAAGGCGCAACCACATGACATCGGCGCAGATCGACGACAAAGGGCAGGACGGCCCGCACGCCGCAGCCGCGGATGCCACCACCTCCGCCGAGGGCTACCAGAGAGCACTCGGCGCCCGCCAGATCCAGATGATCGCGATCGGCGGGGCCATCGGCACCGGGCTCTTCCTCGGCGCCGGCAAGGCCATCGCGAAAGCCGGACCCAGTCTCATCCTGGCCTACGCCATAGCCGGCCTGGTCATCTTCTTCATCATGCGCGCCCTGGGCGAACTCCTCATGTACCGCCCGGTCTCGGGCTCCTTCTCGGAGTACGCACGCGAATTCATCGGCCCCTTCGCGGGCTTCGTCACCGGCTGGACGTACTGGCTGTTCTGGGTCGTCACCGGAATCACCGAGGTCACCGCGGCCGCCCAGTACATGACCTTCTGGTTCTCCATTCCGCAATGGGTCTCGGCCCTGGTCTTCACGATCATTCTCTACGGCGTGAACCTCATCTCCGTAAAGCTCTTCGGAGAGCTGGAGTTCTGGTTCTCCATGGTCAAGGTCACCGCCATCGTCGGCATGATCCTCATCTGCGCCGGAATCCTCACCCTCGGCTTCTCCGACGCCGGGGACACCGCGAGCGTCAGCCACCTCTGGTCCGACGGCGGCTTCTTCCCGCACGGCATCAAGGGCACCCTGATGACCCTGCAGATCGTGATGTTCGCCTTCCTCGCCGTCGAACTCGTCGGCGTCACCGCCGGCGAGTCCAAGGACCCCAAGACCGTCCTGCCCAAGGCCATCAACACCGTGCCCTGGCGCATCGCCGTCTTCTACATCGGCGCCCTGATCATGATCCTCTCGGTGGTGCCCTGGACCGAGTTCACACCGGACGTCTCCCCGTTCGTCGAAGCCTTCAAGAAGATGGGCCTCGGCGTCGGCGCCGGCATCGTCAACTTCGTCGTCCTGACCGCCGCGCTCTCCTCCTGCAACTCCGGCATGTACTCCACCGGCCGCATGCTGCGCGACCTCGCGCTCAACGGCCAGGGCCCGAAGTTCTTCACCCGCCTCACCCGCAGCGGCACCCCGCTCGTCGGCACCACCTTCTCCGCGGCGCTCATGCTCGTCGGCGTCTGGATCAACTACCAGTGGCCCGGCGACGCCTTCACCTACGTCGTCTCCTTCGCCACCATCTCCGGCATGTGGGCCTGGATCATGATCCTCGTCAGCCAGATCCGCTACCGCCGCCTGGCCGAGCGCGGACTGCTCCCGCAGTCCACGTTCCGCGCCCCCGGAGCCCCGTACACCAGCGGCTTCGCCCTGGCGTTCATCGCCGTGGTCATCGTGATGATGGGCATCGACAAGGACGCCAGGATCTCGCTGTACTGCGCCCCGCTGTGGGCCCTGATCCTCGGCGTCTCCTACCTGGTCCTGAAGTCCAGGAACCCGGAGGGCAGGGCCTTCGCCGAACGCGTGAAGCGCTGACGCGTACGCCCGAGACGTACGCCCCCACCAGCGACGTTCCACGATGCGGGCCCCCGCGTACCACCCCTCGGTACGCGGGGGCCCGTCGTCCTATCCTGGGCGCCATGCTGACCATCACCCAGACGCTGTACGACCAGATCGTCGCGCACGCCCGCGCCGACCACCCCGACGAGGCGTGCGGCGTCGTCGCCGGACCCGCCGGCAGCGGCCGCCCCGAACGCTTCATCCCCATGCTCAACGCCGCCCGCTCGCCCACGTTCTACGAGTTCGACTCGGCCGACCTGCTCAAGCTCTACCGCGAGATGGACGACCGCGACGAGGAGCCCGTGATCGTCTACCACTCGCACACCGCCACCGAGGCCTACCCCTCGCGCACCGACGTCACGTACGCAAACGAGCCCGGCGCCCACTACGTGCTCGTCTCCACCGCGGACACCGACGACGCCGGCCCCTTCCAGTTCCGCTCGTACCGCATCGTGGACGGCGAGATCACCGAGGAGGAGGTCGCGGTCGTCGAGGCGTACCCGGCGGCCTGACCACACCGGCAGCGGCGGGACAGGGCCGCGCACCCCGGCCCTGTCCACCCACCGAACGCCAAGCATCCACCAGGTGAGATCACACTCCGAATCCCCGGCCGGGAATCGATACGATGACCGCATGGTTCCCCATGACGTGAGTGACAAGACGCCGGGCTCGCTGCTCGTGGCGCGCCTGCACGTCGACCTGTGCCGCCTCTCCAGCGCGATCTGTACGAACCACCGGCCCGCCGCCGGCCGCGAGGCCTGAGCCGGGCCACCCCCGGCGCCGCCGACCGCCCGGGCGCCACCGCACCACGTACCGACCCCCGCGCGAGGGCCAAGCAGCACGCCCCACGCCCACCGCCACCACTCCGCTTCGACAGGAGCCCACGCCATGGCCATCGAGGTCCGCATCCCGACCATCCTCCGCACCTACACCGACGGCGCCAAGGCCGTCGAGGGCCAGGGGGACACCCTCGCCGACCTCTTCACGGACCTGGAGAGCCGCCACACCGGCATCCGGGAGCGGATCGTCGACGGCGACCAGCTGCGCCGCTTCGTCAACGTCTACCTGAACGACGAGGACGTCCGCTTCCTGGACGGCATCTCCACCAAGCTCACCGACGGCGACAGCATCACCATCCTCCCGGCCGTCGCCGGCGGCATGAACTGATGCGCTTCGACAGCCCGCTCGCCGCGGTGGGCAACACCCCGCTCGTCCGCCTGCCGCGGCTGTCACCCTCGGACGACGTCCGCATCTGGGCCAAGCTGGAGGACCGCAACCCCACCGGCTCGATCAAGGACCGCCCCGCGCTCCACATGGTCGAGCAGGCCGAGAAGGACGGCCGGCTCACCCCCGGCTGCACCATCCTCGAACCCACCAGCGGCAACACCGGCATCTCCCTCGCCATGGCGGCCAAGCTCAAGGGCTACCGCATCGTGTGCGTCATGCCGGAGAACACCTCCCAGGAACGGCGCGACCTGCTCGCCATGTGGGGCGCCGAGATCATCTCCTCCCCGGCGGCCGGCGGCTCCAACACCGCGGTCCGCGTCGCCAAGGAACTCTCGGCCGAACACCCGGACTGGGTGATGCTCTACCAGTACGGCAACCCCGACAACGCGGGCGCCCACTACGCGACGACCGGCCCGGAGATCCTCGCCGACCTCCCCTCGGTCACCCACTTCGTCGCGGGCCTCGGCACGACGGGCACCCTCATGGGCGTCGGCCGCTACCTGCGCGAACACGTCGAGGGCATCAGGATCGTGGCCGCCGAGCCGCGCTACGACGACCTCGTCTACGGCCTCCGCAACCTCGACGAGGGCTTCGTCCCCGAGCTCTACGACGCGTCGGTCCTGACCACCCGCTTCTCCGTCGGCTCCGCGGACGCCGTCACCCGCACCCGCGAACTCCTCCAGCAGGAGGGCATCTTCGCGGGCGTCTCCACCGGGGCGGCGCTGCACGCCGCGATCGGGGTCGGCAACAAGGCGGTGAAGGCGGGGGAGACCGCGGACATCGTGTTCGTCGTGGCCGACGGGGGCTGGAAGTACCTGTCCACCGGCGTGTACACCGCGCCTACCACGGAGGCGGCGATCGCCGCGTTGCAGGGCCAGCTCTGGGCGTAGCCGTTTCCGGGGGCGCTGCCCCCGGACCCCCGCTCCTCAATCGCCGGAGGGGCTTGATTGTGCCCCCGTTGCCGCAGATCTGCGGCAACGGGGGCTTTTTCATTCGCGCCGCGAAACCCAGCCCGGCTGCGAAACCCAGCCCCGCCGCGAAACCCAGCCCCTCCGGCGTTTGAGGAGCGGGGTCCGGGGCAGCGCCCCGGTTTAGGGAAGGGGCGGGTAGGGGAACAGGCCCGCCGCAGGCGCCCCCACCACCCGAACCGGTGACAGCGCAGGTGAGTTCCCCCACAACGACCCGCCCCAAAGGAGCGACCCGCTCCCCCGCGCCTTACGCTCAACAAACCGCACCGCGAGAACCGCACGAACCCTCCCCGTTCCCACGTCTCGGAGGTTCACGCTCCATGAAGCTCACCGTCGTCGGCTGCTCCGGCTCGTTCCCCTCCACGGGATCGGCATGCTCGAGCTACCTCGTAGAGGCCGACGGCTTCAGGCTGCTCCTCGACATGGGCAACGGCGCCCTCGGCGAGCTGCAGCGCCACGTCGGTCTCTACGACCTCGACGCCATCTTCCTCAGCCACCTGCACGCCGACCACTGCATCGACATGTGCGCGTACTTCGTCGTCCGGTACTACCCGCACGGCGGCGACCGCCCTGCCCGCATCCCGGTCTACGGCCCGGACGGCACGGAGCAGCGGCTCACCACCGCGCACGCGGACACCCCGTCCGACCACGCGATGAGCGAGGTCTTCGACTTCCACACGCTGAAGCCGGGATGGTTCGACATCGGCCCCTTCTCGGTGCGCACGGAGAAGCTCCGCCACCCGGTCGACACGTTCGGCATCCGCATCGAGCACGGCGGCTCCTCGCTCACGTACTCCGGGGACACCGGCACCTGCGAGGCGCTGGACGAGCTGGCCGAGGGCACCGGCCTCTTCCTCTGCGAGGCGTCGTTCGTGCACGGCAAGGAGGACATCCCGGACCTCCACCTCAACGGCCGCGAGGCCGGCGAGGTGGCCGCCCGGGCCGGCGCCGGACGCCTGGTGCTCACCCACATCCCGCCGTGGACCGACGCCGAACGCAACCTCGCCGACGCCCGCGAGGTCTTCGACGGCCCGGCGGAACTCGCGGCGCCGGGCGCGGTGTACGAGATCTGAGCGGTGCCGCTCGTACGCGTACGACGAAGCCCTCACCTTCCGCCGGGAAGGTGAGGGCTTCGGGCTGTCGGGCCGGACCTACTTGGTCAGGTCCTCGACCTCTTCCTCGGGCTCGCGGCCCGGGGTGGTGAGGTTGAACTTGGTGATGGCGAAGCGGAAGACCACGTAGTAGATCACCGCGAAGACAAGACCGATCGGGATGATCAGCCACGGCTTGGTCGCCAGGTTCCAGTTCAGCGCGTAGTCGATGAAGCCGGCCGAGAAGGTGAACCCGGCGTGGACACCCAGGGCCCAGGTGACGGCCATCGAGATCGCGGTGAGGACCGCGTGGATCGCGTACAGCAGCGGCGCGATGAACATGAACGAGAACTCGATCGGCTCGGTCACACCGGTGACGAACGAGGTCAGGGCCAGGGAGACCATCATGCCCATGACGGCCTTGCGGCGCTCGGGGCGGGCGGAGTGCGCGATGGCGATGGCGGCGGCCGGGAGGCCGAACATCATGATCGGGAAGAAGCCCGACATGAACTGGCCGGCGGTCGGGTCGTGGGCGAAGAAGCGGTTCAGGTCACCGTGCACGATGGCGCCGGTGGCGTCAGTGAAGTCACCCAGCTGGAACCACGAGACCGTGTTGACGAACTGGTGCATACCGACGGGGATCAGCGCGCGGTTGATCAGGCCGAAGAGGCCGGCACCGAAGGAGCCGAGACCGGTCATCCACTCGCCGAAGTTGGATATGCCGTCGCCGATGGGCTCCCAGACCAGGCCGAAGAAGACACCGAAGACCACGCCGACGAAGGCCATGATGATCGGGACGAGGCGGCGGCCGTTGAAGAAGCCGAGCCAGTCCACCAGCTTGGTGCGGTGGAACTTCTGCCACAGGATCGCGGTGACGAGACCCATCAGGATGCCGCCGAGGACGCCCGGGTTGTTGTACGTGGCGGCCGTGTCCGCGCCCTTCTGGACCACCGCTTCGGTGACCGGGAAGGCCTTGAGCACATTGCTGTACACCAGGAAGCCGACCAGTGCCGCGAGGGCGGTCGAGCCGTCCGACTTCTTGGCGAAGCCGATGGCGACACCGATGCAGAAGAGCATCGGAAGGTTGTCGAAGACCGCGCCGCCGGCAGTGGCGAACACGGACGCGACCTTGTCCCAGCCGAGACCGTCGTCACCGAAGACGTCGGGCTGGCCGAGGCGGAGCAGAATGCCTGCCGCCGGCAGCACCGCGATCGGCAGCTGCAGGCTGCGACCCACCTTCTGCAGGCCCTGGAACAGGCCGGAGCCCCGCTTCTTCGCGGGGGCCGCCGTAGCGGTGGCCGTACTCATCAACTTCCTCCAGTAAGCAAGGCGCCGCCGGGGACAGGGGGTTTTGGGTGGGCGACGACTCGAGGAACGGGACGCGTAGGCGTCACGTGGTCTGGACCACTGAGTGGTGTAGACCAGTTGTAGCACGGTGAGGGATAGATAAGGAACCTGCGATTTGCGACTACTTCGCAGCAGCCTCCGCATACGCACCGTGACATGCGAAAAGCCCCCGGACCGCATGGTCCGGGGGCCGCGCTCACAAGGTCAGTGACCTTGCATAAAGGCTACTTCGTGAGGTTCCTCTCGATGTCCTCCTCCACCTCCTCGGGCTCGCGGCCCGGCGTCGGCAGGTTGAACTTGGTGATCGCGAACCGGAAGATCACGTAGTAGACGACCGCGAAACAGAGCCCGATCGGGATGATCAGCCAAGGCTTCGTATCGAGGTGCCAGTTGACGACGTAGTCGATCAACCCCGCCGAGAAGCTGAACCCCGCGTGCACGCCCAGCGCCCAGGTGACGCCCATCGACACACCGGTCAGGATCGCGTGCACCCCGTACAGCAGAGGGGCGACGAAGAGGAACGAGAACTCCAGCGGCTCCGTCACACCCGTCACGAACGACGTCAGCGCGACCGACAGCATCAGCCCGGCCACCTCCTTGCGCCGCTCGGGCCGCGCCGTGTGCGCGATGGCCAGCGCCGCCGCGGGCAGCCCGAACATCATGATCGGGAAGAAGCCCGAGGTGAACTGCCCGGCGGACGGGTCCCCGGCGAAGAAGCGGGAGATGTCGCCCTGGACCGTGCCTCCGTCGGCCCCGGTGTAGTCGCCCGCCTGGAACCAGAAGAACGTGTTCAGGAACTGGTGCATGCCGATCGGGATCAGCAACCGGTTCGCGAACCCGAAGATCGCCGCGCCCCACGCACCCAGGTCGATCAGCTGCTTGGCGAACCAGGTCAGCGCGTCGCCCACCGGCTGCCACAGCAGCCCGAACAGCACGCCCAGGATCACGCAGAGGAAGGCCATCAGGATCGGGACCAGCCGGCGGCCGTTGAAGAAGCCGAGCCAGTCGACCAGCTTCGTGCGGTGGTAGCGCTGCCAGACCACGGCCGTCAGCAGACCGATGATGATCCCGCCCAGCACGCCCGGATTCTGCGGCACCCCCTCCGGGACGTCCTTGGTCACCGAACCGTCCACCGGGAACGCCGTCAGCACCCCCCGGTAGACCAGGAAGCCGGCGACGGCCGCGAGCGCGGTCGAGCCGTCCGCCTTCTTCGCGAAGCCGATCGCGACACCGATGCAGAAGAGCAGCGGCAGGCCCAGCTCGCCGTCGAGGATCGCGGTTCCGCCGTTGAGGAGGACCTTCGCGAACTTGTCCCAGAAGGCGCCGTGCAGGGAGGAGTCGAAGAGATTGCCGAGGCTGACCAGCAGACCCGCCGCAGGAAGCACGGCCACCGGCAACTGCAGGCTGCGGCCGACCTTCTGCAGGCCCTGGACCGGCCCGTTCCACCACTTCCGCTGCGGTACTGCGGCCGCGTTCGAACTCATCGGCATCCTCCCGGGACACGCCTGGTTTGGCGGTTGTCGCAAACTGGTGTAGACCAGTCGCGATACGGTGCGGAGCCCGGCCGTGAGGCAGGACGCCGGTGATCGTCATCATTGAGGACCGTGCGGTTGCCCGCCCGTGAAGTTGGGCCAACCGTGCGTTACCGTGACGAAACGGACCCGTGGTGGGCCGTCCCACACACATGAGGAACCAGGGAGAAGGCCATGGCCAGCAAGGCTGAGAAGATCGTCGCCGGGCTCGGCGGAATCGAGAACATCGAAGAGGTCGAGGGCTGCATCACCCGCCTCCGCACCGAGGTCATCGACCCCAGCAAGGTCGACGAAGCCGCGCTCAAGGCCGCCGGCGCCCACGGCGTCGTCAAGATGGGCACCGCGATCCAGGTCGTCATCGGCACCGACGCCGACCCCATCGCGGCCGACATCGAAGACATGATGTGACGACCGCCTGAACCCCGCCCCGCAGGCCCCGCCCACCCCGGACGGGGCCTGCGGCGCACCGGAAAACGAGGCCCCCGCCACCCGATAGGCTCGGCGCCATGTCTCGTATCGACGGCCGCACCCCCGACCAGCTCCGCCCCGTCACCATCGAACGCGGATGGAGCAAGCACGCCGAAGGTTCCGTACTCGTCTCCTTCGGCGACACCAAAGTCTTCTGCACCGCCTCCGTCACCGAAGGCGTGCCGCGCTGGCGCAAAGGCAGCGGCGAGGGCTGGGTCACCGCCGAATACTCCATGCTGCCCCGCTCCACCAACACCCGCGGCGACCGCGAATCCGTACGCGGCAAGATCGGCGGCCGCACCCACGAGATCAGCCGCCTCATCGGCCGTTCCCTGCGCGCCGTCATCGACTACAAGGCCCTCGGCGAGAACACCATCGTCCTCGACTGCGACGTCCTCCAGGCCGACGGCGGCACCCGCACCGCCGCCATCACCGGCGCCTACGTCGCCCTCGCCGACGCCATCGCCTGGGCCCAGGGCAAGAAGATCATCAAGCACGGCCGCAAGCCACTGACCGGCACCGTCTCCGCCGTCAGCGTCGGCATCGTCGACGGCACCCCCCTCCTCGACCTCTGCTACGAGGAGGACGTCCGCGCCGAGACCGACATGAACGTCGTCTGCACCGGCGACGGCCGCTTCGTCGAGGTGCAGGGCACCGCCGAGGCCGAGCCCTTCGACCGTACGGAACTCAACGCACTGCTCGACCTCGCCACCGCCGGCTGCGTCGACCTCGCACGGCTCCAGAACGAGGCCCTGGCCACCACGCTCGGCGCCTGAGCCCGCCTGAACTCACCGCCCGAAAAGGCAAAGAAGCAACCAAGTCCCGGCCGACGGCGTCGATACGCATACGGGCGCACGGATCGAACCGTGCGCCCGTCCGCGTATCCGCACCCGGGGAGGGACCCACCATGGCCACGCGCCACCGGCACCACCGCACCGCACTGGCCGTCACCGCCGCACTCATCACCGTCACCGCGGCGGCGGGCTGCGGCGCCCTCGACAAGACACTCGACTGCGTACGCACCGCCGACGCCATCGCCACCAGCGTCGACAACCTCCGCCAGGCCGTCTCCAACGCCTCCGACGACCCCACCCAGGCATCCGAGGCCCTCGACGACATCCAGAAGGAACTCGGCAACCTCGGCGACAAGACGGACGACGCCGACCTGGGCAAGGCCGTGGACGACCTCCAGGCAGGCGTCACCAACGTCCGCGACGCCATCGACAACGGCGACGCGACCCCGGACATCACCCCCGTCACCGACGCCGCCGGCGAGATCGCCAAGGTCTGCACCCCCTGACGCGAAGAGTCCCGGCGACACATGGCCGCCGGGACACCGACGGGACCTCAGGACGAGGCGAGCCCCTTCCAGAAGACGTAGTGGTGACCGGCCGCGAAGTCCGTCCGCCCGATGTTCCCGGACGCGAGCCGCTGCACGTACTCCCCACCGTTCGTGAACCGCTGCCACGCCGGCAGCCCCGGACCGCCCATCCGCCCGGTGCTCGCGAACCGGCTCCAGTACCCGACCACCGTGTCCGACAACTCCGCCTGCGCCGCGTCCAGCGGCTCGAAGAGCTCGTTCTCGAACAAGTAGGCGAGGTCGGTCATGTGGCTCGTACCCAGGGAGAAGCTCGCCGGACGCGGCACCCCCCGGAAGTACGGAGCCGACTCCTCGGCGAACTCGTACGCGTACACCGACGTATGCCGCGCCAGCGCCCGCTGCGTGTCCAGCGCCGCCGTCGACCACTCCGAATCCGTGAGCGCCGCCGACAACGCCACAGCCGGAGCCGGATACCGCTCCGCCGGGTACTCGGCCAGCACCGCCGGGGCGTCCGCCTTGAACCGCTCCGCCACCTTCTCCGCGTACCTCTCGGCGGTCATCGGCCGGCCCGTCGAAAGCTCCTCCATACCGGCCAGCCCGCTCATCTCGTCACGCGTCGAACCGTGCAGCACCGGCACCCGCGCGAACCGCCCCGCCGCGATCGCCCGCGACGGCGCCTCCGGCACCACCTCACCGTCCACCACCGGCCGGAACCCGTCATGACCCGACGCGGACGCCTTGACCAGGTCGGCCGTCGACAGGCCCCGCAAGCAGGAGTCGACCTCCTCCCCGTCCTTGCACCCGGCCGCCGCGACGACGGCCTCGCCCTGCTCCTCCGCCCGCGCCCGCGTGAACGAACCGTCCGGCCCGACGCACCCCGCGCTCTGCAGGATCGCCTTGTGGAACAGCCCCCGCGCCCCCGGTGACACCATATGGGCGCACACGCTGTAGGCCCCGCCCGACTGCCCCATGAGCGTCACGTTGTCCGCGTCGCCACCGAACGCACCGGCATTGCGCGCCACCCACCGCAACGCCGCCTGCTGGTCGAGCAGCCCCAGATTCGCCGGAGCGCGCAGACCGGGCGCCGACAGGAACCCGAACGCCCCCAGCCGGTAATTGACCGACACCACCACCGCACCCTGCCGCGCGGCCGCCAGCTTCGCCGCGCCGTAGCTCGCCCCGTCCCCGTACGCGAAGCTCCCGCCGTGGATCCACACGATCACCGGCCGGGGCCGCGCCGACCGCCCCGCCGGCGTCGTCACATTCAGATACAGGCAGTCCTCGCTGCCGCCGCCCGCGATCGAGATGGGCTGATCCGTCGGTTGCGCGCACGCGCTCCTCGGGGCGCGGGCATCCAGCGTGGCCGACCACGGCCGGACCGGCTGCGGCTTCTTCCACCGGAGCTCGCCGGTCGGCGGAGCCGCGTACGGGATGCCCTGGAACGTACGCACCGTGCCGGTGACCGTCCCCTGCACGGGGCCTTCGGCGGTCACCACCCGGGAGGGGAGACGGCGCTCCGAGGCGTCGGCGACCGGCGCCAGTGCCGCCGTGGCGAGTGCCGCGCCGACGACGGTCGCGGCGAGGGCGGTGACACGGGACTTCAGGGGACTCATACGGACTCCAGAGCTCGACGTGATCTTCGGTGCGCCAACGGGGCCAACATAGCCAGCAGTTGGGCGAACGTGCAAGACGCTTGTATGAGGCGATCGCGCAAAACGTCTGCGTCAGGCGGTCGCCCCACGCCCTCGGACGGCCCTAGGATGCGGCGCATGAGTATGGGAAACCGGGAAAAGCTGCTGGAAGCGGCCAGGAAGTGCCTCTTCGAGAAGGGGTACGAGCGCACCACCGTCCGCGACCTCGCCTCTGCGGCCGGCGTCAGCATGGCGGCCATCGGCTACCACTTCGGCTCCAAGGAGGCCCTGCTCAACCAGGCACTCTTCGAGGCGCTCGACTCCGGCGGGCAGGCATTCGGGCCGGCCGAGCGGGACGGCGACCCCGGGGCGCTCTGGAGCCGCCTCATCGAGGCGTTCTCAGCCAACAAGACGTTCTGGCTGGCGAACCTGGAGACGATCCTGCGCGCCCAGCGCGACCCGGAACTGCGCGAGCAGGTCGCCGCCGGGCTGCGGCACGGGCGCAGCGGCATGGCGTACGAGGTCACGGGCACGCCCGAGGACGAACTCTCCGAGGAGACCGTGCGCACCCTCGGGTCCGTACAGCTCGCCCTGGTCGGCGGCCTGATGATGCAGCACATCACCGACCCGGAGTCGGCCCCCACCGCCGACGAGGTGCTGGCCGGCATCCGCGCCCTGGCCGCCTGCCTGCCCGACGAGGCGTGAGGCCGGGCCCGGCGATACTGGTCGCATGACCCGTCTCATCCTCGCCACCCGCAACGCCGGGAAGATCACCGAACTCCACGCGATCCTCGCCGACGCCGGCCTCACCCACGAACTCGTCGGCGCGGACGCGTATCCGGAGGTCCCCGACGTCAAGGAGACCGGCGTCACCTTCGCCGAGAACGCCCTGCTCAAGGCCCACGCCCTCGCCCAGGCCACCGGCCACCCCGCGATCGCCGACGACTCCGGCCTCTGCGTGGACGTCCTCGGCGGCGCCCCCGGCATCTTCTCGGCCCGCTGGTCCGGCACCCACGGCAACGACCGCGCCAACCTGGACCTGCTCCTCGCCCAGCTCGGTGACATCTCCGACCCCCACCGCGGGGCCTACTTCGCCTGCGCCGCCGCCCTCGCCCTCCCGGACGGCACGGAACGCGTGGTCGAGGGCCGCCTGACCGGCACCCTCCGCCACGCTCCCGCCGGCGGCTACGGCTTCGGCTACGACCCGATCCTCCAGCCGGACGGCGAAACCCGCACGTGCGCGGAACTGACCCCGGCCGAGAAGAACGCGATCAGTCATCGCGGGAAGGCGTTCCGGGCGCTGGTGCCGGTGGTGCGGGAGCTGGTGGGCTGACGCACTGATGCCCGGCCCCGCGAACGGGGCCGGGCACCTTGCTGTCGGTACGCCCGGTCGGATTCGAACCGACATACACGGCCACCTAAAGGCCGCCGCTCACCGATGGCGTACGGGCGCATACCGTCGCAAGCCTACCGCCTCGGGGTGGCTCAGTGGGTGCGTTTGGAGAATGTCGCTGTTTGGCTGTGGCACGAGGGGCAGAGGTAGCGGAGGTTTCGGAGTTGGTTGTCCGACCTGTCGCCATTGATGTGATCGATCTCCAGGACGAGGCGTTTCCCCCGCCACGACTCGCCGGTTCCGCATACCGCGCAGGCGCGTGGAAGCCCCACGTCGTCGAGCGCGCGTCTCAAGAGGGAAGTCCGGGCTCGGGAGGCGCCGTCCCCCAGGACGAGGATCTCCTCAGCCGGTTTGCGGTTCGGGGAGCGCGTCCCCGCCGAGTGGCCTTGCCCGACGAAATGAGTAGTCGACAGTTGGTATCTCGCGATGTCCCGCTTCAGGCGGATGCGAGCGCCGCCGTTGTCGACGTGTCCCAACGCCTTCAACACGGCGGCGAGGCTCCCGGACTCGGCAACCGCGGTTTCCAGCTGCTCGCGCGGGACGGAGGGCGCCCCGTGCCTGCGCCCGCTGGTGAAGTGGGACGTATCTATGCCGAGTCGATCGAGCTTCGCCCGCACGTATCCGTACGGGCTGTCGCTGGGCGGCAAGCCCATGTACTCGAACATCTCTCTGATGCTGGACGAGTTGGCGGCCGCTTCGGCGAGGAGCGCGGACGTGTAGGCCGTGCGCGCCCGTTCGGGAAGAGGTTCATCCACGAAGTGGGAGGTGTCGATGCCGTAGTGCCGGAGCCGGTCGCGTACGTATCGGCATGTGCGGCTGCCCAGTGGCGCGTCGAGCCCACGTACCAGATCGACAAGACTGGTCGCCGTGGCTGCGGCCTTTTCGAGGACACTGCGTGTGTACTTGCCGCTCACGCCGTCCTCGTCCGGTTGCGTCCGCGGTAAGTATCGGTTGCCGCGTGGCAGTTGGGACACAGGGTGCGGAGATTCGCAGGACGGTTGTCCCACCAGTCGCCGTTGATGTGATCGACTTCAAGTCGAAGTGGCTGACCCTGCCACTCGCCCGGGTTGTCGCACTCTGCGCACGCGTCGATCACCCCCGTGTGTACCAGTTCTCGGCGCAGCCGTTCGCCGGGGGTCCGGCCGTCGTGCGGGTCGCCGAGAACAAGGGGGTTCCCGCGAGCTCCCTTGGGGCGGCGTGGTGGCGTGCGCACGAAGTGGGATGTGTCGATGCGGAGAGCGGCGATGCGGCGGCTGATATGCGTGTGATTTCCCCCCACCGGATTGATGCCGAGACGGCGCACGACCTCCGCCACGCTCGTGGAATTGGCCACCAGATCGCGCAGCCTCTCTTCGGTGTGACGCACCCTCGTGTCGGCGAAGTGCGAGACATCCACACCCCACTCCGCGACCTTCTGCCGCAGGTAGCTCCGCGCTCCCGGAGTCGGCGTTCCGCCGCACCACCGCACGGCGTCATTGATGTTCGTCGTCATGCGCGCCGCCTCTTCAAGCAGCTCGCGCGTGTACCGAACCCGCACGTTCCCCTCCGCATCCGGCCGCCCGTTCGCGGCCTCGTACGGAGTAACGAACCGGTTATCGGAACGTCACGTCCGATATCCGACAAGATGCGGAACGGCCCGTACCGCTTCGAGGGGAAGCCGTACGGGCCGGGCCGCAATTCCTCCCGCGCTGCCGGTTCAGCTCCGCTTCGCCCAGTAGTCCACCAGCATCTCGGTCGGCCAGGCGGGCTCACGGACCACGCCGAGCGGCCCCATCGCGGTGAAGAACGGTGACACGTCGTAGATCTTTGTGCCGACCACCGCGTCCAGATCGGTCACCCGAAGCCGAAGGCCGTCAACTTCCAGCAGACGAGGGAAGCTCTGAGCCAGCTGGTTGGGGCGCCGATGGTTGCGGTGTGCGAACGTTCCCGTGGCCGGCCACTGCGTGTTCCCCCGCGGGCTCCGTGCGTGGTACTCGACATCGTCAGGTGATGCCTGGTCGAAGTGCCACACCACCACCAGGTGGGAGAACTCCTCCAAACCCTGCACGGAGTCGATGGGGAACTCTGTCTTGTCGAGCTGGATCACGGACTCGACACCGCCCCAGTAGTCATCGGTCACCTCGGTTCGGCCAGCGACGACTTCCCCGATCGGAATGATCTCCAAGGCCATGGTCCCGTCCTCTCGACTCGGATGTACGGACGCTGTCGATCAACCTACTTGGGCGAGATACGAGGCCGCGCGGGCGTCGAGGACCCCCACCGCAGGGATGCCGCGTTTGCGGTAGGGCGACAGGAGATGCCGCATGTCGACGACTCTCTGCCTGGCGCGACCGGAGTAGATCCCGTCCTCCATCGCGTCCAGAACGCTGGCCCACGTTGCGCATGCCTCTTCCACGCCGCCCTGGGCGATCTGCGTCGCGCCCATATACCCGAGGGTGACCGCGTGCGTGCGCCGGAACGCAGCACCGCGTGTACGTACGGAACGGCGAAACTCCTTCACTGCCCGCTGGTGGTCGCCCATGTCACGCAATGTGCAGGCCGTCTCATGGGCGAGGGATGCCTCTCCGAAGAAGAACGTCCGGTCAGGCTCCTTGATCCCGTCATGTGCGTTGGAGAGGTCGTCTTCGGCTCGCAACAGAGCCTTAGCCGCCCGGTCGTTGTATCGGTTCGCTGCGAGAGCCCGTGCGTGCACCACGCCCAGGAGCGCTCGTTCTCGCGGGGTGGCGGCTGCGTACCGCTGGCCGTGCACAGAAGCCTGCGCGAGTTGAAGAGCTTCATGACGAAACCCCATGTCGAGCGCTTGGTGGGCCATGGCTCTCAGGATGTGCCCGCTCAAGGGTGCGTCGCCGGATCGGGCTGCCAGTTTCACCGCGATGCTGAATCGCTGGAGGGCAACAGCATGCTCACTGTTGTCGAAGGCCATCCAGCCTGAGACGCTGTTGTCTTTCCGAGTCTGACGACTGTGTTTTCGCTGGTCAGGGGTAGGGCGGCGTTGATGTGGGAGTGATGGGTCGTCGTTTCGTCGCTCTCGTGGAGGTCGCGGATGCCGTCGGTTGTCGGACTGCTGGAACAGCACGAGCTTGCCGCTCGTCGTCGTGTGGACGGGCTGCGTGAGGAAGCCGACCGTATCCAGGCCGAGCTCGCGATGGCCGAGCAGGAGTGGTCGGAGTGGACGATCGCCCGCGAGCGTGTCGGTGCGGTGCTGTCCGCGCCGGGCGGTGACTCAGCCGGCGTGGTCGCCACCGACGTGCCAGAGGGGGCCGTGACGGAAGCCGAGGTGGAGGCGTCTGCGCCTCTGGTGGTGAAGGCGAGGTCACAGGTTCCGGTGTGGCGCGAGGGGCTGGACTGGACGGCACTGTCGGTGGACTACCAGCGCATCCTGGCCGCGCTCGAGGATCAGGTCCGTCTCGGTCAAGGGCCGCTGACCTGTCAGGAACTGGCCGCCGCGTTCGGCATGGATGTGGTGTCGGCCAAGGTGGAGGGCTGCGGTCGAAGGCGAAGCGCCTGGTCGCGCGGGGCTGGCTGGCCGAGCCGGCACCGGGCCGGTTCACCCTCGCGCGGAGCGTGAGCGGGCCAGGCGGCGGGTCATGATCATGGTCATCGACCAGTAGATCATCGCCTCGGAGCTGGTGGTGGATCGTTCGAAGTCGCGTGCCAGGCGGCGGCTTCGCATCAGGTGGGCGAAGAGCCGCTCGACGATCCACCGTTTGGGCAGCACCACGAATCCGCGCATGTCGTCGCTCCGCTTGACGATGGCCAGGACCAGCGCGAGGGCGGTCAGGCAGTGCTTGACGAGGCTGCCGGTGTAGCCGCCGTCGGCCCAGACGAGTTCCAGCCGGTGATGAGCGCCGGCCACCTGGGCGAGTAGTTCCTTCGCGGCAGCGCGGTCGCCGATGTCCGCGCTTGTGACCATCACGCCCAGCAGCAGGCCGAGGGTGTCGACCACCACGTGCCGCTTGCGGCCGTTGATCAGCTTGCCGCCGTCGAAGCCGCGGCTGTCGGCGCCGACGACGGCGTCCGCCTTGACGGACTGCGAGTCGATCACGCCGGCCGTCGGTTCCGCGTCCCGGCCCGCTTCCTCGCGGACCCGGCCGCGCAGCCGGTCGTGGAACTCTCTGACCAGCGCGTGGTCGCGCCAGCGGCGGAAGAACGCATAGACCCGGTCCCACGGCGGGAAGTCGGCCGGCATCGCCCGCCACTTCGTTCCGTTGTCGACCAGATAGCGGATCGCATCCAGTATCGCCCGGTGGCAGTACGCCTCCGGCTGCCCGCCCCGACCTCGCATCCACCCCGGCACCGGCAGCAGCGGCCGGACCACGGCCCACTCCGCGTCCGTCATGTCCGAGGGATACCGCCGAACACGCTCTGGATGGTCGGCCGCATTCCCGAACCGGTGAGCGACACAATCACACGACAGGGCAGCCGAGTTGAACTTCACCGGCGCGAGCACGTACAACTGCGGCAACAGGGTCTCCTGGATCTCGGTTGGCTTCGCAACCCCGAGCTACCAAGAGGCCCTGCCTTCATGCCCACAGCCGGCCACGGTCACCCGAACGAGACGCCCGTTCGACGCCCACCCCTCACGATCGGAACGACAACAGCTACTGACACCCTCGCAAGGCGCTTCCCGCTCGTGGCCCGCCCACGTCCTTCATGTCTTCCACTGCCTCAGCGCATCCAGGCCCTTTCCCTCCTCGCCGACTCCGCGGCAGCTCAAGGCGACCTCGGCAAGGCGTCCACCGTTTACAACCAAGCCGCTTTGGTTGCCTCCGACACCGGTGACACGGACACGGCCCGCGCCTGGTGCCGACAGCATGCTGCGGCCTATCTAAACGCGGCCCCCCTCGGAGCCGCAGACGCGATCCGAGCCTTGGAGCCCGTCGCCAACCTCGCCCGACTTCAACTCCGGACCGGTAACGCAGACGCGGGGTACCAACAACTCGAGTCCCTTTTCGATGCTGTCGCTGCTGGCCAGTCCGCGCCCATTTACGGCGTGACCGTTCCCGCGAACCTCGTGTCCACGGCACAGGACCGCCGCGAAGTCACCACTTGGCTGTGGGCCGTCCTACTGGCCGACGGGACCCGCGCACTGACCAGTGCCGGCCGCTGGGGCGAAGCGCTGTCACACGTTCAACGCCATCGCGGTCTTGGTCGCCGAATGCTCGACGGGCGGCAAGTAGCTGTGCTTACAGCGCTGTTGAACGCGGACACAGCGCACGCCAAGCATCTGCTGATCCACACGGAACCGGGCGACGTCTGGGAAGCCGCTGTCACGGACTGCCTGACGGTCCTCTGCCTCCGCAGCAGCGGCCTGGAATGGCGGCGCTCTCTGCGTAACCTCGTCGACGCCTACCTCGCTCTTCCTGACCATGAAGGGCTGGCAGCCTGCCGATCTCGACTTGGGCTGGTGATTCTGGACTTGGTGGGCTCACCAGAGAACTCCGCTGCCAGGGAGATCGTGGCCGATCTCTGCCGCCGCGCCGCGGGAACCGGGGACGGCTACGCCGCACGCGATGCGCTCTCACACCAGTTCACCCGCGAACTGGCCATGGACGGCGAAATGAAGGCATGCCTTCGGCTCCTCAGCTCCTGCGCGCTCAGTGCCGGAGAACTGCCCGCCCAGGAGCGGGCCCAGCTCGCCGAAGCCGTGCGCCGAGGCGATCGAACGATCCGCGCGCGGTTCAGGTCTGCCAAGACATCGGAGACTCTCTGATGGCCGAGCACCCCGTGCGCGCTCTTCGACGCGGCAACAGCGGGTTCGAGGATTCGTTTCGTCCAGCGGGCACCCTCGCGCTTGAAGCGGCTGGTGTCCACTCCCATCTTTCGCATGCGTTCCCGCAGGTAGGCCCGGGTGCTGCTTCCAGGGGCGATCTCCGCATCCGGCCGCCCGTTCGCGGCCTCGTACGGAGTAATGAACCGGTTATCGGAGAGTCACGTCCGATATCCGACAAGATGCGGAACGGCCCGTACCGCTTCGGGGGAAGCCGTACGGGCCGTGGCCGGGCGGGTCGGGTCAGAACTTCGGGTCGGGGCTCTGGGCGTGGACCAGTTCGGCTGCTTCCTCTTCCGTCTCGACCGACGGCGGGGAGCCGTCCAGCGGTTTGTTCGCCGTCTCCTTCATGCAGGCCACCGCGATCACGCCGACCAGGGCCGCCGCCATCGAGTAGTACGCCGGCATCAGGTTGGTGCCGGAGACGCTGATCAGGGCCGTGATGACCAGCGGGGTCGTACCGCCGAAGAGCGACGCGGAGAGGTTGTAGCCCACCGAGAGGGAGCCGTAGCGGACGTTCGTGGGGAACAGGGCCGGGAGCGCCGCCGACATCGTGCCGAGCATGCAGACCAGGGAGAGGCCCAGCATCGCCATGCCGATGATGATCGCGGGGATGCTGCCCTGGCGGATCAGGAGGAAGGCGGGCAGCGACAGGATCAGGAAGCCGAGCATGCCGGTCATGAGGAGCGGCTTGCGGCCGAAGCGGTCGGAGAGTTTGCCGACCTGGTTGATGATCAGCATCAGGAAGACCATGACGCCGAGCAGGATGAGCAGGCCGTGGGTCTCGCTGTAGCCGAGTTCGTCGGAGAGGTACGTCGGCATGTACGACAGGAGCATGTAGTCGGTGATGTTGTACGCGCCGACGAGGCAGATGCAGAGGATCAGCGTGGGCCAGTAGTCGCGGAAGATCTTGGCGAGGTCGCCCTTGGCCGTGGTCTCGACGCTGTCCGCCGCTTCCGTGGCGTGTGCCGTGCCGCCCTCCAGTTTCTGGAAGGCCGGGGTCTCGTCGAGGCGCAGTCGCAGGTAGAGGCCGACGAGGCCGAGCGGGCCGGCGACGAGGAAGGGGACGCGCCAGCCCCAGGACTCCATCTGGGCGTCGTTGAGGAGGGCGTACAGCAGGGTCACCAGGCCTGCCGCGCCGACGTAGCCGGCCAGGGTGCCGAATTCCAGGAAGCTGCCGAAGAAGCCGCGCCGCTTGTCGGGGGCGTACTCGGCGATGAAGGTCGAGGCGCCGCCGTACTCGCCGCCGGTCGAGAAGCCCTGGAGCATGCGGAAGAAGATCAGCAGGACCGCGGCCCAGACGCCGATGGTGGCGTGGGAGGGGATGAGGCCGATCGCGAAGGTGCCGATCGCCATCAAGATCATGGTGAGGGCGAGGACCTTCTTGCGGCCGATCTTGTCGCCCATCGGTCCGAAGAACATGCCGCCGAGGGGGCGGACGAGGAAGGCGACGGCGAAGGTGGCGAAGGAGGAGAGGAGCTGGGTGGTGTCGCTCCCGGAGGGGAAGAAGACGTCGCCGAGGGTGGCGGCCAGGTAGGAGTAGATGCCGAAGTCGAACCACTCCATCGCGTTGCCGAGGGAGGCCGCCTTGACCGCGCGCTTGACCGCCTGGTCGTCCGTGATGGTGATGTCGGTGCGCCGCAGCTTGGGGTTCTGACGCTTCCGGATGGCACGGAACAGCGCGGGGTGACGTTTGACCGCTTCCGGGTCGGCCACCTGGTGGGGGTCGGAGGCCGCCATGGCCGGTTCCTTTCCTCGGCAACTGTTACAGGAAAGGCTTCTGCGCGGACATGGCGGCCGCAAACCGGTTCAGCGAAGGAATGGGATGTCCATCACATGATTTCGGCCATTCGGCTCAGTGGATGGCTCGTTTCAGGCTGTTCCGTGCGGCTTGTGGACCGGCCCTGCCGCCCCTCAGATCTTGAGGTCCTTGATGATCTTGGCTACGTGGCCGGTGGCCTTCACGTTGTAGAACGCGTGGGCCACCTTGCCGTCCTCGTCGACGACGACCGTGGACCGGATGACACCCGTCACCGTTTTGCCGTAGAGCTTCTTCTCGCCGAACGCGCCGTACGCCTCAAGAGTCTCCTTGGCCGGATCGCCCACCAGTGTGACCTTGAGGCTCTCCTTCTCGCGGAACTTCGCGAGCTTCTCCGGCTTGTCGGGGGAGACGCCGATGACGTCGTAGCCGGCTTCGGCGAGCAGGTCCAGGTTGTCCGTGAAGTCGCAGGCCTGCTTGGTGCAACCGGGGGTAAGAGCGGCGGGGTAGAAGTAGACGATGACCTTGCGGCCCTTGTGGTCCGCGAGCGAGACGTCGTTGCCGTCCGCGTCGGGCAGGGTGAAGGCGGGGGCGGTGTCGCCGGGCCTGAGGCGCTCGCTCATGGTTCTCCTCGTTGGTACGTGGGGTCTACGGGACCGAGAGTAATGGGGGTGCCGCCGGGTGCGGATGCGGCGGAACTGACAGACTGTCGATGAAGGTTTACCGGACGAGGACCACGGAGGCGGCGCGGTGTCGGATGCCAGGACCCCTGCGCAGATCGAGGCGGACATCATCAGCAGGCGCGAGCAGCTTGCGGTGGTACTCGATGAGATCGGGGTGCGGGTGCACCCGAAGACGATCATCGGTGACGCGAAGGCGAAGGTCGCCGGGACCGTGGACCGGACGGCCGGACGGGCGTACGTGGCGGTGAACCGGGCCGTGTCGGACGTGAGGGCCCAGTTCGTGTCGCCGTCGGGCAGCCCGCGCCTGGAGCGCGTGATCCCCGCGGCGCTGCTGGCGGTGGGCGTGGTCGGGCTGGTCGTCGCGTCCTCGCGGCGCGGCAGGCGCTGAGGCCGGGTGCTGGGACCGGGCGTCGAGACCCCCCTGACGCGCGGGCGCCCCGTGGCCCGGTAGGTTGCGGGGCGTGAGCGAGAACACCGACGACAAGCTGCCCATCCGGATGCTGCACGACCGAGTGCTGGTCCGGTCCGAGTCGCCCGAGGGCGAGCGGCGTTCCGGCGGGGGCATTCTGATTCCCGCGACGGCCGCGGTCGGCCGTCGGCTGGCGTGGGCGGTGGTGGTGGCGGTGGGGCAGAACGTGCGGACGGTCGAGCCGGGTGACCGGGTGCTGTTCGATCCGGAGGACCGGGCGGAGGTCGAGGTGCGGGGTGTGGCGTACGTGCTGATGCGTGAGCGCGACCTGCATGCGGTTGCCGCGGACCGGTTCGAGGGTTCGGAGGATTCGACCGGGCTGTATCTGTAGCCGCTGGTCGTATGCGTGGAAGGGCCCGGTGACGGTTGTCACCGGGCCCTTTGTCTGCCCTTTGCTACGGTGGAAATACCCCGACGAGACGCGCCGTACCGGGTTCCGCAAAGACGACGCACCCGTGTTGTTCGCGTGTTCTGTCTCGTCGGAGGTGCTGTCGTGGCGTGGGTTCTGCTGGTCGTCGCCGGTCTGCTGGAAGTGGCCTGGTCGATCGGGATGAAGTACACCGAGGGGTTCACCCGGTTGTGGCCGAGTGTGTTCACGGGCCTGGGGATCGTGGCGAGCATGATGCTGCTGTCGCATGCGGCCCGGACGCTGCCGATCGGTACGGCGTACGGGGTGTGGGTCGGGATCGGTGCGGCGGGTGCCGCGGTCCTGGGCATGGTGGTGCTGCACGAGCCGGTGACGGCGGCCCGGATCTTCTTCGTGTGTCTGCTGCTGGTGGCGGTCGTGGGGCTGAAGGCCACCTCGGGGCACTGAGGCTTCAGGGCCGGGCGCTGGGTGCGCGGGTGCCGGGGGCGCGGGTGCCGCGGGGTCCTTCGAGGAAGCCCTCGTCGCCGCCCGCGTCTCCGCCGTCGCCGTCGGTGTCCCCGCCCCCGTCCTCGTCGCCGGTGTCGGTTCCGCCGTCCGTGGTGCCGCCGGCCGGGGTGTCGGTGGTGCCGGGGGTGGTGCGCGGGGCGGACGGGGTCCGGGACGGTGTCGTGGACGGGGTGCGGCGGGGGGTGGCCGTGGGGGTGCGGCGGCCGGTGTCGCCGGGGGCGGTGCCCTCGTCGGTGGGCAGCGCGGTGTCGTCGGTGCCCTTCTCGACGTCGAGGTCGAAGCTTTGGGCGGGGGTGCCACGCAGGGCGGTCCCTACGTATGTGGCCCAGGTCTCGGCGGGGGCGCCGCCGCCGTTGATGCGGGGGAGTCCGAGGGCGCCGTAGAGGGGTTTCTGGGCGCCGGTGTCGGGGTTCTGGCCCATGACGGCGATGACGGTGGCGAGGTCGGGGGTGTAGCCGGCGAACCAGGCGGCCTTGTCCTCCTCGGCGGTGCCGGTCTTTCCGGCGGCGGGGCGTCCGGCGCCCTGGGCGGCGGTTCCGGTGCCGCCGTCGACGACGCTGCGGAGGATGGAGGTGGTGGTGTCGGCGGCCTGGCGGCTGACGGCCTGTTTGACCGTGCGGCGGGGGAGGGTGACGCTCTCGCCGTCCTTGGTGATCTTGCTGACGAGGACGTGGGCGCCGTGTTTGCCGTGGGCGGCGAGGGTCGCGTAGGCCTCGGTCATGTCGAGGACGCTGGCGGTGGCGACGCCGAGTGCGATGGAGGGGGTGGGGGTGAGGTCGGAGGTGTCCTTGGGGATGCCGAGGCTGATGGCGGTCTGGCGGACCTTCTCGGGGCCGACGTCCTCGGCCATCTGGGCGTAGACGGCGTTGACGGACTTGTCGGTGGCGGTGCGGACGGTGATGGGGCCGTAGCTGCGGTCGTCCTCGTTGGCGGGGTCGTAGCCGGTGGGGCCGTCGGGGCCTTCGACCATGCGTTTGTTGGTGCCGTCGTAGATGGTGCTGGGGGTGATGCGGCGGCCGTCCTGGGTGGTGGAGTCGTTTTCGACGGCGGACGTGAAGACGAACGGTTTGAAGGTGGAGCCGACCTGGTAGTCGCGGCGGGTGGCGTTGTTGACGTACTGGCGGGTGTAGTCGATGCCGCCGTAGAGGGCGACGACGTGGCCGGTGGCGGGGTCGATGGAGGCGCCGCCGACGCGGACGTTGCGGTCGGCCGCGCGGTCGTCGTCGGTCTTCGACATGACGGTGTCGTCGACGGCTTCGACGAGGGCGTCCTGTTTCTTCTTCTGGAGGGTGGTCGTGATGCGGTAGCCGCGGGTGGCGAGGGTCTTCTCGTCGAGGATGTCGTTGTCGACGAGGTAGTCCTCGACGGCCTTGACGATGTAGCCGCGCTGGCCGGAGAGGCTGTTGGCGGGCTTGACGGGGCCGGGTACGGGGAAGGTCGTCGCGGCGCGCTGTGCGGGGGTGAGCCACTTCTCCTTGACCATGCCGTCGAGGACGTAGTTCCAGCGGGCGACGGCGGCGGGTTTGTTCTCGGGGTGGGCGACGACGTCGTAGGCGCTGGGGGCGTTGAGCAGGGAGGCGAGGTAGGCGCCTTCGGCGGTGGTGACGTCGCCGATGTTCTTGCCGTAGTAGGCCTGGGCGGCGGCCTGGATGCCGTAGGCGTTGCGGCCGAAGTAGCTGGTGTTGAGGTAGCCCTCCAGGATCTGGTCCTTGGACTGTTCGCGGTTGAGCTTGATCGAGATGAAGAATTCCTTGGTCTTGCGGACGACGGTCTGTTCCTGGCCCAGGTAGTAGTTCTTGACGTACTGCTGGGTGATGGTCGAGCCGCCCTGTTTGCCCTTGCCGGTGAGGGTGTTCCAGCCGGCCCGGAACATCGCCTTGATGTCGACGGCGCGTTCGGAGTAGAAGTCGCGGTCCTCGGCGGCGAGGACGGCGTGCTGGACGGTGCGGGGGACCTGGGCGAGCTTGATGTTCTCGCGGTTGACGTCGCCGTCGCGGGCGATGACGCTGCCGTCGGCGTAGAGGTAGACGTTGGACTGGGCGGTGGCGCTGGCGTTGGCCGGGGGGATGTCGACGAGCTGGTAGCCGGCGAAGAAGCCGCCGATGACGATCAGGGCGAGGAGCAGGATGCCGCCGAGGGCCATGCGCCAGGTGGGGATGAGCCGTCGCCAGCCGGTGCGCTTGGGGCGCTTGGTCCTGCCGGTCTTCTTCGCGCCGGTGTCGCCGCCTGCCGGGGGCCCTTCACCGGCGGGGGCGGCGGCGTCGGCAGGCAGGTCCCTGGGGGCCCAGCCCGGGGGGTCGGTGTCTCCGTTCTGCTGCTGTGGCTCGTCGCTCATGTCGGTGCAGACTCCTCGGCCGCGGTCAGTTATCCCATAGTGCCCTTTTTCGTCCCATATCCCTTGGATCGACGGCCGAAAAGCGGTCGCGGCGGCCGTTGTCGCCGGACTAGGGTTCTGCGCTTTGGTGTCCACGCGCGGTGCGGCACCCGTTGACGGGGAGGCGGTTGCTGTGCGGCTGTACGCGGTGGTGGCGGCGGGTGGTTTCCGCCGCTATGCCACCTATCGGATCGAGACGGCGGCGGGGGTGTTCACCAACACCGTCTTCGGTTTCATCCTGGCTTACACGTACGTGGCGTTGTGGGACGAGCGGCCCCGGCTGGGCGGTTACGACATGCCGGAGGCGCTCACGTTCGTGTGGCTGGGTCAGGCGTTGCTGATGACGTGCGTGATGATGGGCGGCGGTTTCGAGGACGAGCTGATCGAGCGCATCCGTACGGGCGACATCGCGGTGGACCTGTACCGTCCGGTCGACCTCCAGCTGTGGTGGCTGGCGCAGGACTTGGGACGGGCCGCCTTCCATCTGCTGGGGCGCGGGATCGTGCCGATGGTGCTGGGTGCGCTCGCCTTCGATCTGGCGCTGCCGGGGTCGCCGGGGCCGTGGCTGGCGTTCCTGGTGTCGGTGGCGCTGGGTGTGGTGGTGAGTTTCGGGATCCGCTATCTGGTGGCGCTGTCGGCCTTCTGGCTGATGGACGGGGCGGGTGCGGCGCAGATCTCCTTCCTGGCGGGGATGTTCTTCTCGGGGATGCTGCTGCCGCTGACGCTGTTCCCGGGGTTGCTGGGCGAGGTGGCGCGGCTGTTGCCGTGGTCGACGATGCTCCAGGTGCCGGCCGATGTGTTCCTGGGCAAGCACACGGGCTGGGGTCTGGTGCGGGTGTACGTGTTCCAGGCGTCGTGGGCCGCGGTGTTGCTGCTGGCGGGGCGGATGGTGCAGGGCGTGGCGACGCGGAGGGTGGTGGTCCAGGGTGGCTGAGGTGGTGGAGGCGTCCGTGGCGGAGGCGCCGGGGGCGGTGTTCGTTCCGAGGTCGCGGGCGGCCGAGGGGGTGCGGGCGTACGGGCTGATCGTGTCGATGTGGCTGCGCTCGACGATGGCTTACCGGGCGTCGTTCCTGATGACGGCGTTCGGGAACTTCGCGGCCACGGCGTTCGACTTCGTGGCGATCATGCTGATGTTCGCGCACGTGGATGCGCTGGGTGGTTACACGCTTCCGGAGATCGCACTGCTGTACGGGGCGTCGGGGACGGCGTTCGGTGTGGCGGACCTGCTGATGGGGTCGATGGACCGGCTGGGCCGCCGGGTGCGCGACGGCACGCTGGACACGCTGCTGGTGCGGCCGGTCCCGGTCCTGGCGCAGGTGGCGGCGGACCGCTTCGCGCTGCGGCGGCTGGGGCGGATCACGCAGGGGCTGCTGGTGCTGGGCTACGGGCTGGTGGCCGTGGACATCGACTGGACCGTGGCGAAGGCGGTGCTGCTGCCGTTGATGCTGCTGAGCGGGTCGGTGATCTTCGGTTCGGTGTTCGTGGCGGGCGGGGCGTTCCAGTTCGTCGCGCAGGACGCCTCGCAGGTGCAGAACTCGTTCACGTACGGGGGCAACACGCTGCTGCAGTACCCGCCGACGATCTTCGCTAAGGACCTGGTGCGCGGGGTGACGTTCGTGGTGCCGCTGGCCTTCGTGAACTGGTTTCCGGTGCTGTACGTGCTGGGCCGGGAGCTGCCGCTGGGGCTGCCGGACTGGGTGGCGTTCCTGCCGCCGGTGGTGGCCGCCGCCTGCGCGGCCGGGGCGGGCCTGGCGTGGCGGACGGGGCTGCGGGCGTACCGGAGTACGGGAAGTTGAAGCGGGACGGGAGAGGGAGCGGCATGAGTACGGATACGGAAACGAGTACGGCCGGGCGTACGGGCGCCGGGGCGGCTTTCATCGAGCTGGACCGGCTGGAGAAGGTCTTCGACGTCCGCCGCCGGAAGGGTTTCCTGCGTGGCGAGCGGCGTCAGGTGCGGGCGGTCGACGGGATCAGCTTCCGGGTGGAGCGCGGCGAGATGGTCGGCTACATCGGGCCGAATGGTGCCGGGAAGTCGACGACGATCAAGATGCTGACGGGCATCCTCACCCCGAGCGGCGGTTCGCTGCGTGTCGCGGGGATCGATCCTTCGCGGGAGCGTACGCGGCTGGCGCACCGGATCGGTGTGGTCTTCGGGCAGCGCACGACGTTGTGGTGGGACTTGCCGCTGCGGGACTCGTACCGGCTGATGCACCGGATGTACCGGGTGCCGGACGCGCGGTTCCGGGCGAACCTGGACCGGTGCGTCGAGCTCCTCGACCTGGAGGAGTTGCTGGACGTGCCCGTGCGGCAGTTGTCGCTGGGGCAGCGGATGCGCGGGGACATCGCGGCGGCGCTGTTGCACGACCCGGAGGTGCTGTACCTGGACGAGCCGACGATCGGGCTCGACGTGGTGTCCAAGGCCAAGGTGCGGGGTTTTCTGCGGGACTTGAACGCGGAGAGCGGGACGACGGTGCTGCTGACGACCCATGACCTGACGGACATCGAGCAGTTGTGCAGCCGGGTGATGGTGATCGATCACGGTCGGCTGATGTATGACGGGGCGCTGGCCGGGCTGCACGAGGTGGGGGAGAGCGAGCGGACGCTCGTGGTCGACCTGGAGCGTGAACTCCCCCCGATCCGGCTGGAGTCGGAGCCCTCGGTGCGGACGGTGAAGGTGGAGGGGCCGCGTCAGTGGCTGGCCTTCCCGGCGTCGGCGGCCCCGCTGGTGGCGCGGATCGCCGCGGAGTACCCGTTGGCGGACCTCTCGGTGCGGGAGCCGGACATCGAGGCGGTCATCGCGAAGATGTACGCGCGCGACCGGCCCGGGGAGCCGGTGACGTGAGCACACGCGTTCAATAGGCTGCACGGTATGACGAGCGAACTTCCTGAGATGCGGGCCTCCGACGCCGAGCGTGAACGTGTTGCCGAGATCCTTCGGGAGGCGGTGGCGGAGGGCCGGCTGGAGATGGAGGAGTTCGACCAGCGTCTCGGCAGCGCGTACAAGGCCCGTACGCACGGGGAGTTGGAGCCGCTCGTCCGTGATCTGCCGGCCGTGGGTTCCGCGTCGTCGTCGCCGGCCGTGCGGCCCCGGTCCGGTTCGGCGGCCCGCTGGTCGGAGCGGATCGGGAAGCCGGCCACGTCGAGCGGTGCCTTCGCGTTCTGGGGCGGGTTCGGCCGCCGGGGCAACTGGACGGTCGGCCGGGTCTTCACCGCGTTCGCGATGTGGGGCGGCGGCAACATCGACCTGCGCGAGGCGAACTTCGAGGACCGCGAGACCGTGATCCGCTGCTTCACGATCATGGGCGGTATCCATGTGACGGTCCCGCCGGATCTGCACGTGGACGTCCGGGGCATCGGCATCATGGGCGGCTTCGGGGAGGACGCCAGGGACGAGGCGGTCCCCGCACCGGACGCGCCCCGGGTCCGGATCACCGGGTTGGCGCTGATGGGCGGTGTCGGGGTGGAGCACAAGCGCGGCAAGGCGGAGAAGCAGCGGCTGCGGGAGGCGCGGCGCGAGCGGGGCCGGCTGGAGAAGGGCGACCGGTAGGAGGCCGCCCCCTCCCGCCCCCTCAGAGCGCGTCGGTCGTCGCCCTGGTCCCGAGCAGCGTGTCGACGTCGATCAGCGCCGCCAGTCGCGCGTAGCCGGCGTCGTTCAGGTGCAGGTGGTCGCCGGAGTCGTACGCGGGGCGCAGCCGCTGCGGGTGGGCCGGGTCGCGCATCGCGAGGTCGGAGTCGATGACCTCGTCGAAGATCCCGCCCGCCCGGATCTCCGCGTTGACGCGCTCGCGCACCTCGTTCTGCGCGGGTGCCCAGGTGTGGTAGCCCCGGTACGGCATGAGGGTCGCGCCGATGACCCGCAGGCCGCGCGCGTGGGCGCGCCGGGTGAGGCCGCGCAGGGCGTCGGTGATCCGGTCGGGGTCGGTTTCCTTCGGGTGGGCCTGCACGTCGTTGATGCCGAGCGCGATGACGACCGTCTTCACGCCGGAGACGCCGAGGACATCGCGTTCGAAGCGGTCGAGGGCGCGCGGGCCGGTGTTGTCGTGCAGCAGGCGGTTGCCGCCGATGCCCTCGTTGACCACCGCGTACCGGCCGTCCAGCCGGTCGGCGAGGACGTCCGGCCAGCGGGTGTTCGCGTCGGTGGTGGAGCCGGTGCCCGCCGTGAGCGAGTCGCCGAACGCGACGAGCGTCGCGGTCGCCCTCGCGTCGCCGCGTACGTCCACGGCGGTGAGGTAGCGCCACTGCGTGGTGGACCAGGTGCCGTGTTCGTCCTCGGTGTACGAGGTCTGGTGGCTGTTGGGGTGCGTGGTGACCGGGCCGTCGGCGGTGGGGGTGCGCAGGGTGACCACCAGGTCGGCGTCGGCGGTGACCGGGACGGCGACGGCGTCGCTGACGGTCTGCCCGCCGGCCGCGACGGTGACGGACGGGGCCCCGCGGAACGTCACGGGGCGGGTGTTCACGGTGACGTGGTCGATGAGCAGGGGTGCCGTGCCGAAGAGGTTGGACAGGGTGAGCCGGGCCTCGGCGCCGCCGACGCTGGTGTGGACCACGTTGCGGATGAGGCGCCGGCTCCGGTCCTGCGCCTGTGCCGGGTCGGCGACCCCGAGGACGGGGGCCGCCGCCCAGGTGGCGAGCCAGTGCCCGGAGGCGTGCGCCGGCGCGGCAGGGGTCCGGGCCACGCCCTGTGGGGCGGTGGCTGCGGCGGCCGTCGCCCTGTCCCCGGTGAACAGCAGGGAACCGGCGAACGCCACGGCGGCGGCGAGCACGGCGGTACCCGTCACTAGGGCGATGAGCAGGGCGTACCCCTGGCGCCTGGGCATGGGCGGTGTGTCTCCTTGCGGAAAAGAGGAAAGAGGGGGAGTGGACCGGTTCCCATGATGCGGCAGGGCGCGGGGAACTCGACGTGCGGCCCGGGAGTAGGTCAGGTAGGCACAATGCGTAGCGGTCGCCGGGGGCTGTGCGTACGCGGACGGGTGGAGTGGATGGAACGGATCGATGGGACCGGGCGGACCGAGCGGGGCGAACTGCCCCCGGCGCCCGGTGGGAGGGCGAGGCCCGCGGGCCTCGCCTCGTTCGCGTACACGGCGGCGGACGAGGAGAAGCGTCGTGGCGTACGCCGTATGAAGACCACGGCCACCGGCCTCCTTCTGCTGGTCGCGCTGGTGTACGTCCTCGCCACCTGGGCGAAGAACGAGGGGGTGGGCGGCTGGCCGGGCTTCGTCGCCGCGGCCGCCGAGGCGGGGATGGTGGGTGCGCTGGCCGACTGGTTCGCCGTCACTGCTCTCTTCAAGCGTCCGCTCGGTCTGCCGATTCCGCACACCGCCATCATTCCCACCAAGAAGGACCAGCTGGGGGCCTCCCTCGGTTCCTTCGTCGGCGAGAACTTTCTCTCCGGGGACGTCGTACGTGACCGGATTCACTCCCTGGGCATCGGTGGCCGGGTCGGCGGCTGGCTCGCGGAGCCGGCTCACGCGGACCGGGTCACGGCCGAGCTGGCGACCGCGCTGCGCGGGGCGCTGACCGTCCTGCGGGACGCGGATGTGCAGGCCGTCGTCGGTGAGGCGATCACCCGGCGGGCCGACGCGGCGGAGATCGGCCCCGGGCTCGGCAAGATGCTGGAGAAGGTCGTCGCGGACGGCGGCCACCGCAAGCTCGTCGACCTGGTCTGCGCCCGGGCGCACGACTGGCTCGTGGTGCACGGCGACTCGGTGATGGACGCGGTGCAGGGCGGGGCGCCGGGCTGGACGCCCCGGTTCGTCGACAAGCGGGTCGGGGAGCGGGTCTACAAGGAGCTGCTCCGCTTCGTCACCGAGATGCGGGACATGCCGGGCCACCCGGCGCGCGGCTCCATCGACACGTTCCTCGCGGACTTCGCGGCCGACCTCCAGACCGATTCGGAGACCCGGGACCGGGTGGAGCGGCTGAAGTCGGAGATCCTGGGCCGCGGCGAGGTCCAGGACGTCATCGCCTCCGCCTGGGCGTCGGTGCGCGCGATGGTGATCGCGGCGGCGGAGGACGAGCAGAGCGAGCTGCGGCTGCGCGCCCGGGCCTCCCTGATGTCGCTGGGCGCCCGCCTGGCCACGGACGACCGGCTCCAGGGGAAGCTGGAGGGCTGGCTGGAGGACGCGGCGGTGTACGTCGTGACGACGTACCGGGCGGAGATCACGTCGCTGATCAGCGACACGGTGGCCGGCTGGGACGCGGATCAGACGTCCCGCAAGATCGAGGCCCACATCGGGCGTGACCTGCAGTTCATCCGGATCAACGGCACGGTGGTGGGGGCGCTGGCGGGCCTGGCGATCTACACGGTGTCGCGGGCGCTGTGGGGGTGAGGGGGCCGCGGGGCGGGGCCGCGTGAGGCGGCGGGGCCTCGGAGGCGGGCGGCCCGGGGTCGTGGGCGGGCGCCTTGGGGTCGTGGGCGGGCGGCCCGGGTGCGTGGGCGGGCGGGCCGTTCAGGTCCGGCCCGCCCCGTCACCGCGCCCGGAGGGCGCCCCGGCTCAGGCCGCCCGGCGGGTGACTGCCCAGGACGCGGCGGCGATCGTGCCGGCCACGGTGAAGACGGCGGGCCAGGCGCCGACCTTCTTGGCCAGCGGGTGCGAGCCCGCGAACGCGGCCACGTACGCGGTGGTCAGCGCGGCGGCGGCGCGCGGGCCCGCCTGCCGGTTCCACTCGTACGCGGCGACGCCGCCCGCCGCCGCGAGCGCGACCCCGCCCAGCGGCCGCTTGCGGGTCCACCGCGCGACGGCGTAACCGCCGACCAGTCCGCCCGCCGCCACCGCCGCTGCCGGCACCTTCGCCATCGCAGCCACCTCCGCCTTCGTCCACGTCATGGGGCGCGCCCGCGCGCACGCGTACGCGCCGGTCGCCTGGCGCCGCACCGGCGCCCGGATCGAGGCTAACTCGCGCCCCCGCCCTCCCGGTGCCGAGGGGGTGCACAAGCGTTTACCCTGAGGGGTGAACAACCGTGCACCCCCTCCCTCGTCGCCGAGCCCGCAACGGAGAACCATGCCCGCGGACATACCCGCCCCCGCGCCCCCCGCGACCCAGGCCCCGCACCCGCGCTTCGCGATGGGTGTGCTGGCCTTCTGCGGGGTCGTCGTCGCGGTCATGCAGACGATCGTCGTCCCCCTCCTCCCGCACATCCCCGAGCTGACCGGCGCCACCCCGGCCGCCGCGAGCTGGCTGGTCACCGTCACGCTGCTCACCGGTGCGGTGTTCACGCCCGTCCTCGGCCGGGTCGGCGACATGTACGGCAAGCGGCGGGTGCTCGTCGCCTCGCTCGCGGTGCTCGTGGTCGGCTCGGTGCTGTGCGGGGCGAGCTCCCACATCGGGGTGCTGATCACGGGCCGCGCGCTCCAGGGCGCCGCCATCGCCGTCGTACCGCTGGGCATCAGCATCCTGCGCGACGAACTGCCGCCCGAGCGCGTGCTGTCCGCCGTCGCCCTGATGAGCTCCACCCTCGGCATCGGCGCCGCCGTCGGCCTGCCGATCGCCGCGCTGGTCGTGGAGAACTTCGACTGGCACACGATGTTCTGGGTCTCCGGCGCCATCGGCGTCCTCGACATCGTGCTCGTGCTGATGTACGTACCCGAGTCCCCGCTGCGCAGCCGCGGACGCTTCGACGCGCTCGGCGCCCTCGGCCTGACCGGCGCGCTCGTCTGCCTGCTGCTCGCGGTCACGCAGGGCGGCGACTGGGGCTGGACCTCGGGCCGGACGCTCGGACTGCTCGTGGCGGCCGTCGTGGTGGCGCTGCTCTGGGGGGCGTACGAGCTCCGCGTCGCGACGCCCATGGTCGACCTCAGGATCTCCGCCCGGCCGGCGGTCCTCCTCACCAACATCGCGGCCCTGCTCATCGGTTTCGCCTTCTACGCGAACTCGCTGGTCACCGCCCAGATGGTGCAGGAGCCCAAGGCCACCGGTTACGGGCTCGGCGCCTCGCTCGTCGTCAGCGGTCTGTGCCTGCTGCCGGGCGGTGTCGCCATGGTGGCGCTGTCCCCGGTCTCCGCCCGGATCTCCGCCAAGCACGGCCCCAAGGTCAGCCTCGCGCTCGCGGCGGGGATCATCGCCGCCGGTTACGGGGTGCGGTACTTCACCAGCCACAGCCTGTGGCTCATCATCGCGGGCGCCACGGTCGTCGCCTCCGGCACGGCCATCGCGTACTCGGCGCTCCCCGCCCTCGTGATGCGCGGCGTCCCGGTCAGCGAGACCGGGGCGGCGAACGGCCTGAACACCCTCATGCGGTCGATCGGCCAGGCGTTCTGCAGCGCGACGGTGGCCGCCGTCCTCGCCAACATGACCTTCCAAGCCGGGGGCAGGACCGCCCCGACGCTCCACGCGTACCAGCTGGTCTTCGTGATCGCGGCGGGCGCCGCGCTGCTGGCCCTGCTGGTCACGCTCATGCTGCCGGGCGGCAGGCCCGCCGGGGCGGGTACGGTCGAGGAGAGCCGCAAGGCGCCGGGCACCCTGACGGGCGGTGCGCGGCCGGCGGGAATCCAGGAGGGCGCATGACCGGCGGCCAGGCCACCGCGACGACCCCGGCCACGGACAGCGGCACGGGCCGCGACGCCATCCTCCGCTCGGCCCGTCGGGCGTTCACCCAGCGCCCGTACGCGGAGGTGACGATCCGGGGGATCGCGGCGGACGCCGGGGTTAGCCCGTCCCTGGTGGTCAAGCACTTCGGCCGCAAGGAGGAGCTGTTCAACACGGTGGCCGACTTCGGACCGGCCGCGGCGGTGCTCTTCGACGCCCCGCTCGACGTCCTGGGCCGGCACATGGTGGTCACCCTGATCACGCGGCGCCGGGCGCTCCAGTCGGACCCGTTGCTGCGGGTCGTCTTCTCCCTCGGCAACCAGGACGAACGCTCCCTGCTCCGCGACCGCTTCCACGAACAGGTCACCGACGCGCTGACCGCCCGCCTCCCCGGCGAGGACCGCGCCCTGCGCGCGGAGCTCCTGGCCGGGCACCTGCTGGGCCTCGGCGCGACACTGAGCCTCCACCGCGAGGGGGCGGGGGCATCCGCGACACCGGAGCGCATCGCGGACCTGTACGCGCCCGCGCTCCAGAGCCTGATCACGGGCTGACCCCGCGCGGTAAGGTCTGGGCCAACCGATCAGGGGGGGTCGCATGCCTGTCCGTACTCGTACCCGTGCCCGCATACGCGCGAGCCTGGCGGTGACCGCCGTACTCCTGGCGACCGCCACGGCCTGCTCGGAGGCGACGCCCTCGCAGGGCCCCGGCGCCGACGTCCCGTACGTCGCCCCGTCGGTGAACGCCGCCGCGGCCGACGCGCAGGCGGACGCGGCCCGTGCCCAGGAGGAGGCGGAGGAAGCGCCGAGGACGGACCCGCCGAACCCCGGCCCCGAGGCCGTGCGGGACGCCTTCGCCGGCCTCCAGGCCACGTACTACGACAGCTGTGAGCCGGGGCACGACTGCGCGTACTTCCTGGGCCGGATCAACTCCGAACTGACCGGGCTGGCCGTGTCGATGAAGGCAGATAACCCGGCGCACTTCAGCGAACCGCTGAAGTGGCTCGCCGCCCTGGACAAGGCGGTGGCCGACGACACGACCAGCCTGGAGGACGACCGGGACGAGCTGATCGGCACCCGTGACCGGATCAACCAGTGGATGCAGGGGCATCCGGAGGACTATCGCTGACCCGGGGGACCGGGTTCCGGGGATCGTCGATGTCGACCGCGAGCTCGAACTCGGCGGTCGAGTGGAACGTGGCCACGTTCCCCGACACCCGGACCCGGTCGAACGGGTTGGAGTCCGAGAAGAACACCGCCCAGACCAGCTTGCGGTCGGCGGTCAGACGGGCGAGGAAGCCGTCCGCGCCCATCCCGCCCTCGCCGCCCCACAGCAGCCCCCCGTCTTCCAGTTCCACAACGGCGAGCACGCCCACCGCGGTGACCCAGGACGGGTCCTCCGCCAGCATCGCGTCGACGTCGAAGGGTTCGAGCACCGTGAGGCCCGCAGGCGCTCCAGGAGTAATGTCCACGTCGTACGCGCGCCCGTCGGCGAAGTAGAGCCCGTCCTCGGCGGGAAGCTCGTAATCCCCTTCCCACAGCCGTTCGATCGTGGTCATTTCTTCTTGCACTCTCCGTTGCGCACGTGCCGCGGCCTTTCTTTCAGTCCGGCGAGGGGAGTTGGATCGCCGAATTCGTTTTGGAGCACCGCATGCGGCTGATCGGTACGCGTGACCGGATCAACCAGTGGATGCAGGGGCATCCGGAGGACTATCGCTGACCTGGGGGACCGGGTTCCGGGGATCGTCGATGTCGACCGCGAGCTCGAACTCGGCGGACGAGTAGAAAATAGCGACGTTCCCCAACACTCGAATCCGGGTGAATGGATTGGACTCCGCGAAGAAAATCGCCCAGATCAGCTTACGGTCGGTAGTCAGACGGACGATGAACCCCTCCGAACCGTACGACCCCTCGCCGCCCCACAGCAGCCCCCTGTCCCCCAGGTCTGCGACGGCGCGCCCGTCGACCGAGGACACCCAGGCCGGGTTCTCCGCCAGCATCGCGTCGAGATCGAAGGGATCGAGCACCGCGAGGCGGGCCGGCGCCCCGGAGATGAGGGCGACCTCGTAGGAACGCCCGTCGGCGAAGTGGAGCGCGTCCTCGATGGGAAGCTGGTAGTCCTCCTCCCACAGCCGTTCGATCGTGGTCATTTCTTTTTGCACCTTCCGTTGCGCACGTGTCGTGGCCTCTCCTGGAGTCCGGTGGGGGGAACCGGCTCGCCCAGTTCATTTCTGTTTATCCCCTTATTCATACGTCTTCTGAACTGTTCCGCCCACGTCCGGCCGGTGGTCGATTCGGGGTGGGGCGCGTTGGGGTCGACGCGCTCGATGATGACCGGCCGCCCCACTTCGCGTGCCGCGTCGAGCCGTCGGTTGTCGTACGACACCAGCTGACCGTCCACTTCCATCACCTTCAGCGCCGTACCGGGACGCCGCCAGTCCCACTCGCCGGAGCGCATCTGCTCCACGTAGTCGTTCGGTGACACCGTACGTTGGGAGAAGTTGATGTCGTCCGGGTTGGCCCACTCCGGGTCGCCCGAAAGCCCCAGGTGGTCGGTCCAGCTGTGGGGGTTGCGGACGTAGGCCGCCGCGTTGGGCGCCGGTGCCAGTCCGAGCGGGTCCGGTGTGGTGTAGCGGGCGGTTTCCGGGTCGTAGTGCCGGAAGTAGTTGTAGTGGAGGCCGGTTTCCTCGTCCGCGTACTGGCCGGGGAAGCGCAGCAGGCAGTCCACCTCGCCGCCCGAGGCGGGCAGGGGGGTGCCCCAGAGGGTGGTGCGGGCCTGCCAGGCGAGGGTGCCGTCCGGCGTGACCAGTTCGACGGGCGTACCGACCAGGTCCGTGACGATCGCGAAGAAGCGGGCGTCGTACTCGGACTGGGGGATGGTGTCGGCCTCGGCCGGCCGGTGGACGGACTGGGCCATCGGGCGGTGGGTGCCGGGCGCGTAGTCCCAGGTGGTCGTCGTGTCGTCCGGGGCGGACTGCTCGGCCAGGGCCGTGCCGTCCCAGGTGAAGGCGAGGACGGTTCCGTCGGGTCCCGTCTTGGAGACGCGGCGGCCCAGGGGGTCGTAGGCGTAGGTCCATTCCTCGCCGCTGGGAGTGGTGGCCCGGGTGAGGCGGTTCTCCCCGTTCCACGTGTATGTCCAGGTGCGGGTCTGGCCGTTGAGGAGCTTGCGGGTTCTGCGGATCAGCCGGCCGGCGGCGTCGTGTTCGTAGGTGGTGCGGCCCGCCCGGCGGATGAGCGCGCCGTCGTAGCTCCGCTCTCCGGTCGTGGGGTGGTGCGGTGCGTCGGCGTGGGTCTGGTTGCCCGTCCTGTCGTACGCGTATCTCTCGCTCCACCCGTGTGCCTGGACGTCCGTGACCCGGCCTATGGGGTCCAGCGCGAACCGCCGTGTTCCCGTGGTCAGTTCGCGTATCTCGGTGAGGTAGCCGTCCGGGCGGTAGGCGTAGGTGCGCTGCTGGAGGATCCGGTCCGCCTCGCTGCCGTCGTGGGCGGCGAGGGTCTGGGTGGTGAGGCGGTTGCCCTTGTCCCACGCATGGGTGAGGGTGGTGGCGTCTCCGATGCGGCGCTCCGTCTCACGACCCGCGGCGTCGTAGGCGAAAGCGAGAGCGCCGTCGCCCCGGCTCAGTCCGGTGGGACGGCCCGCCGGGTCGTAGGACCATTCCGAGCGCACACCGGCGGGTGTGGTGCGCGAGGTGCGGCGGCCCACGGTGTCGTACGTGTACGTGCTGGTGCGGCCGTTGACCGACTCCGATATGACTCGGCCGACCGCGTCGTGCTCCCGGGTCACCGCCGCGTCCGCGTTGTCCGCGTGGAGCAGGGCACCGTTCGCGGCGTACGCGTAGGACGTCACCTCACCGGTGGACTCGTCGAGCTGGGCGGTCATGCGTCCGAGCGCGTCGAGGGTGAAGCGCAGTGTCTGGCCCACCGCGTTCGTCTGGGCCGTGAGGCGGCCCGCCGGGTCGCGTTCGTAGGTGCGGGCGGCACCGTCGAAGTCGGTCTCCGCGACCAGGTGGCCCGCCGCGTCGTAGGTGTAACGCCAATGCCGGCCCTGCGGGTTGGTGACCTCGGTCAGGCGCAGCTCGGTGTCGTAGGCGAAGGTGTGGTGCGCCCCGTCGGGGTCGGTCCTCGTGGCGGGCTGGTCGAAGTGGGTGTACGTGTAGGTGGTGGTGTTGCCTGCCTCGTCGGTGTGCAGGACCAGGTTGCCCTCGGTGTCCCACTGCCACTCCTCGCGGGCGCCGTCCGGTCCCTCGCGCCAGGCCGGCATGCCCTCGATCGTCCAGCCGTGACGCGTGGTCCGGCCCAGGGCGTCGGTGACGGCGGTGACCTGGCCGTGCGGGCCGCGGCGCATCCGGAGGGTGGAGCCCACCGGGGTCGTCGTCTCGACGGGGAGGCCCGCGGCGTCCGTGACGAACCGGGTGGTGTGTCCCAGCGGGTCGGTGACGGAGGTGAGGTGGCCCAAGCCGTTGTAGCCGTAGTGGGTGACGGCGCCGCCGGGGTCGGTGGTGGACGTGTGGGAGCCGCGCTCGTCATAGGTGTGGCGCCACACCGCGCCGCCCGGCTCCCGGGTCTCCAGCGGCAGGCCGCGGTCGTCGTAGACGGTCCCGGCCACCGTGCCGTCGGGCCGCTCGACGGTGACCAGCCGGCCTTCGTCGTCGTAGCCGTAGCGCGTGGTGCGGCCCAGGGGGTCGGTGACGGCGACGGGATGCCGGCTGTCGTCGTCCCACTCCGTGAGCGTGGTGCTTCCCAGCGGGTCCGTGTAGGAGACGATCTTGTACGCCTCGTTGCAGACGTACACGGAGGTGTTGCCCTGCGAGTCGGTGTAGCGGGAGGTGCGGGCGGTCTCGTCGTAGTGCATGCGGCCCGACAGGATGCCGTCCGGCCCGATGCCCCGCAGTACACGGCCCTGCCGGTCGTAGACGTAGCCGTACGAGGTGCCGTTGCGGTCCGTCCACGACGTGATGCGGTGCTCCGCGTCGTACCGGTAACGCATGGCCTTGTTGGTCGAGTTGAAGACCTGCGCCAGGTTGCCGGCGGCGTCGTAGGAGTAGGAGACGAGCGTGGTGCTGTGCTCGCGCCGTGCGCCGTGCAGGAGGCGCAGGGCGGTGATCCGAGGTATCCCGGGATCGGTGTCGATGGCGATGCGGTAGCCGCCGGAGTGCCTGATCTCCTTCGGTGTGCCCTCGGTGTCGTAGACGACGTCGATGCGGTCGCCGTCGCCGTCGCCGTTCCGGTCGGTGATCGCGGTCAGCGCCAGCTCGCGGCCGCTCACGGGCAGCGGGGCGAAGTGGAGCGTGCGGTTGCGGTCCGGGACGACGATGCGCATGGTGCCGGCCGGGTCGCCGTCCCAGTACAGCGGCCAACGGGGCCCCGAGGTGGGGAGCGTGGCCTCCCCGGGCGTCGGCACCGGGTACGTCAGCAGCATGCCACCGTCTGTGATGTAGACGATGCCCTTGCCGTCGATCTCCAGCCGCTGGTCGAGCGTGCCCGCCCAGGTGGGGCCGAACCAGCCCCCGCACGGGTGCCCCGAGACGTAGTGCCGCTCCAGGACCACCGGAAGGGCGCCGGGCAGCGTGACGTCGGTGGCGGACATGAGCATTTCGCCCGTCGCCACGTCGATCGGCTCACCGGTCGTCGGGCGCTCCTCGTTGGGCGTGGTGTTCCTGTCCGGGTGGCTGTCCGTCCGCGCGCGGGCGCTGCCGTCCCGGCGCAGGCCCTCCACCCGGCCGCGCAGGCGCTGCGCGGCGTTCTTGGCGACGGAGGCCCCGCGCCGCGCCGCGCCGGTGCCGCCGGTGGCGAGGGCGAGGAGGACCTCGGGCGTCAGCAGACCGGCCGCCCTGGCCGGGTTGCGCTGCCATTCGTCCCAGTGGACGACGGCCTTGGCGAACTCCTGGGGGTGCTGCACGGCGTACGACGCGCCGTCCACCATGCCCGCAAGGTGCAGCCCGAGGCCGTCCGGGCCGTCGTTCACGAGGTCGTCGAACCCCTCGTACCAGCCGCGCATGGTGTCGCCCGCGCCGCCGAAGAAGTCTCCGGCCCCCTTCTGGAACTTGTCCCATCCCTTGCGGGGCGGCGGCTTGTCGGGGGCTTCCTCCGCGGCGTTGTCGAGCTTGCGCTTGGCCGCGACGATGACGGTGTCGAGCTCGCTCTCCAGCTTGTCCAGGCGGCCGTAGCAGTCCTGCAGCGCGGCGAGGCCCGGATCGTCGTCCGGCGGACGCTCCGGCAGCGGGTCTTCCTTGCGTTCCAGGGCGGCGTTGTAGTCCGTGACCCGCTTCCAGTACTTCTTGGAGGTCGCCCGGGCCTCGTCGGCGTCGTCGATGATCGGCCTGACACGCGTGTGGACCGAGCGCAGCGTGTACGCGTAGGAGTCCAGGGCCTTCCCGGAGGCCTCGAAGTACTGCTGTGCCGACTCCAGTTCCTGGGGGAGCTTGCGGGTGGCCTCCTTGAACCCCTCCGAGCCGGCCCCGGTCCAGTCCATCAGGGACAGGTCGCCGAGCTTGTCCAGGCCGTCCTTGAACGCCCCCGCGTAGGCGAGGAGTTTCAGGGCGAGTCCGTCGACGACCTCCGGGTCGCCGTAGATGACGTCGTCGGGCTTGGCGTGCGGAGGTATGCGCTCGCGCTCGCCGCCCTCCATGGCATCACGGCTCGTCATATCACCGGCCCCTTGTTCGATCCGCCGTCCACTTCCCAGCCGCCGTCCACCCGCAGACGGGGGTGCCGGGGCACATCCTGGTAACTGCCGGAGTCGCCGTCGTCCAGCCACGGCTCCTGGTAGATCTCGGGCGGCGGGTCGAACTTCGGCCGCGACCCCTCCTGCCAGGCCTTCATGCCCTCTTCCCCGAACGGCAGCTTGGCGATGTTGGCCGCGGTCGGCGAGAAGTTCTCGATGCACAGCAGATCGGCCAGCACGTAGGCGGCGAGGACCACCCGCAGCGTCTCCACCACGACATCCGTGTCCTCGGCCACCCGCCCCATGCCGAAGCCCCATTTCTCGAGCATCGTCCGGGTCGGGCCGACGATGTCGAAATCGGCCGACTCCGAGATCTCCGCGGACAACGTGTTCCAGTCCCGCTTGATCTTGTGCGCGGCGACCACGGACTCCTCCAGCGGAGCGAGCACCTTGCGCACCGAGTCGATCTCGATCCGGTACCCGTCTCCCGGGGCCGGCCCCGGCCCCGTCGGCGTCCTTCCGGCCTCAGGATCCGCCATCGTGCGCCTCCCGCGTCTCCGCCGCTTCGAGCGTATGCGCGTCCAGCACGAGCGGCCGCCGGCCCAGCGGGTCCACCAACGCCCGTACGCCCGGAGGCAGTAGCTCCACGAGGTCCTCTACGGTGGTGGACGCCCACCCGCAGGCCCCGGCGAACAGGCCCAGCGCCTCGACGGAGGTGAAGACCGGCACCACCGGCCCTTCCTCGGTCTCGCTCACCAAGAAGCCGGGGGAGTCCGGGCGTTGGAAGTACAGGCGGGCGGAGCGTAAGGACGCCATCTGCTCGGAGCGGGACATCGACGCGAACATCTCGTCGCGCAGCAGGTCACGCAGCGACATGTCTCCCCCTGGTTTGCTCTCGCTATCGCCCAGGAGAAGTTATCGCACGCGCGTGCCAGTTCTCAGTGAATATGGCAGGGGTGTGCGGAACCCCACTCACACAGGGTTCCGCCACGGCGCCCGCCCCAACGCGAGCCCTACCGCGCCGCGTTGCGCCACACCGTCACGTCGATCGTGACGTAGTCGCTCGGGGAGTCCTCCGGCGAGTGCCCCTGGTACGTCAGCAGCGCCATGTGTCCTGTGCCCGAAGTGACGCAGATCTGGCGCCCCTTGGACAGGATCTCCATCGGGATGGTGTCGGCGAACCGGGTCTCCGCACGGCAGACGTCCAACGAGCCATCCTGGCCCGGGTCGAGCAGGGTGAGGCGACCGTCCTCGCTCTCCGCGTCGAAATAGCCGGACTCGTAGGTCAGGTCGTACCCGTTGTCCGCGCCGCTCTGCGGCCGGACCTCCGGGTCGCCGAACGTCAGGTGGTACCCCTTCGTGAGGTTGATGCCCGGGAAGTCCTCGGGATCCGGGCTCGACGTGGCGGAGGGCATCGGGTTCGAGTCCTCCGGGGTGCTGCCGTCGTCGTCCGTGTCCGTGGCGCTGGGCTCGGGGCTCGGCTTCGCACTCGGCTTCGCGCTCGCCTTCGGGACGGGCGTGTTCTTGTCCTGGGCGGACGCGCTGTCCTTGGTGTCCTTGTCGTCGCCGTTCATCAGGAAATACGCCGTACCGCCGCCCGCGACGCCGAACAGCAGCGCCGCGACGATCGCGATGGCCGCCACCTTGCCGCGACGGCGCTTGGGCGGGGTCGGCGCGCCGGCCTGCGGCGTCGGCTGAGTGACGTGCGGCGGCGCGCCCCCGCCGGAGTACGCGGGCGCCGGACCCGGGTATCCGTAGGACGCCTGCTGCGCCGGGTACCCGTAGGCCGGGGTCTGCCCCGACGGCGGACCGAACGCCCCCGGGCTCACCGGCGCGGGCCCCTGCCCCGGCGGCGGCGTGACCGGCGGGCCGTACCCGGGCGGCGGGGTGCTGGGTGCCGGGGTCATGGGCGAATACGCGGCCGGGGCGGCGGGGGCAGCGGGCTCGGGCTCGACCGGCTGCGTGACGGGCGTGGCCGGCGCGGACGACGGGGGCGGCGGCGTCTGCACGGGGGCCGGTGCGGCGGCCCGTACGGTGATGTCGGCCGCGACCGGCTTCGGCAGCCAGTCCTCGGGCCGCCGCAGCACCGTCTCCGCGTTCGCGGTCTGGCACAGCTGGATCACCTCGGCGACCGACGGCCGGTCCTCCGGGTTCTTCGCCAGGCAGCGCCCGACCAGCTCCATCAGCCGCTCCGGCACACCGGTGAGGTCCGGCTCCTCGTGCACGATCCGGTAGAGCACCCCGTGCGAGGTCCCCTCACCGAACGCGGGCGACCCGGTGGAGGCGAACGCCGCGACCTGGCCGAGCGCGAAGATGTCCGTCGCCGCGGTGACCTTGCGCCCGGCGGCCTGCTCCGGCGCCATGAACGACGGGGTGCCGATGGTGACCCCGCTGCCCGTGAGCGACGTCGCGTCGGCCGCGTACGCGATGCCGAAGTCGATGACCCGGGGCCCGTCCGCCGCGAGCAGCACGTTCGACGGCTTCAGGTCACGGTGGACGATCCCCGCCCCGTGGATGACGTGCAGCGCCTCGGCCATGCCCGCGATCAGCAGCAGCACCGCCTCGACGGGCAGCGCGCCGTGCTCCACGACCGCGTCGGCGAGCGAGGGGCCCGGCACGTACGCGGTGGCGAGCCACGGCTGCGCGCCCTTGGTGTCGGCGTCGATCACCGGCGCGGTGAACAGCCCCTGCACGCGCTGCGCGGACTGCACCTCCTGCGCGAACCGCCGCCGGAACTCCGCGTCCTCGCCGAACTCGGGCCGGATCACCTTGATGGCGACGGGCCGCCCGCCGGGCGTGTACGACAGGTACACCTTGCCCATGCCGCCCGCGCCGAGCTTGGCGGCCAGCCGGTAGCCGGCGATGGTGGTGGGGTCGTCGCCCGAGAGGGGCTGGAAGACCTGCGAGTTGCCGTCTCTGCGTGGCTGCTGACCGCTCATGAACTCGTAACTCCCCCGGAGAGCGCTGCTGTAGAAACGGCACTTTATCCAAATGCCGGGGGCGAGGGGCCCCTGCGGAGCTACCGGAGCCGTAACGTTCAGCGGTTCGGGGGAAACGCGAATCGCACACCCGTGGCCCGCTCCGGCACACCGCCCCCGGGGTCCGGCCGCTGAGCGCCTCCTGAGGTGTCGGAGGGCCGCACTAGGCTGTAGATCATGTCGGACGACCCCCCTCTCATACAGAGCCTGCGCACCGCTGTCGCCGCCGCCCCCGCCGACGTGCCCCTCCGGCTCCACCTGGCCCAGCACCTGCTGGAGGCGGGCCGGGCCGACGAGGCCGTCACCGAGGCGGCCGTGGCCCTCCAGCACGCACCGGGCGACATCCAGGCCCGGGAGCTGATGCTCCGTGCGATGGGCGCGCCGCCCGCTGCCCCGTCCCCGCCCCCGGCCCCGGCCCAGTCCTCTTCCCCGGAGCAACCGCCGGCCCCGCGCACCGGGTTCGACTGGAAGGCCGCCGAGAACCAGGTCGGGGACGTCGTCCCGCCACGGTTCGCCGAGACGCCGGTCCGTGCGGACGGGCAGGACGATCCGGGCGACGCCGAGGCGTGGGACGTGGAGCAGCCCGGCACCGTACGACTGGCCGACGTCGGCGGCATGCAGGACGTGAAGGACCGCATGGAAGCCGCCTTCCTCGCCCCGCTCCGCAACCCCGAACTGCGCAAGCTGTACGGGAAGAGCCTGCGCGGCGGGCTGCTGCTGTACGGCCCGCCCGGCTGCGGCAAGACGTTCATCGCGCGGGCGGTGGCCGGTGAACTCGGCGCCGCGTTCCTGTCCGTGTCCGTGAACGACGTGCTCGACATGTGGATCGGCAACTCCGAGCGCAACATGCACGAGGTCTTCGAGACCGCCCGCCGCCAGGCGCCCTGCGTGGTCTTCCTGGACGAGCTGGACGCCCTCGGCGCCAAACGCAGCCGCACCGCGCACAGCGGCATGCGCAACGTGGTCAACCAGCTGCTCAGCGAGTTGGACGGCATCGACTCGGCGGCGAACGAGGGCGTCTTCGTGCTGGCCGCCACCAACGTGCCCTGGGACGTGGACAACGCCCTGCGCCGCCCCGGCCGCCTGGACAGGACCATCCTCGTACTCCCGCCCGACGGGCCCGCCCGGGAGGCGATCCTCCGCTACCACCTGCGGGACCGGCCCATCGAGAACGTCGACGTGGGGAAGCTGGTCAAGGCCACCGACGGCCTGTCCGGCGCGGACCTGGCCCACGTCTGCGAGGGGGCGGCCGAGCGGGCCCTGCTGGACTCGGTGCGGTCCGGAACCGTGCGGATGATCAACACGAAGGACCTGCTGGCCGCCGCGAACGAGACCGTTCCCTCCGCCGAACCGTGGTTCGCATCCGCGCGCAACGTGGCGATGTTCGCCAACGAGGGCGGCGCGTACGACGACTTGGTGGCGTACCTGAAGAAGAGGCGCAAGCTGTGACCACCTCCCTGCACCCCGCCGTGGAGCGGGCCGACCTGCTCACCGGCCTCAAACGGTACGAGGAGGCCAGGGAGCTGCTGGCCCGGCGGCTCGCCGAGGACCCCGAGGACATCCGGGCCTGGATCGAGCTCGCCCGGACCCATCTCGGGGACAAGGAGAACGGCGCCGAGGCCCTGGCGGCGACCGAACGGGCGCTCGCCCTGAACCCCGAGCACATCGGGGCGCTCCTCACGCACACGAGCGCCCTGCGTATCGGCGGCCGCTTCCCGGAGACCGAGGGCGTGCTGCGCGAGGTGATACGCCTGGCCCCCGACTACTGGTTCGGCTACGCACGGCTCGCCGACTGGCTCTGGCGCCTCCGGATGCTCAGCTCCGGAAAGTCCAACGGCGGCCAGATCCAGCGCGAGGACATGACGGCCGGGCTGCGGGAGGCCGACCTCATCGCCCAGGAGGCCATCCGGCTGGGCCCCGAGGAGGTGTACGCCTACGAGGTGGCCTGGCTCATCGCCGACATGTCCGGTGACCACGCCGCCGCCGCCCGGATGGACGAGGCCATCCTCCGGCTCGACCCGCAGCACGAGCGCGCCCTGGCCCGCCGGACCCGGAAGGCGGCGACCGCCCCCGGCGTCAAGGCGGCCGAGGCCGCCACCCTGTACGCCGACGCGCTCGCCTCCACGCCGGACTCCACGCCGATGCGGCAGGGCCTGGACGCGGCCTCGTACCGACTGCTGCGCGGCCTGCGCTGGCTCGCCCTGCTCTGCCTGGCCCTCGCCGCCGCGGGCATCGACCTGTTCCAGACGGACGGCGAGACGCAGCGCGAGCTGCCCCTGGTCCTCGGCCAGCGGCTCTGGGACCTCGTCCCCATGGCGGTCATCTGGGGTCTGGGCGCCCTGCTGCGCTACCGCCGCCTGCGTGCCGGGGTCAGGGTCAACCTGCTCTCGCTGATCCGGCGGCTGGCCTGGGCCCGCGTCGTGCTGGGGCAGGCGGCGTGGGCCATGCTCTGCGCGCTGCTCATCACCCAGGTCCCCTGGACGGAACGCACGGTCCCGATCGTGCTCTTCTGGGCGGGGCTGGTGCCGTCGTTGGCGACGATGTGGTTCGACCGGCCGAGGAACGGCTGAACCGGGCCCGGGGTAACGGAAGTCCGCAACCCGGTTGCCCCTGGAACGCCCGCTCGATCATGGCGGACAGCGGCCCCGGGACCGGAGGCCGCTCCCGGACGTAGGGCGCCGGCCGGCCAGGGCGTGAGCCCCCGCCGGCCGGCTCCGTGTCACGCGGTCGCGCAGGCCGCGCCGCTGAGGGTGAACGCGGCAGGGGCCGCGTTCGTGCCGCTCCGGTTGCCGGTGAAGCCCACGGTCACCGTGGAGTTCGGGGCGATCGTGGAGGTGTACGAGGCCGGCGTCACGCTCACCGAACCGCCGGTCTGCTCGGGCGTGCCGCCCCACATGTTGGTGATCGTCTGGCCGTTGGCGAAGGCGAAGCCGAGCGTCCAGCCGTCGATGGCGGCGGTGCCGGTGTTGCGGATGGTGATCTCGCCCTGGAAGCCGCTCTGCCAGTCACCGACCACCTTGTAGCCGACCGAGCAGCTGCCGGCCGGCGTGGTGGACCCCTCGTCCGTGGTGACGCCCACGGCTGCCGACCGTGCCGAACGGTTGCCGGCCGCGTCCCGGGCGTAGACCGCGAAGGAGTACGCGGTGTCGGCGCTCAGGCCCGTGACGGTGACGCTCGTCGTGGTCGAGGAGGCGACCTTGGTCTCCGTGCCGCCGCTGACGCGGACGACGTCGTAGCCGGCGACGGCAACGTTGTCGGAGGACGCGGCCCAGGTCAGTGTCGCGGAGGTGTCGGTGACGGCGGAGGCGGCCGGGGTGCCCGGGGTGGTCGGGGCCTCGGTGTCGTCCTCGGTGGCGCCGCCGTAGACCGTGGCCTCGTGGGAGGTCTGGGCGATGCCGTCGGCGCCGTGGAAGATGCGCTCGCCCCAGGAGCTGAGCTGCGCCGGGTCGAAGCCGATGGTCAGGTCGAGGATCGGGTCGGTGTTGCCGCTCCAGGACCAGGCGATCCAGCCGAGCCCGAGCCGCTGGGCCTCGGACATCATGGTGTCCTCGTCCGGGTCCCCGTACTGGTCGGCGGGGCCGCCGAACTCGCCGATGACCAGGGGCAGTCCGGCGTCCACGAACGCGTTCAGGTAGTCGGTGACCTTCTGGGCGGTGTTGTAGACGCTGTACATGTGGATCGAGAAGAGCAGGTTGCCGGTCGGGTCGGCGTCGTAGACCGCCTGGGCGTTGTCCCGCATGACGTTCTGCCAGTCCTGGCCCCAGTTGGGCGCGTCCACCATGATCGTGTGCGCGAAGCCGGCGGCCCGCAGCTTCTTGATCGCGGCGGTGGTGGGGGCGGTCCAGCCGGCCGGGTCGGTGTTGCCCCAGGGCTCGTTGCCGATGTTGATGACGACGTAGTCCTCCTGGCCCGCGAGGACGTCCTTGAGCCCGATCCAGTAGTCGGCCGCGTGGTCCAGCGTGCCGGCGGCGGAGTCCTCCCCGTACCCGGTGGTGTCGTGCACCTCCAGGACGCAGATCAGCCGGTTCGCCTTGCAGTCGGCGATGACGGCGGCGACGTCGTCCGGCCCGTTCTTGCTCCAGCGGTAGCCGTCGGACAGCACGACGCGGACGGTGTTGGCGCCGGTCGCCTTGATGTCGGCCAGCGACTGTGTCTCGTTCGGGTACCAGGTGTGCGCGTGGTTGACCCCGCGCATGATGAAGTCGTTGCCGTTGCCCTCGACCAGCCGGCCGTCGCTGATGTGCAGGCCCGTACCGGCGGCGGCCCGCGCCGGGGCGAGGCCGCCGAGCGCGAGGAACCCGAGCAGGGTGGCCAGGACGGTGAGGATGACGGTGGCGGGACGCTTCGCCGTATGTCTCGCTGTACTCACTGCGGCTCCAGATGGGGGAGGAGGAGGGGCGGACCACCCGTGTGGGAGCGCTCCCACACCGGTGCGCATCCATGAAGCCATTCAGTCAGGGGCACGTCAAGAGATCCGACGACTCGGCTTGACGGAGGCCGGCTTCAAACTTTTCCCGTCGGACTGTCGGAATCGGTGGACACCGTTCGTCGTCTTCATGAAACGTTCGGCACGGCAGCAAGGAGAACGGTCATGGAGTACGTGTTGTTCATCGCCACGGACCCCGCCGGGGAGCGCACCGACGAGAGCCCGGAGGCGTGGGTCGAGAAGTGGAACGGGCGCGGCGTCCGGCTGGAGGGAATGCCGCTCAAGTCCGTCGCGGAGACGACCACGGTCCGCGTCCGGGCCGACGAGGTCCTGGTCACCGACGGCCCGTTCGCCGAGACGGCCGAGTGGATCGCCGGGTACGACCTCCTGGAGGCCGCCGACCTGGACGAGGCGATCGAGGTCGCCGCCTCGCACCCGATGGCGACCGCCGGCCGCATCGAGATCCGCCCGGTCGAACCGGTCGACCACGGCCCGGGCACGGACAACGTCCCGCACGAGGGCGACGCCCCTGCCTCCCGCTTCCTCGCGATCGTGCGCACGGACCCGGCCGCGCCGCCGCATACCCCGGACCCGGCCGCGGTTGCGGAGTGGGTACGGGACGGCCTCGCGTCCGGCCGCTACCTGGGCGGCGAGCACCTGAGCCCGGTCGAGGACGCGACGCTCGTACGGCGGCGCGGGGGCGAACTCCTGGTCACCGACGGCGGATACGCGGACGTGCCGGAGTGGGTCGCGGGGCTCGTGTTCGTCGACGGGGACCGGGAGCAGGCGCTGGAGTACGTGGGGCGGTGCCCGATGGCCCGGTCGGGGATCGTTGAACTGCGTGAGTTCTGGCGGGACTTCGGGTGAGTACGGGGGCGGGGCTCGCCGGTGACACCGCACCGGCAGCCGTACGCGCGGCGCTCGCCGCCGCCCACCGTGCCGAGTGGGGCGTCGTGTTCGGCACGCTCGTCCGCCTCACCGGTGACTGGGAACTGGCCGAGGACTGCGCGCAGGACGCGTTCGCCCGTGCCCTGCCGGCCTGGGAGCGCGACGGGTTGCCGCGCCGCCCGGGGGCGTGGCTGGTGACCGCCGCCCGGCGCCGCGCCGTCGACGTACTGCGCCGCCGTACGACGGAGCGCGACAAGATCGCGGAGGCGGCGGCGCTGGAGGAGGCGTACGAGCCGGCGCCGCCCGGCGACGAGCGGCTGCGGCTCATCTTCACCTGCTGCCACCCGGCGCTCCCGCTCGAAGCCCGGGTGGCACTCACCCTGCGCGCGGTCGGCGGGCTCACCACGCGCGAGATCGCCCGCGCGTTCCTGGTCGGCGAGGACACCGTCTCGCAGCGCGTCCTGCGCGCCAAGCGGAAGATCGCGGCGGCCGGCATCCCGTACCGCGTGCCGCCCCCCGGCGCGCGCGCCGAACGGCTGGGCGGGGTCCTCGCCGTGCTGTACCTGATCTTCACGGAGGGCTACGCGCCGAGCGACGGCAGCACCACCCGCGACCGGCTCGCCGAGGAGGCCATCCGCCTCGCCCGCCTGGTCACGGCCGAGACATCGGACGAGCCGGAGGCGCGCGGCCTCCTCGCCCTACTCCTGCTCCAGCACTCCCGCCGCGCCGCCCGGCTCGACGCGGACGGCGGCCTGGTCACGCTGGAGCACCAGGACCGGTCGCTGTGGGACCACGCGCTGATCGCCGAGGGCGCGGCCCTGGCCCGGGAGGCGCTTCCCGGTCCCGTGGGGGACGGCTCCCCGGCAGGCGGGACGCGCCCCGGGCCCGCCCGCGTCGAGGGCGCCACCCTGGCCCGCGCCGCGTTCCCGGCCGACCCGCGCCCCGGGTCCGCCCGCGTCGAGGACGCCACCCTGGCCCGTGCAGCGTTGCCGGCCGACGGCCCCTACGTCCTCCAGGCCGCGATCGCCGCCCAGCACGCCCTCGCCCCGGACGCCGCCGCGACCGACTGGGCGGCGATCGTGGCCCTGTACGACCGCCTGCTCGCCCTGCGTACGAACCCGGTCGTCGCCCTCAACCGGGCCGTCGCCCTCGGCATGCGCGACGGCCCGCAGGCCCAGCTCGACGCCGTCGACGCGCTCGGTACGCCGAAGGAGCTGGCCGGCCACCACGCCCTGGCCGCCGTCCGCGCGGACGCGCTGCGCCGCCTCGGCCGTACGCGGGAGGCGGCGGCGGTGTACGAGGAGGCGCGGGCGGCCGCCCCGAACGGGGCGATCGCCCAGGAGTACGCTCGCCGGCTCACCGAGCTGGGACACCCGACGAAGGGAACACCGCGCGATGGCTGACGCCGACCACGCCGACCACGCCGACCACGCCGACCGCGACGAGATACACGCCCGGATCGCCAAGGGGCTCGTCTACACCGAGACCGAGGCCGCGTTCCTGGCCACCCGCCGCCGCGAGGACGAGATCTTCGCGTACAACCACACGCCCCCGGGCGACACGGAGCGACGCCGGGAGCTGCTCGTCGAGATCTTCGGCTCGGTCGGCGAACGCACGGTCCTCCAAGCCCCGTTCCACGCGGCGTTCGGCAGCAACGTCCACATCGGCGACGATTTCTTCGGCAACGTGAACCTGACGTTCGTCGACGACGTGGACATCCGGATCGGCAACGACGTCATGATCGCCCCGAGCGTGACGCTGACGACGACCGGACACCCGCTCCACCCCGCGCGCCGCGCGGACTTCGGCCGGTTCTCGGAGCCGATCGTGATCGAGGACAAGGTGTGGATCGGCAGCAACGTCGTGGTCCTGCCCGGCGTCCGTATCGGCTACGGCTCGGTCATCGGCGCGGGCAGCGTGGTCAGCCGCAGCGTCCCCGCGATGAGCGTCGCGCTCGGTACGCCGTGCCGGGTGGTCCGGCCCATCACGGACGAGGACCTCACCACCCGCGCCTAGGGCCTGTCCGGCGGATCGTGGTCGGGGCGCGACGCCTGGCACGGCACCTCGCCGCGTTGCCGAAACGCCCGAATGGCTCCGCTATTAGGACGCTCCGGCGCCTTGCGATGCACCACGCCAGACGCCGCGCCCTGTTCGACCCTGATCCGCCGGACAGGCCCTGACCGACCGCCTACCAGACGCCGTGGTACTGGACGCCCAGGACCAGGGCGGCGATCGCGGTGGCCAGGAACACGATCCCGCCGACGATGTTGCGGGAGCCCACCCGCAGATGGGCGATGATCGCGCCGATGAAGTAGAGGATCAGCCCGCAGGCCGCGAGCGTGCCGAGGGCCTGCACGGCGAGCCCGGCCGCCAGCCCGATGGTGCCCGCGGCCAGCAGCATCCCCAGGACCGGGACGTACTTGCGCGGGATCCCCTTCATGTCGGCCTGGGACTTGGGGTATTCGTGGCCGATGAGGTAGGTCACGGCTGCGGCGCCGTTGAAGAAGATGCCGAGGATGGTGACCGTGAGGTATGCGGTGCGCACGTTGTCTCCGCTTCTGAGGGGCCGTTGCGTCGGCGGCCCCAGGAGGCCGCTCCACGACTTGACGATTGACGCCCCCGTTCTGTGAGGTCACCGGCAGGACGGGCGTACGCGACGACGGGCGGGCTCGTGCGAGCCCGCCCGTTGGCCTCGGGGTACTGGCCGAGGAGCGGATGCCGGAGCGGATCGAGCGCCGACGAGCGGGTCCGTCCCGTGCCGCCCCGCGCGCGTCGCTAGTGCCGCGACGGGGCAAAGTTTGCCGGGAGGGGCACTAGCCGATCGGTCCGGCCCCGGTGGCCGCTACGGACAGCTCCCAGAGCCGTGCGGCCGAGGCCGGATCGACGGCGTAACCGCGGACCCAGCCGTCGTCCATCGGCCCGTCCTCGTCGGTGACCCGTGCCACCTCGCAGTCCTCCAGATAGAGGCCGCCGCGGTCGGCGAGGAGCGGGGAAGTCGCCGCCCACAGGCCCGTGGCGGCCCCCTGCGACGGGGACTTGAAGCCCTCGCCGATCACCGTTCCCCGCTCGTCCAGCCAGCCCATGTCGACCTGCTCGCGGTGCGTCAGCTCCCGCTGGAGGCCGGTGATGATGCTGCCCGGGTGGAGCGCGAACGCCCGGACCCCGTCGCCGCGGCCGAGGGCGTCCAGGTGGACGGCGAACAGGACGTTGGCGGTCTTGGCTTGCCCGTACGCCTGCCAGCGGTCGTAGCCGGTACGGAAGTGCGGGTCGTGCCAGCGGAAGTCGGTGATGCCGTGGGCCCCGGAGCTGTAGACGACGACGCGGGCGCCCGGGGCGGCGCGCAGGAGCGGGTACAGCTCGCTCACCAGGGTGAAGTGCCCGAAGTGATTGGCGGTGAGCTGGTACTCCCAGCCGGGCCCGGCACGTCGCTCCGGCGTGACCATCACCCCGGCGACGGTCATCAGGAGGTCGAGCCGGCCGGCCGTCTCCCGGATGTGCGCGGCGGCGGCCCGGACGCTGCCGAGGTCGGTGAGATCCATGGGCACGACCTCGCAGGCGGCGCCTGGAAGTCCGGCGAGTGCCTTGCGGGCGGCCTCGGGGCGGCGGGCGGGGACGATGACCCGGGCGCCTGCCGAGGTCAGGGCCCGCACGGTCTCCAGCCCGAGGCCGGAGTAGCCGCCGGTGACGACGGCGGACCTGCCGGAGAGGTCGACCCCGGCCATGACGTCCTCGGCGGTGGACTTCGCGGAGAAGGGGGAGTCGACGGGTTGCTGCACGGTGTCGGTACGAGTGCTCATGCCGGGAAGCTACGAGCTGGAGCAGGGTCTAGATCAAGCCCTAGGCTGACCCGCATGGCGACGACCAGGACCTCCCCCACCGAATCGCTCGGCATCGGCGAGGTCGCCGACCGCACCGGCCTGAGCGTCCACGCCCTGCGCTTCTACGAGCGCGAGGGCCTGCTGACCGGCCCGGTCCACCGCAACGCGGGCGGCCGCCGGCGCTACAGCCCCGCCGACGTCGGCTGGCTGGGGATCTGCGTCCGGCTGCGGGAGTCCGGCATGCCCCTCGCCGAACTGAAGCGGTTCGCCGAACTGGTCCGGGAGGGAACGGGCAACGAACCCGAACGCCTGCGGCTCCTCGACGCCCACCAACGGCGCGTCGAGGACCGGATTCGCGCACTGCAGGAGTGCCACTCCATCATCGCCCTGAAGGTCGACGTCTACGCGGAACACGTGGCACGCGGCACAGCCGCCGGACTGTGGGACCCGACGGCTGTCGACAAAGAGACGGGTGCGCCGTCCGAAGCCTGATCCCTCCGCTGTCCGCGTGATCGCACGCGGTGACGCCGTACGCCCCTACCGGACCCGCTGGGAGCCGCACTCCAGGGTCGTGGCGTCCTCCCGGGCCACACGCGCGCCGGGCGGGCCGACGGCCGGGACCTGGCGGCGGCCCGGCAGGTCAGGACTGCTGCTTCTGCTGACCAGCCTGCTTGACGACCTTGTCCGTCACGTCGACGGTGTCCCCGGCGGCGGGCGCGTCGACGTCGACGTCGGTCCCGAAGTCGCTGAAGTCCATGACGACCTTGACCTTGCCCTGGTTCGCCGACCCGGAGTCCTTGGCGCCGCCGGTGGGCTGCGCGGTCATCTCGATCTGCTGGCGCCGGGTGATCCCCTTGCCGTCGATCCACAGGTCCACCGGCACCGTCTCGCCGAGCTGCTCGCGCAGCTTCTTCGCCTGCGCGGCGTCGCCCTTGGCGAGCTTGTCGATGTCGAGGCCGACCTTGTAGTGCGTCGTCCGGACGCCGCCCAGGTCCTCCGTACCGACCTTCTTCACGTCCTTCTCGGACAGCGCCTTGGAGTACGCGAAGGAGTCGGACGGGTCGCTGACCTGGCCGTTCCCGGCGACCCCGGAGGTGCGCAGCTTCTCGATGTCGATCTTCATCCAGCTCTTGCCCCCGGGCAGCCCGCCCTGCCCCTTCGGCGGCTTCTGGTAGATCACCTCGTCCACGACCCGCTGCTCCAGCCGCTGCCCCGACTGCTCCATGGCCAGCTTGCTCTCCCCGTCCTCGAAGTCCATGACCCCCGAGCCGGTGACGGTCTGGCTCTGCCCCTTGGCGCTGACCGAGGTCGTGATCTTCACACGTGCGGACCCGGCCTCGGTGGTGTTCTTGTTGGTCGCCTGCACGACCTGCGTGGGCGACTTGCCGGCGTCCCGGCCCGCCCCGGAGGGCTTCGCCTCGGACGCGGAGCCACCCTTGTCGTCGGACCCGCACCCCGCCAGCGCGGCAGCGGCCAGCAGACCGGCCACCCCGTACGCGGCCGCCTTCGTCCCCCGGAACTTCGCATTCGCCATCACAGCAGCCTCCCCAAGTAGAAACCGTTACGTCCGGTATGCGCCCGGTGCCCGGGGGGCGGTTCCGCATGCGAAGCGGTGCGCGTTCTACGTCAGGCGCAGTAGGGCGCGTCCAGGCGGAACCCGCGTGGCGCGGGTGGCCGGCGGTGCGTCGGTTCTACGAGGCGTAGGGGAAAGGCGGTGCGCCGGGCGGGAGCGTTGGCTTAGGCTGCCGTGTGTGCCTGACATGGGGGTCTTGGGGTGGCTATGCCGGACTCGACGAAAGTGGTCGAAGGCGGAGCCGACGCCAGGGGAACCCGCAGGTCGGGAAGTCTGCTCCCCGCATGCGCGGGGATGGTCCCCGCCGGCCTGGACCGCGCCGGTCGACACCGACCTGCTCCCCGCATGCGCGGGGATGGTCCCCCCTTGGCGGCGTGTCTTCCTGAGGCCCCATCTGCTCCCCGCATGCGCGGGGATGGTCCCGTGACGAACGAACAGGCGGAAGGCCGACTCCACTGCTCCCCGCACGCGCGGGGATGGCCCCCGGCCCCTCCCTCCCACGCCAGCAGCAGGCTCCCGCCTCGTAGGCCGCCCGCAGCCCCACCTTCCCGGGAGGAGCCTTTTTGGGGCCCGGGGCGGTGGCCGATCCCGTGTGCAGCCTGACGGAGCCGGTCGTACGAAAGCCCCACCGCGTGCGAAGCGGTGGGGCTGCGTATCGGTTAACCGGTCAGATGCCACCGGTCCGGACGCCAGCGACGAACGCGGCGAAGGCGTCGGTGGAGACGTTCACGATCGGGCTCGTCGACTGCTTGGAGTCACGGACGGGGACGATCCCGGCTGTTGCGGCGACGTTGGCGGCGATCTCGATGCAGTTGCCGCCGTTCGAGCTGTACGAGGACTTGTACCAACGGGGGGATTCGGTCGTCACGGGGTGCCCTTTCGCAACTGGCTGATCATGGCCAACGATGCCGCCTGCGACAGCGTCTCGCCCTGGAGTTGATGGTAGGCCGTGAGCATCGGCACGACGGACGACGGTTCCCGGTCGACGTACCCCTGCACTTGGGACTCGGCGTACCCGACGACAGATCTGTCAGCGAGTGTGAGCAGGTTGACGGGCATGTCGAACGCCCGCCGAGCCCCAATGGCAAACGGTGCAACGTGCACAAACCAGTTGGGGAGCGCGGCCAGCTCCTCCAACCGTTGCAATTGGGCGTTCAAGACCCTTTGGCCGCCGACGGCCTGAAGCAGGCAGCTTTCGTCCATGACGACGAACACCATCGGCGGCCGGTGCCTCACCAGTGCGGTCTGCCGCTCTAGCAAGTACGAGACCCGCTCATCGGCCTGCTCGGGGGTGATTGAGCCGCGTTCAAGATCGCCGTTGGCCACTGCCCGCGCATACTCCGGTGTCTGCATCAGACCTGGGATGATGCCGATTTCGAACAGCCGGATCTCCACTGCCCGCGCCTCGTATCCCACGTACTCAGGGAAGCCCTCCAGCAGGCTGCCGTGCCTCATCTCCCGCCACTCGCGCTCGAACGAATCGGGTGAGCCGACGAGTTCGAGAGCGACGTCCAGTTTTCGAGAGAACGGCAGGGTTGCGGATTTGCGACCAGTTTCAATTGCGGAGATGTGCCGACCGGTGCAGCCGACCATCGTGGCGATGTGATCCTGAATCCAGCCGCGCGCCTCCCGCATCCTGCGTAAACGTGCCCCGTAGGCCGCCTGCGGCGATGCGTCCGGGTTCAGTTCCTTGATGTTGACCAATGTGCCCTCCCTGACTGCCACGTTGCTGACCTCGTGAGGCTAGGCCACGCTGAGTGCGCTTGGTAGTGAAACCGCTACGGAGGGACACGAAAGCGTGCCTGTCGAAGAGCATGAAACCGCCCCGGCCCCCGGCCCGACCGCCACCCGAGCCGGCGAGGACGCCGTCAACGGCGAACCGCGCGGGCGCCCGGACCTCGCGCGCTACGCATCGCTCGCGGAGTTCCCTCCGTGCCGTTGCGGAGCGGAGGTCTGTCCGGACGGCCCGGCTACGCCGGAAAGCGCGGCGGACGGCATTCGGGAGCGCGTACGCGAGACGAACGCGATGCGTGCGAAGTTCCGCCTGTAGCGCGCCCGTACACCGCATCAACCACTCACCTCACCGAAAGGACGGACGGATGAACACCCTCACGACACACGCGGACGGCGGCGGGGACGGCCTGCCCGGAACCCCGTGGCCCGGCCCCAAGGACCCGCCCTCGCCGGACGGCGGGCCGGGTGTCCCGAACCCTCCGAAGAACGTGCCGGAAGCATGAGCGGGCAGACGACACCGGCTTACCCCACCCGCGAGGAGACGGGGTACGCCCTCGCCAGCGGCGGCGCCCTGAAGGCGGAGTGGATGGACGCGTACGCGCACGTACCGCGCGAGGCGTTCCTGCCGGACACGATGTGGCCGTTCGACATGGCGACCGGGATGACGGTCCACGTATCGCGGACGGAGGACGCGGAGGCGTGGCGCGGGTACGCGAACGCGGACGTGCCGATCGTCACGCAGTGGGACGACGGAGCCCACGAGGGCCGCGACCCGGGCAACATGCCGACGTCGTCGGCCTCGATGCCGAGCGTGGTCCTGCGGATGCTCGACGCGCTGACGGTCGACGACTACTGCCGCGTCCTGGAGATCGGCACGGGGACGGGCTGGAACGCGGCGCTCCTCGCGCACAAGGTCGGTGAGGAGAACGTGGTGAGCGTCGAAGTGGACGAGGCGGTGGCGTCGCGCGCCCGCTACACCCTGGACCACTTCTTCGGCGCTCCGGTGGAGGTCATCCACGGAGACGGCGGCGCGGGCGCTCCGGGCCGGGGCACGTTCGACCGGGTCATCGCGACGTGCGGCGTACGCCGACTCCCGTACGCCTGGGTTGAGCAGACGCGCCCCGGAGGGATCATCGTGGCGCCGTGGGGCACGGACTTCACACACGGGGACGGCATCGTGCGGCTGAGGGTGGACGAGTCGGGGGAGAGCGCGAGCGGTCGCTTCACGGGCCCGGTCGAGTTCATGAAACTCCGGGCACACCGGGCGGCCCCGATCGACCATGAGGCGTACGCCGCGCAACTCCCGGATGTGCCTGCGACGATGGAGCCGACCGATGCGGCGAGGGCCTTGGCGTCGGCCGACCGCTTCAGCGCCCTGACGTTCGCCCTGGGCCTTCGGGTGCCCGCCTGCACGTACGTGGCTGCGGCGAAGCGCGGGGGAGCCCAACCCCACTGGTTCTACAGCCGGAATGACCGCTCGTGGGCGTGTGCGTTGGTGGCGGATGGGGCGGACGGCGCCCGGGTGTGGCAGCAGGGGGCGCGGCGGTTGTGGGACGAGGTGGCGTCTGCGTACGGCTGGTGGGTGGGACTGGGTCGGCCGGGGTGGTCGCAGTTTGGGCTGACGGTGAGCGGGGCGGGGGAGCGGGTTTGGGTGGATGGAGGGTGACGGCTGGGGGCGGGGTGAGCGGCTTGGGCGGTAGGGTTGTCGACCTGGACTGCGTTGTATGTCAGCTGTGTGGGCGTTGAGGTGGTTATGCCGGACTGTGCGAAAGTGGTCAGAAACTGCACTCGCGCGGTGTAAAGCCGCAGGTCGCGAAGCCTGCTCCCCGCACGCGCGGGGATGGTCCCATGTGCCCGCAGGCCGGGCAGGTGGCGTGCGGCTGCTCCCCGCACGCGCGGGGATGGTCCCTGCGCCTGGACGGCCTGCTCCGACGTACGACCCTGCTCCCCGCACGCGCGGGGATGGTCCCGTGTCCGGGGTCGTGTCCGTGTCGTACGCGGACTGCTCCCCGCACGCGCGGGGATGGTCCCTCGACGACGTCCTGGTCGTCGTGGGCGAGTCCCTGCTCCCCGCACGCGCGGGGATGGTCCCGTCCAGATGAACGCGGCGGTGCAGGCCGTGACCTGCTCCCCGCACGCGCGGGGATGGTCCCGACCACGGCGACCCGGGCGCGTTCCCGATGGTCTGCTCCCCGCACGCGCGGGGATGGTCCCCCGGCCTTGGAAGCGGGCGACGTGGTGGAGGTCTGCTCCCCGCACGCGCGGGGATGGTCCCGCGCTGGCATGGCTGTTCCCCTCCGACGAGGACTGCTCCCCGCACGCGCGGGGATGGTTCCTCGACCAGCTCCTCGCCCGCGGCCGCCACGCCCTGCTCCCCGCACGCGCGGGGATGGTCCCTTGAGCCCGGCGGGCTGGGCAGTGCGCCCCATCTGCTCCCCGCACGCGCGGGGATGGTCCCCCCACCACCCGCCTGCCCGCGTCCGCGATCGACTGCTCCCCGCACGCGCGGGGATGGTCCCAACGCCAAGGCCGACGTCGCCACCAAGGCCGCCTGCTCCCCGCACGCGCGGGGATGGCCCTCCGCACACTCGCGAGCCGGGACCAACGGCTGCCCCCGGCCCGCGCGGGGGCGGTCCCGGCATGGCCCTGAGGCTACCGCTGCCGCTTCCGTACGCTCGGGGACAACCGCCACCGCACCGCGACAACGGCCGAATTCAGGGCTCCGCCCGACGTACTGCACACGCCCCCTCCCGCACCGCAGCAACTACATCGCCCACGAAGGCCCACCCACCTCCCCGTACCAAGCCCGCTGCTCCGCCGCGTTGACCGTAAAGCCGAAATCCTCCCGCGCAGGCTCACCGTCGGGAAACACCGCAGCCAGTTCCTCCACGACCTCCCAAAGGTGCCGCGGCCCCGTCTGTCGGACTCTCCCCGAGACGTGGACCGTGGCGGTCGAGCCGTCCTCCGTCCAGAGCCCCACTCCGGTCAACTCGCCCTCGTCGTCCCGCCAGGAACACGAGCGGTAGCCGGGAAGGGCCAAGGACAGGGGGAACCTCAACCGGTCCAGTACGTCGGTCACGGGCACCGACGTGGTCCTCCCGAGCTGGGTCTCCAGCCCCGCGAAGTCCGGTGCCTTGCCGGGTACGCGGCGCGGCATGAAGAATGCGGGCACCGGCAGGAACCGTCCGGACGCCTCCCCGCCCTCCGAGACGACGGCCTTCGCGATGCCGAAGCCGATGGGGGCGACGACGACCGCTCCCGTACGGGCCTGCTCCAGCAGCGCGGGAGGGATGCGCCGCAGAGCGGCCGTCGCGATGACGCGGTCGTACGGAGCCCGGTCCGGGCAGCCTTCCGCACCGTCCCCGGCGAACACGTGGGGGCGATAACGCCCCCGCTCCAAATGCTTCCGCGCACGCCGGACGAGCTCCGGATCGACATCTACGCTCACCACGTTGTCGCTTCCGAGGAGCGCCGAGGCCAGGGCGGCGTTGTACCCCGTACCGAGCCCGAGTTCGAAGAGCCGGTGGCCGGGCTCCGCATCCAGGGCGTCGAGCATGGTCAGCATCAGCCGGGGCTCGCTGGACGATGACGTCGGCACACCGTGCTCGTCGAGCTGGGTCGTCAACGCGGTGTCCGAGTAGACGGCTTCGAGATAGCCGGGGTCGCTCTCGGAGACCTCGTACCAGCGGCCCTGCTCGTCCTGCTGAAAGAAGCTCGGTACGAAGTGCTCCCTCGGAACGTCGGCGAACGCGGCCAGCCACCGGCTCTGCCGGCCACCTTCACCGAGGGCGGCGGCGAACCCGGCGCGCAGCGCGGCCGACGTGAGGTCGTTCGTGTCGGTCATGTCGAGCTTCCTTGCAAGTAGTCGGCGTGCGCAGCCGCAATGGGCAGCCCGGTGCGATTCTCGACCCACGACCAAGTGCCCGCCGGGTTGTTTTCGAAGAACACCCATTCATCGTCGGGCGTGACGGCGAAGTCGAACGAGCCGAACACGATCCCGTACGAATCCATGAATCGCCGGACGGCCGCACCGACGGCGTCGGGCACTTCCGTCGTGCCGTACTGAAGGTTTTCGTAGTCGGTGCGCCAGTCGGTTCGAGCCTTCTCGGAGGTTCCGATGATCGTTCCCCCGAACAGATTGCCGTCCACGACGACAAGGCGCACTTCGTGCTTTTTGGGGATGTCCTCCTGGAAGTAGTGGGCTGTCAGCCGCACACTTTCGTCGAAGTCGGCCGCGTCGACCCGATGGGTGGCCACCATCAACTGCCGGTCACCGCCGGTGTCCAGACGGCCCCCGAGCACAGGTTTGCAAATCAGCGGGCCGCCTGCCGTCTTGGCGAAGACGCGTGCCTCGTCGGGGTCGTTCGTGATGATGCTGCGCGGTACGCGGAGCCCCGCACGGGTTGCCGCGACCAGCTGTTGTGGCTTGTGGGCGGCGATGCGGTCGTGGTGCGGATTGTTGATCCAGCGGACAGGCAGGGCGGACAGCAGATTGAGCATGGCCGCGTCTGCCTGGTTCTGAGCCCAGGTCGCGTACGGCTCGGTCACGGTGTCGGCGATGAGGGGGCGTCCGGGCCGCCGGTAGTAGACGGCCCGAACGTCCTCCAGCCGCACCGATCGGTGCTCGTCGGTCAGCGTGCCTTCCCATCCCGCCGCAGTCGGTCGATGGCCCGCCGTGAGCGAGACGTGCTGGGGGAAGTCGGCCGAATCGAACCGCATTACGGCAACGCCACGCTGATTGAGCTGGTCCACGACCATGTCAGCGGCGGCGTCGAGCCGTTCTGCGACGACGAGAACCGGACGGGCGGCGCCCATCAGGAGGCAGGCGCGAAGTAGGGGTCGGCCACGTCGTCGCCCTTGCCGTCCAGGTTGGTGTCGGTGGTGGATGCGGCGTGGTCGGCCGTGTGCCAGGCGGAACCGTCCGGCTGGACGTTGAGCTGGCGGTCCTCGTCCCATGTGACACCGGCGATGGAGGTGGTCACGAGGCAGGGCGGCTCAGCGGCGCGAGCGGCGAAGGGGATCGTGGTGGTCGTCATGTCTTCTCCTTGATGGTTGTGCATCGGCTTTCTGGCGGTCGCGCGGAAGGAGGCGTGAAATCCAGGTCCGGCGTTCTTCGGCTGGTCGCTGGATTGGTTGCGACCAGCCCTGGTTCCTGCACCGGGTGGACGGAAGGGGCGGAGCGGTGCGACGGCACTTTCCGGAGCCGTTCGAAAACGTCCAAAAAGTGCTGGGTAACGCGGGCCGTCTCGCGGAGATGCGCGAATGCCTCGAACGCCGGGCTTGCCTCGATCGGGCGTCGGCCGAGGTCGAGCAGGGCGTACGCCCGCCGGAAGAGCTCACGGACGGCGACGTCGGAGTCGTATCCGAGGTCCTCGCCCATGAGGAGGTTGAGATGGCCGCGGACCTGGCGAATGTTCGCGTCGATCGCCTCCCGTGTAGAGGTGGCGAGGGGTAGTTCGAGCGCGTGGATCAGCCCGTCGCGGATGCACTCCACGTCCACCGGAATGCTGTCCACTTCGGCTTCGGCGGTTGGGTTGTCGCGTTCCTGCGCCATGGTGATCACCATGAATCTCCCTCGGGGCCGTTCGACGGCGGTGTGTGAAGAGGCAACCGCGGAGAGTGCGGGGACGGGTACCTTGGAAGCGAGGGCAAAGCATGAATCCCATGAATGCGCGGGGAGTTGACGTGGCTACAGCGTCCGAGAAACAGCGCAACACCGGCATGAAGAACCTTCTTGGCCAGGCGCAATGGTCCGAGACGCAACTTGCTCAGGCCGTGAACCGACTCGGCACCGAGGCCGGCATGGGTCTCACGTACAGCCAGTCCACGGTGGCGCAGTGGATCAGGGGCGCGCAGCCGCACGAGCGCGTCAGGCCACTGATCATCGAGGCATTCGAGCGCAAGCTCGGGCGGCCGGTCCCCTATGCCGAGGCCGGACTCAAGCGTCCGAAGGCGGCACCGGGTGCCGCGCAGGGTGACGCTGTTGAATCGCTGCTGCAACTCGGGAAGGCGGACATGGACCCCTCACGCCGTGGCGTACTCGCTGCCGGTCTGTATTCGGCCGTGCTTTCCGTTCCGCTGTTCGCCGACGTGGCCCACGCCGACGACGGCGAGCGGATCACGAAGCCCACGGGACGTATCGGCAGGGGCGAGGTCGAGACGGTCAGGAGGATGACCGACAAGATCGCCGACATCCTGGACGAGCTCGGTGGCGGACACGCACGGCCCATGGCAGCCGCGTTCCTGGTCAACACGGTGGCCTCGTACCTCAAGGCCGGGGCCACGGAGGAAGTCCACAACGAGATGCTGTCGGCGGCCTCGGACCTCACGTACCTGACCGGTTGGATGGCCATGTACGAGCGGGCCCATGGGCTCGGGCAGAAGTACTACCTTCAGGCGCTCAGGCTCGCGGGGGAGTCCCGCGACCAGGTCACGTACTGCCGAACGCTCCGGGGCATGAGCCTGCAGGCGTCCAACCTGCGCCACGGCCGCAAGGCGCTGGAACTGGCCGATTCTGCCGCCGAGGCGGCACCACAGGCCGGCCCCCGGCTGGTCGCCTTCCTGCGTGGCCAGCAAGCACATGCGTCCGCGATGGTCGGAGACAAGCGGACCGCCGTCGCGCGGCTCCGCGAGACGGAGGCCGCGCTGTCGAGGGCGGACTCGCGCCGGGAATCCGTCGGCGGATACGGCCAGGCCGCCTACCTCTTCCATGTCTCGCATGTGCACTACGAGAACCGGGAGCTGGCGCAGTCCATCAAGGCGATGAAGCAGTCGATCAAGGCCACGCCTCGCCAGGAGAGGCAGGGGCGTCTGCACGCCAACGCGGTCTTGGCGCAGCGGCAGTTCGAGTTCGGCCACATCGAGGAGGCGTGCGCCTCCTGGCGGACGTTCCTCGACGACTACGCGGTGCTGTCGACGGCGCGTGGGGACGAGCACTTCGAGACGATGCGCAGGAGCCTTGCGCTGCACGGGAAGTCTCGTGCCGTGCGAGCGATGAGCGAACGGGTGCGCACGGTGGCTGCTTTGAAGGCGTGAGCCGACTGGGAAACGGTGGGCCTTCTGCTGGTGGAGGACGAGCGTGGTGGGGAGTCGATGGAATGGCCCAGGTCTGAAGCTGCCCAGGCAAGAAGTGGTTAAGGGCGGGGCAGCCGTGTTGCTGGCCTAAGGTGCTTGGTATATCGGTTGTGACGCTGTTGAGGTGGTTATGTCGGAATCGGCGAAAGTGGTCAGAAACGGCGCCCACGCGAGGTAAAGGTGCAGGTCGCGGAGCCTGCTCCCCGCACGCGCGGGGATGGTCCCAACCCGACCCGAAGGGGCCCGCCATGGACTGCCTGCTCCCCGCACGCGCGGGGATGGTCCCCGTGGCTCCGCAAGCTGGTCGAGGACCTCCGGCTGCTCCCCGCACGCGCGGGGATGGTCCCCGCGCATACCGTGCGCTCAAGCAAGAGGGTCTCTGCTCCCCGCACGCGCGGGGATGGTCCCTTGCCGGGGTGCCGACTTTCGATAAGGCTTCGCTGCTCCCCGCACGCGCGGGGATGGTCCCAGGCCGGAACCGGGCGGGTGCTGGACGATGCCCTGCTCCCCGCACGCGCGGGGATGGTCCTCCGCACACTCGCGAGCCCGGATCAACGGCTGCCCCCGGTCGCCCGGGGGCGGTCCCGGCATCCCCCGAGGCTTGCGCTGCCGCTTCCGTATGCTCGGGGGCAACCGCCACCGCACCGCGGCGACGGCCGAATGCAGGGCTCCGCCCGACGCATTGGACGTCATCTCGTTTGGTGATTCGAAGCCAGGGCGACCCGGCGGGCTGGGCATGCGGCGGTGGTGCGACGATGCCGGGATGCGCGAGGTCAATGAGCTGATCAACGTCGACGATCCGGCCTGGCCGGCCATTCTTGAGGAGCTGTCCGGTACCGGCGTTCCTGTCGAAGTGCTTCCCGGTGATGCCGAGGTGGGCCGCGCCGGCCTACGGCAGTTGCAGGTCTCCGCCCGGTCGAACCTGGGCGGAATCGTGTTGAACTGCGGCGGTCTGCTTGTGGACAGCGGGTGGCTGCGGATCTTCGGCAGTCCGCGTGGCACCGAGGCTGAGGCACTGCCGAGCCTGGCGGAGGTCAACGCCTTGCCCTCAACGTTCGATCCAGCATGGCGGCCCGGTGGAGGACTCGTGGTCGCGCACGATGTGCTGGGCGGGGTCTTTGTCCTCAATGGGGCCGATCCCCGTGCGGCCGGTCGGCCCGGCGAGCCGGGCGAGGCCGTTTACTTTGCCCCCGACGCCCTTGGCTGGACGTCTCTGGGTGCCGGTCACTCGGCCTGGCTGTCCTGGATTCTCGCGGGAGGACTTGAGGAGTTCTACGGGAACCTGCGGTGGGACGGCTGGCGCAGCGAGGTCTCCGCGCTGACCGGGCGGCAGGGGCTGTCGTTCTTTCCGCCGTTGTGGTCGGCCGAGGCCCGCCAGGACCTGTTGGCGACCAGCCGTCGCGCGGTGCCCATGGCAGAACTTCTGGGCCTGAGCCGTGACTCGTGCCTGCAGTTCGACGGCGTGGACCCGGGCTTCCTCGGCGTCGCATGAAATGGCTCACCCGCCCAGGCGCCGGTAGCGGATGAGGGTGGCGGCGATGCCGGCGAAGGCGAGGAGGGGCTCGGCCTCGCGTTCGTAGCGGCGGTGCAGGCGGCGGCACCCGGCCAACCATGCGACGGTCCACCGGGTGACGGCCCAGGCGCCAGGGACTCCACGCCCTTGCGCGCGATGCGCGGGGTGATGTTCCGGGAACGCAGCCAACGGCGCAGGTGGTCGTAGTCGTCGCCGTGGAACTGCTGCTCCCACCCTGGGCGCTTCAGAGGGAGGCGGGCAGCCCATCTGCTACGCGGCTGCCTGGGGAGCAGGAACAGCGCTAGGGAACCTGGTTGGCGGGTAGAGAGGTCTGAGTGGGTGGCCACAGCATTGCCCATGCCCATACGAACAGGACAGGATGGTGGCTGACTCACGGGACCGAGGCGCTCCAGACGGCCTGGATCTTCGGCCAGGGCCGTACGGTCCAGGTCGGTCCGACGGGGAAACGTTGGGTCAGCAGCGTGCTCGGGAACACCGGGATTCGCTGTCGGCGGCTGCCGTACGAGCCGTACCGCCGAGGGCTGCCGGGCCTGTGCTTGACGGCAACACCTACGTGCTGACGCGCACGACGAGGAGGAATAAATAGCCCTCCCCGCGCCGCAGTTCGCCCGACTACCATGGCCCGCATGCCCCAGACTCACGCCCCCGCCGACCTCACCCCCGACCTCATCCGCGCGCTCCTCCGCGACCAGCACCCCGACCTCGCCGAGCACCCCCTGAGCCTCGGCGCGCGCGGCTGGGACAACCAGTTGTGGCGGCTGGGGGACGAGCTCGCCGTGCGGTTGCCGTGGGCGACGGAGTCCGCGGACGAGCTGTTGCTGAAGGAGCACGCGTGGGTGCCCGTGCTCGCCCCGGGCCTCCCGCTGCCGGTTCCCGTGCCGCAGCGGCTCGGCGTGCCGTCCGAACGGTTTCCGCGGCCCTGGCTGGTCACCACCTGGGTGCCGGGCGAGCCGGCCGACCGTGTTCCGGCGACGCGCGCCGAGGAGGCGGCAGACACGTTGGCCGGGTTCCTCACGGCCCTGCACCGCCCGGCCCCTGCCGGAGCGCCGGCCGGCCGGTGGCGGGGTGGGCCGCTGGGCCCGTACGGGGAACACTTCGAGCACTCCCTCGGCCTGGTCACCGAGCGGGGCCTGACTTCCGACCCGGGCGGCATCCGCGAGGTGTGGGAGGACGCGGTCGCCGCCCCCGACTGGGAGGGGCCCGCGCTGTGGCTGCACGGCGACCTGCATCCCGCCAACGTGCTGACGGCCGACGGCACGTTCTGCGGGGTCATCGACTTCGGCGACCTCTTCGCGGGCGACCCGGCCTGTGACCTCTCCGCAGTCTGGGCCCTGCTCCCGGACGGCGCAGCCGACCGCTTCCACGCCGCCTACCGCCCGGCCCCCGACGTGGCAACCCTGCGCCGGGCCCGCGGCTGGGCCGTCCTGCGCGCGCTGGGCGCCCTCCTCATCGCGGACGACGGCGACCGGGGCCTGCCCAACGGGAAGCCGACGTGGGGGCCGCCGGCGCGGAGGGCGCTGGAGCGGATGGTGGCGTCGGTGGGGCGGTGATCCTCCTGCTCGGGGGCCGCGGACGGCGTACGGTGACGGGCGCGGCAACCATCGACGCCGTACGCGGGCCGGACGGCGGCGACCCTCGGAGTCGTACAAGGGTCAGAGCGTCGTGACCGCCAGCAGCGCACGTTGAGCGGAGCGCCGGTCCGGGCCCGTGGTGGGCGGGTCAGCCCCCGTACGGCCCTGTGCCCTGGCTCTGTGCGTGCCCCTGCGCCAGGCCCTGCGCGTGCGCCTGCTGCGCTGCCCCGCGTGCGGCGGCCCCGCGCTCGCCGGCTCCGCCCCGGCGGCGGAGGACGATGAGGCAGACGGCGACGGCTACGACGAGTACGGCCACGATCGAAACGATCAGGAGCATGATTTCCCCCGTTCTGCTGGAGGGGCCGTGGTACGGCTCCTCGCTGTTGCTCCATGGTCTCCTGCCGGCCGCTCCAGGGGAAGCACGGTTGTGATTCGATCGCGGACCGGGCGTGCTCAGGCGGCCCCCGCGGAGGCGGCGAAGGCCGCGAGCGCGGTGAAGTCGTCGTCCCGCAGTCCGATGCGCGGGTTGACGTGGTGGAGGAGCGCGGGGGCCGGCTCCGGCGCACCGACAGCGGATGGCGCATCAGCCGGATGGCGGTTCGGGCGGTCTGGACGACGGGGCAGCCGGCGGAGTCAGCCGCGCGTGTACGGGAGTTGGCGGGGGCGGAGGCGCCGGTCGGCCCGGCCTGACGCGCTCAGGTCACCGGCAGGCGGGTGGTCGCGATGTTGAGCCGTGTGCCCGCCGCAGCCCGCCCGTCGGTGTCCAGCAGGGCGGGGACGGCGGCGAAGAACTCGGCGCGCAGGCTCGCGGTCTGCTCCTCGTCGAGCTCGACCATGTTGTAGAAGGACCGGGTGGCGGCCGCCCAGATCTCGTCCGGGGTGCCGCCCATCTCCAGCACGACGGTGTCCCAGCTGACCGGCGCGAACCCGGCCGGGCAGAGCAGCTCGTCCAACGCCTCGCGGGTGAGGAGCCTGCCGCTGCCGAGCTGGGGCAGGGACCGCTCGGGCGGCGCAGCCCTGAAGTGGGGGCGGGCGAGTTCCAGGAACAGGCGCATGGCCTGACCCTCGACGGCCCCGCCCCCGACGGCGACGGCGAACCGCCCGCCGGGCACCAGCACCCGGGCCGCCTCGGCCGCCACCCGGTCCACGTCGTGCATCAGCATCAGCGCCATGTGGGACACCACGGCGTCGAAGGAGCCGTCGGCGAACGGCAGCTCCTGGGCCCGCCCCTGCCGCAGGTCCGCGCCGCGGAGTGCGGGGCGCGCGTGGGCCAGGGCCAGCTCCTGGTCCGAGAGGTCGATCCCGGCCAACTCCTCGGCCCCGGCGGCACCGAGCACCTCCAGCAGCGCACCGTCGGCGCACCCGAGGTCGAGCACGCGGCGCGCTCCGGCGACCTGTGCGGCAAGGACCTGGTAGCTCGTACGGCCGTCGGCGAGGGGGGCACCCTGGACGCCGGCCGACTGCTGGCCGGGGGTGGTGTCGTGGAAGTTCCGCAGGAACGTCTCGGCGGCATCGGCGGCGGAGCTGGGCGACGCGGGGGTCGTAGTCATCTGCCGCACCCTACAGACGGCCGCCGGAGGCCTGCGCCTTGACCGGGAGGCGCGTCCGTTCCGCCGCGCGCCGGGGCATTGGCCCGGACACTTCTGACATGGCCGGCTGCGTGCGCCATGACGAGACGCGGCATACGAGGGCGCTCGCCGACTCACCAGTCGCTGGGGGAACCCCGTTTCACCACAACCCGCCCTGGCGCACCGAACGCACGAAGTCGCCCCACGTGGACGCCCGTACGCGGGACTGGCCCTGCTCTGGCTGCTTGCTGTCCCGTACGGCAGCACCGTCGTTGACGAACGTGGTTTGGACGCACTCCGTGCCGCTTCCACCGCTGTATGACGACTTGAACCATTGGTAGCCGTCTTCGTGTTCCAGCACAGCCCCCTGCAGACGTCGTTCACAAGCTCCCTCTGCCAGCAGCCTTGGGTGAGAGTCTCACTGCCAATGGCTGGACGTTCAGCGCCCTGTGAAGCAGGTTCCGCAGTGCTCGCGGATGTACGCCAGGCCGCGCGGGTGCGGCTCGCAGGCCGCGACCGGACGGTCGAGCGGCGTGCAGCTGGTTGTGGACGGTGGCCCTCGGCGCGCTCCAGGCGTCGGCCGTGGCCTGGGAGAGTGCAAGGGGGAGAAGGCGCTCATGTACCGGTCGGACTCGTCCCACAGGGGCGGAGTACGAGATCAGGACGACGCGCATGCGTAGCCCTCGTGTGCGAGCGGTATTGGCCGAAAGTTCACGTGCCCCGCGCGGTGGCGCCGCTGGGTTACGGGTGGGCGGTCCGGCGTTGACCGGCGGGCACCGCCGGGGGAGGCAACGAGGCGACCCGGCGGCTGAAGAAGCCGTCCAGCGGCTCGCCGGACCGGTGCATCTCCTGGATCGCCCGTCGGTATCGGGAGACGTCACGTGGATCGTCGAAGCGGATGCCGCCGACGAGCTCTCCGGAGTCGTCGTAGAGGACCTCGTACATCACCGAGGAACCGAGGACCACGATCTCCGGGAGCGGGCTCTGGTCCTCGTATCGGAGGAGGCCGTCCTTGCTGAGGACTCTTGTGTCCTCCCCGCACTGAGCCTTCAGGTGCAGCAGATGGAGCTCCCACTGGAGGTAAGGAGAGAGCGGCTCTTCCACACAGCGGACACGGTGCAGGGCGAACCCGCTTGTACGGATGCGCTGGAGGTAGTCCTCGTAGTGCCCTCGCTGCCCCTCGATCAGCGCCAGGGCCCCGGCCCAGTCCCCCCGGTGGAAGGCCTCCCAGCTCGCGACTCCGGGCTCCCGGAAGCTCTGCCGGCGTTCGAGCTTCCAGAACCCCTCGGAGCCGGATCGCCAGAAATGGCGCTCGAAGTCCTCGGAGTAGTCCTGGAGCCCGAGGCGCTGACCCTGGCTTTCGGTCTGCAGGCTAGGCATCGGGGATGTCCTCCTTAGCCGCGGCGGCCGTCCTGCGGGGAATGATGACGATCCGTTCGTCGGGGGCGACGACGAGCCCCGGTGGAAGGTGTGGCAGGTAGGAGTCGGTGAGGTCGCGGCCGACGACGGCGATGTCGCCGTTTGCCAGCTCCCAGATGTCCGGGCACCCCTGTTCGCCGCCCGTGGTGCCCAGTTCGGCGGGGGATTTGCCCAGACGGCGCACCAGCGGCGAAGAAGGATCGGCTTCCCAGCCCCGAGTCATCACAGCCCTCCCATCAGTCCTCCTGAAGGTAACGCAGGTCACATCCGGTGCGGCTTCGAAGAACGTCTTTCGGTCACCGGCACGTGGAGCCGCAAAGCGTGGCGCGTCCGCGTCACGGTCTCCGCCAACCGCCCGATGCGCGTTTGACCGCGTACGCGCACAGGCGGGTGCCGTAGAGGTCCAGCGCGTCATCGGGGTCGGTGGCGTAGTGGGCGGCGACCTCCTCCCAGCGGTCCCAGCTGTAGAGGCGGGCGTGGCGACGGTCGTCGTCGGTGCGCTGGTTCTCGCTGAACTCCGCGGCTTCGGAGCGCTGTTGAAGCCATTCCTGCCATGCGGGGTTGGCGGTGGGTTCGGTGGTCTGCGGGTGGGCGTCTGCCGGCAAGTCGTCGTACGGAGAGGCGGACGCCCGGTCGCGGAGTCGCGCGGTGATGTACGCGGCGGGGTTGGCGGGGCGCCAGGTGAGCCACCAGGCGGTCAGTTCCGCGGCAATATCGTGGGCGTCGAGGCCCCGGTCGATCAACGGCCGCAACGCGTGGGCGAGTCGGCGCAGTCCCTCGCCTTGCGTCCATGGGACGTGCGGTCGGACGCGGGCTGCGATCCGGATGTCGGCGGCGACCCGCATCGGGCTCCTCGGCGCCGAACCTCCGGGACGGTCGGCGGTCCGCGCCCTCGCACGCGTGCGCGGGGTGTCTTTCAACCTCCCCCTCACCTCAACTGCGCCTGTACGGGGGTGAGTGCCGAGAGAATGGGGCTCACGCCCACGCCGACCCGCCCTCTCCGCCACGGTGTTGCTCGCGGGCGCCACCGGCACCCCGACCACCCGGGCCCCGAACCCCCGTCCGCCGACGCGGTGGCCGTGTGCCCGGTCGTACGCGTACGGGATGGTGGCCGCGTAGACCGTCGCCGTGCCCGCGTACGCCCGACCGGGCAGCCGGAGGTTGCGTCGCGACCCGTGACGGGCCCAGGCGAGGCATCCCAGCTCCCGGAGGTAGGCGACGTGCCGCTTGACCGTCGCTCTGGACAGCGCGCAGCGTGTGGCCGTCCCGTCGAGGTCGTACAGGACGGTCCCCTCGATGTAGTCCATCCGCCGCGCCAGGTCCCGCGCGACGCGTAACGTCGCCTCGCCCGCCTTCGGATGGAGCCGGGCCTCCTCCACCAGCCACACCACAGCACGCAGCCACGCCCGGGGCTGAGCATGCCGGGCGGCGGTCGCCGCGACCTCCTGTATCGAGGCGGGAACGGGCTGCCAGTGGGAATCGGGGCACGGGTGAGAGACGCGGCTCGGGGCCGCGCCGGGGATACGACGCATCACAGTCCAGGGGTGGGAACGGGGCAGGCCGCGGCGGGCGCGGGCCATGGGGACCCTCAACAAAAATGATCCCATGGTGCGGTCGGTTAAGTGGCGGCTTACGGAATTTCCACAACGAACACGCAGCCGCCCACCGGCCCCTCGGTATCGTTGCCCTCACGGCACGGGCGAAGGAGAGACATGGGCACCCCACCCGAGCGACTGCTTGACACCGGGGGGGTCGCGGAAGCCGCGGGGATCACGGCCGCCACGGTCCGTCTCTATCTCAAGCGCACGCGCAAGCGTGTGGCCGGCGACCTTTGCCTGAGGCCGGCGGACTTCCCGCTCCCCGACGACCAGTTCGGGCGTTCTCCCGCCTGGCGGGAGAGCACCATCAGGGCGTGGCTCGCAGTCCGCCGCAGGCCGGGCCGCCCGACTCCGGGCGCGTAGGCGATCCGGGGGGCGCTATCGATCGGCCCAGTCCCGGGCGGGGTGTACTGGGCCAGTGGCCGAAGCTATGCGGCCGAGGGCGCTACGGGAGACGGTTCAGCCCAGTTCGCGGGCGCGGGCCGACCTGACGAATTGCGCCCAAGCCCTCGCGTTGACGCGGATTTGTCCCTGCAGGGGCCGCTTGCTGTCCCGTACGGCGGCACCCTCACCGACGAACGCGGCCTCCACGCACTCCGTGCCGCTGCCGCCGCTGTACGACGACCTGAACCACCGGTGGCTCTCTTCGCGTTCCATCACAGCTCCGGTGAGTCCGCGCGATGCCGGCCGATTGGCTCAGCGTCTGCGCCTGTGGGTGCGGCCTGCTGCGTCACACCAGTGTTCCTCCTCGTACCGAGCGCACGAAGTCGCCCCATGCGGCGGCTCGTACGCGGAACTGTCCCTGCTCCGGCTGCTTGCTGTCGCGCACGGCGGCACCGTCACCGATGAACGCGGCCTCGACGCACTCGCCCCCCGTCCCGTTGCTGTAGCTGCTCCTGCGCCACTGGGGGAGGGCGGGGGCCTGTCTCATCGGTCATGCTCCTTCAGGATGGTGCGCATCAACGAGGCCGACCGTTCGGGGCCGAGCGCGAAGGCTCTCAGAAGGTCGAACGCCTTGTTGTACATGCTGACATCCGCAGCGCTTTCGAGGTAGACGGAATCGGTCAGCCCCTCGCGATAGACGACGTCCGGGTCCTCCTGCTCAGGGAAGCCCAGGATGGTGAACGGGCCTGTCGCGGGGTAGGAACCGGCGTCGAACGGCAGGATCTGCACGGTCACGTTGCGCAAGGACGCGGCGTCCAGGAGGCGTTCGATCTGCTCGACCATGGTGGAGCGGTCGCCGATGACGTGGCGGAGGGCGCCCTCGTGGATCACTGCCCACAGATCCGGCGACGGGGTCGCGGTGAGCAACCGTTGGCGGCGCATTCGTACCTCGACGAGGCTCGCGATCTCCTCGTCCGACTGGTCTGCGGATGCTCGGCTCAGTTCGGTGGCGTACGCGGGTGTTTGGAGCAGGCCCGGGACGAACTCGCTCTGGTAGCTGCGGAGGTCGGACGCCGCCTGTTCGAGGCCGACGTAGACCGAGAACCATGCGGGGACCGCGTCGCCGTGGCCGTGCCACCATCCCTTGGTCTTGGACTCCTTGGCGAATGACTTGAGCAGGTCCCTGAGTTCGGCGGACGTTCCGTAGAAGCGGCACAGGGCGTCGACGTCCGAGGGTTGGACGCGGCCGAGGCCGGTCTCCAGCCGGTTGACCTTGGACCCGCTCCAGTCGAGCTCCTTGCCGACGGTATTGCAGGTCAGGCCGCTCTCTTCGCGGAGTTTCTTCAGTTCGATCGCCAGTCGTCGGCGACGGGCGGTGGGGGAACCGGCCACTTCAACACCTACTCCAAGTCGGGGAGTTACATCCCATCGGAAACGGCGAAGTTCGCCAATCACTCGTTGGAGGGAATCGCTTCCTGCACATTGCACGGCGGGATGTGTAGATGTCACCGTGTGGCGCATGGCGTCTGTGAGTCACCGCCCTTGGGCACAGGGTGAGGGCAGGGGCTCGATGGAGAAGGGGCGGTGTGCGCGGTGAATGGAAACGACGGATGCATGACGCGGAAGCCTTGGGAACTGTCGTTCCTGGCCGAGTCCGCGGGGGTGGGCGCGGTGAGACGAGCCGTGCGCCTGTGTCTGAGGCGGTGGGGACTCTCGTGTGTCGCTGACGTGGCCGAGACATGCGTCAGCGAACTCGTGGCAAATGTGATCGGACACGTCGGCGAGGGCACCCCGACCACCCTCGTGGTCACGATGAACGGTACGCACGTACGGGTGGCGCTACGCGATCCCGAGACGCAAGCCCTTCCCACCCTCGTGCACGCGGGACCCGATGACGAGTCGGGACGCGGCATGGCAATGCTGGAAGCGGTGTCGGACCGGTGGGGCGTGCTCCTCGGCGCGGAGTCGAAGCTCGTCTGGTGCGACCTCGCCACTTCCCTCGCTACGCCCGACGGGCACGTCGAGAGCAGGAACATTGCCCGGGGCGAGGCGTGCCTGACGCTTTACGCCGACGGCGCGGGTGCGGGCTCAGCGCGGCCGGGCCGAGCGAGCGCGGCTGTCCTGGAGGAGGCGGCGATCAGCCTGATCACCGACCTCCTCCACTGGCTGCACGTCCACGGTCGTGATGTCGACGAGGCCGTGGACCGGGCGCAGGACCGGTTCGAGTCGGACAGTCGTGGAAGCTGTCGACCGTTCCGCAGTTCGTGACCAAGGTCCGTGACGTGATGGGCATCTACCTGTCGCCGCGAAAGAAGGCCCTGATCCTGACGATGGAAAGAAGTCGCAGACCCAGGCCCAGGACCGGGCCCAGCCGGTGTTACCGATGGCGCCGGCCACGCCGGCGAAGACGACCCGTGACCACGTCCGGCACGGCACGACCAGCCTGTCCGCGACCCCTGGGCACCGTCTCCGGCTCGGTCACCGCCAGCACTACCGCCGCCCACCGCCACCAGGAGCTCCTCCGCTTGCTGGAGGTAATCGACGCCGCGGTCCCCAAGAACCTCGAACTTCACCCGGCCTGGGCAACTACGCCCCGCGGCGACTGTTCCACCCTGGGGCACTGCGCGCCTTCCTGCGCCCCCAAGACGGTTGGCCTGCCGAATGCCTCTCATCCAGAAGCGATTGCGGAATATGTCACCACGTCGGCGGGCATCTCGTGGCGGAGCTTCCAAATGATGCCCATGGGGTTGCTTCCCTCGTGCGTGACGTAGTCAGCTGGTCCGAGCAGCATCCAAGGATGAGGGCCTCCGATGTCCGTCTTCTTGTACCGCCGGGCGAAAAGGAAGATGTGGGTGGCCTTCTCCTGATGGGTTTGGTAGCGAACGCCCGTCGCGGACGTCTCTGAGGTTTGATTCTGGGACTCCCAGTGGAACTCGGACTCGTTCAGCGCGTAGTCCTTGTACCGGGTCTCCGGAGAGAAGTCCTTCTCATCCTTCTCCAGGGTGACGAAGAGGGCGTCCGTCTGGGTGTTCTCGCACCACTTCGCCCCTTCGCGGAAGATCCCGGGCAGGAAGCCGCCCAGCTCCGCCTTCTTCAGGGCTGTGAGGATCTCTTCGCGGCTGTACGAAGCATGCACGGTCAGGGGTAGATCGGCGTGCGCACCGCGGAGTGGGATGGGCAGGTGGTCGGCCAGCTCCAGAGCATGGGCGAGGACCTGGCGGACCTCGTCCCGGAGGGCATGCTGATCGCGGAGGGATTCCAAGCCCTCCTCGTAGCTTGCGAACCCGCCGGCCAGGGGCCAGAAAGAGAAAAAGAGCATGCGGGCGTACGCCTGCTCTTGGCTGGACAGTTGGTCGTACGCCGGGGCGTCGTCGCTGAGAAGCTTGGTGTACGCCGAGACACGGGCCGGGTCGTCGACGTGGAGGAACGCCGGTACACGCTTCAGGAGCGCTGCCTCGCCCTCGGGCGCGGTCGGGTCCAGGAGCTTGGCGCGGCGAAGGAGGCCCGTCCAGGAGTTTCCGTTGCCGCGGTACAGCTCCTTGATCTCTCGACCGCTCTCCCGGAGGTAAGCCGAGAGCCGCAGCTCCGCATACTCGGAGACTTCGCGCGCGAGCTGCGTGACGTTGACCTTGAGCTGGTTGCGGACGTTGTCGAGGATCAGCTCCTTGGCCTTCTTCTCAAGGATGATGTGGCAACCCGAGGGCAGTTGCGGGAAGTCATGTTCGATGCTTGTCAGCAGACGGTTGCGTGTCAGGTTGGTCAGGGCCCGGAGGGGTGCTTCGAACCGAAACTCCTTGCGGTGTTGACCGATGAAGTCGAGGACGGTCAGAACGGCCTTGTTCTCGGTCCTGCGCAGCCCACGCCCCAGCTGCTGAAGGAACACGGTGGCGCTTGAGGTCGGCCTGAGAAGGAGCAGGGTGTCGACATCGGGGATGTCGAGTCCTTCGTTGAGCAGGTCGACGGAGAAGATCACTTGGAGCGCCCCGGTGCGGAGCTCTTCGAGTGCAGTCCTGCGTTCGGCCGGTGGGGTCTCACCGGAGAGAGCGACCGCCTTGAGGCCAGCGCGGCGGAAGAAGTCGGCCATGAACTCGGCGTGAGCCACTGTGACGCAGAAGCCCAGAGCCCGCATCGTTCCGGGGTTGGTGACCTTGTCCTTCACGGCCTTGACGACGAGCCTGGCGCGAGCATCGTTACCCGTGAACAGGTTGCCGAGCGCCTTCGTGTCGTAAGCCCCCCTCTTCCACGTGACGGCACTCAGGTTGGTGTTGTCGGTGATGCCGAAGTAGTGAAACGGGCTCAGCAGTTCGTTCTCAAGGGCTTCCCAGAGCCGCATTTCAGCTGCGATCCGGCCGTCGAAGTACTCATCCTGGATGCTCTTGCCGTCCATCCGCTCGGGAGTGGCGGTGAGGCCGAGAAGTTCCATGGGGGCGAAGTGCTTCACGATCCGCCGGTAGGTGTCCGACGTGCCGTGATGGAACTCGTCGATCACGATGACGTCGAAGTGGTCCGGAGCAAGGCGGTCCAGCGTATGGCCCTTGAGTGACTGGGCGCTTGCGAACACGTGCGTCCAGTTCTCGGGCACCTCGCCGCTGTAGCAGAGCTCGCCGAAGTTCGCGTCCACCAGAACGTTCTGGTAGACGCGCAGGGACTGCTCCAGGATCTCCTTGCGATGGGCCACGAAGAGCAGGCGGAGGTCCCGGCCGTGCTTCTGCCGCAAGTGCTTGTAGTCCAGGGCGGCCATCACCGTCTTGCCCGTGCCGGTGGCTGCGACCAGGAGGTTGCGGTGCCGCTCGTGGACTGTGCGCTCGACTTCGAGGCGTTCCAGCATGTCGCGCTGGTGGGGGTAGGGGCGAACCTCCAGCCCCGAGAGCGTGATGACGTTGTTGCCCCGGCGGTCGGAGGGAGCACCGGCCTGGGCAAGAGCCTCGTCCAAACGCTGACCGTCGGTGTCGGGGTCGTACGCCTCGAAGGAGCGCTCGCTCCAGTAGGCATCGAAGGTCGCCTCGAACTTGCGAAGGACCGAGGGGGTTGCCACCGAGGACAGTCGGACGTTCCATTCGAGGCCGTCGAGGAGCGCTGCCTTCGACAGGTTGGAGCTGCCGACGTACGCCGTGTCGAAGCCGCTCTCACGGCGGAAGAGCCAAGCCTTGGCGTGCAGGCGAGTCGAGCGGAGCTCGTAGTTCACCTTCACCTCGGCGCCGAACTCGCGGACCAGGCGGTCGAGGGCACGGCGCTCCGTTGCTCCGATGTAGGTCGTCGTGAGCACCCTGATCGGGACGCCGCGGTCACGGGCGGAGGCGAGTGCCTGCTCAAGCACGCGTAGGCCGTGCCATTTCACGAACGCGCAGAGAAGGTCCACGCGGTCCGCTGTGGCCAGCTCCGCCCGAAGCTCAGTGCCGAGGCTCGGGTCCTCGGGTGCGTTGGTGATGAGGGCTGTGTCGGAGAGCGGGGTGGCCGGCCGTATGGCGTAGACGCCGGGGGCTTCCTGTTCGGCGACCGCGAGCAGTTGTCGCGGTCCGTCGAGGACCACGTCGACCCACTCAGCAGCGCCCTTGACGGTTTTGATTGATTCGAGGATGTGATTCGCGGCCACGACTTGCTCTGCGGGCTCGAGTCCTTGCAGTACCTGACGCACGGTGTTCGCGATGTGGCGGGAGAGAACGTGAGGCGTGGAGCCGGCTCCCACGACATCGTCGATCGCGCGCCAACCTGCGGCGTCGAGCTGCTTCATCCGCTCCTCGAGCCGCCGGGTGATCAGCGTCTCGTACAGCCCAGCCACCGGCGTCGCTGCGTTCAAAGCACTACTGGCCACGGGCCGCCCCCTCATCGCGATACCTACGCACGCAGTTGTATCAAGGGGGTCTGACACGCTGCGCGGCGCTCCCAGAAGCGCAGGACCGTCTACCCCTCGGCGTTCGACTTCGGTTGCGTCGCGTGCTCCGGACAGCCGTGCCAGAAGCACCCGTCCAGGAACACCGCCACCTTGGCCCGGGTGAAGGCGATGTCGATCGTCCGCCGGGACATGTGGGGCACCCGCTCGTTGAGGCGGTATCGGTAACCGGACGCGTGCAACAACTTCCGGACCGCCACCTCGGGCGCGGTGTCGCGGCTCGCCTGATGGCTCATACGGTCGGACACGGCGGGGGAGGAAGGTCTGGCAGTACTCATCACGGCCAAGTCTCCTACGCCGGTCTGCTTCGCGGTCGCCGACGGCGGAATCGCCCTTGCTCTAATCGATGGTGCGGAAGCGTCGGCATCCTGGCATGCGACTGACCTCGGCCCCCGCTGGGCATCGAATGGGCCATGGACGAAACGATGTCGGCGTGGGCGACGCAGGTAGCCGAAGAGGAGCTCAGTGTCACGCTTCCCCGACGGTGGGCGCACTCGCAGGGCGTGGCTGCACGTGCCGCCGGGCTCGGCCCTGCCCTGACAGGGAACGCTGAGCTGTTGATCGCTGCGGCTGTGCTGCACGACGTGGGTTACGCGCCTCGGCTGGCAGAGACGGGTTTCCACCCGCTCGACGGGGCGCGGTTTCTCCGGGACGAGCACGGTGCCGATGAGCGGCTGGTCCGATTGGTAGCGAACCATTCGTTCGCGCTGCTGGAAGCCGAAGAGCGCGGGCTGGCGGATGTTCTGGAGTGCGAGTTCCCCTCGCTGGATGAAGGGCTACTTGTGGATGCGCTCGTGTACTGCGACATGACAACGACGCCCGATGGTGAGAGCACCACCGCAGCTGAGCGGGTGGCGGAGATCGTGGGTCGCTACGGGGCGGACAGTCTCGTGGGGCGGTTCATCCGCAGGGCGGAGCCGGACATCCGCGCAGCTGTCAGCCGGGTGGAAGCAGCATTGGCGGCTCAGCCCAGATAGGGGTACGCGCCGGTGAGGTAGTCGCCGATCTGCTGGCGCATGCTGGGGTGGATGTCGTAGTGGTCCAGATCGCTCGGCTGGACGTAGCGGACGCCGTCGGCTTCGTCGTTGACCGTGGGCTCGCCGCCCACCGGCCGGCCGATGTAGGTGTTCTCGTACTGCTGGCGGATCTCGCCGTCGGTGTAGGCGACGATGTGGTTCGGGTTCGTGTAGACCCCCAGGAAGCCGGTGATCTCGGCGATGATCCCGGTCTCTTCCAGGCACTCCCGCACCGCGCACTGCGCCGCCGTCTCGCCGATGTCCTGGGCTCCTCCGGGCAGGGCCCATTGGCCGGTGTCCCGGCGGCGTTGGAGGAGTATGGCGCCGTTGTCGTCGACGACGAGCAGGTTACTGGCAGGGATGAGCGTGTTCGCCTTGGGGGCCTCGGGGTCGTTGTAGTACTCAGTCCTGCCCATGTGAAGAGGGCCCCTCCTGGTCGGGTGTCCAGGGCCGTGCAGTGGCCCAGACAGCTTCGAAGCTCTGAGCGTAGTTGTCGAACCAGCCCGCGGTGTCCGCTCTGCGGAGATGAAGCAGGGGGTTGGCGCTGGCCGGCTGGCCCCAGACGTGCGGGTTGATCAGAAGGTCATCGTCGTACCGGAACATGGAGGTGTAGAGCGTGGTGTCGTGCAGGCGCACTTCGCAGCCGGCCTCGGACAACAGGGGCCGGTAGTAAGTGAGGGAGGCGCGGATCTTGGCGGCGAGTGTGTCGCCGATTCCTTCTTCGTGGCCCCGGATTGCTGCGGCCCGGCCCTTCGAGTCGCCGAAGCAGAGCCGCACTCGCACCCCGCTCGACGCGCGCTCGGCGAGCATCTTGGCGACGTGGGGGTTGGACTGGGCGAAGAAGGTGCCGGAGAAGACAAGAACGCTGATCTGCTCCTGGGCGCCCTTGAGCAGCGACAACCACATGTCCCGTGGGACGCTCGCCCGGTTCTGGTAGGTCCCGACCAGCTTCTGCCCTGACCCCGTGAGCTGCTGCGGAGTGCTTGGCGTCGGCGTGGGCCAGAGGAACAGTTCTTCCACCCGTAAGTGCTTGGCGACGCGGAAGCGGTGGCGGGGATGGGGAACGCGTCCGCCGAGCCACCGGCCAACGGTCTTCGGGTCCACCTCGCAGACTTCGGCGAGTGACTCGGGTGGGATTCCGCGCTGGGCGAGCACGGAGCGCAATCGCTCGTTCACGGAAGCCATACAAGCCGAGACCGGTCAGGAGCGGCAAGGACGTTTCGGGACGTTCCACAGAAGACCTGGTCGCTGTCGCCCGGGAGCGTGCCCAGCGGCTGCGGGGCGCCCCGGATGGCGTGCCCGTTGTGCTCGTCGGAGACACCCCGAGGGACGTGGAGGCCGCACTCGCCACGAGCTCCGAGATCATCGCGGTCGCCTCCGGCGTCCACGGCCCCCAAGGGCTGGCAGACGCCGGTGCCCATACGGCCGGCCCTGCCCGACCTGACGGACATCGGCCGTGTGCTCGGGATTCTGGAGGCGCTCTCCGCGCGCTGAAAACGTCCCAGGACGTCCTCGAAGCGTTCCGATACGCGGTGACGAGGTCCGTGCCTGTCCCTCCAATATCAGGTCTCCCACCAGGCGAACGCCCGAAGGAGGCCGTCGTGATCAGCGAGGTCACCGGGATCCGCAGGATCCGGATGCTGTACCTGCAGCTGCTGTACCGCTGCAACTTCGAATGTCTTCACTGCTTCCATGGCAAACGGCTCCAGCACGCCGACGCCTTCACCACGAGCGAGGCGGTCAACCTCCTCACGCTGATGCGTGACGAGTACGGCACCGAGGCCGTCACCCTGCTGGGCGGCGAGCCGTTCGTCTATCGGGACCTCGCCCAGGTAGTCCGGTACGCCAAGCGGGACCTGGGCATGCAGGTCGAGATCTGCACCAACGGCTACCGGATCGAGCGCCGGTTGACCGAGATCGCCCCCGACTTGGACCTGCTCCGGGTGTCGCTGGAGGGCATCGGTACGACCAACGACAAGATCCGGAAGTTCGGAAGTTACCGCAGTGCCCTGAGCGCACTCGAAATCGCTCAGCAGCTCGGCGTCCGCGTCGGCGCGACCATGACGGTCACCTCTCGCAACATCGACGAGGTTCTGCCGCTCGCCCGCACATTGCAGCACTACGGGGTGGAGCAGCTGAAACTCCACTGCCTCCGGCCGGTCGGCAACGCAGCGGATCACCCCGAGCTCCTCGTGAACGACGCCACGGCCTACACCCGTCTGCGGGAGCGCCTGGCCTCGGCCGAGCTGGGCATCGAGGTGATCCTCGACGAGGACCTGTCCGAGCTCGGTGCACCGGAGGCCTGCCTCCCCGTCGGAGGCCCTGTGGAGATCGAGCGGATCGAGGCCGACCCGCGCGGCGCGCTCACCATGTCCTGCAAGGCCGTCGGCAAGGACTCGCACGCCTTCTGGTACGACAAGCTCGCCGATCACATCGACCACCGGCCGTCCGCCACCGACGAACTAACCCTCGCGGTGCCGGACGTGGTGTACGGACGTGTCTGACCCGACGTTCTTCGCGAGCGTCGAAGGGCTACGCGGCACCGGCAAGTCGACGCTCGCCCCCCTGCTCGCGGCCGCCCGTGGCGCGGTACTGGTCCCGACCGTGCCACCCAACTACCAGGTACTGCGGCAGGAGGTCGACCGGCTGGGAAACGTAGAGGCGCGCATGTGCTTCTACCTCTCGGCCCTGTTCACTGCCACCGATCAGATCCAGCGGTACCTGTCCGCCGGCATCCCGGTCGTCGTCGAAAGCTACTTCGCACGCTGTCTGGCCAACCACCGCGCTTTCGGAGCCAACCTCTCCGTGTCCCTGCCGCCGGGCATCCCGCGTCCCGTCACCTACTACCTGGTCTGCGCGGAGGACGAGCGCCAGCGTCGACTCGCCCGGCGCGACAAGCCTGTCTCGCGGTGGGACGCGCTCGCCGAGATCACCGCAGACAAGATCACCGACGGCTACGCCTCGTTCCCGATGCACCGCGTGAACACCACCGGTCTCACCTCTGACGAGGTACTCCGAGCCGTCCTGAGCACCCACCTTCAAGGAGAGCAAGCCAGTGCAGACACCCAGCATGTGGCGGCACACCCTCACCTTCTTTCCTCAGTTCCTCGCCGCGCTGAAGGAGCGTAGGGAGCCTGACTCCACCGTGACGGTCGTCGGCGCGAGTGACGGCAGACTCGTCGTGCCACTGGCAGCGGCCGGCTACCGCGTCATCGCCATCGAGCGCGACCCGCTCGCCCTCCACGGCGGTGAGGTCCAACTTCCGGGTGGCAGAACCGGTCACGCGATGGGAATGATCGAACGCCTGAAACAGGAAGGGCTCTACGACCGCGTCCAGGTCGAGGAGGAGGACTTCCTCGCCTCCGAACCCATCACTACCCCCTGTGATGCCGTCTGGACGAGCTGCTCGTGGCATTACAGTGCCAACCATCATCGGCCGTTGGGCGAGTTCGTCGACCGCATGCAGCGCCTGGTCCGGCCCGGCGGTCTGTTCGGCGCGGAGTTCATGATGCCCCTCACGCAACGCCACCACGTGCTGGAGCACTACACATCCCCCGAGAAGCTGCGGCGTTACTTCATTGGGGACTGGGACGTCCTGCTCACCCTGCGGACCAACGAGTTCACCGAGCAGGCGCACGTCGGACAGTTGCAGGACCACAACCACCGCATGGGCCTGCTCCTCGCCGCCCGTGCCTCCTCCGCCCCCTCCCAGAGCTACGGAAAGAAGGACCTGTGAAGCACGAGTACGAGGCCAAATTCCTCTCCGTCGACGTCGAGGGCCTCCAGGCCAAACTGGTCGCGCTCGGAGCCGTCCAGGCATTTCCGCGCACCCTCCTCACCCGGAAGATTTTCGAGAACGACGCCCTCGAAGGCGGCGCCTGGGTCCGACTGAGGGACGAGGCCACCCGCTCCACTCTCACGCTGAAGCAGGTCACCGACTCCACGACGATCGACGGCACCACCGAGATCGAGACCGAGGTGTCCGACCTGCACGCCATGGCCGAGATCCTCCGTAACGTCGGCCTGCGCGAAGTCCGCTACCAGGAGAACTACCGCGAGGAGTGGCGCCTGGGTGAAGTCGCCTTCGACTTCGACACCTGGCCGGACCTTGCCACCTTCGTCGAGATCGAAGGACCCGACGAAGCATCCGTCCGACAGGCTGCAGATCTGCTCGGCCTCGACTACGCACTGGCCCGGTTCGGCAGCGTTGACGAGATCTACAAGAGCGAGTCCGGCCGGGACATCCTCGCCGAACCGACGCTCCTCTTCGCCGCCGCCGACAAGCAGGAGCGGGCAGGGGCGGCTGCACCGAGCCAGTGAGCCCTCTCCACCCTGGGTTCTGCGTCGGGGCGTTGGCGAGGACGGCGTCGAACCCCCGGGGGCCCGGGGCGCCGCCCCCCGGACTACCCCCCGGCCGGTCGGACCGCGGCCTGCTGGTCGTACAGCTGGACGTCGCGCGCGGTCGCCAGTGGCATCAGGCGGGCGAGGCCGATCTCGCGGAAGTGGTCGGAGTCGCGGTGGGCCGCGAACGCCGCCGCGTCGGCGTACTTCTCCAGGCTCACGTATCGCTCGGGTGAGTCCTCGGAGCGGAACACCTCGTAGGAGAGGCAGCCGGGTTCCGCGCGGCATGCGGCGGCGAATTCGTGGAGGACCTGGCCGAACTCCTCGGCGTCCTCCGGCTTGCATGAGACGTCGGCGACGACAAGCACGTGTGAATCCATGGTCAGCACTCTATGTGCGGGGTCCGCGGGGCCGAAGCAGCTTCGGCCCGACCGCCCCTCCCCTCCCCCTGCGTCCGGCGAATCCCCAGGTGGGCGACTCAGTTCGAGACACTGTTCGTGGCCGGAAGAAAAGGAACAAGCTCAGGACAGAGTCGAGCGAGCCACGAAGTCCTCACCGCCGTAGAGGGACTCGTACCGGATCTCAACGCGCAGTCTCGTGGAGATGAGCTCCCAGAACCATGCGGATTCCTGCCCGTTTCGCTCTTCGAGATGCAGCAGGTAGCTCCTCTCGCCCGGGATGAGAGCTGCCCCTGTGACCAACGTCTTCACTTTCGGCAGCTGGGGGAGGCCCTGGGCTATCTGGTAATACGTGGGCAGATCCCACTGGCCGACGACCCGCCTGTCGAGAGTGACCGACGTTCGCGTCACGACCGCCGGTCCGATCCCCGCGTTGATCACCTCCAGGCCGGCCACGTCGTCCCGGTATCCCGCACGAACTGTGCGGATCAGCAGCAACGGCCGCACCGACTGCCGGTTGTGTGTCCGGGATGCCCGCGCCTGCCCCCAGCTGATCCAGAAGGATCCCAGCGCTATGACGGTCGCGCACACACCTACACCGGTTTCGACATTCATCCAGACCCTCCCGCGACTGGTCCCGTAGAACAGCGAAGACGCGTCGGTCCGTCAGGCGGTTCTACCGTGCTGCGGCCTCCGCGGCCGCCACCGTTGTTGACGGTTACCAGCCCTCCTCTGCTTCGAGCGGGCGCTTCATATGAGTGGCTACCGCGTTCCGCAGATCGATGCGGCGGGGCTCGGGGAGCGGTCCGAGCACGCAGACGGGCACCCAGTCGTCCTGCCCGGGGGGTTCGGAGCCACGGCTGACCTCCGGGACGGGTATCCCGCCCGGCCAGCCGGCGGGACGGTACAGGACCGAGGGTGGCGCCCCTGCGGTCGGCTCGGACAGCCGCAGGTGAAGCGCGAGGATCGCGTATCCATCACTCGCTTCGGTGCTGTGTACACGGGCCAGAGTGGTCGCGGCCCATGGGATGTGCTGTGTGCTGAACGGGTCGGTGGTCGTGATGCCGTCCTTGTCGACGCGCAGCGACCTGGGAGCCATCTGTTTCTTCAACGTCCTGGCCATGAACCATGTCGTGAATTGGTAGCCGAACACGGCCCCGAACATGAGCTCGAGCCCCGCTGCCGACCGCATGCCTTGGCCCCACAGGTAAGCGGCGGTCATGAACACGGCGAAGAGAACCAAGTGGTAGACCCATTGGTTCCAGACCGTGGTCGTCTTGTGCGTGCAGAAACTCCACGGGGACTCGTCGCCGGTCCAGGACACCGTGAAGGCGTGCGCCGGTTGTTCCTCCCGCTCGACAGCAGGTCCCTGGGGAGAGGTCTTCTCCTCGTCCCTCGGGACGGTCCTCCTTCTCTTCCTGGCGCGCGGAGCGTGAAGAAGATCGAGGGCTTCGGTGACGGTGGGACGGGCGCGGGGATCCTTGGCCAGCAGCTCGCGCAGGAGAGGTGTGAGGCGTCCGGCAAGGACGGGTGGCGAGGGAGCCTCCCGGGCGACGGCTGCCAGTGTGGCGGTATGGGAATCGCGCCGGAAGGGGGAGACGCCTTCGACGGCGTGGTAGAGGGTGGCGCCGAGGGAGAACAGGTCGCCGGCATGGGTACCGGGACTTCCGCCGAGTCGCTCCGGGGCCATGTACTCCAACGATCCGATGACGGAGCCGTCCGTGGTGAGGCGGGTGTCGGCCGGGTGCGCGGCGATGCCGAAATCGGTCAGCATGATGCGCCCGTCCGTGGCCAGCATGATATTTGCGGGCTTGACGTCACGGTGCACGACGTCGACCTGCTGCGCCGCGCCCAAAGCTTTGAGGAGTACGTCGGCGAGTTCGACGGTCTGTGCCACCGACAGCGGTCCCTTGTGAAGCCGGTCCTCCAGGGAGCCGCCCTCGACGAGTTGCATGACGATCCAGGGCCGGCCGTCCTCGACGGCGACATCGTAGACGGGGACGATGCCCGGATGGTGGCGCAGTCGGACGGCGTTACGTGCTTCCCGCTCCGCGTACGCGAGGCGTTTCGCGTGCTCCCCGGGGCGGGCAGCGGAAGGGAGAAGGACTTCCTTCACCACCACATGGGCGTCCAGCAGCGCGTCGTGTGCCCTCCAGACCCGTCCGAAGCCGCCTTCGGCGATCGGCCGTAAAAGCCGGTAGCGGCCGGCGATCATTCGTTGTGAGCCTGACATGCTTCAGCTCCCATCAGTACCCGGACGCCCGACGCTGACGTGAGCGGTCCTCATTTCCCGGCGTTCAGGTAACGCCAATCCGGGTCAGAAGGAAAGGGGCCCGGACTGAGCGCCGGGCCCGCCCGCCCCCACCTCCCGCACATAGGCCAACCCCCGCTCCCCGCTCAGCTCCACCTCTTCGCCCGTCTCCACGAATCCCGTCCTCCCCAGCACCGCCCGAGACCCCGCGTTCGTCACCGTCGCCCTCGCCCGGAGCGTCGTCAGGCCGTACGCCGTACGGCACAGGTCGAAGAGCTGGCGCACCGCGGTCGTCGCCAGGCCCCGGCCCGTGGCCTTCTCCGCGAGGCGGAAGCCCAGTTCGGCGGTGCCGTCCGCCACGTCCACCAGGTTGAAGCGGCCCAGGACCTCGCCCGTCTCCTCCGCCACCAGGACGTGGAAGTGGCAGGCGCCCGAGTCCTGTTCGGCGAGCAGGGCCGCGTGGCGGGACGGGTAGTCCGTGAAGAAGGCGTCGCCGCGGTCCGGGACCGACGCCGCGAAGAAGGCGCGGTTGGCCTCCTCGAACGCGAGGACGGCGGGGGCGTGGTCGGCGCGCAGGCGCTGGAGTCCGGACATGGGCGCAGCGTACGGAGACGGGGGCGGCCCGGCACCCCGTATTCGGACCGCCCCCCGCCGGCCCTGTCCCAGGTCCAGGCCGCCCGGAGCGAAGCAGAGGCGTAGCGCACGCTCAGCAGGGCCTGCGCCAGGTCCCCAGCTCCCACTTCTTCCGCATGGAGGAGAGGCCCAGCTTGCGGGACGTGGGGCAGAAGCGGTCGGTCGGCTCGGTGTACTCCACGTGGAAGACGGCCTTGCCCGCCTCGATGAACGGTGTGAGCCTCGTGCACTCGCCGTACTGCGCGCACTGCTCGTTGACCGCGAAGTCGAAGGTGCCCACCAGTTGCGGGATCTGCGCCAGATCGTTCTTCAGGCCCACCGCCAGGCCTCGTTCGTGGGCGATGCCGGCGATCATGCGGTTGTACCGCAACTGGTCCCGCGCGGTGAGCGGGAAGCCCGTGTCCTCGGTGTACCCCTCCACGAGGTCGGGCTCCACCGCGTCGAAGCCCTTCTTCCGGCACATGTCGAACCGCCGCTCCATGATCGGCCGGAGCAGGGCGGTCTGCCGGATGTCGAGCCAGCGCTCGCCCTGCCAGCCGTTCCGCCCGCCCCGTACCGAGCGGGGGAAGGCGTCCTTGTCCGGCCGGTAGTCCTCCCAGGCGCCCACGTTGATGTAGCAGATCACCTTGCGGCCGGCGCGGTGGAGCCGGGCGACGTCCGCGGCGTCGTTCTCGAAGCCGTCGATGTCATAGACCGGCACGTCGGCCGCCGTGGCGTCGACCTTCCCGTCGAGCTGCCACTGCCAGGCCAGTCCCGGACGAGGCTGCCACCGGCCCCCGCCCGGTCCGCCCGACGCCGCGTCCCGGCTGCCGCCCGTACCGGAACAGCCGGACAGCAGGGTGGCGGGAACCGCGACCGTCAGCACAGCCAGCAGAACGCCCCACGTCCGGGCTCCGCGCCTCACCGCCCCGCTCCTGACAGCACCGGTGTCAGCCGGGCCCACGGGTTGGGCGGCTCCCCGGTCACCGGGCCCGACACAGCGGCGCCACGCTCGTGGGCGGTGCGCACGGCCAGCGGGGCCAGTGCCTCGGGTACGCCGTACACCAGGTGACAGAAGCGGTCGGGCGAGCAGCGTGTCGTCCAGTCGGGTCTGCTGAACGCCGACACGTAGGTGGACCAGGGGCCCTCGAACGTGACCAGGAGATCGGCGATCCTGGCGTAGCCGGGAGCCGGATGCACCCCCGGGTTGAGGACCACCGGCGACGCGCCCCGCCGGCGCAGCGCGCGTACCAGTTTCCGGTAGGCGGGCAGCGCGTCCCCGGCGGAGCTCACCCGGTCCAGGAAACAGCCGTCGGTGGCGTACCACTCCCGGTGCCGGGCGGCATCGGCCATGACATCGGCGGCCGGCCGGACGCCGTAGTCGGTGTCCACGTAGCCGAGCACCCGGGCGCCCGCCCCGCGCAGAGCGCCCGCCGCGGAGACGAAGGCGGGATCGGGAGCGCCGCCCGGCCCGTCGGCGGGATTGAGTACGACCGCGTAGGTGCGGTCGGCCGCCTCGATGAGCCGGTGCCAGGCGGCCGGGTCCACAGCCGGGTGGACGTACAGAGGGATCAGCAGGCTCACGACGGCGGTTCGCCTCCCTCGCGCGGGGCCGGCGGGCGTACGGGGGCGGACCACAGTGCCGTCAGGGACTCCCGCAGCGCGTACGAGGGACGCCAGCCGAGGGCCGACCCGGCGGCGGAGATGTCGGAACACTGCCAGGACACCTGCTCCGAGCGGGCGGAGCCCGCGCCCTGTTCCTCGACGCGACCGCCGAAGCCCGCGATCTCCGCGAGGGTGTGTACGAGGTCGCGCACCGGTACGGCGTCTCCGCCGCCGATGTTGAGCACGCGCGGCAGCGGCCCGGACGCGGTCACCGCCCGCTCCACCGCCCGCGCCACGTCCCGTGCGTCGACGAAGTCGCGGTACGCCGACAGGTCCCCGAGGCGGAGCACCGCGTCCGTGTCCGGACCCGCCTCGCGCAGGAGGCGGGCGACCCGGCCGGGCAGTCCGCCGGGAGGCGCCCCGGGCCCCACCGGGTTACCGACCCGGAGGACGACTGCGTCCAGAGCCGAGGCCGAGACGGTGACCGTGCCGGCCAGTTTCGTGGCCCCGTAGGCGCTGAGCGGGCGAGTGGCCGCCGACTCCGCCGTCGGGACCCTGCCGGTCCCCGGGCCGTACTCGGCGGCCGAACCGAGATGGACCAGCCGGGCCGAGGGGCAGGCCAGAGCCATCGCCTCGCACAGGACGGCGGGCCCCCGGGCGTTGGCCTCCGCCAGCGTCACCGGGTCCCCGCCGGTCGCACCGGCGCAGTTGACCACGGCGTCCGGCGCCGCCGACGCCAGGGTCTTCGCGAGCCGGCCGGCGGAGTCGGTGGCGAGGTCGACGGGGACACCGGCGGCGGGGGACCGTCCGCCGGTGAGGACCCACGCGCCCTTGAGAGCACCCAGCCGCTCGGCGACGTGGGCTCCCAGATAGCCGGTGGAACCAAGGACGAGAATGCGCATGCGGTGCTCAGGCTCCCTTGAGCAGCAGGGACTTGCGGGTGGTGAACTCCGCGTTGGCCCGGTCGTAGTCGTCGGGACGGCCGATGTCCAGCCAGTAGCCGTCGAAATCGTAGGCGCTCGGCGGGTTGCCGGAACCCAGCAGGTCCAGGACCAACTCGTCGAAGCCCAGCGGCAGCCCGGCGGTGTACCCGTCGAGCGTGGCCCGGCTCAGCCCGTACACCCCCATGGAAACGCGGTAGTCCACGCTCGGCTTCTCGGTGAAGCCCACGACCTTGCTCGCGTCGGTGGTCAGCACACCGAAGTCGATGCGCACCTGGCGCGCGTACGTGGCGATGGTCAGAGGCGCTCCGGAGCTCCGGTGGCTGTGGAGGACGTCGGCGTAGTCGAGGTCGGTGAGGATGTCCCCGTTCATCACCAGGAAGTTCTCCGGAAGCCGTTCACGCATCGTCAGGAGCGGTCCCATGGTCCCCAGCGGGGACGCCTCGGTGGAGTAGTCGACCTTCAGGCCCCACTGGGATCCGTCACCGACGTACGCCCGGATGATCTCGCCGAGATGGCCGATGGCGATGGTGCAGCCGGTGAAGCCGGCCGAGGCGAGCTGGCGCAGGACGATCTCGAGGATGGCGTGCTGGTCGCCGATGGGCACCAGCGGCTTGGGCAGGGCCGTGGTGTAGGGCCGCAGCCGGACACCCTTGCCGCCGGCCATGATCACTGCGTACATGGTCTTCCCCTTGCTCGACGTACCGGATGCGGTCAGATGTTGTAGATGCCGGTCTTGTAGCGGGCGAGGTTGCCCGGCTCGCGGAAGAACTCCACCGTCTGCGCGAGGCCCTCCTCCAGGGTGTGCGCCGGGCTCCAGCCGGTCGCCGCACGCAGTCGCCCGGCATCCGCGACCAGACGCATGACCTCGGAGTTCGTGGGCCGCAGCCGCTGCGCGTCCTCCCGGACGTCGAGCGCGGTGTCCATCACCTTGCCGATGAGGGCGACCAGGTCGCCGACGGAGATCTCGCCGCCCGTACCGGCGTTGAACGTACGGCCCACGACCTGCTCGGCGGGCGCGGAGCCGACCGCCAGGAACGCCTGCGCGGTGTCCTTGACGAAGGTGAAGTCCCGGGTGGGACGCAGGTCGCCGAGGGTGATGGTCCGCTCCCCGGCCGCGACCTGGCCGATGACGGTCGGGATCACGGCCCGCATGGACTGCCGTGGCCCGAAGGTGTTGAACGGTCGCAGCGTCACCACCGGAGTGTCGAAACTGGCGTGGTAGCTGTCGGCCAGCCGGTCCCCGCCCGCCTTCGAAGCCGCATAGGGGGACTGGGTGTTGATGGGGTGGTCCTCGGTGATCGGCACGGTCCGCGCGGTGCCGTAGGTCTCACTGGTGGAGGTGTGCACCAGCCGTGGTGTGCCCGCGGCCCGTACCGCCTCCAGCACGTTCAGCGTGCCCGTGACGTTGGTGTCCACGTAGCTGTGGGGTGCCCGGTAGGAGTAGGGGATGGCGATGAGCGCGGCCAGGTGGTAGACGCTGTCGGCCCCTTCGACGAGATGACGGACCGAACCGGGGTCCCGGACGTCGCCGAGGACGATCTCGACCTGGTCCAGGACGGCGGGGGAGAGGGTCTCGAGCCAGCCGTACGAGGAGAAGGAGTTGTACTGCGCCATGGCCCTCACCCGGTGCCCGGCGGCGACGAGCGCCTCGGTGAGGTGCGAGCCGATGAAGCCCTCGGCTCCGGTGACGGCGGCAAGCGGTGGGGCGTTCACGATGGATTCCTCCGGTGGTCGGCGGTTGGTGTTCGGTCGGCGGCAGGTGGTCGGTGGTGGTCCGTGGCGGCTGGGCAACGGACGGCTGCGCTGTGGCGTGTACGCGGCCGGAGGAGCCCCCTCAGCCGTGCGCGGCGGGCCGGCCCAGCTTCCGTACGGCCACCGCTGTGAGACAGAGGACGGCGACACCGCAGCTCAGCGGCAGCGCCGCAGCGCCCGGTGGGGCGCCGGTCAGCAATCCCGCACCGGGGAACGCCGCCGCGGCGAGACACACGGCGGCAGGCGGCCAGGCGGTGCCGAACGCCTGAAGCAGCAGGGAGATCCACAGCGTTCCGGCGAGCAGCAGCAGGGTGGCGGTCTCGGCGCCCACGAGCATCGCCGCCGGCGCCAGAGGGCCGAGGTACACCAGCAGGCAGCCGCCGAGAACGGCGGCGGAGCGGGCCCGGAACCCGCCGAGCGTCCTCGCGGACCGCAGCGCGGCCACCGACAAGCCGCGGTAGCGGTAGAGCAGCCACTCGGCCGGCCCCATGCTCAGGGTCAGCACGATCACGGCCCAGGGATGGTCCCGGCCCGCCAGGAACACGAGTGATCCGGCGGCCAGCCCGAACAGGCCGTACGGCAGGGACGGCCACAGCCCCGGACGCGCGGTGCCGGGCGCGGCGGGGGCGGAGCGGGTTGCGCGCAGCACCCAGCCGGCCGCGGCGACGGCGCCGAGGAGCGACAGCAGCGGCAGCCCGGCGCGCAGCACGCTTCCGGGTTCCCACCACAGCAGGGACGTCCCACCGGCGGCGACCGGCAGGAGGACCGCCAGCAGGAGACGCTCGCGGCCCAATACGAGCAGCACACCGGCCGCCGCGAGGTAGGCCGACTGGACCGTGACGACCAGGGCCGTCACGCCCGGCCCGGAGAGAGCGGCCCCGGAGGCTGCCGCCACCGCGGCGCCCAGCGGCGCCCCCTTCGCGAGGGTGCGGCCCGCCTCCCGCCGTCCGGTCGCCAGGCGCACGTACGACCGGTGGCCCAGCGCCTGGTTCCAGGCCCAGGAGATGAGCCCCGCCACCACCAGCGCCCGCACCGTGCCGTCGGGAGGCAGCAGCCGCCCGGCGAGTGCGTACGCGAGGCCGGGGAGCGCGAACAGCAGTCCCCGCAAGGCGCAGCGCAGATGGTCGGGCCGCCAGGGGTCCTCGGGACGGGGCGGCTCGGGGAACGTCCGCGGTACGCGCCGGTACAACGCCGTCGCCAGCGAGAACAGGTCGGCGTGCCCGTACTCCTCCCGGATCACGTCGCCGGTGAGGCCCTCGGACTCCAGCAGTGCGGCGACCTCGTAGGGGTGGACCGCGGGCGCGACCCGGTCGGCCAGTGCGGCGGCCAGCCCGTCCACCGCGTCGGCCTGCGCCCTGCGGCGGGGCAGGACGGTGGCGCCGGGGTTCAGGTCGGCGAGGCGCAGGGCCAGGGTGCGGTCGTCGGCGAGGCGCAGGGCCGGCGTGTCCTGCCGCGCGTCGGCGAGGCGCAGGGCGAGGGTGCGGTCGTCGGCGAGGCGAAGAGCCAGCGTGTCCTGCTCCGCGCCGCCCGGTTCCAACGACATGGGTCCACTCATACGGCCGCGCTCCTCACCGGGAGTCTGCCCACCGTCGCCGGCACCTGTTCCTCGACGGCCGAGGGCGCTCTCCGGCCGCCGGACTCGGACAGCTCCTCGTAGATGGAACGGAAGGTGTCGATGGTCTGCCGGAGGGTGAACTGCTCGATCACCCTGAGCCGGGCCCTCTCGCCCATGCTCCGGCGTCGTCCGGCGTCGGCCAGCAACTCCAGGGCCGCGGCGGCCATCGCGGCCGGATCGCGGGGCGGCACGACGAGACCGGTGTCGCCGACGGCCTCCCGGACGCCGCCCACGTCCGTGGAGACGGTTGCCCGCCCGCACGACATGGCTTCGATCAGGGTGAAGGGGAAGCCCTCGCTGATGCTGGAGAGCATCACGACGTTTCCCGCCGCGTAGGCGTCCCTGATGTCCTCGACGCGGCCCTCGAAGGTGACCGCGGTGGCATGTCCCAGCTCCGCGGCCAGCGCCTCGCACCGGTCCCGATAGGCCTCCCCACCGCGCGGCGTGCCGCCGAACAGGCGCAGCCGCGCGGCCGGCACCCGCGCCCGTACGAGGGCGAAGGCGCGGATCAGGGTCTCCAGGTCCTTGATCGGATCGACCCGGCCGGCCCAGCTGAGCACGGGGTCGGTGGGTTCCGGGCCGGCGGGCGGGAACGCGGCGGGGTCCACGCCGTTGTAGACCGTGCGGATCGCGTCGGGCGCGGCGCCTCCGTGCTCCTCCCAGAGCCGGTTGTAGCGGTTGCCCGGGGTGATCAGGGCGGCTCGCCGGTACGTCTCCTCCGCGAGCAGCCGGAAGAAGCCCAGCACGAGAGCCTTCACCGGCCACCGGTACGGAGCGGTGCGGTATCCGAGGTAGCGCTCGCGCAGATACACGCCGTGCTCGGTGAGCAGCAGCGGAACACCGTGCCGTTCCAGTGCGGCGAGGCCCGGCAGGACCGCCACGCCTCCGCTGACCGCGTGCGCCACCCCCGCCTCCGGGTACGGCGCGGCCAGCGGCCGCAGGGCGTGCTCCAGGAGCGCGGTCGCGGTCACCGCGTCGTGCAGGGTCGGCCGGGCCTCGCGCACCGCGAGCCCGGACCGGTTCCAGACGGCTGTGAGGATGCCGAGCGCCTGGTCTCCGCGCAGGAAGGGGCTGAGCTTGCCGTCCTCGCCGGCCCGTGCCAGCGCGTACAGCGCCGGGCCGAAGCCGCTCTCCGCGCGCGGGTCGAGCATCGCGGTCAGGAACCGCTCGTAGGACTCGGCGAGCCGTCGGCCGTGGCGCCCGGACGGCGCCTGCCCCTCGGGGGCGGGACCCCACATGGGGACGGAGACGACGCGGCCGACGTGGGCGGGGACGTCCCAGACGACCGGTTCGCGGCCGGTGCCGGTGACGGCGAGCACGTCGAACGCGATGTCGGGCATGCCGGTGACGAGTTGGTCGCACCAGACGCTCACACCACCGTGACTGTGCGGGTAGGTGCCTTCGGTGAGCAGGGTGACGTGCGACGCGCCGGTGCGTCGCGCGCCGTGGGGAATGTGCATCGATCTGCTCCACGGCCGGGAGGTGGGATTGTCGGGCCCGGGGGCGCGGGCCCGCCCCGGCCGCCGCGGTGGCGACCGGGACAGGAGGGCGTACGCCTGTCAGCGCTCCGCGTCGTGGGGGACCTGGGCCACGACGCCGGACGGGACCTTCGTCCGCGGTGCGGTGTCCGTCGGCGCACCGGTCACGGCGGGTGTCCCGTGCGGTCCGTCCGCGGTGGCCGGCGCGTCCGCGGACACGGGCAGGTCCAGGGCGTAGGGCAGGTTGCCGGCCGCGTCCCAGCCGGAGACCCGGCCGGCGTAGGCGGACCCGAAGCCGGTGCCGTCGTGCCGGGTGCCGGCGGGCATGGTGGCCGCGATCGCCACGCCCGCGGGCGTCTGCACGGTCACGCTGTCGCCGATGCGGTAGGCGGTGACCTGGCCCGCGTCGAGGGCGGCCCGCCAGGCGGCCCGGCGCTGCATCTCGACGCCGATGTCCTTCATGCGGAGGTTCACCACGGGGGTGTCGGCGGTGAACAGGTCGTCGTAGCCGTCGAGCACACCGTCGAGCACCGGATAGGCGATGCGGTCCTCGGCGAGGTTCGCCTGGTGGATGAAGTGGGGCTTGGGATCGTTGGAGAGGACGTGCCCCAGTGCGATCCGGGTCTCCAGCGGGACGATGTAGCCGGTGTAGCCGGTGGCGACGTCCAGCGGCGCGTCCAGGCAGGTGGAGGTGGCGGGGTTGTCCTCGCAGATCCCGCCGCCGCCCTGGGCGCGGCTGGTGTAGAGCCAGTTGTACTCGTCGACCTGTTCGGCCTCCCGCCCGGTGTTGTAGAAGATGTTCATCGGGTAGCGGGAGATGGTCGTGGCGGGGCCGACCTGGCGCTGGACGGGATCACGGGAGTTGTCCGAGCCCAGCCACTGGATGCCGGTGTCGGCGAGGGCGAGCTGGAGGTTGGGGTTGTCCACCGGCTGCTGAGGGGCCACCTTCAGGCCGGAGTGCTCGCCGGTGACCAACTCCTTCTGTTCGAGGGGGAGTCCGGCCGCCACGCCCCACGCCTCGTTGGTCGCGATCTCGTCGACGATGTCGTTCCGGCTGACCCACCGGGTGGATCCGTCCGCGTTCGTCGCGCACTTCCACGGCACCACGCTGATGTCCTGCACGCAGCCGAGGAAGGCGTGGGTGTAGGTGTGGTTGATCCAGCGGAACCGGCCTCGGTCGGCGATGAGCTTGTCGGCGAGGAGGTCCTGGCCGCCGTTGTCCTCGCGGTGGTCGGCGCTGCCGGAGGCGTTGTAGGCCAGGTCGAAGGTGAAGTCGTGGCTGTTCTGCCAGGCGATGGCGTGATCGACGTCGGCCGGGACCATGCGGATCGGGTCCGGGGTGCCCTCGCCCGGCTGGCAGTCCACGTCGCCGGGGGTGCAGTTGAGCTCGGTGTCCCAGCGGTCGTCGGCGGCGAACACGTCGTCCACGTGGACCGCGAAGTAGTTGCGGTCGGCGCCGAGGTGCACGCCGCCGGTCATCCACTCCACGATGCCCCTGGCCAGCAGCCGGAACTGCTGCTGGTAGCGGTTGTAGACGAAGGTGACGACGAGTTCCTGCCGTCCGTCGTGCCGGTACTCGCCCACCAGGGAGCCCTTGGTGGCCCTTCCCGGGATGGCCGCCTGGACGTACGGGGTGAAGTCGGTGCCCGTCACCGGCGTCGAGAGGTAGGCGTAGGACTCGCCCACGGTGGGGGAGTTGTCCTCGAACGGAACTGTGCCCTCCAGGTAGCCGAAGGGCCCGGCCTTGCCGGCCTGCGTGACCTCGGCCCGCAGCCCGTCGACGCTGCCGGCGTAGCCCGTGCCGACCGCCGCGTTGAGCCCCACCTGCGGACGGGCGTACGTGTAGGCGTCGACCTGGGGGATCGAGTACGCCTGCTCGTAGGCCACGAGGGTCGCCATCTCGGCGGAGCCCGTGGGGAAGGGGTTGTCGTTGGGCAGGACGACGGCCTGGTACTTCGCTCGCGGCCGGCCGTCGACGGTGTCGGCGAGGAAGCCCGCGTCGATCACGGCCCGCCCGGAGTCGTTCAGATCGACTTCGGTGTACGGCGTTCCGGCGTCCTCCAGTTCGGCGGCGATGGCGTCGGTGGAGGGCCCCCCGTCGCTCACGACGAGCACGCGCAGATCGACGCGCGGTGCCGGATCGTCCGCCTGGGCGGCGGCAACGGGTAACCCGATGGTCGCCATCAGCGTGCCCACTACGAGTGCGGTGGTGCGAATGGTCCGCTTCATGCGGTGGAAATCCCTCCCCAGGGCAGGGGAGGTCGGGCCCCTTCCGGAGCCAGCCCCACCCCATGACCATGCCGCTGCCCCTTCAGGGCACCGGTCGTCGACGCATCCGTCGAGTCACATGATGAGGTCTGTGTGGAGTTTTTGTGTGACTACCAGGAAACTTGACGGAAAAGCATATGTCTCGATCAATCCGACAAGGTGGTCGTCTTCGTCGCCTCCGACGCTCTCCGCCCTGGGTTCGAGGGTGGGCGGCATCAGTGGACTAGACCAAAAGGCGGCCGGCTGTGGAGCGGGATCAAGTCACTGCCGGACGGCAGGCCGACGGCGGCCGGCGTGGAGCAGGGGCCGGCCGCCGTCGTCCATGGGGTCCCCGCTCAGTGGGGGCGTGCGCCGCCCGCGATGCGCGGGGGTGCGGTCACGCGCACAGCACGCGGGTCTCGGGCGTGTAGACCGGGCCGCCGCTGATGCTGGTGCTGTCGCTGAACTCCGCGTAGAAGTAGGAGTAGAAGCCGATGTTGCCGTTGCAGCCGGAGTCGGCGGCGACCTGCAGGGTCAGGGTGACGGTACGGCTCTGACCGGGCGGAATGGTGGTGCCGTAGTTGCCGCCGAGGTTCGCCGGCCCGACGCCGGAACACGGGACGGCCCCCGCGTCCGTCGCCAGACTGCACCCGGCGAAGCTGTACTTGAGGTCGGGGCGCTGGGTGGTCAGCCAGGTCGGATCGATGGACTGGTAGATGAACCAGATGTCGTACGTCTGATTGTTCTTGATCGTCATCGACAGGTTCACCGCACCGCCGGGCGTGGTGGTGGCCGCGTCGGTGGTGAACGACAGTTCGGCCGGAGCCGGGTCGGCGCTCGCGGAGGGTGCCAGGCCGAAGAGCGAGAGGGCGACGGCGACGATTGCGGCGAGACCGAGGCGTCTCGTGCGAGTGAGTCTCATGGGCCGGGACAGTAGGTGCGGCCCGCGCGCACCGTCTGCACCCCGAGCCGCGCCGTGTTCATGGTGCGGCTGAAAGTGACCGGATGGTGAAGGTCTTGTGTGCCCGTCTTCACGCGGTGAGGTGGAGGGGTGTTTCCGCACGACAACGCCATGATGCGGCGCGGTTGCGGAGAGTTGCCGCGCGTGGCCCTGCCGGGAGGTGCGGGCGCGAGCTCAATGGCGGGATCCGAGGGCTCGCGACCCGCGCAGCGGTGCGGGAAGGCGCCCGTTCATGGAGGGGGCGGCTTCGGCGCACCCTTCCGGCTCCGGGCTGAGGCGGAAACCGCGCCCGCGAGCGGTCAGCCGCTTCGAGCGCATAGCGCGGACCCAGTCGGCTGCCCTCGCGGGTGGGCGTGCCCGGCACGTACCGCATGCCGATCTCGTCCCCGTAGTAGATCGCGGGCAGCGTCGGGCGGTTGCGGGTTGCGGGTTGCGGGTTGCGGGTTACGGGTTCAGGTCCAGGATCCGGACCGGCTCACCCAGCCATGTCCGGGGGGAGGTGGTGGCGATGACCGCGCCGTCGGGGCGATCTGCGGTTGGCTGTGCGGCATAGCCGCTGTGCGCGGTGGACCACGTCTTCTGCCGGGCCACTGCCAGAGCCGCGGGGAGGTCCAGGTCGAGCACCGTGATGCCGGGCAGGGCGGCCAGGTGCTCGGCGGTCCCGGGGCGGTCGCGGTCGGCTTCGACGAGCGCGCAGGTCGGGGCGTAGAGGAACCAGCCCGATTCCGCGTGTGCTCGGTGGATGAGGCGGGAGGCGAGGACGTTGCCCTGGCCGGCGGCGGTCATCGCCGTGGCGTCCAGGACGATGTGCATGGCGTCGGTCACCGGCTCGTCGCCCGTGCCAGTCGGCGGTCCAGCTCGCTGTCCAGTTCGTTCTGTTCGGCGGAGGTCGGGGCGTAACCGTTCCACTCGTGCAGCATGGTGCGGGCTTGTTCCGCGCGCTGGGCGCGCTCGGCCGGCGTCAGCATGGTCTCGGCCAGTCGGGCCAGGTAGGCGCGCAGTGACAGGCCCTCGGCGGCCGCGATCGCCGCGAGCCGGTCCTTGGCCTCTTCGGGGATACGGATATTGGCATCGGACATCGTCGTGTTCCTTCCCATGCGGCGAGGGTACGGGTACGCACCCGTACCCGTCCAATCGGTTGAGGTCCCCTACCCCACCCGCCCCCCATGGCACTCCCGGTACGAAGCCCCCGACCCGCACCAGCACGCCCCGCTCTTCGGCGGCGGCCACGGCACCGCGCGCCCCCGCGCGGCCAGGGTCGTCGCGTACTGGGGGAGCAGGTCCGGGTCCGCCGGGGACGCGGCCTCGGAGGCGGCGAAGGCCTCGTACGACGGGACCGTGCCCGTGACGATGCCGAGGTTCGGGGTGCCCGCTGTCTGGAGGTCGCGGAGGGCGGTCTCCAGGCGGGCCAGGTGGTCCGGGTGCGAGGCGTATTCGCTGCCCAGGCCCGGGTACGCGGTGAGCAGTTCGCGCAGTTCGTCCGTCGGCCAGTGCAGCACCGCCACCGGGAACGGGCGGGACAACGCCGTCCGGTACGTGCCCAGTTCGGCGCGCAGTCGGGTGATCTCGGCGCGCAGCTCGCCCGGGTCCGACGAGCCCAGCGACCACAGGCGCTTCGGGTCGTGGAGCTCGTCCAGCGGGACCGCCGCCGTGTGCAGGGTGTCGGCCAGCTCGTCCCAGGCGTCGTGCGGGGAGCCCATCAGGCGGCGCACCCGGTGGCGGCCGGTCAGCAGCGACTGGGTCGCGTACGGGACCTCCTCGCCCGGGGAGATCAGCAGGCGCAGGGCCGTCGAGAAGAGGTCGTGGGCCGCGTCCAGCTCGTCGTGGGCCTCCAGCGTCTCGGCCGCGATCTCCCACGGGGCCGCCTCCCGCGGGGCCGCCACGCGGACGCCGTCGATGAGCGCGCGGGCCTCCGCCTCGTGGCCGTACTCCCAGAGGTTCGCGGCGCTGAGCGCCTTCACCAGGAGGGGGTGCTCGGTGCCGGGGGCGTTGAGCAGTTCGTCGTAGAGCGTCGTGGCGCGGGCGCGGTCACCGGCGAGTTCCAGATGGGCCGCGGCCTGGAGGAGCAGCGGTTCGTGGTCCTCGGGGTACTGCGCCGCGGTGCGGAGCAGACGCTCGGCTTCGGTGATGTGGTCGGCAGGGGTGTCGGGGCGCATGAACCACACCGTACTGCTGTGCGGGTGCGCGGCGGAGGGCTTGTCCGGGGCCCGGGGGAGTGACCCGCGTCCCGGTCCGGGGACGTTGACGCCGCACGGGGTGAAGGGGCGCGCCGCCGACCCTCTAACGTGCTCCTCGTGCTCAGACGACGTCCGCAGTTGTTGTGGTTGCTGGTCCCCTACGTCCTCTACCTGGGGGCGCTGCCGCTCGTGAACCGGGTGAGACCTGTCGTTCTCGGGCTGCCGTTCCTCTTCTTCTGGCTGCTCGGGGCGACCCTGCTGACCCCCGTCGCCGTATGGCTGACCCGGCGGGGTGACCGCCGGTGAACGCCGCCGTCGCGACCTCCGTCTTCGGGGTCTTCATGGTCGCCACCGTCGCGCTCGGGCTGCTCGCCGTACGCGGCAGGCGCGGCGGGGGAGGGCTCGCCGAGTGGTCGGTGGGCGGGCGGAGCCTGGGCACCGTCTTCATCTGGGTGCTGATGGCCGGTGAGGGCTACACCAGCTTCAGCTACCTCGGCGCCGCCGGCTGGGGCTACAACTACGGGGCGCCCGTCCTGTACGTCGTCGCGTACATGTCCTGCGGGTACGCCGTCGGCTACGTCGTCGGGCCGATGCTGTGGGCGTACGCGCGCAAGCACGGTCTCGTCGGGATCACCGACATGGTGGCGCACCGCTTCGGGCGGCCCTGGCTCGGCGCGCTCGTCGCCGTCCTGGCGACCGTGTTCCTGCTCCCGTACATCCAGCTCCAGATCACCGGCATGGGCGTCGTCGTCTCGACGATCTCCTACGGGGCGATCAGCCTGAACTGGGCGTACTTCATCGCCTTCGCCGTCACCACCGGCTTCGTCGTCGTCAGCGGGCTGCGCGGCAGCGCCTGGGTGTCGGTGCTGAAGGACGTGCTGGTCATCGTCACGCTCGGCTTCCTCGCGATCTACGTGCCCGTGCACTACTTCGACGGCTACGGGCCCTTCCTCGACCGGATCGTCAGCGAGAAGAGCGAGTGGCTGACCTTCCCCGGCCACGGGGACAGCGGCCTCGGACAGGCGTGGTTCATCACCACCTCGTTCCTGAACTCGCTCACCGTCGTGATCTTCCCGACCACCGTCGCGGGCTACCTCGGCGCGAAGAACGCGGACGTGCTGCGCCGCAACGCGATGTGGCTGCCCGCCTACAACGTCCTCCTCTTCGTCCCGATGCTGCTCGGCATGGCGGCCCTGTTCGTGGTGCCGGGGCTCGTCGGCGCCGAGTCCAACCTCGCCCTCTTCAAGCTGGTCACGGACTCGCTGCCCGCCTGGTCCGTCGGGATCATCGGGGTCGCCGCCGCGCTCTCCTCGATCGTGCCCATGGCCGTGTTCATGCTGGTCATCGGCACGATGTGGGGCCGCAGCGTGCTCTCGCTCGTCCCGCGCTGGGAGCGGCGGCAGAAGGGCGCCGCGCAACTGGTCGTCGTGGTCGCGGGGGCGCTCGCGCTGCTGCTCACGTACACCGCTCCCAACACCCTCGTACGCCTCTCGCTCATCTCGTACGAAGGCATGGCGCAGCTGCTCCCCATGGTGCTGCTGGGGCTGATGTGGCGGCGGCTGACCCTGCTCGGGGCGATGTCCGGGCTGGTCGTCGGGGTCGGCGTGGTGTGCGGGTTCGTGTTCACGGAGAACGATCCGGTGTGGGGTGTGAACGCGGGCATCGTCGCCCTCGCCGCCAACCTGGCCGTCGCGCTGGCGGTGACGTACGCGGGTCCGCGCGAGCGCGACGAACGGCCGGACGACGAGGTTCTGGCCCGGGACGAGTTCGAGGCGGACGGGGTGGTCGTCAACGCACGTTGACCCGCTCGGCCGGTCGTGTATAACGGATGGACCGGCGGAAGCGAGTACGGAAGGGAGGCACCGTCCATGGACGCCAGCAGCATGAACCGCGTACGCGGCGGTCTCTCCCGCGTCCTGCGCCCCGCGGGCCTGCTGCTCTTCCTCCTCACCGAGGTGCTCCTCGCCGAGGGCGGCAGCCTCTCCGCCGCCGTCGCGCTCGCCGCCACCGCGGCCGCCGGCACCGCGCTCGTCGCCTGCTCGGTCATCAGCGCCCGCTGCGCCACCCCGGTGCCCCGCACCCGGGTGCGCACCGCCATGCGCGACCGGGAGAAGCGCACCGCGTTCCTCCCGCAACGGGACCCGGACGCCCAGGGGCGCAGCCGCCCCCGAGCCCCGGGCCGTGCCCTCCTGACGGCCGCGTAAGGGCGCACCGACCCCTTCGCGGACCCGTCACGCCGAATCAACATTCCCGGCTCGACGAGACCCCCGGAGGGCCTAGGGCCTTTCGTTTGGATCATGCCGGGCTCGCGGGGCCTGGTGCCGCGCCTCGCGGCGTTGTCGTCAATCACCAACGCTCCGCGTTGTCTCAATCCTCCGCCTTGCGATGCACGGCACCAGGCCCCGCTCCCTGATCCGGCCTGATCCAAACGAAAGGCCCTGCCCATGTCCGCCTTCATGTCCGCTTTCGCCGCCCTGGTCGGCGCCCTTGCCGACCTGCTCCACCCGCTCTTCCAGAACGCGTCCACCGCCGCCGCGATCGTCCTGTTCACCGCGCTCGTCCGGCTCGCCGTGCACCCGCTCTCGCGGGCCGCCGCGCGCGGTCAGAAGGCGCAGCGCAGGCTCCAGCCGCAGATCGCCGAGCTGCGCAAGAAGCACGGCAAGGACCGCGAGCGGATGCAGAAGGCGCTCATGGAGCTGCACCGCGAGGAGAAGGTCTCGCCGCTCTCCGGCTGCCTGCCGAGCCTGCTCCAGATGCCGGCGTTCTTCCTGCTCTACCACCTCTTCTCGAGCCAGAGGATCGGCGACAAGGCCAACGCGCTCCTCGGCCACCAGCTGTTCGACGCCCCGCTCGGCGAGCGCTGGCACGACGCCCTCGCGCACGGCGGGATGTTCGGCGCGCAGGGCCTGGTCTACCTGGGCCTCTTCGCGCTCGTGGCCGCCGTCGCCACGTTCAACTACGGGCGGACGAAGCGCCAGATGGCCGCCAACCCGGTCACCCCGGCCACCGGCCCCGACGGGCAGCCGATGCCGGGCATGGGCGCGATGAACAAGCTCATGCCGCTGATGTCCTTCTTCACCCTCTTCACCGTCGCCTTCGTGCCGCTGGCCGCCGCGCTGTACGTCGTCACCACCACGACCTGGACCGCCATCGAGCGGGCCTTCCTCTACCGCGACATGCCCGCGCCGGCCGCCGCGGTCGCCACGGCCGCGTAACGAGGGCAGCGGGGCGGTCCGGTCCAGGTTGTGAACAGGGTCTTGCGGAGTGATCGGACGTCTTGGAGGATCGGACAAGCCTGCGATGGCCGCCACCCATCCGACGGGCCTGATCCCGACCGAGGAGACAAAGACTCGTGAAGCTGCTTCGTGTGGGTACGGCCGGCGCGGAACGACCGGCGCTGCTGGACGAGGACGGAACCCTGCGTGACCTGTCGGGAGTCGTCCCCGACATCGACAGCGCCCTGCTCGCCGACGAGGACGCGCTCGCCCGGGTACGCGCCGCCGCGGCCGCCCCCGACGGGCTGCCGGCGCTCGACGCCGAGGGGCTCCGGGTGGGCCCGCCGCTCGCCCGGATCGGCAAGATCGTGTGCATCGGGCTGAACTACCACGACCACGCCACGGAGACCGGGGCGCGGATACCGGACGAGCCGATCCTGTTCTTCAAGGCCCCGGACACCGTCGTCGGGCCCGAGGACACCGTGCTCGTGCCGCGCGGCAGCGCGAAGACCGACTGGGAGGTCGAGCTCGCCGTCGTCATCGGGCGCACCGCGCGCTACCTGGAGACCGCCGAGGAGGGCCTCGCCCACGTCGCCGGGTACGCGGTCGCCCACGACGTCTCCGAGCGCGAGTTCCAGATAGAGCGCGGCGGCACCTGGGACAAGGGCAAGAACTGCGAGACGTTCAACCCGCTGGGCCCCTGGCTGGTGACCGCCGACGAGGTCGCCGACCCGCAGGCCCTCCCGCTGAAGCTCTGGGTCAACGGCGAGCTCAAGCAGGACGGCACCACCGCCGACCAGATCTTCCCGGTCGGCGAGGTCGTCCGCTATCTGAGCCGGTTCATGACGCTCTACCCGGGCGACGTGATCAACACCGGCACCCCGGCCGGCGTCGCCATGGGGCAGCCCGAGCCCAAGCCGTACCTGCGGGCCGGTGATGTCGTCGAGCTGGAGATCGAGGGCCTTGGCCGGCAGCGCCAGGAGCTGAAGGACGCATAGAGCGCCCCGATACATCGGAGGGGTGGGGTCCGTCGCGTACGGACCCCACCCCTCCGCGTACGTCAGCCGCCGATCCGCGACGCGAACTGCTCCAGCGCCTCCACCACCAGCGCGTGGTCCTCCGCCTGCGGCAGGCCAGAGACCGTCACCGAGCCGATGACACCCGCGCCCTCGACCGCGATCGGGAACGAGCCGCCGTGCGCCGCGTACACGTCCGGGTCCAGCCGGGACGCCTCGTCGAACGTCGTCCCCTTCGCCCGGAACCGCGTCCCCACCAGGTAGGAGCTCTCCCCGTACCGCTCGACGACCCGGCGCTTGCGGTCGATCCACGCGTCGTTGTCCGCGCTCGAACCGGGCAGCGCGGCGTGGAACAGCTGCTGCGCCCCGCGCCGGATGTCGATCGCGACCGGGGCGTGCCGCTCCCGGGCCAGGGCGACCAGCAGGCCGCCGAGCGCGTAGGCGTCGTCGTAGCCGAAGTGCGGCAGGGTCAGCCTGCGTTCCTGGGCGATCAGCTCGGAGATGGTCGGAGCGGTGGGGTTCATACGGGCTGCTCCTCGGATACGTGGGCGGAGGCGCCGGCGGGCCGCAGGGTGACGGTGACCCCCTCGCGGGCCGAGCGGCGGGACGCCTCCAGGACGTCCAGCGCCTCGGCGGCCTGGAGGGCGGTCACCGGATTGTCGCCCTTCCCGCGCAGCGCGTCGCCGACCGCCGCGTAGTACGCCGGATAGTCGCCCGGAACCGTGCGGACCGGGGCGCCGCCGCCCGTGAGCGGGGACTCGCCCGCGCCGAGCCGGCCCCACAGCTCCTCGGGCTCCTCGCCCCACGGCTCGCCCCGGGTCGGCCGGGCGCCCTCGCGCAGGGCGGCCTCCTGGGGGTCGAGGCCGTACTTCACGAAGCCGGCGCTCGACCCGAGCACCCGGAAGCGCGGCCCGAGCTGGGCCGTCGTCGCGCTCACGTACAGGTGCGAGCGGACGCCCGAGGTGTGCGTGATCGCCACGAACGTGTCGTCGTCGGCCGCCGCGCCCGGCCGCCGCAGATCCGTCTCCGCGTACACCTGGGCCGCCGGGCCGAACAGGGTCAGCGCCTGGTCGACGACATGGCTGCCCAGGTCGTACAGCAGCCCGCCGATCTCGCGCGGGTCGCCGGACTCGCGCCAGCCGCCCTTGAGCCGCGGGCGCCACCGCTCGTACCGGGACTCGAAGCGCTGGACCTCGCCCAGGGCGCCGTCCGCGAGGAGCGCGCGCAGGGTGAGGAAGTCGTTGTCCCAGCGGCGGTTCTGGAAGACCGAGAGCAGCAGCCCGCGCTCCTCGGTCAGCGCCGCCAGCTCACGCGCCTCGGCCGCCGTGCCCGCGACCGGCTTGTCCACGACCACCGGAAGCCCGGCCTCCAGCGCCGCCCGCGCGAGCGGTACGTGCGTCCTGTTCGGCGACGCGATGACGACCAGGTCCAGCTCGTCGGCGCGCCGCCACAGCTCGTCGGGCGAGGCGGCGAAACGTACGTCCGGATACGCGGCGCGGGCCTGGGCGCGGCGCTCCTCGTCGCGGGTGACGACCGTGTCCAGGACGAGGCCGTCGGTCGCCGTGATCAGCGGGGCGTGGAAGACGGACCCCGCCAGGCCGTAGCCGACGAGTCCGACGCGCAAGGAGGTCATGGGCCCACTTTGGCAACGCTGTTGCCAAAGTGCAAGCGCGGGTCACAATGGGTCCGTGAACAGCAGCAACACCGGCGTGAACCTCCCCGCCCTGCGCAGCCACAACGCGGCCCTCGTCCTCGACCTGCTGCGGGTGGCCGGCGAGCGCGGCATCAGCCGGCTCGAACTCGCCGAGCGCACCGGGCTCACCCCGCAGGCCGTCAGCAAGATCACCGCCCGGCTGCGCGCCGAGGGCCTGGCCGCCGACGCCGGCCGCCGCGCCTCCACGGGCGGCAAGCCCAGGACCGTGCTGCGGCTGGTCCCCGAGGCGGGGCACGCGGTGGGGCTGCACCTGGACCGCGACGGGCTGACCGTGGTGCTCGTCGACCTCGCGGGCGCCGTCGCCGCGAGCCGTACGGCTCCGCTGGACTTCGGGGCCCCGGCGGACGAGGTGCTGGCGGCCGCCGCCGGAGCGGTCGGAGCCGTGCGCGGGGACGGGGCGCCGCCGGTGCTCGGGGTGGGCGTCGCCGTGCCGGGGCCGCTCGACCACCGGGGCGGGGTGCTGCACCGGGTCACCGGATTCCCGCAGTGGGACGGGTACCCGCTGCGCGACGCGCTCGCCGCCCGCACCGGGCTGCCCGTCGTCCTCGACAAGGACACCAACGCCGCCGCCCTCGGTCTCGCCCTAGGAGCGGACGGCCCCGCCGACTTCGCCTACCTCCACCTCGGCACCGGCCTCGGCGCGGGGCTCGTCCTCGGCGGGACGGTGCACCGGGGCGTGCGGACGGGGGCGGGGGAGTTCGGCCACCAGACCGTGCAGCTGGACGGCGCCCCGTGCGACTGCGGAGGCCGCGGCTGCCTGGAGGCGCTGTGCCTGGCCGCCGTCCACCGGGGCGACGCCGCCGAGGCCGCGCGGGTGCTCGGGACCGGCGCCGCCAACCTCGTCGGGCTGCTCGACATCGACCGCGTGGTCCTGGGCGGCCGCACGGTCGCCGCCGACCCCGACGCGTACGTACGAGGGGTGCGCGCGGTCCTCGACGAACGCGCCCGCCGCGATGGGGCGCGCGGCACCCCGGTCCCGGTCACCGCCCACCGCGAGGGCGACCGCCCGGTCGCGGAGGGCGCGGCGCAGCTGGTGCTGGCCCCGGTGTTCGGGCGGGTGGGCGCGGCGGGGGCGCCTGCGGCGGGCTGACCGGGGGGCGTGCGGCGGGCGGGGGGCACCTGCGGCGGGCTGACCGGGGGCGTGCGGCGGGCGGGGGCACCTGCGCCCGGGCACCCGCGCCCGGGATGCCCGAGCGTGGGCACCCGGCACCCGCGCCCGGGATGCCCGAGCGGGGGCACCCGCGCCGGGTGCCCCTCCTCCGCCTCGCATCGTCCGGGCACACGCCCCGCACCCCCTCCGCCGTCCGGGTGCACCCGCGCTCCCCTCCGGGCGGCCCCCGGCACGCCTGCGCCGGGCGCTCGCGTGCGCGTGGCAGGGTCGGGCACCGGCGAGGGGCGTCCGGAACCGCGCCGCCAGCGGCGCCCCGCGCCCCGACAGGCCGTTGCCGTACGAAGTGGAGGCTGCCGCGCCATGCCCCCCGAAACAGCTGAGCCCCCCGAGCCCACCGAACCCCCCGGCACCGGCCGCACCCGGCACGGGCTCGCGCTCGGGCTCGCCGCCGCCAGTGTCATGCCCGTGGTCCTCGGCGGGGCGACCGCGTCCGCCGCACCGCAGCGGAGTCCGCTCGCCGGTCCCGCCACCCGGCTGACCCCGGCGGCCGCGCCCGGATCGGCCGCCGCCGACCAGCGGCCCGCCTGCGGGAACCCCGCGTCGGCCGACTTCCCCATCGACACCCGGATCCACGGCGGACCCGACACCTACGCCTCCGGCGGCGGCTACGGCACCTGGTTCCTGGACCTGACGAACACGACGACGGAGTCCTGCCGCGCGATCCACCCCGTGCTCGTCCTCACCGACGAGGACCGGGCGCTGACCTCGGACCAGATCCAGCTGCAGTTCTCCGAGCGCGCCCGGCCCGGCGTCGAGCACCGCGTGACCTGGGAGACGACCGACCGGGACGAGCACATCGGCGTCTTCGGGGGCGACGGCGACGACGCCTTCCCCGGGTTCACCGTGCCCGCCGGACGCACCGTCACCGTCCAGGTCCGGCTGGCCTTCACCTCGGACACGAGCCCGGGCCGGATCACCGCGAACGCCGCGATCGTCCAGCGCCGGGGCGCGGGGAGCACGTCGGGCGGCGACGGGGAGTGGGTCGGCGAGTCCGAGGACTACCCGTTCACCGTGGTCGACGAGCACAGCGCCGGGGACGGCACGGACACCGGTGACACCGGCGGGACGGACGGCGACCGCGAGAGCGCGGACGCGACGGGCAGGGAGAACGTGGGCGGCACCGGCGAGGACGAGGAACAGGGGAGCGGCACGGTGAAGGGCAAGGGCGACGAGGGATACGCGGACCCCGGTTCCAGTCGGCGCCCCGTCCCGCCCGGCACCGACCCGGCGGGGGTCCCGCAACTCGCCGCCACCGGCATCCCCGTCCCCGTACCGCTCCCGGCGCTCACCGTCTCCGGTTTCCTGATCGGCGGCGGCGCGATGGTCCTGACATCCCGCCTGACCCGCCGCACGCAACGCTGAGCGTCGCGGCGTCCCCTGCTGATCATCCGCGCCGCTCACCAGTACCTCCAGCCCGAACACTCGGCCTCAGGTGGTCCGGCAATTGGGGGGCGGCGTCGCGGGGCTGGGCACGCACATCTGCGGCGTTGTCGTCAATCAACAACGCTCCGCGTTGCCTCAATCCTCCGCCTTGCAGCTGCACGCACCCAGCCCCGCTCCTTCCTCCACCCCCCAATTGCCGGACCACCTAAACTCGGGGGCGTCGGCGCTGCACAACGCGGTGCCGCCGGCGTCCCCGCACCTGGCGTACGGCAACTGGAGTCCCACATGGCAGAGCGCAAGCCGATCTCGTCCTGGCTCACCGACATGGACGGAGTCCTCATCCACGAGGGCACCCCGATCCCCGGTGCCGACGCCTTCATCAAGCGGCTGCGTGACTCGGGGCTGCCCTTCCTGGTCCTGACCAACAACTCGATCTACACCGCCCGCGACCTGCATGCCCGGCTCCAGCGCATGGGCCTGGACGTGCCCGTCGAGAACATCTGGACCTCCGCGCTCGCCACCGCCCAGTTCCTGGACGACCAGCGCCCCGGCGGCACGGCGTACGTCATCGGCGAGGCGGGTCTCACCACCGCGCTGCACGACATCGGCTACGTCCTCACCGACCACGACCCCGACTACGTGGTCCTCGGCGAGACGCGTACGTACTCCTTCGAGGCGCTCACCAAGGCGATCCGGCTGATCAACGCCGGGGCCCGGTTCATCTGCACCAACCCCGACGAGACCGGCCCGTCCGCCGAGGGCCCGCTGCCCGCGACCGGCTCCGTCGCCGCGCTGATCACCAAGGCGACCGGCAAGGCCCCGTACTTCGCGGGCAAGCCGAACCCGCTGATGATGCGCACCGGGCTCAACGCGATCGGCGCGCACTCCGAGTCCAGCGCCATGATCGGCGACCGGATGGACACCGACGTGCTGGCCGGCCTGGAGGCGGGCATGCAGACCTTCCTGGTGCTCACCGGGCTGACCACGGTCGCGGACATCGACAAGTACCCGTTCCGCCCGTCCACGGTCGTCGACTCCATCGCGGACCTGGTCGACCTCGTCGACCTGGGCTGACAAGGGATTACGCGGGGGAGCGGGCCCGTACGGCGCCCGCTCCCCCCACTCCACCGGCCCAGCGCCCCCGCGCTGCGGATGCGAAAAGCCCCGGCGCGCGTGAACCTGCCATCAGGAGGTTCACGATGCGTTCCATACCCCTCACGTTCTGTGCCGCCGCACTGGCCGCGGCGACCCTGGTGCCGATCCCCGCGGCACTGGCCGAATCCGGCTCCGGCCACGAGGACTCACGGTCCCGCGCCACCCTGTCGGTCTCCCCCTCGTCCGTCGCCCCCGGCCGTGAGGTCGACCTGGAGCTGTCCGGCTGCAAGGCCAAGGAGGCCAAGGGGAACTCCGACGCCTTCGTCTCCGAGGTGCGCTTCTCGGCGGGCAACGACCGCGCACTGTTCGCCGAGGCGAGCATCCGCTCGGACGCCGAGCCCGGTGACTACGACGTCGAGGCGGTCTGCAAGGACGGCAAGCACACCAAGGCGACCGCCACCGTCACCGTCGTCCACCGCGAGCGACCCATGCCCGTCGCCCCGGTCCACGCGGGCGGCGGCGGCACCGCCGTGCTCGCGAGCGAGACCGCCGAGCAGGACGGCCCCGGCACCACCCACGAGGTGATCGGCCTCGGCCTGGCCGCAGTCGCGGCGGTCGCCGTCGCCTACCGCAGCGTGCGCCGTCGCCGCCCGGCGGCCGACTGACATGTCTGCATCGGAGGACTCGGCGGGTCACGGCAGGCTGCTCACCGGAGTGGCCTGGGCCGTGATCCTGCTGGGCCTGTGGCTGTGGGGCCACGGCATCACCGACGGCTCGGGCATCGGCTCGGCCCCGACCACCGGCGACGTCGCCGCGGTCGGGCGCCCGCTCGGCGTCCCGCTGCCCCCGGCGCACGCGCCGATCAAGGGCGTGACTCCGAGAAGCGTCGAGATCCCCTCGCTCGGCGTCCGGGCCCCCGTCGTCCCCCGGGGCCTGGACGCCGAGGGCGCCATCGAGCCGCCGTCCTTCGACACGCCCCGGACGGTCGGCTGGTACGGCAGCGGCACCCGGCCCGGCGCCGAGGGCCCGGCCCTCTTCGTCGGCCACGTCGACACCGAGACCAAACCGGCCGTCTTCTACGGGCTCAGCGCGGCCCGCCCCGGCGCGAAGGTCGACGTCACCCGCACCGACGGCACGGTCGCCGAGTTCACCATCGACGACGTCCAGGTCCTCACCCGCGCCCGGTTCGACGCCCACAAGGCGTACGGGCCCCGCAAGGACGGCCGGGCGGAGCTGCGGCTGATCACCTGCGGCGGCACGTACGACCGCGAGTCGCACTCGTACACCGCGAACGTGGTCGTCTCGGCCTACCTCACCGCCGAGAAGCCCGCGGCCAAAGCCGCCTGAGTCGGTCCCCGCCGGTACCCGGCCCGGCCGCCGCCCGTTCCCCGGGTGGCGGCCGGGCCGGTCCTCGACCGCGGTGCGCGGGCCGCGGGAGTGGCCCGGCGCGGACACGGGAGGTCTGCGGACCCGGAATGCCTGGGGCGTCCGGTCCGCCGCCCGCCCCACTGTAGGGGGACACGCCCGGCCCGCCCACCGGACTTCTGACGTTACGTCGATAACCAGTCACCCTCCGCACGCGGCGAAGCGCTTGCGGAGTCGCATCCGGGAACGACCAAGGCCCCCTCGCGCGAAGCGAGGGGGCCTTGGCTGTGCGTGCGCCGCCAGGGACTCGAACCCCGGACCCGCTGATTAAGAGTCAGCTGCTCTAACCAACTGAGCTAGCGGCGCCTGCTGACCTGGAGAACTCTACCCGATCCCGAGTGGTGCTCCCGACCGATGTGCCGCCCTCCCGGCCTGTCGGATGGTCGTTTTTTCCCTTCCATCCGTCAAACTGCGGTATGTCACGACTGTAGCCACACCGACGCCCGAGCAGATGCGCCCGAAGATCCTGACGACTGCGGAGGGGAATCGCATGACTGTGCCGGCCTTCGAGGAGTACGTACCCGCCGGCGACTGCCCCTGTCCGGGCTGCGCCGACCGGCGGCGGACCGCCGCCGGGGGACTGCCCGTGCGGTACGGGGGACACCCGGCCGCGCACGGCGCGCGGCGCGCGATGGTGCTGGTCACCGCCGCGGGGGTGGTGCTCGGCGGCGGGGTCGCGGAGTCCGCCGGGGCCCCGGCCGACCCCGCCCCGGTGCCCGGGACGGGGTTGCCGAACGACATCAACCCGTTCCCGGACAGCCCCCAGGGCGTCCCCGGACCACTGCGCGGGTCCGGCGCGGCGGGGCCGCCGGCGGCCCAGTCCGCGGCGTCGGCGCCACGGGCGACGACCCGGGCCGACATCATCGACCGCGCCAGGAAGTGGGTCACCGCGCAGGTCCCGTACAGCATGACGAAGTACTGGTCGGACGGGTACCGGCAGGACTGCTCCGGCTATGTCTCGATGGCCTGGAACCTGCCGGGCAACGAGTGGACCGGCAGCCTCGCCGCGTACGGCACCCGCATCGCCCGCGAGGACCTCCAGCCCGGCGACATCCTGCTCTTCCACAACCTCGCCGACCCCGGGAACGGCTCCCACGTCACGATCTTCGGCGGCTGGACCGACTCCACGCACACCCGCTACACGGCGTACGAGCAGACCAAGCCGCACACCCGCAAGCAGACGACGCCCATGGCGTACTGGACCAACTCCGCGAGCTATGTCGCCTACCGCTACAAGGGCCTGAGCACGGGGAAGTCCGGCAGTGAGGCCACCACGGAGCCGTTCCCCGGCACCGCGGAGTTCGGCCCCCGCGCCGACAACGCCTTCGTCACCCGGCTGGGCACGATGCTCGTCGCGCGGGGCGGGAAGCGCTTCTACAGGATCGGCCCCGATCCGGTCTGGACCGGCGCCGACCGCAGGGCCACCCAGGCGTTCCAGCGGGCCCAGGGATGGAAGGGCGCCGAGGCCGACGGCATCCCCGGCCCCGACACCTGGGAACTCCTGGTGACCGGAACCGGCCACGACATCCCCGCCGCGCGCGGGCAGAGCGGCTCCAAGGCGGTTCCGGCCTTCCCCGGACGGGGCTATTTCCGGCCGGGTCGGTCCAACAGCCATATCGACGAGCTCGGAAAACAGTTGGTGAGGAAGGGATACGGCGCGCACTACCGGTCGGGCCCCGACCCCCGGTGGACCGAGGCGGACCGGCGCAATGTCGAGGCCTTCCAGAGGGCCCAGGGCTGGCGGGGCAAGGAGGCCGACGGCTATCCGGGGCCGGACACCTGGCGGCGACTCTTCGCGTGACACGACGGACATGACGGAGGCGGTAATGCGATCCACGATGGACAGCTCCGGGAACCCGGAGCACGGCGGGGAGACGGAGTACGGGACGGTCCCGGTACGGGAATGGGTCGGCCCGGGCGGAGCGGGCAGCGTCACGGACGCGTGGGCCGCGGACGCGACGGGTGACGGTGCGGCGGACGAGCCGCCGGCGGGCCCCGTCGCCGAGGGACTGCCGGTGCGGGGCGCAACCCCGGCCGCACCCCGTGCCCCGGAGCCGCCTCCTCTCTTCGGACCGGTGTCGGTGTCGGTGCCCTCGGACGATGAGGTGGTGGTCCAGGTCGCGGGGGAGGCGCCGCCCGTTTCGGACTGCGGTGGGGACGCCGGTGGGGACGCCGGTCCCGATTCCGTCGTCGATCTGGTGCTCGATCTTGTGCCGGGCGACGACGACCGGACGGCCCCGCTCGGTGCCACCTCGGCTTCCGTGTCGGTGCCGGCGGGGGCGGAGGAGCCTGCGGACGCGGTGCCGGAGGACGCGGTGCCGGAGCACGCGGTGCCGGAGGACGTGCGCCCCGCGGAAGCGCCCGCGCCGGAGCCCGTGAAGGAGCCCGTGAAGGAGCCCGCACCCGTCGCAGATGCCTTCCGGCCCGAGCCGGTCCTCGCCCTCAACGGTGCCCGTGTCCCCGGTCCCGACCCGCTCCGCGACAGCGGCCGCCACCAGGCCGTCATCGCCAACGAGCGCACCGCCTCCATCCCCGTGCACCTCCTCTTCCGCGAGGACCGCACCGATGCCGCCACCGTGCCGGCCACCGTCGTACGGCCGGGCGGCGGCGAGCCCGGGGCAGGCGTGCGGCGGCCGCCCGTGCCGAGGAGCCCGCAGGTGCGGCCCTCGACGCGGCCCGCTCCGGACGCCGATCCCCGGCTGCACGAGCGGCCGGGCCCCGCGCTGCCCGGCTGGGCCGCGCTGCTCACCGGCGTCGGCGGGACCGCGGCGGCGGCCTGGGTGCTGTGGTGGACCGGTGTGGTGCCGGCCGCCGTGCTCGCCCGCTTCGGGCTCGGCCCGCGACCGTACGACGGACTCCCCACCGGCGCCTGGGCGGCGCTCGTGTTCCTGGCGGCCGTCGTGCTGTTCGCGCTCGGCGGGCTGACCCGGGGCCGGGTCGGCCACGCCTGGGTGCTCACGCTGTTCGGCCAGTACCGGGGGAGCGTGCGGCGGACCGGGCTGATGTGGATCAGCCCGCTGCTGCTGCGCCGCCGCATCGACGTACGCCTGCGGCACTGGCGCAGCGAGCCGCTGCCCGCGGTGGACGCGAACGGCACGGCGCTGCGGGTCGTCGTCCAGGTGGTGTGGCGGGTCAAGGACACCGTGCGGGCGGCGCTGGGGATCGAGGAGCACGAGACGTATCTGCGCGAGCAGGTGGAGGCCGCGATGGCGCGGGTCCTCTCCCAGCTGCCCGCCGACGCCTTCCACGAGGACGCGCACACCCTGCGCAACGCGGAGGCGGTCGGCGACGCGCTGACGCGGATGCTGAAGGCGGACTGCGAGCCCGTCGGCGTCGAGGTGTACTCGGCGCAGCCGACCGGGATCGAGTACGCGCCGGAGGTGGCGGCGGCCATGCAGCGGCGGCGGATCGCGGCGATCGACGCCCAGCACCGGGACAGCGTCCTCACCTCGGTCGTGGACGCGGTGGACGACACCGTCAGCCGGCTGACCGAACGGGGCCTCGTGGAGCTCGACGACTACGAACGCAAGTCGCTGGTCAAGGACTTGACGGTGGCCTTCTACACCGGGCGGGCCGGGGGCGACGGCGCCTGAGGACGCGCGGGGGAGGTTCCGGGGCAACCGGAATCCCGCGCTCATTGGTCTGGACATGGTCAAGGCGCGGCAATAATCTAAGCCTTGGTCTAGACCGCAGGACGCGCGTACGCAGCAGTGCTCATGGAATCCCCCCTCCCCCCACGCATCCGAGGAGCAACATCACATGCGTATGAAGGCAAGTGCGGCCCTGGTCGGTCTCGCCGTAGCGGGCGTCTCGATGTTCGCGACCAGCAGCGCCAGCAGTCACGGCTACACGGACAACCCGATCAGCCGTCAGAAGCTGTGTGCCAACGGCACGGTGACCGGCTGCGGCAACATCCAGTGGGAGCCGCAGAGCGTCGAGGGCCCCAAGGGCTTCCCGGCGGCGGGTCCGGCCGACGGGAAGATCTGCTCCGCCGGTCACGGCGAGTTCGCGCAGCTCGACGACCCGCGCGGCGGCAACTGGCCCGCCACCAAGGTGACGGCCGGTCAGGGCTTCAGCTTCCGCTGGCAGTTCACCGCCCGCCACGCCACGTCGGACTTCCGCTACTACATCACCAAGGACGGCTGGGACCCCACCAAGCCGCTCACCCGGGCCGACCTGGAGCCGCAGCCCTTCATGACGGTGCCGTACGGCGGCAAGCAGCCCCCGGCGACGCTGACCCAGCAGGGCACCATCCCCACCCAGAAGTCCGGGAAGCACATCATCCTGAGCGTCTGGAACGTCGCGGACACCGCCAACGCGTTCTACTCGTGCTCGGACGTCCAGTTCTGACGCCGCCGGAGTGACCGTGCCGCGTAGGTGACGTGCTGCCGGCGGGCAGCACGGCGAGCCCCGGGGAGTCCAAGGCTCCCCGGGGCTCGCCGTGCCGGTGGGCAGGGCCACGGTCAGACCTGCGCCGGGACCGGAGCGGCCGGTGCCTCGACGGCGGGCTCCTCGGCGGCGGCCGGCCGGGTCGCCCGGCGCAGCAGGGTCGCCGCCAGGACCGCACCGGTCAGCAGGATCAGGGACCCGGTCACCGAGGCGTAGTGCATGCTGTGCACGAAGGCGTCCCGGCCGGTCGCGATCAGTGAGTCGTCGCCCGTGGTCAGCGCGCCCGGCAGGGTCTTGCGGGCGGCCTCGGGGGCGGCGGCGGGCATGTCCGCCCGGTAGACCGCGGTGGCGACGGCGCCCAGCAGGGCCATGCCCAGCGCACCGCCGAACTCCTGCCCGGTCTCCAGGAGCGAGGCGGCCGAGCCGGCCTTCTCCGCCGGGCTGACGGCCATCGCCATGTCCGATACGAGCGCCATCACCGCGACGATGCCGCTGCTCATCACCGCCGAGCCGATCAGCAGCAGGACCAGCGAGTCGGTCCCGGCCAGCGTGAAGACCCCGAAGCCGGCCGCCCCGATGACGAACCCGCCGCAGACCACGTACGCCCGCTGGGTCCGCTGGGCGAGCGCGGTCGCCGTGGGCGCCGCCGCGCCGACCGCCAGGGACGGGGCCAGGCTCCACAGCGCGGCCTCCATCGTGCTCATGCCGAGCACCGACTGCAGGTACTGGGTGGTGAAGAAGGCCGAGCCCATCATCGCGAAGGCGGCCAGCGCGTTCAGCCCGATCCCGACGCCGAAGCCGCGGCCCCGGAACAGCTCCCGGCTGATCATCGCGTCGGAGCGGGTGCGCTGCCGGCGGACGAAGACCCAGCCGATGACCAGCCCGGCGGCGATGACCAGGGCCCGCTCGGCGTCGAGCCCGTGGGCGGCGCTCTCCTTGATGCCGTAGACCACCGGCAGGACCGTACCCATGGACAGCGGAACGCTTCCGAAGTCGAAGCGGCCGGGGTTCGGGTCCTTGAACTCCGGGACCAGCAGCGGCACGAGGACCAGCAGCAGGAGCATCGCGGGCACGTTGATCAGGAAGACCGAGCCCCACCAGAAGTGCTCCAGCATCACCCCGCTGAGCACCGAACCGAGCGCGACCCCGCCCGCCATGGCGCCCGACCAGATGCCGATGGCCTTCGCGCGCTGCTGCTCGTCGCGGAACATGTTGCGCACGAGCCCGATGGTGGACGGCATCAGCGTCGCCCCGCCGATCCCGAGGACCGCCCGGGCCGCGATGAGCATCTCCGGGCTGTTCGCGTACGCGGCGCAGACCGAGGCGGCGCCGAAGGCGAGGGCCCCGATCAGCAGCAGCTTCCGGCGGCCGATGCGGTCACCCAGCGAGCCCATCGTGATGAGGAGGCCGGCCAGGGCGAAGGCGTACACGTCGAAGATCCACAGCTGCTGGGTGGCGCTGGGGGCGAGGTCCCGGTCGATGGACGGGATCGCGAAGAAGAGGACGGAGACGTCCATCGAGACGAGCAGGAGAGGGAGGAGCAGGACCAGGAAGGCGGTCCACTCCCGACGGCCGGCGAGTGCGCCGGGGGCGGCGGTGGTGCTCGTGGGGTTCGTCATGCCAAGGAATATACGACTGTGTAAAACAGCTGTCTAGTACGTCTGTGTAAAACGTTCGTACATGACCGCGGGCAACGCAAAACGCACGAGGCGGTCTCCGTGGATACGGAGACCGCCTCGTGCGTCGTCTGTGCGCCGCCAGGGACTCGAACCCCGGACCCGCTGATTAAGAGTCAGCTGCTCTAACCAACTGAGCTAGCGGCGCCTGCTGACGTGAAAATAATACCCGGTCCGGAGGGGTGCTGGTGACAGACCTGTCCCGGGCACTCCGGGGCTGCTCCTACAGCGCCAGCGACAGGAGCACCGGGGCCGCGCGCCGGTTCAGCGTGTCCGCCGCGGCCCGCAGCCGGTGCGCGTCCTCCACCGGCATCGACAGGGCCAGGCAGCCCGCCGCCGAACCGGCGGTCAGCGGCACCGCCGCGCACACCGTGCCGACCGCGTACTCCTGCAGGTCCAGCACCGGCACCGTGGCCGGCTGGCTGTCCAGCTTGGAGAAGAGGACCTTCTCGCTGGTGATCGTCCGCGAGGTCAGCCGGGCCGTCCTGTGCCGCGAGATGTGGTCGCGCCGGCCGTTCTGGTCGAGCTGGGTCAGCAGGCACTTGCCGATCGCCGAGGCGTGCGCCGCCGAGCGGAAGTCCACCCACTCGTTGACCGCGGGGGTGAGCGGGCTGTCGGCGTACTGCGTGACGCGGATCTCGCCGTCCACGTACCGGCTGATGTAGACCGCCGCGCCGACCGAGTCGCGCAGCTGGGCCAGGGTCTGCTGGAGCTTGGACTCCAGGGCCTGCCGGCGGGCCGCGCCCGAGCCGAGCAGCAGCAGCGAGGCGCCGATGACGTACGCCCCGTCGGTGATCTGCTCGACGTACCCCTCGCGGCGCAGCGTCAGCAGCAGCGGCGATAGGTGGCCGACGGGCAGGCCCGTCTCCCGGGAGATCTGGGTGTCCGTGACCCCGCTGCCGTGCTTGGAGACCGTCTCGAGAACGCGAAGGGCGTACTGCACCGAGTGGAACGACGCGGTCGGTTCGGGCTTCAACGCCACGGCTTCCCCCTACCAGTTGGGACCGGAGGCCGGCTTGTGACCGGAGGCTTCGCCACCACGATAGCCGTCGGGGGCCTGTTCAGGGGGCGGTGCGGCGGACTCGTGGGTGCGCCCCGGCGCTGTCAGCAGGGGCGCACCCGTCCGGCATATGCCAGCGTCATGCGCGGGCGACGGATGCCGAGGTCACAGCACCGCGTTGAGGAATTCGCGCGTGCGTTCGTGCGAGGGATCGGAGAAGATTTTTTCCGGCGAACCGGACTCCACGACCCGCCCGGCGTCGAACATCAGCACCTTCTCCGAGACGTCACGGGCGAAGTTCATCTCGTGCGTCACGCAGAGCATCGTGATGTCGGTGTTCCTGGCGATGTCGCTGAGCAGCTCCAGCACCCCCGCCACCAGCTCCGGGTCCAGCGCGGACGTCACCTCGTCCAGGAGCAGGATCTCCGGCTCCATCGCCAGCGCACGGGCGATCGCGACCCGCTGCTGCTGGCCGCCGGAGAGCTGCGAGGGGTGCGCGTCGACCTTGCCGGACAGGCCGACCAGGTCCAGCAGCTCCCGGGCCCGGGCCTCCGCCTTGTCCCGGTCCATGCCGAGGACGTTGACGGGCGCCTCGGTGATGTTCTGGAGCACCTTCATGTTGGGGAAGAGGTTGAACTGCTGGAAGACCATGCCGATCTTCCGGCGGGCCGCCCGCAGGTGCTTCTCGGACGCCGGCTTCAGCGAGCCGTCGGGCGCCCGGATGTGCGTCAGCGGCTCGCCGTTGATCCGGATCACGCCGTCGCTGACCCGCTCCAGCGTCATCAGGAGGCGCAGGATCGTCGTCTTGCCCGAGCCGCTGGGCCCGATCAGGGTGACGTGCTCGCCGCGCTCGACCGTGAAGTCCAGCTCGTCGAGGACCGTGTGGTCGCCGTAGCGCTTGACGACCTTGTCGAAGCGGACGAGCGGGTGCCCGCCGTCCTTGGACGCGTCGACGGGCACGACGGGCTCGGAGGCCGTGGCCGCGTTCTTCTGCAGGGGGAGGGGCTCAGTGGCCAAGGCGCTTCTCCAGCTTCCTCATCAGGAGTGACGTGGGGTAGCTCGCGACCAGGAAGATCAGGCCGGCGAGCGTGAACACCTCCGTGAACACGAAGTGCTTGGTGCCGTAGTCGCGTGCCTCGAAGACCATCTCGTGCACGGTGATCACGGCGAGGTACGGCGTCTCCTTGAACATCGAGATCGCGTAGTTGCCCAGCGCCGGCACCACGTTGCGCACGGCCTGCGGAAGGATCACCGCCTGCCAGGTCCGCCGGGGCGTCAGCGACAGCGCCCGGCACGCCTCCCACTGCCCCTTCGGCACGGCGTCGATCCCGGCGCGGTACACCTCGGAGGTGTACGTGGCGTAGTGGACGCCCAGTACCACGATGCCGATCGTCAGCGGCTCCACCGACGTGAACAGTGCGGCGGCGCCCACCAGTTGCACGATCAGCGGGGTGGAGCGGATGAACTCCATCACCGCCTTCACCGGCACGGTCACCAGCCGGGACGGGGCCCGCCCGGCGACCGCGATGGCCAGCCCGAGCACCGCGGCGACCAGGGTGCCGAGCACCGTGGCCAGCAGGGTCGTCCAGAACCCGTCGAGGAGCAGGGGGAACGCGTCACCGACGGCGCCCCAGTCGAAGTCGCTGTTCACCTGGCACCTCCGGCCTGGGCGGCGGACACGGCGCTACGGGACTTCAGCAGGCTCTTGCCGCCCGCGGCGAGGCCGAGCCGCCGCTTGGCGGACCGCTCCAGCAGGTTCATGAGCAGGGTGAGCGCGTAGGCCAGGACGAAGTAGCAGACCAGCAGCGTCGCGTACGCCGTGAGGGTCTCACCCGTACGGGTGCGGAGCTTCTCGATGGCGGTCATGAGGTCCGCCGCCGAGATCAGCCACAGCAGTGGGGTCGCCTTCAGCAGCTGGATCAGCAGGTTGGTGAACGACGGGATCATCTGCACCCACGCCTGCGGCAGGATCACCTTGCGCATCCGGTGCAGCGGCGACATGTTCAGCGCCAGCGCCGCCTCGTACTGCCCGCGCGGTACGGAGTTGACCGCGCCGCGCACCACTTCGGCGCCGTACGCGCCGTAGTTGAGGCCGAACGCGAGCACCCCGCAGACGACCGGCGTCAGTTCGTACCCGGTCAGCTGCGGCATCGCGTAGTACAGCCAGAACAGCTGCACGTACAGCGAGGTGCCGCGGAAGAACTCCACCACCACGCGGGAGACCCCGCGCGACAGCATGAGCCGGCTGAGCGACATCAGGCCCAGGACGAACGACAGGAGCAGCGCCGCCAGGGCGCCGAACACCGTGGCCTGCAGGGTCACCCACAGGCCGGACCGCAGTTGCGGCAGATCGTCGGCGAAGGCCGAGAAGAAATCATTCATGCGGTGGGTACCGTCCCTGTCAGCCCTTGCACAGATCGGCCGTCTTCAAGGTGGCCGGCGGCAGCTCGGTCGCCCCGAAGCCGTAGTCGCGCAGGAGCTCCACGTAGCGGGACTTGTCGGCGGTGATCTTCTTCAGCTCGCGGTTGAAGGCGTCGCGCAGTTCCTCGTTGCCCTTGCGGAAGACCGCGCCGCCGGGGCTGTACTGCTTCTCGCCGTCCAGCTCGGGCAGGAACGCCTCGGTGACCTCGGTGCCCTCGTTGGTCTTGGCGAGCCAGCGCAGCGAGATCCCGGTCAGCAGGAACGCGTCGACCCGGCCGCCCTTGACCGCGTCCGCCCCGTCCTGCGGCTTCTGGAGCGTCTTGATCTTGCCCTCGGGTATGCCGGCGCCCTTGGCGTACGAGCCCTCGACCGCGCCCGCCATCACCCCGATGGTGATGCCGGCGGCCTTCGCGGACGCGAGGTCGGTGACCTTCTTCGGGTTGCCCTTCTTCACCATCATCGCGGTCGGCGAGATGAACTCCGGCTCGGAGAAGAGGGCGTTGGCGCAGCGCTCCGGGGTGATCGCCATGCCGGCGCTGACCACGTCGTACTTGCCGGCCTGGAGGCCGGGGATCAGGCTGTCCCACTCGGAGAGGGTGGGCTTCAGCTCGTCGACACCCAGCGCCTTGAAGATCTCGCGGTGCAACGTGGGCGCCTCGCCCTTGAGTTCCTTGCCGTCCATGTAGCCGTACGGCGCCTCGTCGGCGTACGCGACCCGTACGAAACCCTGCTTGCGGAGCTTTTCGAGCGCGCCTTCGCCGTCGGCGGAGCCCTCGCCGGCCTTGCTGCACGCGGCGAGGAGGCCCGGGACGACGAGCAGACCGCCCACCGCTGCCGATCGGTTGAGGAATCCCCGGCGGGACAGGTTCGGGAAGTCAGCCATGGTTCGCAATCTCCTGAAGGGGTCGAACAGTCCGGACAGGCTTGGCGCCTGCCCGATCCCCTGCGTCTATTCAGGAAGAGCGCGCATGTAATCGAACGGTGGCCGGAGGGTGACCTTCCCGTGTCCGGTGGCAGGCCGGAAGGCGTCCTTTGTGCGGGATGTCCCGTACGCGGCTCCGTATCGCGACGGATGCCCGCACGGGCGCCGTTCATGCATGCCGGCCCCCGCCCGCTCGTCTCGAAGCGATATCCGGGGCGGATGGCGGAATACTGGAACAGGAGCGGGGAAACCGGTCAGTGCCGGCGTGATCGCGCGCGGCACAGACGCAGGCGCAGAGAAGCAGGCGCAGAGAAAGGGTGGACATGACGACCGTCGGATTCCTCTACCCGGGCCACTTCGCCGAGGACGACTACCCGCGCATGGAGATCCTCCTCGACAGCACCATCAGACTCGTCGTCCATCACACCGAGAGCCCGGACGCCGCCTACCGCGAGGACGCCCTGAGCGCCCTGGGCGCCCCCGGCCGGTTCGCCGCGGGCATCGAGGAGCTCCAGCGCTCCGGGGTCCAGTCCATCGTCTGGGCCTGCGACGGCGGGAGCTTCCTGTACGGGTGGCAGGGCGCCCACGACCAGGTCGCGGCCCTCGCCCGGGCGGCGGGCGTGCCCGCGTCCAGCACCTCCATCGGCTTCGTGCACGCGGCACGGAAGCTGGGCGCCGAGCGCGTCGCGGTCGCCGCGACCTACCCCGAGGCCGTCGCCGAGCGGTTCGCCGCGTTCCTGCGGGAGACCGGCATGGAGGTGACCGGCGTCCACGCGGCGGGCGTCACCGACGCCGCCGAGGCCGCCTCCTGGGACGCGGACCGGGTCCTCGAACTGGCCAGGGCCGCCGACCGCCCCGACGCGCAGGCCGTCCTGGTCCCCGACACGGCCCTGCACACCGTCTCCCACCTCCCCGAGCTGGAGGAGGCGCTCGGCAAGCCCGTCCTCACCGCGAACCAGGTGGCGGCCCGCGAGGCCCTGCGCCTGGCCGACCGCCCGGCCTGGGCGCCCCGGCTCGGCGCGCTCTTCGCCAACCGCGAGCAGCCGCCGGCCCCGGTGAGCCGGGGCAGCGGACGGGCGTACGCGCACGGGAAGAAGAGCTAGCAGGGGCACGCCCCGGAATAAACGGAGCCATCCTCCTGTTGGTGCTCTCGGACAGACCAGGCATGAAGCGCACCACCGGAGAGGCCAGGACGTGGACGAGATTCGAGGCGACGAGATCCAGGGCGAGGCGACCCGGGACGGCGGCGTCCAGGGCGGCGAGATCCGCGGCACGGCCCGGGGCACCGCCCCCGTGCCGCTCTCCGTGCTGGACCTGGTGACCGTCGGCCAGGGCGGCACGGCGAGCCAGGCCCTGCGCACCGGCGTGGAGATCGCCCAGCTCGCCGAGCGCCGCGGCTTCCACCGCTACTGGGTCGCCGAGCACCACTCGATGCCCGGCGTCGCCTCCTCGTCCCCGGCCGTGATCCTGGCCCACACCGCCGCCCACACCGAGCGCATCCGGCTCGGCTCGGGCGGCGTCATGCTGCCCAACCACGCCCCGCTCGTCATCGCCGAGCAGTTCGGCACCCTGGAGGCGATGGCCCCCGGCCGCGTCGACCTCGGCCTGGGCCGCGCCCCCGGCACGGACGGCGCCACGGCCGCAGCCCTGCGCCGGACGGACCGGCTGAACGAGGGCGCGGACGATTTCCCGCAGCAGTTGATGGAGCTCACCCGGTTCCTGGACGACGACTTCCCCGACGGGCACCCCTACGCCCGCATCCACGCGGTCCCCGGCCCCGTCCAGGCCACCGCCGAGGGCGGCGTCCAGTCCCCGGCGCGCCCGCCCATCTGGCTGCTCGGCTCCTCCGGCTTCAGCGCCCGGCTCGCCGGGGTCCTCGGGCTGCCGTTCGCCTTCGCGCACCACTTCTCGGCCCAGAACACCGTGCCGGCCCTTGAGCTGTACCGCGACTCCTTCAAGCCTTCCACGGTCCTGGACGCCCCCTACGCCCTGATCGGCGTCGCCGCGCTGGCCGCCGACGACGAGCGCGAGGCCCGGCGCCAGGTGCTGACCGGCGCCCTGTCGATGCTCCGGCTGCGCTCCGGGCGGCCCGGTCTCGTCCCGACGCCCGAGGAGGCGGAGGCGTACTCCTTCTCCCCGATGGAGCGCGAGTTCGTCGACAACTGGCTGGTCAACATCGTCCACGGCACCGCCGACGAGGTCCGCTCCGGCCTCGACGACCTGGCCAAGCGGACCGGCGCCGACGAGCTGATGATCACCGCCAACGCCCACGGCGGCGAGGCCCGGCTGCGCAGCTACGGCCTGATCGCCGACGCGTACGGCCTGCCGGGGGCGTGAGCGTTACGCCTCCGGGGCGCGGGTCCCGATGAGTTCGGCGATGCGCTCCGGGGCGACCGCCCGCGAGTAGAGCCAGCCCTGTCCGGTGTCGCAGCCGATCCGGCGCAGCCGCTCCGCCTGGCCGGCCGTCTCCACGCACTCCGCGGTGACGGTCAGGCCCAGCCGGTGCGCCAGTGCGACCATGGCCTCGACGATCGTCTCGTCGGCGGGGCTGGGATGCGCGCCGTCCTCGTACCGGAAACCGCGCACGAACGCGCCGTCCAGCTTGAGGACGGACACCGGCAGGCGGCTCAGGTAGGCGAGGTTCGAGTAGCCGGTGCCGAAGTCGTCGATGGCGATGCGGACGCCCATGTCGCTGAGCGTCTGAAGGGCCCGCAGAGGCCGGCCCGCCGAGCCCATCACCGCGGACTCGGTCAGCTCCAGCTGCAGCAGCGCCGGGTCCAGCCCGGTCTCCGCCAGGATCTCCGCGACATCGGTGACCAGGTCGGAGTCCCAGACCTGGCGCACCGCGACGTTGACGCTGATGAACAGCGGCGGCTTCGCCGGGTGGTCGAGCTGCCAGCGCCTGGCCTGCCGGCAGGCCGAGCGCAGCACCCACCGGCCGAGCTGCACGATCGAGCCGTCCTCCTCGGCGATCGCGACGAACCGATTCGGCGAGAGCACGCCGAACTGCGGGTGGTTCCAGCGCACCAGCGCCTCGACCCCGCGCACCACGCCGTCCGCCATGCCGACCAGCGGCTGGTACTCGATGGTGAACTCGCCGCGCTCCACGGCCGGGCGGAGCGTCGACGACAGCGCCTGGCGGGTCATCCGGTGGGCGTTGCGCTCCGGGTCGAACAGGGTCCACCGGGCCTTGCCGTCGGCCTTCGCCCAGTACAGCGTGGTGTCGGCGGCCTGCATCAGACCGGTGGCGGTCGTCCCCGCGACGGGCCGCTCCACCACCCCGATCGACGCCGAGACCGAGAGCCGCTGCCCGGCCAGGTCGAAGGGCTGCTGGAGCGCCCCCAGCAGCGTGCGGGCCAGGTCGGTCAGCTGCTCGGTGCCGGTGGACTCCTCGACCAGGACCGCGAACTCGTCGCCGCCGAGCCGGGCCACCAGCGGGGCGCCGGCCGGGTAGGCGCCCTGCTGCTCGGCGCAGTCCGTCAGCCGCGCGGCGACCGCCGCGAGCAGCCGGTCGCCGATCCGGTGGCCCAGGGTGTCGTTGACCGCCTTGAAGCCGTCCAGGTCCAGGTAGCAGAGCCCGACGCGGGAGCCTTCGCCCTCCTGGTGGGGCTCGCCGTCCTGGCGGGTCTCCTGGTGGGGCGGGGTGCGGAGCGCCGCCGACAGCCGCTCGAAGAACAGCGTCCGGTTGGGCAGCCGGGTCACCGGGTCGTGCATCTGGAGGTGGCGCAGCCGGTTCTGCAGTTCGCGCCGGTCGCTGACGTCCGCGACGGACAGCAGCACCTGGCCCGGCGCGCCGCCGCCCTCCGCCTCCCGGCCGCCCGGCATCGGCACGACGGTGATCTCGGCCCACAGCGCGCGCCCGTCGGGGTGCTTGAGCGGGCGGGTGCAGCGGAAGCGGGAGCGCCGGCCGTGCAGGACCTCGCGGTACGCGTGCCAGTCGCGGGCGTCCGCCGCCAGGTCGACCAGGTCGGCGGCCGACTGCGCGGTGAGCGCCGCCGCGCCGGTGCCGGTCAGCGCGCCGAGCGCGTCGTTGGCGGTGACGATCAGGCCCTCGGGGTCGACGACGGCCATCGGCAGGGCGGCGGCCCGGAACGCGGACCGGTAGTCGTGCGCCGCGGTGGCGGACGAGCCGGACGGCCACTCGTCGTGACTCTCCGTCACTACGGGTCTCTGTGCAGAGGGTGTCGTGGGCCGCGGCCCTTCGGAGGTTGCGCTCACCGTTCGCTCCGCCCTGCAGTTCTGTCCCGGACACCTCTGGTCGGACTGGCCCGCCGCGTGGAGCGCCGTCGTGAGAGGCGGGGAACCGCGCAGGAAAGCGAGGTGAAGCATAGAGGGCGGCGCCCCGGCCGATCCAGCGCCCCGCCCCTCGGGCGCCCCGCGTGCGACCCGCACGGCCGATGCGGACACCGATCCGGTATGTCCCCAACTGATCGTTTCTGCGCGCCTCTGTTCTCTCACGTTGCGCGGGTGATCGATTGTGACTGTCTGTGAAGGTGCTGACAGGTGAGGCGGCCGACACGACTGGGGGAGTCCGACGTGACGAAACAGTCATAACCCCACAAGGTGGACACGGGAGGTTTCCAGGGTCCGCACCCCGTGCCGGAGTCGTCCGCGCCCGCGCCGGAGGTATCCGCTCCCCGTACCGGAGGTAGATGTGCCGCGTCAGCCCGGGCCCTCAGGGGTGGAGAGGCCGAGCCCGCGCGGGCTGGCGGCCGGGCTGATCTCGCTGGTGGCGCTCGTGGCCACCTCCCTCGTGGCCGGCCCCGCGGCCGCCGCCAACGGAGACGCGACCGCCTGCGCCCTGCCCCGCACCCCCGCCCACCACTCCCTCGGCGTCGACCGCTGGAACGGCGCCTACCCGCGCCCGGACCACGCCCTGGACGCGGTGATGGTCTTCCTCTCGTTCCCCGACGCCGAGCCGGCCATCACCCCCGCCGAACTCACCTCGGACTACTTCCCGGCCACCACCCGGTTCTTCCAGCGCGCCTCGTACGGCAAGTTCACCCTGCGCCCGCACCCCCAGCGGCAGTGGACCCGGATGCCCAAGCCCTCGACCTGGTACGGCATACAGCGCGACTGGGCCAGCGACCGGCGCAGCGCCTACCTGCGCGACGCGATCCGGGTGGCCGACGCCCAGGTCGACTTCTCGCGGTACGACATCGTCTACCTCGTCGCGGACCCGGACGCCCCCGGTGTCGACTCCGACGCCACCAAGGTCGTCAACTTCGACCGGCCCCTGCACGCCGACGGTACGGACATCAGGCGCGTCGTCACCGTCTTCGAGCAGCACCCGCCGGACCACAACGTGCTGGCCCACGAGACCGGACACGTCTTCGACCTGCCCGACCTCTACCACCGCCCCTCCGACGGCAAGGGCGACTGGGACACCTACGTCGGCGACTGGGACGTCATGGGCAGCCAGTTCGGGCTGGCACCGGACCTCTTCGGCTGGCACAAGTGGAAGCTGGGCTGGCTGGACGACCGGCAGGTGGTCTGCGTACAGAGCGACCGGGTCGTCACCCTCGAACCGATGGCCGACGTCCCCGTGCCCGGCGCCTCCCTCGGCACCCGGCTCGCCGTGATCAGGACCGGTGAGGGCGGCGCGGTGGCCGTCGAGGCGCGCGGCTCCACCGGCAACGACCGCTCGACCTGCGCCGAGGGCATCCTGCTCTACCGGGTGCGCAACGAGACCCCGTCCGGCGGTGGCCCGGTCGAGGTGCTCGACACGCATCCGGACAGCGACGCCTGCTGGGAGCGGTCGGTCTACCCGCCGCTCGCGGACGCGCCGCTGCGCGTCGGCGAGACGTACTCGGTGCCCGGCGCGCACGCCACGATCGAGGTCGCCGACCGGACGCCGTCGGGCGCGTACACGGTCCGCATCACCACGGGAACCTGACCGGGCCCTTCGCCGGACAACGAAGAAGCCCCCCGCTTCCGCGAGGGGCTTCTTCCGTCTGTGCGCCGCCAGGGACTCGAACCCCGGACCCGCTGATTAAGAGTCAGCTGCTCTAACCAACTGAGCTAGCGGCGCCTGCTGACGTCGTAGACCTTAGCACCCGGATCGGTGAGAGGAAAAATCGAAATCCGGGGCGTCGGAGCAGGCACCGACCGGGCCACCCGCACGCACGCCCACAGCAGTACGTCCGGGCCCGGAAGCCAGGGGGCACGCGTGTCCGGCGCCACCAGCCAGCGGGGCCCCGTATAGCTCTCCTGGCAGGTCAGGGGCGGGACCGTCACCGCGTCCCCGGTGCCGTGACAGAGCAGCGGGGGAACCTTCGTACCGCCGCCCTCCTGGCTCTGCGGGCCGCCTCCCCACTCCTCCCAGTCCAGCAGCGAGGGCAGCCGCTGGGCCGTGCCCGGGGAGGCGAAGAGCAGCATCCGGCCGCGGTGCGAGGCGACCGGCCCGGAGCCCGGTCCGTCGGCCCACAGGTGCTCCAGCATCCGGCGCCCGAACAGCGTGGGCACGTTCACCACGTCGAACGCCGTGCCGCACGGCAGGACACCGGGGGCCGTCGGCCGCGACTCCCACTGGGACAGGGCGCTGCGCGGGTACGCCGTGGCCCCGGCCAGCCAGGCGGCACCGGCCGCGGTCACCTGAGCAGTCTGGTTCCGCGCGGGCTCGCGCAGGGCGGCGAAGAGGTCCGCCTCGTGGCCGGCGGGGAGGCAGGGTCCGTCACCGTGGTGCAGGGTCGTTTCGTCGGGCAGCCATGCGGTCATGTGCACAGGTCTACCGTTGGTGATCAACCGGTTTCCGAGAGTTGCCGAAAAACGGGACACGATAACCGCGCGAGGAGTATGGTTCGCCCGGGCATATGCCGGTGGTGGTACCCGGGCGCCTACGACGACGGCGCGTTCAGCAGGGTGCGACCGAACTCGACCATCTTCTTCGCGTAGTCCTCGGTCCACTCCGCGCGCCGCGCGATGTCCGCGGTCGTGAGCCGGTCGAACCGGCGCGGATCGGCCAGCTGGGCCGCGGCCATCGCCTGGAACTCGACCGCGCGGTCGGTCGCGGCCCGGAAGGCCAGGGCCAGTTCCGTCGCCCGGCCCAGCAGCTCCTTCGGATCGTCCATCGACTCCAGGTCGAAGAAGTGCTCCGGGTCCGCGACGGCGGCCGCCGGCTCGAAGAGCAGGGACGCGGGGCGCAGCCGCCGCTGCTCGCCTTGCTCGGGTTGTGCCATGTGGTTCTTCCTCCTACGACAGGCCCTCGGGCGGCCCGGACGGCCACCCTCCATTGTCCGTTCGGCCGCAAGGGCGCATACGTCCTGCCGCCGGGGCGCGCGACACCCCGGCCGCGCCCCCGGCGCACTCAACAAGCCCCGCGCACCCGGTGTTCCGCCAGGTGCGCCAGCACCGCGTGGTTCGCCTCCCAGCCGTCCGGGAACTTCACCGTGACGCCGAGCTGGACCGGTTCTGTCGACGGGTGCTCGTCCAGCAGGTCGGCCACGCCCTCGCGGCAGACCACGATGCACGCGTGCCGGTGGCGGGAGGCCAGGACGCACAGCCGCCCCGTCTCCAGGTGGAACGCGGTGGCGTCCGGGCGGCCCGACAGCGGGTGCAGCACCACCGTCACGTCGAACTCGCGGCCCTGCAGCCGGTTCGCCGTGTCCACCGCGACCCCCGTCACGCCGAGCTCCGCCAGCGCGGCGCGCACCGCCGCCGCCTGGTCGCGGTGGGCCGTGCCGACCGCGACCCGGTCCGCCGTCACCGGGGCCGGATCGGGGGAGCGCTCACTGACGGCGGCCCCGCCCCGGTCCAGCAGGCGGCGCACCACCAGGGCGACGGCGCGGACCGCCTCCGGGTCGGTGCGCGGGGTGTGCCGGGCCGGCAGTTCGAGCAGGCCCCAGCCCGAGTCCGCCGCCTCGTCCAGCACCCGGTCCGTCGCCGACCCGTCCGACGCGACGCCGAAGGACAGCCGCCGGTCGCCGTGGTCCGTGCCGCTGCGGAACGGGGTGTACGGGTAGAACGCGTCCGACACCAGCGGCGCCGCCGACGCGGGGAGCCGCCAGGAGACCGGCAGCCGGTGCTGCGGCAGCTCCGGGTTGTGCGCGAGCAGCGTGCTCACCGCGCTCGCCGAGGGGTCGTAGCTCAGCCCCGCCCACTGGTCCGCGCCGACGATCGAGAACGGGTCCAGCTGGCCCGGGTCGCCCACGAACAGCGCCCGCTCGAAGAGCCCGGCCACCGCCAGCAGCGCGTCCGAGCGCATCTGGTACGCCTCGTCGACGATCGCGTGCCCCCACGGCTCCACGTTCTTCACATGGCCCCACTTCGCCGCCGTCGAGATCACGACGTCGAGGCCCGCCAGGTCCGCCGCCTTCGCGGACTTGCGCACGTTCTCCAAGCCGTCCAGCACCTTGTCGTACGGGTCGGGGTCGTTGCTGTGCAGCCGGCCCACCGGCAGCCCGGGCTCCTTCTCCGCGAGCCGCACCACCAGGTCGTCCACCTGCGCGTTCGTCTGCGCGACCACCATCAGCGGGCGGCCCGCCGCGGCCAGCTCCAGCGCGGCGCGCACCACCAGCGTCGACTTGCCCGCGCCCGGCGGGGAGTCCACCACGATGCCCCGGGCCGTGCCGTTCAGCGTGTCGTCCAGGATTTTCGCGGTGGCCAGGCCCGCCGCCGCGCCCGGGTCGAATACGGCCGTCAAAGCAGGTCCTCCGGGGTCGAGGGGTCGGGCAGCTCCGCCGCTTCGAGGCCGCCCGGCGGACCGCCGTGGGTCCACGGGGTCTCCTCGGCGTCCGGCAGCTGCGGCCCGCCGCGCTGGTCGTGCTCGAACAGGGTCCAGGCGATCCGCTCGCCCGGCTCCGGGACCGACCCCGGGGCGGGCTCCTTGCCGCGCCCCATCCGGTCGGTGATCCGCAGCACCAGCGAGGGCGCGCCGCCCTCCTCGTCCGCCGGGCCGTACCCGGCGAACTGGGCGGTCTGCGGCTTGCCGTCCAGCGAGCGGTAGACCTTGACGCCCTCGCCCAGCTGCGGCCGCTCGTCGGTGCGGACGGTGACCAGCGGGCGCGGCGAGGGCCGCTTCGACTCGCTGTACGCCATCTCCACCGCGCTCACCTCGCCGATGAACGCCTCCCCGGCCAGCCGGCGGCCCGCCAGGACCAGCGGATCGTCCAGCGCCTCCTGCGCCTCCAGCTGCGCCTGGGCCGTCTCCCGCGCGGCCAGCTTGCGGGCGGCCGTCACGGCGTCGTCCCGGCGCGGCTGCGGCGGCTCACCGGAGCGGACCCGGTCGCGGTGGGCGGTGAACGACCAGCGGTCCCGGGTCCAGCGGTCCTCGGTCCTGGCCCCCTCGGGCAGCTCCCGCAGCAGGTCCAGGCCCCGCCACACCGCGTCCCAGGTCGGCCGCAGCACCCCGGCCAGCAACGCCCTGATCTCCCGCTCGGCCCCGGACAGTCCGGCGAGCCGGGCATCGGCCGCGAGCCCGTCCTCGGCGGCCGCCAGCGAGGCGCGCGCCCGGTCGTACTTCTCGATCGCCGGGGCCAGCAGCCGGTTGTCGAAATCGGGGTCGGTGGCCGGGCCGGCCGGCGGGCACAGCAGCTGCCCCGCCGCGTCCCGGGCCAGCTCCGCGCGGAGCGCCGCCTCGGCACCGGACTCGCCGGCCGGCGGGTCGATCCAGGCGAGCAGGGCCCCCAGGTGCTGGTCCTCCAGATTCGACTGGCCGGTCGCCCAGTGCCGGTTGAGGAGATCGGTGCAGGCGAGCAGGAGCGAGGAGCCGGGGACCCGGGCCCGCTCGCCGTAGTGCGTCAGCCAGCGCCCGAGGAGCGGGACCCGGGCGGGCGCCGGATACGGCGTGTCCGGGTCGTCCTCGGCGGTGCGCCGGAAGCGCATGGAGCGGCCCAGCAGCCGGACGAACTCGATGCCCGCGCGGCTCGGGACGACGATCTGCGCCGCGTCCACGCACAGCTCGGTCTCGACCTTGACCCGCTTCCCGGTCGCCGGATCCGTCTCGTTGCGCTCGGCGGGCTCGATGACGTCCGCGTACGACTCGATGTGCGGCAGCACCGCCTCGGCCAGCTCGGCGAGGAACGCGAACCGCAGGTCCCGGTCGCGGGGCTGGGCCACGGCCAGCAGCCGGGGCGCCTCCCGGTCCGTGCCGACGAGCGCGCCGAGCGGGGCGCCCGCCTCGCCCGCCGTGGTCAGCGGCACCAGGACGAGCGGGCGGCCGGTCAGCCGGCGGTGGCGGACGGTGGCCGTCGGCCCGGCCCGGCCGCTCTCCACGGCCTCCAGCCGGGCCAGCGTGTTGATCAGTGACATACGGCGCGTCCCTCCAGTGCCTCGGCGCGCAGGGCCGCCGCGCGGCGCAGGGCGGCGACCGCGGGGTCGGCCGGGTCGCCCTCCTTGCCCGCGGCCGCCGCCAGCACCCCGGCGACCGTCGTCAGACCGCCCAGCTCGCCCCGCACCCCGCGGCCCAGCGCCTCCACGGCGCCCTCGGCGCGGGCCCGGGACCGGCAGTGGAAGGCCAGCTCGCAGGCGGACAGGCACTCCGGCGCGTAGGCGGCGGCGACCGACTCGACGGCCGTCTCCAGGTCCTCGGGGGAGCGCTCCGGGTCGAACGACGCGCCCGCGGGGAGGGCCGCCGCGATCTCCTCGACGCGGGTGAGGCGGGTCAGCTGGCGGCGGGTGACGGCGCGCTGCTTGCGTACGTCGACGACGGAGGCGGCCGGCAGGTTCGAGAAGTCCTTCGGGCAGACCAGCAGCACCCGGTGCCCCACCCGGGCCCCGTCCGTGACCTCCGCGACGCGCTCCAGCGCCAGGACGTAGACCGCGGACTGGCGGGCTGCCGCGCCCACCTTCGCGGCGTCCGCGGAGCCGTCGATCATGGGGAACGACTTGATCTCGACGACCGTCCAGGTGCCGTCGGGGTGCACCACCACCGCGTCCGGCTCCAGATAGGCCGGGGAGCCCGCCACCTCCAGGGCGAGCATCGGGTGGTCCAGCAGCGCCCAGCCGCCGGCCCCGGTCGCCTCCCGCAGCGCCAGCGCGGTGCGGGCCGCGCGGCCCTCGGGCCCGGCCGCCGTCAGGTCCGGCACGGCCACCTCGCGAGGCGGTTCACCGGAGCCGCCGAGCCGCTCGTGCAGCAGGCGCATCAGCTCCGTACCGCCGTCGGCCTTGACCCGGGCCTCGAAGGCGTTGCCCCGCATGAAGGCGAACTGGGACTGGCCGAAGGGGGCCGGTGAGCCCAGCGCGGAGGCGAGCGCGCCCTTGTCGACCCCGGCCCCGTCGAGCAGGGCGCGGCGCTTGCAGCCCGGGTTGGCGGCGAGGGCCGCGAGCGCGCGGGCGTCCAGCGGGCGCGGGGCGACCGCCGGGCCTCTCAGCTCAGCGAGCCGCCGTCGCAGGGTCCCCGTCGGGGGCCCGTCCGGACCGGTCGGCGCCGTCGGCCCGGGCAGGCGGGCCGGCCGCTGCTGCCGCGTCGGATGGTTCTGCGGAGGAGGTCCGCTGGCCGGGGATTCGCTCACCCGCCGAAGTCTTGCATCCGGCACTGACATCCGTGGACGGTACGGCCTCGGAGGTCCCGGAGAACCGGGGCATCACCGCCGCCTTGACCCGGTCGGCCAGGCGCATCACGGGCCGGGCCAGCAGGGCCCCGACGCCCATCACGGCGCAGCCGGCGACCGCGTCGAGCAGATAGTGGTTGGCGGTGCCCATCACGACGAACGTGGTGATCAGCGGGTACGCGATGCCCGCGGCGCGCAGCGCCGGGTGCTTGGCGTGGCGCCACAGCAGGATGCCGCACCACAGCGCCCAGCCGACGTGCAGGCTGGGCATCGCCGCGTACTGGTTGGTCATCCCGCCCATGCCGCGCGGCGCGCTCGCCTCCGTACCCCACCAGCCGTACGAGCTGTACTGCGCCATGGTGTCGACGAATCCGTGCTTCGCGTCCAGCAGCCTCGGCGGGCACGTCGGCATCAGCGTGAAGCCGATCAGTCCGAGCATGGTCGAGGTCATCAGCCAGGTGCGGGCCCTGCGGTACGCGGCCGAGTGGCGGCGGAACATCCAGATCAGGACGGCCGGGGTGACGACGTAGTGCAGGGAGGCGTACGCGAAGTCGGAGGGCACGCCTATGGAGGCGTGCGCCGTGAAGAGGCGGTTGAGCGGGTGCTCCGCGTTCAGGAACAGGGCCTTTTCCACGCGCAGGATGCTCAGGCCGTGGTCCACGGCCGTGGACACGTCACCGCGTACGAGGAGCCGGCCGCCGGAGTACGCCGCGTACACCAGGGCCAGGAGCGGCAGCTCGGTCCACCAGCGGAGCCGGTGGCGCGGAGCGGGCGCGGTGGTGGCGTGCGGCATCCGGAACTTCTCCATCATGTTTCATGCGGCCGACTGCGGGCGTTCAACCGTACGGTGCGCGTCGGCCGCGTGTCCCCCGGGGGTGTGGTCGGCACCCCTCAGTTGTTCGGATTCATCTGTGGTCAATGGGACGCCGCTACGGCCCCCCGGGTTGCTTCATGGGCGGATACGGGATGATGGGAACAAGGTCTCAGATGACCGCATCCCAGGTCCCAGCTTTTCAGGGAGAACCCTTTTATGGCACCGCGCATCCTGCTCGCCCGGCACGGGCAGACGGAATGGTCCCTCAACGGCAGGCACACCGGCAGGACGGACATTCCGCTGCTCGACGCCGGACGCGAGGGGGCGAAGCTCCTCGGCCGGCGGCTGCACAAGGGGCCGTGGGCGGAGCTGCGCGACCTGGAGGTCCGCACCAGCCCGCTCGTCCGCGCCTCCGAGACGTGCGAGCTCGCCGGTTTCGGCGACCGCGCGGAGGCGTGGGACACGCTGATGGAGTGGGACTACGGGGCGTACGAGGGGATGACCCCGGACGAGATCAAGGCCGGCCGGCCGGACTGGTTCATCTGGCGCGACGGGGTGCCGGAGGGCGAGAGCACCGCCGAGGTGTCGGCCCGGGCCGACGAGATAGTGGAGTGGGCCCGCTCGGCCGACCGCGACGTCCTGGTCTTCGCCCACGGCCACATCCTGCGGGCGCTCGGCGCGCGCTGGATGGGCGAGGACGTCGCCTTCGGCGCGCGCATCTGGCTGGCGCCGACGTCGCTGTCGGTCCTGGGCTGGACGTACGGGTCGCCGGCGATCCACCACTGGAACGACACGGGGCACCTTGAGCGGTGAGCGGTGCCCCTGCGGGGGGCGGTGCGCATTCCAGCCCGTCCGGCGCCCCTGGCGGGGCCGGTGCGGCGGTGAATTCCAGCCCGTCCGGCGTTTGAGGACGGAACCGTTGCGCACGGGGTGCGGTGCGCGTTCCGGGGCCCCGGCCGGAGGGCCGAGTGGTGTGCCCCGGACCGGGGCAGAGGGTTCCGTCCTCAAACGCCGGACGGGCTGGGTTGGCTGGGTTGGCCGGGTTGGCCGGGCGCGGCAGCGGTCTCGTAGCGGTCCAGGAAGTCGCGCACGCGCGGCGGCGCCCCTGACCGGGGCCCCAGGGCCCCCACCGCGTCCATGAGCATCGCGCGGATGCGGGAGGACTGGACCTCGTCCAGCAGGTCCAGGACCGCGTGGCCGGCCGACGCCGCCTCCTCGGGGCGGCCCCCGCGGGCCAGGTCCCAGGTCAGCTCCGCGCGGTACAGCGCGAGGTTGCGGGTGAAGCGGGGGTCCTGGAGCCGGACCGCCCGGTCCGCGTGGCGCGCGGCCCGGGACCAGTCGCCGAGGGCCGCCCAGCACTGGGCCTCCAGCATCTCCAGCTCCGCCTCGCGGAAGAAGCTCATCCATTCCGGGTCCGCCCCCGACGGCCCCCGCGAGAACGCGGTGTGCGCCCGGCCGAGCGCCCGCTCGCAGCCCGTCCGGTCCCCGAGCCCCGCCCGGCCCCCCGCCTCCCGGAGCGCGAGCAGCGCCCGCAACCGGGGCGAGCCCAGCCGCTGCGCGGCGCGCAGGCCCGCCTCCGCCGCCCGCACGGCCTCGCGCGGCCGCCCCGTATCGCGGGCCAGGAACGACGCGTTGCAGAACGCGTGCGCCTCCAGGGCCGGGTCCCCGGCCACCCGCGCCATGGCCAGCGCTTCCGCGTAGTGCGAGCGGGCGTCCTCGAAGCGGCCCGAGTCGTGGGCCAGCCACCCCACCGAGAGGGCCAGCTCACCGGCGCCCGAGTGCAGCCGGTCCGCCGTGGCGCCCCGGCTCGCGGTCCCGGCGTCGAGCAGGGCGTACGCCGCGCGCAGCGGCTGCGAGGCGCGCCGGTAGAGCCAGTCCCCGCCGTGCCGGTCGTCCAGCAGCCGGATCTGCCGCACCGCCCGCTCGACGGCGCTCACCTCCGTCTGGCCGACCCGGCGTTGCAGGGGCAGGGAGACGGCCGGGCCGCCGAGGCCCAGACCCAGGGAGACGGCCGCCACCGCGGTGGTGCCGCTCGTCATGAACACGCGACGCAGCACGTCGCTCTCCTCGTCGGTGTCGCTGCCTGGCTCCAGCGGCGGGGCAGTCGGGGGTTGCGGGGCGTCCGCCGCGGGCCTGGCCGCCCGCCCGCGTACGGAATCGCGGGGCGAGAAGCCCAGGTCCTCCAGGGTCGTCCCGGGGAACATGTGCAGGAAGACCCGCTCGTACGCGTAGTTGGGACAGCGGATCTCGCCGGACTCCACGCGTCCGATGTACCGGGCGTCGCACGCGACCTGCTCGCCGATCTCGCGAGCCGACCTGCGTACCGCGGTAGCGAACTCCCCGGCGGAGCGCGAACCGCGCAGCCGCCGGAAGGCGAGGTTGGGAACTGCCCCTGTCGACACCATGGCGTGGCCCTCTCGGTGCGAGCCGGGCGTTGTTTCCGGTGTCCCGGCGGAGCAAGAACGTACCCGCTGTGACGGTACGCACACGCAGCGTTTCCGGACGAAGTGGGCATCTCGGACGCGATCCGCCATGAACTGCCACCCTTTGCGGCGGTGTCGCACCGTAGCCCTTGACGCGGTCGGGGCGTTGGACCCTACGGAGACGGAGTGCGGCTCCGCCCGGCGATGAGAGGAGAGGTCCCTTGTTGCACACCGACATGGCGACCGGCGGTACGGCGTCCGCCGACGAACCCTGTGATCTGGTGACCGTGCCCGCCCGGCAGGGTCTGGAGGCCGTCGACATCCTGCGCCGGGGCGCCGCGCAGGACGTCGTGGGCCCCGTCATCCACGACGGCACCTGCGACACCCTCGGCTTCCTGGTACCGCCGGGCACCGCGCAGGGCTGGGACGTACCGGGCAGCGCCTGTACGCGGACCGACGGCCGGGGGCTGCGCATCCCCGCCGAGCCGCCGGTCTCCGGCAGCGGCTGGCTGCTGCCGCCCGCCGCGGACACCCCGGTCACCGACCCGGCCGTGCTGCGCGACGCGCTCGACCAGGCGGCCCGGCTGATCGAGGCCGCCGACAACTGCCGCTGAGCCGGCCGCCCTCATCGCACCGATAATGGCCGTACGGCGGGCGGCGCGGACCGGTCCGTCCCGTACAAGGTGAGCAGTGGGCAGGGGCGAGAAGCAGTGGCACGTCGAGGAGCGTCCGGCGACCGCAAGGGGCGCGCGGGCCGCGCGGTCCCGGACAGCAACGTCTCCGAGCCCGTGGACGGCGGGCTCGCCGAGCTCGTGCCCGACCGGGAGCGCCGCCGTGCCTGGACGCTGACGATCGACGGGGCCCCGCAGTCCCACGTCGACCTCGACGACCCGGCGTACCTCTCCTTCGAGTACCAGCGCCGCATCGGGCACATCGCGGACCTCGTCGCCCCCGCCGGGCAGCCGCTGCACGTGGTGCACCTGGGCGGCGGGGCCCTCACGCTCGCCCGGTACGTCGCCGCGACCCGTCCCCGGTCCACCCAGCAGGTCATCGAGGTGGACGCGGCCCTCGTGCAGCTGGTGCGCCGCGAACTGCCGCTGGACCCGCAGGCCAGGATCAGGGTCAGGTCCACCGACGCCCGCGCCGGGCTCGGGAAGATCCAGGACGGCTGGGCCGACCTCGTCATCGCGGACGTCTTCAGCGGTGCGCGCACCCCGGCGCACCTGACCACCACCGAGTTCCTCGCCGAGGTGCGCCGGGTCCTGAAACCCGGCGGGACGTACGTCGCCAATCTCGCGGACGGGCCGCCGCTGGCCCACCTGCGCGGCCAGATCGCCACCGCCGCCACGGTCTTCCCCGAACTCGCCCTCGCCGCCGACCCCACGGTGTGGCGGGGCCGCCGCTTCGGCAACGCGGTCCTGCTGGCCTCCGACACGGCGCCCGAGATCGCCCGGCTCACCCGCCGGGTCGCGACGGACCCGCACCCCGGGCGCGTCGAACACGGCAGGGCCCTCGCGGACTTCACCGGTGGCGCGGCCCCCGTGCACGACGCGGACGCCCGCCCGTCACCGCCGCCGCCCCCGGGCGCGTTCCACTGACGCCCGTCAAGAGTTGACGATGTCCACCTGGGGCGCGTGGTCGTTCCAGGTGCAGAAGACGGAGACCGTCGTGCCGTCGTCCCGGGCGAAGTTCACCCGTATCCAGGTCGTGTTGGACCACACCCGCATCGACCAGCCCGGCTCCGGGGTCGCGGACACCAGGTCCGCCGAGTCCTCCCGGATCTCGAACACGATCCGGCCGCCGTCCGTCGCGTAACTCCGCGCCTGCCCGGCCGGGGTGGTGGTCCCGGACGCCGGACGAGGGGTGTTGGGCGCCGGGGTGCGGGACGGCGAGGGGGTACGGGACGGCGTCGTGGACGGCGTCGGGGTGGTGGCCCGGGGCTTCGGGCCGGGGGAGGCCGGCGGGGCGGGGCGGTGCGTCGAGGACGCCAGGCTCTCCGTCGTCGGCTCCGAGACCGGCACCGCGCGCGGCGGGTCGTACACCGTGCCGGCCAGCACGGAGTGCACACCCCACCACGACACCGTGACCGCCGCGCCGGTGGCGAGCGACCACGCCAGCGCGTGTACGAGACCTCGTTGCATCATCAACATCCTGCACCACGAACCCGGTGGACATGACACCCGGGCAGGTCCGATGGCGTACGGTGCCGCCCATGCCCAGTGTGCTCGTGGTCGAGGACGACCAGTTCGTACGTTCCGCCCTCATCCGGCACCTGACGGAGGCCGGTCACACCGTACGGAGTGTCGGCACCGCTCTGGAAGCGCTGCGCGAAGTCGCCCACTTCCGTTTCGACGTGGTCATCCTCGACCTCGGACTGCCCGATCTCGACGGGTCCGAGGCGCTGAAGATGCTGCGCGGCATCACCGACGTGCCCGTCATCATCGCGACCGCCCGCGACGACGAGAGCGAGATCGTCCGGCTGCTCAACGACGGCGCCGACGACTACCTCACCAAACCGTTCTCCGTGGAGCACCTCTCGGCCCGGATGGCCGCCGTGCTCCGCCGGGCACGGGCCGCCGGCGGCGAGGCACCGCCCTCGCGCGTCATCCAGGTCGGCGGGCTGTCCATAGACCCGCTGCGCCGGCGGGCCGAACTCGACGGCGCCGCGCTCGACCTCACCCGCCGCGAGTTCGACCTGCTGACCTTCCTGGCCGGGCGGCCCGGCGTCGTCGTCCCCCGCAAGGAGCTCCTCGCCGAGGTCTGGCAGCAGTCCTACGGCGACGACCAGACCATCGACGTCCACCTCTCCTGGCTGCGCCGCAAGCTCGGCGAGACCGCGGCCCGGCCCCGCTACCTGCACACCCTGCGCGGCGTCGGCGTGAAGCTCCAGCCCCCGGCCCCGGAGCAGCCGGCATGAGATGGGCCCTGGTCAAGGTGTGCCTGGCCGTCACCGCGATGGTCGTGGTCGCCTTCGCGGTGCCGCTCGGGCTCGTCGTCAAGGAGATGGCCCGCGACCGCGCGTTCTCCGACGCCGAACGCCAGGCCGCGACGATCGGCCCGACGCTCTCCATCACCACGGACCGGGCCCAGCTCGAGAAGGCCGTGCTCACCACCGAACCGGGCGCCGCCGGCCGGATGGCCGTCCACATCCCGGCCACCGGCGAGCCCGACGGCGTGGAGGTGGACATCGGCCGCGGGCACGCCACCCGCGAGGAGCTGGAGACCGTACGCGTCTCGGGCCGCGCCGCCATCACCGAGGTCACCGGCGGCTCGGTGCTGCTCCAGCCCACCGCGGTGGGCCCCGAGGACATCGCCGTCGTCGAGGTGTTCGTGCCCGAGGACGCGGTCTCCCACGGGGTCACCACCGCCTGGCTGATGCTGGCGGGCGTCGGCGTCGCGCTCATCGTCGGCTCGGTCGCCGTGGCCGACCGCCTCGGCGTCCGCATGGTCGAGCCCGCCCGCCGCCTCGCGGGCGCCGCGCACGACCTGGGGGAGGGGCGGCTCGGCACCCGCGTCCGGGAGGAGGGGCCGGACGAACTCCGGTCCGCCGCGGTCGCGTTCAACTCCATGGCCGACCAGGTCGTCCAGCTCCTCGCCAACGAACGCGAGCTGGCCGCCGACCTCTCGCACCGGCTGCGCACCCCGCTCACCGTCCTCAGGCTGAACGCCGCGTCCCTCGGCGACGGACCCGCGGCCGAGCAGACCCGGGCGGCCGTCGAACAACTGGAGGGCGAGGTCGACACGATCATCCGGACCGCCCGCGAGCAGCGCCCGCAGACCCAGCCCGGCGGCCCGGGCGCCGGCTGCGACGCCTCCGAGGTGATCCGCGAGCGGATGGGCTTCTGGTCCGCGCTGGCCGAGGACGAGGGCCGCGAGGTGCGCCTCGCCGGGGTGGACCGTACGCTACGCATCCCGGTCGCCCGGCCCGAACTGGCGGCCGGGCTCGACGCGTTGCTCGGAAACGTCTTCCGGCACACCCCGGAGGGCACCGCCTTCGCGGTCGACGTGCACCACAGCGGTGACGCGGTGATCGTGCTGGTCTCGGACGCGGGCGGCGGCATCGCGGACCCGAAGGCGGCCCTGGCGCGCGGCGGGGCCCGGGACGCGGTGGGCTCGACCGGCCTCGGGCTCGACATCGTCCGCCGGGTCGCCGAGTCCACCGGCGGGGACGTGCGCATCGGCCGCTCGGTGCTGGGCGGCACGGAGGTCCGGGTCTGGATCGGGCTCGACGGACAGCGCCCGCGGCAGCGCGGACGCGGCCACCGGGTGGGCCGGCAGCGACGCCGCCTCCGGGGTGCGGGACGCCCGAACCTTTAGCGCGGCCGATGCGCTCCTTAAGGCAGCCCTAAGAACATCAACTCCGGTCCGGCTCGCCCCATTTGCCCGTTCCGCAGCCGCTAGCGTGCTCCCGCATCCCCCACTCCCGTACGACGAGGCAGGAACGCGATGGGCACCAGCACGCACCGGCGCACGATGGGCACGAGGACCAAGGTGACCGGCTCGGTCGTCGCGGCGGCCGTGATCGGCGGAACGGTCTTCGCCCTCACCGGCACGGCCCAGGCGTCGGCGGTCGGCGCCGCGTACACCCGTACCAGTGGCTGGACCGGCGGATACACCGGGCAGTACGTCGTCACCAACGACACCGGCGCCGCGAAGAACGACTGGACGCTCGAATTCGACCTGCCGGCGGGCACGAAGCTCAGCTCGCTGTGGAACGGCGAGCACACCGTCAGCGGCAGCCACGTCACCGTGCGGCCCGCCGGCTGGAACAAGCAGCTCGCCGCCGGGCAGTCCGTCACCGTCGGCTTCGTCGCCGCCTCCGACGGCACGGCCGCCGACCCCACCGGCTGCCTCATCGACGGCGCGAAGTGCTCCGTCGACCCCGGCGCCACCCCCGAACCCAGCGGCCGCCCCACCGAGTCCGCGACCCCGACCCCCACGGCCACCCCCACCGACAAGCCCAGCGACACGGCCACCCCCACCCCCACGCCGACCCCCACGAAGACCGACGACGGCGGCTCCACCGCCAGCGGCGCCCGCTTCGCCCCGTACGTGGACACCTCGCTCTACCCCGCGTACGACCTGGCCGGCACCGCGAACAAGACCGGGGTCAAGCAGTTCAACCTCGCCTTCATCACCTCGGGCGGCAGCTGCGCCCCCCTCTGGGGCGGGGTCACCGGCCTCGGTGACGACCACGTCGCCTCCCAGATCGGCGCCCTGCGCGCGGCCGGCGGCGACGTCCGGGTCTCCTTCGGCGGGGCCGCCGGCTCCGAACTGGCCCTGCGCTGCTCCTCGGCCGCCGACCTCGCCGCCGCGTACGGCAAGGTCGTCGACACGTACAAGCTGACCAAGGTCGACTTCGACATCGAGGGCGGCGCGCTCCCCGACACCGCCGCCAACACCCGCCGCTCGCAGGCCATCGCGCAGCTCCAGAAGTCGCACCCCGGCCTGGACGTGTCCTTCACCCTGCCGGTGATGCCCGAGGGCCTGACCCAGCCCGGCGTCGACCTGATCGCCGACGCGAAGAAGAACGGCGTGGACGTCGGCGCGGTCAACATCATGGCCATGGACTACGGCGCCTCCTACAGCGGCGACATGGGCACGTACGCCGTCCAGGCGGCCACCGCCACCCAGGCCCAGATCAAGGGCGTGCTCGGGCTCTCCGACGCCGAGGCGTGGAAGGCCGTCGCCGTCACCCCGATGATCGGCGTGAACGACGTCAGCACCGAGGTCTTCAAGGTCGAGGACGCCACCCAGCTGGTGACCTTCGCCAAGGAGAAGGGCCTCGCCTGGCTCGCGATGTGGTCGGGCACCCGGGACAAGGAGTGCGCGGGCGGCGCGAAGCCCACCGCCGACGCCTCGTGCAGCTCCATCACGCAGGAACCGCTCGCCTTCACCAAGGCGTTCGGCGCCTACAAGTAGGACCACACCCCCTCCGCGCACCCCGACCCGGCCCCCCCTTCCCCCCACCCCGGCCGGGGTGCGCGCCCCACTGCCCCCGGCCGGGGCGAGCACCCCCCTTCACCCGGCCGGGGGCGCACCCCTTCCGGGAGCGGCTACCCCCGCGCCCGGTTCACCGCCGACAGCACCGCCGCCACCGACGCGGCCACACCCGAGGCGTCGCGCCCCGCACCCCAGCGCTCCTCGCCGTCCACCCGGCAGTGCGCGTACGCGGTCGCCGTCCCGGTCCCGTCCGGCCCCTGCTCCACCAGGTCCAGGACGGCCGCCTCCACCCCGGCCGCCGCCAGCGCGTCCGCGAACGCGGTGACCGGGCCGGTGCCCGTCCCCTCGTGGTCGCCCTCCCGCTCGTCCACCCGCAGGGTGCAGACGAAGCGGTGTTCACCGGCCGGGCCGGTCTGCGCCGACCAGGAGGTGAGGGCCACCCCGCCGTCCTGCCCGGGGGCCAGGTACGCCGCCTCGAAGAGGTTCCACAGGTCCTTCCCGGTGGCCTCCGCACCGCTGTCGTCGGTCGACCGCTGCACCGTACGGGAGAACTCCGCCCGCATCCCGGCCGGCAGGTCCACGCCGTGGCCGGTGCGCAGCAGATGGGCGATGCCGCCCTTGCCCGACTGCGAGTTGACCCGGATGACCGCCTCGTACGTACGCCCCACATCGGCCGGGTCGATCGGCAGGTACGGCACCTCCCACAGCTCGGACTCCCCGTCGGCGCGGCGGGCGAAGCCCTTGCTGATCGCGTCCTGGTGGGTGCCGGAGAACGCGGTGTACACCAGGTCTCCGCCGTACGGGTGGCGCGGTGGCACCGGCAGCCGGTTGCAGTGCTCGACCGTGCGGCGGATCTCGTCGATGTCCGAGAAGTCGATCATCGGGTCGACGCCCTGGGCGTGCAGGTTGAGCGCCAGGTTGACCAGGTCGACGTTGCCGGTGCGCTCGCCGTTGCCGAACAGGCAGCCCTCCACCCGCTGGGCGCCCGCCAGCACCGCCAGCTCCGCGCAGGCCACGCCCGTACCGCGGTCGTTGTGCGGGTGCACGGAGAGGATGACCGAGTCCCGCCGGGCCAGATTGCGGTGCATGTACTCGATCTGGTCCGCGTAGACGTTGGGCGTGGCGATCTCCACCGTGGCCGGCAGGTTGTGGACGACCGGCCGGTCCGGCGAGGCGTCCCACAGCTCGGTCAGGCTGTCGCAGATCTCCAGGACGTAGTCCGGCTCGGTCAGGTTGAAGACCTCCGGCGAGAACTGGAACCGGATGTCCGCCTCGGGCCTCGCCCGCGACAGCCGGTCCATCTGCCGTGCCGCGTCCAGCACCACGCCGTGCACCCCGGCCCGGTCGCGGCCCAGGACCACCTCGCGCCAGACGGGCGCGGTCGCGATGTAGAGGTGGACGACGACCCGGTCCAGGCCCGCCACCGACTCGAAGGTCCGCTCGATGAGGTCCGCCTTGGCGGGAGTGAAGACGACCACGGTGACGTCGTCGGGGACGGCCCCGCTCGTCGCCAGGTGGCGTACGAAGTCGAAGTCGGTGCGGCTCGCGGACGGGTAGCCGACCTCGATCTCCTTGAAGCCCATCGCGACCAGCAGGTCGAACATCCGCCGCTTGCGCGGGGTGTCCATCGGCTCGGCGAGGGCCTGGTTGCCGTCCCGCAGGTCCACCGGCACCCACAGCGGGGGCCGTTCGATACGGGCCTGCGGCCAGCTCCGCGCGGTCAGCGGGACCGCCACGCGGTCGTACGCGGAGCGGTAGCGGTGCGAGGGCATGGAGCTGGAGCGCTGGGGGTTCCAGCGGGGCGCGGCCTCGGGGACCGGGCCGCGGGGCGTGCAGATGGTGGGGAAGCCGTGCATCGGGGACCGGGCGTCGGATGTGGCCGCGGACATGAACCCGGGCGTGAACTCGCGCATGAACGGTGTCTCTTCTCGCATCGCCTGATGCGACCGGCACAGCACGGCACCCCGCGGCGGGGTGCCGATCGCTTCAGGCCCCGCCGCGGCACCCGAGAAGGAGGAGACCGCGGTACGTCATGGGCGGTACAGTAACCAGAACGTAACCCCTCAGACAACCTGACAGGTGAACGACGTGTCCCCGCCCGGCCCGCTCCGCCCCAGCCCCCTCGTCGAACAGGCGACCAGCCATCTGCGGACGCGGATCACCGAGGGGCACTGGCCGGTCGGCACGAAGCTCCCGGGCGAGACGACCCTCGCCCGCGACCTGGGTGTGGGCCGCTCCACGGTCCGCGAGGCGGTCCGCACCCTCGCCGCGCTCGGCCTCCTGCGGTCCCGGCAGGGCGCCGGCGTCTTCGTCGTCGCGGACCACGTCACCGAGGACTGGCCGGTGCGGCTGCGCCGGGCGTCGGTCGCCGACGTCTACGAGGTCCGCATGCTCATCGAGGTCCAGGCCGCCCGCCTAGCCGCCCACCGCCGCACGGACGAGGACCTGACCGCCCTCGACGCGGCGCTCACCGCCCGGCTGGAGGCGGGGGAGGGCGCCGACGACGCGGACTTCGTGGACGCGGACATCGCCGTGCACCGGGCGGTCGTGGCCGCCGCGCACAACCCGGTCCTCAGCGACCTCTTCGCCGAGTTCGTCCCGGCCCTGCGGCAGGGGCTCATCGACCTGGTGGACCTGCTCGGGCTGCGCCGCGCGGACCCCCAGCACGGGCACGCGGGCCACCGCGCCCTGGTCACGGCCGTGGTGGCGGGCGACGCGGACGCGGCGGCGCGCGCCGCGCACGAGGAGCTGGCCGCCACGCTGGCCCGGCTGCGCACGGCCTGACGGGGCCGCCGCTCCGGGCGTCGGCCGCTCCGGGCGTCGGCCGCTCCGGGCGTCCGCCGCTCCTGTGCGTACTCGCCGAGGACGCCCCGCGGGTGGTGGCCGGTCTTCGCGGCGATCCGGCCGCGGCGGCGCCCCGGAGGGGCGCTCGGTGAGCCGGAACGCCGGGCCGACGGGCTCGTGGACGCCCTCCGGGGAGCAGGCGGACCTCCTTGCCGGGCCAGGGCCTCCGAACCACTTCGGCCCACCCCGCCCCGCCGGCGTCAGCCGGCCCCGGCTTCGGGCAAAGAACGCGCAACTCCGCATCCCCGCCCCCTCGGTGCCGTATCCCGTTCACTTCCCGGCGGGCCCTTCGCGGTTCTCCGCGGTCCAGGAAGACCGTTTCCGGGGGATGCCGAAAAACCGGCACCACAGCCGGTTTCCGGGGGCGATCCGACCAAGATCCAACCCCAACCGGCCTCCCACCTGCGGAAATTCAAACCTCCACGCCGCGCCGCAACGCGGCGCCCCGCTTTGGCAAGCCCTCGGTCGGACACGGTCTCGTGACTTGCAGGACACGCTCGCGCAACGGAAGCGCCTTCAACTCTTGACACCCACCCCCCGCAGGCAGCAATCTTCCGACATCGACGCATGGGAGCGCTCCCACATCACGCGGGATTTTCCCGGGTGAACGGCACTGCCCGTGTCCTCCCCCCTGAACCATCCGGCACCCGCACTCACCAGCGCGAATGCCACGCAGTGAGCCAGTCCCACCCTGGAACAAGGAGTAGTGGAATGCGTATCACCCGCACCGCCGCCGGTCGGAGCCGCAGAGTCGCGGTTCTGGCCACCACGGGCCTGACAGCCACGGCGCTGTTGTTGACCGGCTGCAGCAGCGACTCGGACTCGTCGGACGACACGTCCTCCGACGCGAACGGGAAGATTACGCTGACCGTCGCGGACTACGGGCAGTTCGGCTACAAGGAAGCCGGCCTCTTCGCGAAGTACCACGAGCTGCACCCGAACATCACGGTGAAGGAAGAGACCACCGCCAAGGAGGAGGACTACTACCCCAAGCTGCTCCAGCAGCTGAACTCGGGCAGTGGTCTGGCCGACGTCCATGGCCTTGAGGTCGGACGCATCAAGGAGATCGTCGACACGAAGGCGGACCAGTTCGCCGACCTGAGCAAGGTCATCGATGTCAACGAGTGGGTGTCCTGGAAGGAGAAGCAGGCCACCACCAAGGACGGCAAGGTGATCGGCGCGGGGACCGACATCGGCCCGATGTCGCTCTGCTACAACAGGGAGCTCTTCGAGAAGGCCGGTCTGCCGACCGACCGCAAGGAAGTCGCCGCCAAGATCTCCGGCGGCTGGGAGGACTACCTCAAGCTCGGTGAGGAGTTCAAGAAGAAGGCGCCCAAGGACACCTACTTCATGGACTCCGCCAGCGCGATGTTCAACGCCGTGGTCAGCTCGAACGCGAAGCAGTACTACGACGAGGACGGCAAGGCGATCTACGCGGAGAGCCCCAGCGTCAAGCAGGGCTGGAACCTGGCGGCCGAGGCCGCGGACAAGAAGCTGACCCAGGGCCTCGCCCAGTTCAGTGACCCGTGGAAGGCCGCTCTGCGCAAGAGCTCGATGGCCACCGTCGTCTGCCCGGCCTGGATGGCCGCCCAGATCTCGGTGAACGCCGGTGAAGGCAACAAGGGCAAGTGGGACATCACCACCGCCCCCGGTTCGTCCGCCGCCAACTGGGGCGGATCGTTCCTCGGTGTGCCCAAGGCGGGCAAGCACGTGGAGGAGGCCAGCAAGCTCGCGAAGTGGCTGACCGCCCCCGAGCAGCAGGCCGCCGTCTTCAAGGCGACCGGCCTCTTCCCGTCCAACAAGGGCGCGTACGAGCTGGCCGACGTGAAGAACGGCAAGCTCGAGTACTTCAACAACGCCCCGATCGGCCAGATCTACGCCGATGAGGCCAAGTCCATCCCCGAGGCCATCATCGGCCCGAAGGACGCCGACATCAAGCAGGCCATCTCCACCCAGATCAACAACATGGAGCAGCGCGGAACCGAGCCCGACAAGGCGTGGGACGCGGCGACGGATCAGATCGACAAGGTGATCGGCTGACGTTCGCAGCGGCGGGCGGCCCCCGGGCCGCCCGCACCTGCGCGTCGCCATCCCGCAGGGGCGTGGCCGTGCGGGACGCGTCTGCCGGCGGGCTTGCACGGGGCGACCGGGTAACTCCCCGGCCGCCCCGTGGAAGCCCACCGCACGCCTCCTCGGCCCCTGCCTCGTACCCGGGTAACTCAAGCACTCCAGGGAAGGAATCCCGCCCGTGGCCACCTCGTCTCCCACCCGGGACGTGTACACCCCGCCGCCCCCCGGCTCACAACGGAAGCCGGCGAGCACCCGCCGGCAGACGTGGCGGAGCCGCCTCTGGCGGTTCGACGACAAGGCGTCGCCGTACGCCTACATCGCCCCGTTCTTCCTCGTCTTCGGCGCCTTCGGGCTCTACCCGCTGATCTACACCGGCTGGATCGCCCTCCACCGGGTCGAGATGACCGGCCTGGACCAGATGGAATGGGTCGGCTGGGGCAACTTCGACAGGATCCTGCACGACTCGGAGTTCTGGACGGCCGTCAGCAACACCTTCCTGATCGGTGTGATGTCGACGGTCCCGCAGCTGCTCGTGGCCCTGGGCCTGGCGCACCTGCTGAACTACAAGCTCCGCGCCAGCACCTTCTGGCGGACCATCATCCTGACCCCGTACGCCACCTCGGTGGCCTCCGCGGCCCTCGTCTTCGCCCTGGTCTTCCGGACCGACGGCGGTCTGCTGAACTGGGCGCTGGAGTTCGTCGGCCTCGGCGACACGAACTGGGCCAACGGTCACTGGACGTCCAAGATCGCCATCTCCGTCATCGTGATCTGGCGCTGGACCGGCTACAACACCCTGATCTACCTCGCCGCGATGCAGGCCGTGCCGTCCGATCTGTACGAGGCCGCCTCGCTGGACGGCGCCTCGCGCTGGCAGCAGTTCCTCAAGGTGACCATCCCCTCGCTGCGGCCCACGATCCTGTTCACGATCGTCATCTCGACCATCGGTTCCATGCAGCTGTTCGGCGAGCCCCTGCTGTTGGAGGGCGGCGCGCTCGGTGCGACCGGCGGCAACGAGAACCAGTACGAGACGCTCAGCATCTACCTCTTCAACTACGGCTGGAAACTGGGCCATCTCGGTCCGGCCGCCGCAGTGGCCTGGGCGATGCTCGCCATCCTGCTGATCATCGCCGCGGTCAACTGGCTCATCGGCCGCTTCGTACGCAAATCCGCGGTCTGACCGGGAGCGATATCCATGACCATCACCAGCCCCACCAAAGCCCCCGGGTCCGTCCGCCCGGTGCGCACCGCCCACCGCGCGCAGAAGCGCCCGAGCCGCTTCAAGCCCGGTGCCGGGCAGCAGCTGAAGGGCGGTCCGTTCGCCTACATAGCGCTGGCCGTCGTCGGCATCGGCTCGCTGCTGCCGCTTTACTGGACCCTGGTGGCCGCGTCCCACACCCAGGACGAAGTGCTGGCCACCACCCCGCCGTTCCTGCCGGGCGGCCGGCTCTTCCACAACCTCGAAGCCGCCTGGGAGCAGGCCAACCTCGGCAAGGCGATCGTCAACAGCTTCATCGTCTCCGGCTGCATCACGCTGGCGACGCTCTTCTTCTGCACCCTGGCCGGCTACGCCTTCGCCAAGATGCGCTTCCGGGGCCGCGGCGCGCTGATGACCGCGGTGATCGCGACCCTGACCATCCCGCCGCAGCTCAGCGTCGTCCCGCTGTTCATGATGATGGCCGACCTCGGCTGGGGCGGAAGCCTCGAGTCGGTGATCTTCCCGACCCTGGTCAGCGCGTTCGGCGTGTTCTTCATGCGGCAGTACCTGATCGAAGCGCTGCCCTACGAGCTGATCGAGGCGGCCAAGATCGACGGTGCGAACAACTTCCGCATCGTGCTGAGCGTCGTGCTCCCGGTGGCCCGCCCCGCGATGATGGTGCTGGGCATGCTGACCTTCGTCCAGTCGTGGAACGACTTCTTCTGGCCCTACCTCGCGCTGAACCAGCAGAACCCCACCCTTCAGGTGGCCCTCGGCTCGCTGAAGGCCTCCTACACCCCCGACGAGAGCATCGTGATGGCCGGCGCGCTGATCAGCACCCTGCCGCTGCTCGTGGTGTTCGTCATCTTCGGCAAGCAGATCGTCGGCGGCATCATGTCCGGCGCCGTCAAGGGCTGACCACCCGCTCGCCGCTTCTCCGTCACGGAGCCGTACGGTCCCCGCCCGCCCCGCGGACCGTACGGGCTCCGTAGCCCCACCCCGTCACCGCCCCTGTCCGTCACACCCCTGGGAGCGCTCCCGCATGACTGCCGTACGACCTGACATCGCCCCGAAGCCGGTGCCCGAGGCCATCACCACGTTCCCGACGGGCTTCGTCTGGGGAGCGGCCACCGCCGCCTACCAGGTCGAGGGTGCCGCCGCCGAGGGCGGGCGCACGCCCTCCATCTGGGACACCTTCAGCCGCACCCCCGGCAAGGTCCGCAACGGCGACACCGGTGACATCGCCGCCGACCACTACCACCGCTACCGCGACGACGTGGCCCTGATGAAGCAGCTGGGGCTGAAGGCGTACCGCTTCTCCATCTCCTGGTCCCGGGTCCAGCCCACCGGCCGCGGCCCCGCCGTCGAGCGCGGGCTCGACTTCTACCGCAAGCTGGTCGACGAGCTGCTGGAGGCCGGCATCACGCCCGTCGCCACCCTCTACCACTGGGACCTGCCCCAGGAGCTGGAGGACGCGGGCGGCTGGCCGGAGCGCGCGACCGCCGAGCGGTTCGCGGACTACACCGCGATCATGGCCGGCGCGCTCGGCGACCGCGTCGGTACGTGGACCACCCTCAACGAGCCGTGGTGCTCGGCCTTCCTCGGCTACGGCTCCGGCGTGCACGCCCCCGGCCGCACCGAGCCCGCCTCCGCCCTGCGGGCGGCCCACCACCTCAACCTCGCCCATGGCCGGGCGATCGAGGTTCTGCGCGGTCAACTCCCCGCTACCGCGCAGACCTCGGTCACCCTCAATCTCCACCAGGTCCGCCCGCTGACGCCCAGCCCCGAGGACGCGGACGCCGCCCGCCGCATCGACGCGGTCGGCAACCGGGTCTTCACCGGCCCGATGCTGCACGGCGCCTACCCGGAGGACCTGCTCACGGACACCGCGCACCTGGTGGACTGGTCGAAGCTGGTCCAGGACGGTGACCTGGAGGCCATCGCGCGCCCGGTCGACGTCCTCGGCATCAACTACTACACGCCGACCCTGGTCTCCACGCCCGCCGAGGGCGCCGGCGACACCCGCAACGACGGCCACGGCGCGAGCGACCACTCGCCCTGGCCCGGCTCCGAGCACGTCGCCTTCCACCTCGCCGAGGGCAAGGCCACCACCGCCATGAACTGGTCGATCGACCCCAACGGGCTCTACAACCTGCTCATGGACGTCAACCGCGACCACCCCGGCATCCCGCTGATGGTCACCGAGAACGGCGCCGCCTTCGACGACTACGTCTCGCCCGAGGGCCGGGTGCAGGACCCCGAGCGCATCGCGTACCTGCACGGCCACCTCGACGCCGTGCAGCGCGCGGTCGCCGACGGCGCGGACGTGCGCGGCTACTTCCTCTGGTCGCTGCTGGACAACTTCGAGTGGGCGTACGGCTATTCGAAGCGGTTCGGCGCGGTGTACGTGGACTACGCCACCCAGCGCCGCATCCCGAAGGCCAGTGCCCACTGGTACGCCGACGTGATCCGCCGCCACGCCCTGCCCCCGCAGGGCGACCTCGCCTGACATCTCCCTCCCTCTCCGGTACGTCCTGACCCGTACCGGCCCGCTGAGACCCGGCACCCGTGCCGGGTCTCAGTCGTTTCCCGGCCCCGACGCCCCCGGCCTGTGCGTACCGCTTGACCACGCGCGTAGAGTGGGAGCGCTCCCATCCGGTGGGGCAGGGGAGCGGCCGACCGGTCCCGCACAGTGTCAGGGCGACCAACACCAGGACTTGGTTTGGTTATCCGACTGTGAGAAATTGACCGCGAACGGGAGGCAGCCATGACGGCAGCGCGAGTACGGAGCGGGGGCCGGCCCACGCTCGAAGAGGTCGCGGCGCGGGCGGGGGTCGGGCGGGGCACGGCCTCGCGGGTGATCAACGGATCGCCCCGGGTCAGCGCGCACACCAGGGAGGCGGTCGAGGCCGCCGTCGCCGAGCTGGGTTACGTACCCAACCGTGCGGCCCGCGCGCTGGCCGGCAACCGCACCGACGCCATCGCGCTCGTCGTGCCCGAGTCGGAGAGCCGCTTCTTCGCGGAGCCGTACTTCTCCGACATCGTGCGCGGGGTCGGCGCCGCCCTCGCCGACACGGAGATGCAGCTGCTGCTCACCCTCGTCGGCAGCGACCGGGAGCGCCGCAGGCTCGCGCAGTACCTCACCGCGCACCGCGTGGACGGTGTGCTGCTGGTCTCCGTGCACGCCGGCGATCCGCTGCCCGACCTGCTGGAACAGCTCGGCATGCCCGCCGTGATGAACGGACGCAGATCCGCCGCCGAATCGCTCTCCTCGGTCGACTCGGACAACTTCGAGGGCGCCCGCGGCGCGGTGGAGCACCTCGCCTCGCGCGGCCGCCGCGCCATCGCCACGATCACCGGCCGGCTCGACGTCTACGCCTCCCAGAGCCGCCTGGACGGCTACCGCCAGGCCGTCCGCGACGCCGGCCTGGAGCCCGACGAGCGGCTGATCGCCCCCGCCGACTTCTCCGAGGAGGGCGGCGTCCAGGCGATGCGCGACCTGCTCGCCCGCCGCCCCGACGTGGACGCGGTCTTCGCCGCCTCCGACGTGATGGCCGCCGGCGCCCGCCAGGTCCTGCGCGAGGCCGGCCGCCGCATCCCGGACGACGTCGCCCTCATCGGCTTCGACGACTCGGCCGTGGCCCGCCACATGGACCCGGCCCTCACCAGCGTGCGCCAGCCGATCGAGGAGATGGGCCGCACGATGACCCGGGTCCTGCTCGACATGATCTCCGGCGAGAGCGCGGACCGCGCCCAGATCGTGCTGCCGACGGAGCTGGTGGTCCGCGACTCGTCCTGAGGCCGGATCGCGGCAACCCGCCGCTCCGGTCGTCGTTGCCGTGAGAGTGGGCGGCGCCCCGGTGTCCCGACGTGAGGGCACACCGCAGCACCCCTCGGCGCACGCCACCCCAGGGCCCCGCCCCACCCGCCCCGCCCCGCCCCGCGCTCGCCTTCGGCACGGCCGCGTGGTCGGAGTTCACCGACTCCGTCGAACGGCCGGGGCCTCGCGGCCGGACCAGGGCACGAAGAAGCCCCTGTCCGCGTTTCCGCAGGACAGGGGCTTCTTCGTACAGGGTGAGTAACGGGACTCGAACCCGCGACATCCTGGACCACAACCAGGTGCTCTACCATCTGAGCTATACCCACCACGTCCGGGCGTTTCCGACCGGCCGAGAAAAAGTGTACAGGGTCCGGGAGGGTGCTCGCGCACTCATTTCCCGGCGGGGGGTCGCGGCCCCCGTAAGGGCCGTGACCAGCGCCTTCAGGTGCGGGGCTGCGAGACCCGCGCGGCCGCCGCCTTCGCCTGCTCGGAGTCCGGGCCGGGCTGCGGGACGAAGACCGCCTCGCGGTAGTACCGCAGCTCCGTGATGGAGTCGCGGATGTCGGCGAGGGCCCGGTGGTTGCCGTTCTTCTCCGGGCTGTTGAAGTACGCCCTCGGGTACCAGCGGCGGGCGAGCTCCTTGACCGAGGAGACGTCCACGATCCGGTAGTGGAGGTAGCCCTCCAGGAGCGGCATGTCGCGGGAGAGGAAGCCCCGGTCGGTGCCCACCGAATTGCCGCACAGCGGCGCCTTGCCGGGCTCCTTCACGTGCTCCCGTACGTACGCGAGGACCTGCTCCTCGGCGTCGGCCAGCGTCGTGCCGCCGGCCAGCTCGTCGAGGAGGCCCGAGGCGGTGTGCATCTGCCGCACCACCTCGGGCATGGTCTCCAGCGCCGCGTCCGGCGGGCGGATCACGATGTCCACCCCTTCGCCGAGCACGTTCAACTCCGAGTCGGTGACCAGCGCGGCCACCTCGATGAGTGCGTCTTCCGTCAACGAGAGCCCGGTCATCTCGCAGTCGATCCACACCATGCGGTCGTTCATACGCCCCACCCTACGGGGCGCTCCGCTGCCCGGGGAGGGCCGGGCGCCCCGCGGCGAACACGTCGGTGCCCGCCTTCGCGTCCAGCGCCGCGGGTGCGGCGCCGGACAGACCGGGGACCGCGCTACGGCGGCTCTGGGAGGTGCCCTGGGCGGGCACCGCCACCTCCGTCACCATGACCGGCTCCGGTACCCCGCCCTGCGGACGGCGGGCCCGGTAGGCGGCCCGGTACGCGGCGGGGGAGGAGCCGAGCTGGCGGCGGAAGTGCCCGCGCAGCGCGACCGGCGAGCGGAAGCCGCAGCGGCCCGCGACCTCGTCGACCGAGTAGTCCGACGTCTCAAGGAGGCGCTGCGCCTGCAGCACCCGCTGGGTGATCAGCCACTGGAGCGGTGCGCTGCCGGTGAGCGAGCGGAACCTCCGGTCGAAGGTCCGCCGGCTCATGTAGGCGCGCGCGGCCAGCGTCTCCACGTCGAACTGCTCGTGCAGATGCTCCAGCGCCCAGGCGACGACCTCGGCGAGCGGGTCGGAGCCGATTTCCTCAGGTAAAGACCTGTCGAGGTAGCGCTCCTGACCGCCACTGCGCCGGGGCGGCACGACGAGCCGGCGGGCCAGTGCCCCGGCGGCCTCCGTGCCGTGGTCCGAGCGGACTATGTGCAGGCACAGGTCGATGCCGGCCGCCGTCCCGGCGGAGGTCAGCACGTCCCCGTCGTCGACGAACAGCTCGCGCGGGTCGACGTGCACCGACGGGTAGCGCTTGGCCAGCGTCGGCGCGTACATCCAGTGCGTGGTGGCGGGACGGCCGTCCAGCAGTCCGGCGGCGGCGAGCACGAAGGCCCCGGTGCACAGCCCGACGATGCGGGCGCCCTCCTCGTGGGCGCGGCGCAGCGCGTCCAGGGCCTCCACGGGCGGCGGCGAGGTGATCGAGCGCCAGGCGGGCACCACGACGGTGCCGGCCCTGCTGATCGCCTCCAGCCCGTAGGGCGCGGTCAGTTCGAGTCCGCCGGTGGTGCGCAGGGGTCCCTCTTCACCGCCGCACACGAGCAACCGGTAGCGCGGAACTCCCGCGTCCTGGCGGTCGATTCCGAACACCGACAGCGGGATGGAGCTCTCGAAGATGGGGCCACCGCTGAAGAGCAGTACGGCGACGACTTCACGGCGTCGTCTTCCGCCCAGCTTCCGTACAGCCTCCGTTGCGGTGGCGGAGTCCTGGCTCATGACGCTAAGCCCCCCTCGGTGTTCGCGTCTTCCTGGTCCTTACGGGCCTGTCGCACCTGCACTTGTCCCCTCGGTCGTGCACGAGTCCCGGCCTTCGACGCCCAAGATCGAATCTACTGCGTCCCGTGGTGCCGTCGTGACAAGTTCACCAACCGGCTCATTGTCGACAAGGCAACCTGGCGGGAAGCGTTCGATCACGAAGCGTTTCACTCGCAGGTCGTACAGGGAAGTGCGTCCGGCGTTCATGGCCCGTCCCCATTGGGCGGAAGCGTACCGCCCGGTCTCTTCCTGCCTGGTGGCAAGGGGGTTGATCGGCCATTTCGACAAGGAATGAACCCGGCCCTGAAGTTGGCTGAAAATGTACGGTCGCGTGTGCGGATATCAGTCGTTCTACCGGCGCACGACCCGGGGCGCCTGTCCGCCCCTGCGCGCCCCCTCGCAAGGGAAGTGGGGCCGCGCCGGGCGGGCCGGCGCGCCCGGCGGGACGCGGGTGGCGACGGGCAGCCGAATACCGCCCACCGGGTCACGCCGGGCGCGGGTCGTGCGGCAGGTTCCGGACGGGCCGGCGCGCGCCGGCCGACTCCCCCGGAAGGGTGGGTTCCGGTACGCCGGGGCGACGCTCCCGCGGGACACGGCGAATCGTTCCTGCCGGGTGCCGGGAAGGGGCCGGGAGGGTGCCGGAGAGCGGACCGGGCGGTCTGTGTACCGGGCAACCGGCATTGCCATCCGGGCCCGCTCTCGGGCATGCTCCGGAAAACGTCGCATGCGCCGTGCGCGGGGCGGGCATTGAAGGAGTGGCGCCGTACCCTTGGGGGTAAGGGGTTGGGAAGATGATTCCCGGACACCACGACACCGCCCGCTGACGCACCTTCCCACGTCGCTTCCCTCACGAGGACTCTCTTCGCCGAGACACCGATGGCCGGTCACGAAATCCCCGAACCCGCAGACCGCGAGCAGGTAGCCGACCCCATGTCGGACCCGCTGGCGGCCGAACAAGCACGCCGTCCGTGCGACCCCGCCTTCCGGCATGGGGTCGTCGTCGGCTTCGACGGCTCGACGTCCAGCGAGCGGGCCCTCGCCTACGCGATCGGCATGTCCCGCAGGACGGGCTCCGGTCTGATCATCGTCCACGTCGCCAACCGGCTGCCGACCACGGTGTGGGCGGGCTGCGAGCCCCCGGTCTTCGTCGACGTCCCGGACCACCGCACCGAGGTCCTCGGCCTGGAGCTCGCCTGCGCGGACTATCTCACCGAGGTCCCCTGGGTGCTCGTGGAGCGCGGCGGGGACATCTGCCACGAGCTGGAGGAGGTCGGCCGGGAGTATTCGGCCGACGCCATCGTCGTGGGCTCCACGCACGGCCTGGTGGGCAAGATCTTCGGCTCGGTGGCCGGCCGGCTGGCCCGCCGCGCACAGCGCCCGGTGGTCGTCATCCCGTAACGCCCCGGCTGCGGACCGTGGTTCCGGGGCGGTGCGTTCGCGCCACCCGGCGGAGCACGTACGTATACGGAAACGGACCCCCGGACACCAGCGGTGTCCGGGGGTCCGTTTCCGTGCGACGGGGGTGCCGTGCCTACTCGACGGTGACGGACTTCGCCAGGTTGCGCGGCTTGTCGATGTCCCGGCCCATGGCCAGCGCCGTGTGGTACGCGAAGAGCTGGAGCGGGATGCCCATGAGGATCGGGTCCAGCTCGTTCTCGTTCTTCGGTACGACGATGGTGTGGTCGGCCTTCTCCTGGACCTGGTGGGCCACGGCGAGGATGCGGCCGCTGCGGGCCTTGATCTCCTCCATCGCGGCGCGGTTCTTCTCCAGCAGGTCGTCGTCGGGCACGATCGCCACGGTCGGCATCGCGGGCTCGATCAGGGCGAGCGGGCCGTGCTTCAGCTCGGAGGCGGGGTAGGCCTCGGCGTGGATGTACGAGACCTCCTTGAGCTTCAGCGAGGCCTCGCGGGCGACGGGGTAGCCGCGCACCCGGCCGATGAACATCATCGACTTCGCGTCCGCGTACTCGGCGGCCAGCCTCTTGATCTCGTCCTCGCCCGCCAGGATCTCGCTGATCTGGGCGGGCAGCTTGCGCAGGCCCTCGATGATCCGCTTGCCGTCGGCGACCGACAGGTCCCGGATGCGGCCCAGGTGCAGGGCGAGCAGCGCGAACGCGACCACGGTGTTGGTGAAGCACTTGGTGGAGACCACGCACACCTCGGGGCCCGCGTGCACGTACGTGCCGCCGTCGGCCTCGCGGGCGATGGCCGAGCCGACCACGTTGACCACGCCGAGGACCCGCGCGCCCTTGCGCTTCAGCTCCTGGACGGCGGCCAGCACGTCGTACGTCTCGCCGGACTGCGAGACCGCGACGTACAGCGTGTCGGGGTCCACGACCGGGTTGCGGTAGCGGAACTCGGAGGCGGGCTCGGCGTCCGCGGGGATGCGGGCGAGCTCCTCGATCAGCTGGGCGCCGATCTGGCCCGCGTGGTACGAGGTGCCGCAGCCGAGGATCTTGATCCGGCGGACCCCGCGCGCCTCGCGGGCGTCCAGGTTGAGGCCGCCCAGGTGCACCGTGGAGAACCGGTCGTCGATCCGGCCGCGCAGCACCCGGTCGACGGCGTCCGCCTGCTCGGAGATCTCCTTGTGCATGTACGTGTCGTGGCCGCCCATGTCGTACGACTCGGCCTCCCACTCCACGGTGGTCGGCGTGGCCGTCGTGGTCGAGCCCTCCGTGGTGTACGTACGGAAGTCGTCGGCCTTGAGGGTGGCCATCTCACCGTCGTCCAGGGTGACGACCTGGCGGGTGTGGGCGACCAGCGCGGCGACGTCGGAGGCGACGAACATCTCCTTCTCGCCGATGCCGAGGACGACCGGGGAGCCGTTGCGGGCCACCACGATGCGGTCGTTGAAGTCGGCGTGCAGGACGGCGATGCCGTAGGTGCCCTCGACGGAGCGCAGGGCCTCGCGGACCTTCTCCTCCAGCGTCCCGGCGTCCGAGCGGGCGATCAGGTGGACCAGCACCTCGGTGTCGGTCTCGGAGAGGAAGACGACGCCCTCGGCGGTCAGCCGGGCGCGCAGCTCGGAGGCGTTGTCGATGATCCCGTTGTGGACGACGGCGACCCTGCCCGCGGCGTCCAGGTGCGGGTGGGCGTTCTCGTCGCTCGGGGCGCCGTGGGTGGCCCAGCGGGTGTGGGCGATGCCGGTGGTGCCGGCGAAGCGCTTGGGGACCCGGGACTCCAGCTCGCGGACCCGGCCCTTGGCCTTGACCGACTTCAGCGTGGCGGGCTTCCCGGCCGCGGGCTTCCCGGTGATCACGATGCCGGCGGAGTCGTAACCCCGGTACTCCAGCCGCTGCAGGCCCTCAAGCAGCAACGGGGCCACGTCACGCTTTCCGATGTAACCGACGATTCCGCACATAGAGCGTTCTGCCCTCCAACGACGAACAAGTAAGGGGTACCCGGCCGTGAGGCGGCCTCAGCCGTAGACGAGGCGGCGCAGCTGACGGAGCGAGAGCTCCGGCGGCGCGACCGCCCGGTGCGGCAGTTCGGCCGCGATCCGTTCGAAGATCTCCGTGTTCACCAGGCCGCCGGCCTGCAGTTCGCGGTGGCGGCGGCGGACGAAGACCTCGGTCGTCTCGTCGAAGTACGCCAGCACGTCGAGGATCACCCGGGCGGCTTCCCCGCGGGGGAGCGTGGTGCTGCGCACCACGTGGTCAATGAGGTCGTCGTACGACGAGAGGCGTTCGAGCACCCGTCGATACTGCGACGGAAGGGGTTCGAGCGCAACAATCCTGCCCGATATCGGGCAGAGAACCGTGATACTGGCCCTGTTTTTCTGGCTTGGGTGGATTTCGCGCGGGTGGCGCGAGGGGGCGGGGGAGAGGGTGGCGCGGCAGTGGTCGGAGCCGAAGGGGTGAATGTGCACATAAGCCGCAAAAGCTCATCAGGGTGCCTGGGTGACCAACGCCGGTAAGTGGTCTACACCTTGACCACCCGTGAGACGCGCGGTACGCATGGCGACGGAGAAAGGTCAGGAGACCCAGCAGAGTGACCCCCGTAGAAAGGGACCCGGCTTGTGAGACTGCACACGGTCCGGCGCAGTGCTCTTCCCCGTGCTCTACCCCGACTCCTCGGCTCGCTGCTTCTCGTCGCGGCGGCCGGTGTCTCCAGCGCGTGCGCCGCCCCACAGGCGTCCGCCGCGAGTGCGACCGCGGTGGCGTGGGCGCCCAGGCCGCTCGGCCAGGTGGTGCCCGCCCCCGCCTCGGTCAGACCCGGCGGCGACCCGTACACGCTTAACGGCTCCACCAGGATCCGGACGGCCGGCGCCTCCGTCGAGGCCCGGAAGATCGGTGACTACCTGGCGCGCGTGCTGCGCCCCTCCACCGGGTTCGCCCTGCCGGTCACCGCCAAGGACGGCGCCGACGGCATCCGGCTCCGGCTCGACCCCCGCGCCGGCAAGCTGGGCGCGGAGGGCTACACGCTCACCTCCCGGCGCGGCAGTGTCACCATCACCGCCCGGAAGCCCGCAGGGCTCTTCCACGGCGTCCAGACGCTGCGCCAGCTGCTTCCGGCCCAAGTGGAGCGCGATACCCGCCAGAAGGGCCCCTGGCGGGTCGCCGGCGGCTCCATCACCGACACCCCGCGCTACGCCTACCGGGGCGCGATGCTCGACGTCTCACGCCACTTCTTCTCGGTCGACGAGGTGAAGCGGTACATCGACCAGATCGCGCAGTACAAGATCAACACCTTCCACATCCACCTCTCCGACGACCAGGGCTGGCGCATCGCCGTCGACTCCTGGCCGAGGCTCGCCACGTACGGCGGCTCCACCGAGGTCGACGGCGGGCCCGGCGGGTACTACACCAAGGCCCAGTACAAGGAGATCGTGCGGTACGCGGGCTCCCGCTACCTGGAGGTGGTCCCGGAGATCGACATGCCGGGCCACACCAACGCCGCCCTCGCCTCGTACGCCGAGCTGAACTGCGACGGGGTCGCGCCGCCGCTCTATACCGGCATCAAGGTCGGTTTCAGCTCGCTGTGCGCCGGCAAGGACGTCACGTACGGCTTCATCGACGACGTCGTCCGCGAGGTGGCCGCGCTCACGCCCGGCCGCTACTTCCACATCGGCGGCGACGAGGCGCACTCCACCAGCCACGAGGACTACGTGGCGATCATGACCCGGGCCCAGGCGGTCGTCGGCAAGTACGGCAAGACCGTGATGGGCTGGCACCAGCTCACCGGTGCCGACCCGGTCAAGGGCGCGGTCGCGCAGTACTGGGGCTACGACAAGACCAGCGCCGCCGACCGGCAGCAGGTGGTGGACGCGGCGAAGAACGGCACCCGGCTCGTGCTGTCGCCGGCGGACCGGGTCTACCTCGACATGAAGTACAACGACCAGACCGAACTGGGCCTGAAGTGGGCCGGGACGGTCGAGGTCCAGCGCAGCTACGACTGGGACCCGGGGACGTACCTCACCGGCGCCCCGGAGAGTGCGGTGCTCGGCGTGGAGGCGCCGATCTGGTCCGAGACCCTGACCGACAGCGACGACATCGACGCCATGGCGTTCCCGAGGCTGCCCGGCGCCGCCGAGCTGGCCTGGTCACCGGCGTCGACGCACGACTGGGACACGTACAAGGTGCGGCTCGCGGCGCTCGGGGAGCGGTTCACCGCCCAGGGCATCGACTACTACCGCTCGCCGCAGGTCCCGTGGCCCGCGTCGGAGACCGGCGGTAGCTGACACGCCACCGTCCGGCGGCCGGGCTCACCGGCCGCCGGACGGTCGTGTCAGGCGACCTTCTTGGCGTTCTCGATGGCCTTCGCCAGGTCCTCCAGGATCGGCGCGCACTTGTCGTAGCTGTAGATCGGCTCGGTCGTACGCGGGACGACCTGGCCCGCCTTGACTGCCGGCAGCTGCGCCCAGGTCGGCTTGGAGGCCAGCGCCTCGGGCTGGAGCGCCGAGGAGCGGTTGTCCATCATGATGATGTCGGCGCCGTACTTGTCGACGTTCTCCCAGCTCAGCTCCTCGAAGAAGCCCGCCGCGTTCACCTTCGGCTCCACGAACTTCACGCCCAGCTCCTGGAAGTACAGGGTGTCGGCGGAGGTCTTGGCGAGCGAGACGTAGAACAGGTCCTGGCTGGCCGAGCCGACCATGACCTTGATCTCCGGCTTCGACTTCGCGGCGGCGCGCAGCCGGGCCGCGGCCTTCTCGAACCGCGTCCTGGCGGCGGTGACCTTCGCGGACTTCACATCGGCGCCGAGCGAGGCCGCGAGGTCCTCGTGGCGCTGGATGGCCTTCGGGATCGTGGTCTGCGCGGCCCACAGGGCGACGCTCGGCGCCAGCTTCAGGATCTTGTCCTTGGTCTGGTCCGGCACGTACCAGAGGGCGTCCTTCTCCCACATCGCCGTGACCAGCAGCTCCGGGCCGAGTGCCGCGTACTTCTCGACGTTGAACTCGCCCCAGACGTTGCCCAGGATCTCGACCTTGCTGATGTCCAGGTCGCCGGCCTGCACGTCGGGCTTGCCGTCCTTGGTCTTCGTCGGGCCGAAGACCGCCTTGACCTCGACGCCGTAGTCGTGGAGGGCGGCGGCGACACCGGTGAAGGCGACGATGTTCTTCGGGACGGACTCGGCCTCGGCGACCTGCCCCCGGTCGTCCTTGAACTTCCAGGGCCCGCTGCCGGCGCTCTTGGAACCGGTGGACGCGGAGTCCTTCGAGTCGCTGCCGCCGCAGGCCGCGAGCACGGCGCCGAGACCAACGGCACCGCCCATGGCCAGCAGGCCGCGGCGGGTGGGACGGGACGCTCGGGTTGTGCTCATGACGGAGTCCGCTTTCGTACGAGCCGGAGACCGGCCGATGACACGTTGGAAGGAAGGTTAGCCTAACCTTAAGCCGTGTCGACCTGCGGGCCCCGGCCGTGGGGGTGGTCCCGCCCCGGGGCGGGGGGTGCCTCAGCGGGCCGGGTTGCCGGCCGCGTCCACGATGAGCCGGCTCGTGAACCCGGCCCGGCACAGCCGCTCGTACGCGGCGGCCACCTCGCCGGGGACGGGGTCGGTGGCCATGAAACCCCGGGCCGGATAGATCAGCAGGCGCTGCAAGGCGCCGACCAGCATGTCGATGACCATGCGGTCGTCCTGGACGGAGGCCAGGTACTGCTCGAACGTGACCGGTTCCGACGCGCTCACGAAGGTGACGCCAGGCCAGAGTCTGCGCGCCGTGGCATGGGCGCGCCGTTCCTCGTACGGCTTGCTGACCAGCAGTACGGACGAGACCGGGACGCCCGCCTCGTCGAGAGCCGTCCGCGAGAAGCGGATGTTCTCCCCGGTGTTGCGGGCGCGCGGCTCGACGAGCACCGCGCTTTCGGGGACGCCCAGTTCGAGTGCCCGCTCCCGGTAGTGCACGGCCTCACCGCGCGGCATGCGGGCACGCGTGGTGGGGCTGGTGGCGCCGGTGAACACGATGAGGGGCACCAGGCCTTGCTGGTAGAGGCGCGCGGTTGCGTCGGCGACCCCGAGGTCGTGGCTTCCGAGGCCGATCGCCACCGAGCAGGGGTGCAGATCGTGGTGCATCAGATGGTGCTCCCACAGGAGCCGGGCATCCGACCACGACTGGGCGGAGATGGTCATGTGGCGCCTCTGTCGTGGGCCGAGTCCGGAACCTCGAAGTCGTACGACCAGGTGAAGCGTGAGGCCGCGTGCACTCCTATCGCGAACTCGACGACGGTTCCGTCGGCCGTGTACGCGGTCCTGTGCAGTTCCACCACTGGCTCCCCACCGGCCAGCATGAGCAACTTCGACTCCTCGGGGGTCGCCACGCGCGCGAAGAGCTCCTCGCGCATGCGGTCGACCTCGTAGCCCGCGTCGAAGAGCACGCGAAAACCTCCGCCACGGCCGGCAGGGCCCGGGGCGGGATCGACCAGGCGCGTGCCCTCGACATGCTCCGGGCGGTAGTAGCTGGTCAGCGTGTGTGTCGGCTGTCCGGCCTCTCGTACGACGCGCGCGCGGGCGTACACGAGGGAACCGGGAGCCAGTCCATGCGCGGCAGCGGCGGCGGGTGGCGCCTCGATCCGCTTCACCGTCTGCGTCTGGTCATTTCGCCTGTGGGGGCGCCCGGAAGCCACGCGGTCGGCAATGAAAGCGACCTCGTCGCCGTCGCGCCACTTGGCCTTGTCGTACCGGCTGACACCGAGACGCTTGAGCGGGGGCTGTTGCCGTACGACTGTGCCGTGCCCGCGCGACGAGGTGACCAGACCTTCGGCCTCCAAGGCCCGGTATGCCGCGTGGACCGTGGACTTGGAGCCCTCGCCCGCTTCGACGAGGTCCCTGATGTGCGGCAGGCGGTCGCCCGGGGAGTAGGCGCCGCTTCGGATCCGGTCGGCCAGCCTGTCCGCCAACTCCCGCCACTTGGGCGCCATGCGCAACTCCTCTCGCGACGTCTCAAGGAGCAGTCAAGCACAGCGCCGAGACAGTCTCGGGACTGCGGGCCAATATCGACCTCGCTGGGGTTGCAATCCCAGGACTGCGGTGCAACTGAGAGGGTGTGGGTGCGATGACGGGCGGCAGCAAGGCGCGACAGGGCTTGTCCCGGTTAACGGAGCGATTCGGGAGGGACGGCGTCCTCATCGTCCCGACCGCCGATGCGGGGGCGGAGGGGGCCGACCTCGTGCCCGGTGGGGCGCTCCGCTGGCCCCCGTGTGAGTGCGGGCACTCGTTGTGCCCCGATTACGTGCCGGAGGGCGAGGGCTGAGAGGTTCGGCCCACGCGGGGCCGAATGGTCGGTCGGGGGCCCGTTGCCGGCCCCCGACCGACGTGCTCGGCGCCGTTTCTCAGGCCTGCAGGCCCAGTTCGCGGGCGATCAGCATGCGCTGGACCTCGCTCGTGCCCTCGCCGATCTCCAGGATCTTGGAGTCGCGCCACATGCGGGCCACCGGGTACTCGTTCATGAAGCCGTAGCCGCCGTGGATCTGGGTCGCCTCGCGGGCGTTGTCCACGGCGACCGTCGAGGAGTACAGCTTGGCGATGGCCGCCTCCTTCTTGAACGGCTCGTCCGCCAGCAGCCGGGAGGCCGCGTCGCGCCAGCCGATGCGGGCCATGTGCGCCCGCATCTCCATGTCCGCGATCTTGAACTGGATGGCCTGGTTGGCGCCGATCGGCTTCCCGAAGGCGTGCCGCTCGGCGGCGTACTTCACCGACTCGTCCACGCAGCCCTGCGCCAGGCCCGTCGAGAGCGCGGCGATGGCGATGCGGCCCTCGTCGAGGATGCGCAGGAACTGCGCGTAGCCCCGGCCCTCCTCGCCGAGCAGGTTCTCCAGCGGGACGCGCACGTCGGAGAAGGACAGCTCACGGGTGTCCGAGGCGTTCCAGCCGACCTTGGAGTAGGGCGCGGCCACCGTGAAGCCTGGGGTGCCGGACGGGACGATGATCGAGGAGATCAGCGGGGCGCCGTTCTCCTTGCGGCCGGTCACCGCCGTGACCGTCACCAACTCAGTGATGTCCGTACCGGAGTTGGTGATGAAGCACTTGGAGCCGTTGATCACCCACTCGCCCGTCGCCTCGTCGCGCACGGCCGTCGTCCGCGTACCGCCCGCGTCCGAGCCGCCGTCCGGCTCGGTCAGGCCGAACGCGCCCAGCGCCTCGCCCGAGCAGAGCTTCGGCAGCCACCGCCGCTTCTGCTCCTCGGTGCCGAAGCGGTACACCGGCATCGCGCCCAGCGAGACCCCGGCCTCCAGCGTGATCGCCACCGAGGAGTCGACCCGGGCCAGCTCCTCCAGGGCGATGCCGAGGGCGAGGTAGTCGCCGCCCATGCCGCCGTACTCCTCCGGGAACGGCAGCCCGAACAGGCCCATCCGCCCCATCTCGCGCACGATCTCGTACGGGAACTCGTGCCGCTCGTAGAAGTCGCCGATCTTCGGGGCGACGACGTCGTGCGCGAACTCCTCGACGGTACGGCGCAGTTCCTCGTGCTCGGCGGTCAGCCGGTGGTCCAGGGACATGGGGACGTTCTCCTTGTGGGCGTTCACTGCGCCGCGAGTGCGCGGACGGTGCGGGAAGGGCTGGGTCGGCCCAGGTGTCCGGCGAGCCACACGCTGGTGGCGGTGAGCTCGTCGAGGTCGACCCCGGTTTCGATGCCGAGGCCGTCGAGCATCCACACGAGATCCTCGGTGGCGAGGTTTCCGGTCGCGCTCTTCGCGTACGGGCAGCCGCCGAGGCCGCCCGCCGACGCGTCCACCGTGGACACGCCGTGCCGCAGCGCCGCGAGGGTGTTGGACAGGGCCTGCCCGTACGTGTCGTGGAAGTGCACCCCGATCGCGTCGGTGTCCACCCCGGCCTCGTTCAGCCCGGTCAGCAGCGCAGTCACGTGGCCGGGGGTCGCGACGCCGATGGTGTCCCCGAGCGACAGCTCGTCGCAGCCGAGGTCCATCAGCGCCTTCGCGACCCGGACGACCTGCGCGACCGGCACGGCTCCCTCCCAGGGGTCGCCGAAGCACATCGACAGATAGCCGCGCACATGCACCGCGTCCGCCTTGGCGCGGGCCACCACCGGCGCGAACATGGCCAGCGACTCGTCGACCGTCCGGTTGAGGTTGCGCGCGGCGAACGTCTCCGTCGCGGAGCCGAACACCGCGATCCCGCGGGCCCCGAGCGCCAGGGCCCGGTCGAGCCCGCGCTCGTTCGGCACGAGGACCGGCAGCGCCACGTCGCCCACGTCCGCGATGTCCCCGAGCATCGGGAACAGCTGCTCGGCGTCCGCGAGTTGGGGCACCCACTTGGGGTGCACGAAGCTCGTCGCCTCGATCGTGGTCAGCCCGGCGACGGCGAGGCGGCGGATGAACTCCGCCTTCACCTCGGTCGGGACGACCCCCTTCTCGTTCTGCAGGCCGTCGCGGGCGCCGACCTCGTGGATGCGGACCCGGGCGGGCAGGCCCTCGGCCGGGACGGTCATCGGCAGGGTGCGGACGGCGGTCGTCATGCGTCCTCCCCGGCGGCGGGCACGACCACGGCCAGCACCTGGTCCATGGCGACCGTGGCCCCCGCGGTCACGTCGAGTTCGGTGACGGTGCCCGCGTGCGGGGCGGAGATGACGTGCTCCATCTTCATCGCCTCCACCACCAGCAGGCTCTGCCCGGCGGCGACCTCGTCCCCGACGGCCACCTTCACCACGGTCACCGTCCCGGGCATGGGCGCGGCCAGCGTGTCGGCGCCGGACCGGGCGGCGCCGCTCAGCGACGCCTCGACCGGGTCGTGGTCCCGCACGTGCCAGCTGTCGCCGTCCCGGCCGAGCCAGTGGCCCTCCGGGGAGACGGCGTACGCGAACACATGGGTGACCCCGGCGAGTTCGAGCGCGATGCGGCCCTCGCCCGCCGTGAGCGTCCTGGCCTTCTCCGCGGTGCCGGGCAGCGGTCCGAGCGGCCCGCAGGTGCCCGACTCCGGGGCCGGCGGGTTCGTGCCCTCCCCGACGTGGCCGAACGTCAGCTCCGTGTCCCCGCCGCCGCACGGCCGCAGGCCCACCTGGACCGGGTCGTGGCCGGGGATGTGGAAGTCGTACACCGTCCGGGCCGGGGTGCCACCGAGCCGCCAGCCGTTCCCCGCCGAGAACGGGTCGGCCCAGGCACCGGCGGCGGGGCGGGCGGCGGCGGACGCGGTGTGCTGCCGCAGCAGCGCGGCCGCCGCGTACACCTCCTCCGGCACGCCGTCCGGGACCAGCGCGTCCACCTCGCGCTCCACCAGACCGGTGTCCAGCTCGCCCGCCACCACGGCCGGGTGGGCCAGCAGCCGGCGCAGGAAGCCCGCGTTGACCGGGACGCCCAGGATCACGGTGTCCGCGAGGGCCACCCGCAGCCGGCGCAGCGCGGTCGCCCGGTCGGGGCCGTACGCGATGACCTTGGACAGCATCGGGTCGTACAGGCTGCCGACCTCGCCGCCCTCGCCGAGCCCCGAGTCGGTGCGCACCCCGCCGCCCTGCGGCTCGTGCAGCGCGAGCACGGTGCCGCCCGAGGGCAGGAAGCCGCGGCCCGGGTCCTCGGCGCAGACCCGGGCCTCCACGGCGTGCCCGGTGAGCGTGATGTCGTCCTGCCCGTACGGCAGCGGCTCACCGGCGGCGACGCGCAGCTGCCACTCCACCAGGTCGAGTCCGGTGATCAGCTCGGTCACCGGGTGCTCGACCTGGAGGCGGGTGTTCATCTCCATGAAGTAGTACGAGGAGGGGTCGCTGCCCGGGACGATGAACTCCACCGTGCCCGCGCCGACGTACCCGCAGGAGCGGGCCGCCTGGACGGCCGCCTCGCCCATCGACGCCCGGGTGGCCTCGTCGAGCAGGACGGACGGGGCCTCCTCGATGATCTTCTGGTGGCGGCGCTGGAGCGAGCACTCGCGCTCGCCCAGGTGCACCACGTTGCCGTGGGTGTCGGCCAGGACCTGGATCTCGATGTGGCGCGGCCGGTCGATCCAGCGCTCCACCAGCAGCGTGTCGTCGCCGAAGGAGGCGCGGGCCTCGCGCCGGGCCGCCGCGATCTCGTCCGCGAGCAGCGCCGCGTCCCGGACCAGCCGCATGCCCTTGCCGCCGCCGCCCGCCGAGGGCTTCAGCAGCACCGGCATGCCGATCCCGGCCGCCGCCTCCGCCAGCTCGGCGTCGCTCAGCCCGCTGCCGGAGGACCCGGGCACCACCGGGACGCCCGCCGCGGCGACCGTCTCCTTGGCCCGGATCTTGTCGCCCATCAGCGAGATCGCGGTGGCGGGCGGCCCGATGAAGACGAGCCCCGCCTCCGTGCACGCCCGGGCGAAGGCCGCGTTCTCCGCGAGGAAGCCGTAGCCGGGGTGGACGGCCTGCGCGCCGGTGCGGCGGGCGGCCTCCAGGAGGCGGTCGGCGCTCAGATAGCTCATCGAAGCGGGTGCGGGGCCGATCCGTACCGCCGTGTCGGCCTCCCGTACGTGCCGCGCGTCGGCGTCCGCGTCGCTGAAGACGGCGACCGAGCGCACACCCAGCTCGCGCAGGGTCCGGATGACCCGGACCGCGATCTCGCCGCGGTTGGCGACGAGGACCGTGTCGAACATCGTCATCTCTTCCTCACATCCGGAAGACGCCGAAGGCGGCGTCGCCCAAGGGCGCGTTGGCGCACGCGGTCAGGGCGAGCCCCAGCACCTGCCGGGTCTCCAGCGGGTCGATCACCCCGTCGTCCCAGAGCCGGGCGGTGGCGTAGTACGCGTTGCCCTGGGTCTCGTACTGCTCGCGGATCGGGGCCTTGAAGGACTCCTCGTCCTCGGCGCTCCAGTCGTCGCCCAGCTGGTCGCGCTTGACCGTGGCGAGGACGGACGCGGCCTGCTCGCCGCCCATGACGGAGATCTTCGCGTTGGGCCACATCCACAGGAAGCGGGGGCTGTAGGCCCGGCCGCACATGGAGTAGTTGCCCGCGCCGTAGGAGCCGCCGACCACCACGGTCAGCTTCGGCACCCGGGTGCAGGCGACGGCGGTGACCATCTTCGCGCCGTGCTTGGCGATGCCGCCGGCCTCGTAGTCCCGGCCGACCATGAAGCCCGAGATGTTCTGCAGGAAGACCAGCGGGATGCCGCGCTGGTCGCACAGCTCGATGAAGTGCGCGCCCTTCTGGGCGGACTCGGAGAACAGGATGCCGTTGTTGGCGACGATCCCGACCGGGTGGCCGTGGATGTGCGCGAAGCCGGTGATCAGCGTCGTGCCGTACTCCGCCTTGAACTCGGCGAACCGCGAGCCGTCGGCCACCCGGGCGATCACCTCGCGCACGTCGTACGGGGTGCGCGAGTCGACCGGGACCGCCCCGTACAGGCCGGCCGGGTCCACCTTCGGCTCCTCGGCCGGCCGCACCGACCAGGGCAGCGCGCCCCGGTCCGGCAGCGTCGCCACGATGTTCCGCACGATCCGCAGCGCGTGCGCGTCGTCCTCCGCGAGGTGGTCGGTGACGCCCGACGTACGGGAGTGCACCTCGCCGCCGCCCAGCTCCTCGGCCGTGACCACCTCACCGGTGGCGGCCTTCACCAGCGGCGGGCCGCCCAGGAAGATCGTGCCCTGGTTCCGGACGATGACGGCCTCGTCGCTCATCGCCGGGACGTACGCGCCGCCCGCCGTGCAGGAGCCGAGCACCGCCGCGATCTGCGGGACGCCGGCGCCGGACATCCGGGCCTGGTTGTAGAAGATCCGCCCGAAGTGCTCGCGGTCGGGGAAGACCTCGTCCTGCATCGGCAGGAAGGCGCCGCCCGAGTCCACCAGGTAGAGGCAGGGGAGACGGTTCTCCAGCGCCACCTCCTGGGCCCGCAGATGCTTCTTCACGGTCATCGGGTAGTACGTGCCGCCCTTGACCGTCGCGTCGTTGGCGACGATCACGCACTCGCGCCCGCTGACCCGGCCGATCCCGGCGATAACCCCGGCGGCCGGCGCGGCGCCCCCGTAGAGCCCTTCGGCCGCCAGCGGGGCCAGCTCCAGGAAGGGTGAGCCGGGGTCGAGCAGGGTGTCCACCCGCTCCCGCGGCAGCAGCTTGCCGCGCGCCACATGCCGGGCGCGGGCCTTCTCACCCCCGCCGAGCCTGGCCGTGGCGAGCCGCTTGCGCAGCTCGTCGGCGAGCGCGTGATGCGCCGCCTCGTTGGCCTGCCAGGCCTCCGAGGCGGGATCGGCCGCGCTCGCCAGCACCGGTGCCTGCTGCATCCTGTCGAGCCCCCTTGCCCGTTGTGCAGTGTTTCCGAGCGTCAACGGCATCGTGTTAATGACCGTTAACGTGGCTACAGGTTAACGAGCGCTAACCCGCCTGTCTAGAATGGCTGCTCATGAGCACCCATGCCGCCGCCCGCGTCGCGGCCCCCACCCGCCGCGAGCAGATCCTCCGGGAGGCCGCCCGCCTCTTCGCCGAGCGCGGCTTCCACGGTGTCGGCGTCGACGAGATAGGGGCCGCCGTCGGCATCAGCGGCCCCGGTCTCTACCGGCACTTCCCCGGCAAGGACGCGATGCTCGCCGAGCTCCTCGTCGGCATCAGCGAGCGGCTGCTGGCCGGCGGGGAGCTCCGGGTGTCCGAGGACGCCGCCTCCGGCGACGGATCGCCCGAGGCCCTGCTGGACGCGCTCATCGAGGGCCACATCGACTTCGCCCTCGACGACCGCCCCCTGATCACCCTGCACGACCGCGAGCTGGACCGCCTGCGGGACACCGACCGCAAGCGGGTGCGCCGGCTCCAGCGCCAGTACGTCGAGGTGTGGGTCGCCGTCGTCCGCGACCTCTACCCGGACCTGCCCGAACACGAGGCCCGCGCCGCCGTCCACGCGGTCTTCGGCCTGCTCAACTCCACCCCGCACCTGGGGTCTGTCCGGAGGCCCGCCGCGACGCCGCGGGGGGCCTCCGGACAGACCCCGAGCCCCGGCGCCCTGCCCGGCCGCACCGAGACGGCGGCCCTGCTGCACCGGCTGGCCCGGGGCGCCTTCGCGGCGGCGGGGGAGCGCGTCTAGGAAGCACCCTCCCGGGTGGACACGGTGACCCGGTCGACCCGCATCGCGTGCCCCGGTTCCGTCGCGGGGCCCGGCGTACCGCCGTCGGCGGCCGGAAGCGCCCCGCCCATCGCCACGTTCAGGATCAGGAACTGGCCCCGCAGCAGCGCCTCCTCCCAGGCGTCCCGGCCCGTCGCGGACGCCTTCACCCGGTGGTACACCCGGCCGTCCAGGGACCAGCGGACCTCCTCGGCGCCCGGCGCGGTGTCGACCTCCACGGCGTACGTGTGGAACGCGCCGCGGCAGCCCGCGCACTTCTGCCGGGGCGAGGTGAGCCCGACCGGCTCCTGGCAGGGCCCGCCGTCGAGCGTCCCGCAGTGCAGGGTGCCGAAGACCGACTCGCGCCCGTTGACGGACTCCATGACGTCGATCTCGCCGGTGGCCGGCCAGCCGGTGTACCCGTCGCGCAGCCCGGCGCCCATCGTCCAGAACGCGGGCCAGTAGCCGCCCGCCGCCGCACCCGACACGTCGGGCAGGGCGATCGACGCCTCGACGCGCAGGACGCCTCCGGGCGGCGGCGCGAAGTCGGAGCGCCGGGACTCGACACGACCCGAGTACCACCGCCCGTCGCGGCGCGTCGGCACGATCTCCAGGGCCCCCTCGCCGTCCAGCCGGACGTTGTCCGTGGAGTCCGTCATGGTCTCGATCTCGCCGGTGCCCCACTGCGCGGCCGGGCATCCGGGGTAGCAGGTGCCCTTGTCGTACAGCCACCGGGAGGAGGACGGGCGGATGCCCCCGGGCCCGTCGAACTCCTCGTCCAGCAGGGTGGTCCAGCCGTCGCGGGTCCCGACGCCCGCGGCCTCGGTGAGGAGCCGTTCGAGACGGGGAGCCAGCACCACGGCGGCCACATCGGTCAGATGGGTGTCGTCGCGGTAGAGCAGGACCCGGTCCAGGACCGCCGGGCACGTCGGCCCCGCGGCCGGGCACAGCACCGGGTTCACCGAGACGGACCGCACCCCCGGCAGGCCGCCGGCCGCCGCCTTCCGGGCCAGCGGGTCGGGCCACCGGGACTTCTTCCGGTCGAAGGCGCAGGCCTCCGGGTCCGCGAGGTGGCCCGAGACGCAGGCGGGGACGTCGCGGCCCGGGACCGGGGTGTCCTCGACGTACACGATCGGCACCCCGAGCGCCCGCAGCGGCTTCAGCGTCCGCTCCCAGCCCCTGAGCAGCGCCCGCTCGTCGTCCGTGTAGCGGTTCAGCGAGGAGACGACGATCAGCCGGGGCTTCGGGCCCTCGGCCAGCCGGGCCAGGCTGTCCGCCCGCCAGGTGTCGCACTCGTGGTACGCCCGCCCCAGCTGCGGGTTCACCACCGACAGCTCCGGCAGCGGGCAGCCCTGCTTCACCAGTTCCTGGAGCGCCCAGCCGCGTTCGGCGGCCAGGCTGAGCAGCGGCGAGAACCACTGCCCGGCGTGCGAGTCGCCGAGCAGGACGACCCGGTCGGGACTGTCCACCGCCCCGAACAGGCAGGGCGGGCTGCTCGTGACCTCCGGGGCCACCTCGCACGCCCCGTCCGGCGGGAAGCTCTGGCGGGCCTGGACCGGGTTCGGCACGATGGGGCCGCCCCCGGTCCGCGCCCCGGTACGGGCCAGCAGGGCGGGGCCGGTGACCGCGCCCGGCGGCAGGCCCTTCAGGTCCACCGGGGTGGCCGGGCCGAGCAGACGCAGCGTGGTGGTGCCGACGACCAGGGCCAGGACGACCGGGATGACGACGGACGCGACGCCCAGCGCGAGACCGCGCCGGGGGAGCTCGGAGACCGTACGGCTGTGCCGCAGCGGCCGCTCGACCCAGTGCCGGGTCGCCAGGGCGGGCAGCACCGAGGCCGCCGTGAGCGCGACCCGGGCCGGCCAGCCCAGGGTGCCGAAGCGGGCCTCGGCCAGGACGAGCACCGGCCAGTGCCACAGGTACAGCGTGTACGACAGCCGGCCGACCGCCCGGGGGCCGCGCAGGCCGAGCAGCCGCCCGACCCCGAGGCGCGCGGGCGACTCCGTACCCCGGCCGGGCGCGCCGGCGAGCAGGACGGCCGCCGTGGCCAGGGCCGGGACGAGCGCCGCGTACCCGGGATACGGCGTCGACGCGTCGTACCGCAGCACGCACCACACCAGCGCGCCCGCGCCCGCCCACCCGCACAGCAGCCGCAGCACGCGCGGCCCGGGCAGCAGGTGCCAGGGCAGCAGCGCCAGCAGCGCCCCGACCCCGAACTGCCAGACCCGGGACGGTGTTCCGAGGTACGCCAGCGAGACGGAGTCGCCCGTCCAGCGCAGCGCCAGGGCGAAGGAGACCAGGGTCAGCACGGCGGTGACGGCGACGGCCACCGGCCGCAGGGCCCGGCCCCGGCGCACCGCGCGGGCGGTGAGGAGGGCGAGCAGGGCGAGCAGCGGGCCCCAGCACAGATAGAACTGCTCCTCCACCGCCAGCGACCAGAAGTGCAGCAGCGGGCTCTCGTCCTGACCGGCCGCCAGGTAGTCGGTGCGCTGGTGGACGAACCGCCAGTTGGCCACGGACAGGGCCGCCGCGACGACGTCGTTCTCCAGGTCCGTGCGGCGCAGCGGCACGGTCAGCCAGGCCCCGGCCGCCGCGACCGCGACCAGCACCACGGCCGCCGAGGGCAGCAGCCTGCGGGCCCGGCGCGAGAAGAACTCGCCCAGCCGGACGCGGCCGGTGGTGACGGCCTCCCGGACGAGGAGCCCGGTGATCAGGTAGCCGGATATGACGAGGAAGACGTCCACGCCGACGAAGCCGCCGGCCAGCCCCGGCACGGAGGCGTGGAAGGCGAGGACGGCCAGCACGGCGAACGCGCGCAGCCCCTCGATGTCGGGGCGGAAGCGGGTCCGGTGCGCGGGCGGGGGAGCAGGGGTGCGGCGGGCGGGCCGCAGGGCGGCGGGAGCGGACATCGCGGGTGAGGGCCTTTCAGCTCAGCCAGGGCAGCATGGGGTTGACCCAGCCGGACGCGAGCAGCGCGGTGAGCACGAGGGTGGCGGTGACCGCCAGCGCCTCGGGCCAGCGCCTGGGCAGGACGGCGGTGCGGGTACTGCGCGGGGCGCGGGCGGGCCGGGGCGCGGCGGCGGGGCGCAGTTCGGTGAGCAGGTCCCGGATGAGCGGGACGTTGATCTGGAGCTGGACCAGCAGATACAGGCCGAGCCCCCAGTTGGGCTCCCAGCCGTTGCGGGCGACGGCCAGGGCGAGTCCGGCGGACGCCGCCGAGGTGGAGCAGGCCAGCCAGCCGAGCGAGACGAGGACCACCCGGCGGGCCAGCGCGCCGGACTTCCCGCCGCCGGCCGCCCCGGTCGGCACCCAGGCGGCGCTGCGCCCGCGCAGGGTGTGCCAGACGGCGGCCCCGGCGGCGACGCTCATCAGGACGTTGGCCCGGATCACCTCGATCCGCCAGCGGGTCCGGCTGATCCGGGGCAGCAGCACGTGCCACAGCCACAGCGGCGCGAGGAGCGGCAGGACGTGCCAGGGCCGGATGTGGTCCGGGTACCAGATCATCATCACGAGCGGCGGCAGCGGCGCGGCGAAGGTGTTCACCACCGTCGTCAGGTAGCCGACGATCCCCTCGTGGAAGCAGAGCCGCATCCGCCAGGGCGCGCCCATCCGTTTGAGGACCGGCGTGCCCAGCAGGTGCAGGTTGCCCATCGCCCAGCGGTACTGCTGGTTGAGGTAGGAGGCGAGGTTGTCCGGCGAGGTGCCCTTGGCGACCAGCACCGGCACGTACAGGGTCCGGAACCCCTCGGCGTACAGGGCGAGTCCGGTGTACAGGTCCTCGCTGTGGTCGAGCCGGGCGAAGCCGCCGGCCCGGTCGACGGCGCTGCGCCGGTAGACCGCGTTGCTGCCGCAGCAGATCGCCGCGTCGCTCGCGTCCCGGGACGGCTGGATCCACCGGAAGAACCACTCCTGGGCCGAGCCCGCGGCGCGCTGGATCCACCCCATGGTCTCGTCGGTGTCGAAGCACTGCGGGCTCTGCACGATGCCGACGCCGGGGTCGGCCAGGTACGGCACGAGGTGGCGCAGGAAGTCGGGCCTGGGTGCGAAGTCGGCGTCCAGGATGGCGATGTGCTCGGCGCTGCTCAGGGTGAGCGCGTGGTTGAGGTTGCCCGCCTTCTTCAGGTGGCCCCGGTCGGGCCGTACGACGTAACGGAAGCCGTACGCACCGGCCAGCGCGGCCACCTCGGGGCTGTCGGCGTCGTCCAGCACCCAGACGGTCAGCGCGTCCGGCCAGTCCAGGGCGGCGACCGCGCGGTAGGCGTTGTCCAGGACGGCGAGCGGTTCCCCGCAGGTCGGCAGGTAGAGGTCGACGGTCGGCAGCTCGGGCGGGTCCCAGGCGTGGACGAGCACTTCGTGCGAACGCCTGGTCAGGCGGCGGGCGCGCAGGCTGTTGACCGACGAGAGCGCGAGCGCGACGACGTTCAGGGAGAGCACCGCGAGGAAGGCCCAGAGGGCCGGGGTGCGCAGGGCGAAGGTGAGCATGGTCGCCGCCGTGAGCACGAAGGCGAGCGAGGAGCTGATGAGTACCCAGCGGCGCTGCGGCCCGAAGTACCAGTAGAGCTCACGGTCGGACGGTGGTTGCGGCAAGTGATGCACGGTCATAAAGCCCCCCACGGCTGTGCATGTCCCGGTATCGGGTGACCCACCCTAGTGCCAAAGGTATAGACCACTTGCCGTCCGCCGGTGAATGAGACAGGGGTTGGCGCAAAGTCAGTGGTCTATACCCATTTCACGCCGGGAGGTGGAGCGGAGCGGAAAGTTCCAGGTCACGGCCGGGTGAACGGTCACTCAACATCAAGCCCACGAACGACCGGGACGCCGCGCACCCGCCACGGCACAATGGCCCCATGCCGATACCCAGCCGCGCCGCCCTCGTCGAACAACTCGTCCGTACGCGCATCGCGGGGGACGTCGCCACCCCGCGCGACAACAACCTCGCCCACTACCGCAGCCTGGCCAACGGGGACCGGCACTACTGGCTGGGCCTTGAGCTGGGCGACCGGTGGCGCGACGAGCAGGACGTGCTGGCCGTGATGGCCGAGCGGTGCGGGGTCAGCGACGATCCGGAGCACCGGTTCGGGCAGGACACCATCGACCCCGAGCTGACCGTCGACGCCCTGGACCGGGCAGCCGCCCGGCTCCGCAAGGCCGTCGAGGGCGCCGAACGGGTCCTCTTCGCGACCGGCCACCCGGGCGGCCTGCTCGACGTGCACCACCGGACGGCGCAGGCGCTGCGGGCGGCCGGCTGCGAGATCGTACGGATTCCCGGCGGTCTCATGGCCGACGAGGGCATGGTCTTCCAGTTCGCGGACGTCGCCGTCCAGGAGCGCGGCGCGACGCTCTGGCACACCCACTCCCCGGCCCCGATGGCCGCCGTCCTCGACGGCCTGGAGCGGGAGGGCCGCCCGCTGCCCGACCTGGTCGTCGCCGACCACGGCTGGGCGGGCTGTGCGGCGCAGCGCGGCCTGGACGCCATCGGCTACGCGGACTGCAACGACCCGGCACTGTTCCTAGGCGAGTCCGAGGGCACCCTTCAGGTGTGCGTCCCGCTCGACGACCACGTCCTGGACCCGCGCTTCTACGACCCGATGACGGACTACCTGCTGGACGCGGCGGGACTGCTCTGAGGCTTCACGGCCCCTCCTCCTCCGCCGCGCGGGCCCGGCGGCGCGCCTCCCGCCCCGAGGTGGGGTCCAGGTACACCCGCTTGATGGACGCGTACCGCTGCCGCAGCCGGCGCTCCGCCTGCTCGCAGGCCGTCTCGACCTGCTCGGCGCTCACCGTGTCCAGGAAGTCGACCTTCGCGGCCACCAGGATCTCGTCCGGCCCCTGGATGAGCGTGGTCAGCTCCATTACGGCGATGACGTGCTCCACAGCGAGCAGTTCCTCGCGGATGCCCTCCCGCATCGGCTCCGACACCGGCCGCCCGATCAGCAGCTGGACGTTGGACCGGCCGAGCACCCAGGCCACGTACACCAGCAGCACCCCGATCAGCAGCGAGGCGATGCCGTCCCACACGCCGGACCCCGTCAGCTGGCCGCCGAGCAGACCGCCCGCCGCGAGCAGCAGCCCCAGCAGGGCCGCCGAGTCCTCCATCACGACGGCCTTGACCGCCGTGTCCGGGGTGCGCCGGAAGTAGTGCCGGGCGGGCGCGCCGAGGCGCACGGCCTCCTCGCGGACCTGCTTCAGCCCGGTCCGCAGCGAGAAGCCCTCCAGCCCGAACGCCACCAACAGCACCAGGTACGAGAGCAGTGGGCTGCCCAGGTCCTCGCCCGCGAGCAGCGTGTGCACCCCGTCGTAGATCGAGAAGACCGCGCCGCCGACGAAGGTCGCGACGGAGGCGAGCAGTGCCCAGATGTACCGCTCGGGGCCGTACCCCAGCGGATGGTCCTCGTCGGCGGGCTTCTCGCTGCGCTTGAGCGCGGTGAGCAGCAGCACCTCGGTGACCGTGTCCGCGACCGAGTGGGCCGCCTCGGAGAGCATCGCGCTCGATCCGCTGATCAGCCCGGCGACCGCCTTCGCCACGGCGATGCCCAGATTGGCCAGCGCCGCGACGACGACGGTGAACGTGGACCCCCCGCCACTGCTTTTCGCGTCAGTCATGCCGGTGAGTATGTCCGCGACCGGCCCGCTCATGTCCGACGCGCGGCCGGTCACCGGGGGACCCGGACCACACCCTCCTGGATGACGGTGATCGCCAGGCGGCCGTCCTGGGTGTAGATGCGGGCCTGGCCGAGGCCGCGCCCGCCGGACGCGGACGGCGACTCCTGGTCGTACAGCAGCCACTCGTCGGCCCGGAACGGCCGGTGGAACCACATCGCGTGGTCCAGGCTGGCGCCGACGACGTCACCGACCGCCCAGCCGCCGCGCCCGTGGGCGAGCAGCACCGAGTCGAGCAGTGTCATGTCGGAGACGTACGTCGCCATGCAGACGTGCAGCAGCGGGTCGTCGGCCAGCTTGCCGTTGGTACGGAACCACACCTGCGACCTCGGTTCGCGCGGCTCGCCCACCGTGCCGAACGGCGGCGCGTCCACGTACCGCAGATCGACCGCGGCCCGGGCCTCGACCAGCCGGTCCACCATGCCGGGGTCGCTGAACCGGTCGGCGTAGCGGGGCAGCATCTCGGCGGCCGTGGGCAGCGTCTCCGGGTCGGGCGCGGGCGGCATGCCGGCCTGGTGCTCCAGGCCGACCTCGTACGTCTGGAAGGACGCGGAGAGGTGGAAGACCGGCTGCCCGTGCTGGACGGCGACGACCCGGCGCGTGGTGAAGGAGCGGCCGTCGCGGATGCGGTCGACGGTGTAGACGATCGGCGCGCCCGGGTCGCCCATCCGCAGGAAGTACGCGTGCAGGGAGTGGGCCGAGCGATCTGGGGGGACGGTGCGGCCCGCGGCGACGAGCGCCTGGGCCGCGACCTGTCCGCCGAAGACCCGGGGCACGACCGCGGAGCGGCTGGTGCCCCGGAAGATGTCCTGCTCGATCCGCTCAAGGTCGAGCAGATCGAGCAGGGAATCGAGTGCGGTGCTCATGGGAGGGAGGCGGTCCCTACAGGCCCATGGACTTGGCGATGATCGACTTCATGACCTCGCTGGTGCCGCCGTAGATGCGGTTGACGCGGTTGTCCGCGTACAGGCGGGCGATCGGGTACTCGTTCATGAAGCCGTAGCCGCCGTGCAGCTGGAGGCAGCGGTCGATCACGCGGTGCGCGACCTCGGTGCAGAACAGCTTCGCGGAGGCGGCCTCGGCGGCGGTCAGCTCACCGGCATCCAGCGCCTCCAGCGCGCGGTCGGCGACGGCCTGGGCCGCGTCCACCTCGGCCTGGCAGGCGGCCAGCTCGAACTTGGTGTTCTGGAACGAGGCGACGGTCTTGCCGAAGACGGTGCGCTCCTGGACGTACTCCTTGGCGAACCGCACGGCGGCGGCGGCCTGGGCGTACGCGCCGAAGGCGATGCCCCAGCGCTCGGAGGCCAGGTTGGTGCCGAGGTAGCCGAAGCCCTTGTTCTCCTCGCCGAGCAGGTCCTCGGCCGGGACCTTCACGTCGACGAACGCCAGCTCGGCGGTGTCGGAGACCTTGAGGCCCAGCTTGTCGAGCTTGCGGCCGATGGAGTAGCCCTCGGACTTGGTGTCCACGGCGAACAGCGAGATGCCGAAGCGGCGGTCGTCCTCGCGCGGGGCGGAGGTGCGGGCGCAGACGATGACGCGGTCGGCGTGCACACCGCCGGTGATGAACGTCTTGGCGCCGTTGAGGACGTAGTGCGTGCCGTCCTCGGAGAGCTTCGCGGTGGTCTTCATGCCCGCCACGTCCGAACCGGTGCCCGGCTCGGTCATCGCGAGGGCCCACATCTCCTCGCCGCTGACGAACTTCGGCAGCCAGCGCTTCTTCTGCTCGTCGGTGGCGAGCATCTTGATGTACGGCAGGCCGAGCAGCGTGTGCACGCCGGAGCCGCCGAAGGACACGCCGGCCCGGGCGGTCTCCTCGTAGATGAGGGCCTCGTACTTGTGCGAGTCGATGCCCGCGCCGTCGTACTCCTCGTCGACGTTGATCCCGAAGACGCCCAGCTCACCGAGCTGCTTGTAGAACTCGCGCGGCGCCTGCCCGGCCTCGAACCACTCGTCGTACACGGGCACGACCTCGGCGGCGATGAAGGCCCGGATGGTCTCCCGGAACGCCTCGTGGTCCTCGTTGAATACCGTACGGCGCACGGGGTGCCTCCCTGGTCGGCTACGTCTGCTGCGACTTCTACGCATGGCTAAGCGCTTGCTCAGCCATACTCAAAAGTTACCCGGCGGTCACGGGGCTGTCCAGGGTGATGCTGAGCACGCCCTTCTGAGGGCACATCCCGGCGGTGGTACGCGTGAGGCGGCGCCTGCGCTGATCATCTGTTCGGCAACCGAATCAAGGCGAGAGCGGTAGGTTTCGGGAGGCCGAAGTCGGTCCTCAGGCGCCCGGATGCCGGTGCCGGCCATTAGTCTGACCGCGAGAACATGCGAGAGGAGGACGCCGTGCTGCTGAGATTCCGTGTTGCAAACTTCAGGTCCCTTCGTGACGAGCAGGAGCTGTCCTTCGTCGCCACATCGGACGAAGGCCACTCGGTAGCCCGAAAAGTGGAGTTGGCCGACGGGCCCGTCTCCGTGTTCCCTCTGGTCGGCATCTTCGGCGCGAACGCCTCAGGCAAGTCGAACGTGCTCGACGCGCTCGCCGCGATGCGGACGGCGGTCCTCAACTCCTACGCGCAGTGGGCTTCGTATCAAGGCATCCCCCGCGAGGTCTTCGCACTGGACGCGAAGAGCACCGCCGAGCCGACCTTCTTCGAGGTCGACGTGGCCATCGACGGTGTTCGCTGGACCTACGGATTCGAGCTCGGCGAACAGCGCGTCGAGTCCGAATGGGTGCACAGCTACCCTCTGGGGCACCAGCAGGAGTGGATGGACCGGGACGCCTCGCGGTCCGACGTCTACAGGTGGCCGAGCAGCCGCGTGAAGGACCGCGCCCAGCTGGTTCGCCGGACCCGCCCCAACGCCCTGCTGCTCTCGACGGCGGGCACGGACAATCATCCGCAGTTGTCTCCGCTCTTCCACTGGTTCCGTAGCCTTTGGCAGATCGGCCCGGAGACGGAGCGCCCGCAACGCGAAGCCTTCACGGCCTCGAAGCTCACAGGTGAGCAGGGGTACCGCATCAAGGAACTCCTGCGCGTCGCCGACCTCGGTATCACGGACGCTGTGGTCGAACCGTCCGCGAACGGGCCCGGCAAGGTCCGGCTGCTGCACCGCGCGGCCTCCGGGGAGGTCGCACTCGACTGGCAGCGGGAATCCTTCGGCACCCGTTCCTGGTTCGCTCTCCTGGGCCCCATGCTGCTGACTCTCGACGACGGAGCGGTCCTTCTGCTTGACGAGCTCGACGCCAGCTTGCACCCCCGGTTCGCTGCCGAGGTCATCCGCCTCTTCAAGGACCCGCTGTCCAATCCGAAAGCCGCTCAGCTGGTGTTCACCTCACACGAGGCGACGGTGCTCGGCACGCCGACCGGAGAACGACTCCTCGACGCCGGACAGATCTGGTTCACGGAGAAGGACAAGGACGGCGCTACCGAGCTCTACCCCTTGAGCTCCATGTCGCCGGGCGCCCACGAAGACCTGGCGAAGTCCTACCTGGAAGGTGCGTTCGGCGGCGTTCCGTCGCTCCTGGCCGGGCAGATCGTCCGCCGCCTGGGGGCAGTGCGGGACGAGGGCACCGAGAGTGCGGAGCACGTCTGATGGCGAAGAGCACCAAGGGGAACGCGTCCCTCACATCGGGCAAGGCGCACGGCCGCGGGCGCAGCCGAGTCGTGTACGTCTTCACCGAGGGCAAGGTCACCGAGCCGGAGTACATCAAAGCCGTCCGGCAGCTCGGCACGCTGAAGCAACCGGGGACCACCGTCGACGTCCATATCGCCAATGCGTCGGACGAGGGGTCGCAGCGCAAGCCGCTGATCCTCGTCGAAAAGGCGATCGCTTTGCTTCGCGAGAAGAGCAGGGAGGCCAAGCGGGCCGGCCTGGCCAAGGGGCTGTGGCCCCAGGTCTGGTGCCTGTTCGACAGGGACCAGCACGAAGGGGTGGAGACCGCACTGTCCCGAGCCAAGAAGGCCGGCGTGGAGGTCGCCTATTCGCACCCCTGCTTCGAGATCTGGCGCGTGCTGCACCTGAAGCCCGTCACGGGCACCTTCGGCGGGGTCTGCGGTATGGCGGAGCAGCGGCTTCCCTCTGACTGGCACCAGGTGCCCGGCGGCATCAAGGCCGTCATCCCGAAGCAGATCGAGAACCGCTTCGCCGATGCCAAGAAGCACGCCCTCGACATGAATGCCGAGCACCCCGACTACATCGCGAAAGCTCACCGCGATCCCTACACGGACGTCTTCGATTTCGTCGAGAAGGGCCTCGGCATCGCGTCGTACTGACGCCCGCTGCCGGGGCCTCGGCACCGGACCAGCGGATTTCTGCCCCGGCCGGTGGCCGCCTTAAGGTGCCCTGGATATCTCAGTCTAGGGAGTCGGTACGTGGCCAAGCTCACGCTCGCGCAGTTGGAGCGGCATCTGTTCGCCGCTGCGGACATCCTCCGGGGCACGATGGACGCCTCCGAGTACAAGGACTACATCTTCGGCCTGCTGTTCCTGAAGCGGGCGAACGACGAGTTCGAGGCCGCCCGCGAACAGATCAAGGACCAGGCGGTCAAGGAGCTGGGCCTGTCCTCCGACGATCTCGAGGGCTACCTCGAAGAGGAGTCCGCCTACAGCGACCGCGACGTGCTGTTCGTCCCGAGGAACGCGCGCTGGAAGTGGATCTCCTCCGGCACCCACAACCTCGTCGAGGACCGGCTGCGCCCCGCTCTCCAGGCACTGGAACTCCAGAACAGCAAGCTCAAGGGCCTCTTCGACCACCTCGACTTCAACCGCATCGGCGGATCCGGCGCGGCGGCCGGCACGGCCAAGCTCGCCGACCAGCGGCTGAAGCTCCTCATTGCACACTTCGGGCGCATCCGGCTGCGCACGGACGACTTCGAGTTCCCGGACCTCATCGGCGCTGCGTACGAGTTCCTGATCAAGGAGTTCGCGGACACGGCGGGCCGTAAAGGCGGGGAGTTCTACACTCCGCGGGCCGTGGTCCGCATGATGGTGGAGCTGCTGCGCCCGCAACAGGGCATGCGAATCTACGACCCGTGTGTCGGCTCGGGCGGCATGTTGATCCACGCGAAGGAGTATGTGGAGGAGCACGGCGGCGACTCCTCGGACATGTTCTTCGCGGGCCAGGACGCGAACAGCGGCTCGTGGATCATGTCGACGATGAACATGGTGCTGCACGGGGTACGTCGCTTCGATCTGCGCACAGGGGACACGCTTGCCGAGCCGGCGCACGTCCCGAGGTCTGATGCGGACCGTTTCGACGGAGTCCTGAGCAACCCGCCGTTCTCCATGGACTACACGCTCAGCGACCTTGCGCATGTCGCGCAGCGCGCGACGTACGGGGCGACGAGCGAGCGCGGCAAGGCCGACCTGATGTTCCTCCAGCACATGCTGTGGGAGACGAAGCAGGAGGGGCGCGGGGGCATGACCATCACGGTTATGCCAAATGGGGTGCTGTTCCGCGGGGGCGGCGAGCAGGAGATCCGGACGAAGCTGCTGGACGAGGGGGCGATCGAAGCGGTCATCGGGCTGGCCCCGAACCTCTTCTACGGCACCGGTATCCCGGCCTGCATTCTGGTCTTGCGCCCGCCGAGGTGGCAGAACGCGGATGCAGAGAAGCCGGTGCTGTTCATCAATGCCGATCGTGAGTACCACTCCGAGCGAGCACAGAACGTTCTGCTGCCGGAGCATGCCGAGAAGATCACATCGGAGTTCCACGCTTACGTGGAAGCGCCGGACATGTACGAGGGAGTGCCTGGTTTCGCCCGCCTGGTGACCCGGAAGGAACTGCGCGAGAACGACGACAACCTCAACATTCGTCGCTACGTGGACAACACGCCTCCGCCGGAGCCGCAGGACGTGCGGGCTCACCTGGTGGGTGGAGTCCCGCGTGCGGAGATCGAGGCGAAGCGGGATCTGCTTGGCGCGTACGGAGTGGGGCTGGGGGACCTCTTCGCCGAGCGTGACCCGGTGGATCCTGAGTATGTGGACTTCCTGCCGGTGGGGGAGCGGCCGGACGCGGCGCGTCTGGCGGAGCTGGCACGCCCGAAGGAGGACGCGCTGCGGGCGGCGTTCGACCAGTGGTGGGAGTCGGAGGCCAAGCGCTTGGAGGCGGTGGCCGCTGACCCGGTACGCCTCGCCGAGACGACGCCCTCGGAGCGCAAGGCTGCACTGATGGCGGTGCGTGGCTCGCTGATCGAGTCGTTCGTGGAGAAGCTGGACAGGGTGGGATTGCTGGACCGGTATGCGCTGGCGGGCGCGGTGGCCGGCTGGTGGTACGAGGCCAAGTACGACCTGCTCGCGTTGTCGGAGAACGGGTTCGCGGGGGTGCTTGACGGGTGGGTGGAGAACGTCGACACGATGCTCGCTCCTGAACAGGACCCGAAGACGCGGAAGTTGCGTAGGCGCACAGCCGCCGAGCGGCGTCAGGCGTATAGCCACAAGGTGGTCGCGGCGATCGCTCCGGAGTTCCTGGAGGAGCTCGCGGCCGCGGACGCGCGGGACGCGGATTTGCGCGAGAGTTGGGCGGAGCTGCGGGCGGAGACGGGGGATCCGGAGGACGGCGCGGCCGAGGGTGACGGCGCTGCTGCACGCGAGGATGCTGCCTTGAGAGCCGAGCGGTCGGCGGTACTCAACAATGTGAAGAGGGAGCGCGCGAACGCGGCCAAAGTGACCAAGCATCTTGAGGCGGCGTTTTGGTTCCCGTGGCCGAGCGACCCACCCAAGATGGGCGAGGAGGCACCGAGACTGTTCCAGGCGAGGGCCGTGCTGGACGCGGAGGGGGAGCGCCGGACGGTCACGGAGACCCTGCGCAAAGGGCTGGAGGACAGGCTCGATGCGCTCGTGCGGGACCGACGCCAGGAATTCCTGCGGTCCTACGAGAATTGGTGGGACAAGTATGGCCTGTCATTCCGGGAGATCGAGCAGCAACTGACCGGAACCGCGGGAAACACCTTCGCGAGCCATCCCTGGTCTCAGCAGAGTGCCTGGGACCTGATGGCCGATCGCGCAAGCATGATGGACGACCGGAATGTCGTCGCCAGAATCGTCCACTCGTTGATCGATGCCGAGAAGTCCGTCGAAGGGGAACTCGCCAAACTGGACGTCGGTGAACTGATGTTGCTGCTTCCGCTGGTCGACCCCGGTGCGTCAGGCCAAATGCGTTGTCCGCTGCGCGAGGTGGTCAAATCGGCGCGGACCGGAGGCATTCACCGGCTGGAGGGCCGGTCCGGAGTGCTGGTCGTCAGGGCGGCAGACCTGACCGATCGTGAACTGAAACTGTCCGGGCCTCGGTCCGACAGGGCCGGACTGCATTCGCGTATCTATCGAGGAGACGAGATGTTGAGTCCCGAGGATGTCTTGCTCGCCGCCGCTGACGTAAAAGGGCGAACGTTTCGCGCCGCGGTATGGCGGGACCGGCAGGCGCAGGCGACACACAGCGGCAACGTCATACGTCTTAGGCCCGACACCAGCCGCCTGACCGCGGACTACCTGGTGGCTTGGTTGATGCTTCCCGCGGTCCAGAAGCGAATCCACCTGGTGGCACGGTCCGTTGATAGTTTGCATGTTGTCCATCCGAGCAGACTGCTCGACGTCGACATAGAACTACCCAGCAGGGCCGAACAGGAGGTCTTCGCTCAGGGCCTCGCCGCCCTGACCGGGGAAAGGCGAGTCCGTAGTGCCCAGCTTGCGAAACTTCACCGGGTGAAGGAGATCCTGATGAACAACCTCACGCAATCGGGGCGCGAGTAGCTGCGGTGAGCGACGGCCTGATCGGTTCCGCCGAGTCCGGTGATGCACCCGGTGGGCTTGCTCCGAGTGCTCGCCTGTACCGCAAGGCGATCCACAGCTCCATGTGGACGTCCAGGTGGTTCCGGTCCCGGTCGAGGAACGCCGTGTAGTGAGATCCAGACGCGAAGCGTCTCGGTGCGCGGCTCGGCCCCGAGAGTCCAACCGGGCTGGGGGGAGTCGTACGGTTCCGGTCCGGCGGTTCCAGGGCTGTCGCCGGCATGTGACGAGACCCTTGACATGACATTGGCCGGGAGTCCTTGGGGGTTCAGGCGGGAAACGTGCCGTCCTTGACGGCCGTGACGAACGATGACCAGCCGGCCGCCGGGAAGAGCAACGCAGGGCCGCGAGGGATCTTTGAGTCGCGGACGGGGACGCCCATCGGGTATCCGTCCAGTACCTCGACGCAGCTGCCTCCTTCGGTGTTGCTGTAGGAGGACTTGCGCCATCCGGTCCACGCGGAAGCGTCTCGAATGATGTGCTCAGTCATGAGATTCGTAGTCCTTCGCCGTCGCCCGCAGCAGGGTAAGTGACTGTCTGAGCGGCAGTGCGTCGCTCATCGCGAGATCGTAGATGCCCTGCAGGCGTGTGACCATGGCCGGGGAATCGTGCAACTTGCCCATGTGGAGGCCCTCCGTGTACGCCACCGGAGGCTGGTCCTCAAACCACATCAGGGTGAGCATGCTCTGGACGAGCTGATACGCCCCGACGCTGTACGGCATCACGTGGATGCGCGTGCGCCCCCGTTCCGCCAAGTGGACGAGATGCTTGAGCTGCTCCGACATGACATCTGGGCTGCCGACCGTGCGATGCAGTACACCCTCGTCCAGCAGGGCCCAGACTACTGGCGACACCGGGTTGTCCAGGACCTTTGCGCGCTCAAGTCGCGTGACGACGAGCCGGTCACATTCCGCTTCACTCACAGGGGGGAAGGCCGCGCTCAGAACAGCCCGCGCGTAGCTCTCCGTCTGAAGGATCCCGGGGATGAATGAGTACGCGAACTCGCGGATCATCGTCGCCTGTTGTTCGAGCAGCCGGGCCGCCTCGAAATAGTTGGCAACCGCACTGTCGTCCCCCGGCAGGGAACTGCTAAGCACATTCCCCGTGCCCAGCGCCCTGTCCAGCCGTCGCGCGTCCTCCTTCGAAGGGATGCGGCGTCCCGCCTCGATGTGCGCGATGTGCGAACGGGTCATGACCGCCGCGTCGGCCAGCTCCTGCTGCGTCATTCCCGCTGCCAGGCGCTGTTCCTTGAGCCAGTCCCCATAGCAATTACTCATCGTCAACCCCCGTGTGACAGATCATTCGTCACCAAGTGACCCCTGGCGAGCCTAGCCCGATCTGTCTCACTCTGTGAGTGGATCGCTACACAGTGCTGCCGCCCCGCTGTCCGCTACGGCGAGGAGGGGCGTGCCTGCTGCCGGCCCGCACGCGCAGGACCCCCGCGACCGCTGCACACGGCCCGGGGGCATGGCCATCAACCGAACCTGACGGAGTTGACGACGTGTTGGACTGTATCGACCGAATTTTCGAGCCGCTGCTACGGCTCCTGGCACCCGCCCCGGGCCCTCATCGCCCCACCGGGGCAGACCTCGCCCCGCCACCCCTGCGCGCGCCCGCCGCTCCGCGACCACGGCACACGTACACGCTGCGGGGCGAGGACACCGCACTGGTCCGCCCGTACCTCCTGGCCTTTGAACGAAGCGAGGAGATGCGCCAGCAGCGCGCACGCCGCCGTGCCCTCTGGCTCGCCGTGCACGGCGTAGACGTCGGCCCGCGCGTCATCCACGGCATGGCGGTGCCCGCATGATCAGCGGCAGGGGCGGCGCCCTTCGGCTGCTTCCGTGGGTCGACCCGGAAGGCAAGCCCTGTTACCTCGATACGGACGGGACCGGATACGTTTCCCGCCTCGCCGATGACATCGAGGCCGTGCAGCTCTCCATGTGCCGGGAGCTACTCGACCACGCGGCCGACATGATCCCCGACCGCCAGGTGACCTCCGCCCAGCTCCGCTTCCTCGCGGCCAGGATGGCCGAGGCCCTGCGTGACGTTCAACGGATCGCCGAGAGCAGAGGCGCCCGCCTCTCCGTAACCGCGTACGACGAGTCCGCGTCCGGGGACTGACCCGGTTTCGGCCTGGGGAGGTGGGGGCGTATCGGTACATACCTGGTACGCCCCCGGTCCGCCGTGCCCGGACGGCCTGAACTCTCCCCTTCCGACCTGCTCAGGCGCAGAATGGATCACCTGAGCGGTCGGCGGAAGGTGTGGGGGCGTGGTCGTGTAGGTGGAGCGGGATGAGGTGGAGCGGCCCTTCGTCGCGCAGCTGGAGGCGATGGGGTGGACCCACGTACCCGGTAGGGAGGTCGGGACCCTCGATGTCTCGCAGCCGTTGCTGACCGGACGGCTCGCCGATGCCCTGAGGCGTATCAACGTCCTTACGGAAGGCCGGAAACCGTGGATGGACGACCACGACGTCCGCCGGTCCGTGGCGGAACTCGCCTCGGGGCAGGCCATGATCCCGGCGTTGTTGATCACGATGCCGACGTCGCGCCCCGAGGCCAGGAACCGGTTGGCGAAACCGCGGACGCTGTCGAGGTCCGACAGGTCGAGGTCGTCGACCTCCACACCGTCGATGCCCTCGACGGCCTCCTGGGCGACCGCCCGCCGCCGCGCGGGGACGATGACATGGGCCCCGGCAGCCGCCAGGGCACGTGTCGCCTCCAGGCCGAGCCCCGAGTAGCCGCCGGTGACGATCGCGGTGCTGCCGGACAGATCGAACCCGTGCAGGACGTCGTCCGCGGTGCTGCGGGCGTCGAAGCCCGAACCGATCTTGTGCTGAGGTGTCGTCGTCATGAGGGGGCGGTAGGCGTTGAACCGCGCTCTAAGGCATGGGCAGTTGGCGGCGAACGTCCGATGCCGGCCGCTGCTTCCGTGCTTCCGTGCTGCCGGTCAACGGGATCACTCCTGGCGCAGGGCGAGCCACAATTCCGTACGCACGTCGATGTCGTCCAGATCCGTTCCCAGCAACACCCCGCACCGCGCGATGCGCTGGCGGACGGTGTTGCGGTGGACGGACAGGGCCACCGCCGTCCGGTCCCAGCTGCCGTGCAGGGAGAGCCAGCAGCGCAGGGTCTCGGTGAGCGGGGCGGTGAGCGGGGCGAGGAGGGTGCGGGCGCGGTCGGCCGCCGGGCCGGGCGGGAGCAGGGCGGCGAGGCCGGTGACTGGGGTGTCCACGGCCAGCGGGGCGCGGGTCGCCGCCGCCCGGCCGAGCGCGCGCCCGGCCAGGGTGTCCGCGGCGCCCAGGGCGTCGGCCGCGGCGGGGGACGAGACGCCGAGCGTCCAGCCCGGCTGCGGGGTGATCCGGCCGCCGCCCGGAACCAGGACCCGTACCGCCTCGCCGGCCCGGCCCGCGTCCACGAGCGCCGAACCCAGGGCCGCACCGAGTGCGCCCGCCGTGAGCGGGTCCGGGGCCGTGCCGTCGCTGCGGCGCGCGTGCACCACCGTCCACCGGCCTTCGCCGCCCAGCAGGGGCGCGGCGTCCGCCGGCTCCGCCCCGAGCAGCAGCCGGACCAGGGCCGCCGAGCGGTTCGCCGCGTCGGCGCCCTGGTGCGGGGCGGTAAGCAGGGAGAGCAGGACGACGGCGGTCCCGGCGACGGTGTGGTCGCCCGGCTCGCGGTGGTCCGTGGCCAGGGTGAGGGCGAGCCCCTGCCCGCCGCCCAGCGCGTACGCCGACAGCCGGGTCCCGCCGACGGTGTCGGTGGCCGAGGCGGGGGCGGGGGCGGGCCGGCTGGCCGGTGCGAGGACCCGGGCGAGCCGGATCAGGGCCGCCCGCGTCTCCGGGGCCGGTGGCCGGCCCGCCGTGTGCAGCTCCTCGCCGTCGGCCGTCAGTAGGGCCGCCCGCCCCGGCAGCCGGACCGCCAGCTGGTGCAGCACCGCCGGAACCGGGTCCGGCCGCGCCGCCGCCGCGGCCAGGGCCTGCTGGGCCCGGGCCACCCGGTGCAGCTCGCGGTGGCGCGCCGCGGCCATCTGCCCCCACACGGCCCGCGCGATCGCGGTGAACGGGGTCCCGGGCGGCACCTCCACCAGCGGCAGCCCGTACCGGTCACACGCCCCGACCAGCGCGGGCGGCACCGTGTCGTGCACAGGCCGCACCCCGAAACCCAGCGCCGCCGCCCCCGCCTCCACCAGCCGGGCCACATAGGTGTCCGGGTCCGTGAGCAGCACCCCGGCACTCAGCAGCAGCTCCCCGCCGAGCAGGTACGGGTACGGGTCCGCCATCTCCGAGGTGTGCACCCACGACAGCTCGGCGTCGGCCGGCCCCGCGATCAGGCGCAGCCCGAGTTCCTCCAGGGCCAGCAGCCCGGCCAGTGGCACGGGCGGGGTGGGCGGTCCCGCGGGGGAGCCGGAGTCGGGCATGGATGTGTCATCCGTTCCAGGAGTCGGGAGTGGAGGAAACATACACTTATGGGCGGCCATCCCGCCGCCTACCGTCGTCCGCGGACCCGCACGCGTGGTTCCGTACCGTTCCGGGGGATCCGGCACACTCGAAGCAGCGCGTCAGTGAGGGAACCAGCAGAACCGAAGGCGTCGACGAAGGCGCCATCGAAGGCATCGACCAAGGCACCACGGAAAGGCCACCCGCCCCATGAGCAGCAACGACACGCCGCGCGGCCCCGTCGACTCCTCGCGCATCCCGCGGTATGCCGGGCCCGCGACGTTCGCCCGGCTGCCCCGGCTCGACGAGGTCGGCACGGCGGACGTCGCCGTCGTCGGGGTGCCGTTCGACTCGGGCGTCTCCTACCGGCCCGGCGCCCGCTTCGGAGGCAACGCGATCCGCGAGGCCTCCCGGCTGCTGCGCCCCTACAACCCGGCGCAGGACGCCTCGCCCTTCGCCCTGGCGCAGGTCGCCGACGCGGGGGACATCGCGGCCAACCCGTTCGACATCGAGGAGGCCGTGGAGACCGTCGAGGCGGCGGCCGACGCGCTGCTCGACACCGGCGCCCGCCTGATGACCCTCGGCGGCGACCACACCATCGCGCTGCCCCTCCTGCGGTCCGTCGCCAAGAAGCACGGCCCGGTCGCGCTGCTCCACTTCGACGCCCACCTCGACACCTGGGACACCTACTTCGGCGCCGCCTACACGCACGGCACCCCGTTCCGCCGGGCCGTCGAGGAGGGCATCCTCGACACCTCGGCGCTCTCCCACGTCGGCACCCGCGGCCCGCTGTACGGCAAGCAGGACCTGACCGACGACGCCAAGATGGGTTTCGGCATCGTCACCTCCGCCGACGTGATGCGGCGCGGCGTCGACGAGATCACCGACCAGCTGCGCCAGCGCATCGGCGACCGGCCGCTGTACATCTCGATCGACATCGACGTGCTGGACCCGGCCCACGCGCCCGGCACCGGCACCCCCGAGGCCGGCGGCCTCACCTCCCGCGAGCTCCTGGAGATCGTGCGCGGCCTGTCCTCCTGCCACCTGGTCTCCGCCGACCTGGTCGAGGTCGCCCCCGCGTACGATCACGCGGAAATCACCTCCGTCGCCGCCTCGCACACCGCGTACGAGCTGACGACGATCATGACCCGCCAGATCGCGGAGGCCCGGCAGCGTTGAGTCACGACCACCACGACGAGCGGCCCGAGCTCACCCCGGCGCAGATCGAGGCCGCGCTGAACCCCCCGTCCGGGCGCACCGGCGGCGACCTCGTCGTCGAGACCCTGCGCGGCCTCGGCGCGACCACCGTCTTCGGGCTGCCCGGACAGCACGCGCTGGCCCTGTTCGACGCGCTGCGCCGCTCGTCGCTGGAGTACGTGGGGCTGCGCGTCGAGAACAACGCGGGCTTCGCCGCCGACGCCTACGGGCGGATCACCGGCGAGGTCGCCCCGCTGTTCCTGTCGACCGGGCCCGGCGCACTGACCTCGCTCGCCGCGCTCCAGGAGGCGGCGGCCGCCTCCGCGCCGGTCCTCGCGGTCTCCAGCCAGATCCCGGTCCGGGGCCTGGGCGGCGGACGCCACGGCCACCTCCACGAACTGCGCGACCAGCAGGCGTCGTTCCGGGACGTGGTGAAGTCCGTCCACACCGTGCGCGCGGCCTCGCAGATCCCGTCCGCGATCGCCGCCGCCTGGGAGTCCGCGCTGACGGCCCCGCACGGCCCCGTCTGGGTCGAGATCCCGCAGGACGTCCTGGACGCGGCGACCGGGCTGCCCGTCGTCGTGGCCCCGGACGCCACCCCGCGCGAGCTGCCCGCCCGCCCCGAACTCGTCGCCGTGGCCGCCCACCTCCTGTCGCACGCCGAGCGCCCGGCGATCGTCGCGGGCGGCGGAGTCGTACGCTCCGACGCCTCCGGCAAGCTGCGCGCCCTGGCCGAGAAGCTCGACGCCCCGGTCGTCACCACGTACGGCGGCAAGGGCGCCTTCCCCTGGCAGCACCCGCTCTCGCTCCAGTCGTGGGTGGAGGACCGGCACGTCACGGACTTCCTGGAGGACGCCGACGTCCTGCTCGTCATCGGCTCCGGACTGGGCGAACTCTCCTCGAACTACTACACCTTCGCCCCGCGCGGCCGGGTGATCCAGATCGAGGCGGACGCCGGCAAGCTGGAGGCCAACCTCCCGGCGCTCGGCATCCACGCGGACGCCCGTGACGCGCTCGCCGACCTCATCGACGCCGTCGCCCCGCGCGAGGACCCGGCAGCGGCGGACCGCGTCGCCGGGGTGCTCGACCGCGTACGGGAACGGATCGCCGGGCAGGGACGCGACCTGGAGCAGGACCTCCTCGCCGCGATCCGCACCGCCCTGCCCGACGCCTCGCCCAGCTTCTGGGACATGACGATCCTCGGCTACTGGGCCTGGGCCGCGTTCGACGCCCGCCGCCCGAACACCATGCACTCCGCCCAGGGCGCCGGCGGCCTCGGCTACGCGTTCCCGGCGGCGCTCGGCGCGGCGGTCGCCGACCCGACCCGGCCGGTCCTCGCGGTCTCCGGCGACGGCGGCGCAATGTACTCGGTCGCGGAACTGGCCACCGCCCGGCAGTACGGCCTGCCCGTCACCTGGCTGATCGTCGACGACGGCGGCTACGGCATCCTCCGCGAGTACCTCACCGGCGCCTTCGGCGAGACCACCGGCACCGAACTGGCCCGCCCGGACTTCACCGCCCTCGCCCAGTCCTTCGGCGTCCCGGCCGTCCGTACGAGCCCCGAGACGCTCGCCGCCGACCTGGCCGAGGCATTCGGACGGCCCGGCCCGTCGGTCGTCGTACTCCCGGCCCACCTGACGATGTTCGAGCCGACGCACCTGTAGAGCCCGAGGCGTGGCGGCCCCGGGCCGGCTCACTTCGCGGCGGCCTCCAGCGCCTTCTCCTGCGCCGGCCACCCCTGGTAGAAGTCGTCGCGCTGCGCTTCCCCGGGACCCGTATTTGTTGCGGCGGGATGAAATCGGCAGCGCACCGCGTTGGTGCCTTCCGTCGGATCAGGTCGGACGGGAGGCACCGGGTGGCGGACGCACAGGTGACGGAGCGCGGGCAGCGGGGCGGCTGGGCGCGGAGGCTGAGCGGCTACGCCTGGAACTACCGGCGCAACGTCCTGCTGTCGCTCGGCTCCTCGCTCGGCGGCATGGCCGTCATGGCCCTCGTCCCACTGGTCACCAAGGTGATCATCGACGACGTGGTCGTCGGCCACACCCGCTCGCTGGCCGTCTGGACCGGGCTGCTCATCGTGGCGGCGGTCCTCGTCTACGCCTTCACGTACATCCGCCGCTACTACGGCGGCCGGCTCGCCCTCGACGTCCAGCACGACCTGCGGACCGGCATGTACGCGACGATCGCCCGGCTCGACGGCAAACGCCAGGACGAGCTGTCCACCGGGCAGGTCGTCGGACGCGCCACCAGCGACCTCCAGCTGATCCAGGGCCTGCTGTTCATGCTCCCGATGACCATCGGGAACGTCCTGCTCTTCCTGATCTCCCTCGTCATCATGGCGTGGCTGTCGCCGCTGCTGACGCTCGTCGCCGTCGCCGTCGCCCCCGCCCTCTGGTACATCGCCCGCCGCTCCCGCTCCCGCCTCTTCCCCGCCACCTGGTACGCCCAGTCCCAGGCCGCCGCAGTCGCCGGCGTCGTGGACGGGGCCGTCTCCGGCGTCCGCGTCGTCAAGGGCTTCGGCCAGGAGGACCAGGAGACCGGCAAGCTGCGCGAGGTAGGCCGCAAGCTGTTCGCCGGCCGGCTGCGCACCATCCGGCTGAACTCCCGCTACACCCCCGCCCTCCAGGCCGTGCCCGCCCTCGGCCAGGTCGCGATGCTGGCCCTCGGCGGCTGGCTGGCCACCCGGGGCGAGATCACCCTCGGCACGTTCGTCGCGTTCTCCACGTACCTCGCGCAGCTCGTCGGCCCGGTCCGGATGCTCGCCATGGTCCTCACCGTCGGCCAGCAGGCCCGCGCCGGCGTGGAACGCGTCCTGGAACTCATCGACACCGAGCCCTCCATGAAGGACGGCACCAAGGAGCTGCCCGCCGACGCCCCGGCGAGCGTCGAGTTCGACGACGTGCGGTTCGGGTACGCTCCGCTGCGCTCCGCCTCCGCCAGTGACGAGGACCTTGGAGGCGGAGCCGAGACGCGCCGCCCGGTCCTCGACGGCTTCTCGCTGACCATCGAACCCGGCGAGACCGTCGCCGTCGTCGGCGCCTCCGGCAGCGGCAAGTCCACTGTCTCGCTGCTCCTGCCGCGCTTCTACGACGTGACGCACGGCGCGGTCCTCGTCGGCGGCCACGACGTGCGCGAGCTGACCCTCGACTCGCTGCGCGCCGCCATCGGGCTCGTCCCCGAGGACAGCTTCCTGTTCTCCGACACCATCCGCGCCAACATCGCGTACGGCCTGCCCGACGCCACCGACGAACAGATCGAGCAGGCCGCCCGCTCCGCCCAGGCCGACCGGTTCATCGCCGAGCTGCCGAACGGCTACGACACCAAGGTCGGCGAGCACGGGCTCACCCTCTCCGGCGGCCAGCGCCAGCGCCTCGCGCTCGCCCGCGCCATCCTCACCGACCCCCGCCTGCTCCTCCTCGACGACGCCACCTCCGCCGTGGACGCCCGCGTCGAGCACGAGATCCACGAGGCCCTGCGCCAGGTGATGGCCGGCCGTACGACGCTGCTCATCGCCCACCGCCGCTCCACCCTGAACCTCGCGGACCGGATCGCGGTCCTGGACAACGGCCGCCTCGCCGACCTCGGCACCCACGAGGAGCTGGAGCGCCGCAGCGCGCTCTACCGGCGCCTGCTCACCGACCCGGACGAGCTGGGCACCCCCTCGCCCGGCCACCGCCCGGCGGCGGCTCCCGCAGCCGTCGAGAACTCCGCGCGGGACCGTGCGCTCCACGAGGAGATCGCCGCCGAGGCCGAGGCCGAGCGCGGGATCACCCCCGAGCTGTGGGTCCGCAAGGAGGACGACCGGGACACCGACGCGGCGGGCATGCCCGCCACCCCCGAACTGCTCGCCCAGGTCGACGCCCTGCCCCCGGCGAACGACGTCCCCGACGTCGACGAGGCCCGTGCCGTGCACTCCGAGGACTCCTACGGGCTGCGCAGGCTGCTGCACGGCTTCGGGCTGCCGCTGCTGGTGAGCCTGGGCCTGGTCGCCGTCGACGCCGGGGCCGGGCTGCTGCTCCCCGTACTGATCCGCAACGGCATCGACGACGGCGTCACCAAGCTCGCGCTGGGCGCGGTCTGGGCGGCGTCCGCCTTCGGCCTGGTCGTCGTCCTCGTGCAGTGGGCGGCCCAGATCGGCGAGACCCGGATGACCGGCCGCACCGGTGAGCGGGTGCTGTACGCGCTGCGGCTGAAGATCTTCGCCCAGCTCCAGCGCCTCGGGCTCGACTACTACGAGCGCGAGCTGACCGGCCGCATCATGACCCGGATGACGACGGACGTGGACGCGCTGTCCACGTTCCTCCAGACGGGCCTGGTCACCGCCTTCGTCTCCGTCGTCACCTTCCTCGGCATCATGGTCGCGCTGCTGGTCCTCGACGTGGAACTGGCCCTCGTCGTCTTCGCGACCCTGCCGGTCCTCGTCGTCGGGACGGTCTTCTTCCGCCGCAAGAGCGTCAAGGCGTACGAGCTGGCCCGTGAGCGGATCAGCGTCGTCAACGCCGACCTCCAGGAGTCCGTCGCCGGGCTCCGGATCGTGCAGGCGTTCCGGCGCGAGCGGGACGGCGGCGACCGGTTCGCCGCGCGCAGCGACGAGTACCGCGAGGCCCGGGTGCGCGGGCAGTGGCTGATCTCGGTCTACTTCCCGTTCGTCCAGCTCCTGTCGTCGGTCGCCGCGGCCGCCGTGCTGATCGTCGGCGCGGGCCGGGTCGACGACGGCACGCTCACCGCCGGTGCGCTGGTCGCCTACCTGCTCTACATCGACCTGTTCTTCGCGCCCGTCCAGCAGCTCTCCCAGGTCTTCGACGGCTACCAGCAGGCCGCCGTCTCCCTCGGCCGCATCCAGGAACTCCTGCGCGAACCCGCCTCCACCACGGACCGGGGCGACACCCGGGACGTACGGGAGCTGCGCGGCGAGATCGCCTTCGAGGACGTGTCCTTCGCGTACGGGGACGAGGAGGCCGCCCTCCGGGGCGTCGACCTGCGCATCCCGGCCGGCCAGACCGTCGCGTTCGTCGGGGAGACCGGGGCCGGCAAGTCCACCCTGGTCAAGCTGGTCGCCCGGTACTACGACCCGACGGACGGCCGGGTCACGGTGGACGGCACCGACCTGCGCGGCCTCGGCCTCACCGCGTACCGGCGCCGGCTCGGAGTCGTACCGCAGGAGTCGTACCTCTTCGCCGGGACCGTGCGCGACGCGATCGCGTACGGGCGGCCGGAGGCCACCGACGCGGAGGTGGAGGCGGCGGCCCGGGCGGTCGGCGCGCACGACATGATCGCCACCCTGGACGGCGGCTACCTCCACGGGGTCGCCGAGCGCGGCCGCAACCTCTCGGCCGGGCAGCGCCAGCTGATCGCGCTCGCCCGCGCCGAACTCGTCGACCCCGACATCCTGCTGCTCGACGAGGCGACCGCCTCGCTCGACCTCGCCAGCGAGGCGCAGGTGAACCGGGCGACCGACCGGCTCGCGGGCCGCCGCACCACGCTCGTCGTCGCCCACCGCCTGACCACCGCCGCGCGCGCCGACCGGGTCGTGGTGATGGACCACGGCCGGGTCGTCGAGGACGGCACCCACGACGAACTCCTCGCCCGCGACGGGCACTACGCGGTGCTGTGGCGCACGTTCATAGGAGAGGACGAGCCGGCCGGGGTGTGAGCGCTATTCCCCGTCGCGGATCGCGGAGATCTTCCCGGTCGCGAGGTCGGAGCGCACGGTCAGGTACGTGTACGAGGGGCTGTCGGCGGACCCCCAGGTGAGGCGGACCGTGGACCAGGTGTGGCCGGCGCCGCTGTGGCCCGGGACGACCCGGTAGTCCGCCGGGACGTCCTGGGAGAGCAGCACGCCGTCCGCGTGGTTGGCCGCCTCCCAGTCGTCGAGGCGGGCGCGCAGGGCGGGCGTGAGGTAGAAGCCCCGCAGCGCGGTGGCGGCCCCGCCCCCGTCCTCGGCGGCCACGGCGTCGGTGTACGCGCCGTAGAAGTGGTCGACCAGCCGGGACTCCTGGGTGGCCGTCTCGTCGATGACCGGCGCCGCCGGGGCCGTCGCGCGCGGGGCCGCCGCGGAGGCGGGTACGGCGACGGCCGCGGCCAGGAGCGCGGAGGCGAGCAGGGTACGGGCGGCGGTGCGCCGGGCGGAGCGGGTGCGGGTCATGGCGGTTTCTGCCTTTCGTGATGGTCTGTCCTGCCGGCTCCATGGTGGGCCGCCCCGGTCCCCGGGGACGCCGGGCCCGCCGGATGCAACCTCCGGATGGCCTCTCGCGTCGTACGCAGGTACACGCATATGCGCTCAGGTGTCGGGCAGGAGCGCTCATGTTCGAGGAAGCGATGGGGCTGCTGTGACCAGAGGGACCGAAAGACATGCCTGGGGTACGCGGCAGGGACTCCGCCGCCGGTTCCTGGTCCTCTCCCTGGCAACCGCTTTCGCACTGGTACTCGGCGGGGCGGTCGCGGGCAGCGCGGACGCGGCAACGGTGTGCGCCGGGCGTCCGAAGAAGACGGTGAAGTTCGCCACGGGCGAGCTCCGCGTCTACAAGACCCGCGCCTACGCCTGCGCCACCGCCGTGGCCGCCAAGCCCGGCAAGCGCCGCCCTATGTCCGTGACCATCCAGCCCCGCGGCGGCCACCCCGTCACGGACCGCGGCCGCTACACCGAGCGCGCCGGCCCGGTGACCGTCCACGCGCTGAACCGGTGCGTGCGCGTCTCCGGCTCCGTCGAGGGCAAGGGCGGCCGCACGAGCTGGATCCTGTGCTGACCGGGTGACACCTCCGGGGCCCCTGCAAGGGGGTCTGGTGGTACGTGTGTTGCGCCGCTAGGTTCACCGCGTCAGCTGTGAACCAAGAGGCGTCTCGCGGGACCCGGTCGTGCTCGGCGGGACGCCTCCCAACGGGAGGACGCGCATGCGCAAGGCGCTCAGAGGAATCCTGTCGCTCGCGGTGCTCATCGGCACGGTCGGTGCGACGGGCGCCTCGGCCGGGGCGGCCACCGCCGCCGTACCGGCCTCGCTCGGCACCGCCGCGAGCGACAGCGGGACGAGCACGGACATCAAGGACCGCATCCTGGCCATCCCGGGCATGAGTCTCATCGAGGAGAAGCCCTACGCGGGCTACCGCTACTTCGTCCTCAACTACACCCAGCCGGTCGACCACCGCCACCCGTCCAAGGGGACGTTCCAGCAGCGCATCACCCTGCTGCACAAGGACACCTCCCGCCCCACGGTCTTCTTCACCGGCGGCTACAACGTCTCCACCAACCCCAGCCGCTCCGAGCCCACCCGGATCGTCGACGGCAACCAGGTCTCGCTGGAGTACCGCTACTTCACCCCGTCGCGCCCGTCGCCCGCCGACTGGTCCAAGCTGGACATCTGGCAGGCGGCCAGCGACCAGCACCGCGTCTTCACCGCGCTCAAGCGGATCTACTCCGAGAACTGGCTGACCACCGGCGGCTCCAAGGGCGGCATGACCGCCACGTACTACGAGCGCTTCTACCCGAAGGACATGGACGGCGTCGTCGCCTACGTCGCCCCCAACGACGTGGTGAACAAGGAGGACTCGGCGTACGACCGGTTCTTCGCGAAGGTCGGCACCAAGGAGTGCCGCGACAAGCTCGGCGGCGTCCAGCGCGAGGCCCTGATCCGTCGCGCGCCGCTGGAGGAGAAGTACGCCCGGTACGCCGCCGACAACGGCTACACCTTCGACACCGTCGGCTCCCTGGACAAGGCGTACGAGGCCGTCGTCATGGACTACGTGTGGGCGTTCTGGCAGTACAGCCTGCTCGCCGACTGCGAAAGCCTCCCGGCTGACGCGAAGAAGGCGTCCGACGAGGAGATCTGGGACTCGGTCGACTCGATCTCCGGCTTCTCCGCCTACGCCGACCAGGGCCTGGCCAACTACACCCCGTACTACTACCAGGCGGGCACCCAGCTCGGCTCCCCGGACATCAAGCAGCCCTGGCTGGGCAAGCTCAGCCGCTACGGCTACCAGCCGCCGCGCAACTTCGTGCCGCGCTCCATCCCGATGAGGTTCCGGCCCGGGGCGATGCGGGACGTCGACAGCTGGGTGAAGCACCACGCGACGCACATGCTGTACGTCTACGGCGAGAACGACCCGTGGGGCGCGGAGCGCTTCCGGCTCGGGGCGGGCGCCCGTGACAGCTACGTGTTCACCGTGCCCGGCGGGAACCACGGCTCGAACGTCGCGGGGCTCGTGCCCTCGGAGAACGCCACGGCCACGGCCGCGATCCTGCGCTGGGCGGGCGTCGCCCCGGCCGCCGTACAGCAGGACGAGTCGAAGGCGAAGCCGCTCGCGAAGTTCGACGCGCGGCTCGACGGCAAGGACCTGACGACCGACCACCGCCTCGGCGTCCGGCGCCCGTGAGCTGAACCGTACGGGGCTCCTTCCCACCGCACCGGCGGTGGGAAGGAGCCCCTGCGCGTACCGCCCGCTACGCCGGTTCCGCGAGGCGGACGCGGGCCCGCTCGGCGTACGGGGACCCGTCCAGGCCCGCGCAGAGCGCCAGGTCGGTCCGGGCGCCGTCGGCGTCGCCGCTGCCGGCGCGGCAGTCGGCGCGTTCCCACAGCAGCTCGGCCCGGTCACCGTCCGGCAGGTCGAGGGCGGCAGTGAAGTCGTCGATCGCCTCCTGCCACCGCCCGGCCGAGCGATGCACGTAACCCCGGTTGTAGAGCAGGGACGCGTCCGGCCCGACGAGTCGCAGCGCGCTGCTCAGGTCCTCGACCGCGTCGTCGGCCCGGCCCTGCTCCTGGGCGATGACCGCACGGTTGGCCAGCGCCTCGTAGAGGGCCGGGTCGTGCTCCAGGGCAGCGGTGAAGTCGGCCAGGGCGGCGTCGGGGTCGCCGTCCTCCAGGGCGAGCAGGCCCCGGGTGCAGAGCAGGTCGGCGCTGTCCGGGTGGTGGACGAGGCCCTCGGCCACGTCCGCGCGGGCGCCGTCGAGGCCGCCGTCCTCCAACAGCAGGGACGCGCGGTTGATCCGGGCGCGCAGGTAGTCCGGCTCCAGCTCCAGTACGTACCCGAAGTCGGCCAGCGCCCCCTTGGTGTCGCCGAGTTCGGCGCGCAGGTCGCCCCTGTTGTAGTACGCCTCGGGGAACGGCGGGCTGACGTCGATGGCGGCCTGGTAGTCGGCGAGGGCCGCGTCGGTGTCGCCCGAGCGCCGGTGCAACGAGGCCCGGTCGAAGTAGTATTCCGGGTGGTTGGGGTCGGCGGCGATCACGCGGGAGATGTCGGCGACACCCTCCTCGATCCGGCCCAGCGCGGCCCGCACTTGGCCCCGGTTGTGCAGCAGGACCGAGCGGTGCAGCTCGTGCTCGCCCGGCGCCAGGTCCGCGTCCAGCCGGGCCAGCCCCTCGGTCACCAGCTCCTCGGCCCGGTCCAGGTTGCCCATGTGCATCTCGACCAGGGCCAGCCCGTTCTGCTGGAAGACCTTCTGGAACGAGCGGGACGCCTCCGGCATCTGCGACGCCAGGGCGATCGCGGTGTGCAGGTGGACCCGGGCGGTGAGGTGGTTGCGGGAGTCGGGCGCGCGGTGGCGGGTGTACAGCATGCCGAGCGCGTAGTTGGAGAACAGGTGCACCATCGGCGTGGTGAAGCGGCTGCGCAGATCGAAGTAGATCTCCTCGGCCTCGTCCACCTGGCCGAGGACGGCCAGCGAACTGGTCAGCCTGGTGCTCGCCGTGCAGTACGCCTCCTCCTCCCGCTCCGGGTCGGCCAGCGCCAGCGCCCGGCGGCCCAGCTCCGTCGCCGCATGGTAGAAGCCCATGTCCACACAGTGGCCGGTCGCCTCCAGCACCGCCCGCAGTCCGGCCCCGTGCGGGTCGCTCCCGTGCTCCAGGTGGTACGGCAGGGCGCCGAGCCGGTGGGCCTGCGGCAGGGTCCGCGCCAGCTCGGCGGCCCTGGCGTCGTGCAACTCGGCCCGTATCCCGGCGGGCGCGGTCTCGTAGGCGGAGCGCTCGCCGGGGTCGTCGGAGGTGCCGTCGGACTCCACGTAGGCCCGGACCCGCTCGACGCCCGGCCGCGGCACGGCGGGGGCGGCGCTCTCCGGCGCGTCCACGCGTACGGCGTACCGGGCGAGCGCACCGGCGAGTTCGGCGGCGTGGGCCGGCAGCGCCTCGGCGGTGGTCGCCACGACGAGGCGCAGCCGCGCGGGGTCGGTCCGGCGCAGGGCGATGGCCAGCAGCTCCTGCTCGGTGGCGTCGGCCGCGTGCACGGCGTCGAAGCGTACGGTGACCGGCTGATCGGAGTCGGCGGCCCAGTGGTTCAGGAACTCCACCACCCCGTGTGCCAGCCGCCGGGTCCGCGCCGGGCCGTAGAAGCGGGTGCGTTCCTCCGGGATGGCCAGCGAAGTGAGGGTTTCGCGGGACGGCTCGACGACGGATTCCAGGTCCGGGGCGACCGACAGCAGTTCGACGTCGTGGGCGGTGACCAGGTCCGGCGCGTTCGCCCGTACGTGGGGCACGACCAGGTTCAGCAGGGCGGCGGTCCCGGCGTAGGGGCCACGGCCGAGGCGGTGGCTGCTGACCGCGTGGAACTCGCCGGCGGCGGACGGGGGGAGGGCGGTCTCCAGCGCCGCGTCACGGTCCCGGCGGGTGCCACCGACGATCCACAGGTGGGCGGGTTGCTCGCTCATCGGCTGTGTTCCTGTTCTGCGTGAAGGGGTGCGGTGGTGGGCGCGGGGTCCTGGACCGCTTCCGGGCGGTTCCCGTCGCGCCGCTGCTCACGGGCGCGGGAGCGGTCGCGCAGGGCCACCACGCCGACGAGACCGAACTGCACGACACTCAAGGCCAGGAAGCCGACGGAGTCCCAGAAGCCGGAGTCCGGGTGCTTGGGGTGGCCGAGCCGGTCGACGAGGAGGTGGACGAAGTGGGCGAGGACGGGGACCGCGGTGGCGGCCGCCGTCGCCAGCATCACCAGGACGCCCGCCGCCGCGAAGGGCGCGTACCAGCGCGCGACCCTGCGGTCCCGCTCCGACCACTGCTCCGGGTCGACCATGCGGTTCCGCAGGCCGAGCAGACGGCAGACGGTGTTCCGGATCAGCGCGCGCGTCGCGTCGTGCAGGGCCACGCAGCCGAGAGCCGTGGAGAAGACGTAATAGAGGTCGGTGCGCAGAAAGAGGTAGAACTGCCAGACGAACCGCAGCGCGGTGACGAATGCGAGGCCCACCGCGAAACGCCCGAGGTAGGAAAGTCCGCCGCCGCTGTGCTGTGCGTCGACGGCGGCGGTGCAGACCAGCAGACAGAACACCAGTGCATCGGCGACCATACCGGCGAGGAAAGGCAGATAACGATTTCTCCGGGGGACTCCGAGCAATCCGTTCAGCGTTGTCTCGAACACCACGAAGTAGAGTCGCCGCCCGACACCGAGGCTGGAGGGAATGCCGATGCGGCGGCCGGCGAGTGCGTGGAAGGACTCGTGGAGGAAGACGAACGGAAGTTGCGCGAAGAGCAGGCCGACTTGGACCAGCAGCAGCGAATCGGTGAAGAAAAGGGTCTTCGGATAGGGGCGCACTTCGGGCATCCGCACCAGGAGCACCACGCACACCACGGCCAGCGCCGCGTAGGCGATCCAGGCGGCCGGCGAGAAGACGGCCCGGCCGAGCCGCCGGTACCGCACGGCGGCCGGTGCCTCCGCGACCGGATCATCGCCGTCGCCCCGAAGAAACCCCAGGTCGCCCAGGGTCTCCAGGAAGTCGTCCATGTCGACGGGCTCGTCATAGGCGTCGTTGTACCAGGCGACCGCGTCGGCCGGGGGCATACCGGTGGTGAGCTTGTGGAGCAGCATCGCGCCGTCGGCGGGAAACAGGGCGTACGAATCGGTGTCGGCCCGGCCGATGAGCACCCCGTCCCCTTCGGGGACGAAGGACAGTTGATGGAAGGCAGGCCCCGCGGTCTGCCGAGTATCGGCCATGCCGTCTCCGTGTCGGATCAGCCGGCGACTTCCCGGCATCGTGTGGGGAAATCGACGTGGTGCCCGGAATTCGATGAATTCCGGGCACCACGTCCTGAATTAGTTCTGGCCCGCGATGCACATGGGCGGCCAGTAGGCACTCGCGCTCGTGGTGAGCTTCACACCGCCGGTCTTGCGCACGACGATCTTCTTCATCGGGTTCCCCCTTTTTGATGGGTGATCTTTCACGGTAGGCGCGTGGGCTGTTGAGAATTCATTCAGTCCTGGGCCTGGGGCTCGTTGTTTATAGCACCGGCCCTCGGTTTGTGACCAGGGCGTGAAGTCGCGCATGCGGTCCGTGGGATTTGTTTTCGGCCGACGTCCGGTGTGCGGGTTTGACGCGGCGGTTTTCCACTCCACCTGCCGATCGGGCGGCGGGCGGGGTTGCCGGGGGCGCTGCCGCGTACCGCGTACGCCCGCGCGCCCGTCCGCCCGGCACGTATGGGCCGGGCTGGACCAATCGGCAGGCCGGGAGGGTTCCCGCCGCCGGCGGCGGACCTGAAATCCGAGGTCACGGGCGGCCGGGACGCGGCGCCCGGCGCCTGCCGTCCGAAGAACCGGCGCCCACCCCGGTCCGCACACACGACGTTCCGCGCGGTACGGACCCGGCCGCCGCGCTCCTCGCCCCACCTGGCCGGAAACCGTCATCGGCACACCACACGGGCGGAAGGGTGCGCCCGTATTGTGGAAGCCCTGTGAACCTTCACCGAGCGTTCCGGGCCCGCGACCGGGCCCGGAACGCTCGCCGCTCTAGTACTTCAGCCCGTACCCCACCGGGTACAGCACCTTCGACGGGTCGTCCGCCCGCTGCACCGGGACCGGCAGCCTGCCCTCGGGCCGGACCCGGCCCGCGATCACCCGGGCCGCCGCGCGCAGTTCGACGTCGGTCCAGGAGTACGCGGCCAGGTGCGCCTTGTGCCCGGTGCCCGCCAGCCGCGCGATGTCGTACGGGTTGCGGATGGCGATCGTGATCACCGGGACGCCCGTCGCGGCCAGCGCGCTGACCAGGGTGCGCTGCGAACTGGTCGCCGAGACGTTGTACGTCCCCACGACCACCGCGTCCTTGCCCTGGGCAGCCGCCACCGCCGCGTCGATGGCCGCCTTGGTGGGCGCGGTCCCCGTCGGCAGCGCGGTCGCCGTGAAGCCCAGCTCGTCGAACGCCTCCGCGAGCGTCGTCGTCGGCGGGCCCGTGGTGCCCGAGGGCGATGCCGGGTCGGCGCCCACCACCAGCAGGTTCCGGTGCGAGCGGCGCGACAACGGCAGCAGGCGGCCCTCGTTGGCCAGCAGCGTCGTCGTGTGCTCGGCGATCCGGTCGGCTTCGGCCAGGTGCGCCCGGGTGCCGACCGTGCGGTCCACCCCGCGACCGGTGACGAACGGCCGGTCGAAGAGCCCCAGCTTCGCCTTCAGGCGCAGGATGCGCAGGATCGATTCGTCGAGCCGGGCCTCGCTGACCTCACCGCTCTTGACGGCCGCCAGCAGCGCGTTCCACGAGACGTCCAGGCTCGGCGGGTTCAGCAGCTGGTCCACGCCCGCCTGGAGCGCGAGGACCGGCACCCGCTCGTCCCCGTACTTCGTGCGCACGCCCTGCATGCCGAGCGAGTCGGTGACCACGACCCCGTCGTAGCCCAGCTCCTCGCGGAGGATGCCGGTGAGGATCGGCTTGGAGAGGGTCGCCGGGTCCTCGGCCGGGTCGAGCGCCGGCACCACGATGTGCGCGGTCATGATCGAGTCGATGCCCGCCGCGATGGCCGCCCGGAACGGGGGCGCGTCCAGCTCCGCCCACTGCTCGCGGGTGTGGCCGATGACCGGGAGCCCGGTGTGGCTGTCGGTGCTGGTGTCGCCGTGGCCCGGGAAGTGCTTGGCCGTGGAGGCGATCCCCGCGCTCTGATACCCCTTCACCTGCGCCGCGACCATCCCGGCCACGGACTGCGGGTCCGAGCCGAAGGACCGTACGCCGATCACCGGGTTGGCCGGGTTCACGTTGACGTCCGCGTCCGGCGCGTAGTTCTGGTTGATGCCGATCGCGGCCAGCTCGGCGCCCGCGATCTGCCCGGCCCTGCGGGCGTCGGAGCGCGAACCGCCCGCGCCCAGCGCCATCGCGCCCGGCATCAGCGTGGCGGGCTCGCCGACCCGGCAGACGATGCCGTGCTCCTGGTCGGTGGAGATCAGCAGCGGCAGCGGGGTCGGCCCCGCGAGGCCCGCGCGCTGGATGCCGTTGGAGAGCCCGGCGATCTGGTGCGGGTCGCGGGTGTTGTGCGCCCAGGCGAAGTAGATGATGCCGCCCACGTGGTACTTGGCGATCATCTCGGCGGCCGTACGCACCCCGATCTCGGCGAGGTTGGCGTCGATGTCGGCCTGGTCGGGGTCGGTGGCGGAGTGCCCGTAGACCCGCATGACGAAGAGCTGGCCGACCTTCTCCTCCAGGCTCATCCGGGAGATGAGCCGCTTCAGCCGCCGGGTCGTGGCGGCGGAGGTGTGGCTGCTGTGCGCGGAGCCCTGGGAGGCGAGGGCCCCGGGGGCGTTCGCCATGCCCGCTGCCGCCGCGACGGCGGTGGCGGCTGTGGCGGTGAGGAGGGTGCGTCTGGAGGTGCGGTGGTGCACGTGAGCTCCTTCGGCCGTTCTCGGTGACGAGGGGGTGGTGAAAGAAACTGCCAAGGAGCACGGATATCCAGAAAATAACTTCCGGTCAAGGGTGCGGGCCGTTTTGAGCGCGTCCCCGTCCGGTCGTCGGGTGTCGTCTCCGCTCGTCGCGTACCACCGCGCGCCCGCACCCCCGCCTGAGACCGCTTACTGCTTGGGCGCGCCCAGCCGCAGCAGGTGCTCGCGCCCCGCGCCCAGCAGCCCTGGCAGCTCCGCCGCCTCCGGGTACCAGCGCTTCTCGTACTCCCAGCAGACCCAGCCGTCCGGGTCCACGGTGTCCAGGCACGCCCGCAGCGGCAGCACGCCCGCGCCCAGGGCCAGCGGCGTGGTGTCGTCGGCCGACGCGATGTCCTTCACCTGTACGTAGCCGAGGTGCGGGGCCAGCACCGCGTGACTGGCCACCGGCTCCTCGCCCGCCAGCCAGGTGTGCATGACGTCCCACAGCGCGCCGACGCTCTTGTGCCCCACCGTCCCCGCCACCCGGGCCACATCGGCCCCCGCCCGGTGCGAGTCATGGGTCTCCAGGAGGAGGCGTACGCCCAGGTCGGCGGCGTACGGGGCGGCGGCGCCCAGCCGGCGCGCGGCGATCTCGTCGGCCTCCGACGGGTCCTGGTCGCCGCCACCGGGGAACACCCGGACGTAGGGCGCGCCCAGGTCCCGGGCCAGCTCGGTCAGCGCGGCCAGCTCGTCCAGGACCGGCTGGTCGTAGCCCTCGGCGGCGACCTTCGCGTACCCCGCCACGCCCAGGATCTCGACCCCGCCGCGCTCGAACTCGGCGACCACCGAGGCGCGTTCGGACTGCCCGAGGCCCAGGTGCACCGGCTCCTCGGGGTCGGCGCGCAGCTCCACGCCTTGGTAGCCGTTCCCGGCGGCGAGCCGGACGACGTCGGCGATGGGCAGCCCCGGAACCCCGAGGGTGGAGAAAGCGAGCTTCACGTGCATATTCCTTCCGTCGTTCCGTGCCGCCCCGTCCGGCGGGAGGCGGGGCGCCCCGACGCGTACCCCGCCCCGGGGGCGCTCACCCCCGGGGCGGCGCCGTCGATCCGCGCACCATCAGCTCGGCCGGGATCAGCGCGATGCCGCCCGGCGGCGGGTCCTCCTTGCCCATGGCGAGCCGGCCCGCCCGCGCCCCCGCCTCGACGAGCGGCAGCCGTACGGTCGTCAGGGCCGGGACCACGTCCACCGAGAACGGCAGGTCGTCGAAGCCGGCCACCGAGATGTCCTCCGGGATGCGCAGCCCCCGGTCGCGGATCGCCGCCGCCGCACCGAGCGCCACGGTGTCGTTGGCGGCGACGACGGCGGTGATCGCCGGTTCGCGGCGCAGGAGCTCGACGGTCGCGTCGTAGCCGGAGCCCCGGTCGTACGAGCCGTGCACGGTCAGCCGGTCCTCGTCGCCGGCCGCCCCCGCCCCGCGCATCGCCTCGCGGTGGCCGGCCAGGCGGTGCCGGGTCGTGGTGCGCTCCAGGGGGCCCGCCACATAGCCGATCCTGCGGTGCCCGAGGGAGAGCAGATGCCTGGTGAGCCGCTGGGCGCCGCCCTGGTTGTCGAAGGCGAGCGCGGCCACCACGGCCGCCCCGTCCGGCAGCGGCGGCCGCCCGCAGAGCACGACCCGGGTGCCCGCCTCCGCGAGCTTCGCCAGCTTCGCGGCCATCGCCGTCTGGTGCTCCGGGTCCTCCACCGCGCCGCCGGTGAGGACGACGGCCGCGGCGCGCTGACGCTGGAGCAGGGTGAGGTAGGTCAGCTCGCGGGCGGGGGAGCCGCCGGTGTTGCAGACGACCGCCAGTTTCTCGCCGCCCGCCCGGCCGGACCCGTCGCCGGGCCCGCCGATCTCGGTCTGCGCCGCGCCCGCCATGATCCCGAAGAACGGGTCGGCGATGTCGTTGACGAGGATGCCGACCAGGTCGGATGTGGCCGCCGCCAGGGCGCTGGCCTGCCCGTTCAGCACGTAGTCCAGGTCGTCCACCGCGCGCAGCACCCGCTCCCGGGTGGATGCCGCCACCGGGTAATTGCCGTTCAGTACACGGGAGACGGTGGCCGGGGACACCCGGGCGCGGGCCGCCACGTCCGCCAGGGTGACTGTCATCGCTTTCCTCCGTGGCCTGTGACCGATTGACGGGCCCCCTCTTGTCCGGGCCGCTGTCGGCAGGCTAGCGTCATCCCGCATAGAAAGCGCTTGCTACGGCTGTACGGAGGGAACTTTCGTGACACGCAGGACAGTGCGCATCGCCATGAACGGCGTCACCGGGCGCATGGGATACCGGCAGCACCTGGTGCGCTCGATCCTCGCGATCCGCGAGCAGGGCGGCCTCGACCTCGGCGACGGCGACGTGCTGTGGCCGGAACCGATCCTCGTCGGCCGCCGTGCCCACGCCCTGGAGGAGCTGGCCGAGCGGCACGGCCTGACCGAGTGGTCGACCGACCTCGACGCGGTGCTCGCGGACGACACCGTCGACATCTACTTCGACGCCCAGGTCACCCAGGCCCGGGTCGAGGCGATCAAGAAGGCCGTCGCCGCCGGCAAGCACGTCTACACCGAGAAGCCCACCGCCACGGACGTCGAGGGCGCCCTTGATCTCGCCCGCCTGGCCCAGGAGGCCGGCATCAAGCACGGCGTCGTCCAGGACAAGATCTTCCTGCCGGGCCTGCTGAAGCTGAAGCGCCTCATCGACGGCGGCTTCTTCGGCGAGATCCTCTCCGTACGCGGCGAGTTCGGCTACTGGGTATTCGAGGGCGACTGGCAGGAGGCGCAGCGCCCGTCCTGGAACTACCGCGCGGAGGACGGCGGCGGCATCGTCGTCGACATGTTCCCGCACTGGGAGTACGTGCTCCACGAGTTGTTCGGCCGGGTCACCACGGTCCAGGCGCACGTCCAGACCCACATCCCCGAGCGCCGGGACGAGCGCGGCGAGCCGTACGCGGCGACCGCCGACGACGCCGCCTACGGCATCTTCCAGCTGGAGGGCGGCGCCGTCGCCCAGATCAACTCCTCCTGGACGGTCCGGGTCAACCGTGACGAGCTGGTCGAGTTCCAGGTCGACGGCACCCACGGCTCCGCCGTCGCGGGCCTGCGCAACTGCCGCGTCCAGCACCGCTCGGCCACCCCGAAGCCGGTCTGGAACCCGGACCTCCCGGTCACCGAGTCCTTCCGCGACCAGTGGCAGGAGGTCCCGGACAACGCGGAGTTCGACAACGGCTTCAAGGCCCAGTGGGAGCTGTTCCTGCGCCACATCGTGCTCGACGAGCCGTACGCCTGGGACCTGATGGCGGGCGCCCGTGGCGTGCAGCTCGCGGAGCTGGGCCTGAAGTCCCACGCGGAGGGCCGCCGCCTGGACGTCCCGGAGCTGTCCCTGTGACCAGCCGCCCGCCCCTCGGCCCCCTGGAGTCGTCGCCGTGACCATCCATCTCCCGCAGGGCCCGTACGAACCCCGGGCCACCCCGCTCGACCTGGCCCCGGCCGGGTCGCCGCTCGCCTCCCGTACGGTCTTCTCCGCCGCGCACGTGGTGGCCGACCCGTACGCCGACGTCACCCCCGACTCGCCGGCCGCCGTCGACTGGGACGCCACACTCGCCTTCCGCCGCCACCTCTGGTCGCACGGCCTGGGCGTGGCCGAGGCCATGGACACCGCGCAGCGCGGCATGGGCCTGGACTGGGCGGGCGCCGAGGAACTGATCCGCCGCTCGGCCGCCGAGGCCAGGTCCGTCGGCGGGCGCATCGCCTGCGGCGTCGGCACCGACCAGCTGCCGCCCGGCCCGGCCACGCTCGCCGAGGTCCGTTCCGCGTACGAGGAACAGCTCGCCGTCGTCGAGGAGAGCGGCGCCCAGGCCATCCTAATGGCCTCCCGCACCCTCGCGGCCGCCGCGAAGGGCCCCCAGGACTACCTGGACACGTACGCCCATCTGCTGCGCCAGGCCACCGAACCGGTCGTCCTGCACTGGCTCGGCCCGATGTTCGACCCGGCGCTCGACGGTTACTGGGGCTCCACCGACCTCGACCTGGCCACCGACACGTTCCTCCAGGTCATCGCGGAGCACCCGGACAAGGTCGACGGCATCAAGATGTCCCTGCTCGACGCGGACCGCGAGATCGACGTGCGCCGCCGGCTCCCGGGCGGGGTCCGCTGCTACACCGGGGACGACTTCAACTACCCGGAGCTGATCGCCGGCGACGACCGGGGCTTCAGCCACGCGCTGCTCGGCATCTTCGACCCGCTGGGCCCGCTGGCCGCGCACGCGGTGCGGGTGCTGGACACGGGCGACACGAAGGGCTTCCGCGAACTCCTCGACCCCACCGTCGAGTTGTCCCGGCACCTCTTCCAGGCACCGACCCGGTTCTACAAGACGGGCGTGGTGTTCCTGGCCTGGCTGGCGGGCCACCAGGACCACTTCACGATGGTGGGCGGCCTCCAGTCGGCCCGCTCGCTGCCGCACCTGGCGAAGGCGTACGAACTCGCGGACCGCCTCGGCCTGTTCCCGGACCCGGAGCTCGCGGAGTCCCGGATGCGCGCGCTCCTCACGGTCAACGGAGGCCCCCGATGAGCGACGGCCGTCTTTCCGTCAACCAGGAGACCATCAAGCAGTGGTCGCTGCCGGAGCTGGCCGAGGGCTGCGCGAAGGCCGGCGTCGACAAGGTCGGCCTGTGGCGGGCCCCCGTGCAGTCGTACGGGGTCGAGGCCACGGCCCGGCTCCTCTCCGACCACGGCCTGACCGTCACCAGCCTGTGCCGGGGCGGCTTCTTCACCGCCCCGGACCCGGCGGAACGGGCCCGCGCCCTGGACGACAACCGCGCCGCGCTCGACGAGGCGGCGGGCCTGTCCACGGACACCCTGGTCCTCGTCTCGGGCGGCCTCCCGGAGGGCAGCAAGGACCTGTACGGCGCACGCGAACGCATCGCGGACGCCCTGGCCGAGCTGGCCCCGTACGCTGCCGAGCGCGGGGTGCGCCTGGCCATCGAGCCGCTGCACCCGATGTTCGCCTCGGACCGGTGCGTGGTCTCGACGCTCTCCCAGGCCCTGGACATCGCGGAGCGCTTCCCGGCCGAGCAGGTGGGCGTGGTCGTGGACACGTACCACCTCTGGTGGGACGACCAGGCCCCCGCCCAGATCGCCCGGGCCGGCGCGGGCGGCCGCATCCAATCCTTCCAGCTCGCCGACTGGATCACCCCGCTCCCGGCGGGCGTCCTGCTGGGCCGGGGCCAACTGGGCGACGGCAGCGTGGACTTCCGATTCTTCCGGGAGGCGGTGGAGGCGACGGGCTTCGACGGGCCGGTCGAGGTGGAGATCTTCAACGAGGACCTGTGGGCGCGCGACGGCGCGGAGGTCCTGGCGGAGGTGGCGGCCCGGTACGCCGAGCACGCCTGCTGAGTCCGTTTCCCCCGGGGCCCGGCTGTGCGGTCCGGGCCCCGGGGAGGGCGGGCCCTACTGGGGCGGAGCCTCGATGGTGACGGGCTGCCCGAGGTCGTAGAAGTGCTGGACGTACGTGTTCGACTTGCCGGCCGTGTTCGACGTGTTCTGGACGCCCACCGGGGTGCCGTCGTCGTCCAGCCACACGATGTACTCGACCACCTCGGAGCCCTCGTAGTCGAAGTGCCGGGCGTTGGTGACGCGCCACGCCTGCACGTCCTTGCCGTTCTCCAGGGAGATCAGCGCCTTCTCGGTGTCGACCTTCCAGGTCGCGAACGAGCCGACCAGGTCCGGGATCCCCTGCGGATCGGAGACCGTCCGGTACTTCTTCCCCAGCTCGGCGTCGACCGCCTCCTTGGAGTCGCTCTTCTCCCAGGCGCCGTCGGACTTGATCCACTCCTCGCCGCCGATCGACACGTACGAGTTCGCGGCGTGCTTCCCGTCCGCCCCGTCGACGTCCCCCGCCAGCGCCGGGTCGTCCCCGACCCGGAACCGCGTGGTGCCCGACCGGTCCCCGACGAGCAGGTTCTCCGTGCCCGTCCCGTACGCGGCGAACGCCGCCCGCACACAGGCGGCCAGGTCCTTCCCGGCGAGCGTCGCCTCCGACTTGAGCCCGAGGCCCGCGCACTCGGCGGGCTCGGTGTATGGGGTGGCGGACCGGCTCTCCGCCGGTGCGGGGGAGGACGCGGAGGCCGCCGCGGCCGGGGACGAGGCCGCCGGTTCCGCCGCGTCGGTGTCCGGATCGCCGGACGAGCATCCGGTGAGGAGGGCGGCGCCGGCCGCGGTGATCGTGAAGGCCGATATGAGGTGCTTCGATCTACCCATGTCCCGGATGCTATCGGGGCGTTGGGCCCCCGGCCCTACCCTCCGGAGACGGTCCCGCAGGTGATGACGCCGTCGACGGTGATCGACTCGCCGCTGGGGTCGGTCGGCCCGAGCTTCAGCCCGGCCACGGTGACGACCCAGGTGTCGCCGCTCCTGCTGCCGCTGATCCCGGGCGCGGAGGCGTGCAGATAGCTGGCGCCGTCCTTCGTGGTGAGCGTGGTCATCGCCTTGTCACCGCTCATGACGGCCGTGAACGAGGGCTTCGCGGGGGTGCTGCTGTCGGCACTGTCGGGTGCGGTGATGGCGGCGAGCTTCCCGTCCATCACGGCACAGCGCACGCTCTCGATGGTGAACTCCCCGCTCTTCCCACCGCTGTAGTGCAGCTTCGCGGCCCCCTTGCCGTCCCCGTCCGGCACACTCACCGTGGCCTTGCCGGTCCCGTCATCCGGAACGCCCTTCCCGGACCCACCGTCGTCCGACGAGCACCCGGTGAGCACCACCCCGGCGGCGGCAAGGGCAACGACGGAGAAGCTCAGTGCACGGGACCTGGACACGCGAAACCTTTCGACCACCTGACGGACGTTTCACCGTACAGGCGGCCCAGGAGCGGACGACAGGACTCCGGGCCCCACCAACTGCTCAGCCGCCGAAACGCCCCTCCTTGACCGCGCCGACGAACGAGGCCCAGCCGTCGCCGGAGAACACGACGGCGGGACCGGCGGGGGCCTTGCTGTCGCGGACGGGGACGGCGGCATGGCCGGCGGCAACCTCAAGGCACTCACCTTGACCACCGCCGCTGTAGCTGGACTTGAACCACCCGGTGAGGGTGGACGAGTCCGCGACACTGCGCCTACTGCTGACCATGTTCGTGTTCCTCTGCTGCCGCCCGCACAAGGGCCAGTGATTCCTGGTGCGACAACGCGTCGCTCAAGGCAAGATCGTAGGCCGTGCGGCTTGAGGCCACCAGGCTCGGCTCGTCCATCAAGTTGCCTGTCTGGAAGCCCTCAACGTACGCCACCGGTGCCGAGTCGGTGAAGCTCAGCAAGGTCAGCAGGCTCTCTTGGAGCGAGTGGGCTCCCACCTCGAACGGCAGTACGTGCAGCCGCAACCGGCCGCTCTCGGCCATGTCCGCGATCTTGTTCAACTGCTCCGCCATGACTTGCGGTCCGCCAACGCGCCGCCGAAGTACGGCTTCGTCCAACATCGTCCAGAGGACGGGGTTCAGCGGACTGTCCAGGACGCGGGCACGCTCTGTTCGGATGACAACGTCCCTGTCAACCTCCTCCCGGCAGTGGTTGGGCCGGTACGCCTGGAACAGGGCACGGGCATAGCCCTCGGTCTGGAGCAGCCCCGGTACCAGCGAGAGCGCGAACTGCTGGATGAGTGTCGCCTGCTTCTCCAGCTCCGCCACGGCCGCGAAGTGGTCGGCATACTTCGATTCCAGGTCCTCCAGCCACCGGGCGAAGAACCCGTCCGTGCGCAGAGCGCGGTCGATCCGCTGCGCGTCCTCGGGGCTCGGCAGACGCCGCCCCGCCTCGTAGTGGCTGATGAGCGTGGGCGAGCAGACCACTGTCTCGCCCAGGGCTTCCTGCGTGAGCGCCGCCGCGATACGCCGCAGCTTCAGCTCCTCGCCGTACTTCTCCCGGGGTGTACGCGGCCTTCGTTTCGTTCCCATGCGGCCCAGCTCCCCGTCTTGACGCACGTGCTGTCATCCCCGACCCCCTGGCAGCGTAGCGATTTGTGACCCCACTCTGTGATGAGTTCGCTACAGAAAGCACCCTCGCGTAGGAAGCAGACAGAAGATGAAGGAAAACGACGCGCAGACGATCAGGCTGCTTCCCTGGGCGGGCCAGGGCGGCAAGCCCTGTTACGTCCTCGGAGACGGCAACGGCTACGTCTCGCGGCTTGCCGATGACATCGAGAGCGTCCAACTCGGCATGGCCGACGACCTACTGGGCCACGCGGCCGACCTCCTCGCCGACCGGAAGGTCACCGGACCGGAGCTGCACGTTCTGGCGAGCCGTCTGACCGAGTCCCTCCGGGACGTGCGGCGCGTCGCGGAGAGCAGGGCCTCCCGGACGGTGGCTGCATCGCGCCAGCACCCGGACGAGCCGTAGCGGCAACGCTCAGTACTCCTTCAGCTGTCCGGGCCGCTCGAAGCAGAAGCCGCGCGGCCCATGCGGGACGCCGCCGTCCTTCGGATGGGGAGTCGGCGCGACGCCCTCGATCAGCGTGTCCATGGAGACGGCCATGGCGCCTCACCCGCCCGCTTCTGCCTCTGCGACGGACTCGCGGAGGCGTCGGGCGTTGGCGGGTGAGTGCAGCAGGTGGTGGGTCTCCTGCCATGAGGCTTCCGTCTCCGGTCGCGCCTCGTCCACGCGCTCGAAGGCCCTCCTGGCTCGGTCCTGCTCATTCATGTAGGCCCGCGCGGCGATCACCATGTAGGCGGAGACGCTGAGCCCGGCATCCGCCGCGTACTGCCTGATCCGGGCACGGAGCTCGGCCGGCAGGCTGATCGAAATCCGCTCGGTCGCCATGCCCTCACCGTAGCCCCGCCCGGCACCCACGTACCGCTGTCGGCGCCACCCGGTAGCGTCGCGCCATGGCCACCACGACGTCCCACACCCCCAACCTGGCCGTCCTCGAGGGCGTGCTCGAACGCATCACGTACGCCAACGAGGAGAACGGGTACACCGTCGCCCGCGTCGACACCGGGCGGGGAGCCAACGACCTGCTCACCGTCGTGGGGGCGTTGCTCGGGGCGCAGCCGGGGGAGTCCCTGCGGATGGAGGGGCGTTGGGGCTCCCACTCGCAGTACGGCAAGCAGTTCCACGTGGAGAACTACACGACCATCCTCCCCGCCACCATCCAGGGCATCCGGCGCTATCTCGGCTCCGGGCTGATCAAGGGCATCGGGCCCGTGATGGCCGACCGGATCACCACCCACTTCGGTGTGGACACGCTCGACATCATCGAGCAGGAGCCGAAGCGGCTGATCGAGGTCCCCGGACTCGGGCCCAAGCGGACGAAGATGATCGCCGCCGCGTGGGAGGAGCAGAAGGCGATCAAGGAGGTCATGGTCTTCCTCCAGGGCGTCGGCGTCTCGACGTCCATCGCGGTGCGGATCTACAAGAAGTACGAGGACGCCTCGATCTCCGTCGTGAAGAACCAGCCCTACCGGCTGGCCGCCGACGTCTGGGGCATCGGCTTCCTGACCGCCGACAAGATCGCCCAGGCGGTGGGCATCCCGCACGACAGCCCGGAGCGGGTCAAGGCCGGGCTGCAGTACGCGCTGTCGCAGTCCACGGACCAGGGGCACTGCTTCCTGCCCGAGGAGCGGCTGATCGCGGACGCGGTGAAGCTGCTCCAGGTGGACACCGGGCTTGTCATCGAGTGCCTGGCCGAGCTGGCCGGGGAGCCGGAGGGCGTCGTACGGGAGAAGGTGCCGTCGCCCGAGGGCGGGGAGCCGGTCACGGCGGTGTATCTGGTGCCGTTCCACCGGGCGGAGATCTCGCTCGCCGCCCAGGTGCGGCGGCTGCTGCGGACGCCGGAGGAACGGATGCCCGCCTTCGCGGACGTGGACTGGGACAAGGCGCTGAAGTGGCTCGCGGGCCGGACCGGGGCCAAGCTGGCGCCCGAGCAGGAGGCCGCCGTGCGGCTCGCGCTGACCCGGAAGGTCGCCGTGCTGACCGGCGGGCCCGGCTGCGGCAAGTCGTTCACGGTCCGGTCCATCGTGGAGCTGGCCCGGGCCAAGAAGGCGAAAGTGGTGCTGGCCGCGCCGACCGGGCGGGCCGCCAAGCGGCTGTCCGAGCTGACGGGGGCCGAGGCGTCCACCGTGCACCGGCTGCTCGAACTGAAGCCCGGCGGCGACGCGGCGTACGACAAGGACCGTCCGCTGGACGCCGATCTGGTCGTCGTCGACGAGGCGTCGATGCTCGATCTGCTCCTCGCCAACAAGCTGGTCAAGGCGGTGGCACCGGGTGCCCACCTGCTGCTCGTCGGCGACGTGGACCAACTGCCCTCGGTGGGGGCGGGGGAGGTGCTGCGGGACCTGCTCGCGGACGGTGGCCCGGTGCCGGCGGTCCGGCTGACCACCATTTTCCGCCAGGCCCAGCAGTCGGGCGTCGTCACCAACGCGCACCGCATCAATTCCGGCGTCCCGCCCCTCACGCAAGGGCTCAGTGACTTCTTCCTCTTCGTCGAGGACGAGACGGAGGACGCCGGGGTGCTCGCGGTGGACGTGGCGGCCCGCCGCATTCCGGCCAAGTTCGGGCTGAACGCGCGCCGCGACGTACAGGTGCTCGCGCCGATGCACCGGGGCCCGGCCGGGGCCGGACATCTCAACGGGCTGCTCCAGCAGGCGATCACCCCGGCCCGGCCCGGAGTACCGGAGAAGCGGTTCGGCGGCCGGGTGTTCCGCGTCGGGGACAAGGTCACCCAGATCCGTAACAACTACGACAAGGGCGAGAACGGCGTCTTCAACGGCACGGTCGGCGTCGTCACCGGCCTTGACCTGGACGAACAGCGGCTGACGGTCCTCACCGACGAGGACGAGGAGATCGGCTACGACTTCGACGAGCTGGACGAGCTGGCCCACGCGTACGCGATGACGATCCACCGTTCACAGGGCAGCGAGTACCCCGCCGTCGTCATCCCGGTGACGAAGAGCGCCTGGATGATGCTCCAGCGAAACCTGCTGTACACGGCCGTGACCCGGGCCAAGAAGCTCGTCGTGCTGGTCGGCTCGCGGCAGGCGATCGGCCAGGCGGTCCGCACTGTTTCCGCAGGCAGACGCTGTACGGCGCTGGATCACCGGTTGCGCGGAGGCGGCGACGGAGGATCGTCGGTAAAAATGATCGATCAAAACGGTGGGAAACATCACGGAGGGCTTCCGGAACCGCAGTCAAGGGGGCAGGATGGCTAAGTTCGCGGCACTCAGTGCCGCGAGTAGGTCCAATGGACGACCCCGAGTGCACTCTCCTGAGCCAAATGGGGGAGGGTGGAGACAGTCAGGGAACCTCGAAGAAGAGGCACTACGTCGGTGAGGGATGACGTGAGCGAGCACACCAACAACGCTGTGGTACTGCGGTACGGCGATGGCGAGTACACCTACCCGGTGATCGACAGCACCGTCGGCGACAAGGGCTTCGACATCGGGAAGCTCCGGGCGAACACCGGCCTGGTGACGCTGGACAGCGGATTCGGCAACACCGCTGCCTATAAATCGGCCATCACCTACCTCGACGGCGAGCAGGGCATCCTGCGCTACCGCGGTTACCCGATCGAGCAGCTCGCCGAGCGCTCGACGTTCCTCGAGGTCGCGTACACGCTGATCAACGGTGAGCTTCCCAAGGTCGACGAGCTGTCGACCTTCAAGAACGAGATCACCCAGCACACCCTGCTGCACGAGGACGTCAAGCGGTTCTTCGACGGCTTCCCGCGCGACGCCCACCCGATGGCCATGCTGTCCTCGGTCGTCAGCGCGCTGTCCACGTTCTACCAGGACAGCCACAACCCGTTCGACGAGGAGCAGCGCCACCTCTCGACGATCCGGCTGCTCGCCAAGCTCCCGACCATCGCCGCGTACGCGTACAAGAAGTCGATCGGTCACCCGTTCGTCTACCCGCGCAACGACCTCGGCTACGTCGAGAACTTCCTGCGCATGACCTTCTCGGTCCCCGCCCAGGAGTACGAGCTCGACCCGGTCGTCGTCTCGGCGCTCGACAAGCTGCTCATCCTGCACGCGGACCACGAGCAGAACTGTTCGACCTCCACCGTGCGCCTGGTCGGCTCCTCGCAGGCGAACATGTTCGCCTCGATCTCCGCCGGCATCTCCGCGCTCTGGGGCCCCCTGCACGGCGGCGCCAACCAGTCCGTCCTGGAGATGCTGGAAGGCATCCAGGCCAACGGCGGCGACGTCGACTCCTTCATCCGCAAGGTGAAGAACAAGGAGGACGGCGTCCGCCTGATGGGCTTCGGCCACCGGGTGTACAAGTCCTTCGACCCGCGCGCCAAGATCATCAAGGCCGCCGCGCACGACGTGCTGTCCGCCCTCGGCAAGTCCGACGAGCTGCTGGACATCGCGCTCAAGCTGGAGGAGCACGCGCTCTCCGACGAGTACTTCGTCTCGCGCAACCTCTACCCGAACGTGGACTTCTACACGGGCCTCATCTACCGCGCGATGGGCTTCCCGACCGAGATGTTCACCGTGCTCTTCGCGCTCGGCCGCCTCCCCGGCTGGATCGCCCAGTGGCACGAGATGATCAAGGAGCCGGGTTCCCGCATCGGCCGCCCGCGCCAGATCTACACCGGCGAGGTCCTGCGCGACTTCGTCCCGGTCGAGGGCCGCTGAACGCACCCTCACGCATCACCCCGGCCCTGACTGACGCCGGACCCCTCGCCCCCGACTGCCGCGCCCCCGCCCCGAGCGACGCGGAGCCGGGGGCGTCGTGCGTCTGCGGCTCGATGGTGCATCGGGGGGCGCGTGCGCTGCTACGGGCGTGCGCCGGGCGTACCGCGCCATGTGGGTACGCCGGGAGCGCTCCCGCGTAAAGCGAGAAGCGCCCCGCCATCGATCCCCCCACGGGCCGACAGCGAGGCGCTTCCCATATCCCGGAGCGGATTCCCCCCACGGGATCCGGCCGGGCGTTCTGTGGGAGCCGTAGCTCCTGGGCCTGCCTCGGTACTGCTCGTCCTGCTCTCCTGCTGTGGTCTGCCGGGGTACGTACGGACGGGAGGGCCGCTCAAAGCTCCCCGGTGTACGTGCCCCGGCCCACTTGCCCGGAGCATCCCCCAAGACGCTCCGCCGGACGTCCCCCAAGACATCCTTGGCATCGCACTCTAAGACTTACGAACCCATCGAATGGTTACCCTGAAACCGATGTGATCTGGATCTCATTGTGGATATTAAGTGAAGGACCGCAGGCGCAGGCTGTTCGTCACGACGAAGACCGATGAGAAGGCCATCGCCGCTCCGGCAATCATAGGGTTGAGCAGCCCAAATGCCGCAAGGGGTAGAGCGGCCACGTTGTAGCCGAATGCCCAGAAGAGGTTGCCCCTGATGGTGATGAGGGTGCGCCTGGAGAGGCGGATGGCGTCGGCTGTCACCTTGAGATCTCCACGAACGAGGGTGAGGTCGCTCGCCTCGATCGCCGCATCGGTGCCGGTGCCCATCGCCAGGCCGAGGTCGGCGGTGGCCAGCGCGGCCGCGTCGTTGACCCCGTCGCCGACCATCGCGACGACCCGTCCCTGAGCCTGCAGACCCCGGATGACGTGCGCCTTCTCCTCGGGCAGCACCTCCGCGCGGACCTCGTCGATCCCGATCTCGCGCGCCACGGACTCCGCGACGGCGCGGTTGTCGCCGGTCAGCAGGATCGGCGTGAGACCGAGCTCCCGGAGCGCGGCGACGGCCTCCGCGCTCGTCTCCTTGACCGCGTCGGCGACCTCCAGGACCGCGCGCGCCTCGCCGTCCCAGCCGACCGCGATGGCCGTACGCCCTTGAGCGGCGGCGTCCGTGACGGCGGCGGCCAGGGTGCCGGGGAGGGCGATCCCGGCGTCGGTGAGCAGCCGGGGGCGCCCGACGAGGACGGTGTGGCCGTCGACGGTGCCCCGGACGCCGAGGCCGGGCACGTTGGTGAAGTCCTCGGGGGCGGGGAGGGGTGCGCCGGTGCGGTCGGTGGCCGCGGTGGCGACGGCTTGGGCGATGGGGTGTTCGGAGGCGTGTTCCAGGGCGCCGGCCAGGCGGAGGGCGTCGGACTCGGTGGTTCCGGGGGCTGTGTGGACGGCCTGGAGGGTCATGCGACCGGTGGTGACGGTGCCGGTCTTGTCCAGGACGATCGTGTCGGCGCGGCGGGTGGACTCCAGGACCTCGGGGCCCTTGATGAGGATGCCGAGCTGGGCGCCGCGCCCGGTGCCGACCATGAGGGCGGTGGGTGTGGCGAGGCCCAGGGCGCAGGGGCAGGCGATGATCAGGACGGCCACCGCCGCCGTGAACGCCGCCGTCACGTCGTCCGTGGTCAGCAGCCAGGCGATCAGGGTGGACAGGGCGATCAGCAGGACGACCGGGACGAAGACCGCCGACACCCGGTCGGCCAGCCGCTGCACCTCGGCCTTGCCGTTCTGCGCGTCCTCGACGAGCTTCGCCATCCGGGCCAGCTGGGTGTCCGCGCCGACCCGGGTCGCCTCGACGACGAGCCGGCCGGAGACGTTCACGGTGGCCCCGGCGACCTGGTCCCCGACGCCCACGTCCACGGGGACGGACTCGCCGGTGAGCATGGACGCGTCCACGGCGGAGCCGCCTTCGACGACCGTGCCGTCCGTCGCGATCTTCTCGCCGGGCCGGACGACGAAGCGGTCGCCCACGACGAGCCGGCCGACGGGCACGCGCACCTCGGCCCCGCCGCGCAGGACGGCCACGTCCTTGGCGCCCAGGTGCATCAGCGCCCGCAGCGCGGACCCGGCCCTCCGCTTGGACTTCGCTTCCAGGTAGCGGCCCAGCAGGATGAAGGTGACGACGCCCGCCGCGACCTCCAGGTAGATGGTCGTCGAGCCCTCGGTCCGGGAGGCCGTCAGGTCGAAGCCGTGCCGCATCCCGGGCATCCCGGCGTCGCCGAGGAACAGCGCCCAGAGCGACCAGCCGAAGGCGGCGAGGGTCCCGACGGAGACGAGCGTGTCCATGGTCGCCGCGCCGTGCCGCAGGTTGGTCCAGGCGGCCCGGTGGAAGGGCAGGGCGCCCCAGACCACGACGGGCGCGGCGAGGGTGAGCGAGAGCCACTGCCAGTTGTCGAACTGGAGCGCGGGGATCATCGCCAGGGCGACGACGGGGGCGGCGAGCACGGCGGAGACGATGAGCCGCTGCCGGAGGGAGGTCGGGGCGGGGTCGGGGTCGGTGCGCTGTGGTTCCTCCGGTTCCGGTTCCGCTTCCGCTTCACGTGCCGGTACGCGGTCCGGTTCACGTACCGGTACGCCTTCGGGTTCCCGCGTCTCCGGCGGTTCCGGGCGGGCGGCCTCGGCCCGGGAGGGTGCGGCGGTCTGCGGCGCGGGCCGGGGCACCGGCTTCGCCGTGTAGCCGGTCTTCTCGACGGTGGCGACGAGGTCCTGTACGGAGACGCCGGCGCCGTCGTAGCTGACGCGGGCCTTCTCGGTGGCGTAGTTGACCGTGGCGGTGACGCCGTCCATCCGGTTGAGCTTCTTCTCGACGCGGGCCGCGCAGGACGCGCAGGTCATGCCGCCGATGATGAACTCGGCCCGTGAGGGCTCCGCCGCCGGGGTCCCGGCCTCCGTCGCGCTGTGCGTATCCGATGCGCTGTGCATGTCCGAACTCCTGGAACGCCGACCGGGCCGTACCCCACCAGTATCTGCTGGTCGGTCCGGCCCGGCGATGACGGGTGGTGCGGGTGGTGCGGGGGTGTGGGTGACTCCCGGGGCGGTCAGGCGCGGCCGGTGAGCTCGTACCCCGCCTCGTCGACGGCGGCGCGGACGGCCTCGTCGTCCAGCGGGCTCTGCGAGACCACCGTCACCTGCCCGGTGGACGCCACGGCCTTCACCGAGGTGACACCCTCGATGGCGGAGACCTCCTCGGAGACGGCGCCCTCGCAGTGTCCGCAGGTCATGCCGGTCACCTGGTAGACGGTGGTCACGCCGGCCTGTCCGGCGTCCGTGCCCGCGCTGTCGTGGCAGGAGCCGCTGGGCGAGCAGCAGGAGCCGGTCGCCTGGGGGAGCTGGGTCTCGGCGGTCATGGTGTTCTCCTCTTCGACGGGCACACGGGGTGGAGGGGCGCACACCGGTGCGCCTCCATGCTCCCCACTTTATACCCCTAGGGGGTATGACGCGACCTGGGGTGCGTGACCGTGTCGCGGTGCTCCCCGGGGACCTCCGGCCGAGGCACCGGCGTCGCGGCGCGCGGCGAGCGGCGTTCGGGCGGCGGGCGAGCCTCGCCACGCGGGAAATCGGGTGTCACGGGCAGGTCCGTATGACCGTACAAATGATTGACGGGGATCGTAGAGGAGAGTGTGAAGGGGAGGGAGCGGGGACGGAGGCAGCCCGCCGCTGCGGCAGCCGCCTCCGCCGGCAGCCCCATGGGTGCCCAGCAGAAGGGACGCTGCATGACTGAGCAGCCGTACGACGTGATCACCATGGGGCGGATCGGGGTGGACCTGTATCCGCTGCGGACGGGTGTGCCGCTGGCCCGGGTCGATACCTTCGGGAAGTTCCTCGGCGGCTCCCCGTCCAACGTCGCCGTCGCCACGGCCCGCCTCGGCCGGCGCTCCGCCGTGGTGACCCGCACCGGCGCGGACCCCTTCGGTGACTACCTGCACGAGCAGCTGCGGGAGTTCGGGGTGGACGACCGCTGGGTGACGCCCGTCGCCGCCTACCCGACCCCGGTCACCTTCTGCGAGGTCTTCCCGCCCGACGACTTCCCCCTCTACTTCTACCGGCAGCCCAAGGCCCCCGACCTGGAGATCCACGCCTCCGAACTGGACCTGGAGGCGGTCAGGGCCGCCCGGGTGTTCTGGATGACCGGCACCGGCCTGTGCGCCGAGCCGAGCCGTACGGCGACGCTCGCCGCACTGCGCGCCCGCGACCGCACCGGCATCACCGTCTTCGACCTCGACTGGCGCCCGATGTTCTGGCCCTCCGACAGCTCCGGACCGAGCCCGTCCACCCGCTACCGCGAGGCCCTGGCGTACGCGACCGTCGCCGTCGGCAACCTCGACGAGTGCGAGGTCGCGACCGGCGAGCGCGAACCGTACGCGGCGGCCCGTGCCCTCATCGAGGCCGGCGTCGAGCTGGCGGTCGTCAAGCAGGGCCCGGCGGGCGTCCTCGCCGTCCACCGGGACGGGACCGTCGCCGACGTGCCGCCGCTCCCCGTCGAGGTGGTCAACGGCCTCGGCGCGGGCGACGCGTTCGGCGGCGCGCTCTGCCACGGGCTGCTGGGCGGCTGGGACACCGCCCGCATCATGCGCTACGCCAACGCCGCCGGAGCCATCGTCGCCGCCCGGCTCGCCTGCTCCTCCGCCATGCCGTTCCCGCACGAGATCGAGGCCGCCCTCAGGACCCCGCGCGAGGCCGTCACCGAGGGCGCGGTCACCGCACACAGCGAAAGGGCCTGAGCATGCGTGGCGAACCGACGTACCACCTCCCGGCGGGCAGTACCGCGCACGGCCCGTACGCCCTGGACATCGGGCCGGAGCAGGCCGGCTGGGAGAGGTCGAACCTACGAGTGCTGGAGCTCGAACCGGGAGGAGTTCACACACTTGTCACCGGGGAGAGCGAGTGGATCGTACTGCCGTTGACCGGCAGCTGTACGGTGCACATCTCAGATGAGATCTTTGAACTGCTGGGCCGTAGGAGCGTGTTCAGCGGCGTTTCCGACTTCGCCTACGTACCGCGCGACGCCCACGCACAGATCGCCTCCGGCGCAGGAGGCCGCTTCGCCCTGGCAGGAGCGAAGTGCGAGCGACGACTCCCCGCTCGCTACGGTCCCGCGCCGGAGGTACGCATGGAACTGCGCGGGGCCGGTACCTGCTCCCGCCAGGTCAACAACTTCGCCGCCGCCGACGCCTTCGACTGCGACCGGCTGATCGCCGTGGAAGTCCTCACCCCCGGCGGCAACTGGTCCTCCTACCCGCCGCACAAACACGACGAGCACCACCCCGGCGAGGAATCCGTCCTGGAGGAGATCTACTACTTCGAGGTCGAGGACGGCGGCCTCGGCTACCACCGTGTCTCCCCGTCCCGCCCCGGCGGCACGGACGTGCTGGCCGAGGTCCGCAGCGGTGACGCCGTCCTCATTCCCGACGGCTGGCACGGCCCGTCCATCGCCCAGCCCGGCCGCACCCTGTACTACCTCAACGTCATGGCGGGCCCCGGCGAGAAGCGGGAGTGGCTGATCCGCGACCACCCCGACCACACCTGGGTCCGCGACACCTGGCCGTCCCAGCCGGTCGACCCCCGGCTGCCGCTCCACGGACCGGAGGACCCCGCATGACCGCGACGCCCGGCACGGCCCAGGCAGCCGGGACGGCCACCCGCCGCCTCACCACCGCCCAGGCCCTCGTCGCCTTCCTCGCCCGCCAGTACACCGAACGCGACGGCCGGCGCCACCGCCTGATCGCCGCCACCTGGGGGATCTTCGGCCACGGCAACGTCGCGGGCATCGGCCAGGCGCTCCTGGAGACCGGCCCCGCCATGCCCTACCTCCAGGGCCGCAACGAACAGGCCATGGTGCACGCGGCCGTCGGCCACGCCCGCCAGTCGGGCAGGCTCTCCGCCCACGCCGTCACCACCTCCATCGGCCCCGGCGCCACCAACCTCGTCACCGGCGCCGCCCTCGCCACCGTCAACCACCTGCCCGTCCTGCTGCTGCCCGGCGACACCTTCGCGACCCGCCCCGCCGACCCCGTACTCCAGCAGCTGGAGGTGCCGTACGCGGGCGACGTCTCCGTCAACGACTGCCTGCGCCCCGTCTCCCGCTACTTCGACCGGATCACCCGCCCCGAAGCCCTGATCCCGGCCGCGCTGCACGCCATGCGGGTCCTCGCCGACCCGGCGGAGACCGGCGCGGTGACGCTCGCGCTGCCGCAGGACGTACAGGCGGAGGCGTACGACTGGCCGGCGGAGTTCTTCGCGGAGCGCGTCTGGCACGTACGCCGCCCCGCCCCCGACCCGTACGAACTCGACCGGGCGGTACGGGCGGTGCGCGCCGCACGCCGTCCGCTGGTCGTCGCGGGCGGCGGGGTCCACCACAGCGCCGCCGAGGACGCCCTCGCCGCGTTCGCCGCAGCCACCGGCGTCCCCGTCGCCTCCACCCAGGCGGGCAAGGGCTCGCTGCGCCACGACCACCCCGCCGACGTCGGCGGCATCGGCCACACCGGCACCGCCACCGCCGACGACCTCGCCCGCACCGCCGACCTCGTCATCGGAATCGGCACCCGCTGCACCGACTTCACCACCGCGTCCGCGACCCTCTTCGCGCACCCGGACGTCCGCTTCCTCAACATCAACCTCACCGGCTTCGACGCCCACAAGCTCGCCGCGCTCCCGCTCGTCGCCGACGCCCGCACCGCCCTCGAAGCCCTCACGGACGCCCTGACCGGCCACCGCACGGACCCCGCGTACGAGGCCGGGTACACGGAGGCCAAGGCCCGCTGGGAGCGGCGCGTCGACGCCGCGTACGCCACCCCCGACCCGCACGCCCGCCCCACCCAGACGCAGGTCCTGGGCCTGCTGGACGAGCTGGTCACCGACGAGGACATCCTCATCAACGCGGCCGGTTCGCTCCCCGGCGACCTGCACAGACTCTGGCGGACCCGCTCCCCGCGCCAGTACCACGTGGAGTACGGGTACTCCTGCATGGGCTACGAGATCCCGGCCGCGATCGGCGTGAGCATGGCGGCCCCGGACCGTCCCGTCTGGGCGCTCGTCGGCGACGGCACGTACCTCATGAACCCCACCGAGATCGTCACCGCCGTCCAGGAGAACGTCCCCGTCAAGCTCGTCGTCCTCCAGAACCACGGCTACGCGTCGATCGGCGGGCTCTCCGAGGCCACCGGCGGCGAACGCTTCGGCACGGACTACCGCCACCGCGACGCCGACACCCGCTTCACCGGCCCGCCGCTCCCCGTGGACCTCGCCGCCAACGCGGCCTCGCTCGGCATGCGGGTGCTGCGCGCCGGGACCGTGGGCGAGCTGCGCGCGGCCCTCGCCGAGGCCCGCGCCGCGGACCGGCCCGTCTGTGTGCACGTGGAGACCGAAACACCCGGCGCCGGACAGGGGCCTCCGGAGGCACAGGCGTGGTGGGATGTTCCCGTGGCCGAGACGGCCACCCGCCCCGCGGCGGTCGAAGCACGGAAAGAGTACGAACGACACCGCACCGGCCGACGCCGTCACCTCTGAAGGAGTCACAGCATGAAGACCGTGAACCACTGGATCGGTGGCAAGACCGTCGAGGGCACCTCGGGCAACTGGGGCGAGGTCACCGACCCCGCCACCGGTGCCGTCACCACCCGGGTCGCGTTCGCCTCGGTGGAGGAGGCCGGGACCGCGGTGGCCGTAGCGAAGGACGCGTACCGGACGTGGCGCGACTCGTCGCTGTCCGCCCGCACGGCGGTCCTGTTCCGCTACCGCGCGCTGCTGGACGCCCACCGGGACGAGATCGCCGCGCTGATCACCGCCGAGCACGGCAAGGTGCACTCCGACGCGCTCGGCGAGGTGGCGCGCGGCCTGGAGATCGTCGAGCTGGCCTGCGGGATCACCACCCAGCTCAAGGGCGAGCTGTCCACGCAGGTCTCGACCCGGGTCGACGTCTCCTCGATCCGCCAGCCGCTCGGCGTGGTCGCCGGGATCACGCCGTTCAACTTCCCGGCCATGGTGCCGATGTGGATGTTCCCGCTGGCCGTCGCCTGCGGCAACACCTTCGTGCTCAAGCCCAGCGAGAAGGACCCGTCCGCCGCCAACCTGCTGGCCGAACTGGCCGCGGAGGCCGGGCTCCCGGACGGCGTGCTGAACGTGCTGCACGGGGACCGGGTCGCCGTCGACGCCCTGCTGAACCACCCGGACGTCGCCGCCGTCTCCTTCGTCGGCTCGACGCCCATCGCCCGCCACATCCACGCCACCGCCTCGGCCAACGGCAAGCGCGTGCAGGCGCTCGGCGGTGCGAAGAACCACATGCTGGTGCTGCCCGACGCGGACCTGGACGCCGCCGCCGACGCCGCGGTCTCCGCCGCGTACGGCTCCGCCGGTGAGCGCTGCATGGCGATCTCCGCCGTCGTCGCCGTGGGTGCGATCGGAGACGAGCTGGTCGCCCGGATCAAGGAGCGGGCCGGGAAGATCAAGATCGGCCCCGGCACCGACCCGGCCTCCGAGATGGGCCCGCTGATCACCGCCGCCCACCGCGACAAGGTCGCCTCCTACGTCACCGGCGCCGCCGCCCAGGGAGCCGAAGTCGTCCTCGACGGCACGGGGTTCACCGTCGAGGGCTTCGAGGACGGACACTGGACCGGCCTCTCGCTCCTCGACCACGTCTCCACCGACTCCGACGCGTACAAGGACGAGATCTTCGGGCCGGTCCTGTGCGTGCTGCGCGTGGAGACGTACGAGGAGGGCGTCGCCCTCATGAACGCCTCGCCGTACGGCAACGGCACCGCGATCTTCACCCGCGACGGCGGCGCGGCCCGCCGCTTCCAGCTGGAGATCGAGGCCGGCATGGTCGGCGTCAACGTGCCGATCCCGGTGCCGGTCGGCTACCACTCCTTCGGCGGCTGGAAGGACTCCCTCTTCGGCGACCACCACATCTACGGCAACGACGGCGTGCACTTCTACACCCGCGGCAAGGTCACCACGACCCGCTGGCCCGACCCGGCCGACGCCCCGGCGGGCGTGGACCTGGGCTTCCCCAGGAACCACTGACCCGCTGGTACGGGCCGGAGCCCCCGCCCCGGCCCGTACTCAGCCCAGCTCCAGCACCCCGACCGTCTGGCCCCCGCTCGTCTCGCCCGTGGTCCGGAAACCGAGCCCCAGGTAGAAGCCCTCGGGGCCGTCGTCGCCCGGGTGCCAGGTGACGTACATCCGGGTGCCGCCGCGCCGGCGGATCTCGGCGGCCACGGACTCGACCGCGAACCGGCCGCAGCCGCGGCCCTGTTCGTCCGCCGCGATGTTCAGGCGCCACAGTCCGGAGCGGATGTGGTGCTCCTTGGCGTCGTTCTCGAAGTCGATGTCCAGGAAGGCCATCAGGAAGCCGACGAGCCGGTCGCCGTCCAGGATGAGCCGGGGCCAGGCGACTGCCTGATGCACGTACGCCTCCGCGAGGGACGTCGCGACCGGCTCCACCAGATGCTCCTGGTCGGGCCGGATCCTGAGGGTGATCGCGGCATCGACGTTGTCGGCGGTGACCTCGGCCAGCCTGAGCGAAGTAGTCATGTGAAAACGGTAAACGGCGAGGTCAAACGGTTTTCGCCGCGTACATGACCGCAGGGCCGCTCCCCCCGGAAGCGGCCCTGCGGAGTCCTGTCGGACGGTCAGCGCTCCGAGGAACCGGCCTCGGCGGCGATCATCCGCTCCATCGGTACGACCCCGACGCGCCCCGAGACGAGGAACGCCAGCACCATCGTGCCGATCATGAGCACCGTCCCGGCCCACACCATCGTCTCGACCGGCACGGTGTACGCCCCCACGGCCCGCACCGCGCACTCGGCGAGCAGCGCCCCTCCCCACACCGCCGAGAACCGCGTCTCGGCCCGCCGGAACGCCGGCGAACCGGCGGACAGCCGCTCCCAGGCAGCCGTCTTGGCGGCCTCGCCCCGGGTCAGCCACGGCCGCAGGCCCGCCGACAGCATCGGCCGCCCGCGCAGCGCCGTCACCAGGAACGCCAGCCCGACGATGCTGCTCACCCCGCTGTCCTTGAGGAGCATCAGCCGCGGGTCACCGGCCACAAGCCCCAGCAGCAGCGAGACCACGTTGACCGACACCATCAGCGCGGCGAGGCCGTTGAGCCGGCGCTCGCGCACCGCACCCCACACCGTGCGGACCGCCGGGACCACGCTGCTCCAGGCCAGCGCGCCGAACGTGCCGAGTCCTGCCGACTTCAGCGCGTAGTAGGTGGCGAGCGGCAGCGCGACGTCCACCAGCAGCGGCTTCAGGCTGTCCAGGAGCGCCTTGCGGGGGGCGATCGGGGTGGCGGCCGCCGGGACGTCGACGAGGGGGGCGGTGAGTGTGGCGGCCGGGCTGCTCATGTCGGTTCCTCCCGTTTCGGCGGCGCCCTCGCGGCTCCCGCTCTCGACACGTACAGACTGCTCCGCCGGGCCCCCTCCCCGGCAGAGCCGCGTGTACCGACCTCCGCATGACGAATGTCATCGCGTTCGGGTGCGGACGTACGGCTCCGAGCGCGTGACCGGAGAAACCCGTTGGCCGTCCCCCGCCGCACGGTGCTGTGATGCTCGTATGACCGCATCCACGTCCGTATCCACCCCGCCCCGGCATCAGATCCGCGCGCTCCACACTGCCGGCACCGTGACCGTCTACCAGGCGTACACCCCGTCGCTCGGCCTGCCCGCCGCCCGCGACGGGCGCTTCCCGGCAGCCTGGAAGCGCGACCGCATGACGTGGATCAAGCCGAGTTTCCTGTGGATGATGTACCGCTGCGGCTGGGGGACGAAGGAGGGCCAGGAGACCGTCCTCGCCGTCGAGATCATCCGCGAGGGCTTCGACTGGGCCCTCGCCCACGCAGAACTCTCGCATTACGAGAGGGACGTGCACCCGGACCGCGCCACCTGGCAGCGCGACCTGCGCCGGGCGCCCGCCCGCGTCCAGTGGGACCCCGAGCGCGACCTGTACCTGAACCGCCTGTCGTACCGCTCGCTCCAGCTGGGCCTGGCGGGCGAGGCGTCACGGCGTTACGCGGACGAGTGGACGGTCGCGATCCGCGACGTCACCCCGCTCGCCCGTGAGATCCACGCATTGGTCCGGGCGGGCGAGACGGAGGCCGCGACCGCGCTGCTGCCCGCCGAGTCGCCGTACCCGCTGCCGCAGGGCGCCCCCCTGCCCACGCCCCGGGCCGCCGCCTAGACCGCCACCCACCCCGTCAGGGCCACGATCTCCCGCGCGATGTCCACCACCGTCCGCCCGTCCGTGGCCACCCGCACCGTGTCCGCCGGGGCGTGCTCGTCGAGCATCCGGGCCCTGCGCATGCTGCTGCGCAGCTCGTGCTCCAGCTCGGAGCCGATCTCGCGGCCGGTGAGCCGCTGGGCCGCCGTCGCGTCGGACGCGGTCAGCAGGACCCGTACGCACCGGACCCCGGCCCCCATCGCCCGCTCGAACATGGGCGCCGAACCGGCCAGCACGCTCACCGTGTTCGTGTAGACGAGGCGGCGCAGGCCCAGGTCCGCGTAGTTGGCCCAGACCGCCGTCAGATTGCGTTCGGTGATCAGGGAGCGGTGCGGGTCGCCGTCCGGTGCGGGATGCACGGCGCCTATGAAGTCGCCGTCGACGACCGCGTGCGCGGCGCCCGCCTCGCGCAGCCGCGCCGACACCTCCCAGGCCACGGTCGTCTTCCCCACGCCCGCGCGGCCGCCGATCAGCAGTACTTCAGGGTGATCCATGGCGGCAGCGTTCCAGAGCGTGGCGGCCGTGCGCGACGCAATTGGCGCCCGGCCGCGGGGCCTTCGCGCATACCGCGTGCGGAGTACGAGCGCCTTCCGCGTACGCCTTGAGGATGCCCGGGAGTTCCGCCCGGCGGCAGGTGGGGCGGGGCGCGGGGCCGCATAGGCTCGGCGCATGGACTCCCCTGATGCGCGTACGTCCCGGTGGCGGCGCCTGCTGCCCCGCACCCGAGGCCGGTGGGCGGTGGCCGGTGCCGCGCTCCTCGTGCTCGCCGGTGCGGGCACCTGGACGGCGGTGGCCGACGACAGCGCGCCCACCGTGCACCGCCAGGACCGGATGATGCGCGTCGACGGGGTGTCCCTGGACACCTCCTACTTCACGGCAGGCGGCAGCGGGCGCCGGCCCGCCGTGCTCATCGGCCACGGATTCGGCGGCAGCAAGGCGGAGACCCGGGCGCAGGCCGAGCAGCTGGCCCGCGACGGGTACGCCGTGCTCACCTGGTCCGCACGCGGCTTCGGTAAGTCGGGCGGCAAGATCTCGCTGAACGCCCCGGACCGCGAGGTCAAGGACGTGTCCCGGCTGATCGACTGGCTCGCCGGCCGCCCCGAGGTACGGCTGGACGCCGAGGGCGACCCCCGCGTCGGCATCACCGGGGCGTCCTACGGCGGTGCCGTCTCGCTCCTCGCCGCCGGCTACGACCACCGCGTCGACGCCATCGCCCCGCAGATCACCTACTGGAACCTCGCCGACGCGCTCTTCCCGGACGGGGTGTTCAAGAAACTCTGGGCCGGGATCTTCGTCAACTCCGGCGGCGGCTGCGGCAACTTCGAGAAGGAGCTGTGCGACCTGTACGAACGGGTCGCCGTCAGCGGCAAGCCGGACGCCGCCGCGCGCGCCCTGCTCACCGCACGCTCCCCGAGCGCCGTCGCCGACCGCATCAAGGTCCCCGCGCTCATCGTGCAGGGCCAGACCGACTCCCTCTTCCCGCTCGGCCAGGCCGACGCCATGGCGAAGGCCATCGCGGCCAACGGCGCCCCCGTCTCCGTCGACTGGACGGCCGGCGGGCACGACGGGGGTGACATGGAGACCGGCCGGGTACAGAAGAGGATCGGTTCCTGGTTCGACCGCTATCTGAAGGGGGAAGAGGGCGCCGACACCGGCCCCGCCTTCCGCGTCACCCGGACCGGCGGCATCGACTCCACCGACGGCGCCGCCCTCACCCGCGGCGCGACCGGCGACACCTACCCCGGACTGCACAGCGGCGGGCAGCCCGTCGAGCTGAGCGGCGACCCGCAGAAGGTCGGCAACCCGGCCGGCGGCAACCCGCCCGGCATCTCCGCCGTCCCCGGAGTCGGCGGCTCCCTCGCCCAGCTCTCCACCCTCGGGATGGGCCTCGCCCTCGACTTCCCCGGCCAGTACGCCAGCTTCGACTCCGCCCCGCTGACCACGGCACGCCGCATCACCGGCGCCCCGACCGTGCGGGTGACCGTCGAGGCCGATCACGGCGACGCGGTGCTGTTCGGCAAGGTGTACGACGTCTCCCCGGACGGGAAGCGGCAGGTGCTGCCCGCCCAGCTGGTCGCGCCCTACCGGATCACGCCCGCGCAGCAGGGCAAACCGATCGAGCTGACGCTGCCCGCCGTCGACCACGAACTCGACGCGGGCCACCGCCTCCGCCTCGTCCTCGCCGCGACCGACCTCGGCTACGCGTCCCCGGCCGAACCGGCCACGTACACCGTCTCCCTCGAAGGGCCGCTCACGCTTCCCACCGCGCCCGGCCTCGAAACCGCCTCGGCCGCGCTGCCCTGGTGGACCTGGGGGCTGCCCGCCGTCGCCCTGGTGATCGCCGCCGCCCTGCTGCTCACCGCCCGCCGCCGTACCGTGACGCCCGCCCCCGACCCCGCACTCACCGACGTACCGCTCCAGATCACCGGCCTGTCGAAGAAGTACGCCAAGTCCGCCGACAGGTACGCCGTGCGCGACCTGTCCTTCCGCGTCGAGAAGGGGCAGGTGCTCGGCCTGCTCGGCCCCAACGGCGCCGGCAAGACCACCACCCTGCGCATGCTCATGGGGCTCATCACCCCCGACGACGGCGAGATCCGCGTCTTCGGGCGGGCCATCCGCCCCGGCGCGCCCGTGCTGTCCCGGGTCGGCTGCTTCGTCGAGGGCGCGGGCTTCCTGCCGCACCTGTCCGGCCGCGCCAACCTGGAGCTGTACTGGAAGGCCACCGGACGCCCCGACGAGGACGCGCGCATCGACGAGGCCCTGGAGATCGCCGGCCTCGGCGACGCCCTGGCCCGCGCCGTGCGCACGTACTCCCAGGGCATGCGGCAGCGGCTCGCCATCGCCCAGGCCATGCTCGGCATGCCGGACCTCCTCATCCTCGACGAGCCGACCAACGGGCTCGACCCGCCGCAGATCCGCGAGATGCGGGACGTGATGATCCGGTACGCGGCCGGCGGCCGCACCGTGATCGTCTCCAGCCACCTCCTGTCCGAGGTCGAGCAGTCCTGCACGCACCTGGTCGTCATGGACCGCGGCCGGCTCGTCCAGGCGGGCCCCGTCGCCGAGATCACCGGCTCCGGCGACATGCTCCTGGTCACCGCCGCCGACCCGCTCACCGAACCCCTCGCGGAGAAGATCGCCGCCCTGCCGGGCATCGGCTCCGCCGTCCGCACCGACGACGGGCACGGGCTGCTCGTCCGGCTCGACGGGGCGACCTCGCCGCAGCTGATCGCCGAGCTGGTCCGCCTCGACGTGCCGCTGACGGGCGTCGGCCCGCACCGCCGCCTGGAGGACGCCTTCCTCACCCTGATCTCCGGAGGCTCCGCATGAGTACCGCAGCCGACCTCGCCGCGGCCCCCGAGGCACCCGGCTACCGCGCCCGCCACACCCTGCCGCTGCGCGTCGAGGCGGTACGGCAGCTGCGCCGGCGCCGCACCCTGCTGATGGGCGGGGTGCTGGCCGCGCTGCCGTTCATCCTGATCATCGCGTTCGCGATCGGCGGCACCCCGGACGGCGGGCCCGACGGCGGCGACCGGATCACGCTCATGGACACGGCGACCGCGTCCGCCGCGAACTTCGCCGCGACCTGCCTGTTCGTCTCGGCGGGCTTCCTGCTCGTCGTCCCGGTCGCGCTGTTCTGCGGCGACACCGTGGCCTCCGAGGCGAGCTGGTCCTCGCTGCGCTATCTGCTGGCCGCGCCCGTGCCCCGGGCCAGGCTGCTGTGGAGCAAGCTCGCCGTCGCGCTGGGCTTCAGCCTCGCCGCGATGGTGCTGCTGCCGCTCGTCGCGCTCGCGGCCGGGGCGGCGGCCTACGGCTGGGGACCACTGGAGCTGCCGACCGGGGGAGCGCTGGCGGCCGGGGACGCGGTGCCGCGCCTCGCGCTCGTCGTGGCGTTCGTCTTCGTGTCCCAGCTGGTGACCGCGGGGCTGGCGTTCTGGCTGTCGACGAAGACCGACGCCCCGCTCGGCGCGGTCGGCGGTGCGGTGGGGCTGACCATCGTCGGCAATGTGCTCGACGCCGTGACCGCGCTCGGCTCCTGGCGCGACTTCCTCCCGGCGCACTGGCAGTTCGCCTGGGCCGACGCGCTCCAGCCCTCCATCGAGTGGGGTGGCATGGCGAAGGGCGCGGCCGTATCGGTGACGTATGCCCTGATCCTGTTCGCTCTCGCCTTCCGAGGGTTCAGCCGTAAGGACATCGTGTCCTGACCTTGACATTCCGCTGCCGGACCGCTCGTCGTTGCCGCATCGAGATCGTTCCGCAACGCTTTCGTCCGGTCCGGACCACCCCTTCACGCGTCACATTCACAAGTGCTGACGTGACGACACAGGGGGTACGGGATGGAACACCGCACACGGAAGTACCGGGGCGCAGTGGGGCTGTTGCTCGCGGCCGGCGTGCTGCTCACCGGCTGCTCGGGGGAGGACGGCGGCGGGAGCAAGGCGACGTCCGGCCAGCGGCGCGCGGGGGCGCCCGCACCGGCCTACACCGGCGGGGCGAAGGAGGACGCGAAGGGCGCCGAGAAGAACGGCGACGAGGCGGACCGGCTCAAGGAATCCGCCCCGCCCGACTACCTCTCCACCTTCGCGCTGGACGTGGACACCGCCTCGTACGGCTACGCCCGCCGCACCCTCGCCGACGGCCGGCTGCCCGGTCCGCAGACCGTGCGGCCCGAGGAGTTCGTCAACAGCTTCCGCCAGGGCTACCACCGTCCCACGGGCAACGGCTTCTCGGTCTCCGTGGACGGTGCCAGGGCCGGCGGCGAGGACGAGGACTGGTCGCTGGTCCGGGTCGGCCTGGCCACCAAGGCATCGCCCACCACGGCCGAACGCCCCCCGGCCGCCCTCACCTTCGTGGTCGACGTCTCCGGCTCGATGAACTCGCCCGACCGCCTCGGCCTGGTCAAGACCTCGCTCGGCATCCTCACCGACGAACTGCGCGACGACGACTCGATCAGCCTGGTCACCTTCAGCGACGAGGCGGAGACCGTCCTGCCCATGACCCGGCTGAGCGGCCACCGGAGCAAGATCCGTGACGCGGTCGACTCGATGGAACCCGGCGCCTCCACCAACGTGGGGGCGGGCGTCGAGCGCGGTTACGAGGAAGCGGTGGAGGGCCGTCGCAAGGGCGTCAACAACCGCGTCGTCCTGCTCTCCGACGCGCTCGCCAACACCGGCGACACCGAGGCCGACGACATCCTCGAACGGATCGACTCCGCCCGCCGCGAGTACGGCATCACCCTGTTCGGCGTGGGCGTCGGCAGCGACTACGGCGACGCGTTCATGGAGCAGCTGACCAACAAGGGCGACGGCCACACCACGTACATCGCCGACGAGGAACAGGCCCGCAAGGTCTTCGTCGACCAGCTCCCGGCCCACCTCGAACTGACCGCCCGGGACGCCAAGGCGCAGGTCGCCTTCGACCCGAAGACCGTCGAGAAGTTCAGGCTGATCGGCTACGAGGACCGCAAGGTCGCCGACGACGACTTCCGCGACGACTCCGTGGACGGCGGCGAGGTGGGCCCCGGCCACACCGTCACCGCCCTGTACGCGGTGCACCTGCGCGACGGCGCCTCCGGCCATGTCGCCACGGCGACCGTGCGCTGGCTCGACCCGAAGACCCGCGCCCCGCACGAGAGGACCGGCTCGGTGGAGACCGGCGCCGTCACCGGCAAGCTGTGGGGCGGCCGGAGCGCCCGGCTCCAGGTCACGGCGGTGGCCGCCTACTTCGCGGAGAACCTGCGCGGTACCGGCCTGCCCGGCGCACCGGGCCTCGGTGAACTCGCCGACCGGGCCGAGAAACTGGCCGCGAGCACGGAGGACGCCTCGGTGACGAAGCTGGCCGACGCGATCGGCCGCGCGGACCGGCTGAAGAGCGGCGACCGGGAGGACGGGACGGGCGCGGAGGAGGGCGAGATGGACTGACGGGACCGGTACGGCCGGCGCGCCCGCGTCGGCCGCCCGCCGCGCCCTGTGGCCCCAACAGGTCGTACACGTCGGCGAATTGCGGCGACGTGTACGCCCGTACCGGGCCATGATGGGCCCCATGGCATCCCTGTTCCTGACCCTCGCCGTGATCACGACCGGCCTCTACGCCGGATTCCTGCTGACCTTCCTCATCGCGGTGATGCCCGGCCTGGCCGTCCTGCCCGACGACGGCTTCACCGCGGCGATGCGCCGCTTCAACGAGAAGGTCCCCGGCCCGGTCTTCCTGGTGCTCTTCCTCGGTGTCATCGCGTTCCCGGCCGTCCCGGTGTTCACGGAGGCCGGTGAGAAGACCTGGCCCCTGCTGATCGCGGCCCTGGCCTGCGCCGTCGTCTCGCACCTGATCACGATCGCGGGCAACATCCCGCTGAACAACGCGCTCGCTCAGTCGGAGGGCGGCGACGACACGGCGGCCCGCACCGCGTTCGAAGCCCGCTGGAACGCCTTCCACCGCATCCGCACGGTCCTGTCCCTGGCGGCTTCCGTCCTGCTGGCGGTTGCCGCGTAAAGGGTGACGCCCGAAGCTTCCAAAAGAAAATGGCCGGGAATATGGGAGAAGGCGCGGTGCGTGGAATTCCGGTGCATTCCAAAGGATCAGGGCGCCGGTAATTCACGCCTCTGCCTTGGTTGTTCGGGTATACTCCGCTCGTCGCTTCAGCGGAACTTCGATCCACATAGGAATCCCAATGACTCGCCTTGGCAAATCCGAAGCTCGAACCCTCGAGCTGCTCGCGCAGGACCTGTCCTCCGACGCGACCGTGGAGGAGCTTCTGGTCGAGACCGGTGCCAGGCGTCAGCTGGACCTGTCCGACCTCAGCCCCAAGGAGCAGGCGGCGCTGATCGCGGGCCGGACCGTGGGGGTGCTGCCCTCGGAGGACGCGCTGTCCTCGGCCATCGAGGCCGCCCGTGGGGAGGGGCGGCCGCTGCGGGTCAAGCTGGGTATCGACCCCACGTCGTCCGACGTGCACCTGGGGCACACCGTCCCCATGATCATCCTGAGCCGGTTCCAGCGCATGGGGCACGACATCGTTCTGATCATCGGCGACATCACGGCGAAGATCGGCGACCCCTCAGGGCGCTCCGACGAGCGCCCGCCGCTGACGGACGAGGACATCGCGAACAATCTCGCGACCTACCGGGACCAGGTCTCCCCTTTCTTCGACTTCGAGCGTGCGGACTTCCGTCGTAACAGCGAATGGCTCGCGGACATCCGGCTGCCGGAACTCATCGGCGTCCTTTCGCAGATTCCCGTTTCCATGTCGTTGCAGCGCGAGGACTTCCGGACCCGGCTCGCCCAGGGGCACGGCCTGGCGATGTCCGAGTTCATCTACGCCGTCGTCATGGCGATCGATTCGGAGAAGATCCACGCGGACATCGAACTCGGCGGTGTGGACCAGCTGCTGAACATGCAGATGGGCCGCAAGGTCATGGAGATCGCGGGCCAGAAGCCGCAGCTGGTCATCACCATGCCCCTGATCGAGGGCACGGACGGCAGCGGTGCCAAGATGAGCAAGAGCAAGGGCAACTACATCGCCCTGACCGCGACCGCGGACGACGTCTTCGGCAAGATCATGTCCATCCCGGACCGGCTGATGGTGCCGTACCTCAAGGCGTGGACCGAGTGGACCGACGCCGAGGTGGACGCGGCCGTCGCCCGCATCGAGAGCAAGAGCCTGCACCCGATGGACCTCAAGAAGGTCCTCGCCGGTGAGGCCGTCGCCGCGGTCCACGGCCTCGAAGCCGCGATGGCCGCCCGCCGTCACTTCACCGCCCAGTTCTCCCAGCGCAGCTTCGGTGACGTCGAGTCGCTGCCCGTCGTCCCGGCCGCCCACGGCAACGACCCGGTGGCCGCCGTGCTCACGCAGGTCCTGGAGTTCGCCGCCAGCACCTCCGCGGCACGCCGGCTCGCCAAGCAGAACGCCCTCCGGATCGTCGTCGAGACCGCCGAGGGCCAGAAGACGGTGACCCTCTCGGAGGACGACGTCACGCGCCCCCTCCACGAGGCCGTCAAGACCGCCCTGGCCGCCGCCGGCGACACGACCGGCGCCGACACGGTCTACCTCAAGGCGGGCCGCAAGCTGGCGAAGATCGAGGGCGTGTAACCGCCAGGACGCGGTTGACCGGAACGGGCGGGCGGGGCGCATGGGCCCCGCCCGCCCGACGCGTATGCGGTGCCGACCGCTGGATGCTGTGTGCCCCCGGCAGGACTCGAACCTGCGGCCAAGCGCTTAGAAGGCACTTGGCCTAACGTTATCTCTACCCTCCTGACCTGGCATTTTATAGATCAGTGACGCATCGTCAGCCGTTTTGGGGGACGCATGTGGGACGATCTTGCTCGCCGACTGGTGGTGGGATCATGGAGGGAGAGTCCGTAGCGATTCGGGGACCCCGTTTCCTTGACGAGGGGCGCCACGGGCGAGACCTGATCGAGGTGCCGACCATGGATACCACCTTTGACGTCAGGGTCTGGCAGATCGAGCGGGGCTCCGGGAAGCTGCGCGAGTCCTACGGGGTCCGCTGGTCCGTCGGTGGAAAGCGCCATCGCAAGGTGTTCCAGACGTTCGCCTTGGCCGACGGTTTCCGAGCTGAGCTGGTGACCGCGACGCACGCCGGAGAGCCGTTCAACATGTCGACCGGCTTGCCGGAACGGCATGAGCCGAGAGCTTCCTCGGTCGGGTGGTACGACTTCGCCGTCCAGTTCACGGACGCCCAGTGGCCGCGTGTGTCGGCGAATCACCGGAAGAACACGGCGCGCACGCTGATGATCGTCACCACTGCGCTGATGGACCGGGAGCCGCCGGGCGTCCCTTCTCGCCGAGTCCGTACGGCCCGGAGCGAGTGGGCTTTCAATACCAACCGCCGCGGCGAGGCCGCGGATGACGTGGTCGCGGTGCTCGGCTGGGTGCGACGGCACACTCCGACCATGGACGCCTGGACCGATCCGCTCATCGTCCAGGATGTGCTGCTGGTACTGGGGACGCTGCTGGACGGGAGACGGGCGGCCGCTTCGTCCGTGAAGCGGCATCGACGGGTCCTGCATCTGCTGATGCGGTACGCGATCGTCCGCGGCATTCTGCCGTTCGACCCTGTTCCCGAGTCGCGGAACCTTACACAGCGGTCTGTCAGTGCGATCGACCGACGCCGTCTGCTGAACGAGCGGCAGGCGGCGCAGCTGCTCGGCTGGATCCGTGGCCGGCCGCGCAGCGGGCAAAGACTGCAAGCATTCTTCGCCACGTTGTACTTCACGGGGCTGCGCCCGGAAGAAGCGGTAGCGTTGCGTGTCTCGGACCTTGTCCTGCCCGGCTCGGTGGTAGGGCGGTGGGCCGACATCGTGGTCCACACTGCCGAGCCCGAGATCGGGCGCACGTGGACCGACAGTGGAACCCGGCACGATCAGCGACGTCTGAAAGCCAGAGCAGAGGGTGAAACACGCATAGTGCCGTGCCCTCCGACCCTGTCCACCCTCTTGCGGGCGCGTATCCAGGAGGCGAGCCTGCGCCCCGGCGATCGGCTCGTTCCCGGGGAACGCGGCGGAATTCTCGCCGGTTCCGTCTACCGCCGCATGTGGGACCACGCCCGCAGGGCAACCCTGCCACCCAACGTATACGCGTCACCGACAGGGCAACGCGTGTACGACCTTCGGCACACCAGGCTGACGATGTGGCTGAACAACGGCATTCCGCCTGCTCAGGTGGCAGAGTGGGCCGGCACCAGTGTTGCCATGCTGTTCGCCACATACGCGCAGTGCATCAGTGGTCAAGAGCGAGATCTGCGGCAGCGACTCGACGAGATGCCGGACGTCTCGGCCACCCTGATCGCGTGATCGCCGGTGAGGATCACCGCTCGCGCCGGTAGGGGTCCGTGTACGGCTCCATGGACTGGCGGACCTCGTCCCGGACCGGGTCCATGAGGGGCCCGGGGGCGTAGTAGCGGGCGCGGGCCTTGCCGTGAGGGACGAGCCAGCCGCGGGCCACGAGCTCCCGGATGTCGCGGATGGCTTGCTGGTCGCTGAGGTCGGCGTCCTGCTGGTAGACGGTGCGGCGCACCTTCGCGTCGGAGAAGGCGGGTAGCAGGGCATAGACCACCCGCTCGTCCAGACCGGCGGCCTCGACGCCTTCAACCAGGCGGGTCCAGGCTCGCGACATGACGTCGAAGCGGCGCTGGGCCTGCTGGGCCTGGCGGTGGTGGGCGGTCAGGCAGAACCGGATCCAGGGGCGGGTATCCCGCTCGGGGCTCCAGTGCGGTCCGCCCACCTCCTCCAAGATCTGGTAGTAGGCGTAGGTGTTCTGTCCCCGGCCGAGCCATTCCTCGATGGAGGAAAACTCGGGGGGCATCAGAGCCTCGCGGGAGAACACGAGCGTGGACAGAGCGCGGGACATACGTCCGTTGCCGTCTTTCCATGGATGGATCTTGACGAGGTTGAGGTGGGCCATGGAGGCGCGGACGTGGACGGGTGCGTCGAGGTCGCCCTCGTTGAGCCAGTCGATGAACTCCGACATCAGAGCCGGAACGTCCGCTTGGTCCGGTGCGGTGTAGGCCGGGACGAGAGGGTCGTCGGGGCTGGTGACGTAGACGGGTCCGTCGCGCCAGCGGCCGGGGCGTTTGTCGAGGTGGTGGCCCTGCAGCATGAAGTGCAGGCCGTTGAGCAGGCCGGCGTCGTAACGGAAGTCGTCTCCGGCGTCGGCGAGGGCCTGGATGTAGGTCATGCCACGCTGGTAGCCCTCCAACTCGGCACGAGTCTTCTCTCCGGTCTCCAGGGGTTCCTCACCTGACATGAGGGCTTCCACGTCGTCGACCGTCGCCGCGTATCCCTCGATGGTGTTCGATCCGGCGATGGCGCGGGCGGTGAGGTTGCGGCGCAGTTGGCGGGTCCAGCGCGGGGTGGCGCGGAGCATGTGGCGCAGGGAGCGGCGCATGCTCTCGATCTCGTCGAGGGCGCGGCGGTCGTCGGCGTTCAGGGAGGGCGTTACGTACAGCATGACTCAATGACATGATAATTGTGTTACGAAGTCAACCTGGTCGCTGGTGATTCCTTGCCATGGTCCGCAGCCCCTCGCTGCTGCGGGTCCTTGGTCGTGGCGTGCTGCCTCCCGATCTTCCGCGGCGCAGGTGGTGGGTGCAGGCGTCAGCCCGGCTGCCTCGGCCGTTAAGTTTTTGCCTGGTCGAACGGCGCCTCCTCTTCGTCGCAAGCGCCCGGGCGAGGGGACCTTGTACATGTCGTACAGCGGGCGGCTGAGCGGCTTCCTCGACGAGGTGAGGCGGCAGGGAGGGTGGCGCGCTGTTGCCCTGTGAACTCTGTCAATATCTGCGTCTTCCGTAGTAGTCTGCGGGACGCGCGGGAGGCAAAAAGTGGCTTGATCACGCGTCTGTAGGCGGGGAGCGTCCACATCTATTGAGAGAACGTCCAGGGAGTTCAGATGTCCACGCCGCGTGCCGTACCAGTATCCCTGGCGGAAATCGCTCGCCTCGCGGGCGTCGGGCGGGCCGCCGTCAGTAACTGGCGGCGACGTCATCAGTCGTTCCCCGCACGGATCGCCGGCACGGACGTCAATCCCCAGTTCTCACTCACCGACATCGAGAACTGGCTGCGTGAGAACAAGAAGCTCAAGAAGTCCGCCGAGCGCGAATGGCTCTGGCCCCGCTTCGAGGCGCTTGGCGGACGGGACGAGACGGGGGCGGCGATCGCCGAGGTGGGCAGGCGGCTCGCCGGGCAAGGCGCGACAGGTCAGTCCGCGCGTCCGGCGAAGTCTGGGTACCCGAAAGAGGCAACGGACCTCATCGAACAGGCCGTGGACCTCGGGCAGCGCGAAGGAGGACCGGAGTCCTTCGCCTTCCTGCTGCGCCGCTGGCTCGACGTCCACGTACGCCAGATCGCCACGACCCCCGAGCCACTTGCCGCGCTCATGGCGGACATCGCCACCCGCGTCGCCGCCGTCGATGGCGGCATCACGGCGATGGACCCCGCCTGCGGCACCGGCCACCTCCTGACGGCCGGGGCCGAGATGGCCGAGGAGCAGGGCGGCGGGGCGCCGACCCTGCTCGGCGGCGACCGCGACCCTGTCCTCGCCGCGCTCGCCGAAGCACGCCTGAACCTCGCCGAGCAGGCACCGCGGACAGAGCCCGCCTCCATCGACGTACGCGCGGGGGACTCGCTGCGTGACGACCCCTTCGCCGACATCCCCGCCGACATCGTGCTGTGCAACCCGCCGTTCAACGAACGGAACTGGGGGTACGAGGAGCTGGCCACGGACGCCCGCTGGAGCCACGGGTTGCCGCCGCGTACTGAACCCGAACTCGCCTGGGTCCAGCACTGTCTGGCGGGGCTGCGGCCGGGAGGCGCGGCCGTGCTGCTGCTGCCTCCCGCTGTGGCGGCGCGCAAGGCCGGCCGCCGCATCCGCGGGTCCCTGCTGCGCACCGGCCAGCTGAAGGCCGTCGTGGCGCTGCCGCCGGGGTGTGCCGCGCCGCACAGCGTCTCCCTGCACCTGTGGGTGCTACGGGCGCCCGCGGCAGGTGAGGAGCCACCCGTGGGCGGCCACCTGATGGTGGCTGACGGAGTGTCCCGCTTCCCCCGGGATCCGGGCCGTGAATGGGCCCCCGACTGGGCGGCGATCGGTGACTTCCTGCGCGAGGCCGTGGGGGGGACGGACCCGGCCGAGGGATCTGCCCATGTGCAGCGCGTACCCGTCATCGAGCTGCTCGACGACGAGGTCGACCTCACTCCGGGACGCCACATCACCCCGTCCCCGGCGGACAGTGCGCCCCGACTGGTCGCTTCCTGGCGGGAGTTCAAGGACCTCACCGCCAAGGTGACCAAGTCCGCCCGGCTGCTCGCGGCGCTCGAACTCGCCTCTGCGGCGCAGGACACACCCACGGCCACCACCGTCGCCGAACTGGCGCGGGCGGGGGCGCTCACCCTGCGCGGCGGCCAGCAGCCACCAGAGACGGCGGTCCGCACCGGGACGCCGTCCGCCGAGGACATTCCGCTCCTGACGGTTCCCGACCTCCTGTCGGGCGGCGCACCCAGGGGACACCTCGCCGGCGACGACCCGGCGCTGCGCGAAGCTGTGATCGCCGCACCCGGAGACATTGTCGTGGTGGGAGTGGCGCGGGCCTTCTCCGCCTGGGTCCACGAAGGAGCACCCACCGCCCTGGGCGCTCAGCTGCACGCCGTGCGGGTGCAGCCCGAGCAGCTGGACGCCTGGTTCCTCGCCGGTTCGCTGCGCGCCCCGGCCAACGTCCGCCAGGCCGGGACCCATGCGACGAGCTCCTCCCGCATCGATGTCCGCCGCCTCCAGGTCCGCCAGGTGCCGCTGCGCGAACAGCGGCGCTACGGCGAGGCGTTTCGTGAGCTCGCCGCCTTCGAACAGCTGGCGCGACGCACCGCCGAGCTCGGTGCGGACCTCGTCCACGACCTCGGTGACGAACTGGCGGCCGGGCGTCTCGCGGGCGGGGCGTAGCGCGTCCGGCGGTGTGAGGAGGCGGAGCGTGTCACGGCGCCTCGCCGTCCGTCCGGGCCTGCGAGGCGCCATGACCGTCCGCGTCCGCAAGCCGTGCCGAGAGCTGGGCGTCGACCTCACGTCGTACGGACTCGACCTGCACGGCGTGCTCGTGAGGCAGGCCCGCAGCCGTGCGGCCCGCGGCGTCGACCGTGGCGACGACGGCCTCCAGTTCACCGAAGACGAGTCGGCATTCGGCCAGCCGCAGCCGGATCACCGCGCGCTCCGCCCGTTCGGCCGGACCATCACCATGCAGGAGAGCGTCGTCGATCCCCTCGTAGAGACGAGCCGCGGAGCCGAAGTCCCCGGCCAGACGGAGCCCGTCCGCCGCTCCTCGCCACACACGGCGCGCCAGTGGGCGGCGCGCTCCCCACTCCCCGCGCACCCGTTCCGTCAGCGCGCTCAGACGACCGGTCGCGTCACCGGGTTCACCGGTGGCGATCTCCGACTCGGCCCGCGCGCAGAGCAGTTCCACCGCGCGGGCGTCGAGCCACTCCGCCTCGCCCTCCGCCAAGGGCGGGACAGGGGACGCGGCGGGAGCGCGGAGTGTGCGTACGGCCCGGTCCGCGGGCCGGCGAAGCGGCGCCGTAGCGTCGGGGTGGGTGCGCGGACGGGGCCCGTGGTCACCGGGCTGCGGGCCGAGCGGTTCGAGGACCGCCAGAACCTCGTCCACGGGCGGTCGCTGTCCGGGCTGCTTGGCGAGCATGCGCAGCACGAGATCGTCGATCGCCTCGGGGATGCCCGCGGCGTACACACTCGGCGGCAGCGGCTCCTCGTAGAGATGTCTTTCGGTCAGCCCGGAGTCCGCGCCTAGGGGGAACGGCGGGCGCCCGGTGAGCAGTTCGTAGAAGACGCAGCCGAAGCAGTACACGTCCGTCCGCGCGGTGGGCTCGCGCTCCAGCAACTGCTCGGGCGCGAGATAACCGCGGGTGCCGAGGGTGGAACCGTGCGCCGTGTACCGGGTGGCGTCGGACCGCAGCGGCTTGGCGATGCCGAAGTCGATCAGGACGACCGCCCCCTCGTCGTCGATCATGATGTTGGCCGGCTTGAGGTCCCGGTGCACGACGGGCAGCGTGTGCGCGCAGGCCAGCGCTCCCGCCATCTGCACGGCGACCGCGATCGCCGTCGCCAGCGGCAGTGGTGTGTGCTCGTCGAGGAAGGTTCGCAGGCTCACCCCGGTCACCAGCCGCATGGCGATGTACGGCACGCCCCGGTGCGTTCCGCTGCCGTACAGCTCCGTGATGCCCGGGTGGTCGAGCGTGCCCAGAAGCGTGGCCTCGCGCCGGAACCGGGCGTTTCTGACAGCGAGTTCGGCCTCCCTTTCCTCGGGGTCCAGGGCGTACAGGGCCTCAGAGTCGTGGCGCAGGAACTTCACCGCGACCTCGCGACCCGCTGACGTCGCGCGACCTTCGGAAGCCTCGCTGTCCGTGGAGATCTCGCGGGCCTGCCAGACGTGGGCCATCCCGCCCTTGCCGAGCGACTCCGCCAACTCGTAGCGCCCGTCGATCAGGTCACCCGTGCCGGGCCTGTACATCTCCGCGTACGAATCCACGTCCACGCCGCGCCGCCCCTTCGTCCTTCCGCACCATCCGGCACAACAGACTAGCGTGAAGTGGCTACTCTATTAGATCTTCATGGACTCAGTTCACAGATGTGTGGCATGCTGGATCGCGTCCAGGGTCCCGTTCGTAGCCTGCCAGGCCCCTTGGTCCTGGACGTCCACTTTGCCCTTGCCGCCTTGCAACGGGGGTCATCATGCAAAACCCACCGGGTGTAGTCGGAGAGGACTGGCTGATCAAGGCGAGTCCCCGGATGGCTCGGCCCGACGCCGCGGCCTGCCCCACGCACCGCCGCATCGCGATGCGGCCCCAACTCGTCGCCGAACCGGCCGTGCCGTTCCTGTCCACGCCGTACGAGGAGTTCGGATTCGGCCCGCTCTTTGCGGCGCTCGATCGTGTGGAGCATGACGGCCGGTCCGTCGAGCAGGTGCGCGAGGAGCTGCGGAACACCCGCGGACCGTTCCGAGGCAGGGGTGCCCCGGTCCACCCCGTACATCTCGCATGGACCGCGCACGCCCTGGAGCGGTACGTCGCGGCCCGCGCCCGGGAGCAGGCCGCCGCCACGGAAGCAGGGCTGCCGCCCACCCTGGCGGTCAAGCAGCCGTGGACGTGGCGCACCCGCCGACTGCACGCACCCGATGCGCGCGGTGCCCGGCAGTACGAGCACACCCTGTGGGGCCGCATGTACGCCTCCACTGACGAGACGGTACGCGACCTCTGGCTGCCCTCGCTGGGTCGGGCCAAGACGGGCCGCCCCGGCACTGAACTCGGGGCCGTGGCGCAGGTGATGGCCCATGGGGCGCCCACGCCCCGGCGCAGGGCGCGGGACGAACCCCCGGCCGGGGCGACCGGCACCGCCCGCCCGCCCGCCCTGGTGCGCGTCTTCGACGTCGGGTGCGCCGATGGTTCGGTGGAACCACTGCTCGGTGCGGCACCGTCGTTCGGCGAGGGGCCCATCGAGGCGAGCAAGCGGTTCGAGGGCGACGCCGTGCCGGCGTTCCTCTCCACCGCGACCGCGACCGGCACCAGGCCCGGCGAGAGCTGCGTCGACTGCAAGGCCATCGCCGGCTGTACGGATCTGAGGCGCACCCCGGGCCTGTGGGGAGGGCGCCCCATGTCTGTCGCACGCAAGCGTCGTTCCGTCTCCGCCTGGGACCTGCGCCTGTATGCGGAGTGTCCTGCGCAGTACCACCTGGTGCGGCGTCTGCACCTCAACGACCTGTCCGGCGAGAACGAGGGGGCCCGACGTGGAAGGGTCGTCGACTCGTGGCTGGACGCGCTCCACGGGGAACGGCCGGTGCGTGGCTGCCGGGACCGTGCGGCCCCCGACTCGGACGTGCTGCGGTCGACAACCGGTCTGGACGAGGCGTCCGCGCGTGAGGCCGCAGGAATGCTGGCCGGGCACCGGTTGCTGTGCCCGCTCGACGGACTCGGTGCCGACGAGCACGTCCTCGTGCAGCATCGGGTGACGGCCTACGTTCCCGAACTCGATGTCGTCGTTCTCGCCGTACCCGACCTGGTGTACACCCACCGTGGCCGGTGGATCTGGCGCGAGACGAAGACATCCTCCCGCCCGCTGTGGGAGCGGGATTCACTGCTTCGCACGTATCCGCAACTGGCGCTCGGTGTACTTCTGTTCCACGCGGGGGCGCTGGGCGACGACCCGCGCCGCTCCTGGGTCGAGCTGGAGCACCTGCGCGAGGGCCGCGGGGAGAGCAGGCTCGAACGTGTCGATCCCGGGCGCGCCGAGATCGTCGACGAAGCCCGGCACGTCATCGCCGGTCTTGCCCAGCCGCTCCTTGAGGACACCACGTACGAACCGAAGACTGGGCGCCACTGCCACGGCTGCCTGGCGCGCACCTGGTGCCGTCCCGGCAGGACCTACGCCGCTGATCATCCGCTGCCGTACGGCCCCGGTACGCCCTCGTCCGCCGACAGATCCGGGCCGAGTGCCGAGCTGACGCCGCAAGAGGGGTACGTCGTCCGATGACTGACCAACAGGCAGCCCCGGATTGGCTGTTCAATCGGGACGTCGTTCTGCTGAGGGACGTGGCCACTGCTGTCCTTCACCTGGCCGCCGTCGACGACCTCGACGCCTTTGCCCTGCCCTATCCGGCCGGCGCGCAGCGGGCCCTGAACGCCCTGGCCCTCCAGTGTCTGCGCAACGGAGCCACGCCCCCGGCCGGCGTACCCGAGATGGTCCGCTGGGCCCGCGCCCGGCCGCTCAGCAGCTGGCCTCTCGACCAGCTGCCCGCCGACCTGTTCGACGCCGCGGACCGGCTGATCGACGAGGGCTCGGGAGAACCCTCCCAGCTCTGCCACGAACTTTCTGTGCGCGGATACGGCGACAGCACCGGGCGACAGTACGACCGCATGGTCATTCACGAGGCCCTGCGGGTCTGCCGTGCGATGTCGGCGCCCGAGTCGTACACGGCCTTCCGCCGCCTCTTGGTCACCCGACCCGTACTCACGGAAGATGACTGGGCCGAGATCAGCTGCGACCTCTTCCTCGACCCGGTCCGCTTCCTCGTCGAGGAGATCTACGCCCGCGTCCCCGCCGGGTTCCGGCGCGACGGTTCGTATTTGTGCTGTCACCGCTGCCTGACCCTGCTGCACCCGGTGTCCGACACCGAGTGGTGGTGCGAGCGGGATCAATGCCGCCACCAGGGCCCCGCGCCGCACGGCCGGGCGCTCGTGGCGGCAGAGACCGGAGAGCTGCGCCAACTACGCAAACCGCTGCGGCTGTTCGTCACCGGGCCCGGGCAGGCGGAGACCTCCCTGGAGGGTGAGCTGCGGGCGCTGGGGCTCACCGTTGAGATGTGGCCCAACTTCGACTCGTACGACGTGAGAGTCATCTTCCCCGACGGTCATGTGTGGGCCGTGGACGTCAAGGACTGGGCGCATCCCGCCTTCCTCGGCCGCAGCGCGACCGCGGTGCGGGCCGAACCGCCCTACGACGAGGCGTGCTGGGTCGTACCGGAGTTCAGGGTCCGCGCACGCCGCGACTATCTCGACAGCTACGCCAAGGAGCGGGGCGCTCAGGCGGATGGGCTCAGACTCCTGACGGATCGCCAATTCGTGCGGGCGGCCCGGCTGCGACTGGCTGGTGACCAAGGGCCGGACGCCTCCATTCGTCCGCTCCACGGTGGAGCGGACAAACCGCCGCGCCCCGGCCGAGGGACCGCCGGACGCCGCCCCATGGACAACACGCCCCCGGCCGAGGACGCCGGGCAGGAGGACGGAGCGGACGATGCGTGACCGCAGCAGTTGGTACCAGCCGGTCGTGGCCGCGCTCGGGCCCTGGCCCGAGGAACACGCCAGGACCCGTCCCGCACTGCTCTGCCAGGTCGAGCTCGCCCTGCGGCTGATGGAGACCGTGGCGCCCGGCCACGCCGCCGACGGGGCGTGGACACTCCTGGGCGGCTACGGCCTCGCCTTCGCACGGGCCGCGAAGCTGCCCTTGGGCGCCGCGGAGCAGGCCGCGCTGGCCGCCGCCCGGCACCTGCTGTGGCCGATGCGCCGCGGCCGGATGTGGCGGCAGTCCCTGAACACGTACCTGGAACTGCCGGAACGGCTGCGGGCCTACCGCGTCCCGGCACAGGGGGAGGCGGCATACCGGGTTGCTCCCATGGTCGCCGCCGACCGCTTCGCCGTGTACGACGAGGCACTGGCGAGCCTGCCGGGCTTCGCCGTCAAACCGTTGGATCAGGCGGAGGCGGGCGAGCATCGCTTCATGGACCGCCGCCACCGGCGCACCTCCGTCACCATCCCGGCCGACCTCGTACGGGACCCCCTCCCGGGTCACCCCCTCACCGCCGGACGCCCGGCCACCGCAGGACCTCTGGACGTGCCACTCGACGAACTCGACGACGTGGCACGGTGGATGGACGAGGAGGAACGGCGGCGCGGTCGCAAGGAGGGAAACTGGGCCCAGCGCCTCGACGACCTCGATCTCGACACCCGTAGCCCCGACGGGACCGCCTTTGCGCCGGCGTCCGCGCTGCCACTGAACCGGCTCACCCACCTCGTCGGCATGGTCGGCGCAGGTAAATCAACCCTGATGACGCTGCTTGCCGTCTGGGCGCACCACAATGGCCTGCGCACCACACTCGTCGTCGGTGATGTGGCCGAACAGCTCACCCTGACCGAACTCTTCCGCGGACTCGGTCTGAGCGCCGCCTTGATCCAGGGCGGCACCACGCGTCCCCAGCACACCCAGCGGCTGCACCGCAGGCTCGCCGCGCGTGGAGCGCACTCACTACTTGCCCATACTGATGCGACCTTTAGACACCTCAGCACCGCCTGTCCACTGGACGCGCTGCGCGCACTCGACACATCAGAGCCGCTGCGTTACAACGACGCACCGTGCGGCGGCCTGCACCCTGTGCGGAGGGCCGGAGCCGACGAGGGTGGGGACGAGGTGGCGGCCGAGAACGCCCTGCGCGCACTCGAACGCGCCCGCGGCGCTGCCGACAGGCAGACTCCCGAGGACGGTGCCGGGGAAGAGGAGGAATGGGGCACCCCGCACGCTTGCCCGCTGTGGAGCGCCTGCCCCCGGCACTCTGCTGCGCGCGACCTCGTCGACGCGCTCATCTGGGTGGCGAACCCCGCCAGCCTCGTTCAGACGGCTGTTCCACGCCAGCTCAACGCCGAACGCCTGCGCTACCTGGAACTGGCCTGTCTGCGCAGTGACATCGTGATCGTCGACGAGGCCGACCGCGTACAGATGCAGCTGGACCAGATGTTCGCACCGTCGGCCACCCTCGTCACCACCGGTGTCTCCGATTCCTGGCTCGACCAGTTGCAGACCCATGAGATCGCCGAACTCGCCCGGCAGGGACGACTGCCGCTCTCCGACCAGGACGTGGAGCGGTGGTCCGCAGCCCTGGACATCGTTGGCACCGCAGCGGACCGGCTGTACGCCATGCTCATCGACGACGAGGGGCTGCGGAACTGGGCACAGATCGACTACTTCAGCGCATGGACTCTTCAGGAGAAACTGCTGAACGCCTGGTATCCGCTGAAGTCCGGCCGGTCCGTCCGACGTCCGGACGGCACGGAGACGGGGGACGTCGAGGACGAGACTGCGCTGTACGAGGACGAGGAGGACGGCGAAAGGGACGGCGCGGACGGCCCGGGGGAGGCGGATCTCCCTGAGTCGGAGGCGCCCTGGGCGCCCCGCCGCAGTGAGATCACCGGATTCTTCGACATGTTCCGGGACGATCCGCTCGGCGGACGGGGCCCCTACCTGACGCCCGCCGACGAGCTCACCGCCCTCGCCCACGACGTTCTGCACACCCTCGACGAGAAGCGGACGCGCGCCCGGGTCCGCGCGCTCCTCGATTCCTTCCTCGTCGGAGCACCGGGGCCCCAGCAGCGGCCGCCGTCCACCGTCCGTCAGGACAGGGACCCGGCGCGCGAGGAGGTGCCGCTTACCGAGGAATGGCGCGAACTGAACGCGCGGAGATTGGAGTTCACCCTTGTGCTCGCCGCGCTGCACCAGCGTCTGGACCGGGTGACCTTCCTGTGGCCCCAGGTGGAGGCGGCGCTGCGGCTCGACGCGGCGAGCCACGAACTGACCCGTCGGCCGCCGCTCGACTACGCGCCGCTCCTGCCCGAGGCGCCCATGGGCAACGTCCTCGGCTTCCAATACCTCATCGACGAACGGGCGGCCGCCCGCGACAAGGACGGTCGTCGCACGGGAACCCTGCGCTTCTTCCGCTGCGCGGGGGTGGGCCGCGAACTGCTCCTCGGCCTTCCCCAGCTCGGCGCCGATCCCGCCCGGGGAGAGGCCGGCCCGCACGTTCTGCTGATGTCCGGCACCAGCTGGGCCGGCACGTCCACCCGCGCCCATGTCCTCGCTCCCGTCCGAGCGGTCCTGAAACCGCAGAGCAAGGCGCTGCGGTCCATCCGGGACACTGCGTTTCGCACCGAGTTCCTCTACGACGCGGCCGGGCAGCCGATCCGCCTCTCCGGGCAGGATCCTGACAAACGCGAGGACGTCCTTCGCCTGATGATCGACCGTCTGGCCCGTCCCCGCAGGGACGGAACCACCTCTCCGCTGCAGAGCGAACTTGCACAAATCCCCGACCAGCGCCGCAGGCGCGCCCTGCTTCTGGTGGGCAGCTACGCAGAGGCAGGGGTGGCTGCCACGGCCCTGGACGAGATCCCGCGCTGGCGCGGCCGGGTACGCGTCCTGGCCGCCGACGACGCGGAGCTCGAAGCCGCGGTCGACGGCACCGCGCCAGGCGGGAGCCGGACACGGAGCACCGGAGCGGTGCGGCGCGGTGACCTCGCCTCTTTCGCTGAGGACCCGGACGCCGAACTGCTCGTCGCTCCTCTGCTCGCCGTCGAGCGCGGACACAACATCCTCACCACCCCGCAGCGTCCCGGTGAGGAAAGGGTGGCGGCGTTCGGAACGGTGTTCTTCCTGGTCCGTCCCCACCCCCGTCCCGATGACCTGTCCTTGGCTGTGTTCGCCATCAACGACTGGGCGAGCCGGTTCGTACGAGGTCAACTGGCCAGCGGGGGGGCGACGTTCGATGATCTGGTGGCGGAAGTCGACGGTCTCGACTCGGCAGGCGGCTCCTTCCGCACCGTCGCCCGCCGCGTCTGGCGGCACGTGTTGTCCCGTCCCTACATCTACTCCTCGCTCTCCGACGACGAGAAGGAGTCCTTCGTCTGGGACCAGCTCGTCACCATCTGGCAGGTCATCGGCCGCCTTGTCCGCGGTGGTGTGCCGGCCCGCGTCGTGTTCGTCGACGCCGCCTTCGCGCCGCGGCTGGCCGCGGCACAGGCACCCGTCGCAGGCAGAAACAGGCGGTCCCGTACCAGTGACCCGGGACTGCTGGTACGCCTCCGGGACGTTCTCGCCCCGTACTTCAGCGGCACCGAGAACACTGCCGGCGGGCCCGACCCTGCCGACATCGAACTCGTCAAGCTGCTCTACCGGCCGCTGTACGAAGCGCTGTGCGGCCTTGGCGCTCCGTCCGCGCCGAGCGGCACCGACTGACACACCGGGACGCCGCCGCTGCCAAGGCTGTCGAAGACACGCCGCTCCACCGGCCACGTACGACATCGCAGGGAGAACGGACATGTACCAGCACATCCGCCGATCCGCGTACCACCTCGCCGAGGGCAGCGAGCCCTGGACCGAGGACTACCGTGCCCTCGCCTTTCCCGAACACTGGCACGCGGACCTTCTCGAACTGCACAACCACGGGCGCGACGAGGAGAAGAGGCAGCTGACCCTGCCCACGCGCCGGCTCGACGGCGTCCTGCAGACCCTCGCTCCCGACGTGATCGTGCGCCCCCGCCCCCGTGTCCCCGTCGAGCCGGGGCCGGAGCAGCGCTCCCCGACCGCCGAGGACTTCTGGATGTACGTCCCCGCTTCGGCGACCGATCCCCTCCCGGAACGCTCCCTGCGGCAGCTCCTGGACTCATGGCTGCGCACACTCGGTCCCAAGGGTGCGGGGCAGGACCCCGCGTTCCGTTCGGCGCTGCTCGCGAGCAGCGCCGACCTCAAGCGGAACCTGCCCGAGTGGCAGCCGGTCTCCGGCGTCGAACTGCTCACCGGTCCCGCCACCCCCGGCGGGACCGCCGCCCCCGACCCCCGGCAGTACCAGCTCGCCACCGACGCGTTGGCCCGCCGCATCCTGTCCCTCGACCCCTACCGCTTCGAAGGAGGAGAGCTGCGCTTTCGGGCTGTACCTCGCGGGCCTCGCGACCAGGGGGCCGAGCTCATGTCGCAGCCCCTGATCCGGACGGTCAAGCGTAAGGAGTGGTGGTTCTCCGTCGTACTTAACATCTCCCTGCACACCACGCCGTTCGATGCCAGGCCGCGTCTGCACCTGCACTGGGGCGTACGACGATGGGCGACGCATCCGCGGGTCACCACCAAACGCCTCAACCTCTCCTATCGGGAAGCCACCACGGCCTACTTGAGGCCCACCATCCCTTGGCTCCCCGGAGCGCCGGCCACCGAGCGCTACGCGCTCGCCCGACTGCGCCGGGACCGGGCAGCGGACACCTTCGCCTGGTCCGAGAACGACACGGCCGGCATCCTGCGCGGACTCAGCCTTGCTGGCAATTTCCCCGACCCCGAACAACTCCTCGCCGAACCGGGCTCCTGGATCGGCGAGGGTGGAGGGGTCCGCGCCGCAGTGGTGCACAGCACCCGGATGGGAAACCACGAGATCGGCACCGGCTTCATGCCCAACCAGCGCGCCCAGCTGACCGAATGGGCCGAACAGGCCCTTCCGGAGCCCGTGGTGCGGGTATCCGATCTGAAGCGGGGGCGCGGCAAGGGCATCGGCGCACCCGGGAACCGACGGCCCAAACCGAGGACCGACGAGGCCAAGAAGACCGAGCTGCGCCGCGAGACCCAGGCGCGCAGGGCGAGTCTCGCGGCGCAGGCACGGATCGCTGGCCCGGCCCAGCACCACAGTGGTCCACCGCTGGTGGAGGTTCGGTTGCTGTGGCAGTCACCAGAGGTACGCAAGGAGGCAGTGGCCCAGTTCGCGCACGCCCTGGGTCTTGACGGTGACGGCGGCGCCTCCGCAGCCGCGATCACGGACCGGCACTTCGACGAAGCCCGGCCTGGGGCACCGGTCGTCCTCGAATGGCAGACGGAGGAACTCATCCTGCGGCTGCGGTGCCTGCCCCTGGCCGACGGCCTCGGAGACCGGCTGGTGCCTGACCCGGCCGTCAAAGGCAAGGGAGCGGCCATCTCGACGGCCATTGTCGAGCGCCGCAAAGCCCTGGACTCATGGCTCCGCGCGGACGGCGCGGACCCCGGTTGTCCTGAACTCGCCCTGGTGGAGATCGCCCACCGCAGCACCTTCCGCCCGTCGACGACGGACCCCAAATTCACCATTCGGCTGGGGTGCGCCGACGCGGGCGTACTGACCCAGTTCGTCGTGACTCCGTCCACCGACCGGCAGATCGACAATGCGGACAGCATCGGGCATCGCACCCACAGCTCCTGGCTGGATGGGCTGCGTCAGCTCGGCGTCCGCGTACTACCGCAGCACACCCTCGGCGACGACCTGCCCGACGGGCTTCAGTACGCCGCGGTCTGGATGGTGAAGCGCCGCAAGGACGGCCCGACCCGCCTGCCCAAGCACCTGCCTGTGGCCGTCATGGCCACGCCGCTGCCGGACGCGACGGGTCAGGCCGCCGTACGAGGATGGGACGATGCCGCGGGGGAGTGGGTGCCGTATCCGCGCTTCCTCCTTGGCCTGGTGAAACAGGCCGAGATCGATCCCGAGGTATGCGCGGAGCCCAACCCGCAAGGCGGCGCCCCGCAATCGAGTGCCCCCCGCGTGACCGGCAAGCAGTGGCGCACCAACCTTGCCCAGCAGCGCAAGGAGACAGCGGCATTCCTCCAGCGTGTACTGCACTCGCTCCGCGGTCAGCCCACCGCGCTGATCACTCACGCACAGAACAGCAGGCTGCACTGGCCATGGCTGCAGGACGGCCGGATCAAGCGGGATCTGATCCGGACGGGCCACGCCCCCGCGGGCCGGCTCGACGACGAACTCCGCCTTGTGCGCGTCCGAGGGTGTGGCGGGCGGGAGGCCGCGCAGTGGTGGGGCCTGGCGGAACCGGGTAAGCCGCACGGCCAGCCGGCCGGCTTCTGGGTTCAGGCTATCCCGTCGCAGGGCGGGGCCTCATCAGGGGACCGGATCTTCTACAGCACCACGGAACGCCCCGGTACCCATGCTGTGTCGCCCGCCCTCGACCGCCTGGCCACCAGGGTCAACGCCGCGGGCAACCTCACCTCGCAGGCGGGCACCAGCGCCTGGAACCCGACCTTGCTCGAGATCGCGGTGCTCGGCTGTCAGACGGATGACGACCCGGGCGCCCTTGCCCTGGGAAAGCCGGACGAGGCAGAGGCGCTGGCCCTCGCCGTACACCAACTGCGCCAGGCACCGGATTATGCGGCGGCGCTGTCCCTGCCGCTCCCGCTTCACCTGGCCGGACTGGCCCAGGCATACGTCCTCCCGATGCTCGTGGAGAGTGATGAGAATTCAACGGGAGCGACGGCGGGGCCAACTGTGGAGCAGGAGCAGGGGAGCGCGATGGACAACGATACGGACCCGGACCTCGTGGACGCGGCGGGGCTGACCACGGAACCCGAAGGGGGAGACGACGAGGGGTGAGGCTCGTCTCCGGCAGGGCCCTGGGCTTGGGACGAAGCGGCTCTCCGGGCCAGCGGCCGATGCACAGCCGCTGGCTCCGCGACCTGCGTGGTTCGGCGGCGGCGCCACTCGGGTGGTTGGCGCCGAGATGGAGCAGCTTGAGTCAGCAGTCACGAACAGGGCAGGCGCCGCTTTGTCGCCAGCTCTGTGTGCACCCGAAGGGCCGTCAGGATGACTCTGACCAGGTATTACTCTCTTACGGCTGCGGGCAGACCGTGGGATACCTTCCGAACTGGGGGACGTATGTGGGACGAGGAGCTCAAGAAGAGGGCGGAAAACGGGGCAAAGTGCGCTCCTGGGCAACGAAAAAGCCCTCCGCAAGTGATCTTGCGAAGGGCTTAAAACCGCCTTTGACCTGTATAAACGTGCGCCCCCGGCAGGACTCGAACCTGCGGCCAAGCGCTTAGAAGGCGCCTGCTCTATCCACTGAGCTACGGGGGCCGGGTAGTGGCTGCGGTGTCGGGAGCCCCGGGACCGGGTGGTCCGTGACCTTGCCGGGACAAGGATAGGGCTCCGATTGGCTCGACCTCGTTGCTTCACCTGCGTGGCACGATGTGGAGGTTCAGTGAAGCGAGACGATAATCGCAGGTGGGTGCGATTCATGCATCGCTTTTGACGCTTCACGCCTCGGGTGTTGTGCACTCGTTATGCCTGCGCCCCCCTCATCACCCCTGTCCGGACGGGGGAACCGGCGCGCAGAAGTGGCTATACGCTTCAAAAGGGCGCCAAAATTGGGCATTCTTCGCATGTGGTGACCTTGGACGTACGGCCTCAGCTCATCGACGCACTCTCCGCCCTGCGCGACTGTGTCGCCGCCGTGCGTCTTCCACTTCCCCTCCCAGGGGCCCTTCGCGCCAGGCAGACCCGGATCGAGCTGCTCGCCCAGCTCGACGACTATCTGCTGCCCCGGCTCAAGGACCCCGAGGCGCCCCTGCTCGCCGTCATCGGCGGATCGACCGGCGCCGGCAAGTCGACGCTCGTCAACTCCCTGGTGGGGCGCAGGGTCAGCGAGGCCGGGGTGCTCCGGCCCACCACCCGCACGCCCGTCCTGGTCTGCCACCCGGACGACCAGCACTGGTTCGCGGGCGTACGGGTGCTGCCGCAGCTCACCCGCGTCTGGCTGTCGCCCGAGGAGTACGCCGACCCCGGCCAGTGCGACGACCTCGACGGCCCCGACGGCAACGCCGCCGAGGAAGGCACCGCGCTGCGCGTCGAGACCGCCCCCGGGCTGCCGCGCGGGCTCGCCCTGCTGGACGCCCCCGACATCGACTCCCTCGTCGTGCGCAACCGGGTCCTGGCCGCCGAACTCATCTGCGCCGCCGACATCTGGGTCATGGTCACCACGGCCTCCCGGTACGCCGACGCCGTGCCCTGGCACCTGCTGCGCACCGCCAAGGAGTACAACGCCTCGCTCGTCACCGTCCTCGACCGCGTCCCGCACCAGGTGATCGCCGAGGTCTCCCGGCAGTACGGCGCCCTGCTCACCAAGGCGGGCCTCGGCGAGGTGCCCCGGTTCACCATCCCCGAACTCCCCGAGTCCGCCGGCGGCGGCAGCGGACTGCTGCCCACCACCGCGGTCGCCCCGCTGCGCGCCTGGCTCGCCCACCGCGCCCAGGACCCGGCGGCCCGTCAACAGGCGGTCGGCCGGACGGCCACGGGCGTCATCGACTCCCTGGACGTCCGGATGCCCGCGCTCGCCGGGGCCGTCGCCGCGCAGTACGCGGCCGCCGTACGGCTGACAGGGGTCGTCGAGGACGCGTACGGGAAGGAGGGCGCCAGGGTCCGCCGCAGGCTGAAGAACGGCGGCGCGCTCGCCGGCGACGCCCGGACACGCTGGCGCGGCTACCCCACGTACAGCACGTCCGAGGAAGTGCTCGACGCGCTCGTCGAGAGCCTGGCCGCGCTCCTGGAGTGCGCCGTCGCCGCCGCCGACGAGCAGATCCGTACCGTCTGGCGCCGCGAACCCGCCGCTTCGGCCTTCGCCTTCGAGGCGGCGGGCCGCGAGGAGGGCGGCTGGGGACCGGCCGAGGACATCCGGGGCCGGATCGACATGACCGTACGCAGGTGGCGCCGGATCCTCGAGGAACTGGCCGAGGAGGAGCTGCGCCTGATGGAGCGCAACACCGCCCCGGACCCCGAGACCGTCGCCGCACTGCTGGCCGCGGCCCTGCTCGGCGGCCGCCGCGCCCGTACCGCGGGCGAACAACTCGCCGAACGCATCGGCGCACAGGGCGCGCTGCGGCTGCGCGACAAGGGCGGCGCGCTGCTCACCAACTGTCTCGACCACGTGCTGAACGGCGAACGCGACCGGCGGCTCGCCCCCCTGGACTCCCTCGACGTGGCCCCCGAACCGCAGGCCGAACTGATCGCCGCGCTGTCCCTACTGCAGAAGGAGAGGTGGCAGCGATGACTGCCGTCACTGACGAGAATCCGGGGCAGGGCGGGGCCGGGGAGCACCTCTCCGACGCGTCGCGCTCCGGCACCGGATGGGACGACGGGCTGATCGCCCGGCGCGCGCAGGCCGCCCGCAAGGAGACCGAGCAGACCCCGGACGAGATCCCCCCGGAGGACGACGGCGGGCCGCAGGTCGAGGCGTACGTGGACTCCGGCAGCCCGCTCCGGCCACGCCTGGACGCCCTGCGCGAACTCGTCGGCCTGTCCAGGGCCCGCCTGGACCGGGCCGCCCTCGCCGAGGCGGGCCGGGTACTGGACGAGGCGGCGGCCCGCCAGCGGCTCTCCTCCCGGCACACCGTCGTCGCCATCGCCGGGGCCAGCGGCAGCGGCAAGTCGGCCCTCTTCAACGCGCTCGCCGGCGCCCAGCTCTCCGAGACCGGCCTGCGCAGGCCCACCACCTCCTCCCCCCTCGCCTGCTCCTGGACCGACGGGGCCGCCGGACTGCTCGACCGGCTGGCCGTGCCCGGCAGGCTCCGGCGCAGGCCGCAGCCCGCCGCGGCGGCCGACGAGGCGCTCCAGGGCCTGGTCCTCGTCGACCTGCCCGACCACGACTCGGCGGCCAGGGGCCACCGCGACCAGGTGGACCGGGTGCTCGCGCTGGTCGACGCCGTGATCTGGGTGGTCGACCCGGAGAAGTACGCGGACGCGGCCCTGCACGAGCGCTACCTGCGGCCCCTCGCCGGCCACGCCGAGGTCACCTTCGTCGTCCTCAACCAGATCGACCGGCTGCCGGGCGAGGCCGCCGACCTGGTCCTCGACGACCTGCGCCGGCTGCTCGACGAGGACGGCATGGCCCTCGGCGAGCACGGCGAGCCCGGAGCCACCGTCCTCTCCCTGTCCGCCCTCACCGGCGAGGGCGTCGGCGAACTGCGCGAACTGCTCGGCCGGTTCGTCCAGGACCGCACGGCCGCCACCCGGCGCCTGTCCGCCGACGTGGACGCGGCGGCGGCCAGGCTCCGGCCGGTGTACGTCGCCGAGGGGCGGCCGGGTCTTGGCGAGCAGGCCCGCGAGGAGTTCGCGGACCGGCTCGCGGAGGCCGTGGGCGCGGCGGCCGCGGGCCAGGCGGCCGAACGCGAGTGGCGCCGCAACGCCGGACGGGCGTGCGGCACGCCGTGGCTGCGGCTCTGGCGCTGGTACGAGGCAGCCCGGCAGCCCGGCAGCCGGGACCGCGCCCCGCTCGCCGCCCCGCCCGAGGAACGGCTCACGGCGCGTCAGCGCGTCGAGCAGGCGGTGCGCACGGTGGCGGACGACGCCTCCGCCGGGCTGCCCGGGCCCTGGGCGCAGGCGGTGCGCGAGGCCGCGGTGCACGGGGCGCAGGGGCTGCCGGACGCGCTGGACGAACTGGCGGGGCGGGTGGGCCTGGACGCGGGGGGCGCCGCGTGCACAGGGGAGGCGGCCGGTCAGCTGCCGGGTCACCCGGGCGAGAGCCGGGGTGCGCGGGCGGCCGGGAAGCCGCCGCGTCCCGCCTGGTGGCCGGCGGCCGTGCTGGCGCAGGTGGCGATGACGCTGCTCCAGATCTTCGGCGGCCTGTGGCTGGCCGGCCAGATCATCGGAGTACTGGAGCCGGGGCTGCTGACGCCCGCCCTGGTGATGCTGGCCGGCATCGTCGGCGGCCCGCTCGTGGAGTGGTCGTGCGCGGCGGCGGCCCGGGGTCCCGCGCGGCGGTACGGCCAGGAGGCCGAACGGCGGCTGCGCGAGACGGCGGCGGCCTGCGGACGGGCCAGGGTGCTCGACCCGGTGTCGGCCGAGCTGGCGCGCTACCGCGAAGTGCGCGAAAGGTACGTGGCGGTGACGGAGTTTTCCACAACGGGCCGTTAGTCCACAGCCTCCAGCGGGATTTCCGCCTCCCCTCCAGCATGGGATCAGTGACCGCACGCACGGTGTGGTCGCCGAGACCGGGCGAAAAGGGGAGGCGGAGTCATGAACGAGACCTTGGTGACGCTGGTGGGCAACGCGGCGACGGCAGTGGAGTTCCGGGACACGGCGAGCGGGGGAATGGCCCGTTTCAGGTTCGCGGTGACGCCCCGGCGGTGGGACCGGGTCAAGGAGGCCTGGGCCGACGGGCACACGAGCTTCTACACCGTGTGGGCGTGGCGCACGCTGGCCACGAATCTGACGGGGTCGGTCGCGGTGGGGGAGCCGCTGGTGGTGCACGGCAGGCTGAAGGTGCGCGAGGAGGAGTCGGAGGGGAAGCGCCGGACGTTCGTGGACATCGAGGCGGTGGCGGTGGGCCACGATCTGACGCGGGGGACGGCGGCGTTCCGCCGGGTGGTCAGGGGCGAGCCCGGCCTGACGTCCCGGTACGGCCCGGCACCGGTCGCCGCGGGGAGCGACGATCCGTGGGCGGTGCGGGAGGCGCCGGAGCGGCGGGGCGGTGAGCCGGTGGACAGGGACGAAGCCGCGGGCGACGCGGAGCCGTCGGAGGGGCCGCCGGTGCAAGAGCGGCCGGCCGCGCTGCGGCGGACGGCGCGTCAGAAGGGCGGAGCCGCGCCCCGGAAGCCCGACTCCGACCTGGTGACCGCGTGATGACCGAGCGTGCCGGGGCCGGTGTTCGCAACGGGGCGCGAGTTGCCCGGGATAACGATTGCGATTCGGAATGGTTGTCGGACGGTATGACGGGGGACGGTTCTTGGCCCGCTCCATAGGATCTCCCCGTACTCACAAGGCACTTGAGTAAGCAGGCGGGACAATCCCCACACGCGTACCGGGCGCGAGGGTCTCGCCCGGAGGGGAATTCAGTGTTTTCTGCTTCTTCAGCGACCGTTTCGTCGTCCACGGCGACGGCCTCGACCGTCCGGCGCGGGCGCATAGCCCGGCTGACCGCTGCCGCGGTGGCGTCCGGCCTGGTCATGGCCGGTGCCCTCGTCGGCGCCGGCAGCGCGGCGGCCGACGAGGTGCCCGCGCACCAGGGCGGAGCCACCGCCGTGCTGGACGGGCTCAAGACCTACGACACCGCTTACGTCCACGAGGACGGCAAGAAGGACGACGCGGTGTCCGCGGGTCTGTTCGAGATGAAGGTCGACGGCGGCGGCACGCTCCAGACGTACTGCATCGACATCAACAACCACACGCAGGACCGGGCGAAGTACCTGGAGACGCCCTGGAGCCAGACCTCGCTCGGTGGCAACAAGGACGCCGGCAAGATCCTCTGGGTCCTGCAGCACTCCTACCCGCAGGTCGACGACCTTACGCAGCTTGCGGAAGCGGCCCAGACCGGGCCGCTCACCAAGAAGACCGCGGCGGCCGGTACCCAGGTCGCGATCTGGCGGTTCTCCGACCACGTCGACGTCACCGCCAAGGACGAGCAGGCGGAGAAGCTCGCGGACTGGCTGGAGAAGTCCGCCACCGTCACCGCCGAGCCGAAGGCCTCCCTGGCGCTCGACCCGGTCGCGGTCTCCGGCCGCTCCGGTGAGCGCCTCGGCCCGGTCACCGTCCACACCAACGCCGGCCAGGCCACGGTGACCCCGCCGGCGGACCTCGCCAGCGGCGTGAAGGTCACCGACAAGGATGGCAAGCCCGTCACCACGGCGTCCGACGGCGACCAGCTCTACTTCGACGTGCCCGCCGGCTCCGAGGAGGGCACCGCCGCGCTGACCGTCCAGGCCACCACCTCCGTTCCGGTCGGCCGCGCCTTCGCCGGGGTCACCAAGAGCCAGACCCAGATCCTGGCCGGCTCCAGCGAGTCCACGGTCTCCGCGGCCGCCACCGCCTCCTGGGCCAAGAAGGGCCCGATCCCGACGGCCACCGCCGAGAAGAACTGCACCAAGGGCGGCGTCGACATCACCGTCGGCAACGAGGGTGACGAGGCGTTCACCTTCCAGCTCGACGGCAAGGAGCAGACCGTGGAGGCCGGCAAGACCGTGACCGTCACGGTCCCGGTCGCCGAGGACCAGGCGTACGACATCACGGTCACCGGCCCCGGCGGCTTCTCGAAGACGTTCAAGGGCGTCCTGGACTGCAAGACCACCAGCAGCGGCACGGGCGGCACGGGCGGCACGGACACCCAGACCGGTGGTGACGAGCCCACCCCGACCACGGCCACGGCCGGCGGCAGCACCTCGGGCGGCGACGACACCAACCTCGCAGAGACCGGCAGCTCCAGCGCCACCCCGATGATCGCGGGCATCGCCATCGCCCTGGTCGTCGTCGGCGGCGGCGCGGTCGTGCTCCTGCGCCGCAAGGGCCGCACCGCCAGTGAGTGACCAGCGGTAGCACACCGTCACACGCGCTGATCAAGGCCCCGGCAGGCTTCGGCCCGCCGGGGCCTTCGCGTACCCCGGCCGGTCCCGGCGCGTACCGCGACCCGGGACCGCCCGTATCGCGCACCGGACCGGTTTCCGTCAAGAGGCGGCCGTCAGGCAAGATGGGGTGTATCTGCCCACTCATCGATTGCCGGACGGTTTCTCTTGGCTGAGTACATCTACACGATGCGCAAGACACGCAAGGCGCACGGCGACAAGGTCATCCTTGACGACGTGACGCTGAGCTTCCTGCCCGGCGCGAAGATCGGTGTGGTGGGTCCCAACGGTGCCGGTAAGTCCACGGTGCTGAAGATCATGGCGGGCCTGGAGCAGCCGTCCAACGGTGACGCGTTCCTGTCGCCCGGGTTCAGCGTCGGCATCCTCATGCAGGAGCCCCAGCTCGACGAGGCGAAGACCGTTCTGGAGAACGTGCAGGACGGCGCCGCCGAGATCATGGGCAAGCTCAAGCGCTTCAACGAGGTCGCAGAGCTGATGGCGACCGACTACTCGGACGCGCTCATGGACGAGATGGGCAAGCTCCAGGAGGACCTGGACCACGCCAACGCGTGGGACCTGGACGCCCAGCTGGAGCAGGCCATGGACGCCCTGGGCTGCCCGCCCGGCGACTGGCCCGTCGTCAACCTCTCCGGTGGCGAGAAGCGCCGCGTCGCGCTCTGCAAGCTCCTCATCGAGGCGCCCGACCTGCTGCTCCTCGACGAGCCCACCAACCACCTCGACGCCGAGTCGGTGAACTGGCTGGAGCAGCACCTCTCGAAGTACGCGGGCGCCGTGGTCGCCGTCACCCACGACCGGTACTTCCTGAACAACGTCGCCGAGTGGATCCTCGAACTCGACCGCGGCCGCGCCATCCCCTACGAGGGCAACTACTCCACGTACCTGGAGAAGAAGGCCACCCGCCTCAAGGTCGAGGGCCGCAAGGACGAGAAGCGCCAGAAGCGGCTCAAGGAAGAGCTGGAGTGGGTGCGGTCGAACGCCAAGGGGCGGCAGACCAAGTCCAAGGCGCGCCTCGCCCGTTACGAGGAGATGGCCGCCGAGGCGGACAAGATGCGGAAGCTGGACTTCGAGGAGATCCAGATCCCGCCGGGGCCGCGGCTCGGTTCCATCGTCGTCGAGGTCGAGAACCTCTCGAAGGCCTTCGGCGACAAGGTCCTCATCGACGACCTGTCGTTCACGCTGCCCCGTAACGGCATCGTCGGCGTCATCGGTCCGAACGGCGCGGGCAAGACCACGCTGTTCAAGATGATCCAGGGCCTGGAGACGCCGGACAGCGGCGCCATCAAGGTCGGCGACACGGTCAAGATCAGTTACGTCGACCAGTCCCGCGCCAACATCGACCCGAAGAAGACCCTCTGGGCCGTCGTCTCGGACGAGCTGGACTACATCAACGTCGGCCAGGTCGAGATGCCCTCGCGGGCGTACGTCTCCGCGTTCGGCTTCAAGGGCCCGGACCAGCAGAAGCCGGCCGGTGTCCTCTCCGGTGGTGAGCGCAACCGCCTCAACCTGGCGCTGACGCTCAAGGAGGGCGGCAACCTGCTGCTCCTCGACGAGCCCACCAACGACCTCGACGTCGAGACCCTGTCCTCGCTGGAGAACGCCCTGCTCGAGTTCCCGGGCGCGGCTGTGGTCATCTCCCACGACCGCTGGTTCCTGGACCGCGTCGCCACGCACATCCTGGCGTACGAGGGCGACTCCAAGTGGTACTGGTTCGAGGGCAACTTCGAGTCGTACGAGAAGAACAAGGTCGAGCGCCTCGGTGCGGACGCCGCCCGCCCGCACCGTGCCACGTACAAGAAGCTCACGCGAGGCTGATCGTCTTGGCTCGTCACATCTACAGCTGCCCGCTGCGCTGGTCGGACATGGACGCCTTCGGCCACGTCAACAACGTGGTCTTCCTCCGCTACCTGGAGGAGGCGCGCATCGACTTCATGTTCCGGCTGGCGCCCGGTGACGGCTCGCCGTCCTTCGCGGGAGGTTCCGTGGTGGCGCGGCACGAGATCGACTACGTGCGGCCCCTGGTCCACCGCCACCGGCCGGTGACCGTCGAGTCCTGGGTCACGAAGATAGGCGCCGCGTCCCTGACGATCGCCTACGAGATCAAGGACCCGGACCAGGTCTACGTACGCGCCTCGACCGTCGTCGTGCCGTACGACCTGGCCGCGGAGCGCCCCCGGCGGATCTCCGCGGAGGAGAAGCTGTTCCTCCAGGAGTACCTGGCCGAGGAGCCCGCCGCGGTATGACCGTGTCCGTACAGTCGCTGCGGTTCGCCGACGCGAGGGAGGCCGCCGACCTCGCGGCCTTCCTCGAACGGCTGCTCCACTACGACCGCGCCGCCGCCGTACGCCTCCAGGCGGGCGGCGGCGCGGTCGCCGTGTTCGGCAGGCCGCCGTCCTTCGACGTGCTGGCGATCCGTACGGCACGGCTGGCCGAGCCGCACGACTTCGACGTCACGGTGTCGGCCGGCGACCTCCTGGAGAGCCTGCCGGCCGAGGGGTCCGGCGCCGGCGCCCTGCCCGCGCCGGTCACCGGACCGCCCTGGGCCGGTGTCCTGCCGCCCCGCGGCGGCTGGCGGGAGCGCCCCGGACTGCCCGGCCCCGTCGCCCTGCGCGCCGCACTGACCGCGGCCGTCACGGAGTTCCGGGCCCGCGACGAGGCCCTTCCCGAGGACCGGCGCACCCGCGCCGAGCGGGACCGCATCGGCCACGACATCTGGTCGCGCACCCTCGCGGACACCGAACTCCCGCTCCGCGCGGTGCACGCCGCGCAGTCCCTCGGCTTCCTGCGCGCCGCCCCCGGCTTCCCGGTCGCCCTCCTGACGACGGGCAGCTGGCTGCGCCTGCGCACCCCGTACGGCTCCATCGCCCTGCGCCGGGCCGGCGCGACGGGCGGCCTCGGGAACCTCGCGGTCTCCGTGAACGGCTGAACGCCCCCTCACCACCGCATGCGCACGTCCTCCGCCCAGCCCAGCAGGTGGTCCACCGCGATCTCCGTGCCGTCGTCGGCGCGGACGCGGCCGTCGTAGTGGCCGAAGCACTGGTCGGTGCGGTTGGCGAGCAGGCCCGCCTCGGTGCGGGTGCGGCGGTTGTGGAACGGGGTGAACGTGAGGTCGATCTGGCCGGTCAGCGGGGTGCGGATCGTCCAGGGGGCCAGCGGGTCCGAGGCCGACCAGCGCCAGTCCAGCTCCTCGCCGATCTTGCTGAGCCGGCCGTCCACGCACAGGGCGTTCTCCGTGGAGCCGGTGCCCAGCGTCCACTGCCCGCCGAGCTGGAGGCCCACCGTGCGGCCGTCGGTGCGGCCGGAGGCGGCGCCCCAGTTCCAGTCGGCCGTACGGGGCCAGCGGCCCCGGCCGTGGTCCAGGACGGCCCAGGTGTCGTCCCCGTCGAAGTCCAGGAACTCGTCCCCGACCCTGACCCGGCCGGAGGCGGGCAGCGCGGTCTGCTTGGACGTGTACTGGAAGCGGCGGCTGTTCCAGGGGACGACCACCGAGAGCGATTCGTGGTCCGCCGGGCGGGCGACCAGGAGGTCCACCTCCACCGGCACCCGTTCCGGGGTCAGACAGCGCGCCCTGAGCCGGGTCCCGCCGGGTTCGTCGCGGATCTCCACACGCACCTTGCCGCCCGTGGGGCGCGCCGGGCCCGTCACGACGGCCGGGGAGCCGGGGGCGCCGGCCACGGTGTCGGGCAGGTGGACGCCGAGGCCGCCGGGGATGATCGCGGTGCGTTCCAGTTCGAGGCCGCCGGGCGCGTACTCGAGCAGGTAGACACTGTTCAGGGCGAGGAAGTCCAGATCGCTGACGGTCAGCGCCACCAGGTGGGTGGGCGTCGTCACGCACCAGTACTCCCACCGCTTCGTGCGGCCCCAGCCGCGCAGATTCGCGCGGTGCAGCGGCGTCCGCGACCAGCCGACCGCCGCCGGGTCGAGGCGCCCGTCGGGCAGACACAGGTCGACCGGCTCGGTGATCTCGCGTTCGAACGTCGTCATGGCCGGATCCTAACGGCCGGTCAGCGTCGGCCCGGGGGCGGTCACTCCCCCTTCGGGCTGTCCGGCCACACCCCGATGTGGTCCTGCTCCAGCTCCAGCATCACACGGTGCTCCATGCCCAGCGCCTCCGTGTAGTCCGCGGGCAGCTGGAGCCGGCCGGCGCGGTCGAGCATCGCGTACTCGCGTGCCACCTGGGACTCCTGGCCGGTCGCCGCGTCGACCTCCGTGCGGCGCAGCACCTCGAAGGACGTGCGGCCGTCGCGGATCGCGACCGTACGGCGCACCTCGTCGGCGACCGCCTGGTCGTGGGTGACGATCACGATCGTCGTCCCCAGCTCCTCGTTGGCGCGGCGGAACGCGGCGAAGACCTGCTCACCGGTGGCCGAGTCGAGTTCGCCGGTCGGTTCGTCGGCGAGCAGCACCGAGGGGGAGTTGGCGAGCGACACCGCGATGGCCACCCGCTGCTGCTGGCCGCCCGACATCTGCTGCGGGCGCCGGTCGCGGCAGTCCTCGACCTCCAGCATCTTCAGCAACGCCTCGGCGCGCGCGGCCCGTTCGCGGCTGCGGCCGCGGCCGCGCAGCTGCATGGGCAGGGTGATGTTCTGGATCGCCGTGAGATACGGCAGCAGGTTGCGGGCGGTCTGCTGCCAGACGAAGCCGACGACGTCCCGGCGGTAGCGGAGCCGTTCCTTCTGCCCCATGGACAGCAGGTCGCAGCCCGCCACCTTCGCCGCACCGGCCGTCGGCTCGTCCAGCCCCGCCAGGATGTTCATCAGCGTGGACTTGCCGCTGCCGGACGCGCCGACCAGCGCCAGCAACTCGCCCTCCTCCACCAGCAGATCGAGGCCCTGGAGGGCCTGCACCTCCACCCCGTCCGTGGTGAAGACGCGTACCAGGCGGTCGCAGGCGATGAGCGCGTCGTGCCCGTAGGAGGGCCGGTCGCGCCGGGCGGTGGCCCGGTGTTCGAGCTCGGCCAGCGTGGAATCGGTCGACGGCGTCGTCATCGGGAGTCTCCTGCCCTGAGTTCGGTGATCGATCCGCGGCGGCCGGTCCACCAGGCCTGCACGCCGGCCACCGCGGCGGCGAGGACGACCACGCCCAGCGCCGGCAGGACCAGGGACCAGAGGTCGGTCCGCAGCGGTGCGGTGTCCAGCAGACCGGAACCGGGACCGGTCGAGAGCGCGAGGTGCACCAGGTCGATGCCGGGTGCGAGCAGCGCGATGGTGGCCCGGCCGACGAGCAGCCCGCCCACGGCGGCGAGCAGCGCCTGCGGCATGGCCTCGAAGCCCAGCAGCCGCCCGCCCTGCCGGGAGGTGAGACCCATCGTGCGCAGCCGGGCCAGCAGCGTCGTGCGCTCCGGCGCGGTCTGGAGCAGCGAGAGGAGGACGGCGAGCAGGGCGTATCCGGCGCCGGCCGCGATGGCCGCCAGATAGATCTGCTCGGCGCCGTTCTGCATCGGGGTGTCGACGTACCCGGCGCGCGCCTCGGAGCGCAGCTGTACGGAGAAGTGCTCGCCCGCCTTGGCGGCGGCCGCCCGCAGCGCGTCGGCGTCCAGGTGGTCGCCGGTGAGGAGCAGCGTGGTGGTCTGCCGGTGGGTGAGCGCGGAGGCGTCGACGATCATGAAGGAGGAGTCGGAGACGGCGGGGGTACGGGCCACCGTGCCGGCCAGCCGCACCTTGAAGTTCCCGGCCAGCGACTGCAGATCGCGCGGCCGGTCACCGAGCCGCTCGGCGACGGACGGCGAGGCGAGCACGGGCAGCACCCGGTCCTCGGAGGCCGGCTCGCCCTTCGCGGGCCGGGCGCCGGTGGCCTTCAGCCGGTCGGCCGGGAACGTGCCGAGGCCGACGGTACGGGCCAGCCGGGCGTACGCCTCCGGGTCGACGCCGATCAGCGTGGCGCCCCTGGCGTCCTCGACCCCGTTCCGCGCGGGCGGCAGCGCGATCCCGTACTCGACCTGGACCCGCACCACCTCGCGTACGCCGTCCGCCTTCCCGGCCGCGCCGGCCAAGGCGGCGGGCAGCGGTACGGCGCCGCCCCGGCCGCTGATCCGGGCGTCGGCGCCGGTGGCGAGGACGGCCGCGTCGTCCCGGGCGTCCGCGACCCCGGCGAGCACCGAGCCGCCGAAGGCCGCCGTCGTCAGGGCGACCAGCAGGGCGAGCAACGGCAGGGTGCCGGCGGCGGACGAGCGGCCGGCCCGGGCCAGCGCCAGGAAGCCCACCGCGCCGCGCAGCCGGGACACCGAGCGCAGCGCGAGCCGCAGCGGCAGCGGATAGAGCCGGACCAGGACCACGGCCGCGATCAGGGCGACCAGCGCGGGCGCGGCGCTGACCAGCAGGTCGGGGCCGCCCGCGCTGTCCGTACCGCGCCGGCGCAGTGCGACGACCGCGCCGACCGCCAGGACGAGCAGGGTCAGTTCGGCGACCGTGCGCCGCCGGGACGGACGGGCGGTCGCGAGGTCGTCGCGGGCGCCGTGGGCCCGGTGCCCGCGGTGCAGCAGGGCGGTGCGCAGCGGTAGCGCGACGCAGACCAGCGCGACGACCGCGCCCGCGCCCACGGCGGCCGGCCACAGCCGGGCCTCGCCCACCGCGAGGACCGCGAGCAGCAGCCCCAGCGCGCCGGCGGGCACGGCCATGACCGCGGTCTCGGCGAGCAGCCGGCCCCCGACGCCGGTCAGGGACGCGCCCCGGGCCCGCAGCAGCGCCAGCTCGGCGCGCCGGCGGCCCGCGATGAGGCCGCCCGTCATCAGCAGGACGACGGCGGCCACGGCCCCGATGCCGACGGCGGCGACGGTGACGACCGGTTCGATCGCCGTACGCATCTCGTCGTAGCCGGCCAGGATCTCGTCCAGGTCGGTGGCGACGGTGACCGTGTCCCCGGCCTGCTCGCGCATGGAGAGCAGCCCGGGTCCCCCCTCCAGGGAGGCGATCGCCGTCCGCAGCCCGGCCACGTCACGGGCGGTCAGGCCGGAGCCGTCCGGCGCGAGCCGCCAGTAGACCTCGGGCTGCCCGGTGGTGGAGAGCAGGGCCGGGGCGGCGTCGGGCGGCAGCAGCAGCGCGGCCGTCCAGTAGTAGCGCGGGGTCTCCTTGGTGGGGATCGGCACCAGGGCGGGGGTGCGCAGCAGCTCCTCGGCCGACCAGTAGGACGCCTCGGGCTGCTTGGGGGCGACGATGCCGGTGACGCGTACGGTCAGCGTCCCGCCGCCCTGGGTCGGGACGGCGACCGTCGCGCCCGCCTCGATGTGCAGGGCCTTCGCGGTGGCATCGGTGACGGCCGCCTCGACCTCGCGGGTCCGCAGGGTCGCCCTGCCGCGGACCTCCGGCCAGGAGCCCGCGCGCAGGGTGGCGTGGTCGGGGAGCCCGGCCTGGGTGACGTAGGTGAGCGAGGGGTCGAGACCGTACGGGCGGGGCAACCAGGTCTCCGCCGCCGCGATGCCCTTCGAGGTCCGCATCCCGTACGCGGACTGCGCGGCGTCGGCCCGTACCGGCGCGGGCAGCGCGCGCAGGATGCCGCGCTGGACGGAGCCCAGCTTCGCCCCGCGCACCGCCTCCTCGCGGGCGGCCACGGGCAGTTCGAGACCGGGCTGCGGGCCGCGCACCTCCAGGACGCTGCGCCGGGGTTCGACGACGCCGAGGTCGTGGCGCAGCCCCTGGCCCTCGTAGCGGTCGACGGACCGGGGGAAGGCGGCGGCCAGGAACGCGGTGGCCAGCACCAGCAGGGCGAACGCGAGCGACGCGCCGGGCGCGGTCCGCAGCCGGGTGCGCACCCAGGGGGCGCAGGCGGCCGCCGCGCGGGGGGTTCTCGAACGCGTGCTCATGTCAGTGGTCCCCCTGGTGGCGCAGCGATATCGCGGGGTCGGCGCGGCGCAGGGCGAGGGCCGCGACGATGAGCAGCGGCAGCGCGGCGACCCCGGCCAGCAGCAGGGCGACCTGCCCGGCCGGCAGTTGCGTGAGGACCGGGGGCACCGGCTGGGCCGCCTGCCCGGTCAGCACGATCAGCGGCACGACGGCCCGGGTGAGCAGCGCCCCGAGCAGCCCGCCCACGAGCAGCCCGATGGCGATCAGGACGCCCTGCTCGGCGGCGGTCATCCGGGCCAGCTGGCGGCGCGGGGTGCCGAGCGCCCGCAGCACGGCGAACTCGGCGGAGCGTTCCCGCTGCGAGCCGACCGCCGCCACCGCGAAGCCGACCGCCGCCAGGGCCGCGGCGATCACCGCGACCGCGAGCAGCGCGGACTGCGGCCCGGCCCCCAGCGGGTCGCTGACCAGTTCGTCGGCGACCTCGTCGCGTACGAGGACCTGGGCCGGGTCGGTGTCCGGCAGGGCGCGCAGCGCGGCGGCGACCTCGGCGGTGCGGCCGGGGGCGGTGCTCAGCCACCACTCGGTCACCGACAGCCGGGCGTCCGGCCGGCCGGCGAAGACCTGGCCCAGGGACCGGAGGTCCAGCAGCAGCGCCCCGCCGTCCCTGGCCCTGCGGTACTCCGTGGTGGTCTCGGCGGAGCCGCCGGGCCCGGTCGTCGGCAGCCGGTGCACGGTCCGGGCGATCTTCACCCGGACCCGCTCCCCGGCCAGCGTGACGTCCACTGCCTGCCCGGTCCTCGCCCCGGTCGCCTTGAGGTAGGCGTCCGTGGCGACCGCCTGGATCACGGCGGGGGCCTTGGGGCGCTCGGCGGTGATCCGCACGTTGAGGCTCGGTATGGAGGACGCCGCGTCCTCGGAGGTGACCGAGCCGGTGAGGTAGTCGAGGCCGAGCGGGGTGGCGGCCGAGGCGGTCGGGAAGGCGGCGGCGCCGGGCCGGACCTCGCCGAGCGAGTCGGCGGAGACGGCGGCGCGCCACCGGAAGCCGTCGGGCACCGGGACCGGCTGCTCGGCGCCGCTGCCGGTCACCGTGCGCAGACCGGTCACGGCCAGGCGGTGCGATTCGTCCCGGCCGACGGGCTGCTTGTCGTCGAGCTCGAAGCCGGTCACGGCGAGCCCGCCGGCGGCGGCCACCTTGATCTCGAACGGCCGCTTCTTCCCGTCGGCCGGCACGGCACCGGCGGCCACCTGGTACGGGAGGCCGTAGCGGTCCTCCAGCATCACGGTGAGCTGCGGGGCCATGTCCGACGCAGAGGCCGTGCGCGCGGAGAGGGCCAGGTCGAAGCGGAGCCGGGTGCTCTTCGCGGGCAGGACGAGCCCGGGGCGCGCCGCCTTCTTCGGGGCGAGCCCGTCGAACAGCCGGGAGGCGGAGCCGGCGCCGAGGTCGTCGCGCATCAGCATCCGGTCACCGGCGTGCGCGGTGTCCAGGGCGAGGACGTCCGCGGTGCGCTCGCCGGACAGGTCGACCGTCGTACGGAAGGCGGGTGCCGCGTCCCGTACGCCCGGCACCTGCCCGTACGCACCGGCCTTCGCCGGGTCCGCGTTGATGCCGCCGGTCATCCGGACCGAGGCGCCGGACCTGAAGTCGGCCTGGTCGCTCTGCGAGCGGTTCCACGACGCGCTCTGCCCGATCGCCAGCATGCCCATCGCCACCGAGAGGACCAGCAGCAGCACCGGCCCGGCGCCCCGCAGCGGCCGGCGGCTGAACTGCCAGCCGGCCAGCGCGGTGGCGAGCCCCCGCCCGCCCGCCGCCCGGCGTTCCGCGAGCTTCGCGGCCGGCGGCAGCAGGCGCAGCGTGAGTACGGTGCCGGCGAGCAGGGCCAGCGCGGGCGAGGCCACCAGGAGCGGGTCGATCCCGAGCCCGCCCGAGCGGTCGCCGCTGAGCGCGCCGCTCCCCGAGCCCTTCGTCTGCCGGTCCAGCTGCCAGTACGCCACCGCCGCGACCAGCAGCAGCGCGAGGTCGGCGCCCGCCCGCACCGGCCCGGGCAGTGCGGCCGGGCGCGTGGTGCGCCGGCCCCCGGCGCCGGCGGCCAGGGCCGGGGCCACGACGGCGAGCGCGCAGGCCAGCGCGGTGACGGCGGCGATCAGCCAGACCTGGCCGGTGACCCCGGTGTCCAGCCGCAGCCCGATCCGGGAGAGCTCGCTGCGGTCCGCCAGGAGCCGGGTCAGCGGGCCGGCGAGCAGGGGGGCGACGAGGGCCGCGGGCAGCGCGATCAGCAGTGCCTCGGCGGCGGCGAGCCAGGTGATCCGGGCCCGTGAACCGCCGCGCGCCCGCAGCAGTTCGGTCTCGCCCGCGCGTTCGCTGCTGAGCAGCCGGGCCACGAGGAGCAGGGCGTACCCGGCGAGCAGGACCAGTTGCACGGCCACGATCGTCAGGGTCGAGCGGGAGACCAGCAGGGCGCGTTCGATCTGTTCGAGCACGGTGGGCAGCGACGTCCGCGCGGTGCCCCCGTCCTTGAACTCGGGGGCGGCCAGCAGCTTCTTCGGGCCGGCGGTGGCCGCGTCGTGCAGCGCGTCCATGCGGTCCGTGGTGACGGTCCGGAAGTCGGCGGACGCCAGCCAGGACACCTCGCCCGGACTGGTCCGCCCCGAGCCGAGCACGGCGGGGTCGGTGAGCAGGGGTCCGTACGTGGTGAAGACGACCTTGCGGACGCCGCGCCCGCCGAGCTCGTCGAGCTGCCAGTACGGGTCGGCCTGGTCGGCGGCCTTGTAGAGCCCGGTGATCACGATCTCGACCGGCTTGCCGCCCAGCCGGTCGGTGAGCTTCAGCCGGGCGCCGGGCCTCAGCGCCAGCGCATCGGCGGCGGTCGCGGGCAGGGCCACCTCGACGGGGGCGCCGCTCCTCCCCGCGCCGGCGGCGGGCATGCGGCCGGCGGTGAGGCGGACGCGGCTGCGGTCCAGCGAGGCGAAGTGTGCGAGGTCGGGGTCACCGCGCCGGGCGGCCGGGGCCTGGAGGCTGCGCGGCAGCGCGTACGGACCGGACGCCTCCAGCTTGCGTACGGTCACCGGCAGACCGGCGAAGGTCTCCCGGGCGGTCCTGCGCGCCGCGGCGTCGGCCGGCTCCCGTTCGTCCGGCTCCAGTTGCGTGGAGACCACGAGCGAGGCGGGGACGGCGGAGCGGTGGGTGAGCGTGTGGCGCAGCGCGGCGTCGCCGACGGAACCGGAGAACGCGGTCAGCGCGGCCAGCACCGAGGTGGTCAGGAGCACGGCCAGCACGGCCGCCGCGAGGAGGAGCCGGTGCGCCCTCACCCGCAGAAAGACGAACCCCGTCACTTGCCCCCCAGTCGCCACTCACCGCACGCGCGCCCCCCGGCGTTTTCTGGATGCTGTCAGACGGCCAGTGCTCGTGGAAACCGCTTACGGGTACAACTTGACGCATTCGTGACCGGTATCCGGCCACGGGGCACCGGATTCCGCACGGGTATCGGCGGTCCGTGACCGGTGATCAGCCGTCGGTGTTCACCATCGAGGCGGCCGCGTAGGTGAGGTAGTCCCACAACTGGCGCTCGTGCTCGGGCGCGAGGCCCAGCTCGTCCAGCGCCACCCGCATGTGGTGCAGCCACGCGTCGTGCGCGGCACGGTCCACCCGGAACGGCGCGTGCCGCATCCGCAGCCGCGGGTGGCCGCGGCGGTCGCTGTAGGTGCGGGGACCGCCCCAGTACTGCATGAGGAACAGCGCGAACCGCTCCTCGGCCGGCCCGAGGTCCTCCTCCGGGTACATCGGCCGCAGCAGCGGGTCATCGGCGACGCCCTGGTAGAAGCGGTGGACCAGGCGCCTGAAGGTCTCCTCGCCGCCGACCTGCTCGTAGAAGGTCAGCTCCTGCACCGTGTCGCGCGGATTCTCAGTCACCCGTCCATGGTCGCAGACGCGCCGCCCGCCGGGCCGGGTCCGGGGGATCTTCTCCGGCCTCCGGCCCTTTCCGCCTTGTCAGTTCGTTGTGCGAACTACTATGGTTCGTGTAACGAACGAAATCATGTGTTTCATTCAAGGGTTGGGGTCGGCATGGCAAACGGAACAGCGAATCGCACCGTCGTGGTCATCGGCGGCGGATACGGCGGCTCCGCCGTCGCCAAGGCGCTCGACGACGAAACCGATGTGGTCCTCATCGACCCCAAGGACGCATTCGTCCACGCGGCGGGCTCCCTCAGGGCCTTGGTCGAGCCGGACTGGGCACAGAACATCTTCTTCCCGTACGACACCCTGCTGAAGCGCGGCACCGTCCGCCGCGAGCGGGCCGTCGCCGTGGACCCGGGCGGCGTCACCCTGGCCGGCGGTGAGCGCGTCTCCGCCGACTACCTGGTGCTCGCCTCCGGCTCGGACTACCCGTTCCCGGCCAAGCCGGACACCGACCTGTCCGGCGAGGCGCTGGCCCGGATACGCGAGGCGCACCGGGAACTGGCCGGTGCGAAGCGGGTCCTGATCACCGGCGCCGGACCGGTCGGCCTCGAACTGTCCGGCGAGATCAAGGCCGTCTGGCCCGAGAAGCACGTGGTCGTCACCGACCCCGCCGACGAGCTGCTGCCCGGCTTCCTGCCCGAGGTCCGCGAGGAGCTGGAGCGCCAGCTGGCCGCCCTCGGCGTCGAACTCCGGCTCGGCACCGCACTCACCGGGGAACCGCCGGCCGTCCCGGGCCGCCTGGAGCCGTTCACCGTGACCACCGCCGCCGGCGACCCCATCGGGGCCGACATCTGGTTCCGCTGCTACGGCGTGCGCTCCAACGGCGGCTACCTCGCCGACGGCCGGGTCGCCGAGCGCGACGCGCAGGGCCGGGTGCCGGTCGACGAGCGGCTCAACGTCGTGGGCCACGACCGCGTCTACGCTCTCGGCGACCTCACCGACCTGGCCGAGGCCAAGATGGCCGGGTACGCCATGAAGCACGCCGAGGTCGTCGCCGCCAACATCCTGGCCCAGGTGCGCGGGGAGGACCCGGTGGCCGTCTACCTGCCGTCCCCGGTGCGCTCCGCGCTGCTCCCGCTCGGGCCCGGCGGCGGGGTCGGGCAGGTGCCCGCGCCGGGCGGCCCGGTGCTGCTGCCCGCGGAGGAGGTCAGCGCGTACAAGGGCAAGGACCTGTTCACCGGCCGCTTCGCGGAGCTCTTCGGCATCACCCGCTGAGGAGGGGCCCGGCCTCAGCAGCCGGGAGTGGCCGCCGGGGCGTTCTCACAGGACTCGCGGAAGACCATGGGCACCTTGTTCTCCAGCACCAGGCGCCCCAGGAGCGCGGTCAGCAGCTCGCGGTCGGGCTCGTCGAGCCCGTCCGCCAGGGCCTCGACCCGCCGGCAGGTCTCCGCGTGGAACTCCTCGGCGAGCTCGCTCCCGGCCTCGGTCGTCGCCACCCGCACCGCGCGCCCGTCCTGCGGATCGGCCTCCCGGCGCACCAGGCCGCGCTGCACGCAGCGGTCCACCAGGCCGGTGAGGCTGGACTTCGCCAGACCGAGGACGGCGCCCAGCTCGCGCATGCCGTACGGCTTCACCATCAGCACGCAGAGCAGCTGGCCCTGCTGGGCGGTGATTCCGTGTTCGCGGCCGGAATCGGCGTACACGGCATTCACCAGGAATGCGGAGCGCACCAATGCGGTGGCGGTCCCCATCTGCCCTTCGTCGGCCTTTCGCATGTGAACAGAATATGGCAGGCGCGAGCGGTACGGGCCCACCCGGACCGGACATTCGTGGTACGAACTACCGCAATGCCGAAGCGGCCGGTGAAGGGGGGTCCCCTCACCGGCCGCTTCGCCGTACGCGGTGGTCAGTCCCGGCGGACCGTGATCGTCGTCCACGCCCCGACGTGCACCTGGTCGCCGTCCTGGAGCGGGACGGGGACGTAGGGCTGGATCGGCTCCTCGGAACCGTTGACCGTGGTGCCGTTGGTCGAGTTCTGGTCGACCACGGCCCAGCTGCCGTCGGGCTGCTGCACCAGCACGGCGTGCTGGTGGGAGACGCCCGGGTCCTCCGGCGGAACCGACAGGTCGATGTCCGGGGACTCGCCCGTGCTGTGCCGGCGGCGGCCGATCGTGATCTGCGTGCCGGTGAGCGCGAGCTGCTGCTCCGGGGAGTACGCGGGCAGGTTCAGCCCGGTCGCCTCGGGGCCGCTGCGCTGCATCATCGCCAGGAAGTACTCACGGTCGGGCGCGATGAACGCCGTCCAGTTGTTGGACAGCGGCGGCTGACCGGGACCGGGGCCGTGCTGCTGCCCGGGGCCGTGCGAGTCGGGGCCGTGCGGTCCGCCGTACTGAGGGCCGGGGCCCTGCGGGCCGGGTCCGTGCGGGCCGGGTCCGTGCGGGCCGGGTCCGTGCTGGCCGGGGCCCTGCGGGCCGGGCCCCTGCGGGCCCGGACCGTGCTGCCCCGGACCGTGCTGCCCCGGGAAGGGCGACTGCGGGCCCTGGGCCGGCGGCGGCGCGGGCTGCGACGGCGGGGACAGCAGCCAGTCGTCGCCGTCCGAGCGCGGCGGGGCCGGCGGGGGAGCCGTCTGCTGCTGGAAGGCGGGCGGCGCGCCCTGCTGCTGGAACGGCGGGGGCGATCCCTGCGGTCCCTGCTGGTACGGGGGCGGAGGCGGCGGCCCCTGGTGCCCCTGCGGACCGGGCGGGCCCGACTGGAACGGCGGCGGGGCGCCCTGCGGACCGGGCGGGCCCTGGCCGAACGGCGGCGGGGCGCCCTGCGGGCCCTGGCCGAACGGCGGCTGCCCCTGGCCCTGCGGACCACCCTGGCCCGGGCCCGTGGACAGCGGCTCGGCGGACCGGTTCATCTGCGAAGGGCGGGAGCCCTGGTAGTCGAAGGAGTCGCGCGACGGCGGGGGCGGCTGCTGGGCCGGGAAGCCGGGCGGCCGGTTGCCGGCCGGGCCGGGGTCGCCCGGGAGGTTGTGCCGGGGGGCCAGCGGTGTGTACGACGTCGCCGTGTTCGTGAGGAAGTTCCAGCGGCACTCCTCGCAGAACGGCGCCATCGCCTCACGCGGCGTGCGGCACTGCGGGCACAGCTCGGCCTGGGCCGTCGCGTTCGGGTCGTGCGGCTGGGGATATCCGTAACCGCGCGCGGGCGGCGGGGGAGGCGGCGGGGGGACCGCACCCGCAGGCGCGCCCGCCCCGGTCATGCGGTGGCCGCAGACCTCGCACCAGTCCTCGGAACCCGACTGGTGTCCGTTCGGGCAGGTCGGCATGTCGGCGCTTCCCCCTCTCCTTCTCCGGCCCGCAGGCCGTTATTCGTGCTGCTCGCCGCCCGGCGGATCTGCACCGGCGGGCGGCTGATCGTGTGTGGTTGTCCGGTTATTTCTTGACGCGAACCGTCTTCGTCGAGCGCGTTTCGAGAGTCATCTCGTCCGCTTCCGCGACCTTCGCCTTCAGTCGCACAGTACCTGTCGCCGCGTCGACGACGTCTACCACCTTCGAAAGCAGTTTCGCAGTGTCCTCGTTCCCGGACGCCGACGCCAACTGCACCGCACGGCCGAGTTTGGCCGTGGCGCCGTCGAAGTCTCCCGACTTGCGGGCATCCAGACCCTGCTGGATGACTTGTGCCAGTTCGGCCTGACCCGTGTAGTGCGCGACCTGCGGATTGATCGAGGTCGACGCCACCATGTCGTCCGTCCACACCGCCCGTACCAGCCCCTGCGACAGGGTCTGCGGCGCCCCGCCCGACGGGTCGGGAAGGATCAGCGAGACCCGGGCGGCGAGCATCTCCTGCCCGATGCCGGCCTCCGGCACCCGGACGCACACGTGGTAGTCGCGGGACTCGTCGCCCCAGGAACCGGTGGGATAGTCCCCGGCGCGGGGACCCGCCCCGGTGCGGCGGCCGGTCAGGTCGGCGACCGTCGGCGCGACCTGCTTCACGAACTGGATCTCCACGCCGACCGGGGTCCACAGCCGCAGCGCCACGTCCGCGACCTCCTTGCCCATGGCGTTCTCCATCATCTGCGTGAAGTCCGCGGCGAGCCCGGCCGGGTCGGCGACGATGTCGGCCGTGCCGAGGAGCGCCGACGCGATGGCTGTGACTTCTTTCACCTCCCAGTCGGTGCCGACCCCGCGGGCGTCACAGGTGAACCGGCCGGCACAGGCGTCCAGCGCCGCGCGCAGGTCCTCGGGCGACTCGTGCTCGTTGCGCCCGTCGGTGAGCAGGATGCCGTGCCGGATGTCCACGTCGGCCGCGCCGAGCAGGCGGTCCGTCAGCCGCAGCCAGGTCCCGATCGCCGTACCGCCGCCCGCGCTCAGCCGGCGCAGTGCCTCCTTGGCCTGGGCCCGGGTCCGCGCGTCGGCGACGGCGAGCCGGCCGTTGCCCGGGTAGACCTCCTTGGCCACGTGCGTCCCGGCGACCACGGCGAACGAGGTGCCGTCGCGCAGGGTGTCCACGGCGGCCGCCGTCGCGTCGCGGGCGTTGCGCATCTTGGTCGGCGGGTAGTCCATCGAACCCGAGCAGTCCACCATGATCACCACGGCGGCCCCGGCGGCCGCCCCCGGCAGCGGTACGCCCCCGGTGGTGCCGCCCCCGGTCGAGGTGACCGTGATGATGCCGTTGACCTCGCGGCCGCCCTCGGGCAGGAACTCGTTCTGGTACACCTCGACGGAGAACTGCGGCACGTTCGACTTGGAGAAGTTGGCCATCTGATCGGCTCCTTGAGGCTCCACGTCTCGGATGAAGCCAGCGGTACGGACAAAGGCGTAGGAGGGCGGAAAACCGCCCAGGCATCAGGCGGAGCCTGCCCCTTGCGGTGACACGGCGAACGGCAGCAGGGCCACTGTTACGTTGTCGTGGCCGCCGCCGTCGAGCGCGTGGCCGACCAGGACCTGGGCGCCGTGCAGCGGCCGGCGGTACGCGTCCTCGGGCACCGCGGCGGCCATCTCGGCCGCGGACTCCGCGTAGTTCCACAGGCCGTCCGTGCAGACCACCACCAGGCCCGGCCGGTCCGGCTTGAACGAGGCGGTGTGCGGCTCCAGTTCGTACGCGTCCGCGCCGAGCCAGCCCGTGATGGCGTGGGCGCGCTCGTCCGCGTACGCCTCCGCCTCGTTCATCAGGCCCGTCGCCACCATCTGCGCGGCCCACGAGTCGTCCTCGGTGAGCCGGGCGGGCGCGGTGGAGCGGTCCTCGGGCACCCAGTACACGCGGCTGTCGCCGACCCAGCCGACGACCAGCAGCCCGCTCGCCACGACCGCGCCGACCAGGGTGCACGCCGGAGCGTTCTGGTGGCGGTGCTGATCGCGCTCCTGACCGGCCTGCTGGGCCAGCAGGTTGACCGACTCCGACGCCGCCACGATCGCCTCGTGCATCGCCTGCTGCGGATGCGTGCCGCGCGGCAGCGACTCCAGCAGGCACTCGTTGGCCGCGCTCGCCGCCGCAGCGGACGCCTCGTCGGGCCGGCTGGCCGACGACACCCCGTCGCAGACGATCGCGACGACGGCGGCCGAACCGTCCGGCAGGGCGGTCGTCGACACCGCGAACGAGTCCTCGTTGCGGTGGTGGCGCAGGCCCCGGTCGCTGACCGCGGCGACCGCACCGAGCTCCTGCTCCATGTGGTCGCGCTCGCGCGGCTGGGCGTGGCCGCAGTTCTCGCAGTAGCCGTCGCCGTCGACCCGCCCGGCCCGGCAGGCCACGCAGACCTTGCCCCAGGCCGCCGGGGCCGGAGCGGGTTCCTGCGCCGTACGGGGATCGGGCGCCGCCCCCGGTGCGGCCAGCTCGAAGTCACCGGCGGCTTCCGGACCGTCGTGACGGACCCCGGACGGGGGACCCGCGGCCGGTGCGGCGGCGGGCGGCGCGGCGGCGGGCGGCGCGGCGGCCGGTGCCGGGCCCGGGGTGACGATGGCGACCGTCGGGCGGTCGGGGGCCGGCGCGGGCGCGGCCGACAGGTCGTACCCGCAGGCGCCGCAGAACAGGTCGCCCTGCTCCAGCGGCTCCTCGCAGCCGGGGCACCTCGGCAAGGCCGTCTCCTGGTGGTTCTGCGACATGTTCACACCCACGTTCGGGGGCGGAAACGGTTGGCCCGCTCCACCAGTTCGATCCTCTCGGCGCCGGGCTCAGCGAGCCGGGCGAGCATCCGGTACGCACGCTCCAGGCCGAAACGCAGTCCGCGCTCGTCCAGCTCGCTGCCGAGCAGCGTCCCCGGGGCGCGCGCACCGGCCTGCGCGGCCGGCTGCGCACCCGAGGGGCTACCGGAGAGTACCCAGTCGAGGGCCGTGCCCAGCACCTCGGCCGAAAGACGCTCCCGCCGGACCGCGTCGAGCCCGAGCCCCGCGAGCCCCGACACCTGGGCCGACGCGGCCATCAGGTCCGCCATCAGCGGTTCGCCCGGGGCGCGTTCGCGCAGCCGGGCCCGGACGGCCGCGATCCGGGCCGCCGTGTAGTGGATCGACGCCTCCGGCACCGACTCCAGCGTCCGGACGGCCGCACTCCGGTCATCGGCCGCGATCTGCACCCGGGCCAGGCCGAACGCCGCGCTCACGAAGCTCGGGTCGGTCATCCACACCAGCCGGTAGTACTCCGCGGCGTTGTCCAGCTGCCCCAGGACCTCCGCGCAGATGCCGAGGGCCAGCTTGGGCGCGGGCTCCCCGGGGAACGCGTCGTACACCGCGTCGAACGACAGCGCCGCGTCCTCCCTGTCACCGGTCACCAGGGCGGTGAGGCCCCGGTACCAGACGACGCGCCAGTCGTCCCCGTGCTGCCCTTCGAGGGAGGTCAGCGTCTGCGATGCGGCGGCGAGGTCGCCCATCTCCAGGTACGCGCGCAGCTCGCGCAGCCGGGTCTCCAGCGAGGGCGCCGGGACCGCCTGCAGCGCGGCGATCAGCTCGGCGGGCGCCGACGCCATCACCCCGGCCAGGAAACCGGCGTTGGGGTCGCTCGCGTCGACCCGGGGCACGGGCAGCGCCAGCGAGGTCCCCCGCACGTCGAGCCCGGCCAGCCGGGCCGCCCGTCCGCCCGCCGGAGCCTGCGGGGCGGGGGAGGGGAGCGGGCTGCGGGGCGCCGGGATGCTCGCGGCGGGCGCGTACGGCAGGGGCCCCGCGCCGGTGCCCGCGCCGCCGGGCGCACGGACATGGGTGGCCGCGGACGGCACCGGGGCCGCACCCGTGGGCGCCATGGGCGGCGGTCCGGCGGGCAGCGCCCCCGGCACACCCCCGGGCGGGGCCACGGCGGCGGGCGCGGACGGCGCCTGGGCACCCGCCCCGCCCCGCCGGCGCCCGCCGGACCCCTCGGCCCGGGCACCCAGCCGGGACACCTCGCCCGCCTGGTCCGCGAACAGCTCCGTGTCGGTGACCCGCAACTCCGCGCCGAACAGCGTCGACAGCGCCGGACGCGGGCGCCCCGTCTGCAGCGACACCACCTCGCGCAGCACGCCCGTCAGCTGCTCCGCCATCTCGGCCGCCGAGGCGAACCGGCGGGCCGGGTCCGGGTCGGTGGCGCGTACCAGGAGCCGGTAGAACGACTCGTAGGTCCGGAACACCTCGATGTTGTCCGGGTCCGGCAGCGAGTCCACGAAGACGTTCGTGTACCCCTGGAAGTCGAAGGTGAGCACCGCGAGCGTGCGGGCCACCGTGTACAGGTCGGAGGCGACCGACGGGCCGACCTCCGCGACCTCGGGCGCCTGGTAGCCGACGGTGCCGTAGATCGCCGACTCCTCGTCGTCCATCCGGCGGACCGCGCCCATGTCGATGAGCTTCAGCTGGTCCTCGGTCTGGATCGCGTTGTCGACCTTGAAGTCGCAGTACAGCAGGTTGCGGCTGTGCAGATGCCCCAGTGCCTCCAGGGCCTCGATGCCGAAGGCGCACGCCTGCTCGACCGGCAGCGGGTCCCGCTTCCCGGCCGGGGTGCGGCGCTCGTTGGCGATCTCCTTGAGCGCCTTGCCGCCGACGTACTCCATGACGATGTACCCGTCCAGCGAACCGGTCCGCTGGTCCAGGTGCTCGACGAAGTTGTAGATCCGGACGATGTTGGAGTGCTCGATCTCCGCGAGGAACCGCCGCTCCGAGATCGCCGCCGCCATCGCGTCCTGGTCACCCGTGTCCAGCAGGCCCTTGAGCACCACCCACCGGTCCGAGACCGCCTTGTCCACCGCGAGGTAGACCCAGCCGAGCCCGCCGTGCGCCAGGCAGCCCGCGACCTCGTACTGCCCGTGGACGACGTCGCCCGCCTCCAGCTTGGGCACGAAGGAGTACGGGTGGCCGCACTTGGTGCAGAACCCCTCGGTCCGGCCCAGCCGGTCGCCCCGGGACCGGCCCACCGGCGCCCCGCAGTCCGACCGCGAGCAGAACCGCTTCCGCTCGGGCACCTCCGGGTTCTCCATCACGGCCGTACGCGGATCGGGCCGCGGCACCTCCGGCACCTGCACCAGGCCCGCGCCCAGCCGGTTGCGGCCCGAGGCGTTGGCCGACCTGGCGGAGGACCGCACCGACACCGACTGCGAGGCGGCCGTGCCGGACAGCGACCGAGAGAGCCGCCCCGACACCGAACGCCGCGAGGTCGACGAACGCGACGACGCCCGCGAGGAGGCCTGCGAACCGCTGCGCGCCGAGGCGCTGCTGGAACCCCGGCCACCGCCCGCGATCCCGGTCGGCGGCGAGCTCACCATGCCGTTCGGTGACACGACGGGTGCCAGGCCGCAGGTGTCGCAGTACAGCTCACCGCCGCCCATGTCCTCGTAACCGCCCTCGCACGCGGGGCGCTGGCACTGCGTACTCATGTTCGTTTCCCCACTTCGCCCCGCCGGCCGGACGGTCCGTCATCTCTGATCCTGCGCGCGGTCCGTCTCACACATGCCCCCGGCGGTCCTGCGGGCCCCGGCCGCCCAGCAGCTCCAGCACCGCGTCCTGGTAGCGCTGCACGGCCTGCGCCGCCACCCGCAGATCGCACGGGGCGCTCCACAGCATCCGCCGTGCCGCGTCGTACCGCTCGATCAGGACCGGGTCCTCCGCCAGCCCGTTGCGGGCCACCTTCGCCTTGTACGCGTCGAGCCGGCCGCGCAGCTCCGCCCGGACGGCCAGCGGCGCGGTGACCGCCGTCAGCTGCTCCCGGGCCCGCAGCAACTCCTCCTCGGCCTCCCGCTCCAGGGTCTCCAGGAGCGGCGAGAGGCGGTGCCAGCGGGCGTGCCTGCGGTACTCGGACGCGGCGGCCAGCCGCTCCTGGAGCGCGGTCGGCGGGCCGTTGACCACGGGCACCTCCGACGCGGCGATCTTGGCCAGCACCTCGCCGCGCGCCGCCCGCGCCTCGGCCAGCGTGCGGTCGGCCCGCGAGAGCACGTCCCGCAGGTGCACGAGCCGCTGCTCCGCGTCCTGCCGCACGGCGAGCACCGCCTCGACCTCGCGCCGCACCTCGTCCAGCGCCCGGGCCGCCCGGTCGTAGCGGGCCGTGTCCGGGCGCCCGCCGCCCGGCGCCGCGCTGCCCGGCCCCGGCAGCCAGAACGCCAGCGGGTCCGCGATCACCTGCGCCCGCAGCGTGGCCAGTTCCTCGGTGATCGCCTCCAGGTCGTCGCCCGCCGGGTGCTCACCGGGCCGTACGCCCACCGAGTGCGCCAGCGAGTGCGTGCGGCGCAGTTCGGCGGCGAGGAGGTCTATGCGGGCGGGCATCGCCGACCAGACGGTGTCCGACGCGACGACCATGTCCAGGGCGTTCGCGTACAGCCCGTTCATCCGGGAGACCAGCTCCTCCAGCGTGAACCGCTCGGAGAGCCGGGCCGGTCCGGAGACCGACGGGTCGTGGCCCGCGGCGGCGTGCGCCACGGTGACCCCCTGGCCGCGCAGCAGCTCGGTCAGGACCGTCAGGTCCTCCCGGTTGGGGTGGCGGCGCCGGGCCCGCACCCTGCGCGCCTCGTCCAGCACACCCGCGTACGCGTCGAAGTAGCTCCACAGCAGCGTGACGGACCGCTCGGTGACGGCCCATCGCTCACGGGTGACACCGGACAGCTCCGCGCCCTCCAGGAGGCGGCGGCCCGCATGGTCCTGGAGGGCGAGGAGCGAGGTCTCGATCGCCTCGTGCTCCGCGCCGAGCCGGGCCAGCGCACGGTCGGCCTCGTCCCGGTCCATGACCGGACCGGGGGGCCGGGCCGCGTAGCTGGGGAAGGGGCCAGCGACGCCCATCGATCACCTCTCCGCTCTCCCCGCCGGGCCGGAGCCCCGCAGGATCAGTACCACCACCCGCGCTCGGGCCGGACTAGTCCCGGTACTTGGGCGCCGGCGGCGCCTTGATCCCCGGCAGGCCGTCCTCCAGCCATTCGCGGTACGACTTCATCCAGAGGCTGTCCGCGCCTCCGGCCCGGTAGTCGACCAGCACCTTGTTGACCCGGGCCACCAGGTCGTCCGCGCCCTTCTTCGTGGCCACGCCGTAGTACTCGGTGGTGAACGGGTCGCCCTTGAGCTCGACGGCCGGGTCCTGCGCGGCCTGGCCCGCGGCCAGTGCGTTGTCCGTGACGACCGCGTCGACCTCGCCCAGCTGGAGCCGCACCAGGCAGTCCAGCTGGTTGGGGACGGTGAGCCGGTCCTCGTCGGCCGCCGTGCCGTCGTGCTTGTCCTTGAAGACCGAGCCGAACGACTCCTTCTCCAGCGCCTCGTACGCCGTGGAGCCCTCGGCGGTGCAGACCCGCTTGCCGGCCAGCGTGGAGTTGAAGCCGGTGATCGAGTGGTCCTCCTTCGCGGCGAGGACCTGCTGCCCGGCCTGGAAGTAGGCCGTCGAGAACGAGACCTGCTTCAGCCGGGCGCAGTTGATCGTCATCGTCCGTACGACGACGTCGACCTTGTCGTTCTCCAGCGCGGCGATGCGCTGGTTGGTCGGGATGGCCCGGAAGATCACCTTGGCGCCGTCGCCGAGGATGTCCTGCGCGATGGCCCGCACCAGGTCGATGTCGAAGCCTTCGAGGTCCCCGGACTCCGGATTGCGGAAGCCCCACTGGAAGCTGTTCTGGTCGACGCCGGCGATGAGCTTGCCGCGCTCCCTGATCTTCCGGACCGCGTCCCCGTCCACCTCGCCCGGCCGCAGGCTGGCCTCCGGGTCCGTGCAGGAGTCGGCCCGTGCCTGCAGCGCGTGCGCCGACCCCGGGCCCGTCACCTGGGGGCCGAAGACGTCGTCGCCCTGGTGGGACAGCGGCAGCAGGGTCAGCGACGCCGTCACCGCGCAGGCCGCGGCCATCGCCGTCACGCCGCCCCAGCCGCGCAGCCGGCGCAGTCGTCCGCGGCCCGTCCCCGGGTTCTTCGCTGTCATCGCTCCCCCTGTCACCGGAACTCCGAGAGCCTGCGGTTGATCCCGACGATCGCCGCGACCGCGCCGAGCACGGCCAGCACCGCCGCGCCGACGGGCAGACCGCCCAGGGCGCCGCGGCCGTCGCGCGCGGCCCGGGTGAAGTCGTCCTGCTCGTGGGCCAGGGCGTCGCGCAGGGCGTCGTCCACCTTCTTGAAGGACTCGCCCGTGGAGTTCTCCTGGCCGATGATCTGCTCCAGGGCCGACTCGTAGTCACCGGCGTCGTCGGTCTTCCGGGCGGTCCGGTGGCGCTCCTGCCACTCCGCGACCGCCTTGGACGCCGCGGCGACCGGCTTGCCGCCCCCGGTGTCCCCGGTGTCGTCGGCGAGCTTCGCCGCCGCGGCCAGCTCCTCGCCCAGCGCCTTCATGCCCGCGGTGTAGTCCGTCTCGTACTTGTCGTTCCTGCCGTCCGCGGTGAGCACCGCACCCCGGGCGACCACCGTGAGGTTCTCGTCGGCGCGCGCCTTCAGCGAGTCGATGCGCGCCCGGTTGAGCACGTCCATGGACCGCTGCCCGTGCGAGTCGGCCTCCGCCAGGTCGGACCTGGCCACCGTGTGCCCGACCGCCAGCCACAGCAGCAGCACCGTCGCCGCGGCCGTCGAGGCGACCAGACCGTGGTTGAACACCCGGTTCGTGCGGCGGTGGTTGCGCCGCTGCGCCCACACCAGGACCGCCAGTGCGACGACTCCGGCGCCCAGCGAGAACCACGGCCGGGCCCGCGCGGAGCGGTGGTCGCCGTCGAGCCGGCCGGTCTCCGCCTTGTACAGCCGCTCGGCGGCCGGCAGCAGCTCGCCCGACATCTGCTGGTTCGCGTACCGCAGATAGGCACCGCCGAGCGGGAGCCCCTGCCGGTTGGCGGCGCGGGCGCGCTCGATCAGGCCCGCGTAGCGCGGGAGGCCCTCGTTGAGCGTGGTGATCTCGCGGCCGGACGTCGTCGCCGCGTCCGTGTTGGCCGCGGCCTTCACCAGCAGCCGGGACGCCTCCTCGATGTCCTTCACATACTGATCGTGCACCGCGCGCGGCTCCTGCGGACCGGCCAGGAAGCCGCTCGCCGCCGCCGCGTCCGCGTCGGCCAGCGAGCGGTAGATGCCCGCCGCGTCCGCGCTGAGCGGCTGGCTGCGCTCCACCACGTCGTCGGCCGAGGCCGCCCGGCCGCTGACCTCGAACGCCGTGACCGCCCCGAACGCGAGGACCAGCAGCGCCAGGACGGCCCCGATGATCTGGAGGCGGCCCGGTTCGGTGGTCGCCGCGGCGCGCAGCCGCCCGATCGCGGCGGCGCGGGCGCTCGGCTGCGGCGGCACGGGCACGGCCGCCGGCGCAGGCGGCTGCTCCGGTGCGCGGTACGGCGCCCGGCCCACACTCGGCGGGTGTGTCACTCGACCTCCCCCTCGGTCACTGACGGCGGCCCGCCCCCCGGCCGATCGGGGGACCGGTGGCCCGGCCAGAAGTATGGCCGCAGGGACCGGCACACACATCCAGAACGCCTGGATCGGGCACCGGACCACGCAGCGGCCGGCCCGGACCGGCCGCGGTCACACGGCATTCGATCAAGACAAGCGCCGTTGATCAAGGGCGGACGGCACGATCCCCCGACGGACCGTCCTCCCCACCATCAACACGTCCGGGGCGACCGATCGGTTCCCGTACGCGAAAGGCGCCCCGCAACCCGCGGGCCACGGGGCGCCCCTGACGGGCCGGAGGTCAGGCGTACTGCGCCCGCAGCCTCGCGTGGACGTCCGGCGCCGCGCCCGTGTGGTCCAGGCCCAGGAGCCCGGCGCCGAGCACCGGCGACTCCTGCACCACGCGCACCACGGCCTTCGGGGCCCGGGCGGCCAGGAGTTCGGCGATCCGGTCGTCCAACTGCGGGTGGCGCGCCGCGAGTACGCTGCCGCCCAGCAGCACCGGCGCCTCCTCGCCGAGCAGCCCGAGGCGGGTCAGCGCGACGGCCGCCAGCGCCACGACCTCCTCGGCCAGCCGGTCCACCAGGGCCCGGGCCACCGGGTCGCCCGCCGCGCCCGTCGCGAAGAGCACGGGGGCCAGTTCGTGCCGGCGCTCCGGCGCGATGCGGCCCAGGTGCAGCGCCTCGATCAGCGCGTACATCGAGCCGAGCCCGAAGTGCGCGGGCAGCGCCCGGGCCAGCTCGGTCGGCTCGCCCCGGCCGTCCTCGGCGCGCGCGGCGAACCACATCGCCTCCTCGGACAGACCCGAACCGCCGCCCCAGTCACCGGAGATCCGGCCTATCGCGGGGAACCGCGCGGTGCGCCCGTCCGGGACCATGCCGACGCAGTTGATCCCCGCGCCGCACACCACGGCCACGCCGCGCGGCTCGTCGACCCCGGCCCGCAGGATCGCGAAGGTGTCGTTGCGGACCTCGACCGTGCGGCCCCAGCCGCGTGCGGCCAGCGCCGCGGTCAGCTGCTCCTCCTCGACCGGCAGGTCCGCGTTGGCCAGGCAGGCGGACACGTGGGCGACCCGCCCCGCGTCCGTACCGGCCTCGGACAGCGCCCGCCCCACCGCCGCGCCGAGCACGTCGACGGCCGTCTCCACACCGACCACCGGCGGCTGGAACCCGCCGCCCCTGGCCGTGGACAGCACCGAGCCGTCCGCACCGATGAGGGCCACATCGGTCTTGCTGTTCCCCGCGTCGATCGCGAGGACCGAACCGTTCACGCCCACGCGAGGTGCTCCCGGTTGTGCGCGATCAGCTTGTCGGTGAGCGCCTCGGCGTACTCGAACTGGCCGATCAGGGGGTGGGCGAGCAGCGCCTTGAACACCCGGTCCCGGCCGCCGTGCAGCGCGGCCCGGAGGGCGAGGTCCTCGTACGCCGTGACGTCGGCGATCAGCCCCGCGTACAGCGGGTCCAGGGCGGGCACGGCGAGCGGCGTCGCGCCCGAGCGGTCGACCTTCGCCTGGACCTCGACGACCGCGTCGTCCGGCAGGAACGGCAGCGTGCCGTTGTTGTACGTGTTGACCACCTGGTGCGCCGAGCCGCCGCCGCCCAGGAGCGCCGCCGCCAGGTCCACGGCCGCCTCCGAGTAGAAGGCGCCGCCGCGCTTGGCGAGCAGCGCGGGCTTCTCGTCCAGCGCCGGGTCGCCGTACATCGCCAGGAGCTCCTTCTCCATGGCGGCGACCTCGGCGGCCCGGGAGGGCTTGGTGCCGAGCTCGCGGACGACCTGGTCGTGCGCGTAGAAGTACCGCAGGTAGTACGAGGGGACGACGCCGAGCCGGTCCACGATCGCGCGCGGCATGTGCAGGTCGTCCGCGATGGCGTCGCCGTGCTCGGCGATCAGCCGGGGCAGCACGTCCTCGCCCCGGGGGCCGCCGAGGCGCACCCCCAGCTCCCAGGTCAGGTGGTTCAGCCCGACGTGGTCGAGGTGCACCTCGCCGGGGGCCACGTCGAGCAGCGCCGCGAACTTGCGCTGGAAGCCGATCGCCACGTTGCACAGGCCGACGGCCTTGTGGCCGGCCTGGAGGAGGGCGCGGGTGACGATGCCGACCGGGTTGGTGAAGTCGATGATCCAGGCGTCCGGGTTGGCGCGCCGGACCCGCTCGGCGATGTCCAGGACGACCGGGACCGTGCGCAGGGCCTTGGCGAGGCCGCCGGCCCCGGTGGTCTCCTGGCCGACGCAGCCGCACTCCAGCGGCCAGGTCTCGTCCTGGTTGCGGGCGGCCTGGCCGCCGACGCGCAGCTGGAGCAGGACGGCGTCCGCTCCGGCGACGCCCGCGTCGACGTCCGAGGTGGTGACGATGCGGCCCGGGTGGCCCTGCTTGGCGAAGATCCGCCGGGCGAGGCCGCCCACGAGGTCGAGCCGGTCGGCGGCCGGGTCGACGAGGACCAGCTCCTCGACCGGCAGCGTGTCACGCAGCCGGGCGAATCCGTCGATCAGTTCGGGGGTGTAGGTGGACCCGCCACCCACTACAGCGAGCTTCATGGTTCAGCCCTTTACTCCGGTCAGTGTGACGCCCTCGACAAAGGCCTTCTGTGCGAAGAAGAAGACGACGATCACAGGGGCCATGACCAGAACGGTCGCGGCCATGGTCAGGTTCCAGTCGGTGTGGTGTGCGCCCTTGAAGGACTCCAGTCCGTAACTCAGCGTCCAGGCGCCGGGGTTCTCGGAGGCGTAGATCTGGGGGCCGAAGTAGTCGTTCCAGGCGTAGAAGAACTGGAAGAGGGCGACGGCGGCGATGCCCGGCTTGGCCATCGGCACCACCACGCGCAGCAGGGTGCGCAGTTCGCCGCAGCCGTCGACCTTCGCCGCGTCGAGGTACTCGTCGGGGATGGTCAGCAGGAACTGCCGCAGCAGGAAGATGGAGAACGCGTCGCCGAAGGCCATCGGGATGATCAGCGGCCACAGCGTGCCGGACAGGTCCAGCTGCTTGGCCCAGAACAGGTACATCGGGATGACCACGACCTGCGGCGGCAGCATCATCATCGAGATGACGAGCATCAGCGACAGATGCCGGCCGCGGAAGCGGAACTTGGCGAGCGCGTACGCCACGGGCAGCGAGGACACCACCGTGAGGACGGTGCCCAGACCCGCGTACAGCAGGGTGTTGCGCCACCAGGTCAGGAAGCCCGGGGTGTCGAACACCCGCTTGTAGTTGGCCCACTCGAAGGGGTGCGGCCACAGGTCCCGGGTGAGGGCCTGCTGGTCGCTCATCAGCGAGGTGAGCACGAGGAAGACGAACGGCAGCACGAAGAAGAGCGCGGCGGCCACGCCGAGCGAGTGGACGGCGATCCAGTGCAGCAGCGCCTTGCGGCGCGCCACGCGCTGGGCCGGGGTGACGGGGTCACTCACCGGTCCGGCGGCCTTCGGGTGGTCGAGAACCTGCGCCATGTCACTCACCTGCCTGGATCAGTCCGCTGCGGCGCCGCATCAGCAGTGCGGTGAACGCCATGGCGAGGACGAAGAGTACGAGCGCGACCACACAGGCGGAGCCGTAGTCGAAGCGCTGGAAACCGAGGTTGTAGACCAGCTGCGGAAGCGTCAGTGTCGACTTGTCGGGATAGCCGGGTTCGAACTGCTGGCCCGAGCCGCCCATGACACCGGACGCGACCTTCCCGGCCACCAGGGGCTGGGTGTAGTACTGCATCGTCTGGATGATGCCGGTGACCACGGCGAACATGATGATCGGCGAGATGTTCGGCAGCGTGACGTACCGGAACCGGTGGTACGCGGTCGCCCCGTCCAGCTCCGCCGCCTCGTACTGCTCCTTCGGTACGTCGAGCAGCGCGGCCATGAAGATCACCATCAGGTCGCCCACCCCCCACACCGCGAGCGCGGTCAGCGCGGGCTTGGACCAGGTGGCGTCGGTGAACCAGCCGGGCGTCCCCATCCCCAGGTCCCCGAGGATCGAGTTGACCGGCCCGGTCCCGGGGTTGAGCAGGAAGACGAAGCCCAGCGTGGCGGCGACCGGCGGGGCCAGGTACGGCAGGTAGAACAGCGTCCGGAAGACGCCCGTACCTGTCTTGATCTTGGTGATCAGCAGCCCGACACCGAGTCCGAAGACCACCCGGCAGGCCACCATCACGACGACCAGCCACAGCGTGTTGCGCAGCGCCGGCCAGAACAGGGGGTAGTCGTTGAAGACGAACGACCAGTTCTTGAAGCCGCTGAACTCGGGGGCGGTGAAACCGTCGTAGCTGGTGAAGGAGAAGTAGACCGTGGAGATCAGCGGGTAGGCGAAGAAGACGCAGAACCCGATCAGCCAGGGCGACATGAAGGCCGCCGTCCGAAGCGCCGACCTGCGGCGCTTCGAACGGAGTGTGTACGTGCTCATGGTGTCGGCTCTACTTCGCCTGGGCGATCGCCGCGTCGATTTCCTTCGCGGTCTTCTCCAGGCCCGCCTTGATGTCCTTCTGCTCGCCCTTCTCGACGTCGTAGCCGAGGTTCTGCAGCGAGGTCAGGTACGCGCCGCCGTTCACCGAGGGCGGGGTGGTGGTGGACTTCGGGTTGGCCGCGATGTCCAGGAAGGTCTTGAAGCGCGGGTCGTACTTCAGCTTCGGCGACTTCAGCGCGGCCAGCGTGGAGGGCACGTTGTGGATGGCGTTGGCGAAGTTCACCACCGCGTCGGTGTCGGTCGTCATGAACTTGACCAGCTCCCAGGCCGCGTTCTGCTTGCTGGAGGTGGCCGCGATCCCCGCGATCGTGCCGGTCAGATACCCCTTGCCGTACGTGTCGGCCTCGTCGTCGGCGACGGGCATCGGGGCCACGCCGATCTCGAACTTCGGCTTGGTGTCCTCGGCCATGCCGAGCCGCCACTCGCCGTCCAGCTGCATCGCCACCTGGCCGGTGTGGAACGGGTGCTTGGCGCCCCACTCGTCACCGAAGCCGGCACGGAACTTCTCCAGCTTCGTGTAGCCGCCGAGCGAGTCGACCAGCTTCTTCTGGTTGGTGAGCATCGCGGCGAACGCCGGGTCCTTCGCGATGTTCGACTTGCCGTCGGCGTCGAAGTAGCTGGGGTTCCAGCCGCCGAGGTAGTGCTCGGTGGTCGCCTCGTAGCCGTGGTAGGTCGGCATGAAGCCCAGCTGCTCGTACGAGTCGCCCTTGGTCTTCGTCAGCTTCTTCGCGTCGGCCGCGAACTCGGACCAGGTCTTCGGCGGGTTCGCGATCCCGGCCTTCTCGAACGCGTCCTTGTTGTAGTACAGCCCGTACGCGTCACCCAGCAGCGGGACCGTGCAGCGCACCCCGTCGAACTGGGTGTACTCGTTCATCGCCTTGGGGAAGGTGGTCTCGGGGTCGATGCCGTCCTTCTCCAGGAACGGGTTGAGGTCCACGAACGCCTTCGAGGAGCAGAACTTGCCCACGTTGTTCGTGGTGAACGACGAGACCACGTCCGGCGCCTTGGAACCGCCGGCCCGCAGCGCCTGGTTGATCTTGTCGTCGGTCATGTTGCCGACGACCTTCACGTGGATGTTGGAGTGGGCCTTCTCGAAGGCGGCGATCGTCGCCTCGATGCCCTTCACCTCGCCCGGCGCGCTCCAGCCGTGCCAGAAGGTGATGGTCGTCTCCTTGGACGCGTCGTCGTTGGCCCCGGAGCCGCTCTGCCCGGTACAGGCGGAGGCGAACAGGGCTATCGCGGCGGTCGCGGCGAGTGCGGCGGCCGGCTTCCGGCGGTTTCCGGACATGGTGAGGTCTCCCGGTGAAGCGGTGGGCGGCGAAGGACGGAAGGACGGAACGTGTACGGGGAAGCGGTGGCGCGAGGGGTCAGCGCGAGGTGTCGAACACTTCGTCGCGGGTGGTGGCGAGCGCGCTCTCCAGCGCGCCGCGCAGTACGGGCCGGTGGGTGACGTCCCCGGCGAGCAGCCGGGGCCTGGACGCGGCGAGTTCGGCCAGCTCGGCGGCGACCCGGCCGCGCAGCTGCTCCCCGCCGCGCGAGAACAGCGCACCGGAGAGCACGACGATCTCCGGGTCGAGGACCGCGACCAGGGAGGCGAGACCGGTCGCGAGGCCGGTGGCGAACCGGTCGAGCAGCGCGGCGTACGGCCCCTCCTGACCCTGCTCCACGGCCTCGGCGGCCCGGCCCACCAGCTCGGCGGCGATGTCGTGATGGGTGCCGGAGCCGGGCACCACGTCCTCGATGCCGAGCTCCCGGGCCAGCCGCGCGAGCACCTGGGCGCCCGCCAGCTCCTGGAAGCCGCCCGCGTTGGCCTTGGTGACCTGGCGGACCAGCGGCGCCCCCGGCACCGGCAGGAAGCCGACCTCGCCGGCGCCCCCGGTGAAGCCCCGGTGCAGCCGGCCGTTGATCACCAGGGCGGCGCCGAGCCCCTCCTCGTTCCACAGCAGGACGAAGTCGTCGTGCCCCCGGGCCGCGCCGCGCCGCTGCTCGGCCACCGCGACCAGGTTCACGTCGTTCTCGTACTCGACGGGCATCGGCAGCACGGCCGCCAGCTCGTCCAGCAGCGCGGGGGAGTGCCAGCCGGGCAGGTGCGAGGCGTAGCGCAGCCGCCCGGTGTTCGGGTCGAAGGCGCCCGGCGTGCCGATGACCACGCGGTGCAGATCCGCCCGGGTCAGCCCGGCGTCCGCGACCGCCCCGTCCAGCGCCTCCGTCACCTCGCGCACCACGCTGTCGGCGCGCCGCCCGGGGGTCCGCAGCTCGAACTCCCCGACCGTCTCGCCGGTCACATCGGCGACGGCGGCGACGATCCGGTGGGCGTTCACATCGAGCCCGGCGACATGGGCGGCCGCGGCGTTGACCGCGTACAGCTGGGCGTTCGGCCCGGGGCGGCCGGCCGCGGTCCCGGTGGCGACGACGAGCCCGGCGGCTTCGAGACGGGCCAGCAGCTGGGAGGCGGTGGGCTTGGAGAGCCCGGTGAGCTTCCCGATCCGGGTCCGCGAGAGGGGGCCGTGCTCCAGGAGCAGATCCAGGGCGGCCCGGTCGTTCATGGCGCGCAGAACGCTGGGGGTGCCCGGCGTGGTTCCGGCCATGAGCACTGCACCTGTCCCTCTGTTAGGAAAGTTTCCTGTTCGGTGAGAGGAAGGTAGGGCCGGGGACGTCGGGGCGTCAATGACCTGACCACCGGTGGCAACCAAAGCGTTACCTGGCTGGAAACGACAGCGGCCGGGGACCACGCGGGTCCCCGGCCGGGAGGGCTACTTCGTGGTGCTCGGCGGCGGGATCGGGGTCGCCGCCAGCGACTGCGGGGAGGTCGCCGATGCGTACGCCGAGGGGGCGGCCATCCCGGCCGTGGGATCGGCGCCCTCCGGGGCCTCTTCCGGGGTGCCGCCCACCATGCTGATGCCCGCCGCGTCCAGGGCCACCTTGATGCGCCAGCGCAGCTCGCGCTCCACGCCGACCGCCTGGCCCGGCATGGTCTTGGCGCTCACCCGGACCGTCATGGACTCCAGCAGCACCGTGTCCAGGCCCAGGATCTCGACCGGGCCCCACAGGCGCTCGGTCCAGGGATCCTCCTTGGCCATCTCCTGGGCGGCCCCGGTGATCACCGCACGGATGCGTTCCAGGTCCTCGGTGGGGCGGACCTGGACGTCGACGCCGGCGGTGGACCAGCCCTGGCTGAGGTTGCCGATCCGCTTGACCTCGCCGTTGCGGACGTACCAGATCGCACCGTTCTCGCCGCGCAGCTTCGTGACCCGCAGGCCCACCTCGATGACCTCGCCGGAGGCGACGCCCGCGTCGATCTGGTCGCCCACGCCGTACTGGTCCTCCAGGATCATGAAGACCCCGGACAGGAAGTCGGTGACCAGGTTGCGGGCGCCGAAGCCGAGCGCCACACCGGCGACACCGGCGGAGGCGAGCAGCGGGGCCAGGTTGATCTGGAACGCGCCCAGGATCATCAGCGCCGCGGTGCCCAGGATCAGGAACGAGGCCACCGAACGGAGCACCGAGCCGATCGCCTCCGACCGCTGGCGGCGCCGCTCCGCGTTGACCAGGAGACTGCCCAGCGCGGTGCCCTGGACGGCCTGCGCGCTGCGGTTCATCCGTTCTATGAGCTTGGTCAGGGCGCGGCGGATCGCGATGCGCAGGACGATCGCGATCGCGGCGATGAGGACGATCCGCAGGCCGGTGTTCAGCCAGGTGGACCAGTTCTCCTCCACCCACCCCGCGGCGTTGCCGGCCTGCTTCGCGGCTTCGTCCAGCGAGCCGCCCGGCTCGGGTGACGGGGCTGCGGCCAACAGGGCGGACAGGGGCACGGCTGAACCTCCAGGGGGCGAGCGCTGAGCGGAAGAGCGCTGAACAACCACACTAACGGGGCATCACCCGTGCTCCGTTGCCGTGACCGGGGGGAGAGACGCGGCTCACCCGGAGATACGGAACGGATAAGGACCGAGGAGGCCCCGAGCGGCCCGGCGGGGAAAATTCCTTCCCGCCCGTTACCCGCACGTGGTGGCGCTTCGACCAGGCGTGAGGGGAGACTGAGAGCGGAGATCGTCCCGGCGCGAGCCACGTGCCGCCGGCGTACAAGGAGGCATCCGTGCCGCATGTCCTGGTTCTCAACGCGTCGTACGAGCCGCTCGGCGTCGTACCGCTCCGCCGCGCGCTCGTCCTCGTCCTCGAGAACAAGGCCATCTGTCTTGAGGAGTCCGGCGCCCTCATGCACAGCGCCACCCGGGCCGTCCCGGCCCCCAGCGTCGTCCGTCTCAAGCGGTTCGTCCGCGTCCCCTACCGGGGGCCCGTGCCACTGACCCGGCGGGCCCTGTTCGCCAGGGACGGCGGGCGCTGCATGTACTGCGGGGCCGCCGCGACCAGCGTCGACCACGTCATTCCGCGCAGCCGCGGCGGGCAGCACGCCTGGGACAACGTGGTGGCGGCCTGCCGCCGCTGCAACCACGTCAAGGCCGACCGCCATCTGCCCGAGCTCGGCTGGCGGCTGCACCAGCAGCCCGCCCCGCCGACCGGACTGGCCTGGCGGATCATCGGCACGGGCCACCGCGACCCGCGCTGGCTGCCCTATCTGCAACCGTTCGGCGCGGACGACGCGATGGCCCGGATCGACGGCATCTCAGCCTGAGACCGGGCCTGTGCGCTTTCCGGGGCGGTACGCCGTGCCGGGGCCCGGTCCGGGGTGCGCGGCGGCGGTCCGGCACGTGGTCCGGGGGCGGTCAGCCACGCCCTGGTCCCGTCAGTCGCCCTTCGCCACCGCGTACGCCCGGACGGACCACAGCGAGATCCCGTACTTCGTGGCCCGCTCGTCGCCCTGGACGCGGACGAACCGGGTGTCCTTGGCGTCCATGCGCACCGACTCGTGGCCGCCCGCACCCTCGCGGACGGTCGCGGCGGTGCGCCAGGTGCGGCCGTCGGCGGAGACCTGGACGCGGTAGCGGGAGGCGTACGCGTCCTGCCAGTCCAGCTCCACCTTGCCGAGGCGGACCGCGGCGGGAAGTTCCGCCTGCCACCACGCGTCGTCCTCGGCCGGTGAGGACCAGCGGGTCTCCGGGTCGCCGTCGGACGCGGCGGACGCCGGGAAGCCGGCGGTCTCGTCGCCCGACGAGGAGGCGGTGGCCCCGCGCAGCAGGTCGGGACCGGCGGTGCGCGGGTAGGCCCGGACGGTCAGCGTGGTCTTCTCGTCGCCGAAGGAGAACGGCACCTCGTACTCACCGGCCGGGGTGTCCGCCGGCACGGTGATCTCCACCGGGACCTCGGTCCGCGTCCCGCGCGGCACGGTCGTACGCTTCGGCACCCGGACCTCGATGCCCTCGGGCGCCTTCGCGGTCAGCCTGCCCCGCACCTCGGCCGGGCGGCGTCCGGACAGCCGGGCCCGCACCTCCTGCGGCCCGCCGCCGATCACCGCGTCCGTCTCGCCGCGCGCCAGGTCCAGCCGGGCGGCGGGCTCGTCGCCGAACCAGGGCACCAGGGAGCGCACGTCCGGGGCCGTCCCCGCGCCGACGGACACGCCGGCCAGCGGCGGGATGATCAGCGGCGGCGCCCCGGCGACCAGGGGCGTCGCGGCCGGCCAGCTGATCCGGACCGCGTCGGCCCGCAGCCCCTCGCCCGCCGCCTGGGTCCAGCCGCTCGCCGACAACGGGCCGAGCGTCAGCCAGCCCTCGTCCGGCACATGGGCCTGGACCGTCGCGCCCGCCGCCGCCTCGCCGCCCGGCAGGGTCGTCGCGGTGACGGCCTCCAGCGGGCGGGCCCGGTCCAGCCGCACCGTATAGCTGCCCGGCGCCTCGCTCACCCTGCCGCCGGACCGGTCCGTGCCGGTCCAGGAACGGGCCTCGTCGCGGACCCGGTCGAGGAACGGGCCGAGCACGCCCTCGCCGACCTTCGCGCCGCCCGCCGCGACGTCCTCGCGGACCGGCTCCAGCGCCAGCGACGCCCGCCACGCGGCGGCCCCGTCGCCCCGGGCCTGGGCGCGCAGCAGGTCGACGGCCAGCTCGCCCGCGTGGCCGTAGCGCGCCAGCTGCGAGGTCCAGGGGCGTACCTCGGCGCCGAGCCGGCCCCCGGCCACGCCCGCGAGCCGCCCCGGGGCCCCGCGCATCTCGCCGAACGCGGCCCGCAGCCGGTCCGCCGCCGTGTCGAGCGCCTTGGCGTCGTCGCCCGCGTACGCCTTCCAGAACGCGGCGATCAGGGGCCGCAGATACGCGGACTCGGTGGAGCCGAGCACGGAGCCCGCGCTGTTGCCCGCCAGGGCCCGCAGCGCGTCGCCGCTGCCGCCGGCGGAGCCCGCGAGGTCGTCGATGGCGGCCTGCCAGGACTTCTCGGAGTCGTAGGCCCTGGGATTCCACGCGAAGTCGGCGGCCGTGAACAGCGGGATGCGGGAGGCGGCCGGCTGCTCCATCGCGTTGGCCAGCAGCGCCGCCGAACCGGCCGCGACCGCCGGGTCCCGGCCGGTGTACGGGCCGAGGAAGATCCGGTCCTGGGCGTAGTCGTTGACCGGGTAGTTGTCCATGGTCACCAGCGGATGCCCGAACGCGGCGCGCGCCTGCGCCAGTTCCGTGCCGGTGATGGTCCTCGGCACGACCCCGACGCCCGTCCAGGCGACCTCGACGCCGTCCGCCAGCTCCCCAGCGAGCGCGGTGCGGTACTCCGTGGTGCCGTCCTGGTAGAACTCCGTCGGCATCACCGACAGCGGCCGCGCGCCCGGGTGACGCTCCGCCAGGTGCCGGGCCACGCCGTTCACGACGCGGGCCTGAGCCCGGGCCGCCGCCCGGGGCCCGCTGCCGAAGGCGTCCGCGTCGGCCGCGCAGTGCCACTCGCTGTAGCTGACGTCCTGGAACTGCACCTGGAAGACCCGCACCCCCAGGTCCCACATCGCGTCGATCTTCCGGCTCAGCGCCTTCAGGTCGCGGTCCGAGGACAGGCACATGGACTGGCCGGGGGCCACCGCCCAGCCGAGCGTCACGTGCGAGGCCGCGGCGCGCTCGGCCAGCGCCCGGAAACCGGCGCGCCGCGCCGCCGGGTACGGGTCGCGCCAGCGGGCCTGCCGGTACGGGTCGTCGCCCGCCGCGTAGAGATAGCGGTTCTGCTTGGTGCGCCCCAGGAAGCCGATCTGCGCGAGCCGGTCCTCCTGGCTCCACGGCTGCCCGTAGAACCCCTCGGTGAGCCCGCGCACCGGGGTGGAGGGCCAGTCCCGGACGGTGACCCCGGCGGCCTTGCCGCCCCGGACGAGCTGGCGCAGCGTCTGCACGGCGTGGAACAGGCCGTCCTCACCGACGCCCTCCAGGGCCACGGTGTCCCGCTTCGCGACCCGGCCGGCCGCCAGCCGGTAGCCGCCCGCGGGCAGGTCCGCCCGGTCCGCCGCGCCCAGCGCGCGCAGCGCGTCCGCCGCCCCGTCGCCGCCCACCCGGATCACCGGCCCGGCGCCCGGCAGAGCCTCGTGGACCGTCCGCACCCCGGCGTCCCGCAGGACCGTGCGCAGCGCGTCCACGGCGTACGGATCGGCCTCCGCGTCCGCGACCAGGGTGACCTCGCCGGTCAGCGCGACGGCCGGTCCGGCCGCCGCCATGTTCTGCGGGCGCGGCCACACGGCGGGCGGAGCGGAGCCGGCCGCACGGTCCCGGTCCGCGGCGGAGCGGGACGCCGGGTCCGGGGGAGCGGCGAGCGCCGGCGGCGCCCCTGCGGCGAGCAGCCCGCCGAGCACGGCCACGGCGACAGCCGTCGCCCGCGTCCTGGCACTGAGCCGCATCCCTGTCTCTCCCCTCGTCCCACCAGTGGGTTCCGAGCCCACCACCCCGCGCGCGAGAGTGTCAATGCGCGAGGCGATCGGTGCGGAAATGCCCGGTTGTGACCGGTGTGATGAGCGGGGTGCGTGCGACGGGCTGATACGCGAAAGACAGCGCCGAATGGCCGAAAAAGGCGGACGTCTTGCGGACAGCGGGCCCTTCGGGAACGGAATGTGACCCGGAGCACGTTGAACTCGTTGTTGTAACGCCTACGTCTGCGGCAGCGCCCGCTGGGTAGGCCGTCTCTGTCCTGTTCTCCACGGCCAGGAGGCCACCATGCCCGCCACCGCGCAGCTCCCGCTCTCCGCCCTCTCCAAACAGGCATCCGGTCCCGCCCCGCTGATCAGCGCGTCCCCCGCCACCGTGCCCGGCCCGCTCACGAGCGAATCGCCGCTCGCCGACGCCATACCCCTGACCAGCGAGCCCCCGCTCGCCGAGGCCGTCCCCCTGACCAGCGAGCCGCCGCTCGCCGTCCTCGCCCCGCTGACCAGCGAACCGGCCGCGTCCGGCAGCGCGTGGGGCCCGGAGTCCCCAGGAGTCTGAATGGGCTTGTCCCGGCTCGCCGCACTGCACGGCGTCGCCACCTCCTTCTCCCCTTCCGCCGGTGTCACCGAGCCCGTCCCCGAGACCACGGTCGTCGCCGTGCTCGGCGCGCTCGGCGTCGACGCCACCACGCCCGAAGCGGTACGGGACGCGCTCGCCGCCGCCGAACCGGCGGCCCGCGCCCGGCTCCTCCCGGCCACGCTGGTGGTGTGGTCCGGAGAGCCGCTGCCGCCCGCGCTCACCGCCCTGCCGCCCGGCACGGAGCTGTCCGTCCGGCTGGAGGAGGCCGACGAGCCGGTGCCGCTGCGGGTGCCCGCCGGGGAGCCGGATCCGGCCGAACCGGGAAGCGCCTGGTGGGCCGAGCCCCCGCTCGGGGTGCACCGGCTCACCGCCCACGCGCCGGGCCGCGAGCCGCAGGACTGCACGCTCGTCGTCGCCCCGGACCGCGTACCGCAGCCGCCCGGCCGCAGCCACGGCCTCCTCGTCCAGCTCTACTCCCTGCTCTCCGCCCGCTCCTGGGGCATGGGCGACCTCGGTGACCTCGCCGACCTCGCCTCCTGGTCCGGCCGACGGCTGGGCGCCGGCTTCGTCCAGATCAACCCGCTGCACGCGGCGGTGCCCGGCGACCCCACCGACCCCTCGCCCTACCGCCCGTCCTCCCGCCGCTTCCCCGACCCGGTGCACCTGCGCGTCGAGTCCGTCCCGGAGTACGGGCACGTGCCGGACCCGCTGGCCCTGGACGCGCTGCGCCGCAAGGGCGCCGAGCTGCGCGAAGCCGTCCTGGACAAGGGCGCCCTCATCGACCGGGACGCCGTCTGGGCGCTCAAGCGGCAGGCCCTCGACCTGATCCTCGGCGTCCCCCTCACCCCCGGCCGGCACGCCGCCTACTGCGACTTCCTCGCCGCCCAGGGGCAGGCCCTGGAGGACCACGCCCTGTGGTGCGCCCTGGCCGAGGTGCACGGCCCCGACTGGCACGGCTGGCCCCAGGAGCTGCGGGATCCCCGCTCCGACGCCACCGCCCGCGCCCGCGCCGGACTGCTCGACCGGGTCGACCACCACTGCCGGCTCGCCTGGCTGACCGACACCCAGCTCGCCGACGCCCAGCGCGCCGCCCTGGACGCCGGGGCGGCCGTCGGCATCGTCCACGACCTCGCGGTCGGCGTGCACCCCGGCGGCGCCGACACCTGGGCCCAGCAGGACGCCTTCGCCCACGGCATGTCCGTCGGCGCGCCCCCGGACGCGTTCAACGCGCGCGGCCAGGACTGGGGCCTGCCGCCCTGGCGCCCCGACGCCCTCGCCGCCTCCGGCTACGCCCCGTACCGCGGGCTGCTGCGCGGCCTCCTCGCCCACGCGGGCGCCCTGCGCATCGACCACGTCATGGGGCTGTTCCGGCTCTGGTGGGTGCCCGAGGGCCGCCCGCCCACCGAGGGCACCTACGTCACGCACGACGCGGAGGCGATGCTCGCCGTCCTGGTCCTGGAGGCGCACCGGGCCGGCGCCGTCGTCATGGGGGAGGACCTGGGCACGGTCGAGCCCGGCGTCCGCGAGGCGCTGGCCCGGCGCGGCGTCCTCGGCACCTCGGTGCTCTGGTTCGAGCGGGACTGGGCGGGCGACGGCCGCCCCCTCGCCCCCGAGCGGTGGCGCGCGGACTGCCTGGCCACCGCGACCACCCACGACCTGCCCTCCACCGCCGCCCGGCTGACCGGCGACCATGTGACGCTGCGCCACCGCCTCGGCCTGCTCACCCGCCCGCTCGACGAGGAACTGAGGGAGGACCGCGCGGAGATCGCCGAGTGGCTGGCCCTGCTCACCCGGCTCGGGATGCTCCCCGAGGGCGGCGGCGACGAGGAGGCGGCCGTCCGGGCCGTCCACCGCTTCCTGCTGCGCACCCCCGCGCGCATGGCCGGGGTCTGGCTGCCCGACACCGTCGGCGACCGCCGCCCGCAGAACCTGCCGGGCACCTGGGACCAGTACCCCAACTGGCGGCTGCCCATCGCCGACGCGGAGGGCGTCCCGGTCACGCTGGAGCAACTGGCCGCCTCGCCCCGGCTGCACCGCCTGATGGACGTCCTGCGCACCGCCGAGGCGCCCCCGCAGACTCGTACGGCACCCCCGGGCGCGCGGCCCGCGTAGGCGTTCGCTACGTTTGCACCGTGGACAAGAAGAACGCTATGCGCGCCGGCGCCGTCGCCGCCGGAACGACGCTGATGATGCTGCTCATGTCGTCCCCCGCGCTCGCGCTCACCCGCGACGACGGCGACGACCCGGGTCCCGGCCTGAGCGTGATCGACACGATCGGCCTGTACGTCGTGGCGCCCATCGCCCTGTTCGCGGTCATCGCGGGCCTGGTCATGGTCCTCGACAAGTCCAAGAAGCAGGCCTGACCCACCTGCCCGGCGACCGGGGCCCCGCCCCGGTCCCGCCCCGCACGGCACGGGTGCGCCGCACGGTAGCCACTACCGCGTGGCGCACACCCATGTCCGGACCCGGATGCGGCGGTAGGTTGCGGCCATGACCGAGTGGGACGTCAAGAAGCTCCGCATCCTGCGCACCCTGCGCGACCGGGGCACGGTCACCGCGACCGCCGACGCCCTGCTGATGACCCCGTCGGCCGTCTCCCAGCAGCTCTCCAACCTGGCGAAACAGCTCGGCGTGCCCCTCCTGGAGGCCCAGGGCAGGCGCGTCCGGCTGACCGACGCCGCCCATCTCGTCCTGCGCCACGCCGAGGCGGTCTTCGCCCGACTGGAGCGCGCCGACGCCGAACTGACCGGCTATCTGCGCGGCGAGGCCGGCGAGGTCCGCGTCGCCGCGTTCGCCACCGCCGTGCCCGCCCTCGTCGTCCCCGCCGTGCAGCGGCTGCGCGCCGACGGCCGCCCCGGCCCCGAAGTCCGGGTACGCGAGGCGGAAGCCGCCCAGGCGTTCGAACTGCTCGCCGCCGCCGAGGCGGACCTCGCCCTGTCGCTCGCCGCCCACGCCCCGACGGCCCGCGACCCCCGGTTCTCCGTACTGCCGCTGCTCGCCGACCCCCTCGACGTGGCCCTCCCGGCCGGCCACCGCCTCGCGGACGCGCCCGGGCTGCGGCTGGCCGACCTGTCCGCCGAGCCGTGGATCTTCGGCGGGTCGGAGCCCTGGTCGGAGATCACCGTCTCCGCGTGCCGGGCCGCCGGCTTCGTACCCGAGCAGGCGCACAGCGCGTCCGGCTGGACCGCGATCCTCGCCATGGTCGCCGCCGGCCTGGGCATCGCCCTGGTCCCGCGCATGGCGTCGGCGGAACGGCACGGCAGGGACGGCGTCGTGATGCGGGTCCTGGACGCGGACCGGCCCCGGCGCCACGTCGTCGCCGCTGTCCGGCGCGGGAGCGAGGACGCCCCGGCGGTGTCCCGGGTCCTCGCGGCGCTGCGCGAGGCGGCGGAGCCGTACGGGGACGGCGCGGAGCCGTACGGGGACGGCGCGGAGCCGTACGGGGACGGCGCGGAGCCGTACGGGGACGGCGCAACCGTTCAGTAGAGCTGAACGATTCGTGCGGAAACTTTCGATGGACCTACCGACTTCCGTCGTACGACAGTGGGCGCATGACCACCGAACAGAATGAGATCCGGCACGACGATCCCCACGCCAACGACGCGGCCCCGTACGGGGGCGGTGACCCCTACGCCGACTACCGCACCGCCGACCTCCCCTTCACCGAGCTCGTCGACCTCGCCGACCGCCGCCTCGGCGCGGGCGTGATCGCCGCCAACGACGAGTTCTTCGCCCAGCGAGAGAACCTCCTCGTCCGGGAGCGCGCGGTCTTCGACCCCGAGCACTTCGGCCACAAGGGCAAGATCATGGACGGCTGGGAGACCCGCCGCCGGCGCGGCGCCGACGCCGGGCACCCCTTCCCGGCCCCCGACGAGCACGACTGGGCGCTGATCCGCCTCGGCGCCCCCGGCGTCATCCGCGGCATCGTCGTCGACACCGCCCACTTCCGCGGCAACTACCCGCAGCGCGTCTCCGTGCAGGCCACCTGTGTCCCGGGTTCGCCCGGTGCGGAAGAGCTCCTCGCCGACGACGTGAAGTGGGAGGAGATCGTCCCGCCGACCCCCGTACGCGGCCACGCCGCCAACGGCTTCGAGATCACCGGCGGACGCCGCTACACCCACATCCGCCTCTGCCAGCACCCCGACGGCGGCATCGCCCGCCTCCGCGTGCACGGCGAGGTGGTCCCCGACCCGTCCTGGCTGGCCACGCTCTCCACCTTCGACCTGATCTCGGTCCTCAACGGCGGCAGTTACGAGGACGCCTCGGACCGCTTCTACTCCTCGCCGACCCAGATCATCCTGCCCGGCACCTCCCGCAAGATGGACGACGGCTGGGAGAACCGCCGCCGCCGGGTCCGCGACACCAACGACTGGGTCCGCTTCCGGCTGCCCGCGCAGGGCGCCGTCCGCGCGGTCGAGATCGACACCGCCTACCTCAAGGGCAACGCGGCCGGCTGGATCGCCCTGCACGGCCGGGACGGCGAGAGCGGCGAGTGGTTCGAGATCATCCCGCGCACCCGCCTCCAGCCCGACACCCCGCACCGCTTCCCGCTGCCGACGGAGGCCGTGGTCACCCACGTACGCCTCGACGCCTTCCCCGACGGCGGGGTCGCCCGGATGCGCCTGCACGGCTCCCTGACGGAGTCCGGCGCGGCCGACCTGACCGCCCGCTACGAGGCGTCGGCCTAGGGGGTGTCCCGCCCGGCGGACGGCTGCGCTTCAGCGCCTGCCCGCCGGGCGGTTTCCAGCAGGGCCGGGGCCTGTCCGGCCCCGACCCGCAGGACACGGCCTACGCGGTCGCGGCCGCCGCGTCCGCCGTCCGGGCCCGCAGCGCGCGCTCCACGCCCGAGCGGGACTCCGAGATCAGCCGGCGCAGACCCGCGCCCGGCTCCGCCGAGGCCAGCCAGGCGTCCGTGGCGTCCAGGGTCTCCTGTGAGACCTGGAGCGCCGGGTACAGGCCGATCGCGACCTGCTGGGCCATCTCGTGGCTCCGCGAGTCCCAGACGTCCTTCACCGAGGCGAAGAACTTCTCCGTGTACGGGGCCAGCAGCTCACGCTGGTCCGTCTGCACGAAGCCCGCGATGACCGCCTCCTGGAGGGAGTTCGGCAGCTTGTCGGACTCGACGACCGACGCCCACGCCTCGGCCTTCGCCTCCTCGGTCGGCCGCGCCGCACGGGCACAGGCCGCGTGCCGCTCGCCGGCCGCCGTGCGGTCGCGCGCGTACTCGGCGTCGATCTCCTCCTCCTCGATCAGCCCGGTGGCCGCGAGCCGCTGGACGAGCGCCCAGCGCAGGTCGGTGTCCACGGTCAGGCCCTCGACCGCCTCGGTGCCGTCGAGCAGCGAGCGCAGCAGGTCCAGCTGCTGCGGGGTGCGGGCGGTGGCCGCGAAGGCGCGCGCCCAGGCCAGCTGGTGGTCGCTGCCCGGCTCCGCCGCGCGCAGGTGCGCGAGCGTCGCGTCGGTCCACTGCGTCAGACCCGCCTCGCGCCACTCCGGCGTCGCGTACTGGTCCAGCGCCATCTTCACCTGGCGGTGCAGCGACTGCACGACGCCGATGTCCGACTCCTTGCCGATGCCGGACAGGACCAGCGCCAGGTAGTCGCGGGTGGCCAGCTCGCCGTCGCGGGTCATGTCCCAGGCGGACGCCCAGCACAGGGCGCGCGGCAGCGACTCGGTGAAGTCGCCCAGGTGCTCGGTGACGACCCGCAGCGACTCCTCGTCGAGGCGGACCTTCGCGTACGACAGGTCGTCGTCGTTGAGCAGGATGACGGCCGGGCGCGCCTGGTCGGCCGGGAACGGCACGGTGGTGCGCTCGCCGTCCACGTCCAGCTCGATCCGGTCCGTACGCACGAGCTTGCCGGCCTCATCGAGGTCGTAGCAGCCGATGGCGATCCGGTGCGGGCGCAGCGTCGGCTCGCCCTTGGCGCCGGCGGGCAGCGCGGGCGCCTCCTGGAGCACGGTGAACGAGGTGACGCGGCCGTTCTCGTCGGTCTCGGTCTCCGGGCGCAGGACGTTGATGCCGGCCGTTTCCAGCCACGCCTTCGACCAGGTCTTCAGGTCGCGTCCCGAGGTCTCCTCCAGCGCGCCCAGCAGGTCGGTCAGCCGGGTGTTGCCGAAGGCGTGCGCCTTGAAGTACGCCTGGACGCCCTTGAAGAACTCGTCCATGCCGACGTACGCCACCAGCTGCTTCAGGACCGATGCGCCCTTGGCGTACGTGATGCCGTCGAAGTTGACCAGGACGTCGTCCAGGTCGCGGATGTCGGCCATGATCGGGTGGGTCGACGGCAGCTGGTCCTGCCGGTAGGCCCACGTCTTCATGGAGTTGGCGAACGTGGTCCACGAGTGCGGCCACCCCGAGCCCTCGGCGTACGCGAGGCAGGCGATCGAGGTGTACGTGGCGAACGACTCGTTCAGCCAGAGGTCGTTCCACCACTCCATCGTGACGAGGTCGCCGAACCACATGTGGGCCAGCTCGTGCAGGATGGTCTCGGCGCGCGTCTCGTACGCCGCGTCCGTCACCTTGGACCGGAAGACGTACTGGTCGCGGATGGTGACCGCGCCCGCGTTCTCCATCGCGCCCGCGTTGAACTCCGGTACGAAGAGCTGGTCGTACTTGGCGAACGGGTACGCGTAGTCGAACTTCTCCTGGAACCAGTCGAAGCCCATCCGGGTCACGTCGAAGATCGCGTCCGCGTCCAGGTACTCGGCGAGCGAGGGCCGGCAGTAGATGCCCAGCGGGACGGTCCGGCCGTCCTTCTCGTAGCTGCTGTGCACCGAGTGGTACGGGCCGACGATCAGGGCCGTGATGTACGAGGAGATGCGCGGCGTCGGCTCGAACGACCAGACGTCGTCCTTCGGCTCCGGCGTCGGCGAGTTGGAGATCACGGTCCAGCCGGACGGGGCCTTCACGGTGAACCGGAAGGTCGCCTTCAGGTCGGGCTGCTCGAAGCTCGCGAAGACCCGGCGGGCGTCCGGCACCTCGAACTGGGTGTACAGGTAAGCCTGTTCGTCGACCGGGTCGACGAAGCGGTGCAGGCCCTCACCGGTGTTGGTGTACGCGCAGTCGGCGACGACCTTCAGCTCGTTGGCGCCGGCCTGCAGGTGCGGCAGCGTGATGCGCGAGTCGCGGAACACCGCCGCGACGTCCAGCGCCATGCCGTTCAGCTCGACCTCGTGCACCGCGGGGGCGACCAGGTCGATGAAGGTCTCCGCACCGGTTTCGGCGGAGTCGAAGCGCACGACGGTGACGGACCGGTAGGTCCCGCCCTCCTGCGCTCCGGAGAGGTCGAGATCGATCTCGTACGCGTCCACGGTCAGCAGGCGCGCCCGCTCCTGTGCCTCTTCGCGGGTCAGATTCGTGCCAGGCACGCGGTCATCTCCTTGTTCTGTGATGTTTCCCGCCATACTTCCACGGGACCCACACCCAGGGCGATGTCCGTTTTCCGCCGGACCGGGGCGTCGCGGCGCGGCACGCTCGGGACCATGACCACTTACGAGGCACGCGCCATCGAACCGGACGCGCTCGGTGAACTCCGGAAGACCGACGACGCCGGACAGCCCTGCGTCCCGTACGCCGCCACCGAGGGCGGCGACCCGCTGCGGTGCTGCCTGCGCGGCAGCGAGCCGGGGGAGCGCATCGCCCTCGTCTCCTACGCCCCGCTGCGCCGCTGGGCCGCGGCGGCCTGGGCCCGCCCGGGGGCGTACGACGAGCAGGGCCCGGTCTTCATCCACGCCGACGCCTGCGAGGGGCCGGAGCCCGGCCGGAAGGGCTACCCCTTCTCCCGCGCGGGCGCGCTGCGCACGGTCCGCCGCTACGACGCGGACGGCCGCATCGTGGGCGGCCGGCTGCTGGGGATCCCCGCGGACGAGGAGCGCGGCTACGACGAGGCGTTCACGGAGGCCTTCGCGGACCCGGCGGTGGCCCTGGTCCACGTACGAGCCGTGGAGTACGGGTGCTGGCACTTCGAGGTACGGCGCCCCTGAGCGCCCCCGGGGCTCCGCCCCGGACCCCGCTCCTCAAACGCCGGAGGGGCTTGTTTCCCTCGGTCGAGCGGAACCTGAAGCCCGAGGAGGGGACAGCTCCGCGCAGCGGCACCGCACCCGCACCCCGCGCCGCACCCGGCGTCAGCCGGCGAGCTCCGCTGCGACGAGCTCCGCGATCTGGACCGCGTTCAGCGCGGCGCCCTTGCGCAGGTTGTCGCTGGAGACGAACAGCGCCAGCCCGTTCTCCACGGTCTCGTCGTTGCGGATGCGCCCCACGAAGGACGCGTCCTTCCCCGCGGCCTGCAGCGGCGTCGGGATCTCGGACAGCTCGACGCCCGGCGCGTCCTTCAGCAGCTCGTACGCGCGCTCCACGGAGACCGGGCGGGCGAAGCGGGCGTTGACCTGGAGGGAGTGGCCGGAGAAGACCGGGACGCGGACGCACGTACCGGAGACCTTCAGCTCCGGGATCTCCAGGATCTTGCGGGACTCGTTGCGGAGCTTCTGCTCCTCGTCCGTCTCGAAGGAGCCGTCGTCGACGATCGAACCGGCCAGCGGCAGCACGTTGAAGGCGATGGGGCGCTTGTAGACGTCCGGCTCCGGGAAGTCCACGGCCGAGCCGTCGTGCGTGAGCCTGTCCGCGTCGGCGACGACCTTGGACGCCTGGCCGTGCAGCTCGGCGACACCGGCCAGACCGGAGCCGGAGACCGCCTGGTACGTGGCGACGGTCAGCGTTTCGAGCCCCGCCTCCTCGTGCAGCGGGCGCAGCACGGGCATGGCGGCCATCGTGGTGCAGTTCGGGTTGGCGATGATGCCCTTGGGGCGGTCCGCGACCGCGTGCGGGTTGACCTCGGAGACGACCAGCGGGACCTCGGGGTCCTTGCGCCAGGCGGAGGAGTTGTCGATCACGACGGCGCCCTGCGAGGCGACCTTCTCGGCCAGCGCCTTGGAGGTCGCGCCGCCGGCGGAGAACAGCACGATGTCCAGGCCCGTGTAGTCGGCCGTGGCGGCGTCCTCGACGGTGATCTCGCGTCCCTGCCACTCGATGACGGAGCCCGCCGAGCGCGCGGAGGCGAACAGCCGCAGCTCGTCGGCCGGGAACTTCCGCTCGGCCAGGATGCTGCGCATGACTGTGCCTACCTGACCGGTGGCGCCGACGATTCCGACCTTCACAGGAACTCCCTCAGACGTACGAACGGGCACGGTTGCCGGTCCATGATGCGTCTGTCCACGGCAGCCTTGTCCAATCCATTGTCCGACCTGCGGACGAGTGGCGTGCAGCACAGTGGGGCGGGTGCCCGGTGAGCACCCGCCCCACTGCCGTACGGATCACACGTTCAGCACGGTGTGACTACGAGATGACCTTCTGGATCACGACGCTGCCGGTGCCCGCCGAGGTGCCCCGGGCGTTCACCAGGCTCACCTCGCCGAAGAACTGCCGGCCCGCGGGAGCCGCGCCGGCCACCTTCACCTGCGCGCCGACCGTGGCCGACGCGCCGGCGGCCAGGTTCACGGCCTTCGACTCGTCGACGGAGATCGTGCCGAGTGACGCCGAGTAGTACACGTCCCGGTAGTCGTACTCGGTGGTCCCGGCCGGGACGTCGTACCCGTCGATGAGCACGGTGTACGTGCCGGCGGCCGGCTTCACCAGGCTGACGGACTCCTCGGAGCCCGCCGTGGTGGAGGCGCCCACCTGAGCGGCACCCTTGTACACGTACAGGTCGAGGTCGGCGTTGGCGTCGGAGGTGCCACCGATGGCGACGTCCAGCTTCTCGACGCCCTCACCGATGGTGACCTCCTTGACGTACGAGCCGCCGGTGGAGATCGACGGGCGCTCGACCGCGGCCGAGCCCAGCGAGCCGCCCTTGAGCTTGCCCTCCAGGGCGCCGGCGTTGTTGGTGACCTTCCAGTCGACCGGGGCCGGGGTGCCGATCTTCGCCTCGGCGAGGGTCCGCACCGCCGGGTCGAACGTCGCGCCGAGCAGCGCCACGTCCAGCTTGTACGGGTTGTCCAGCAGCGGCGACGTGCGCCGGGCCTCGACCTCGATCTCCCAGACACCGGGCTGCGGGTCCGCGTAGGAGCGCGCGTCCGGGCGGCAGGTGTTGGACGGGTTCTCGTAGTTCGGGTAGCAGTACGGCGTACCGCTGTCGTCGACCGGCACCCCGTACGGGTGGATGGAGATGAAGCGGGTCTGGCTGCCCGAGCGCAGGGCGCTCATCGCGACCTCAAGGGTCCTGGCGCCCTCCGGCACGGTCACGAAGTACGACGTGGTGCCGTTGCGCTGCACCGAGCCGGACGCCTTGAACGCGTAGGACGGCTTCACCAGCTCCTTGGAGACGACGACCGTGGTCAGGATCTGCTGGTCCGTCCCGGCGGTCTTCTTGTCGTCGAGCTGCAGGATCGCGCTGTGCACGCCCGCGCTGCCCGGCTTCGCCTGGACCTTGACCGTCACCGGCTTGCCCAGCGGCAGCGAGACCTTCTTCGAGCCGACGAGCTTGAACGTGCCGTCGTTGTACTTCCAGGAGAGCTTGTGCGCGACCTTCTTGTCCGGGCCCGTGGTGCGGGTGACCGTGACGTCGTAGGTCTTCTTCTGGCCGGCCTTGAGGCCGCCCTCGCGGTCGTACAGGCCGGTGCCGAAGCCGGGGGTCTTCAGCGCGAAGTCGATCGCGGTGTCGACGGGGGCCTTGACCGTGTACTCGTGTGCCGGGGCGCCCTGCTTCGCGATCAGCTTCCAGGCGTCGACGATGTTGATCAGACCGGCGCCCTGGGCGTGCGCGGGCACGTCCTTGATCTTGGTGGCGGTGCTGGTCAGCGCGGTGCGCAGGTCGGCCGGGGGCAGCTCGATGTGCTTCTGCTTCGCGGCGGACAGCAGCAGCGCGGTCGCGCCGGCGGCCTGCGGGGAGGCCATCGACGTGCCCTGGAGCATGGAGTAGCCGGCCGGGAGCGAGTAGCCCGCCTCCTTGACCGGTGAACCGGGCAGCCAGGTCTGCGTCGAGTTGATCGCCGCGCCGGGGGCCGTCAGGGTCGGCGCGAAGCCGCCGTCCTCGCGCGGACCCGCCGAGGAGAAGGGCAGCATGTCGTACTTCTTGGTGACGTTCGAGCCGTAGTTGGCGGCCCAGGTCTCCTTGGAGATGGACGCGCCGACCGAGATGACGTGGTCGGCGAGGCCGGGGTCACCGATGGTGTTGACGCCGGGGCCGTCGTTGCCGGCCGAGATGACCAGCTGGACGCCGTAGATGTCGACGAGCCGCTTGTACAGCTCGGCGCGGGCGTTGTTGCCGTCGTTCAGCGGCGGCAGGCCGCCGATCGACATGTTGACGACGTCGACGCCGCGGTTCACGACGAGGTCGATCATGCCCTCGGTGAGTGCGATGTTGGTGCAGCCGCCGGACCAGGTGCAGGCGCGCGAGGAGACGATCTTCGCGCCGGGCGCGGCACCGTTCATCTTGCCGCCGAACAGGCCGTTGGCGGCGGTGATGCCCGCGACGTGCGTCCCGTGCTCGGACTCGATGACGCCGATGGAGACGAAGTCGGAGGTGTCGCCGGCCGCGTTGTAGACGACGTCCGCGCGGTTCTCGACGACGAACGGGATGCGCTCGGAGACGTCGGTGCGCGGGTTGTCCTTGCCGAAGTAGGAGACCTGGTGCTTCTCCTTGTACGGCCTGAGGGCGGTGTCGTCGGTGAAGTCCGCGTTGTCGTTCAGGTCGACGCGGGAGGCGCCGGAGACCGGGTCGTACAGCACGGCCCAGGTGTCGGTGGTGTCGCCGTCGCGGTTCAGGTCGCCCGCCATGTCGCCGCCCTTGGTGGCGGCCTCGGCGAACACGCTGATGCGGTACGAACCCTTGGGGGCCTTGTACGTACGCCCCTTGTACGTGAACACCGGACCGGAGACGGCGTCCGTCATCCGCAGCCAGGTGCCGTCGCCGTCGCTCACCGGGTCGGTGGCGGTCACCCAGTCGGTGATCTTGCGCTCGCCGGTGGTGGTCTTCTGCAGCGCGGGGTGCGCGATGTCGACGCCCGCGTCCAGGACGCCGATGGTGATCCCGCGGCCGTCGGCCTTGGGGTGCTGCTTCACGAAGTCGACCGCGCCCGTCTCGAAGGACGGGTTGTACGGGTTCTTCGCCGGCGTCTTCTTGCCCGGCGCCGGGTAGCTGCCGGTGGACTTCACCTTCGCCTTGCTGCCCGTCGCCCGGTCGGCCGCGGGCGTCGGGTCGTCCAGCTCGACCTCCTGCTTGAGGTCGATGCCGTGGACGGAGCTGAGCTTGGAGGCCGCCTTGATGGTGGCCTCGGCGGTCGCGGTCGGCACGGTCGCCCGTACGTACCCGAGCTTGTCGTACGCACGCCCCAGCACGGAGCCCTTGACGGCGTCCAGCTGCTCGGTGACCTGCTCGGTCGCGCCGGGGGCGGTCGCGACCATCATGGTGACGTTCTTCTCGCCCTTGGCCTTGGCCTTGGTCAGGACATCGGCGTCGGCGGTGCCCAGCTTGTCCGCGGGAGCGGTGCCGGCGGCCTTGACGGGTGCGGTGGCCGGGTCGTCGGCGGCGAACACGGGGGCGACACCGGTGGCGGCCAGCGCGGCCACCAGACCGGCGGCGGCCGCCACCCGGGCGGCACGTCTCGCTCCGGATATGTGAGCGGGGGATTCGGAGGTCATCAGCATCCCTGTATGTGAAAGAGAGAGTCCGGAAATCGGTACCGGATGACCGCTCACCCTGTCGTAAATGACAGGGCCTTGTGGAGAGTTGCGGGATGCTTGTTGCGGACATGGCGGAATTCCGCCACCGGGTCCGAAGTGTCACAGGGGACGAATGGGCCCATAGGTGACGAGAATTCGGTCATGTCGGGCGATCGGCAAGGTGTCGCCGCCGATTCAGCGGGGCAGGATCATCACATACGCCGCCGGCTCCCGGTCCGCCGCGGCCATCAGCGCTGTCCGGACCACCGTCGCCTGCTGCTCGCGCGCGTCGCGCAGATTCCTCGGCGTGAGATGGACGACCGTGACACCGAGCCGCTCCAGGTGCTCGCGCCGCGCGGCGTAGGCGGACCAGTCCGCCTCGTGCTTCTCGTCGTGCCGGCTGTGGCGCGGCGCTCTGGTGTCCAGTTCCACGGCGACCGCCTCCTCGGGCCAGTAGGCGTCCACGCCGCCCAGGTGCGGTCCGCCGGGCAGCCGCAGGTCCACGTTCCACAGGGGCTCCTTGAGCCCGTGCGTGCGCACCATGTCGTACAGCCGCTCCTCCGCCATGGCCCGGCCCTCCGCCAGCAGGGTGTCCACCGCGTGCACCACCTGCGGCCGGCCGAGCACCTTGGCGCGGTTCAGCTCGCCGACCACCGCGGCCGGTTCGCAGTGGCCGCCGCGCACCGCCTCGGTGAGCAGCCGGCGCACCGTGACCCCGTCCCCGAGCCCGGCCACCGCGTCCGCCAGTGCCCGCGCCACCGGGGCCGCCGGCAGCCCCTCCACCCGTTCCGGGCAGGGCGGTTCGGCGGTCCGCAGCAGCCTGGCGTATCCGGCCGACCGCAGCCGCCGCACCCGGGGCACCAGCACGTCGATCCGCTCCACCGAGGCGGCGGGCGGCGCGACGGCGAAGCCGTACAGCGAGAGCGCGGCGAGCCCGGTGAGCATCGCCTCGCCGTACGCCGGGTCGGCGGCCCGCGAGGATGCCGCCCGGCGCCCGGAGACCGGCGGGCGGCCCGCGTACAGCAGGGCGGACCGCAGCCGCTCCGGGCCGCTGAGCGGGCCCGGGTGCAGGACGAAGACACCGGGCAGCGGCTGCTGCCACGGCCCGCCCGCCCCGCACTGCTCGACGGCCCGCGCTGCGGGCACGCCCATCGCCTTCAACTGGGCGGCGGACAGCACACGTTGACGCGCACGGGCGGTGACGGAGTGACAGGGCGGGAGCGGGGTGTTCTGGGTCATGCTCCGGTGTATCCCGCCGACGGACGGGACTTTAACCCCTGTTACAGGGCCGTCGACATACCCGGACAAGAACACCGTCCTGCATCACAACCCAGCCCGTCCGGCGTTTGAGGACGGAACCCCTGCCCGGGACCGGGGCAAGGGTTCCCGGACGGTCAGGCCACCGAATCCGCCGCCTGCGCCCGCAGACCCCGGGCCAGGTCGTCCCGAGCCTCCAGCACCAGCCGCCGCAGCGCCGGCGCCGCGTCCGGCCGGGACTCCAGCCACGCGTCGGCAGCCTCCAGCGTCGCCGGGTCGTCCTGCAGGGACGGGAACAGCCCCTTGACCACGGCCATCCCGATCTGGATCGACCGCTCGGCCCAGACCCGCTCGATCGCCTCGAAGTACCGCTGGGCGTACGGCGCCAGCAGCTCCCGCTGGGACGACTGCGCGAAGCCCGCGATCGTCGCCTCCACCAGGGCGTTGGACAGCGCGTCCGATTCCACGACGTCCGCCCACGCCCGGGCCTTGACCCCGGCGGACGGCCGGGAGGCCAGGCACCGCACGTGGTGCCGCTTGCCGGAGGCCGTGTCGTCCCGGGCCAGCTCCGCGTCGACCGCCGCCTCGTCGGCCGCGCTGTGGGCGACCAGCGGCGACAGGAACGCCCAGCGCAGCTCCTGGTCGACGTCGAGCCCGTCGATCCTGGCCGTGCCGTCGAGCAGCCCGGACAGCAGCTGGAAATCGGTGTCCGACGTGGCGACCGACGCGAAGAACCGCGCCCAGGCGAGCTGGTGCTCGCTGCCCGGCTCGGCGAGCCGCAGTTCGCCGAGGGCGCCCTCGGCCAGCGCCCGGCCGCCCTCCGCGCGCCACTCGGGAGCGGCGTAGTGGACCAGCGCGGTACGGGTCCAGGCGTGCAGCATCTGGAGCACCCCGATGTCCGTCTCGCGCCCGGCGAAGGCCAGGACCAGGGAGACGAAGTCGCGGGCCGGCATCAGCCCGTCCCGGGTGAGGTTCCACAGCGCCGACCAGCACAGGGCGCGGGCCAGGGGGTCCGTGATGTCGCCGAGGTGCGCGCGCAGGGTCGCGAGGGAGACCTCGTCGAAGCGGACCTTGCAGTACGTGAGGTCGTCGTCGTTGACGAGGATCAGCTCGGGCCGCTCGGCCCCGGCCAGCTCCCCGATCACCGTGCGCGGGCCCGACACGTCCGCCTCGGCGCGCGCGTAACGCACCAGCTCCCCTTCGGGGGTGCGGCGGTACAGGCCGACGGCGACCCGGTGGGGGCGCAGCTCCGGGTGGGACTCGGCGGCCTCCTGGAGGACGGCCAGCTCGGTGATCCGGCCGGCCGCGTCGTACGTCGCCATCGGGGTCAGCGAGTTGACGCCCGCGGTCTGGAGCCAGGAGCGCGACCAGGCGGTCATGTCCCGGCCGGACGTCTCGGAGAGCACCGACAGCAGGTCCCCGAGCCGGGTGTTGCCGTAGGCGTGCTTCTTGAAGTAGCGCCGGGCGCCCTCCAGGAACGCGTCCCGTCCCACGTACGCCACGAGCTGCTTGAGGACGGAGGCGCCCTTGGCGTACGTGATGCCGTCGAAGTTCAGCTTGGCGTCCTCCAGGTCACGGATGTCGGCCGTGACCGGGTGCGTGGAGGGCAGCTGGTCGGCGCGGTACGCCCAGGACTTGCGGTTGTTGGCGAAGGTGATCCAGCCGTCCTCGAAGCGGGTCGCGCCGGTCATCGCGAAGACGCCCATGAAGTCCGCGAAGGACTCCTTCAGCCACAGGTCGTCCCACCACCGCATGGTGACGAGGTCCCCGAACCACATGTGCGCCATCTCGTGCAGGATGACGTTGGCCCGGCCCTCGTACGCCGCCTGCGTCACCTTGCCGCGGAAGATGTACTCCTCGCGGAACGTGACGCAGCCCGGGTTCTCCATCGCACCGAGGTTGTACTCCGGTACGAACGCCTGGTCGTACTTCCCGAACGGGTACGGGTAGTCGAAGTTGTCGTGGAAGAAGTCGAGGCCCTGCTTGGTGATCAGGAAGACGTCGTCGGCGTCGAAGTGCTTGGCGAGCCCCTTGCGGCACATCGCGCCGAGCGGGATCTCCAGCGTCGTCCCGTCCTCGAAGGTCCGGCTGTAGGAGTCGGTGACGTAGTGGTACGGGCCAGCGACGACGGCCGTGATGTACGTGGAGATCGGCTTGGTCTCCGCGAACCGCCACACCCCGCCCTCGCGGGACTCCTCCGCGCCGTTGCTCCACACCGTCCACTCCGCGGGCGCCGTCACCCGGAATCGGTAGGGCGCCTTGAGGTCGGGCTGCTCGAAGTCGGCGAAGACGCGGCGCGCGTCGGCCGGTTCGTACTGGGTGTAGAGGTAGACCTCGCCGTCCTCCGGGTCCACGAACCGGTGCATGCCCTCGCCGGTCCGGCTGTACGCGCACTGCGCGTCGACCACCAGGACGTGTTCGCCCTCCGCCAGGTCCGTCAGCGCGATCCGCGTCCCGTCGAAGACGGCCGCCGGGTCCAGCCCGGTGCCGTCCAGTGTCACCGCGTTCACCGAGGGAGCGATGAGCTCCGCGAAGGTGGACGCGCCGCCGCGCGCCGCGCGGAACCGGATCGTCGTCACCGAACGGAAGGTCAGCGGACCCTCCGCCCGCTCGTCCCGGCCGGGCTCGCCGATCGCGGAGCGGACGTCGAGTTCGACGTCGTAACCGTCGACGGTCAGCAGCTCCGCCCGCTCGCGGGCCTCGTCTCGGGTCAGGTTCTCGCCGGGCACGGCACACTCCTTTGTGTCACGTTCGAATAATTTGATCCTCCCATGCCGCCTCCCGGCCCCGCGGGCGGGAATGGCCGGAGCGTCGTCCGGTGTTCTCGCGCACAGACTTGCCTACAAATGCGATCGTCCGTTCGAGGAGAGAGATGTCTGACAACAGCACCGCGACCGGCAGGACCCCCGTCGACTTCTGGTTCGACCCGGTCTGCCCCTGGGCCTGGATGACCTCCCGCTGGATGCTGGAGGTGGAGAAGGTCCGCGACGTCGAGGTCCGCTGGCACGTGATGAGCCTGTCCGTGCTCAACGAGGACCGGCTCGACGACCTGCCCGCCGAGTACCGCGACATGCTGGAGAACAAGGCGTGGGGCCCGGTACGCGTGGTGGTCGCCGCCCAGCAGCTCCACGGCGACGAGGTGGTCGGCCCCCTCTACACCGCGCTCGGCACCCGCTTCCACAACCTGGGCGAGGGCGTCACCCGCGAGGCCGTCGAGGCCGCGCTGAAGGACGTCGGCCTCCCCGTCGAGCTGGCGGACCATGCGGACTCCGACGCCTACGACACCGAGCTGCGCGCCTCCCACAAGGAGGGCATCGGCAAGGTGGGCCAGGAGGTCGGCACGCCGGTCATCGCCGTGCCCGGCTCCGACGGCGAGCAGCTCGCCTTCTTCGGCCCGGTCGTCACCCCCGCGCCCAAGGGCGAGGAGGCCGCGAAGCTCTGGGACGGTACCCTGATGGTCGCCTCGATCCCCGGCTTCTACGAGATCAAGCGCACCCGCACCCAGGGCCCGATCTTCGACTGAGCGCACACCGCGTCACGGGGACCGGTCGCGGACCGGTCCCCGCCGCCGTCTGTGACGCCACCGTGACGCAAGATGTGACCTGGCACACAGCCCGGCCCCGGCGCCCTTTGATCTTCTGGGCGGATGCGTCCCGCCACCGCCACCGCCCTCGTCCTGTGTGCCGCCCTCGCGAGCACCGCGCTGCTCGCCGGATGCGGAAAGGAGACGGCCGCCGGTGGTGCCTCGCCCGGGGCCACCTGCACGCCCGCCGAGCCGGTCGCGGACCCCGCCGGGCGGACCTGGGACAACGTCCGGGTCGTCAGCGGCGAGTGCGGCCCCTCGGGCGCCCCGTCCACCGGGTTCGAGGTCACCAACACCGACAAGGTGCCGCTCACCTTCACCCTCACGTTCACCCTGGTCAACGGCTTCGGCGAGGCCATGGACAGCACCACGCGCACCGTCGAGGCGGTCGAGCCCGGCCAGACCGTGCGGCGGCCCCTGGACGCCGAGGACGGACCGGGCTCCGCGCGGACGTACCGGGCCAGGATCACCAAGGTGCGGGCCGTCCCGGCGGACGGAGCGGGCGGCGACTGCCCGTCCTCCGGGGTTCGCATCACCAACGACCGGGGCGACGCCGCGATGGGCCTGCGCGTCGTGGGCATCCACCTCGCCAACTGCGGCACCACCGACTACCGCCTGAACGGCTACCCCGCCCTCCGGCTCCTCGACGAGGACCGCGAGCCGGTGAGCGGGGTCGAGATCCTGCACGGCACCACCGCGATCTCCACCGGCATCGGCGGCGACGCGGCGCCCCGCCTCGTCACGCTGCACCCGGGCGAGAGCGCGTACGCCAACCTCGCCTGGCGCAACACCACCACCGAGGGCGACCCGGTGAACGCCCCCTACGCCGAGGTCACCGCGAAGCCCGGCGCCAAGCCCGTGACGGTCACCCCGGAGCTCGACCTCGGCACCACGGGCCGGCTCGGCGTCGGCCCGTGGACGAAGACCCCGGCAGGTGCCGGTCAGGAGTAGGCGTTCAGCCGCCCACCGGGCTGTGCACGAGGACCGGGTCGCCGACCCGCACCACACCCTCGCGGACCACCGCGTTCTTCACGCCGAAGCTCAGCTTGTTCCCGAAGTCGGGCTCCCTGCGGTACGTGGCCAGCGTGCGCACCGGCTCCGGACCGGCGCGGCGGCCGGTGCGCTGGTCGACGAGGGGGACGTTGCACCGCAACGCCCGTACCGAGTAGGCGAGTTCGGCGGTGCCCAGGGTCATCCGCGCCACCCGGTCCTCGAAGTGCGGCTCGTCGTCACCGGTCAGCACGATGTTGGCCCGGAAGCGGTCCATGGGGACGGGCGCGGCGTCGCCCCGGGCCGCGATGCGGGCGTTGAGACCGGCCAGCGAGGACGTCGAGGCGACCAGGACCGCGTGCGCGTCGGCGAAGTTGAGCTTGCCGGGGGTGTCTCCCCAGCCGTCCCGGTCGAAGCCGGGACGCACCCGTACCAGCCGGGAGGCGGCTCCCAGCACCTCGGAGAACCACTCGGCGGCCTCGTCCCCCTGGTCGACGGCCTCTCCGAGGTCCCGGCCGAACATGCCGACCTCGCGGCGCGGCCCGTCCGGGGTCACGTCGAACCGCAGCGGTCCGGTGCCCTCTGCGGACAGGGCGAGGACCGCCCCGGAGTCCACGACCCGGGCGCCGACCGCCGCCATCGCGGGGTGGGTGCGCTGACTGCGGAAGGCGCCGTCGGCCGCGTCGACCACCATGAAGGTCCGGTCGTGCGCGAGGCCGGTGGCGGTGACCCGCGCGGAGTCGACCGCGGTCCCGGCACAGCCCTTGACCGGGTAGTACACCAGCTCGTGGACGGTGATCGTCATGACGTGCTCCTCATGCCGGACATCATGACAGCCGGGGGATGCGACAGGGAGGCCCCCGCCTGTCACGTCCAGGCAGGGGCCTCCCCTTCATCCGCCTGCCCGGTGAAGGCTGAGAAGACGATCACGAGGCAGGACGTTCGGCGCGCCCCGGTGCGGGGCGCCGGCTCAGGGCGCGAGCAGCAGGACGTCCGCGCGCTCCTTGGCGGCGGCGTAGCGCTTGGCCACGTCCTGCCAGTTGACGACGGCCCACATCGCCTCGATGAAGTCGACCTTCTGGTTCTTGTACTGGAGGTAGAAGGCGTGCTCCCAGGCGTCGAAGACGAGGACCGGGACCGAGCCCTGGCCCACGTTGCCCTGGTGGTCGTAGACCTGCTCGACGATCAGCTTGCCGCTGACCGGCTCGTACGCGAGGACGCCCCAGCCGGAGCCCTGCGTGGTGGCCGCGGCCTTCGTCAGCTGGGACTTGAAGCCGGCGAAGGAGCCGAAGGACTCGGTGATCGCGTCCGCGAGGTCGCCGACACCGTCCGCGGCCAGGGGCTCGCCGCCGCCGTCACCGGTCATGTTGTGCCAGTAGATCGAGTGCAGGATGTGGCCGGACAGGTGGAAGGCGAGGTTCTTCTGGAGGCCGTTGACCGCTCCCCACGCCTCCTTGTCCCGCGCCTCCTCCAGCTGCTCCAGGGTGTCGTTGGCGCCCTTCACGTACGCGGCGTGGTGCTTGTCGTGGTGGAGCTCGATGATCTGCGGATTGATGACCGGTTCGAGCGCGGCGTAGTCGTACGGAAGTTCCGGGAGCGTGTACGTGGCCATTGGTTTCGAACCCTCCAACTGCTGACAAGTTGTTATTGCAACCTCTATGCAGGAGCAGGCTAACAGCAGAAAGGCGAAACGCCGGGTCAGTCCTTCGGCTTAGGACTCGTGTCTTGGAGGAAGTGCACAGTTCCGTCTACGTGCTCCCGCCGGCCCGCTCCTGACGCATCCGCCCCCACCTCCGTGACAAGCGTCACGCCCCGCGGCGATTGCGCGGCCCTTCTTGTGTGAATCCCACCAACGCCCCAACCGCCGCTTTGTGGGCCGTTGATGGTGATCGAGCACGGCTCCGTCGGATAGCGTCACGATCAGCCCGTCCCCGTATGCCCCACCCTCAACCCCCGCGGAGTCCCCGATGAGCACTGCTGCCGCCCCCGCCCGCACCGGAGCGGTCCTCGCCGACCTGCTGCCCGCCGCCCGGCACCGCTACGCCGTGGACACCGCCCTCGTGCTCGGCGGCGCCGCGCTCACCGGCATAGCCGCCCAGATCGCCGTGCCGGTCCCGGGCTCCCCGGTCCCCGTCACCGGCCAGACCTTCGCCGCCCTCCTCGTCGGCACCGCGCTCGGCGCCCGCCGCGGCTTCCTCTCCCTCGCCGTGTACGCCCTCGTCGGCATGGCGGGCATGCCGTGGTTCTCGGCCGGCAGCTCCGGCGCTGGCGGCGCCTCCTTCGGCTACGTCCTCGGCATGCTGCTGGCCGCCACCGTCGTCGGCGGCCTCGCCCGGCGCGGCGGCGACCGCTCGGTGCTGCGGACGGCCGGGACGATGGTCCTCGGCTCGGCCATCATCTACGCGGTCGGCGTGCCGTACCTGGCGCTGTCCACCGGCATGTCGGCGAGCGCCGCGATCGCCGCGGGCCTGACGCCGTTCCTGCTCGGCGACGCGCTGAAGGCGGCGCTGGCCATGGGCGCGCTGCCCGCCTCCTGGAAGCTCATCGGCCGCCGGGGCTGAACACCGCAAGAGCTCCGCAAGACTGCAGCGGAGGCCCGCCGTCCCGCACCGCGGACGGCGGGCCTCCTCGCGTCTGCCCGGCACCGGGCACGCCCCACCCCCTTCGTCGGCGCCCCTGCGCCGCACGTGCCACACTCCTCCCATGCGCGTGTACCTCGGATCCGACCATGCCGGTTACGAACTCAAGAACCACCTCGTCGAGTGGCTCAAGGCACAGGGCCACGAAGCCGTCGACTGCGGCCCCCACATCTACGACGCCCAGGACGACTACCCGCCGTTCTGCCTCCGGGCCGCCGAGAAGACGGCAGCCGACCCGGACAGCCTCGGCATCGTGATCGGCGGCTCCGGCAACGGCGAGCAGATCGCCGCCAACAAGGTCAAGGGCGTACGCGCCGCACTCGCCTGGAGCGAGCAGACCGCCGCGCTCGGCCGCGAGCACAACGACGCCAACGTGCTCTCCATCGGCGGTCGGATGCACACGGTCGAGGAGTCCACGAAGTTCGTCGAGATCTTCCTCGCCACCCCGTACTCCGGCGAGGAGCGGCACACCCGCCGCATCGACATGCTCACGGCGTACGAGAACACCGGCGAGCTCCCCCCGATCCCCGCCCACCACCCGCAGCAGGGCTGACCCCGCTTCCCGTGCCGCCGGTCCGTCCGGCGGCACAGCCATGTCCGCCCCCCGTACCACCCAGGAGACCCGCCAGCGTGCCCGAGGGACACACGATCCACCGCCTCGCCGCCGACCACCGCGAGCGCTTCGCCGGCGGGCCGGTGCGGGTGAGCAGCCCGCAGGGGAAGTTCGCGGACAGCGCCGCCCTGCTCGACGGCCGGGTCCTCGGCACGGCCGACGCCCACGGCAAGCACCTCTTCCTCGGCTTCCCGGACACCGGCTGGGTCCACATCCACCTCGGCCTGTTCGGCAAGCTGAACTTCGGTACGGTGCCGGCCCCGCCGCCCACCGACACCGTCCGGCTGCGCCTGGTCAACGACGCGCACCACGCGGACCTGCGCGGCCCGACCACCTGCGCCCTGATCACCGACGCCGAGAAGCGCGCGATACACGACCGGCTCGGCCCCGACCCGCTGCGCGCCGGCGAGGACGGCGAACGGGCCTGGCAGCGGATCTCCCGCAGCCGGACCACCGTCGCCGCCCTGCTGATGGACCAGAAGGTCATCGCGGGCGTCGGCAACGTCTACCGCGCCGAGGTGCTGTTCCGGCACGGCATCGACCCGTACCGGGCGGGCAGGAACCTCACCCGCCGCGAGTGGGACGCGATCTGGGCGGACCTGTGCGAGCTGATGCGCGAGGGCGTACGGAACAACCGGATCGACACCGTCCGCCCCGAGCACCTGCCCGAGGCGATGGGCCGCCCGCCACGCGTCGACGACCACGGCGGCGAGGTCTACGTCTACCGGCGCGCCCGCCAGGGCTGCCACATCTGCGGCACCGGAATCCGCACCGCCGACCTCGCGGCCCGCAACCTCTTCTGGTGCCCCGGCTGCCAGTCCGCGTAATCCGCACGGTCTACTCGCCGGTACGGCACCGAGCGCGCCGATTTCGAACACATTGTCACCGGGTCCCCCTGCACCGGAGGCCCCCGGGTGGATAAGGTCCCCGCAATGGCCCGACGCGCAGGAGCAGAGACGTACCCGGCCCGATTGCGGAAATCGGCGCACCGGGCCTACAGCACGCTGCGCCGGTCCGGGGTCGACTACTTCCGCGGCGACGGCTCCGACTGGATCGCCCTGGCCGGCCTGCTGCTCGTCATCCCGGCCATCACCGCGGTCACCCTGGCCGACCCGGTCTGGTGCGCGCCCACCATGCTCGTCCTGCCGATCGTCGCGGGCGGCCTGCTGCTGCGCCCCGCCAGCCTCCTCGGCCTGTACGCGACGGCCGCCGCCGCCCTCATCGTCGAGTCCATCTGGCTCGGCCCCTACGAGGACGGCCCGGCCAGGGTCACCCCCGGCACCGTGCTCACCGTCGCCGCCTGCGGGCTCTTCGGGCTCGTCCTCGCCCAGTTCCGCGCCCGGGTCGGCGTGCCCTGGCGGCGCGGCGGCACCATGCTCTTCGACCTGCGCGAACGCATCCGGGTCCAGAGCTCGCTGCCCCGCCTCCCGCAGGGCTGGCACCGCGAGATGGCCCTGCGCCCGGCCGGCGGGCAGTCCTTCTCCGGGGACTTCGTCGTCGCGGCCCGCACCCACGGCGGCCGCACCCTGGAAGCCGTCCTCACCGACGTCTCCGGCAAGGGCATGGACGCCGGCTCCCGCGCCCTGCTGCTGTCCGGCGCCTTCGGCGGGCTCCTCGGCTCACTGCCCCCGCACGGCTTCCTGCCCGCCGCCAACGGCTACCTGCTCCGCCAGGACTGGGACGAGGGATTCGCCACCTCCATCCACCTGGTCCTCGACCTGGAGACGGGCGACTACGAACTCCTGTCGGCGGGCCACCCGCCCGCCCTCCAGCTCCACGCCGGCAGCGGCCAGTGGGAGGAGATGGCGGCGGAGGGCCCGCTGCTCGGGGTGTACGACGGCGCCGAGTTCGACCCGGTGAAGGGCCATCTCGCCCCCGGCGACGTGCTGATGCTGTTCACCGACGGACTGGTGGAGGCGTCCGACCGGGACATCGCGGAGGGCATCGACCGGCTGACCGGGGAGGCCGACCGCTATGTCAGCACCGGCTTCGAGGGCGCGGCCTGGCACCTGATCGAAGCCTGCGCCAAGGACGTCAACGACGACCGGGCCCTGCTGCTCCTGTCACGGAAGTCCTGAGCCGGCCCCGACCGGACCGGGCTCACGAAGTGCCGGCCAGGATGGTGGAGGGAGGCTGACCGCGACGGCGGCCGGCACCGGCCACAGCGCATCCTGGCCACCCCCGGCGCCCTGCTCGTCAAGGAGGCCGATCTCGCGCACAACGCCGACCCGGCCCGCCTCGCGGTGCTGGAACCGGCCACCCGTACCCGGCTGACCGCGAAGTATGCGCGGACACGGAGGTTGTTGGGGCTCACCGCGCCGGACGCGCCCCCGAAGCGTCAGGATTGAGCCAACACCGCCCGATGACACGACGAAGCCCGGCCACCGGGGCCGGGCTTCGTGAGGTGCGCGGAGACGTCAGATCTTGGCGGCGTCCCGGCGGAACGCCCAGTCCATGTCCGGTTCGGTCACACAGCGCAGCGCCCGCCGCACCGGCGGCGTGCACAGCAGGGTGACGGCGGCGGAGGCGACCACGGTCACGATCACCAGGCCGGCCGGGCCGACCAGCCAGGGGTGGTCGTCGAAGATCCCCGCGTAGTCGGCGCCCTTCACCAGGAAGCCGTGCAGCAGGTAGCCGCAGATCGTGCCGGCGCCGAGCACCGTGAACCACATGTGGCGGCGCGGGACCAGGGCCAGGAACCCGGCCGTCAGCAGCACCGCGCAGCCGAACATCGCCAGCGTCATCACCGCGCCCGACCACCAGGGCGCGCCCATGTCCTGGGCGCTGGAGTCGCGCAGGAACCAGCCCAGCTGCATCCGGGGCGCCGCCCAGTACGCGAAGACCAGCGCGACGGCGAACAGCGGGAGGGCGAGCAGCCGTGCCTCGCGGCGGCGGACCAGGTCGAAGTGCTCGGGCTTCAGCTGGAGTCCGAGCACGAAGAAGGGCAGGAACTGCAGGACGCGCGGCAGGTCGAGGTCGTCGCCGACGCTGGGGGCGAGCGAGGCGAGGACGGCGATCACGAGCGAAACGGCCAGCGGGTGGCGGAGATTGCGCCACAGCGGTGTGGTGAGCCGCCAGATGAACAGGGCGGCCAGGAACCAGGTCAGGTACCAGGGCTCCAGCAGGCTGACGGCCGCGTCCGGCTGGTCGTTCGCGTACCGGCGGAACAGCGAGTACGCCGTCTCGAACACCACGTACGGCACGGCGACACCGGTGACCAGCCGCTTTACCTTGGCGGGACTCAGGTCGAACGACCGGGAGAAATAGCCCGAGATGAGGATGAAGGCGGGCATGTGGAACGTGTACACCACCATGTACAGCGCGCGGGCCGTCCGGCTGCCGTCCATGACCGGGACCCACGAGTGCGCCACCGCGACGAGCACGATGGCGAGGTACTTGGCGTTGTCGAAGAAGGCGTCACGCTTCTTGGCCGGGCCGCTCCGGGCGGGCCGCTCCGCCACCGGCGCCGGGGCCTCCCGGACGGCCGTCGGCGCAGGGCGTCTGGGCTCCGGCTCCCCGGTCGCCGGGGGAAGCGTGGCCCTCTGCATTGCGTTCGGAGCGTGGAACATCTCAGGCACCCTAGACGTCTCGATTGCCATCCGTAAAACCGCCGTTGAATAGCGCGTCTTCCCTGCATATCAAATGGCAAACCCATGGAACGTGCCCCCTATGACCCGTTTCATGCGCATCAAATGGTGCAAACCGCCGGGTGGTTGACGGAAGTGAATTACCTCGCGTTCGCCACCCAATTCGCCTGTGAATAAACTGTGTGGATACGGAAACGATCAACGTTGCATATCGCGTCCGAAGTGCGGTCGCGTGAGAACGGGCGGACCGGTGCCGACGGCCCGGAACGCCGCCCGGGCCCCGGACCGTGCGGTTCCGTTCCCGCCGGGCGCACAGGGGGCGCAAGGGGCGCAGGATGGCGCGATATCGACAGGTCGCTACGTCACCCGGCCACACCCCGGGGGGAGTTGGTGGCACGATGGATACGACGGAGGGTGCACGGCCGCACATCTCCGGGCCGGCAAGGCGGACCGACCGAGGGTGTGAGCAGTCGTGGCCATTTCGCTGTCTGTGGTGCTTCTGTTGGGGATCATCCTGGTGGTCATGATCCGAAGCGGCTCCATCAAAGCCGGGCCTGCGATCGTCGCGGCGCTCTTCGGCTTCTTCCTGGCGCCGACGGGCATGGGCCCGTCGATCAACAGGTTCATCGACTCGATCGTCGACTCGATCAGCCAGATCACCTTCTGAGCCGCCGCACGGCGCCTCGCGGCCCCGGGCCGCGAGGCCGGTGCGACGCGGAAAGGGCCCGGTCCACCGGACCGGGCCCTTCGCGATGGAGCGGGCGACGGGAATCGAACCCGCGTAGCTAGTTTGGAAGACTAGGGCTCTACCATTGAGCTACGCCCGCAGACACGGCACCGCAGGTCACGACGACCGCGGCACGGAAAGCATCGTAGCGGGTCGCGGGCGCCGCCCGCACATCCCTTCCCCGGGCGACGCGCGCCGCGCGCAAAGCGGGCCGCCCGGCGCCGGGCGCCATGTACCCTACGTGTCGCACCGACGGGGTGTGGCGCAGCTTGGTAGCGCGTCCGCTTTGGGAGCGGAAGGTCGTCGGTTCGAATCCGGCCACCCCGACCATCGGCAAGATCGCATTGCGGGAGTTCTCCCCCTTGCCGTTACTATGCAAAATGCGTGCCCGTGTGTCTGATGTACCGGGCTCGGTCCGCGAAGCCGCCCCCCGTGCGGTGGAGCAGAACCCCAAGAAGTCAGCCACCAAGGAGACCGAACCGTGAAGAGCGCCGTGGAGACCCTGAACCCGACCCGGGTTCGGCTCAGCATCGAGGTGCCCTTCGAGGAGCTCAAGGACAGCCTCGACGCGGCGTACAAGAAGATCAACCAGCAGGTCACGGTGAAGGGGTTCCGCAAGGGCAAGATCCCCAGCCGGGTCATCGACCAGCGGTTCGGCCGTGGTGCTGTGCTGGAGGAGGCCGTCAACGACGCGCTCCCGAAGTTCTACACCGAGGCCGTCAACGAGGGTGAGCTCAACGTCCTCGGCCAGCCCGAGGTCGACATCACGGAGCTGAAGGACGGCGAGCTGCTGGCCTTCACCGCCGAGGTGGACGTGCGCCCCGAGATCGAGATCCCGGACTACTCCGGCATCGAGGTCACCGTCGACGCCATCGAGGTCACCGACGAGGACCTCGAGAAGGCCGTCGAGCAGCTGCGCGGCCGCTTCGCCTCCACCAACCCGGTCGAGCGCGCCGCCGCCGACGGCGACGTCGTCACGATCGACCTGGAGGCCAAGGTCGACGGCGAGATCCTGGAGGACGGCGTGGCCGAGGGTGTCTCGTACACCATCGGTTCCGGCGAGCTCCTCGAAGGCATCGACGAGGCCGTGACCGGTCTGGAGGCCGGTGGCGAGGCCACCTTCACCTCGCAGCTGAAGGGCGGCTCGGCCGAGGGCAAGGACGCCGAGGTCACCGTCAAGGTCAGCGCCGTCGCCGCCCGCGAGCTCCCCGAGCTGGACGACGACTTCGCCCAGATGGCCAGCGAGTTCGACACGCTGGAGGAGCTGAAGGCCGACAGCCGCAAGCGCCTGGAGAGCACCAAGCAGTACGACCAGGCCACCCAGGCCCAGGAGCGCGTCCTGGAGGAGCTGCTGAAGCTCGCCGAGGTCCCGATCCCGGAGAAGCTGCTCGCGGACGAGGTCCAGACCCGCAAGCACAACCTGGAGCACCACCAGCTCGGCCAGATGGGTCTCACCCTCGACAAGTACCTGGAGATCCAGGGCAAGACCCTCGAGGAGTTCGAGGCCGAGACCTCCGAGCAGGCCGTCAAGGGCATCAAGACCCAGTTCATCCTGGACGAGCTCGTCAACAAGGAGAAGCTCAACGTCAACCAGGAGGAGCTCACCGAGCACCTCATGCGGCGCGCCGCTTCCTCCGGCATGAGCCCGGACCAGTTCGCCCAGGCGGTCGTCGAGGGCGGCCAGGTGCCGATGCTCGTCGGCGAGGTCGCCCGCGGCAAGGCGCTCGCCGTGGTCGTCGAGGCCGCCAAGGTCGTCGACACCAACGGTGAGGTCGTCGAGCTGGAAGATGATGAAGACGCGGCGGAGGAGACCACGGAGGCCGCTGAGGCCACCGAGGCCGCCGCCGAGGAGAAGACCGAGGCCTGAGCCTCGCGCCGACCCCGTACGACGGGCCCCGGACGCCACCGCGTCCGGGGCCCGTCGTCGTACCGGCGGACGTTTCGCCACAACCCGCGTGCCCGCTGCGGACCTTGCGCTCCCAGCGAACAGTCGCGGAAGCGGGATGGCGTTGTTCCACCTGCGCGTTAGGGTCCATGAAGAGGAAGGGTCGGGTAGTCCCGGCCCACCCGGTACGAAGACGCTGAGACGGCCGGAGCCGTCAGAGACGAGCAGGTGGATACGTGACGAATCTGATGCCCTACGCCGCCGGAGAGCCGTCCCTCGGTGGAGGCCTCGGTGACCAGGTCTACAGCCGGCTGCTCGGCGAGCGCATCATCTTCCTCGGTCAGCAGGTCGACGATGACATCGCCAACAAGATCACCGCGCAGCTGCTTCTCCTCGCCGCCGAGCCGGAGAAGGACATCTACCTCTACATCAACAGCCCCGGCGGCTCGGTGACGGCCGGCATGGCGGTCTACGACACCATGCAGTACATCCCGAACGACGTGGTCACCATCGGTATGGGCATGGCGGCCTCGATGGGCCAGTTCCTGCTCACCGGCGGCACCGCCGGCAAGCGCTTCGCGCTTCCGAACACCGACATCCTCATGCACCAGGGCTCGGCCGGCATCGGCGGTACGGCCTCGGACATCAAGATCCAGGCCCAGTACCTGCTGCGCACCAAGCAGCGCATGGCGGAGATCACCGCCCGCCACTCCGGCCAGACCGTGGAGACGATCATCCGCGACGGCGACCGCGACCGCTGGTACACCGCGGAGGAGGCCAAGGACTACGGCCTCATCGACGAGATCATCTCGATCGCATCGGGCGTTCCGGGCGGCGGCGGCACCGGCGCCTGATCCGGGCCCCCGGACAGCGCCGTACCGCACCGCGCATCTCTCGTACGCCGAGACACCCAGCCACAGAACGCCACCAGGATGGTGAACACCCACATGAACAACTTCCCCGGCGCCTCCGCGAGCGGCCTCTACACCGGCCCGCAGGTGGACAACCGCTACATCGTCCCGCGCTTCGTGGAGCGCACCTCGCAGGGCGTGCGCGAGTACGACCCGTACGCGAAGCTCTTCGAGGAGCGCGTGATCTTCCTCGGCGTGCAGATCGACGACGCCTCCGCCAACGACGTCATGGCGCAGCTGCTCTGCCTGGAGTCGATGGACCCGGACCGGGACATCTCCATCTACATCAACAGCCCCGGCGGCTCGTTCACCGCGCTCACCGCGATCTACGACACGATGCAGTTCGTGAAGCCGGACATCCAGACGGTCTGCATGGGCCAGGCGGCCTCCGCCGCCGCGGTGCTGCTCGCCGCGGGCACCCCCGGCAAGCGCATGGCGCTGCCGAACGCCCGCGTCCTGATCCACCAGCCGTCCTCGCAGACCGGCCGCGAGCAGCTCTCCGACCTGGAGATCGCGGCCAACGAGATCCTGCGCATGCGGACCCAGCTGGAGGAGCTGCTCGCCAAGCACTCCACCACGCCGATCGACAAGATCCGCGACGACATCGAGCGCGACAAGATCCTCACCGCCGAGGACTCCCTCGCCTACGGGCTCGTCGACCAGATCGTGTCGACCCGCAAGAGCGCGGCCGGAGCGATCGCCTGACACGCCCTGGCCCCTTGGCACGGTGGCGAAACCCGGCTCCGGCCGTGTGAACCGTGCCAAGGGGGGCCCGAATGGGGGGCCAGGCAAGGTACCGTCGGATAGAGGCACAGGAGCCGCTGAACCAGGCGTCTCCCAGGCGAAGGGGAAGCACCTCGTGGCACGCATCGGTGATGGCGGCGACCTGCTCAAGTGCTCGTTCTGCGGAAAGAGCCAGAAGCAGGTGAAGAAGCTCATCGCGGGACCCGGTGTGTACATCTGCGACGAGTGCATCGATCTCTGCAACGAGATCATCGAGGAGGAGCTCGCCGAGACGAGCGAGGTCCGCTGGGAAGAGCTTCCCAAGCCGCGCGAGATCTACGAGTTCCTCGAGGGATACGTCGTAGGCCAGGAGCCCGCGAAGAAGGCCCTCTCGGTCGCTGTGTACAACCACTACAAGCGGGTCCAGGCCGGCGAGAACGGCGGCGGCGCGGGCCGCGACGACGCGATCGAGCTCGCCAAGTCCAACATCCTGCTGCTGGGCCCCACGGGCTCCGGCAAGACGCTGCTCGCGCAGACGCTGGCCCGCATGCTCAACGTCCCGTTCGCCATCGCCGACGCGACGGCGCTGACGGAGGCCGGCTATGTCGGCGAGGACGTCGAGAACATCCTGCTGAAGCTGATCCAGGCCGCCGACTACGACGTCAAGAAGGCCGAGACCGGGATCATCTACATCGACGAGATCGACAAGGTCGCCCGCAAGAGCGAGAACCCGTCGATCACCCGTGACGTCTCCGGCGAGGGCGTCCAGCAGGCCCTGCTGAAGATCCTGGAGGGCACCACCGCCTCCGTACCGCCGCAGGGCGGCCGCAAGCACCCGCACCAGGAGTTCATCCAGATCGACACGACGAACGTCCTGTTCATCGTGGGCGGCGCCTTCTCCGGCCTGGAGAAGATCATCGAGTCCCGGGCCGGCGCCAAGGGCATCGGCTTCGGCGCCACGATCCGCTCCAAGCGGGAGATCCAGGCGAGCGACCAGTTCCAGGAGGTCATGCCGGAGGACCTGGTGAAGTTCGGGATGATCCCCGAGTTCATCGGCCGCCTCCCCGTCCTGACCTCGGTCCACAACCTGGACCGCGAGGCCCTGCTCCAGATCCTCATCGAGCCGCGCAACGCGCTGGTCAAGCAGTACCAGCGCCTCTTCGAACTCGACGGCGTGGAGCTGGACTTCGAGCGCGAGGCGCTGGAGGCCATCGCCGACCAGGCGATCCTGCGCCAGACCGGCGCGCGCGGCCTGCGCGCGATCATGGAGGAGGTCCTCCAGTCGGTGATGTACGAGGTCCCGTCCCGCAAGGACGTCGCCCGCGTCGTCATCACCGCCGACGTGGTCCGCAACAACGTCAACCCCACCCTGGTCCCGCGCGAGCCGCGCACGATCGGCAAGGGCGACGAGGGCCGCCACGAGAAGTCCGCGTAACGCTTCGCGGTAGTCGCACGTGCGCGAAGGGGCGCCCCGCCGGAAGAACCGGCGGGGCGCCCCTTCGCGTCGCCGCGGGTCAGATCTTGGTGCGGGAGGCGTTGTAGAGCTTGGCGGCGAGGTCGGCGACTTCCTCGGTCGGCATGCTCTTGTCGGTCATGGCTGCGCCGAGGTCGACGGCGATGACGATGCCGACGGTGCTGTAGTCGGTCCAGATGCACACCGGGGTGAGGATCTCCTTGGGCCCGTTCTGCACGGTCCCGTCTGCCTTCTTGTTGACAGTCTTGAAGGTCTGGCACTTCATCAGCGCCCCGTCGAAGTCCTTCGGACTGGCGGCCTCGGGCGAGCCGACGAGCGAGACCTCGGTGTCGCCGTCGCCCTCGTCCTTGATCATCGCCTCCTTGGCGCTGGCGAAGGCGGCGTCGAGCGTCTTCGCCGGGTTCTCGACCTCGCCCCACACGCCCTTGAGCATGAGCATCTTTGACGTGAGCGGGTTCTTCTCGATGTCCCCGCTGCCGTAGACGGCGCTGGCCTCGACGGGCGACTTGACGCCCATCTCCTCGGTCTCGGTCTTGTCCTTGCCGGTCAGCGGCCCGGTCTTGTTGTCGGAGTCGGTCTTGTCCTGCTTGTACTCGCCCACCGCGTCCGGCGGCGTCAGCTTGTAGCCCTTGGTGGAGGACGCGACGGAGGTGCTGCCGCCGTCCGACGTCAGGAAGTACACCCCGCCCCCGATGACGGCCAGCGCGACGACCGCGGAGGCAACGATCAGGCCCGTCTTCTTCTTCTGTGGGGCCGGGGCCAGCGGCGGGAAGCCCGGCTGCTGGCCGTAGGCCTGCTGGCCGCCGTACGGGGGAGTGGGGGGCTGCTGGCCGTACGGGCCGGGCTGCTGGGCCGGCGGGTAGCCGTAACCGGGCTGGGGCTGCTGTTGGGGCGGAACGCCCTGGGGGGCCTGCTGCGGGTAGCCGTAGCCGGGCTGGCCCTGCGGCGGCTGCTGACCGCCGTACGGGCCCGGCTGCTGGCCGTAGGGTCCGGGCTGGCCCTGCGGCTGCTGGCCACCGTACGGACCCGGCTGGTTGTAGCTCATCTGCGGTGTCCCCTGTTCGTGATACTTACGCGTTGCGAACATCCTGACGGAAGGCTCGCGCGCGCGGACCACCGGGAGGCACACCGTTACGGAACAAACCGGTTTCAGTGCACTCCTGTGACGGCTCTAAACTGTCCGCGTGACCGAGAACCCAGCGCAGCAGCCAGCCAGCAACCCCGAACTGCCGACCCAGTACACGCCGGCCGAGGTAGAGGGGAAGCTGTACGAGCGCTGGGTGGAACGCGGGTACTTCGAGGCGGACGCGAAGAGCGACAAGCCGCCGTTCACGATCGTCATCCCGCCGCCCAACGTCACCGGCTCGCTCCACCTGGGCCACGCCTTCGAGCACACGCTGATCGACGCCCTCGTCCGCCGCAAGCGCATGCAGGGCTTCGAGGCGCTGTATCAGCCGGGCATGGACCACGCCGGCATCGCCACCCAGAACGTCGTCGAGCGCGAACTCGGCAAGGAGGGCAAGTCCCGCCACGACCTGGGCCGCGAGGCGTTCGTGGAGCGCGTCTGGCAGTGGAAGAACGAGTCCGGCGGCCAGATCTCCGGCCAGATGCGTCGCCTCGGCGAGGGCGTCGACTGGACCCGCGAGCGGTTCACCATGGACGAGGGCCTGTCCAAGGCCGTCCAGACCATCTTCAAGCGGATGTACGACGACGAACTCATCTACCGCCGTGAGCGCATCGTCAACTGGTGCCCCCGGTGCCTCACCGCGATCTCGGACATCGAGGTCGAGTACCAGGAGGACGACGGCGAGCTCGTCTCCATGGCCTACGGCGAGGGCGACGAGACCATCGTCGTCGCCACCACCCGCGCCGAGACGATGCTCGGTGACACCGCCGTCGCCGTCCACCCGGACGACGAACGGTACAAGCACCTGGTCGGCAAGCAGATCAGGCTGCCGCTGACCGACCGCACCATCCCCGTCGTCGCCGACCACCATGTCGACCCGTCGTTCGGCACCGGTGCCGTCAAGGTCACCCCCGCTCACGACCCGAACGACTTCGAGATCGGGCAGCGCCACGACCTGCCCTTCCTCACCGTCCTGGACGAGCGCGCGGTCATCACCGTCCCCGGCCCCTTCGAGGGCCTGGACCGGATGGAGGCCCGCTCCGCGATCGTCGCCGCACTGCGCGCCGAGGGCCGGATCGTCGCCGAGAAGCGGCCGTACGTCCACTCCGTCGGCCACTGCTCGCGCTGCAAGACCACCGTCGAGCCCCGGCTGTCGATGCAGTGGTGGGTCAAGGTCGCCCCGCTCGCCAAGGCGGCCGGTGACGCCGTCCGCGATGGCAAGGTCCAGATCCACCCCCAGGAGATGGAGAAGCGCTACTTCGACTGGGTCGACAACCTCCACGACTGGTGCATCTCGCGCCAGCTCTGGTGGGGCCACCGCATCCCCGTCTGGCACGGCCCCGACGGCGAGATGGTCTGCGTCGGACCGGACGACGAGCCGCCCACCGGAGAGGGCTGGACCCAGGACAGCGATGTCCTGGACACCTGGTTCTCCTCCGGCCTGTGGCCGTTCTCCACGCTCGGCTGGCCCGAACAGACCGAGAGCCTCGCGAAGTTCTACCCGAACTCCGTCCTGGTCACCGGCTACGACATCCTCTTCTTCTGGGTCGCCCGGATGATGATGTTCGGTCTGTACATCAACAAGGACGTCCCGCCGTTCGAGAAGATCGTGCTGCACGGCATGGTCCGCGACGAGCACGGCAAGAAGATGTCGAAGTCCTTCGGTAACGTCGTCAACCCGCTGGACTGGATGGACAAGTACGGCTCCGACGCGCTGCGTTTCACGCTCGCGCGCGGTGCCAACCCGGGCACCGACGTCCCGATCGGCGAGGACTGGGTCCAGGGATCCGCGAAGTTCTCCAACAAGATCTGGAACGCGACCCGGTTCGCCCTGATGAACGGGGCGACGATCGAGGGTGAGCTGCCGTCCGCCGACGAGATGTCGGTGACCGACCGCTGGATCCTCTCCCGCCTGAACAAGACGGTCGCCGAAGTCGACGCGTACTACGAGGACTTCCAGTTCTCCAAGCTCAGCGAGGCGCTGCGGCACTTCGCCTGGGACGAGGTTTTCGACTGGTACGTCGAGCTGTCCAAGACCACGTTCTTCGGCGGCGGCCGACCGGCCGAGGTCTCCGGCCGGGTCCTGGGCGAGGTCCTCGACGTGATGCTGCGCCTGCTGCACCCCGTCGTCCCCTTCGTCACCGAGACCCTGTGGACCGCGCTCACCGGCCGCGAGTCCGTCGTCATCGCCGACTGGCCGAAGGCTGCGGTCGTTCCTGGCGCTGACGCGCCGGGCGGCTTCCGCGACGACGCCGCCGAGCGCGAGATCGAGCTCGTCCAGCAGGTCGTCACCGAGGTCCGCCGCTTCCGCTCCGACCAGGGCCTCCAGCCCGGCCAGAAGGTCCCCGCCGAGCTGACCCTGACCGGCACCCCGCTCGCCCCGCACGAGACGGCCATGCGGCAGCTGCTCCGGCTCCAGCCGGCCGGCGACGGCTTCCACGCCACCGCCTCGCTGCCCGTCGCCGGGGCGACCGTCGCGCTGGACCTGTCCGGCACGATCGACGTGGCGGCCGAGCGCAAGCGCCTGACCAAGGACCTGGAGGCGGCCCGCAAGGAGAAGGGCCAGGCCGAGGGCAAGCTCGGCAACGAGGCGTTCCTGGCCAAGGCCCCGGACAACGTGGTCGACAAGATCCGCGGCCGGCTCGCCAAGGCCGAGGCCGACATCGAGCGGATCACCGGCCAGCTGGCCGCCCTGCCGCAGAGCTGAGCCGCCCGCCGGAACGCACCCGGAGCCCCCGCACCCCTCACCCGTAGGGCGCGGGGGCTCCGGCGTGTCCGGCCCCCGGGCGGCTGCGCGCGATGTCCGCGGCCATCCGTAGACTGGCCCCGTGAGTGAGCCCCGCCCCGACCGGCCCGACGCGTCCGACCCCGACGACACCTTCGCGGAGATCGTCGACGAAGCGACCCAGCGCGACCCCGACCTGGCGGTGATCGAGGCCGGCAGCCGCACGCTGCGCGCCGCCTCGGGGCCGCCCCCCACCGATGAGGTCCCCGCCCGCCCCGCCGACCCGGAGGTCGACAGGGCGCTGCGCGCGGTGGAGCAGGAGCTCGCGGGCCGCTGGGGCGAGACCAAGCTGGAGCCGTCCGTCACGCGCATCGCCGCCCTGATGGACGTGCTCGGCGAGCCGCAGCGCGCGTACCCCTCGATCCACATCACCGGCACCAACGGCAAGACGAGCACCGCCCGCATGATCGAGGCGCTGCTCGGCGCCTTCGACCTGCGCACCGGCCGCTACACCTCGCCGCACGTCCAGTCGATCACCGAGCGGATCAGCCTCGACGGCGCCCCGATGGACCCGGAGCGGTTCGTCTCCACGTACGAGGACGTCAAGCCGTACGTCGAGATGGTCGACGCCCAGCAGCCCTACCGGCTCTCCTTCTTCGAGGTGCTCACCGGCATGGCGTACGCGGCCTTCGCCGACGCCCCGGTCGACGTCGCCGTCGTCGAGGTCGGCATGGGCGGCACCTGGGACGCGACCAACGTCATCGACGCCTCGGTCGCCGTGGTCACGCCCATCTCGCTCGACCACACCGACCGCCTGGGCTCCACGCCGGGCGAGATCGCGACGGAGAAGTCCGGGATCATCAAGCAGGGCGCGACGGTCATCCTCGCCCAGCAGCCCGTCGACGCCGCCCAGGTCATGCTGAAGAAGGCCGTCGAGGCCGACGCCACCGTGGCCCGCGAGGGCATGGAGTTCGGCGTGGTCTCCCGGGAGATCGCGGTCGGCGGCCAGCTGCTGACCCTGCGCGGCCTCGGCGGCGAGTACGACAACGTCTTCCTCCCGCTGTACGGCGCCCACCAGGCGCACAACGCGGTGGTGGCGCTCTGCGCGGTCGAGGCGTTCTTCGGCGTCGGCGCCGAGCAGCCCGGCGCACTGGACGCGGACATCGTGCGCTCGGCGTTCGCCTCGGTGATCTCGCCCGGCCGCCTCGAAGTCGTCCGCTCCAGCCCGACCGTCGTCCTGGACGCCGCGCACAACCCGGCCGGCGCCCGCGCCACCGCCGAGGGCCTGTCCGAGGCGTTCGGCTTCTCCCGGCTGATCGGAGTGGTCGGCGCCAGCGGCGACAAGGACGTGCGCGGGCTCCTGGAGGCCTTCGAGCCGATCTGCGCCGAGGTCGTCGTCACGCAGAACTCCACCCCGCGCGCGATGGACGCCGACGCCCTCGCGGCCGTCGCCGTCGAGGTCTTCGGCCACGACCGGGTGCAGGTCGAACCCCGGCTCGACGACGCGCTGGAGGCGGCGATCACCCTCGCCGAGGAAGAGGACGAGTACGCGGGCGCCGGAGTCCTGGTGACCGGTTCCGTGATCACGGTCGGCGAGGCCCGGCTGCTCCTGGGAAGGCGCTGACCATGCGCATGCTCTGTGCGTCCACGCTGATCGGCGAGTTCTTCGTGATCGGCTTCGCCGGACTCGTCGCGATGAAGTCGGACGACCTGACGAACGCCACGGTCTGGACGGTGTGCGGCATCGGGATGCTGGTCTCCGTGCTGCTGTGCGGCATGATCACCCGGCCCGGCGGCATCCAGCTCGGCTGGGCCCTCCAGGTCGCGCTGGTCGCGAGCGGCTTCGTGATCCCGGTGATGTTCGTCCTCGGCATCGCCTTCGGCGCGCTGTGGTGGGCCTCGGTGCACTACGGCCGCCGCATCGACGACGTGAAGGCCCGCTGGGCGGCCCAGGCGGAAGCGGAATCGCCCGCCGGCGGCTGACCCCCGCGCCGCCCCGGCCGCGCCCGCCACCGCAAACCCGGCGGCGGGCCCGTCGCCGGGCCCCTGTACTGTCGCCTCACCGCACCCGTATGCCTGCAAGGAGCCGCAGATGACCCAGCGCACCCTCGTTCTTCTCAAGCCCGACGCCGTCCGCCGCGGACTGGTCGGCGAGATCGTCGGCCGCATCGAGCGCAAGGCCGGCTGGAAGATCACGGCGCTGGAGCTGCGTACCCTGGACCGCGCCACGCTGGAGCAGCACTACTCCGAGCACGTCGGCCGCCCCTTCTACGAGCCGCTGGTCGAGTTCATGCAGTCGGGTCCCGTCGTCGCCCTGGTGGCCGAAGGCGAGCGGGTCATCGAGGGCGTCCGCGCCCTGGCCGGCCCCACCGACCCGATCGCCGCCGCGCCCGGCTCGATCCGCGGTGACTTCGGCACGATCACCCGGGAGAACCTCATCCACGCCTCGGACTCCGAGGAGTCCGCGGAGCGGGAAATGAAGCTGTTCTTCCCGGGCCTTTCCTGAACCGCGCTCAGCCGAACAGCGCTCATGACCTGGGGCGACCGAATTAATTCGGTCGCCCTTCGGCATAGGGTGTCCGATCGCGGGAACGCATCCCCCCGACGTAACGTCACCATGAGTGGAACGGCCACCCGTTCTGCCCAGCAGGGCGGCGTACCCTCGCGCTGTGTCGGTGCATCCGGCACTACGATGGAACCTTCCACGCCCGCAGCGCCCATCTCGCCTACCAAAACAAGCCATCCTCGCTTTCGCTTGGGAAGGCCCGACGCATCCTCATGGGGAACAAGGGGAACTCAATGTCGTTCATCGGCCGTGACATGGCTATCGACCTCGGGACTGCCAACACGCTGGTGTACGTCAGGGGGCGCGGCATCGTCCTGAACGAGCCGTCCGTCGTGGCCATCAACACCAACACCGGCGGAATCCTGGCGGTCGGCGCCGAGGCCAAGAAGATGATCGGCCGCACGCCCGGCAACATCGTCGCCGTACGGCCCCTGAAGGACGGCGTGATCGCCGACTTCGAGATCACGGAGCGGATGCTCCGCTACTTCATCCTGAAGATCCACAAGCGCCGCTACCTGGCCCGCCCCCGGGTCGTGGTCTGCGTGCCCTCCGGCATCACCGGAGTCGAGCGACGCGCCGTGATCGAGGCCTCCACGCAGGCCGGCGCCCGCCAGGTGCACATCATCGAGGAGCCCATGGCGGCGGCCATCGGCTCGGGCCTCCCCGTCCACGAGGCCACCGGCAACATGGTCGTCGACATCGGCGGCGGCACCACCGAGGTCGCCGTGATCTCGCTCGGCGGCATCGTCACCGCCCAGTCCATCCGGGTGGCCGGCGACGAACTGGACAACGCGATCATCCAGCACATCAAGAAGGAGTACTCGCTCCTCCTCGGGGAACGCACCGCCGAACAGATCAAGATCACCATCGGCTCGGCGTTCGAACTGGAGAAGGACGAGCACACCGAGATCCGCGGCCGCGACCTCGTCTCGGGCCTGCCCAAGACCGTGGTCATCTCGGCCGGCGAGGTCCGCAAGGCCATCGAGGAGCCGGTCAACGCGATCGTCGACGCGGTCAAGACGACGCTCGACAAGTGCCCGCCGGAGCTGTCCGGCGACGTCATGGACCGCGGCATCGTCCTCACCGGCGGCGGCGCCCTGCTGCGCGGCCTGGACGAGCGGCTGCGCAACGAGACCGGCATGCCGATCCACATCGCCGAGGACCCGCTGGACTCGGTGGCGCTCGGCTCCGGCAAGTGCGTCGAGGAGTTCGAGGCGCTCCAGCAGGTCCTGGACGCCCAGCCCCGACGCTAGTAACCCCACGGCCCTCCGCGCGGACGCTGCCGCTCCGCGCGGGGGACCGCCGACACACAGGCACGATCATTCCTACGAGGAAGGCACGGCCGCCGCACTGTGAGGGACACACGAGAGAGCCGGCTGCTCCTGGTGCTGCTGATCGCCATCGCGTTCGCACTGATCACGGTGGACATCCGCGGCGGTGAGGCGTCACCGGTGGACGGCGCCCGGCAGGCCGCCGCCACGGTCTTCGGACCCGTGGAGAACGGCGTGGCGTCGGCGGTCGACCCGGTGGGCAACGCCATAGGAGCGGTACGCGCCTCCGGCGCCCGCCACGACAAGATCGCCACGCTGGAGAAGCAGAACGCCGAGCTGAAGGCCAAGCTCGGCAGCGACGACCGCAACCGCAGCCGCGTCCGCCAGCTGGACGACATGCTGAAGAAGTCGGCCACCGGCCAGTACGGCATCAAGGCCGCGGAGGTCATCGCCATAGGAGCGGCCCAGGGCTTCTCCTGGACGGTCACCATCGACGCGGGCTCCAAGGACGGCGTCAAGCGCGACATGACCGTCCTCAACGGGGACGGGCTCGTCGGCCGCGTCACCACCGTCGGCCCGGACACCTCCACGGTGCTCCTCGCCAACGACCCCGACTTCACCGTCGGCACCCGGATGGAGTCCACCGACGAGCTGGGCTTCGCCACCGGACAGGGCTCCCGGCCGCTGGCGGTGCAGTTCCTCAACGGCAAGGCCAAGGTCAAGAAGGGCGACCGGCTCGTCACGTTCGGCTCCAGCAAGGACAAGCCGTTCGTGCCCGGCGTCCCGGTCGGCGAGGTCGTCCGTGTCGACCCGTCGGGCGGCGACCTCACCCGTACCGTCTACGTCCGCCCGTACGTCGGCTTCACCAAGCTCGACATCGTCGGCATCGTCGTCCAGGCCCCGCGCGAGGACCCCCGCGACATGGTCCTGCCGAAGAAGCCGAAGGCGCCCGCCAAGCCGAAGCCCACCCCGACCGTCACCGTCACCATCTCGCCCAACGGCGACATCGTCGACACCGAGGGCAACGTGGTCGGCAACACCCACGAGAGCCCGAGCCCCAGCGGGAACGCCACCCCGAACGCCGACAACGCGGTCAACGAACAGAGGTAGAGCTGATCCCCATGCACGTCAACCGGACCCTGCTCTCCATCGTTCTGGTCGTATTCGCCCTCGTCGTCCAGGTGTCGGTCCTGGCCCGGCTCCAGCTCCCCGGCGCCGTACCCGACCTGCTGCTCATGGTCGTCCTCGGCCTTGCCTTCGTCTACGGACACGTCAGCGGCGCACTCATCGGCTTCGGCGCGGGCCTCCTCGCCGACCTCGCGCCCCCCGCCGACCACGCCGCCGGGCGCTACGCCCTGGTCCTCTGCGTCATCGGCTACCTCGCGGGCCTCGCGCGGCCGGAGAACGGCCAGCTCAAGTCCGCGTTCCTGCCGATGGCCGTGGTCGTCGCGGCGGCGATCGGGTCGACCCTGCTGTACGCGGGCGTCGGCGCCCTCGTCGGCGACACGGCGGCCCGTCACGTGGGCCTCGGCAGCCTGCTGTTCACCGCCGCGGTGTACGACCTGCTGCTCGCGCCGTTCACCGTGCCGCTCATCATGGCGCTCGCCAGACGTACGGTGAACGACCCCGTCGCCGAGTCCTCGTCGGGCCGCGGCGACGTGGCGGCCGGCTGGCTCGCGGCGGGGACCGGGCTGCGGATCGGCGGCCAGCGCGGCGGACTGCGCGTGAAGGCGGCCCGCAACCGGGCGGCACGCGCCGGACGGATCAAGGGAGTCAAGCGACTGTGAGGCTGCATTCCGCCGGGCCGAACCCCCGGCACCACGCCGGGCCCCGGCCCCGGAACACCACCGGGGGCGCCCCGTGAGCAACATCCCCGAGACGGGCCGGACCCAACGCGTCCAGATCCGGCTCATCGTCATCCAGGTCCTCGTCTTCTCACTGCTCCTCACCCTCGGCGGCCGCCTCTGGTACCTCCAGATCCGCAACGGCCAGGAATACTCCGACGAGGCGAAGAACAACCACGTCCAGCAGGTCGTCCAGCCCGCCGCCCGCGGCTCCATCCTCGACGCGCGCGGCGTACCCCTCGCCGACAACGAGACCCGCCTCGTGGTCTCCGCCAGCCGCACCGACCTCATGAAGATGGACGACGACGGCAAGGCCGTGCTGACCCGGCTCGCCGGCGTGCTCGACATGAAGCCGAAGGACGTCTTCGACAAGGTCAGGCTCTGCGACGCCAAGACCCCGCAGCCCTGCTGGAACGGTTCGCCCTACCAGCCGATCCCCGTCACCGACGAGGCCACCACCCAGCAGGCCCTGACGATCCGCGAGCGCGCCGAGGACTTCCCCGGCATCACCGCGGAGCCCACCGCCGTACGCCGCTACCCCGCGCCCGGCAAGGCCAACACCGCCCAGGTCCTCGGCTACCTCTCGCCCGTCACCGACGAGGAGATCACCAAGGCCCAGGACAGCGAGTCGCCGTACCTGCGCTCCGACATGGTCGGCCGCTCCGGCCTCGAGCGCACGTACGACAAGGAGCTCCGCGGCAAGGCCGGCGTCACCCGCTACGAGGTCGACAACCTCGGCCGGGTCATCGGCCAGGCCAAGAACGACAAGGCGGAGGCCGGCGCCAGCGTCGTCACCTCCATCGACGCCCGCGTCCAGGCCGTCGCCGAGTACGAACTCAACGACGCCATGAAGAAGGCCCGCCTGGAGTTCGACCACAACACCGGCGAGAACTACAAGGCGGACTCCGGGGCCGTCGTCGTCATGGAGGCCAAGACCGGCCGGGTCGTCGCCATGGCCTCCCTGCCCAACTACGACCCCAACGCCTGGGTCGGCGGCATCTCCGCCAAGGACTACGCCGACCTCACCGGCAAGAAGTCCAACTTCCCGCTGCTGAACCGGGCCATCCAGGGCCAGGCCGCCCCCGGCTCCATCTTCAAGGTCATCTCCTCGACCGCCGCCGTCAACGCCGGCTACCCCTTCGACGGCCACTACCCCTGCCCCAGCTCGTACTCCATCGGCGGGCAGACCTTCACCAACTACGAATCCCAGGGCTACGGCGACATCACCATCGGCCGCGCCCTGGAGGTCTCCTGCGACACCGTCTACTACGGCCTCGCGCACAAGGAGTGGCTGAAGGACGGCGGCAACAACCCCAAGAAGCACCCCAACGACTGGTTCTACAAGACCGCCCACCAGTTCGGCCTCGGCAAGGAGACCGGCATCGACCTCCCCAACGAGGTCACCGGCCGCGTCCCCGACCGCGAGTGGAAGAAGAACTTCGCCAAGGCCAACCACGACGCCTGGTGCAAGCAGGGCAAGAAGGACGGCACGTACGTCGAGAAGATCGCCTACGAGAACTGCCTCGAAGGCGACAAGATGCGCGCCGGTGACTCCGTCAACTACTCCATCGGCCAGGGCGACACACTCGTCACCCCGATCCAGATGGCCACCATCTACGCGGCCATCTCCAACGGCGGCACGCTCTACGACCCCACCGTCGGCAAGGCGATCGTCAGCGGCGACGGCAAGACCGTCCAGGAGATCGAGCCCGAGTCGCACGGCAAGCTGCCCTTCACCAAGAAGACGCGCAACGAGATAGACCAAGCCCTCGCGGGTGTCGCGACCCGCGGTTCGGCCGCCTGGCGATTCGGCGGCTGGCCGCAGGACAAGATCCCGATGCACGCCAAGACGGGCACCGCCGAGGTCTACGGCAAGCAGACGACCTCCTGGTTCGCCACGTACACCAAGGACTACTCGATCGTCATGACGATCTCCCAGGGCGGTACGGGTTCCGGCGCGTCCGGGCCCGCCGTCCGCAACATCTACAACGCGCTCTACGGGCTCGACGCCACCGGCAAGCAGGACCTCAAGAAGGCCCTCCTGCCCACCCCCCAGAAGGGCCTGCCGAAGGTCCGGACGGACGGCACCATCGACGCCCCGACGGTCAAGCCCTACGACCCCGCCTCGCAGAAGCCGCCCACCGAGCAGACGCTCGCCGCAGTGCTGGGGAGGCGCGACTGATGGCCGGATTCTCCGTCCCGCGCTACGGCCCCGAGCGGTCCGGCTGGGGCCGGCTCATGGCACGCGACTCCGTCGTGCGCCGGCTCGACTGGCCGCTCCTAGGCTCGGCGCTCGCCCTCTCCTTCATCGGCTCGCTGCTGGTCTGGTCGGCGACCCGGGGACGCGACTCGCTGACCCACGGCGACCCGTACTACTTCCTCATCCGGCACGCCCTCAACACCGGCATCGGCATAGCGCTGATGATCGGCACGGTCTGGCTCGGCCACCGCACCCTGCGCGGCGCGGTGCCGGTCCTGTACGGGCTGTCCGTGCTCCTGGTGATGGTGGTCCTCACCCCGCTGGGCGCCACGGTCAACGGCGCGCACGCCTGGATCCTGCTGCCCGGCGGGTTCTCCCTCCAGCCCTCCGAGTTCACCAAGATCACCATCATCCTGGGCATGGCGATGCTGCTCGCCGCCCGCGTCGACGCCGGCGACCAGGACCACCCCGACCACCGGACCGTCGCCAAGGCCCTCGGCCTGGCGGCCCTCCCGATGGCCGTCGTCATGGGGATGCCGGACCTCGGCTCCGTGATGGTCATGGTCGTCATCGTGCTCGGCGTGCTGCTCGCCTCCGGCGCGTCCAACCGCTGGGTCTTCGGGCTCCTCGGCGCGGGCGTGGCCGGGGCGGTCGCCATCTGGCAGCTCGGACTGCTCGACGACTACCAGATCGCCCGCTTCGCCGCCTTCGCCAACCCGGCGCTCGACCCCGCCGGCGTCGGCTACAACACCAACCAGGCCCGCATCGCGATCGGCTCCGGCGGCCTGCACGGCACCGGCCTCTTCCAGGGCACCCAGACCACCGGGCAGTTCGTCCCCGAGCAGCAGACCGACTTCGTCTTCACGGTCGCCGGCGAGGAACTCGGCTTCCTCGGCGCCGGGCTCATCCTCGTCCTGCTCGGCGTCGTCCTGTGGCGCGCCTGCCGCATCGCCCGCGAGACCACCGAGCTGTACGGCACGATCGTCGCCGCCGGGATCATCGCCTGGTTCGCCTTCCAGGCCTTCGAGAACATCGGCATGACGCTCGGCATCATGCCGGTCGCCGGCCTCCCGCTGCCGTTCGTCTCCTACGGCGGCTCCTCGATGTTCGCCGTCTGGGTGGCCGTCGGCCTGCTCCAGTCGATCCGGGTGCAACGGCCGATAACGGCCTGAGCGTCGAGCCGCAGCGGGTTAGATTCGATACATGGCGGACTCCAAGCGCGAGGTCGAGCGGAAGTACGAAGCCACGGACGCCACCCGGCTGCCCGACCTGGGCCGGGCGGCCGGGGTCGGGGCCGTCGAACACGAGGGCGTCATGGAACTCGACGCCGTCTACTACGACACCGATGACCTGCGCCTCGCCGCCGCCAAGGTCACCCTCCGCCGCCGCACCGGCGGCTCGGACGCCGGCTGGCACCTGAAACTCCCCGTCGCCGCGGGCGTCCGCGACGAGATCCGGGCCCCGCTCTCCGAGAGCGTGCCGGACCGCCTTACCGCCCTGATCCGCTCCCGGGTCCTGGACACCCCCGTCGTCCCCGTGGTCCGGCTCGTCTCCACCCGCGACGTCCATGTGCTCACCGGCCCCGACGGCACGCCCCTGGCCGAGCTCAGCGTCGACGAGGTCCTCGCGGAGCGGCTGCACGGCGGGGACCGCACCGCGGCCTGGACCGAGATCGAGGTCGAGCTCGCCGACGACGGCGACCCCGCCTTCCTCGACACCGTCGGCCGCGCGCTGGAGGAGGCCGGCATCCGGCCCTCCGCGGCCCACTCCAAGCTCGCCCGCGCCCTGGAGGAGACGGCGCCCGACGCCGCGCGCCCCCGGGAGGACGAGCCGCGCACCACCGGCGACCACGTCCTCCTCCACGTACGCCGCCAGGCCGAGGCGATCGTGGCGCTCGACCCCGCAGTGCGGCGGGGACTGCCCGACTCCGTGCACAAGATGCGCGTCGCCACCCGCCGGCTGCGCAGCGCCCTGCGCACGTACCGCCGCGTCCTGGACCGCGAGGCCACCCGCGCCCTCGGCACCGAGCTGAAGTGGCTCGCGGGGGAGCTGGGCGTCGACCGCGACCAGGAGGTCCTGGACGCCCGGCTGCGCGCCCGGATCGACGAGCTGCCCCGCACGCTGGCCATCGGGCCGGTCGAGGCGCGGCTGCAGCTCCGGTCGGCGGCGGCCCGCAGCGGTTCGCGCCGGCGCACCACCGCCGTCCTGGACTCCCCGCGCTACCTGGACCTGCTGCGGGCCCTGGAGGCCCTGCTCGCCGATCCGCCGCTGCTGCCCGGGGCGGACGCCCCGCCCGGCGACGAGCTGACCCGCGCCGTCCGCAAGGACCACAAGCGCCTCGCCGGACGGGTGGCCCACGCCCTGGAGCTGAACCCCGGGCCGGACCGGGACGCCGCCCTGCACAGCGCCCGCAAGGCCGCGAAAAGGGCCCGGTACGCGGCGGAGGCCGCCCGCCCCGCCCTGGGGAAGCCCGCGAAGAAGGCCGCCAAGCGGCTCAAGGCCGTACAGAGCCTCCTCGGCGACCACCAGGACGGCGTCGTCGCCCGCGAGACCCTGCGCGCCCTGGCCGTACAGGCGCACGCGGCGGGCGAGCCGTCGTTCACCTGGGGACTGGTGTACGGGCGCGAGGAGGCGGCCGCCGCGGAGGGCGAGCGCGAGCTGCCCGGGGTGTGGCACCGGGCGGCCCGGGCCCGTATCCGGCGGTCCTCCAGAAGCTGAGCAGCGAGGTACGCTGGATGGTCACCCCTGCCGGCTCTCGAAAGTTCGCGATGTCTGTCGATTCGGTCTTCCCACAGCTCGAAGCTCTGCTCCCGCATGTGCAGAAGCCCATCCAGTACGTCGGCGGTGAGCTGAACTCCACCGTCAAGCCGTGGGACGAGTGCGACGTCCGCTGGGCGCTGATGTACCCGGACGCGTACGAGGTCGGGCTGCCCAACCAGGGCGTCATGATCCTGTACGAGGTACTCAACGAGCGCCAGGGCGTCCTCGCCGAGCGCACCTACAGCGTCTGGCCGGACCTCGAAGCGCTGATGCGCGAGCACCGGGTGCCGCAGTTCACCGTGGACAGCCACCGCCCGGTCAACGCGTTCGACGTCTTCGGGCTCAGCTTCTCCACCGAGCTGGGCTACACCAACATGCTCACCGCCCTGGACCTCGCCGGCATCCCGCTGGCCGCCAAGGACCGGGACATCGACGACCCGATCGTGCTCGCGGGCGGCCACGCCGCGTTCAACCCGGAGCCGATCGCGGAGTTCATCGACTGCGCGGTCATCGGCGACGGCGAGCAGGCGGTCCTGGAGATCACCGAGATCGTCCGCGCCTGGAAGGCCGAGGGCCGCCCCGGCGGTCGCGAGGAGGTGCTGTTCCGCCTCGCGAGGACCGGCGGCGTGTACGTCCCCGGCTTCTACGACGTGGAGTACCTCCCGGACGGCCGCATCGGCCGCGTCGTACCGAACAAGTCGGGTGTGCCGTGGCGGGTGTCCAAGCACACCGTCATGGACCTCGACGAGTGGCCCTACCCGAAGCAGCCGCTGGTCCCGCTCGCCGAGACCGTCCACGAGCGGATGTCCGTGGAGATCTTCCGCGGCTGCACCCGCGGCTGCCGTTTCTGCCAGGCCGGCATGATCACGCGCCCCGTGCGGGAGCGAAGCATCACCGGCATCGGCGACATGGTGGAAGCCGGCCTCAAGGCGACCGGCTTCGAGGAGGTCGGCCTGCTCTCGCTGTCCTCCGCCGACCACACCGAGATCGGTGAGATCGCCAAGGGCCTCGCGGACCGCTACACGGACGACAAGATCGGCCTCTCGCTGCCGTCCACCCGTGTCGACGCGTTCAACGTGGACCTGGCCAACGAGCTGACCCGCAACGGCCGCCGTTCCGGTCTCACCTTCGCCCCCGAGGGCGGCTCCGAGCGCATGCGCAAGGTCATCAACAAGATGGTCTCGGAGGAGGACCTGATCCGCACGGTCGCCACCGCGTACGGCAACGGCTGGCGGCAGGTGAAGCTGTACTTCATGTGCGGGCTGCCCACCGAGACCGACGAGGACGTCCTCCAGATCGGCGACATGGCGGTCAACGTGATCGCCAAGGGCCGCGAGGTCTCCGGGCAGAACGACATCCGCTGCACGGTCTCCATCGGCGGCTTCGTGCCAAAGCCGCACACCCCGTTCCAGTGGGCGCCGCAGCTCTCCGCCGAGGAGACCGACGCCCGCCTCGGCAAGCTCCGGGACAAGATCCGCGGCGACAAGAAGTACGGCCGCTCGATCGGCTTCCGCTACCACGACGGCAAGCCCGGCATCGTCGAGGGCCTGCTCTCGCGCGGCGACCGCCGGGTCGGCTCCGTCATCCGCGCGGTCTACGAGGCCGGCGGCCGGTTCGACGGCTGGCGCGAGTACTTCAGCTACGACCTGTGGATGAAGAGCGCCGAGGCGACGCTGCCGGACTTCGGCGTGGACGTCGACTGGTACACCACCCGCGAGCGGACCTACGAGGAGGTCCTGCCCTGGGACCACCTGGACTCGGGCCTCGACAAGGACTGGCTCTGGGAGGACTGGCAGGACTCGCTCGACGAGACCGAGGTCGAGGACTGCCGCTGGACCCCGTGCTTCGACTGCGGGGTGTGCCCGCAGCTCTCCACGAGTATCCAGATCGGCCCCACCGGCAAGAAGCTCCTGCCGCTGACGGTCGTGAAGTGACCGCCGGCGTGTGACAGCTCGGTGACGAAGGCCCGGTCCGGGGAAACTCCCGGCCGGGCCTTCGCGTCATTGAGGGCATGGAACAGGGAAAGCACCGGGCACCGGCGGAGTACGGCGCCCATCAGGCGCCCGCGCACTACGAGGGCGGTGACGGCTGCCTCACCACGCTGATCCGGATCCCGGTCCGGATCGTGGTGCTCCTCGTCGTCCTGCCGGTCCGGATGCTGTGGGACGCACTCGTCGTCACCGCCCGCGCCGCCGAACGGGTGCTGCTCCGGCCGCTCGGACGCGCCCTGGCCTGGCTCTTCGACGTGCTGGTGGCGGTGCCGGCGCGGTGGCTGTGGCGGTACGTGTGCGTCCCGCTGGGGCACGCGCTGGTGTGGCTGGCGCGGGCGGTGTTCGTCTGGCCGTGGGTCGCGCTCTGGCGCTACGTCGTGGTGCCCGTGGTGCGGTACGGGATCGTCCTGCCGCTCCAATGGGCGTACGCGCATCTGCTCACCCCGCTCGGCCACGGGCTGCGCTGGGTAAACCGCGAGGTGCTGGTCCCGGTGGTGCGGTGGCTGGGCACCGGACTGAAGTGGCTGCTCGCCGTGGTGCTCGTGCTGCCGGTGGTGCTGCTGTGGCGGTACGTCCTGGTGCCCGTCGGGCTCGCCGTGGCCTGGCTGGTCCGGTATCTGATCGTGGTCCCGCTCGTGTGGACGTACCGGAACGTGCTCACCCCGGTGGGCCATGGCATCGCCTGGGCGCTGGATCTGCTGATCCGGGGGATCGAGGTGTTCTTCCGGGGGCTGGGCATCGCCCTGCGGTGGCTGGTCGTCACGCTGCTCGTGGCCCCCGTCGTCCTGGTGTACCGGCACGTCCTGACCCCGGTGGGCCGCGAGGTCGCCGCCGCGCTCGGTGTCGCCTGGCGCGTCGCCGGGTTCGTCTCGCGGGCCGTCGGCCGGGGGATCGCCTGGTTCGCCCGGAACCTGATCGCCGCGCCGGTGCGCTGGGCGTACCGCACGGTGTGCGTTCCGGTCGGCCATGCGGTACGGGGCGCGGTCCTGGTTCCCGTCGGGCGCGGGCTCCGGGCGGTCGGCCGCACGGCCCGGCAGACGCTGCGCGCGGCCCGGGAAACGATCAGGCAGGCGCGCCGCGACGCATGGCGCGCGCTGGTCGGCGGGCCCGCCGAACATGAGCCCGGGGAACTCGGAAGCCCCCTTGCGCGTACTCTGGGTAGTGCAACGACCGTGCCCAGCGCGGTGCCCGGACCAGAGATCTCCCCGCTCCCGGAGAAATCCGCACAGCAGGGGTGAGCCGGTCCGGACCCCCGGGCCACCCGTATTTCGAGGGCGGCGCGCCACCGCGCCCGCCCCGCACCGAGGAGAAGAACCACTGGGCAAGCGACAGCCCGAAGGCCCGCCGCCCGCACCGGCGGTGCAGCGCATCCGACTGCGCTACACCAAGCGCGGCCGCCTCCGGTTCACCAGCCACCGCGACTTCCAGCGTGCCTTCGAGCGGGCGCTGCGCCGCTCCCAGGTACCCATGGCCTACTCGGCGGGCTTCACCCCCCACCCCAAGGTGTCGTACGCCAACGCCGCCCCCACCGGTACGGGCAGCGAGGCCGAGTTCCTGGAGATCGCCCTCACCGAAGCCCGTGATCCGGGCGTCCTGCGTGAGCTGCTCAACGACTCCATGCCGGACGGTCTGGACATCACGGACGCCGTCGAGGCCCGCACCTCGGGTCTCGCCGACCGGCTGACCGCCTCCATCTGGGAGATCCGCCTCGACGGGGTGACCCCGCAGGACGCGGAGAAGGCCGTTTCCGCCTTCAACGCGGCGGAGACCGTCGAGGTCGAGCGCCGCACGAAGAACGGCATGCGGGCCTTCGACGCCCGTTCCGCCGTGGTCGACCTCAAGACCCTCGATCTTCCGGCTGATAGGTCCGGTGACAGGGCCTGTGCGATACTGCGGCTGGTTGTTCGGCACGTGACACCTGCCGTACGGCCTGACGACGTCCTGTCCGGTCTCCGCGTTGTGGCCGACCTGGCGCCGCCGGTCCCCGCAGCGGTGACCAGGCTGGCGCAGGGGCTCTTCGACGAGGAGTCCGGCACGGTGACCGACCCGCTCGCGCCCGACCGCGAGGCAGCCCCGGCCGCATCAACCACGGCCACCGGGACCGCCGTCGCGACGGCGCCGGAAGGTTCAGGTTCCGCGTAAGGCGGTCGTTGTAGCGCAGCCCTCGCGCTCGGGAGCCACCTGGGCCGGGCCGCGCGCTGACCCATAAGACTTTCGCCAGGCCGTCCGCACACCGCGGACGGAACCGGCGAGCCAGACATTCAGCTCCCGTGCGGCGCCCGCGCCCCGGACGGCGGTGCCGCGAACACCAAGCGGACCGAGCCGGACCGGAATCAGGTGCGGCGCCCGGGAGCGCGACGGGAGAAACGCCCGCATGCCCCAGCCGAACGAATCCGGCACCGCCGGGAACGCAGAGGACAACAACACCCCCGGGGACAAGCTGCCGCCGCGCCGCAGGCGCCGCGCCGCTTCCCGCCCCGCCGGCCCGCCGTCCGCGGGCGAGCGCGCCGCCGCCGACGCGTCGGCCATACCGGCCGTTGACGCCGGAGAGTCCCCGAACAGCGCGGAACCGGCCGCCGAGGCCACCCCGGCCCGCCCCCGCCGCCGCGCGGTCCGCAAGGCCACCTCCCCGGTCGGCGCGCCGCAGGCCGCCGAGCCGGCCGAGACCGTCGAGTCCGCTCCGGCCGCCGCCGAGCCGGTCACCGAGGAGCCCGCGGCCGAGGCGCCGCGTACCCGCCGCCGTGCGGTCCGCAAGGCCACATCGCCCGCCGGCGCGCCCGAGAAGGCCGCCGAGAAGGCCGCCGAGGAGGAGGCCCCCGTGGTGGAGAGCTCCGAGCCCGCCGCCGAGCCCGTGGCAGAGGCGCCCCGCGCCCGCCGCCGTGCCGTGCGCAAGGCCACGTCCCCCGCCGGTGCGCCCAAGGCCGCCGAGCCGGCCGAGATCGTCGAGGAGGCCCCCGTGGTGGAGAACCCCGAGCCCGCCGCCGAGTCCGCGGCCCCGGCACGCCCCCGCCGTCGCGCGGTCCGCAAGGCCACGTCCCCGGCCGGTGCGCCCAAGGCCGCCGAGCCCGTGGAGATCGTGGCCGAGGCCGCGCAGGCCCCCGAGCCCGCCGCTGCCGAGCCGGCCGCCGAGCCCGTCGAGGCGGCCCCCCGCGGCCGCACCCGCCGCCGCGCCTCCGCCCCGGCCGGTGCCCCGCAGGCCACCCCCGTGGAGCCGGCCGCCGAGGTCACCGACGAGACGGAAGATGCGGAGGAGACCGAAGAGGTCACCGAGCCGGTCGCCGCCGAGCCGGTCGCCGACGAGACGCCCGCCGAGGCCCCCCGCGGCCGCCGCCGCGCCACCCGCAAGGCGACGTCCCCGGCCGGTGCGCCGAAGGCCGCCGAGGAGAAGCCGGCCGAGCAGCCCGCCGAGGCCCAGGCCGGTGAGAGCCTGCCCGAGGCCGCCGTGGAGGAGCTGGCCGCCGAGCCCGTCGAGGTCGAGGAGGCCGCCCCGCGCGGCCGTCAGCGCCGCCGGGCCACCGCCGCCGCCGGCCGCCCCGAGTTCACCGCCAAGGCCGAGGAGCCCGCGCGCCGGAGCCGTCGGGCCACCCGCCCGGCCGTCGCCGTCTTCCAGGCGCCGGTCTTCGCCGAGCCGATGTTCCAGACCCCGGAGACCGCGGCCGCCGCAGCGGCTGCCGCCTCGCCCGAGGAGGAGCCGGAGGACGAGATCACCCCGGCCCAGGAGGAGCGGACCGCGCCCGCCGAGGCCGCGCCCGCCGAGGCCGCGTCCCAGGGTGGTTCGCGCCGCCGTCGCCGCCGTCGCGGTGAGGCCGCCGAGACCGACACCACCGAGGCCGTGCCCGCCGCCCAGGCGCCGGAGCAGGCCGAGGACGGGCAGGAGCCGGAGGCCGCGGCCGAGCAGGACGGCGAGGACTCCGACGAGTACGGCGACCGCCCGTCGCGCCGCCGTCGCCGGGGCGGCCGTCGCCGTCGCCGGGGCGAGGCCGCCGACGACGAGTCCGCCGAGGCGCAGCACGCGGACGACGCGGACCACGCCGAGGACGAGCACGAGGCCGCCCAGGAGTCCGAGGACGAGGGCGACGAGGAGGACGACGAGCACGAGTCCGCCGCCTCCGGCACGAGCAGCAGCCGCCGTCGCCGGCGCCGCCGTCGTCGTAGCGGTGACACGGTGTCCGACGCCGGGAACGGCTCGGACGACCCGGAGCGCACGGTCGTCAAGGTCCGGGAGCCCCGCAAGAAGGAGGAGCGGGAGCCCGGCACCGGCTTCGACGAGGTCCAGTCCATCAAGGGCTCGACCCGCATGGAGGCCAAGAAGCAGCGCCGCCGCGAGGGGCGTGAGCAGGGCCGCCGCCGGGTGCCGATCATCACCGAGGCGGAGTTTCTGGCGCGCCGCGAGGCCGTCGAGCGCGTCATGGTCGTCCGCCAGAGCGGTGAGCGCACCCAGATCGGCGTCCTCGAGGACAACGTGCTCGTCGAGCACTACGTCAACAAGGAGCAGGCCACCAGCTACGTCGGCAACGTCTACCTGGGCAAGGTCCAGAACGTGCTGCCGTCCATGGAGGCCGCGTTCGTCGACATCGGCAAGGGCCGCAACGCCGTCCTGTACGCCGGTGAGGTCAACTTCGAGGCGCTCGGCATGGCCCACGGGCCGCGCCGTATCGAGACCGCGCTGAAGTCCGGCCAGTCCGTCCTGGTCCAGGTCACCAAGGACCCGATCGGCCACAAGGGCGCCCGACTGACCAGCCAGGTCTCGCTGCCCGGCCGCTACCTGGTCTACGTGCCCGAGGGCTCGATGACGGGGATCAGCCGCAAGCTGCCCGACACCGAGCGCGCCCGGCTGAAGACCATCCTCAAGAAGATCGTCCCCGAGGACGCGGGCGTCATCGTGCGCACCGCCGCCGAGGGCGCGAGCGAGGACGAGCTGCGCCGCGACGTCGAGCGGCTGCAGCAGCAGTGGGAGGACATTCAGAAGAAGTCGAAGAGCACCGGCAGCTCCAACGCGCCGACGCTCCTGTACGGCGAGCCGGACATGACCGTCCGGGTCGTCCGCGACATCTTCAACGAGGACTTCTCCAAGGTCATCGTCAGCGGCGACGACGCGTGGGAGACCATCCACGGGTACGTCTCGCACGTGGCGCCCGACCTGACGGACCGGCTGTCGCGGTGGACCTCCGAGGTCGACATCTTCGCGACGTACCGGATCGACGAGCAGCTCATGAAGGCGCTGGACCGCAAGGTCTACCTGCCGAGCGGCGGCTCGCTGGTGATCGACAAGACCGAGGCGATGGTCGTCGTCGACGTCAACACCGGCAAGTTCACCGGCCAGGGCGGCAACCTGGAAGAGACCGTCACCAAGAACAACCTGGAGGCGGCCGAGGAGATCGTGCGCCAGCTGCGGCTGCGCGACCTCGGCGGCATCGTGGTCGTCGACTTCATCGACATGGTGCTCGAGTCCAACCGGGACCTGGTGCTGCGGCGCCTCCTGGAGTGCCTGGGCCGTGACCGTACGAAGCACCAGGTCGCCGAGGTCACCTCGCTGGGCCTGGTCCAGATGACCCGCAAGCGGGTCGGCCAGGGGCTGCTGGAGTCCTTCTCCGAGACCTGCGTCCACTGCAACGGCCGCGGTGTGATCGTCCACATGGAACAGCCCGCCTCGCAGGGCGGCGGTGGCAGCGGCAAGCGCTCCAAGAAGCGCCGCGGCGGCGTCGGCCAGGACCACGGCCACGAGCACGACCACGGTCACGAGCACGCCGTCGAGGTGGAGGCCGAGACCGAGGCCGAGGTGGCCGCGGAGGTCGCCGCGCCGGTGGCCCTGCCCGAGCCGGAGTTCGTCCCGGACGAGGAGCTGTACAGCAGTGCCGCCGAGGCCGAGGCGGCCGTGGCGCGCGGTCGTGGCCGCCGCCGGGCGACCCGCAAGGCGTCGGCCCCGGCCGGTGCCCCGAAGTCCGCCGCCGCCCCGGCACAGGAGATCGTGGCCGAGCCGGCCGCGGAGCCCGTCGCGGCCCCGGAGCCGGTGGCCGAGACGCCCGCCGAGGCACCTCAGGGCCGTACGCGCCGCCGGGCGACCCGCAAGGCGACCGCCCCGGCGGGTTCGCCGGCCCCGGCCGAAGCGGTCGTGGCCGAGCCCGCCCCGGCGGCCGAGCCCGCGCCGGCCGCCGCCGAGGAGCCGGCCCAGGGCCCCGACCCGGTCGCCGCCGAGGACCCGGTCGTCGAGGCGTCGCACGCCGAGGCCCCGGCCGAGGAGTCCGCCGCGCCGCCGCGTGTCCGGCGCCGCGCCACCCGCAAGGTGAGCGCGCCCGCCGGTTCGCCCACGGGCGCCGAGGAGGCCGCCGTGGTCGTGGTGGAGGCCCCCGAGGCCGAGCCCGAGGCCGAGCCCGAGGCGGCTCCGGCCAAGAAGGCGGCCCGCAAGACCGCCAAGAAGGCCACGGCCAAGAAGGCGGCCGTGAAGAAGACCGCGGCCAAGAAGACCGCCGCGAAGAAGACGACGGCCAAGAAGGCGGCGGCGAAGAAGACGGTGGCTGCGGAGCAGAGCGGCTCGTCCGTCACGGCCGCGGCCGACGAGGCCTGACCTCCTCGTACCGTGCGCGGCGCGGTCCGGCCGGTCCCTTCCGGGGCCGGCCGGCCGCGTCGCGGCGCCGGGCCGCTCCTGCCCCCGACACGAAAGCCCCGAGATGCGCAAGATCCAGAAGGCCGTCATACCGGCCGCCGGGCTCGGCACCCGGTTCCTGCCGGCGACGAAGGCGACTCCCAAGGAGATGCTGCCGGTCGTGGACAAGCCGGCGATCCAGTACGTCGTGGAGGAGGCCGCCGCCGCGGGCCTGAGCGACGTCCTGATGATCACCGGGCGCAACAAGCGGGCGCTGGAGGACCACTTCGACCGGAACTACGAGCTGGAGTCGGCGCTCACCCGCAAGGGCGACGCCCAGCGACTGGTCCGGGTCCAGGAGTCGAGCGACCTCGCGACCATGCACTACGTCCGCCAGGGCGACCCGCGCGGCCTCGGCCACGCCGTCCTGTGCGCGGAGCCCCATGTGGGGGACGAGCCGTTCGCGGTGCTGCTCGGTGACGACCTGATCGACCCGCGCGACCCGCTGCTGACCAGGATGACCGAGATCCGGGAGCGCGAGGGCGGCAGCGTCGTCGCGCTGATGGAGGTGGCGCCCGAACAGAGCCACCTCTACGGGTGCGCGGCGGTGGAGCCCACCCCGGACGGCGACGTCGTACGGGTGACCGGCCTGGTCGAGAAGCCGGACCCGGGCGACGCCCCCAGCAATCTGGCGGTCATCGGCCGCTATGTCCTGGACCCCGCCGTCTTCGGGGTGCTGCGCGAGACCGAGCCGGGCCGGGGCGGCGAGATCCAGCTGACCGACGCGCTGCAGCAGCTGGCCGCCGACGAGAAGCTCGGCGGTCCGGTGCACGGCGTGGTCTTCCGGGGCCGCCGCTACGACACCGGCGACCGCGGCGACTATCTGCGGGCCATCGTCCGCCTCGCCTGCGAGCGCGAGGACCTGGGCCCCGACTTCCGTACCTGGCTGCGCGACTACGTGGCGTCGGAACTCTGACCCGCCCGCAGGGCCCCGTACTCCTGATCCCAGACACCCGTACCACCGCATTGAGGAGAACCCCATGATCGGCATGATTCTGGCCGCCGGCGCCGGCCGCCGTCTGCGCCCCTACACCGACACGCTTCCCAAGGCCCTGGTGCCCGTCGGGCCCGAGGGCGACGAGGAGAGCCTGACCGTCGTCGACCTGACGCTCGGCAACTTCGCCGAGGTCGGCCTGACCGAGGTCGCGATCATCGTGGGCTACCGCAAGGAGGCCCTGTACGAGCGCAAGGCGGCGCTGGAGGCCAAGTACGGCGTCAGCATCACGCTGATCGACAACGACAAGGCCGAGGAGTGGAACAACGCCTACTCCCTGTGGTGCGGCCGGGACGCCCTCAAGGACGGCGTGATCCTCGCCAACGGAGACACCGTGCACCCGGTCTCCGTCGAGAAGACGCTGCTGGCCGCGCGCGGTGACGGCAAGAAGATCATCCTCGCCCTCGACACGGTGAAGACCCTCGCCGACGAGGAGATGAAGGTCGTCGTGGAGGAGGGCAAGGGCGTCCGGCGGATCACCAAGCTCATGGACCCGTCCGAGGCGACCGGCGAGTACATCGGCGTCACCCTCATCGAGGGCGAGGCGGCCGAGGAGCTGGCCGACGCGCTGAAGACCACCTTCGAGCGCGACCCGGACCTGTACTACGAGGACGGCTACCAGGAGCTCGTCAACCGCGGCTTCAAGGTCGACGTGGAGCCGATCGGCGACGTGCGGTGGGTCGAGATCGACAACCACGAGGACCTGGCCAAGGGCAGGAAGATCGCGTGCCTGTACTGACCCGGCTGATACCCGCGCCGGTCGTCGTCGACATCCGGGCCGGGGCTCTCGCGGATCTGGCGGGCGTCCTCGCCGATCAGCGGATCTCCGGCTCGGGCAAGCTGGCGGTCGCGATCAGCGGGGGGTCCGGCCGGGCCCTGCGGGAACGGCTCTCGGACGGCCTGCCGGGCGCCTCCTGGTTCGAGGTGGGCGGCGGCACGCTGAACGACGCCGTCAAGCTCGCCGAGTCCATGAAGTCCGGCCGGTACGACGCCGTGGTGGGCCTCGGCGGTGGCAAGATCATCGACTGCGCCAAGTTCGCCGCGGCGCGCGTCGGGCTGCCCCTGGTCGCCGTCGCGACGAACCTGTCCCACGACGGGCTCTGCTCCCCGGTGGCGACGCTGGACAACGACGCGGGCCGTGGCTCCTACGGCGTGCCGAACCCGATCGCCGTGGTCATCGACCTCGACGTCATCCGCGAGGCCCCCGCCCGCTTCGTACGGTCCGGGATCGGGGACGCGCTCTCCAACATCTCCGCCGTCGCGGACTGGGAGCTGGCCCACCGGGTCAACGGCGAGGACATCGACGGCCTGGCCGCCGCTATGGCCCGGCAGGCCGGCGAGGCCGTGCTGCGCCACCCCGGCGGCCTGGACGACGACACGTTCCTCCAGGTGCTGGCCGAGGGCCTGGTGCTCACCGGGATCTCCATGTCGGTGGCCGGTGACAGCCGCCCGGCCTCCGGCGCCTGCCACGAGATCAACCACGCGTTCGACCTGCTCTTCCCGCAGCGGGCCGCCAGCCACGGTGAGCAGTGCGGGCTGGGCGCGGCGTTCGCCATGCATCTGCGCGGCGCCGTCCAGGAATCCGTCCGGATGACCGAGGTGCTGCGGCGCCACGGGCTTCCGGTGACCGCCGAGGACATGGGCTTCGATGTGGCGGAGTTCGTACGGGTGGTGGCGTTCGCGCCGAAGACCCGGCCGGGCCGCTACACGATCCTGGAGCACCTGAACCTGTCCGAGGACGGCATCAGGGACGCGTACGCCGAGTACGTGAGAAGCGCCGCGGTCTGAGGGGCCGGGCCCGGTTTGACCGGCTGTGCCGGGCCCCGTAACCTTGACCGTCGGCGTTTGTTCGCCACACCTCTGAGCACCGACCTCCCGCTCGTACGGGAGAGGCCGCTCGTCCACTCCGGATCGTCATGGGTCTCAAGGACCCGTGTGAGCGGCTGGCATCAGGGGTTTCCGTTTCGAGTGAGAGTGAGATCCGCGTGTACGCCATCGTGCGCAGCGGTGGCCGCCAGCACAAGGTTGCTGTCGGCGACATCGTTGAGGTTGACAAGATTTCCACTGCCAAGGTTGGCGACACGGTAGAGCTCTCTACCCTGCTCGTTGTCGACGGCGACGCCGTGACCAGCGACCCGTGGGTGCTCGACGGCATCAAGGTCCAGGCCGAGGTCGTGGACCACCACAAGGGCGCGAAGATCGACATCCTTCGCTACAAGAACAAGACCGGCTACCGCCGTCGCCAGGGTCACCGCCAGCAGTACACGGCGATCAAGGTCACCGGTATCCCCGCGGCTGCGAAGTAAGGGACTGAGAACACATGGCACACAAGAAGGGCGCATCGTCCACCCGGAACGGGCGCGATTCCAATGCTCAGCGGCTCGGCGTGAAGCGCTTCGGCGGCCAGGCCGTCAACGCCGGTGAGATCCTGGTCCGCCAGCGCGGCACCCACTTCCACCCGGGCACGGGCGTCGGCCGTGGCGGCGACGACACGCTGTTCGCCCTCGCCGCCGGTGCGGTCGAGTTCGGCACGCACCGTGGCCGCAAGGTCGTGAACATCGTTCCGATCGCCGGCTGAATTCCCGGCGCTCGTCGAGCGGTATGACGTGGAGGCGGACCTCACTTCCTGTGAAGGGAAGTGGGTCCGCCTTTCGCGTGTTGTCCCTACGGGGGCGAGCGAAGTATTTCCGCAGGTATGCAACTGGAGGTTCCACCCATGACCACCTTCGTGGACCGCGTCGAACTGCATGTCGCCGCGGGTAACGGAGGCCACGGCTGTGCCTCCGTTCACCGTGAGAAGTTCAAGCCGCTCGGCGGCCCGGACGGCGGCAACGGCGGCCGTGGCGGTGATGTGACCCTGGTCGTCGACCAGTCCGTCACCACGCTTCTCGAGTACCACCACCACCCCCACCGCAAGGCCACCAACGGCCAGCCCGGCGCCGGCGACAACCGCACCGGCAAGGAGGGCCAGGACCTGGTCCTGCCCGTGCCGGACGGCACCGTCGTCCTCGACCGCCAGGGCAACGTGCTCGCCGACCTCGTCGGCCAGGGCACCGCCTTCGTCGCGGGCCAGGGCGGCCGCGGCGGCCTCGGCAACGCCGCGCTGGCCTCCGCCCGCCGCAAGGCCCCCGGCTTCGCGCTGCTCGGCGAGCCCGGCGAGGCGCGGGACATCGTCCTGGAGCTCAAGACCGTCGCGGACGTGGCCCTGGTGGGGTACCCGAGCGCCGGCAAGTCCTCGCTGATCTCGGTCCTGTCGGCCGCGAAGCCGAAGATCGCGGACTACCCGTTCACCACGCTCGTGCCGAACCTGGGCGTGGTCACCGCGGGCAGCACCGTCTACACCATCGCCGACGTCCCGGGCCTGATCCCGGGCGCCAGCCAGGGCAAGGGCCTCGGCCTGGAGTTCCTGCGCCACGTCGAGCGCTGCTCGGTGCTCGTGCACGTACTGGACACGGCGACGCTGGAGTCCGACCGCGACCCCGTCTCCGACCTCGACACGATCGAGGAGGAGCTGAAGCTGTACGGAGGTCTTGAGGACCGGCCCCGCATCGTCGTCCTGAACAAGATCGACATCCCGGACGGCCAGGACCTCGCGGACATGATCCGGCCCGACCTGGAGGCGCGCGGCTACCGCGTCTTCGAGGTGTCCGCCGTCGCCAGGACCGGGCTCAAGGAGCTGTCCTTCGCCCTGGCCGGCGTCATCGCCGAGGCGCGCGCCGCCAAGCCGGTGGAGGAGGCCACCCGCATCGTCATCCGGCCCAAGGCCGTGGACGACGCCGGGTTCACCGTCACCCTGGAGGAGGACGGCGTCTACCGGGTGCGCGGCGAGAAGCCGGAGCGCTGGGTGCGCCAGACCGACTTCAACAACGACGAGGCCGTCGGCTACCTCGCGGACCGGCTGAACCGGCTGGGCGTCGAGGACCAGCTGCGCAAGGCCGGGGCCCGGGCGGGCGACGGCGTGGCCATCGGCGCCGAGGACAACGCGGTCGTCTTCGACTGGGAGCCGACCGTGTCGGCCGGTGCCGAGATGCTCGGCCGCCGGGGCGAGGACCACCGCCTGGAGGAGCAGCGTCCGGCCACCCAGCGCCGTCGCGAGCGCGAGGCCGAGCGCGACGAGGCCGTCAAGGAGTTCCAGGACTTCGACCCGTTCGCGTAGAGCGGCCGGCGTCCACGAGGACGACCGCGGTCCCGGCCCCTTCCGTATGACGGAGAGGGGACCGGGACCGCGGTCGTTGTACGAGGCCCGTCAGGCGCGGGCGGTCGCCTCGGTGGGGGAGGGGACCGGCGTCCGCCCGGCGAGCGGGACGACCGGCAGCAGGGCCTCCTCGCCCAGGAACACCTTGCGCACCACGCGCTCGGCGGCCCGCCCGTCGTCGTAGTCGCAGTAGCGCTCCCGGAACGCCGTGCGCAGCGCCGCCGCCTTCTCGTCGCGCCACTCGTCCGAGCCCAGGATCGCGGTCAGCCGCTCCTGGGTCGTCGCGACGGCGCCCGGCGGCTCGGCCATGAGGTCGAAGTAGGTGCCGCGTACCACCCGGTAGGTGTCCCAGTCGTCCGCGTGGATGACGATTGGCCGGTCCAGGTTGGCGTAGTCGAACATCGCCGAGGAGTAGTCGGTGATCAGGGCGTCCGCCGCGAGGTAGAGCTGCTCGACGTTCCCGTGGCCGGAGACGTCGATGATCCGGCCGCCGGCCTGGAGCTCGGCGAGCCGGCCCGCGGGCTTGTAGAAGTAGTGCCCGCGTACCAGCAGGGTGACGTCCGGGCCCAGGTCCTCGGCCAGCTGCGACAGGTCGAGCCGGGGCGCGAAGGACTTCTCGTACTCGCGGTGGGTCGGCATGTACAGGAAGGCGGTCGTGCCGTCGGCCAGGCCGAGCTCCTGACGGGCCTTCACGACGTCCGCCGCGGTGGCGTTGACCAGCACGTCGTTGCGCGGGTAGCCGGTCTCCAGCGTGGTGTACCGGCAGGGGTAGACCCGCTCCCAGACGGTGGTGGAGAACCGGTTGGCGGACAGGCTGTAGTCCCAGCGGTCGCACCGGTTCAGCAGCTTCTCCATGTCCATGGAGGTGGACGCGGGGTACTGCGCCTGGTCGAGGCCCATCGTCTTCAGCGGGGTGCCGTGGTGGGTCTGGAGGTGGATCTGGCCCTCGCGCTTGACGATGGTGTCGCCGAAGTTGACGTTGTTGGTGAGGTACTTGGCGCGGGCCATGACCGCCCAGTAATCGCGTGAGCCGACGATCACCTTCTCGACGCCCGCGGGGACCCGGTCGCGGTGCTCGGAGCGCACGGCCCAGACGCGGCGCACCCGCGGCGCGAGGCGGCCCAGCTCGGCCTCGATCGCGGCCGGGTTGCAGGAGTACCCGCGCCCCCAGTACGCGGAGAACACCGCGAGGTTCTCGTCCAGCGGCATCCGCAGCTGGGACCGGTAGAACATGCCGAGGGCGGCCCGCTTGGCCCGGCCGACGCGGGCCTGCCCGCCCAGCCGGGCGCGGTGGCGGACGTTGTTGGCGCGGGTCAGGCCGTAGAACGCGGAGTACGAGTCGATGCCGAGCAGCGCGTACTTGTAACCCCGCCCGCCCGGCGGCCGCTCGAAGCCCTCCGGCAGGCGTGCGCGGTAGTCCTTGGCGGCCCGGTGGAAGAACTCGCCGCGTGCGTTGCGCGGCAGCCGGCCCGGCTTCTCCAGCACGGTCAGGAAGTGGTCGACCATTTTCCGGAAGAGCGCCGGACGCCAGGAGTCGAACTCGGGCCGCTCGTCCAGGAAGGCGAACACCCGGTCGTACTGGTCGAAGACGTCGAAATGTTTCCGGCTGACCGTGCGGAGGATGTTGCCGCCCTCACGCCGCTGCCGGTAGAGCACGCAGGAACGGTCCAGCACCGCGATGCGCTCCGCCGCGATGAGCGAGCTGTACGTCCACGGCGCGTCCTCGTAATAACCGGGCGGGAACCGGAAGCCGTGCCGGGTGACGAAATCGCGGCGGTAGGCCTTGTTCCACACGATCTGCAGCAGATCCAGCAGCTGCGGGCGCTCCGCGAGCGAGAAGACGGCCGGGCCGTCCTCGGTCATCAGCTCGGCGCGCTTGTTGCGCAGGTGCCGCCCGTCCCAGTACGTCCGGGTGTAGTCGTAGACCAGGACGTCCGGGTCGTCCGTCGCGTCCAGCCGCGCCGCGATGGCCGCCAGCGAACCCGGCGCCAGGGTGTCGTCGCTGTCCAGGAAGAGGACGTAGTCACCGGCCGCCAGCTCCAGACCCGCGTTGCGCGCCCGGCCCAGGCCCACGTTCTCCGTGAGGTGCAGCACGCGCACCCGGTCGTCACGCGCCGCGTAGGTGTCGAGGATCGCGCCGGAGCCGTCCGGGGAACAGTCGTCGACGCCGATGACCTCGAAGTCGGCGAAGTCCTGCCCGAGCACGGAGTCCAGACACTCTCCGATGTACCCCTGCACGTTGTACGCAGGCACGATGAGTGTCAGTCGAGGCATCGTCCACCAGTTCCAGAGGGCTGTCCGAGGGTCTGTTACGAGGGGCGCGGTCGGACCGTGCAACAGTGGTCGGCGTCCGGCTCCCGGACAGCGTAATTGATGGCCCCGGCCGCCCTCGGGGGGTGCCCAGGGGCGTCCACGTAGGGTGGAACGCCGACGGGGTTCAGCATCCGACAGGAGACGCACGACATGACCTGGATGGTTACAGGCGGGGCGGGGTACATCGGGGCGCACGTGGTGCGCACGATGCTTGCGGGTGGTCAGCAGGTGGTCGTGTTCGACGACCTGTCCACCGGCAGCGCCGACAAGGTCCCCGCAGGGGTTCCCCTGGTGACCGGCAGCGTTCTCGACCGCCGGGTCCTCGACGCCGCGATCCGCGAGCACGGGGTGACCGGTGTCGTGCACATCGCGGGCAAGAAGCAGGTCGGCGAGTCCGTGGAGCGTCCCCTGTACTACTACAAGGAGAACGTCACCGGCCTGGAGGTCCTGCTGGAGAGCATGGTCGCCGGGGGCGTCGACCGGCTGGTGTTCTCCTCGTCGGCCGCGGTCTACGGCATGCCCGACGTCGAGCTCGTCACCGAGACGACGCCGTGCGCCCCGATGAGCCCGTACGGCGAGACCAAGCTCGTCGGCGAGTGGCTCATCCACGCCGCCGCCAGGGCCCACGGGCTGCGCTGCGCCTCGCTGCGCTACTTCAACGTGGCGGGCGCGGCCGAGCCGGAGCTGGCCGACGCCGGGGTCTTCAACCTGATCCCGATGGTCTTCGAGCGCCTGGAGGCGGGCGAGTCCCCGCGCGTCTTCGGCGACGACTACGCGACGCCGGACGGCACCTGCATCCGCGACTACATCCACGTCGAGGACATCGCCTCCGCCCACCTCGCGGCCGCCCGCCGGCTGGAGTCCGCCGAGGCCGGGACGGACCTCACGCTGAACATCGGCCGCGGCGAGGGCAGCTCGGTGCGCGAGATGGTCGACCGCATCCTCAAGGTCACGGGCAACGAGGACACCGCCGCCGAGGTCGTGGCGCGCCGCCCCGGCGACCCGGCCCGCGTGGTCGCCGGCGCCGACCGCATCCGCGCGGAGCTGGACTGGTCGGCGCGGTACGGCGTGGACGAGATGATCGAGTCCGCCTGGCAGGGCTGGCGCCTGCGCCACCCGTAAAAGCCGCACGAAGGGCCCGGCACCGCTCCACGGGGAGCGGTGCCGGGCCCTTCGCGTGCCGTCAGGCGGTCCGGGTTACGGGCGACCACCACTTTTCCTCCGGATGTGGGGGCAATGGGTGGCAGAGGCCCGTTTTGTCACGGAAGTGCGGCCGCATCTCAGTATGGTCGGCCGATAGGTCGCGGCTACGAAGCGGCCACCGTCTCATCGGCCACATCTCATCGTGGGGGCAGAAACTGTGAAGGCTCTCGTACTTTCCGGTGGGGCGGGCACCCGGCTTCGTCCCATCACCCACACCTCCGCCAAACAGCTGGTGCCGGTGGCGAACAAACCGGTGCTGTTCTACGGCCTGGAAGCCATCGCGGAAGCCGGGATCACCGAGGTCGGCATCATCGTGGGCGACACCGAGGAGGAGATCCGGGCGGCGGTCGGCGACGGTTCCCGCTTCGGCATCGACGTCACCTACATCCGGCAGTCCGAGCCCCTCGGCCTCGCCCACGCGGTCCTGGTCGCCCAGCGCTTCCTGGGCGACGACGACTTCGTGATGTACCTGGGCGACAACTTCATCGTCGGCGGGATCGCGGACCTGGTCGAGGAGTTCCGCGCGGACCGGCCCGACGCGCGGATCCTGCTGACCCGGGTGCCCGACCCGGCCTCGTTCGGCGTCGCGGAACTGGACGGGGACGGCAGGGTGGTGGCCCTGGAGGAGAAGCCCGAGCACCCCAAGAGCGACCTCGCGCTCGTCGGCGTCTACCTCTTCACCCCGGCCGTCCACGAGGCCGTCCGCTCGATCCGCCCCTCCTGGCGCGGCGAGCTGGAGATCACCCACGCCCTCCAGTGGCTGATCGACCGGGAACGCGACGTGCGCTCCACGATCATCCGGGGCTACTGGAAGGACACCGGCAACGTCACCGACATGCTGGAGGTCAACCGGACCGTGCTGGAGAGCGTCGAGCCGTCCACCGAGGGCGCCTACGTCGACGGCGAGAGCGAGATCATCGGCCGCGTGCTGATCGAACCGGGCGCCCGGGTCACCCGCAGCCGGATCGTCGGACCCGCCATCATCGGGACCGGTTCGGTGATCAGCGACGCCTATGTCGGCCCGTTCACCTCGGTCGCCCGGAACTGCCGCATCGAGGACAGCGAGATCGAGTACTCCATCGTGCTCGGGGGCGCGTCCATCGACGGGGTACGGCGCGTGGAGGCGTCGCTGATCGGCCATGACGTCGAGGTGACGCCCGCGCCCCGCAGCCCCTCCGCCCACCGACTCGTCCTCGGCGACCACAGCAAGGTGCAGATCTCCTCATGACCGCGTCCCGCATCCTCGTCACCGGCGGTGCCGGCTTCATCGGCTCCCACTACGTCCGTACGCTGCTCGGCCCGGGCGGCCCCGGGAACGTCGCCGTCACCGTGCTCGACGCCCTCACCTACGCGGGCAACCCGGCCAACCTCGACGAGGTCCGGGACCACCCCGGCTTCTCCTTCGCGCACGGCGACATCTGCGACGCGGAGCTGGTGGGGCGGCTGACGGCCGGCCACGACCAGGTGGTCCACTTCGCCGCCGAGTCCCACGTCGACCGCTCCATCCACGGCGGCGCCGCCTTCGTCCGTACGAACGTCGTGGGCACCCACACCCTGGTCCACGCCGCGCACGAGGCGGGCGTCCGCACCTTCGTCCACGTCTCCACCGACGAGGTCTACGGCTCCATCGACGAGGGCTCCTGGACCGAGCACGAACCCCTCGCCCCCAACTCCCCGTACTCCGCCTCCAAGGCGTCGAGCGACCTCATCGCGCTGGCCTACCACCGCACCCACGGCCTCGACGTCCGCGTCACCCGCTGCTCCAACAACTACGGGCACCACCACTTCCCCGAGAAGGTCATCCCGCTCTTCGTGACCAACCTGCTGGAGGGCCGGCCCGTCCCGCTCTACGGGGACGGCGCCCACGTACGCGACTGGCTGCACATCGACGACCACGTCCAGGGCATCGAACTCGTCCGCACCAAGGGCCGCCCCGGCGAGGTCTACAACATCGGCGGCGGCACCGAACTCTCCAACAAGGAGCTCACCCGGCTGCTCCTGGAGGCGTGCGACGCCGACTGGGACACCGACGTGATCCACGTCGAGGACCGCAAGGGCCACGACCGGCGCTACTCCGTCGACTGCACCAAGATCCGCGAGGAGCTGGGCTACGCGCCCCGCAAGGACTTCCGCACCGGCCTCGCCGAGACCGTCCGCTGGTACCGCGAGAACCGCTCCTGGTGGGAGCCGCTGAAGGAGAGGGCCGCCCTGTGAACCGGCGCTGGCTGGTCACCGGGGCGGGCGGCATGCTCGGCCGGGACCTGACGACCGCTCTGGCCCGTGCCGGCGCCACCGTCTTCGCGGCGGACCGCACGGCCCTGGACATCGCCGACCCGGCCCGCGTCCGCGCCGCCTTCGACGCCCACCGGCCCTCCGTCGTCGTCAACTGCGCCGCCTGGACCGCCGTCGACGACGCGGAGAGCCGGGAGGAGGAGGCGCTCCGGGTCAACGGCACCGGCCCCGCCGTCCTCGCGGACGCCTGCCGCGCGCACGGCAGCGTCCTGCTGCACGTCTCCACCGACTACGTGTTCGCGGGCGACGCGGACCGGCCGTACCCGGAGGACGCCCCGACCGCCCCGCGCGGTGCCTACGGCCGCACCAAGCTGGCCGGCGAGCGCGCGGTCCTGGAGACCCTGCCCGACACGGGCCACGTCGTCCGCACCGCCTGGCTCTACGGCGCGGGCGGCGCCAACTTCGTCCGTACGATGATCAGGCTGGAAGCCGTCAAGGACACCCTCGACGTGGTGGACGACCAGCGCGGACAGCCCACCTGGACCGCCGACCTCGCCTCACGCCTGGTCCTGCTGGGCCGCGCCGCGCTCGACGGCACCGCGCCGGCGGGCGTCTACCACGGCACCAGCGGCGGCGAGACGACCTGGTACGGCCTGGCCCGGGAGATCTTCCGGCTGCTCGGCGCCGACCCGGCCCGCGTCCGCCCGACCAGCAGCGCCGCCTTCGCCCGCCCCGCGCCCCGGCCCGCGTACAGCGTGCTCGCGCATGACCGCTTCACGGCCGCCGGCATCGACCCCGTCCGCGACTGGCGTACGGCGCTGCACGCGGCCTTCCCCGCACTGCTCGCCGCCGAACGCCCCACTCAGCCGGCGGCCGGGCTGAGCGGGGCGTTCGGCGGCGAGCCCGACCTGACCCCCGGGACCGCCGGGCCGCCCGCCCGCAGCCGCGCGTAGTACGCCTCGCACGCCGCGTACGAGGGCAGCAGCCCCCGCTCCCCGGCCTCGGCGAGCGTCGGGGCCGAGGCGTCCTTCGGGGACAGCAGCGGTGCGATGTCCGCCGGCCACTCGATGCCCAGGTCCGCGTCGAGCGGGTCGACGCCGCGCTCGCGCTCCGGCGCGTACCCCTCGGAGCACAGGTACAGCACGCACGCGTCGTCCGTCAGCGCCATGAAGCCGTGCCCGAGGCCCTCCGCGAGGTAGACCGCCCGGTGATCGGTGTCGTCCAGCCGGACCGCCTCCCACCGCTTGTACGTGGGCGAGCCCGCGCGTACGTCCACGATCACGTCGAGCACCGCGCCCCGCACGCACTTCACGTACTTCGCCTGGCCCGGCGGCACGTCCGCGAAGTGGATCCCGCGCAGCGTGCCCCGGCGCGAACTGGAGAAGTTGGCCTGCGCGAGCCCCAGTTCGTGACCGGCCGCGGCGCCCAGGTCCGCCGCCCTGAACCACTCGTGGAAGCTGCCGCGGCCGTCCGGGATGACCTGGGGCTCGTGCACCCAGGCCCCGGGAACGGAGAGCCGGCGCATGCGATCACATCCTCTTCGCGGTCCGCGGGACCTCCTGCCGGCCCCGGTACCTCTGTCCAACGAGTCCGCGGACCGAACGGACACGGAACGGGACGCACCGGTACGTACGGGGTTCCACGGTACGGAACGCGAAGGCGCCGGAATCCGCTCTCGCGTAGATTGCGGGGTCCAGCGAGCCAACTTGGGGGACCGGGTGTCAGGGGCAAGGCAGGGCGTCACAGAAGCCCGCAGGATCGTGGTCAAGGTCGGTTCCTCCTCCCTCACCACCGCCGCCGGGGGCCTCGACGCCGACCGGGTCGACGCGCTCGTCGACGTACTCGCCAAGGTCCGCGACGGCGGCGAACGCGAGGTCGTCCTGGTCTCCAGCGGCGCCATCGCGGCCGGCCTCGCCCCGCTCGGGCTGCACCGCAGGCCCAAGGACCTGGCCCGCCAGCAGGCCGCCGCCAGCGTCGGCCAGGGGCTCCTCGTCGCCCGCTACACCGCCTCCTTCGCCCGCTACGGCGTCCGCGTCGGCCAGGTCCTGCTCACCAGCAACGACACCAGCCGCCGCGCCCACTACCGCAACGCCTACCGCACCCTGGACCAGCTCCTGGACATGGGCGCCCTGCCCGTCGTCAACGAGAACGACACCGTCGCCACCGACGAGATCCGGTTCGGCGACAACGACCGGCTCGCCGCCCTCGTCGCCCACCTGGTCCGCGCCGACCTGCTGGTCCTCCTCTCCGACGTGGACGGCCTCTACGACGGCGACCCGAGCATCCCCGGCACCACCCGCATCGCCGAGGTCACCGGCCCCGCCGACCTGGCCGGGGTCAGCATCGGCAGCGCCGGCAAGGCGGGCGTCGGCACCGGCGGCATGGTCACCAAGGTCGAGGCCGCCCGGATCGCCACCGCCGCGGGCGTCCCCGTCGTGCTCACCTCCGCCAGCCACGCCGCCGACGCCCTCGCGGGCCGCGACACCGGCACCTACTTCCACCGCACCGGCCGCCGCTCCGCCGACCGGCTGCTCTGGCTCGCCCACGCCTCGACCCCGCGCGGCGCGCTGACCCTGGACGACGGAGCGGTGCAGGCGGTCGTGGAGCGCCACAGCTCGCTGCTGCCCGCCGGGATCGCGGCGGTCGAGGGCGACTTCACCGCGGGCGACCCGGTGGAGCTGCGCGACCTGAAGGGCCGGCCGGTGGCCCGCGGGCTCGTCAACTTCGACGCCAAGGAGATGCCGCAGCTCCTCGGCCGCTCCACCCGGGACCTCGCCCGGGACCTCGGCCCCGCCTACGAGCGCGAGGTCGTACACAGGGACGATCTCGTCGTCCTGCACGGCTGACACACCCCTGAAACGGCTGAAAGTCCAGCCATCGGACGGAGACCTTCACGAAAACCGCCCCAGACCGGGCCGCGGACTGGTCCACTTTGTAGCAGGGAAACTGCGGGGTACAGCAAGGCAACACATCACAGGAGGCCGCCGGTGAGACGAGCGCGCCCGGGGGCGCCGCCCCGAGGAACGGGTGGCCGCACCCTGACCAGTGTCGGTGCGGGGTCCGGTTTCGACGGGAGCGGGCCCGTGGACCGGACGGACGAGCGCACCACCGCCCGGCCGGAGCCGAGACCGGCCGGCCATGAGCACGCCCCGTCGAAGCTGTGGCACATCACCCTCTGCGTCTCCGGGACCGAGTTCCCGCTGAAGGAGGTCAGACGCGGTCTCGAACAGCTCGCGCACGACCACCCGTTCCTGCTGACCAGCCGTTATGCCAACGACCACGCGGAGATCCGCTACTGGGAGGAGGCCCGCGACCTGCACGACGCGGCGGCGGTGGCCCTGCGGCTGTGGGGCGAGCACCGCTCCAGCGCCGGCCTGCCGCCCTGGGCGATCGTCGGCCTCGAAGTCATCGACCGCGAGACCTACCACCAGCGCGTCGCCGAGGGGTACGGACCGCCCCCGGCCGCCCCGGTCGGCGTCCACCCGTACTGACCCGGCCGCAGCCGGTGGGACGGCCGTCTCGCATCACGGGATGCGTGCGGAATGCCCGCAGTGTGCGCACTACTCTGCGGGCATGACCACGCTCTCGCCGTACGACAACATGTCTCCCGTGGCCCAGGCCGCCTACCGGGCCCGCTCAGCGGCCGCCGACATCGCGCCACTTCCGCGCGCGGCGAAGGACGACGCGCTCCTGGCGATCGCGGACGCGCTGGAAGTACGGACGAGCGACATCCTCGCGGCCAACGCCGAGGACGTGGCCCGCGCCCGTGAGGCGGGGACCAGCGAGTCCGTCGTCGACCGGCTGACCCTCACCCCCGAGCGCATCCGCGCCATCGCCGCCGACGTACGGGACGTCGCCGCCCTGCCCGACCCGGTCGGCGAGGTCGTGCGCGGCTCGACCCTTCCCAACGGCATCGACCTGCGCCAGGTCAGGGTGCCGCTCGGCGTCGTCGGGATCATCTACGAGGCCCGGCCCAACGTGACGGTGGACGCCGCGGCCCTCTGCCTGAAGTCCGGCAACGCCGTCCTGCTGCGCGGCTCCTCCTCCGCCTTCGCCTCGAACACCGCCCTGGTGCGGGTCCTGCGCGACGCGGTGGGCGGCTCCGGGCTGCCGGCCGACGCGGTGCAGCTGGTCCCCGGCGAGAGCCGCGACTCGGTGCGCGAACTCATGCGCGCCCGGGGCCTCGTCGACGTGCTCATCCCGCGCGGCGGCGCCTCGCTGATCCGCACGGTGGTCGAGGAGTCCACGGTCCCGGTCATCGAGACCGGCACCGGCAACTGCCATGTGTACGTCGACGCGCAGACCGACCTGGACATGGCCGTGGAGATCCTGGTCAACTCCAAGGCCCAGCGCCCCAGCGTCTGCAACGCCGCCGAGACCCTCCTCGTCCACAAGGACATCGCCGACGCCTTCCTGCCGCGCGCCCTGGACGCCCTGGCCGAGGCCGGGGTGACCGTGCACGGCGACGAGCGTGTGCTGGAGTACGCCGAGGGCTCCAAGGCCGCGGTGGTGGCGGCGACGGCCGAGGACTGGGAGACCGAGTACCTCTCGTACGACATCGCGGCAGCCGTCGTGGAGTCGCTGGACGCGGCCGTGGCGCACATCCGGCTCTGGTCCTCCGGGCACACCGAGGCGATCGTGACCACCTCGCAGGCCGCGGCGCGCCGTTTCACCCAGCTGGTGGATTCCACCACGGTGGCCGTCAACGCCTCGACCCGGTTCACCGACGGAGGCCAGTTCGGGTTCGGCGCCGAGATCGGTATCTCCACGCAGAAGCTGCACGCCAGGGGCCCCATGGGCCTGCCGGAACTCACCTCGACCAAGTACATCGTCACCGGCGACGGCCACGTGCGATGACTCCCGGCCGGGGCGAATCCGCCGTCTCCCTGCCCAAAGCGGTCTCGCGGGTCTAGTCTGAAACCGTGCCGGACGACGTGGGGGGCAGGCCGTATCCGAACGGCCGGGAGCCCGACGACGACCGCGGGGGTGCGGACGAGGACTTCGCCTCCGTGGTGTTCGACGAGGACTTCGTACGGGCCGCCGCCTTCCACGAACCCACCGCCGTCGAGCGGCTGCTGGCGGCGGCCGAGGCGCGCGCCGAGGCCGACGCCCGGCGCGCCGGTGCCCGCGGCGGCCCCTTCGGCGACGAGCTGTACGACGAGGGCTACGGCCCGGGCGGCTACGACCCGCTGGACGCGGACGACGACGGCTTCTACGAGCACGGCCCCTACGGGCGCCACGGCGGCTCCCTGCGCCCGTACAAGGGGGCGGCCCGCTGGCACCGGCCGGTCGCCTGGCTGCTGGCCGTCCTGATGGGCGTCGGCATGGTCGCCCTGGCCTTCAGCGCCGTCTACCGCAACAGCTCGGGCGACCGGCAGGACCAGGTCCCGCCGCCCGCCACCAGCGGCGTGGACAGCGCGCCGGGCCCCGGCCCGGGTTCCGCCCCGTCGGACGCGGACGAATACTCCCGCCCGATGGTCTCCGCCGTCCCGCGCACGCCCTGATCCCTCCACCGGCGTAGAACGGCTCCCCGGCGGAACTCCCCGGTGGTTGCCGGGCGTCACCGCGTTTACCGTCGTCGTGTTCGACCCACCCTGAATGTATGACCCCTCCTCCGCTCGAAGAGGGGACTTCTCACGGAGTCGGGAGAAGTCATGGCACACGGCGGCGACCCACCCGATGGCCCGGCGGACAACGGCGCGGGCGGCCAGGACGACGAGTACGGCTCACTCGTCTTCGACGAGTCCTTCGTACGGGCCGCCCGGCTGCAGGAACTGTCCGCCCAGGAACGCATGGGCGACCACGCCCGGGCCGTCCGCAGCCTGCCCGGACGGGCCGTCCGCAGCGGCTCCCGGATCGCCCTCGCCCTGATCATCCTGATCGCCCTGGCCTTCGGCGGGGCCGTCTTCATGGGCCTGAGCCACCCGTACGAGACCCCGGACGCCCGGCGGCCCGAACCGCTGCGGATGACCCTCGTCCCCCTCGCCCCGCGCGGCACCGTGCCCGGGGGCGCCCCCGCCGCCCTCTTCGCGAGCAGCCCCGCCGCCCACTACCCGAAGGGCAGGGACGGCATCAGCCCACCGGCCGCCCGGGCGACCGCCGACTTCTCGGAGAGCCAGGTCAGCGCCGCCCTGGCCACCGTCAAGGACTACCTGGCGGCCTCCTCGCTCGACCCCGACGTGCTCAGCGGGAACGCCGTGCGCCCGGTGGAGTCCCTGCTCGACCCCGACCAGATGGAGCAGTTCGCCCGCAGCGTCGACGAGCCCTACGACGACGGGCAGCACGCCGCGACCGGCTGGCTCGTCCGCTTCGACCCGGCCCGGGTCACCCCGGACCCCGAGATCCGGGTCCGGGGCACCCTGCGCTATGCCCAGACCGGCTCAGACACCCTGGAGGTCGTCTCGGACCACACCTTCACGTACGCGCTGCGCCCCGCCGCCTCCGGGCCCCAGCCCAAGGGCGGCGCCTCGCTGTTCACCGTGCGGCGGGAGATGCGCTTCCGGTTCGACCGGGAGGACCTGCGGCTGCACCGGCTGGAGGTGCAGACCAGCTACCTCCAGGCGGGGCCTCAGTCCTGCCCGGCCGACGCCTCGGGCGCCCTGCGGCCACTGCTCGCCGGGGAGCGCGCGGCCTCGCGCGGACCGGCGGGCACCGACCCGTACGCCACGGAACGGCCCGTCGCCGCGCTCTGCGGGTCGCTGGAGGTCAGCTCCCCTCCGTCCGGGGCCCCTGAGAGTCCTCAGGGCCCTCCGTCTCCGACGAGCCGCCCGTAGCACCGCCCTTGGCGCCACCGGCGGCGCCGCCGGTGAACTTGTCCCGGAGCTTGCCGCCGAGGTCCCCGGCGCCGCCCGCGATGTCGCCGACCAGCTTCATCAGCGGGTCCTTGCTGTTGCGCACCGAATCGGCGTAATGCGAGGCGGACTCCTTGAACGAGTCCGTCACCGAGGTGTCCTTGTCCTCGTCGCGGCGCGGGTAGTGGCCGTCCATGATCCGCTGGTGGTCACGGGTCTCCGACCACTTCTTCAGCTCGGCCGCGCGGACCGTGGTGAACGGGTGCGATCGGGGGAGCACATTGAGGATCTTGAGCACCGAGTCGCGCAGGTCCCCGGACTTCTCGTACTCGTCGGCCTGGGCGAGGAACGCGTCCACGTTCATCTCGTGGAGGTGGTTGCCGCCGGCGATCTTCATCAGGCCGCGCATCGAGGCCTGTATGTCCTGCCCGACCAGCAGCCCGGCCCGGTCCGCCGACAGCTCCGACTTGCGGAACCACTCGCGCAGCGCCGTCACGATCGCCATGATCGCGACGTTGCCCAGCGGAATCCAGGCGACCTTGAGCGCCAGGTTGGTGAGGAAGAGCAATATCGTCCGGTACACCGCGTGACCGGACAGGGCGTGTCCGGCCTCGTGGCCGATGACCGCCCGCATCTCCTCCTCGTCGAGCAGCTCCACCAGCCCCGTGGTCACCACGATGATCGGTTCGTCGAGCCCGATGCACATGGCGTTGGGCCTGGGGTCCTGGTTGACGTACATCGGAGGGACCTTCTCCAGGTCCAGGATGTAACAGGCGTCGCGCAGCATGTCGTTGAGGTGCGCGAACTGGGCGTCGCTCACCCGGACGGAGTCCGACAGGAAGAGCAGTCGCAGGCTGCGCTCGGGCAGCAGTCCGCTCAGGGCCTTGAAGAGGGTGTCGAAGCCGCTCAGCTTGCGCAGCGCGACCAGCGCGGAGCGGTCCGCGGGGTGTTCGTAGGCCCGGGAGGAGATCCCCGGGAAACGCTTGCGCTGCCTGCTCGGTACGCCGCCGCGGTTCTCGTGGCTGTCGGTCATGAATGGGCCCCCTGTGTTCGTACGAGACGTCGCTCGCCCCCTGACGCCGCCCAGCCTAGGTGCTGGGGCTACGGTGTGCGGGGGGCTGTGGATAACTGAGGAGACGCCCGACATGCCGCACACCGTTGCTCTGTTCGCCGCCGCATCCGGGGACCAGGGACCGGGCAACACGATCCGCGTCGTGCTGGTCGTCTCCCTCCTGGGCGTCGCCCTGCTGGCCTGGTTCCTGCTGCGCGGGTACCGCAACGACGACAACAACGACTGAGTCGGCGTGAGCGTGCCCGGGGCGCCCGCATACGATGTCCGCGACGTCTTCCCCCGACTCCCGATCGATAGGTCCTGCCGAAGATGAGCCTCACGAGCACCGCACACCAGCTGGTCACCGTCGCCGCCGAGGGCGAGCACGGCGGCAATCACGAGAGCCTGAGCCCCTACCTCACCGGTGGCGGTGCCTTTGTCGTGCTTCTCCTCCTTCTGTGGATCACCACGCGCTTCAACCGCGACCGCTGAGGCCGAGGCGTACAGCTGTGCCAGTAGGCTCTGCACGCATGGGAGAGCAGGAAGTGCCTACCGGCCGCGGAAAGCGCCGACTCGGCGTGATGGGCGGGACGTTTGACCCGATTCATCATGGACACCTGGTGGCGGCCAGTGAAGTGGCCGCCCAGTTCCACCTCGACGAGGTGGTCTTCGTACCGACCGGGCAGCCGTGGCAGAAGAGCCACAAGCACGTCTCCCCGGCCGAGGACCGTTATCTGATGACGGTCATCGCGACGGCGTCCAACCCCCAGTTCTCGGTCAGCCGCAGCGACATCGACCGCAAGGGCCCCACCTACACGATCGACACCCTGCGGGACCTGCGCGAGGTCCACGGTGACGCGGACCTCTTCTTCATCACCGGCGCCGACGCGCTCGCCCAGATCCTGACCTGGCGCGACGCCGACGAACTGTTCTCGCTGTCCCATTTCATCGGTGTGACCCGGCCGGGCCATGTGCTCACGGACGACGGGCTGCCGAAGGGGGGCGTCTCCCTGGTGGAGGTCCCCGCGCTCGCGATCTCCTCGACGGACTGCCGCGCGAGGGTCGCCCAGGGGGAGCCGGTCTGGTACCTCGTGCCCGACGGTGTGGTCCGCTACATCGACAAGCGCCAGCTGTACCGCGGCGAGTGAGCCACGGAAAGGGGCACCGGTGAACGACCGACAGAACCCGTACGACCCGTACTACCAGCAGCAGCCGCAGATCATCGGCTACGACGAGTACGGGCAGCCGGTGTACCAGCAGCCGGGGCAGCAGCAGTACGACCCGTACGGGCAGCAACAGCAGCAGTCCTACGGGAACCAGCAGGCGCCGCAGCAGGCTCCGCAGGGCGGTGGGCAGGGGTACGGCTACGACCCGTACGCCCAGCAGCAGCCCCCTGCTCCGCCGCAGGGCTACGACCCCTACGCGGACCGCTCCCAGCAGGCCCCGCAGCAGGACTACGGCTACGACCAGTACGGCTACGACACCGGGCAGACGCCCGCGTACGACACCGGGCAGATGCCGGCAGCGGTCGACACGACGCAGCAGTGGAGCGTCCCGCAGCAGGCACCGGCCCCCGCGCCCGCCCCCGCCCCCGCGCCTCGCCGGGAGCCCGAGCCGCAGCCGGCGCCGGAGGCGGCCGTGCCCGGGCAGCGCCGCGGCGGCGAGGACTACCGCACCGAGCAGTTCGCGTTCATCGAGGAGCCCGACGAGGACTCCGAGGACGTCATCGACTGGCTCAAGTTCACCGAGAGCCGCAGCGAGCGCCGTGAGGAGGCCCGCCGCCGGGGTCGCAACCGGATCATCGCGCTGATCGTCGTCGCGGTCCTGGCCGTGCTCGGCGGCGTCGGCTACCTGTGGTCGGCGGACAAGATCCCCGGCCTGTCCGGCGGGGAGAAGGAGAACACCGCGACGACCGGTCCGCAGCGCCGGGACGTCATCGTGGTGCACCTTCACAACACCAAGGGCGGCGGCACCTCCACCGCGCTGCTCGTCGACAACGTCACCACCAAGCAGGGGACCACGGTCCTGCTCCCCAACTCCCTCGCCGTCTCCGACGACGACGGGACGACGACGACGCTCGGCAAGTCGGTCGACGACGACGGCACCTCCGGGACCAGGGAGTCCCTGGACGCCCTGCTCGGCACCGACATCAGCGGGACCTGGCGGCTCGACACCCCGTACCTGGAGAACCTCGTCGACCTCGTCGGCAACATCGAGGTCGACACCGACACCGCGGTGCCGGGCGCCAAGAAGGGCTCGGGCGACCTGGTGAAGAAGGGCGAGGCGCAGACCCTCAGCGGCCCGATGGCCGTCGCGTACGCCACGTACCGCGGGCCCGGCGAGGCCGAGGCCAAGCAGCTGATGCGGTTCGGGCAGGTCATGCGCGGGGTGCTGCGGAAGATCTCCGACGACCCGAAGGCCGCCACGGTCACCGTCCAGACGCTGGCCCAGATCCTCGACCCGTCGCTGCCCGAGAAGGACCTCGGGGCCTCGCTGGCCAAGCTCGCCGAGCACGCCAAGATCGGCGACTACAAGACGGCGCTGCTGCCGGTCCAGGACGACGGCACCCTCACCGACGCGGCCACCGACAGCGTGGTCAAGGACATCCTCGGCGGCACGGTCAAGGCGCCGTCCGCGGACGGGGTGATCCGGGTCGGCATCAAGAACGCCACCGGGGACACCGGCTCCACCGAGTCCGCCCGGGGCAAGCTGGTCAACGGCGGTTTCGCCTTCGTCAACAGCGGGAAGGCCGACGCGGTCGCCTCCTCGCAGGTGGTCTACGCCGAGGCCGCCGACAAGGAGAAGGCGACCCAGGCCGCCAAGACCCTCGGACTGCCGACGAGCGCGGTGAAGAAGGGCAAGCCGGCCGGGAACGCGGACGTGTCCGTCCTCCTCGGCCAGGACTACAAGATCGAGTAGCGGGCGGCGGGAGGAGGGGCCGGTCCCTCCTCCCGCGAGACGGCCGGGGCCTTCCCCGGCCGGCCCTGGAATATGGCTGCGTGCGCCGGTGGTTCGCCGTGAGACCCTAGGGGTCTATTCGACCGACGACGAAAGCCTGCTTGTGACCGCCACTGACCGCTCCATCGAGCTCATCAACGCCGCCGCTCAGGCGGCCGCCGACCGGCTCGCGCACGACATCATCGCCTACGACGTCAGCGAGGTGCTGTCGATCACCGACGCCTTCCTGCTGGCCTCGGCCCCCAACGACCGCCAGGTCAAGTCGATCGTCGACGAGATCGAGGAGCGGCTCCAGAAGGAACTCGGCGCCAAGCCGGTCCGCCGCGAGGGCGACCGCGACGCCCGCTGGATCCTCCTCGACTACGTCGACATCGTCATCCACGTCCAGCACAGCGAGGAGCGCGTCTTCTACGCGCTGGAGCGCCTGTGGAAGGACTGCCCGGAGATCGACCTGCCCGAGGACGCCGTGAAGACCCGCGGCAAGGCCGCCGAGCACGCGCAGCTCAACGGCGGCACGGAAGGTGAGCAGAACTGAACGGCAGCAGAAGCGGCAGGGGCCGCAGGATCGTCCTCTGGCGGCACGGGCAGACGGCGTGGAACCTCGAGCGCCGTTTCCAGGGCTCCACGGACATCGAGCTGACCGAGACCGGCGTCGCGCAGGCCCGTCGGGCCGCGCGGCTGCTCGCCTCGCTGAAGCCGGCCGCCATCGTCGCCTCCGACCTGCGGCGGGCCGCTGCCACGGCTGCCGAGCTCGCCGCGATCACCGGTCTCGACGTGGTGCACGACCAGGGCCTGCGGGAAACCTACGCGGGTGCCTGGCAGGGCCTCACCCACGAGGAGATCGTGGAGCGGTACGGCGAGCAGTACGCCGCCTGGAAGCGCGGCGAGCCCGTGCGGCGCGGCGGTGGCGAGCTGGAGACCGAGGTCGCCGACCGGGCGGCACCCGTGGTCCTCGGGCACGCCGGGAAGCTTCCCGACGAGGGCACACTCGTCGTCGTCAGCCACGGCGGCACGATCCGGACCACCATCGGCCGGCTGCTGGGCCTGGAGGCGCACCACTGGGAAGGGCTCGGCGGGCTGACCAACTGCTGCTGGTCCGTGCTGGGCGAGGGCGCCCGCGGCTGGCGGCTGCTGGAGCACAACGCCGGCACCCTGCCGGAACCGGTGCTCGGCGACGACACCTGAGCCGGCCGCCGCGGGCCGCCCCCGGGCGGCAGGGGCCGGATTTCACTTTCCGGCTGGTCACAGGCTAAAGTTCTTCTTGTCCGCAGCGCACAAGCGCAGGGAAACGCAGCGGACAGCGGGGCTATAGCTCAGTTGGTAGAGCGCTTGCATGGCATGCAAGAGGTCAGGAGTTCAATTCTCCTTAGCTCCACAATCGGAAATCCCGTCCCCACCAGGGGGCGGGATTTCCGCATGTACGGTCACGTGCAGGCCGCGGGGCCCCGGCGGTGTGTCCGCAGGTCCGCGAGCAGTTGCCTGCTCTGCTCGTCGGCCGCCGTGTACGTGACGATCCGGCACTCCGGCAGCCCGTTGACGGTCAGCGAAACCGAGGTCATCCGTATCTCCCCGGCCACCGCGCGGTGCTGGAAGGTCTTCACCCGGCGTCCCGGCGGAAGGACGTCCCCACTGAGCCACAGCTTCGCGAAATAGGGGCTGGCCTCCGACAGTGCCTCGATGAACGTCTCCCACGCCGGCTCGCCGACATGGCGGCCGTAGCCGCTGCGCAGGGTCGCCGCCATCAGGGGCAGCTCCTGGGCGCGGTGGACGATTGGGCAGTCCTCCTCCGAGGCCGTGAACACCGACCACAGGGCGTTGCGGACCCGCGTCCCCTTCATGGGGGAGACGCCGAAGAGGTCGAGGTAGGCCGGATTGGTCGCCAGCACGTCGTAGCGCGCGTTGTAGACGACCGAAGGCAGCGGATCGAGCGCGTCGATGATGCCCTGGATCTCTTCGCCGACCTCGAAGACGTCGGACGCCCGGCCCGGCAGGAAGGGGGCCCCGGCCAGCTCGTAGAGGTGCTCGCGCTCCGGCGGGTCCAGCCGGAGCGTCCGCGCCACCGCGTCCAGGACCTGCGAGGAGGCGTTGATCGGGCGGCCCTGCTCCAGCCAGGTGTACCAGGTGACACCGACGCCGGAGAGCTGGGCGACCTCCTCACGGCGCAGTCCCGGCGTGCGGCGGCGTAATCCGGGGGGCATGCCCACGTCGGCCGGGGTCACCCGGGCCCGGCGGCTGCGCAGGAAGGCGGCGAGCTCGGGCCGCTTGCCGTGCGCCGGTCCCTTCCGCCGCGTGTGCTGTTGTGTCGTCACCGTCGTCACGCCCCCATCGTCCGTGCTGCGCCCGGGTGTTGCCAGGTGCTGCCAGTACCAGCATCAGTGGGCTCTCGTTACCCGTATGCGCCCGGCACCAGCCTGGAACGCATGACCGCGACATCCGAGACGACGGCCTCACGCTCCGTCACCAGTAAAGCCCCCGCCACTGACAAGGCACCCGCACGGCTGCTCGCCGTGGTGCTCACGGCCCAGTTCATGGCCATGCTCGACATCTTCATCGTGAACGTCGCAGCCCCGACGATCCGTACCGAACTCGGCGCCTCCGGGGCCCAATTGCAGCTGGTGGTGGCCGGATACACCATCTCGTACGCCGTCCTCCTCGTCGCCGGCGCACGGCTCGGCGGCCTGCTCGGCCACGGCCGCGCGCATCTGGCCGGGCTCGCGGTCTTCACCGCGGCCTCGCTCGCCTGCGGACTGGCGGCGGGCTCGGGCCAGCTGATCGCCTTCCGGGTGATCCAGGGGGCGGGCGCGGCGGTGATGATCCCGCAGGTGCTCAGCCTGATCCAGCAGCACTTCACCGGGGCGGCGCGGGTCCGCGCGATCGGCGCCTACAGCGCCGTGCTGGCCACGGGGGCCGCCGCGGGACAGGTCGTGGGCGGGGTCCTGGTGAGCGTCGACCTGTTCGGGGCGGGCTGGCGCCCGGTCTTCCTGGTCAACGTGCCGATCGGGCTGGTCCTGCTGGTGCTCGGCGCCCGCGTCCTGCCGGGCGAGCCGCGCACCGGGCAGGCCCGGCGCGAGGCGCGGGCGCGCGGCTTCGACCCGGTGGGCCTGGTCGTGCTCGCCCTGGGCGTCACCCTGCTGACCGTCCCGCTGGTGCTCGGCCAGGAGCTGGGCTGGCCCGACTGGACGTGGATCTGCCTGCTCGCCAGCGCGGTGGTCCTCGCCGGCTTCGTGGCGTACGAGACACGGCTCGCCGCACGCGGCGGTGCGCCCCTGATCGCGCCCCGTGTGCTCCGGTTGCCCGGAATCGCCGTGGCGTCGGTGCGCATCCTGCTGGTGATGGCGGTCAACGCGGGCTTCCTCTTCACGCTGACCCTGCACCTCCAGGGCGGTCTCGGGTACGCGCCGCTGCGCGCCGGGCTGATGTGCGCGCCGACCGCGGTGGCCTTCGGCGTGGCCGGGCTGACCTGGCGGCGGTGGCCCGCCCGGCTGCAGAGGGGCCTGGTCCCCGGCGGCTTCGTGCTGGTGGCCGTGGGCAACGCGCTGATCGGGCTGGCGCTGCGGGGCGGTGACGGCGGGGGCCTCATGCTGTACGCGGGTTTTCTGCTGCTGGGTACGGGTATGGCTCTCGCGTTCAGCCCCAACCTCGCGGGCGCCCTGGCGGACGTACGGCCCCAGGACGCCGCCGACGCCAGCGGTGTGCTGGTGACCGTGACCCAGCTCGGCCAGGTCGTCGGCGTCGCCGCCATCGGCACCCTCTACCTCAACCGCCTCGGTGGCCCGGGGCCGCAGGGTTCGGGGCACGCGCTGTGGGTCTGTGAGCTGGCCCTGGCCGGGGTCGCGTGCGCGGGCGCCGCCGCGGGGCTCGTACGGCGGCGGGCGGTGACTCGCGCGGGCTGACCCCCTTGCGGGGTCATGGCAGAATCGGACCGCCGGAGGGAGCGACGGACCGAACGGGAGGGTGTGCGCGATGCCTGGGAGCCGCCACGAGGTCCCGAAGCCCCCCTCCTTCCGCCGGAGCCGGAGCTGATCCATGGGTGCACACAGGCGGAAATGCGACTGGTGCGGCAGCGGTACGCCCATCGTCAGGGACATGGACCCGGTCAACGCGGACTACCAGTACTGGTGCGAGGAGTGCGCGCGGGCGCTGATCATAAAAGGCGACCCCATCGAGACCTACCGCGAGCTGGAGGGGGAGCCGATCTACGGCCGGCTCCTGGAGGAGCACTGCACGCTCAAACGGTTCTACTCCTTCGCGACGGCCTGACCGCTTCCCCTCCCGAGGCCGGCGGAAACCGGTCAGCCCGGAATCGATTTGGTGGACGGCCGGGGTGACCGGTACTGTTCTCGATGTCGCCAGGGAAACCGGGCGGCGCAACGAGGGGCTATAGCTCAGTTGGTAGAGCGCTTGCATGGCATGCAAGAGGTCAGGAGTTCAATTCTCCTTAGCTCCACAATAAAGAGGAACGGCGGGTCATCCGGATCGGATGGCCCGCTGTTCTGCGTGCGGGGGCCGGTCAGCGGCTGTCGCCCGGAGGCCGGCCGGCTCTGTGCGGTACCCTGACGCCATGCGTGCCGTAGGCCTTCTGCTTAGCGAGCCGCGCTGATCAGTCCCGACCGGTGAGAATGCCTGGTCGGCATCAGCGCGGCGTCCCCTCCTGTGCGAGGGGATTTTTCGTTTCCGTGGACGTGTGTCCGTACGACGTGGGCGCCGGCAGATGACGATCGATGGAGCTTTGAGGATCATGAGCGAGACGAATTCCGCAGCCGACGTTGCTGCGCCGCACCGCTACACGGCAGCGATGGCCGCCGACATCGAGGCACGCTGGCAGGACTTCTGGGACGCCGAGGGCACGTACGAGGCACCCAACCCGACCGGTGACCTGGCGGGCGACCCCGAGCTGGCCGCCAAGCCCAAGAAGTTCATCATGGACATGTTCCCGTACCCCTCGGGTGCGGGACTGCACGTCGGCCACCCGCTGGGTTACATCGCCACCGACGTCTTCGCCCGCCACCAGCGGATGACCGGGCACAACGTCCTGCACACCCTGGGCTTCGACGCCTTCGGCCTGCCCGCGGAGCAGTACGCCGTACAGACCGGCACCCATCCGCGGATCTCCACTGAGGCCAACATCGAGAACATGACGGCGCAGCTGCGCCGGCTGGGCCTGGGCCACGACAAGCGCCGCTCGTTCGCCACCATCGAGTCCGAGTACTACAAGTGGACCCAGTGGATCTTCCTGCAGATCTTCAATTCCTGGTACGACACCGAGGCGGACCGCGCCCGGCCGATCGACGAGCTGGTCGCCCAGTTCGAGAGCGGCGAGCGCGCCACCCCCGACGGCCGTGACTGGAGCGCGCTGAGCGCCGCCGAGCGCGCCGACGTCCTGGGCGAGTACCGGCTGGCCTACGCCTCCGACGCGCCGGTCAACTGGTCGCCCGGCCTGGGCACCGTCCTGGCCAACGAGGAGGTCACCGCCGACGGCCGCTCCGAGCGCGGCAACTTCCCCGTCTTCAAGGCCAAGCTGCGCCAGTGGAACATGCGCATCACGGCCTACGCCGACCGGCTGCTGAACGACCTGGACGGGCTGGACTGGCCCGAGGCCATCAAGCTGCAGCAGCGCAACTGGATCGGCCGCTCCGAGGGCGCGCGCGTCGACTTCCCGGTCGACGGCGCGGGCAGCGTCACCGTCTTCACCACCCGCCAGGACACCCTGTTCGGCGCCACCTACATGGTGCTGGCGCCCGAGCACGAACTGGTCGAGCGGATCATCCCCGCCGCCTGGCCCGAGGGCACCCACCCGGTCTGGACGGGCGGCCACGCCTCCCCGGCCGAGGCGGTCACCGCGTACCGCAAGCAGGCCGCGTCCAAGTCCGACGTCGAGCGGCAGGCCGAGGCCAAGGACAAGACGGGCGTCTTCACCGGCGCGTACGCCACCAACCCCGTCAGCGGCGAGCAGATCCCCGTCTTCATCGCCGACTACGTCCTGATGGGCTACGGCACCGGTGCGATCATGGCCGTACCCGCGCACGACGCCCGCGACTTCGCCTTCGCGCGCGCCTTCGAGCTGCCGGTGCGCTGCGTCGTCGAGCCGTCGGACGACCGCGGCACCGATGCCTCGACGTGGGAGGACGCCTTCGCCTCGTACGACGCGAAGCTGGTCAACTCCGCCAACGACGAGATCTCGCTGAACGGTCTGGGCGTCGCCGACGCCAAGGCCCGCATCACCGAGTGGCTGAAGGAGCACGGCGTCGGCGAGGGCACTGTCAACTTCCGGCTGCGCGACTGGCTGTTCAGCCGCCAGCGCTACTGGGGCGAGCCCTTCCCGATCGTGTACGACGAGGAGGGCATCGCCCACCCGCTGCCCGAGTCGATGCTGCCGCTGGAGCTGCCCGAGGTCGACGACTACTCGCCGCGCACCTTCGACCCGGACGACGCCGACACCCAGCCCGAGACCCCGCTGTCGCGCAACGCCGACTGGGTCAACGTCACACTGGACCTGGGCGACGGCGCAGGCCCGAAGAAGTACCGCCGCGAGACCAACACCATGCCCAACTGGGCCGGCTCCTGCTGGTACGAGCTGCGCTACCTGGACCCGAACAACTCCGAGAAGCTGGTCGACCCGGCCATCGAGGAGTACTGGATGGGCCCGCGCGAGGGGCAGCCGACCGGCGGCGTCGACCTGTACGTGGGCGGCGCCGAACACGCCGTGCTGCACCTGCTGTACGCCCGCTTCTGGTCGAAGGTGCTGCACGACCTGGGCCACGTCTCCTCCGCGGAGCCGTTCCACAAGCTGTACAACCAGGGCATGATCCAGGCGTTCGTCTACCGGGACAGCCGCGGCATCGCGGTCCCGGCGGCCGAGGTCGAGGAGCGCGACGGGGCGTACTACTACCAGGGCGAGAAGGTCTCCCGCGTCCTGGGCAAGATGGGCAAGTCCCTGAAGAACGCCGTCACGCCCGACGAGATCTGCACCGAGTTCGGCGCGGACACGCTGCGCCTGTACGAGATGGCCATGGGCCCCCTGGACGTGTCGCGGCCCTGGGACACGCGCGCGGTCGTCGGCCAGTACCGGCTGCTGCAGCGGCTGTGGCGCAACGTCGTCGACGAGGAGACCGGTGAGGTCACCGTCGTCGACGCCGAGCCCGGCGAGGACACGCTGCGTGCGCTGCACAAGGCGATCGACGGCGTCGGCGGCGACATGGCCGGCATGCGGTTCAACACGGCGATCGCCAAGGTCACCGAGCTGAACAACCACCTGACCAAGGCGGGCGGCCCGCTGTCCCGCCCGGTCGCGGAGGCCCTGGTGCTGCTGATCGCGCCGCTGGCCCCGCACATCGCCGAGGAGCTGTGGCGCCGGCTGGGCCACCCGGAGTCGGTCGTGCACCAGGACTTCCCGGTGGCCGACCCGGCGTACGTCGTGGATGAGACCGTGACCTGCGTGGTGCAGATCAAGGGCAAGGTCAAGGCCCGCCTGGAGATCTCCCCGTCGATCACGGACGTGGAGCTGGAGGCCCTGGCCCTGGCCGACCCGGCTGTCGTCGCCGCGCTGGACGGGGCGGGCATCCGCAAGGTGATCGTCCGCGCGCCGAAGCTGGTGAACATCGTTCCCGCGTAGTCACGGACGCGCCGGCACGAGCGCGTGAGGGCTTTCCCCTACGGGCAGGTTGGGGGTTCCGTCGGAACCCCCAACCTGCCTGTTCCGTTTACGGTGGAGAGGACCGGTGTACCTGTACCGGAGGCCGTCACACCATCCGAGGAGCGCTCATGGAAGCCGTGTTCCTGATCCTGGGGCTGCTCGTGGTCTTCATGGCCCTGGGCGTGTACGCGACCGTCAAGGCCGTCGGGGCGGCCCGGCGCGGTGTGGACCGCACGATCACCCAGGCGCGCCGCACCGTCGAGGACACCACCCTGCGGGCCAAGAGCTACGGACAGCTGGGCGTCGGCGGCGAACTGGCCCAGCTGCGCCTCTCGCTGCGTACGTCGATGCGGGCCACTGAGGAAGCGCTGCGGGCGGGCGTGGCCGATGACGCGTCGCTCTCCGAGTCCCTGGGCCTGTTCGACCGGCTGAGCGTGTACGGGCGTGAGCTGGACGCGGAGCTGAAGGCGCTGGAGCGCGAGCCCGACAAGGCGACGGTGACCTCGCGGCTTCCCGGCCTGAAGGAGCGCACCGCACAGATCACCCGGTCCGCCGATGCGCTGCGCTGGGCCGCCCGGGACCGGGCCCGCAAGTTCGCCGACGACGAGCTGTCGGCGCTGAACGCGCAGATCGATGTGGAGGCGGGGGCCCTGCGGCACTGGACCACGGGCCCGGAGGAGCTGGTGGCGGGCCAGGGCCCGCGTCAGGGCCGGGGTCCGGGGGCGCCGGGGGAGCGGAGTGCGGAGCCGGACACACCGGAGGCCATCACCGCCCGGGATCCCCGGCAGAGCACCACCTGCCTGTGGCAGAAGACGGCCCGGCCGGAGACCTCCAACTGAGCGGGCTCCCTGGGTGAACCGGCCGTGACGCGCCGGGAGAAACGCTGCGACCACCGGTGACCGAGGGTGGCAGGATGCGGTGCGAAGCGACCGCGGCTGATCACTCGCGCGGGGCCGGACTGCCGACTCCCCGGCCCTGCGGGTAACCTCCCGCTCATGTCCCGCCATGTCGCGATCGTCACCGATTCAACGGCCTACCTGCCGCCCGACACGATGCGGCGGCACGACATCACCGCGGTGCCGCTGACCGTGGTCCTGGGCGATCAGGCCCTGGAGGAGGGCACCGAGATCTCGGCCCGTTCCCTGGCCCTGGCCCTCCAGAAACGCCGTTCCGTGACGACGTCCCGGCCCAGCCCCGAGGTCTTCGCCGCCGCCTACCGGGCCGTCGCGGAGACCGGTGCGAGCGGCATCGTCTCCCTCCATCTGTCCGCGGAGTTCTCCGGTACCTACGACGCGGCGGTGCTCGCGGCCAAGAACGCTCCGGTGCCGGTGCGGGTGGTGGACACGGGGATGGTCGCGATGGCCCTCGGCTTCTGCGCTCTGTCGGCCGCGGAGACCGCCGAGAGGGGCGGCGGCCTGGACGAGGCGGTGGCGGCGGCCGAGAAGCGTGCGGCGGGCACCTCCACGTACTTCTATGTCGACACCCTGGACTATCTGCGCCGGGGCGGCCGGATCGGGGCCGCGCAGGCCCTGCTCGGCTCGGCGCTCGCGGTCAAGCCCCTGCTCCAGCTGGACGGCGGCCGGATCGAGCTGCTGGAGAAGGTCCGGACGGCCTCGAAGGCCATCGCCCGGCTGGAGGAGATCGTCGTCGAACGCGCGGGCAGCGGGTGCGTGGACATCGCGGTGCACCATCTGGCGGCGCCCGAGCGCGCGGACCGGCTGGCCGAGCGGCTACGGGAGCGCGTGCCCGGGCTGGGGGACCTGCACGTCAGTGAGGTGGGCGCGGTGATCGGCGCGCACACCGGCCCGGGGCTGCTGGGCGCGGTGGTCTCGCCGCGCTGACGGCCGCTCCGCCGACCCGTCGCTCTCCGGAGTGGCCGAGTTATCCACATCGGGTTGGTTATCCACTGAAATCGCATGTGCTCAGCGGGCTTTGGCGGGAGTGCCTAGCGTCCTGAGGCATGGCTTCCCGATCACATCGTGCAACCAGCGGGCCCGGACGCGACCAGGCTTCCGACGGCCGCGTCCGGCGGACGGCGGGCTCAGGACCGGGCCGCCGCCGGCGGACCACGGGCCGCGCGGAGGCGGCCGCGGCGGCAGCGGCGGCGCGCAGCCGGGCCGATGCGCTCATGGCGGGCGGGTATGGGGGACGGGTCGCGCGGTGGGGAGTGGGCGCGGCCTCGGCTCCGGTTTCGGGTGTACCGGGAGCCGGGGACGGTGTCACGGACGCACCGGGGGCCGTGGATACGGGGGTGGTCGACGCTGTTCCGGTGGCGACTGCTCCCGTGGGGCGGTGGGCGGCGGCCGTGCTCGCGGTGCGGGAGCGGCTGCCGGTGTGGGTGCAGCTCAGGTGCGGCCTGGAGCCGAAGACCCTTGCCGCGCTGGTCGTGGTTCTGGCCGCCGCCGCCGTGTTCGCCGGTATGCACTTCTGGTCCGCCCGGCCCGAGGGCGTACGGGCTCCGGACGTGGTCGGTGAGGCGGTGCACGCGCCCGGGCCGGAGACGGACGCGGAGCCGGAGGACGACGATCGGCCCGAGCCGTCGCCCGGTGCCGTGCCTGCCGCGGGGCCCGGTGGGCAGATCGTGGTGGACGTCAGCGGGAAGGTGCGGGACCCGGGGCTGCGCCGGCTGCCCTCCGGGTCACGGGTGGACGACGCGTTGACGGCGGCGGGCGGGGCGCGGCCCGGGACGGACCTGGCGGGGCTCAACCGGGCCCGGGTGCTCGTGGACGGCGAGCAGATCGTGGTGGGCGCCCCGCCGGCCCCGGTCCCGGCCGGGGGCGCAGGCGGTCCTGCGGCTGCCGGGGGCGGCGGCGGGCCGGTGCGCCTGAACGCCGCGACGGCGGACCAGTTGGAGGGCCTGCCGGGCGTCGGCCCCGTCCTCGCCCAGCACATCGTCGACTACCGCACCCAGCACGGCGGATTCCGGTCCGTCGACGAACTCCGCGAGGTCAACGGGATCGGTGACCGCCGGTTCGCCGATCTGCGCCCGCTGGTGCAGCCGTGAGCGCGCCGGACGTCCACGCGGCGTCGGGCAGCGCGCCGGACGTCCACGCGGCGTCGGGCAGCGCGCCGGACGTCCACGCGGCGTCGGGCAGGCGCCTGGGCCTCTCCGACCCCCGCCAGGAAGGTCCCGCCGATCTCCGCCTGCTCGCCCCGGCAGCGGCGGCCTGGGCTGGTGCGGGGTTCGCCGTCGGCGTTCCCGGGCGCTGGGCGGCGATGGGGGTGGTGCTGTGCCTGGGAACGGCGATGGTCCTCCTGTCGGTGCCGGGGCTCAGAGGGCCCCGCAGGGCGGCCCCGGGACGGGACGGGTCTCCCGCCCCGGCAGGACAGGGCGATGTCGGGGGAGGGGCCGGCGAGGGAAGGCCGGCCCGTGCGGCCCGTGCGCGCCGGCGGCTGCCCGCCACCGCTGCCGCGGCCGTGCTGCTCTGCGCAGCGGCAGGGGCGGCGTCCGCCGGGCTGCACAGTGCCGATGTACGCCGGGGCCCGGTGCCCGGACTGGCCCGGCAGTTCGCACGCGTCGAGGCGGAGATCACCCTCACCTCCGACGCCCGGCGCACGTTCCCCCGGGTGCGCGGCGACCACAGCACGCCCGCCTCCCTGCTCCTGGACGCGGAGGTCACGCTCCTGACGCGGCCCGACGGCACGGCCGTGCGGCTGCGCACGCCGGTGCTGGTCATCGTCCCGCCGGGTGACGCGACGGCCTCCTGGCAGCGGCTGCTCCCCTCCACCCGGCTGCGGATCAGCGGGCGGCTGGCGCCACCGCTGCACAAGGGCGAACGGCTCGCCGCCGTGCTGCGGCCCGACGGCAAGGCCCCGCCCCGGGTGACCGGCCCGCCCAGCCTCCTCCAGCGCACGGCGGGGCGGCTGCGCGCCGGACTGCGCGAGGCCACCGACGGACTGGGCCCCGACGCACGGGCGTTGCTGCCCGGTCTGGTCGTCGGCGACACGTCACGGGTCACCCCCGAACTGCACGACGCGTTCCGGGCGACCGACCTCACTCACCTGATGGCGGTATCCGGATCGAATTTGGGCATTCTTCTCGTTCTGCTCATCGGGCCGCCCGGCCGGGCACTGCGCGCCGAACGCGGGGGTCTGGCGCCCAGGCTCGGGATCTCGTTGCGGACGACCGCGCTGCTCGGCGGCGGGCTCACGCTCGCCTTCGTCCTGGTCTGCCGACCCGAGCCGAGTGTGCTGCGGGCCGCCGCGTGCGGGCTGATCACGCTGCTCGCCATCGGCACCGGGCGGCGCCGGACGCTGATCCCCGCGCTGTGTGCCGCCGTGCTGCTGCTGGTGCTGTACGACCCGTGGCTGGCGCGCAGTTACGGCTTCGTCCTGTCGGTGCTGGCCACCGGCGCCCTGCTCACCCTCGCCCCCAGATGGAGCGAGGCGCTGCGCCGGCATCGGGTGCCGCCGCGCCTGGCGGAGGCGCTGGCCGCCGCGGCCGCCGCGCAGGCGGTGTGCTCCCCGGTCGTGGTGCTCCTCGCCTCCCGGGTGAGTCTGGTGGCGGTCCCGTGCAATCTGCTCGCCGAGTGCGCCGTGGCGCCGGCCACGGTCCTCGGGTTCGCCGCGCTGGCCCTGGCGCCGGTGGCGATGCCGGTGGCCGGGCTGCTCGCCCGGCTCGCGGGATGGCCGGCCGGGTGGATCGCCTCGGTGGCCAGGACCGGGGCGGCGTTCCCCGGGGCGGAGGCCGACTGGCCCGGCGGCCTGTCCGGGGCGGCGCTGCTGGCCGTCCTGACCCTGGGTCTGGTGCCGGTCGTCCGATGGCTGGGCCGCCGCCCCTGGGTCTGCTCGGCCGCCGCGCTGCTCCTGGTGCTCGCCGTGCTCCGGCCGGCCCCGCTGACGCGGGTACTGACCGGGTGGCCGCCGCCCGGCTGGGCGTTCGCGATGTGCACCGACTTCCCTGTTTGATCTACGTGTTGAAGCGGATTGAACAGGAGATGGTCAGTGGCGAGTTGGCAGGTTTACTGGGTGCCGAGGCATTCGGTCGCGCTACCGGATCGAGTGCTGGTACTGACGGGCTACGGGGATCTGTCTGAGCGGGAGGAGCGGGTCGGGATCCACGTTGGAGATCCCATCCTGCTGTCGCCGGACTACCGGATTGATGACTGGTTGAGCCTGTACCTGTGCCGTTCGTCATTCGTACGGCTGGCGCCGGAGACCAAGCGGAACTACACGGACGACTACTGCCTTCTCTTCGATTTCCTGTGGGTACGCGGGAAGATCTGGAACGAAGCGACCGCGGATGATCTGTGGGACTTCGAGGACTGGCGGACACGGTCACCGCGCAATCCTCGGAAGATCGGCGGATCGCGGTGGGACCGCGGACTCGCGGCGTTCACGCGGCTGTACGCGTGGGCGGTCCGCAAGGAGTTGATGGCGGTCAATCCGATCGTGATGCGCACGGTGGTCGACCGCCACGGGCAGCTGGTCGAGGTGCCGGAGGCCCGCTCGAAGAACGCCCGGTCCAGCAACGTGCACTGGCTGACCCCGCGGGCTTTCCGGCTCTGGGTGAATGTGGGCTTGCGGGGCTACACCGCCGATGGGCTGCCCGCGTCGTGCTGGGCGGGGCGGATGGAGGATCGCAACGTGGCCTTCGCCGAGCTGCTGTTTTCCTCCGGGATGCGGCTGACGGAGGGCGGCTCGCTGTTGACGATCGAGATGCCGCGTTCGGCCTTGCAGGCCCGCCGCTACTACTCGGGCCGGTTGGCGAGGGAGGTCACGAAGTCGAAGAAGGCCCGGACGTACTACGCCGCTGCCCCGGTGGTGGGCCTGGTCGAAGGCTATGTGGAGTCGACGCGGGCGGCAGCGGTGCGACGCGCGCAGGCCAAGGGCCGGTACGACAGCCTGCCCGAGCGGAGGCTTGTGACCCGGATAACCGGGCTGCGTAAGCGGGTTCTGCACTGGGTTGACCAGGACGGCGTCATCGGCGAGACCGCGCTGAACGACGCCACGGTCGAGGAACGGATGACGCTGTTCACGGAGGGGCCGACCGGGCCGGAGCCGTTGTGGCTGTGGCTGAACGAGTCGGGGCTGCCGTTCCAGCCGGCGTCCTGGGAGAACGTCTTTCGGGCCGCGTCGCAGCGGTGTCAGGACGTTCTGACGGGGGTGGTGGCGGAGCCGCCGTTCTGCACGCCCCATATGTGCAGACATTCCATGGCTCTCTACATGCTTGTCGTGCTACACTACGTCGTCGACTTGCGGATGGGGCTGACGCCGGAGGAACGCCGGGATTTCCGTCTCCTCTACGGGGATCCGTGGAGGATGGTGCAGGACCTGTTGGGCCACTCGGGACTTGAGACCACCCGGGCGATTTACCTCGCACCCGTGTCTGACCTGCAACTTCGGTCCCTTCTGGCTGATCCGGACCCGCTGGACGAAGAGGGGAGCGTCGCGGTCACGCAGCACCGGGTGACCGCGCTGCTGTCCCGCCTCGCCCAGGAGAGCGAAGGCATCCAGGATCTGGACGAGAAGCTGGTGGTGCGAGCATGAGTCGGCGCGGACGCAAGGCGTCCTTGCCGACCGGACCCCACCACCGGCCCGTCGTCCTGGCCGAGGACGGCCTGCGGGTCTGCCACCGCGACAAACAGGGCGTCGTCCGCAACTACGACTTTGGGGTCCTGCCGGTGGCCCCGGCGTTGCAGCGGTCCTTGGCCGCCACCTTCGCCGCGCGATGTGCCCCCGGCGGCGGCTGGGATTCCGCCGACACCGGGTTCAACGTCTGGGTCCTGGTGAGGGCCTTCGTGAAGTTCCTGTCCGAGCAGGACAACCCGCCGAGAGACATCGACGAGATCACTGCGGCCTTGTGGTCGTCCTGGCGACTCAGCAGGCCGACCACAAACACCGGATACCGGCAGGTCAAGACGCTGGCGAACTTCCTGCTGCGCAACGAACGGCTCTCGCAGCCGGTCCGCGACGCGATGGCCAAACGGATGCCGAAGTGGAAGGCCCAGGAGAAGGCTTACCAGCCGCAGGAGTTCACCGAGATCCGTGTCACGGCGCGACAGATGTTCCGGGCTGCGCTGCTGCGGATCCGGGCGAACACCGCGCATCTGGAGTCCTGGCGGGCCGGGGCCTTCGAGCCCGGCAGCCGGGATTGGCTGGTCGGGGAGGCCCTGGACAGCCTCGCCCGGACCGGGCACGTTCCCCGCTACCCACAGGCCAGAGGCAAGATGGTGGTGGTCAACCGCTACCGGGTGGCGCTGGGCGGAGCAAAGCCAGAATTTACCTGGCAGCGGCTCTACTTAAGCCGGATCGAAGTCACCTCGCTGGCGGTGCTGCTGGTGACTGAGCAGGGGCTGAACGCCACCACGGTCGCTGAACTGCCGGTGCCCCGGGCGACGCCGGACTCCGGGGAGGGTGGCGGGTTCCCGGTCTATCGGTTGGAGTTGGAGAAACGGCGTCGCGGCGACGGCCGGCACTTCGAGACGCGCAACCTCACCGACTTCGGCGCCGACTCCCCGGGTCGCCTGATCACCGAGGCCCTGGAGGCTACCGCTCACGCCCGCGCGTTCGTCACCGCCGCCGGATCCGGCCCGGACCGCCTGCTGGTCTGGCACGAGAGAAACGCCAGCAACGGACGCGTTGATCCGGAAACGCCTCGGGTGGGGCCGTTCGCCTTCGGTCTGGCGAGGTCCGCCGGCACCCACTGGGCCATCAAGGTGGGACTTTCGGGGTCGCCGCTGCGGCGTACGCGCAAGACCGTCAATGTTCTGCACCGGCGCGAGCCGGGACAGAACACTCAGGACACCCACGACCGCGTCTATGTCATGAACGAGCCGCAGGCCCAGGAGGCGGCCGCCCCGGTGATCGCGGACGGCGTGACTGCGGCACTGGAGGCTGCCCGCCGGACGGTGTTCCGGGCCCAGCTCACCGATACTCCCGAGGCCGGTGACCAGCAGACCGCGACGACGGGTTGCACGGACTACGAGAACAGCCACTTCACCCCACCGGGGTCGAGCTGCGGGGCGTCTTTCCTGCTTTGCACCGCCTGCCCGAATGCCAGGGTCCACCCTGGGCATCACGCCCGGCTCGCCTACCTGCACCGCGCGCTGGAAAGCCTTCGCACGGCTGTAAACCCCGGGTTCTGGGAAGCGGACTGGTCCGATGCCCACGCTCGGCTGGAAGACCTCAAGGGCCGTTTGGGCACGGCTCTTTGGAAGGCGAGGCTCGCTGAGGCCACTGCCGAGGACCGCGAGATCGTCGACCATCTCCTGAACGGACATTACGACCTGTGACGACTTCGTACACCGAACTGCCCCTGGTCGTTCCCAGCCCGGACGGACCCTCGGTCGAGCCCTTGCTGGTCGTGGCGGGCTACCAGGGCACCGTCAACCGCTACGGCGCTCCCACCTGGCCGATGGCGCCGCTGATCGGCAACCCAAGCGCACCCCGCGAGACGATCCACTGGATGAAGTTCCCGGACGCTACCCGGGAGGAGTTCCGGCTCATCGCCTGGCGCCTGGTCAACCGCGCGCTGCCCGACACGTTCCTGGTCGGCAAGGTTCCCTCCTGGCGGACCAGGCAGAGCGGGCCCGCGATCTACCAGGCAGTCCTGGCCTGGCGGCACTTCGCCCACTGGCTCGACAAGCGCGGCATCACCAGCCTGGGCGCCTGCACCGAGGAGATCTTCCACGACTACGGACTGCACCTGAGCCGTCGGCCGGGCATCGGCCGCTCGACCGTGGGCCAGCGCCTGACCGCGCTGACCCGGCTCTGGGCATTCGACGAAGACAGCGTGCTCCCGCGCGGGATTGCCGAACCTCCCTGGAACCGTGAAGGCCGCGACGACTACCTTCCCGCGGCGACATCGTCCGGCGGAGAGAACAGCACGGAGCCGCTTTCCCCCGCCACCATGGGGCCCCTGCTCATCTGGGCTCTGCGGGTGGTCGAGGATTTCGCCGATGACATCCTCGCGGCCTGGGCCGAGAAGCGGCGGCTGACCGCGCGAGTCGCTGAGGTGAAGCCGACACCTGCATCACGGGCCTTGCTCAAGACCTTCTTCAACGACCTGGTCGAGCGCGGCCAGCCCATCCCCACCCACGACCATCCGGGCGGTCGGCGATTCGCCCTCACCTACATTGCCGGTACCATCGGCGCCTCTTACGGCCAGACCAACGGTGTCGTCGGCAGCCGACACGGAGGATTGGGGCTGGAGCAGTACATGCTGAGCAACCCCGGCGGATGCCCGCTGGACGTCCCCGTCACTGGCCTGGTCGAGGGGAAGCCGTGGAAGCGGTCGCTGGACTTCACCGAGGCCACGGCCATGATGCGGCACCTGGGCACAGCCGCTTTCATCGTCCTGTCGTATTTGACGGGAATGCGTCCCGGGGAGGTTCTCGGGCTGAGGACAGGGTGCTGCCCGGACCTCGCATCCGGACGGCACCTCATCCACGGACGCGTCTACAAGACGGCCACCGACGAGAACGGCAACCACCGCTCCGAAGGAGAGCTGCGCGCTGTCCCCTGGGTCGCCATCGCCCCGGTGGTCAGCGCCATCCGCGTCCTGGAACGCATCGTCCCCGACGGTTCGTTGCTCTTCGACGGTGCCGCCCACGACTTCGTCAGCAAGCGCAGCTCCGTCGGTTCGGTGACCTTCAGTTCCTGGCGCGATCGGGTCGAGGACTTCGCTGTCTGGGCCTCTGACCTCGCCCGATCCCTCGATCGACCGCACGAGGCCGTCCCCGCAGACCCGCACGGAGCGATCGGAACGGAGCGATTCAGAAGGACGCTCGCCTGGCACATCGCCCGCCGTCCCGGCGGGCTTGTCGCCCTCGCAATTCAGTACGGCCATCTGCGCACTTCCATCAGTTCCGGATACGCATCCCGCAGCCGGGACGGCATCCACCAACTCCTCGACGTCGAGACCGCTCGCGCCACCGCGGACACCCTCAGCACTCTCCACGCCGACCTCGCCGACGGCGTCGGCATCTCCGGCCGCGCCGCACGACGCGCGATTCACGCCGCCAGCCAGGCCCCCGCCTTCGTCGGCACCATCTTTACCCTCCGTGCCGCCCGCGCCGTTCTGGAGGACACCTCCCTGGCCGTCCACGACAACCCGCACGCCTACCTGATGTGTGTCTACAACCGGGAGAAGGCCCTCTGCCACCGGCTCGCCGACCGTCGTGACGCACCCACCCTGGACCGCTGCCAGCCCACCTGCGCAAACGTCACCCGGACCGACCACCACGCCGACCAGCTCATCGCCCAGGCCGAGGTCCTGGAAAAGCAGTCCGTCGATCTCGTCCCCGTCCCCCTGGCTCACCGATTGCAGACGCGGGCCCAACGGCTCCGGGACCTCGCAGAGAAGCACCACCACGACCGCATCACCCTGCCGGAGGCATCCGCATGACCCCCGCTATCGACGAACGCGACCGCATCCGCGCGGCCATGGAGCGGATCCTCAGCGGCTCGCACGTCCACTCCAACGGAGCCCTGACCGTCGTCGCCCTGGCGACCGAAGCGCGCGTTCCCCGCAATGCCCTGACTCAACGGCACCAAGACCTGAAGAACGAGTTCTACGAGCGCGTCCGCGCCCGCGGCGGGGTTCCCGACAGCGAAAAACGGCTTCGCGCCCGAGTAGTGAAACTCAAGGAACAGCATGCCGACGACGTCAAAGAGATCCAGGAACTCAAGACGGCCAACGAGATCCTTGTCCGGGCGCTTCACCAAGCACAGATGGAGAATCGACAGATCCGGCTCCAGCTAGTCGAGCGGCTAGACAACTTCCGTGTCCTACCCACGCAACCGTGCCCACCAGCGAGGTGAGACTGCCGCGGCGAAGGCACCATGCGCGTAGATGAGGAGGAGGCAGCCGAAATGATCGAGGACGGTGGCTGTACTCCGATCCGCACGCCGGCTTCGTGAACATCGCGGCTGTGATTGTTTTCTAGGGATTTCAACCCTCATGGCTGGTAGCAGCCCTAAGTGCCCGTCAGCAACGCGAGGCATGTCGCCGGGCAGTTGTCGCCGCTGAGGACTGAGGCGTCATCACCGGCTGGTGGGATCAACGTGCCCTCCGTGAACGGCTGGCCGTACCGCGTACACGGCGGCGGTCCGACCGAACGATCGCCTTCCCTCGCACCTACCAGCGCCTTGTTGACCAGGTCGAGGGACACCTACCCAGCTGAGACCAGTAGCGAGCCGCACAGCCGACCATCAACTCGCCGACGGTTCCCAGGTAACCCGGCCGAACACCCGCCTCACCATGCTGACCACGCACGGCAGCGCTAGGAGGTGCATCAACATCTGCGGTCCAAATATGGCGCATGCGCCTCGCCATCCCACGACTCCGTGCCCCCCACGTTCCCGCCGGGCATGTACCTGGCCTCATAGTCGAGCAGGAAGCGGGACTGACAACAACCCTTAGATGCAGGGAAGTTCTCGGGTCGTCGTGGGTGGATCAGCCAGAGGTTGCAACGCTAGGGTCACCCGGTGCGTGAAGATCGCTTCGGGAGGGCTGACGAACAAATGTGTACAGCTCATCGAGCGAGAGCCCCAGCTCGGCGGCCAGGGCGGCAACGGTGAAGAACTCCGGCGTCGACGTGCGGCCCTTCTCGATACTGCGCACGGTCTCGACAGAGATTCCCGCACTGCGGGCGACGGCCTCGGCCGAGCGCCCGGAGGCGCGCCGGGCCTGGGTCAGACGGAAGGCCAGCATCTGCCCACGGCGTTGAGCGGCGGGATCAAGCCTCCTTCGTGACATGGGTATAACTATACCTGTATCGTTACCCCCATGACGGTGACCGCGGCGGCCCCTTCCCCCAGCTGGCCTGAAGATGTGCTGCGGCTGAACGCCGTCTGCCCGTACTACACGATGTTTCCGCTGGACTTCCCCCTCCAGCAGCTTGCCGCCCATCCTGCGGCCACCCGGGTGCTGGACCCGTTCTGCGGCCGGGGCACCACGCTGTACGCCGCACGTCTGGCCGGACTGCCGGCAGTGGGCATCGACATCAATCCGGTGGCTGCCGCCATTGCCCAGGCCAAGCTCATCCAGGTCACGCCCGGCGCGGTGGTCCGGCTGGCCCGGCAGATCCTCGCCGGCGACATGCGGGGCAGGGTGCCTGAAGGAGATTTTTGGCAGTGGTGCTTCGAGCGGGAGACGCTGCGCGAACTGGCGACACTGCGCGAGTCCCTGCTGGAGATGACCACGCCGACGGCGGCCATGCTGCGGGCGGTCATGCTGGGCATCCTGCACGGACCCCGCAACAAAAATCTCCCCTCGTACCTGTCGAATCAGATGCCGCGCACCTACGCGTCCAAGCCCGCCTATGCGGTCAAGTTCTGGGCCAAGCGCGACATGGAGCCGGTGCGTGTCCCGGCTTTGGAGGTCATCGAGAGGCGGGCCAAGCGCCTGCTGGACGCGGCGCCGCTCGCCCACGGTGGGAAGGTCTACCTGGGCGACTCCGTCGAGACCCTGGACGGGCTACGGCAAAAGTTTGATCTCGTGGTCACGTCACCCCCGTACTACGGAATGCGCACCTATGTGGCCGACCAGTGGCTGCGCTCGTGGTTCCTCGGCGGGCCCCCGGAGGTCCCTTATGGCACGCACGGGCAGATCGCCCGCCAGCCCAACCAAGAGTCCTTCGTTCAGGCCCTTGCCGAGGTATGGGCTGCCGCTGCCCGCCGCTGCAATCAGGGCGCCCGCCTCGCGATCCGCTTCGGCGCCCTCCCCTCGGCCCGCACCGATCCGGAGAGCATGCTGCTGGCCTCAGTCAAGGAGGCGAAGGCCGGATGGGTCGTCAGGGAGGTCCGGCAGGCCGGCATTCCGCCCAAGCGTAAGAGGCAGGCCGAGCAGTTCGGCAAAGCTGGCTCCGCCGTCGATGAGATCGACCTGATCGCTGAATTGGTCGGGCTGCCCCGCTGAGCAGGTAACCCGGTTACTTTCCACAACTTCATAACTGATTGTCAGTGCCTCGTGTCATGCTGTGTGGGCCAGACGAGTGAACCACTCGCCTGTGACAGTCAGAGCGTGGTGTTGGGGAGAAGCATGTTCGACGCGGACCAGATCAAGCAGCTCAAGCAACTGATCGGCGAACAGGTCGAAGCTGGCCGCGCGGAGCTGGACAAACTGGTTGAGCAGACCCACGCCATCCGCTCCGACGTCAGGGTGATCAAGCCGCGGGCCGCGACTTCGGTCGCGCTGATGGCATCCGACGGCGGCAACAACAAGGTCGCCTTCAACCCCTTCTACCTTCAGGTCGTCCGCGTCGTGGACTCCAGCGGCAAAGAGCTGTGCATGGAGGTAGTCGCCCCGATCTCCGACATCGACGCCCTGAGTCGCCACCAATTCAACGAGGACGGCAGCCCCCACACCGCCCTGGGCAGGATGATGCACGGCCTTGGTGTCGAACGACTCCAGGACCTGTCACCGATGATGTCCGGCAAATCCCCCAGCTGGGTACAGGTCTTCCGGGACCTCTGTGAGTGGGCCACGCTGTATGACCTCATCTGCCACCGTGACTACGCGGTCGACACCCTGATCGTCCGAGACGGGCTGCTACGAGCCAAGATCTTCAAGGGCGAACTGTTCGTAAAAATGGGTGAGTTGATTTACGAGGCCATAGAGCGGATCCGGCGCGAGGACCGGCGCAAGGTGTGGCTGGTGGGACTGGCGAAGAACACCCAGGTCCTGGAGTACTACCGCCTGGCGATGTCGCTGTCCGGTGTGTTCGACAACGGTTCCCCCTGCTTCGCCAAGGTCCCCGCAGAGATGCTGGACGAGGTGTATCTCTGGGACGAGTACACCAGGGACATCGAGGATGATTCCACGGGCGAGAAGCCGAAGTTCAACATCGGTTCGATGTACTTCGTCCGCTTCGGCCCGCACTCTGGCGACCCCATCTGGACCGTGGACGTCATGTCCCGCCAGGACAGTGAAGCCCAGGCGATCTTCGGCTACCTGCAGGCCGACGCGGTGGCCGGCTTCCCCATCCCGTTCTACCCGAACTGCATCCAGCAGGCCGACAGCTTTTCTCGCGTCGCCGACTTGGACATGGACATCATCGAAGACCAGCTCGTCGACGCAGTTCGCGAGCAAGTCGGCGAGGACAAGGCCCCGGTCATCGACGCCCTGCGGCTGGCCTCCGACGTGGCCGCCCGCCGCTACGAGTAACGCACCCTGCCCGTCCCGAATCCTGCGGAGTCACGAACCATCATGAGCCTGTTCGAGCGCGACAAGATCGTCGGAACCTTCCGCGGCTTCGCCGAAAGCGGCATGGAATTCCACGCTGACCTCGTCCTGCCGCACCACGACAACTTCCAGACCATGGCCATGCACGGCCAGTTCGTCCTCGTCCAGCTCGAGCATGAGAGGGAGGCCATTCTCGGACGCATCACCACCATCTCTTCCCAGGGCCGTCTCGTCTCTCCCATTGGCGAGGACTACGCCACCCGCGCTGTGCGAGACCAGCGCCCCATCCCTGACGAGCTGCGTGAGCGCTACCTGAAGTACAAGGTCGACATCCGAATCCTCGGTGTGCTCCGCCAGGAAGGCGACAAGCACATCTTCGTCCCCAGCCACCGGCGTCTCCCGCATGTCGGGGCCCAGGTTGCCCTCTTGGGGGACGACCTGCTCGCCGAGGTCGTCAACGCCAACGACACCGACGGAGGCGCGGTCCCCATCGGCTACCTCGCTTTCGGCGAATTCGTCTACGCCGGCAAGGACAAGCGCGTCGGCGACACCTCTTGGATGCAGATCCAGCACCCCGCGATCATGCCGACCTTCCAGATCGACAAGCTCGTCGCCCGCCGCAGCTTCGTCTTCGCCCGCGCCGGCTTCGGCAAGTCCAACCTCGTCAAGCTGCTCTTCTCCGCTCTGTACGAGGAACAGCCCACGGTTGATCGGCGTAACGGCAAAGCCCCGGTCGGCACGATCATCTTCGACCCCGATGGCGAGTACTTCTGGCCCGACTTCAAGGGCCGCCCCGCACTGTGTGACGTACCGCACCTGCGCGACAAGCTGGTCGTCTTCACCAACCGCAAGGGCCCCAGCGACTTCTACCAGTCCTTCGTCGTCAACGGCGTCAAGATGAACATCAAGGAACTGCAGGCCTCCCGGGTGCTGGGCATCGCCCTGCCGCCGGAAAAGCAGGATCAGCAGAATGTGGTCAAGCTCAAGTCCCTCGACGGTCCCAAATGGAGCCGCCTCGTCGACCTGATCCACCGCGACAAGTACGGTGCAGACCGCGACCAGGTCCGGGAGATCCTGAACCTCGAATCCGGCCAGGAAGCGGAGACCAACGCTGCGATCGGCAACATGACCCGCGTCGTCAATGCACTGCACGATCCCGACAGTCAGCTGCTCAGCGCGCTGAAGGACTGTCTATCCCAGGGCAAGCTGTGCGTCGTCGACATCTCCCAGATGCGCGGCTCCCAGGGACTGCAGCTCGCTGGCGTCATCCTGGGCGACATCTTCGAGCACAACCAGAACCAGTTCACCGAGGCCGAACCGAAGTCCATCCCCACAATCGCCGTCATCGAAGAGGCCCAGTCCGTCCTTGGTGGCTCCTCCCAGAGCGAAGACGGCCCCTTCGTCTCCTGGGTCAAGGAAGGTCGTAAGTACGATCTCGGTGCCCTGCTGATCACCCAGCAGCCCGGAAGCCTCCCCCAGGAACTCCTCAGCCAGGGCGACAACTTCTTCGTCTTCCATCTGCTGTCCCAGGGAGACCTCATCTCCCTTAAGAAGGCCAACGCCCACTTCTCCGAAGACCTGCTGGCCACCCTGCTCAACGAGCCGCTCGTCGGCAACGGCATCTACTGGTCCAGTGCCCCCGGCACCGACCGCCACTCGCGTCCCTATCCTGTCTCTGTGCGCGTCCTCAGCTTCGAGGACTCCTACAAGATGGCCGACCCCGACTACTCGCTCCCGGCCCCCGACAGCTTCGCCGCCCAGGCTCGGACCGCCGTCGACGACCGACGTTCCGAAGCTCGGGCTGCTTCCCAGAGTCTCGCCGCCAGCCACCCCCAGGGCGCCCGCAGCGAAGCAGCCGGGGAAGACGTCACGGCGGACGACAGTGCGATCGCGATCGTGCACCTGCGGGACAATAAGCCGGAGTTCCACAAGATGATCAATACTCCGCGGGGCATCAAGTGGGGACACCTCTCCCACATGCTGGCCGAAAAGGCACCCGCACACGCCAAGCGCGACGGATCCGACTTCGGCTGGGGCAAAAGCCTGGTCAAGCAGGCGCTTGACCAGCTGTATCCGGACCAGTGGGTCTCGGTAGCCCGAGAAGACGACAAGAAGCCGGGCACATTCCCCAAGTTCATCATGCTCAAGGAGCATGCTCCGAAGTCCGAGCCGGAAGCGGACCAGAAGGCGGACGTGAAACAGAGCGACGCGCTGTTTGACACCGAGGAGTCTGGACAGGAGCCCCCCTTCTGAACTCGTGCCACCAGCGAGGAAGGAGGGGCATGACCGCCAGCAACCGAAGCACCCCGCTAACCCCGTCCCAGAGCGACCTTCTTCAGGCCCTCTCAGCTCGGTGGACGATGCACATCCTGCTGGCCCTTCATGCCTCCAATGGAGCGGGGCGATTCACCGAGATTCAGGAAGCCGTCTCCGGGATCTCCAACCGCGTGCTCTCCAGCCGTCTCGCGAGCCTGGAGAGCCGCGAGCTGGTGTCCAGGAGCGTGCTCCCGACCCGACCGGTCACTATCACCTACCGGCTCACCAGCCTCGGCCAGCAAGCTGCGGCCGCTCTGACCCATCTACGCGACGTGGCAAACAGATCTCTTGACATGTGATGTGCCTTGCCCGCCAACTCCAGGATGAACTCGCTGAGGCTTTTCAGCTCGTCCTCGATCGGGTGACGTGGACCGGGTTGGCAAGAGGCGGCGACGCAAAATGCTCGGCTGGCTGCTCTCGAGCTCGACTGTCTACAGGCGCATTCGCTGGCCAGCCAGCGCACCGACCGAGTCCGCCGAGCTGCGAGCTGCCCTGGACGATCGTGCTTCTAAGGCACCTGAGGAGGACGGGGTCACGGGTGTTGTCACCGAAGGGAGTGACTACGCGATGAGTGTCAGTGGTCCCGCATACTGTGCCCTCGTGAGTCGGAAGAAGAAGCTGTGCTCGTTTCAAAGCTGCGACCGCGAGGCCAACCGTGGGACGTACTGCCAAGGGCACTACCAACAACGCTGGCGTGGGCAGGAAATGACACCTCTGCGCCAGCTAGGGTCTAGACGCTGCGACCTTAACGGATGCGATCGACCACACCTGGCAAGAGGATTATGCAAGGGACACTACCAACAGCAGCGTGACGGCAAAGAACTAACACCACTGGTCCCTGCTACGCATGGCAGGGCATGCAGCTTCGAGGGATGCGATCGCCCTCACCAAGCTAAGGGGCTCTGTAGCGCTCACTACCAACAGAAGAAGAAGTATGGAGGGCTTCGACCCCTGTACTCGTGGCTCGTGCAACCGGAAGCAGTGTGTAGTGCTATCCCAGGTTGCCAACATCGTGTGTATTCGTCCGGACTCTGTCGGACACATGACGACCAGCGAAAGGGCGAGCGCCCATTCACGGTTCTTCGACCTCCGGTACGTCAGGAAGACATGTGCTCGGGACCGGAATGCGTCCAGGAGGCCGAACTGACCGGCCTGTTGTGCAGGTCGCACACGCTGATGAAGGAGCGAGGGGCTCCACTCAAGCCTTTGGTTCTCAGGACTCGGTCGAAAGATGCAGCGGATCTTATCGCACGAGGTCTGTACTGGTGCACGTGCTGTCAGCAGGAACTGCCACTAGGCGACTTTCGCCTTGATAGTCAACGTGGGCTCCCGCGAAGCCAATGCAGACTGTGTGCAGGAATCGATCTCCGGGCCGCGAAGCACCAACGCTCATTCGTGGAGATAGTTCATCTATTCAAGCACCAGGGCTTCAAGTGTGCCCTCTGCCCGGTAGTGCATGAACATGAGAGCGGTCTACATCTTGACCACGATCACAAGTGCTGCCCAACTAAGGGCGAGTCTTGCGGAAAATGCATCCGCGGGCTGCTGTGTTGGGGATGTAATGCCGGGGTGCTGCCCTGGTATGAGCGCGTCCGGAGCGTACAACTTCCCTATGCGCCATTGGAGTCCTACTTGGATCGGCCGCCTGCTCTCGTGATTGGGCTCACTACCAGGAACACATGAGTGGTGTGGTTGGGCAGCGTCTCAGACGCCTTCGTACGCTCAGGGCCGGCCGGTCTGCCGGTACTTGTCCAGGCCGGGCACCCACCAGGCATGCGTGCCTCTTGCATGCACGGGTGGAGTCTTGCTCCGGCCAATTCGGGACGTTGAGGCCGGAAAACGATTGCGAACGAACCTCAGCCAGCCGCTACTTGACGAAATCCCCCGCTGCAGAACCAGTCGTTGTCGGCGAGCGCTTCATATAGGGCCGCCATCCAGGAGTTCTTGTACTGCCGTGCACGTGTGCGTGCGAGTCCTAGCAGGTGAGCACGAACGTCCGGCGCTCCGCCGGCCTGGAAGGCTTCCTCGATCGCCCCTTCGATACCTGGCAGGTCGTCGGCCGCCTGGTCCTCATACAAGTCGGCCAGCTTGAAGGTCTTGAAGTGCTGTCGGACGCGCTCCGCGTGTCCGGTATCCCAGGATGCGGGCGGATCGACGTAGAACTCGATCAGCCAGCTCGCCGGGCTGTCCAGAGGCTTTGCCTCAAAGGCTTGGCCGTCGGCGGAGCAGGCTATCAACCTGGCCCTCAGCCATCGATCGTCGTCTACGTAATCAAAGTAGGGATGGAGGGTCTGTTCCGCATAGCAGGTCGGCGCCTTGTCCTTCTTTGCGAAGTTGCAGTCCGAGCAGATGGGCAGCAAGTTGATCGGCACAGCTGCGAGGTAGGGGTAGATCGACTTGGGCATGTGGTGATCGACCTGGCGCACGGAGCCAACACCACACATGGGGCACTTGCCCTTGCGGTTTCGAGCCTCTTCGTACACAGGGCGGCCAGGTTTATCTGGCTTCATCCGCTGCTCGTACATAGCGATCAGCGCCTTCTTGTCATCTTCCTTCAACGGAAGAGGAGAGAAATCCGCTGGATTCAGCAGGTGGAGCGTGGAAGTTCGGCACGCTCGCTCATAGGCACCGGCAGCGACTACAACCCTCAGCTCATAGCTGCTGAGCAGCTTCCATATCGGATGGCTGATCTTCGCGCTGATGCACATGCGGAACGCCTCTCGCGTTCCGATTCGAGGAGGGTCGAGTCGGCGCATCAGTGCCTGCCCTCGCGGCGGCGGGTAGCGGAGCGGGCCAGAGCTCGTCCCTCGGCTCCCAGCTGGTCATCGAATTCTTCAATGATTTCCTCGAAAGACATACCCTCGTCGGCGAGCAACTGGATCAACCGGTTAAACCCTGTGCGGCGCACCTCCAACCCGAAGATCTCCCGGGTGATCACTCCGACGTTCTCGCCGAATGTCTCGATCTCGGGGTGATCCACACGCAGGTCATCGCCGGCTCTACGGAGGGCCCAGACGGCCTCACGAGGCGTCTCCTGAAGAACGACAGGGGAGTGCGTAGCGATAATCGCGAGGCCGTTTCGGTCTCTCAGCAGCTCGGACAAGGTCCGCACGAACGTCGACAGCAACGGCGGGTGGAGATGGGCCTCCGGTTCGTCGATCAGGACGAGGGTGCGTTCGGTGGTGTGCTGTACCAGCCGGGCCAGGGTCAGCAGGACGATCTTGTGTCCCGAACTCAGCCCAGCGAAGACCCGCTGAGGGTCAGGCCGGTCCTGGTCCTGGGCCAACTCCGTGATCTCCAGGTCGTGGAAGAGAGGATCCGTCTCTTCGAGCTTGGCCAGGACATCGCCCCAGCGGCGCGCCTTCGCGGGATGATCTTCAACGCAGCGCTCTACGCACTGAGCGAACTCCGAACCCAAAGCCGCGTAGTTCTTTACTTCCTCACCGTCGTCCGTCTTCAGGCCGACATACTGGTAGTCGACTCCGTCGCCAACCCGGTTGACCGCCCTGCTGACCTGGTGTGGAGTGTGCGAGTCGAAAGCGCTGAATGATACGTACACGACATTGGTGAAGGGGTGTAGACGGTGGTCGAGCCTGTCCTCCAACCAGCTGCGGCCCCGCCTGTTACGTGAGTTGAGTGTGGTGTGGGCGATCTTGTGCAGCAGGACCGTCTTGCCTACGCCGTTACTTCCGATGACTGCATGGATGTTGCTCGGAGGATTCTTCTCGGGGTCTACCTTCAGTTCGAGGGTGAGTGGCGGGGCGCTTTCGGACTGCGCCTCCTGCTGGTAGCGGATGTGGAACCGGGAAAGTGTGGGGCCACCATTGACGATTCTTTGGTACTGCATGCGGACCGTGTCGGCGTCGGTGCCGCGCAACAGCGAGTCACGCATGACGGGCTCGCTTAGTGCTTGCTCGAATAGCTCGGGGTAGTAGGCGACATCGCGCAGGCCAGAGAGGATGGCCAGGCGCGTTTCCTCATCGAACTCGTCACGGAGCGTGGCGTAGTAGCTCTCGTCGGCTCCCAGGGAGAAAAACTCTGGAGGAAGAGCTTTGAAGCGCTCGGGAAGACCTGTTCGGCCGTCCTCCATGCCGAAGAAGCCGATCTTCACTGCGCCGACGTTCACGCTGCGCCTGCCGTTGTGGCAACGCATGTGGAAGAGGGTCTTGAACCCGTAGTCGTCCCAGTTGTCGTCGCCCAGCCAGGCTATGCCTGGGCGCGTACGCGCTGTTTCCCGCGCGTTGGGCACCGTGGTGAAGCGCATCGCGTCACATTACCGAACGCGCAGGCCCTCCATCACTCGCATCGGACTTCCGAGGTCGATCGAGTGCCTTCATCGCGATGCTGGCGTCGTTTCAACTAGCAGAACTTGACAGAGAAGACGTCGGGCAGGGCGACGCCCTGGTGCTCGCCGCGGGGCGGGGCTCGGGTGTCGTCGTCGACGCGGGCCCCGATCCCCGGCTCGCCGACCGGTGCCTGCGCGAACTGGGCGTCAGCCGCATCCCGTTGCTGCTGCTCACCCACTTCCACGCCGACCACGTGCGGGGCCTGCCCGGGGTGCTGCGCGGCAGAACGGTGGGCGCGATCCAGACGACGAGCCTGGACGAACCGCCGGAGCAGGCCGCGTTCGTCCGGAGGACGGCGGCCCGGGCGCGGGTCCCCGTGCTGCGGGCCGCCCCCGGTGAACGGCGCCGGATCGGCACGCTCGACTGGCAGGTGCTGTGGCCGCCGGGCGCGGCTGGGGCGGCCGGTCCCGTCCCGCAGGACCCGAACGACGCCAGCGTCACCCTGTTCGTGCGCGCCGGCGGGCTGACCCTGCTGCTGCCGGGTGACCTGGAACCGCCCGCCCAGCAGGCGCTGTTGCGCAGCCACCCGGAACTGCCCCGGGTGGACGTGCTCAAGGTCGCCCACCATGGCTCCGCGCACCAGGACAGCGCCCTGCTCCGGGCCGTCCGGCCCAGGTTCGCGCTCGTGAGCGTGGGACGGGACAACCCGTACGGGCATCCGGCACCCCGGACGGTCGACGCGCTCACGGGGCAGGGGGCGGTGGTCCTGCGCACCGACAGGGACGGGGCGATCGCGGTGACGGGCAAGGGGAGCGGGCTGCGGGCGGTGGGGCGGTCATGAGGGCGTCCGCGACGGTCGGGCCCCGGTGGGCGGACCGGGCACCCGCGTCCCGGACCGCGGCGCCGCCGGAGACGGGGGACGGCTCGGCGTCCCGTGCGACCGCATGGCGCTGCGCGTCGAGACGGACGACGGTACCGGGCCGTGGCTCGCCGACATCGGCTTCGGCGACCATGCCAGGCGCCCACTCGCGCTCGACGACCGCGCCGGCCAGGAGGACCCGGGCGGCACCTTCCGGATCGCGCCGGCCCCGGCGGGGGAGGGCTTCGGGGACCTCGACGTGCTGTGCGACGGCAGGCCCCGGCTCCGTCTGGAGACACGGCCCCGGGTGCTGGCCGGCTTCCGGGCCGGCGCCTGGTACCACCGGACCTCGTCCGACTCCCACTTCACCCGGGCCCCGGTCTGCTCGCGCTGCACGGAGGACGGCCGGATCACACTCACCGGCCGCAAGCTCCTCACGACGGTGGGCACCGAGCGGCACGAGACGCCGCTCGGGAGCGACGAGGAGGTGCTCGCCTCCTATCGCGAGCACTTCGGGGTGCGCCTGGACCGGCTCCCCGCGAAATCGGACCTTCGGTAACACCTACGCCCAAGCCCAGGCGAGATGCTCTGTTTGCCTCGAACACCCCAAGGGTGATCGAATGCATGCTCGTCGGCGGGCCGCTGCTCCGACAACGACGTCTGCCATCCGGCCCGAGGTGAAAACGCGCCCGGGAGTGTGTGGAGATGTTCGGCCGTTGGTTCGGAAACAAAGGTGCGACGGGTGCCGCTCGTGGCAATGCCCTCGCCGGACTGGTCGTGCCGGACTCGGCCGGTGTCCTCAGCTGCCGGGTGCTCGACCCGGTCAACGAGCCGGTGCCGCTTGCGGAGTTCGTGCTGACGGACCGCGCGGGGCGCAAGGTGGTCGGGGGCGAGACCGACCCGTACGGCAGTGTCCTCGCCACGGTTCCGGCGGGGGAGTACCGGCTGGCCGTCACGGCGGAGGGGTTCACGCCCTTCCACGGCTCGGCCACGGTCACCGAGGGCGGCCATGCGAGCCTGGGCGATGTGACCCTCCAGGTCTCCGCGCCGCCGCAGCTGCCCGAGCCGGGGGACTGGGAGATCGAGCCCACGCACTCCCAGATCGGCTTCACCGCCCGGCACATCGGGATGGCCCGCATCCACGGCCGGTTCAACACCTTCGCGGGGGCGGTCCGGATCGCCGACCGCATGGAGGACTCGGCGATGCACGTGGTCATCGACGCCGCGTCGATCGACACGAACGTCCAGATGCGCGACGACCACCTGCGGTCCAGCGACTTCCTGGACGTCGGCCGCTACCCGACGCTGGAGTTCTACAGCGAACGCTTCGTGCACCGGGGCGGGACCCGCTGGGGTGTGAGCGGTGCGCTCACGCTGCACGGGGTGAGCCGCACGGTGACCCTCGACACCCAGTACCTCGGGCTCGGCAACGGGATGGAGGGCGAGCCCCGGGCCGCCTGCCGCGCCATCACGCAGCTGCACCGCGAGGACTTCACGCTCACCTGGCAGACGATGCTGGCCCGCGGCATCGCGGTCGTCGGTCCGAGCATCTCCATCGAGATGGACGTGCAGATCGTCCCGAAGGGCTGAGCCCTCGCCCCGCGGCGCCGGCCTTACGGGGCCTCCAGCCACCCCTCGTACTCCGCGGCGAAGGCGTCGAGCGCCGTGGCGTCGAGACGGTGGTCCGGGTCCTCCACGACCACGAGCCACTGGGCGTCCTCGGCGTCGTCCTCGCCGGCCAGCGCGTCGCGCACGAGCTGCGGTTCGTCGGCGACGCCGAAGCGGTCGGCGAGCTCCGCCGCCGCCTCCTCGGCGGCATCGCGGTCGGGCAGCACCAGCACGTGTCTCTCATCGCTCACCCGCCCATTCTCGGATACGGGGGAGGGTGGGGCGGACCCGGCCGCGGCCGGGCTGTCGGTGGCCCGTGGGATGCTGGACGGCGATGGCCACCAGAAGGAATTCCGCCGACGACCCGCTCGCCCCGCTCACGCTCGCCGTGGGGCAGGAGGACCTGCTCCTCGACCGCGCCGTACAGCAGGTGGTGGCGGCCGCGCGCGCCGCCGACGCCGATACGGACGTCCGGGATCTCACCCACGACCAGCTCCAGCCGGGCACGCTGGCCGAGCTGACCAGCCCCTCGCTGTTCGCCGAGCGTAAGGTCGTGGTCGTGCGCAACGCGCAGGATCTCAGCGCGGACACGATCAAGGACGTCAAGAAGTATCTGGACGACCCGGTCGAGGAGATCACGCTCGTCCTGCTGCACGCGGGCGGCGCCAAGGGCAAGGGCCTGCTCGACGCGGCACGCAAGGCGGGGGCCCGCGAGATCGCGTGTCCGAAGACGACGAAGCCGGCCGAGCGGCTGTCCTTCGTCCGCGGTGAGTTCCGCGCGCTGGGGCGCTCCGCGACGCCCGAGGCGTGCCAGGCGCTGGTCGATTCCATCGGCAGCGACCTGCGGGAGCTGGCCAGTGCGGTGTCGCAGCTCGTCGCGGACATCGAGGGCACGATCGACGAGGCGGTCGTCGGGCGCTACTACACGGGGCGGGCGGAGGCGTCGAGCTTCACGGTCGCCGACCGGGCGGTCGAGGGGCGGGCGGCGGAGGCGCTGGAGGCCCTGCGCTGGTCGCTGTCCACGGGGGTGGCGCCCGTCCTGATCACCAGCGCGCTCGCGCAGGGCGTCCGGGCGATCGGCAAGCTGTCCTCGGCCCGCGGGGGGCGGCCGGCGGATCTCGCGCGTGAACTGGGGATGCCGCCGTGGAAGATCGACCGGGTGCGGCAGCAGATGCGGGGGTGGACGCCGGACGGCGTCGCGGTGGCGCTGCGGGCGGTCGCGGAGGCGGACGCGGGAGTGAAGGGGGGCGGGGACGACCCCGAGTACGCCTTGGAGAAGGCGGTGGTTGCCGTGGCGGGGGCGGCGAGGAGCGGGCGTGGCCCGCGGTAGGTGGCGGCCGCGGTTGTCCTCAATCGCCGGACGGGCTTGAACTCGCCGTTCGGGCGTCCTCAATCGCCGGACGGGCCGTGGGCGTGCTGGTCCGTGCGTCCTCGGTCGCCGGACGGGCCGGGGGTCGCTCGCCGGGCCGCACGCGTACGCCGAAGGCCCCGCTCCCTGGGGAAAGGGAGGCGGGGCCTCGGTTCAGACTGGGTGCGTCGCACCCGCGTGGCGAACGCAGGTTCGGTGTGCGACGCGGGGGCCGGTCAGGAGCGGGGTAGAGGGCCCGCTTGGTCCGTCCCGGCGGTGGCGCAGACCGCTCAGGCCTGGAGGGTGGCAGCCTTGGAGGCCAGCGCCGACTTCTTGTTGGCGGCGGCGTTCTTGTGGATGACACCCTTCGAGACGGCCTTGTCGAGGGCACGCGAAGCGTCGCGAACGGCCACGGTGGCCTTCTCGACGTCGCCCGCGACAACGGCCTCACGGGCCTTGCGGATGGCGGTCTTGAGCGACGACTTGACGGCCTTGTTGCGCAGGCGCGCCTTCTCGTTCGTCTTGTTCCGCTTGATCTGGGACTTGATGTTCGCCACGAAAGAGCCTTTTCAGGTTCGTTGGATCTTCGATGTGTGTCCGCGCGGCCCGAGAGCCACGAGGCACAGCTGTCCACGGTAGCAGGAGCCGTCGGAGCGGCCCAAACCGGTCGCCGCCCCGTAGGCGTGGGACGATGGAAGCTACGTACAGATCCGCCCCGACCCGACATCGACCCGAGACACGGCGTCCGGCGTCTCAAGAATCAGGACCCTGCGTGCCCGCGACTCCTCTCCACGTGCCCGAGCCGAGCCGTACCGACCCGGCGCTGATCCGCAACTTCTGCATCATCGCGCACATCGACCATGGCAAGTCGACCCTTGCCGACCGGATGCTCCAGCTCACCGGCGTGGTCGACCAGCGGCAGATGCGCGCTCAGTACCTCGACCGTATGGACATCGAGCGCGAGCGCGGCATCACCATCAAGTCCCAGGCGGTCCGGCTGCCCTGGGCGCCGACCACAGGTGACGGCCAGGGCAGCACCCACATCCTCAACATGATCGACACGCCGGGACACGTCGACTTCACCTACGAGGTCTCCCGGTCGCTCGCCGCCTGCGAGGGCACGATCCTGCTGGTCGACGCCGCGCAGGGCATCGAGGCCCAGACCCTGGCCAACCTCTACCTGGCGATGGAGAACGACCTCACCATCGTCCCGGTGCTCAACAAGATCGACCTGCCGGCCGCGCAGCCGGAGAAGTTCTCCGAGGAGCTGGCCCACCTCATCGGCTGCCAGCCGGAGGATGTGCTGAAGGTCTCCGCGAAGACCGGCATGGGCGTGGACGCGCTGCTCGACCGCGTCGTCCGGGACGTCCCGGCACCCGTCGGAAACGCCGACGCGCCCGCCCGCGCGATGATCTTCGACTCGGTCTACGACTCGTACCGCGGTGTCGTCACGTACGTCCGTGTCGTCGACGGTTCGCTCAACAAGCGCGAGCGCATCCGGATGATGTCGACCGGCGCCACCCACGAGCTGCTGGAGATCGGCGTCTCCTCCCCGGAGATGACCCCGTCCGACGGCATCGGCGTCGGCGAGGTCGGCTACATCATCACCGGGGTGAAGGACGTCCGGCAGTCCAAGGTCGGTGACACGATCACCTCGCTGAACAACGGGGCGACCGAGGCGCTGGGCGGCTACAAGGACCCCAAGCCGATGGTGTTCTCCGGGCTCTACCCGCTGGACGGCTCGGACTACCCGGACCTGCGCGAGGCCCTGGACAAGCTCCAGCTCAACGACGCCGCCCTGGTGTACGAGCCGGAGACCTCCGCGGCGCTCGGTTTCGGTTTCCGCGTCGGCTTCCTCGGCCTGCTCCACCTGGACGTGGTCCGCGAGCGGCTGGAGCGCGAGTTCGGCCTCGACCTCATCGCCACCGCGCCCAACGTGGTCTACCGGGTCGAGATGGAGGACGGCAGCGAGCACGTCGTCACCAACCCGAGTGAATTCCCCGAGGGCAAGATCGACAAGGTGCACGAGCCGGTCGTCCGGGCCACGGTCCTGGCGCCCAGCGAGTTCATCGGCGCGATCATGGAGCTGTGCCAGCAGCGCCGCGGCACCCTCCTCGGCATGGACTACCTCTCCGAGGACCGCGTCGAGATCCGCTACACGCTGCCGCTCGCCGAGATCGTCTTCGACTTCTTCGACCAGCTGAAGTCCAAGACCCGGGGTTACGCGTCCCTCGACTACGAGCCCACCGGCGAGCAGTCGGCCCAGCTCGTCAAGGTCGACATCCTGCTGCACGGCGACAAGGTCGACGCCTTCTCCGCGGTCACGCACAAGGACAAGGCGTACGCGTACGGTGTGCGCCTCGTCGCCAAGCTGCAGAAGCTCATCCCCCGGCAGAACTTCGAGGTGCCCATCCAGGCGGCCATCGGCTCCCGGGTCATCGCCCGTGAGACCGTCCGCGCCATCCGCAAGGACGTCCTCGCCAAGTGCTACGGCGGCGACATCTCCCGTAAGCGGAAGCTGCTGGAGAAGCAGAAGGAGGGCAAGAAGCGGATGAAGATGGTCGGCAACGTGGAGGTGCCGCAGGACGCGTTCATCTCCGTGCTGTCGACCGACGAGTCCGCCGGGGAGAGCAAGACGAAGAAGTAGTCCCGGCAGCGCAGGACCGGCGGCCCCCGTATCGCAGCACGCTGCGGTGCGGGGGTCCGTTCGTTATCAAGCGGGGTCCGATTGCCTCTTACGCGGGGCGCGCGTGCCCTTTACCCTGATCACGACTTCTTAGTTACTCGCCAGTTAAGCAAGCGGGATCGCAGCACACAGGATCACATCAAGCAGCAGCCGGTCGTGAAGTAACGCCGCAGGCCCGGAGGATGTCGTGAGCGACACACAGACCATGATCGATAACCGTCCGCCCTCCGTGGCGACCCTCTTCATCGACCGGGTGGCGGCCACCCCGGACGGGGAGGCCTACCGCTACCCGGTCCCCGCGGCCGGGGGCGAGGGTCCCGACGAGTGGAAGTCGCTCAGCTGGGCGCAGGCCGCCGAGCGGGTGTACGCCGTGGCCGCCGGGCTGATCGCGCTCGGCGTGCGGCCGGAGGAGCGCGTCGCGCTCGCCTCGTCCACCCGGGTCGAGTGGATCCTCGTCGACCTCGGGGTCATGTGCGCGGGCGCCGCGACCACCACGGTCTACCCCTCCACCAACGTCGAGGAGTCGGCGTTCATCCTCTCCGACTCCGAGAGCCGGGTCCTGATCGCCGAGGACGCCGTCCAGCTGGCCAAGGCCCGCGAGCGCCGCGCCGAGCTGCCGGACCTGGCCCACGTCGTGGTCATCGACCCCGAGGGCGCGGGACCGGCCGAGGGCGATCCCGAGGGCTGGGTGCTCACCCTGGCCGAGCTGGAGGCCCTGGGCGCCGAGCACCTGGCGAAGAACCCGGAGGCGATCCGCGAGCGCGTCGACGCCATCACCTCCGAGCAGCTGGCGACCCTCATCTACACCTCGGGCACCACCGGCCGCCCCAAGGGCGTACGGCTGCCGCACGACAACTGGTCGTACATGGCCAAGGCCACCGTCTCCACCGGCCTGATCACCAAGGACGACGTCCAGTACCTCTGGCTGCCGCTCGCCCACGTCTTCGGCAAGGTCCTCACCTCCGGGCAGATCGAGGTCGGCCACGTCACCGCCGTCGACGGCCGCGTCGACAAGATCATCGAGAACCTGCCGGTCGTCCAGCCGACCTACATGGCCGCCGTCCCGCGCATCTTCGAGAAGGTCTACAACGGCGTCGCGGCCAAGGCGCGCGCGGGCGGCGGGGCCAAGTACAAGATCTTCCAGTGGGCGGCCGGCGTCGCCCGCGAGTACGCCCGGGTCTCGCAGGACAACTTCCGGCGCACCGGCAAGGCGTCCGTGCCCTTCGCGCTCGGCGCCAAGCACAAGGTCGCCGACGCCCTGGTCTTCGCCAAGATCCGCGAGGCGTTCGGCGGCCGGCTCCGCGCCTGCGTCTCCGGCTCCGCCGCGCTCGCGCCCGACATCGGGCTCTTCTTCTCCGGCGCCGGCATCCACATCCTGGAGGGCTACGGGCTCACCGAGTCCAGCGCCGCCTCCTTCGTCAACCCCGGCGAGAGCTACCGCACCGGCACGGTCGGCAAGCCGCTCCCCGGCACCGAGGTCCGCATCGCCGACGACGGCGAGATCCTGCTGCGCGGCCCCGGCATCATGCAGGGCTACCAGGGCCTGCCGGACAAGACCGCAGAGGTGCTGGAGGCCGACGGCTGGTTCCACACCGGCGACATCGGCGAGCTCTCCGTGGACGGCTACCTGCGGATCACCGACCGCAAGAAGGACCTGATCAAGACCTCCGGCGGCAAGTACATCGCGCCCGCCGAGGTCGAGGGGCAGTTCAAGGCGGTGTGCCCGTTCGTCTCCAACATCCTGGTGCACGGCGCGGACCGTAACTTCTGCACCGCACTGATCGCGCTCGACGAGCCCACCATCCTCGGCTGGGCCGCCGAGAACGGCATGGAGGGCAAGTCGTACGCGGACGTCGTGGCCTCCCCGAAGACCGTCGAGCTGATCGACGGCTACGTGAAGCGGCTCAACGAGGGCCTCCAGCGGTGGCAGACCATCAAGAAGTTCCGGCTGCTCCCGCGCGACCTCGACATCGAGCACGGCGAGGTCACGCCCAGCCTCAAGCTGAAGCGGCCCGTCGTCGAGCGCACCTACAAGGACCTGATCGAGGACATGTACGCGGGCTCCCGCGAGGCCTGACCAGCGCCCGCAGCACCCTCGTACGCCCCCCGAAAGCCCCCCGCGCGCTCCGGCGCGGGGGGCCGGCGCGTTTTTCGCGCAACGTCTTCACCACCCACTTCGGTAACTCGGCGCGTATGGGGAGGGCCGATCTGTCACTCTGTCCGTGTCGTCAGCGGCGCACAGCGGAGAAGCAGGCAGAGCGAGAACAGGTCAGGAGCCGCCCTGTGGGGTCCATTCCCTTGCAGCGGGACATCGTGCAGCGTCCCGGAACCACCGCCGCGACGGGCACGCAGCCGGTCGCCCGGACCAGCCTGCCCGGCAACCTCCTCGCGCCCGCCGCGGCCCGGCGGTTCGTCACCGTCGCGCTCGAGGAGTGGACCGGGCTCGGGCTGCCCGCGGCGGTGGGGTTCAGCGAGCGGCTGTCCGAGGACGCGGCGGTCATCGTCAGCGAACTGGTGACCAACGCCGTGGTCCACGCGGGCACCACCGTCGAACTGCTCTTCCGGCTGGAAGAGGCCACCGAGGACGAGGAGTCCGCGCTGGTCCTGGAGGTCTCCGACCACCACCCGGCCCGCACGGTGCGCGGCGACCACGGGCACAGCGCCGAGGGCGCGGGCGAGCCCGCCGACTACGGGCGCGGCCTGGAGATCGTCGCCGCCCTCGCCGAACGGTGGGGCATCACCTACCGCACGGGCACGAAGACCGTCTGGGCCCGGCTCCCCGTCGACGACTGGAACCCCTTCCCCGAGGCGCGCGGCGAGTCCGGCCTCGACCGCGGACTGCGCACCGCCGAACTGCTCGCCCCGACCGCCCGGCGCACCGCGCGCGACGACGGGGACTGGGCCGGGCGCGGCGCGCTGTCCTTCCTCGCCGAGGCGTCCGACCTGCTGGCCGGGCAGCTCGACGAGGACATCGTGGCGGCCCTGGCCGCACAGTTACTCGTCCCCCGGCTCGCCGACTGGTGCGCGATCTGGCTGGAGCCCGAGAGCGGCGGGCCCGCGGCCGTCCCCCGCCTCGCCAAGGTCTGGCACGTGGACGAGGAGCGCATTCCGGCGCTGCGCGCCCTGCTGGAGGGCGACCCGCTCCGGCTCCCCGAGCGCGTCGGCACCGGTGCCGTCTCCATGCCGTGGCCCGGCGGCAACGAGGACGGCGAACCGCCGGACGGGGAGGAGGGCGTCGCCTTCGCCTACCGGATCACCTCGGGCGGCCGCACTCTCGGAGCCGTACTCCTGGGCCGCGAGTCGACCGTCCGCGTCCCCGACGAGCTGACGGCTCTGATCGAGGACTTCGTGCGCCGGGTCGGCCTCGCCGTGGGCGCCGCCCGCGCCTACACCCGCCAGGCCACCATCAGCCGCATCCTGCAGCGCGGGCTGCTGCCCAGCAAGGTCGCCGAGATACCGGGCGTCGCCAGCTCCCTGGTCTACGAACCGAGCGACGACGGCGTCGTCGGCGGCGACTTCTACGACATCTTCCCGTGCCCCGGCGACCGCTGGTGCTTCGTGCTCGGCGACGTCCAGGGCAGCGGCCCCGAGGCCGCCGTCGTCACCGGCCTCGCCCGCCCCTGGCTGCGGCTGCTGGCCCGCGAGGGCTTCCAGGCCGGCGAGGTGCTGGTCCGGCTCAACCGGCTGCTCCTGGACGACGCGATGGAGGCCGCCGAGGCCGCCGCGCTCATGGTCGCCGCCGCCGGAGGCCAGCACTCCGAGGACAACGGCGGGCAGTCCCGCTTCCTCTCCCTGCTGTACGGGGAGCTGGTGCCGCTGCCCGGCGGCGGTGCCCGCTGCACCCTGGCCAGCGCGGGCCATCCGCTGCCGCTGCTGCTGCGCCCGGACGGCACCGTGCGGCCCGCCGCCGAGCCGCAGCTGCTGCTCGGCCTCATGGACGACGCCGTCTACGAGACCCAGAGCTTCGACCTGGCGCCCGGCGACAGCCTGCTCTGCGTCACCGACGGGGTCACGGAGCGGCGCTCGGGCGGGCAGATGTTCGACGACGGCGACGGGCTCGCGCAGGCGCTGTCCGGCTGCGCGGGGCTGAGCGCGGAGGAGATCGCGGAGCGCATCAAGCACGCCGTGCACGACTTCGCCGAGCGCCCGCCGGACGACGACCTGGCGCTGCTGGTGCTCCAGGCCGAATAGGAGCGGGCGGGGAGGGGAAGAGGCGTGGCGTCCGGTTGCCGGGCGGCGCGCGACAATGGACGGTATGCCTTCCGTACTGCCCGATGGTGAACCCGTGCCCGACGACGGGGCGCTGCCCCGCCACGCCCTGGAAGGCGCAGCAGGCCGCCCGTTCGGCTTCTACCTGCACGTGCCGTACTGCGCGACCCGCTGCGGCTACTGCGACTTCAACACCTACACCGCCACCGAGCTGCGCGGCTCCGGCGGTGCGCTGGCCTCACGCGACAACTACGCCGCCCATCTGACCGGCGAGGTCCGCCAGGCCCGCAAGGTACTCGGCGACGACCCGCGCCCGGTCCGCACGGTCTTCGTCGGCGGCGGTACTCCGACCCTGCTGGCCGCCGCCGACCTGGTACGGATGCTGGCGGCGGTCCGCGAGGAGTTCGGGCTCGCGGAGGACGCCGAGATCACCACCGAGGCCAACCCGGAGTCCGTGGGCCCGGACTACCTGGCCGAGCTGCGCGAGGGCGGCTTCAACCGGATCTCCTTCGGCATGCAGAGCGCCCGGCAGCACGTCCTGAAGATCCTCGACCGCACCCACACCCCGGGCAGGCCCGAGGCGTGCGTCGCCGAGGCCAGGGCGGCCGGCTTCGAGCACATCAACCTCGACCTGATCTACGGCACCCCCGGCGAGTCCGACGACGACTGGCGCGCGTCCCTGGACGCGGCGATCGGCGCCGGACCCGACCACGTCTCCGCGTACGCGCTGATCGTCGAGGAGGGCACCGGCCTGGCCCGCCGGATCAAGCGCGGCGAGATCCCGATGACCGACGACGACGCGCACGCCGACCGGTACCTCATCGCGGACGAGGCGATGGCCGCCGCCGGCTACTCCTGGTACGAGGTGTCGAACTGGGCCCGCACGCCCGAGGGCCGCTGCCTGCACAACGAGCTGTACTGGCGAGGCGCCGACTGGTGGGGCGCCGGACCCGGGGCGCACAGCCACGTCGGCGGTGTGCGCTGGTGGAACGTGAAGCACCCGGGGGCGTACGCGCAGGCGCTCGCGGAAGGGCGCTCACCGGGCGCCGGACGCGAGATCCTCTCCGCCGAGGACCGCCGCGTCGAGCGCATCCTGCTGGAGCTGCGGCTCGTCGACGGCTGCCCGCTCTCCCTGCTGGCCCCCGCCGGGCTCGCGTCCGCCCGCCGGGCGGTGGACGACGGCCTCCTGGAACCGGCGCCGTTCGAGGACGGGCGGGCCGTGCTGACCCTGCGCGGACGCCTGCTGGCCGACGCCGTGGTGCGCGACCTGGTGGACTGAGCGGGGCGCCGGTGCGGGCCCGCGCTCACTTCAGCGGGCACCCCGAAGGCTCCAGAGCCCGCGCCCCCGCCGCCCGGCCGCAGATGATCCGGGCACGGCTCCGTCCTTCCGGGTAGGTGATCTGCACGACGTCCAGACCGTGGCCCGCCTGTGCCTCGTACGGGATGAAGCCGCGGAAGGTGATCGTCCCCGTGGGCATGGTCCGCAGTTTCACCGCGTACAGGTTCGCCCAGGTCTCGGCGGCGCTGTTCACCGCGTCGCCGTGGCTCGCCGCGTCGTACAGGGCGGCCGTGGCGCTGTACGACATCACCGACTGGCCGCTCGCGAAGAGCGGGTCCTCGTACGGTTTCGACGCCTGCAGCCGGGGAAGCGTCCTGCTCTCGGGGAGCAGCTCCTCAAGGGCCCGGTGCGACTCCCCGTAGAAGCCGTCGGCGCGGCCGCGGCCCATCGGCGCGAGGGCGGTGTGGTAGAGCGTGACGTTCTTCGTGGTGTCCGTGCTCGCGTCGAGCCGGGCCTTCGTCAGGTCGTCGCCCGTGAAGACGGTGATGGGGCGGCGGGAGCAGCTGTGGGCGAGCCGGCTCATCAGGTTGGCGACATCCTCGACCCGGCCCGCGAAGTACAGCGCCTGCGGCGCCGGGTCCGCCGCGCAGATCTGCTGCACCGGCCGGTCCAGGTCGGCGCTGCTGCGGCGGCCGAGGCTGTACTCGACCGGCTCCGAGAGCGCGAAGCCCGACTTGGCGAGCATCGCGCTGCCCACCTTGCGCTGCTCCACCGTGTAACGGTCCTTGTCGTTGTTGCCGAGCTTGCGCGACAGGACCAGGGCCCGCGGCCTGCCCTTGCCGCCCGCCTTCCCCGCCACCTGCTTCGCGATCAGGCCGAGGGCGTCCGCCTGCTCCTGGTCGGTGGCCGCCAGACCGAAGTAGTTGGAGTAGTCCGTCGCCAGGTAGCCGCCGGAGTTGGTGGTGTCGACCACGGGCAGGCCCGCACGCTGGAGGAGCGCGGTGGCCTCCGGGCTGTCGGTGGTGTCGCGGCCGAGCCCGACCACGCCGACGACCGAGGGGTCCTTTCCGGCCACCTCGATGATCTTCTTCACCGCCGGTATCTGCTGGAGCATGTCCTGACCGCCGTTGGCCGTCAGGACCCGCAGCTTCACGGAGAAGTCCAGCGTGTTGGTGTGGTGCTGGTACAGGTAGACGCCGGTCAGCTCCTCCAGGGCCTTGCGGGTGCGCTCCGGGGACGGGGCGGTGAACGGGCCCGCGTAGATCAGGGTGACGTACTTGTCGCCCGGCTCGATCGAGGCGTTCTCCTCGGCCACCGCCCGCTCGATCCGGTCGAAGGTGATGCCCGCCCCGGCCCCGTCCAGCTCCAGGTCGTTGCCCTCGGCGAAACGCACCCGGGTGGTCGTCGCCACGCCGACGCACTCCTTGTCGCCGCCCGGACCGGGCAGCCGCACCGAGTCCGTGTTGACGTCCGTGAGCGGCCCGTGGCAGTAACGGTTCGCCAGATGGTTGCTCAGCAGCAGCGTCCCCAGCAGCGCACCGGCCACCAGGCAGGCGACCGTCGTCCGCGACACCACCCACCACACCCACGTCCTGCGCACCCGCTCCGTGGACAGCTGGGCGTCCGCGTGCTCATGGGTCAGCTGAGCCGTCGACAGCGGCAGCTGCAGCACCCAGGCGGGCGTGGCGGTGGCGGTGGGCGACTGGCCGACGCTGAGGTGACCGACCCAGTCCTCGTACCGGGCACGGGCCGCACCGGTGTGCACGGGCGGCGGGTCGGGCGGCAGCGGCGGGGTGTGCCGCAGGATCTCGGCGGCCGGCAGCGAGGCCAGGAGCAGCAGCGGATCGACCTCGCTGCGCCGGGAGCGCACGTTGTTGAGGGCGTTGATCAGCTGGATGCCGCCGTTGCCCTGGTTGGCCGTCGGCAGGAAGACCACCGGCGGCACCGTGCGCTTGCCGCGTCGCCAGTCCGCCGCGTGCGGCCGGTAGTTGTGGCGCAGGTCCTCCAGCAGCGCCTGCACCCGCAGCTCCAGGTGGAACTGGCGGGACCGCTCGTCGCCCGCCGCCGCGTCGGCCACCCGCCCCGCGACCACCGCCGCCCGCGCCCGGATCACCCGCCACGAACCGCTCGGCGAGAACCGCGACCAGCCGTCGGACGGGTAGCCCGTACTGGCGGCGGCCAGCGACGAGGTGGTGGCGAACCACTTGCTGGCCCGGCGCAGCCACAGCAGCGGCGGCGCGGATGTCGTGAGCAGCCGGACGACCGAGAGCCCGAGGACCGCCCCCACGGCCACCAGCGTGGTCGGCAGCCAGCCGATCTCGCCGAGCAGCACACCCAGGACCGCGATGACCACGGCCCCCACGAACGTCTCCGGCCGCGCCGACTCGCGCAACGCGCTCCACCAGGTGCCCCGGCCGCGCCGCCCGGCCCGCCAGCGCAGCGCGCTCAGCTCCTCCAGGATCCGCTCGTCGCGCCGGCCCCGGGAGCCGCCCGGGTCCGGATCGCGCAGCACGGCCTCGGAGGCCTGCTCGATGGCCCCGAGCAGCCGGGAGCGAGGGAAGGCGAACGGCTTGTACTGCGATCCGCCCCGGGTCTCCCACGGTCTCTCGGTCAGCGTGCGGACCATGTCCAGGGCCGCGTCGTACGGCGTCGGGCCGCGCCCTTCGAGCAGCTTCAGCGGGACGCGGCGCGGCTGGTTGGCCCGGTGGATCTGCCGCACGATCTGTTCGACCCGGGCGTCCACGGCGGCCGGCACGTCGGCGTCGGCGGCCTGGAGGACCACCAGCGGCATCACGGGCCGGTTGTCGCGGTAGCGGTCGATGAGCTGCTGGACGAAGTGGAAGACGGCGGAGGCCGCCTCGTTCTCCGCACTGTCCCGCCAGACCTCGCGCGCCATCGCCCCCGTGCCTTCCCTCGCGAAAAGAGCCTGGCCCCACTCAATAACCGATGATGCGTGCGAGGCGCAGGCATTCGTCCGTATCGGTACGGGATCGACGGGAAGGCCCGCCGGACATCAGTCCGGAAGGGTGACGAAATCGATCAATTCCTCTACTCGGCCCAGGAGTTCGGGCTGAAGGTCCCGGTAGGACCGGACCGAGGACAGAATCCGCTGCCAGGCCGCGCCGGTGTTCTCCGGCCAGCCCAGCGCCCGGCACACCCCCGTCTTCCAGTCCTGCCCGCGCGGCACCACCGGCCAGCCGGCGATCCCCACCGACGCGGGCTTCACGGCCTCCCACACGTCGATGTACGGGTGCCCGACCACCAGCACGTTGCCGTCCGACACCTGGGCCGCGATCCGCGACTCCTTGGAACCGGGCACCAGATGGTCGACCAGCACCCCCAGACGGGCGTCCGGCGCGGGCGCGAACTCCCGCACGATCGCCGGCAGGTCGTCGACGCCCTCCAGGTACTCGACGACCACGCCCTCGATGCGCAGGTCGTCGCCCCACACCCGCTCGACCAGCTCCGCGTCGTGCCGCCCCTCCACATAGATCCGCCCGGCCCGCGCCACCCGGGCCCGCGCCCCGGGCACCGCCACCGAACCGGAAGCCGTGCGCGTGGGCCGCACCGGTCCGCCGGCCGACGGGCGCACCAGCGTGACGACCCGGCCCTCCAGCAGGAAGCCGCGTGGCACCATCGGGAAGACCCGGTGCTTGCCGAACCGGTCCTCCAGGGTCACCGTCGGCCCCTCGGCGGTCTTCTCGCACCGGATCACCGCACCGCAGAAGCCGGTGACGGCCTCCTCCACGACCAGATCGGTCTCGGCGGGCACCTCGGGGGCGGGGGCGGACTTCTTCCACGGCGGGGTCAGATCCGGCTGGTAGCTGCGCATCGCACGACGATAAGCGGGGAAGACCCGCGACACGCCGAACCGTGAGGCCGCCCGCCCGGCCGCCCTTCCCCGCTACGACCCGCCGAACCGCGCCGCCGGCGCGTCCCGCTACGACCCGCCGAACCGCGCCGCCAGCGCGTCCCGCTGCGCCCGGACGAACGCCGCGTCCACCACGGCCCCGTGCCCCGGCACGTACAGCGCGTCCTCGCCGCCCAGCTCCAGCAGCCGGTCCAGCGCCGCCGGCCAGCGGGCGGGACGGGCGTCCGGACCGGCCTGCGGTTCGCCCGACTCCTCCACCAGGTCGCCGCAGAACACCAGCGCCGGGGAGCCGGGAACCAGCACCGCCAGGTCGTGGCCGCTGTGCGCCGCGCCCACGTTCACCAGCACCACCTCCCGGCCGCCCAGGTCCAGCGCCCGCTCCCCGTCCACCTCCTCGCGCGGGGCGACCAGCACATCGGCGGACTCCGCCGCGTCCGGCTCGGGCAGGCCCTGGGCCACCGCGTCCGCGTACAGCTCGCCCGCCCCCCGCCGCAGCAGCTCCGCCATCCCCGCGGCGCCGTACACCCGGGCCCCGGCGAACGCGGCCGTGCCCAGCACATGATCGAAATGAGGGTGACTGAGTGCGATGTGCGTCACCCTCCGGCCGAGCAGTGCCTCCGCCTGCGTACGCAATTCGACGCCCTCACGCAGTGACGCACCGGTGTCGCAGAGCAGCACTCCGTCCGCACCGGCCACCAAAAGGGCCGTCGCGTCCCACACCGGCAGGCGCCGGCGGCCCGCTCCGTGACCCAGCCGCTCCCACCCGAAGTCTTCCCAAGAGGCGTCCATGCGGCGACGCTATCGGCAGCGACCTGCGCGGTCCCCCGGCAGCGTGGCCGACCGCTCTTGCTAGGAAGCCACCCCGTCGCCGTACACTGGCCGGGGATCGCTGGCACTCGTACGCACCGAGTGCCAGGAGGAATCCCGGGAACGGCCCGAGGACCACGAGATGGACAGCTGGAGGTGTGCGCGCGATGCTCAGCGAACGCAGACTCGAAGTGCTGCGCGCCATCGTCCAGGACTACGTCGGCACCGAGGAGCCCGTCGGCTCCAAGGCGCTCACGGAGCGGCACAAGCTGGGGGTCTCCCCGGCCACCGTCCGCAACGACATGGCGGTGCTGGAGGACGAGGGCTTCATCGCCCAGCCCCACACCAGCGCCGGGCGTATTCCGACGGACAAGGGCTACCGGCTCTTCGTCGACAAGCTCGCGGGCGTCAAGCCCCTCTCGTCGCCGGAGCGCCGCGCCATCCAGAACTTCCTCGGCGGCGCGGTCGACCTCGACGACGTCGTGGGCCGCACCGTACGGCTGCTCGCGCAGCTGACCCGGCAGGTCGCCGTCGTGCAGTATCCCTCGCTGACCCGTTCGACGGTGCGGCACGTGGAACTGCTGTCCCTGGCCCCGGCGCGGCTGATGCTCGTGCTGATCACGGACACCGGCCGGGTCGAACAGCGGCTGGTCGACTGCCCGGCGCCGTTCGGCGAGACCGCGCTCGCGGACCTGCGGGCCCGGCTCAACAGCCGGGTGGTGGGACGCCGTTTCGCGGACGTCCCGCAGCTGGTGCAGGACCTGCCGGAATCCTTCGAGAGCGAGGACCGGGGAACCGTGTCCACCGTCCTCTCGATCCTGCTCGAAACCCTCGTCGAGGAGACGGAGGAGCGGCTGATGATCGGCGGCACCTCCAACCTCACCCGCTTCGGACACGACTTCCCGGTGATGATCCGGCCGGTGCTTGAGGCACTGGAGGAGCAGGTCGTGCTGCTGAAGCTGCTCGGCGAGGCCACGGACTCGGGCATGACCGTACGCATCGGGCACGAGAACGCCCACGAGGGGCTCAACTCCACGTCCGTCGTCGCGGTCGGCTACGGTTCGGGCGACGAGGCAGTCGCCAAACTCGGCGTGGTCGGACCGACCCGCATGGACTACCCCGGAACGATGGGAGCGGTACGCGCAGTGGCACGTTACGTCGGACAGATCCTGGCGGAGTCGTAAGTGGCCACGGACTACTACGCCGTACTCGGCGTGCGCCGCGACGCTTCCCAGGACGAGATCAAGAAGGCCTTCCGGAGGCTCGCCCGCGAGCTGCACCCGGACGTCAACCCCGATCCGAAGACCCAGGAGCGGTTCAAGGAGATCAACGCCGCCTACGAGGTGCTGTCGGACGCCCAGAAGAAGCAGGTCTATGACCTCGGCGGCGACCCCCTCTCCCAGTCCGGGGGCGGCGGCGCCGGCGGCTTCGGCCAGGGCGGCTTCGGCAATTTCTCGGACATCATGGACGCGTTCTTCGGTACGTCGTCGCAGCGCGGACCCCGTTCGCGCACCCGGCGCGGCCAGGACGCCATGATCCGGCTGGAGATCGACCTCGCCGAGTCGGCCTTCGGGACCACCAAGGACATCCAGGTCGACACGGCCGTCGTCTGCACGACGTGCAGCGGCGAGGGGGCGGCCCCCGGCACCTCCGCGCAGACCTGCGACATGTGCCGCGGCCGCGGTGAGGTCTCCCAGGTCACCCGGTCCTTCCTCGGCCAGGTCATGACCTCGCGGCCCTGCCCGCAGTGCCAGGGCTTCGGTACGGTCGTGCCGACCCCCTGCCAGGAGTGCGCCGGCGACGGCCGCATCCGCTCGCGGCGCACGCTGACCGTGAAGATCCCCGCCGGTGTCGACAACGGCACCCGCATCCAGCTCGCGGGCGAGGGCGAGGTCGGCCCCGGCGGCGGCCCCGCCGGCGACCTCTACGTCGAGATCCACGAGCTGCCGCACGCGGTGTTCCAGCGCCGCGGGGACGACCTGCACTGCACGGTCACCATCCCCATGACGGCTGCGGCCCTCGGCACCAAGGTGCCGCTGGAGACGCTGGACGGCATGGAGGAGGTCGACATCCGGCCGGGCACCCAGTCCGGCCAGTCCGTCCCGCTGCACGGGCGCGGCATCACGCACCTGCGCGGCGGCGGACGCGGCGACCTCATCGTGCACGTCGAGGTGATGACCCCGACGAAGATGGACCCCGAGCAGGAACGCCTCCTGCGCGAACTGGCCAAGCTGCGCGGCGAGGAGCGGCCCACCGGCCAGTTCCAGCCCGGCCAGCAGGGCCTGTTCTCCCGCCTGAAGGACGCCTTCAACGGCCGCTGACGGCATCCACGCGGTACGGACCCGGCCTCCGGGTCCGTACCGCGCCGGGACCGGACACTGTCGCGGGGCGGGCATCACGGGACAGGGAGGACATGACACGATGCGGTCATGTCCTCCGCGCTGACCGATCTCTGCCGGCACCCGATCGTGCAGGCCCCCATGGCCGGCGGTCCCTCCTGCCCGCAGCTCGCCGCGGCCGTCTCCGAGGCCGGCGGGCTCGGCTTCCTGGCCGCCGGGTACAAGACGGCGGACGGCATCCGCGATGAGATCGACCAGGTGCGCGGCCTGACCGGGCAGCCCTTCGGCGTCAACCTCTTCATGCCGCAGCAGAGCCACGCCGACCCCGCGGCCCTGGAGGCCTACCGCCTCCGGCTCGCGGGCGAAGCCGCCTGGTACGAGACGGCCCTCGGCGACACCGACGTCCCCGGCGACGACGGGTACGAGGACAAGCTCGCCGTCCTCCTCGACGCCCCGGTCCCGGTCGTCTCCTTCACCTTCGGCTGCCCCTCGCGCGACACCCTCGACGCCTTCGCCGCGGCCGGTACGTACACCGTCGTCACCGTCACCTCGCCCGAGGAGGCCCAGGCCGCCCAGTGGGCCGGGGCCGACGCCGTCTGCGCCCAGGGCACCGAGGCGGGCGGCCACCGCTCCACCTTCCAGGACGACCCGGCCACCGAGGACGGCGGCACGGGGCTGCTCAGCCTGGTCACCCAGGTCCGCGAGACCGTGCAGATACCGGTCATCGCCGCGGGCGGCCTGATGCGCGGCTCGCAGATCGCCGCCGTGCTCGCGGCGGGCGCCGACGCCGCCCAGCTGGGCACCGCCTTCCTGCCCTGCCCGGAGTCCGGCGCCCATGTGCTGCACAAGAAGGCCCTGACCAACCCGCTGTTCGTCCGGACCACCCTGACCAGGGCGTTCTCCGGACGCCCGGCACGCGGCCTGGTCAACCGCTTCGTGCGCGAGCACGGCCCGTACGCCCCGGCCGCCTACCCCCAGGCCCACCACATGACCTCCGTGCTGCGCAAGGCGGCCGCGAAGGCCGGGGACGCACAGGGCATGGCGCTGTGGGCCGGGCAGGGCCACCGGATGGCCCGCGAACTGCCGGCGGCCCGGCTGGTCCGGCTGCTCGCCGAGGAACTGGACGCCGCACGGACGGCAGTGAGCACGAGGAGCACCCAGTGACGGCACCCGTCTTCGTCGTCGAACAGCTGCCGGACGCACCGGAGTTCGTTCTCGACGGCCCCGAGGGGCGGCACGCGGTCTCCGTGAAGCGGCTGCGCACCGGCGAGGAGGTCGTCCTGACCGACGGCCGCGGCCGCTGGGCCCAGGGCGTCGTGCGCTCCGCCGAGGGCAAGGACCGGCTGGTCGTCGGCGGGCTGGACCCGGTCCACGAGGAGCCGGCCCCGGCCGTCCGGATCACCGTCGTCCAGGCCCTGCCCAAGGGGGACCGGGGTGAGGTCGCCGTGGAGACGATGACCGAGACCGGTGCCGACGGGGTCGTGCCGTGGCAGGCGGCGCGCTGTGTCACCCAGTGGAAGGGCGACCGCGGCCTCAAGTCCCTGGCGAAGTGGCGCAGTACGGCCCGGGAGGCCGGCAAGCAGTCCCGCCGGGTGCGCTTCCCCGACGTGGCCGACCTGGCCACCACCAAGCAGGTCGCGGCGCTGCTGGCCGCGGCGGACTTCGCGGCCGTCCTGCACGAGGACCGCGCCTGCGACAGCGAGGCCCTGGCCACCGTCGCCCTGCCCGACGCGGGCGAGATCGTGCTGGTCGTCGGCCCCGAGGGCGGTGTCTCCCCGGACGAACTGGCCGCGTTCACCGCCGCCGGTGCCCGCACCTGCCGGCTCGGCCCCTCGGTCCTGCGCACCTCGACGGCGGGCACCGCGGCGACCGCGCTGCTGCTGGGACGTACGGGGCGCTGGTCGTAAACCGTCCCCGATGGGGTGGTTGTGCCCGGAAGTGCACTACCGCGTCGCCAGGCGCGGTGGGAGGCTGCCCGTATGGGGACATCAAGGGCATGGGGCCGGCGTACGGCCCGTCGCTTTCCGGCCGCACTCTGCCTCGCCGCCGCGGCCGTCACCGGTCTCGCGGCCTGTGAACCGGCGGACGGTGTCGGCGCGTTGAACACCGCGTCCGTCGCCGTGACCACCGACCGGACCGCCACCCGCGCGCTGGAGCACGAAGGCGTCCATGTGCGCTGGCTGACCTGCACGGCTTCCCTCGACGGGGGCGGCGCCACCCGCCCCGCGGCGCCCTCCGCCTCCCCGCGCCGAGTGGCCGAGGTCCACTGCGACGGCGAGACGAGGTCCGGCGGGGACATCGCGCTGGACGGGCGGGTGACCCATGCCGTCGAAGGCCGGTGCGTGCGCGGCGACATGACCGCGAAGACCGGCGGGCGCGCCGTCTTCCGGGCCGCCCTGCTCGGCGACTGCACCACCCCGGCCACGACCGCGCCGCCCGCCGGAGGCCCGGGCCGGGGCAACGGCCCGACAGCCACGGTGACGGTCACGGTCACCGCGTACCCCGGCAAATAGCGGTGTGGCCACGACGGTTGACGGATTACCCGGCCCGCACGTCCCCGGGGCGCAGGCGGCGGTGGGTGACGTACTCCGGCCAACCCCGTGCCACCAGGCACACCCGCGGCCTAGGGTGATCGTGTGACACAGCCTTCCTACCTCCGGTACCCCCATGTCCAGGGTGACTTGATCGCCTTCACCGCCGAGGACGACGTCTGGCTCGCCCCGCTCGACGGCGGCCGGGCGTGGCGGGTCAGCGCAGACAACCGTCCCGTGACCCAGCCGCGCATATCGCCCGACGGCACCCTCGTCGCCTGGACCTCCACCCGTGACGGGGCGCCCGAAGTGCACCTCGCACCCGCGGACGGCGGACCCTCACGCCGGCTCACCCACTGGGGAGACACCCGCACCACCGTGCGCGGCTGGACCCCCGAAGGGGACGTACTGGTCACCAGCACCCAGGGCCAGGTCTCGCTGCGCCGCAGCTGGGCCAGGGCCGTCCCGGTCGACGGCGGTCCCGCGCGGATCCTCCCGTACGGCCCCGTCGGCTCCCTCGCGTACGGGCCCGGCGGACGCGTCCTGCTGCTCTCGGCCACCATGGGGCGCGAGGCCGCCACCTGGAAGCGCTACCGGGGCGGCACGGCCGGCAAGCTCTGGATCGCGGCCGAGGGCGACCCGCTGGAGTTCGTCCGCGTCCACGAGGACCTCGACGGCAACCTCGAATGCCCGATGTGGGTGGGGGAGCGCATCGCGTTCCTCTCCGACCACGAGGGCGTCGGCGCCCTCTACTCCTCGCTGCCCGACGGCACGGACCTGCGCCGGCACACCCCCGTCGACGGCTTCTACGCGCGACACGCCACCACCGACGGCACTCGGGTCGCCTACGCCTCCGCCGGTGAACTCTGGCTCCTGGACGGCCTGGAGGGCGACGAGCCCCGCCGCGTCGAGATCCGGCTCGGCGGCCAGCGCGCCGACCTCCAGCCTTACCCGCTGCACGCCGACAGCCACCTGACCAGCGCCTCGCCCGACCGCACCGGCCGGGGCAGCGCCGTCCTGTCGAGGGGCGCCGTCCACTGGGTCACCCACCGCGAGGGCCCGGCCCGCGCGCTCGCCGCCGAACCCGGCGTACGGGCCAGGCTGCCGCGCACCTTCCAGGCCGACGGCGACCAGCACGTCGTCTGGGTCACCGACGCCGAGGGCGACGACGCGCTGGAGATCGCCCCCGCCACCGGCACCTCGCCGGGCGCCGTGCCCCGCCGCCTGGCGGCCGGCCGGATCGGCCGCGTACTGGACCTCGCCCCCGCCCCCGACGGCAGCCGGTTCGCGGTCGCCGCGCACGACGGCCGCGTGCTCATCGTCGAGCGGGACAGCGGCGAGATCCACGAGGTGGACCGCAGCGAGCACGGCGACGCCTCAGGCCTGGCCTGGTCGCCCGACTCCGCGTGGCTCGCCTGGTCGCACCCCGGCCCCGAGCCGCTCAGCCAGCTCAAGCTGGCCCATATCGCCGACCTCTCGGTCTCCGAGGCGACCCCGCTGCGGTTCCGGGACTTCGCGCCCGCCTTCACCACCGACGGCAAGCATCTCGCCTTCCTCTCCGAGCGCGCCTTCGACCCCGTCTACGACGCGCACGTCTTCGACATGGCGTTCATCGGGTCCTGCCGGCCGCACCTGCTGACGCTCGCGGCGACCACGCCTTCCCCCTTCGGGCCGCAGCTGCACGGCCGGCCCACGGAGAAGGAGAAGGGCGCCGACGGCGAGGACAACCCCACCGCGCTCCCCATCACCCGCATCGACCTGGACGGCCTCGCCGACCGGATCGTGCCCCTTCCCGTCGAGGCCGCCGTCTACTCCTCGCTCCGTGCCGCGCGGGACGGGCTGCTCTGGCTGCGCCACCCGCTCACCGGGGTCCTCGGCACCAGCGGCGCCGGGCCGGACGCGCGGCGCCCGGACACCGTCCTGGAGCGGTACGACCTGGAGAAGCTGCGCTGCGAGGAACTCACCTCGGACATCAGCCGTTTCGCGGTCAGCGGTGACGGGAAGCGGCTCGCGGTCATCAACCACGGCAAGCTGTCCGTCGTCCCCTCCGACAGCCGCGTGCCCGCCGGTGACGACGACCACGACGACGCCGTGACCGTCGACCTCTCCCGGATCCGCCGCACCCTCGACCCGGCCGCCGAGTGGCGCCAGATGTACGCCGAGGCCGGCCGCGTCATGCGGGACAACTTCTGGCGGCCCGACATGGGCGGCGTCGACTGGGACGGCGTCCTGGACCGCTACCGCCCGGTCCTGGAGCGCGTCGCGACCCACGACGACCTCATGGACCTGCTCTGGGAGGTCCAGGGCGAGCTGGGCACCTCGCACGCCTACGTGACCCCGCCCGGCGGGTGGCGCGACGAGGCGGCCCGGCAGGGGCTGCTCGGGGCGGACCTCTCCCGCGCGGAGGACGGCAGCTGGCGCATCGACCGCGTGCTGCCCTCCGAGACCTCGGACCCGGCGGCCCGCTCGCCGCTCGCCGCGCCGGGCGTGGCGGTCCGGGCCGGGGACGCGGTCCTGGCCGTCGACGGGCACCCCGTCGACCCCCTGACCGGCCCCGCGCCGCTGCTCACCGGCTCGGCCGGCAAGCCCGTCGAGCTGACGGTCTCCCCGGCCGACGGGGGCGACCCGCGCCACGTCGTCGTCGTACCCGTCGCCGACGAGGAGGCCCTGCGCTACCACGCGTGGGTCGCCGACCGGCGGGCGTACGTGCACGAGCGCTCGGGCGGCCGGCTGGGCTACCTCCACGTCCCCGACATGGTCGGCGGCGGCTGGGCCCAGATCCACCGCGACCTGCGCACCGAGATGGCGCGCGAGGGCCTGGTCGTGGACGTCCGGGAGAACCGGGGCGGCCACACCTCCCAGCTCGTCGTCGAGAAGCTGGCCCGCCGCATCGTCGGCTGGGACCTCCCGCGCGACGTGCGGCCCTACAGCTACCCGGCCGACGCGCCGCGCGGGCCGGTCGTGGCCGTCGCGAACGAGTTCTCCGGCTCGGACGGCGACATCGTGAACGCCGCGATCAAGGCCCTGAAGATCGGGCCCGTGGTCGGCGTGCGCACGTGGGGCGGCGTGGTCGGCATCGACAGCCGCTACCGGCTGGTCGACGGCACGCTGGTCACCCAGCCGAAGTACGCGTTCTGGCTGGAGGGGTACGGGTGGGGCGTCGAGAACCACGGCGTCGATCCGGACGTGGAGGTCGTGATGACGCCGCGGGATCACGCCGAGGGGCGTGATCCGCAGTTGGACGAGGCGGTGCGGATCGGGCTGGAGTCGTTGGAGCGGGTGCCGGCGAAGGTGCCGCCGGAGCTGCCGGGGCTGTCCGGCTGAGGCGGGCGGGTGGGGGCGGTGCGCCTGCGGCGGGCCTGTTCCCCACCCCGCCCCTTCCCGGACCCGGGGCTCCGCCCCGGACCCCGCGCCTCAATCGCCGGCGGGGCTGAAAGCGCCGCCGCAGGTGTGCGGCGGCGGCGGCAAAATCAAGCCCCTCCGGCGATTGATGACCGGGGGTACGGGGGCAGCGCCCCCGAAAGCCGTCGCCCCCGGGCCCGCCCGGATAGGCTGGCCCGCAACGGATCACCCGAGACCCAAGGAGCGCGCAAGCAAATGGCAGGAGAACCCCAGCCCGACTGCCTGTTCTGCAAGATCGTCTCGGGCGAGATCCCGGCCACCATCGTCCGCGAGACCGACACCACCGTCGCCTTCCGCGACATCAACCCCCAGGCCCCCACCCACGTACTGGTCATCCCGCGCCTGCACCATCCGGACGCCGCCGCCCTCGGCGCCGCCGAACCGCAGGTGCTCGCCGACGTGCTGTGCGAGGCGGGCAACGTGGCGGCGGACGAGAAGATCGACCAGAGCGGGTACCGGGTCGTGTTCAACACCGGCGCCGGCGCCGGCCAGACCGTCTTCCACGCGCACGCGCACGTGCTGGGCGGCCGCGGCCTGGAATGGCCGCCCGGATAGATGTCCGCACGTGAACTCGTCGTGCTCGGGACCGCCAGCCAGGTCCCGACACGGCACCGCAACCACAACGGCTATCTGCTGCGCTGGGACGGCGAGGGCATCCTCTTCGACCCCGGCGAGGGCACCCAGCGCCAGATGCTGCGGGCCGGTGTCGCCGCGCACGACATCAACCGGATCTGCGTCACGCACTTCCACGGCGACCACTCGCTCGGCCTCGCCGGGGTGATCCAGCGGATCAACCTCGACCAGGTCCCCCACCCGGTGACCGCCCACTACCCGGCGAGCGGGCAGCACTTCTTCGACCGGCTGCGGTACTCCACCGCCTACCGCGAGACCGTGCGGCTGACCGAGGCCCCGGTCGCCGCCGACGGGCCGCTGGCCACCACCGCCGCGTACACGCTCGACAGCCACCGGCTCTCGCACCCCGTCGAGTCGTACGGCTACCGGCTCACCGAGCCCGACGGGCGGCGCATGCTGCCCGCGAAGCTCGCCGAGCACGGCATCGAGGGGCCCGACGTCGGACGCCTCCAGCGCGAGGGTGACCTCGGCGGGGTCACCCTCGCGGACGTGTCCGAGCCCAGGCGCGGACAGCGGTTCGCGTTCATCATGGACACCAGGCTCTGCGACGGCGTGTACGCCCTCGCCGAGGGGTGCGACCTGCTGGTCATCGAGTCGACCTTCCTCGACGAGGACCGGAGACTGGCCGCGGACCACGGCCACCTGACCGCGGCCCAGGCGGCCACGGTCGCCCGGGAGGCGGGCGTACGGCATCTCGTCCTCACGCACTTCTCCCAGCGCTACCCGGAGCCGGAGGCCTTCGAGGCCGAGGCGAGGGGGGCCGGGTACGAGGGCGGGCTGACCGTCGCGGAGGATCTGATGCGGGTAGCGGTGCCGAGCCGTCACCCGTGACAGCCCCCCACCCAGCACCACCTGCGTAAGTGAGAAACACCGTGCACCTCCCCAAAGCGGAACTCCACCTCCACATCGAGGGGACCCTCGAACCGGAACTGGCCTTCGCGCTCGCCGCGCGCAACGGCGTGACCCTGCCGTACGCGGACACCGAGGCCCTGCGCACCGCGTACCTCTTCGAGGACCTGCAGAGCTTCCTGGACCTCTACTACGCGCTGATGGCGGTGCTGCGGACCGAGGACGACTTCACCGAGCTCGCCGACGCCTACCTCGCCCGCGCCGCCGCCCAGGGGGTGCGGCACGCCGAGATCTTCTTCGACCCGCAGGCCCACACCGCACGCGGCGTGCCCATCGGCACCGTCGTCGAGGGTCTCGGCCGGGCGCTGGAGCGCAGCGAGGAGAAGCACGGCGTCTCCACCCAGCTGATCATGTGCTTCCTGCGCGACCATTCCGCCGAATCGGCCCTGGAGACCCTGGAGGCGGCCCGGCCGCACCTGCACCGGATCAGCGCCGTCGGCCTGGACTCCGCCGAAGTCGGCCACCCGCCCGTGAAGTTCCGCGAGGTGTACGAACGGGCCGGGGAGCTCGGCCTGCGCAAGGTCGCCCACGCGGGGGAGGAGGGGCCGCCCTCCTACATCCGCGAGGCGCTCGACGTGCTGGGCGTGGAGCGGATCGACCACGGGCTGCGCTGCATGGAGGACCCGGACCTGGTGAAGCGGCTGGTCGCGGAGCGCGTACCGCTCACGCTGTGCCCGCTGTCCAACGTACGGCTGCGCGCGGTCGACACGCTGGAGCAGCACCCGCTGCCCGCCATGCTGGAGGCCGGGCTGCTCTGCACGGTCAACTCCGACGACCCCGCCTACTTCGGCGGGTACGTCGGAGACACCTTCCACGCCGTGCACGAGGCCCTCGGCCTGGACCGCGAGCAGCTGCGCACGCTGGCCCGCAACTCCTTCGAGGCGGCCTTCCTCGACCACGACGAGGAGCGCAGGACGCGCTACTTGTCGGAGGTCGAGGCGTACGCGTTCGACTGACCGCCCTCCGGGCCGGCCGTGCGGAACGCGTTCCTGCCGAGGCGCCTGCGGCGCAGGGCCGGGATGCTGATCTCCGTGACGGCCTGCTCGGGCGCGCCCACCTTGGGCACCGCGCCGGGCACCGCGCCCGTGGTGACGGCGAGCAGGGCCGCGGGCGCACCGCCCCGGCGGCGTACCGAACCGGGCACCAGCGGACGGCCGCCGGTGTGCAGCGCCACCGCGGTCACCGGGAGCGCTATCAGCAGGGTCGTCACGCCCAGGATCAGGCCCATCCCCTGGTAGCCGGCCTCCTCGGAGAGCACACTGCCGAGCACCGGCCCGCAGGCGACGCCGACGGACGAGGCGGACCCGGCGAGGACCGCCCAGCGACCGCGTACGTCGAGGGAGGCGGCCAGGCCGATCAGGTACGAGAGGACCACCGGGTAGACGGTGTTCCAGAGGATCTCGCCGGTCGCGAAGGAGCCGAAGCCGTCGGCGGAGGAGCTGAGCACGATGCTCCCCGCGATGACCGCGGTGCCCACGCCGATCGGGACCGCGCGGCCGAGCTTGGAGCCGAGCACCCCGGCGCCCATCACGCCGAGCAGCCCGGCGCCGAGCGCGGCGGCGAACACGGCACCGATGGTCACCTCGGACAGCCCGACCTGGTCCACGCCGATCCGGCTGCTGACGCCCCACAGCGCGTTCTGCGCCATCGACCAGACGAGCATGCCGCCCGCGAGGACCAGGCCGGAGCGGCGGTTGGGCAGCCGGCCCGCCGCGGGGACGGCCGGTCCGGCCGGGGCGGAGCCGCCGAGCCGGGAGGTGGCCGGCCAGACCAGGAGCGCGACCAGGGCGATCGAGGCGAACGGCAGCCGGTGGCCGCCGCCCAGGTGCGGGACCGTCAGGTACAGGGCGCCCGCGGTCGCCGAGACGCTCAGCAGGCCCAGGGACGAGGTGCGGTGCGGGTCGCGCTGGGCGGCGATGCCCGCCGCCGCGACGGCGGTCGCCGTACCGGAGCCGAAGCCGCCGACCACGGCGCCGGTGACGATCAGCGGCACGGACCCGGCCAGCGCGGCGCAGCCGTACCCCACCACGCACAGGATCAGTCCCACGCGTGCCGGTCTGCACGGCCCGTACGTCTCCACGCGACCCGCCAGGGAGAAGCCGGCGGAGGCCGAACTCAGCAGCAGCGCGCTGCCGACGAGCCCGGCCTGCGCCGTGCTGAGGCCCAGGTAGACGGAGAGCCGTCCCACGATGGTGGGGAGGAGATAGGCGGCGAGGTAACCGGCGGTGAACACGGCGACCAGGGGCCACGCGGCGCGAGGGCGCGAGGACATGGGCGTTCCTGAAGACATGCCGGGAGACGGCAGAAGGCAGAGGGGGAAATACGAGGAAATCGGCGCTTCCGTCGGGTACGTCTCCAACGGTGCTCGCGGGCCAATTTGTATCAAGTGCTCCCGGCCCACCGAAAGCCGGTCTTCTGTGATCTGGGGCACATTTGTGTTTACGTGGTTCTCGGATGGGTAGCTGCGGATGTTTACGCAGGTCAGCTGCCGTGAACACACGCACGGCGCGCACTCGTCCATCACCGCCGCGTATCGGGCACACTGGCCGCAACCGCCACGACCGGGGAGTGCAAGGTGAGCGCTGACATTCCGCAGATCGACCCGCTGGACGGGCTGCGCGCCCCGCAGGACCCCGACTGCGACGTCTTCCTCACCGGCACGGTCTTCCTCGACATCATCTTCACCGGCCTGGACAGCGCCCCCGTGCGCGGCACCGAGTCCTGGGCCCGCGGCATGGGCTCCAGCCCCGGCGGCGTCGCCAACATGGCGACCGCGCTGGCCCGCCTCGGCCTGCACACCTCCCTGGCCGCCGCGTTCGGCGACGACCACTACGGCGAGTACTGCTGGGACGCGCTCGAACAGGGCGAGGGCATCGACCTCTCCCGGTCGCACACCGTCCGCGGCTGGCACTCCCCGGTGACCGTCTCCATGGCGTACGAGGGCGAGCGGACGATGGTCTCGCACGGCCACGAGGCCCCGGCGCTCCCCACCACCGCCTCGCCCGAGGCCCCCGCCTTCCCCCGCTGCCCGCCCAGGGCCCGGGCCGCCGTCACCTCGCTCGTCCCCGGCCGCACCGAACCCTGGGTCGCCGAGGCCGCCCGCCGGGGAGCCCTGATCTTCGGGGACGTCGGCTGGGACGAGACCGGGCGCTGGGACCTGGACGCCCTGAACGGCCTGGAGCACTGCCACGCCTTCCTGCCCAACGCCGGGGAGGCGATGCGCTACACCCGTACCGACTGCCCCCGGGCCGCCGCGCACGCCCTCGCCGAACGCGTACCGCTCGCCGTCGTCACCCTCGGCTCCGAGGGCGCCTACGCGGTCGACGCGGTCACCGGAACCGCCGCCGAGGTGCCGGCCATCGAGGTCGAGGCCCTGGACCCCACCGGGGCGGGCGACGTCTTCGTGGCCGGCTTCGTCACCGGCACCCTGGCCGGCTGGCCCCTCGCCGACCGCCTCGCCTTCGCCGGACTGACCGCGGCCCTCTCCGTCCAGGAGTTCGGCGGCTCGCTCTCGGCCCCCGGCTGGGCGGAGATCGCCGCCTGGTGGCAGCAGGTGCGCACCTGCGCCGGCCAGGACCCGGCGGCGCTCAGGCGCTACGCCTTCCTCGACGACCTGCTGCCGGCCGCCGCCCGCCCGTGGCCGCTGCGCCGGGCCGTACCCACGATCGGCTTCCGCCCGTAATCCCACCGCCCCGGAAAACCTCTGGTGTTGTCACCGCGGAGTCGTAGGCTTGTGACACACGAGGTTTTCGAGCAGCGAGAACCCTGCAACGGGAGGTATGCGCAGGCCCGAGGGCCGGCCCATGACTCAGTCACCCACACAGCCGCAGGCGCGTGCCCACATCAGCATCCCGGCCGCTCACCCGATGGTGATGCTGCTGGGAGCGGGCGACTCGCTGCTGCGCGTGATCGAAGCGGCGTTCCCGGCGGCCGACATCCACGTCCGGGGCAATGACATAAGCGCGACGGGCAACGCGGCGGACATCGCCCTGATCCAGCGCCTGTTCGACGAGATGGTGCTGGTGCTCCGCACCGGACAGCCGATGACGGAGGACGCCGTGGAACGGTCGATCGCGATGCTCAAGGCCAGTGACAACGGTCAGGCGGACGGCACCGAGACCCCGGCCGAGGTGCTCACGCAGAACATCCTCTCCAGCCGCGGCCGCACGATCCGTCCCAAGACGCTCAACCAGAAGCGGTACGTCGACGCGATCGACAAGCACACGATCGTCTTCGGCATCGGCCCCGCCGGTACGGGCAAGACCTACCTCGCCATGGCCAAGGCGGTCCAGGCCCTGCAGTCCAAGCAGGTCAGCCGGATCATCCTGACCCGCCCGGCCGTCGAGGCGGGCGAGCGCCTCGGCTTCCTGCCCGGCACGCTGTTCGACAAGATCGACCCGTATCTGCGCCCGCTCTACGACGCGCTGCACGACATGCTCGACCCCGACTCGATCCCGCGCCTGATGGCAGCGGGCACGATCGAGGTGGCACCGCTGGCATACATGCGTGGAAGAGCCCAACCCGTCTTTACCAATGTGCTGACGCCGGACGGCTGGCGCCCCATCGGCACCCTTGAGGTAGGTGACCTCGTCATCGGCTCCGACGGTGCGCCTACACCGGTGCTCGGCGTGTACCCGCAGGGCGAGAAGGACATCTACCGAGTCAGCGCGCAGGACGGCTCCTGGACCCTGTGCTGTGGTGACCACCTGTGGACGGTTCGTACGGCGTCGGACAAGCGGCGGGACAAGCCGTGGCGGGTCCTGGAGACCAAGGAGATGATCGGCAACCTTCGTGCGGCACACGCGCGCCGTTACGAGCTTCCGATGCTCACCGCGCCGGTCAGCTTTCCCGAGCGCGAGGTTCCCATGGACCCGTACGCGCTGGGGCTGCTGCTGGGCGATGGTTGCCTGACCGGTTCGACGACCCCCTCGTTCGCCACCGAAGACCCCGAGCTGGCCGAGGCCCTGGAGAGTTCGCTGCCAGGCGTTTCCGTACGTCACAAGGGCGGGCCCGACTACATCCTGAACCGGGTGAAGGCTCCGGGCGATGTGGTGACGCTGGAGAACCCGGTCACTCGTGGGCTGCGTGAACTCGATCTGGTGGGCACGCGCTCCCACTCCGAGTTCGTTCCGGACGCGTACCTCTTCAACTCCGCCGAGGTCCGTCTCGCGGTCCTTCAAGGTCTGCTCGACGCGGACGGAGGTCCGGTCACCCAAACGGACCGCACCTGCCGGATCCAGTACTCAACGGCGTCCATCCTTCTGCGCGACGACGTGATCGCCCTCGTGCAATCCCTCGGTGGCGTCGCCTATACCCGGTGCAGGGCCGCCGAAGGCCGTGCACCGGTGCTGGCGAGGGGACGCGAGGTCCACCACCGTTACGACTTGCACGTCGTCGACATCCGGCTCCCCGAGGGCATCGAGCCCTTCCGTCTCGCTCGCAAGGCGGAGAAGTATCACGCCGCGGGCGGCGGCGGTCGTCCGATGCGTTTCATCGACAGCATCGAGCCGGCCGGCCGAGAGGAGGCCGTGTGCATCCAGGTGGCGGCGGAGGACTCGCTCTACGTCACTCAGGACTACCTGCTGACGCACAACACGCTCAACGACGCCTTCATCATCCTGGACGAGGCGCAGAACACCAGCGCCGAGCAGATGAAGATGTTCCTCACCCGGCTCGGCTTCGATTCCAAGATCGTCGTCACCGGCGACATCACCCAGGTCGACCTGCCGACGGGGACGAAGAGCGGTCTGCGTCAGGTCCAGGAGATCCTGGAGGGCATCGACGACGTGCACTTCTCCCGCCTCACCTCCCAGGATGTCGTCCGGCACAAGCTGGTCGGCCGTATCGTCGACGCGTACGAGAAGTACGACAACAGCAAGGGCGAGCAGGACGGCAGCGGCCATCGGGGCCGCGGCCGCCACAACGGGAAGCAGTAGCAGCGCACCATGTCGATCGACGTCAACAACGAGTCCGGAACCGAGGTCGACGAGCAGGCGATCCTCGACATCGCCCGCTACGCGCTCGCACGCATGCGGATCCACCCCCTCTCCGAGCTGTCGGTGATCGTGGTGGACGGCGCCGCGATGGAGCAGCTGCACATCCAGTGGATGGACCTGACGGGCCCGACGGATGTCATGTCCTTCCCCATGGACGAGCTGCGTCCGCCGGCCAAGGACGACGAGGAGCCCCCGCAGGGGCTCCTCGGTGACATCGTGCTCTGCCCCGAGGTCGCCAAGAAGCAGGGCGAGGAAGCCGAGACGCAGCACTCCATGGACGAGGAGCTTCAGCTGCTCACCGTCCACGGGGTGCTGCACCTGCTGGGCTACGACCACGAGGAGCCGGACGAGAAGGCCGAGATGTTCGGCCTCCAGGCGGCCATCGTGGACGGCTGGCGCGGTGAGCGCGGGCTGACCGGCCCGTCCCCCGCCCCGACCGTCTCGTGAGCCTGCCGCTGATCTTCGGCGTCGTCCTGCTGGTCGTCGGCGGCTGGCTCGCGGCCTGCGCCGAGGCCGGCATCGCCCGTACGTCGAGCTTCCGGGCGGCCGAGGCGGTCCGCTCGGGGCGGCGCGGCAGCGCCAAGCTGGAACAGGTCGCGGCCGATCCGACGCGTTATCTCAACGTCGCCCTGCTGGTGCGGGTCGCCTGCGAGATGGCCGCCGGGGTGCTCGTCACCTACGCCTGCCTGAAGGAGTTCCCGGAGACCTGGGAGGCGCTGGCCGTCGCCATCGGCGTGATGGTCCTCGTCTCCTACGTCGCGATCGGCGTCTCGCCGCGCACCATCGGCCGCCAGCACCCGCTGAACACGGCCACCGCCTCGGCGTACGTGCTGCTGCCGCTGGCCCGGATCATGGGGCCGATCCCGCAGCTGCTGATCCTCATCGGCAACGCGCTGACCCCCGGCAAGGGCTTCCGCAAGGGCCCGTTCGCCAGCGAGGCGGAGCTGCGGGCCATGGTGGACCTCGCCGAGCAGGAGTCGCTGATCGAGGACGAGGAGCGCCGCATGGTGCACTCCGTCTTCGAGCTCGGTGACACGCTGGTGCGCGAGGTGATGGTCCCGCGCACCGACCTCGTCTGCATCGAGCGCTACAAGACGATCCGGCAGGCGCTCACCCTCGCGCTGCGCTCCGGTTTCTCGCGCATCCCGGTCACCGGCGAGAACGAGGACGACATCGTCGGGATCGTCTATCTGAAGGACCTGGTCCGCAAGACGCACATCAACCGGGAGTCGGAGGCCGATCCGGTCTCCACGGCGATGCGCCCGGCGGCGTTCGTGCCCGACACGAAGAACGCCGGTGACCTGCTGCGCGAGATGCAGCAGGAGCGCAGCCACGTCGCCGTCGTCATCGACGAGTACGGCGGCACGGCGGGCATCGTCACCATCGAGGACATCCTGGAGGAGATCGTCGGCGAGATCACCGACGAGTACGACCGCGAACTGCCGCCCGTCCAGGAGTTGGAGAACGGCTGCTTCCGAGTGACCGCCCGGCTCGACATCGGAGACCTCGGCGAGCTGTTCGGCCTCGACGAGTACGACGACGAGGACGTGGAGACGGTCGGCGGCCTCCTCGCGAAGGCGCTCGGCCGGGTCCCGATCGCCGGCGCGTCCTCGGAGGTCGAACTGCCCGACGGGCGGCGGCTGCGGCTCACCGCTGAGTCCCCGGCGGGCCGCCGGAACAAGATCGTCACGGTCCTTGTGGAGCCGGTGGCTCCCGAGCAGGAGGAGACGCCGGAATGACACCGCAGCAGCTGAGGGCGTTCTGCCTGGGCTTCAACGCGAGCGTCGAGGAGTTCCCGTTCGGGCCGGAGGCGTCCGTCTTCAAGGTGCTCGGCAAGATGTTCGCGCTGAGCGCGCTGGACGCCCGGCCGCTGACGGTGAACCTCAAGTGCGACCCCGACGAGGCGATGCGGCTGCGCGAGGAGTACGAGGCGGTGGCGCCGGGCTGGCACATGAACAAGCGCCACTGGAACACCGTCACGGTCTCCGGACTGCCCGACGCGAAGCTGCGCGAGCTGGTCGAGGACAGCTACGACCTGGTCGTGGCCGGCCTCCCCAGGGCGGAGCGGCTCCGCCTCGACCGGCCCTGAGGCGCACCGGGCCGGGCTCCCGCGTGCCCGGCCCCGCGCCGGGCTTCGTATGCTCGGCACATGACTGAGAGCACCGACCTCGGGGCCGAGGACCGCAAGATCGTCACCCTGGCGCGCAGCGCCCGCGCCCGCAACGGGGTGCCGGAGGGCGCGGCCGTCCGGGACGAGACCGGACGCACCTACGTGGCGGGGACCGTGGAGCTGGACTCGCTGAAGCTCAGCGCCCTGCGGACGGCCGTCGCGATGGCCGTGGCCAGTGGGGCCAAGTCCCTGGAGGCCGCCGCGATCGTCTCCGAGGCCGAGACCCCCTCCGACGAGGACCGGGCCGCCGTACGGGACCTGGGCGGGGCCGGCACGCCGGTGCTGCTCGCCGGGCCGGACGGACAGCTGCGGCTCAGCGTCACGGCCGGCTGACCTCCGCACGCACGGGCGCCCCGTTTCACCGCGCCGTGACGCGCCCGGCGCGGGCGTGGCGGGGCCGCCAGGACGGGGCCCGGGGGCCGTGACGGGCGCCTCGGTGCCCCGCGGCTCCCGGGATCGGGGACAATGGGCGCCATGAGCGTTCGCCCTAACCCCGAAGCCGCCGCGCGGCAGGCCGAGAACCCCGCCCCCCACCGGGCCGGTTTCGCCTGCTTCGTGGGACGCCCCAACGCGGGCAAGTCCACCCTGACGAACGCTCTGGTCGGGCGGAAGGTGGCCATCACCTCCAACCGTCCGCAGACGACCCGGCACACCGTGCGCGGCATCGTGCACCGGCCGGACGCCCAGCTGATCCTGGTCGACACCCCCGGGCTCCACAAGCCGCGCACCCTGCTGGGCGAGCGGCTCAACGACATCGTGCGCACCACGTGGGCCGAGGTCGACGTCATCGGCTTCTGCCTGCCCGCCGACCAGAAGCTCGGCCCCGGCGACAAGTACATCGTCAAGGAGCTCGCGGGCATCAAGAAGACGCCCAAGATCGCGATCATCACCAAGACCGACCTGGTCGAGTCCAAGCAGCTCGCCGAACAGCTGCTGGCCGTCTCCCGGCTCGGCGAGGAGCTCGGCTTCGAGTGGGCGGAGATCATCCCCGTCTCGGCCGTCAAGGACCAGCAGGTCGACCTGCTGTCCGACCTGATCGCCCCGCTCCTTCCCGAGAGCCCCCCGCTCTACCCGGAGGGCGACCTCACCGACGAGCCGGAGATGGTCATGGTCGCGGAGCTGATCCGCGAGGCCGCGCTCGAAGGCGTACGTGACGAGCTGCCGCACTCCATCGCGGTCGTCGTCGAGGAGATGCTGCCGCGCGAGGACCGGCCGGCGGACAAGCCGCTGCTGGACATCCACGCCAACGTCTACATCGAGCGCCCCAGCCAGAAGGGCATCATCATCGGCCCGAAGGGCAAGCGCCTGAAGGACGTCGGCACCAAGTCCCGCAAGCACATCGAGGCCCTGCTCGGCACCCCCGTCTTCCTCGACCTGCACGTCAAGGTCGCCAAGGACTGGCAGCGCGACCCGAAGCAGCTGCGGAAGCTGGGGTTCTGAGCCGGCACCGCGAACCGGCGGCCGGAGGCCGGCGCAGCCGCCCGAAGCCGCTGAGGCCCCCTGGGGCCGAGGGGTGCGAGGGGGCCGTGTGGGTGGGTCCCGAAGCAGCTGCGGAAGCTGGGGTTCTGAGCCGGCACCGCGAACCGGCGGCCGGAGGCCGGCGCAGCCGCCCGAAGCCGCTGAGGCCCGTCAGGCGCCCCGGCCCGTTCCCCGTCTCACGCGCCCTCCTTCAGGACGCGTGAGATCAAGGCGCGCTGGGCGTCGGTCAGGCGGGGGTCCACGCAGTGCACGGTGCGGCCGTCGACCGTTATCCGGTAGCTGAAGCCGTCCGGGACGCCCCTGGGCGCGGCGGCCTGGCCGCCGGCGAGGGCCGAGACCGCCAGGGCCTCCCACTCCTGGGCGTCGGCCCGTCCGGACGTGTCGATCTCGCGGTGGCGCGCGATACCGGCGAAGCCGCCGGTCCTGCTCACCTGAATCCGCATGCGGTGTCCTTCCACGGCGGACGGGCCGGTCGGAGGGTGTTGTGAGCGGCTGGGGTGCCTAACTGGTCGGAACGCCCACCTCCGACCACGCCTTGAGGACGGCCTCCACCTCGTCGCCCTCGCCGAAGCGGCTGCGTGCCGCCGCCACGGTGAGCCGGGCGAAGTCCGCGAAGTCCGCGTCCACCGCCAGTTCACCACCTGTGAGCACATCGAACCAGAGCTGGCCCGCCCGCTCCCAGGAACTGCCGCCGAGCGCGGTCGCCAGGAGGTAGAACGCGCGGTTGGGGATGCCGGAGTTGAGATGCACCCCGCCGTTGTCATCGCCGGTGTGGACGTAGTCGTCCATGGAGGCCGGCTGCGGGTCCTTGCCGAGCACGTCGTCGTCGTACGCCGTGCCGGGCGCCTTCATCGAGCGCAGGGCCACACCCTGGACCCGGGGCGCGAGCAGCCCCTCGCCGATCAGCCAGTCGGCCTGCTCGGCGGTCTGGCCCAGGGAGTACTGCTTCACGAGGGAGCCGAAGACGTCCGAGACCGACTCGTTGAGCGCGCCGGACTGGCCGTAGTAGCTGAGGTTGGCCGTGTACTGCGTGAGCCCGTGGGCCAGTTCGTGGGCGATGACGTCGATGGCGACGGTGAAGTCGAGGAAGATCTCGCCGTCCCCGTCGCCGAAGACCATCTGTTCGCCGTCGAAGAAGGCGTTGTTGTACTTCTCGTCGTAGTGGACGGAACCGATCAGCGGCAGACCGTTGCCGTCGATGGAACGCCGGCCGTAGGCGGTGAGCAGCAGGTCGAAGGTGGCGCCGAGGCCCGCGTACGCGCGGTTGACGCTGGCGTCCTTCGTGGGCTTCTCGCCCTCGCCGCGGACCTTGGTGCCCGGCAGGTCCGTGCCGTGGCGGCAGTCGTAGAGCGTGCGGTCGGGCTTGGCGGAGCCGTCGTCCTCGGGCTGAGCGGTGGGGGTGGGCCGGACGACGGTGGTCATCCGGCGGCGGGTGCGTCGGGCCGCGTCGGACTCCAGGGTGCGGCGGGCCGGGTCCGCGAGGACGGGGTCGTCGGACTGGGACAGCTTGTCGAGGAGGTGGGGCGGGACGATGGTGCAGAAGACGGGGTGGAACCCCTGCTGTGAACGAGGCTGCATACACACGACTGTGGCACTGCGTAAGCACAATGTCACTGGTTGCAACCGGGGTTGATGAAATGGAGTGATTGGTCACCGTTGGGCGTTTAGAACGTCCGATCCCGCATACTGATACAGCACCCACGTCTCCGGTGTCCCTCGGCTAATCTCGACGCATCATGCGTTTCGGGCTGCTTCTTCTTAGCTGCCGCGGCGAGGGCCTGTAGTCGTAGGCCGACCCCCTCCCCGCGGAGTCTGGTGTTGCAGTGACACAGTCGGCCGTCCCGTAGAAGGACCCCGAGGAGCCCTACGCCATGACCGAAGTGAATCCCGCCCAGACCCCCGCCTCGCAGGCCGTCGGCCGCCCCACGCCAATCACCAACGCCACGGTGCTGCAGAAGCCGTCCGGGATGCCGGTCCACAAGTACGGCCGCTACGAGGCAGTGGACATCCCCGACCGCACCTGGCCGGAGCAGCGGATCACCAAGGCTCCCCGCTGGCTCTCCACCGACCTGCGCGACGGCAACCAGGCCTTGATCGACCCCATGTCGCCGGCCCGCAAGCGCGAGATGTTCGACCTGCTCGTACGCATGGGCTACAAGGAGATCGAGGTCGGCTTCCCGTCCTCGGGCGAGACCGACTTCGCGTTCGTCCGCTCCATCATCGAAGAGGGCGCGATCCCCGAGGACGTGACGATCTCCGTCCTGACGCAGGCCCGCGAGGAACTGATCGAGCGAACCGTTGAATCACTGGTCGGTGCTCGACGCGCCACCGTCCACCTGTACAACGCGACCGCCCCCACCTTCCGCCGCGTGGTCTTCCGCGGCTCCCGCGAAGAGGTCAAGCAGATCGCGGTGGACGGCACCCGGCTGGTCATGGAGTACGCCGAGAAGATCCTGGGCGAGGAGACGGTCTTCGGCTACCAGTACAGCCCCGAGATCTTCACCGACACCGAGCTGGACTTCGCCCTGGAGGTCTGCGAGGCCGTCTGTGACGTGTGGCAGCCCGAGGAGGGCCGCGAGATCATCCTCAACCTGCCCGCCACCGTCGAGCGTTCGACGCCGTCCACGCACGCGGACCGGTTCGAGTGGATGTCGCGCAACCTGTCGCGCCGCGAGTTCGTCTGCCTGTCCGTCCACCCGCACAACGACCGCGGCACCGCCGTCGCCGCCGCCGAACTGGCCCTGATGGCCGGGGCGGACCGGATCGAGGGCTGCCTGTTCGGCCAGGGGGAGCGCACCGGCAACGTCGACCTGGTGACGCTGGGCATGAACCTGTTCTCGCAGGGCGTCGACCCGCAGATCGACTTCTCGCAGATCGACGAGATCCGCCGCACCAGCGAGTACTGCAACCAGATGGAGGTCCACCCGCGCCACCCCTACGCGGGCGACCTGGTCTACACCGCCTTCTCCGGCTCCCACCAGGACGCCATCAAGAAGGGCTTCGACGCCATGGAGGCCGACGCGGCGGCCCAGGGCAAGACGGTGGACGACATCGAGTGGGCGGTCCCGTACCTGCCGATCGACCCGAAGGACGTCGGCCGCTCCTACGAGGCGGTCATCCGCGTCAACTCGCAGTCCGGCAAGGGCGGCATCGCGTACGTCCTGAAGAACGACCACAAGCTGGACCTGCCGCGCCGGATGCAGATCGAGTTCTCCCGGATCATTCAGGCCAAGACCGACGCCGAGGGCGGCGAGGTCACGCCGACGCAGATCTGGACCACGTTCAAGGACGAGTACCTGCCCAACCCCGAGAACGCCTGGGGACGCGTACAGATCCGCTCCGGCCAGAGCACGACCGGTTCCGACGGCCGGGACACGATCACCGTCGAGGCGACCGTGGACGGCACGGACACCGTGCTGACCGGTACCGGCAACGGCCCGATCTCGGCCTTCTTCGAAGCGCTGCAGGCCATCGGCATCGACGCCCGGCTGCTGGACTACACCGAGCACACCATGAGCGAGGGCGCGAGCGCGCAGGCCGCCTCGTACATCGAGTGCGCCATCGACGGAAAGGTGCTGTGGGGCATCGGCATCGACGCCAACACCACCCGCGCCTCGCTGAAGGCGGTCGTCTCGGCCGTCAACCGCGCCACCCGCTGATCCGGCGCCCGAAAGGCCCCGAAGTCGTACGGTCCGCGAACCCCGTCCACCCGTCTCCGGGGGGCGGGGTTCGGCCATTCTCCGGACGGTTGTGACGGGCGGGGTGCTGACGGCGCAACGGGGATGTGGTTAACATCACGTCGACACGGCAGTGTTGCCGGAGTGTTACGGAGGTGTGCGACGTGCGGTCAGCCCTGGGACAACGCGCCATGAAACTGCGTATCTGCGGCATCCGTACGCTGTGGGACACCGTCGGTGACGGGGAGTTCTTCTGCCCCGGCTGCGGCGGGGACCGCAACTACCGCCGCCTCACCGGACGCCGCCGCTTCGCCGTGCTGGGCGTGCCGCTGCTGCGGCGCGGCACCACGGGCCCGGTCGTCGAATGCGCCGCCTGTCACGGGCACTTCGACTGCGAGGCGCTCGACCACCCCACGACCACCCGGTTCTCCGCGATGCTCAGGGACGCCGTGCACACGGTGGCCCTCGGCGTTCTCGCGGCCGGCGGCAGCACCTCCCGTACGGTCCTGGAGACCGCGGTCGAGACCGTGCGCGGCGCCGGTTTCGACGACTGCACGTCCGAACAGCTCGCCACCGTCGTCGAGGTGCTGTCCGCCGACATCGGCCACGGCTCCGCGTTCGACCCGGCCGCCGAGGCCTGCGGTGCGGCTCTCGCGATCGAGCTCCACGAGGCGCTGGAACCGCTCGCTCCGCACCTTGCCCCCACCGGGCGTGAATCGATTCTGCTCCAGGGGGCCCGGATCGCCCTCGCCGACGGCGCGTACAGCCCGGCGGAGCGCGAGGTGCTGACCACGGTCGGCGGGGCGCTGCGGCTGCGCGCCGAGGACACCGCCCGGCTGCTCGCCGCCGCGGCCCGTACGCCCTCCTGAACCCGAACCTGCAACCGTCCGCTACTCCCCCCGCGGGAGTAACTGGCCCTTCGCGCCCTCCCGGGCAGTAGCCGGGAAGCCGGCCGCTGGCGCACGCCGTCGCCGACCTCCACTCCGCGCCGATGCCGCAGACCTGGATCGTGCTCTACACGGTGGCCGTCACCGGCCGCCCGCTGCGCACCCTGGCCGTCGGCGTCGGCGTCACCTCCGTGATGGTGACGGTCGTGCTCGCCCTCAGCGCGCACGACGGCCTCGAACTGCTGCGGATCTCCGGGTGGGTCGTCGCCGTGCTGTTCTGCGGGGTCGACGTGCGCATCTACCGCCAGTACGTCGCCTCGGTGCTGGAGCGCGCCGAACGCGCCGAACGGACCCGGGAGGAGGAGGCCGCCCGGCGGGTCGCGGAGGAGCGGCTGCGCATCGCCCGCGATCTGCACGACCTCCTCGCCCACAGCATCACCCTCATCGGGGTGCAGACCTCGGTCGCCGCGCACATCCTGACCGTCGACCCGGAACGGCTGGACCGGCAGGCCGTCGCCGCCTCGCTGGACGACATCGCCGAGACCTGCCGGGAGGCCAGGGCCGAGCTCAGGACCACCCTGCGGGTGCTGCGGGGGACCGGGCAGGAGGGCGGGGGAACGGCCCCGGACGGCCCGCTGCCCGACCTGGCCGCCCTGCCCGGCCTCGTACGGGCCGCCGAGGCGGCCGGGGCCCGGGTCGACCTCGACGTCGGCGTCCCGGCCGGCCGCCTCGCCCCGGCCACCGGGGCCGCCGCCTACCGGATCGTCCAGGAGTCCCTGACGAACGCCGTGCGCCACGCGGGCGCCGGCGTCCGCATCCGCGTCGTCGTCGCGCCCGCCGCCGGGGCCCTGCGGGTCACGGTCACCGACGACGGCACCGGTCCGGTGGACGACGGCTCCGCACCCGGGTTCGGGATCGTCGGAATGCGGGAACGCGCCCGCTCCACGGGCGGCACCCTCACGGCGGGCCCCCGTCCCGGCGGCGGCTTCGAGGTGTCGGCGCTGCTGCCGTTCCCGCCCCCGCCCCCGGCGAACCAGCCGGACGACCCACACACGTACGCGCATGAACACGCGCCGGAACGGGAAGCGGAGACCACCTCATGATCCGGGTACTGCTCGCGGACGACCAGACGCTCGTCCGGGCGGCCTTCGCGATGCTCGTCGGTTCCGACCCCGGCATGGAGGTGGTCGGCGAGGCGGCCACCGGCCTCGAAGCGGTGGCGCTCGCCCGCTCGGCACGCGCCGACCTCGTCGTCATGGACATCCGGATGCCCGAACTCGACGGCATCGAGGCGGCCCGGCGCATCGCCGCCGACGAGGACCTGGCCGGGGTGAAGGTCCTGGTCCTCACCACGTACGACACCGACGACCACATCGTCGACGCGCTGCGCGCCGGTGCCTCCGGCTTCCTGGTCAAGGACACCCGGCCCGCCGACCTGCTCGCCGCGATCAAGACGGTCGCCGCGGGCGAGTCGCTGCTCTCGCCCGGCCCGACCGCCCGGCTCATCGCCCGCGTCCTCAGTGCCCCGAGCGCCCCCGCCGGGCCGGGACCCGGCGGCCTGGGCATGCTCTCCGAGCGCGAACGCCAGGTCCTGGCCCTGGTCGCGCGCGGCCTCAACAACACCGAGATCGCCGAGAGCCTGGGCCTCAGCCCGCTCACCGCCAAGACCCACGTCAGCCGGATCATGGGCAAGCTCGGCGTCCGGGACCGGGCCCAGCTGGTGATCGCCGCATACGAGTCGGGGCTTGTGGTGCCCGCCGGGGGAAGCTGACCGGGCCGCTTCCGGGGGCGGGCCCCGCGTGTCGGTGGCGTACCGGACAATGGGACGCATGAGCTTGTTCCGGGACGACGGCGTGGTGCTGCGCACGCAGAAGCTGGGCGAGGCCGACCGGATCATCACGATACTGACCCGGGGCCACGGCCGGGTGCGGGCCGTCGCGCGCGGGGTGCGCCGCACCAAGTCCAAGTTCGGGGCCCGGCTGGAGCCGTTCTCCCATGTGGACGTGCAGTTCTTCGCGCGCGGCAGCGAACTGGTCGGGCGCGGGCTGCCGCTGTGCACCCAGAGCGAGACCATCGCCCCGTACGGCGGCGGGATCGTCACCGACTACGGGCGCTACACCGCCGGAACCGCGATGCTGGAGACCGCCGAGCGCTTCACCGACCACGAGGGCGAACCCGCGGTCCAGCAGTACCTGCTGCTGGTGGGCGGGCTGCGCACGCTGGCCCGCGGCGAGCACGAACCGCATCTGATCCTGGACGCCTTCCTGCTGAGGTCCCTCGCGGTCAACGGCTACGCTCCCAGCTTCGACGACTGCGCCCGCTGCGGACTGCCCGGACCGAACCGTTTTTTCTCCGTGGCGGCGGGCGGCATCGTATGCGGCGACTGCCGGGTGCCCGGCAGCGTCGTACCCTCGGCTGAGGCCGTCTCTCTGCTGAGCGCCCTGCTCACCGGCGACTGGGAGACGGCGGACGCGTGCGAGGCGCGTCATGTCAGGGAGGGGAGCGGACTGGTGTCCGCGTATCTGCACTGGCATCTGGAGCGCGGGCTGCGTTCACTGCGGTACGTAGAGAAGTGACACAGGGAGACTGAGAAGCTCATGGCAGTACGCGGGATGCTCGGCGGCCGTAACCGGCGCGACTACAAGACCCCGGAGCCGCACCCGTCCGGTGCCGTGCCCCCGAAGATCCCCGGTGAGCTGGTGCCCAAGCACGTCGCCATCGTGATGGACGGCAACGGCCGCTGGGCGAAGGAGCGCGGTCTGCCGCGCACCGAGGGACACAGGGTCGGCGAGGGCGTCGTCATGGACGTGCTCAAGGGCTGCATCGAGATGGGCGTCAAGAACCTCTCGCTGTACGCCTTCTCGACGGAGAACTGGAAGCGGTCCCCGGAGGAGGTGAAGTTCCTGATGAACTTCAACCGGGACGTCATCCGCCGCCGCCGCGACGAGATGGACGAGCTGGGCATCCGCATCCGTTGGGTGGGCCGCATGCCCAAGCTGTGGAAGTCGGTCGTCCAGGAGCTCCAGGTGGCCCAGGAGCAGACCAAGGACAACGACAGGATGACGCTGTACTTCTGCGTCAACTACGGCGGCCGGGCCGAGATCGCGGACGCCGCGCAGCGGATCGCGCAGGATGTCGCCGCCGGGCGGCTCGACCCGTCGAAGGTCAACGAGAAGACGTTCGCGAAGTACATCTACTACCCGGACATGCCGGACGTCGACCTCTTCGTGCGCCCCAGCGGTGAGCAGCGGACCTCGAACTACCTGATCTGGCAGAGCGCGTACGCCGAGATGGTCTTCCAGGACGTGCTGTGGCCGGACTTCGACCGCCGGGACCTGTGGCGGGCCTGCCTGGAGTTCGCCCAGCGCGACCGCCGCTTCGGCGGCGCCGAGGAGATCGAGGCCTCCGGCCGCTGAGCAGTCGCGCGACGGGCCCGGCGGGTGCGCCCCGCCGGGCCCGGATCACGTCACTTCCCGGCGCTCGCGCAGTCCGCGCAGGTGCCGAAGACCTCGACCGTGTGCGCCACGTTGACGAAGCCGTGCTGGGTGGCGATGGTCTCCGCCCACTGCTCGACCACGGGGCCCTCGACCTCGACGGCCTTGCCGCACATGCGGCAGACCAGATGGTGGTGGTGCTCGCCGGTCGAGCAGCGCCGGTAGACGGACTCGCCCTCCGTGGTGCGCAGGACGTCCACCTCGCCGGCGTCGGCGAGGGACTGCAGGGTGCGGTAGACCGTCGTCAGGCCGACCGAGTCCCCGCGGTGCTTGAGGACGTCGTGCAGCTCCTGGGCGCTGCGGAACTCGTCCACCTCGTCGAGCGCGGCCGCCACGGCTGCCCGCTGCCGGGTCGACCGGCCGCGGACCGGGGCCGCGTTCGTTCCACTGATCGGCGCCGTCGCCACAGGAGCCTCCTCGTGTCGCCCGTACATCTGTCGGGCCATTGTGCCAGCCCGCCCCGTCCGGGGGATCAGACTCGGACGTCGTCCGGTGCCGGGCGGGCCGCCGGTACTTCCAGGGTGCACCGCTCCGTCTCGGTTTCGCCGCGCCGGGCCCGGCGGCGGGCCAGCGGGGCGGCGAGCAGGGTCAGCGCGACGAAGACCCCGATGGCCAGCAGCACGATCGTCGCGCCGGGCGGGACGTCCTGGTAGTACGAGGTGATGGTGCCGGACAGGGTGACGCCGACGCCGATGACGACGGAGAGGACGAACGTCACCTTGAAGGAGCGGGTGATCTGCTGCGCGGCGGCGACGGGGACCACCATCAGGGCGCTGACCAGCAGCAGCCCGACGACCCGCATCGCGACCGTGACGGTGACCGCGGCGGTGACCGCGACCAGCAGGTTCAGCAGCCGCACCGGCAGACCGGTCACCCGGGCGAACTCCTCGTCCTGGCTGACGGCGAACAGCTGCCGCCGCAGCCCCACCGTCACCAGCAGCACGAACGCGGCCAGCAGCGAGATCGCGGTGACGTCCTCGGAGGAGACCGTGGACAGCGAGCCGAAGAGGTACGAGGTGAGGTTGGCGTTCGAACCGGTGTCGGAGAGGTTGATCAGCAGCACACCGCCCGCCATGCCGCCGTAGAAGAGCATGGCCAGCGCGATGTCGCCGCGGGTGCGGCCGTACCAGCGGATCAGCTCCATGACGACCGCGCCCGCGACGGCGACGGCGGTGGCCATCCAGACGGGGCTCGTGGAGAGCAGGAAGCCGAGGCCGACGCCGGTCATCGCGATGTGGCCGATGCCGTCGCCCATCAGGGCCTGCCGGCGCTGGACCAGGTAGATGCCGACGGCGGGCGCGATGACGCCGACCAGCACGGCGGCGAGCAGGGCCCGCTGCATGAAGGGAGGGTTGAGGAATTCCATGGTCAGCTCAGCAGTCCCGTCCGGACGGGCTCGGAAGCCGCGTGGGGGTGTACGTGGTCGTGGCCGGGCAGCGCGTGCTGCCCGACGGCCTTCGGTGGCGGACCGTCGTGCAGGACGCAGCCGTCGCGGAGGACGACCGCCCGGTCGATCAGGGGCTCCAGCGGGCCCAGTTCGTGGAGCACGAGGAGCACGGTGGCCCCGTCGGCGACCTGCTCGCGCAGGGTGGCGGCGAGGATCTCCTGGCTGGCCAGGTCCACGCCCGCCATCGGCTCGTCCATGATCAGGAGTTCGGGTTCGGCGGCGAGCGCGCGGGCGATCAGCACGCGCTGGTGCTGGCCGCCGGAGAGGGCGTTCACCGAGTCCTTGGCGCGGTCGGCGAGACCGACGAGCCTGATGGCCCGGTCGACGGCGGCGCGGTCGGCCTTGCGGGGGATGCCCAGCCGGGTCCGGGAGAGGCGTCCGGCGGAGACGACCTCGCGGATCGTGGCGGGCACACCGCCGGCCGCCGTGGTGCGCTGCGGCACATAGCCGACCCGGGCCCAGTCGCGGAAGCGGCGCAGCGGGGTGCCGAAGAGCTCGACGGTGCCGCCGGTCAGCGGGACCTGGCCGATGACGGAGCGGACCGCGGTGGACTTGCCGGAGCCGTTGGCGCCGAGCAGGGCGACGACCTCGCCGCGGTGCACGGTCAGGTCGACGCCGCGCAGCACGGGACGTGCTCCGAGGGTGGCGGTGGCGTCGCGGACGACGATCACGGGTTCGCGGTCGGGGTTCTGGGGCTCGGGCATGAGCGCCTCCGGTGCTGCTGCGCGGTTCGGGCCGATGGGTGCGGTGGGGTCGTCGCTCACTTCGCGCCGAGTGCCGTGCGCAGGGCGGCGAGGTTGGACTTCATGACCTCGATGTAGTCATCGCCCTTGGATGCCTTGGTGATTCCCTCCAGCGGGTCCAGGACGTCGGTGCGCAGCCCGGTGTCGCGGGCGACGGTCTTCGCGGTCTTGTCGCTGGCGAGCGTCTCGAAGAAGACGGTGGTGACCTTCTTCTTCTCCGCGATGGAGTGCAGGGCGCTGATGCGGGCGGGGCTGGGCTCGGCCTCGGGGTCGATGCCGGCGATGCCCTCCTGGGTGAGGCCGTAGCGCTCGGCGAGGTAGCCGAAGGCGGAGTGCGTGGTGATGAACGTCCTGGTCCCGGTGTTCTTCAGCCCGGTCCGGTACGCGGTGTCGAGCGTCCCCAGCTCCTTGACCAGCGTGTCCGTGTTCTTGCGGTAGTCCGCGGCGTGGTCCGGGTCGGTCTTCTCCAGGGCCTTGCCGACGCCCTTGGCGACCTCGGTGTACTTCACGGGGTCCAGCCAGATGTGCGGGTCGGCACCGGCCTCCCCGTCCTCGTGCTCGTGGGCGTGCTCGTCGTGGCCGTGTTCCTCGCCACCGACCTCCGTGCCGTGGTCCTCCAGCGTGGTCAGCGTCGTGGCGTCGAGGGTGTTCTTGGACTCCGAGAGCTTGATCGCGTCGTCGACGGCGGGCTGGATGCCCTTGAGGTAGAGGATGAAGTCGGCGTCGCTGAGGCCGCCGATCTGCCGGGGGCTGAGCTCCAGGTCGTGGGGCTCCACGCCGGGCTTGGTGAGGCTGGAGACCGAGACGTGGTCCCCGCCTATGCGCTCCGCCAGGAACTGCATCGGATAGAACGACGCCACCACGTCGAGCCGGTCGCCGCTCTTGTGGTCGGAGGCGTCGGACGACGAGCAGGCGGTGAGGGCGGTGAGGCCGAGGGCGACCGCGCCGGTGATGGCGGCCGTGGGTATGAGGCGGCGTACGTTCATGACAGTCATTTTCAACAAAAGTGGAAACGATTGTCAACAAGCGGGGTTCGTGGCCGGGACCGATACCGATTTGATCGAAGGGGCGTGGCCGCCGGTAATCTGGGCCCTTCGCCCACCCGTTCCGTCGTCGTAATGAAGAGAGCACCGTGGCCGCCGACAAGATCGACACCATCGTCAGCCTGAGCAAGCGCCGTGGCTTCGTCTACCCCTGCAGCGAGATCTACGGTGGCCAGAAGGCCGCCTGGGACTACGGGCCGCTGGGTGTCGAACTCAAGGAGAACCTCAAGCGCCAGTGGTGGCGCTACATGGTCACCTCCCGCGAGGACGTGGTCGGTCTCGACTCGTCGGTCATCCTGGCCCCCGAGGTGTGGGTGGCCTCCGGCCACGTCGCCACGTTCTCCGACCCGCTGACCGAGTGCACCTCCTGCCACAAGCGCTACCGCGCGGACCACCTGGAGGAGGCCTACGAGGAGAAGCACGGCAAGGCGCCGGCCAACGGCCTGGCCGACCTCAACTGCCCGAACTGCGGCAACAAGGGCACCTTCACCGAGCCCAAGCAGTTCTCCGGCCTGCTCTCCACGCACCTCGGCCCGACCCAGGACTCCGGCTCGGTCGCCTACCTGCGCCCCGAGACCGCCCAGGGCATCTTCACCAACTTCGGCCAGGTGCAGACCACCTCGCGCAAGAAGCCCCCGTTCGGCATCGCGCAGATGGGCAAGTCCTTCCGCAACGAGATCACTCCGGGCAACTTCATCTTCCGCACGCGCGAGTTCGAGCAGATGGAGATGGAGTTCTTCGTCAAGCCGGGCGAGGACGAGCAGTGGCAGGAGTACTGGATGGAGCAGCGCTGGAACTGGTACACCGGCCTCGGCATGCGCGAGGAGAACATGCGGTGGTTCGAGCACCCGCAGGAGAAGCTCTCCCACTACTCCAAGCGCACCGCTGACATCGAGTACCGCTTCCGCTTCGGCGGCAGCGAGTGGGGCGAGCTGGAGGGCGTCGCCAACCGCACCGACTACGACCTCACGGCCCACTCCAAGGCCTCGGGTACGGACCTGTCCTTCTTCGACCAGGAGAAGAGCGAGCGCTACACCCCGTTCGTCATCGAGCCCGCGGCCGGTGTCGGCCGCGCGATGCTGGCCTTCCTCCTCGACGCCTACAACGAGGACGAGGCGCCGAACGCGAAGGGCGTCATGGAGAAGCGCGCCGTGATGCGCCTCGACCCGCGCCTGGCACCGGTCAAGGTCGCGGTCCTCCCGCTGTCCCGCAACCCGCAGCTCTCGCCGAAGGCCAAGGGCCTCGCCGCCGACCTGCGGCAGAACTGGAACATCGAGTTCGACGACGCGGGCGCCATCGGCCGCCGCTACCGCCGCCAGGACGAGATCGGCACGCCGTTCTGTGTCACCGTCGACTTCGACACCCTGGACGACAACGCGGTCACCGTCCGCGAGCGCGACACGATGAAGCAGGAGCGCGTCTCCCTGGACCAGATCCAGGGTTACCTGGCCTCCCGGCTGCTCGGCTGCTGACGGCCGCACCCGCTGAACGAAGCCCCCGGTTCCGCGCCCGCCGCGGGACCGGGGGCTTCGGGGGTCCCGGGGGCCCGGCTGCGGAAAACCGGGTGAGGAGGGCGCCCGGCATGGGTACCGTCTTCCGCATGTATTCGTTCTTCCAGATCTACGAGTGAGAGCGCGGCGGGCCCGACCACCCGCCGCCCCCTCCGGATCGATCCAAGGTCGCGACAGACCTCACCGAGACCAGACATTGGGAGAACCCATGGCCAAGAGCCGCAACAACCTCCTCGGCGTCGGCGGACAGCGCAAGAAGCTGTCCCGCACCGGGGCGCAGGGCGCCGGCACCGCACGCGAGGCCGACCGCAGGACGGCCGCCGACCAGAAGCAGGAGCTGCTCCGCAAGATGCGGGAGCGGGCCACCGGCACCGAGCAGCCCGACACCGCGGACGCAGAGGCCGAGGCGCAGGCCCTCGATCCGGAGGCCCCGGCGCAGAGCTGACGCCCCCGCCACGCGCACACCGGCCCCGGCGGGCGGACCCCTGGTCCGTCCGCTGGGGCCGCGCCGCGTCCGCCCCGCGTCCGCAGGGCGTCACCCCACCGTGCGCGGCAGCCGCAGGCTCAGCGCTGTCGTCAGGGCGACTGCCGCAAGCTGCACCAGCAGGGTCACCACCAGTGCGTCCCGCATCCCCGAACCAGGTGCCAGGGCCAGGAACAGTGAGCCGAGCGTCGCCACGCCGAGGGTCAGCGTCGCCTGCTGGGTCGTCGTCATCACGCCGCCGCCCACCCCGGCCCGCTCCGGCGGTACGTCCGACAGGATGATGCGGAAGATGACGGGCAGCTGGAGGCCCTGGCCGAAACCGGCGACGGCCATTCCGGGCATCAGGCCCGCCATGCCCAGGCCGGACCAGCCCCGCCACACCGTGAGCGCGAGCACCACCACACCCACCGCCTGGATCAGTCCACCGGCCGTCACGACCCGGCTGCCGTGCCGCCGTACCAGCCGGGGGCCGGCCAGCGACGCCACGAAGAAGGCCACCGCCATCGGAGCCATCGACAGGCCGGACTGCGCCGGGCCCAGCCTCAGGCCCTGCTGGAGCGCCACCGCGATGACGAACATGAAGCCGCCGAAGCCCACCGAGAACGGCACCACCAGCGCCAGCCCGCGCCGCAGCGACTCCAGGCGCAGCAGGCTCGGCGGCACCAGCGGGACCAGCCCGCGCCGGTCCGCCCGCCGCTCCACCCGGTAGAACGCGGCCGCGGCGAACGGGAACAGCGCCAGCGACACCCAGGTCCACAGCGGCCACCCCGCCGCCCGCCCCTCCGTCAGCGGGGCCAGCAGCGTCAGCAGCGACACCGCGAGCAGCAGCGTGCCCGGTACGTCGACGGGCGCCGGCTTGTCCGCCCGTGTCTCCGGCACCGCGCGTGCCGCCAGGACCAGGCCGACCGCCGCGACGGGCACGTTGACCAGGAACACCGAGCGCCAGCCCGCGCTCTCGCCGAACACCGAGGACATCGGCGCGGCGGCGACCAGCGCGCCGCCCAGGATCTGGCCCGCGACCATCGAGAGCCCGGCCGTCGCCCCGTACAGGCTCATCGCCCGGGCCCTGCGGTGTCCGGTGGTGGCCGCCTGGATGGTGGCCAGCACCTGCGGCAGCATCAGGGCCGCCGACGCGCCCTGCGCGACCCGCGCCCCGACCAGGGACCAGGCGTCCGGGGCCAGCCCGCAGGCCAGCGAGGTGAGCCCGAAGGCCGCGATGCCCGCCAGGAACAGCCGGCGCCGGCCGGCCATGTCGCCGAGCCGCCCGCCGAGGACGAGCAGCACGGCGTACGCGAGCCCGTAGCCCGCGACGACCAGTTCCAGCAGGGCGGGGCCCGCCGCGAGGTCGTGGTCGATGGTGGGCAGGGCCACGTTGACGATGAAGAAGTCGATCAGGGGGAGGGCCGCGCCCAGCAGCACGGTGAACAGTCCCAGCGTGCCGAGCACCGGGCCGGGATGGTCGTGCCGCACCATCGGGGAGGCCGTGGCGCTTGCCGTTGTCGTCCGTACAGAGGATTCACTCACGCCACCGACGATCGCCCGGCTCGCAGCCTGGTACCAGAGTGTCTTTATCCTGGTACAAGGACCACCAGGCACAGACGGTCCGCAGTCCGCACACGGCCCGCACTCTGGAGCGATGACGACCATGGCGACGCCGGCCGCGCAGACGGCCGCCCCCGGCGGGAGCGAGCCCGACATCCGGCGGCACGAACTCGCGAACTTCCTGCGCAGTCGCCGCGAACGGATCACCCCCGAGCAGGCCGGCCTCGTCCGGGGCCGCCGCCGGCGCACGCCCGGGCTGCGCCGCGAGGAGGTCGCCCAGCTCTCCGCCGTGGGCGTCACCTGGTACACCTGGCTCGAACAGGCCCGGGACATCCAGGTCTCGCCCCAGGTTCTCGACGCCCTCGCCCGCGCCCTGCTCCTGGACCGCAGCGAGCGCAGCCACCTCTTCTCGCTCGCGGGAGCCATCGACCCCGCCCCCGGCACCGAGTGCCCGCACATCACCCCCGCGCTGCGCACCATGCTGCGGCAGCTGGAGCCGATCCCCGCCTGTGTGCAGAACAGCCGGTACGACATCCTCGCCCACAACCGCACGTACGGGCGTCTGCTCTGCGACATGGACGCGGTCGCGCCCCAGGACCGCAACGTCATGCTGCTCGCCCACACCAACGAGCAGTGGCGCGCCTCGGTCATGGACACGGCCGAGGTGACCCGCTTCATCACCGCAAAGTTCCGCGCGGCGATGGCGGAACACCTCGCCGAGCCCGCCTGGAAGGAGCTGTTGGGGCGGCTGGAGGCGGCGTCGCCGGAGTTCCGCGAGAACTGGGCCCGGCACGAGGTCGTCGGGGTGGGCAGCCGGTCCAAGGTCTTCCGCAACGCCTGGGTGGGGCTGCTGCGCGTCGAGACCACCGACCTGTGGCTCGGCCCCTCGGCCGGCCCCCGCCTGGTCAGCTACGCGCCCCGCGACGCGGAGACGCACGAGCGGCTGGAGCAGCTCCAGGAACTGGTCCGCGCGACGGAGTCCTGAACGCGGGTGGGCGCCGCCGGTTCAGGACCGCCGCGCCGCCTGCGGCCTCGGCCCCGACCGGATGCCCGCCCTCGCCCTCACACCCCCGTCCGCGTCTCCGAGGCCCGGCCGGGGGACCCGGCGGCCGGGGCCGCGCCCGCCGGCTCCGCCAACCGCTCCGCCGTCCGGCGGGCCGTCCCCCGCGCCCACCGGCCGCTGCTCAGCGCCCCCACCAGCAGGACCGCCAGACCGCAGCCCGTGACGACCCACCAGCCCGGCCTGCTCGCCTCCACGAAGCCATCCGAACCGGCGGACCCGCTCATGCCCGCCGCCAGGACCGCGCCGATCACGGCGACGCCGAGGGTCTGGCCGATCTGGCGGCTCGTGGAGGCGACGGCCGCCGCCACTCCCGCCTGGGAGCGGGGCATGCCGGAGACCGCGGTGTTGGTGATGGGCGCGTTCACCGAGCCGAAGCCCAGGCCGAACAGCACGTACGCGCCGAACATCGAGACCGTGCCGGTCTCCGCGTCGAACGCCGCCAGCATCAGCCCGCTCACCGCTATCGCGCCGCCCGCGACCAGCAGCGGGAGGCGCGGTCCGCGACTGGCCACCAGCCGCCCGGACACCGGCGAGAGCACGCACACGACGGCCGCCATGGGCAAGGTGTACAGGCCGGCGTCCAGCGCGCTCAGGCCCCGGACGTCCTGGAGGTAGAGCGTGTTCAGGAAGAGGAAGCCGCCGAGCGCGGCGAACGCGCTGACCGCGATCACGGTGGCCCCGCTGAACGGGACGCTGTGGAAGAACCGCAGGTCGATCAGCGGATCGGCACGCCGGGGCTCGTACACCAGCAGCCCCACCAGGGCCGCCGCCGCGAGCCCGGCGAAGAGCAGGATCTCTCCGGAGGCCCACCCCTTCTGCGGGGCCTCGATGATCGCGTACGTCAGCGAGCCGAGCAGTGTGATCACCAGGACCTGGCCCACCGGGTCCGGGCGGCGGGCCCGGTGGGCGCGCGACTCGGGGACGTAACGCCAGGTCAGCAGCAGCGCGGCGATACCGACCGGGAGGTTGACCCAGAAGATCGAGCGCCAGCCGACCGAGTCGACCAGGCCGCCGCCGACCACCGGGCCGGCCGCCATCGAGATGCCGACGACCCCGCCCCAGACCCCGATCGCACGGGCGCGCTCGCGGGGATCGGTGAAGGTGTTGGTGATGATCGACATCGCGACCGGGTTGAGCATCGAGCCGCCCACGGCCTGCACCATCCGGAAGGCGATGAGGGCCTCCAGGCTCGGCGCCAGCGAGCAGAGCGCCGAACCCAGGGTGAACAGGACGAGGCCGGCCATGAAGACCTTGCGCCGGCCGATCCGGTCGGCGGTGGAGCCCGCGAGCATCAACAGGGCTGCGAGGACGAGCGTGTACGCGTCGATCGTCCACTGCATCCCCGCGACACTCGCGTCCAGCTCCCGGCGCATGGCGGGCAGGGCGACATTAAGGGCGGTGGTGTCGAGGCTGACGATCAGCAGGCTCATGCAGCAGATCGCCAGCACCAGCATCCGTCGCCGGTGGCTGAGCTCAGGCATCCATTGATAGTACGACTAACTAATGACTTCCGCTGCCAGTGCCTTCGCCGCGTCCCGGACCAGCGGGTGGTCGCCCGCCGCGTCGGAGGCGCCCGCGGGCTTCGTCGTCAGCACCGCCAGCACCACGGGCACACCCTCCGGCGTCCACGCGACGCCCACGTCGTTGCACGAGCCGTACGAACCGCCGCCCGTCTTGTCGGCGACCGTCCACTCCGGCGGCAGCCCGGCCCGGAACCGCGTACCGCTCGTCCGGCAGTTGAGCAGCCAGTACGTCAGCCGCTCGCGGTCCCGGCGCTCCAGCACGTTCCCCAGGACGAGCCGGGCGTAGTCGCGGGCGAGCGCGGACGGGGTCGTGGAGTCCGTGACCCGGCCCGGCTCGGCGGAGTTCAGATCGGGCTCCCAGCGGTCCAGCCGGGTCACGCGGTCGCCCAGGGAGCGCGCGAAGCGGGTGACCGCGGCCGGGCCGCCCAGCTCGCGCAGCAGCAGGTTGGCCGCGGTGTTGTCGCTGTCGCCGATCGCGGCGTCGCAGAGACGGGCGACGCTCAGCCCGCTCGCGAGGGCCTCCGGGGTGTCGGTGACCGGCGAATCGGACACGCAGTCCGCCTCCGTGTAGCGGATCACCTTCTCCAGCACCTCGCCGTCCCGGTCCAGATCCCGCAGGACGGCCGCCGCGGCGAGCGTCTTGAACGTGGACAGCATCGGGAAGCGCTCGTCGGCCCGGTGCCGCACCGTGACCCCGGTGGCCACGTTGTACGCGAAGGCGCCGACGCGGGCCCCGTGCGTCCGCTCCAGCTCGCGCAGCCGGGCCGTCGTGGAGCCGGCCGCGGCATGCGCGGGGCCCGCGCCGAGGAGCAGCGCCCCGGCGCCGCCGAGCGCGAGCAGTGCGCGACGGCTGGGGGAGCCAGGGGTTAAGCGGGACATGGGCGTCGTCATGAGTTTCGTCTCCTTCGTTCGCGGCAAACCTTCACCGGCTCCGCGCCGGAGACCTCACGCTACGGGCCGGGTCCGACAACGCCGCCTCTTTCCCTCGCCCCGGCGGGCCGCGACCGCTTCGGGAGCAGTCGCCGGGGTGCGGGACAATGGGGCCATGACCACGCTCGCCCCCTCGCCCTCGCTGCTCCGCATCGGCCCGCACACCGTGCAGCCGCCGGTGGTCCTCGCGCCCATGGCCGGTATCACCAACGCCCCCTTCCGCACGCTGTGCCGGGAGTTCTCGGGCGGCAAGGGGCTGTTCGTCAGCGAGATGATCACGACGAGGGCCCTGGTCGAGCGCAACGAGAAGACCATGCAGCTCATCCACTTCGACGCGACCGAGACCCCGCGCTCGATCCAGCTCTACGGGGTGGACCCGGACACCGTCGGCAAGGCGGTCAGCATGATCGTCGACGAGAACCTCGCCGACCACATCGACCTCAACTTCGGCTGCCCGGTCCCCAAGGTCACCCGCAAGGGCGGCGGCTCGGCCCTCCCGTACAAGCGGCCGCTGCTGCGCGCGATCCTGCGCGAGGCCGTCTCGCGCGCCGGGGAGCTGCCCGTCACCATCAAGATGCGCAAGGGCATCGACGACGACCACCTCACCTACCTCGACGCCGGCCGGATCGCCGTCGAGGAGGGCGTCACGGCGGTCGCCCTGCACGGCAGGACCACCGCCCAGCACTACGGCGGCACCGCCGACTGGGACGCCATCGCCCGCCTCAAGGAGCACGTCCCGGAGATCCCGGTGCTCGGCAACGGCGACATCTGGTGCGCGGACGACGCCCTGCGCATGATGCGCGAGACCGGCTGCGACGGCGTGGTCGTGGGGCGCGGCTGCCTGGGCCGGCCCTGGCTCTTCGGCGACCTGGTCAGCGCGTTCGAGGGCACGCGGACGCGGCAGGCGCCCACGCTGCGCACCGTCGCCGACGTGATGCTGCGCCACGCGACGCTGCTGGGGGAGTGGATCGGCGACGAGACCCGGGGCGTGATCGACTTCCGCAAGCACGTGGCCTGGTACCTCAAGGGCTTCGCGGTCGGCTCCGAGATGCGCAAGAAGCTGGCGATCACCTCCTCGCTGGAGGAGCTGGGCTCCCAGCTCCAGGAACTGGACCTCGACCAGCCCTGGCCGGACGGCGCCGACGGACCGCGCGGGCGTACCTCGGGCAACAACCGGGTGGCCCTCCCGGACGGCTGGCTGAAGGACCCGTACGACTGCGCGGGCGTGAGCGCCGACGCGGAGCTGGACACCTCCGGGGGCTGAGAAGGGCCGCATACGGGTGGGCACTCGGTGCCCACCCGCACCTCCCCGCATCCCTCGCTCATCTGAGCGCTGAATGGGCCGCTAAATGGCCCTCGGGATCTCGAATCAACGCTCTACGCACACGTATGGCCACGATTGGTTACTCTATGTAAAGGTAAAGGGTACGCGGAGTCACCAAACGGGTGTCCGGATGGTGACATCTGAGCGGCCCCCATGGAGTGATTCTCGCCACCTTGAGAGCTCCAGTGCTCACATGAGCGTGAAATTGGGTGCTGCACTTCTCAAAGGATGGCACTGGGTGCCAGGTGGTCGTACTTTGATCGATCGACACTTCGGTTACTTTCAGCCACTGAATGGCGGATTCCGGTTGGCGCTGAGTCATCCTGCGTACGAGTCCTGAACGCATCGTTCCGAGCGTCCTCCGAACGGCCGACTTTCGATCTGCTGGCGGACGGGTGGTTACAGCCGCACGACGCGCAAGTGGACGTACCCACACACCTTCGATCTGGGTATGTTCCTCGCCGTCAGGGCAGCCACCGCGTCCTCGAGGAGTCGAGACCCGTGTCGGAAAACAAAGATGTGCAGAAGTTCGTCTACGACTTCACCGAGGGCAACAAGGATCTGAAGGACCTGCTCGGCGGGAAGGGGGCCAACCTCGCCGAGATGACCAACCTCGGGCTCCCCGTCCCTCCCGGATTCACCATCACCACCGAGGCGTGCAAGGTCTACCTCGACAGCGGTGAGGAGCCGGCCGCCCTCCGCGACGAGGTGAGTGCGCACCTCGACGCCCTGGAGAAGCGGATGGGCAAGAAGCTCGGCCAGGCCGACGACCCGCTGCTGGTCTCCGTACGCTCCGGCGCCAAGTTCTCGATGCCCGGGATGATGGACACCGTCCTCAACATCGGGCTCTCCGACGCCTCCGTCGTCGGCCTCGCCACCCAGGCCGGTGACGAGCGGTTCGCGTGGGACTCCTACCGCCGGCTGATCCAGATGTTCGGCAAGACCGTGCTCGGCGTCGACGGCGACCTCTTCGAGGAGGCGCTGGAGGAGGCGAAGGCGGCCAAGGGCGTCACCGTCGACGTGGACCTCGACGCGGGCGATCTGAAGAAGCTGGTCAAGCAGTTCAAGAAGATCGTCACGCGCGACGCGGGACGCGACTTCCCGCAGGACGCGCGTGAGCAGATGGACCTGGCCATAAAGGCGGTCTTCGACTCGTGGAACACCGGCCGGGCGAAGCTCTACCGCCGCCAGGAGCGCATCCCCGGCGACCTCGGCACCGCCGTCAACGTCTGCTCGATGGTCTTCGGCAACCTCGGCCCCGACTCCGGTACGGGCGTCGCCTTCACCCGTGACCCGGCCAGCGGCCACCAGGGCGTCTACGGCGACTACCTGCAGAACGCGCAGGGCGAGGACGTCGTCGCGGGCATCCGCAACACCGTGCCGCTCGCCGACCTGGAGGCGATCGACAAGAACTCGTACGACCAGCTGCTCAAGATCATGGAGACGCTGGAGACGCACTACAAGGACCTGTGCGACATCGAGTTCACCATCGAGCGCGGTCACCTGTGGATGCTCCAGACCAGGGTCGGCAAGCGCACCGCCGGTGCCGCCTTCCGCATCGCCACCCAGCTGGTGGACCAGGGGCTGATCGACGAGGCCGAGGCCCTCCAGCGGGTCAACGGCGCCCAGCTCGCGCAGCTGATGTTCCCGCGCTTCGACGACACCGCGAAGACCCGGCGGCTCGGCCGGGGCATCGCCGCCTCGCCCGGTGCCGCGGTCGGCAAGGCGGTCTTCGACTCGTACACCGCCGTCAAGTGGTCCCGGTCCGGCGAGAAGGTCATCCTGATCCGCCGCGAGACCAACCCGGACGACCTGGACGGCATGATCGCCGCCGAGGGCATCCTGACCTCGCGCGGCGGCAAGACCTCGCACGCCGCCGTCGTCGCCCGGGGCATGGGCAAGACCTGTGTCTGCGGCGCCGAGGAGATCGAGGTCGACACCAAGCGCCGGCGCCTGACGGTCGGTGACATCGTCGTGGAGGAGGGCGACGTCGTCTCCGTCGACGGCTCCACCGGCAAGGTGTACCTCGGTGAGGTCCCCGTCGTGCCGTCCCCGGTCGTCGAGTACTTCGAGGGCCGGATGCACGCGGGCGCCGACGACGCCGACGAGCTGGTCGCCGCCGTGCACCGGATCATGGCGTACGCGGACCGGGTGCGCCGGCTGCGGGTGCGGGCCAACGCGGACAGCGCGGAGGACGCCCTGCGCGCCCGCCGTTTCGGGGCCCAGGGCATCGGGCTGTGCCGCACCGAGCACATGTTCCTCGGCGAGCGCCGCGAGATGGTCGAGAAGCTGATCCTCGCCGACACCGACAAGGAGCGCGAGACGGCCCTGGAGAAGCTGCTTCCGCTCCAGAAGGCGGACTTCATCGAGCTGTTCGAGGCGATGGACGGGCTGCCGGTCACCGTACGGCTGCTTGACCCGCCGCTGCACGAGTTCCTGCCCGACATCACCGAGCTCTCGGTACGGGTGGCGCTCGCCGAGGCCCGCAAGGACGCCAACGAGAACGACCTGCGGCTCCTGCAGGCCGTGCACAAGCTGCATGAGCAGAACCCGATGCTCGGGCTGCGCGGGGTCCGGCTCGGCCTGGTCATCCCCGGCCTGTTCGCCATGCAGGTGCGCGCCATCGCCGAGGCGGCCGCCGCCCGCAAGAACGCCAAGGGCGATCCCCGCGCCGAGATCATGATCCCGCTCGTCGGCACGGTCCAGGAGCTGGAGATCGTCCGCGAGGAGGCGGACCGGGTCATCGCCGAGGTGCAGGCCGCCACCGGCACCGACCTCAAGCTGAAGATCGGCACGATGATCGAGCTGCCGCGCGCCGCGCTGACGGCGGCGCAGATCGCGGAGGCGGCGGAGTTCTTCTCGTTCGGCACCAACGACCTGACCCAGACGGTGTGGGGCTTCTCCCGCGACGACGTGGAGGCCTCGTTCTTCACCGCGTACCTGGAGAAGGGAATCTTCGGGGTGTCGCCGTTCGAGACGATCGACAAGGACGGCGTCGGCTCGCTGGTCAAGAACGCCGTCGCGGCCGGCCGGGCCACCCGCCCGGACCTGAAGCTCGGCATCTGCGGGGAGCACGGCGGCGACCCGGAGTCGGTGCACTTCTTCCACGAGGCCGGTCTCGACTACGTCTCCTGCTCGCCGTTCCGCATTCCGGTGGCGCGCCTGGAAGCGGGGCGCGCCGCTGCCGGACCGCGGGGCAGCGACAGCCGCTGACGCGGCGCCGCTCACCCATTCCGCGTCCGCCGCCGGTACACCCCACCCTCACCGAACCGGCGGTGGACGCGGAATTCCGGAGACGGCGGCACCCTGTGCGGGGGTGCCGCCGTCTTGTCATGCGGACGGCGCCCACGCAGGCGCTTGTCATGCTCCGGTAAATGCGATGGCCGGCGTCCATTGCTTCGTTTAATGCGCAAAGAAATCGAGCTGAACGGACCGGGGTGCGGCCCGTGGATCCCCATCCACGGGCCGCACCCGGCTTACCCCCATCGAGTGCGGAGCCGCACCATTGCCAACCGCCGCCGAACGAGCAAAACCCCCCACGGCCTTCACTCGCTCTTCCGGTGGCTCCGGAATCGCACCCGACGACGCACAGCCTTTCGTCCGGCGGCGGGTCGGGGCGAGGCGTTTCACCTCTGGCCGAAACCCCGTGGTGACGTGCTGTTACGATTCGCATACGCTTGCGAGGGGGTAATTGCAGGTGCAAGGGGTGGGAGTTCGGTGCTGCGTATCCATGTCTCCGGATGGGACCTTTCCAGGGTGCGGATGGCCGCCGGGCCGGACGCGCTGTGGGAGACCATTCTCAGCTTTCACCGGCTGAGGGACCGAAGGGCTTCCGCGGTCTTCGGGAAATGGCGCACGGAAACCCGCCCGAGGCTGAGCGGTGAAGTACGTCTGCTGTCCGCGATCGTTCCGCAGCGCGGATATTTTCCCGACTTCCTGACGCCTTCTCAGGAAAACTCCGAACCGCTCGGACTCGACGCCGGAATCGAAGCCGTGCGCGCCACGTCGCCCGAGCGCCTGCGCGCCGAGATAGCCCTGCTGGACGGGCCCGGGCAGCCGGCCGCCCGGCGCACCGCCCGCCGCGCCCGCCTGGAGCCGCTGCGCGAGGGCGGCCCCGAGCCCCTGGGCCGGCTCGTCGGCGCCTTACGGGAATACCACCGCGCCGCCGTCGAGCCGTACTGGCCGCACATCCAGTCCGCCGTCGAGGCCGACCGCGTGGTCCGGGGCCGAGCCCTGCTGGACGGCGGCACCGACGAACTGCTCCACTCGCTCCCACCGGTCATCCGGTGGCGGGCGCCCGTCCTGGAGGCGGACTACCCCGTCGACCGGGACCTCCACCTGGACGGGCGAGGGCTGCTCCTCCAGCCGTCGTACTTCTGCCGGGGCACCCCCGTCGTCCTGCGGGACCCCCTGCTCCCGCCCGTCCTGGTCTACCCGGTCGCCCACCCGGCCGCCCCGGCGTTCGCCGAACCGGGCCCCTGGCTCGGCCGGCTCCTCGGGCAGACCCGCTCCACGGTCCTGCGGGCCATCGGCGACGGCTGCACCACCAGCGAACTGGCCCGGCGCGCCGGGGTCTCGCTCGCCTCGGCCAGCCAGCACGCCTGCGTCCTGCGCGAGGCGGGCCTCGTCCACACCCTGCGGCACGGCGGCTCGGTCCTGCACACCCTGACCCCGCTGGGCGGTTCGCTGCTGAGGGGCGGGGCGCCGCTGGCGGTTTCGTGAGGGGCTTCGTACCCAAGAGATCTGCGGCCGCACCGATGAGTTCCGGGCACCCCCGGCGTCTACCTGTCGAGAAGTGCTCGAAAGATACCGAGAGAGCGAGACGGCCATGCCTCAGATGATCTTCGTGAACCTGCCGGTCAAGGACCTGGAGACGTCCAAGGGCTTCTACGGCAAGCTGGGCTACTCCTTCAACCCGCAGTTCAGCGACGAGCACACCGCCTGCCTCGTCATCAGCGACACGATCTTCGCGATGCTCCTCCAGGAGGAGCGCTTCAAGGACTTCACCAAGAAGGAGATCGCGGACGCCTCGACGTCCACCGAGGTGATCCTCGCCCTCAGCGCCGACACCCGCGAGAAGGTGGACGAGCTGGCCGACGCGGCCCTGGCGAGCGGCGGATCGCCCGCCAACGAGCCGCAGGACCTCGGCTTCATGTACGGCCGGTCCTTCCAGGACCCGGACCACCACATCTGGGAGGTCGTGTGGATGGACCCTTCCGCCGTCGAGGACCAGGGCTGACCTACAGCCCCGCGTACGTCACGCCGGTCAGCTGCTCCGAGGCCACCCACAGCCGCTCGCCCGCCACCTCGTCGCGCGTCCAGCCCGCCCGCCAGGACGGGCCGGGCGCGCCGCGCCAGCCCAGCAGCCGGGGGCCGGTGAACGAGTCGGGGCGCACGCCCGGCGCGGTGGCCGCGTACAGCGTGGGCAGGGCCCCGGCCGACGCGGACTGGGCGACGACGCGGTTGGCGAGGCCCATGACCCGCTCCGCCGCCCTGCGGTTCTCCATCCGGGCGGCCGCCGTCTGGAGGTTGGTCGAGGCGTAACCGGGGTGCGCGGCGGCGGCGACCAGACCGCTGCCGGCCGCCGCGGCCCGCCGGGCCAGCTCGTGGACGAAGAGCAGATTCGCGGTCTTCGAGCGCCCGTAGGCGATCCAGCGGCGGTAGTTCCGTTCGCTGTTGAGGTCGCCCATGTCGATGTCGGCCAGCGCGTGCAGCCCGCTGGAGACGGTCACCACCCTGGCCCCCTCCGTGGCCAGCAGCCTCGGCAGCAGCAGGCCGGTGAGCGCGAAGTGCCCGAGGTGGTTGACGCCGAACTGTGTCTCGAAACCGTCGGCGGTCCGCCCGTACGGCAGGGCCATCACCCCGGCGTTGTTGATCAGCAGGTCGAGCCGGTCCGCCCGGTAGCCGGCGGCGAACTCGCGTACGGAGGACAGGTCGGCCAGATCCAGGGCGGCGAACTCCACGTCCGCGCCGCGCACCGCGTACCGGATGCGGTCCGCCGCCTCCTTGCCGCGCCGTTCGTCACGGCACGCGAGCAGCACCCTGGCCCCGCAGCGGGCCAGTTCGCGGGCGGTGAGCAGCCCGATCCCGCTGTTGGCTCCCGTCACCACGGCCGTGCGGCCGCTCTGGTCGGGTATGTCGCGCGCGCTCCAGCCCTGGGTCATGGATCAAGCGTACGACCGGGGGTGCGGATGGCCGGAAGTGCCCGTTCGGGGGTTCTTCCGGCCACCGGCGCACGAGCGGAGGCGGTCAGTCCGCGCGTACCTCGAAGACCGGTACGGAGACCTCGTCGTCGTCCAGGCAGGCGCCCGTCGCCAGGTCGAAGCGCTGCTTGAGCAGGGGCGACGCGACGAAGGGCTGCCCGCCCTCCGAGCCGACCAGGCCGCGCGAGAGGACGTAGGCGCCGGTGAACGGGTCGCGGTTGTCGATGGCGTACGTCCGTCCCGCCCGGTCCAGGAACAGCGCGACCTGCCGGCCGTCCGGGAGGAGGGCGGCGACCCCGCGGCCCGGGGTCAGCAGCGAGCGGTCGCACACGGTGAGCCAGCCGTCCCCGGCGGCGAGCCGGATGCTGCGGGTGTCCTGCGCGGTCTCCAGCGTCTGCGTGGTCATCAGGAGGCGGTCCCTTCGAGAGTGCGGATGGCGAGAACCGGGCCGGCGAGGATGTCCAGGTCGGGCTTGACCTGGTCGCGTTCCGGGACGAACTTCACCGACGGGTCGGGCGCGTCGGGCGCGTTGACGAAGGTGACGAACCGGCGCAGCCGCTCCGGGTCGTTGATGGTCTCCGCCCACTCGTCGCGGTAGCCGCGGACGTGGTCGGCCATCAGCCGCTCCAGCTCGTCGCAGAGCCCGAGCGAGTCGTGCACGACGACGTCCCGGACGTGCTCCAGGCCGCCCTCGATCCGCTCCAGCCAGGCCGAGGTGCGCTCCAGCCGGTCCGCGGTGCGGATGTAGAACATCAGGAACCGGTCGATCAGCCGGACCAGTTCGGCGTCCGACAGGTCCTGGGCGAGCAGGTCCGCGTGGCGCGGGGTGGCGCCGCCGTTGCCGCCCACGTAGAGGTTCCAGCCGCCGGCCGTGGCGATGATCCCGAAGTCCTTGCCCCGGGCCTCCGCGCACTCCCGGGCGCACCCCGAGACCGCCGACTTCAGCTTGTGCGGGGAGCGCAGGCCCCGGTAGCGCAGCTCCAGGTCGATCGCCATCTTCACGGAGTCCTGCACGCCGTAGCGGCACCAGGTCTGCCCCACACAGGACTTGACCGTGCGCAGCGACTTCCCGTACGCGTGCCCGGACTCGAAGCCCGCGTCGACGAGCCGGGTCCAGATCAGCGGCAGCTGGTCGACGCGGGCGCCGAACAGGTCGATGCGCTGGCCGCCGGTGATCTTGGTGTAGAGCCCGAAGTCGCGGGCCACCTCGCCGATCACGATCAGCTTGTCCGGGGTGATCTCGCCGCCGGGTATGCGCGGCACGATCGAGTACGAGCCGTTGCGCTGGAGGTTGGCCAGGAAGTGGTCGTTGGTGTCCTGGAGGGCCGCCTGCTCGCCGTCCAGGACGTAGCCGCTCGCGCCGACCGTCGGGGCCAGCGAGGCGATGACCGAGCCGACGGCCGGCTTGCACACCTCGCAGCCGTCGCCGCCGCGCGCCTCCTCCCGTCCGTGCGAGTCCAGCAGGTCCGCGTACGAGGTGATCCCCAGGGTGCGGACGATCTCGTACAGCTCGCTGCGGGTGTACGCGAAGCAGCCGCACAGACCCGCGTCCTGGCTCTGCGGGAGCAGCTGGCCGATCACCTTGACGCAACTGCCGCAACCGGTGCCCGCCTTGGTGCACTTCTTCACCTCGGACAGCGTGGTGTGCTCGCAGATCGCGCCCTTGCTGACGTTGTGGCAGGAGCAGATCACCGCCTCGTCGGGCAGCGAGGAGGGGCCCAGCGCGACCGGGCCGCCCGCGCCCGCCGGGAGAACCAGCTGCTCCGGGGCGACCGGCAGCACGCTGCCGGTCATCGGGCGCAGCGTGCCGTACTGGTCGGCGTCGCCCACCAGCACCCCGCCCAGCAGGGTGCCGTCCGCCGCCATCACCAGCTTCTTGTAGACGCCGGAGCGGGCGTCCGAATACACGACGTCCAGGCAGCCATCGACGGTGCCGTGCGCGTCGCCGAACGAGGCCACGTCCACACCGAGCAGCTTCAGCTTCGTCGACAGGTCGGCGCCGGTGAACGCGGCCTCCTCGCCGGTGATCACCTCGGCGGCCGTGAGCGCCATCTCGTACCCGGGCGCCACCAGCCCGTACACCCGGCCGTCGGAGGCGAGCGCGCACTCCCCGATGGCGAAGACCGCCGGGTCGGAGGTCCGGCACTCCTCGTCCACGACGATCCCGCCGCGCTCCCCGACCGCCAGACCGCAGTCCCGGGCCAGCTGGTCGCGGGGGCGCACCCCGGCCGAGAACACCACCAGGTCCGTGGCCAGCGAGGAACCGTCGGAGAGCGCCATCCCGGTCACCGCGCCGTCCTCGCCCGAGATCACCTCCTGCGTGCCGACCCCGGTGTGGACGCTCAGGCCCATGTCCTCGATGGTGCGCAGCAGCGCAGCGCCCCCGCCCTCGTCGACCTGGACGGGCATCAGCCGGGGCGCGAACTCCACCACGTGCGTCTCCAGGCCGAGGCCCTTCAGCGCACCCGCCGCCTCCAGGCCGAGCAGCCCGCCGCCGACCACCGCGCCGGTCGTCGCGTCCTTCGCGTACTCCTCGATGGCGAGCAGGTCCTCGATCGTCCGGTAGACGAAGCAGCCGGTGCTGTCCTTGCCGGGGACCGGCGGCACGAACGGGTAGGACCCGGTCGCCAGCACCAGCGTGTCGTACGCGAAGACCTCCCCGGACCGCGCGGTGACCGTGCGGGCCGTGCGGTCCACGGACACCGCCGGGTCACCGATCCGCAGCTCGAAGCCGTGCCGCTCCATGAAGCCGGGCTCCACCAGCGACAGGTCGTCCGGGGTCTTCCCCGCGAAGTACGAGGTCAGCTGGACCCGGTCGTAGGCGGCGCGGGGCTCCTCGCACAGGACGACGACCCGGGCGGTGCCGGCGGCGCCGGTCAGCCCGCGCTCGGCCAGGGCCTCCAGGAAACGCTGGCCGACCATCCCGTGCCCGACGACCACGAGGGCCGGCACGGCGGCGGGGGAGGTGGGGGTGGTCGGGGGAGTGGACACCGGCATCTCGGGGCCTCCGTCGTCGGTGAGCAGTTTCGGCAGGGCCACAGGCGCCGGGCCTGTGTGCTCATGACGGAAAGCGTGTCCCGGCGGTGTTACCCGGCCGGTTCCCCGCTGTTTCCCGGGAGGAACCTTGCGCTCAGCACCCGCCGCGCGGACCTGTGAGGGCCCGGAAACGGCCCGTGGGCTGCGGGAACCTCAGGCTTGGCTCAACTTTCCCGCTGCGGCACCGCGACGGTTGGACGGTGCGTGCGTCCGCTCCATAGGGTCTGGACCATGCCGGACATAACCCTGACCACCCTCGTCGTGCTGTGCCTCGCCGCCGCCGCGGCCGGCTGGGTCGACGCGGTGGTCGGCGGCGGCGGGCTGCTCCTGCTGCCCGCGCTGCTGCTCGGCCTGCCGCACCTGCCGGCCGCGCAGATCCTCGGCACCAACAAGGCGGTCGCCATCGTCGGCACCTCGGGCGCCGCCGTCACCTACGCGCGCAAGGCGCCGGTGAAGGTCGGTACCGCAGTCCGGATCGGGCTCGCGGCCCTGGCCGGATCGATGACCGGCGCGTTCTTCGCCGCCGGGATCAGCAGCGAGGTGCTGCGCCCGGTGATCATGGTGGTGCTGCTCGCGGTCGCCGCGTTCGTGATGCTGCGGCCCCAGTTCGGCCGGGCGCCCGGGGACGGCGTCCCGCCCGGGGTCACGCGTGCCCGCATGGTCACCGCGATCGTTCTGGTGGGCGGCGGCATCGGCCTGTACGACGGGCTGTTCGGCCCCGGTACGGGCACCTTCCTGGTGCTCGCCCTGACCGCCGTGCTCCACCTGGACCTGGTCACCGCGTCCGCCACCGCGAAGATCGTCAACGTCTGCACCAACGCCGGGGCGCTCGCGATGTTCGCCCACCAGGGCAACGTGCTGTGGCAGTTGGCGGCCCTGATGGCGGTGTTCAACCTGGCGGGCGGTCTGCTGGGCGCGCGGATGGCGCTGCGCAAGGGCAGCGAGTTCGTACGCGGGGTGCTGCTGGTGGTCGTGTTCTCCCTGGTCGCGAAGCTCGCGTTCGACCAGTGGCACGCCTGATCGGAGCTTCAGCGCACGCTCGTGAGGTGGGCGTACGCCACCACGTTCCCCCGGTAGCCCGTCGCCTCCGAGTACCCGCCGCCGCAGGTGATCAGCCGCAGCGAGGCGTGGTCGGACGCGCCGTAGACCCGCTGGTCGGGGAAGTCGTCGTTCTCGTACACCTCGATCGCGTCGAGGGTGAAGACGGCGGTACGGCCGTCCTGCCGGTCCACCTCGACGGTGCTGCCCTTCTTCAGTGAGCCCAGGTCGTAGAAGACGGACGGGCCCTCGGCGTTGTCGACATGTCCGGCGACGATCGCGGTGCCCTCGGTGCCGGGCGGCGTGCCGTCCTTGTACCAGCCGACGATGTCGGTGTTCCCGGCCGGTGGTACGTCCAGGCTGCCGTCGGCCCCGAGTCCGAGCCGCATCATCGGCGCGTCCACCCGGATGGCGGGAATCCGGATGCGTACGGGCGCGGAGGGGCGCAGCGGCTCGGCGACCGGCGAGCCGGGCAGCAGGGCGGGCCCGGCGGCGAACGCCTGGGCTGCGGCCGGTCCGGGCGGGGTGAGGCGGGCGCCCGCGCCGCTCTGGATCAGCCAGACACCGGCCAGCGCCACGACGACGAGCAGCCAGCCCTTGGCCTTCTGGGACACGGTCGTCCTCCGGGGTGCGGAAGAAGGGGAAACGGTCCCGTCCCGGTGGCGCGGGGCCACCGGGACGGACACCGGGCGGTACGGAGGGGTGGATGCCTCCGTCAGCCGGCGTCCCGCGTGCCGCTCGCCCGGCGACGCAGGAGCCAGGCTCCGCCGACGGCGGCAGCGGCGAGTACGCCGGCTCCCGCCGCGATCTGGGTGGTGTCCGGGCCGACGCTGCCGCCGACTCCGGTCTTCACGTGCCCGGTGGGGGCGGTGGGCGCGGCCGAGGTGCGGTGGCCCGAGGGCTCGCGCTGACCGGACCCGGTCTCGCCGCGGCCGGGCGCGGTCGTGTGGCCGGACGGGGCGGGGCGCTCGGTGGGCGTCGTGCGGCCCGCATCCGAGGGCGCGTCCGGTACGAGGGCGGAGCCGGCGGCCTCGGCGTCGAGGCCCTCCGTGTCCTCGTCGCCGTCCAGGCCGTCCAGGTCGGAGAAGTCGTACTCGGGGGAGTCGGTGGCCCCGGCGGGGTCGCCGGTGCCGGCTTCCGCGTCGCGAGAGGAGCCGGCGGCCTTCACCTCGATCTCACCGGTGGCCTTCTTGCCGTTCGCGCAGTCCACACCGATGCCGTACGAGCCGGGCGCGACGCCGCCAGGCACCCGGAAGGAGCCGGCCAGGGTCTCTTCGAGGGAGGCGGGCACCAGCGGGAACTCCGGGGCGTCCAGAGCGCTGGCGTCACCCGTGGCGCTGCCGTCGCTGCCGCAGGCGGTGGTGTCCACGGTGACCGTGGCGCCCGGGGCGGCGCTCGCGGGAGTGATCCGCAGGGATGCCGGCCCCTCCCCGTACGCGGACGGGGCGGCGGCGCTGAGGCCGAGCGCGGCGGCGGCGAGGGCCGCGGCAGCGGTGCCGGTCACGAGTCGGGCAGGACGGCGCATGGGGTTTCCTCCGGACCTGGGGCGCTGGCGGGTGTGTCCTGGCTCCGAGCCAACAGCCGGACCGCTCCCCATGCCTGCTGACACCAAGTCAGCTCTCACTCGTTCGACCCGGCGCGGCGTCCTTGCCAAACCAAATCTCCGCAGGTCAGTGCGGTGGCGGCAGCCGGGGCGCGCGACCCGCGGCACCCCGGTGCCGTTCGGGTGACGGGCCCGTCGCTGCATGTGATGTACATCACATGCGTGAGGCGGCGCTGGGCGGGAACACGCACCACAACCCCCCACGGGACGGTGTGCACAGCCGCCCCCGGCCGCCGCCCCCTCCGGATCTACCCCCCTGGGTCCGAAGGGGGCGGACTGCGTCAGGGGCGCCGCGGCGCGGTGGCCGACCACTCGATGGCCGGGGGCCGGACGCGGGCGCAGCGCGGTCGCCCCTCGGCGTCCGAGAGCGGAAGCCGGGCGGTGAGATTTCCGGAGCGCACGGCCGCCGCCAGGACGGCCGGGTCGACGTCGGCGAACATCAGCTTCGCCCGCCGGAACATCGAGAAGAGACCGTCCTCGTCGACCGTGCCCCAGGACAGGTAGACGAAGCACCCGCCGAGCCGGTTCTGCACGTACGGCCCCCGGACCACGGCCCCGTCCTCGGTCGCGGCGGCCGTGCACTCCAGGGTCCAGCGGGCCTCCGGCGCGTCACCGGGGGTCGGGCCGAGGAGTTCGCCGGGGCGGTCCTTGCGCTGGACGCCGATGTGGACGTTCTCGTAGCCGGGGAAGCCGGGCCCGGCCGGGCAGACGCGGCCGGGCAGGCGCGAACCCTCGATGTGGACGATCAGGGAAGTCTCCATGGGGTCAGACCGCCTCGTCCGGAGCCGCCTCGTACGTCGCCGTCAGCCGCTTCATCAGCTCTTCGTCGACTGCGAACGCGGTGTCGCCGATCCGGGCGACCGGGGCCAGGCCCTGCGAGTTGGTGAGGAAGGCCGACCGGTAGGCGCCGAGCCCGTCCAGGGTGACCGTCCGGCACACCGACTCCAGGCCGGCGCCCGGCAGCTCCCGTTCCAGGATGCCCATGGTGATGCCTGGCAGCGCCGGTGCCTGCGGCCAGATGACCGCGGCGCCGTCCCAGAAGCCGATGTTGGCGATCGTCCCCTCGGCCACGGAGCCGTCGGGCAGGGTCAGCAGCGCGTCGTCGAAACCGGAACGGCGGGCCAGGAGCGCGTAGTAGGTCTGGCCGAACTCGCCGGGGCGCTTGAGGTGCGGGGCGGTCCGTGCGTAGGGGACCGGCATCAGGCTCCTGGGCTCGGGCGACATCCGGGCCGGCCCGCCCACCGTGACCATGACGGTGACCGCGGGGTTCCCGAGCGGCGGGTACGCGTACACCCGCACCGAGGCGTCCGCCGCGCCCGCGCTCTCCAGCGCGTGCCGGATCAGCCCGCGCACCAGGCCGCCGTCCAGGGGGAGTTCGAACAGCTCCCGGTTCGCCGAGTCCAGCCGGGCCAGATGCAGATCCAGCCCGCGCACCCGGCCCTCGCGGACCTGCATCGCCGTGAAGTGCCCGAAGTTGACGAGGAGCGCCCGGCGCAGATCGTCCTCGGTGGCGGGCCGGCCGTCGAACTCGGCGTACGGAAGGGCTGCCGCTGCTGGAGTCGTCATACGGCCACGGTATGCGGCCGCCTCCGCCCGGCAGGAGGTGCGTTCCCTGTCGCGCTTGACCTCAACCATGGTTGACGTAAGAACGTCTTCGGCATGGACCTCATCACCGCGGAATCCACCGCCACCGCCATGACCGAAACCGCTCCCCTGAAGGTGGCCGTCATCCTCGCGAGCAACCGCGAGGGCCGGTTCGCCCCCGTCATCGCCGACTGGTTCCTCGCCCACGCCGACGGACATCCGGCGCTCGAGACCGAAATCGTCGACGTCGCCGCCCTGGACCTGCCCACCGCCCTCGCGTACCGGCTGGAACCAGGCCCCCGCGAGCTGCTGGCCGACGTCTCAGCGCGGCTGGACGGGGCGGACGCCTTCGTCGTCGTCACCCCCGAGTACAACCACTCCTACCCGGCGCCGCTGAAGAACCTCATCGACTGGCACCGCGCCGAGTGGCAGGCCAAACCGGTCGCGTTCGTCTCGTACGGCGGGGTCTCCGGCGGGCTGCGCGCGGTCGAGCACCTGCGGCAGGTCTTCGCCGAACTGCACACCGTGTCGATCCGCGACACCGTCTCCTTCCACAACGCGGGCGCCCAGTTCGACGACGGGGGCAGGCACCGCGACCCGGCCGGTCCGGACGCCGCCGTGAAGACGATGCTCGACCAGCTCGTCTGGTGGGGCCGGGCGCTGCGGGACGCGAAGAGGGCCCATCCGTACGGCGGCTGATGGCGCGGCGGGAGGCGGCGGTCCACAATCGGGGGGAACCGCCGACCGCTGCGAGGAGACGCCCAGGTGACGACGGAGCCGGCATGGCTGACCGTACTGACCACGACGGACAGCGAGGAGAAGGCCAGGGAGCTGGCGCGGGGACTGGTCGAGGCGAGGCTCGCCGCCTGCGTACAGATCTCCGCGCCCGTCACCTCGGTCTACCGCTGGCAGAACGCCATCGAGGCCACCGAGGAGTGGCAGCTGTTCTGCAAGACGACGGCCGAGCGCTACGACGAACTGGAGGCCCATCTCCAGGAGGCGCACGACTACGACACCCCGGAGATCATCGCCCTGCCGGTCCTCCGGGGCAGCGCGCGCTATCTGGGCTGGGTCTCGGCCGAGACGGCCCCGGTCACCTCGGTCTGAGGGCCGGGGCCCCGGTCAGCGGGAGGCCGCCGCCAGCGCGTCGGCGACTCCCCGCTCCCGGGGCCCCAGGAAGTGCGGGTCCGGCTCGAACAGGGCGTCGAGCGCCGCCTTCCCCGCCGCGAACACCTCCCGCGCGCCGCCGTAGTACCAGGTGACGTCGTGCTCGGCGTCCACCCCGACGCCGTACGCGTCGATCCCCGCCTCCCGGCACAGCGCGATGGCCCGGCGGATGTGGAACCCCTGGCTCACCAGCACCGCCCGGTCCACGCCGAAGATCTTCTTCGCCCGCACGCACGAGTCCCAGGTGTCGAACCCCGCGAAGTCGCTGACGATCCGGTCGTCCGGCACGCCCTTCCCGACCAGGAACGTCCGCATCGCGTCCGGCTCGTCGTACTCCTCACGGCTGTTGTCCCCGGTCACCAGGACGACCTTCACCCGGAACCTTCGGGGGCGCCCCGGCTTTCGAGGTGGGGAAGGACCGGACGCCTGTCGGAGCAGGGCGAAAGACCACCCACCTGATCGGGTAGGCTGCCCGATGTACGGTGCGAGAACCAAGCTCCGTACGCGTGCCGGTCGAGAACCAAGACGGCACATGCACCACCGAGCTTTGCCGTTCCAAACCGGGCAGGTTTCGTCCCGGCTGGTGTTGATCGCATAAGACCTGTCGGGTCGCTGACCCGCAGGCGGCGTGAGCCAGGAATCCCCTGCTTCAGCTGGGGGAGGATTCAACTTGCCGTCCCGGTAGAGGCGAGGCGCGCGGCCGGTCGCCGTTCGGCGGTCCGGCCCCCGCTCTCCTGGACGATCCGACGGCCGAAAGGGTTCTCCACCCGGCCCGCGCGGTCCACGTACGATCGGGCGATGTCGCTCCCACGGTTGATCGCCTCCGATCTCGACGGCACCCTCCTGCGCGGTGACGGCTCGCTCTCGCCCCGCACCCTGCGCGCCCTGCGCACGGCCGAGGAAGCCGGGGCGGAAATCGTCATCGTGACCGCCCGGCCGCCGCGATTCGTGGACCGGCTGGCCGAGGCCACGGGGCTCGTCGGCACGGCGGTGTGCAGCAACGGCGCGCTGATCTACGACATCGCGAGCCGCAGCGTCGTCTCCTCCCAGGTGCTGCCCCTGACCATCGCCCGGCAGGTCGCCACCGCACTCGCCGCCGCCGTGCCCGGCGTCGGTTTCGCCCTGGAGACCGGCAACCAGGTGTTCTACGAACCGGCCTACCGGCTGCGCCTGTCCGAGGACGCGGGCGCCGAACTCCCCGTGGCCTCCCTCGCCGAGCTGTGGCTCACCGAAGCCCCCGTCACCAAGCTGCTCGCCTGGTCGGAGCAGCTCGACGCGGACACCCTGCTGGCCGCCGCCCGCCAAGGGGCCGGCGACACCGTCCAGCTGACCCACTCCGGCGGGCGCGGGCTGCTGGAGATCAGCGCGCCGGGCGTCACCAAGGCCGGCGCGCTCGCGGTGCTGTGCGCGGACCGGGGCATCGAGGCGGCGGACGTCATCGCGTTCGGGGACATGCCCAACGACCTCACCGTCCTCGCCTGGGCCGGTACGGGCTACGCCATGGCCAACGCCCACCCGGCGGTGCTGGCCGCCGTGCCGGCGCACGCCCGGACCAACGAGGAGGACGGGGTGGCGCGGGTCATCGAGCGCCTGTTCGCGACGCGGGAGCGCGCTGAGGGCGCCGCACCGGAGGTCTCCGCCTGACGGCCCCCGCCCTTCCCCCGTGAGGCCGCGGAAAACCCCCGTGACCGGCGTGCAACGCCCCGGCAACGTGCGTCCGCCACCATCGGCCCATGCACCGCATCCGGCACCTTCCCCCGCCCGGCCACGCGAACCGCCCGGCGCCCGCCGCCCCCGCCCTGGTCGCCGTGGCCCACGGCAGCCGGGACCCGCGCGCCCCGCACGCCGTGGCCGCCCTGCTGGACCGGGTGCGCGAGCTGCGCCCAGGGCTTGACGTCCGCCTCGGGCACATCGAGCTCAACGCACCGCTCCTGCCGGACACCCTGCACGCCCTCGGTGCCGGCGACGCCGTCCTCGTACCGCTGCTGCTCGGGCGCGGGTACCACGTCAAGCACGACATCCCCGCGTCCGTCGCGGACGCCCCTGCCCTGCGCGCCCGGGTCGCGGGCCCCCTCGGGCCGCACCCGCTGCTGGTGGAGGCGCTGCACGACCGGCTCACCGAGGCCGGCTGGCACGCCTCGGACCGGGAGAACCGCGACAGCGCCGTGGTGCTGGCCGCCGCCGGGTCGCGGGACCCCGAATCGGCCGCCGACACCCGGCGTACCGCACGGCTCCTCGGGGAACGGCTCGGCGGCGTGCCCGTGGTGCCCGCGTACGCGTCCGCCGCCTCGCCCACCGTGCCCGCCGCCGTGCGCGCGCTCGCAGCCCGGGGCCACCACCGGATCGCCGTCGCCTCGTACTTCACCGCACCCGGCCGCTTCGCCTCGGCGGCCGCCGCCCACGCACCCTGGATCGCCGCCGCCCCGCTCGGCGCCCACCCCGCGATGGCCCGGCTGATCCTGCACCGCTACGACCGGGCGCGCGCGGCCGGCGCAGCCGCGTACGACATACCCATGAACACACGTTTTCCGGCCTCCGCCTGACCCGTCCTGTCGGTGCGGCCGATTACTGTCGGACCCATGAACGGCACGGACAGCACGGTCGGCACACAGCACCCCGGCAAGGCGCCGCCCTACGGCCCGGCCGACGCCGAGCGGTGGGACCCCGAGCCGGACAAACGCCCGGGCCGCACCGCCTTCCAACGCGACCGCGCCCGCGTGCTGCACTCCGCGGCCCTGCGCCGGCTCGCCGGCAAGACCCAGGTCGTCACTCCGGGCACCCGCGGCCCGGCCTGGGACGCCAGCCCGCGTACCCGGCTCACCCACTCCCTGGAGTGCGCCCAGGTCGGCCGCGAGCTCGGCGCCGCCCTCGGCTGCGACCCCGACCTGGTGGAGGCGGCCTGCCTCTCCCACGACATGGGACACCCGCCTTTCGGCCACAACGGCGAGCAGGCGCTCAACGACTTCGCGTCCGACTGCGGCGGCTTCGAGGGCAACGCCCAGTCGCTGCGGCTGCTCACCCGTCTCGAACCCAAGCGCTTCGTCCCCGACACCCGCACCGGCGACCTGGTCAGCGTCGGCCTCAACCTCACCCGCGCCGCCCTCGACGCCGCCACCAAGTACCCCTGGCCCCGGGGCGCCCATCCCACGGACCCCGGCTCGCCCAAATTCGGGGTCTACGAGGACGACCTGCCAGTCTTCGACTGGTTCCGCAAGGGCGCGCCGCGCCACCGCAAGTGCTTCGAGGCCCAGGTCATGGACTGGTCCGACGACGTGGCGTACTCGGTCCACGACTTCGAGGACGGGCTGCACGCGGGGCACATCGACCCCGACTGCCTGGAGGCGGAGCCGGAGCGCCGCGAGATCTGGGGCGTCGCCATCGGCCGCTACGTCCCGGCCGGCACCGACCCGCAGGAGCTGGCCGAGGCGCTGGACCGGCTCATCGCCCAGGACTGGTGGCCGCACGGCTACGACGGGTCCGCCGTCGCCCAGGCCCGGCTGAAGGACGCCACCAGCCAGCTGATCGGCCGCTTCTGCCTCGCCGCCGAGACCGCCACCCGCCAGGCGTACGGCACCGGACGCCTCAGCCGTTACGCCGCCGAGCTGGTCGTCCCGCGCGCCACCCGCAACGAGTGCGCGGTGCTCAAGGCCATCGCCGACCGCTACGTCATGCAGCGCGCCGAGCAGGAGGAGATCCGCGCCGACCAGCGCATCGTCATCGCCGAACTGGCCGCCGCGCTCACCGCCCGCGCCCCCGAAGGGCTCGAACCGCAGCTGCGCGCGCTGTACGAGGCGGCGCCCGACGACCGCGCCCGCAAACGGGTCCTCGTCGACCAGATCGCCGCCCTCACCGACGCCTCCGCCCGAGCCCTGCACCGCTCGCTCACCACCCCCGGGGCCGGCCACCACCGGGTGTGACCTGATCGGGCCACACCCCCTTTCGCCACTACGCTGCGTGCGGGACGCTCGCAGTTGGCGCCGCGCAGCAAGCACCGAGGAGGCACAAGTGGTCGACGCACATCGGACGTTCGTCATCGTCGGCGGAGGGCTGGCCGGGGCGAAGGCAGCCCAGACGCTCCGGTCGGAGGGGTTCAGCGGCCGGGTCATCCTGATCGGCGACGAGCGCGACCATCCGTACGAACGCCCGCCGCTGTCCAAGGGCTACCTGACCGGGAAGGAGGACCGCGACACCGTCTTCGTCCACGAGACCGCCTGGTACGCGGGCGCCGACGTCGAGCTCCACCTCGGCCAGCCCGTCACCGCGCTCGACCGCGAGGCACGCACCGTCGAGACGGGCGACGGCGCCGTCTTCCACTACGACAAGCTGCTCCTGGCCACCGGCGCCGAACCCCGCCGCCTCGACGTACCCGGCACCGACCTGGCCGGCGTCCACCACCTGCGCCGCCTCGCCCACGCCGACCGGCTGCGCAACGTGCTGGCCGCCCTCGGCCGGGACAACGGCCACCTGGTCATCGCCGGGGCCGGCTGGATCGGCCTGGAGGTCGCGGCGGCGGCCCGCGGTTACGGCGCCGAGGTCACCGTCGTCGAACCGGAGGCCACGCCGCTGCTGCGGGTCATCGGCCCCGAGCTGGGCCAGATCTTCACCGAACTCCACAGCGACCACGGCGTCCGCTTCCACTTCGGCGGCCGGCTCACCGAGATCGTCGGCCAGGACGGCATGGTCCTCGCGGTGCGCACCGACGACGGCGAGGAGCACCCCGCGCACGACGTGCTCGCCGCGATCGGCGCCGCCCCGCGCACCGCGCTCGCCGAGGCCGCCGGCCTGGAGATCGCCCCGCGCGAGCAGGGCGGCGGCATCGCCGTCGACGCCTCGCTGCGCACCAGCGACCCGCACATCTACGCCGCCGGCGACGTGGCGAACGCCGCCCATCCGCTGCTCGGGACCCGGCTGCGCGTCGAGCACTGGGCCAACGCGCTGAACGGGGGCCCGGCGGCGGCCCGCGCCATGCTCGGCCAGGACGTCAGCTACGACCGGGTGCCCTACTTCTTCTCCGACCAGTACGACCTCGGCCTCGAATACTCCGGCTGGGCCCCGCCCGGCAGCTACGACCAGGTGGTCATCCGGGGCGACGCGGGAAAGCGCCGGTTCATCGCGTTCTGGCTGAAGGACCGCACCGTACTCGCCGGGATGAACGTCAACGTGTGGGACGTCACGGAGCACGTGCAGAAACTGATCAAGGCGGGCCGGCCCGTCGACCCGGACGCCCTGGCCGACCCGTCGGTGCCCCTGGAATCCCTGGTCTGAGCGGCCCCGGACCGGTGCGCGGGGCGCCGCTCCCGGCCCCGCGCCGGTCCGGGACCCGGCCCCGGACCGCACCCGCCCGCGCCGTCCCTGTCCGAGCCCACCCGTAGACTTCATGCGTGGCAGGCAGGATCAATGACGACGATGTGAAGGCGGTACGGGACGCGGTCCCGATCGACGCCGTCGTTTCCGAGTACCTCCAGCTGCGCAACGCGGGCGGGGGCAACCTCAAGGGCCTGTGCCCCTTCCACGACGAGAAGTCCCCCTCCTTCCAGGTCAGTCCGAGCAAGGGCCTCTTCCACTGCTTCGGCTGCCAGGAGGGCGGCGACACGATCGCCTTCGTGCAGAAGATCGACCACCTGACGTTCGCGGAGGTCGTCGAGCGGCTCGCCGCCAAGGCCGGCATCACCCTGCGCTACGAGGAGGGCGGCTACAACCCCTCCCACCAGCGCGGCGAGCGGATCAGGCTGGTCGAGGCGCACAAGGCGGCCGCCCAGTTCTACGTGGACCAGCTGAACGGCCCCGAGGCCGAGATCGGCCGCAAGTTCCTCGCGGACCGGGGCTTCGACCAGGCCGCCGCCGCCCACTTCGGCGTCGGCTACAGCCCGGCCGGCTGGGACCACCTCACCCGCTTCCTGCGCGGCAAGGGCTTCAGCGACAAGGAGCTGATCACCTCCGGCCTCTCCCAGGACGGCAGGCGCGGCCCCATCGACCGTTTCCGCGGCCGCCTGATGTGGCCCATCCGCGACACCGCCGGGGACGTCGTCGGCTTCGGTGCCCGCAAGCTCCGCGACGACGACAACGGCCCGAAGTACCTCAACACCCCCGAGACCCCGATCTACAAGAAGTCCCAGGTGCTGTACGGCATCGACCTGGCCAAGAAGGACATCGCCAAGTCCAGCCGGGCCGTCGTCGTCGAGGGCTACACCGACGTGATGGCCTGCCACCTCGCCGGGGTCACCACCGCCATCGCCACCTGCGGCACCGCCTTCGGCGGCGACCACATCAAGATCCTGCGCCGCCTCCTCATGGACAACGGCAGCGCCCGCGTGATCTTCACCTTCGACGGTGACGCGGCCGGTCAGAAGGCCGCCCTGCGCGCCTTCGAGGACGACCAGAAGTTCGCCGCCGAGACCTACATCGCCATCGCCCCGGACAACATGGACCCCTGCGACCTGCGGCTGGTCAAGGGCGACGACGCCGTCCGCGACCTGGTCGAACCCCGCACGCCGCTCTTCGAGTTCGCGCTGCGCCAGATCGTGGGGCGCTACGACCTGGAGACCCCGGCCGGCCGCGCCGCCGCACTGGACGAGGCCGCCCCCGTCGTCGCCAAGATCAAGACGGGCAGCGTGCAACGGGAGGTCGCCGTCCAGCTGGCCGGCTTCGTCGGCATCCTGGACCAGGAGTACGTCGTCCACCGGATCAACCAGCTCGCCCAGTGGGCCCGGGGCCGGGGCGGCGACCGGCGCGGACCGGCCCCCGCAGGCCGCGGCGGCGCCCGCCACCAGCAGCAGGTCCAGGCCCCGCCCGTCCCCTCGGGCCCCGCGCTCAACCTCCGCAGCCCCGCCCACCGCACCGAGCGCGAACTGCTCAAGCTCGCCCTCCAGCGCCCCGAGCTCGTCGCGCCCGCCTTCGACGCCTACGGCTCCGACGAGTTCACCGCACCGCCCTACACCGCCGTGCGCGAGTGCATCGCGGAGGCGGGCGGCGCCGAACAGGGCCTCGCCGACAGCCGCGAGTACCTGGTCCGGGTGCTCGACGCCACGCCCAACGAGTCCGTCCGCAAGCTGGTCACCGAGCTCGCGGTCGAGGTCTTCCACGGCAAGTCCATCGACGAGACCTACGCCGGCGAACACCTGGTCAAGGTCCGCCTGCGCGCCGTCGACCGCCGGATCAACGACGTCCAGAGCAGCCTGGCCCGCCTCGGCAGCAACGTGGCCCCCGACCACCTGGCCGCCGCGCAGAACGAGGTCTGGGTCCTACAGCAGTACGCCCAGACCCTGAGCAACCACGGCGCCGACGCGCTCTGACGCAGGGCCTGTCGTCTGGATCGGGCCGGGCTCGCGGGCACCGGCACCGCACCTCGCCGCGTTGTCGTCAATCACCAACGCTCCTTCCCCTAGTTCTCGGCTCCGCTCGAACGGGGGAGACCCCATCTGCCTCAATCCTCCGCCTTGCGATGCACGGCACCGGAGCCCGCTCCCTGATCCGGCCCGATCCAGACGACAGGCCCTGACCGGGCCGTCACGCGACGACCTCAGAAAGTCACCGCACGCCCCTCGTGGCGGCTGTGTGTCGTACCCCACACTGGATGGCGGTGCCCTGAGTCATCGGAGCGCGGCCCCGTCCCGCGGTCCGGCAGCGATCACCTGGAGGTCGCCCCCGTGCAGACCCGGACCGTGCCCGAAACCGAGAGCCTGGCCGCCATACCCGTGCAGGCCAGGGCCGCGCGCCACCCCGAAGCCGGCGGGCACCCCCCGGCAGCGGCGCCCGAGCCGGCCGAGGCCGCCGTGATGGAGGAGGCCGTCGAGCCGGAGGAGCCCCCTGAGCCGCGCGGGAAGCCGGAGACCGGGCCCACCTCGGACCTGTTCCGCCAGTACCTGCGCGAGATCGGCCGCATCCCGCTGCTCACCGCCGCCGAGGAGGTGGAGCTCGCCCGGTGCGTCGAAGCCGGCCTGTTCGCCGAGGAACACCTCGCCCGCACCCCGGACCCCGACACCCGCCTCGCCGTCGACCTGGACCGCCTGGTCGTCATGGGCCGCACGGCCAAGCGCCGCCTCATCGAGGCCAACCTCCGGCTCGTGGTCTCCGTCGCCAAACGCTACGTGGGCCGCGGCCTGACCATGCTCGACCTCGTCCAGGAGGGGAACCTCGGGCTGATCCGGGCCGTCGAGAAGTTCGACTACGCCCGCGGCTACAAGTTCTCGACGTACGCGACCTGGTGGATCCGCCAGGCCATGTCCCGCGCCCTCGCCGACCAGGCCCGGACCATAAGGGTCCCGGTCCACGTCGTCGAGCTGATCAACCGCGTCGTCCGGGTCCAGCGCCGCATGCTCCAGGAACGCGGCTGCGAACCCACGCCCGAGGAGGTCGCCGCCCACCTCGACCTGACGCCCGAACGGGTCGGCGAGATCCTGCGCCTCGCCCAGGAACCCATCTCGCTGCACGCCCCGGTCGGCGAGGAGGAGGACGTCTCGCTCGGCGACCTCATCGAGGACGGCGACGCCGCGTCCCCCGTGGAGTCCGCGGCGTTCCTGCTGCTGCGCCAGCACCTGGAGGCGGTCCTCTCCACCCTGGGCGAGCGCGAACGCAAGCTGGTCCAGCTGCGCTACGGGCTGGTCGACGGGCGGCCCCGCACCCTGGAGGAGATCGGCCACATCTTCGGCGTGACCCGCGAACGCATCCGCCAGATCGAGTCGAGGACCCTCAGCAGACTGCGCGACCACACCTCCGCCGACCAGCTCCGCGGCTACCTCGACTAGGGCCTGCGCCCCGAGGCAGCCGCGGAGCGGCCGTACCGCCGCGCCCTGTCCGACCCTGATCCGCCGGACAGGCCCTAGTCGACCTCGGCGACCGCCTGCGCGAACTGCGCCGCGTACAGCCGGGCGTAGGCGCCCTTCGCGTCCAGCAGTTCGTCGTGCGTGCCCTGCTCGACGATCGAGCCGTTCTCCATGACCAGGATGACGTCGGCGTCCCGGATGGTGGAGAGCCGGTGTGCGATCACGAAGCTCGTACGGCCGTGCGCGAGGCCCGCCATCGCCTTCTGGATCAGCACCTCGGTCCGGGTGTCGACGGAGCTGGTCGCCTCGTCGAGCACGAGTATCACCGGGTCGGACAGGAACGCCCGGGCGATCGTGATCAGCTGCTTCTCGCCCGCGCTGACCCCGGAGCCCTCGTCGTCGATCACCGTGTCGTAGCCGTCCGGCAGGGTCCGGATGAAGCGGTCGGCGTGGGCGGCCCTCGCCGCCTCCTCGATCCGCTCCCGGCTGACGTCGCCGGAGGCCCCGTAGGCGATGTTCTCCGCGATGGTCCCGCCGAACAGCCAGGTGTCCTGGAGGACCATGCCGATGCCCGAGCGCAGGTCGGCCCGCGACATCTTCGCGATGTCGACGCCGTCCAGCGTGATCCGGCCGCCCGTCACCTCGTAGAACCGCATCAGCAGGTTGACCAGCGTCGTCTTGCCGGCGCCGGTCGGGCCGACGATCGCGACCGTGTGGCCCGGCTCGACGTTCAGCGACAGGTCCTCGATGAGCGGCTTCTCCGGGTCGTAGCGGAACGCCACGTTCTCCAGCGCGACGCTGCCGCGCAGGACGCCGGGGTGTTCGCCCTCGCCCTTCGCCGGGTCGGGCTCCTGCTCCTCGGCGTCCAGCAGCTCGAAGATCCGCTCCGCCGACGCCACACCGGACTGCACCAGGTTCGCCATCGAGGCGACCTGGGTCAGCGGCATCGAGAACTGCCGCGAATACTGGATGAACGCCTGCACATCACCGATCGACAGCGCGCCCGACGCGACCCGGAGCCCGCCGACCACGGCGATCAGCACGTAGTTCAGGTTCGACACGAACATCATCAGCGGCTGCATGATCCCGCTGTTGAACTGCGCCTTGAACCCGGCCTCGTACAGCGCCTCGTTCTGCTCGGCGAAGCCCTTCGCGGACTCCTCCTGCCGGCCGAAGACCTTCACCAGGGTGTGCCCGGTGTACATCTCCTCGATGTGGGCGTTGAGCTTGCCCGTCACCTTCCACTGCTGCACGAACTGCGGCTGCGAGCGCTTGCCGACCTTCGTCGCCACGACCACCGACAGCGGCACGGTCACCAGAGCGACCAGCGCCAGCAGCGGCGAGATCCAGAACATCATCACCAGCACGCCGATGATCGTCAGCAGGGAGTTGATGAGCTGGCCCATCGTCTGCTGCATCGTCTGCGAGATGTTGTCGATGTCGTTCGTCGCCCGGCTCAGCACCTCGCCGCGCTTGGCGTGGTCGAAGTACGAGAGCGGCAGCCGCGACAGCTTCGTCTGGATGTCCTCGCGCAGCCGGAACACGACCCGGTTGATCACCCGGATCGACAGCCGCGTCGACACCAGCATCAGCAGCCCGGCGCCGACGTACACCGCCAGCGCCATCAGCAGGACGTCGCCCACCGCGCCGAAGTCGATGCCCCGGCCCGGTGTGAAGTCCACCTTGGAGAGCATGTCGGCCAGGCCGCTGTTGCTCCTGCGCAGGCCCTCGACGGCCTGCTCCTTGGTCGTCCCGGCGTCCATGCCGCGGCCGACGACCCCGGCGAACACCAGGTCGGTCGCCCTGCCGAGGATCTTCGGGCCGACCACGGAGAGCCCGACGCTGAGGGCCACCGCCAGCAGCATCACGTACAAGGTGTTCTTCTCGGCGGCGAAGCGCTTCAGCAGCCGCTTCGAGGACCCCTTGAAGTCCATGGACCGCTCGGTCGGCGCCCCGCCCGCCATCATGCGTCCGCCAGGCCCGGCCATTACGCGGCCTCCGCTTCCGTCAGCTGGGAGAGCACGATCTCCCGGTACGTGTCATTGCCGTCCATCAGCTCGTGATGGGTGCCGGTCCCGACGACCCGCCCCTCGTCCAGCACGATGATCCGGTCGGCCTCGCGGATCGTGGAGACCCGCTGGGCCACGATCACCACGGTCGCCTCGGCGGTCTCCCGCCCGAGCGCCGCCCGCAGCGCCGCGTCGGTCGCGTAGTCCAGCGCCGAGAACGAGTCGTCGAAGAGGTAGATCTCCGGGCGCTGCACGAGGGTCCGCGCGATCGACAGCCGCTGGCGCTGACCGCCCGAGACATTGGTGCCGCCCTGCGCGATCGGCGCGTCGAGCCCGTGCTCCAGGGCCTCGACGAACTCCTTCGCCTGGGCGACCTCCAGCGCGTGCCACAGCTCCTCGTCGGTCGCGTCCGGATTCCCGTACCGCAGGTTCGTCGCGACCGTCCCCGAGAACAGGTACGGCTTCTGCGGGACCAGGCTCACGGTCTTGGCCAGGAGCACCTGGTCCAGCGTCCGCACGTCCGTGCCGTCGACCAGCACCTGGCCGTCCGTCACGTCGAACAGCCGGGGTACGAGCCCGAGCAGCGTCGACTTCCCGCTGCCCGTCGACCCGATGATCGCGGTCGTCTCGCCCGGCCGCGCCACCAGGTCCACCGCCCGCAGCACCGGCTCCTCGGCGCCCGGGTAGCGGAAGTCCGCGCCGCGCACCTCCAGATGCCCGTGGGCGCGCAGCTCCCGCACCGGCTCCACCGGCGGGACGACGCTGGACTCGGTCTCCAGGACCTCCTGGATGCGCTCCGCGCACACCTCGGCGCGCGGCACCATCATGAACATGAAGGTCGCCATCATCACCGACATGACGATCTGCATCAGATAGGCGAGGAACGCCGTCAGCGCGCCGATCTCCATCCCGCCGCTGTCGATGCGGTGCGCGCCGAACCAGACGACGGCGATCGACGACACGTTCACGACGGTCATCACCGTCGGGAACATCAGGGCCATCAGCCGGCCCGTCGACAGCGCCACGTCCGTCAGCTCGGTGTTGGCGCCCCGGAAGCGCCCCTCCTCGTAGTCGTCGCGCACGAAGGCGCGGATGACGCGGTTGCCGGTGATCTGCTCGCGCAGCACCCGGTTGACCGTGTCGAGCCGCTTCTGCATCTGCCGGAACAGCGGGCGCATCTTCCGCACGATCAGGCTGACCGCGACCCCGAGGACCGGCACCACCGCGAGCAGCACCGCCGAGAGCGGCACGTCCTGGCCCAGCGCCATGATGATGCCGCCGACGCACATGATGGGCGCCGACACCATCAGCGTGAACGTCATCAGCACCAGCATCTGTATCTGCTGGACGTCATTGGTCGTACGGGTGATCAGCGAGGGCGCGCCGAACCGCCCGACCTCGCGCGAGGAGAACGACTGCACCCGGTCGAAGACCGACGCCCGCACGTCCCGCCCGAGCGCCGAGGCCGTACGGGCGCCGATGTAGACGGCTCCGATGTTGCAGACCACCTGGGCGATGCTGACGACGATCATCACGCCGCCGTACTGGAGGATGTAGCCCGTGTCCCCCTGCACGACACCGTTGTCGATGATGTCGGCGTTGAGGGTCGGGAGGTAGAGGGTGGCGCAGGTCTGCAGCAGCTGGAAGACGACCAGCACCGCGATCGGTTTCTTGTACGGACCGAGATAGGCCCGCAGAATTTTTATGAGCACGCGTGTCTCTCGGAGTCGGCGTAGGTCGGGGGAGCCGACCCATCTTCCGGCACCGCTCGCCGGGACCGCGAACGTTTTTATTCAAGTCCAGGTCAAAAAACGGACCCGGTCCATAATTTCGCGGTCCCGCCGCACTCAGCGTGTCGAGTCGAACGCTCCCGGGTGAATCTGGTCCCGCGTCGCGATGTACTGCTGGCGCACCGCCTGCCCCACCGGCAGCTCCTCGCCCGGCTCCAGCACCTGTGCCGCCGCGCCCTGCCAGGCCGGGGGAGTGCGCCCGTCGAGCGCCCCCTGCGAGACCCCGAGCGCCCAGGCCGCCTGCCGGGCCGCGCCCCGCGCCGCGTACTGGGCGGGCTCCGGCACGACCACCTGCGTCCCCAGCAGCGCGGGCGCCAGCTGCTGCACGGCCGGCAGCTCGGCCGCCGCGCCCAGCAGGAAGACCCGCCGCACCTCCACGCCCCGGCCGCGCAGCACGTCGAGCGCGTCCGCCAGCGAGCAGAGCATCCCCTCGAACGCGGCCCGCGCCAGGTGCTCCGGCTTCATCGACTCCCGCCTCAGCCCGCACAGCGTCCCCGCGGTGTGCGGCAGCTGCGGGGTGCGCTCACCCTCCAGATACGGCAGGAGTACGAGCCCCGAGGAACCGGCCGTCGACTTCAGCGCCAGCGCCGACAGCGCGTCCAGCCCCTGAACGTCCAGCATCTCGGCGGTGCCGCGCAGCGCGCGTACGGCGTTCGACGTGTGCACCACCGGCAGGTGCATGCCCGTCGCGTCGGCGAACGAGGTGATCATCCCGGTCGGGTCGGCCAGCGCCTCGTGGTGCACCGCCATCACGGAACCCGAGGCCCCCAACGACACGACCGCGTCCCCGACGCCGACCCCCAGCCCGAAGGCCGCCGCCATGGTCTCACCGGTCCCGGCGGAGATCAGCAGCCCCTCCGGTGTCATCCCGGCCGCCTCGGAGGGGCCCAGCACCTCCGGCAGCGCCGCCTGGTGCCCGAGCGCCAGCTCCACCAGATCCGGCCGGTAGGACTCGCTGCCCGCCGACCAGTACCCGGTCCCGGACGCGGCGCCCCGGTCGGTGGTCCGCCGGGCCGGCCGCCCGAGCAGCTGCCACACCAGCCAGTCGTGCGGCTGGAGCACCGCCGCCACCCGCTGCGCCTGCTCCGGCTCGGCCCGGGCCAGCCAGCGCAGCTTGGCCACCGGCTGCGCGGCCTGCGGCACCGCCCCGACCGCCTCGGCCCAGGCCTGCCGTCCGCCGAGCCCGTCGATCAGATCGGCCGCCGCGGCCTGCGCCCGCTTGTCGTTGCCGAGCAGCGCCGGGCGTACGAGGTTGCCCTGGTGGTCCAGCGGTACGAGCCCGTGCTGCTGCGCGGAGACGCCGATCGCCTGCACCCCTTCGAGGAGCCCGCCGGTGGCTGCCTCACCGAGGGAGAGCAGCCAGGCCTGCGGGTCGACCTCGGTGGCCTTCGCCTCGACGGGGTGAGGGGCGTACCCCTCGCGCAGTACGGCACCCGTGTCCGTATCGCAGACCACGATGTGTGTGAACGCGGAAGAACTGTCCAAGCCGGCGACTATGCCCATACACAGATTCTGCCGCACCCCCGGCGGTTTCCCGTACCGGTGGCGCGGCAGAAGCGACGGCGCGGCCGGCTAGGTGTTGGTCGTCCCCCAGTCGTCCCCCACGCCGTTCCCGGTCCCGCGCCCGCGGAAGGACCGCACCCGGTCCGTCACGGACGCCGGCACCTTGTCGCCGACCTTCTCGCCCACGGCGTGGTACGCCTTCCCCGCGAACTCCCGGCCGCTCTGGGCCGCGGTCTCGCAGGTATTGCGCACGGCCGGGTTCTGGGCGAACTGGCGTGCGGACTTCTTCAGCTGCTCGTAGCGCTCGCGCCCGGCCCGCGTGCCGAGCACGTAACCGAGGGCCACTCCGGCGATGAACGTGAGCCGGTACCGCATGGCTGCCACCCTTCCTTCGCTCCGTGCGACGTGTGCTGCTCGCCTACCCGCAGACGCCCGAGATCACCCCGGCCGATACCGATTGGCAAAGCACCCCCCTGCTTGCGCTAATGTATGTGTCGCAGCGAGCGCGCGCCGCCCGGCATCCGCCAGGCAGGTACGTTCGAGGCACCGCAGCAATCCCCTGTAGCTCAATTGGCAGAGCAGCCGGCTGTTAACCGGCAGGTTACTGGTTCGAGTCCAGTCGGGGGAGCGCGATCCCCTGTAGCTCAATTGGCAGAGCATTCGGCTGTTAACCGGAGGGTTACTGGTTCGAGTCCAGTCGGGGGAGCGATCGGAAGAGGGCCCCTACGGGGTCCTTTTTCGTGTGCCCGGAACCGGCCGGCGAGCAGCGCCGTCTTCATGGTCATCAACAGCCGGGCATCCGCAGCGGGAGATCGTATGACCGGCTATGCTGCGGCAGACGGTGCGCACACATGTACGCGCCACGCCGAAACGGGGCGGTAGCTCAGCCGGTTAGAGCAGCGGACTCATAATCCGTCGGCCGTGGGTTCGAGTCCCACCCGCCCCACCAGTAGTCACCCCGAGGAAACGTTCTGACCTGCGGAAACGCGGTTTTCGCGGGATTGGGTGTCCCGAATCGGTGTGGCGAACGTGTGCCGTTTCGTGTCCCCTGTGAGGGTCAAGAGGCCTGTGACCTGGGGTTTTGTTCGAGTCTTCGATGGGGTGCGTGGTGAAGGCTCCCACGGCTGCTGAGGCAGCGGCCCTGCCTCACCGCATCGACGTCATCCGCTCGGTATGCGGCTCGTGGCCGCCGGCTCGGCGGCCGGGGCGGGTCCTCTCCGTCTCGTGCTCGATGATCTGCCGCCGCGAATGTTGGTGATGTATCGTAGTTATGTACATCATGGACTCAGGGTGAGGGGTGGCTGATATGTCCGTGACTCAGGTCGATCTCGATGACGAGGCGCTGGCTGAGGCGATGCGTCTCATGGGTGTCTCGACGAAGAAGGAGACGGTCAACGGGGCTCTGCGGGACTACGTGGCGCGCATCAAGCGACTGGAGGCCGCCGAGAAGCTGGCCGCGCGAGGTGAGCGGGGAGAGTTCGAGGCTGCGGCTGCGGCGCATGCAGCGGCCAAGCAGGCCCGGCGAGCAGCCTTCGAGTGATCGCATACCTGCTCGACACGTCCGCCCTCTGGCACCTCTTTCGTACACCGGGGGCATTGCGTCCCTGGGAGGGGCACATCGCCGCCGGCGTGTTCCATATCTGCGAGCCCACGAGGGCGGAGTTCCTCTTCTCGGCCACAAGCCCTGCTCATCGGGACGAGTTGGCCGAAGAGGTCGACGACCTCTGCCATCTCGCCCCGGTTCCCAAGGGTGCGTGGCGCTGGGTCGACACCGCGCAGTACAAGCTCACCCAGCGAGGGCAGCACCGTGCCGCCGGAGCCATCGACCTCCTGGTGTGCGCGACGGCGGTCCATCACGGTCACACGGTGCTTCACGTGGACAACGACTTCGCCACGGTGGGAGCGGTCCTGAAGGAAGTGCAGCAACGAGACGTACGCGCCTGACCTTCGCCCTCGGCCGTGATCCCGGCTCCGGCGAATGCCATCCCGAGGCGGAAGAGTGTCCGGCCCGTTCGCGAACCAGGGCATCAGTGTGTCTCTGCTCTTCGACGAGGCTGGAGCGGGGAGTGTCCGGTGCCGTGAACCCTGCGTGTTGCTGGAAAGGTGGTGCAGCGAACGCTGCACCACCCCCGATCGAGCCGGATCGAGCCAGACGCATCCCGATCGAAACGACGGTGTAAATCGGGCTCTTTGGTAAGGCCGCAGGTGAGAAGCCTCACTGATCTGGGTTCGGGTCCCACCCGCCCCACCCAGCATCTCCAGGCAGAATCCCGTACGCCTGGCAGCGGTAGGACCAGGCGCGCCGGGCACTCCGACGTGCTGGTCCACAGCCACCGCGGCACCCGCGAACTGTCCGGGATTGTCAAGGCTCGTTGATTTACTGCAGTGGGGGCCCGACGTGCTCGGTATCGTACGTGACCGCAAGCGCCTCGATGCGCGAGTCATTGTCATTGATGACCCCGCCATTTTCCTGGGCGAGTGCGGCGATCTCATAGAACAGCCCGTCCGGGCCGGCGGGTGCGAACATGACCAGGAACCTGGCCTGCTCGCGTCCGACCACCCGGGGCGCGTGGACCGTTCCGCGCGGCACCATGACGAGCGTGCCGGGCGTGGCGCTTACCCGCTGGTCGCCGATCTGGAAGTCCATCTGGCCCTGGAGGACATAGAAGAGCTCCTCGCTGCTGTGATGGATATGAAGAGGGGGCCCGAAGCCGGGCTCGGCGGTCCCCTCCATCACGGCGATGGAGCCTGAGCCCTGGTCGGCGGTGACCTTGCCGAGCAAGTTGGGGATCAGCAGGCCGTCGCCGGGGATCGGCCGGCCCGCGCCGGCCGGTAGGACGATCGCCCCATGTGGCAGGTAGCTCACGAGGTTCCCTTCTGAACGGAAGCGGAAACGAGATTGGGTGTGAGGCTTCTTCCCCGCCGAGAGCGCCACGGATCGCAGCCGGGTGGCCGATGTCGGCGTCTCCAGTACGGATGGAGAAGATGCGTATGGTCAGTCGCGGACGGTGAGGCCGATGGAGAAACTGCTGCTGTGGACGGCTTTGCCGGACATGGCGCGCATCAACAGCACGCTCGTTCCTTCGAGCCAGCGAGCGTTCGTCAGGTCGCCGACGTCGAGCGGGCGCAGCGCGAGGCTCTCGACGAACGATGACACGCGCGCCTTTGCTTCGGCATCGTCACCGGCGATGAACACGTCCAGCGGGCGGGGATCCTCGGGCGTGTAGGCGGTCAGCACGTGGCCGAAGACGGTGTTGAACGCCTTGACGACGTGCGCTCCCGGGGGAGCGGACTTGGCGATCTCCTGCGCGCCGGAACTGCCCTCTGGCGTAACCAGTCCCGTGAGGTCGGGATTGAACGGGTTGGTGATGTCGACGATCACCTTGCCCGACAGCGCGTTGCCGAACTGGCGCACGAGCGGTGCGGTGTGGGCGTAGGGCACGGCGAGGATGACTATGTCGCCGGTTGGTGCCGCGCCGATCGTCCCCGCTGTGGCGCCGCCGATCGCCCTGACCAGAGCGTCGACCTTGGAAGCATTACGGCCGATGACCTCGACCGCGTTGCCGCCCGCGAGTGCGCGGCTGCCCAGGGCGCGGGCCATGTTCCCCGTTCCGATGATGCTGATTCTGCTCATGGTGTGCGTTCTCCTTCTTCTCGATCTTTCGGCTTCCCTCGCCGACGCCGGGTCAGGCGCACGGTCGAGGGCGTGGGCCGTGTTCAGTTCAGGCGGTGAAGCGCAGGTCGAGGTTGATGGTGGCCGTAGCCGCCGCGTGAACTGAACGCGGCCCACGCCGGCGATCTCCGCGCCGGCGGAGGCCGCGGGCAGGATGCCGGCATTGGAACAGGGTCATGGTTGAACTCCTTGGTCGGTCCCGGCCGTGCACGCGGCGGTGGGGGTTGTGATGCGGGCTCGGTGGCTCGCGTCATCGTAAACGGACTTTACCCCGCTTGTATTCCCTCGGCTACCGTATGACCGTGGACACCCCCCTGCTGCCCATCGGGCCTCCTCCGGCCGAGCGTGCCGACGCTGTGCGCAATCGCGAACACCTGCTCAACGTCGCCCGCGAGATGATCTCCGAAAGCGGGGCGAGGCGGGTCACCATGGACGCACTGGCCGAGCGGGCCCAACTGGGCAAGGGAACCGTCTTTCGGCGTTTCGGCAGCCGGGCGGGCATTTTCGCCGCGTTGCTCGACGATGCCGACCGCACATTCCAGCAGCAGGTGCTCTACGGGCCGCCGCCACTGGGTCCCGGCGCCGACGTGATCGCCCGGCTGGTCGCCTACGGCCGCGCGCGCACCGGATTCCTGCTCGAGCACCATGCGATCGAGCGCGCCGCACTCGATCGCAACCAGCAGGTGACCATCGCTGCCGGAGGGATGTCGACCACCCACATCCGGATGCTCCTCGGGCAGGCCCGGCGCGAAGGCCTCCTGCCCATCGTCGATATCGACAGCTTGGCAATGCAGCTCGCCGCAGCTCTCGAGGGGCCCTTCGTGATGTACCTGGCGCCCGCGGAGAGCACCGCCCCGGAGTCGGCACGCCGAGAAGCCGCACTCGCCGACAGCTGGGAATCACTCGTCGAGCGCGTCTTGAAGTTCAGGTGACCGCGAAGATCGAGGGGACGCGGGGGAAACTGAAGCGGCGGAGCAGGCGTACGCGGAACATCTCAAGCGAATCGGCGGAGAGGACGGGGCGCGACGCCCCCGCTCCAGAAAGGCCCTCGCGGGCTGCGAGGGCTGACGGGCGCTATCAAGAGCCGAGGCCCAACCCCTCGGTGTGCGCCTGGTTCACCGTTCGTAGTGGAAGCGGCACGCCACCACGTGAATGATGGCGTTCTCATCGATGCGGTACACCAGTCGGTGTTCGGAGTTGATGCGCCGCGACCAGTAGCCGGAGAGGTCGTTCCGCAGCGGTTCGGGCTTGCCGATTCCTTCGTGGCCGCCCCGGTCGATGTCGGCGATCAGCTGGTTGATGCGCTTCAGTATTTTGCGGTCGTTCCCCTGCCACCACAGGTAATCGTTCCAGCCGTCGTCGACGAACAGCACCTTCACGCGGCGCCCCGCCCGGCCGCCTCGTCATCGGGATCCACCAGCTCGCGAAGCACAGCCTGGCCGGCCCGGTCCTGCTCGATGGACCTGCGCAAGCGCTCGGCCATCGCGGGCGACCGCAGCAGGTAATCGGTCTCTTTCAGCGCCTCGTACTCGGCGAGCGAGACGACGACCATCGGCTCGTGGCCAGTCCGGGTGATGACCAGCTCCTCGGCGTCGTTCTCCACCGCGTCGAGGGCGTCGGCGATGCCCGCGCGTAGCTCGGTGACACTCATCGTCTTCATGACGTACACGATAACGTACAGAGAGGATCCCCGTGTGGCTGATCGCGATCCGCCTCCGGACGGCCATGCGGTTCAGTCTTCGGTGACATTGGGGTGCGGCAGAGCCCGTTGGGCGGCTCAGTTGGTGTGGTGACCTCGTCGTTTTCGCGGTCGACCCGCTCCATGAGCGTGATCGTCGCGAACTCGGGAATGATCACTTACGGACACGGTGGTAGCGGACTTCGTCTGCGCGGAGTTGACGGCGTTCGAGGCGGGCACAGTGGGGCGGCGTGCTCCTCGACCCGCGCCTGCGGCAGTCTGCGGTGGCGTTCGACGAACGTTACTGATGGTTATGCCGGTCGTTCGGCTGGCCGATGTCTCAGATTCTCTGGTCGGCCTGCCGGCCGGAAGCGAGACTTCCGCTCGGTGCGGTTGAGAGGGACGTGATCGGACGGCCCGGATGCGGCCTCATGTGCCTCTCGGGTCGGTGCAGCGAACGCTGCACCGCAACCCGCTGGAGTCGGATCGAGCAGGATGCAGCCGGATGGAAACAGGCGGGTATGTCGCACTCTTTGAGATAACCGCAGGTGAGACGCGTCACCGATTTGGGTTCGAGTCCCACCCGCCCCACCCAGCATCCCCAGGCAGAATCGATCTGACCTGGGAAACGTGCATGGTGCGGCGGTTTTCCACGCGGTCCTAGTCCTCCGGCGCCGCGCTGCGCCGTATCCGCCCCAAAATCACGCCCACCACCCGGTCGTTCCGCAGGACGCCCCACTCGCGGGAATCCGTGCTGCGCGCGGAGTTGTCGCCGAGTACGGCCACGTGGCCGGCCGGGACGGGCGTCCCGTGGACGACGCCGGCGGTTCCCGCGGGGGCCGGCTGGCCGGATGTCGCGGCCAGGCGCTTGACGGCGTACCGGTTGCCGGCCGCCCGGGGCGCCGGCACGTCGCACCCCGGTGGTTCCCACAGGACGACCGCCTGCCCCCGCCGCGGCCGGGCCAGGGGGCGGCGCACCATGAGCAGCAGGTCTCCGTCGGCGTAGGAGGGCTCCATGCTGATGCCCTCGACCGTGATCAGGAGCAGGGACGAGCGGGCCACTGCCAGGAGGGCGATCGCTCCGCCCAGGACCCATGGCGTGGCGCCGCCCAGGGTCATGGACGTACGGCCGGAGCCGGGGCGGTGCGGCTGTCCTCCAGGACCCGGCCGTCCCGCATGGTCACGACGCGTCCGCAGCGCGCGGCGATGCCCATGTCGTGGGTGGCCAGGACGAGGGTGGTGCCCTGTTCGGTGTTGAGGCGCAGGAGCAGCTCGATGATCTCCGTGCCCGTGGCGGAGTCGAGGTTGCCGGTGGGTTCGTCGGCCAGCAGCAGGGACGGCCGGCTGATCAGGGCGCGGGCGATGGCCACGCGTTGCTGCTGACCGCCCGAAAGCTGCGACGGCAGCCGGTCCTCACGGCCTGCCAGGCCGACGGCGGCGAGGAGTTCGTCGGCCCGCCCCCGTGCGGACGCGCGGCTGCGGTAGGGCAGTACGGGCGCGACCACGTTGTCCCGGGCGGTCAGCGCGGGCAGGAGGTGGAAGCGCTGGAAGACGAAGCCGATGCCGGCCCGATAGCGGGTGAGTTCGGCCCGTCCGGAGGCCGTGATCTCGGTGCCGCCGACCGTGATGCTCCCGGCGTCGGCGGCTTCGATCGCGCCGAGCAGGTGCAGCAGGGTCGACTTGCCCGACCCGCTCGGCCCGATGAGCGCCACACTGCTGCCCGCTTCCAGGGTGAGCGAGACGTGATCGACGGCGGTGACCGGGTCGGCCGCGCCGGAGCCGAACACCTTCACGACGGACTCGGCGGTGATCACGGCTCCCGGGGCGGCCGCGGCCGCCGGGGGAATGGTCCGGGTCTTCGGGATGCGGAATCTCAACTCTGTTCTCCTCGATGGCTCCGTGGGCTGGTACCCGGTGTCCGGCCGCGCGCCGGGGGGTGGCGGACCGGACCCGCCGTCCCCCGGCTCCGTGCGGTGACCGCGTCACTCCTCCTCCGCCAGCGTCTGCGCCGTCGAACCCGTCCGGAGCGTCCGCGCGGGCAGCGCCGCACAGGCGACGGTGGTCAGGACCGCCCCGACGGCCACCGCCCCGGCGACCCATCCGAGTACCGGGAGGTACCCGCCGGTGAGCGCCGAGCAGGCGGCCAGCGCGAGTCCGGCGCCGAGCACCGCCCCGGCGGTGGCCGTGAGAGCCGCCTCGCCGAGCACCAGCCGGGTGAGGGAGCCGTCCGGCCAGCCGGTCGCCCGCAGCACGGCGTACTCGGCCGCGCGATCACGGATGTTGGTGTAGAGGACGTCGGCCACGCTCGCGGCGCCGAGGAGGGCCGTGATCGCGGCGGCGACGTAGTCGGTGGTGCGGACCTGGACGGTGACGGCGTTGCCGAGCAGCGAGCCGGCGACCTCACCCTGGAACGCGGCCCCGATCCCGATCAGGATCACCAGCGCCGCCACCCCGCCGGCCAGCGCCGTCGCGCCGAGCGCCGTCCGCCCGGGCACCCGGCGCACGTTGGCCCAGGCGAGGCTCGGGACTCCGGTGACCTTTGTGCGGTGGGCGCGCGCGCTCACCGAGGGGCGTATCGCCTCACCCGGGTGGGAGCGCGCCGACTGCAGGGCCGGCCACAGCGAGGCCAGAGCGGCCAGCCCGACCGCCGCCGGGATCGCGAGGAGCGCCCGCGACCACCGCACCTCCACCCCTGCCAGGGCCCCGGCCGGAACGGCCAGTACGGCTCCGACCAGCCCGGCCGCCGCCCCGATCGTGACCACCTCGGCCAGGACCAGCGCGAACAGCCTTCGGGCCGGCCAGCCCACACAGGCGAGCACCCCCAGCTCGGTGCGGCGTGACCGCACCGCCGCGGAGGTGGCCCCCGTGACGAACAGCGCGCACACCGCGAGGACCAGCAGGAACAGGATGAGGGACTTGCGGTCCACCGCGTCGGCGATCGCGGTGGCCACTCCCTTGCGGGACCACATCTGGCTGAGTGTCAGGGCGGGGCGTCCGAACTTTCCGGCCGGGTCGACGACGTCGACGGCGGTCGGCGACGAGCCCATGGTGATGTCGACGGCCAGCCCGGTGCGGTTGCGGATCTGCTCCGCGGCCAGCCGTACGCGTTCGCGGGAGAGGGCATCGGTGCCGAGGGTGCCGTCCAGCCTGACGCGGATCGCGCTGATCGGTTCGGCGGCGTTCACGCCCCCCTGGAGGCTGATCCCGCTGAACTGCTCGGGGTCGTGGAGGAGAGGCAGGGAGGAGAGCGTGGTGATCATGGAGGGGGCGACGGACAGGAGACCCGCGACGTTGCCGTTCGGCAGCAGCGACTTGCCCTTGAGCGCCGCCTTGGAGGCCGCGTCGGCGCCTTCGGCCTGCGGAGGGAAGAACGTCTCCAGCGGCACCGCACCGAAGTGGCTCTGGCCGGCCGTGAGCCTGTCGGGATCGAAACGGCCGATCGGCTTGATCAGGGGCATGGGCTCGTCGGTGGTGTTGCTGCCCACGTACATGTGCGAGACGTGCTGGTCCAGCGACCGCACCGCCGTGTCCCCGAGATCGGATCCGTCGCCCAGCTCGCCTTCCCCCAGGTCCGGTTCCAGCAGGGGGCCCTGTCGGACGGGGCGGGCGGCCAGCTGGTCGCCGGACGACTCGTAGGTGACCGGGGACGCGCTGAGGTAGTAGCTCAGGTTGCTCCAGGCGAATGGCTCCCCCGGCGCCCTCTCCTCCTGGCCGAGACCGCGGGTCATGGCGTCGTACGCGGCGTCCGACGTGAACTCCACGCTGTGGCTGCGCAGGGCGGGAGCGTCGGGCAGCGACCGGGCCAGGGTGCCCGAGTTCTCGCCCGAGGAGATGTGTGCGGCCGCCTCGGGGGAGAGTTCCTCGACCTCGACGCGCAGCTTCTCCTCGACCGGGGAGCGGTCGGCCAGCAGCACCGGGATGTCCGCGAACCGCGAACCATCGCGCTCGACGACCGCCGTCTTCTGGTCCGGTGCGAAATAGGATCCCTCCACGACCGCCTTGTCCAGGCCCACCAGACGGGCCTCCTGGACCGGATCCACCGCCGCCACCAGATACGGGAAGCGCCATGTGACGTAGCCGATGCCGGCCGGGGGGACGTCCGTCCCGGTGGCCTTCGGACTGGCCCCGCCTGGTTCGTTGACGTTGTTGCGCGCGTGGGTGGACCCGCAGGTGGGAACCAGGCCCTCGGCCCGATTGGTCTTCGGGTCGTTCCCCGTCGCCACGCTGCAGACCTCGCGGCGTTCGCCGTCCGCGCCGACCAGATCGATCTGCCCGCTCAGCTCCCCGCCCTTTCCGCTTGCGCTCTTCGGGTGATCGAGCCGCTGCGGCGCCACGTAGAGGTACGAGCTCTCGGCCGGAACCTTCGTCAGGCCCCGCTCGGAGATCAGCTCCGGCTTCAGGCGCCAGAGCTGGGCCTTCCCGCCCGGACGGACGGACTTCGATACGTCGACCGGCAGATGGACGGTCGACGGCAGGTAACCGACGACGGCGACGGGCGCCGCGGCCCGGATCCCCGGGATCTTCAGGATCCGCCGCCACTGCTCCTCGCTGATGCCCCCCTGGAGGTCGCTCAGCGCCGTGGCGGAAACCAGCTTCTGCTGTGTTTCGAGCGCGGACCGCGCTCCGGGTGGCCGCACCAGCAGGTCGTACGCGCCACGGGAGTTGGCCGCCACCGTGCCCTGGACCTCAAGGCGCTGACGGCCCGCGGTCGCGGTCAGCACGGTGAAGGAGGTGACCGCCACGACCAGTGCGATGAGCAGTGCCACCGCCCGTCCGGACCGGAATCCGATCTGTGCCCTGACCGTGTGCCACACGCGCTCCCCCTGGCTGGATCGGCGGCCACCCCGGTGCCGCGTCCGTCGCAGGCCGAAGCCGGGCAGTCGCTTGTGCCTGACGGGAGGAGATGTTCACACCGGGAGTCGGGGGCGTCAATACGATGCGCGAAAGTCTGTGTTCTTTTCATTAAACACTTGTTTTTTTGCAACCTGTGCACGCAGGGTTGCAGGGCTACATACCGAAAGTGTGCACCGACCTGAGGAGTTTTCATGCGTCGCACGTTCGACCGGGTGGGCGATCGGATCCTGCGGGCGGTCCTGCCGTCCGCGAAGGCGTCCGCGGCCTGCTGGGGGCCATGGAAGACGATCTTCACCAGCTCGGCCTACGTCCTGCAGCAGCGCAACGCCTGCACCGGCAGCGCACGGCAGTGCCGGGTCAGCATCAGCGGGGCGCCCTACACGTCGGCCACCTGCCCCTGAGCAGCGGCTGACCCGTTGACGCGGTAGTTACGGGACCGCGTCGACGCGACAGTGCGTGGGGGGCGACCGCAATTCGCCCCCCACGCGCCTTCGACAGTATCCGGCGCGAACGGAGGCATCGTGTCAGCCGTGTGGTACTGGACGCAGCTGGAGGCCCGCCTGGTCCTGGCCGTGGTCTTCGCGCTCTCCGCCGCGGCCAAGGTCCGGTCCCCGCGGGCGTACGGGGAGTTCCGCGCAGCCGCGGTGGCTCTCGGGGGCCCGCTCGCTGCCAGGGTGACCGCCTTCGGGCCGTCGTCGGCGCTCCTGACGGCGGTGCCGGCCGCCGAAGCCGTGCTGGCCGTGCTGCTGGTCGCGCCGGCCACCGCCGTCACGGCCCTCGTGGGAGCGCTCGCCCTGCTGCTGGTCTTCAGCCTTGTGCTGGCCCGGGCCGTGCGGCGGGGGGCACAGGTGGCCTGCCACTGCTTCGGCAGCTCCCGCGCACCCGTCCGCGGGGCACAACTCCTGCGCAACGGACTGCTTATGGCGATGGCCTGCCTGGGTCTGGCCGGTACGTACGCGGACGGCACGGTCCGCCACCCAGCCCCGGCCCTGCTGGTCGCCCTCGGGGCCGCGGCAGCGCTCAGCTGGGTGGTCGTCCTGTGGGACGACCTCACGGAGCTGCTGGCGGGGCCGGCCTGATGGATGCCTCGCCTCCGCGCGCCCCCTGACGTCGCCCTCGACCGTTCCGCGCCCTTCCGGAGGAGATTCCCGCCATGACTGTCCTGACGGCCGCTGTCGTCGTACTCGGTCTGCTCTGCCTGCTCAACCTCGCCGTGAGCACCGCGGTGATACGCCGGCTCCGCCTCCTCGGCGTGCGCATGGACCCTGCCCCGGGAGCCGGTCCGGCGATCGGCGGTCCCGTGCCCGCCTTCGACGTCGTGGCCGATGACGGCACCTCGCTGGACCCGGACTTCCTGCGCGGGCGGCACACCTTGGTCGCGTTCCTCTCCACGACCTGCTCGGCCTGTGTGGCCGATGCGCCGAAACTGGCCCTGCGCGCGGCCGAGTTGGATGCATCCGGGACGCGGGTGCTCGTGGTGCTGCTGGACGACGGCGAGGACGCACGGGGCCTGCGCAGGCTGCTCTCGCCCGTCGGGACGCTGCTCACCGGCGAGAACGCGCTCGCGTTCATGACCGCCTGGCGGGTCGAAGCGACCCCGACCTACTGGCTGACGGGCGAGGACGGCACCCTCGCCGCGGAGCTCCAGGATCTTGACTCGCTGCCGCTGCCCCTGTGGGCGGACTGACACCTTGACCGCCCACGACCGCGCGTCCTCCGCTCCTTCCGCCTTCCGGCTGCTCCGCGGCGCCTGCCTGCTGTATCTGCGTGCCGCACCCGGCCCGGCCGTGCTTCTGCTCCTCACCGCCCTGCTGTCCGGCGCCGCGCCCGTGGTCACCGCCTGGGCGGCCAAGGCGATCCTGGACCAGCTGGGACGCCACACGGGCCCGCCGCTCTGGGTGTCCGTCACCGTCCTCGCGGTCACCGGGGGAGCGGTCGCGATCGCGACGCAGGCAGCACAGTACGGCGACAGGGAGGCGGACCGGCTGGTCACCCTCCACACGCAGACCCAACTCTTCAGCGCGGTCAGCCGCGCGCAAGGGCTCGCCGAGCTGGAGGACCCCGCGTTCCGGGACCGTCTGCAACTCGCCGGACAGGCCAGCCAGACCAGCCCGCAGCTGGTGGCCGGCACGGTGCTCGGCACGGTGCAGAGCATGCTGACCGTCGGCGGATTCGTCGCCGTCCTGTGGGCCTTCTCCCCGCTCATCGCCTTCCTGGTGCTCTCCGCCACCGTCCCGGCGCTCTACGCCCAAGCGAAGCTGGGCCGCCGGCGAAGCGACATGGCGCAGCTCGTCACGCCCTTCATCCGGCGCCAGATGTTCCACGCGGCCCTGCTGACCGATGTGCGGGCCGCGAAGGAGATCCGCCTGTACGGGCTCGGCCGGTTCTTCCGGGAACGGATGCTCGGCGACCTCCGCTCGGCTCAGGCGGGTGACCGCCGCGTGGACCGGACCGTCCTCCGGGTCGAGTCCGCCCTCGCCCTGATGTCGGCAGGTCTTGCCGGGGTCTCGATCGCCCTCGCCGTGCACCTGATCGATACCGGGCGGGGGAGCATCGGGCAGCTGGCGGTCGTCACCGCGGCACTCGCCACCGTCCAGCTGACCATCTCCTCACTGACCGGGGTCTACGGCACCATCAGCCAGGCCCTCACACTCTTCGGCCACTACAGCGAGCTGGTCGCTCCGAGCCCGGCACCGGCCGGTGAGCTGTGCGAGGCGCAGCCCCTCACCGGAGGCGTCGCTCTTCGCGATGTCTGGTTCCGCTACCACCCCGGCCATGAATGGGTCCTGCGCGGAGTGGACCTGGAGATCCGCCCCGGCGAGTCCGTGGCGCTCGTGGGCCTGAACGGCGCGGGCAAGTCCACGCTCGTCAAACTCATCGCCGGTCTCTACCGGCCGACGCGGGGCGAGGTCACCTGGAACGGCACCGACCTGTCGGCCGTCGACCTGACCTCGCTGCGCCGCCGCATCGGCGTGGTGTTCCAGGACTTCATGGCGTACGACATGTCCGCCGCCGACAACATCGCCATCGGCGACCTCGGCGCGGCGGGGGACCGGCCGAGGCTGCGCGGCGCGGCCGAGCGGGCCGGCATCGACGCTGTCCTCCACGGACTGCCCCATGGATACGACACCTGGCTCAGCCGGACGCACCTGCCCGAGCCCGCCTCGACCACCACGGTGCCGCGCCGCGGGCGCCGACGCCTGTCACGCTCCGCACCCCCGGACGTGGACCCGGCTCCGGACCGGACCGGGGTGCTCCTGTCCGGAGGTCAGTGGCAGCGCGTCGCCCTGGCCAGGGCACTTCTGCGGACCGACGCCGACCTCCTGATCCTCGACGAGCCCTCTTCCGGTCTCGACCCGGTCGCCGAGCGCGAGATCCACCTCCGACTCCGGGAACACCGGCAGGGCCGGAGCAGCCTGCTCATCTCCCACCGGCTCAACACCGTCCGCGATGCGGACCGGATCCTGGTCCTGGAGCAGGGCCGGGTGGTGGAGGAAGGCACGCACTCCGCCCTTCTCGACCTGGACGGAGAATACGCGCGCATGTTCCGCTCGCAGGCGGACGGCTATCAGCCGGCGGACGGCTAGGGCTCCGCCACGCCATCGACCACTTACCGGCGCATACGGCGCCGGTAAGTGGTCGATACCATTCCGCGTGACCGAATCCCTGACCGATGCCGCCGATGGCTCCGACGAGCCGGCGGCTCGTGGGCGAATATTCGCCGATCTGACCCCCTTGCGGACCTCGCCCGACTACCGGCGGCTCTGGTTCGGGAACACGGTGTCCTGGACCGGGCAGGGGATGACGGCACTCGCGGTCTCGTTGCAGGTGTACGACCTGACCGGTTCGGCGTTCTCCGTGGGGCTCATCGGGGCGTGTTCGCTGGTGCCGCTCGTGGTGTTCGGACTGTACGGCGGGGCCGTCGCGGACACCGTGGACCGGCGGAAGCTGGGGCTGGCCAGTGCGTTCGGGTCGTTCCTGCTGTCGGTGCTGCTCGTCGGGGTCACCGTCGCCGGGGTCGAGCAGGTGGGGGTGCTGTACGGGGTCGTCGCGCTCCAGGCGGTCTGCTTCGCGCTGAACTCGCCCGCCCGGTCCTCGATGATCGCCCGGCTGCTGCCGGCCGAGCAGCTGCCCGCCGCCAACGCGCTGAACTCGATGACCAGCACCACCGGCACCCTCGTCGGGCCCATGCTCGGCGGGCTCATCGTCGGCTGGTGGGGGTACCGCGCCGCGTACGGGGTCGACGCCGTCACCTTCACCGCGTCCCTCTACGCCATGTGGCGGCTGCCCTCGATGCTGCCCGAGCGGGGCGAGGAGGATGCCGGAAGCAGGAAACGGGCTTCCGTGCTCGACGGGCTGCGGTTCCTCGGGACCCGGCCCAATCTGCGGATGACGTTCCTCAGCGACATGTGCGCGATGGTGCTCGCCCAGCCCCGCGCGCTCTTCCCCGTCGTCGCCGTCCTCTGGTACGGGGGCGACGCGAAGACCACCGGGCTGCTCGTCGCCGCACCGGCGCTCGGGGCGCTGCTCGGCGGGGTGTTCTCCGGGTGGCTGGGGAGCGTGCGGCGCCACGGGCTCGCGGTGCTGGTCGCCGTCGGGTGCTGGGGCGCGGCCGTCGCGGTCTTCGGGCTCACCCGGCAGCTCTGGCTCGGGCTCGTGTTCCTGGCGCTCGCCGGGGCTGCCGACACCACGTCCATGGTCTTCCGGAACACCATGCTCCAGGCCGCCGTCCCGGACGAGCTGCGCGGACGGCTCCAGGGCGTCTTCATCGTGGTGGTGGCCGGCGGGCCCCGGCTGGGCGACTTCCTCGCCGGGTCCGCCGCCGGCCTGACCTCCCCGGGTCTCGCCGTCACCGGGGGAGGGATCGCCTGCGTGGTCGCGGTGGCGCTGCTCGCGCTGCGCTGGCCCGCCTTCGCCCGGTACGACGCGCGCCACCCCGAGGCGTAGGGCCGGCTACGACACCCGCTCCAGCTTCGGCATCTCGCCGCCCGTAGTGCCGTTGTCGATCAGCGAGAACGGCGAGCCCTGCGGGTCCGTCAGCGCCGCGAACCTGCCGAACGGGATGGTCATCGGGCCGAACCGCAGCGTCGCGCCCAGGGACTTCGCCTTCTCCACCGCCGCGTCGCAGTCGTCCACCGTGAAGTACACGTTCATGTACGGCGGCACCTCCGGCGGGAACTCCTCCGTCATCCTCATGCGCCCCAGGACCGGGTCGGCGCCCAGGTCGTAGAGCGTGAAGTCGACCCCGTCGTCCGTCATGCGCTGCACTCCGTACCCGAAGACCTCGGAGAAGAAGGCGTCCGCCCGCTCCGGGGCACGGGTGAAGACCTCGGCCCAGTTGAAGGCGCCCGGGACGGTCCGAGCCTCGAAGCCCTTGTGCGTGCCGGGCTGCCATACGCCGAAGGTCACCCCGCCCGGGTCGGCGGCCAGCACCATCGTGCCGAACTCGCCGACCCGCATGGGCTCCACCAGGAGCGTGCCGCCGGCGCCGCGGATCTTCGACGCGGTGGCCTCCGCGTCCGGCGAGGCCAGGTACAGGCACCAGCCGACCGGCATCTGCCCGGGCCCCGGCGGCATCAGCGCGGCGACCGCCTTGCCGTCCACGTACGCCTGTGTGTAGTTGCCGTACTCCGGCAGCGTGTCGCCGAACGTCCAGCCCAGCAGCTCACCGTAGAAGCGTTTCGCGCCCTCCGGATCGGTGAACGTCGCGTCGGCCCAGCACGGTGTGCCCTCGGTCGCTTCTGCGGGCATCGTCGGTCATCTCCTCGGGTGAGGCGCGGCCCCCTTGTTCAAGCTAGCCACCCTTCACGCCCCCCGCCCGTCGGCGCGGTGCCCGGTCACCGAGCGGGCCACGCCCAGGTCCACCAGGTCCTGCGGGCGCAGCCGCAGCTGGCCGGCCGTGGCCCGGACCTGGTCCGGGGAACGCTTCAGGATCGCGGCAGCGAGCTCGGGGGCGATGACCGAGAAGTAGCTGTCCGGGGTGACGTGTGTGCTGCCCGGCGCGGCCAGGGCCAGCGCCCCGCCCGAACCGCCCTCGCCGATCACCAGGGTCGTGACCGGGACCCGGGCCGCCGCGATCGCCGCGAAGGCGTCCGCGATGGCCGCACCGGCACCGGCCCGTTCCGCCTCCGCGTCGTTGGCCGCGCCCGGGGTGTCCACCAGCGTGAGGACCGGGACGCCCAGCCGGTCGGCGAGCCGGATCACCCGGGCCGCCGTGCGGTAGCCGGCCGGGCGGGTCGCGGTGCCGCACTGCGCCACGTACGCCACCGCACGCCCCTCGCGCACCCCGAACCCGCAGAGCAGCCCGGGGTCCGTGCCGCCGCAGCGGTCGCCGCTCAGCGGGAGGCGCGCGTCGAAGTAGTCGTCCAGATAGGCCCCGGCGCGCGGCCGGTCCGCCGCCCTGGCCCGGAGCACCGCGTCCCAGCCCGTCTCCGGCAGGCCGGTCGCCCCGAGGGCCGCCGGGACCGGGGCGGGGGAGGGCGGGGTGGCGTGGTGGGCGAGCAGGCCGAGCCAGCGCCCGACCGTGGCCGGCAGGTCCCGGGGCGCCACGACCGCGTCGACCGAACCGGCCGCGAGCTGGCCCTCGGCCCCGTACGCGGCGGGGTCGGCGTCGGCCGGACGCACCCGCGACCCGGCGAACCCGATCTGCGCCCCCGGCAGCGCCAGGATCACATCCGCGCCCGCGCCCAGGGTGGCCCAGCCGCCCCCGGTCGTCGGGTCGCGCAGGACCGCGAGCTGCGCGGGTCCCGCCGCCCGCAGCCGGGCCGACGCGCGGGCGACCCGCTGGAGCTGGGTCAGCGCGATCATGCCCTCCTGCATCCGGCTGCCACCCGTGGCGATCAGCGAGACCAGCGGCAGCCCCCGGGTCATGGCCTCCTCGTACGCCGCCTCCAGCCGGTCCCCGGTGCGCTGCCCCAGCGAGCCGCCCAGGAAGCCGAACTCGAAGGAGAGCACGACGCAGGGGTGCCCGCCGACCGTGGCGGTGCCGTGGACGACGGACTCCCGCTCGCCGGTACGGGCGGTGGCCCGGGCCCGTGAGTCCGCGTAGCCGGTCCAGCCGAGCGGGCCGTCACCGTCGGTGTCCCCGGCGGGGGCGGGCAGCTCCGTGAAGTCGGCGGTGAGCGCGGCGATCGCCTCGCGTGCCGTCAGCCGCTCAGCCATGGAGCGCCCGCTTCATGATCTTGCCCAGGTCGTTGCGCGGCAGCGCGTCCAGGTAGCGGACGGTGCGCGGGCGCTTGTGCGGGGCGAGCTGGGCGGCGACGTGGTCCGCCAGCTCCTCGGCGGTGGGCGGGGCGGCGGGGTCGGCCGGCACCACCCAGGCCACGATCCGCTCGCCGAGGTCCGCGTCGGGTTCGCCGGTGACGGCAGCCTCCCGCACGCCGGGGTGGTCGAGCAGCGCGTTCTCGATCTCGCCGGCGCCGATCTTGTAGCCGCCGCTCTTGATCAGGTCCGTGGCCTTGCGGCCGACGATGCGTACATAGCCGTCCGGGTCGAGCGTGGCCATGTCGCCCGTCCGGAACCAGCCGTCGGCGGTGAGCGCGGCGGCCGTCGCGTCGGGCCGGTTGAGGTAGCCGGTGAACAGGTTCGGGCCGCGCACCTGGATCTCGCCGATCGCGTCCGCGCCGGTGAGCGGGGAGCCGTCCTCCTCGACCAGGCGCAGCTCCACCCCGCGCAGGGGCGGGCCGACCGTGCCGGGGCGCGGAGCCCCGTCGGCCCGTACGCCCGTGTTCATCAGGGTCTCCGTCATGCCGTACCGCTCGATGACCCGGCGGCCGGTCGCCGCCGCGATGCGCTCGTGGTCGTGGACCGGCAGCGCGGCCGACCCGGAGACCAGCAGCCGGGCGCCCGCGAGCGCCTTGGCCAGCCCGGCCGACGCGTCCGGGTCCGCCAGCGCCTCCGCGAGCCGGTGGTACATGGTCGGTACGCCGAACAGCATCGTGCCGCCCGAGGCCAGCTCCCGGGTCACGCCCTCGGGCGAGAACCGGCCCAGGTGGCGCACGGAACCGCCCCGGCGCAGGGGGCCCAGCACGCCCAGGATCAGCCCGTGCACATGGAACAGGGGCAGGGCGTGGACGAGGACGTCGCCGGCGGTCCACTGCCAGGCGTCCTCCAGCGCGTCCAGCGACGCGGCGAGCGCCCGGCGGGGGAGGACGGCGCCCTTCGGCGGGCCGGTCGTGCCGGAGGTGTACACGACCAGGGCGGGGGACTCCGGGTCCGGCTCCGGGAGGGCGGCGGGCGCGGGGCCCGGTGCCGCGGTGGTGACGTCGAGGCGTTCCAGGCCGGCCAGCGCGGGCGGCAGCACGTCACCGGACGCGGCCAGCACCAGGGAGGGCGCGCTGTCCGCGACGATGTGCGCGAGCTCCCGCTCCCCGGTCTTCGGGTTCAGCGGGACGGCCGGCACCCCGGCCCGCAGCGCGGCGACCACCGCGACGACGGTCGGCGCGCTCGGCGTGGCCCAGACGGCGACCCGGACCGCGCCGGTCAGCCGGGCCGCGAGGGCGGCCGTGACATCGGCCAAGCCGGAGTAGGTGAGGGTGACGTCATCGAACCGGACGGCTTCGCGGGCGGCCGCCGGACCGGACGCGTCCTGGAGTGCGGGCAGAAGTGGCATCACCCTGCGCACCCTAGATCGACACGGAGCCCCCGGCCCTCGAAACCGGCTCGAATGAGGTCCGCCTCACGCCCCGAGGCGCGCGCCGCTGCCCTCAGCCGTCCCGCTGTGCGTTCCGCATGCGGCCGTACGCGTACACACAGCCCGCGAGCGCCAGGTCGGACAGCAGCATGAAGCCGATCGAGTACGAGTCCTTCGCGCTGTAGATCGCGCCCATCACCAGCGGCGGCACGAACCCGCCGAGTCCGCCCATCGCGCCGACGATGCCCGTCACGCTGCCCACCTTGGGCTGCGGGGTGACCTGCGAGACCAGCGCGAAGACACTGCCGCTCGCGGTGCCCAGGCCCGCCGCCATGACCAGGAGTGCGATCGTGCCCGTCGGGTCCAACCGTGGGTCGAAGGCCTGGACGATCGCCATCAGCGCCGCCACACCGAGGGCCACGGAGGTGACGAGCGCCGGGTGGACACGGTCGGAGAGCCAGCCGCCGAACGGCCGGAAGATGACGGTGACCAGGGCGAACCCGGCCGCCTTCGTACCGGCGTCGGTCGGCGACAGCTCGTACCACGTCTTCAGATACGTCGGCAGGTACACGCCGAACGCGACGATCCCGCCGAAGCCGATCGCGTACAGCGCGGACAGCTCCCAGGTGACCCGCAGCCGGCCCGCCGAGCCCAGCCGGTGCGCCAGCGAATCCGTCGGCACCTTGCGGCCCGGGTGGTCGTTGATGAGTACGGCCGACAGCGCCGCGTACACCACCAGGGCGCCCGCGACCACGAGGAACGGCAGGTTGTCGCCGTGCTTGGCGATGCGCGGGGTGAAGTAGCCGGACAGCGCGACACCGCCCATGCCCATGCCGAAGACACCGAGCGCGAGGCCGCGCTCGGCGGGCGGGAACCACGAGTTGACCAGCGGGATGCCGATCGCGAACGTCGTGCCGCCGACCCCCAGCAGGAAGCCCACGGCCAGCATCGCGCCGTACGAGTTCTTCGCCGGGATCAGCAGCAGCACCGGCAGGATCGTCAGCGCCGAGGTGAGCGGGAACATCAGCCGCGCCCCGTACTTGTCGGTCAGCGCGCCCACCGGGATGCGGCCCAGCGAGCCCACCAGCACCGGCACGGCGACCAGCAGGGACTGCTGGAAGGAGTTCAGGTCCAGGCGGTCCTTGTACTCCCCCGACATCGGAGCGATCAGGTTCCAGGCCCAGAAGGTGAGCGTGAAGCCGACCGTGGCCACGGTCAGGTTGCGATAGGCGGCGGAGCCCGGGGCCTCCGGGGCGGCGGGTGACTGCTTCACGGCTGTGTCCACACCGCCAGTCAAGGCCGGACACGGGCCGTGAGCGCGTCGGCCTGCGCCGAACGGGGGACATCGCCCGCGCTTCGCGTATGCGCTGAATCTGTGACAATTGGGACCATGGATCGTCTGGACAGGGAAATCCTCGGCGTCCTCCAGGAGGACGCCCGGATCTCGTACCGCGACCTGGGCGTACGGGTCGGACTCAGCGCCAACGCGGCGGCCGACCGGGTCAGACGGCTGCGCAAGGACGGCGTCATCCGCGGCTTCACGGTGATCGTCGACCCCGCCGCCGACACCCGCACCGGGCTCGTCGTCTTCATCGACGTGACCCTGCGGATGGACACCACCAACGAGACGTTCGAACGGGCGGTGCTGGCCCTGCCCGGCATCACCGAGCTGGTGCACGTGACGGGAGCGCACGACTACCTGGTACGCGCCACCGCCGCCGACACCGCCGCGCTCGACACCCTCCTGCGCCGCCTCAAGCGCGAGGCGGGCGTCGCCCACTCGAACACCCGCGTGGCGCTGAGGGCTGCGCCGGGGCCGTGACCCGGGCGTTCAGAGAGGGGCCTCCCAGACCACCGTGTCCGCCCGCGAACCGTCCGGCTCGTGCCCGTCGTCCGCGACCGTGAGGCGGACCGCGCCCCGCCCGTCCGCCAGGGTGGCCGTCGCGTCGACCTCCACCTCGATCGCCGAGACCCCGGTCCGCCGGTGCGCCGCCGCAAGGGAGCCCCGCAGCGCCGCGAGGAGCCGGCCGCCGACCGGTTCGGACACCAGCGCGTCCACCGCCCCGGCGAAGCGCACCGACGGCTGGAAACCGAGCACCGCCGCCGCGCCCCCGGTCTCCCGCAGCACCCGGCCGCGGAAGGTGGCGGGCGCCTCGGCGGGCGGCTGCTGGAGCGCGAAGATGGCCGTCCGCACCTCCTGGATCGTCGAGTCCAGCTCGTCGACGGCCGTACCGAGCAGCTCGCCCGTCTCCCCGGCCCCGGCCCTGCGGCGCGTCGACTCCAGCATCATCTCGGTGGCGAACAGCCGCTGGACGACCAGGTCGTGCAGGTCACGCGCGATCCGGTCGCGGTCCTCGTACACCGCCAGCCGCTCCCGGTCCTGCTGTGCGTCCGCGAGCACCAGGGCCAGCGCCGCCTGGGAGGCGAACTGGGCGGCCAGCAGCCGGTCCACGTCGGTGTACGGGCGGGCTCCGCGCCGCCGGGGCAGCGCGAGCGTCCCGATGAGCCGGCCACCGCTCTGCAGCGGCAGCATCATGCTCGGCCCGAACCGTGACCGTACGGGGGTGGTCATCCGGGGGTCGGTCGCCGAGTCGTCGATGAAGACGGCCTCACCTCCCAGCAGCTGCACCAGGACGGGCGAACCGGGCGCGATCGCCGTGCCCACGAGCCCCGCCGGGTCCTCCCGCGTCGAGGCGACGACGATCTCCATCCCGCCCTCCTCGGTGGGCTGGAGGATCACCCCGGCCGAGGCGTCGCTGAGGATGCGGGCCCGCTCGGCGACCGTCGTCAGCGCGTCGGACAGGTTCTCGCCGGTGAGCAGGGTGTTGGTGACGGCCGCCGCGCCCTCGATCCAGCGCTCCCGCTGGCGGGCGCTCTCGTAGAGGCGGGCGTTGCCGATCGCGATGCCGGCCTGCGCGGAGAGGACCTTCAGCAGCCCCGCGTCGGTCTCGGTGAAGTGCCCGGTGTCCTTCTCGGCCAGATAGATGTTGCCGAAGACCTCGTGGTGGACGCGGATCGGGGCGCCGAGGAACGAGCGCATCGGGGGATGGCCGGGCGGCATGCCGGTGGCGCGCGGATCGGCGGTCAGGTCGTCGGAGCGCAGCGGGCCCGGCGCGTCGACGAGCGCGCCGAGCATCCCCGTGTGCCCGTCGGGGAAGTCGCCGACGGCCGCCTGCTCGGCCTCGGTCATCCCGCAGACGTACAGCTCGCGGATCGTGCCGCGCCCCGGGTCGAGTACGCCCAGCGCCCCGTACCTCGCGTCGGTCAGGGCGGTCGCGGTGTCGATGATCTGCTGGAGCGTGGCCCGGAGTTCGAGGTCCGAGCCGACGCTCAGCACGGCCTCCAGGAGCCGCGGCAGCAGCGGCGACCTGGGCAGGCCGCGGTCCGGCGGTCCGCCGGGCGGCCGGTCCGTCACGGGCCCGTCCCGCCGTCGGGGTCAGCTCGCCAGCGGGTCGAGGGCCATGGGGCTGATCTCGCCCTCCAGCATGGCGCCCAGGCCCAGGATCGCGCAGGTGTCGGGCCGCTCCGCGATGTGCACCGGGACGCCGGTCGCGTCGCGCAGCATCCGGTCGAGGCCGGGCAGCAGGGCGCTTCCGCCGACCATCATGATCCCGCAGTCCGCGAGGTCGGCCACCAGGTCGGGCGGGCAGTCCCGCAGCACCTTGCCCACGCCGTCCAGGACCGCGGTGAGCGGGCGGTGGATCGCCTGCCGGATCGCGGCGGTGTCGACCTCGACGGACCGGGCGAGCCCGGTGGCCACGTCGCGGCCGTGGATCTCGGTGACCGAAGGGCCCTGCGCGGTCAGCCCGTTGCCGTTGAGCGCGAGCTGCAGGGGGCGCACGGACTGGCTCGGCAGCATCAGCTCGTGGTGCTGGCGCAGGTGCTGGATCACCGCGTGGTCGATCGCGTCGCCGCCGACCGGGAGGCGCACCGCCGTCACGATCGAGCCGAGCGAGAGCACCGCGATCTGCGTCGTCGCGGCCCCGCACACCATGATCATGGTCGCGGTCGGCTGCTCGACCGGAAGCCCGCTGCCGACGGCCGCCGCGACCAGGGTGTCCACGAGCTCCACCCGCCGGGCGCCGAGGCCGACCAGGGTCTCCACCGTGGCCCGCCGGGCGAGCGGGTCGCTGTCGTGCGGGGTGCAGGCGGCGGCGCGCAGCCAGGGCTTGCGGCGCAGCTGGCGGCGGAGCTTCTCGCCGAGCAGGTGGCGCAGCATGCGCTGGGCCATCTCGATGTCCACGACGGTCCCACCGGACACCGGACGAGCCACCCGGATGTAGTCGGGGGTGCGGCCCGTCATCTGCTCGGCGAGCGCGCCCACGGCGATCAGGGAGCCGGTACGGGTGTTGACGGCGGCGACGCTCGGCTCGTCCACGACGAGGCCGGGCCCCTTGACGTACACCCGGGTGCGGGCGGCCCCGAGGTCGACGGCGACGTGGCAACGGCGCAACTGCTCAAGGCTGACGGTCACGGCGGGTTCCTCCCGAGAGCGTTGAGGGGGACCGACGGGCAGCCGGCTCTCCTGAAAGCCTGCGCCGTTCGGGGCCCCCGCGCCCGCTGGGCTGAGCCGTAGGAGGGACCACCTGACGGCGTGTCGAGCGCGTTGCGCGCGTTGCGCGCGGGGCCTACGAACCCGACGCGTCGCCGGCGTCGGCGCGCACGACGCCGGGACCCGCGCGTATGACGCCTGGACCCGCAGGTCCAAGGTCCGCCCGGCAAAGTCCAGCCTGTCCGGCGTTGGAGGACGCTTGGACCCGTGCGTCCAACGTCCGCCCGGCAAAGTCCAGCCCGTCCGGCGTTTGAGGACGGGCGTTTGAGGACGCCTGGACCCGCAGGTCCAAGGTCCGCCCGGCAAAGTCCAGCCCGTCCGGCGTTTGAGGACGGGCGTTTGAGGACGCCTGGACCCGCAGGTCCAAGGTCCGCCCGGCAAAGTCCAGCCCGTCCGGCGTTTGAGGACGCCTGGACGGCAAGTCCCAGCCCGCCGGCGTTGGAGGCCCCCCTCAGCCCCCCGGCAACACCCGCTGCAACAACCCCCACGTGAACTCCGCGACGTACCCACCGTCCGCGCCGTCCCCGATCCCCAGCGCCCACCGCGTAGGCGCGCTCCCCTCAATCGGCCGGGCCGGCGCGAAGGCCCGGGCCACCGTGCACGACCAGGGCACCAGGTCGTCCACCGTGACCAGAACCGGCGCGGCAGCGCCCCGCGCCCGTACCAGCCACTCGTTCCACACCGCCCCGCCCGGACCAGACGCCGCGGCCTGATCCGGCCCTGGCCGGCGAGACACCCCCTCCGCATCTCCGCGAGCGTCGCGCTCAGCTCGTGCCGCGCGTCCTCCACCAGCCCCGGCTGGTGGTCCGCCATCCGGCGCAGCAGGACGAGCTGGAACTCCCGGGGGCCGAAGGCGGCGGCGTTCATGCCCCCCATCGTGCCCGCCCGCCGCTCAGGCGCCCAGCATCCGCCGCAGCAGATCCCGCAGCACCGTCCGGTCCGCGTCCGACAGCCCCGCCAGCGGCTCCCGCGCGAAGTCCAGCGCGTCGCGCAGCCGCAGCGCCGTCGCCGCCCCCCGCTCGGTGGGCGCTGCCAGCTTCACCCGGCGGTCGGCCGGATCGGGGCGCCGCTCCACCAGCCCGCGCGCCTCCAGCCGGTCCACGATCCCGGTCACGTTGGATGGTTCGCACTTCAGCTTCTGGGCGATCCGGCGCATGGGAAGCGGCTCGACGGACAGCAGTCCGAGGACCCGGGCCTGTGCGCCGGTGAGGCTGTGCGCGGCGGCGGCCTGCTCGTACTCCTCGTAGTAACGCGCCACGACGGTGCCGATGAGCTCGATGACTTCGAGGGTCAGGGGATCTGTGCGCGAGGTGGCCATGACACACAGGATACCCAGTTGCTTGACAACATGAAATATCCAGGAGCATGGTTGTTTCATGTGGTGAAGCTTTTTCGCCGCCGAGATACCGCACCCCACACCGAGGAGACCCCGAGCCCATGTCTGCAGCTCTTCCCGCGTCCGGCCGTGAATGGCACCTCGTAGCCCGTCCGCACGGCTGGCCGAAGGCCGAGGACTTCGCGCTGCGTGAGGCACCGGTCACCGCCCCCGCCGAGGGCCGGGTCCTCGTGCGCAACCTGCACTTCTCGGTCGACCCGTACATGCGCGGCCGGATGAACGACGTGAAGTCGTACACTCCGCCCTTCAAGCTCGACCACCCCATGGACGGCGGCGCCGTCGGCGAGGTCGTCGCGTCGAACGCCGAGGGCTTCGAGGTCGGCGACCACGTCCTGCACGGCCTCGGCTGGCGCGAGTACGCGAGCGTCCCCGCCAAGCACGCGGTGAAGGCCGACGCCTCGCTCGCCCCGCTCTCCGCCTACCTCGGCGTGCTCGGCATGACCGGCCTCACCGCCTACGCCGGCCTGTTCGACGTGGCGTCCTTCAAGGAGGGCGACGCGGTCTTCGTCTCCGGCGCCGCCGGCGCGGTCGGCAGCCAGGTCGGCCAGATGGCGAAGATCAAGGGCGCGTCCCGGGTCATCGGCTCCGCCGGCTCCGACGAGAAGGTCAAGCTCCTCACCGAGGAGTACGGCTTCGACGCGGCCTTCAACTACAAGAACGGCCCGGTCAAGGAGCAGCTCGCCGAGGCCGCCCCCGACGGCATCGACGTCTACTTCGACAACGTCGGCGGCGAGCACCTGGAGGCCGCGATCTCCTCGTTCAACGTGCACGGCCGCGCCACCATCTGCGGCATGATCGCCCAGTACAACGCCACCGAGCCCACCCCCGCCCCGCGCAACCTCGCGCTCGTCATCGGCAAGCGGCTGCGCCTCCAGGGCATGCTCGTCGGCGACCACGCCGGCCTCCAGCAGCAGTTCGTCCAGGAGGTGGCCGGCTGGCTGAACTCGGGCGAGCTGAAGTACCGCGAGACGGTCGTCGAGGGCATGGAGAACGGCGTCGACGCCTTCCTCGGCCTGCTGCGCGGCGAGAACACCGGGAAGATGATCGTCTCCCTCGGCTGAACCGCTCTTCCCCGCACCCGTTAGGCTCATTCCAGCCGTCGCGATCGTGGGCGCGAGTCGCGGCGAACCAGCAGGAGGAATCCTCAGCATGACCATTCAGGACATCGCAGTCGCTTACACCGCCGTCGCCACCGCCGAGAACGGCCGTGACGGCCGCGTCGCCTCGGACGACGGCAAGCTCGACGTCGTCGTCAACCCGCCGAAGGAAATGGGCGGCAGCGGCGCCGGCACCAACCCGGAGCAGCTCTTCGCCGCCGGCTACAGCGCCTGCTTCCAGGGGGCGCTGGGCGTCGTCGCCCGCCAGGAGAAGGCCGACATCTCCGGCTCCACGGTGACCGCGGCGGTCTCCATCGGCAAGACCGAGGCCGGCGGCTTCGGCCTGGAGGTCGCCATCACCGCGACCATCCCGAACGTCGACGAGGCGACCGCGCAGGCGCTCATCGAGAAGGCCCACCAGGTCTGCCCGTACTCGAACGCCACGCGCGGCAACATCAAGGTGGAGCTCGCGGTCGCCTGACCGCCCCGCCCCACTGAACCGAGCCCCGTCCCGGACCCCGCTAGGCTGACGCCATGCGTGATCTCGGGGCGGGGCTCGGTTTTCTGATCAAGGGCCAGCGCTGGGTGTTCGGCCACGGCAAGTGGTTCGGGATAGGGCTGCTGCCCGGTCTGATCACCCTCGTGCTGTACGCGGGCGCCCTCGTCGGCCTCGGCTACGGCGCCGACGACCTGGTGGCGTGGGCGACGCCGTTCGCCGACGACTGGTCCTCGCCCTGGCTCGGCCTGCTGCGCAACACGCTGACCGTGCTGGTCTTCGTCCTCGGCCTCTTCCTGGCCGTCATCACCTTCACCGCCGTGACCCTGCTCGTCGGGCAGCCCTTCTACGAGTCGCTGTCCGAGGAGGTCGACCGCACCGAGGGCGGCACGGTCCCCGAATCCGGACTGCCGCTCTGGCGGGAGCTGTGGATCTCCGCCCGCGACAGCGTGCGCATCCTGGTGCGGGTCGGGCTGTACGCGATCCTGCTCTTCGCCCTCGGTTTCGTCCCCGTCGCCGGGCAGACCGTCGTCCCCGTCATCGGCTTCTGCGTCACCGGCTACTTCCTCGCCGAGGAGCTGACCGCCGTCGCCCTCCAGCGCCGGGGCATGGTGCTCAAGGACCGTCTCGCCCTGCTGCGCGGCCACCGCATGCGGACCCTCGGCTTCGGCGTACCGCTGGGGCTGGCCTTCATGCTGCCGTTCGTCGCCGTGTTCCTCATGCCGGGCGCCGTCGCCGGGGCCACCCTGCTGGCGCGCGGCCTGGTCGGCGACGAGGAGCCGGCGGACGGCGCCGGGAAGGGCGAGACGGTCTCCGGGGACTGAGCTCAGCGCACCGAGAACCCGTACACCGTCGTCGACACGAACTCCTCGCCCGGCCGCAGCACCGTGCTCGGGAACTCCGGGCGGTTCGGCGAGTCCGGGAAGTGCTGGGTCTCCAGGGCGATCCCGGCGCACGGGCCGAACGGCCGGCCGTCGAAGTGGTCCGCCGTGTACAGCTGGAGCCCGGGCTCCGTCGTCGTGACCGTCAGGACCCGCCCCGACTCCTCGTCGTACAGCTCGGCTGCCGGAACGGCCGCGTCCGCGTCGAGCACGAAGTTGTGGTCGTACCCCTTGGTCACCGGACGGGCCTCCCGGAAGTCGAACCGGGTGCCCTCCACCGGCAGGAGTTCGCCCGTCGGCAGCGACTCCGCGTCCACCGGCGTGACCGCCCCCGCCGCGATCCGCAGCCGCTGGCCGAGCGCGCTGCCGGCATCGGCGCCCGCGAGGTTCCAGTACGTGTGGTTCGTCACGTTCAGCACGGTCGGCGCGTCCGTCACCGCCCGGTACGCGATGCGCAGCGCGCCGTCCTCGTCCAGGGTGTACGACGCCGTCAGCTCCACGCGCCCCGGGAAGCCCTCCTCGCCGTCCACCGAGACGAGGGACAGCTCCACCCCGTCCGCGATCTCCCGGGCGTCCCACACCCGCTTGTCGAAGCCGCACTCCCCACCGTGCACGTGGTTGCGGCCCTCGTTGCGCGTGAGGTGGTGGGTCCGGCCGTCCAGCTCGAAGGACGCCCCGCCGATCCGGTTCGCGTACCGCCCGACCAGCGCCCCGAAGTAGGGCCCGGCGTACTCCTGGTACGAGGCCAGGTCCGGCAGCCCGAGCGCGATCCCGGCCCGCACCCCGTCCCGGTCCGGCACCTCGGCCGACTGCACGATGCCGCCGTACGTCAGGACGCGCACCCGCGTACCGTCCCGCTCCAGCGTCCAGCGCTGCACGGCGGTGCCGTCCGCGAGGGTGCCGAAGTGTTCCGTACTCATCACCGTGTTCGAACCCGTCTGCATGATCAGCGACTTTACGCGGGCGGACGGACCGCCGTGACGTTGCGGTACGCGATCTCGGCGAGCCTGGCCTGACCGTTGCGGCCGGGGTGGAACCAGTCCCACTGGCTGAGCTGCTTGCCGGTGAACCGGTAGTCGAAAACCGCCCCGCCGTCGTACCGGCAGCGGCTGTCCTTCGCGCACACCTCGCGCAGCACCTCGTTGTACGCCACGACGCGCTTCTGCACCGCCGTGCGCCGGGCCACCGCCGCCGCGCCCATGTCGTCCGCGTCGCTCAGCATCGACTGGCAGATGCCCAGCTTCCAGATCTGCTTGCCCAGCTGGTTGGCCCGCCCCTGCGACCACAGCCGTTTCAGGTCCGGCACGCTCGACACGTACACCTGCGCCTTCGGCGCCCCGCTGCGCAGCTTGCGCATCGACGTCTCGAACGACCGCCGGAAGTCGGCCACCGGGGTCATGGTCCGCACCGAGTCCCGGCAGGCGTCGTTGGCGCCGATCATCACGGTCACCAGGTCGGGGTCCTCGTCCGCCGCCAGCGCCATCTGCTCCGGCAACTGGGCCATCCGGGCGCCCGTCACCGCGTGGTTCCAGCTGTGGTCCGCCGCCCGGGAAGCGCCGAGGAGGCGTACCGCCAGACTGCGTACGGAGCTGTCCGTACCGGTCGACCAGGAGACCTCCGGACAGTCGGCCAGCACCGAACACGCGTCGAAGCCGCGCGTGATCGAGTCCCCGACCGCGGCGATCGACGCGGGCTTCGGGTCCCAGACCGGGCCCGCCGCCGGGGACGGCCGGCGATCGGCCGACGCCGGGCCCTTCGTCGTCCCACCGGACCCCGAGTCGCAGCCCGCCAGCGCCCCGGTGCCCAGGCAGGCCAGCGCGGCCAGCCCGGCCAGTGCGGTGCGCGAGCGGTGCCGTACGGACCGATCCGGCATGGCCTGGTCTCCTCCTGTTCATGACCCGACGCCCCGCCAGGTGAAGACTGAGCGAAGAAGGGCCCCGGACCGACGGTACGTCACACCTCCGACCCCCGGGCGCGGTAGCTTTTCCCCGTCGAACCAGTGGCTCCTGCGATGCCCGGCTCCACTCGGGTGGCATCCGAACATCACACCACGTCACATACTGTCGCTTTTCCGGAGAATAACTCCCGATGCTGTTTACTGATGACAGGCCGCTGGGGAAGGCGAACCTCGTCCCACACTGGAGGTCCCGGTGACGACACGTGGAGTCCTGTACGTTCACTCCGCACCGCGCGCGCTCTGCCCACACGTCGAGTGGGCGGTGGCGGGAGTCCTCGGTGGGCGGGTGCAGCTCGACTGGATCAGACAGCCGGCCTCGCCGGGCACCTGGCGCTCCGAATTCTCCTGGCAGGCACGGCCCGGCACGGCCTCCAAGCTGGCCTCCGCGCTGCGCGGCTGGGACCTGCTCCGCTTCGAGGTGACGGCGGAGCCGTCCCCCACGGCGGAGGGCGAGCGCTACAGCTCGACGCCGGCCCTGGGCATCTTCCACGCCGTCACCGGCATGCACGGCGACATCCTGGTCCCGGAGGACCGCCTCCGCGCCGCGCTGGCCCGCTCCGCGGGCGGCGAGACGGACCTGGCGGCGGAGATCGCCAAGCTCCTCGGCAAGCCGTGGGACGACGAACTGGAGTCGTTCCGCCATGCGGGCGAGGGCGCGCCCGTCCGCTGGCTCCACCAGGTCGTGTAACCCGGGGCTCCGCCCCGGACCCCGCGCCGGGCGGCACGACCAAGCCCCTCCGGCGATTGAGGAGCGGGGGCCCGGGGGCAGAGCCCCCGAACACCACGACGAAGCCCGCACCCCCGAGGGGGCACGGGCTTCACGCGCAAGCGACGCGCTTCGCGCGTCAGACGCTGCGGAACGCCAGCACCACGTTGTGCCCGCCGAAGCCGAACGAGTTGTTGATCGCCGCGATCGGCCCCTCCGGCAGCGCCCGGGGCGCATCCCGCACGATGTCCGCGTCGACCGACTCGTCCAGGTTCTCGACGTTGATCGTGGGCGGAGCCATCCGGTGGTGCAGCGCCAGGACCGTCGCCACGGTCTCGATGCCGCCCGCGCCGCCGAGCAGGTGACCCGTCATCGACTTGGTCGCGGAGATCGCGACGTGGTCCAGGTCCTCGCCCAGCACCGCGCGCAGCGCCTTGACCTCCGCGATGTCACCCTGCGGGGTGGACGTCGCGTGGGCGTTCAGGTGGGCGATCTCCGACGGCTTCAGGTCCGTCTGGTCCAGCAGGTTCTGCATCGCCGCGGCGATACCGCGGCCCGTGGGCTCCGGCTGCGCGATGTGGTGGGCGTCGGCCGAGAGGCCCTGGCCCAGCACCTCGCAGTAGACCCGGGCGCCACGCGCCGCCGCGTGCTCCGCGGACTCCAGGACGACGACACCGGCACCCTCGCCGAGGACGAAGCCGTCACGGCCCACGTCGTACGGGCGCGAGGCCTTCTCCGGCTCGTCGTTGCTCTTGGACATCGCCATCATGTTGGCGAACGCGGCGATCGGCAGCGGGTGGATCGCCGCCTCGGTGCCGCCGGCGAGGACCACATCGGCGCGGCCGGTGCGGATCATCTCGACGGCGTACCCGATCGCCTCGGCACCCGACGCGCAGGCGGAGACCGGGGTGTGGACGCCCGCCTGGGCGTTCACCTCGATGCCCACGTTCGCGGCCGGACCGTTGGGCATGAGCATGGGCACGGTGTGCGGGGAGACGCGGCGTACGCCCTTCTCCTTCAGCACGTCGTACTGGTCGAGCAGGGTGATCACGCCACCGATGCCGGAGGCGATGACCGAACCCAGCCGCTCGGGCTGGATCGTTTCGTCCTCACCGGCCTTGCCGGTGAAGCCCGCGTCCGCCCACGCCTCGCGGGCCGCGATCAGCGCGAACTGCGCCGAGCGGTCCAGACGGCGGGCGAGCGGACGGGGCAGGACGTCAGCGGGATCGACGGCCGCCAGGGCAGCGATCCGGACAGGCAGTTCGGCGAAACGTTCGCCCTCAAGAGGCTTGACGCCGGAACGCCCGGCCATCAGGCCTTCCCAGGTCGATGCGGAATCGCCACCCAGCGGAGTGGTTGCGCCGATACCGGTGACGACCACGGTGCGATTGGTCGAGTTCACTGGAAAATCTTCTCCACGTGTAGGGGATCGTGAATCAGCGGCGCCACCGCCGGGTGGCGACACACGAACCGGCTGGATCAGGCCTGGTGCTTGAGGATGTAGTCCGCGGCGTCGCCGACGGTCTTGAGGTTCTTGACGTCCTCGTCGGGGATCTTCACGTCGAAGCGCTCCTCGGCGGCGACGACGACCTCGACCATGGACAGCGAGTCGACGTCCAGGTCGTCCGTGAAGGACTTGTCCAGCTCGACGTCCTCGGCCGGAATACCGGCGATCTCGTTGACGATGTCGGCGAGACCCTTGACGATCTCTTCCTGCGTGGCGGCCATGGCGGCGCTCCTTCGGTGTGTATCTGCTGGGTTCGGGCTTCCGGGCGAAAAGCCCGGTGTGCAGGGGGTGTCTTGCCGATCAGGGTCGGACAGGCCGCGGCGTCTGGTGCGGTGCATCGCAAGGCGCCGGAGCGTCCTCATCGCGGAGCGATTAGGGCGGTTCGGCAACGCCGCGAGGTGCCGTGCCAGACGTCGCGGACCCGGCCCTGATCGGCAAGACACCCCCTAGGGGAGAGTAACGACCGTCGCGGCGTAGACGAGACCCGCCCCGAAGCCGATGACGAGAGCGGTGTCGCCGCTCTTGGCCTGACCGGTCGCCAGGAGCCGCTCCATCGCGAGCGGGATCGAGGCGGCGGAGGTGTTGCCGGTGGTCTCCACGTCACGGGCGACCGTGACGCTCTCCGGCAGCTTCAGCGTCTTCACCATCGAGTCGATGATCCGCATGTTGGCCTGGTGCGGGATGAAGACGTCCAGGTCTTCCGGGGCGATCCCGGCCGCGTCCAGCGCCTGCTGGGCGACCTTCGCCATCTCGAAGACGGCCCAGCGGAACACCGCCTGGCCCTCCTGCGTGATGGCGGGGAACTTGATCTCGCCGCGGTCGTTGAGGGGCAGCTTCGTGACGTCGCCGACCTGGTAGTCGTTCCACGCCACGGTCTGCTTGATCGTCTCGGACTTGTCGCCCTCGGAGCCCCAGACGGTCGGGCCTATGGCGGGCACCTTGGAGGGGCCGACGATGACCGCTCCGGCGCCGTCGCCGAACAGGAACGCCGTCGCCCGGTCCGTCAGGTCGGTGAGGTCGCTCAGCCGCTCGACGCCGATGACGAGTACGTACTCCGCCGAGCCCTCGACGATCATGCCCTTGGCCAGCGTCAGCCCGTAGCCGAAGCCCGCGCAGCCGGCCGAGATGTCGAAGGCGGCGGGCTTGCCGGCGCCGACCCTGTGGGCGATCTCGGTGGCGATGGCCGGGGTCTGCTTGAAGTGCGAGACGGTGGAGACGATGACCGCGCCGATCTGCTCCGGGGCGATCCCGGCGTCGGCGATGGCCTTGCCGGACGCCTCGACGGACATCGCGGCCACGGTCTCCTCCTCGGAGGCCCAGTGGCGGGTCGCGATGCCGGAGCGGGAGCGGATCCACTCGTCGGACGAGTCGATCGTCTCCAGGATGACCTCGTTGGGCACCACCCGGGTCGGGCGGTAGCCGCCGACGCCCATGATCCGCGCGTACGGCGCGCCCTGGCTGGGCTTGATCTTCGACATGCTCTCGGGCTCCTTAGGCGCCTGCGTGCTCAGCGATGAGCGCGCGGGCCGCGTCGAGGTCGTCGGGGGTCTTGAGCGCGAGCGTCGGGATGCCGGGCAGCGCCCGCTTCGCCAGGCCGGTGAGCGTGCCGCCGGGGCAGGCCTCGATCAGCGCGGTGACGCCGAGCGCCTTGAAGGTCTCCATGCACAGGTCCCAGCGGACCGGGTTGGCGACCTGGCCGACGAGCCGGGTGATGACCTCGTGGCCGGTGGCGACGGTCTTGCCGTCCGCGTTCGAGACGTACGTCACGGACGGGTCGGAGACGTCCAGGTCCCCGGCCGCCGCGCGCAGCCGCTCGACGGCCGGAGCCATGTGGTGCGTGTGGAACGCGCCGGCCACCTTCAGGGGCACCACGCGGCGCACACCCTCCGGCTTGTCCTCGGTGAGCGCGGCGATCTGCGCGGCGGTGCCGGCGGCGACGATCTGGCCGCCCCCGTTGACGTTCGCCGGGGTCAGCCCGAGCTTCTCCAGGTGCTCCACGGTGACCTCGGGGTCGCCGCCGAGCAGCGCCGCCATGCCGGTCTCGGCGACCGCCGCGGCGTCGGCCATGGCGAGCCCGCGAGTACGTACGAAGCGGAGCGCGGCCTCGTCGCCGATGACTCCGGCGAGGGCGGCGGCGGTGATCTCACCGACACTGTGGCCCGCGACGACACCCGGCGAGGCGTCGAGCGCGGCGGCCGACAGCAGACCGGCGGCGACCAGCAGCGGCTGCGCCACCGCGGTGTCGCGGATCTCCTCCGCGTCGGCCTTGGTGCCGTAGTGGGCGAGGTCGAGCCCGATGGCGTCGGACCAGGCCGCGATGCGGTCGGTGGCACCGGGGAGGTCGAGCCAGGGAGTCAGGAAGCCGGGCGTCTGAGCGCCTTGGCCGGGAGCGACGAGTACGAGCACCCTCACACTCTCTCTTGTGAACGGTCCGGAACACCCGTGGGGACAGGGACGAAGAACCGTAGGGGGAATTGTTGATGTCCGACAAAAGTCTAGGACTGCGTATCCCGGTCGGCCAGACGCCCCAGGATGAGGGCGATTCGCAGAGTGAACGCCGAACGGACATCGGAAGGCGACCAGCCGGTGACGTCTGTCACACGTCGGAGCCGGTAGCGCACGGTGTTGGGATGCACGAACAGCATCCGGGCCGCGCCCTCCAGGCTGCTCGCCTGCTCCAGATACACACTCAGCGTCTCCAGCAGCGCGGAGCCCGCCTCTTCGAGCGGTCTGTAGATCTCCTCCACCAACTGCTCGCGCGCGGCCGGGTCACCCGCCATCGCGCGCTCCGGCAGCAGGTCGTCCGCGAGTACCGGCCGCGGCGCGTCCTGCCACGCCCCGCCCGCCTTCAGCCCGGCCGCCGCGGCCTGCGCGGACCGGGTCGCCGCCAGCAGGTCCGCCACCACCGGGCCGGCCACCACGGGGCCCGCCGCGTACGGCCCGATCAGGGCCTTCGCGACCTGGAGCGGGTTGTCGCTGCCGCCCGCGATGACGACCAGGCGGTTGCCGAGGACGCCCGTGAGGACCTGGAGCTTGGCGTGCCGGGCGGCCCGCCGGATCGCCTCCACGGTCAGCTCGCTGTCCCCGTCCGGGGCGGTGCCGAGCAGGACGCAGACGTGCTCGGGCGAGTTCCAGCCGAGCGCGGCGGCCCGGGAGACGGCGCCCTCGTCGGCCTCGCCGGAGAGCACCGCGTTGACCACGAGCGACTCCAGCCGGGCGTCCCAGGCGCCCCGGGCCTCGGCCGCCTGCGCGTACACCTGGGCGGTCGCGAACGCGATCTCGCGGGCGTAGACGAGCAGCGCCTCCCGCAGCACGGATTCGTCGCCGGGGGCGGCCACCTCGTCGATCGCGGCCTCCATGACCTCGATCGTGGTGCGCACCATCTCGACGGTCTGCCGCAGCGTGATGGCCCGGGTGAGCTCGCGCGGGGCGGTCCCGAAGACGTCGGTCGAGATCGCCTGAGGGGTCTCCGGATGCCGGAACCACTCGGTGAACGCGGCGATACCGGCCTGGGCGACCAGACCGATCCAGGACCGGTTCTCCGGGGGCATCGCCCGGTACCACGGCAGCGACTCGTCCATGCGGGCGATCGCGTTCGCGGCCAGCCGGCCGGAGGACTGCTCCAGCCGTTTCAGGGTCGCGGCATGGAGATGGGCGTCGTTCGCAGCGGGCTGCTCAGGATCGGGTCGGGGCACGGACACAAGACTGCCTTATCGGGACGGACGTACGGAGGGCCGGGGCCGGTGGCGGGCCGGTTCGGCGTCCGGCGGGGGCCCTCCGGGGGCCGACGGGCTACCGTGGACGGGTGATTTCCGTACACCGCGCGGGCGACCGGTTCGAGGGCGGGGACGGGGCGGCCGGCATCGAGTCCCGGCACTCGTTCTCCTTCGGCTCCTTCTACGACCCCGACAACCTCCGCTTCGGCCCGGTCCTCGCCTGCAACGAGGAACGTCTGGCTCCCGGCGCGGGCTTCGAGGAGCACCCGCACAGCCATACGGAAATCGTCACCTGGGTCGTCGAGGGCGAGCTGACCCACCGCGACTCGGCGGGCCATGCCACGGTGGTCCGCGCCGGCGACGTCCAGCACCTGAGCGCCGCGTCGGGCGTCCGCCACGTCGAACGCAACGACGGCGACACCCCGCTGACGTTCCTTCAGATGTGGCTCGCGCCCCTGGAGCCCGGCGGCGAGCCCTCGTACACGACCGTCCCCGGCATCGCCGACTCCACCCCGTACGCCCTCCCCGAGGCCGGCGCCATGCTGCATCTGCGACGCCTCACGGAGGGCGAGCGGGCGGCCGTCCCGGATGCCCCGCGGGCGTACGTGCATGTGGTGCGCGGCACGATACGCGTCGGCGGCGAGGAGCTGAGGGCGGGGGACGCGGCCCGGATCACCGGGGAGACGGGGCTTGAGATGGTCGGAGGCGGGGCTCCGGCCGAGGTGCTGATGTGGGAGCTGCCGGGCTGAGGGCGCGTGGTACTTCCCGCTGCCGCCCTCCTTCGCCATCGGCACCAGTCGTACCGCCGCCTGTCCGATTCGCACGTCCGACGTTGGCCCGGTTCAGCGGTGTCGCTGCCGCCGTCCTGTCTCGGACCAACAGACAGCCAGTTGCGAGCGGGTCCTCAGGGAGTCCGGGTGGTCGGCGCCCAGTACGCGCACGCGGCCGGAGAGGGTCTGTTCCAGCAACTCGGCGGCTTGAGCGTGTTCGCCCATCCGGTGCAGTGCGTCCGCGAGATTGTGTCCGCTGGTCAAGGTATGCGGATGGTCCGGGCCGAGGGCACGGCTGCGGTCTGCGAACACTGTTCGGTGCAGCTCCGCGGCGCGGGCCGGATCGCCTTGATGGTTGACCGTGGCGGCGAGGTTGTCGCGGCTGGTGAAGGTGACAGGGTGATCGGGACCCAGTACGCGCGTGCATTCGGCGATGTTCTGCGTGTGCAGCGTAGCCGCCGCGGTGTGATCACCGAGCTGGTCGAATGACTTGGCCAGGTTGTCGCGGCTGATCAGGGTCAGGAGGTGATCCGCTCCCAGGAGCCTGGTGCGGTCTGCGAGCACCATGGAATGCAGGGAGGCCGCCTCTGCGTATTGACCGCGAAGTTGCAGAACGTAGCCGACATTGTTGCGGCTCGTGAGCGTATCGGGATGCTCCGGTCCCAGCACCCGGATCCGGTCGGCCAGATTCTGCCGGTGGATTCCTTCGGACCGTTCGTACCTGCCGAGACTGTGAAGGCTGTTGGCGAAGTGGTTGCGGGCGGTGAATGTGTCCGGGTGCTGGGCGCCGAGCAACTCGAGGCGATGGGCGAGTACGGTCTGCCGCAGGCTGAGCTGGAGGGCATAGCTTCCCGCGTCGCCCAGCACGTCCGCCAGTGTGTTGAGAGCGCCGCAGGCGTCCTCGGACGGCACGAGTGCCGGGTGGTCGAGCAGAAGAGGCAGATGCGGGGCGAGTAACCGTGCTGTGGGCCAGCCGGCCACTCCGGCGGTGCGGAGATTCGTCACCTCACTCCGCAGGGCGTCGATCATTGCTTGCTCGTAGCTGTGGAGACGGTCCGTCTCATCGGTGGTCAGAGCCAGCGCGGTGATCTCGCGGACGAGCGGGTGGAGGGTGACATTGCTTCCTGCGCGAGGGCCTGCCCCGGGCACGCTTGGCTCTTCCGCCGGAACGCCCAGTAAGCCGTAGCGTTCGAGACCCGCCAAGGCCTGGTCCAGGGCGGCCTGGCCGACGGGCCGGCCGACTGCGGTCGTCAGTAGTTCCGGTGTGATGAAGGCCAGGGGCACCGGTGCCTCCGCGAACAGTGACAGTTGGCGTAGCAGTGGGCGGGCCAGTGGTACACCTTCGCGGTCGAGTTGGTCGAGTGAGATTTCCCAGGTGCGCCCGACGGTGGACCTGGCCACGTTCGGATCCGTAGGACGCGGGCTGTCAGCACCCACCAAGGCGGTCAATTCCTCTTCCAGCGCGGTCTGATATGCGGCGAAGTCACGGTGCCTGCTCGTGGACCCCGTCACATAGTGTCCGGCTGCCTGCAGGGCCAGGGGAAGCCCCCCGAGCCGGGAAGACAGCATTTCGGCCTCCACCAGTGTGCCGCCATCGGGTGCACTGTCCAACAGGACCTTGCCGCCCGCAGCCGCCGGAAGCGGTTCGAGCCTGATCAAATCCGCCGCGTGTCCCCACGTCGCGGAGGCCGTGTCCCGGCTGGTGACCAGGAGCAGGCCCCGTCCGTAGGGGCGGATCCAGCCGCGGTAGTCGGCGACCCCCTCGCCTTCCGGGCTGGTCTGCTCGGTTTCGTCGGCGTTGTCAACGACCAACAGCCACTTCTTCGTTCTGGAGAAATGCCGCCACACAGCATCGGGGAGATTGTCGTTGCCCGTCTGCGCGGCACCGATCGCGCTGCGTGGCATGCCACAGCCGACGGCTGCCTGGATGAGATCGTCCGAGAGGGATTCCGGACCGCGCCAGCGACTCCAGAAGACCGCGTATCCGTCGCGGCGGGCGTACTCGGCCAGTGCTGCCGCGAGCGTCGTCTTGCCCATGCCGCCCGCCGCGCACAGCACCGCGAACCGGCCGTCGGGTTTCTTGAGCAGCGCCCTGAGCCGGGCGATCTCCCGGTCGCGGCCGCGCACGCGCTCAAGGACCACGTGCGGCGGATGGAGTGAACCGGTCCGGGCGCTGGATGCCGGGCCTCCGCCGTTCTCGGCTGCACCATCCAGCGGGCGGCTCGCGGCGGCCAAACCCGCGCTCAGGACGCCGAGTACACCGAAGACCGTCCAGAGCACCCACGGATGGTCGGCCCACTCCGGTACGGCCGTACCCGCGCGTTCGGCAACGGTACCCAGCACCACCGTGACAAAGGCTCCCAGTCCAGCAGCGGTGGCTCCCGCTCCCGCACGTGTCCGAACTGCTCGAATCCGACGCATGCCGGAACCCTCCCCCCGAGAGCACTGCACTGATGACTCAGCGCATCGTAGATCGAAGGGTTCCACGGCACCGTCGGCCTGTATAGGTTCCGATGGGCGGGGAGGACTCCCCCGTGGAGCGTGGGCCCGTCGCGCCGGCGAGCCGGAGGCCGCTGAACGGTGACAGTTCAGTACCGGACGCTCTCCCGCCGCCACATCGACCACATCGGCGGCCCCGACCGGAACGTCATCTCCTCGCGCACCTCGAAGCCGTGCCGGCGGTAGAACGTGAGGTTGCGGCTGTTGCTGGACTCCAGGAACACCGGGCGGCCGTCCGCGTCCGCGCGTTCCAGGAGGCCGGCGAGGACCGTCGACCCGCGGCCGGTCCCGCGCGCGTCCGCGTGGGTGCCGATGTACTCCACGTACCAGTGCGCGGGGCGGACCGGGTGGCGGTGCTCCAGGGCCAGCAACCGGACCGCCGTGCGCGGCAGTTGGACCCGGGCCGCCCGCAGCAGCGTGCCCGCGTTGCGCAGCAGGTAGGTCACCGGGAGCTTCCACGCGCCGGGCTCCGCCCAGACCGCCGCCACCGTGCGGGCCGGGTCCGTCCACACCCGGCCCGCCGGGACCTGCTGGGTCAGGTGCGCGGTGAACAGCAGCCGCAGCCGCCGGTCCCGGTCGTGCGGCATCAGCCAGGACCACACCGGGTCCTCCGCGTACGCGGAGGCCAGTACGCCCGCGAGCGCGGGGACGTCGGACGCGGTGGCGCGGACTATGTCGTCGGTCATGGGCGCGGAGCGTAGCGGCGGTCCGTGACCGGCGGCCAGCGTCCCGGCAAGACCGGCCGACCGGCCATCGGAGCGCGATTTCCGGCTATCACCGTGCGGGATCTCGACTGCGTGCCGTGGCCATGGAAATCTGCCGGTGCCTCAGGAATACGTCCACGGTTCGCCCGCCGTTCGTACCGGCGGCCTAGGGCCTGTATTGAGTTGTGGCGCGGCGTCGCGACGCCCGGCACGCACGCTCACGGCACGGCCGAAATGCCCAAGTAGCTCCGCTACGAGGACATCCCGACCGCACCGTGATCGCACGCACCGAACGCCGCTCCTTCTCCCGCGCCACAACTCAATACAGGCCCTAGTTTTCGCAGGCGCGCGCAGACGTCCTTCTTCCTCCTTGTGAACGACTCTCTCCCTCCCAGAGGTGCCCCGATGACCCTTCAGATCAGCGAACCCCCGTGCCCGAGCGACGCCCTCGACGCCGGCGAGCTCACCAACGAGATGCGCATCAGCCGCCGCCGGATGCTGCAGACGGCCGCCGTCTCGCTCGGCGCCATCGCCGCCGGACCGGTGGCCGAGGCGGTCGGCGGGGCACGGGCCGAGGCGGCCGAGTACCGCCTGCCCAAGGGCTTCAGGGGCGACATCTCCGACCTGAAGCACGTGGTGATCCTCATGCAGGAGAACCGGTCCTTCGACCACTACCTCGGCCAGCTCAAAGGCGTCCGCGGGCACGACGACAAGCAGGTCCTGACGTTCCAGGACGGCACCACCGTCTTCCAGCAGCGCGCCGCCGACGGCACCATCGTGACGCCCGCCGTGTCGACCGCCACCTGGAGCGACAAGCACAGCTTCTACGGGGCCGACGAAGGGCGGTGGGACACCTGGGTGCAGGACAAGGGTGACCACTGCATGTGGTACTACACGCCCGACTACATGCCGTGGATGTACTCGCTGGCCTCCCAGTACACCGTCTGCGACATGAACTTCTGCTCGCTGCACGGGCCCACCATCCCCAACCGCTACTACCTGATGAGCGGCACGGCGGGCGGCGAGACCAGCAACGCCGGCCAGAACAACTACACCCGCCGCTGGACCACCGTCCCCGAACAGCTCCAGCAGGCCGGTATCAACTGGCGGGTCTACTCGGACAACAGCGGCAACGGCGTCGGCAAGAGCCTCCAGAGCGGATACGTCGGCGAGTACGGCTGCAACGTCACCAACAGCTTCGCCTCCTTCGACCCCCGCACCGCGGACGCGGCCGAACTCGAACCGGGCACCGGAAAGGTCTGGAAGGCCAACTCCTTCGTCTACGCGGGTGCCACGACGCCCAACGACGACTCCGAGGCCAACCTGGACGCCGTCCTGCGCGACCTGATCGCCGCCTGCGAGCCCGGCGCCGAGCACCCGCTGCCCGAGGTCTCCTGGGTGGTCATGCCCGCCGCGTGGAGCGAGCACCCGGGCTTCGACACGGTGCACGGTGAGCGGTACATGAACAAGGTGCTGAAGACGCTCCAGAGCAACGAGGACATCTGGAACCACACCCTGGTGATCATCACCTACGACGAGAACGACGGAAAGTTCGACCACGTCCTGCCGCCGCGCCCGGAGGCGGGCACGCCCGGCGAGTTCTCCGGCACCACCCCGTACGGCTTCGGGCCCCGGGTCCCGATGCTGCTGGTCTCGCCGTGGACCCGGGGCGGGTACGTGGCCTCGGAGGTCTTCGACCACACCTCGACCGTGAAGTTCCTGGAGACCTGGGCGGCGCACCTCGGCAAGCCGTTCACCTGCCCGAACATCACCCCGTGGCGCCGCTCCATCGCCGGCGACCTGACCAGCGCGATCGACTTCGCGCACCCGCGCCCCGGCCCGGTCGTCATCGCCGACCCGGTCACCGGCACCCCGCCGAGGCCGCCGCGCGACCGGATGGAGCCGCGCGGGCTCTCCTTCCACCCGCACGCCACGTTCACCGAGGACCGCGCAACGGGCACGGTGACCGCGTCGATGACCCTGACCGGCGGCCCCTCGGGCAAGGCGGTGAGCCTCCAGGTCTTCCCCGACCGGTACCTGCCGTTCTCCAACACCCCGTACACGGTGAGCGCGGCGGACCCCCGCGCGTACACCTGGGACACGACGCGGACGGACGGCAAGTACGCCTTCTCGGTGTACGGGCCCGACGGCTTCCTGCGCTCCTTCGCCGGAGAGGTGCTCCCCGAGGACGCGAGCACCCGGCACATCGGTCTCCCGCGCGTCGAGGCGCGGCTGGTCAGGGGCAGGCGCCCCGCGGTCCGGCTGGCGCTGCACAACGACGGCCGGCACCCGGTCCGCTACACCCTGCGGGCCAACGACTACGCCGGCGGCACCCGCAAGGTCACCGTCCCCGGCGGCCGCTCCACCGTCGTGGACTGGCCCACCGAGCACGGCTACTACGACGTGGTGCTCACCGCGGACACCGGCACGGGCTGGACCCAGCGGTACGCGGGCCGGGTGGCGACGGCCGACGAACGCTGACCGGGGCGGCGGGCGCCGGCGCCCCGGTCAGCCCGCCAGTTCCGCCAGCACCGCGTCGGTGAACGCGGGCCACACCTCGGCCGCCCACGGTCCGAAGGCCCGGTCGGTGAGCGCGACGCAGGCCGCGCCCGCGGCCGGGTCGATCCACAGGAAGGTGCCCGACTGACCGAAGTGGCCGAAGGTCGCGGGGGAGGACGAGGCGCCGGTCCAGTGCGGGGACTTGGCGTCGCGGATCTCGAAGCCGAGGCCCCAGTCGTTGGGGTTCTGGTGGCCGTAGCCGGGAAGGACGCCCTTCAGGCCGGGGTGGACGACGCTCTGCGCGGCGAGCACCGTGCGCGGGTCGAGGAGGCGGGGGGCCTGCACCTCGGCGGCGAAGCGCACCAGGTCGTCGACCGTGGAGACGCCGTCCTTGGCGGGGGAGCCGTCCAGGGTGGTCGCGGTCATCCCGAGGGGCTCCAGGACCGCCTGTCGAACATATTCCGGGAACGGGATGTCGGCGGCCTTCGCGATGTGGTCGCCCAGCACCTCGAAGCCCGCGTTGGAGTAGAGGCGCCGGTTGCCGGGAGGGGCCATCACCCGGTGCTCGTCGAAGGCGAGGCCACTGGTGTGGGAGAGGAGGTGGCGCACGGTCGAGCCCTCGGGACCCGCCGGTTCGTCGAGCTCGATCGCGCCCTCCTCGTACGCCACCAGCGCCGCGTAGGCGGCGATCGGTTTGGTGACGGAGGCGAGGGGGAAGCGGTGCGCGGTCGGGCCGTGCGTACCGGCGACCGTGCCGTCCGCTCGTACGACGGCCGCCGCCGCGGTGGGGACGGGCCAGTTCTCGATCATCGCCAGGCTCTGCATGCGTACGAGAGTAGATTCCATGTCCCACCTGTCGGAAACCGCACCCGGTCATGCTTGCTTCGAGTGCACTCCAACGTCATAGCGTGGAGGCATGACCGTGATGCAGACCACCGCGAGCCGGACCGACCTCTGCGCCTCCGCCCCGTCGGCGCACCCGCGCCCCGAGGGGCAGGACCGCTACACGATCAGCGAGGTCGCCGCGTTCACCGGGCTGACCGCCCACACCCTGCGCTGGTACGAGCGGATCGGCCTCATGCCGCACGTCGACCGGTCGCACACCGGCCAGCGCCGCTTCAGCAACCGGGACCTGGACTGGCTCGCCTTCGTCACCAAGCTGCGGCTGACCGGGATGCCGGTGGCCCACATGGTCCGGTACGCCGAGCTCATACGCGAGGGCGATCACACCTTCGAGGAACGGCAGGAACTGCTGGAGGCGACCCGCCGCGACGTGAGGACGCGGATAGCGGAGCTCCAGGACACCCTGGCCGTACTGGACTACAAGATCGACTTCTATGCGGGCGCCCGCGGGGCGCCGGAAGGGCCCAGTGCCTGATGACTGACAACAAGATCGCCACCGTGGAGCTCGGCAGGGGCGGCCCGCGGGTCGGGGTCCAGGGCCTCGGCTGCATGGGCATCAGCGAGTTCTACGGTGACACCGACGAGGTCTCGGCCCGCGAGACGCTGGAAACGGCGCTCGCGGCGGGCGTCACCCTCTTCGACACCGCCGACATCTACGGCAGCGGCGCCAACGAGACGTTCCTCGCGCCGTTCGTCGGGGCGCACCGCGACGGGATCACCCTCGCCACCAAGTTCGGCATCGAGCGGCGCGACGAGGACCCGGACTACCGGGGCGTGAACAACGACCCCGCCTACATCCGCAAGGCCGTCGAGGCGAGCCTGCGCCGGCTCGGCACCGACGTGATCGACCTGTACTACATGCACCGCCACGACCCCGCCGTCCCGTTCGCGGAGTCCGTCGGCGCCATGGCCGAGCTGGTCCGGGCGGGCAAGGTCAAGCAGCTCGGGCTCAGCGAGGTGACCGGCGCCGAACTGCGCGAGGCGCACGCCGTGCACCCGATCGCCGCCCTCCAGTCCGAGTGGTCCCTGTTCAGCCGGGACGTCGAGCGCAGCGCGCTCGCCGCCGCCGCCGAACTGGGCGTGACGGTCGTGCCCTACTCGCCGCTGGGCCGGGGCTTCCTCACCGGGTCGTTCGCGGACGCGGGCAAGGAGCTGGCCCCGGGCGACTTCCGCGCCTCGCAGCCCCGCATGACCGGTGAGAACGCGAAGGCCAACGCGGCGCTCCTGGAGCCCGTCCACAAGATCGCCGCCGCGCACGGGGCGACCGCCGGGCAGGTCGCGCTCGCCTGGGTGCAGCAGCGCGCCCAGGTGCACGGCATCACCGTCGTCCCCATCCCGGGCACCCGCAGGAGCCACCGCCTCCTGGAGAACGTGGGCGCGACCCGCCTCACGCTCACCGACGACGAACTGGCCCTCCTCGAACCGATCGCCGGGCAGGTCGCGGGCGACCGCTACCAGGACATGAGCCTGACCTCGCTCGCGCGCGAGTAGCGGGCGGGTAGCCTCCGCACGAGGAAGCGACAGAGGAGGCAGCAGCATGGCGATCAGGCGGATGGACAACGTCGGCATCGTCGTCGAGGACCTGGACGCCGCCGTCGCGTTCTTCGCGGAGCTCGGGATGGAGCTTGAGGGCAAGGGCGAGGTCCAGGGCGGCTTCGCCGACCAGTGCACCGGGCTCGACGGCACCCACTGCGAGATCGCGATGCTCCGGACCCCGGACGGCCACAGCCGGCTGGAGCTCGCCAAGTACCTCAGCCCCGCGCTGATCGACGCCCCGCGCGACCGGCCGCACAACGTGCTCGGCACGCACCGCGTCATGTACGCCGTCGACGACATCGAGGACACGGTCGCCCGGCTGCGTCCCCTCGGCGGTGAACTTGTCGGCTCCGTCGCCCGGTTCGAGGACAGCTACCTGCTCTGCTACCTGCGCGGCCCGGACGGCGTCATCGTCGGCCTGGCGGAGGAGCTGGGCCGGTAGTCGTACGCACCTGTCGCGATCGCCGTGAACGCGCGCAGCGACTCCGTGCCCGGGGCGAAGTAGCCGGTGTGTCCCTCCGCGTCGTCGGCGGGCACCCGGCGGGCGCCGAAGCCCGGCGACGCGGGGTCCGCGCCGTGGCCGAGCCCGGCGAACTCGACGTGCGGGACGTTGGCGATCCAGTCGCCGGGGTCCCTCGCCGCCCACACCCGCGCCCCGGTGCGCAGATCGGCCACGTTGTCCGCGCGCATCCCCGGGGAGCCGAGGACCACCAGGTCGGCGGCGTGCAGCCGGGGCGCGGCCAGGCCGCAGACCACCGAGCCGTAGCTGTGGCAGAACACCGTCGTGACGGGCGTCCCGGCCGCCGCCAGCCCGTCCGTGAACCGGGACAGCCGCACGGAGCCCGCCTCGGCCAGGGTTCCGCGAGCAGCGTCCGGGCCGAGGCCCACCGGGGTGGTGTACCCGGCCCAGGCGATCACGGCGGTGCCCGGACCCGTACGGGCGTACAGCGACCGGGCCATGCCCGCCGGGGTGCCGTACACATCGGTCGTACGGTCGAAGGTGCCGGCGTCGATGTCGGAGCCGGGCACGATTACGGACACCCGCTCGGCGGCCGCCAAGTCACCGAAGACCTCCGCCACTTGGCCCCGGCCACGCGGGTCGAACGCCAGGATGCGGCGGGCCGGGTCATCGGCGAGGTGGGTGTAGCGGGGATCGGGGGAGGCCTTCAGGGCAAGGGCGTTGGCCCGGTAGCGCAGTTCGACGGGCGCCCCGTCCAGGTTGCCGACGACGAGCGGGTGCCGGACCGCCAGTGCCTGCTGCTCAGCGTCCGTGAGTCCCGCGAAGAAACGGGCCGCCGCGGCGGGCGAATCCTCTTCCGGGTCGGGCAGTTCGCGTCCCAGGGTGTGGTCGGCCCGCCAGGACGCCGTACCGGGCGGCGGGCCCGTGACCGCCTGCTGGGCGTTGCCCGCCACCCAGCCGGCCGTCCCCGACACCACGGTGATCGTCAGCGCGACCGTGACCAGGGTCCTCGCGTAACGCCGCATCCGCCCCGCCCTCCCTCTCCGGCCGAACCGGCCGTTCCCCGCGCGCTGTTCGGCGCGACGGGAGGAAGGTAGGAACGCGGTGGGGGCCCGGACGTCACACCGGGGGGCCAACTGCCGTCTGATACCCGGGTAGGGGGTGTAGCGGATCCGTCAGGCGGAGCCGGGGACCACCAGCCGCGCCTCGTGGTGCGTCAGGCGGAGCCGGGGACCACCAGCCCCGCCTCGTACGCGAAGATCACCGCCTGCGCCCGGTCCCGCAGGGAGAGCTTGGCCAGGACGCGCCCGATGTGCGTCTTCACCGTCTGCTCGGCGAGCACCAGCCGGCCGGCGATCTCCTGGTTCGACAGGCCGCGCGCGATCAGCTCCAGGACCTCCGTCTCGCGCGGCGTCAGCCCGTTGAGCCGCAGCGCGGCCCCGCCCCGGGCCGCCGCCGACGGCCGCTGCTTGGCGAAGTCCGCTATCAGACGGCGCGTCACGGACGGGGCGAGCAGCGCGTCGCCCGCCGCCACCACCCGTACCGCCGCGATGAGATCCGCGGGGGGCGCGTCCTTGAGGAGGAAACCGGACGCCCCGGCGCGCAGCGCCTCGTACACGTAGTCGTCCACGTCGAACGTGGTCAGCATCAGCACCCTGGGCACATGGATCACGCCCGGCGGCGGGTCCAGGATTTCGCGGGCCGCCGCGAGGCCGTCCATCTCGGGCATCCGGACGTCCATCAGCACGACGTCCGGGTGGACCCGGCGGCTGACGTCGACGCCCTGGCGCCCGTCCGGCGCCTCGCCGACGACGTCGATGTCCGCCTGCGCCGCCAGCAGGGCCGCGAAGCCCGCCCGCACCATGGCCTGGTCGTCGACGATGATCACACGGATGGTCACGGTTCCTCCGGACTCAGGGGGCGTCGGCGGGCACGGTCGGGGGCAGCGGCAGCCGCGCGGCGACCCGGAACCCCCCGTCCGGCAGCGGCCCGGTGTCCAGCGAGCCGCCGGTCAACCGTACGCGCTCCCGCATCCCGACCAGGCCGTGGCCCGTTCCCGCCGTCTCAAGCGGCGAAACCGGCTGCTCGGGCGGGCCGTTGACGACCAGGACCGTCAGCCGCGCCCCGTCCGAGGAGACCGAGACCCGGGTGCGGGCGCCCGGCGCGTGCCGGACCACGTTGGCCAGCGCCTCCTGCACGATCCGGTACGCCGACAGATCCACGGCCGGCGGTACGTCACCCAGGTCGGCGGCCAGCGACAGTTCGGCAGGCAGCCCCGCCCGCACCGTCGCCTCCACCAGCTGCTGCAAGCGGTCGATCCCCGGCTGCGGGGCCCGCTCGCCCTCCGTGCCGTCGCCGCGCAGCACCACGAGCAGCCGCCGCATCTCGGCCAGCGACTCCCGCGCGCTCGCCGCGATCGTCCCGAACTCCTCGCGCGCCTCGTCCGACAGCTCCGGGAGCCGGTAGGGCGCGGAGTCCGCCTGGACGGTGATCACGGACATATGGTGGGCGACCACGTCGTGCAGCTCGCGGGCGATCCGGGCCCGCTCCTCCAGCAGCGTCCGCCGGGCGCGCTCCGCCTCGCTGACGGTCTCCTGCTCGGCGAGCCGGCGCTGCGCGACGCGCCGTTCCCGTACCGCAGCACCGATCACCAGCACCACGGCCCCGAACAGGGGCAGCAGCAGCGCGCTGCCGTTGCTGCGGTCCGCGCGGACCAGATGGAGGATCAGGCTCGCCGCGCCGGTCGCCAGCCACACGGCGACCAGGACGCGCCGCGATCTGCGCAGGGCCAGCGCGAGGAGCAGGAAGAGGTAGGCGATGAGCGGCGCCGGCGGCCACGGCCACACGTCGTACTCGTGGGCCGGCCGTCCCAGGAGCACCAGCGCGCCCGCGATGTCGGCGGGGAGGACGATCCACCAGGCCCACAGCGGTTGTCGGGCCAGCAGCAGCAGGGGGCCGGCCTGCGTGACGGCCAGCGTGGTGGCGGCGGTGCCGCCGAGCCCGTACTGATCGAGGAGGTTGGCCAGGGTGACGGGGAGGAAGAGCGCAGTCAGGGCGGCGGCGGCGGCCTGCGGCAGGAACCTCGTCCACTGCCCCGGCCCGGTGGTGTGCGCGGGTATCGGCTCGGTCATCGCGGGCGGCTACAGCTCGGCGAGGAGCTGCGCCTTCTTCGCGCTGAACTCCTCGTCGGTCACCAGACCCGCCCGGTGCAGCTCCCCGAGGTGGTGGATGCGCTCCGCGATGTCCGCCGGATCGCGCCGGGCCGCGGCCGTGAGAGGGGCGGCGGCCGGGGGCGCGGACTGCTTCCGGCGTACGGATTCCAGGACGGCCGCCGCGAAGGGCAGCGACTCGTGGACCGGGCCGTAGCCGAGCCCGAAGATCACCGCCGCGGGGTCCTGGTCGGCCCGCGCGGGCCGGGGTATGACCGGCTGGACGCCCGTGGCCGTCCCGGTCCCCAGCCCCGCGCCGGCGAGCACGCCCGATGCCGGGGCCCCAGTCTCCGTCCCCCTGGGCAGCAGCCGCAGATAGCCCTCCAGGCCCTCCGGCGAGCGCCACTCGACCCCGCACAGGTCCTTGACCGGGAACGTCTGGTCGCCGGCCTTCCACTTCTCCGAGGAGGCGCCCGTCCAGGACCAGCGGAAGGAGATCCGCTCGCCGTCGAAGCCGGCCCGGCCGTCGTACGCCTTGAACTGCATCGGCGCCTCGGGGGCGGCCACCAGGAAACGGTCGGCCGGTTCGCCCGCGTCCGCGCCGAGACAGGCGCGCAGTTCGTCCGCGTAGTACTCGGCGAGGGTCTCGCGGGCGGCGGGGAGCACCAGGCGGTACGGGTCGCAGCCGTCCTTCAGCTGTCCGGCCGCCGCCTCCAGGAGCGGGTCGGCGCCGGGACGTGGGACCGCGCGCAGCACCACCGTGCCCCGCTTGCCCGGGGTCAGCGTCACCGATGACAGCGCCGCGTGCGGGACGCGGCGCTCGCGGAGGCTCTGGAGGAGTCTCGGCGTGCGGATACCCCGTTCGTAGCGGATGAGCACGGAGTCGCCGTCGAACTCCCAGGTGGCATGAATTCCGGCCAGCACATCACCCATGCGGCTCATCGTATGCGGCACTTGCCCGCCCCGTCCCCTCTCGGAGTGCACCGCATCCGAAGACCGGACGCGCTGTCTCTACGCGCGTCAGGCTGTCGTGTTGGCGTACACCCCGTCGTTGCAGGTGCTGTCGGCCCGTGCGCAGGTCACCGAGGTGTACGCGCCCACGCCGATCGCGGCGAAGTTGTCGAGGCTCTCGGTGCCCGGCTCGAAATAGCCGCTGTGGCCGACCGCGCCGTCCGCCGAGACGACCCGGGCGCCGAAGTCGTGGTCCACCGGATCGGCGCCGTGGCCTAGGCCCCCGAACTCCAGGTTCGGCACGTCCTCGATCCAGTCCTCGCTGTCCCGCATCGCCCACACGTGCGCCCTGGTGTGCAGCTGACCTGCGTTGTCGGCGCGCATGCCGGGGCTGCCGGCCACCGCGATGTCCTCCACCCGCCCGGGCAGCCTGCTCGCGGCGACCCCGCACAGCACGGAGCCGTAGCTGTGGCAGAACAGCGAGACGGGCGCGGGGCCCGGGAGCGCCCGGACGAGCGCGTCGAGCCGGACCGCCCCGCGCCGGGCGAGGGTGCCCATGGCGGCGTCCATCCCGATGCCGACGGGCGTGGTGTAGTCGGCCCAGGCGATCACCGCGGGACGCGCCTCGGGGCGCGCGGCGCGCTCGGCGGCGTACAGCGACTTGGCCATGCCGACGGGCGCGGCGTTGGTCTTGGCGCCGGTGCGTTCCAGCGTCAGGAGGGTGGTGTCGACGCCGGGCACCACGAGCGAGATCCGGTCGGCCCGGTCGAGGTCGCCGAACACCTCGGCGGCCAGCCCGCGCCCCGACGGGTCGAACGCCAGGAAGTGCCGGTCCTTCGCGAGCATCGAGCGGAAGCGGTCCAGGCGGTGCTGCGCCTCGGCACGGCCGGTGGCGGAGAGCCTGGTGTCGTGGACGCGCTTGCGTTCGACGGCGCTCGCCTGTCCGATCGCCCCCCGGTTCGCCCGGTAACGGGTAGTGACCGGGGCGCCGTTGAGGTTGCCCACGACGAGCGGGTATCTGTCGGCGAGCTGTGCGCGTTGCGCGGCGGTCAGCGTGGCGAAGAAGTGCGCCAGCTTGTACGGCGGTGCGTCGGCCTCCGGCAGCGGCTGTCCCGCTATCGATCCCTTGGCCCAGGCGGCCAGCGCGAGCGTGCGGGAGTCGGCGGAGCGCTGGTGGTGCACGGCGGTCCAGCCGGTGGTCGCGAGCATCACGAAGACGACCGCCAGGGCGAGCAGCGCGCGCCAGGCGGTGAGCGTGGGGGATGAATCGAAGGAAGTCACTCCGGACCACCCTAGGAGACGCGCGTGGCCGGTTTGTGAGCAGAGTGACGTACATCACCCGACTGTGCGGAATGACACGGCGATCGCCTCACGCTGCGTACGGCCTCGCGGCACACTCCGCGCCCTCGGGGGCGCTGCGCTCACGGGCTGTTGACGGGGTGTGTCGCACTGCTGTTCAGGATGTGCGCCATCTCTCGGAGAGGGCCGGGGTGAGCGCGTCGAGGTACGTCTCGGTCAGCGCGCGGAGCGATTCCATGCCGCCGTCCCCTCCCTGCCCCCACAGTTGGCCCGCCGCGCGCATGACCCCGGAGAACGCGGCGACGGCGGCCCGGGGGCGCGGGTCGCGCGGGTCGCGCGGGTCGCGCGCCAGGCTGTCCCAGGCGCACAGCACCGCGCGGCGCTTCGCCTCGAACGGGGCCTCGTCCGCGGGCCGTTGGCGCGGTTCGGAGAGGAAGTGCGACTCCACCATGTCCTGCACGGCGAAGACCGCCGCCTCCTTGCCCGCGAAGCAGCGGAAGAAGGTGCGCCGGCAGACCTCGACCGCATCGGTGATCTCGTCGACGGCCGTCTCCTCGTACCCGTGGGTGGTGAAGAGTTCGAGGGCGGCGACGAGCAGCGCGTCGCGGGTGCGCCGCTTCTTGCGCTCGCGCAGCTCCCGCCGCTCTCGCCGGTCCAGCTCGACCAGGCGTCCTCCGCCATCAAGGTCGGCATGCCGCCCGTCACCGAGGAGACCCGCCGGAGGTCGCGGCCAAGATCGTGGGCGCGTCGCGCACGACACGTTCGTCTCCGGGATGAGCACCGCGTTCGTGGTCGCCGGCATCGTCGCGGTGATCGCCGCCCTGGTCGCCACGCTGACCAAGCGCGGCGAGAACGCGGAGGCGGGCATGGCGGCGGCCACATCTGACGGCCCCGTCACCCCGCGCGTCAACCCACCGTGACCAACGGCCCCGCCGGAGCGATCCGGCGGGGCTGTCACCTGTCCGGGTGAACCCGGCGCCGAACTCTTCCGGTTACGCAGCGTAATCATTCAGGGTGGTGATGGAAGATCCACACCGGTGGACGTTCCATTCGGTGTTTCCATCACACGGGGGTTCATCTCACATGCGTACGACCGCTGTCACGGCCGCCCTGGCCGCCGCCCTTCTCGCCCTCACGGCCCTCTTCTCGTCCCCGCCGGCCCGCGCCACCGCCGCGCCTGACCGGGCCGCCGCGTCCGCCGCGAGGGCGGCCGCCGCGCCCGTCCGGCTCGGGGACTGCGGGAGCGGGCAGCTCTGCCTCTGGGCGAAGCCCGACTTCACCGGGGCCCGGCAGACCCATGAGCTGTCCACCATCGACATCGAGAGCTGCGTGCCGCTGAAGACCGGCGCCACCGCCCAGGCCCTCGCCAACCGCACCGGCCGGCCCGTCACCACCTACCAGTCCGCCGAGTGCCAGGAGACCGGCGAGTTCGAGACGTATCCGGGCGGCGGGACCTGGCTGCCACGCTCCCCGTACCAGGTGCGCGCCTTCAAGGTCTGGGAGAACTGACCGGCCCCGGACATGCCGCGGGGCGGCGGCACCCACCCGGGCACCGCCGCCCCGCACCGGTCACGGTGTCACGCGTCGCCGCCCGCGGCCCCCGGATCGGCTGAGGCCACGTCCAGCAGCTCGTAGCGGTCGACCGCCGTCTTCAGCACCGAACGGTCGATCTTCCCGTCCTTCGCCAGCTCCGTGAGCACCGCGAGCACGATCGACTGCGCGTCGATGTGGAAGTACCGCCGCGCCGCACCCCGTGTGTCCGCGAAGCCGAAGCCGTCCGCACCCAGCGACTGGTACGCACCGGGCACCCAGCGGGCGATCTGGTCCGGCACGGACCGCATCCAGTCCGACACCGCCACGAACGGCCCCTGCGCCCCGGAGAGCTTCCGCGTCACGTACGGGACGCGCTGCTCCTCCTCCGGGTGCAGCAGGTTGTACCGCTCCACGTCCACGGCCTCGCGCCGCAGCTCGTTCCAGGAGGTCGCCGACCAGACGTCCGCCTTCACGTTCCACTCGTCCGCGAGGATGCGCTGCGCCTCGACCGCCCACGGCACCGCCACACCGGACGCCAGGATCTGGGCCGGGATCTCGCCCTTCTCCCCGCTGCTGTAGCGGTAGACACCCTTCAGGATGCCCTCGACGTCCACGTCGGCCGGCTCCGCGGGGTGCTGGATCGGCTCGTTGTAGACGGTGAGGTAGTAGAAGACGTCCTCGTTCTCCTCGGGGGTCCCGCCGTACATCCGGCGCAGACCGTCCTGGACGATGTGCGCGATCTCGTACCCGAACGCCGGGTCGTAGGCCACACACGCCGGGTTGGTCGAGGCCAGCAGCTGGGAGTGCCCGTCGGCGTGCTGGAGGCCCTCGCCGGTCAGCGTCGTCCGGCCGGCGGTCGCGCCCAGCACGAAGCCGCGCGCGAGCTGGTCGGCCATCTGCCAGAACTGGTCACCGGTGCGCTGGAAGCCGAACATCGAGTAGAAGACGTACACCGGGATCAGCGGCTCGCCGTGCGTGGCGTACGCCGAACCCGCGGCGACCAGCGAGGCCGTGCAGCCCGCCTCCGAGATGCCGTCGTGCAGCATCTGCCCGGTCGGCGACTCCTTGTACGCGAGCAGCAGATCGCGGTCCACCGACTCGTACTGCTGTCCGAGCGGGTTGTAGATCTTCGCGCTCGGGAAGAACGCGTCCATGCCGAACGTGCGGTACTCGTCGGGCGCGATCAGCACGAAGCGCTTGCCGATCTCCTTATCCCGCATGAGGTCCTTCAGGATGCGGACGAACGCCATGGTGGTGGCGATCGACTGCTGGCCCGAACCCTTCTTCGCCGTCGCGTACGTCTTGTCCTCGGGCAGCGCCAGCGGCTTCGCGCGCACCACGCGGGTCGGGACGTAACCGCCCAGACCCTTGCGGCGGTCGTGCATGTACTGGATCTCCTCCGAGCCGCGGCCCGGGTGGTAGTACGGCGGGTTGCCGTCCTCCAGCTCCTTGTCGGCGACCGGGATGTGCAGCCGGTCCCGGAACCGCTTCAGGTCCTCGGCGGTCAGCTTCTTCATCTGGTGGGTCGCGTTGCGGCCCTCGAAGTTCGGCCCGAGGGTCCATCCCTTGACCGTCTGCGCCAGGATCACGGTCGGCTGGCCCTTGTGGGCCTTGGCCGCCGCGTACGCCGCGTACACCTTGCGGTGGTCGTGACCGCCGCGCCCCAGGTGCAGGATCTGCTGGTCGGTCATGTCCTTGACCATCTCGCGCAGCCGCGGGTCGTCCCCGAAGAAGTGCTCCCGGATGTACGCGCCGGTCTCCGTCGCGTACGTCTGGAACTGCCCGTCCGGCGTCGTGTTCAGCTTGTTGACCAGGATGCCCGTGCGGTCCTGCGCCAGCAGCGGGTCCCAGGACCGGTCCCAGACCAGCTTGATCACGTTCCACCCGGCGCCCCGGAACTGGGACTCCAGCTCCTGGATGACCTTGCCGTTGCCGCGCACCGGGCCGTCGAGGCGCTGGAGGTTGCAGTTGACGACGAAGGTCAGGTTGTCCAGGCCCTCGCGGGCGGCGATGGACAGCTGGCCCAGCGACTCCGGCTCGTCCATCTCGCCGTCGCCGAGGTACGCCCACACATGCGAGTTCGACGTGTCGGCAAGACCGCGCGCCTCCATGTAGCGGTTCATCCGCGCCTGGTAGATCGCGCCGAGCGGACCGAGGCCCATCGACACGGTCGGGAACTCCCAGAAGTCCGGCATCAGCCGCGGGTGCGGGTAGCTGGACAGCCCGTTCGGCGCCTTCGACTTCTCCTGCCGGAACGCGTCCAGCTGCGCCTCGCTCAGCCGGTCCAGCAGGAACGCGCGGGCGTAGATCCCGGGCGACGCGTGTCCCTGGAAGAAGATCTGGTCACCGCCCAGACCGTCGTCCTTGCCGCGGAAGAAGTGGTTGAAACCGACGTCGTACAACGAGGCGGAGGAGGCGAACGTGGCGATGTGGCCGCCGACGCCGATCCCCGGACGCTGGGCGCGCGAGACCATCACGGCCGCGTTCCAGCGGGTCGCGTTGAGGATCTTGCGCTCGATCTCCTCGTCGCCCGGGAAGAACGGCTCGTCCTTCGTGGCGATCGTGTTCACGTAGTCCGTGCTGCGCATCTCCGGCACCGCGACGCGCTTCTCGCGCGCGCGCTCGATGAGCCGGAGCATGAGATAGCGGGCCCGCTCACGGCCTCGCTCGTCGACGGCGGCGTCGAGGGAGTCGAGCCATTCCTGGGTCTCTTCGGGATCGAAATCCGGGACCTGACTCGGAAGGCCGCCAATGATGATCGGGTTGCGATCGGATCCGGAAGCCACGCTGTTCCTTCGCTGTTCGGTGCTGCGCTTCGGGGCCTGTTACGGGAGTCATGCCCCCGGACATGAGGATGTGTACGCCATCCCCATCGTGTACCGCTGGAACGCGTACGTCATCTCTACCGAGAGGTAACCGCGAACTCGTCCCGGACCCGGTTCCGCCGGGCGGATGGACGGCCGCCGAGTGGGTATCGGTGCAGGCAGAAGGTGTCGGACAGGACGGGGCAGGCAGGATGACAAGGGACGGACCGCAACCATACGCCCAAGGCGTCCAAGTGTTCCCAAACGCTCCTCGACTCCGGATGCCGGGCCGAAACGGCATAAGCTGTCCAAGGACGTAGGACGTGAAGGAAGGGGACGGAGGACGCGGGCCCTCGCAGGGGGCCGCCGACAACACGGCGACGTGACAGGAAACGTCACCGTTTAGGCGGTCTCGTACGCTGGGTACTTGCGCGATCCGCCGCTCCCGTGTGGACTACGGCCAACGCCCCGCGCACGCGCGTGGCTGAAGCTTTTTCCGAAACATGATCAGGAGGCAACCCGTGAGCGCGACCGCGGACCACGCGGAGGAGCGGACCAACCCGGCTGCACGCCTGGGGTTCGAACCCGGACAGGTGGTCCAGGAGATCGGCTACGACGACGACGTCGAGCTGGAGCTCCGTGAGGGCATTGAGGCCACTATCGGCCAGGAACTCGTCGACGAGGAGTACGACGACGTCGCAGACGTCGTCCTGCTCTGGTTCCGCGACGAGGACGGCGACCTTACGGACGCGCTGGTGGATGCCATCGGTCTGCTCGAGGACGGCGGCGTGGTCTGGCTGATGACGCCGAAGACCGGCCGCGACGGATACGTCGAGCCGAGCGACATCAACGAGGCCGCCCAGACCGCCGGGCTCTCCCAGACCAAGAGCGTCAACGCGGGCAAGGACTGGTCGGGAAGCCGTCTCGTTACGCCCAAAGCGGCCAAGGCCAAGCGCTGACCCCACCAACCCCTGAAGGCCCCCGACAGGCGTCCCGCCGGCCGGGGGCCTTCGTACGTCCCGCCGCACATCCGTCCCCGTCGCCCAGTGGCTTGATCCGCTCGTACGCGGGAAGCCTCCCCGGGTGCCGCACGGGCGCCCGGAGGCTCTGCGTAGGGTGGGTGTCACCCGGACGGCCCAGCCCGGTGACGTAGCGAAAGGACGCGTTTTCATGGCGATCGAGGTCGGCACCCAGGCCCCGGATTTCGAGCTGAAGGACAACCACGGCCGGACCGTGAAGCTCTCTGATCTCCGGGGCGAGAAAAACGTGGTGCTCCTGTTCTACCCGTTCGCCTTCACCGGCGTCTGCACGGGCGAGCTGTGCGCGCTCCGCGACGAGCTGCCCACGTTCGAGAACGACGACACGCAGCTGCTGGCCGTCTCCAACGACTCCATCCACACCCTGCGCGTCTTCGCCGAGCAGGAGGGCCTGGAGTACCCGCTGCTCTCCGACTTCTGGCCGCACGGCGAGACCTCGCGGGCCTACGGCGTCTTCGACGAGGAGAAGGGCTGCGCGGTGCGCGGCACCTTCATCATCGACAAGGAGGGCGTGGTGCGCTGGACCGTCGTCAACGGCCTGCCCGACGCGCGCGACCTCAACGACTACATCAAGGCGCTCGGCGCCCTCTGATCCGGTTTCGGGCGGCTCGCGGGCCGATCTGGCCCCGAAAGCCTGTTTAGGCCGGGAACCGGTCACTAGGATCCAGTCGTTGATCCGATGTCAACACGACGTGGAGGCGCCGGCACCGGCCGGCCCCCAAGAAACCAATGGGAGGACTCGTGGGAGTCAGCCTCAGCAAGGGCGGCAACGTCTCGCTGACCAAGGCCGCGCCCAACCTGACCGCGGTCATCGTGGGTCTCGGCTGGGACGCTCGTACCACCACCGGCGGAGACTTCGACCTCGACGCCAGTGCTCTGCTGACGAACGCCGAGGGCAAGGTCGCCAACGACGGCAACTTCGTCTTCTTCAACAACCTCAAGAGCCCCGACGGCTCCGTCGAGCACACCGGTGACAACCTCACCGGTGAGGGCGAGGGCGACGACGAGGTCATCAACGTCAGCCTGGCCACGGTGCCGGCGGACGTCGACAAGATCGTCTTCCCGGTCTCGATCTACGAGGCCGAGACCCGCCAGCAGAGCTTCGGCCAGGTCCGCAACGCGTACATCCGCGTCGTCAACCAGGCCGACAACAGCGAGCTCGCGCGCTACGACCTGTCCGAGGACGCCTCGACCGAGACCGCCATGGTCTTCGGCGAGCTGTACCGCAACGGCGCGGAGTGGAAGTTCCGGGCCATCGGCCAGGGCTACGCCTCCGGTCTGCGCGGCATCGCGCAGGACTTCGGCGTCAACGTCTGACCTGCCCGGGGCCCGGCCCCGGCATCAGCGTCCGCGTCCGGCGCCGCACCACGTGCGGCGCCGGACGCGCTCGATGGACGGTTCCGCCGCCGGACGCACGGGTTCGGCGGCGGGTCCGTCCCGCACCAAAGACGGTTCACAGACTCGGGGAGGACACACCATGGGCGTCACGCTCGCCAAGGGAGGCAATGTCTCCCTCTCCAAGGCCGCACCCAATCTCACCCAGGTGCTGGTCGGGCTCGGCTGGGACGCACGATCCACGACGGGGGCCGACTTCGACCTGGACGCCAGCGCGCTGCTGTGCCAGTCGGGCCGGGTGCTCGGCGACGAGTGGTTCGTGTTCTACAACAACCTCACGAGCCCCGACGGTTCCGTGGAGCACACCGGTGACAACCTCACGGGTGAGGGCGACGGCGACGACGAGTCGATCATCGTGAGCCTCACGCAGGTCCCGGCCCATTGCGACAAGATCGTCTTCCCGGTCTCGATTCACGAGGCCGATAATCGAGGCCAGACTTTCGGCCAGGTCAGTAACGCGTTCATCCGCGTCGTCAATCAGGCCGACGGCCAGGAACTCGCGCGTTACGACCTCACCGAGGACGCCTCCACGGAGACCGCGATGATCTTCGGCGAGCTCTACCGCTACAACGGCGAGTGGAAGTTCCGTGCAGTTGGTCAGGGGTACGCATCGGGGCTGCGGGGCATCGCTCTAGACTTCGGGGTCAACGTTTCGTAAAGCCGCGCACGGCGCGGGGGAGCCCCGTGCACTTCGGGGGAGACCCGTTACATACACGATGGGGTAGCCAGTGCTTCTGAAAACCTTCGGTTGGTCGTTCGCGATCACCGTGATCGGCCTCGTGGCCGCGTGGTTCTACGGGGGGTGGGAGGCGTTCGGAGTCGTGGCGATCCTCTCCGTCCTGGAGATCTCGCTGTCCTTCGACAACGCCGTGGTCAACGCCGGAATCCTGAAGAAGATGTCCGCCTTCTGGCAGAAGATCTTCCTCACCATCGGCGTGATCATCGCGGTCTTCGGTATGCGGCTGGTCTTCCCCGTCGTCATCGTGGCCATTACCGCGAGCCTGAATCCGATCGACGCGATCGATCTCTCGTTCAACGACCCGGACCGCTACAAGGAACTGGTCACGGACGCCCACCCGGCGATCGCCGCCTTCGGTGGCATGTTCCTGCTCATGATCTTCCTCGACTTCATCTTCGAGGACCGTGACATCCAGTGGCTGCGCTGGATCGAGCGCCCGCTCGCCAAGCTCGGCAAGGTCGACATGCTGTCGGTCTGCATCGCTCTGATCGTCCTGCTGATCTCCGCGATGACCTTCGCCGCCAGCGCCCACCAGCACGGCGGCGGGCACGCGGACAAGGCGGAGACCGTCCTGCTCTCCGGTATCGCCGGTCTGATCACGTACCTCGTCGTCGGCGGGCTCTCCGGCTACTTCGAGGACAAGCTCGAAGAGGAGGAGGAGCGCGAGCACGAGGAGGAGGAAGAGGCCAAGCGGACCGGCAAGAAGATCTCCGCGGTCGCCCTCTCCGGCAAGGCCGCGTTCTTCATGTTCCTCTACCTGGAAGTGCTCGACGCGTCCTTCTCGTTCGACGGCGTGATCGGCGCCTTCGCCATCACCAACGAGATCGTGCTCATGGCACTCGGCCTCGGCATCGGCGCCATGTACGTCCGTTCGCTCACGGTCTACCTCGTCCGCCAGGGAACCCTGGACGACTACGTGTACCTGGAGCACGGCGCTCACTACGCGATCGGCGCGCTCGCGGCCATCCTGCTCGTCACGATCCAGTACCAGATCAACGAGATCATCACCGGTCTCGTCGGTGTCGTCCTGATCGCCTGGTCCTTCTGGTCCTCGGTCCGCCGTAACAAGGCGCTGGAGGCCGAGGAAGGAAAGAGCGAAGTGACCGCCGGGGTGTGACCCGGTAGGAATTGAGGGAACGCTCTCTGTGGGGCGGCTCGTACGGCAACACCTCCGGGGGACACACCCGGAGGCGGCCCGGAGCCGCCCCGCAGTGGTGCGTGGGTCGTATGCGCCGCATGCGACGGGTGAGGGACCGAGAGGGCGGGGTCGGGGATGGAGTTCTGGAACAGCCTGTGGCCGGGACGGGAGACGCAGTTCGAGTCGGGCAGCGCGGCCACCAACTCCATCGTGCTCACCCGGCGCCGTCCCACGGTCTCGCTGGCCAAACAGGGCGCGCTCAGCGGCAACCTCCGGGTCAACCTCTCCTGGCGCATGCGCACCTCGGACATCGAGGGCCGCTCCCGCCAGAGCGGCCGGCTGCTGCGCCCGCTCAAGCTCTTCCAGCCGGAGGCCGTCCAGGCGCACACCCAGGGCATGGTCAACGTCGACCTGGACCTGGGCTGCATGTACGAGCTGACGGACGGCACCAAGGGCGTCGTACAGCCCCTGGGCAACCTGCTCGGAGACCTGAACGGGCCGCCCTACATCAGGCTCAGCGGCGACGACCGCTTCGGAGCCCCGTCCGGCGAGACCGTCTACGTCAACCTCGACCAGCGCGAGCACATCAAGCGGCTGCTGTTCTTCGTCTACATCTACGACCAGACTCCGGCCTTCGACCGTACGCACGCCAAGGTGACGCTCTACCCGGGCAACGGGCCGCGCATCGAGATCGAGCTGGACGAGCGTGCCCCGCAGGCCCGCTCCTGCGCGGTGTTCACCGTGGAGAACATCAAGGACGAGCTGATCGTGCGCCGCGAGGTGAAGTTCGTCTACGGCTTCCAGTCCGAGCTCGACCGCATGTACGGCTTCGGCATGCAGTGGGGCCGCGGCTACAAGACCCGTACCTAGGGGTGCCTAGGGGCGCCGTGCCGGTCAGGGCCGTATGAACTGCGGCCCCTGCGGAGGCAGCACGAAGTTCGGGTCGGGCGCAGGTGCCGCCGCCGGCGCGGGCTGGGGATAGCCGTAGGCCGGCTGGGGGTAGCCGTACGCGGGCTGCGGCGCCGGGGCCGCGGTGGGCTGCGGATAGCCGTACGAGGGCTGCTGGTGCAGGACGGTCGCCTGCGAGTCGGGTGCGGGGGCCGGTGCCGGCGGGAACGCGGGCGCCGGCGGCACCTGGGGCCGGTACTGCGGCTCGCGCTGCGCCGGGTCGGGCGCCCGCGGCTCGGGCTCCGCCTCGTCGACCGAGATGCCGAACGCGGTCGCCAGGCCGATCAGCCCGGTCGGGTAGCCCTGCCCGACCGCCCGGAACTTCCATCCGTCGCCGCGCCGGTACAGCTCGCCGCAGATGATCGCGGTCTCCTCGCCCGTCTCCGCGCGCACGTCGAACACGGCGAGCGGTTCGCCGCCGCCGGCCGCCGCCGCGTCGTAGATCAGGATGCGCAGATCGCGTACGGCTCCGAACGCGGCCCCGTCCGAGGACGCGGCGACGACCACCTGGTCGACCGACGGGTCGAGCGCGTTCAGATCGGCCTCGATGGTGTCCGTCAGGCCCTCGGGCAGGCTGCGCTTGGGCAGCCGGCGCACCAGGCCGGACGGATGGCGCGGCTGGTTGTAGAAGACGAAGTCCTCGTCGGAGCGCACGCGCCCGCCGGCGCCGAGCAGCAGGGCCGAGGCGTCCACGTCGGGCACCCCGGCGCCCGGTGTCCAGCGCAGCACGGCCCGTACGGCCATGGCGTCGAGAGAGACGTTCGAGCCTTTCACCATCGCGTGCGTCATGTCCGTCATCCTGCCTGCTGGCCGCCCGTGCGGACAACGCGGGGGTACGGTCCGTATCCCGGCGGCGAGGCGGAATCACCCGGTCCGCCCCCCATCGAAATGAGTGCGAAACGGTCATGCCATCCGCAATTCACCTGCGGAGGGAACTGCCGACACCCGTCCGTACGTACTATTACCGGCCACACCTTGTCTGGCCGGTCAGAGAATACGGGGGAATCGCATGCGTCATTTCGGGCATATCGCGGCTGCTGCGAAGGACGGGCTGTTCTTCCAGGAACCCTGTGCGTTCGACGCCGACTCACCGGCCCCCCTCCTCTCCTCCGCCCTGGGCGCCACGCTCTACAGCCCCGCCACCCGCCCCCGGCTCGCCGACGACATCGTCAAACTGGCCGGGCGCGGCGTCGTCTCGATGGTGCTGTGCCTGGAGGACTCGATCGACGACTCCGAGGTCACCGGAGCCGAGGAGAACCTGGTCAGGCAGTTCGCCGACCTCGACGCGCGCGCCTTCGAGCCGCCGCTGCTGTTCATCCGGGTCCGCGAACCGGAACAGATCACCGACCTGGTGCGCCGCCTCGGCGCCTCGGTCCGGCTGTTGTCCGGATTCGTACTTCCCAAGTTCACCCGCGAACGCGGAGTGCCCTTCCTGGACGCCCTGACCAAGGCCGAGGCCGCCGCAGGCCGACGGCTCTTCGCCATGCCCGTCCTCGAATCGCCCGAGCTGCTCCACCTGGAGACCCGCCCGGACACCCTCCGGGGCATCGCCGACACCGTCACCGCCCACCGCGACCGGGTGCTGGCGCTGCGCCTCGGCGTCACCGACTTCTGCTCGGCGTACGGACTGCGGCGCGCCCCGGACATGACGGCGTACGACGTCGGAATCGTCGCCCACGTCATCGCGGACGTCGTCAACGTGCTCGGCCGGGCCGACGGGACCGGCTTCACGGTCACCGGCCCCGTATGGGAGTACTTCCCCCGCCAGGAGCGCATGTTCAAGCCCCAGCTGCGCCGCAGCCCCTTCCAGGCGAACCGGGCCGAGGAGCTGCGCACCGCGCTCATCGCCCACGACCTGGACGGGCTGCTGCGCGAGATCGAGCTGGACCGGGCCAACGGCCTCCTCGGCAAGACCTGCATCCACCCCTCGCACGTGGCACCCGTGCACGCGCTGTCCGTGGTCAGCCACGAGGAGTTCAGCGACGCCCAGGACATCCTGCGGCCCGAGAGCAACGGCGGCGGGGTGCTGCGCTCCGCGTACACGAACAAGATGAACGAGGTGAAACCCCACCGGGCCTGGGCCGAGCGCACCCTGCTGCGCGCCGAGGTCTTCGGTGTGGCCCGGGAGGACGTCGGCTTCGTGGACCTGCTGGCGGCCTGCGTCGCGGAGTGACCGGGACGCGCGGGACGATCGGTACGGACGGCCGGTGCCGACAGGGCACCGGGGCCGACAGGCGAGTGGAAAGAGACGCGAACGTGGTGTGGTCGGGTAGCTGGGTGGCGGAGCGACTGGGCGTCGGGCTGGTGGGCGACGGGGAGCTGCGCGAGCTGCTGGGCCTGGCCCTGCGGCGCAACCCCAAGCGGGCGCACCTGCTCGTGTCCAACGTGCTCGGCAAGCACGTCCCGCAGCGCCCCTCCGTCGTGTACGCCGCCGGGTACGAGCTCGGCCGCCGGGTCCGCGCGCTCCTCGGCGAGGACGGGGCGCGGCGGGCGGTCGTCCTCGGCTACGCGGAGACCGCCACGGGCCTGGGCCACTCGGTCGCCGACGGCCTCGGCGACGCGCCCTACCTCCACTCGACGCGCAGGCCCGTGCCCGGCGTGGCCCGGGCGGGCGGCTTCGAGGAGTCCCACTCGCACGCCACCTCGCACCTGCTGCTCCCGGAGGACCCGCACCTGCTGGCGGCGGCCGGGGACGGCTCGGCGCTGGTCCTCGTGGACGACGAGTTCTCCACCGGCAACACCGTCCTCAACACCATCCGCGACCTGCACGAGCGCTACCCCCGCGACCGGTACGTCATCGTCGCCCTGGTCGACATGCGCTCACCGGCCGACCGCGGCCGCCTCGCGGAGCTCGCGGCCGAGATCGGCGCCCGGGTGGACCTGGTGGCCCGCAACACCGGCACGGTCACGCTCCCGGACGGCGTCCTGGAGAAGGGGCAGGCCCTGGTCGCGGAGCAGGAGAGCGGCGACGAAGAGCCCGACGCGGGGACCCCGCGGACGCGCCCCCACACCCGCGTCGACCTCCCCTGGCCGGCCGGTGTCCCCGACGGCGGGCGCCACGGCTTCACCCCGGCCCACCGCACCCTCCTGGAGCCCGCGCTCCCCGCCATGGCGGACCGCGTCGCGCAGGCCCTCGGCGACGGCCCCCGCCGCGTCCTCGTCCTCGGCTTCGAGGAGCTGATGTACGCGCCGCTGCGCCTGGCCGCCGCCCTGGAGGAGCGCACCGACGCCGAGGTCCGCTACTCCACCACCACCCGCTCCCCGGTCCTGGCCGTGGACGACCCCGGCTACGCGATACGCACCCGGCTCGTCTTCCCGGCCCACGACGACCCGGCCGACGGCCCCGGCGACCGCTACGCCTACAACGTGGCCGGAGCCGGCTTCGACGCCGTGGTCGCCGTCGTCGACTCGGCCGCCGACACCCCGGCCCTGCACGCCCCAGGCGGCCTGCTCGACCGGCTCGCCCAGCACACCGCACACGTCCTGCTCGCGGTGATCCCCTCATACGTACCGGCGCCGCCGGCCCCCGCACCCCAGGAAGAAGCCCCCATGCAGCTGCCCGAGCCCCTTCGGGGCCCCGCCTTCTCCTCGTACGCGCCGGACGAGGTCGGCTGGCTGCTCCAGGACCTCTCGGACACCCGCCTCGAAGCGCCCACGGAGGAGCGCGAGGAGGCGATACAGAGCGGGGGCGCGCACTACGCGGAGTCGCTCCCCGTCGAGTACCAGCCGTCCGCCGCGTACCAGGAGCTGTTCAAGAGCGCCCTCGCGCTGTCGGCCGCCCGCATCGCCCGCGCCGTCGGCACGGTCACCGAGACGCTGCTCGCCGAGCGCGGCCCCCGCCCGGTGCTCGTGTCGCTCGCCCGGGCCGGCACGCCGGTCGGCGTGCTGATGCGCCGCTGGGCCCAGGCGCGGCACGGCGTCGAACTGCACCACTACGCCGTCTCCATCGTGCGCGGACGCGGCATCGACGCCAACGCGCTGCGCTGGCTGGCGGAACACCACGACCCGGCCGACGTCGTGTTCGTCGACGGCTGGACCGGCAAGGGTGCGATCACCCGCGAACTGGCCGCCGCCGTCGCCGAGTTCGAGAAGGCCGGGGGAGTGGAGGGCTTCAACCCGGAGATCGCGGTACTGGCGGACCCGGGCGGCTGCGTGCGGACGTACGGCACCCGCGAGGACTTCCTCATTCCCTCCGCCTGCCTCAACTCCACCGTCTCCGGGCTCATTTCCCGTACGGTCCTGCGCGCCGACCTGGTCGGCCCGTACGACTTCCACGGCGCGAAGTTCTACCGCGAGCTCGCCGGCTCCGACGTCTCCGGCCTCTTCCTCGACACGGTCGCCGAACGCTTCGGCGAGGTCGCGGACGCCGTGGACGCCGAGGTGAAGGAGCTGCTCGCCGCCGACCGGTCCCCCACCTGGGAGGGCTGGGCGGCCGTGGAACGCATCAGCGAGGAGTACGGCATCCACGACGTCAACCTCGTGAAGCCCGGCGTCGGCGAGACCACCCGGGTCCTGCTGCGCCGCGTCCCGTGGAAGATCATCGCCCGGCGCGGCGCCGGCGCGGACCTGGACCACATCAGGCTGCTGGCCGAGCAGCGCGGCGTACCCGTCGAGGAGGTCGACGCCCTCCCGTACACGTGCGTCGGGCTCATCCACCCCAAGTTCACCCGAGGGGCCACCGGCGCCGACGGCAAGGCGGTGGAGTCCGCGTGACGGCCTCCCCGGTCACCCTCGTCGCCAGCGACCTCGACCGCACGCTGATCTACTCGTCGGCCGCGCTCCAGCTCACCATGGAGGACGCACGGGCACCCCGGCTGCTGTGCGTTGAGGTCTACAACCGCAAACCCCTCTCGTACGTCACCGAGACCGCCGCCGGGCTGCTCACCGAGCTGACCGGCGCCGCGTCCACGGTGTTCGTCCCGACGACCACCCGCACCCGCGAGCAGTACCACCGCATCCGGCTCCCCGGCGCCCCGGCCGAGTTCGCGATCTGCGCCAACGGCGGCCACATCCTGGTCGACGGCGAGTCCGACCCGGACTGGCAGCGGACCGTCGCCCGCCGGCTCTCCGACGAGTGCGCCCCGCTCGCCGAGATCCGCGCCCACCTCGTCGCCACCGCCGACCCCGCGTGGCTGCTGAAGGAACGCGTCGCCGAGGACCTGTTCGCCTACCTCGTCGTCGACCGCGCCGAACTGCCCCCGGGATGGACCAGAGAGCTCGCCGCCTGGGCGGAGCCGCGCGGCTGGACCGTATCCCTCCAGGGCCGCAAGATCTACGCCGTACCGCGCCCGCTCACCAAGAGCGCCGCCATGCGCGAGGTCGCCCGCCGCACCGGCGCCACCCGCACCCTCGCCGCCGGCGACTCCCTCCTGGACGCCGACCTCCTGCTCGCCGCCGACCGGGGCTGGCGCCCCGGCCACGGCGAACTCGCCGACGCCGGCTGGAACGCCGCACACGTCGAGGCGACCGCCGAGCGGGGCGTCGCCGCGGGCGAGGAGATCCTGCGCCGCTTCCTGCGGGCGTCCGGGGTCCGGTAAATCGCGTGGGCGACCGTAGAGTTGTGCGATGACCAAGGGAAACTCCACCAAGATCACCGACGAGCTCTACGCGTACGTGCTGGCGCACAACCCGCCGCTGGACGCCGTGCAGCAGGAACTTGTCGAGACGACCTACGCGCGGCTGCCCGAGCACGCGGGCATGCAGTCCGCCGAGGAGCAGGGCCCGCTGCTCGCCTTCCTCGTCCGGCTGACCGGCGCCCGGCACATCGTCGAGGTCGGCACCTTCACCGGCTTCTCCGCCCTCGCGATGGCCCAGGCCCTCCCCGAGGACGGACGGCTCATCGCCTGCGACGTCTCGGAGGAGTGGACCGCGTACGGCCGCGAGGCCTGGCAGAAGGCGGGCGTCGCCGACCGCATCGACCTGCGCGTCGCCCCCGCCCTGGACACCCTGCGCGCGATGCCGGAGGAACCCCACATCGACTTCGCCTACCTGGACGCGGACAAGGGCAACTACATCGCGTACTGGGAGGAACTGGTGCCCCGCATGCGCCCGGGCGGCGTCATCACCACGGACAACGTGCTCTTCCACGGCCGCGTGACGGACCCGGACGCGACGGGCGCGGCGAGGGCCATCCAGGAGTTCAACGACCACGTGTCGGCGGACGCGCGGATGGACAGCGTGCTGCTGACGGTGTCGGACGGGCTGACGCTGTCGCGTCGACGGTAGCGGCCCGGTCAGCCGCAGCAGCCTCCGCCGCAGCAGCCGCCCCCGCCTCCGGCGGAAGGCGCGGGCGCGGAGCCGGCCGAACCGCCGACGGCGACGGTGGAGAGCAGTTTCACGGTGTCCTCGTGCCCGGCGGGGCAGGAGGCGGGCGCCGATGACTCGGCCATGGGCCGGCTGAGCTCGAAGGTGTCTCCGCAGGAGCGGCAGCGGTACTCGTAACGAGGCATGACGCCAGGTTATCGGCGACGGACCCCCGGCTGTCCATAATGGAGTGGGCCGGACCCATGCGGTCCACGGCGAGAGACCCCGTAAGCCGGCAGCCCCCGGCGAGGTGCACCGCACCCCCGGGGGCGCACCGGAATCACGCCCCTCGACGCCGCAAGGCGTCAGTGGCTCCCCGCACCGCGCTCCTCGCGGATGTCGGCGACGACATCCGCGGCGATCTGCCGCAGGCCCTCCGTCACGGTGAGGAAGTGCCAGTAGTCGGGGTGGCGGTTCTCCAGAGCCGTGATCGCCTGGTCGAGGCGGGCCACCGCGTCGTCCAGCGGGCGGGCATGGCGCGGCTCGGGGGTGTGGCGCCCGGCCATGGCGAGCCGCTGGGCGTCGCGGATGGCGAAGCGGGTGCGCTGGATCTCCTGCTGCGGGTCCTTCGCCACCTCGTCGAGCCGCCGCAACCGGTCACCGGCGGCGGACACCGCCTCGTCCGTCGCGTTGAGCAGGGCGCGGACGGTGCTCAGCCGGGAGGTCGCGTCGGCCCAGCGCTGCTCCTCGCGGGCCCGGGCCGCCTCCTTCAGCTTCTCCTCGGCCTGGCGCACATTGACCACCGCCTGCTCCGGCACCGGCTGGAGGTCCTGCCAGCAGGCCGCGGAGAACCGCCGCCGCAACTCGCTGAGCACGGGCTCCACGGAAGCGGACCGGGTCGTCAGCGCCTGGGCTCGGGTGCGCAGGGTCACCAGCCGGCGGTCGATCTCGGCTGCGCGCTCCGGCAGCTTCTCGGCCTCGGCCCGTACGGCCTCGGCGTCCCTCAGCACCCGGTCGGCACGCTGCAGGGTCTCGGTCACGCCGTGCCGCCCGGCGCCCTGGTTGAGCTTGGTCAGCTCGGGGGCGAGAGCGGCGAGCCGGGCCGCCAAGTCGTCGGCCCGCAGCCCGGACGCCCGCACCGCGTCAAGGGCGTTGCTCGCGACGAGGAGCGCCTGTCGCGCGCGCTCGACGGCGGGGGCGAGCCGGGCCAGCTGCGTCTCGGCGCTCCCGAGCAGCGGCCCGAGCCCGGCACCGAACCGGTCGAGCTCCCCCTTGACCCGTACCAGCTGCTCCTTCGCGGAGGTCAGCTCGGCCCGCGCCTTGGAGGCGACGGACGGTTCGAGATCGTCCCGGTCGAGGTCGTGGGCGTCGACGGCCGTGATGTACGCGTGGCTCGCCTCGTCGATGCGCCGGCCGAGCGCGGCGAAGTCGTCGACGGCCTTGCGGGCGGCCGGCGAACTGTCGACGGCGGTGATGGTCTCGATGGAGATCTTGAGGTCGCGCTGGGCGGTGTCCAGCTCGTAGAACGCCTCGGCGGCCGCGTCCTTGGCCGCCTGCGCCTCGGCCCGCTGGCCCTCGCCACGCCCCCCGAACCACCGCCGCGTACCGCCGCCGGTGACGGCGAGGGGGAGTGCGGCGGCGAGGAGGGGAAGGGGCGCGAGGACCAGGAAGCAGACGTCACGGAGCCCCTGTCCGGCCGTACGACGCCGACTTCGCTCCCGGGCCGCTCCGACGACTTCCGCCTGCGGCTGCGCGTCTGTCGCCGTCACAATCCCTCTCCCGTGCCGTTTCGCCCTGCCCGATACATTCTCCCACCAGGTAAGGACGAACACACGGGCCGGTTAGTTCACGACAGGGCGGTGACCGCGCACCTTTTTCAGCCCGCGTGCCGGACGGCGACCCCGCCGTTGTCGCTGTGAGCCTTCACCACGTGCCGGCTGGAGTCGCTGCGCGGCACCTTCACGTCCACGTGCCCGTTGTCGGCGGACGCGGTCACGGCGTACGAGGTCTTGCCGGCGGGCAGGCCGATGGCGATGCGCCCGTTGTCGCTGACGGTGTCCACGAGATCCGGGACCCGGCTGAGGTCGAGCTCCACCGACCCGTTGTCCGACCGCGCCACCACGGACCGCGCGGAGACCCGCTCGCCCCGGACGGACCCGTTGTCGCTCTTCAGCTCCAGGGGCCCGCTGACATCCCGGACGACGACCCCGCCATTGTCGGAGTACAGCTTGAGCGGCGTACTGAACTCGGACGCGGTGATCCTCCCGTTGTCCGCGTCCACGGTCAGCGCGAGCCCGCGGGGCACCTTCACCTCGTGCCGCGCCTCGCAGTCGCTGATCAACGCCTTGCACTTCACCCGGAGCGTGAGCGTGTCCCCCTCCAGCCTCCACACGGGGTCCGGCCCGCTCCCGAGCACGACCCACCCGTCGACCCGCCGGGTCACCTCGATCTCGTCCACATCGGCGGGGACGACGTCCACGACGGAGTTCTCCGCGTCGATGGTCAGCGCCTTCCCGTCGTACGCGAACGACTTGTGCTCGACCGGCGCGTCATCCACGTCCGTGCTCCCGCACCCGGTGAGCGCCGCCACGAGCAGAACGGTGCCCCCGACAGCCACGAGAGCGCTGCGATTACGGATGGTCATGGTGATCAGGTCCCCCTGGGCCGGCGCTGCGATGTGCCCCTACGGTAGGCAGCGCCACCCCGCCCGGACGATCCGGACGGCTACCGTCTCGGGGGTGGGGCTATCCCCCGTACGCCCTTGGCCCACCCCGTCCCGCCCAGCAACAATCGATTGTCGACACACCCCACGGGCCATGTAACCTGTTCCTTCATCCACGGGTGCGTAGCTCAGGGGTAGAGCGCTGCTCTTACAAAGCAGATGTCGGCGGTTCGAAACCGTCCGCGCCCACCAGTGCCAAGCACGACGAAGGCCCAGGTCACCGGTACGAAACCGGGAACCTGGGCCTTGTTCGTTCCTTAGCCGCGAGGGTGGGGAGAGGCGTCGTGCCACTTACGTGCCACATGCGTTGTCGGGCTCTGCGGGCCGACCCGGCATGGAAGCGGACGGCACCCCGCTTCTGGAACCCGGCGACCTTCCCGTACGAGATCCGGGCGACGGACAGACTCTTTGACGCGCGGGCGCCTGGCATTGCTGGCCCTCTGATGTGCCTCTATGTCGGTATTGAGCTCTTTCGGTGATGCTAAATGATTTCTGGTCTGATTTGTGTCCAGCTCCTGGTGGACGGTTGCAGACTTCTGAACTACTTTAGAAGTCATGACCACCATGCCAGCTGAAGCGAACTTCTCGGAGCTCGTCAAGAGCCCCGTAGCCACGGTCGCGCGGCTGCAGGACACCCCCCGCAAGGGTCTGCTGCTGCACCGTCGCGGTGACGAGGAAGACCTGTACCTGACGACAGCCGTACGCGCCGAGCAGGTCACGGAGGTCGTCGACTCAACCACGCGACTCTTTGTTGCGCTCATGAAGAGCAGCCCCGAGGCGGTGACGATGTTGACCGCAGTGTTCCCTGAGGCGTTCCCGTGGGTCCGCTTCCTGCCGCAGAAGGCGGTTCAGGAGTTCCTCGTCGAGTTCATGGAGACTGCACGCGCTGCCTCCGATCTCGGTACCGTTGGGCCGATCGTGCCGCTGATCGCGGCATGGAAGTCGACCGCCGAGGTGTACGCGGACCAGGAGCTCTACAGCAAGCTGACCAGTCCGGAGGCGGGCGACTTCGGGGAAGTCGAGCCTCCGGAGGTACCTGCAGATTGAGCAATAAGAGGGGGGACCTCGCCGTCCCGCCGCCCAAGCCGGGCGAATACAAGATCCGCTTTGGGGCCAGGGATGTGGGAGTGGGGTGGCAGGCCCTCAGTGCTGAAGCCCCTACCAATACGGCCGATGCCTGGTTCGCTCTGCGGACCGGTCCGGCACCTGCGACACCGACCGCCCGCCACCATCAGTTGAAGTACGACCTTGCGACAGCGTTCTTCAACGGTAAGGACCGCGATCAGTGGCAGATCGAGGTCACGAGCGGAGGTCGTGTCTGGTACGTGGTCGAGGAGGAGCGCAAGACTGTGTGGCTCCTGCATGCCACGGCCAAGCACCCCAAGCGGACTGAATAACCGGCGAGCGAGCCCGCAACCCTCTCGGGTGGCGGGCTTCGTCGTGTGCGAGTTCTGGGCGGCGAAGGGGGCCGGGAACATGAGGCGAAGCAAGGGCATCCACGGACTCAGCCACCCACGTCAGGGTCCCTGCTGCTTCAGCATGCGAACCATGGGAGACACGTCCTCGCGCCGCGTGGGTGGTGTCGGGTATGGAAGCGGGCCGAATGCGCCTGCGGCTTACGTGGGTTGTGCGTCTGGTGCCGTACGCAGGAGGGGCGCCAGGGCGTTGCGGAGATCTGCGATCTGCCGGTAGTGGAGGGCGGTCATTCCCGCTTTGCGGGCCGCTGTGACGTTGGCGGCGGTGTCGTCGATGAACAGGCAGCGGTGGAGTGGGGCGTCGGCCTTCGCTGCGGCCATGGCGTAGACGCGTGGATCGGGCTTCATGAACCCGATGCGGGAGGTGTTCACCACGGCGTCGGCGAGATCGTCGAGGCCCTGCCGGGCGAGGTCCCATTCCAGCCGGGTCGTCGCGTTGGAGACCAGGACGACGGTTGCGACCGTTCGGGCATGGGTGAGGAGGGACACGACCTCGTGATCGACACGGGGCACCAGATTGGACCAGTCAGTGACTGCGGCATGGGCGCGGTCGGCCGATCCGCAGATCGCAGTGAGGTCTGCGGCCACTGCGGAGCGCCATTGCTCATCGGTGATCCTTCCCGTAACTGCCGGGTGAAGCCGAGCCGGGGCGAAGGCCGTTGCCGCGAGTGAGCCTGTCGGGAGTCCATGGCTGGTTTCGATGTCACTGGCGGTGGGCCAGTGCCGGATCACGCCGTCGATGTCGCAGAGCACGGCGTCGTAGAGGCGTGCGGTCATCAGCGGGACTCCTTGGCGGTGGGCTTCCGCGCTCGACGTACGTCCGCGTTCCCTTGAGCTTGGCCGGTGTCCCTGGCAAGAGCATTTCCGACCGCGAGGTGGCGGCCGGTCTGGTGAGTCTGCGCGTGGGTGCGTATGGGGGCGACGGACATGGGTTCAGCATGCCGTACACCGCGGCGAGTGGAGCGGGGTTCCGCTGTGCGGCCTCGACCGGTGGTTGGCTGGGGTAGGAGCAGAGCAGCGCCTCCGCGGATGACAGGGTGGTCCGACAGTCGTTGTCGCTGGTGGAGGGTGTTCCCGTGTCGGGAGTTGTGGTGCGTCCGCGTGAGGGCGCCGATCTGGGCGCGGCGGCTGCAGTGCTCGCCGGTGTTCATGAGTCCGACGGGTATCCCGTCGAAGGGGTGGCGGATCCCGAGGCGTGGTTGTCGCCGGACGGGTTGATCGCGGCCTGGGTGGCCGAACTCGATGGGCGGGTCGTGGGGCATGTCGCGGTCAACCTGGCTCGGCCCGGGGAGGACGTGGCGCGGCTCTGGCGGGAGAGCCGGGGTGCCGGGGACGCGGAGGTCGCGGTGCTGGCCCGGTTCTTTGTGGGGCGGGACGCTCGGGGGGCTTCTGCCGGGGCGCGGCTCATGGGTGCGGCGGAGGGGTATGCGCGGGCGCACGGGCTGCCGTTGGTGCTTGAGGTCCTGAGCAAGGATGCCGCTGCCGTCCGGCTGTACGAGCGGCTCGGATGGCGGCGGATCGGCGAGGTCCGGCACTTCTTCGCGGGGCGGCACTTCGATGCTCTGTGCTTCGTGGCGCCGGGCGCGTGAGGAGCGCCGGGACCGGTCGGGCGGTCGGTGACGTGTGGGCGTACCACGTCCTCGTCTCGGCCTCCGGCGGTACGCGTACCAGTTCCGCCCTGCCCGCCATGTGCGGAAGGAAGCGGTCGGTGTTCCATGTGCGCCGGTACGACGGGTCGTCCAGGACCAGCAGGCGGCGGTCCTGCATCAGCGGGACGTCGTCGGGGAGGCCCTCGTTCCGGATGCGGAGGACGGGCGCTTCTTCCTGTTCGAGGGGAAGCCGCGCCGGAGGTGTACGCCGACACCATGAGCAGTCCGTACGCGGTCTCCGCCGAGGGCGTCGCGGTCGGTACAGTCCCCGGGTGACCAGCAAGCCCGAACCGGCGATTCCGGAGATCACCCGCACCGACTGCGCGCGGTGCGGCACCGAGGTGCACGGCCTGGCCGGGCGGTACGCCTGTGCGCTCTGCGGGTGGGTCAACCACTACTCGGAGGGGCACGAGGAGCTGCCCGGCCTGGACGAGGATCCCGACCACGGGCGGCGGTAGCCCACTCCGCAAACGCGGGTGCCGTCCCGTTCGCGCGCCCTCTACCCTGCCGCCATGGGTGAAGCGAGCACGGAGTTGACGGATGTCCGCGACCAGGAGAAGGAGCCGACTTCTCCGCTGCGGCTGCCGGCCTTCCGGCGGTTCCTGCTCGCCCACCTCGTCTCCGCTACCGGGTCCGCGATGGCCCCTGTGGCACTGGCGTTCGCGGTGATCGGGCAGGGCGGGGGAGCGGGGGCGCTCGGGATCGTGCTCACGGCCAACACCGTGCCGACCGTGGTCTTCCTCCTCGTCGGCGGGGTGCTGGCGGACCGGGTGTCCCGCAGCCGGATCCTCTTCCTCGGGAACCTCGGGGCCGGGGCGGCGCAGGGGGCGGTCGCCGTGCTCGTCGCGACCGGGACGGCGACCACCGCGGCGATCAGCGTGTGTGCCTGCGTGTCGGGGGTGTCGTCCGCGTTCACCGCGCCGGCGGCCCAGGGGGTGGCGTCCCGGCTCGTGCCGCCGGAGCAGCTCCAGCAGGCGAACGCGCTGGTCCGGGTGCCCAGGAACGCCGTCAAGGTCGTCGGGCCCGTCATCGGCGGGTTCGTCGTCGCGCTGACCGGGCCCGCCTGGGCGCTCGGGTGGGACGCGCTCACCTTCGTCGTCGCCGCGTTGCTGCTGTCCGGGCTGCGGCTGCCGGGCGCGGTGCCGGCCGGGGGGTCAGGCGGGCTGGTGGCCGACATGCGGGTGGGGTGGGCCGGGTTCAAGGCGCGTGTCTGGCTGTGGAGTTACACGCTGTCCGGTACGGCGGTCGTGGCCGCCTGGCTGGCGGGGTATCAGCTGCTCGGGCCGATCGTGGCGGCCCGCAGCTATTCGGGCGCCGGGTCCTGGGGGCTGGTGCAGGGGGCGTTCGCGGCCGGGCTGCTGGGCGGGACGTTCGTCTGTCTGCTGTGGAAGCCGCAGCGCCTGATGCTGGTCTGCGTCGTGACCAGCTCGGGGCTCATGCTGCCGCTGGCCGCCCTGGGGCTCGGGCTGCCGCTGCCCTGGGTGCTGGCGGCGACCGCCGTCGCCGGGGTGGGGATGGACGTGGCCATCGTCGCCTGGTCCACCGTCTTGCAACAGCAGGTGCCTGACGAGGAGTTGGGGCGCCTGAGCTCACTGAACTCCTTCGGGGAGCAGATCGCCATCCCCATCGGCTACCTCCTGGTCGCGGCCACTTCCGCGTACTGGAGCAGCGGGCGCATCCTGCTGGTGTGCTCCGCCGTCATTCTCGTCGCCGGGGTGGCCAACGCCTGCGTACGCGATGTGTACCGGATCAGGCGGGTGTGAGGGCGGGCGGAGGGCCGGGAGGGCAGCCGGGAGGAGGTGCGCGCGTAAGTCGTTGGTTTGTATATGTCGGTCACCGACCTATAGTTGCAGCGTCACGCCCCCGGGCCCGCCTCACGCTGCGGGTTTTCCGGGACGCCGCCCTGCAGTGGAGAAGGTGGAGCAGTCATGGCCTCCAAGAAGAACCTCGTCGCCAACCGTGAGTCACTCGCCCACAAGGTCCGTTACGCCGCGAGCCGTCCGGGCCGCATCGCGCCCTACCTGAAGCGGGCGGCCCGGGACCGGTGGCTGGCCTTCAAGCACCCGGACCACGTGAACTACTACCGGGCCGTGATGGCCTCGGACACCCGCCGCAACCCCGAGGCCGCCGTGGGCAGCCAGACGCACGAACGGTGGCTGGCCCTGGGGCAGATGCAGTTCGACTACCTCGTCGAGCACGGGCTCGCGCCCGGGGCCCGGATGCTCGACATCGGATGCGGCAACCTGCGCGCCGGCTGGCGGTTCATCGACTACCTGGAGGCCGGGCACTACTACGGGATCGACATCTCGCCCGACATCCTGATGGCCGCCAAGCAGACCCTGACCACGCAGGGGCTCCAGGCCAAGGTGCCGCACCTGACCATCACCAAGGACCTGACGCTGGACTTCCTGCCGGACGCGTACTTCGACGTCGTTCACGCGCACAGCGTGTTCTCGCACTCGCCGCTGGAGGTCATCGACGAGTGCCTGGCCCATGTGGGACGCGTCCTGGCTCCCGGCGGCCACTTCGACTTCACCTTCGACCGCACCACCGGTACCGAACACCAGGTGCTGCGCGAGGACTTCTACTACCGGACCGAGACCCTGACCGACCTCGCCGCGAAGCACGGGCTGCGGGCGCGGTTCATGGAGGACTGGGAGAAGCGGGGCCACGGGCAGTCGAAGATACGCGTCACCGCCTGACGGCCCCGGCCGTTCAGCCGGCGCTCGACCTGCCCCGCAGCCGCCACAGGCGCAGCGCCACCCCGGCCGCCGCCAGCACCGCCAGCGCCGGGACCACGGTGTCCTGGTCCACCACCCCGGCGCTGTACCCCATCGCGACGAACGGCGCTCCGGCCAGCGCGAACCGCCCCGGGGTACGCAGCCGGGACAGCGCCGGGCGGCCCGCCAGGAGCAGCGCGGCGGCCATCGGGACGCCCAACCGCCACAGGACGAGCGCGAGATGGCCTTCGGCGTCCGCCAGGGCCAGGGCGGCCACCGCGAGCCCGGTCCACAGCAGCAGCGCGACCCGGGCCGCAGCGCCCAGGGGCCGGCCGGGCGGGCGCAGGTCCGGCGGGCAGGCCAGGGGCAGGGCGGCCACCAGCACCGGGGACAGGAAGTACGGGGCGGCGGCCGCCGGGAGCAGGACCCCGGCCGACAGCGGGACCAGGACGAGCGAGAGCGCCTGCGCCAGCGCGCCCGCGAACGCGCACCGCGCCCCCGCCGCGAAGCGCCCGCCCAGCGCCAGGACCGCCCCGGCCAGCGTCACCAGGTCGCAGCCGATCATGACGAAGCTGAGCGGGACCAGGAAGTCCGGGTTCCCGCTCAGCCGCCAGTCGGCGAGCATCGAGACGAGACCGAAGGCGGCGTACGCGGCCGTCGCGGCCAGGGCGAAGGGCGCGGCGGCGGCGAACAGGCGGCCGGAGCGCTGCGCGGATCCCAGGCGCAGGCGCATCCGCAGCGCGTGCGCGGCGATGTCGCCCGCCTCCCGGAACCGGGCGATCGGGCCGGCGTCCTCGGTCGCCTCGCGGTACGCCTCGGCGATGTCGTCCCCGAAGGCGCGGCGGTATCCGGTCGGGTACAGCCGCAGCAACGGGGTGCTCATGCGGTGGCCGGCTTCCCGCCGACGCCCAGGCGCCGGGTGGCCTCGCGGGCGGTGGCCGCGATCCGGCGGGCCTCGGCGGCCAGGACCTCCCGGCCGGTCGCGGTGAGCGTGTAGGTGCGGCGCAGCCTGCTTTCCACGACCTCCTCCGCGTGCACCTCGATGAGGCCCTCGTTCAGCAGCCGCTCCAGCGCCCCGTACAGGGTCCCGGTGCGCATCCTGACCCGGCCGCCGGAGATCGTCTCGACCTCGCGCGCGATGGCGTAGCCGTGCCGGGGCTCGTCCGCCAGGGCGGTCAGGAGGAGGAGGGTCGGTTCCTGCATCGCGCGTTCGCTCATGCCCGTATCGTACGGCAGGAATGGGTCACTCACCGGCATATGACGGGCTGCCCTGACCTGCGAGGGGGAGGCGTCTTCCCAGGCGGGCCAACGGGGAGAGCGCCATGAACAGCGGGGAGAGGGCGAGCGCGACCGCCGTGGCCAGCAGGCTCGGGCGCAGACCCCACGTACCCGCCAGGAAGCCGCCGAGGAGGGAGCCGAACGGGGTGAGGCCCATCCCCGCGAAGTTGATCGTCGCCACCACCCGGGCCTGGATGGGGGCCGGGGTGACCGCCTGCCGTACGGACATCACCGTGACGTTCACCAGCTGGCCGAACGTACCGAAGACGAAGTTGACGGCCATCAGTGCGGGCAGCACCAGCGGTCCGGGGCCGTGCAGCGCCGGTACGCCGAGCATCACGCCGTCCGCCAGGACCGCCGAGCCCACCAGGACGACGCCGTACCCCAGCCGCTCCGGCAGCCTCGCCGCCAGCAGCGACCCCAGCACCGCCCCCGGGCCCGTCGCCGCCAGTGCGAGCCCCACCTCGGCGCCGGACAGGTGGAGTTCGCGGGGCAGGAAGAGCAGGTAGACGGTCATCAGCGCGGCGAGCGAGAACTGGAACAGGGCCGACGCCATTCCCACCGCACGCAGCGCCGGATGCCGGGCGACGAAGCGGAGGCCCTCGTGGATGCGCCGCAGCACCGGCGCCGGGGCCCCGGCGGGCTCCGGTACGCGTTCGTGCCGGCGGATACGGCCGATCGACAGGGCCGACAGCACGAAGAAGCACGCGCCGGTGCCGACCGCGAGCAGCGGCGAGAACACCGACATCAGCGCCCCGCCGAGCGCCGGACCGCCGATCCGCGCCGCCGACCTGCTGCCCTCCAGCGCGCTGTTGCCCCGCATCAGCAGCTCGCGGTCCACCAGCCGCACCAGCGACGCCTGGTACGCAACGTCGAAGAACACACTGCCGACACCGAGCAGGGCGGCGACCACGAGCAGCACCGGAAGCCCGAGCACGTCGAAGAGGTACGCCAGGGGCACGGCCGCCAGGGCGAGCGCACGGCCGAGGTCCGCCGCGACCATCACCGTACGGGTGCGGCGGCGGTCGGCCCATGCGCCCGCGAAGAGCGACAGCAGCAGGATCGGCGCCTGCTCCACCGCGCGCAGGAGTCCGAGGGAGCCCCCGTCGGCGTGCAGCGAGACGACGGCGACGAGCGGCAGGACGACCAGCAGGGCCTGCTCGCCGAACTGGGACGCGGTCTGCCCGGCCCACAGGCGCAGGAAGTCGGCGTCCCGCCGGAGAGCAGGGGAGGAGATACGGGATTCGGGATGCACGGGGACCCCTCGGTCTGCGGAGGACAACGCTCCGCCGCCACCGGACGCAGGGTGTGCGTCGGCGGTCGGGCGGGAAAGGCTCGCTGTGCCGCAGTCGGAGGCAGCACGCGATGACGGGTCGGTCGACCTGGTACGTCAGCGCGCGCTCGGGCTACCGGGCATCTTCCCCTCCTTCGGGCCGTCGGTCGGTGGGAGGTTAACCGACGGGGCGGGGCGGGGGACAGCGAAATTCCCCCGTCGCCGCCCGGGGCCTCCTCGCGGGCCAGTTGGCGGAAGCAGCCCCGCAGCCAGGCGTGCGCCGGGTCCGCGTCGTGACGCGGGAGGGCCGGCCGGAGGGCGTCACCCGTACGGGCGTTTCCGCCTAGCCGCGCCGGGAAGGGCGGCGCAAGGTCGGTCTGACCTGTACGTTGCACCGGACCAGGAGTCCTCATGGCACAGACAGCGCCCCCGCCGGGCACCCCTTCGTCGTCCCGGGGCCCCCGCCCGGAGGACGACAACCCCTGGGCCACCGGCGGGATCATGTTCGCCGGTGTGCTGCTGATGGTCGACGGCGTGCTCGGGGCGATCAAGGGCATCGCCGGAATCGCGTCGGACGACGTCTACGCGCGGATCAACGACTACGTCTTCAAGTTCAACGTCACGGCCTGGGGATGGATCCACCTGATCCTCGGCATCCTCGTCGCGATCGTCGGCTGGGGCATCCTGCGGGGCTTCGGCTGGGCCCGCGGAGCCGGTGTGGGGCTCGCCGCGCTCAACATGATCGCCAACTTCATGTGGCTGCCCTACCAGCCGGTCTGGGCAGTGGTCTCGCTCGCCATCGACACCTTCGTGATCTGGGCCCTGTGCACCGGGCGCCTGAAGCCGGTCGTCTGACGGCCTGAGCGCCGTTGTCAGTGGTACGCGTCACACTGGGAGCATGTGCCGCAGTATCAAGACGCTCCGACCGCCCGCCCTCCCCGAAGAGGCCACCGAGGAGGACATCCGCGCCGCCGCCCTGCAGTTCGTCCGCAAGGTGTCGGGCTTCCGTGCGCCGGCCGCGCACAACAGGGAAGTCTTCGACCGTGCCGTCGACGAGATCGCCGAGGCGACCGCCCGGCTGCTGGACGGCCTGGAGATACGGGGTGGTGTCAGGACACCGTAGGTGGTGTCAGGAGGCCGAGGCGGCGCGCGCCGCCTCGGCCGGGCGGCGCATGAGCAGCGCGGCGAAGGAGCCCGCGACGAACAGGGCGAGGACCGAGACGGCCGTGCCCAGCCAGCTCGCGCCCAGCCACTGCGCGCCGAAGTAGCCGAGGCCCACGCTGTAGCCGGCCCAGGCCAGGCCCGCGACGGCGGACCACGGCAGGAATTCCTTCACCTTGCGGTGCGAGGCGCCCGCGCCCAGCGAGACGACCGAGCGCCCGGCGGGGGCGAAGCGCGCGATGACGACGAGGACGCCGCCGCCCCGGCTGAGGGCGGCGCCCAGGCGTTCCTGAGCGGAGGTGAGGCGGCGGGAGCGGGCGATGGCGCGGTCCAGCCGCTCGCCGCCGACCCGGGCCAGCCGGTACGCGGCGAGGTCGCCGAGCACCGATGCGGTGGCGGCGCACAGCAGGAGGGCCAGCAGCGAGGGGACCTCGGTGACATGGCGGGCGGCGCCCGCCGCGTCGGCGGCCACACCGGTGGTGCCAGCGGCGGCGGCCGTGGCGGCGGTGATCACCAGCACACCACTGGGCAGCACGGGGAGGAAGACGTCCAGCAGCACGGAGAGGGCGACAACGACATAGATCCATGGGCTGCCGATCAGCGCACCCACACTCTCCAGCACCTTCTACTCCCCGATCCGTGACAACGCCGCGATGTCGCAGGGGAGCGGCAGGAGCGGCAGGTTCAGCTGTACAGCGTACGCCTGTCGTTCACCCGGTGATCCATATATATGCGTGATGTTGGGCACCCCGGTCGAGGCCGGGTGGAGCGCGTACCGCCGGGGAGCGGTTTTCCCGGCGGTACGCGAGAGGTCGTACGGGGCCCGGTCGGTCGGCGGGCCCGGGGGAGTGGGGAGAGCGGGTCAGACGGAGACCGGGGAGTTCCGTTCCGCCGTGCGGTCCCGGTCCTGACGGTCCGGGGTGCGGGCGGCGAGCAGGCCGTCCAGGGCCAGGGCGCCGGGGCCGGTGAAGACGATCAGCAGGAAGACCCAGCAGAAGACGGCGGAGGGTTCGCCGCCGTTCTGCAGGGGGAGGAGTGCGTGGGACTGGTGGACCGTGAAGTAGGCGTAGGCCATGGAGCCGGACGAGATCAGGGCGGCGACACGGGTGCCCAGGCCCAGGGCCACGAACACGCCGCCGATGAGCTGGATCACCGCGGCGTACCAGCCGGGCCAGGTGCCGGCGGGTATGGAGCCGCCGTCCCGGGCGCCGCCGAATATGCCGAAGACCGAGGCGGCGCCGTGGCACGCGAAGAGCAGGCCGACGACGATGCGGAAGAGCGCGAGGACGTAGGGCTGGGCCCGGTGCAGATGTGGGGTCATGGGGGAGGGGCTCCTTCGGTCTGGTGGGGACGTTAACCGACTGGGCGCCATAGATTAGGTAAACCTCACCAATACTTGCAAGTTCAACGTTCTGTCGAGTGGCTGGAATGTGATGGGTTGATGTGAGCCGGTCGACGCGCCAATACCGCCTCGAACTGGGCAGCCTTGTTCCCGTACTTGGCCTGAACCAATGGCGGCGCAGCTTTCCGGCCATGGGGGTGGGGTTCGGGCGCTTGATGCTCCGACCACGGCAGCCCCGGGTTTCACTGGAGTCCCGCTGGACTTCCGCACCCCTCGCGCCCCGTTGGCGGACTGCCGGCCCGCGCTTCGGGCCGTGCGGTGCCTGTTCGCTTGTCATGAACAGCCGTAGTAGGCCGAAAACACGTCGGTGGTCCCGCCGGCCGGCCCTCGTGCGGGGCGTCGGCCGGTGGGACCACCGGGGTTGAGGGCGCCGTGGGGCGGCCCCTCGGTTCAGCAGCCGCTGAGCGCGGACTGCAGGGCCGACTTCTCGGCCGAGTCGACGGTGAGCTTGTAGTAGTGCTTCACGTGGATCCAGGCCCGCACGTAGGTGCACTTGTACGCGGCGCGCGGCGGCATCCAGGACGCCGGGTCCTTGTCGCCCTTGGCCTGGTTGACGTTGTCCGTGACCGCGATCAGCTGCGGCCGGGTCAAGTCGTTCGCGTACGCCTGCCGTTGGGTGTTGGTCCAGCTGGAAGCGCCCGAGCGCCAGGCCTCGGAGAGCGGGACCATGTGGTCGATGTCCAGATCGGATGCGGCGGTCCAGGTGGCCCCGTCGTACTCCGAGTACCAACTGCCGCTGGTCGCGGCGCAGCTGGAGTCCTGCGAGACGTTGGTGCCGTCCCGCTTCAGGACGACCTCGCGGGTGTTGCAGGCGCCGGACTGGGTGATCCAGTGCGGGAACTTGTCCCTGCTGTAGCCGCTGGACGAGCCCTCCGCCTTCACGGTCAGCTCGCTCAGATACGTGCGGGCGGTGGACGCGGAGACCGGAGTGGGCATGGCCGCCTGGGCGCCGGGGGCGTTGAGCAGGCCGGTGGTGACGGCGAGGGCGGCGGATGCGGTGAGGACGGCTATGCGACGCGCGTAGACACCTGACATGCGAACTCCCTTGATGTGGGGGGATATGGGCGGGCCGTCATGAACGGCTCGGCCATCGTGGCGGCGCCGGGTTTCCGTGGGGTGGGCGCCAGGTAACAGAGTGGCGACATGGGCACGTCACATCAAGGGGTCTGGCAAAGGGCTTCGTGGTGCGGGGGGCGTACGGGCCCGTGCGCGCGGGCGTGTTGAGCCGGTCCAGCGGATCGCCGGAGCCCGTGACCTGCGCGGGAGCGCATGCGAAAGGCCCCCGCCCGGGGTGGGCGAGGGCCGTACTGAGGTTCGTGGTGCTGGTGTTTGACGGGGGGTCAGCGGCCCCGGTGCGCGCGGAAGGCCGGGCGCGGGATGTCCCGCCGCGAGGTTACCGCGCGTCGAAGCGCAGGGTGAACCCGCCGTCCGCCGCGGCCTCGACGCGCAGCTGCGTAAGGTCGGCCACGTGGGCGTCCGGTGAGTGGGCACCCGCGCGGGGGCCGACGCCCACGACGCGCATGCCGGCCGCCCGGCCCGCCGCGATGCCCGCCTCGGAGTCCTCGAAGACCACGCAGTCCGCCGGTTCGAAGCCCAGTGAGGCCGCGCCCTTGAGGAAGCCCTCCGGGTCCGGCTTGCTGGCGCCGACGCTCTCGGCGGTGACGCGGAGCTCCGGCATCCGCAGCCCGGCCGCGGTCATCCGGACCGTCGCCAGCCCGAGGTCGGCCGAGGTGACGAGGGCGTGCGGAAGGGCGGCGATGGCGTCCATGAAGGCCGGTGCTCCGCCGACCGGGACGACGCCCTCGGTGTCGGCGGTCTCCTCGGCGAGCATCACCCGGTTGTCCGCGTGGTTCTGCTCCATCGGGCGGTCCGGCAGCAGGACCGCCATCGTGGCGTAGCCCTGCCGGCCGTGGACCACCTTCAGGGCCTCTTCCGGGTCCAGTCCGTGCCGCAGTGCCCAGCGCCGCCAGCAGCGCTCCACGACGGCGTCGGAGTTCACCAGGGTGCCGTCCATGTCGAGCAGCAGGGCGCGGGCGGTGAGGGCGGTGGCCGGCATGGGCGGGCTCCAGAACGGGGGGAAGCGAACACCGCGGGGGTGAGCGGCGCGGGAAATCAAGCGGCCCCCGCCCGCCGGTCAGGGTGTGCGCGCGGAGGCCACTTTGTTTCTCCACGATACAAAAACGGGGTCGCGAATGCGAATCCCCTGCCGGGGTGGGGTGCGCGAAGGCCCCGGGCCAGGGGTGTGCCACCCCTGGCCCGGGGCCTTGCGGGCTGAGGCGGAGCTCCCTCCGGGCACCCACAGGGGGCGGCTTGCGGCACTGGTCAGTGCCAGTCGTGTTCCGGCGTGGCCTCTTCGAGGCGCCGCCGGGTGTTCGGGCCGTAGGCGCCGTCCGGGTCGCCGGTGACGTTCCACCATGACTGAAAGACGTGCACGGCTTGCTCCACGCGGTCGGTGTAGTCGGAATCGATCGGCCCGAAGAACGTTCCGACCCGCGGGTCTTTGAGCCGGCGCTGCAGCTCCGCCACCTCCGGCCCGTGGTCGCCGCGCCGCAGGGTCCCGGTCTCGTCCGGCGTCGCCTGTGGCGGGGCCAGGCCCTCCGCGGGGTCGCTGCTCTCCGCCGTGGCCGACGGGGACGTGGAGGCCGTGGCGGAGCGGGAGGCGGACGCGGAGGGCGACGCGGACGTGGACGCCGGGGGAGACGCGGACCTGGACGCCGAGGCCGAGGCGGTCGCGGAGGGGGAGGCCGAGCGGGAGGGTGACGCGGAGGCGGAGGGCGTCGTGGACGGCGAGGGCTCGCTCTCGTCCGGGAGGCTGGCCACCGTCGACGGCAGTGCCTGGTCCAGATCGGCCTCCCCGTTGCCGTCACCGTTGAACAGCCCGCCGACGAAGGCCGCCGTGCCCACCACGGTGACCACGGCCGCCCCCGCGATCACGGCGGCGAAGGGCCTGCGGCGGCGCGGCGTCACCGGGTCGGGCCCGTTGAGCAGGAGCGCGGCGTCCGTCGGAGGAGGGTCCGCCGGGTCCAGGAACAGCGGCATCGTGGTCGCCGCGTCGCCCTCGGGGCCGTAGACGTGCGGGGCGCCCGGCGGGGGAGTCGTGGGTGCCGCCGTCACGGTGTCGCCGCCCAGGGTCACGTACGGGCGGATGCGCAGGGGGTCGAAGTCCTCCGCGGCGGCCATCTCCGCGGACCGGCCGGCGTGGTGCTCATCGGCGATGCGCTGCTGCTCGGCGGCCCGTTCCGGGTCGGTGACGTGACCCGGCGCGCCGGGGGCTCCGTATGCCGCGCGGCTCGCGCACGCGCAGCCCGGACCCGCGCCCGGTCTGCTCCCCGTACCGCACTCCGGGCATATATGTCCGGCCATCGTGGGTCCCCTCCCCTTGAACTGCCTGCGATTATGCAGGCCGCCGCCGAGAAGCCCAATCGCCCGGCCCTCCGGCAGGCCATAACGGGGCAGAGCGGACAGGATGGGGGTGTAGCGGATCCGAGGAGATGTTTCATGGCCCAGCAGCTGAGCCCCACGGCCCAGGCCCCCGGCGGGGACCGCTCCACGCGGTCGGTCCTGGTGGCGATCGGCGCACTGCTTCTCGGCATGCTCCTCGCCGCACTCGATCAGACCATCGTCTCCACCGCGCTGCCCACCATCGTCAGCGACCTCGGCGGGCTCGAACACCTCTCGTGGGTGGTCACGGCCTATCTGCTGGCCTCGACCGCCGCGACCCCGCTCTGGGGAAAGCTCGGCGACCAGTACGGCCGCAAGAAGCTGTTCCAGACCGCGATCGTCATCTTCCTGATCGGCTCCGCGCTCTGCGGCATCGCCCAGAACATGCCCCAGCTGATCGGCTTCCGCGCCCTCCAGGGCCTCGGCGGCGGTGGGCTCATGGTCCTGTCGATGGCGATCGTCGGCGACATCGTCCCGCCGCGCGAACGCGGCAAGTACCAGGGGCTCTTCGGCGCCGTGTTCGGAGCGACGAGCGTCCTCGGGCCGCTGCTCGGCGGCTTCTTCACCCAGCACCTCTCCTGGCGCTGGGTCTTCTACATCAACCTTCCCATCGGGGTCGTCGCCCTGGTCGTGATCGCAGCCGTGCTGCACATCCCGGTCCGCCGGACGAAGCACACCATCGACTACCTGGGCACCTTCCTCATCGCCTCGGTCGCCACCTGCCTGGTCCTCGTCGCCTCCCTCGGCGGCACCACCTGGCCCTGGGGCTCGTCGAAGATCATCGGCCTCGCGGTGCTGGCCGTGGTGCTCCTGATCGCGTTCGTGATCGTGGAGCGGCGCGCCACCGAGCCCGTGCTGCCGCTGAAGCTCTTCCGGATCAGGACCTTCAGCCTCGTCGCCGTGATCAGCTTCGTCATCGGCTTCGCGATGTTCGGCGCGATGACCTATCTGCCGACCTTCCTCCAGGTGGTGCACGGCATCACGCCGACGATGTCCGGCGTCCACATGCTGCCCATGGTGTTCGGGCTGCTCATCACCTCGACGGTGTCCGGGCAGATCGTCAGCCGTACGGGCCGCTGGAAGGTGTTCCCGATCGCCGGTACCGGCATCACCGCGATCGGGCTGCTGCTCCTGCACCGGCTGACGGTGTCCAGCAGCACCTGGGAGATGAGCGTCTACTTCTTCGTCTTCGGCGCGGGCCTCGGCCTGGTGATGCAGGTCCTCGTCCTGGTCGTGCAGAACGCCGTCTCGTACCAGGACCTCGGGGTGGCGACCTCGGGCGCGACGTTCTTCCGGTCCATCGGAGCCTCGTTCGGTGTGGCGATCTTCGGCACCATCTTCACCAACCGGCTCACCGACAAACTCGGTGCGGCGCTCGCCGGCCGGTCGCTGCCGCCCGGTCTCGACGCGAAGAGCCTGGCCGCCGATCCGCGCGCCATCGGGCAGTTGCCGGCCGCCCTGCGCGGGCCGGTGCTCCAGGCGTACTCGACGTCGATCACCGACGTGTTCCTGTACGCGGCACCCGTCGTCCTGGTCGCCTTCCTCTTCGCCTGGCTCCTCAAGGAGGACAAGCTGCGCGGATCGGTGACGGCGCCCGATACGAGCGAGACCCTGGCACCCAACCCGGTCGAGCGGTCCTCGTACGACGAGTGCGCGCGGGCCCTGTCCGTGCTGGCCACCCGGGAGGGCCGCCGCGAGGTCTACGTCAAGATCACCGAGAAGGCGGGCTACGACCTGCTGCCCGCCGCCAGCTGGATGCTGCTGCGCATCAAGCGCCACGGCACCGTGGAGCCCGCCCGGCTCGCCGAGGTGGCCCCCGTACCGCTGCGGGTGATCAACGACGCGGCCCGGCAGCTGGAGGGGCGCGGACTCGTCCGGCGGGTCGGGGTGCAGATGGTGCTCACCGAACCGGGCGCGGAGGCGGTGGTGAAGCTCGCCCAGGCCCGCGAGGACTCCCTGGCCGAGCTGCTCGGCGACTGGTGGGGGCCCGACCGGCCGACCGACCTGGTCGCCCTGGTCTCCGAGCTGACGCGGGAGACCAGCGGGTCCAGCAAGGAGCGCCCGCACAGCCCTGAGCCGAAGCGCGACCACGCGGCGGGACACCCGTACCGGGACGCTCGAAACGCGCCCTAGCTAGGGCCTTTCACTCTTCCGGGGCACCCGCTCCGCGATTGGTCCGCAGGCGTACGGGGAAGCCCCCCGCCGACGCCCTACGCCCCCTGGGCCAGCTCCTTCGCGAACCAGTGCTCCGCGTAGGGGCCCCGGTTGAACGCCGGGACCTCCCGGAAACCGTGCTTCGCGTACAGGCCGCGCGCCTCGACCAGGTCGTTGCGGGTGTCGAGCCGCAGCCGGGACGTCCCGAGGGCCCGTGCCCGGTCCTCCAGCGCGGTGAGCAGCAGCCCGCCACCGCCCGTGCCCCGGAACTCCGGGCGCACGAAGACCCGGGTCAGCTCGGCCGTGTCCGCGTCCACGAGGACCAGGCCCGCGCAGGCCGCCGCCCGGCCGCCGTGCCGGCCGACGACGAAGGCACCGGTCGGGGCCGTGAGCCGCTCGGCGCCGTCGTCGGTGAGCCCGTCCCGGATCTCCTCGGCCGTCGCGGGACGGCCCCAGTAGCGGCTGGCCACCTCGTCGTAGTAGTCCCGCCGGAGCAGGGCCGCGTCCGGGGAGTCGAAGGGTTCGGGTGCCACGGTCCAGGTCATCGGGCCATTCTCCCCACCCGCCTAGCGCAGCGGCGGCGGCACGAAGACCGGCGGCGGGGGCAGGACCGGGCGCCGCCGCCGGGCGCGCACCACCAGCAGCAGGGCCACGACCACCGCTAGCGTGCCGCCGAGCGGCACCAGCAGCCAGACCGGCATGCCGCCCCAGGTCAGCAGCGTGTCCCGGTAGACCACGGTCCGGTACGGGGTGTCCTCCGCGGTCGCCCGCAGTTCGTGGTCGCCGTCGATCCGCTCCGGCGACGGGAAGTACTGGTCGATCGCCGTCACGAAGACCGGCTTGTCGCCCGTGACCGCCGACAGCGCCTCGTACCGCTCCTTCGCGGGGTCCACCCGGCCCGCGTACGCGACCTTCGGCGGCCGTCCGCCGATCGCGCCGCGCGGTTCCATCCGGTGGTCGGCCAGCACGTACAGGTCGAGGGTCTGCGGGGTCGCGGCCAGCTCGGACAGGCGCATCGGATAGACCAGCCGGTCGCTGGCGAACCGCAGCCGCAACGGTTCGAGCGTCCCGCTCAGCAGGCTTCCCCGCTCCTCCGGTGCGAGGCGCACCGCCACGTACTCCCACTTCTGCTCGACGTACGGGCGCAGGGCCGTGGCCAGGCGGTCCGGCAGTTCGAAGCCGTTCTCCTTCAGCCAGCCCTCCAGCGCCTCCGGGTCGGTCGCCGTCAGCCGCGCCACGTCGAACGGCCCGAGCCGCTCGCGGCCGACCACGTCGACCGGCGCGGCGGCCCCGGGGGCGGCGGCGCGGTCGCCGGCGCCGCCGTCGGAGCCGTGGAACGGCCAGTCCTCCCCGCGGGGCCAGAAGTAGTGCCGTTCCTCGTGCACCGGCGCGGTGATCGCCCCGAGCTCCGTGAACAGCGCCGCGTCACCCAGCTCGACCGTGGCGCGGTGCGGGACCGGCATGATCCAGGCCGCGTCGGGCGCGTTCCCCCGGACGCTCAGCTGCATCACGATCTGCTCGGTGCTGCCGTCCCAGCCCACCGCCGACGTCTCCCGGGCGACCTCGACCCGGCTGTCCCGGTGCACCACCATCGCCCCGCAACCGCAGGCGTACGCGGGTGCGATCAGCGACTCCAGCTGCAACGACACCAGCATCAGGGCCAGGGAGAGCGCACGGACCGCCCAGCTCCTCGCTCTTCGTTCTCTCCCCGCGCCGCGCATCTTCCGCCCTCCCCGTCGTTACTGATCACGGGCTCAGACGTGCGTGGGCCCCCGCCGGTTCCGGCCGGTGCGGTCCGCCCGGCCGGGCGGACTTTCCGACGAAGCGGAGTGACAGCCGGGCACAAAGCGGGTTGATTGGGTCTACCTCATGACGCAATGCGAAGGTTTCACACAAGCCGGGCAATTGACCGGCAACAGACCTTGGGAGGGTCGGCACAGCGTGGCGAACGCGGAGCACGGTGGGAGCGGAAGCGCGACGGCGGGAACGAGGACCGGGGCGGCACGGGCGGTGCTCTGGCTGGTCGTCGCCGCACTGGCAGTCCGGCAGATGGCGGTGGTGCTGCGGCAGCCGCCGGGCGAACGGCTCACCGATCTGGAGACCTGGATCGGCGAGAACGGTGTGCTCCACGTGAACGGCTCGCTCTACGACACCGACCGCTTCACCGGAACCCCCTTCGCCGGGCTCGTCCTCAAGCCGCTCACCCGCACCGCCGAACAGAGCCTCGGCGTCGCCTGGACCTTCGGCTCGCTGCTGCTCGTCGCCGCCCTCGGAGTGGTCGCGGCCCGCGCCCTGCCCGGCCCGGTCGGCCGGCGCACGGCCCTGCTCGCCGCGCCCGTCACGATCAGCCTGCTGATGCTGTCGCTGCCGGTGCGCAACGCGTTCCACCTCGGCCAGGTCAGCATCCTGCCCGTCCTCCTGGTCCTCGTCGGCCTCTTCGCCGTCCGGGGGGAACGCGAAGCCGGGATTCTCATCGGGGTGGCCGCGGCCCTCCAGCCGACCGTGCTGCTCTTCGCCCTCCTGCTGTGGCTCACCCGCAGGCGCCGCTGCGCGCTCACCGCCGCCGCCGCGTTCGCCGCGTGCACGGCCCTGGCGTGGGCCGCGATGCCGCACGACTCGTGGACCTACTGGGTGCACCACGTCGCCGGGGCCGGCCTCGGAGACCAGGCGGACAGCCTCGCCAACCAGTCGCTGCACGGCGCGCTGCTGCGCCTCGGCCTCGCCGGGCCGCTGGAGATCGCGCTGTTCCTCGCGCTGGCCGCCGCCGTCTGCGTCACCGGCCTGCGCCGTGCCGCGCGCTACGCCCGCGACGGACAGCTGCTGCTCGCCGTGGCCGTGACCGGCTGCGTCGCGGTCGCCGTGTCACCGACCGCCTGGCAGCACCAGCTGCTGTGGGTGCTGCTGGCCGTGGCCGGCCGGGTGGGGCGGCGCGCCTCGGACCGGCCGGTCTGGCCGGCCTTCGTGGTCCTGGTCACCACCCTGCCGGGCACGATGCTGCTGCCGAACATCGGGGCGGTGTTCCCGGTACGCGACAACGTGCTGCTGCTCGCCGCGCTCGGGGCCGCCTGCGCCGCCCCGTTCCTGCCGCGCACCTCCCCGTACTGGCAGCGGCCCGTGCCCACCGCGTACGCGCGGCCCGTCCCGGCCCGCTGGAGCCGGGTGCCGCTGCTGCCGTTCTGGCGGCGGGTGCTCAGCCGGCCCAACCTGCTCCTCGAACTCCTGCTGATCCGGGTCGTCTACTCCGCGTACGCGCACGTCAGGCTGGCCGCCACGGCCGGGCGGGCCACCGCCGAGCGGCACGGGCGGCAGATCCACTCGGTCGAACAGTGGCTGCACATCGACGTCGAGCACCGGATCAACCACGCGGTCGCGGGCGTCGGCCGGCTGCGGGACTTCTTCGACTACTACTACTCGACGTTCCACTTCGTCGTCCCGCTGGCGATCCTCGCCGTGCTGTACGTACGCCGCCCCGCCGACTACCGCTGGGCGCGCTCCACCCTCGGCTTCGCCACGCTCCTCGCGCTCGTAGGCTTCTGGCTCTACCCGCTGGCCCCGCCGCGGCTGATGTCCGGGCTCGGCTTCATCGACACCGTCCACGGGGTCCAGGACTTCGCCGAGCCGGACTACGGGGCGCTGACGGCGATGACCAACCAGTACGCGGCGATGCCCTCGCTGCACTTCGGCTGGTCCCTGTGGTGCGGGGTGATCATCGTGCTGCTCGCCCCGAAGGCGTGGATGAAGGCGCTCGGGGTGCTGCATCCGCTGTTCACGGTCTCCGCGATCGTCGCGACCGCCAACCACTGGGTGCTGGACGCGGTGGGCGGGGCAGCGGTCGTCGCGCTCGGCTTCCTCATCGCGTACGTGCTCGCCGGCCCGCGCCGGTTGCGGGTGACGCCTGAGACGCCGGAGGGGAGGGCGGCCCGGGTGCCCGCTCCCGCCGCCGCCCCGGAGGCGGACGGCGAGGCGGTGGCGGGCAAGCCCAAGGCGACGTGACACCCCCTACGGCCCCAGCGCCCAGGTGGCCACCGACAGCGTGACCATCGACACCAGAGTGGAGGTTACGACCGCGTCCCGGGCGAGGCCGGTGTCCAGGCCGTACTCGCGCGCGTAGATGAAGGAGTTCTGCGCCGTCGGCAGCGCCGCGCACAGCACCACCGCGAGCAGCTGGTGGTCCGGGAGGTGGAGCAGCGGACCCGCGACGAGCAGCGCGGCCAGCGGCTGCCCCAGCGTCTTCACGGCGACCACGACCGCGGTCTCCGCCCGGTCCCCGCGCGCCCGGCCCCCGCGCGCCCGGCTCCCGCCGCCCGGGCCCCGGTGCAGCGACAGGCCGAGCGTGATGAGGGCCGTCGGCACCGCCGCCGCGCCCAGCACGTCGCAGGGGTGCGTCAGGGCGGCCGGCAGCCGCAGCCCGGTCGCGGAGACGGCCACGCCGAGCAGCGAGGCCAGGATGATCGGGTTGCGCACGGGCATGGTCAGCATCCGCCGGAACCCGCCGCCGGGGCGCCGCCCGTCCTTCCCGCGGGTCCCCGAGTCCAGCAGGGTCAGGATCACCGGTGAGAGCACCAGCACCTGGAAGAGGATGACCTGCGCGACGAACGACGCGTCGCCGAGCACCTGCACCGCCACCGGGATGCCGAGGTTGGCGGAGTTCACGTGGCCCGAGGACATGGCGCCGATCGCCGCGTCCGCCCGCCCCCGGCCGAACACCCGCCGCACCAGCACGAACCCGGACCCGGCGGCCACGGCGGTGCTCGCCGCGAACGCCATCATCGACGGATGACCGAAGACGTCCGGGCTCGCCCCCGACACCATGGTGAACAGGGCGGCCGGCATGGCGACGTGGAAGACGAACCTGCCGAGCACGGCCTCCGCCTGCTCCCCGAGCAGCCCGCCGCGCCCGACCGCGTAACCGATGCCGGTCAGCACCCAGATGGGGGCGAAGGCGGAGAGCAGGGCATGCATGGCCGCCATGATCCCCGTACGCCTGTCCGGCATGCGGACGGGGGTGCGGATGCGCGTACCGCTGCCCGGACATGCCGATGCCCCGGCCGCGGGGCGGTCGGGGCATCGGGGGCACTGGTTCGAGCCGGGCCGGCTCAGTACCAGTTGTGGGCCTGCCAGAAGGACCAGGCGCCACAGGGGCTGCCGTAGCGGGAGTTCATGTAGTCCATGCCCCACTTGATCTGCGTGCCGGGGTTGGTTTTCCAGTCGGAGCCGGCGGACGCCATCTTCGAGCCGGGCAGCGCCTGGACCAGGCCGTAGGCACCGGAGGAGGCGTTGGTGGCGGACGGGTTCCAGCCGCTCTCGTGGCTGACGATGTTGCTGAAGCACTGGAACTGGGCGTCGTCACCGATCATCTGCTTCGCCGTGTCCTGGGCACTGCCCGCGGACGTCGGCGCGGCGGTCGGGGCCGCCATGGCCGGGGAGACGCCCAAGCCGATGCCGGTGGCTCCGAGAAGCACGGTGGCGCCGGCGACGGCGGCCTTGCGACGGGCGGTGCGGGGCGTGGAGATGAGGTTACGGGCGAACGACACAGGGAACCTAACGGTCGGGAACGGGGGAGTCGCGGGCTCGGTCCGAATCATGCGTGGACCGGCGCTCGTTGACCGCGATCCCGGTGAGGACCCTGCGGTGCTCGGCGACGAGATCCAGTCTTAGCGGCGCCGTTCGGCCGTGGCAACGACCCCTGATACGACCCCGCCTCGCACCCCGGGCCGAAGGGCCCGAACCGGCTCAAACCGCTCCGTAGCAGGTCGCGGGGGTGTTGAAGGGGCGCAGAAGCCGCGTGCCCGGCTCCTATTCCGCTTCGTACGGGACCAAGGTCCTGTGGGTGCCCTCACTCGCCACGGGCCTCGAATGTGACCTGGGCCTCGAAGGAAGCGCGCCGGGTGGCCCGCCGCAGCGCCTTCAGCAGCGGCGCCCCGACCGTCAGCGTGAGGACGACCGTGAGCACGGCCCGGCCCAGGTCCCAGCCGAGCGAGGTCGTCGCGCAGTACGCGAGGAAGCGGACCAGGTTCTCGCCCAGCGGGTCGCCCGGCCGGAACGAGATGCCCGAGGCGAGACCCGGCACGATCGTCCACCCGTACAGATTCATGATCGTCCCGTACGAGAACGACGCGACCGCCCCGTACGCCGCCAGCATCAGGAGCTCGCCGCGCCCGCGCAGCCGGTCCGGGCCCGGCAGCAGGCCCGCGCCCATCGCGAACCAGCTCATCGACAGCATCTGGAACGGCATCCACGGCCCCACCCCGCCGGTCAGCAGCGCGGAGGCGAACATCGTCACGGACCCCAGCACGAAGCCGAAGCCCGGCCCCAGCACCCGCCCGCTCAGCACCATCAGGAAGAACATCGGCTCCAGCCCCGCCGTGCCCGCCCCCAGCGGGCGCAGCGCCGCCCCGACCGCGGCCAGCACCCCCAGCATCGCCACCGCCTTCGCGTCGAGCCCGGCGTCCGCGATCATCGCGACCACCACCCCGACCAGCAGCGGCAGCAGCGCGGCGAACAGCCACGGCGCGTCCTGCGCGTGCGCGAGCCCCGAATCCCGGTCCGCGAGCAGCGGCCACCCGAAGGCGGCGATCCCGATGGCGCTGATCAGCACCAGCGCGACGATCGCCCGGGGGCCCAGCCTGACCGGGCGGCCGCGCCTCCGCACGCCGCTCACGCGCCACCCCCCAGGGCCGCGCGCACCTGGGAGACGGTGAGCCATTCCTGCGGGGCGAGGACCTTGGCGGTCTGCGGTGAGAACGCGGGCGAGGACACCACGACCTCGGCGGTCGGCCCGTCCGCGACGACCTCCCCGTCGGCGAGGATCACCACCCGGTGCGCCAGCTCGGCGGCCAGCTCCACGTCATGGGTGGCGAGCACGATGGCGTGGCCCTCGGCGGCCAGTGCGCGCAGCACCCCGACCAGCCGGGCCTTCGCCGCGTAGTCCAGGCCCCGGGTCGGCTCGTCGAGCAGGAGCAGCGGCGGCCGGGCGGTGAGCACGAGGGCCAGGGCCAGCGCGAGGCGCTGCCCCTCGGACAGGTCGCGGGGGTGCGTGTCGTCGGCGACCCCCGGCAGCAGCTCGGAGACCAGTGCCCTGCAACTGCCCGGCTCCGCCCCGGCGTCGGCGTCGGCCGCCGCGCACTCGGCGGCGACCGTGTCCGCGTACAGCAGGTCGCGCGGTTCCTGCGGTACGAGGCCGACGCGGCGCACCATCTCGCGCGGCGGGGTGCGGTACGGGGCCAGGCCGCCGGTCAGGACGGTGCCGGAGGTGGGCTCGACCATGCCGACGAGGGCGCCGAGCAGCGTGGACTTGCCCGCGCCGTTGCGCCCCATCAGGGCCACGGTCTCGCCGGCCCGGACGGTGAGCGTCACCCGGCGCAGCGCCTCGACCCGGCCGCGCCGCACGCCGAGCCGTTCCGCCCGGGCGGCGGGGGCGGCGGGGGCGCCGGTGGCGGGTTCGGGGGCCTCCTGCGGGTCACGCCGGAACAGCCGGGCGAGGGCGCCCCGGCCTGGGGCGGGGCGGGGCGGAAGGGGGGCCGCGGGGGCGCCGGGCGCGTCCGGGGCCTGGCGTCCCGGCGCCACGTCCGCCAGCCGGTCGCGCAGACCGCCGGCCCGCCGCCGCGCGTCCCGGACCGTGAGCGGCAGCGGGTCCCAGTCCGCGAGGCGGCCGAGCGCGACGACCGGCGGGTACACCGGGGAGACGGCCATGACGTCGGCGGGCGCCCCCAGCACGGGGGTGGCGCCCGGCGAGGGGAGCAGGACGACCTGGTCCGCGTACTGCACCACGCGTTCCAGCCGGTGCTCCGCCATCAGGACCGTAGTGCCCAGGTCGTGGACGAGCCGCTGGAGGACCGCGAGGACCTCCTCGGCCGCCGCCGGGTCCAGCGCGGACGTCGGCTCGTCGAGGACCAGGACCCGGGGGTGCGGGGTGAGGACCGAGCCGATCGCGACGCGCTGCTGCTGGCCCCCGGACAGGGTGGCGATCGGGCGGTCGCGCAGCCCGGCCAGGCCCAGCAGGTCGAGGGTCTCCTCTACCCGCCGCCGCATCACGTCCGGGGCCAGGCCCAGCGACTCCATGCCGTAGGCCAGCTCGTCCTCGACCGTGTCGGTCACGAAGTGCGCCAGGGGGTCCTGGCCCACCGTGCCGACCAGGTCCGCGAGCTCCCTCGGCTTGTGCGTCCGGGTGTCACGGCCGTCCACGGTGACCCGCCCGGTCAGCGTGCCGCCCGTGAAGTGCGGCACCAGACCCGAGACGGCACCGAGCAGCGTCGACTTGCCGACCCCGGAAGGACCGACGAGCAGCACCAGCTCACCCTCCGGGACCATCAGGTCGACCCCGGACAGGGTGGGGCGCACGGCCCCCTCGTACCGCACCGAAACATCGTCGAACCGGATCACACCTGCTCCTCGAAGCCTGTGGGGGAGGGCGGGACGGGCGCGACCACCGCCGGCAGCAGCCCGAGCAGCACGGCGGCGGCCGGCCACAGCGGCAGCACGGGGGCGGTGAGCGGTACGACCCCGGGGTGCAGCGCGGCCGGATCGGCGTTCCCGGCCCAGATCATCGCCGCCGCGACCGCCGCGCCGGACCCGGCGACCAGCCAGGCCCGTACGCCCCACCGGTCGGGCCGGTAGCGGGTCCGTGCCGAACGCGCCCCGCCCAGCCGGAGTCCCGCCATCGCGGCGGCGAGACCGGCGACGAGCAGCGGCACCCCGTAGCCGGCGCCCTCGGCGGCCAGCAGTCCGTACGTACCGGCGCACACGCCGAGCAGCCCGCCGAGCGTGAGCACGTTCGTGGTGTGCCGGACGGCGGCCGGGACCCGGGCGGTGCGCCCGTAGCCGCGCGCGTCCATGGAGGCGGCCACGGCGACCGACCGTTCGAGGGCGCCCTCAAGCACCGGCAGCCCGATCTGGAGCACGGCCCGCACCCCGCCGGTCGGCCGGCCGCGCAGCCGGCGGGCGGTGCGCAGCCGCAGCACGTCGGCGACCATGTTCGGCGCGAACGTCATCGCCACGACGACGGCCACCCCGGCCTCGTACAGCGCGCCGGGCAGCGACTTCAGCAGCCGGGCCGGGTTGGCGAGGGAGTTCGCCGCGCCGACGCAGATCAGCAGGGCCGCCAGCTTCGCCCCGTCGTACAGCGCGAACACCAGCTGCTCCGCGGTGACCCGGCCGCCGATCCGGACGCCCTTCGCCCAGTCGGGCAGCGGCACCTCGGGCAGCGTGAAGAGGGTGTGCGTGCCGGGGATCGGAGAGCCGAGGAAGACGGAGAACAGCAGCCGGACCGCGATCACGAACAGCCCGATCCGGATGAACATCCCGTACGACCTGGCCCACGGCGCGTCCGTGCGGCGCGCGGCCACCACGTACCCGGCGACGCCGACCAGCAGGCCGAGCAGCAGCGGGTTGGTGGTCCGGGAGGCGGCGGTGGCCAGGCCCAGAGCCCACAGCCACCACGCCCCGGCCGGCAGCGCGTTGGAGCGGGTGGCGGCGGGGGCGCGCCAGGCGGGGAGCCGGGGTGTCGTCGGGTCCGTGCGGCCGGCTGTCGGGCCGGTCATCCGCGGCGGCGGCGGGCCTGTGCGACTGCGGCGATGCCGAGGAGCAGCACGGCGCCGGTCCCGACGAGGACCCCGGCGGACGGGCCGCCGCCGTCATCACCGTTGCCGTCGCCGGAGGAGGCGGCGGATGCCGAGGTGGGGGCGGCCTTGCTGCCGCCGTCCGAGCCGCCGTTCCCCTGCCCGGAGACCTGCTCGCCGCAGCCCGTGGCCGGGTAGCCGGAGATCGCGCAGAGCATGGCGCTCGTGTCGTAGCGCAGTGGCTTGGCCACCGCGGCCAGGGCCTCGGCGCTGCTCGCGTCCGCCGCGACCCGCGCGCAGGCGGTCCGCAGCGCGGGCGGGGTCTCCCCGTCCGGCGCGTCGGCCGCGCTGCCCGGGTCGATGACGAGGGCGACGCGCTTGCTGCCGTCCTTCGCCGGGGTGTCCGCGCAGATCTTCGCGAAGTCGGGGGCGCGGCGCGGCTTGGAGGCGTCCCGCGAGTCCGCGCTCACGGAGAAGCGGAAGCCCTGCACCGAGCCGTCCTCGGGCCGTACGAGCGACGGCCCCTGGGTGGCGTACGACCAGCCGCTCGCCGAGCCCTCCCAGAACGACCAGTAGCGGTAGCCCGCCGCCTGCGCCGTGCCCGCGCCGAGCACGGCCAGCACGGCACCGACGACCAGGAGCGCGGCCGCCCGTGCCACTCGGCGGGCCCTCACGGCTGCTGGTTCTTGCGGCGGCCGCTGATCAGGAAGCCGGCGCCCGCGCCGACCGCGAGGCCGATGCCGACGAACCACCAGACGCCGCCGATGCCGTCGCCGTCGCCGCTGTCCTTCTGCTCCTCCTCGGTGGCCGTCGGCTTCGGCGTCTCCACGGCGGCCGGCGCGGGGCCGGTCGCGTTCAGCTGGGAGACGAGGTCGGCGCCGCCGAAGTCGTGGACGTCGGTGCCGGTCGCCTGCGCGGCCAGGATGAGCTGGGCGTACGCGGCGGGGCCGGCCTGCTTCGCCCAGGCCGCGGAGTTCTTCTCCAGCCAGCTGACGGAGGCGGCGGCCTTGTCCTTGTGGCCGGCGGCGGCCAGCGCGACGACCGCGTCGGCGGTGTTGCCGAAGTCGGGCTGCGGCTCGCTGTCCTCCGCGCCCGGCATCGGCGGCTGGTCGAGGTGGCCGCTCTTCGCGAGGGCGGTGGTGAGGTAGGCGGCGCCGTTCTGCGCGGCCTGTTCGGGCTTCAGCGGGGAGCCGTTGTGGCAGGCGGGGTCCTTCACGGCCGCGCTGTCCGGGACGACCAGGCCCTTGCCGAGGGCGCCGAGGACACCGGCGGCCGTCGCGTCACCGTTGGCGGCGAGCTTGCCGGCCTTGTCGGGCTGGTAGGCGAACGCGCCGCCGTCCTTGCCGCCGCAGGGGATGGAGAAGCCGAGCAGTGCGGCGTACGGGGTCTTGCCGCCGTGCGTCGTCACGTCGCCCAGCTTCTCGCCGGCCCGTGCGAGGGTGCCGATCACGATGGAGGTGGAGTTCGCGTCACTGGGGCTGCCGGCGGTGTAGCCCCAGCCGCCGTCCTCGTTCTGGACGGACCTGAGCCAGCTGACCGCGTTCGCCAGGGCGTCCTGGTGCCCGCCGATCGCGCGCAGGGCCTGGGCCGCGGCGGCCGTCGCGTTGGTGTCGGCGACCGTCTTGTCGTTGCAGGGTACGGAGGCGTCCGCACGGTACGCGGCGAACGCGCCGCTGTCGCACTGCTGACCGGTCAGCCAGTCCACCGCCTTCGCGGCGGGCGTCACGCCCACGGCCTGCTGAGCGAGGAACGCGAGCGACTGCCGCCACACCCCGTCGTACGTCGGGTCACTCGTGCCGTAGAGCCCGGAGGGCAGCGCGGCCGGGGGGGACGGAGACGGCGCGGCGACGGCGGCCGGGGCGGCGGCCGCGCAGAGCGCGGCGGCGGTGGCGGCGAGCGCGGCGGCGCTGCGGCGTACGGTCATGGCGGGCGGTGCCTCTCCTGGGGGGACCGGGCACAGGCACACACGGCACCAGGCTCCGGCTCCGTATACCTCGACGGTGCCGGCCGCCGGGGGGTCCCGACGGCGCGAGCCGGTCACGACTCGGACAGGGCATTCCGACTTCCGCCTCGGCGGCGGTCACGGCTGCGGGTCAGTGCCGGATTTGCACCGGCTTCCCCCTGAACGGGCATGATGACGACTCGCACAGTCTAGCGGGCGGGGCCGGGGCCGTGAGGGGTGCACCTGCGGCGGGCCCGTTCCCCCACGCGCCCCTCCCCGGAACCGGGGCGCCGCCCCGGACCCCGCGCCTCAATCGCCGGCGGGGCTGGGTTTCGGGGCGCTGTTCCGGGCCTCGGGCTTCAAGCGTCGGTGGGGCTGGGTTTCGGGGCGTTGTTCCGGGCCTCGCGCCTCAATCGCCGGCGGGGCTGACATTGGCCGCGCCACAATCAAGCCCCTCCGGCGATTGAGGAGCGGGGGTTCGGGGGCAGCGCCCCCGAGGGGCGTGCGGCCTAGACTCGCCGTCGTGAGCAGTGACGACGACGCCCTGGACGCCCTGGCCGCCCTCGGGGACCCCGTGCGCCGCGGCCTGTACCGCCACGTCGCCGCCGCCCCCGGCGACGTCACGCGGGACGCGGCGGCGGACGCGGTCGGGGTGACCCGGGCGGTGGCCGCTTTCCACCTGGACAAACTGGTGGACGCCGGGCTCCTGGAGGCCGGCTTCCGGCGGCTCTCCGGCCGCACCGGGCCCGGCTCCGGGCGGCCCTCCAAGCTGTACCGGCGGGCGGACGGCGAGCACGCCGTCTCCGTACCGCCGCGTTCCTACGACACCGTGAGCCAGTTGCTCGCCGAGGTGGTCGAACGGGCCGGGCTCGACGCGGAGTTGCAGGCGGCGGCGCGGGCGGCCGGAGAGGCGGCGGGCGCGGCCGACCCCGTCGAGGCGCTGCGGGAACGCGGCTACGAGCCTTACTGGGACTGCGGCAGACTCCGGCTGAACAACTGCCCGTTCCACGCCCTGGCGGAGCAATTCCCGGCCCTGGTCTGCGGGATGAACCTCGCCGGCGTCCAAGGGCTGCTCGCCGAGGGCTGGAGCGCCGCCATGGACCCGCTGCCGGAAGGGTGTTGCGTCGCGGTCGAGGGGCCCGATGGGGCCGCCCAAGTCTAAAAAAGAATCCGTTGACTTTAGAAGGTTCACCCGGCCATGCTTGGCCCGTGAACGACTTCCACCTCGCCCAGGTCAACGTCGGGCGCATCCTCGCCCCGCTCGACAGCCCCCAGCTCGCCGACTTCGTCGCCCAGCTCCCGGAGATCAACGCCCTCGCCGACGGAGCCCCCGGCTTCGTCTGGCGCATGGTCGACGACGAGGGGGCCGATGCCACGAGCCTGCGCCCCGAGGCGGAGGACGACCTCTTCCTCATCAACTGCTCGGTCTGGGAATCGGTCGACGCGCTGAAGGCGTACGTCTATCGCAGCGACCACCTCAGGGTCCTGGCCCGCCGCCGCGAATGGTTCGAGCGCCTCGCCGACCACCACATGGCCCTGTGGTGGGTTCCGGCCGGCCACCGCCCGAGCGTGCGGGAGGCGATGGACCGGGTCGCCCTGCTCCGCGCGAAGGGCGACACCCCCGACGCCTTCACCTTCCGAGCCCCGCACCCACCCCCGGTGAGCCGCTCCTAGAGCATCCGCACGTCCGCGTCCGGCAGCTTGGCCCACCAGTGGTGGTAGCGGCTGTAGACCGTACGCTCACGGGCGCCGAGGAACGCGGTCAACGCCTCGGCCTCCGCGCCCAGTTCGTCCCAGACGGCCGCCGGCAGCGGGTGGAACGCCGTGGCCTCGACGCCCTCGGCCGTCGGGCGCCACACGCCCGCGACATGGCCGTCCACCAGCAGGGCCGGCAGGACGTCGCCGTTGCGCCGGATCACCAGCGGGCGGTACTCCGGAGGTATCACCCGGCCCCGGTCCGCGTACGCCAGCAGCGTGCTGTCCCACATCGCCATGAGCCGGGCCGGGGCCGGGGTTCCGGCATCCGGCCGGGAGGCGCCCGGGAGGTCGAACAGCGCCTCCCCGCCCGGCCCCTCCAGCCGCTCCACCTCGTCCGTCAGGGCGTGCAGCGCCGCCCGGGCCGGCGCCCGCCCCACCATCGAGAACTGCGCCACGTCCAGGACCGACGCCGGACCGAACCCGGCCAGATACCGCAGGACCAGGGCACGCAGCGCCTCCCGGTCCACCGTCCGGCCCCGGGACGCGGGACCGGGGCCCGCCGCCACGAAGGAGGGGCGTGCGCCGAAGGACCACGGCGGGCCGGTCGGGACGTGGTGCAGCGGCGCGTACGCCTTCATGCCCCACCACACCGCGTCCTTGCGCTCCGCGCCGTACAGCTCCGCCAGCCACGCCTGCATCTCGGCCGACGACCTCGGCGAACGGGCGAACTCCATGACCCGCGCCACCAGTTCCTCCCCGTCCGCCGGAGTGAGCCCCGACACGGTGAACCGGGGGCCCATCCGCGAGCCGTACAGCACAGGCTGCATCGCCGCCCGGAACGCCGCGTAGTCATCGGCGTGCACCGCGTGCAGCGTGATCCGCATGAGCGTCCCCTTCACCACCGACCGCTCGGCGAAGGCCGCGTCGAGTGCTTCCGGGGTGAAGCCCGTGAGGCGGTTCCACAGGGCGATGTACGGCGAGGCCGGGTGCTGGGCCTGGAGCGCGACCACCCGCCGCACCCCCTCGGCCGCGGTCAGCGGCTCGCGGGCCAGAAGAAGTTGACGGCTGAGGGTCGCCCGGTTGAGGGCGCGAGCGGAGATCGTCACGGTCCAGGATTCTGCCCGTCAGCCCGGCCGCGTGCCCCGCGAGGCCCCCGACAGCAGGTGCAGCCGCAGGGCCAGTTGCAGCTCCAGCGCCCGGCCCGGTTCGTTCCAGTCGCGGCCCAGCAGCACCTGGATGCGGTCCAGACGCTGCACCACCGTGTTCACATGGACGTGCAGCTCGTCCTTGGCCCGGATCAGGCTGCCGCCCGCCCCGAAGTACGCGCTCAGCGTCCGCACCAGATGCGTGCCGCGCTGGGCGTCGTACTCCAGCAGCGGCCCCAGCGTCGCCGCCACGAAGCCGCCCACGTCCTGCGCGTTGCCCAGCACCACGCCCAGGAAGCCCAGCTCCTCCACGCACGCGCCCTCGCCCGTCCGCCCCAGCACCCGCATCGCCCGCAGACAGCGCGCCGCCTCCGCGTAGGCGGCGGCCAGCTCGCCGGGGCCCCGGGCCGGACCGGCGGCGGACACCGTGACGGGGGACTGGGCGAGCTGCCCCAGCTGGGCCGCCGCCGACCGGGCCGCCGCGCCCGCACCCGTACCGGAGTCCTCGATCAACAGCACCACCGCACCCGCGTGTTCGGCGCTCACGCCCTGGTTCTCGCCGCCGAACAGGAAGCGCATCGCGGCCGGGGCCAGCCGCTCGCGCGCACCGGTCTCCGCCACCAGCAGCAGGTGCGGGCGGTCCAGGTCGATGCCGAGCCGGCGGCCCCGCTCGGCCAGCCCCGCCGGATCGCGCCCCGGGTCCGTCAGCAGGTCCGCGATCAGCTCGCCGCGTATCCGGTTCTCCGTCTCGGCCACCGTGCGCCGCAGCAGCAACAGCAGCCCCGTCACCACCGCCGACCGCTCGAACAGCCGCCGGTCCGAGTCGTCCAGCGGGCGGGCCCGGTGCAGGACGAGCCCGGCCAGCAGCTCCTGCCCGGCGAGCACCGCGCACACCACCCGCCCGTCGCGGTGCACGGCCCGCGCGCCCGTACGCGACTCCTCGGCCGCCTCCGCCAGCCAGCCGGCGTCCATGCTGTCGGCGGCGAAGCCCGTACCGTCCGGGCGGACGGCGGCCAGCGGGCGGCCGCCCGGGTCGTGGATGGTCAGCGGCGAGCCGAGCAGCCCGGCGACGGCCGCCGCCACGTCCTTGACGTCCCGGCCGCGCAGCACCAGGTCGGTGAGCCGGTCGTGCGACTCCTCGGCCCGTGCCATGGCCGCCGAGTGCGCCCGCACCGAGGCGTTGGCCTCGGCCAGTTCCGCGTTCGCCTCGGCCAGCTCGGCCAGCGCGGCCGTGGTGTCGGCGAGCGCGCGGGCCGTGTCGATGGCGATCGCCGCGTGCGCGGCCAGCGAGCAGAGCAGGGCCACCTCGTCCGGGCTGAAGACCCGGGGCGAGCGGTCCGCCGCGAACAGGACTCCGATCACCTTGCCCGTACCGCCCCGGCTCGACCCCAGCAGCAGCGGCACGCCCAGGATCGCGACCAGGCCCTCGTCCAGGACACCGGCGTTGATGTTGCGGGTGTGGCGGAAGCGCTCGTCGGTGCGGTAGTCCGGCGTGGCGTACGGGCTCGCCGTCTGGGCCACCAGACCGCCCAGGCCGTCGCCCAGTTCCAGCCGCAGCCGCTGGAAGAGCACCGAGACCGAGCCGTCGGTCACCCGCATGTAGGTGTCCCCGGCCTCCTCGTCCGGCAGGGTCAGATACGCGGTGTCCGTCCCCAGCAGCATCCTGGCCCGCCGCACGATCGCCTTCAGCACGTCGTCCAGGTCGCGCGATGCCGCCAGGTCGCCCGCCGTGTCGAACAGCGCGGTCAGCTGGGCCTCGCGCCGACGGTGCTGGCGCAGCGCGCTCCTGATCCGCAGCGCGGTCGCCGTCGCCCGCTCCACCTCCGCCAGCTCCCCGGCGTCCACCCCGTCCGCCCGCGCCTGCGAGGAGACCGCCCCCAGCGCCTCGGCCGGGGCGTCGTCGGCCAGCAGGTCGAACAGGCGCCGGAGGTGGGGCGCGGCGGAGGGGAGCGGTTCAGGCATGGCGTTCCAGGGTTCCTCGGGGGTTCGGGGCGGCGGGTCAGTTCGCGGTCCAGCCGCCGTCCATGGAGAGCGACGAGCCGGTGATGTGCCCGGTGCGCGGGCCGCACAGCCACAGGACCGCCTCGGCCACGTCCGCCGGTTCGATCAGCCGCTTGATCGCGCTGCGCTCCAGCATCACCCGCCCCACCACCTCCTCCTCGGAGATGCCGTGCGTACGGGCCTGGTCGGCGATCTGGTTCTCCACCAGCGGCGTGCGCACGTACCCGGGGCAGACGCAGTTGCTCGTCACCCCGTGCTCCGCCGCTTCGAGCGCGACCACCTTGCTCAGCCCCTCCAGTGCGTGCTTGGCCGTCACATAGGCCGATTTGTACGGGCTCGCGCGCAGCCCGTGCACCGACGAGATGTTGACCACGCGCCCCCAGCCGCGTTCGTACATGCCCGGCAGGGTCCGGCGCAAGACACGGAACGGGGTCTCCACCATCACGCGCTGGATCAGGGCGAACCGGTCCGGCGGGAACTCGTGCACCGGTGCCACGTGCTGGATGCCCGCGTTGTTGACCACCACGTCCACATCGGCGGGCAGGGTGTCCACGACCGCCGGCTCGGACAGGTCCACCACCCAGGGCGTCCCGCCGATCTCCTTCGCCAGCCGCTCGGCGGCCTCACCGGCCCGGTCCACGACGTGCACATGGGCGCCCGCGGCGGCGAGCGCCTGCGCACAGGCCCGCCCGATCCCGCTCGCCGCCCCCGTCACCAGCGCGGTGCGCCCGGCCAGGACGGGTTCTGCGGGCGCCTGCGCGGGGCCGCCGGACGCGGCGGCGGCGGGCTGGTGATCCGGTCTGCGGGAAGTCTCCATGGGCGTCACCGTAGGTACGGGCGGGCCCGCGTCACACGGCGCCGGTGCACACACCCGCGTACCGGGGCATGGTGGCGGCGTACATGGTGCGGGTGTCCGCCGGGCGGCCTCCGCTCCGGGCCCGTGCCCGGCGCAAGGGACTTGCCGCACACACCCGGGAGCCGCCGGTGTCCGCCTGCCACATGGGCGAGGGCGTCCGCCGCTCGTAGGTTCCGGCAGCAACCCGTACCCCCACGGCAGGGAGAAAGCACCCGTGCGCCCACCGATCCTGAAACGCCTCTTCCGCCGCCTCGCGGCGACCGCCGTCCTCGGCCTGCTCGCGGCGACGCTGAGCGTCACCACCGCGCAGCCCGCCGCAGCCGCCGCCGGCCTCCAGCAGGTGACCGGCTTCGGTTCGAACCCCGGCAACCTCCAGATGTACGCGTACACCCCGGCAGGACTCCCCGCGAAAGCCCCCCTGGTCGTCGCCCTGCACGGCTGCACGCAGACCGCGAACGCGTACTACACCAGCTCCGGCTGGCCGGAGTACGCCGACGAGTGGGGCTTCGCCGTCGTCTTCCCGCAGACCACGTCCGCCAACAACGCGCTGTCCTGCTTCGGCTGGTTCGACCCGAACGAGGACACCCGGGGCAAGGGTGAGGCCGCGTCGATCGTGCAGATGGTCGACTACGCGAAGAAGACCTACGGCTCCGACGGGCGCCGGGTGTACGTCACCGGGCTCTCGGCGGGCGGCGGGATGACCGCCGACCTGCTCGCCGCCTACCCGGACGTCTTCGCGGGCGGCTCCGTGGCCTCCGGGCTGCCCGCCCAGTGCGCGACGAGCCAGGCGGCCGCGTCGGGCTGCCAGTACGGGCCGCAGAGTTTGACGCCCGCGCAGTGGGGCGACAAGGTCCGCGCCGCCTCCCCGGGTTACAGCGGTCCGTGGCCCAGGGTCGCGATCTGGCAGGGCACCTCGGACTACACGGTCTACCCGGCCAACGCGACGGCCCTGCGCGACCAGTGGACCAATGTGTGGGGCATCAGCCAGACCCCGTCGTCCACCGACAGCCTCCCCGGCAGCACCACCCGCACCGTCTACAACGACGCCTCGGGCAAGCCGGCCGTGGAGATGTACTCGGTCTCCGGCATGGGCCACGGCCTGCCGGTCAGCCCCGGCTCGGGCGACCGGCAGTGCGGCTCGACGGCCGCGTACTTCCTCAACACCATCTGCTCCACGTACTACACGGGCGTCTTCTGGGGCCTGGACGGCGGCACCGAACCCGGCGACCCGGGCGACCCGGGCGACCCGGGTGATCCGGGAGACCCGGGAGACCCCGACCCCGCGCAGTGCTACACAGCCACCAACTACGCCCACGTCACCGCCGGCCGGGCGCACATGTCCGGCGGGTACGTCTACGCCAACGGCTCGAACCAGAACATGGGCCTGTACAACGTCTTCCTCAGCCACACCCTGAAGGAGACGCCCGCGGGATACTTCGTCATCGCGGACAGCGGCTGCACCGCCTGACCCACGAGGAGCGGGGCCCGGCGCGCTGCCGGGCCCCGCTCATACGGGCTCTCAGCCCCGCGCCAGCGCCACCAGGCGCTCCGCGATCTCCCGGCCGCCCCGGTCGCCCGTCAGGACCGTGTAGTGGTTCACGTCCTTCACCGCGACCGGCTCCACCCGGGTCCCGGACAGCTCGGCGGCGGCCAGCCGGCCCTCGTCGTACAGGCCCTGCTCCTCGTCCATCAGACCGCGCGCCGCCCACAGCAGCGTCGCGTCGACGGGCAGCTTCCGTACCGCCGACAGGACCTCCTCGTCGAACAGGCCGACCCCGTCCGTGCGGATCGCCTCGATCCGGCAGGACGAGCGCAGGGCCGGTTCCTCACCGGTCAGGTCGCGCTGGATGTACGCGTCCACCTCGTCGGACCAGGCGCCGGCGAACGCCGGGTGCGCCTGCCAGAACGCGCGGTAGGCGGCCCGGTCCGGGAAGGTCATCGACAGCCGGTCCATCGCCGGGCCGATCACCGCCGTCATCAGCTCGTCCGGCGTCAGGTGCGTCGGCGCCGGGAAGCCGATACCGCCGTCGACGAGGAGCAGCGGCCCGAAGCGGTCCGGGTGGCGCACCGCCGCCAGGGCAGCCACGAACGCGCCCATCGAGTGGCCCGCCAGCACCACCGGGCCCGGGCCCAGGGTGCCGGCCAGCGCGGCGATGTCGTCGGTGTGCGCGGCGATGCCGTACGGGCGGGGCAGGTGCGAACTCCCCGCCCGGCCGCGCAGATCCGGGGCGACCAGCGTGACCCGGCCCGCCAGCAGCCGGGCCACCGCCGCCCAGGACAGGGCGTTGGAGGTGATCCCGTGCAGCGCCACCACCACCGGCGCGTCCGGGTCGGCGGCCGGCCAGCGCAGGGCCGCCAGGGAGCCCCCGCGCACGGGGACTTCGGTCTCTTCGTACTCCGCGAGCGGGCTCAACTGACTCCGGTCTCCTTACGGTTCGAGGCTGCCCCCACGGCCCGTCCCAGCCGGGACGGCAGCCGGGCCAGGCCGCCGGGCAGCAGATGTACCACGGCCACGAACAGCACGCCCAGCAGGAACAGCGGCTGCGACAGCGGTACGCGCAGGACCGCCGGCAGGTCCGCGACCGCGCCCGATCCGGCCAGGTCGCCGAGCCGGTGGTCGGCCCAGGTGTAGAGGATGCCGCCGACCATCGGGCCCCAGCGGGTGCCCGAGCCGCCGAGCACCACCATCACCAGCAGCGACAGCGTGAAGTCGGACGTGGTCGTCTGCGGGGTCGAGCCGCCCGTCAGGAGCAGGTGCACGATGCCGCCGAGCGCCGCTAGTCCGCCCGCGACCACGAAGGCCGTCAGCTTGAATCCGTACGGCTTCAGCCCCAGCACCTCCACCCGGCGCTCGTTCTCCTTGATGCCCTCCCAGACGCGGCCGGTGGGGGAGCGGACCGCCCAGTGGACGACGCCCAGGGTGAGGACGAGGTAGGCCAGCGCGATCCAGTACAGGTTGGCGGTGTTGTCGATGCCGACGAGCGAGGACGGCAGCAGGTCGGACGGGGCCGCCCGGCCCTCCTCGCCGCCGGTGACCCCGCCGGGGTTGCGGGACACCAGGATCGAGCCCGCCTGGGCGAAGGCGAGGGTCACCATGGAGAAGCCGATCCCGGTCACGCGCAGGCACACCGACCCCAGGACCAGCGCGAGCGCGGTCCCGAAGAGCAGCCCGAGGACCGTGGCGAGCGCGAACGGCAGCCCCGCCTCCAGCAGGAACAGGTTGGTGGCGTAGCTGCCCGCCGCGAAGTACAGGGCGTGGCCGAAGGAGAGCAGCCCGGTCCGTCCCAGGAGCAGGTCATAGCCGGTGGCCAGGGCGCCGAACAGCAGGCAGGTGGCGAGGAGTTGCAGACTGCCCGCCGAGCCGAGCGGCCCGTCGAGCAGGCCCGGTACCGGCACCGCGCTGAACGGCGCGGCCACCAGCACCAGCAGGACGGCGGCGGGCCACCAGCGCAGCAGCCGGGTTCTTCCGGCCGGGACGGGGACGGTGGCCGGGCGGCCGGTGGTGCGGTCGGGTGTGTCGGTGGCGGTGCTCACGCGAGCCTCCCCGTCAGTCCGCGCGGCCGGATGAGCAGCAGCACGGCGAGCAGGACGACGACCGCCAGGTCGCCGAGCCCCGCTGCGGTGTAGTAGTTGGCGAACTGCTGGACCAGGCCGATGACCACGGACGCCACGGCGGCGCCGGTCACCGAGCCCATGCCGCCGGTGACCACGACGACGAACGCGAAGATCAGCAGCGAGGTGCCCTGGCGCGGGTCGACCGAGCCGAAGTACAGCCCGCCGAGCGCCCCGCCCAGTGCCGCCGCGCAGCCGCCGATCGCGAAGACCAGCGTGAACGCCTTGCGGACGTCGATGCCGAGTGCGGTGACCATCGCCCGGTCCTCGACGCCCGCCCGGACGACCAGGCCGTGCCGGGTCCGGCCGAGGAACAGCCGCAGCGCCACCAGCACCACGACCGCCGCCCCCACCAGGACCAGCCGGTTGACCGGGACCTGGGCGCCAAGCAGCCCGAAGGTGCCGGACAGCGCCTCCGGCCCCGGGAACGGGTGGGCGTCGGAACCCCAGATGCCGGAGAGCAGCGCGGGCACCGCGAGCCCCACCCCGACCGTGGCGAGCACCTGCTCGCGCGGCCGGGTGTAGAGCGGGCGGACGACCGCGAGCTCCAGGAGCACGGCGGCGGCGGTGCCCACCGCCGTGCCGAACAGGACCGCCAGGACGAAGCCGGCGCCGCCGGGGCCCGCGCCGGGCAGGTTCCCGGACGCGGCCCACCAGGTGCCGTACGCGCCGATGGACAGCAGCGCCCCGTGGGCGAAGTTGAGCACGTCCATCAGGCCGAAGATCAGCGAGAGTCCGGACGCGACGAGGAAGTAGAGGGCCCCCAGACCGAGTCCGGTCATGGTGAGCAGGACGAGGGTGGACATCAGGAATCCGCCTTCACGGAGGGGTGTGCGGTGACCGGGCCGTGGCCCACACCGAGCAGCGTGCGGGCCGCCTCCGCGTCGCCCAGCAGCTCGGCGGCCGGGCCCCGGTGGGCGGTGCGGCCGTCGGCGAGGACCACGCAGTGCCCGGCCAGCCGGCGCACCACGGCGAGGTTCTGCTCCACGAGCAGCACCGGCACCGCCTCGGCGGCCCGCTCCAGCACCTGCGCCACCTCGGTGACGACCTTCGGCGCCAGGCCCTTGGTGGGTTCGTCCGCGATGATCAGCCGGTTGGCGTTCAGCAGGGTGCGCCCGATGGCGACCATCTGCTGCTGGCCGCCCGACAACGTCCCCGCCAACTGCCGGGCCCGCTGCTTGAGTTCGGGGAACAGCTCGTGGACCAGGCCGTACGCCGGCTCGCCCGCGCCGCGCCGCTCCGCCAGCCGCAGGTTCTCCGCGACGGTCAGCCCGGCGAAGATCCCCCGGTCCTCGGGGGCGTAGCCGATGCCGCGCCGGACCAGGGCGTGCGTTTGCAGGCCCACCGTCTCCTCGCCGTCGAGCCGGACGCTGCCGGCGCGCGGGACGAGCCCGAGGACGCCCCGGACCGTGGTGGTCTTCCCGGCGCCGTTGCGGCCGAGCAGCGCGGTCACGCCGTGCGCGGAGACGTCCAGGTCGACGCCGTGCAGGATGTGCCGGCCGCCGATCAGGACCCGCAGGTCCCTCACGTCCAGGAGGGGTTGCTCCGTCACAGCCCCTCCCCGAGGTACGCCTGCTGCACGACCGGGTCGGCGGTGACCGCCTCCGGTGTGTCCAGGGCGAGCAGCCGGCCGTGGTGCATCACGGCGAGCCGGTCCGCGAGGCCGAGCAGGACGTCCATGTGGTGTTCGACCATGAGAACCGTGCGCCCCTCCTCCCGGTGCAGGGTGCGGATGAGTTCGGTCAGCGCGGGGACCTCCTCGGCGCTCACCCCGGCCATCGGCTCGTCGAGCAGCATCAGCCGGGGTTCGCCCACCAGCAGCACGGCGAGCTCCAGCTTCCGCTTCTCGCCGTGCGACAGTTCGCCCGCCGTCGCCCCGGCCCGGTGGCCGAGGCCGGTGCGCTCCAGGACGCCGGCCACCTCGGCGGTGTACGGGTCGGCGCGCCGCCACAGCCGGTACGAGCCGCCCCGGGCGGCCTGCGCGGCGAGCCTTACGTGATCGGCCACGGTCATCGCGGGCCACAGGCTGGAGGTCTGGAAGGTCCGGCCGATGCCGCGCCGGGCCCGCACGTGCGCGGGCCGGTCCGTCATCTCGGCGCCGTCCAGCTCGATGCACCCGGCGGTGGGCAGGCTGAGCCCGCTGATCAGGTTGAACAGGGAGGTCTTGCCCGCCCCGTTGGGGCCGATGAAGGCGAGGAACTCGCCCTCGGGGACGCTCAGCGAGACGTCCTGGACGATGGTGGCGCCGCCGACGCTCCAGCCGAGCCCGTCCAGCCGGAGCACGGGTGTCTCCCGGTCCGCCGGGCTCTGCCGCCCGAGGGTGTGGGGTGCGGTCACGGTTCAGCCCGCCGCGGGCTTCACGGGCGGCGCCACGGCGTCCATCTGCTCGGTGTCCAGCAGCTTCGGCTCGGCCGTCTTGCCCTTGCCGTCCAGCTTGGCCACGAACATCGGCTGGAGCAGCGCGTGGTCCTCGCCGCGCACCCGGGTCCGTCCCTTGACCCCGTCGAAGCTCCAGCCCTCCAGGGCCTTGACCATCGCGGCGGTGTCGGTGGCGCCGCCCTTCTCGACGGCGTGCACGATCATCTGGGCGGCCGTGAAGCCGTCGGGCGTGAACAGGTCGGGCTTGCCGCCGTCCTTCTTCACCGCGTCGAGCATCGCCTTCTCCACGGCGTTGGAGCCGCCCGCGCCCGGGAAGTAGTGCGCCAGGAACGACACCTTGGACCCGGCCGCCCCGAAGACCGGGTACGAGGCGGTGCCGGCCAGGCCGGTGACGACCTTGCTCGCGCCGAGCACGCCCTGCTGGTCGAGCGCGGTCCACAGCGCCGGTGCGGTGGAGCCGGCCCAGGCGACGAAGACGAGGTCGGGGCCGCCCGCCTTGACCTGCCGGGCGAACGGCGTCAGGTCGGTCGCGCTGGGCGGCGCCAGCACCGAGCCGACCTCGGCGCCCTTCTCGCCGAGCACCGCCTTGACGGCGGCGACGTTGGCCTGGCCGAAGGTGGAGTCCTGGGCGAGGACCGTGACCTTCTTGCCCTTGGCGTCGCCGAGCATCGTGCCCGCCGTGAGGATGTCCTGGTAGGACTGGCGGCCGGAGCGGAAGGTGTACTCGTTGATGCCGGTCACCGCGTCGGTGGCGGCCGGCCCGCTGACGTAGAGCACCTTGTTCTGCGCGGCGAGCGGGGCCATCTGGAGGGCGACGCCGGAGTCGGTGGTGCCGGCCAGCACCTTGTAGCCCTTGCCGATGAGGTTCTTCGCGGCGGAGACGGCCTTGCCCGGGTCGCCCGCGTCGTCCTGCTCGGTGACCTCGATGCGGTGGCCCGCGACCTTGCGCGTCCCCCGGGTGGCGTAGTCGAGGCCGGCCATGAATCCGTCGCGGTACTGCTTGCCGTAGTCCGCGAGGAGTCCGGTCCTGGAGTACACCAGGCCGACCTTGACGGCCGCCTCGTCGGCGGACTTCGCGGAGTCGGAGTCGCCCGCCTTCCCGGCGGCGGTGCAGCCCGTCAGGAGCAGGCCGGCTGCGGCCAGGACGGCGACGGTACGGATGTCACTGAGGGATCTGAGGGTTCTGAGGGATCTGCGGGCTCTGGCTGTGCGGGTGCGGGGCATGGTGACCGGCTCCTCGGCGTGTTCCTGTGATGTCGCCGAACCGTATGAACACCGTGCCGCCGTAGATATGGTGCAGGGCACCCCACCTCGCCCCCGGGGCGTGTGGGCGCCGCACATGGCAGGGCTTCAGGGGGTCGCCGGGCCGACCAGCCGGCACACCGTCTCGATGTCGGTGCGCACCTGAGTGATCGTCGCCCGGCCGGAGAGCCAGCAGATCAGCGCGGAGTGCCAGGTGTGTTCGATCACCCGCACGGCGGAGAGCTGGTCCGGCGTCGGGTGGCCGGTGCCCATCGCGTCCAGGATGATCGCCGTCGTGAGCCGCGAGACGGCGTCGGCCTCGGGGCCGGCGCCGCGGTCCGCGAACGTCAGCGCGCGCACCATCGCGTCCGCCAGCTGCGGTTCGCGCCGCATCGAGCGGAACGCCCGCATCAGCGCTTCGGCGACCCGGGCCGCCGGATCGTCCCCGGCCGGGGGACGTTCGCGCAGGGCGGTACGGAGCTGTCGGAGCCGGTCCTGCAGGGTGGCGACGAGGAGGTGGACCTTGGAAGGGAAGTACCGGTACAGGGTGCCGAGGGCGACCCCGGCCTCCTCCGCGACCTCGCGCATCTGGACGGCCTCGAAGCCGCCCCCGCGGGCGAGCCGGGCGGTGGCCTCCAGGATGCGGCGGCGGCGGGCCTCCTGGCGCTCCGTCAGGGGCGGCGATGCCGGTCGGGCTTCCGCTGTCATGTGTCCCATCCCGGGGCCGGGGTGCGTGCCGTGGCGTGAATCACCTGATCCGGCCGTTGCACCGACGCTACCGCCCGGTAGATTCGTAGCTCATTGAACTAGCCAGTCTGAAACTTGTTCTAGATTAGCGTCGGCGGATACGCTCCGGCGAACAGGCAGTGAGAAGGGGGCCGAGTGTGACCGCTGAGGCCGTTGAGTCGGGCCCCCGCACGGGCGTCGCCGCGTCGGGCACGGGCCCCGGTGACGGCCCTCTGCGCATCGCGCTCCTCACGTACAAGGGCAACCCCTTCTGCGGCGGCCAGGGCGTCTACGTACGCCACCTCGCCCGGGAGCTGGCCCGCCTCGGCCACAGTGTCGAGGTCATCGGCGCCCAGCCCTACCCGGTGCTCGACGAGGGCGTCCCGCTCACCGAGCTGCCCAGCCTGGACCTCTACCGGCAGCCCGACCCGTTCCGCACCCCGAAGCGCGGCGAGTACCGGGACTGGATCGACGCCGCCGAGGTCGCCACCATGTGGACCGGCGGCTTCCCCGAACCGCTCACCTTCAGCCTGCGGGCCCGGCGCCACCTCGCCGCCCGGCGCGGCGAGTTCGACGTCATCCACGACAACCAGACCCTCGGCTACGGGCTCCTCGCCGACCTCGGCGCCCCCCTCGTCACGACGATCCACCACCCCATCACCGTCGACCGGCAGCTCGACCTGGACGCCGCCCCCAGCCGGCGGCGCCGTGCCTCCGTGCGCCGCTGGTACGCGTTCACCCGCATGCAGAAGCGGGTCGCGCGCCGGCTGCCGTCCGTGCTCACCGTCTCCGGCTCCTCCAAGCAGGAGATCGTCGACCACCTCGGCGTCGACCCGCGCCGCGTCCGGGTCGTCCACATCGGCGCCGACACCGACCTGTGGTCGCCCGACCCCTCGGTGGCCGAGGTCCCCGGCCGCATCGTCACCACGTCCAGCGCCGACGTCCCGCTCAAGGGCCTCGTCCACCTCGTGGAGGCCCTCGCCAAGCTCCGTACCGGCAACCCCGCCGCCCACCTCGTCGTCGTCGGCAGGCGCGCCGAGGACGGGCCCGTCGCCCGGGCCATCGAGCGGCACGGGCTCGCGGACGCCGTCGAGTTCGTCAAGGGCATCAGCGACACCGAGCTGGTCGACCTGGTGCGCGGCGCGCAGATCGCCTGCGTCCCCTCGCTGTACGAGGGCTTCTCGCTGCCCGCCGCCGAGGCCATGGCCACCGGCACCCCGCTCGTCGCGACCACCGGCGGCGCGATCCCGGAGGTCGCGGGCCCCGACGGCGAGACCTGCCTCGCGGTCCCGCCCGGCGACCCGGGCGCCCTCGCCGACGCGCTCGGCCGGCTGCTGGGCGACGCGGAGCTGCGTACCCGGCTCGGAGCCGCGGGGCGCGAGCGCGTGCTCGCCCGGTTCACCTGGAAGCAGGCCGCGATCGGCACCGCCGACCTCTACCGGCAGGCCATCGCCGCCCGTGCCGCCACCGGCCCCGGCGGCCGTCGGTGACCCCGCCCCGCCCGCCGGGCCCCCGCACCTGACCCCCGACCCACCCCCGACCGCGAAAGCAGGCATTCGTGCTGACCGTGGACTTCACCCGCTTCCCGCTCGCCGCAGGCGACCGCGTGCTCGACCTCGGGTGCGGCGCCGGACGCCACGCCTTCGAGTGCTACCGGCGCGGCGCCCAGGTGGTGGCCCTCGACCAGAACGGCGAGGAGATCCGGGAGGTCGCGAAGTGGTTCGCGGCGATGAAGGAGGCCGGGGAGGCCCCCGAGGGCGCCACCGCCACCGCGATGGAGGGCGACGCGCTCAACCTGCCCTTCCCCGACGAGTCCTTCGACGTCGTGATCATCTCCGAGGTCATGGAGCACATCCCCGACGACAAGGGCGTGCTCGCCGAGATGGTCCGCGTGCTCAGGCCCGGCGGCCGGATCGCCGTCACCGTCCCGCGCTACGGCCCCGAGAAGGTCTGCTGGACCCTCTCCGACGCGTACCACGAGGTCGAGGGCGGCCACATCCGCATCTACAAGGCGGACGAACTGCTCGGCAGGATGCGCGGCGCCGGCCTCAAGCCGTACGGCACCCACCACGCCCACGCGCTGCACTCCCCGTACTGGTGGCTGAAGTGCGCGTTCGGGGTCGACAACGACAAGGCGCTGCCGGTGAAGGCGTACCACAAGCTCCTGGTCTGGGACATCATGAAGAAGCCCGCCCTGACCCGGGTCGCCGAGCAGCTCCTGAACCCGGTCGTCGGCAAGAGCTTCGTGGCGTACGCGACCAAGCCGCACCTGCCCGTCGCCGCAGCGGCCGCCGAGGCCGAGGCGTGAGCCTTCCCGAGCGGACCGAACACCTCGTCCTGCCCGGAGTCCTCACCGCCGCGCAGGCCGCCGAGACCGTCACCGCGCTGCTCGCCACGCAGTGCGAGGACGGCGCGATCCCGTGGTTCCGCGGCCACCACCTCGACCCGTGGGACCACACCGAGGCCGCGATGGCCCTGGACGCGGCCGGCGAGCACGCCGCCGCGGAACGCGCGTACGAGTGGCTGGCCCGCCACCAGAACGAGGACGGCTCCTGGTACGCCGCCTACCACGACGGCGACCCGCAGCGGCCCACCGACCGGGGCCGGGAGACCAACTTCTGCGCCTACGTGGCCGTCGGCGTCTGGCACCACTACCTCGCCACCGGCGACGACGCCTTCGTCGACCGGATGTGGCCCACGGTCTACGCGGCCGTCGAGTTCGTCCTGCGCCTCCAGCAGCCCGGCGGCCAGATCGGCTGGAAGCGGGAGGACGACGGCACGGAGGTGACGGACGCGCTGCTGACCGGGTCCTCGTCCATCCACCAGGCCCTGCGCTGCGCGCTCGCCATCGCCGAACGCCGCGAGGAGGCCCAGCCGGACTGGGAGCTGGCGACCGGGGCGCTCGGCCACGCGATCCGCAGCCACCCGGAGCGCTTCCTCGACAAGAGCCAGTACTCGATGGACTGGTACTACCCGGTCCTCGGCGGCGCCGTCACGGGACCCGAGGCCAAGGAGCGCATCGAGGAGGGCTGGGACCGCTTCGTCGTCCCGGGTCTCGGAGTGCGCTGCGTGCTGCCCAACCCGTGGGTGACCGGCGGCGAGAGCTGCGAACTGGCCCTGGCCCTCTGGGTGATGGGCGAGTCCGACAGGGCGCTGGAGATCCTCCAGTCCATCCAGCACCTGCGGGCCGAGGGCGGCATGTACTGGACGGGGTACGTCTTCGGGGGCAACCGGGCGTTCTGGCCCGAGGAACGCACCTCGTGGACGGCCGGTTCGCTGCTGCTGGCGGTGGCCGCGCTCGGTGGGGACGAGGCGACCACCGCCGTCTTCAGCGGGGAACGGCTGCCGAGGGGGCTGGAGCCGGACTGCTGCGGCTGAGGGCTTCCGTCAGCGCCGGACGCGGCCGGCGACGGCGTGCCCGATGAACAGGTACACCAGGGCGGCGAGGCCGTAGCCGGCGACGACGTTGGCCCATGCCTTGTCGAACGTGAACAGGTCGTACGACCAGCCCGCGAGCCACCTGGCGGTGTCCCGCACGAACTCGACCAGTTCGTTGCCGCGGTTCGCGTCGAGCAGGTACATCAGGATCCACAGGCCGATGATGAAGGCCATGACGTCCGCCACGAGGGCGATGACACGCGCTGCGGTGATGCTGTTGCCTCTGCTGTAGGACATGGTCTCCGTTTTGCCATTCCGCCGCGGCCGAAACCCGGTGGCCGAACCCGTACGGCCGCGCAGCGGTGGCGGGTTGGCCGGGGCGCGGCCAGCCTGGCGGGGAGTGCCGGGCCCCGGCACCCGCTCCGCCCGGCCAGGGAGGCCCGCCGTCCCCGACCCGTACCGCTCCGCCGCCTGCTCGTCGCGCTGCTGCTGGTCTGCGCCGTGCCGGCGGGATCCGCCGCGTGCGGGAGCGACGACAAGGACAGCGGCACGAGCAGTTCGGCCTCGCCCACCGGCACCTCGTCGGCCGAGGCGCAGAAGTGGGCCAAGACCAGGTTCGTCGCCAACGCGGGGCTGGCCGCGGGCGCCACGTACCAGTAAATCGTGAAGCCCTACCGGGCCGGGAAGTTCAAGAAGGGCGCCGACGGGCGCACCTTCGCCCTCGGCAAGGCAGGGCTCGCGGGCGGCTTCGCCTGCAACCGGCTCAAGGCCGCGACGGAGAACGCCAAGGGCGACCCGCTGCTGTCGAAGGCCGTCGCCCCGCTCACCGCGGGCAAGCCACCCCCAAGCACCAAGCTCCGCAAGGGCGAGGCGGGAGCGGGCGACATCGGCGCCTTCGAGGATGTCATCAGCGGCATCAAGGACGCCGGGAAGAGCGCGGGCGCCGAGGTGAAGGACAAGGTCCCGTCCACCTCGCAGCTCGGCGGATAACCGCATGTGGAAGCGGTGCCCGTCGCACTAGGGTGCGATCATGGCTCTTCTTGCGCATGAACGCTACTGCGATGAAATCGTCCGGCTGACCGAGGAGTTGAGGGCGGCGATCCGGGGAGCCGACCTCGGCGCGACCGTACCGACCTGCCCCGACTGGACCCTGCGCGAACTGGCCGAGCACGTCGGCCGAGCCCACCGCTGGGCCGGCGAGATCGTCCGCACCCGGGCGGCCGAGGCGGTGGCGGACGACAAGGTGCCGGACAACAGCCCCGCGGGCGACGACCCCGCCGCGCTCGACGCCTGGCTCGCGGAAGGGGCCGCCGGCACCGCCGACGCGCTCCGGGAGGCCGGCCCCGACGCCCAGGTCTGGTCCTGGGCCTGGGAACACAGCACCGGCTTCTGGGCCCGCCGCATGGCCATCGAGACCGTCGTCCACCTCGCCGACGCGGCCCTCGCCGCGAAGGCCCCGTACACGATGACGCCCGAGCTGGCGGCGGACACGATCGACGAGTGGCTGGAGATCGTGACCTTCGTCCAGGCCGAGGGCGACCGCGAGATCGCCGAACTGCCCCGGGACGGGCGCTCCCTGCACCTGCACGCCACCGACGTGCCCGACGCCGAGTGGCTGATCGAGCTCGGCGCGGACGGCGTCACCTGGAGCCGGGCGCACGGCAAGGCGACCGTGGCGCTGCGAGGGCCGCTCACCGACCTGATGCTGGTCTTCAACCGCCGCCTCGCCCCGGACAGCGGCCGGGTGGAGGTCCTGGGCGACGCCGGACTGCTGGACTTCTGGCTGGAGCGCACCTCCTTCGGCTGAGGAGGGACCGGCCGGTGTGCGCGGCGGGCCGTGCTGCGCCAAGCTGGACGGGCGGCCGCAGGCCGTCCCGTCCCACCGAGGAGGTGCCGATGGACCCCGCCCGGGCCCTGGAGCGGATCGCCTTCCTGCTGGAACGCGGCAGGGCGGTCACCTACCGCGTCCAGGCCTTCCGCACCGCCGCCCGCACCGTCGCCGCGATGGACGACGGCGAGGTGGAGCGGCGCGCGGCCGACGGCTCGCTGGAACGGGTCAAGGGCATCGGCCCCCGCACCGCCCAGGTGATCCGTGAGGCCGTGGCCGGTGAGACCCCCGGCTACCTGGAGCAGCTGGAGTCCGAGGCTTCGAGCGCGGGACCGCTCGCGAAGGGCGGCGAGCACCTGCTCTCGCTGCTGCGCGGCGACTGCCATACGCACTCCGACTGGTCGGACGGCGGCAGCCCCATCGAGGAGATGGGCCGGGCGGCGGCGGAGCTGGGCCACGACTGGACGGTGCTCACCGACCACTCGCCCCGGCTCACCGTCGCGAACGGCCTCTCCCCGGAGCGGCTGCGCCGACAGCTCGCCGAGGTCGCCGAACTCAACGAGCGCTGGGCGCCGTTCAGGCTGCTCACCGGCATCGAGTGCGACATCAACCTCGATGGCTCCCTGGACCAGGAGGAGGACCTCCTCGAACAGGTCGACCTGGTCGTGGTCTCCGTCCACTCCAAGCTCCGCATGGACTCCGCGCCGATGACCCGGCGCATGGTCGCCGCCGTACGCCACCCGCAGGCGAACGTCCTCGGCCACTGCACCGGCCGCCTGGTCACCGGCCGGGGCCGCCCCGAGTCGGCGTTCGACGCCGACGAGGTCTTCGCCGCCTGCGCCGATGCGGGCACCGCCGTCGAGATCAACAGCAGGCCCGAACGCCTCGATCCGCCCCGCGGGCTGCTGCGCAGGGCCGTGGCCGCGGGCACCCTGTTCGCCGTCGACACCGACGCGCACGCACCGGGCCAGCTGGACTGGCAGGCGTACGGCTGCGCCCGCGCCGAGGAGTGCGGGGTCCCGCCGGAGCGGGTGGTCACCACCTGGACAGCGGACGAACTGCTCCGCTGGACCCGGAAGGGCAAGATCCCCGAGCGGGCGGCGGGTTGAGCCCGTGGACACGGCAGCGGCCCCCCGCCCGGAGAGGGAGGGGGGCCGCCGGCCGGGCAGGGCGCGTCAGCCGCGCTGGATGCCCGTGGTGTCCTGGAGGACGCCGCGACGGCCGTCCTGCGTCTGGGCGATCAGCGCCGAACCGCGCTGCTCGACCGCGAGGTACCAGGTGCCCGGCGCCAGTTCGGCGATCGGGGCCTGCGAACCGTCCTCGTTGTACAGCTGGCGGGCCACCGGCACCGCGAACCAGAACGGCGTGAAGTCACCGGAGCCGCCACCGGCCGCCGGGGCCGCCGGAGCCTTCTGCGCCTCGGGCTGACCCGGCTGGCCCGGCTGCTGCGCGCCGTACGGCTGCGGCTGGCCCGGCTGCTGACCGCCGAACGCCGGCTGCGGACCGCCCGGGTAGCCGTAGCCCTGGCCGGGCTGGCCACCGTACGGCGGCTGCACGGCCTGCGGGTTCGGGGTGCCGGCGAGCGGGGCCTTGAGGGCCGGGACCAGCGGCGAGGCGACCGCGCCGGCGGCCAGCGCCAGCGAGGCGATGAAGCCGAGGATCAGGCCGGCGCCCGCGTCGATCTGACCCAGGTCGATGATCGTCCAGAACATGTTCCACGCGGTGAACACCGTTGCGGCTACGCCGAACTGGGCGAGGTCGAGGCCCACGACCTTCCGCGGCTGCGGCTGGGAACGGGCGAGCACGATCAGCGCTGCGCCGATCACTCCGACCATGTAGACGCCGATGCCGTTGCCCAGGCCGTCCCAGGAGTTGGGGGCGTCGACACTGTTGCTTCCGTAGTCGTAGTAGTCGAGGAACGAGGCGATGAACAGCACGACCGCTGCTCCGATCACCACGCCATCGCCTCGAGTGAGGGAGCGGATATTCACGTGAAGGTCCTTAGTCGGTCGTCTCGTCGGGGCGGTCGTCGTCGCCGCCGAATACTCGGCGGGCACGGCTCGAAGCTCGGGAACGGCTCCCCATCGTACGGATGAATCTATCGTCTGCCCGGGCGGGTTGTGTTCCTGCCCGGTCGGTGCGCGGACATCCTCCCGAATTCATCGCAGAATCACCCCTTGCTTACCCCTTGAGGTAGCTGCCGATGCCGTCCGCGATGCCCTGGGCGGCTTTCTGGCGCCAGCCCGGGTCGGTGAGCAGAGAGGCGTCCTTGGGATCACGCATATTGCCGCATTCGATGAAGACTTTGGGCACGGTCGACAAATTAAGTCCGCCGAGATCCTCGCGGACGTCCAAACCTGTTTTGCCGCCGATGTAATTGGAAGGGGAACTTCCGGTACTGCGTACGAACAGCCCCGCGATACGGGTGCCGAGGTCGCGCGAGGGGGCGACGATCTTCGAGGTGTCCGCGCCCCCGCCGCGCACGGACGCGGGAAGGATCACGTGGAAGCCCCGGTTGCCGACGGCCGATCCGTCCGCGTGGATGGAGACCACCGCGTCCGCGTGGGCCTTGTTGCCGATACGTGCCCGCTCGTCCACGCACGGCCCGAACGCCCGGTCCCGGTCGTAGGTCAGGATCACCGTCGCGCCCTGGTCCCGCAGCAGCGTCCGCAGCCGGTGCGCCACGTCGAGGGTGAACTCCGCCTCCGCGTAACCCCCGTTGGTGGCCGTGCCGGTGGTGTCGCACTCCTTGTGCCCGGTGCCGATGCCGACCTGGCGGTTGATCTCGGCGGTGTGCAGGTGGTTGGCCGGGTTGTGCCCGGGGTCGATGACCACCGTCCTGCCGGACAGCGGCCCGGTGGGGGCGGGCGGGGTCTTCGAGGGGGGCCTCGACGGGGACTTCGGGGACTTCGACGGCGACGGGGCGGCCTTCGTGGGCGCGGGGGACGGCGAGGCCGATGCGGACGGCGGGACGGTGGCCGCGCCTCCGCTCGGCCCGGCCTGGGCCTGCGCGGTTCCGCCGGCCTCGCCGCCGCCGCAGCCGGCCAGGCCCAGGCCCAGCAGGGCAGCGGCGGCGGCGAGCCGGAGCGGGCGGCGGCGCGGGGTGGGGGGAAGGCTCTCGTCGTGACGCACCCGGCGATGCTACCGGCCGGGCGCGGCGGTGTCCGGGCTGTCCGCGGACCGGCCCGAGCACCCCCGTACGGCTTCTGTCCTCAGATGCCCGGGCCGGTCCGGCGCAGCACGCGCAGCGAGTCCGTGACGGAGATCTCCGTGAACGCCCCCGACTCCAGCGCCCGCAGATACACCCGGTACGGGGCCTGGCCGCCGTGCGCCGGGTCCGGGAACACGTCGTGGATCACCAGCAGGCCGCCCTGCGCGAGGTGCGGGGCCCAGCCCTCGTAGTCGCCGCCCGCGTGCTCGTCGGTGTGGCCGCCGTCGATGAAGACGAAGCCGAGCGGGCTGCCCCACACCGCCGCCACCTGCGGCGAACGCCCCACGAGCGCCACCACGTGGTCCTCCAGGCCCGCCGCGTGCAGCGTCCTGCGGAAGGTGGGCAGGGTGTCCATCCGGCCGACCTCCGGGTCCACCACGGTCGGGTCGTGGTACTCCCAGCCGGGCTGCTGCTCCTCGCTGCCCCGGTGGTGGTCCACGGTGAGCGCGGTGACCCCGGCGGCCCGCGCCGCGTCGGCGATCAGGATCGTGGAGCGCCCGCAGTAGGTGCCGACCTCCAGCAGCGGCAGGCCGAGCGCGGCGGCCTCGGCGGCGGCGGCGTACAGCGCGAGCCCCTCGACCACCGGCATGAAGCCCTTGGCGGCCTGGAACGCGGCGAGAATCTCCGGCTTGGGCTCGGCGGCCACGGTGTTCCTCCTGGTGGGACGGGTAGGGCGCCATCGTGCCGTACGCCCCCGCCGAAGGTACCGGCGGGGGCGGTGCGCGGAGAGTCAGCGGCTCCGCCGGCGGCGGGTCATGACGCGGACGCCGTACCCGTCCTGCCTGCTTACGACGGAACCGGGGTCCGACGCTCCGGCGCGCTGACGGCCCCCAGCACGAGGTCGGTGACCACGTGGCCGCTCCGCGCCGGGCAGGCGCGCGGTGCGTGCCCCGTGGCGGACGCCGCCAGGACGAAGGTGCCGGCCTCCGGCGCGGCGAGCGCCCAGCGGCCCCACGCGTCCGTGGTGGTGAGCCCCGCCTGCCGGCCCTGCCGGTCGATCAGGGTCACATTGGCCCCGGCGACCGGCGCCCCTTCCGCGTCCAGCACCCGGCCGCGGAAGCCCTCGGGGCCCGGCAGCGGGAGCGGTTCGACGTCCTCGGCGGCGGCGCGCCCGGCCGCCGCGTCGCCCTCGCTGCTGGCCAGGAGCACCGGCGCGGTGGCCGTGCGCCGGGACGGCAGGAACGAGGCCAGGACGAGACCGGCGACCACCGCGCCCGTCGCGATGAGGAACGAGATCCGGAAGCCCTGCATGGTCGGCACCATGACCGGGCCCATCCGGGTCGAGGTGTGGGCCAGGACCATGCCGATCACCGCGCTGGAGACCGAGGTGCCGATGGAGCGCATCAGGGTGTTCAGCCCGTTCGCCGCGCCCGTCTCGGAGGCGTCGACGGCCCCGATGATCAGGGCGGGCAGCGAGGAGTAGGCGAGCCCGATGCCTGCGCCGAGGAGCACGGCGATCACCACGGTCTGCCAGGCGGCGCTCATCAGGCCGAGCCCGGCCCCGTAACCGATCGCGATGACCAGCATGCCGAGGATCAGGGAGACCTTCGGGCCCCTGCGGGCGGAGATCCGGGCGTACAGCGGGGCGACGAACATCATCGTCAGGCCGAGCGGGGCCACGCAGAGCCCGGCGACCACCATCGACTGGCCGAGGCCGTAACCGGTGGAGGCGGGCAGCTGGAGCAGCTGGGGCAGGACGAGCGAGACGGCGTAGAACGCGACGCCGACCATGATCGAGGTCAGGTTGGTCAGCAGCACCTCGCGGCGGGCCGTGGTCCGCAGGTCGACCAGCGGCGCCTCGCTGCGCAGCTCGAACAGCCCCCACAGCACCAGCACGACCAGCGAAGCGGCGATCAGGCCGAGCGTGGTGGGCGAGGTCCAGCCCCAGTCGGAGCCCTTGGTGATGGGCAGCAGCAGGAGCACCAGGCCGAGCGAGAGGCCGAGCGCGCCGACGGTGTCGAAGCGGCCGGGGGCGCGCAGCGAGCTCTCGGGGACGGCGAACACGGTCAGCGCCATGGCCAGCACGCCGAGCCCGGCGGAGCCGAAGAAGAGGGTGTGCCAGTCGGTGTGCTGGGCGACGAGCGCGGCGGCCGGCAGCGCGAGTCCGCCGCCCACCCCGATCGACGAACTCATCAGCGCCATCGCCGAACCGAGCTTCTCGCGCGGCAGTTCGTCCCGCATGATGCCGATGCCCAGCGGGATCGCGCCCATCGCGAAGCCCTGGAGGGCGCGGCCCACGATCATGACCACGAGGTCGTCGGTGAAGGCGCATATCAGGGAGCCGACGACCATGACGGCGAGGCTGGCCAGCAGCATCCCGCGCTTGCCGTACAGGTCTCCGAGCCGCCCCATGATCGGGGTGGAGACGGCCCCGGCGAGCAGGGTGGCGGTCATCACCCAGGTGGCGTTCGACGGATCGGTGTGCAGAAGGGCGGGCAGGTCCTTGATGACGGGGACGAGCAGGGTCTGCATCACGGCGACGGTGATACCCGCGAAGGCGAGCACGGGGACGATCCCCCGGCCCGCCTTCGCGCGCGGATCAGGAAGCTCCGCGGCGGGCTTTTCGTGCGTCGTCTGTGGCATGCGTGCGGCCTCCGGGCGGCAGTGGCGAGTCGGTGCGTACGGTCGTGCGGCCGGCGCCGAGGGCAGCGCCGACCGCCAAGTCTGTGCAGAGTGAACCTTCTTCGGCTACGGCGTATTCCGGTGCATGGGGTGCGAATCGGCCGCGGCCGCGCGCGGGGCGCGCACGGAGTGGGCCTGACCCCGTGCCACATCGAGCGCCGGTCCTACGCCGCTGGACCGGGACCGACCGGACCCGGAAACCGATGTACGGGGCACTCGGCGGCTGCGAGTATGACACCCATGGCTGACGTCTCCACATCCGCACCGCCCGCCGAACGGACCAGAACCCGCACCTGGGCGGTGGTCCTCACCGCCTGCGTCGGACAGTTCCTCGTGGTGCTCGACGTGTCCGTCGTCAACGTCGCCCTCCCGTCCATGCGCGCCGACCTGGGGCTGAGCACCGCCGGACTGCAGTGGGTGCTCAACGCGTACTCGATCGCGTTCGCCGGGTTCATGCTGCTCGGCGGGCGGGCCGCCGACCTCTACGGCCGCAAGCGGATGTTCCTCGTCGGCCTCGGCCTGTTCACCGCCGCCTCGCTGGCCGGCGGGCTCGCCCAGGAGGGCTGGCAGCTCCTCGCCGCCCGCGCCGCGCAGGGGCTCGGCGCCGCCGTCCTCGCCCCGGCCACCCTCACCCTGCTCACCGCCGCCGTCCCCGAGGGCCCCGCCCGCGCGAAGGCCATCGGCACCTGGATGGCGGTCGGCGCGGGCGGCGGCGCGGCCGGCGGACTGGTCGGCGGGGTGCTCACCGACGCGCTGTCCTGGCGCTGGGTGCTGCTGATCAACGTGCCCGTCGGGGTGCTCGTGCTGACCGGCGCCGCCCTGTGGCTCGCCGAGGGCCGCACGGACGGCCGCAGCCGCATCGACCTCCTGGGCGCCGTCCTCGTCACGGCGGGCCTCGCCTCCGTGGCGTACGGCATCGTGCAGACCGAGGAGGCGGGGTGGACCGCCGCCGCGACCCTGGTGCCGCTCCTGGGCGGGCCCGCGCTGCTCGCCCTGTTCGTCCTCGTCGAGACCCGTACCGCGAAGCCCCTGATGCCGCTGCGGGTGCTCGGGACGCGGGCGGTGGCCTCCGCGAACGTGGCGATGCTCGTCATCGGCTCGGCCACGTTCTCGATGTGGTACTTCATGACGGTGTACGCGCAGAACGTCCTGGACTACAGCGCGCTGCAGGCCGGGCTCGCCCTGATGCCGTCCTCGCTGGCCGTCGTCGTCGGCTCCAAGAGCGCGCCCCGGCTGATGGCCCGCGTCGGGGCGAAGAACCTCGTGCTCATCGGCACCGTCGTCGCCGCGGCCGGTTTCGGCTGGCAGTCCACGATGACCGTGCACGGCTCCTACCTCACCGCGGTCTGCCTGCCCGGCGTGCTCATGATGGCCGGTGCCGGGCTCGCCTCCACCCCGCTCGCCTCGCTGGCCACGTCGGGGGCGGCCCCGGGGGAGGCCGGTCTCGTCTCGGGCCTGGTCAACACCTCCCGCACCATGGGCGGCGCGCTCGGCCTGGCCGTGCTCTCCACGGTCGCCGCGGCCCGCACCGGTGACGTGGCGGACCCTGCCGCGCTGACCGCCGGCTACGCGCTGGCCTTCCGCACGGCGGGCGGCGTCCTGCTCGGCGGCCTGCTCCTGATGCTGCTGTGGCTCCCGCGCCACCGCGCGCCGCAGATCACCTCCGTTCGTACAGGGTCACCCGACGCCCCCGCGCCCGCTCGTCCGCGATCACGCTGAAGTGGTCCCTCAGCACCGCGGCCTTCACCTTCTCGCGCCGGGTCGCTTCCGGCCGGGCCGCCTCCGGGGTGTCCGTGACCAGCAGTATCCGCGGCTCCGCCAGCATCGCGTCCCTTATCCGGGCCGGGTCCGCCTCCACCCCGTTCAGCGTTCCGGACGCGCGCGGGCCCCGGGCCAGCGCTATGTCCCGCAGACCGGTGAACGCCCCGGGCGAGACCAGCCTCGCGTCGCGCCGGGCGCCGGGCAGGAACACCACCGCGGTGCCCGGTTCCTTCAGCCGGCGCACGTCCGCCGTCATGGCCAGCACATCGTCCACCCGGCTCGACGGCGACCGCTTGGCCAGCGACTGCGGCAGCAGCGCCGCCACCGCGCAGGCGAGCAGCACGGGCACGAGCCACCGCGACGCCGCCGGGAACCGGGGCGCCACCGCCCGTACCGCCGCCCCCAGCGGTGAGCCGATGAGCAGCGCCAGGCCCAGCATGCTGAACAGCACGTACCGGTCCAGGAACAGCGGCTTGAACAGCGACACCGCGACCAGCCCCAGCTGAGGAACGGCCAGCAGCGGCAGCCCGACCGACGCCAGGGACAGCCGCCCCGCACCCGGCCGGTCCACCAGGGCCCCGAGGCCGCCGATCGCCAGCAGCACCGCCGGGCCGATCATCATGTGCCAGGTCAGCGGCGGTATCCAGGACACCTGCTCGGACTGGCCCGAGGTGAACAGGACCAGCGGCAGCGCCCCCACGACGGCCGCCCCCGCCGCCGCCGTCCAGCGGCCCCACACCCCGCGCCGCGCCCCGCTCCACGCCAGGGTCGCCGCGTGTGCGGGCAGGATCAGCAGCGAGAACCAGTTCAGCAGCGCGCCGAGCAGCACGACCCCCGCGTACGCCGCCCAGCGCCCCCACCGGGCGGGCCCCCGGACCAGCGTCACCAGCAGCAGCGTCGAGATCCCGGCCCCGGCCGCGACCAGCGCGTACGGGCGGCCCTCCTGGAAATAGAACTGCACGGCCGGCAGCAGACCGAGGACCATCCCGCCGCCCAGGCCCGCCCAACGCCCGCCCAGCCGCTCACCGATGACGGTCACACAGGCCGCCGCCACCGCCATGGCCAGCACGGACGGCAGCCGCAGGGTCGTGGTCGTCGGCCCGAACCAGTCGAACAGCCCGTGCATCAGCAGGTAGTAGAGCCCGTGGACCGCGTCGACGTTGGCCAGCATGGCCCGTATGTCGGCGGCGGACCGCAGCGCCACCTGCCAGGTCGCGGCCTCGTCCCGCCACAGGCTGCCCTGCCGCGAGAGCCCCCAGAGCCCGAGGCCCAGGGTCCAGAGTGCCGGTACGAGCCAGAGCGGGGGAGTGCGCCGGGGCGCGGGTATGTGGGACGACATGAAGCGGCAGGGCCCCCGGAGTGGTGACGGAACGGACGAAACGTGCAGACGTGAAGACGCGGCAACGCGGACGCGTGGTCAGAGCCAGCCCTGCTGACGGGCCGCGCGGACCGCCTCCATGCGGTTGCGGGTGCCCGTCTTGCCGATCGCCGACGACAGGTAGTTGCGGACCGTCGATTCCGACAGGTGCAGCTTCGCGGCGATGTCGGCGACCGTCGCCCCGTCCGCCGACGCGACCAGCGCGTCCCGCTCACGCGCCGTCAGCGGACTCGGCCCCGAGCTCAACGCGGCGGCCGCCAGCGCCGGATCGACGACCGTCTCCCCGGCCAGCACCCGGCGGATCGCCTCGGCCAGCTCCTCGACCGGGCCGTCCTTCACCAGGAAGCCCGCCGCCCCGGCCTCCATCGCCCGGCGCAGATAGCCCGGCCGGCCGAAGGTGGTCAGGATCAGCACCCGGCAGTCCGGGACCTCCTCGCGCAGGTCCGCCGCCGCGTCCAGGCCGCTGCGCCCCGGCAGTTCGATGTCCAGCAGCGCCACGTCCGGCCGGGACGCCAGCGCCGCCGCCACGATCTCGTCGCCCGCGCCGACCTGGGCCACCACCTCGATGTCCGGCTCCAGACCGAGCAGCAGGGCGAGCGCGCCGCGCATCATCCCCTGGTCCTCGGCGAGCAGAACGCGTACGGACGTGGCCGGGGGGTGCTCCTGTGGCATCTCGTTCACCGGCCCAGGGTAGGCGAGCAGTCCGGTCCGCCCCCGGCTCCCGGCGGGACCGTCGCGTCGCCGTCCTCCTCACCGCCACCCGCGTCCACCGGCAGTTCGGCGGTGACCACGAAGCCGCTGGCCGCGCCCGGGCCCGCCACCAGGGAGCCGCCCGCCGCGGCGAGCCGTTCGGTGAGCCCCTTCAGACCGGTGCCGCCGATACCCGGGGTGGGCGCCGGGCCCTCGCGCCGGCCCCGGCCGTCGTCGGTCACCGTCAGCCGGACCTTCTCACCGGTGCCGCTGACCTCGAACACGCAGCGCGTCGCCGTGGAGTGGCGCACGACGTTGGTGACGGCCTCCCGCACCACCCAGCCCAGCAGCGCCTCGGTCTGCGGGGCGAGGGGCGGCCCGGAGCGCCGGACGACCGGTTCCATCCCGGCGGCGGTCAGCGCGGACCTGGCCCGGTCCAGCTCGGTGGCGAGGCTCCCCTCGCGGTAGCCGGTGACGGCCTCGCGGATCTCGGTGAGCGCCTGGCGCCCGACGGACTCGATGTCGGCGACCTGGGTGAGCGCCGCGTCCATGTCGCGCGGGGCGAGCCGGCGCGCGGCCTCCGACTTCACCACGATGACCGACAGCGTGTGGCCCAGCAGGTCGTGCAGGTCCCGCGAGAAGCGCAGCCGCTCCCGCTCGACGGCGGCCCGGGCCAACTCCTGCCGGGTGGCGCGCAGTTCCGTCACGGTCTCCGCCAGCCTGAGGATCGCCGACGTCACGGCCCCGGAGATGAACGTCCCGTAACCCAGCGTCCACGGCGGCGAGGCGCTGTCGTCGCGCCAGACCGCGACCGCGCACGCGGCGACCGCGAGCCCGAGCAGTCCGGCCGCCAGCCAGCGGTGGCGCAGGACCGTGCCGGCGGCCAGCGAGAGCAGCGGGAAGAACAGCAGCCAGCTGCCGCCGTAACCGATGGCCAGGGCGAAGGTGACCGCGGCCAGGGAGCCCAGCAGGACGTACGTCACCGGGCTCTCGCGCTTCACCTTGGTGAAACCCCGGAACACCACGGAGATGTAGAGCGAGTTGAAGGCCAGCAGGCCGGCGCCCGCGATCCAGGGCGTGGGGGTCTCGCCCTGGAAGAGGTTGGAGAAGGCGCCCAGCCCCATCAGCAGCCAGGGCAGCAGGGCATAGGGCGACGGCGGGCCGGGCCTGCGGCCCTCCTTCCGCATCCGGCGGCGCTCCCTGAACGACGGACGTCCGTTCCGTGGCATGTTCGCTCCCGTCACACGGTCCTGGCGGACCGACGGTACGAGATCACCGCGTACGCGCCGAACAGCAGGAGCCACGAGGCGAGCACGACCAGCGTCGTCGCGCCCGGAGCGTGTCCGTCGGTCGTCGCCCAGCCCAGGTCGGCGAACCGGTTGGCGGGCGTGAACCGGCCGACCGAGCGCAGCCACTCGGGCAGCATCTCCAGCGGGAACCACAGTCCGCCGACGACACCGAAGCCCATCAGGCAGGCGACGTTGACGACGCCGGTGCCCTGCGGGGTGAGCCGGTAGCCGTTGCCCAGGCCGAGCAGGGTGAAGGGCAGCGCGCCCAGCCACAGCACCAGGACCAGCACCGCCCACTGCCAGGCCGCCATCCGTACCCCGTTGACCAGGGCGCCGGACGCCAGCACGGTCAGGATCACCGGCAGTACCGTCACCGAACCGCTGACGGCCCGGCCCACCACGGCGTGCGAGGGGGAGAGCGGCGTGATCCTCAACTGCTGGAGCCAGCCGAGGGACTTGTCGGACGCGACGCCCGTACCTATCGACATGGCCGAGCCGAGCGCCCCGTACGCGGCCATGCCGACCATGGAGGCGGTCTTCCAGCCGTCGGCGCTGTCGTCGGAGCCGATGTTGGTGAAGATCAGATACATCATCACCGGCATCCCCGTACCGAAGATCAGGAAGCTGCCGTCGCGCAGGGTCCGGCGCATTTCGAGCAGGATGTACTGGAACATCAGACGGTCTCCTTCTCGGTGCTGGGCGCGGTCTTCGCGAGTGCGGTGCCGCGCGGCGCGGTCGCCCCGGGGGCGGTGAGCGCGAGGAACGCGGTCTCCAGGGTGGCCCGGGAGACCTGGAGGCCCCGGACCATGTCGAGCCGGGCGAGCTCCACGACGGTCGCGTCCGAGTCGTCGGTGCGCAGCAGCGCGCGGTCCCCGGTCACCTCGACGGTGACGACACCGGGCAGCCGGTCCAGGCCCTCGGTGGACCGGCCCGCGAGGTCGAAGGAGACCTGGCTGTGTCCGGCCGCGTCCTTGATCGCCTCGCCGCTGCCGTCCGCGACGATCCGGCCCCGGTCGATGACGACGATCCGGTCGGCGTTCTCGTCGGCCTCCTCCAGGTAGTGCGTGGAGAAGAGCACGGTGTTGCCGCGCCGGGCGTAGGCCCGCATCGAGTCCCAGAACGCGCGCCGCCCCTCCACGTCCAGCGCGGCGGTCGGCTCGTCCAGCACGATCAGCTCGGGATTCCCCGCCAGCGCCACGGCGAACCGCACGCGCTGGGTCTGGCCCCCCGAGAGTTTGTCGATGCGCCGGTCCGCGTACTCCGACACCCCCGCCAGAACCAGCGCCTCGGCGACCGGCAGCGGACGCGGATAGGTGGAGGCGACGAAGGAGACCAGCTCGCGCACGGTCACCTTCGGTATCGGTTTCCCCTCCTGGAGCATGGCGCCGACCAGCCCGGCCCGCACCGCCTGCTCGGGGGAGCGGCCCAGGACCCGCACGCTCCCCTCGTCCGGCTCGTTCAGCCCGAGCAGCAGCGAGATGGTGGAGGACTTGCCCGCCCCGTTGCGGCCGAGCAGGGCCACGGTCTCGCCGCGGCCGATCCGCACGTCGATCCCGTCGACGGCGCGTACGCTCCGCCCGGCCCGCCCGAAGGTCTTCACCGCCCCGGTGAACACCACCGCTGCCTCGTCGTCCCTCGTCTGCGTCATGTCTACGACGTTACGGAGCGTGAGTGCGGTGTGGCAGAGGCATGTGTACGCGGTCTGCCATGACATTTGTCATCGCGCCTGCGCGACAACGGTGTCGGCGAAGAGCGGTGCCCCCGCCGCCGTGGTCGTGCCACGGCGGCGGGGGCACCGCGTTCTTCTCCTCGTTCTTCCTTCCGGCGTACGGCGGTCAGGCCGCCGCCGCGCCGCCCTCCTCGGCGGGACGGCGGTGGCGGCCCGCCGGTGTCGCCGCCGTGTCGTCCGTCGCCACGCCCCCTCGGTGCTTTCCGGAGCCGCCGGCGTCGCCCCGTTGCGCGTCCGCCGCCGGCGGGTACGTCCGGGTCGTGTCGGTCTGGGCTTCAGACATGTGGGAAGTCACCCCGTTGTGATCGCTTACGTGTGTGTCGACCGGGGCGTCACGCCGCCGTCCCCGGGAAAAGGTCACGTTCGGTGACCGAGAAGCACGGTTGCGTGAGCCCCGCCCCAGCTTAGTCAGGGGCCGTACGCCCCACGAGAGGCGCCTGCCCCAAGGGAACCGGGGTACACACAGGAGGAGTCATCGGCGCGGCGGAAGGTTGCGTACCACTTCCGTCGCACGCCGGTTCCGCCTCCGCCGGCATCTCCAGCAGCGCCACCGCGCACGCCGTGTCCCCGTCGGCGTACGGGAGTTTCAGCACCCCGTCCCGGGACCAGATCCCGCTGCCCGCGAGCCAGCCGCCGGGCGCCGCGAGCTGGTGCAGCCGCCGGCCCGACGGGCGCCAGAGCCCGAGCCGGCTGCCCGCCGCCCCGTCGATCCTGAGGGCCACCGCGCAGCTCTCCGGCATCAGCATCTGGCCAGGCTGCACGGCGACCGGCGCCACCGTACGGTCCGGCAGGCGCAGGCACTCGGGGAAGCGCACCGGCAGGCAGCTGCCGAGGACGCCCCAGCCGAGCCGGTCGTGGCCGGGCGCGTCCGAGCGGATCAGCAGCAGCCCGCTGTCCGGGTCGGCGAGCAGCAGCCGGTCGTCACTGTCCGGCGCGATCTGGAGCAGCGGCGTCATCTCGGCGCCCCGCCCCAGGTCCACCGCGACCGTCTTCACCGGGCCGCCCCCGGCCGGCTCCCGGTCCAGGGCGAGCAGCCGGCCCGCCCGGTCCAGCCAGACCCCGCCGGAACAGCGGCCCGGCAGGTCCGCGATGTGCTCGGGCCCGGACGCCCCGCCCGCCACCCGCCACAGCTCCGTGGAGTACTCGCCGACCGCCAGGGCATACGCGCTCACCCCGTCGGGCGAGGGCGGCAGCAGGGTCAGTGCGTCGCGCTCGACGGCCCCGAGCAGCAGCTCGCCGGTGCCGGGGCCGGTCGGGTAGAGCAGCGAGAAGGTGTGCCGCTCCGCGACCCGGCGCCGGATCAGCACCCGCCCGTCGGCGAGCGGCAGCACCTGCGCCTCCGCCTCCTCCGGCTGGTCGGTGGGCAGCGGCACGGCGTACGGCTCGGGCCCGTCGAGCGTCCAGCGCTCGGCGTACCAGGCGGTGTCGGGCCCGGGCGCCGGAGCGGCGGTGAGCCGGGCGCCGTACGCCCCGTCGGCGGTGAGCACGAAGGGCGGCAAAACCGTTTCGGCAGGAGCGGCCGCTACGACGGCTCCCGGCGCTCGGGCACCCTCCGCCGGGCCGGTCCCCGCGGCCCCCGCGGGATCGCCCGGATCGGGCTCCGGCTCCGCCGTCTCGTCGTCACCCGTGGTGGTCCCGCCCTCGATGGCACAGGCAGTCATCGACTCATCACCTCCGGCAACCGAAGCTAGTTTTCGCACTTCCAGCCGAACAACACGAGCCTCCCCACTTCACACATAAGGGTGGTGATGGCCGGATTTCATTGTCGGGCCGAGGGTGGGTGTGCTTCGTGAGGGACCACCGCCGGGCGGCCCGTTCCCGGGGCTTCCGGGGGCGCGGCGGGCAGGTAGCCTTTCCTCCGTGCCCCGTCTGTCTGATGTCATCACCGAGCTCGACGCCCTCTGGCCGCCCGAGCGGGCCGAAGGATGGGACGCGGTCGGCACCGTCTGCGGTGATCCGGACGCCGAGATCCACCGGGTGCTCTTCGCCGTCGACCCCGTCCAGGAGATCGCGGACGAGGCGAAGGAGCTGGGCGCGCACCTGATCGTGACCCACCACCCGCTCTACCTGCGCGGTACGACGACGGTCGCGGCGGACACCTTCAAGGGCCGCGTCGTGCACACGCTGATCCGCCACGGCATCGCGCTGCACGTCGCCCACACCAACGCCGACACCGCCGACCCCGGTGTCTCCGACGCCCTGGCCGCCGCCCTCGACCTGCGCGTCGACCGCCCTCTCGTGCCGGACCCGACGGACCCCTCGGGGCGCCGCGGACTCGGCCGGATCTGCGTGCTCGACCACCCCGAGACCCTCGCTGCGTTCGCCGCCCGCGCCGCCGCCCGGCTGCCCGCCACCGCGCAGGGCATCCGCCTCGCGGGGGACCCGGACGCGCTCGTGCGCACCGTCGCGGTGAGCGGCGGATCGGGCGACAGCCTCTTCGACGCGGTGCGCGCCGCAGGCGTGGACGCCTTCCTCACCGCCGACCTGCGCCACCACCCGGCCTCCGAGGCCACCCAGCACTCGCCGCTCGGCCTGGTCGATGCCGCACACTGGGCCACCGAGTGGCCGTGGTGCGAGCAGGCCGCGGCACAGCTCGACGCGATTTCCGACCGCCTCGGATGGGACCTGCGGGTCCACGTCTCGAAGCAGGTCACCGACCCCTGGACCGCCCACCACTCTTCTGGAGCCCCCAACTGAACGCCGCGCCCGCCGACCAGATCCGACTTCTCGACGTCCAGGCGCTCGACCAGCGCCTCTCCCAGCTCGCGCACCGCCGCAAGTCCCTGCCCGAGCACGCCGAGATCGAGTCGCTGACGGCCGACCTCGCCCAGCTCCGCGACCTGCTCGTCGCCTCCACCACGGAGGAGAGCGACACCGCCCGCGAGCAGACCAAGGCGGAGCAGGACGTCGACCAGGTCCGCCAGCGCGCCGCCCGCGACCAGCAGCGCCTGGACTCCGGCGCGGTCACCTCGCCGAAGGACCTGGAGAGCCTCCAGCGCGAGATCACCTCGCTCGCCAAGCGCCAGGGCGACCTGGAGGACATCGTCCTGGAGGTCATGGAGCGCCGCGAGTCCGCCCAGGAGCGGGTCGCCGAGCTGACCGACCGGGTCGCCGCCGTGCAGGCCAAGGCCGACGACGCCACCGCCCGCCGCGACGCCGCCACCCGGGAGCTCGACGCGGAGGCCGCCACGGTCGCCAAGGAGCGCGAGGTCGTCGCCGGTTCGGTCCCGGCCGACCTGCTGAAGCTGTACGACAAGCTCCGCACCCAGCAGGGCGGGGTGGGCGCCGCCCGCCTCTTCCAGCGCCGCTGCGAGGGCTGCCGCCTGGAGCTCAACATCACGGAGATCAACGACGTGAAGGCCGCGTCCCCCGACACGGTGCTGCGCTGCGAGAACTGCCGCCGCATCCTGGTCCGCACGGCTGACTCGGGCCTGTAGTGGACCGGCCGCGCCGCTTTGTCGTCGAGGCCGACGGCGGCTCCCGGGGCAACCCGGGCCCCGCCGGCTACGGCGCGGTCGTCATCGACCCGGACACCGGCGAGACGCTGGCCGAGGCCGCCGAGTACATCGGGACCGCGACCAACAACGTCGCCGAGTACAAGGGCCTCGTCGCCGGCCTCCGCGCGGTGGGCGCGCTGCTCGCGGACGGCCCGGTGGGCACCGGGGTCCGGGTGCACGTGCGGATGGACTCCAAGCTGGTCGTCGAGCAGATGTCCGGCCGCTGGAAGATCAAGCACCCGGACATGAGGCCCCTCGCCGCCGAGGCGGCGGGCGTGCTGCCCGGGGCCGACGTCACGTACGAGTGGATCCCGCGCGAGCGCAACAAGCACGCGGACCGGCTGGCCAACGAGGCGATGGACGCCGGCCGGCGCGGCGCCCAGTGGGACCCCTCGGCCTCCACGGCCGCCCTGGACACCCCGCGTTCCCCGGTGGCGGCCGCGCTGCCCCCGACGGAGGGCCCGCCCGGCGACGCGGTGGCGGGTGCGGCCCGTGCGAGGGCGGCGCTGAAGCGGACGGGCGCCGAGCCCGAGCCGCTGCCGGGCACCGAGATCTCCGGCGCCTCCCGGACCGCGCCGCCCCCGGCCGCCGCCGTCTCCGCCCCCGCCCCGCCGGCGTCCGATCCGGTGACCCCGCAGGTGGGCTGGGGTTCGGCGCCCGACCTGGGCGCCCCCGCCACGCTCGTACTGCTGCGGCACGGCGAGACGGCCCTCACCCCGCAGAAGCGGTTCTCCGGCAGCGGCGGAACCGATCCCGAGCTCTCCGCCGCCGGCCGCGACCAGGCCGAGCGGGCGGCGGCCGCCTTCGCCGCCCGGGGCACCGTGCAGGAGATCGTCAGCTCGCCGCTGCGCCGCTGCCGCGAGACGGCCGGCGCGGTCGCGGACCGGCTCGGCCTGGAGGTCCGGATCGAGGACGGGCTGCGCGAGACGGACTTCGGGGCCTGGGAAGGACTCACGTTCGGCGAGGTCAAGGAGCGGTACGCGGCGGACCTGGACGCCTGGCTCGCCTCCCCGGACGCGGCGCCCACCGGTGGCGGCGAGAGCTTCGCGGAGGTCGCCCGCCGGGTGGCCGTCGCCCGCGACGGCCTGATCACGCGGTACGCCGGCCGCACGGTCCTCGTCGTCACGCACGTGACTCCGGTCAAAACCCTGGTACGGCTGGCCCTGGGCGCCCCGCCGGAGGCACTGTTCCGGATGGAGCTCTCGGCGGCGTCCGTCTCGGCCGTCGCGTACTACGCGGACGGCAACGCCTCCGTACGCCTGCTGAACGACACGTCCCACCTGCGCTGACGGCACCGGGACAGCACTCGGCCCCATCGGCCGGGGGGAGGCCGATGGGGCCGAGGCGGTTCCGGCGGGTCGGGGGATTACCGGCCGGAACCCGGGTGACCCGGCATGCGGGCTACGTCCCCTACAAGGGTCGTGCCCCGGATACCGGGGAGCATGCACGGCGATGTGCGACGGGTTCTCCGCGCCGCGCCGTTCAGGCCAGATGTGCGACGGGTTCTCCGCGCCGCATGGTTCAGGCCAGTGCCGCCGCCTCGGCGGCGAGACGCGCCACGCGGTCCCAGTCCCGGCCGGCCACCGCGTCCGCGGGGACCATCCAGCTCCCGCCCACGCAGCCGACGTTGGGCAGCGCCAGGTACGAGGGCGCGGAGGCGGCCGAGATGCCGCCCGTCGGGCAGAACCGGGCCTGGGGGAGCGGCGCGGAGAGGGCCTTCAGATAGGCCGTGCCGCCCGCGGCCTCGGCGGGGAAGAACTTCATCTCGGTGACCCCGCGCTCCAGCAGCGCGACGACCTCGGACGTGGTCGAGACACCCGGCAGGAACGGCAGCCCGGACCCCTTCATCGCGTCCAGCAGCGCGTCCGTCCACCCCGGACTGACCAGGAACCGGGCCCCCGCCGCCACGGTGTCCGCGACGTTCCGCGCCGAGATCACGGTGCCGGCCCCGACGACCGCGCCCGGCACCTCCGCCGCGATGGCCCGGATCGCGTCCAGGGCGGCGTCGGTGCGCAGAGTCACCTCGATCGCCGGAAGCCCGCCCGCGACCAGGGCCCGGGCGAGCGGCACCGCGTCGGCCGCGTCCTCCAGGACGACGACGGGCACGACGGGGGCGAGATCCAGCACGGAGGAGGTCATGGGCCCATCCTGCCCCCGCGTGCCACAGTACGCAACGAGCGTTGCGGAGAGTGCAACGTATGCCTAGTGGATCTCCGTCACCACCACATCGAGCTGCCACGGCCGCCCCGCCCGCGCGGGCGCCTCGGCCTCGACGACGTACCCCAGGTCCCGCAGGACCGTCACCAGCTCGGCCGGACCGGCCGGCCGCGCCTCCGAGAGCAGCAGGTCCCGCACCATCCGGCCCTTGGTGGCCTTGTTGAAGTGGCTGACCACCGACCGCTTCTCGACCCCGGCCACGATCTGCGACTGCAGCACCCGCACGCTCGCCGTCCGCTCCGCGACCGCACCCTTCGGCTTCCAGGCCGCCGTGTACGCGGACGAGCGCAGGTCCAGCACGAGCCCGTCGCCCGCCGCCTCCGGCATCACCTCGGCCATCGGCGTACGCCAGAACGCCCCGAGCGCGCCGAGCCCGGGCAGCTTGACCCCCATCGAGCAGCGGTACGGAGGAATCCGGTCGCCCACCCGCACCGCGCCCCACAGCCCGGAGAACACCAGCAGCGACTTCCCCGCGAGGCGGCGGGCGGCCGTGTCCAGGGAGCCGAGACCGAGCGCGTCGTACAGGACACCGGTGTACAGCTCCCCGGCCGGCCGGGTGCCCGCGGTCCGCAGTTCGGCGTTCTTCGCGATCTCGCCCCGCAGCCCCTCGCTGAGCCCCAGCACCTCGCGGGCCTTCTCCTCGTCGGCCACGCACAGCTCCACGAGCGCCTCCAGCACCTCGCCCCGCGCCCCGGCCAGACCGGGCAGCGACAACGACTCGGGCTTCAGCGGGGCCCCGCGCCCCGAGGCGGCCTTTCCTTCGGAGGGCGGCAACAGCACGAGCACGGCGGATCTCCTTCATACGTACGGGGGAGGGGCGCCGAAGCGGCGTGCGGACCGCGCGGCTGCCCCCGGCCAGCGTACGGGGGCGGAGGGGCACACCGTACGGGCACAGAGCCCTCCCGGAATGCCGCGAACCGCGCCCCGCCCTACGCTCGGTCCATGCCCCGCCGCCTCCTGCACATGACCGGCGCAGCCGAGACCCCGCTGCGGGCGGCCCTGCGCGGGCTGCGCGCCGAGCTGTCGCTGCCCGACGACTTCCCGGCCGACGTGCTCGCCGAAGCGGCGGACGCCGCGCGCAGTCCGGAACTCGCCGGGCACGCCGACGCGACGGACATCCCGTTCCTCACCATCGACCCGCCCACGTCCACGGACCTCGACCAGGCGATGCACCTGGAGCGGCGCGCCCACGGCTACCGCGTGCACTACGCCATCGCGGACGTCGCCGCGTTCGTGCGCCCCGGCGGCGCGCTGGACGCCGAGGCGCACCGACGGGTGACGACGCTCTACTTCCCCGACGGCAAGGTGCCGCTGCACCCGGAGGTCCTCTCGGAGGACGCCGCCAGCCTGCTGCCCGGCCGGGTCCGCCCCGCGGTGCTGTGGGAGACCGACCTGGACCCGGAGGGCCGGGCGGGGACGGCCCGGGTGCGCAGGGCCCTCGTACGCAGCCGCGCCAAGCTGGACTACGCGGGCGTGCAGCGGCAGATCGACGCCGGCACCGCCGAGGAACCGCTCGCGCTGCTCAGGGACATCGGCACGCTCCGCGAGGAGCAGGAGGTGGCCCGGGGCGGCATCTCGCTGGGCGTGCCCGAGCAGGAGATCACCGAGCACGACGGCACGTACGGCCTGGAATACCGCGCCCCGCTCCCCGCCGACGGCTGGAACGCCCAGATCTCCCTGCTCACGGGCATGGCGGCGGCCCGTCTGATGGCGGAGAGCAGAACCGGCATCCTGCGTACGCTGCCGATCGCGCCCGACGGCGCGGTGGCCCGGCTGCGCCGCAGCGCCGAGGCCCTGCACATCGACTGGCCGCACCACGTCCCGTACGCCCAGGTCGTCCGCTCGCTCGACCCGAGGCGCACCGACCACGCGGCGTTCCTCCAGGAGTGCACGACGCTGCTGCGCGGCGCGGGCTACACGGTCTTCGACCACGGCGACCTGCCGGACCCGGCCGTGCACGCGGCGGTGGCCGACCTGTACACGCACTGCACCGCGCCACTGCGCCGCCTCGTCGACCGGTACGCCTCCGAGCTGTGCGTCGCCGCCTGCGAGGACCGCGACCCGCCCGAGTGGGTGCTCGCGGCCCTGCCCCCGCTGCCCAAGGAGATGGCGGAGGGCACGCGGCGCGCCAACACCGTGGAGCGGGAGTCCGTCGACCTGGTCGAGGCGGCGCTGCTGAAGGACCGGGTGGGCGAGGTGTTCGACGGGTACGTGGTGGACGTGAAGGACCACGAACCGGCGGCCGGCACCGTCCACATCGACGACCCGGCGATCGTCGCCCGCATCGAGGGGACCACGCCCCTCCCGCTGGGCGAGCGCCTGCGGGTCCGCCTCGCGCAGGCGGCGCCGGGCACCGCGAAGGCCCTGTTCACCCCGGCCTGACGGCATCTCGTACGATCGCGAGTTCGGCCCCCGCGCCCCGTACGACGGAAGGACCGGCGTGACCGACCGCGCCCGCCAGCACCAGATCCTGGCCGCCGCCCGCACGCTCCTGGAGCAGGAGGGCCCGGACGCGCTGACCATGCGCCGCCTCGCCGGCGGGCTGGGCATCACGGCCCCGTCCCTCTACAAGCACTTCCCGGACAAGTCGTCCGTGGTGAACGCGCTGGCCGACGCGATGCTGACGGAGACCGCCGAGGCCCTCGAAGCGGCGGAGACCGCCGCCCCGGGCTCCTTCCCGGCCCTGGCCGCCGCCTACCGCGCCCACGCCCTGGCCCACCCCCACCTCTACCGCCTCACCACGGCCCGCCCTCACCCCCAGCACCTCGAAGAACGCGCCGCCGCCCCGCTCTTCCGCGCCCTGGCCCCGGACGAGCCCCTGGCCCGCGCGGCCTGGGCCTTCGCCCACGGCATGGTCATGATGGAACTCAACGACCGCTTCCCCACCCCGGAGTCCGTCACGGCGGCCTGGACGGCGGGCATCACCGCGCTGGCGTCGGGCCGCCTCTGACCGCCGGGGCGCCTCCTGCGCCACGATCGGGGGAACGACTCCCGATCTCACGGACTGGTGGTCCGCGATGGCCCATGCTGGCGACCGACCGAGGAGAGGGCGCCACATGTCTGCCGTTCCGCATGAACCGGATTCGCAGGCGGGCGTCCTGCTGGAAGGCTTCTTGGCTCTGGACCCACCGGAGGGCTTCCGGGCGGAGTTGGTCGAGGGAGAGATCGCGCTGAAGCCGCCACCGGACGGCGATCACGAGGATTGCATCGGCCTCATCCTTGAGCAGGTGATCAGGCACGCGAAGACCGACGTGGACTTTGCGGGGAACAAGGGCCTGAGGCTGAGGGGCGGCAGGGGCTGTCCGGCGAATCACGTCATCCCTGACGGCACGTTCGCTCCGGGGGCACTGCGGTTGTACAGGGGCGCGGCCCCGTGGATGCCGTGCGAGGGGGTGGCCATGGTCATGGAGGTCGCGTCGTCCAAACCGGCCGCCGACCGCGAGGCCAAGCGGCACTGTTACGCGAGGGGCCCGATCCCGCTGTACCTGCTGGTGGACCGGGAGGAGTCCTCGGTGACGCTGTTCAGCGACCCGGAGGGCGACGACTACCGCCAGCACTGCACCGTGCCCTTCGGGAAGCCGATCCGTCTGCCGTCCCCGTTCGACCTCGACCTGAAGACGGAGGACTTGCTCTGAGCCACCCCTGCGGGGCGGGTAGCATGGGCGGCACGGCAGACGAGCCGGGCGGACGGCCGCGTGGGGATCTCCGGATCCCCCCGAGGAACGTCCGGGCTCCACAGGGCAGGGTGATGGCTAACGGCCACCCGGGGTGACCCGCGGGACAGTGCCACAGAAAACAGACCGCCCGGGACCTCGGTCCCGGGTAAGGGTGAAACGGTGGTGTAAGAGACCACCAGCGCCTGGGGCGACCCAGGCGGCTAGGTAAACCCCACCCGGAGCAAGGTCAAGAGGGGCCGTCGCGAGACGGCCCTGCGCGAACGTTCGAGGGCTGCCCGCCCGAGTTCGCGGGTAGACCGCACGAGACCGGCAGCAATGCCGGTCCTAGATGGATGGCCGTCTCCCCGGCCGCCGCGAGGCGACCGGGCGACAGAACCCGGCGTACAGCCCGACTCGTCTGCCGCCACCTGCGGCTTTGCCTGCGAAAGGGCCTCCGACCTGCGTCGGAGGCCCTTTCTGGTCTTTCAGTAGGTTGCTGCTTTGGGCGACGAAAAGTCCCTCGAAAGTCCCTCGGACAGCGCTGAAAGTCCCTGAGAAGTCCCTGGGTCAATGGCCGCGCCGAGCGTGACGGTCCGCAGGCGGCCATGCCTCGTTTCCCGTGTGGAGGATGGCCTCCCGGGCTGCCCAGGCCAGGATGCTCTGTCCTCGCATGGACAGTCCGAGTCGGTTCCAGTGGAAGATCACGTGGTAGCTGAGCACTTGTCGCAGCCCGCGGTCGAGCGTTCCTTCCTGGGCGCCGTGGCCGAGTTCCTGCCCCGCGTCGCGGAAGGCGACAGCCCACTCGGCGACGGGCTCCAGCGGTCCGCCGGCAGAGAAGGACGGACAGCTCGCGAGGACCCACGGCCAGGTTGCCGCGCTGCCGCAACTGCTGTGCCTCCCGGCTGTCGGTGATGAACAGGGCGTGCGCGGCCGTCATACCGGCCGCCCCTCCGAATGCCGCGGTCTCCGGCTCGTAGATGCCGGGCCACCAGCGTTGTAGATGCCCGTCGGCGACGAGGCGGTCCAGGTCGGCACCGACAGTCAACCTGGCCCCGGTCGTGGGCCGTACGCGTAGCCGCAGGCGCCAGCAGGGGTGCTTGCGGGTGTACCACCACCCGTCGATGGCGCCGGCGGCCTCAGCGTCTCGTAGGGCAGGCAGCACGTGCGTGGTGAAGGTGGTGTCGGCGCTCAGGGGGATCGCACGCTGGCGGGGATGCCGCCGCAGAAGAGCGTTGCCAGGAGCCCCCAGCCGAGACCCGCCCAGTCACCCGTGCTGTGCCGACCGACGATCAGCAGGATGCCCATCACGAGATAGGCCGGGGCCAGAGCGTCGGTTATCGCCCGGGCCAGGCGAGCGGACGGCTGCGGAGTACTCATCGGGAGTCCTGAAGGTTGGATAGGGCGAAGTCGTGTACGAGGTCTGAAGAGGCCGCGCGGACAGGCGGCGTGGAAGGCCTCGGCATCAAGGTGGGCACAGACCCGAGTGAATATTGAGTTGCGACGCTCTGTGACTGTTGGTGAGACCTGTGCGCATCCTTCGTTTCAGGTCGCCTGCGTGGCCAGCCTGCGCAGAGCCCGCACGGCAGGTGATCCGGGATCAGCCGTCATCAGGACAACCTCCTGGTCATCCTCGGGCACGAGCAGGACGTCGCAGTTCAACCGCAGCGCACCAGCCTCCGCATGGTCCAGGGTCTTGGTGCGATGCCCGGGAGCGTGGACCGGACGTGCCTCCCAGATCTGCCGGAACTCCTCACTGACGGCGTGCAGTTCGGCCAGCAGCGCGGCCAGCTGCGGGTCATGCGGGTAGCGGTCCGCGGCCCGGCGCAGCCGCGCCACCACGATGTGCCCGAATTCCTCGGCGCTGGAGCTCCCGTACATCCGCCCCTGGCCCAGGAAGCGTCGTCGGGCCAGGTTCGTCGTCCCGCCTCCAAGGTCAGCGCCGAGCAGTGCCCGGGCCAGGGGGTTCCAGGCGACAATGTCGTACGCCGCGTCAGTGACGATGGCGCCGGTCTCCGGCAACCGCTCCAGCATCCGGGCCACGTGCGGGCGCACCCGCCGCACGGCGCTGATGCCAGGCGGCGCGCTCGAACCCGCCAGGCGGAACAGATGGCTGCGCTCGGCCGGCGTGAGCCGCAGCGCGCGGGCCAGCGCGTCCAGGATCCGGGCCGATGGCCGCGGCCCCCGGGCCTGCTCCAGCCGCGTGTAGTAGTCGACCGACATGTGGGCGAGCTCCGCCACCTCTTCGCGGCGCAGACCCGGTGTGCGGCGGTCGGTGCCCGTCGCCGCCAGGCCGATCTCGTGCGGCCCCAGGGCCGCCCGGCGGTCCCGCAGGTAGTGGGCCAGCTCCTGCCGCGCCATGTCGCCTCCTCCCACTGCCTGGTACAGACTGTCCCTGGCAGGGCACCCACGACCAGGGAAGTGTGGTTGCCATGAACGAACACACAGCTCTGGTCACCGGTGCCAACAAGGGCATCGGCAAGCATATCGCCCGGCTGCTCGCCGCCGAGGGCCTCACCGTGTACGTGGGCTCCCGTGACCCCGGGCGCGGGCAGCGGGCCGTCGAGGAAATCGGAGCCGGGGCCCGACTGCTGGTCCTCGACGTGACAGATCCCGCCGGCGTCGCACAGGCCGCGGCCCAGATGGACCGCTTGGACGTGCTGGTCAACAACGCCGGCATCTCGCCGTCACTCGCCCCGCCGACCGACACCGGCGTCGAGGAGTACCGCCGCACATACGAGACCAACGTGTTCGGGGTCGTGGCGGTGACCAATGCCTTCCTGCCCGCCCTGCGCCGGTCCCCGAGCCCGCGCATAGTCAACATCTCCAGTGGCACCGCGTCGCTGGCCTGGAGCACCACCCCCAACCCCCAGTTCACCCCGGGAAGCGGTGCCGGCGCCGCCTACCGGTCGTCCAAGGCCGCCCTCAACGCCCTCACCGTCCTCTACGCCCAGACGCTGGCCGAGGACGGCTTCAAGGTCAACGCTCTCGCCCCCGGCCTGCGGGCCACCGATCTCAACCCCCAGGCCGCCGCTGCCGGCGGCGACCCGGCCGAGGCCGCGCAGGGCGCCCTCCGCCTGGCCCTGCTGCCGGACGACGGCCCCACCGGTGGCTTCTTCTCCTGGGACGGAACGCCCGTGCCCTGGTGATCAGTCATGGGCGGCGTCGAGGACGGGTGTCCAGCGGTGTGTGGTCCATGCCTGCCGGATCAGACTGCGCACGGTGATGATCCTGTCGGCGAGGTCGAAGAAGGCGTCGATGACGCAGGTGCGCCGCTCATAGCAGCAGGCGAGCCGGTCGAAGGCGTTCTGCCAGGCGTGGGTGCGTTCGACATGCCAACGCTGACTGGCCTGGATGGGCGCCTTCTCCCCCTTGTGCGCGATGCGTCCGTGCAGGCCGCGTTCGCTGAGCAGCGCTCGGGTCTTGTCCGAGTCGTAGCCGGCGTCCAGGTGCACGGTGATGTCGTCGGGTAACGGCCCCAGGTCGTTCAGACGGTCCAGGGTCGGGGCGAGCAGCGGGGAGTCGTGGCGGTTGGCACCGGCCAGGACACGACCCAGTGGAATGCCGTACCCGCCCGTCATGCCCGTGCGTTTCAGGCCCTGTTTGCCGAGGTCGACCGGTGAGCGACCGGCCGCCTCTCCGCCTCCGGGCGCCTTGGTGACGGAGCCGTCCACGGCGATCTGATCGAGGACGAGGCCGTGCGGGCGGGCGAGCTGGAACCGCGGCGCGAAAAAGCTGCTCGACGCACGCGAGGCCGGGATGGTCAGGGAACCGGGCAAAGCTTGCCGGGAGGGGCACTAGGTGCACCAGACGCACGGCACGGGCGCCGTCGTGCGCAGTGCCGGCCAGGTTCCCGAGGCGGCGAGGGTTCCCTCACAGAACTGGCATCGCGACGCCTTCCTCGCCCTTCCCGCGCTCCGGGCTCGCCCCGAGCGCCGTCAGCGTCACCCCGGCTGCCACCGCCAGCGCCGCCACCAGCCCCGCCGCGAGCACCGCCCAGTGACCCAGGAACGTACAGACGACCACCAGCAGCGCCGTGGCCGGCAGCACCGACTGCTGGGCGATCCCCACCTTGTAGAAGCGCGAGTGCAGCGCCCACACCGTGAGCAGGAACAGCGCTGTCGGCAGCGTCACCGCCGCCGACGCCGACAGCGCCGAGAGGTGCGCCTTGCCCACCGCCTGCTCCACCGCCACCTCCAGGCCGGCCCCGATCGCGGCACCCGAGACGAAGATCAGGTAATGGCCGTAGCCCCAGAGGAAGGACTGCCGGTTGGAGCGGAGGTGCCCGTGGATGGGGACCGCGAAGTACACCCACCAGGCGGCGAAGATGATCAGCAGTCCGCCGGCGGCGATGGGCAGCAACTCACCCAGGGCCTCGTGCTCGTCGATCCCCGACTTCACGGCGACGGTGGCCGCCGCGATGGTCTCGCCGAGCACGATGAGCGTGAGCAGCCCGTACCGTTCGGCGATGTATTGCTCGGCCCCGAAACTCCGCGCGATCGGCACCAGTCGCTGCGGGGCACGATCGTGCAGAAGTAACTGGTGCACGACTTCCGCAAGCTCCTCAGCCAGAGCGAGACCAAGACCGTTCGTCGCTCCGGTGATCAGAATCGACGCCTGGTGCAACCTTCCCGTGCAGGGGGCAAGGCCGACGGCCCGGCGCCCAGGTGGACGCCGGGCCAGGTCGTGATCTGATCAGTGAGCGGACTGCGTGTGGTCCTGCTCCACGTACACCTTGAGGGCCTGGAACTCCTCGATTGCGCGCGGGCCGCACAGGTAGCCGTAACCGCTTCCCTTGACGCCGCCCTCCTCGAAGTCCTCGCTGATGGCTCCCCAGGTGTTGATCCATACCGTGCCGGTGCGGATGCGCCGGGCGATCCGGCGGGCCTTCATCGAGTCCGAGCTGAACACCGAGGCGGCCAGGCCGTAGATGGTGGCGTTCGCCTTGGCCACGGCGTCGCAGTGCTGCGCGATGGTGTTCATGGTCCGCTCCTCGTGGTCCCGCCCGGGTGCCGGGGGGTTTCGATGTCTCCACGAGAATGGCTCGGCCGCCGTGCCGACAGCCTCCGTCAGCTGACTGACATCCTGCCGACGGGTCGCTCAAGCCGCGGCCCTGCACCTGGAGCACCAAGGCGTGGAAGCCCGCACTCGCCGGCGCCGGAGTCGTCGCGTCGCTGCCCCCGAGCAGCAGCCCGGAGAGAAGCCGTCGCGAGTCCGGGAACCCGGCCCAGAGCACGGCCCACCTGCGTGGCTACCGCCCGCGCCGCGCCGCGTCCCGGTGCCGTCGGGCCCGTTCGAACTCCGCGGCGTCCGGGAGCCACGGCCCGTGCTCCCCGAGTCCGGCGCAGCCGGCGCGGACGAAGGCGCTGACCAGGGCGCGGTAGCCGCTCATGCCGTCGATCAGGGCGTACTCGACCCGGTACTCCGGATCCGAGCCGCCGCCGCCCTCGCGTACCGTCGTGATCCGGGCCGCGGAGTCCGCGTAGAAGTGGAGCTGGATTCCCTCGCCGCGCTCCTCGTCCTCGATGGTGAACACCTCGTTGTCCGAGGCGGCGCGGTCGGCGACGAACTCCCAGAACTCCGCGGTGGCGGTACGGGGGTTGCCCGGGCGCCACGTCTTCTCGGCGTCCTTGTCGTCGGTGAACGACAGGGGCGTCTTCCGCGCGGGCTGCCCGTCGTCGTCCATGGGGTCCAGGGGGCTGTTCCTGGAGCGGGCCGCGGCCTCCGAGCACATCAGGAAGCTCACGGTGCGCACCGCCTCGTCGACGAGTTCGGGGTGGGCGCGGCGCACGGCCGTGTCGACCGCCGTCGTCATCCGCTCCCAGTCCCGCTTGTCCGTGGCGCGCTTCCCCCGGCGGGGGTCGCGGCCGATGCGCAGGCCGGCGCAGGCGTGTTCCGCGGTGGCGATCACCCGCATGACCCCGGGCAGCAGGGCGGGGTCGACGGCGTCGGGCGTCCGCTTCGGGATCGTCGCGCCGTGCAGGTACTGGTTCGTGTACCGCAGAAGCGCGGCGTCGAGGGGACCGAGTACGGTGCCGCGCCCGGCCCGACGGTGTTGTGCGTGATCCTCCTGGGCCCGCTTCCCGTTGGACGTCTCCGTCGCCGTACGCATCGCCGCGACGACCTCGCCGCGGTCGAGCAGGCGGGTGTCGGCTCCGTGGGCGACGAGCCGGCCCCGCTGCCACGGGATGCGCCGGAAGAGCGCGTCGACGTCCGCCGGCGGTGCGAGGAGGACCGGGTCCAGGAGCGCGACGGCGGCGTCCTCGTCGAGCCGGCCGCGGGTGCCGGCGGCGTCGCACAGCGGAAGGAGCGCGCTCCACAGCAGCAGGTGCCGGGCCAGGTCCTCCCGGATCACGGCGAGGTGGGCCTCCCCGATCGGGAACGTGAACGTGCGGGGGTCGTGGTTGGCGTCGGCCCCGGCGCCCAGCATCAGCTTCAGCGCACCGTCCTCGCGGACCACGCCGGGGATCCAGCCGCTCCGGCGTGTGAATACGGTTTCCCTCATGGACCCGGTCCTTTCGTGTGCGGGGCTCAGCCGGCCGCGAGGAGCGTCGCCGCGGCCGCCCGGGCATGCCCGGCCGACTCCGGCTCGCCGGTGATGCCCGCCGTCACGATCGCTCCCTCGACCAGCAGGAAGACCGGCTCGGCCACGGGCGCGCCGGTCGCGTCGACCCATGCGGCGATCTGGGCGCGGAAGGCCCTCTTGTGCTCCCGGACCTCGGCGAGCACCGCCTCGGAGGTCGCGCCGAGTTCGCCGTGCGCGTTGATCCAGGCGCAGCCGCGGAAGTCCGGGCGGGCGAACCACCGGGCCAGCCAGTCGAAGACCGCGAGCACCCGTTCCCCGGCGTCCGGGACCCGCTCCACGTACGCGGCGAGGTCCCCCCGCCACCGCTGGTCACGCCGTCGGAGCACGGCCACGACGAGGTCCTCCTTCGTGGCGAAGCGCTGGTAGATCCGCTTCAGGGACAGGCCCGATGCCGCCCGTACCGCGTCCATGCCGACCACCTGGATGCCCCGTGCGTAGAACAGGCCCTCGGCCGCGTCGAGCAGCGCGTCGCGGTCCCGTTCCCGCTGCTCCACCGGGATCGGTGCCGGCATCGCGCCTCCTTGACGTCGAAAACGATCGTTCTCTACCGTAGACATCCTAGCGCTGGAGAACGCTCGTTCTCCAGTTGTCGTCAGTGGAGGCGCCATGCCGGCCGAAGACCGTCCGCCCGTACCACCGTTCACCCGTGAGACGGCCCTGCGAAAGGTCCAGGCCGCCGAGGACGCCTGGAACACCCGTGACCCCCACCGGGTGGCACTGGCCTATACGGCGGACTCGGTCTGGCGGAACCGGGACACATTCGTCCGCGGGCGCGAGGAGATCGTCGCCTTCCTGACGGGCAAGTGGCAGCGCGAGCGGGAGTACGCCCTGCGCAAGAGCCTCTGGTCGTTCGGCGACGACCGGATCGCCGTCCGCTTCCAGTACGAGTGGCACGACGCGGGCGGCCAGTGGTGGCGCAGCTACGGCAACGAGCTGTGGGAGTTCGACGGGCACGGCCTCATGCGGCGCCGCGAGGCAAGCATCAACGACCTCGCCATCTCCGAGGCCGAACGCCGCATCCGCGGCCCCCGGTCCGACGAGCAGCGCGGGGCCGGCTTCCCGCTCCGGTGACAGCCGGTGCGCGCGAGCCCCCGCCGGTGCGCACACCGGCGGGGGCCCTCAGCGGGTCAGGGCGTCAGCAGGCGCCCTGGTCCTTCCAGACGCCCCAGTCGCCGGTGCTGCCCGGGGCCTCGTTCTGGGTCCACCACTGGGCCTTGTACTTGCGGCCGTTGCGGGAGACCTCGTTGCCCGCGTTGTAGACCGTGCCGGCCACGTACGCCGGGACCGAGCCGCAGTCCCCGGCGGGCGGGTCCGTGGGGTCGGTGGTGGGCGGGGTGGTCGGGTCGGTCGGGTCGGTGGTCGGCGGGGTCGTGGGGCCGGTGGTGGTGCCGCCGATCGCGGTGTTGATCTGCTTCAGCAGGGTCGCGTTCTCGTCCAGGCCGAGCAGCGAGTACATCATCGCCCCGGCGAGGCCGCGCTGCTTGGCGTAGTCCGCCCTGGCCTGGATGGACTTCTGGTCCAGGCCCGTGAAGAACTCGCCGTCCTTGTAGAAGTAGGACGCCTTCGCCTGGTCGTCCCAGTAGGTGGTCGCCGGGTTGTCGACGATGCCGCCGAGCTCCTTGTAGTGCGCGATGCCCGCCTGCTGGCTCAGCGGGCGGGGGGAGGAGCCGCCGGTCGCGGACTGGGCCAGGCCGTGGGTGGAGCCCTCCGGGACGCCCTTCCAGCCGCGGTAGTAGAACTCGTAGCCCAGGGTCAGCTTGTTCGCGGGGAAGCCGCCGGCGATGCCGTAGGCCGGCTTGCCGTCGATCCAGGAGTCGACCGCGTTGTCGATCGAGTACTTCTCGGTGCCGGGCGCGACCGGGTCGGACGGGTCGTTGCTGCCGGAGTAGAGCGGGGACTGGTGGTACGTCGGCCCGTCGCCGTCCCAGGCGCCGTGCATGTCGTACGTCATCAGGTTCGCGTAGTCGAGGTACTGGCCGATCTTGTCGGTCTCGATGTTCGCGATCTTGTCCTGGCCGGCCCCGAAGGCGGCGGTCAGCAGGTACTTCTTGCCGCCGTTGGCAGCGCCGTACGCGTCGAGCTGCTTGCGGAACTCCGCCAGCAGGAGGGTGAAGTTCTGCTTGTCCTCGGGGGCGTAGTGGTTGCCCAGGTGGCCGCCCGCGGAGGCGGGGTACTCCCAGTCGATGTCGATGCCGTCGAAGATCCCGGCCGCCGAGCCGGGGCCGCCGTAGCCGCCCTCGACGGGGAGGTTGCCCTTGATGTACTGGTCGATGCAGGACGAGACGAGCTTCTTGCGGCTCGCGTCCGTCTTCGCCGCGTCGCTGAAGTACTTGGAGTACGACCAGCCGCCCAGCGAGATGTTGATCTTCAGATGGGGGTACTTCGCCTTCAGCTCCTTGAACTGGTTGAAGACGCCCACGATCGGCTGGTCCCACTTGTCGGCCACGCCGTCGACGCTGTCCGCCGCGCTGAAGGACTTCTGGTAGTCGGCGTACGAATCGCCCGCGCCGTCACCCGCGTTGGGGTTGTTGTCGTCGCCCGCCGCCTTGTTGGCCTCGAAGCAGGTGAGGTCGGTGGGGTGGATGTTGCCGAACGAGTAGTTGATGACGTCCAGCTGGCCGGCGATGCCCCGGGTGTCGAGCTGCTTCGGGTAGAAGGCGTTGCCGTAGACGCTCCACTGGTCGTAGTACGCGATGCGCACGTCGCCCGAGGAAGCGGAGGCCGGTGCGTCGGCCGCCTGTGCGGAGCCGATGCCGACGGTCGCGGCGAGGCCGCCGGTGGCGAGGGCCGTGCTCAACAGCGCGGCGATCAGAGTCTTACGGGGGTGCACGTGCGGCCTCCAGCGGGGGAGCGGGTGGTGCTGTGGATGGGCTGGAGCAGTGATAACCGGCCCGTGACCTGCGCGTCAACGATTCCAACGAGATTAGGACTAGACCAATTTGGCGGTTCGTGGGGCACGCGGAGGGTGCGTCGGTGCCGGGCGGCCGACGGGCGCCATCGGTGACCAGGGGCTTAAGGATCACTTAAAAGTGGGGGCGCGAGTGGTTCGGTGGCGAACCACTCGATCCTGAAAAGTGGAGGCGTGAACCGACGCGGTCCATCCCCTTGACCGGGCCTTCTCCGTCGCTAAGGTCTAGACCTGCACCGGCCAGGTCTGGACCAGGGGTGCCCATGTGCCGCAGGCGAGCGCCCGGCCTCCGTACGAGCAAAGGAAGTGATGTGGCATGAACACCAAGCGACGGATGGCCGTTTCCATCGGAGCGCTGGTCGCCCCCGTGCTCGCCCTCGGCGTGCAGGCCGGCACCGCGAGCGCCCACGGCTGGGTGACCGCCCCCACGAGCCGGCAGGCCCAGTGCGCCGCGGGTGTCGTCGACTGCGGCCAGATCAAGTACGAGCCGCAGAGCGTCGAGGGGCCGAAGGGCCTGAAGAGCTGCAGCGGCGGCAACGCGGCGTACGCCGAGCTGGACGACGACAACAAGGGCTGGCAGGTCACCCCGGTCGGCAAGACGTACACCTTCACCTGGCACCACACCGCCCGTCACGCCACGGACAACTGGCAGTACTTCATCGGCGACCAGGAGATCGCCGAGTTCGCCGGCAACCACGCCCAGCCGCCCGCCGACGTGAGCCAGGAGGTCGACTTCGGCAGCTTCACCGGGCGGCAGAAGGTGCTCGCCGTCTGGAACGTCGCCGACACCGCCAACGCCTTCTACGCCTGCATCGACGTCAACATCGGCTCCACCGGTGAGAGCGGCGGCGGCGACGACGGCGGCAACCCCGGCGGCGGGGACGGCGACGGCGGCGACCCGGGCGACTGCGCCGTGCCGCTGTGGAGCACCGAAGCCGTCTACACCGGCGGCGACACCGTCTCGTACGACGGGCACACCTGGCGCGCCAAGTGGTGGGTGAAGGGCGACAAGCCCGGCACCACCGGCGAGTGGGGCGTCTGGGAGGACCTCGGAGTGTGCGCGGCCTGACCACGCGCGCAGGCCTGCGGCCCGGTGGGGGAGCGACCCCGCCGGGCCGCCGTGGCCTGCCGTGCGGCTCCTCGGAACACCGGGCCCGGCTCGGCCCTCCCCCGACGTCAGGCTCGATGAGGCGCCCCGCCGCTCAGCCGTCCCCCCACCCCCACGCGTCGAAGTAGGCTGCCGTCCCCGTCAGGCGCGCAGTCAGCACCGCCTCCAGGCGGGCGAAGTCCTGCGAGGGCATCAGGGGACGCCACTCCTCCAGGGGCAGGGTCCGGACCGCGTCGTGCTCGTCCGGGTCCAGGACGATGGACCGGATCCGCTCGTCCGTGAGCCGGCCGCCGTCGAACACGCACCCCGAAGTGGTGTACGGCCAGTCGGCGCCGGGAGGACCGAAGACCGAGGCCAGCAGGCGCGGAGGCCCCGGCACCTCGATGCCCGTCTCCTCCCGGCACTCCCGCCGCGCCGTCTCCCAGGGCCGCTCGCCGTGGTCCATCGTCCCGCCGGGGAACTGCCACGGATGGGTCCGCGAGTACGTGGCCCGCAACTGCACCGGGCGGTCGTCCTCGTCGGTGAAGAACACACAGGCGAAGCCGGTCGACTTGGGCACCGAACGGACGTACTCCTCCGTCGGCAGCAGTATCCGCCCGGACGGCTGCGGTGGCTGGGGCATGGGGACGCCTTTCGTCGCGGTGCGGTCAGAGGGTCCTGGCCGTCGTCGCCCGGGCCTGCCCGCCGGGGTCGCGGCCGGGGCACCCGGTCCAACGATCCGAAACGCCGGGAGTCGCGCGTGAGGTACGCCTCCGCGTCGGCCGAGCGGCGCAAGAGCGCGGCACCTTTCCGCCGAACCCGGCCCGTACGCCGTGAGAGCCGGGAATCCGGGGGTACCCCTTTCGTCGAGCGCGCAACAAGCGGAACAACCGGCCGACGGAGAGGCGACTCGTGCTGCCGAAGAGCGAGAGGCACATCAAGGACCGGGCCCGGCGCGCGAGCGGCAGGGCGGCGGACGCCGTGGACGCCCGGCTCCCGCTCGCCGGGGCCGCTCGCGCGATGCTGCGGAAGGCCTTCCCGGACCACTGGTCCTTCCTCCTCGGCGAACTGGCGCTCTACAGCTTCATCGTGCTCCTGCTCACCGGGGTCTACCTGACGCTGTTCTTCCAGCCGTCGATGACCGAGTCGGTCTACCTCGGCTCGTACACCCCACTGCGGGGCCTCCGCACATCGGAGGCGTACGCCAGCACCCTCCGCATCAGCTTCGACGTACGCGGCGGCCTGCTGATCCGGCAGATCCACCACTGGGCGGCGCTCCTCTTCGTCGCCTCGATCGGTGTGCACATGCTGCGCGTCTTCTTCACCGGCGCGTTCCGCAGGCCGCGCGAGGTCAACTGGACGGTGGGGGTGACGATGTTCCTCCTCGCCCTCCTGGAGGGCTTCGCCGGCTACTCGCTCCCCGACGACCTGCTGTCCGGTACGGGGCTGCGCACCGCGCAGGGCATCATGCTGTCGATCCCGGTCGTCGGCACCTATGTGAGCTTTTTCGTCTTCGGCGGTGAGTATCCGGGCGAGGACATCGTCTCGCGGCTCTACCCCGTCCACATCCTGCTGGTCCCCGGACTGCTCCTCGCCCTGATCAGCCTGCACCTGCTGCTCGTCGTGCATCTGAAGCACACCCAGTGGGCGGGCCCGGGGCGCACCGGCCGCAACGTGGTCGGCAAGCCGCTCTTCCCGCAGTACGCGGCCAAGTCGGCCGGCCTCTTCTTCATCGTGTTCGGCGTGCTCGCCCTCCTGGGGGCCGTGGCGCAGATCAACCCCATCTGGGACTACGGCCCCTACCGCACCGACCAGGTCTCCACCGGCTCCCAGCCCGACTGGTACGTCGGCTTCCTGGAGGGCGCCCTGCGGCTGATGCCCGGGGTCGAGACCCGGCTGTGGGGCCACACCCTGATGTGGAACCCGCTGGTCCCCGGGGTGCTGCTGCCCGGCGCGCTGTTCCTCGTGCTGTACGCGTACCCCTTCTTCGAGCGCTGGATCACCGGGGGCTCCGGCGAACGCCACCTCTGCGACCGCCCCCGCGACCGGCCGGTCCGCACGGGGCTCGGCGTCGCCGCCCTGACGGCCTACGCGGTGCTCCTGCTCGCCGGGGCACAGGACGTCATCGCCTACGTCTTCGACGTACCCGTGCACGGGTTGACCTGGGCGTTCCGCATCGCCCTGTTCGTCCTGCCCCCGGCGGCGTTCGTGGTGACCGACCGGCTCTGCCTGGCCCTCCAGGCGCGGGACCGGGAGCTGCTGGAGGACGGCGAGGAGACCGGCGGCGTACGGCAGTCCCTGGAGGGCGGCTACCACCCGGAGCACGCGCCGCTGCCCGAGGAGAAGCGGTACGTCCTGCTGGCCCGGGAGCTGCCCCGCCCGCTCGCCCTGCCCGCACCCAGGCGCGCCCCCGCCCGCGTCCGGCTCGCCCGGCGGCTGCGGTCACGGCTCAGCCACTGGTACTACCGCGATCAGGTGCGCCCCGGGCTGACGGCGGAACAGGAGCGGGAGGCCGAGGAGCTGCTGGCCGGGCCGCGGCGGCCGGGGGATCAGCGCGCCGGGTCGGGGTTCTGGAAGACGAAGCCGTAGACACCCGGGATCAGCACACCGACCCCGATGAGGAACAGCCACAGCCCCTGGACCGTGCCCAGGCCCAGCAGCGCCGTACCGGCCGCGCTGATGGCCGGGTAGTAGCTGCGCGCCGGGAAGTAGCCCCGCCGGCCGCTCACCTCGTGGACGCGCGCGTCCTTGCGGTCCTCGGGGCGCGGAGCCGTCCGGTGGGCCTGCCGCCACAGGAAGGCGGAGATCAGCGCCGCCATCAGCCCGGACACGGCGAGCGCCGCGATGCCCGCCGGGTCGGGCGCGAAGGCCGCGTACACCCCACAGGTCACCGCGAAGAACAGGGCCACCCCGCTGAACAGCCACGCCTCGCCCTTCATCGGTCCGCCTTTCCGTCGCCGCCGAGAGCGGGGTGGGGATGGGGGCGTGGGGTGACCGCCTCCGGATGGTGCAGGTCGAAGGCGGGCGACTCGGAGCGGATGCGGGGCAGCGCGTGGAAGTTGTGCCGGGGCGGCGGGCAGCCGGTCGCCCACTCCAGTGAACGGCCCCAGCCCCACGGGTCGTCACAGGTGACACGCTCGCCGTACCGCCAGGTCTTCCAGACGTTGTACAGGAACGGCAGTGTCGACAGGCCCAGCAGGAACGCCCCGATGGTGGACAGGGTGTTGAGCGTGGTGAACCCGTCGGTGGCCAGGTAGTCCGCGTACCGGCGGGGCATACCCTGCTCGCCCAGCCAGTGGTGGACGAGGAAGGTGAGCTGGAAGCCCACGAAGAGCGCCCAGAAGTGGATCTTCCCCAGCCGTTCGTCGAGCATCCGGCCGGTGAACTTGGGCCACCAGAAGTAGAACCCGGCGAAGGTCGCGAAGACGATCGTCCCGAACAGCACGTAGTGCAGGTGCGCCACGATGAAGTACGAGTCCGTCAGATGGAAGTCCATCGGCGGCGACGCGATGAGCACCCCGGTCAGCCCGCCGAGCAGGAACGTGACCAGGAAGCCCAGGGACCACAGCATCGGCGTCTCGAACGACAGCGAGCCGTGCCACATCGTGCCGATCCAGTTGAAGAACTTCACGCCCGTCGGCACCGCGATCAGGAACGACATCAGCGAGAAGAACGGCAGCAGCACCCCGCCCGTCGCGAACATGTGGTGCGCCCAGACGGTCGCCGAGAGCCCGGTGATGGCGATGGTGGCCCCGACCAGACCCACGTATCCGAAGGCCGGTTTGCGGCTGAAGACCGGCAGGATCTCCGTGACCACCCCGAAGAACGGCAGCGCCACGATGTACACCTCGGGATGGCCGAAGAACCAGAACAGGTGCTGCCACAGCAGCGCACCGCCGTTGGCCGCGTCGAAGACGTGCGCGCCGAACTTCCGGTCCGCCTCCAGGGCGAGCAGCGCGGCCGTCAGCACCGGGAACGCGAGCAGTGCCAGGATCGACGTGAACAGCACGTTCCACGTGAAGATCGGCATCCGGAAGAGCGTCATCCCCGGGGCCCGCAGGCAGATGATCGTGGTGATGAAGTTGACCGAGCCGAGGATCGTGCTCAGCCCGGCGACCACGAGCCCCATCACCCACAGGTCTCCGCCCGCCCCCGGCGAGAACACCGGACCGTTCAGCGGCGCGTAGGCGAACCAGCCGAAGGCGGCGGCCCCATTGGCGGTCAGGAAGCCCGAGACGACCATCAGCCCGCCGAAGAGGTACACCCAGTACGTGTACGCGTTCAGCCGGGGGAAGGCCACGTCCGGCGCCCCGATCTGGAGGGGCATGATCGCGTTGGCGAATCCGGTGAACGTCGGGGTGGCGAACAGCAGCATCATGATCGTGCCGTGCACGGTGAACAGCTGGTTGTACTGCTCGTTGGAGACGATCTGCATGCCGGGACGGGCCAGTTCGGCGCGCATGAGCATGGCCAGCAGACCGGCGAACAGGAAGAACGCGAACGAGGTCACCAGATACATGTTGCCGATGACCTTGTGGTCGGTCGTCGACAGCAGTCTCAGCACTCTCGCGCCCCCGCCGGTCCGCCGCTCGGTCCCGGCCCGCTGCTCCCGGTCCCCGATCGCTGCCGTATCCGGTTGTTCGTCCAGCGACGCCATACACCCTCCCGATCGGACCCGGCCCGCAGACGGCACGGCGGCCACCGGCCATCATGGGCCCGACCCCCGGCCGGACCCGTCACCAGCGGCGTGTACCCGGGTGAGGGTTACCCGAACGGGGGAGGGCGGGCGGAGTCGTACGGCGTCGGCTCAGCGGTGCGTCAGTACGTTGACCACCTTGCCGTTCGGGTCGCGGACGAAGAAGCGGCGCACGCCCCACTCCTCGTCGTGCGGGCCGTACACGATCTCCGCGCCCTCGCGCACCAGCGCGGCGTGCACCGCGTCCACGTCCGCCACCTCGACGCTCAGGTCCGGGTCGACCGGGCCGGTCTCGTCCCGCGTCATGAAGCTGACCTGAGCGCCCGGCTGGGTGGGCGAGGCGAGGGTCATGATCCAGCCATGGTTCATGACCTCTTCGAAGCCGAGCATGCCGTAGAACGCGGCGTTGTCACGCAGCGCGGACGCGCCCGATCCGGCGTCGCCCCCGCCGACCGGGATGTTCGGGACCACACGGTGAACGGACATAGGTCACTCCTGTCGCGACGATGACGGTCGGTTGCCCGAGTCAGCCTAGGGGCGGACCCGAGGGGGTGGCTGGAAACTGCGGGCGGGGCCGGGGCAGACTGACCTGATCACTACCGGGGCGGGGGCCACCCGGCCCCTTCGCATCGGAGTCCCCATGATCCAGCTTTCCTCGCATGTCACCGGGGAACACTTCCGGCGGCTGGTCCACCGCGCGGACCCGCAGGACGTGTTCCCCACCGGGGTGACCCGGCTGAGCGACACCCGGTTCCACGTGCCCGCCCACTGGCCGCGCGCCCACCGCTTCTTCGCCCCCGTCGGCGGCCGCCACCAGGACCCGCTGCTGATCGCCGAAACGATGCGGCAGGCGGCCATGCTGGTCTGTCACGCCGAGCTCGGGGTGCCGCTCGGGGACGCGTTCGTGATGTGGGAGCTGAACTACACCACCGCCGCCGAGCACCTCCTGCTCGGGGACGAGCCCTGGGACGTCGAGGTGGAGGTGTCCTGCTCCGACATCCGCCGCCGCGGCAGCAGCCTCGGCTCGATGCGCGTCGACTTCGTCCTGCGCCGCAACGGCGGGACCCTCGCCACCTGCGGCTCACGGATCAGCTGCACCTCGGCCGCCGCCTACCAGCGGCTGCGCGGCCACCGGGCCGGCGCCGCCCCCGGAGCCCTCCCGCCGGCCCTCGCACCGCGCACGGCCGGCCGGGCCTCCGAGCGGGACGTCGTCCTCGCGCCCGCCGCGCGCCCCGGACGGTGGCCGCTGCGGCTCGACACCGGGCACCCGACGCTGTTCGGCCGCCCCAACGACCACGTGCCGGGCATCCTGCTGCTGGAGGCGGCACGGCAGGCCGCCACCGCGACCGTGCCCGGCTTCCTGCCGGTGTCGCTGCGGTCCGACTTCCTCCGGTACGTGGAGCTGGACAGCCCCTGCTGGATCGAGGCGACTACCGTCCCGGCCGGCGGGGTGCTGGTGCGGGCGGTGCAGGACGGCGGCACCGTCTTCACCTGTGCGTTCGGCCCGTCCTGACCCGCGCCGGCCCCGGGCTCAGGCCGGTTCCGGCAGCCGGGTGCCCGTCCCGCTCACCCGCACCCGCGCGTCGCCCGCCCGCAGTGTCACGGTGAGCGTGCCGGGGCGGCCCATGTCCTCGCCCTGGTGCAGTGTCAGCACGGCGGCCTCCGGCACGAGGGCCAGGGCGCGCAGGTACGCCCCGAAGGCGGCCGCCGCCGCGCCCGTCGCCGGGTCCTCGACCACGCCGCCGACCGGGAACGGGTCGCGGACGTGGAACACCGTGCCGGAGGCCCGCCACACGAGCTGCACGGTGGTCAGGTCCAGCCGGTGCATCAGCGCTTCGAGGCGCGCGAAGTCGTAGTCCAGCGCGGCCAGTCGCTCCCGGGTGCCCGCCGCCAGCACGAGGTGGCGGGCACCGGCGTACGCGATCCTGGGCGCCAGGGCCGGATCGAGGTCGGCGGCCGGCCAGTCCAGGGCCGCCAGCGCCTCCGCCAGGTCCGCCGGTGCGACGTCCTCGACGCTCGGCTCCACGCTGGTCAGCGTCGCCCGCAGCTCGCCGTCCTCGCGGACCACGGTGACCGGCACCGGACCGGCCGGGGTGGCGAACTCCAGCTCGCCCGGACCGTCCCGCTCGGCGAGCGCCAGGGCCGTGGCGACGGTGGCGTGGCCGCAGAACGACACCTCCGCCTTCGGGCTGAAGTAGCGGATCGTGTAGCCGCGCGCCCCGGGCTCCGCCGCCTCGGTCCGCCCGGTCAGGAACGCCGACTCGCTGTACCCCAGCTCCGCCGCCACGGCGAGCATGGCCGCGTCGTCGAACCCGGAGGCGTCGAGCACGATCCCGGCGGGGTTGCCGCCCTCGGGACCGGCGGAGAAGGCGGTGTAACGCAGGACGTCCGTTGCGGGCATCTCACTCATGTGGTGCTCAACCACCGTGCCCCCGAGGGAATTCCCGGCCCCGCCGGGCACGTCAGCCCCGTCCCACGTACGGCATCGCCGTGGCCATCACCGTCGCGAACTGGACGTTCGCCTCCAGCGGCAGCTCCGCCATGTGCAGCACCGTCCGGGCCACGTCGTCGGCCGCCATCACCGGCTCCACGGCCAGTTCGCCGTTGGCCTGGAGGGTCCCCTTCTGCATCCGCTCCGTCATGTCCGTCGCCGCGTTGCCGATGTCGATCTGGCCGCAGGCGATGCGGTACGGACGCCCGTCCAGCGACAGGGACTTCGTCAGGCCGGTGATCGCGTGCTTCGTCGCGGTGTACGCGACCGAGTGCGGGCGCGGCGTGTGCGCGGAGATGGAGCCGTTGTTGATGATCCGTCCGCCCTGCGGGCCCTGCTCCTTCATCTGCCGGTACGCCGCCTGCGCGCACAGGAACGCCCCCGTGAGGTTCACGTCGACGACCCCGCGCCAGTCCTCGTACGCCAGCTCCTCGACGGGCCCGCCCGGACCGAAGGTCCCCGCGTTGTTGAAGAGCAGGTCCAGGCGCCCGAAGCACTCCCGTACGGAGGAGAACAGCGCGTCCACGTCCTGCGGGCGCGTCACGTCGGCCGGGACGGTGATCAGCCGGGCCTCGGGGCCGGCCAGCGCGGCGGTCTCGGCGAGCGGACCGGGGCGCCGGCCCGCGAGCGCCACCGACCAGCCCGCCCCGGCCAGCGCGAGCGCCACCGCACGGCCGATCCCGGAGCCGGCACCCGTGACGACGGCCGTCCTCGCCGGGGAGCCCGACTCGTTCAACAGATTGCTGTTCATGCGGCCGCAGCGTACGCGCACCGGCGGCGCAGCCCGCGCCCCCGCCCCGTGGGGGTGATTCCCCGCGCCCGACCGGCGATTCCAGCGCCCCCGCGGCCCCCGTCGATGATCATGGTTTTGCCGCGAACGCGGAGTTTGCCCCCGGGGGCACCATCCTGGCGCACTTCTCATCCGGGCGACGCCCGCGCGACGCGAACACGACAGCCTCCGGATGCGCCGGGCCGCTGGACTTCCCCCACACCACCAGTCAGGGGAGGGACAGATGACGCACTCATCGCCACAGCAGGAGCTGCGCGAAGCCGCCCGGCACACCGACCGACGCCGCTTCCTCACGGTCACCGGCGCCGCCGCCGCGCTCGCCTTCTCGGTCGGGCTGCCCGCGGCCGGGACCGCCAGTGCGCGCGAGGTGCAGGGCCGGCAGATCGGCGAGGACCCGTTCACGCTCGGGGTCGCGTCCGGCGACCCGCTGCCCGGGTCCGTGCTGCTGTGGACGCGGCTCGCGCCCCGCCCGTTCGAACCCGACAGCGGCCTGCCCGACGCCCGCGTCGAGGTCCGCTGGGAGCTGGCCCACGACGAGCGCTTCCACCGGGTCGTCCGGCGCGGCACCACGTACGCCCACCCGGAGTTCCACCACAGCGTGCACGTCGAGGTGCAGGGCCTCGCCCCGGACCGCGTCCTCTACTACCGCTTCCGCACCGGCCAGTGGACCAGCCCCGTCGGCCGTACCCGTACCGCACCCGCGCCCGGCGCCCGCAAGCGGGAACTGTCCCTGGCCGCCGTCTCCTGCCAGGCGTACCACGACGGCTACTTCACCGCGTACAAGCACCTCGCCCAGGAGGAAGTGGACGTCGTCTTCCACCTCGGCGACTACCTCTACGAGTACGCCGTCACCGCGACCGGCGGCGCCCGCAACTACACCGACCGCACCCTGCCCGCCCTGTTCAACCGGGAGACGACGACGCTGGAGGACTACCGGCTGCGGTACGCCCTCTACAAGTCCGACCCGGACCTGCGCGCCGCCCACGCCGCGCACCCCTTCGTCGTCACCTGGGACGACCACGAGACCGAGAACAACTACGCGGGCGACACCCCCGAGAACAGCGTGCCGCCCGAGGAGTTCCTGATCCGCCGGGCCGCCGCGTACCGCGCGTACTGGGAGAACCAGCCGCTGCGCGCGCCCCAGCGGCCGACCGGCCCCGACATGAGGCTCTACCGCCGCCTCAACTTCGGCCGGCTCGCCCAGTTCGACGTGCTCGACACCCGCCAGTACCGCAGTGACCAGGCGTACGGCGACGGCTGGCAGACCCCCGGGCCCGAGTCCGAGGACCCGAGGCGCACGCTGACCGGCGCCACCCAGGAGCGCTGGCTCATCGACGGCTGGCGCCACTCGCACGCCACCTGGAACGTCGTGCCCCAGCAGGTCACCTTCGCCCAGCGGCGCGACGTGCCCACCGACGCGTTCAAGCTGTCCATGGACTCCTGGGACGGCTACCCGGCCTCCCGCGACCGCATCCTGAAGGGCGCCGAGCGCGCCGGTGTGGACAACCTCATGGTCCTCACCGGCGATGTGCACGTCAGCTACGGCTTCGACATCAAGCGGGACTTCGACGACCCGGCGTCGCGCACCGTCGGCACCGAGATCGTCGCCACGTCCATCACCAGCGGCAAGAACGGCTCCGAGAAGCCGTCCAACTACAACAACCTCACGCAGGCCAACCCGCACCTGAAGTTCTACAACGGCCGCCGCGGCTACGCTGTCGTCACCCTCCAGGAGCGCCGGGCGCGCGCCGACTTCCGTACGGTCTCCGCCGTCACGACGCCGGGCGCGCCCGTCACCACCGCCGGCTCCTACGTCACCGAGGCCGGCGACCCGGGCCTGAAGCCGGCCTAGGGCCTTTCGTTTGGATCATGCCGGGCTCGCGGACCCTAAACCGCGTCCACCGGGTAGCGGACGCCGATGCGGTCACGTACCGCGTCGAGCGTCCGCATCACCGCGAGCGAACCCTCCAGCGGCACCAGCGGGGACTCCGTCTCGCCCGCCAGGACCGCGCGCATCACCTCGGCCGCCTCGTACTGCATCCCGGACAGGCCCTGCGGACCCGGGCCCGAGGTGATCTCCTCCGGCTCGGCGCCCGCCCGGTGCAGCACGAAGCCCTGCGGGTGGAAGAAGCTGTGCGGGATGTCGATCCGCCCGCCGGTCCCGATCACCGTCGCGGCCGTCGGGTGGTGCCCGACGATCGAGCAGGACAGCAGCGCCGTGGCGCCCGAGTCCCAGCCCAGCAGCATCCCGGTGTTCAGGTCCACGCCCTCCGGCGACAGCAGCGCGTCCGCCCGCACCCGGTCCGGCTCGCCCAGCAGCAACTGCGCGAACGACACCGGGTACACGCCCAGGTCCAGCAGCGCACCCCCGCCCAGCCGCGGATCGCGCAGCCGGTGGCCGGGCCCCAGGTCCCCGGCGAAGCCGAAGTCGGCCTGCACGGTGCGGATCTCACCGATCGCCCCGTCCCGCACCAGCTCCGTGAGGCGGCGGATCACCGGGTTGCAGTACGTCCACATCGCTTCCATCAGGAAGACCCCGCGGTCCCGGGCGAGCGTCACCAGCTCCCGCGCCTCACGCTCGTTCAGCGTGAACGCCTTCTCGCACAGCACGTGCTTCCCGGCCGCCAGCGCGAGCGCGGCGGCCTCCCGGTGCGCGGAGTGCGGCGTGGCCACGTACACCACGTCGACCTCGTCGTCCGCGACCAGGCCGGCCCAGTCGCCGTACGCCCTCGGTATCCCGAACCGCTCCGCGAACGCCCGCGCCGAGGCGTCCGAGCGGGACGCCACGGCCACCACCTCCGCACCGGGCATCGCCTGCAGATCGGCGGTGAACGTCGCCGCGATCCCGCCGGTCGCCAGCACGCCCCAACGGACAGTCCTGCTCATGCACGCTCCAAAAAGGTGTCGACCATCCCCGCCGAGCTGAGAGCATAGAGCCGGATTCAACAACTATGGAGATGAGAATGCCGGAGAGCGGCGTCAGCCGAACCCAGCACATACCCACCACCGAAACCCCGCAAGGGATTTCCCTCCCCGGCAGAGCCACCGCCGCCACCCGGCGCACCGGCCTCCTCGTCACCCTCGTCCTCGGCGGCCTCACGGCGCTCCCGCCGCTGTCGATGGACATGTACCTCCCGGCCCTTCCGGCCGTCACCGACTCGCTGCACGCCCCCGCCGCCACGGTCCAGCTCACCCTGACCGCCTGCCTCACCGGCATGGCGCTCGGCCAGGTCGTCGTCGGACCGATGAGCGACCGCTGGGGCAGGCGCCGCCCGCTGCTCCTCGGCATGGCCGTCTACGTCCTGGCCACCGCGCTCTGCATCTTCGCCCCGTCCGCCGGGCTCCTCATCGCCTTCCGCCTGCTCCAGGGCCTCGCGGGCGCGGCCGGCATCGTCATCTCCCGCGCCGTGGTGCGCGACATGTACGACGGCGTCGCGATGGCCCGGTTCTTCTCGACGCTGATGCTGATCTCCGGCGTCGCCCCCGTCATCGCACCGGTCATCGGCGGACAGGTCCTGCGCCTCACCGACTGGCGCGGCATCTTCGGCGTCCTGACCGTCGTCGGCCTGCTGCTCACCCTCGTCGTCTGGAAGTGGCTCGGCGAGACCCTGCCGCCCGCCGAGCGCCACAGCGGCGGCATCGGCGACGCGCTGCGCACGATGCGCGGCCTGCTCGCCGACCGGGTCTTCACCGGCTACATGATCGCGGGCAGCCTCGCCTTCGCCGCGCTCTTCGCGTACGTCAGCGCCTCGCCGTTCGTCATCCAGGAGATCTACGGGGCATCCCCGCAGACCTTCAGCCTGCTGTTCGGCATCAACTCCGTCGGGCTGATCGCCGTCGGCCAGATCAACGGCAAGCTGCTCGTCGGCCGGGTCAGCCTGGACAAGGCCCTCACCTTCGGACTCGTCGTCATCGTGGGCGCCGCGACCGCGCTGCTCCTGATGACCTCCGGGGTCTTCGGCGACGTCGGTCTCGTGCCGGTGGCCGCCGGGCTCTTCGTGCTGATGTCGGCGATGGGCCTGGCGATGCCCAACACCAACGCCCAGGCGCTGATGCGCACCAAGCACGCCGCCGGATCGGCCTCCGCGCTGCTCGGCACCTCGCAGTTCCTCATCGGCGCCATCGCCTCCCCGCTGGTCGGGATCGCCGGCGAGGAGACGGCGGTCCCGATGGCCGTCGTCCAGCTGACCTGCGCGGTGGGCGCCCTCGCCTGCTTCCTCGGCCTCTGCCGCCCCTGGCAGCGCCCCTCCGCGATCTGACGGCGGCCCGGGCCCGCCTACAATTCCTCGGTGAACGCCACCCTCCCCACCGCGGACGCCCTGCGCGCGGCCCTGGCCGGACTCCTGGACGGGCTGCCGCCCAAGCAGGCGGGCCAGGCCGTCGACCGGCTCATCGCCCACTACCGGGGCACGATCCCCACCGACGCCCCGGTGCTCCGCGACCGCTCGGACGTGGTCGCGTACGCCGCGTACCGGATGCCCGCCACCTTCGAGGCCGTACGGTCCGCCCTCGACGCGCTGCGCGAGGCCGCCCCCGACTGGGCGCCCGTCACGCACACCGACATCGGCGGCGGCACCGGGGCGGCGAGCTGGGCCGTCGCGGGGGAGTGGGAGGGCCACCACACCACCGTCCTGGACTGGGCCGAACCCGCGCTCGCCCTCGGCCGCGAACTGGCCGCCGCCTCCGGACTGCCCGCCCTGCGCACGGCGGACTGGCAGCGGGCCCGCATCGGCACCGACCTCGGCCTCGCACCCGCGGACCTGGTCACGATCTCCTACGTGCTCAACGAGCTGACCGTCCCGGCCCGCACCGCGCTCATCGACGCCGCCGCCGCGGCCGGACAGGCCGTCGTGGTCGTCGAGGCCGGCACCCCCGGCGGCTACGCCCGGATCATCGAGGCCCGCGACCGGCTCGTCACCGCCGGGCTCACCGTCGCCGCGCCCTGCCCGCACAGCGGCGCCTGCCCCATCGAGCCGGGCACCGACTGGTGCCACTTCTCGGCCCGGGTCAGCCGCTCGTCGCTGCACCGGCAGGTGAAGGGCGGCTCACTGGCGTACGAGGACGAGAAGTTCAGCTACGTCGTCGCCACCCGGTTCACGCCCGAGCCGGTGGCCGCCCGGGTCGTCCGCAGGCCCCAGATCCGCAAGGGGCAGGTGCTCCTCGACCTCTGCACCCGCGATGAGGGCCTGCGGCGGGACACGGTCACCAAGCGGCACGGCGCCCTGTACCGCGCCGCCCGGGACACCGACTGGGGCGACGCCTGGCCGCCCCCGGAGGACGCCGCCTAGGCCCGCAGCTCCTGCGTGCAGCACTTCACGCTGCCGCCGCCCTTCAGCAGCTCGCTCAGGTCCATCGGCACCGGCTCGAAGCCGCGCGCCCGCAACGGGTCGAACAGGCCCGTCGCCGCCTGGGGCAGCAGCACGTGCAGCCCGTCGCTCACCGCGTTCAGCCCGAGCGCGGCGGCGTCCGGCTCCTGGGCGATCAGCGCGTCCGGGAAGAGCCGCGCCAGCACCGCCCGGCTGCCCGGCGAGAAGGCCGGCGGGTAGTACATGACCTCGTCGGCCGCGTCGTCGAGCACGCTCAGAGCCGTGTCCAGGTGGTAGTAGCGCGGGTCGACCAGGTCCAGCCCGATCACCGGGCGCCCGAAGAACTCCTGCGCCTCCGCGTGCGAGAGCGGCGAGGACCGGAAGCCCCGGCCCGCCAGCACGTAGGAGGCGGTCACCGCGAAGTCGCCCTCGCCCTCGTTGACGTGATCGGGCTCGTGCACCTCGGTGAAGCCGCGGCCGAGGAACCAGTCGCGGTGGACGGCCGCCTCCTCGAACCGTTCCTGGTACGCGAAGCGGGCACCCAGCACCCGGCCGTCGATCACCGTGGCCCCGTTCGCCGCGAAGACCATGTCCGGCAGATCGGGGTACGGCTCCAGCAGGTCGACGGTGTGGCCGAGGGCGCGGTAGCGGTCGCGCAGGTCCTCCCACTGGGTCTGCGCCAGCGGCAGGTCGACCGGTTTGCTGGGATCCATCCACGGATTGATGGAATACGTCACTCTGAAGTGGGCAGGCGCACACATCAGGTAGTGCCGGGGTGTGGCTTCACGAGGCAACTGGGGCTCCTCACGAATCGTCGCGGCGGCTGGTGGCCGCTGCGGCCGGTGCGTCGCACGGGTGTGTGCGTGAGCCCATGGTGCGCCGTCCGGGCGCCCGGCGCTGTGGTCCGAACGGGTGGTTCACGCGGACACGGATCCGTGGCACGCCGCGCGGCCCGGCCGGAACCCGTCACCGGACGTGCTCTTTCATGACAAAGCGTGTGATACCGCCCCCCGTGCGGCATCGGCCGTCCCACCCCGCTTCCGGACTCTGGCCACCCGGGGCGCAGGATGGTGGGACCATGGGCAGGGGCAACGCAAAGGCAAGGGGATAGATGGGCGCCGATTTCGGCCGTAATCGCGGCTCAGAGAGCAAGATTTCCCAGTGGCTGCGGCGACGACCCAAACCGCAGCAGCGTGAGGTCGACGACACCGCACGGGAGGCGCTGCTCCTGGCTGTCGCCGAGGCCGGAATGCCGATCGCGCCCGCCGCCCACCCGGTCGGCTACCGATGTTCGTGCGAACGCATCGGCTGTCCCACCCCGGCCCGGCACCCGCTTTCCTTCGCCTGGCAGACGCAGTCCACCACCGACCGCGCCCAGATCGAGCGCTGGGCCCGGAGCCAGCCGCAGGCCAACTTCATCACCGCCACCGGCATGATCCACGACGTCCTCGACGTCCCGCTGGCCGCCGGCGAGCAGGCCCTGGAGCGGCTCCTCGCCGCCGGGGTCGAGGTGGGGCCCGTGGCCCGCTCCGGCGACGACCGGATGCTGTTCTTCACCGCGACGCGCGGCACCCCGGAGGACGAGGACGAGTGGTGGCCGTGCGAGCTGGACTGCCACCCCGAGACGATGGACGAGCACCCCGGTCTGCGCTGGCACTGCCGGGGCAGCTACGTCCTGCTGCCGCCGGCCCAGCTCCCCGGTGAGCTGGACGTCGCCTGGCTGCGCGGCCCCGAGCACCCGCTGCCGGACCCGCTGACGCTCCTGGAGACGCTGACGGACGCCTGCGCCCGCTTCGTGGGATCCGCCGAGCAGAGCGACGTCGACCACGACTCGGTGGCCTGGCCGCTGCGCCGGTAGCCCGAAGCCGGTCTACGAGCCCTTCGCCGACGTCAGGCCCGGCAGCCGGTTGAGCACGGCCACCCGCTCCGTGCCGACGCCCTTCTTCGGCACGTACACCAGCTGGCTGGAGACCCGCTCCTTGGTCAGCGTGCTCTTCACCTCGCCGGTCAGCAGCGCCTCCACATCCGGGTCGACCGTCGGGTGCAGCCCCTGTGCGGCGGTCTGCCGCTCGTAGTGCCGGCTGCTGAAGAAGACCAGCGCCCCGCCGTCCTCGGTGGCCAGCGCGAGCGGGGCGTACGCCCCGTCGTCCAGCGGCTGGTCGATGTACTGGTACGAGAACCCGGCCCGCCGGGTGTTCAGCCGCGCCTCGCGCCACTGGGAGGTCGCCGCCCCGGGCGCGAAGACGTCCGGCGCGCCCTTCTGCAGGTACCGCGTGTACCGCGAGCCGAGGTCCTGCGGGGCCACCACCAGGCCGGGGCCGTCCGCCGCGACCGGCTCCGCCCCTCCGTCGCCGTCCTTCGCGAGGGCGGGCACCTGGTCGGGGGCGACGACCGACAGATAGGCGGCCTTCCAGCCCGCGTCCGGGCCCGACTTGACGAACGCGAGCAGCCAGCGGGTGTCCTGCTTGCCCTGGTCCTGGTCGCGGTTGGAGTCCGTGTCGGCGACGAACCAGCGCGGCCAGCCGGCCTTCTTCGGGATGACGAAGCGGGCGTCGGCCAGCTCCAGCGGCTGGTGCCGGGCGTTGCCGGTGGGCTCGATCCGGTGCCGGGCCCTGAGCCCCGCCTGGTTGATGGCGCCGAGCGAGCCCGTCACCACGTCCGCGTCCAACGCCGGATCGTACGCCTTGTCGGCGGCGTTGTACGCGGCGGTGAAGGCCTTCAGCGCCGCGGCGGCCTCAGACTTCGTCGCCGCCGGTACGACTTCCCGCTCCCCGTGCACCGTCACGCACCCGCTCGCCGCCAGGCCCAGCACCGTCGCCACCGCGAGTCCCGTCACCGGCCGCACCGGCTTCAGACTTCTCATCCGTTGCTTTCCGCGCCTTCTGATCCGCCGCCACTGACCGTCCGAACCCTACCGGGGACAGGAACAGCGCGAGGGCCGGGACCAGATACAGGGCCCAGACGGTGAGTTGGAGGACGGTGGGGTCCGGCTGGAAGTTGAAGGTGCCCTTCAGCAGGGTGCCGTACCAGCTGTCCGGCGGGATCGTGGAGCTGATGTCGAACGCCCGGTTCTGCAGGCCGCCGAGGAACTCCGCCTCCTGGAGGTCGTGCACCCCGTACGCCAGCACACCGGCGGCGACGACCACCAGCATTCCGCCGGTCCAGGTGAAGAACTTCGCCAGGTTGATCTTCAGCGCGCCCCGGTAGAACAGCCAGCCCAGCACCACCGCCGTGGCGATGCCGAGGACAGCGCCGATCATCGGGTGCCAGCCGTCGTCCGCCGCGTGCACCGCACGCCACACGAACAGCGAGGTCTCCAGGCCCTCCCGGCCGACCGCGAGGAGCGCGGTGGCGACGAGCGCGCCGGTGCCCATGGCGAGCGCCGCGTCGAGCTTGCCGTGCAGCTCCGCCTTGAGGTGGCGGGCGGTCCGCCGCATCCAGAAGACCATCCACGTCACCAGGCCCACCGAGACGATCGACAGCGAACCGCCGAGCGCCTCCTGCGCCTTGAACGTCATCTCCTGCGAGCCGAATTCGAGCCCGGCGCCGAAGCCGAGGCTGACGACGACCGCGATGGACACACCGATCCAGATCGGCAGCAGCCTGCCGCGGTTGCCGGTCTTCACCAGGTACGCGATGAGGATGCAGACGACCAGGCTGGCCTCCAGGCCCTCACGCAGCCCGATCAGGAAGTTGCTGAACACGTGTCGGTTCCCTTTCCGCTTCGAGTCCCGTTACGAGAACAGCGCCCGGCCCCACCAGTCGTCCTTGTCGCGGACGCCCGGCGGGACGGCGAAGTGCGCCGAACCCACGTGCTGGATGTACTCGTTGAGTGCGTCGTGTGCCGCCAGGCGCCGCTGCAGGGGGATGAACGCCTTGCGGGTGTCGCGCTGGTAGGCGAGGAAGAACAGCCCCGCGTCGAGCCGGCCGAGCCCGTCGGTGCCGTCCGTGAAGGAGTAGCCCCGGCGCAGGATCGTCGCCCCGTCGTTGCTGTCCGGGTGGGCGAGGCGCACATGCGCGGTCGGCAGCATCGCCTTCAGGAACGGCTCGTCGCGCTCCTTGGACTTGCCGACCGGAGCGCCCTCGCCCTTGTCGCGGCCGAAGACGTCCTCCTGCTCCTGGAGCGAGGTGCGGTCCCAGGTCTCGATGTGCATCCGGATGCGCCGGGCCACCAGGTACGAGCCGCCGGTCATCCACTCCGGCCCGTCCCCGTCCCCGGCCCACACGTGCTTGCCGAGGGCGGCGGTGTCGGTGCCGGAGATGTTCCGGGTGCCGTCCTTGAAGCCGAGCATGTTGCGCGGCGTCTGGGCGTCCGGCGTGGTCGACGACGTCTTGCCGAAGCCGAGCTGGGACCAGCGGATCGCGGTGCGGCCCATGCCGATCCTGGCGAGGTTGCGGATGGCGTGCACGGCCACCTGCGGGTCGTCCGCGCACGCCTGGACGCACAGGTCGCCGCCGCTGCGGGCCTTGTCGAGGTTGTCCCCGGGGAACTTCGGCAGGTCGACGAGCGCACCGGGCCGCCGGTCCTCCAGGCCGAAGCGGCCCTTGGCGAACAGCGAGGGCCCGAAGCCGATCGTCAGCGTCAGCCGGGACGGCTTGAGGCCCAGCGCCTCGCCCGTGTCGTCCGGCGGCGCCTCGGCGAGGCCCCCGTAGGCGCCGTCGCCGACCGCGTGGCCGGCGGTCATCCGCTCGGCGGCCCGGGTCCACTCCTTGAGCAGCGCGACCAGTTCGGCCCGGTCCTTCGTCGTCACGTCGAACGCGGCGAAGTGCAGCCGGTCCTGGACGGCGGTGGCGATACCGGCCTGGTGCGCGCCGTGGAACGGCACCGCCGCGCCGCTGTCCGCGGCCGCGGCCGGGCCGTCGTCGCCGGAGCGGGCCGCGGCGACGCCGACACCGGCCGCCGCGGCGCCGAGCGCGAGCCCGGCACCGCCCCAGCCCAGCAGCGCACGCCGCGACGGGGCGTTGCCGTCGCCGGGTGCCTCGCGGGTGTCCTCGTTCATGCCCGGATCCTCTTCCCGGCCGGTTACTTCGTCACCGCGGCGGCGAGCTTGGACAGCGGCTCGGCCAGCGCGTTGACCGCGTCCGACAGCTCCTTGCGGTCCGCCTTGCCGACCTTGTCGTAGGAGGTGAACTCGTACGAGGAGGTGTCCTTGCGGTACTTCTCGAGCAGCTTGTTCAGCTCGGCGAACCGCTTGTCCAGGGTGGCGGTGAGCGCGGAGTCGTTCTTCTGCGCGATCGGCTTCAGCAGCTTGTACGACTGCTCGGCGCCCTCGACGTTGGCCTTGAAGTCGACCAGGTCGGTGTGGCTGTACCGCTCCTCCTCACCGGTGACCTTGCCGGTGGCGACCTCGTCGAGGAGCTCCTTGGCGCCGTTGGCCATCGAGGTCGGGGTGATGTCGGCGGTACCGACCCGCTTCTGCCAGTCGGCCAGGTCCTTGTACAGGGTCGGCGCGAGCGCCTTCTCCTCGGCGCCCAGCTTCTTGTCCTGCCACAGCGCCTTCTCCAGGCGGTGCCAGCCGGTCCACTTCTGGCCGTCCTCCAGGCCGTCCGCCCGCACGTCGACCTTCGGGTCGATGTCGCCGAAGGACTCGGCGACCGGCTCGGTGCGCTCCCAGCCGATGCGCGAGTCGGCGTACGCCTTCTTCGCGGCCTCGATGTCACCGGCGGCGACGGCGTCCGTGAAGACCTTGACCTTCGGCAGCGTCTCGTCGGCCTGCGCCTGCACGTAGGTGCGGTACGCGGCGACGGCCTTGTCCATCTCGGGGCTGCGCTTGGCCGCCTTGCCGCCGCTGACCTCGATCTTCTGCCGGATGCCGTGGCCCTTCATGCCGGGCTTGCAGGCGATCTCGTACGAACCGGCCTTGATCTCGGCCGTGATGGTCGCCTTGGTGCCGGGGCCGATGTTCTCGCGCTCGGCGACGATGCGGTCGTCCGGGAAGAGGACGTAGACCTCGGTGACCTTGGAGCCCTTGTTCTGCACGGCCAGCTCGATGTGCCCGGCCGGCAGCTTCGTCTTGGAGACCTCGCAGGAGTCGTCCTTGGCGACGACCTCGACGGCCCCCTCGCCCTTGCCGTCGCTCTTCTCGGCGCAGCCCGTGACGGCGGTCAGAGCGGCCGCGGTGGCGACAGCGGTGACGACGGAGAGACGAACGGCTCGCATGGAGGCTCCACATGGGATGAAAGAGAAAGGAAAGGGGACGGACAAAGGCGGGTGAGGCGGACCTAACTTAGCTGAGGCTTACCAGTGCGATACCCGCCCGTGCAGTGATTCAGCTCTCACTGCGCGCGGCCGGATACGGGGCGATCACGGCCGACCCATGAACGAACCCCGCACAGGTAATGCACAGGTCAAGTCGTGCGGTCCGGGACCACGAGCGGTACCCCGGACCGGGGGTGCGGGAACACCTCGGCCGGCTGCCGGTCGCCGAGCAGGTCGCTGCGCCCACCGGACGACACCGCCACCCGGATACCGGCCCTCTCACGGGGCGGTTGCCCGGGCGGTGCTTGAATGCGGACGTGAGCGACTACGACGTACCCGCCGGCATCGACGTCTTGCGCGTGTTCTGCGGCCCGGACGGCCGGCACGGCAACGCCCTCGGGGTCGTACGCGACGGGCGCCGCCTCCCCGACCGCGCGGACCGGCAGGAACTCGCCGGCGAACTCGGCTTCAGCGAGACCGTGTTCGTCGACGACCCCGAGCGCGGGCAGCTCGACATCTACACCCCGGGGCTCCGGCTGCCGTTCGCCGGACACCCCGTCGTCGGCGCCGCCTGGCTGCTCGACCTGGAGATCCTGGAGCTGGGCGTGGGCGACGTGTTCGCCCGCCAGGACGGCGAGTTCAGCTGGATCACCGCCCGCCCCGAGTGGGCGCCGCCGCGCACCCTCCAGCAGTACGCCTCGGCCGCCGAGGTCGACGCGCTCCCGGCGCCGCCGCCCGGCGAGGGCTGGCTCTACGCCTGGGCGTGGGAGGAGGAGGCGGCGGGGCGCGTACGTGCGCGGGCGTTCCCGCGCCGGTTCGATGAGCGCGGCGTCAGCCGCTCCGGTGGAGCCGGGGCTTGCACCGGGGGCATCGCGGAGGACGAAGCGACGGGGGCCGCGGCGCTGCTGCTGAGCGCGCACCTCGGGCGCGCGCTCAACATCACACAGGGCCGCGGCTCCCAGATCCTCACGGCTCCCGCACCGGACGGGACGGTGGAGATCGGCGGCAGGGTGGTTCTGGCCCACCACGGATAACGCGGGCTCAGGCGGCTGGGGCAACTCCTTGCCGACGTCCTGTCGGTAACTGCGGGCATGCGCTCCGGTGGTTTGCGGTCCGGTGGCCGTGCACCCGGTCAGGCGGCTTCGTCGGGGTCGGCCGAGATGCGGTCGAGCAGTTCGGTGAGCAGGGCGCGCTCGCCCGCCGTCAGCGCGCCGGTCCGGGGGAGGAGGGCATGCAGGGCCACGGCCGCCGCGGCCGGGCCGGGGGGTGGGGAGGCGGGTGCCTCGGTGGTGATCGCGGTGATGACGGCTTCCCTGGCCAGGTGGGACACGCTCATGTCCCGGCGGTCCTCGGGGGTGGCGATGAGCGAGAGGGTGGTGCCGCCGCCCACTGCGTGAACCAGGTGGGTGGCGCGCGCCTCGTCGATCCGCAGGCGTCCGGCCTCGGCGATCCGGTGGACGTGTGCGGCGAGGATCTCCAGTGCGGCGGTGGCGGCGGGGGAGGGGGTGCCGGGGCTGGGCTGGGCGTACATCAGCGTGTACAGAGCCGGGTTGGCCAGGCCGAACTCCGTGTTGAAGTTCCAGCCCCTGCGCAGGTCCTCCACCGGGTCGCCGGTGAGTTCCAGCGTGGCCTTCTCGTCGATGTGGCTCGCGAAGCCGTGGGCGGCGACGGCGTCGAGCAGGCCCTGCTTGTCGCCGAAGAGCCGGTAGATGGCGGGCGCCTGGACGCCGGCCGCGGCACTGACGGCTCTGGTCGAGACCGCCTCGCGCCCTTCCTCCGCGAGCAGCCGGGTGGCGGCGGCGATGATCCGTTGACGGTTGCTCTCGGCGGGGGCGGGGCGCTCGGTCTCCATGGTTTCCGATGATAACGGAATTATGTTAGCGGTTTGCGCTATCGATGTTAGCGTGGCATCGTTAACGGTGGAAACGGTGAGTGGCCGACGCCCGGTCGACGCGCCGTGTCCGCATCCACAGCCATGCCTGCTTCGGAGGTTCCCGTGATCGTCGTTACCGCCCCCACCGGCCGGATCGGCCACCAGGTGCTCGACGCGCTGCTCGACGGCGGCGAGAAGGTGCGGGTGATCGCCCGCGACCCCGCGAGGATCGCCCCGGAGGCGCGCGAGCGCGTCGAGGTGGTCCAGGGCTCCCACAGCGACCCGCGGGTGCTGAGCGAAGCGTTCGAGGGGACCGACAGCGTCCTGTGGCTGGTCCCGCCGAACCCCCGCGCCGACGACATCCGGGAGCACTACCTCGGCTTCACCCGCCCGGCCTGCGAAGCCGTGCGGAAGCGGGGCGTGCGCCGAGTCGTCGGCGTCAGCAGCCTGGGCCGCGGGTACGGGGCACACGCGGGGCAGCTGTCGGCCGCGTTCGCGATGGACGAGCTGATCGAGAGCACCGGGGCCGGCTACCGCGCCCTGGCGATGCCGTTCTTCATGGAGAACCTGCTCCACCAGGCCGACGCGCTCAGGACGGACGGCGTGCTGTCCGTGCCGGTCGCCCCGGACCGCGCACTGCCGCTCGTGGCCACCCGCGACATCGCCGCGGTGGCCGCCCGCCTCCTCGCCGACGGTTCCTGGTCGGGCCAGGAGACGGTCCCGCTGATCGGCCCGGACTCCCTGACGCCCGTCGGGATGGCCCAGGTCCTGTCCGAGGTCCTGGAGCGCCCGGTCCGCTTCGAGCGGCCCGACGGCGAGGAGTACAAGGCGACGCTGACGCGGTACGGGATGCACGACGCCTGGGCCCAGGGCCTGCTCGACATGGCCGCCGCCCAGGACGACGGCATCTACGAGCCCGAGTGGGAAGCCCTGACCGCCCCGGCCCCCACCGGCTTCCGCCAGTGGTGCCAGGAGGTGCTCATACCCGCTACGGCAGCGTGAGGATGTCCGCGCCGGTCTCCGTCACGACGAGCGTGTGCTCGAACTGCGCGGTGCGCTTACGGTCCTTCGTCACCACGGTCCAGCCGTCGTCCCACATGTCGTAGTCGTGGCTGCCGAGCGTCAGCATCGGCTCGATGGTGAACGTCATGCCGGGCTTCATCACGGTGGTGGCGTGCGGGCTGTCGTAGTGCGGCACGATGAGCCCGGAGTGGAACGAGGAGTTGATCCCGTGGCCGGTGAAGTCCCGGACCACGCCGTACCCGAAGCGCTTCGCGTACGACTCGATGACCCGCCCGATCACGTTGATCTGCCGGCCCGGCTTCACGGCCTTGACCGCGCGCCGCAGCGACTCCTCGGTGCGCTCGACGAGCAGCCGCGACTCCTCGTCGACGTCACCGCAGAGGTACGTCGCGTTGTTGTCGCCGTGCACCCCGTTGATGTACGCGGTCACGTCGAGGTTCACGATGTCGCCGTCGCGCAGCACGGTGGAGTCCGGGATGCCGTGGCAGATCACCTCGTTGAGCGAGGTGCACAGCGACTTGGGGAAGCCGCGGTAGCCCAGCGTCGAGGGGTAGGCCCCGTGGTCGCACATGAACTCGTGGGCGACGCGGTCGAGTTCGTCCGTCGTGACACCCGGGGCGATGAGCTTGGCGGCCTCGGCCATCGCCTGCGCGGCGATCCGTCCCGCGACGCGCATGCGCTCGACGGTGTCGGCGTCCTGCACCTCCGGCCCGGTGTACGGCGTCGGAGCCGGCTTGCCCACATACTCGGGGCGCCGGATGTTTCCGGGCACGGAACGGACGGGAGTGATCTCCCCTGGTACGAGCAGCGACTGGCCAGACATGCCTGCGAGTCTAACCAGCGCGTCCGGGGCACCATGGCACAGAGGAAAGGAACCGATGATGGCCCTGTTCAAGAAGCGCACGGTCGGCAAGCCGGGCGAGTGGTTCTACTGCCTGGAGCACAAGAAGGTCGAGGAAGGCCCCGAGTGCCCGGCGAAGGACCGCTTCGGCCCGTACGCCTCCCGGCAGGAGGCGCAGCACGCGATGGAGACCGCCCAGGAGCGGAACCTGGACTGGGACACCGACCCCAAGTGGCACGACCGCAAGGGCCAGGACGAGGACGGCACGGCGGGCTGACGGGGTCGCGGGGCCTTCGGACGCGGGGCGGGGCCGCCGGGGCGGCCGGGCGTGCGGCCGGTCACGGCCGCACGCCCATGCCTCAGGCCGCCGCCTCCACGTCCACCCCGTCCGCGTGCCGGGCGCGCCTGCGCAGCGCGTCCTCGTCCGTTGCCGAGTCGTACGTGAGGAGCTTCGGGAGCGCCGCCGCCAGCAGCGCCACCGAGGCGACGCAGGCCACGCCGCCGGTCCAGATCGCGGGCCTGGTCCCGGTCCACCCGGCCATGCCACCGGCCCTGACCTGGCCGAGCTGCGGTCCGACGCTGTACGAGAGCACCTCGATGCCCGCGAGGCGGCCGCGCAGCTCCTCCGGGATCGTCTGGTTCCAGATGGTCGACCGGCCGAGCCCGCTGAGCATGTCGCCCGCCCCGGCGAACCCGAGGCAGACCAGCACCAGCCACACGTTGCCGAACCAGCCGGCCGCCGCGATCGAGAGCCCCCAGACGGCTGCACCGAACACGACGAACAGCCCGTGCCGGCGCACCCGCGAGGTCCAGCCGCTGGTCAGACCGAGCACCAGCGAGCCGACCGAGCCCGCCGCGTACATCAGGCCCAGCGACCAGTCGGCGTCCAGCTCGTCCGCGAGGAACGGGAAGATGGTGTTGGGGAACGCGAAGAACATCGCGGCCATGTCGATCGCGTACGTGCCGAGCAGCACGGGCCTGCTCCAGGCGTAGCGGGCGCCCTCCACGATGCCGCGCAGCGACGGCTTCTGCCCCTTCTCGACGGGCGGCGCGGGGGCGAGCCTGCGGCACATCAGCACCGAGACGGCGAAGGTGACGACGGTGATCGCGTAGGCGGTGGCGTGCCCGGCGTAGGCGACCACCAGGCCGGCCAGCGACGGGCCCATGATCGCCCCGGCCTGCCAGCGCAGCGAGTTCAGCGCGGCGGCGGCCGGCAGCTGGTCGTGCGGCACGATCCGGGCCATCAGCGAGTCCAGCGCGGGCCGCTGGAGCCCGGCGAGCGCGGAGACCCCGCCCGCCACGACGTACAGCGGCCACAGCATCGGGTCGGGCAGGGCCGCGTTCACCAGCAGGATCACCGCGAGCAGCCCCAGCCCGGCCTCGGTGAGCAGGATGATCTTCCGTCGGTCGGCGGCGTCGGCGAGGGCGCCCCCGTACAGGCCGCATATGACGAGCGGCACCAGCTCCACCGCACCCATCGCGCCGACGGCGAGGGGCGAGCCCGTGAGGTCCTTGATCTGGAGCGGCAGCGCGATCAGCGCCATGAAGCTGCCGAAGTAGGTGACGATCCCCTGCACCCACAGCAGCCGGAAGTCGGCCGACGAACGCCAGGGCGAGAGATCGGGAAGCAGTGCGGCCAGCCTGGCGGCGAGGGAGGTGCGAGAGGTCACGAGGAGACATGGTCTGTCGTGATACGTGGAGTATGCAAGCGGGTTTCCCGGAGCCCGGGCCCCCTCACCAGCGGGGTGGCGGGGGAGCCGTCAGCTGGTCCGCGAGCCGGGACAGCCGGTCGCGGAACGTGCGGCGCCCGGTGCGGGGGACGGGCGCGCCGTTCTCCCCGGCGGCGGCGCTGACCAGGTGCTGGACGGTGTCCAGGTCCACGTCGTCCCCGTCCGTCACGGACAGCGCCTCATGGGCGAGCCCGCGCACCTGCGGGTCGCCGTTGTCCAGCGAGAGGACCGTCGCCCCGGCCCGCCGCGCGTCGTGGACCCGCTCCAGGAGCCCCTCGCCGGGGCGCTCCGGCGTCACCACGAGCAGCGTCTCGCCCCGCCCGGCCGCCTCGATCCGGCCGAGGCCGACCGCGAGGTGCGCCGGGTCGCCGGGCTCCACCCGGTGGCGCACCAGGGTGGGGCGGAGCTCGGGCAGCCCGGACCAGGTGGACTCGTCGACCAGATGGGCCGCCAGGTGCCAGGGCTCGTACACCTCGGTCCCCACCAGCAGCAGCCCCCCGCCGTGCGGGACCACGGAGGAGCGGAGCGCACCGGCGAACCGCCGGGCGGCGGCGGGCCACTGGGTCCTGGCGAGCACTTCACGCAGCAGCGCCACACGTACGGCATCCATGGCCCGGCATCCTGCACCATGCGGGGGCCCCGGCACCGGCGAAAGGCCGGACAGCCATCCGTACGGGTGGCGGCGCGGGCCCCCGGGATCCGTCCCGGCCCTGGCAGTAGTGTCGGGGCCATGACTACGAATGACAGCGGCAGCGCGCCCAAGCCCCCCGCCAAGGACCCCTGGGACCTGCCGGACGTGTCCGGCCTGACCGTCGGCGTGCTCGGCGGCACGGGACCGCAGGGCCGCGGTCTCGCGTACCGCTTCGCCCGCGCGGGCCAGCAGGTGATCATCGGCTCCCGCGCCGCGGACCGCGCGGAGGCGGCGGCCGGGGAGCTGGGCAACGGCGTCCGCGGCGCGGACAACGCGACCTGCGCGCGGGAGAGCGACGTCGTGATCGTCGCGGTGCCGTGGGACGGCCACGCCAAGACCCTGGAGTCGCTCCGCGAGGAGCTGGCCGGGAAGATCGTCGTCGACTGCGTCAACCCGCTCGGCTTCGACAAGAAGGGCGCCTACGCCCTGAAGCCCGAGGAGGGCAGCGCCGCCGAGCAGGCCTCCGCCCTGCTGCCGGACTCCCGCGTCACGGCCGCCTTCCACCACCTCTCCGCCGTACTGCTCCAGGACGAGACGATCGACGAGATCGACACCGACGTCCTGGTGCTCGGCGAGGCCCGTGCCGACACGGACATCGTCCAGGCCCTGGCCGGCCGCATCGCCGGCATGCGCGGCATCTTCGCGGGCCGCCTGCGCAACGCCCACCAGGTCGAGTCCCTGGTCGCCAACCTGATCTCCGTCAACCGCCGCTACAAGGCCCACGCCGGACTCCGCACCACGGACGTGTGAGCCGGACCCACCCTCCTTCGGGCGGCCGGGGGCATGGGGGAGACTGGAAGGGACCGTCCATCCCCCCGACAGGAGCCACCCCCATGCCCCGCCTCGCCCTCTACGCCCTCGTCGTCTGCGTCCTCGCGCTCGCCGCGGCCGTGACGTCCTTCGTCCAGGGCAGCGTGCTCATCGGCATCGTCTGGGTCCTCCTGGTCGGCCTCTCCTCGAACATGGCCTGGTACTACGTCCGCCGCCGCCGCGCCGCGACGGCCGACCGCAGCGCCTAGGGCCTTTCCTTTGGATCATGCCGGGCTCGCGGGCTCCGGTGCCGTGCCTCGCGGCGTTGTCGTCAATCACCAACGCTCCGCGTTGATTCAATCCTCCGCCTTGCGATGCTCGGCACCGGAGCCCGCTCCCTGATCCGGCCTGATCCAAAGGAAGGGCCCTAACCGGCCACCTCGCACACCGGGTTCGCCCCCTGCCAGAACCGGTACGCGTCCAGGCCGCAGTCCGTCCAGAACCCGTGCACGCCCAGGCCCCTCAGGATCGCGTAGACCGCGTCGAAGAAGGCCCGGTTCAGCTCCGGCACCCACAGCAGGGCGAAGACCGCGATCAGGCCGAACGGGGCGAACGGCTCGACCGCCCGCCGGGCCGAGTGCGACAGCCAGGGCTCGATGACCCCGTAGCCGTCGAGGCCCGGCACGGGCAGGAAGTTCAGGATGGCCGCCGTCACCTGGAGCAGCGCCAGGAAGGCCAGCGCGTTACGGAAGGCGGGGGGCACCCCGTCCAGCGCGTCCAGCCAGAACGGCGCGGTGCACACCACCGCGAACAGCACGTTGGTCAGCGGCCCGGCCGCCGAGATCAGGCTGTGCCGCCACCGCCCGCGGATCCGGCCCCGCTCGATGAACACCGCACCACCGGGCAGCCCGATCCCGCCCATGATCACGAACAGCACCGGCAGCACGATGCTGAGCAGGGCATGGGTGTAAGCGAATGGATTGAGTGTCAAGTACCCCTTCGCTCCGACAGTGATGTCGCCGCTGTGCAGGGCTGTGCGCGCGTGCGCGTACTCGTGGAGACAGAGCGAGGCGATCCACGCCGCGGTGACGAAGAGGAAGACCGCGAAGCCGGGTTGCTCGGCGAACCCTGCCCACACCGCCCAGCCTGAGACGGAAGTGACGGCGACGATACCCAGGAAGATTGGGCTGACGCGATGCCCCGCCGGGGTGGTACCAGTGATCATGGGCCGAGGATAGCTGTGGAAGTTGTCTTCTCAGCAGGGGCGGTGAGGGAGGAGACCGCAGTGGTCTCGGGGCGAAGTTGGCCAACCGTTGCGGCGAACCGTTGCCTGAGGTCTTCGGGCAGGCGGAGGATGTGCCCGCCCGCATTCTGAGGGTGGCATTCGACCGTGATACCTGCCTGTAGTAGGTCGTTCGAGATGCTGGCTGTGTCCATGTTCCGCCACCGGTCGGCGAAGGTCATGCCAAGTTCGGCGTACTCCCATCGATCCGGTCCACCCGCTCCGAGGCACTGCAAGTGCGCGAGCTCTTGGCGCAGTTCGGCGAGCGCCTGGTTGCCTCTTGCCCGGAGGACGTCTGAGCTGTAGGTGCCGCCCGGCAGTAGCTGGGCGACGTGATGGTCGATTGAAGCCTCGATTTCCATGGTCCGCTCAAATGATCGGTCGCCGCTAATGTATATCCGCCTAGCCTCGATCTTTCTTGACGGGCTGCCGACGGAGTCGGTGGCCCGTTTTTGTGCTGTGAGCTGAGGGTGGGCAGGCTGAGGGCCCGAGTGTCGTCTCGGGGTGGCGCCGGGTTCCACTGCTCCGGTTGGTGAAGGGCTGTCGTGGGGACGGGTGAGTTCGCTGGTCAGCCGGGGTTCGGCAGGAGTGCGAGCCGTTCGAGGGCGGCGGTGATGTGGCCGGTCCAGGGCCAGTGCCGGGCCAGGCGGAGGATCCGCCGGCGGCCGGTGGTGACGAGTTGTCCGGCCGCGGAGAACAGGCGGAACCGCAGACGGCGGGGCTCCCAGAGCCGGGCTGTTCCGGTGAGGGCGAGCATGGGCATCCAGGCCAGCAGGTCGAGAGCAATCTGGACGATCTCGATCCAGACCTTGTTCTGGGCTGTGGTGTGCAGGGGCAGGTTGCGCAGGCCGGTGGCCCGGGCGGCCCGGATCCTGTCCTCTGCCCGGGCCCGCAGCCGGTGACGGAGCTCGAGTTCGGCGATCGGCCGGCCGGCGGTGTTGGTCGCGAAGCACGTGATCCGCATGCCGTCCGCGTCCGTGATCCTCAACTGGGCACCGGGGTGCGGCCGTTCTCTTCGGACGATCAGCCGCATCCCCTTCGGCCAGCCGTCCAGCAGCTTGCCGGTGAGCTCGGCGACCCAGGCCCCGTCACGGACCTCACCATTGGTCTCGACGGCCGCCGTCCAGGCCGAGGCGGGGACCTTCAGCACGTGCTCGTGGACCTGCTCGGTGACCGTCATGCCGACCGAGTAGGACAGCCATCGCCCTCGCCGGGCGAGCCAGGACACGAAGTCGTGAGTGCCGCCCGCGGAGTCCGTGCGGATCAGCGTCTGCCGCCCTCGCCGGTAGCGCTTGGGCAGCTGGGCCAGGGCGAGCTGGGCGGTGGTGATGTGGTCGGCTGCTGTGTTGGAGCCCGCGTTCCCCGGCCTGAGGAGGGCGGCCACGGGCTCACCGGTTCCTCCCGGTCCGTGGTCCACGAAGGCCGTCAAAGGGTGATGGCCGTAGGTCTTCTTCCAGGTCGCGGCCGCGTCCTGTTTGTCGGAATGCGCGACCACGAGGACACCGTCAAGGTCGACGACGACCTGGCCGTCGGTGTCCGGGGCGTTCTCACCGGCCAACGACCAGACACGGTGACGGACTTCGGAGCGTGCGGACCGGATCGCCTGCAACGCCTTCTCGTCGGAGGCGGCGAGGGTGCCGATCAGGCGGGAGACGGTCGGGTCGGAGGCGACCGGACCGAAAACGGCCGGCTCGCACCGCAGCAATGCGACGTCCGCGAGGCAGTCCCCGCCCAGTGCGACCGCCAAGGCCACGTCCAGGAGGACCTTGCCGGGATCGTGGACGGCCCGCGGCTTGCGCCACGGCGCCAGAGCTGCCGATATGGCCTGGTCAAGACCGGTCTTGCGGACCGTTTCCACGAGCAGGACCGACCCGGCCTGGGAGACGACCTGGCGACCGCCGTCCTGGACGCGGACACGGGGATAGGACCCGATAGAGTGCTTCACCTGGGAAGTGCCTCCGGCGGTGGCAGGAACAAGGACCTCGACAATCCTCATTCTTGCTGGTCAGAGGCACTTTCTGCTTTCCTGCCCGCCTGCCGGACACCCCGCTTCATGAAAGCGCGAGGCTAGCGTCCCCACGTGAACGACAACGTGTACGTGGGCAACGCCGGCAAGGACGCCGCGCTCGACCGCGGGTGGATCCTCGGGCACTTCAAGGACGCGGGGGATCCGCGGTACAGCGAGGACGTCGAGATCAAGTGGGGCGTCCACCCCGTGGGCGACGAGCGGGTGCGGTGGGTGCGGGGGGAGAGCCGGACCGCGTTGCTCGTGCTCATCAGCGGGCGGTTCCGGGTGGAGCTGCCCGGGCGCAGCGTGCTGCTGGAGGAGCAGGGCGACTACGTGGTGTGGGGCGTCGGCGTCGATCACTCCTGGGTCGCGGAGGAGGAGTCCGTGGTGCTCACCGTCCGCTGGCCGTCCGTGCCCGGGTACGCGGTCGAGGCGGCGGAGCCCGCGGCGCCGGGGGACTGACGGCGACACGGCGGAAACGGTTCGCTTCCCGCCCCGGCACCGGAAAGGGTGGGCCCATGACGAGCAGGGGCGGGGCGGCTGTGCGGACGGCGGCGGGGGTCACGGAGAATGGGCGCGTGCGCTACGGCATCCTCGGCACCACCCAGGCACTCCGCGACGACGGCACGGCCCACTCCGTCGGCGGGGCGCGGCTGCGCGCGCTGCTCACCGTGCTCGCGCTGCGGCCCGGCCGGACGGTCCCGGTCGGCGTGCTCGTCGACGAGGTGTGGGACGGCGAACCGCCCGCCGACGCGGCCGGCGCGCTCCAGGCGCTGGTCGGACGGCTGCGGCGGGCCATCGGGCACGAGGCCGTCGCCTCGGCGGAGAGCGGCTACCGGCTGACCGCCGAACCGGAGGCCGTCGACCTCTTCCGCTTCGAGCGGCTCGCCGGCGAAGGCGCGCGGGCCCTCGCGGACGGCGACCCGGCCCGCGCCATGGACCTCCTGGACGACGCACTCGCCCTCTGGCGGGGCCCCGCCCTCGCCGACCTCCCCGACCGGCACACCGCCGCCGCCCGCTGGACGGCCCGCCGGCTCGACGCCCGCCGGGACAGGCTCGCCGCCGCGCTCCGGCTCGGCCGGGCCGCCGAGGTGCTGCCGGAACTGACCGCGCTCTGCGGCGAGCACCCCCTCGACGAACCCCTCCAGGCGCTGCGCCTGCGCGCCCTGCGCGACGCCGGGCGCACCGCCCAGGCCCTGGCCGCGTACGAGGAGGTCCGCACCCTCATCGCCGACCGCCTCGGCACCGACCCGGGCCCCGAGCTGACCACCCTGTACGCGGAGCTGCTTCGGCAGAAGCCCTCGGCCCCCGTGAAGGAATCCGCCCCCCTGGGCAACCTCCGCGCCCGGCTCACCAGCTTCGTCGGCCGGGAGTGCGAGATGGCGGCCCTGCGCGGCGACCTCGCGCAGGGAAGGCTCGTCACCCTGCTCGGGCCCGGCGGAGCCGGCAAGACCCGGCTCTCGCAGGAGGTCGCGGACACCGTCGACCCCGGCACCTGGCCCGACGGCATCTGGCTCGCCGAGCTGGCCCCCGTCGACGACCCCGAGACCGTGCCGGAGGCGGTGCTCGCCGCGCTGGGGGCACGCGAGACGGTGCTCAGCGGGGCCGGTTCCGGGGAGTTCCGGGCCGCCGAGCGGGCCTCCGGCGACGAGCGCGCCGCCGGTGAGTCGATGGCCCGGCTGACCGAGTACTGCTCGCGGCGCCGCATGCTGCTCCTGCTGGACAACTGCGAGCACGTCATCGAGGCCGCCGCCGCCCTCGCCGACCACCTGCTGGCCCGCTGCCCCCGGCTCACCGTCCTCGCGACCAGCCGGGAACCCCTCGGCGTGCCGGGCGAGGCGGTCCGGCCGGTCGACCCGCTGCCGGACCCGACCGCGCTGCGCCTGCTCGCCGAGCGCGGCGCCGCCGCCCGGCCCGGTTTCCGGGTCGACGCGGACGAGGCGACGGCGGCGGCCGCCGCCGAGATCTGCCGCCGCCTGGACGGCCTGCCGCTCGCCATCGAACTCGCCGCCGCCCGGCTGCGCATGCTCACCCCGCAGCAGATCGCGGACCGGCTCGACGACCGCTTCCGCCTGCTGACCAGCGGCAGCCGGACCGTGCTGCCGCGCCAGCAGACCCTGCGGGCCGTCGTCGACTGGTCCTGGGAGCTGCTGGACGACGACGAGCGCGTCACCCTGCGCCGGCTCTCCGTCTTCGCCGGCGGCTGCACCCTGGAGGCCGCCGAGGCCGTCTGCGCCGACGGGACCGGCGGGGCGGGCGACGCCGCCCGCCTGCTGGGCTCCCTCGTCGACAAGTCCCTCGTCGTGGCCGCCCCCGCGGAGGACGGCCAGATGCGCTACCGGCTCCTGGAGACCGTCGGCGAGTACGCGGCGGAACGGCTGGAGGAGTCGGGGGAGCGGGACGCCGTCGAACGCCGGCACCAGGTGTTCTTCCGCGAGCTGGCCCGTACGACCGATCCCCTGCTGCGCCGCTCGGGACAGCTCGCCGCCATCCGGATCCTCCAGCGCGAGTACGAGAACCTGCGCACCGCCCTGCGCCACGCCGTCGCCGCCCGCGACGAGCAGGAGGCGCTGTGCATGGTGCTGTCGCTCTCCTGGTACTGGCAGATCCGCAACCTGCGCGGCGACGCCCTGCACTGGGCGGACATGGCCGCGGCCCTCGGCCCCGACCCGTTCGCCATGCCCGTACGCCCCGCGCCCTCTCTCCACGAGCGCTGCACCGACGCACCCCCGCCCATGCGGCCGGAGCTGCTGGAGGAGGCGCGGCGGCAGGTGGGCCTCGTCCAGCTGGTCAACATGGACCACGCGATGGACGAGTGGACGAACGAGGAGAGCATGGCCCGGCTGCGGGCGATCGTCGCCACCTACCGGGCCGGCCAGCCGCAGACCTGCCGCAGCCCCGCCTCCCTCTGGTTCTTCGCCGTGATGCTGACCGGCGGCGTCTCCGACCTGCGGCACCTGCTCGACGAGACCGTGCGCGGCTCCCGCGAGTTCGGTTACGAGTGGGAGCTCGCCGCAGCCCTCCAGATGCGGGCCAACGTGCTGGCCAACCGCCCCGACTGGGCCGGCGAGGCCCACACGGACGCCGACGAGAGCCTGGCGATCTTCACCCGGCTCGGCGACGAGTGGGGCATGGCCGAGGCGCTCTCCTCGCGCGGCGAGGCCAACGAGAAGCAGGGCTCCTACGCGCGGGCGGCCGAGGACTACCAGGCCGCGATCCGCTCGGCCGAGAAGCTGGGCGCCCTCGCCCAGGTCTCCGTACTGCGCATCCGCTACGCCTCCGTGCTCACCGAGCTGGGCCGGGGCGCCGAGGGCGAGGCGATGATGCGCGAGGTGCTGGGCGACGAGCGCCAGACCGGGCACGAGGCGCGGCCGGCGGCGCGGCTGTTCATGGCGATGTGGCTGGGCCGGGACGGCCGCACCGAAGAGGCGCGCGAGCAGTTCACGCTGCTGCACGAGGAGTTCCGGTCGGAGACCATGGCGGTCTTCGAGGGGTTCGTCCTCGGCGGCCTGGCCTGGCTGGACAATCTGGACGGCGATTACGCCCGGGGGCTGGAGCGGGGCCGGGGGGCGCTGAAGGGGATGCAGGACCCGCTGACGCAGATGGTCGCGCCGCAGATGGCGGTGATCAACCTGGTCATCCTGGCCTGGGCGCTCGCCGGGCTCGGCGGGCAGGAGCGGTCCGCCGACGCGGCGCGGCTGCTGGGGGCCGGCCGGGCCCACCTGCCGGAGGGCCACTTCATGAACGCGATGGAGCGCGAGAACTTCGCCCGCGCCGAGGCGCTGGTGCGCGGCCGGCTGGGCGACGCCGGCTACGAGGCCGCATACGCCGAGGGCGGCGGCCTCTCCCTGGAGGAGGCCGCCGCCCTCGCGGACGCGCAATCGGATCGCAACCCGTAGGTGGTCAGGACTTCTTGCGGAACTTGGATACCGCGAGCGGGGCCACGGCCGCCGTGATGACCACGGCCCAGCCGAGCGTCAGCCACACGGAGTGGCCGAGCGAGGTGCCCATCATGAGACCGCGCGCGGCGTCCGCCAGGTTCGACAGCGGGTTGTAGTCGGTGAACGCCTGCAGCCAGCCCGGCATCGTCGTGGGCGGGGCGAAGATCGAGGAGCCGAACTGGAGCGGCATCATGACCAGCATCCCCATTCCCTGAACCGCCTGGGACGTCTTCATGGCCAGGCCGAGCAGGATGAAGATCCACATGATGGCGGCGCCGAACGCGGCCGACAGGCCGATCGCCCCGATCAGTCCGAGCACGGACCCGTGGAGCTCCATGCCGAGGGCGAAGCCCATGCCCAGCAGGATGAGCGTGGCGACCATCATCCGGCCGAGCTCGACCACGATCTTGGCGACGAGCACCGAGGAGCGCGCGATCGGCATCGTACGGAAGCGGTCCATGACCCCCTTGCGGAAGTCGTCGTTGACACCGCTGCCGACGGCCATGGCGATGTTCATGCCCATCATCGCCATCAGGCCGGGGATCAGGTAGTTCAGGTACTCCTGCCGGCCGCCGCCCATGCTGCCGCCGACCGAGCCGCCGAAGACGTAGACGAACAGCAGCACGAAGATGACGGGCATCAGCAGCGCGTCGAACATCGACTCCGGATCCTTCTTGATCTGGAGCAGATTGCGCCGGACCAGGGCCCCGATGTGGCGCAGGTTGTTCCGCAGTCCGATGCCGCCCTCGTCGTGGAGCTTCGTGGCCGGCGCGGAGACGGGCGTGTCGGTGGGGGTGGGCGTCAGAGTCGTCGTGCTCATGCCGCGACCTCCTCGGGAGTCGTGTCGGTGACGGTGGCCTTGTCGCCGGTGATGGCGAGGAACACCTCGTCCAGGCTGGGCAGCGCGGTGGCGACGTGAGCCAGCGAGAAGCCCCGGGTGCCGAGCAGGCCGATGACGGCGGTGAGCTGCTCGTCGCTGAGGATCGGTACGTAGAGCAGGCCCTCGTCGGGGACCGCCTGCGCGCCCGCGACACCGTCGAGACCGGTCTCCCGCAGCGCCTGCGCCATGGGGGCCAGCTCTGCCGGGTCCGAGGGGCGGATCTGCAGGGTGCGGCCGCCGACCTTGGCCTTCAGCTCGTTCACACCGCCGCGGGCGATGATCCGGCCCTTGTCGATGACGGTCAGCTCGTTGGCCAGCTGTTCGGCCTCTTCCATGTACTGGGTGGTGAGGAGCACGGTCGCCCCCTCCGCGACCATGCGCTGCACCTCGTCCCAGACCTCGTTGCGGGTACGGGGGTCGAGCCCCGTCGTCGGCTCGTCGAGGTAGAGGACGGCCGGGCTGCCGATCATGGAGGCGGCCAGGTCGAGCCGGCGGCGCATCCCGCCGGAGTACTCCATCGCGGCCTTCTTCGCCGCGTCCGTGAGCGAGAAGCGCTCCAGCAGCTCGTCGGCCCGCGACCGCGCCTTCTTGCGGGGCAGGTCGAGCAGCCGCCCGATCATGTAGAGGTTCTCCCAGCCGGAGAGCTTCTCGTCGACGGAGGCGTACTGGCCGGTCAGGCCGATGGTGCGGCGCAGCGCGCGGGGCTGCTTCACCACGTCGAAGCCGGCGACGACCGCGGTCCCGGCGTCGGGCGTGATGAGCGTGGAGAGGCAGCGTACGAGTGTGGTCTTGCCGGCGCCGTTGGGGCCGAGCACGCCGAGGACGGTGCCCTCGCGCACATCGAGGTCCACGCCGTCCAGCGCCTTGGTCTCGCCGTAGTGCTTGACCAGTCCCCGCACCTCTACGGCGTTCCCGCCGGTCCCGCCGTTTCGGGGGTTCTTGTCGATTCGCGTCATGCCGACCAGTGGACCAGCCCCCACCGACAGTCCGCCTACAGCGGGCCGACAGCCTGCCTACAGCCGCCGACAACGGCCGACAGCCCACCGATGGGGGAGTCGGCGGGCTGTCGTTCGTGCCGGTGGTGGTCGTCGGGGAACGCGCCCCCGGGTCTTCGCGGGGCCTCAGTGGAAGGTGTGCTCCGGGGCCGGGAAGGTGCCGCCGACGACCTCTTCCGCGTACGCCTTCGCGGCGTCGCCGAGGATCTGCCGCAGGTCGGCGTACTGCTTGGTGAAGCGCGGCACCTTGCCGCCGGTCAGCCCGACCATGTCGGTGTAGACCAGCACCTGCGCGTCGGTGTCCGGGCCGGCGCCGATCCCGATGGTCGGGATGTGCAGGGTGCGGGTGACCTCGGCGGCCAGCTCGGCCGGTACGAGTTCCAGGACGACGGCGAACGCGCCCGCGTCCTGCACGGCCTTGGCGTCGCGCAGCATCTGCTGGGCGGCCTCCTCGCCGCGGCCCTGGACCCGGTAGCCCATCGCGTTGACGGACTGCGGGGTCAGGCCGATGTGGGCCATGACCGGGATGCCGGCGTCGACCAGCAGCTTGATCTGCTCGTGGCTGCGCTCGCCGCCCTCCAGCTTGACGGCGCCGACACCGGACTCCTTGATGAGCCGGGTGGCGTTGCGCAGGGCCTGGACCGGGCTCTCCTGGTACGCCCCGAAGGGCAGGTCCGCGACGATCAGGGCCCGCTTGGTGCCCCGGACGACGGCGGCGGACAGGATGGCGATCTCGTCCATCGTGACGGGCACGGTGGTCTCGTAGCCGAGGTGGCAGTTGCCCATGGAGTCGCCGACGAGCATGACCGGGATGCCGGCCTCGTCGAAGACGGACGCGGTCATCGCGTCGTAGGCGGTGAGCATGGGCCACTTCTCGCCGCGCGCGGTGGCGGCGGCGATGTCGTGGACGGTGACCCGGCGGTTGCTCTTGCCCCCGTACAGCGCCTTGCTGCTGTCGGAGGGGTTGCCCGCGGGGGTGGCGGACTGGTTCTGCGCAGCCTGAAGCGACATGGCAGGTGGCTCCTTCGTCATCTCGAGGCGCCCTGACGGCGTCCCCGGACCGCTTCCATGGTGGCATCCCGGGGCCGGTCGCGGGAAGTGGGACGCGCGGCCCGGCCGTCGGTAAAGACTTTACAATACGAGACGGTCTCGTATCGGAATGCCTTAGGCTGCTCCTCATGTCCACACCGTCCGGCGCTCCCGCCGTGTCCCAGATACCGGAGGCGGTCCACCGCCGCCGCTGGGCGATTCTCGTGGTCCTGATGTTCAGCCTCCTCATCGTGGTGCTGGACAACTCGATCCTGAACGTCGCCGTCAAGACGATCGCCTCACCCTCGCCCACCGGCATCGGCGCCACCCAGAGCGAGCTGGAGTGGGCGATCAACTCCTACACGCTCGTCTTCGCCGGCCTCCTCTTCACCGCCGGCCTGCTGGGCGACCGCCTGGGCCGCAAGAAGGTCCTGCTCTTCGGCATCACCCTCTTCGGCATCGGCTCCGCCCTCGCCGCCATGTCCGGCTCGCCCGGCGAACTCATCACCTGGCGCGCCCTGATGGGCTTCGGCGCCGCCTTCGTCATGCCGGCCACGCTGGCCGTCCTGATGAACGTCTTCGAGCGCGACGAGCAGCCCAAGGCCATCGGCATCTGGGCCGGCAGCGTCGGCCTCGGCATCGCGATCGGCCCCATCACCGGCGGCCTGCTCCTCGAACACTTCTGGTGGGGCTCGATCTTCCTGGTCAACGTTCCCGTCGTGATCGTCGCCCTGGCCGCCATGGTGTGGCTGGTGCCGGACTCGAAGGACCCGAAGCCGGGCCGGCTCGACCCGCTCGGCGTGGTGCTCTCCATCATCGGCCTGGTGCTGCTGGTGTACGGCATCATCCGCGGCGGCGAGCTCGCCGACTTCACCGACGTCACGGTCCTCCTCCCGGTCATCGGCGGCCTCGCCGTCCTGGTGCTCTTCGTCCTCCACGAGAAGCGCAGCGCCAGCCCGGCGATCGACGTCTCGTACTTCAAGAAGCCCGCGTTCTCCGCCGCCGTCGCCGCCATCGCGCTCGTCTTCTTCGCGCTGATGGGCGTCACCTTCTTCTCCGCCTTCTACATGCAGAGCGTGCGCGGCTACAGCGCCCTGCAGTCCGGGCTGCTGATCCTGCCGCTGGCCGTGGCCCAGATGCTCTTCGCGCCCCGCGCCCGGATCGTCGTCGCCCGCTTCGGCGCCCGGGCCGTCTGCACCGCCGGCATGCTGGCCGTCGCGCTCGGCCTGGCCGCGTTCGCGCTGTTCGACGCCGACACGCCGGTCTGGGTCATGTGCGTGGTCTTCTTCGTCCAGGGCACCGGCATGGCCCACGTCATGCCGCCGGTCACCGTCGCCGTGATGCAGGCCCTGCCGCGCGAGAAGGCGGGCTCCGGCTCGGCCGTCAACAACACGTTCCGCCAGGTCGGCGGCGCGCTCGGGATCGCCGTGCTCGGCTCGGTGCTGTCCACCGTCTACCGGGGTGACATCGAGGACCACCTCGGCGCGCTGCCCGCCGGGGCCCGGGACGCGGCGGGGGAGTCCATCGAGGCGACTCTCGCCGTCGCCGAGAAGCTGGGCCCCAAGGGCGCCCCGCTGGTCGGCGCCGCGAACGACGCGTTCATGAACGCCATGCACGTGACGGCCTACGGCTCGGCCGCCGTCGCCCTGATCGGCACGATCGTGGTCGCCCTGTGGCTGCCGGGCCGCGAACCGGCCGGTCAGCAGCCCGTACGCGGCGAGGAGAGCCCCGCGAAGGCGGGCGCCGGCCGATGACACCGGCCGCGTACGGCTGACCCCTCCGGGTGAACCGGACCGCCCCGCGCGGCCCGGTTCACCCGTGAGGGCCGGCCGCCTCGCGCGTCGGCGAGAATCGGGGGCGGCGAAAGGTGGTTTCACGTGCAGGCTCAGGCACCGGACGAGCGGTCCGGCGAGGTTCCCGTCCCCCCGGAGGGTGCCCCGGAACCCGGCGAGGACCACGAGCCGCGCCGGGGACGCCCGCGCAGCGCCGCCGCCGAGCGGGCCATCCTGGACGCCGTCGTGGAGCTGCTGGAGGCCGGCGAACCCCTCGCCGCCCTCTCCATCGAGCGCATCGCCCGCACCGCCGGCGTCGGCAAGGCCACCATCTACCGGCGCTGGGCCGGCAAGGAGGAGCTCTTCGTCGACGTGCTGCGCGCCATCGAACCCCCGGAACCGGAGGTCTCCGGCACCGGCGGCCTGCGCGACCTGCGCGTCCTGCTGGAGTCGATGCGCACCCGCGGCCTCGCCCAGCGCTCCTCCGTACTGCTGCACAACGTGTTCGCGCAGATGAAGAGCCACCCCAAGCTCTGGCACGAGTACCAGTGCACCGTGATCGCCCCCCGCCGCCTCGCGATGGTCGCCGCCGTACGCCGCGCCGTCGAGGCGGGCGAGCTGCGCGACGACACGGACGTGGAGCTGATGGACGACCTCTTCCTCGGCCCCATGCTCGTACGCACCATCCACCGCCCCGACGCGCCGCTGCCCGAGGACCTCGCCGACCGCATCATCGCGCTCGCGATCGAGGGCCTCGCGCCCCGGCGGCCCGTCGCGCGTCCAGGAGGCGGAGACGCGGGCCGGAGCTGACGCGCCGGGCACGGACGAGTGTGATCGTTTCGTCACAGACCACCGCGTTTCCCCGTCCCGCCGGAACTGCCGGAGCCGCCCGCCACGTCCTCGTGGCAGTGCGACCGCCCCCGGGCGGCGTGAAAGGCGTCCCGCATCCCCTAGGGTCGTGGGCGCGGCGATGTACACGGCAAGGCAGTGAGGACAGCGCGATGGTGCAGGCGTACAGGGCGGACACCGGAAACGGCGTGGGACCGCAGCGCTCCGGCTCACGCTTCCGGGACCTGCGCGACAGACTCGCCCGGCGCCTGAGGGACCGGGGCACCTGGCGGCGCGGGATCGTCCTGGCCTGCTGCTCCCTGCTGCTGACCTTCGTGATGGCCTTCCACGCCCAGATCCCGAACACCATCGGCAACCTGGGCAGCCTCACCGAGACGTTCCTGCCCTGGATCGGCGTGTTCTTCCCGGTGCTGCTCGTCCTCGGCCTGGTGCGCCGCTCGGGGACCGCGCTGGTGGCGCTGCTGCTGCCGGTCGTGGTCTGGCTCAACATGTTCGGCGGCCTGTTCACCGACAAGTCCGGCAGCGGCGGCGATCTCACGGTCGCGACGCACAACGTCAACGCGGACAACCCGGACCCCGCCGCCACCGCCGACCAGGTCGCGGGCTCCGGCGCGGACGTCGTCGCCCTCCAGGAACTGCCCGCCGGCAAGGTCGCGGCGTACGAGAAGGCCCTCGCCGGCCGCTTCCGCTACCACTCCGTCCAGGGCACCGTCGGCCTGTGGAGCAAGTACCCGCTCAGCGACACCCGGCCGGTGGACCTCAAGATGGGCTGGGTCCGCGCCATGCGGACCACCGTCGCCACGCCCGAGGGCCCGCTCGCGGTGTACGTGGCGCACCTGCCGTCCGTACGGGTGAAGCTGCACGCAGGCTTCACCGCCAACCAGCGCGACCAGAGCGCCGACGCCCTCGGCAAGGCCATCTCCCACGAACGGCTCGCCCGGATCGCCCTGCTCGGCGACCTCAACGGGACGATGAACGACCGCGCGCTCAACGCGGTCACCTCCCAGATGCGCTCCACCCAGGGCGCCGCGGGCGACGGCTTCGGGTTCAGCTGGCCCGCGAAGTTCCCGATGGCCCGGATCGACCAGATCATGGTCAAGGGCGTCGAGCCGATGTCGTCCTGGACGCTCCCCGCCACCGGCAGCGACCACCTTCCGATCGCCGCCCGCGTCCAACTCTGACGCAACAGGGCGTTCACCTGGACGCCCCACATGTCTGAGAGACTTTGTTTCGTACGGGAACAAGGTCGCCGGCGACGAGGCCGGTCCGCCGCCGTGCGCACCGCCGACCGGCGGACCGTGCGGGCGCGCGTACGACCACGTGCCCCTCCCGCCCCTCCGCGTCCCGCAGGCCCCGACCGGGCCCCGCCGGGCTGCGGCCGGGGGCCCTGAAGCGGAAAGGTCCCTCCTCATGCCCCTGGCCCTGCTCGCGCTGGCCGTGAGCGCCTTCGGCATCGGCACCACCGAGTTCGTGATGATGGGCCTGCTGCCCAACGTCGCGGACGACCTCGGCACCTCCGTCCCCACCGCCGGCTACCTCGTGTCGGCGTACGCGATCGGCGTGGTGCTCGGCGCCCCGCTGCTCACCGCCGTCGGCTCCCGCATACCGCGCAAGCGGATGCTCCTGCTGCTGATGGCCCTGTTCACCGTCGGCAACCTCGCCTCCGCGCTCGCCCCCGGCTTCGGCTGGCTGATCGCGGGCCGCCTGCTGGCCGGCCTGCCGCACGGCGCGTTCTTCGGCGTCGGGGCCGTCGTCGCCTCCCGCCTCGTACCCGAGGGGCGCCGGGCCCGGGCCGTCGCCACGATGTTCCTCGGCCTGACCGTCGCCAACATCGTCGGCGTACCCGCCGCCACCCTGCTCGGCCAGCACCTCGGCTGGCGGGCGACCTTCCTGGTCGTCGCGGCCATCGGCGTCTGCGCGATGGCCGCCCTCGCCCGCCTCGTCCCGCAGATCCCCGTCGAGGCCCGGCAGGACGTACGCCACGAGATCCGCGCGATGGGCAACCGGCAGGTCCTGCTCGGCCTCCTCACCGCCGTCTTCGGCTTCGCCGGCGTGTTCGCCGTCTACTCCTACCTCTCGGCGATGACCACGAAGGCCATGGGCTTCGGCGAGTCCGCGGTGACCCCGGTCCTGGCACTGTTCGGCATCGGCATGACCCTGGGCGCGCTCGCCGCGGGCCCGCTCACGGACCGCGCGCTGCGCCCCACGCTGTACGGGTCGCTGGGCGCCCTCGCCGTCGTCCTGGCCGTCTTCCCGCTGGCCGCGCACGTGAAGTGGGCGGCGCTGGTGATGGTGGTACTGCTGGGCGCGGTGGGCTTCATGACGACCACGCCGCTCCAGATGCTGGTCATGAACAAGGCTAAGGACGCCCCGACCCTCGCCTCCGCCTCCAACCACTCCGCCTTCAACCTCGCCAACGCGGGCGGCGCGTGGCTCGGCGGCGCGGCGATCGCGGCGGGCTGGGGCTGGACGTCCCCGGCCCTGGTCGGCGCGGCACTGGCGGCGGCGGGCCTGGCCATCGCGGTAACGGCGGGCGCGCTGGACCGGGACGGCGGCGGGTCGAAGGTGGTGGTGCGACGCGTTCGAGCCCGCGCCGCGCAGAATCCAGCCCGTCCGGCGTTTGAGGACAAGACCTCGGCCGGAACGGGCCGCAACTGATCAGCGGCGACCAGCCAAGAACAAGCCCGTCCGGCGCTTGAGGACAAACCCCCAGCCCCGGACGGGCTCGCGTAACAGGAAACAGCCGGCGTCAGCCGATCTCCCGCCACCGATTCGTGATCGGCAGCCGCCGGTCCTTCCCGAACCCCTTCGGCGAGATCTTCGTCCCCGGCGGATACTGCCGCCGCTTGTACTCCGCCGCATCCACCATCCGCAGCGTCTTCGCCACCAGCGCCCGGTCGAACCCGGCCGCGACGATCGCTTCGAGACCCTGGTCCCGGTCCACGTACAGCTCCAGGACGCGGTCCAGCACGTCGTAGTCCGGCAGCGAGTCCGTGTCCACCTGGCCCGGCCGCAGCTCGGCGCTCGGCGGCTTCGTGATGGACGCCTCCGGGATCGGCGGCGTCTGCCCGCGCTCCTCGGCGGCCCGGTTGCGCCACTTGGCCAGCCGGAAGACGGACGTCTTGTACACGTCCTTGATCGGCCCGTACGCGCCGACGGAGTCCCCGTACAACGTGGAGTAGCCGACGGCCAGCTCCGACTTGTTGCCGGGGGCCAGGACGATCTGGCCCTCCTGGTTGGAGATGGCCATCAGCATCGTGCCGCGCAGCCGGGACTGGAGGTTCTCCTCGGCGAGCCCGGTGAGCCCCAGCGACCCCATGTACGCGTCGAACATCGGCTCGATGGGGACGGTCCGGAAGTTCAGCCCGGTGCGCCGGGCCAGCTCGGCCGCGTCGCCCTTCGAGTGGTCCGAGGAGTACTTGGACGGCATGGAGACTCCGTACACCTGCTGCGCCCCCAGCGCGTCGCAGGCGATGGCGGCGACCAGCGCCGAGTCGATGCCGCCGGAGAGCCCGATGAGCACGCTGTTGAAGCCGTTCTTGGCGGCGTAGGCCCGCAGCCCCACCACGAGGGCCGTGTACAGCTCCTCGTCGTCGTCGAGGCGGTCCGCGTACCCTCCGGCGAGCTCCGCCTCGTACGGCGGCAGCGGCTCCCCGGAGAGGACCACGTGGTCGATCCGCAGCCCGTCGTCGACCACGCCGGAGGGCGCCTCGGCGGAGGCGGCCGGCAGGTCGAGGTCGAGGATCACGCTGCCCTCGGCGAACTGCGGGGCGCGGGCGACGACCTCGCCCTCCCGGTCGACGACGATCGAGTCACCGTCGAAGACCAGCTCGTCCTGGCCGCCGATCATCGCGAGGTACGCGGTCGTGCAGCCGGCCTCACGGGCGCGCTTGCGGACCAGTTCCAGCCGGGTGTCGTCCTTGTCCCGCTCGTACGGGGAGGCGTTGACCGAGAGCAGCAGCCCGGCCCCGGCGGCGCGCGCGGCCGGGACGCGGCCGCCGTCCTGCCAGAGGTCCTCGCAGATCGCGAGCGCCACATCGATGCCGTGCACGCGTACGACGGGCATCGAGTCGCCGGGCACGAAGTACCGGAACTCGTCGAAGACGCCGTAGTTCGGCAGGTGGTGCTTGGCGAAGTTCAGCGCGATCCCGCCGCGGTGCAGCACCGCGGCCGCGTTGCGCGGGGAGCCGGCCGGCTGGCCGTAGCGCTCCGCGGCGAACTCCGAGCGGTCGAGGTAGCCGACGAGGACGGGGATCTCCCCGAAGCCCTCCGCGTCGAGCCGGGCGGCGAGCGCGCGCAGCGCTTCGCGCGAGGCCTCGACGAAGGACGACCGCAGGGCCAGGTCCTCGACGGGGTAGCCGGTCAGCACCATCTCGGGGAACGCCACGAAGTGGGCGCCCTGTTCGGCGGAGTGCCGGGTCCAGTGGACGATCGCCTCGGTGTTGCCGGCGAGGTCGCCGACCGTCGAGTCGATCTGATTCAGTGCGAGGCGTAGTTGAGGCACGCGACCCACTCTAATCGTCTGACTGACGCGATGCCCGGGCGGGCCGCGCGGAACAACGCCGCCGCGGTGGATTCAGTGGGGCGAGCGCGAGTAGACCTTCTCCGCCCAGTCGGCGATCTGGTCGTCCGAGAGGTGCCGGGCCAGGTCGGCCTCGCTGATCATCCCGATCAGCTTCTTGTTCTCGACGACCGGCAGCCGGCGGATCTGGTGGTTCTGCATCTCCTCCAGCACCGCTTCCACGTCCGCGTCCGCGTCGATCCAGCGGGGCGTGCCCTGGGCGAGGTCGCCCGCGGTGACCTTGGACGGGTCGCGGCCCTCCGCCACGCAGCCGACCACGATGTCGCGGTCCGTGAGGATGCCGGCCATCCGGTCCTCCTCCCCGCTGGCCGAGATGGGCAGCGCGCCGACGTGGTGCTCGCGCATCATCTGGGCGGCGCGGTCGAGCGTCTCGTGCGCCGGAATCCAGGTGGCGCCGGTGTGCATGATGTCCTTGGCGGTGGTCATGGGGGATTCCTCCTGCGTACCGAGGGGCAGCCGTACGTACATCCCCGAGCGAACCCATCGTCATGGGCCCGTTCGGGGGACGCGACCGCTGTAGCCCATTCGGGTGTATTTACGGTACGAGGGAACTTTCCGGCCGCTCGGTTTCGGCGGCCCGGGTCAGGAGCCGTCGAGGCCGCCCGTGCAGGCGGCGCCCGGCTCGGGGGTCTGCGGCCCCTGCACGTAATGGGCGAAGAACTGCGCCACCCGCGGGTCGTCCGCGCCGTCCACCGTGACCTGCTTGCCCCAGGCGGACAGCATGATCGCCCCGGCCTGGTCCTTGTACGGGCTCATCAGCGAGTACGGCGTGCTCGACACCCGGTCGCCGAGCTTCTGGATGTCAGCGGCGGGAGCCTCGTCCGTATACGTCACCCAGACCGAACCGTGCTCCAGGGCGTGCACGGCGTTCACATCCGGGATGGCCTTCTTGTAGACCTCGCCGTCGCAGTTCATCCAGACCGGGCTGTGGTCCCCGCCGACCGGGGGCTTCATGGGGTAGTCGACGGTCTCCTCGACGTGGTTGCGGGTCAGCTTCTTCGCGTCCCAGGACTTCTCGCCCTCGATCGGCCCGGTGGCCAGGTCCTTGTCCTTCTCCCCGGCGGCCGACTCCCCGCCCTTCCCGTCGCCGCCCATCGAACTGTTCGACGACTTGTCGTCGGCCCTGTCGAGGACCGTGTACGCGCCGAAGGTGACGAGCCCGGCGACGACGACGGCGCTCAGACTCACGGCCAGCACCCGGTTGCGGCGGTCCCGCGCGCGGTCGGAGTTGCGCATCTGCTCTATGCGGGTCCTGCGGTCGAAGCTCATGTCGTGGGTCCTTCGGGGAAGGGGCGATGAGGGGACGGGCGGAGCGCGGAAACCCGGGTGCGCGGGGCGGTGACGAGGCGGTCGGCGCCCGTGCACACCACGGGCGCCGATCGTAGTGGGTGGCCGAGTGCTCCACGTCACGTCGGGTGCGTAATCTGGGGGAAATCCGGGGTCGTGATACTGGAGTCTCTCCCCAGCCCCGGGAGGTGGAGCACGGACCGTCTGAACTGCAAGGATGTGGCTATGGACAAGCAGCAGGAATTCGTCCTCAGGACCCTTGAGGAGCGCGACATCCGGTTCGTACGGCTGTGGTTCACCGATGTGCTCGGTTACCTCAAGTCCGTGGCCGTGGCACCTGCCGAGCTTGAGCAGGCGTTCGACGAGGGCATCGGCTTCGACGGCTCCGCGATCGAGGGCTTCGCCCGGGTGTACGAGTCGGACATGATCGCCAAGCCGGACCCGGGGACGTTCCAGATCCTGCCCTGGCGCGCGGAGGCACCGGGCACGGCCCGCATGTTCTGCGACATCCTGATGCCGGACGGCTCGCCGTCCTTCGCCGACCCCCGCTTCGTGCTCAAGCGCATCCTGGCGAAGACCTCGGACCTGGGCTTCACCTTCTACACCCACCCGGAGATCGAGTTCTACCTGCTGAAGGACAAGCCGGTCGACGGCACCCGGCCCACCCCGGCCGACAGCTCCGGCTACTTCGACCACACCCCGCAGAACGTCGGCATGGACTTCCGCCGCCAGGCCATCACGATGCTCGAATCCATGGGCATCTCGGTCGAGTTCAGCCACCACGAGGGCGCGCCGGGCCAGCAGGAGATCGACCTGCGGTACGCGGACGCGCTCTCGACCGCCGACAACATCATGACGTTCCGCCTGGTCATGAAGCAGGTCGCGCTGGAGCAGGGCGTGCAGGCGACGTTCATGCCGAAGCCGTTCTCGGAGTACCCCGGCTCGGGCATGCACACGCACCTCTCCCTCTTCGAGGGCGACCGCAACGCGTTCTACGAGTCCGGCGCGGAGTACCAGCTCTCCAAGGTCGGCCGCTCCTTCATCGCGGGCCTCCTCCGGCACGCCGCGGAGATCTCCGCCGTCACCAACCAGTGGGTCAACTCCTACAAGCGCATCTGGGGCGGCTCCACCCGCGCCGCGGGCGCCGGCGGCGAGGCCCCCTCGTACATCTGCTGGGGCCACAACAACCGCTCCGCCCTGATCCGCGTCCCCATGTACAAGCCCGGCAAGACCGGCTCCGCCCGCGTCGAGGTCCGCTCCATCGACTCCGGCGCGAACCCGTACCTGACGTACGCCGTCCTCCTCGCCGCCGGCCTCAAGGGCATCGAGGAAGGCTACGAACTCCCCGCCGGCGCCGACGACGACGTCTGGGCCCTCTCCGACGCGGAACGGCGCGCGATGGGTATCGAGCCGTTGCCCCAGAACCTGGGCGAGGCGATCTCCCTGATGGAGAAGAGCGAACTGGTCGCGGAAACCCTGGGCGAGCACGTCTTCGACTTCTTCCTCCGCAACAAGAAGCGGGAGTGGGAGGAGTACCGCAGCGAGGTGACCGCGTTCGAACTGAAGGCGCTGCTGCCGGTGTTGTAGGCGCGGCTCGGCGGTTCAGGAAGCACGGCGCGGGCGGGTCACCCGGCTTCACCGATGTAACCCGCCCGCAGCCATGCCTGCGCCGTGCGCGTCGGCATGGCCGCCATGGGGCGGGGAACCGTCTTACGACCAGACGAGTCGGCCTTCGGCGATCTGGCAGACGGGGTAGTCGCCCTCGGCGATCTCCGTCAGTTTCTCCGCTACGGAGTCGAAGTACTGGGCCAGCGATTCGTACTCGCCCGTGACCGTGATGTCACCGACGAACCACCTGCCGACACGTCCGTCCCGCACATCGATGAACTTTCCCATCCAGCCGTCCTGGTCCGACAGGAAGGGGACCCACTCGTTACGCCAGAACGGATTGTCCGGCTGATCAGGAGGGTTGAACCCGCCATGCATGGAATAGTTCGCGTAGAGCCCCTCCATCGCCCGGATGCCCAGAAAGAAGCTCCCCTCGTCCGGGAACCCGGCGAAGCCGCAACATGCCACGTCGTCATCGAAGTCTTCCTCGGGCAGATCCAGATTGTTCTGCAACAGCCACGTCCGCAGGTCCTCGGGGAGAGAGACGCCCATCCGCTCCTCGGCGGCCACGAGCACCTGCTCGGTGGCAGGCCCCGGCAGCTCCGCGTAATCGGCCGGGGCGTGCTGCCGAAGGAGTGCCATCACGTGGGACCAACTCTCAGCCGCACTCATCGCACGCTGCCCTTCCTCTGCCTGGACGCAGGAACCTTGCGGCGATGCTACTTCGAGCCTCCCTTCGCCCCGGTCCCGTCGACGGTTCGGTGTTCGGCGACGAAGCGGCCGATCTCCTTCACGGCCCCGCTCGGAAGATGGGTATACGCCGACTCCGGCAGGCCCGCCACGACGGCACACAACTGCTCCGTGAGCTCCGGCAACAGGGCCCAGACGGTCGCGGGCACATTCACGGTGGCCAGCAGCAGGTCGCCCTCGTAGAAGTAGGCGTCGAGCAGCGGATCCTCCAGCAACAGGCGCACGGCGAGCGGGACGACGTAGGGCAGCGCCACCTGCTGGGAGACGAGCGTCCGCAGATCCGCCGGCCGCAGCTCGCGCAGCGGAACGCGTCGTAGCGCGTGCACCTTCCGTACCAGGTGGGTCGTGGTGGAGGGCGGATCCGGCCAACGCGGCGGGTCCAGCTCATCGAGCGTGCGGTCGAGGTGCAGTAGAAGGGCCATGGCTTTCATTGTCGGCCTCCTCCCACGTGTGCCGGCCGTCGTGGTCAGTGAAGAGGCAGCAGGCGTCGCCGTCGTGCCCAGGGGCGGTGGAGGGGCAGTCGGGGAGGACGCTGAGCCCGACTTCGGCGTTGTGCCACCGGAGCCACAGGGCGGTGGCTGGGCCGGCCTCGTAAAGGAGCGCGTAGTGCGGGCCGGCGGTGTGGCGGGGGAGTTGGCACTGTACGGCGGCGTCGACGCAACCTGACACTGCCGTACGACGTGCCTCCTCGGCGAGGGGCAGTGGCAGCCGACGCCAGAGCGTGCACCGCATCACAGCGCCGTTCGGGTGGGGCAGGCGGTGCAGCGCTGGCACATGCACGGCGGGAACGCGCCGGTGCCGATGGGCACCACCCGGTCGCCGTCCACTCGTACGGCCGTCGTCGGCCCCCACGACCGGCCTGAGTCGCGGGAGACCCGGAGGGTCATGACCACCTGCGCATCGCTGTCCTTCGCCAAAGATTCTGTTCCCGTAGCCATGATCGAACTCCTTGGTGGCTTCGTGCATCCGTCCTGGTCGACAACCAGGAAATCGCGCGAAGTCGCAGGTCTCCACGGCATCGATGCGGCACCCTTGATGCAGATTCGGGCATGGTGCGGTGCCGGTTGCAATCGGTGTGAGGGAGGCGTCGTGGGGCTGGCGGAGCGGCGCAGGACGCTGGGCTACAGTCAGGAGAAGTTGGCTGAGCTGGTGAGCGTGGACCGTACGACGGTCGGGCGCTGGGAGAGGGGTGCGATCCAGCCTCAACCACCTCAGAGGCGTCGCTTGGCGTTAGCGCTGGAAGTCAGCCTTCCCGAACTGGATGCCCTCCTGTCACCACAAGTCGCAGGCCGGGAGGCGACCGGGCACCAGGCCGCACAGTCCTACGACGCGGGAGACTCCGACGAAATGATTCGCCGTGAATTCCTTCGGATACTGACCATCAGCGGGGCCCTGACCATCCTGCCTGTGGAAAAGGCCGAAGCTCTTGTCGACGGTGTACGCCGGGGAGAGCCGGCTGATTTCGCCCGCATGAACGTCCACCTCTGGCAGGTCTACCAACTGGCTCGTTCCAAGGGATCCGTCTACCCGGTCGTCCGCGATCAGCTCACGACTCTGACCGAGGCACTTGCAGGCCACCGCGGAAGCCCTCGCCCTTTGCTGCACGCAGCGGCCGACCTGTTTCAGCTCGCGGGTGAAGTGGCGTTCGACGGGAGTAGGTACGCCGAGGCGGCAGCTTCGTACTCGTTGGCGGCATCCGTCAGCAAGGATGCCGATGCGTACGACTTGTGGGCGTGCGCACTCGTGCGGCATGCCTACGTCGACATGTCGGAGCGGCGCTTTCAGCAGGCCGCGCAGATGCTCGGTGCCGCCGCGAGGCTGGCGGCGCGGGGCGACAGCCACCTCTCGACGCGTCACTGGGTCGCTTCCGTTCAGGCCGAGGCGTTCGCGGGTCTCGGTGATCTGGACGCGTGCGAGCGTGCGATGGATCAGGCGGAGAGCGTACGCGACCTGACGGGGGCCGGCGCCAGCGGTGGTTGGCTCAGGTTCGACGGCGCGCGGCTCACGGAGGAGCGGGGCTCGCGGTACGTCCAGCTCGGTCGCTTGGACTTGGCGGAGCAGGCGTTGCAGGAAGCGCTGAAACAGACAGCCTTGGCGTCCGGACCGTCCTACCGGCGACGCGCGGCGGTGCTTGTGGACCTGGCCGTCGTCGGTGCGAAGCGGCGCGACCCCGACCAAGTGGTCACGTACGGAGCCGAAGCCCTTGGCCTGGCGCGCACCTCGGGGTCCGGCTATGTCGCCCGTAGACTCCGTGCCCTGTGCGACGAGTTCGGGCCCATGACCCGCGACCGACGTGTGGCGGAGCTGGGGGCGGAGATCGGCGTGCTCAACACCCTGTGAAGAGAGGCGTTTTCATGTCGCAATCCGAAGGTGCGCGGTTGTTCCGGGAGAGCTGGATCGCAGGTGTGCGGCGGCACTTCCCCGGGGAGCCCAAGGCCGGGTACGTCACTCCGTGGGAGGAGACTCCGCAGTGGGAGCGAGAAGCGGCCGGGGCGGTGTACGCACAGGTGCGGCAGTTCGTCGAGGTGAGTGGCGGGCATGCGGCGCGGCTGTCGCGGGAGCAAAAGGGGCGGTTCGTCGCGCTGTGTTGGACGGCGCAGATGTACAAGCACTTCGAGGAGCCGAAGCCCGGGTACGTCGCCGACTGGAGTGCGTTGCCGGAGTGGCAGCGGGAGACCGATGGCGACATCTTCGAGGCCATCGAAGCCGAGCGGTGAGTGCCGGTTCTCTGTAGCGTTTGGCGGCGTGACCGGGAGGCCGGCGGGGGAGGGCGTAGATGTCACGAAGGTGGAAGGTCGCCGCGGTTCTGCTGGCCGCCGGGTGCGTGGCTCAGGCGGTGCGCAGGCGGTCGCGGGCGGACTGGACGGTGCGGGCGAACCGGGAACTCGATGTCCGCGACCGGGTGTTGCGCGCAGAGGCCCCTGGAACCGCCGGCCTCCGGCATGAGGCCCATCGGCTGCGCGAGCTGGGGGACGCGGCCGGTGCGCTGGAGGTCCACGCGGGGTTGCTGGCCGCGCGGGCTGAAGCGCTGGGGGAGGACCACCCGCACGTGCTCGTCACGCGCTTCAACCATGCCGGTCATGTATGGGATGCCGGGGACACCACCGGAGCGCTGACCGCGTACGAGCAGGTCCTGGCCGACATGGTGCGCGTGCTGGGTGAGGACCACCCCGATACGCGGTGGACGCGGAACGTGCTGACGATACGGAGGAACAAGGCGGAGGGGGATCCCGGGCCGCGCTAGGCATCGCCGGCGGAGCCGGTCAGCCGGCCGACGTGTGCCGTGTGCCGTGTCGTCTCGGCCGCCTCGGTGAGGGCGCGCTGCCTGAGAGCGCCGAACAGCTGCTGCCTGACGGCGACCACGACGTCGTCCGCGCCGACGGTCCGCCCGTCCCCGCGGCGGGCGGACACGACGAGGGACGGATCCTCGGGCTGCCGGGCCGGGGCGGGCACCGTCAGGGCGACCGACCCGAACCGCTCGGCACCGCCTCGGCGGACGACCTCGGCCGCGTCCCGGGCCAGGTCCGTGAGGAACACGCTCGCGATGCCGTCCAGGTCGCGGACCAGTGCCGGGACCGCCCTCACACCCCGCCTCCCCAGCAGCCTCCTCACCCCGGGCTCGAACCGGTGGGCACCGGCCACACCACTCGGAGTACGCGTCCCGCGCCGCTCGCGAATAGACACGAGCACACCCTCGGCGTCGCGCATCTCGCCCAGCAGTCCGTGGAAGGTCGGGCTGTACAGGTACCAGCCGGATCCCACCTCCACCTCGACGTTCCGGTCGATCGCCGCGATGAGGTCCTCGGGTATCAGCCTCTTCCCGGACTTCTCGGCCGCCGCTGCTCCGGCGGCGTCGATGATCTCCGTCAGCACGGTCCGCGTCGCCGAAGCGGCGGTCCACGCGGCGGCCCGGGAGACGTGCAACGAGGTCACGTCCCGGAACACCGCCCTGACGAGATCAGGCTTGAACGGCAGGCAGGCCACGGCGGACGAGGTCTGCGGACCGGCGCGCCCGGCGCGCGGAGGACGTGGGGTCTTCGAAGAACATCTCGGGTTGTTCACCCGGGTGATGCTGCCACCAGGGTCCGACAGTGGGTCTCGTGGCACGCCTCGTAGGATCGGCACATGGTGGCCCTGGTACCGTCGTTCATCTGTTTCCTCCTCTTCTGTGTGGGTCTGGTACGAGACCGCCGTCGAGTGAGCAACGCGGTCCTGCTGGGCCTGTCCGTCGTCTTCGCGGTCGTCGCGCTCCTGCTGCATGTCGCCTCGGAGCGAGCCCAGTTGGGACGCGACCTGGTCGTCGTGCTGCTGACCCTCGCGGGCGTGGGTGTCGTCACGCTGGCGTGGTTCCTCATCGCCAACGGGATCACCATGGTCCGCAAGGAGGGCCGGAGCCCGGCGAACCTGCTGTCCCTGGGAGCGGGCACGGCCCTGGTCGCCCTGCTCGGGCTGTTGATCACCGCGCTGGTACTGCACACCCACACGCTTCTGGGCGTGGCGGCGACAGCGGTGGCGCTCGCCGGGTACATCGCCTTCCTGTTCCTCTGCTTCCTCGTCTACGGGAGCCTGTACGGGCGTCTGCGCATCCGGCGCCGTGCGGACTTCGTGGTGGTCCTGGGCTCGGGCCTGATCGGCGGCACCACCGTGCCTCCGTTGCTGGCCGGCCGCCTCGACCGGGCCCGGGAGGAACACGCCAGGCTGTCGCGGAAGGGCCGGCGCCCGGTCCTGCTCACCTCGGGTGGTCAGGGGCCCGACGAGAAGGTGCCGGAGTCCCACGCGATGGCCGACTACCTGGTCGCCCAGGGGTTCTCCGCCGACCTGATCCAACGCGAGGACCGCTCGACCACCACGGACGAGAACCTGACGTTCAGCGGAGAGCTGATGGAGCGGCAGACTCCGGAATACCGGTGCGTGATCGTCACGAACAACTACCACGCCTTCCGCACCGCGGTCACCGCCCGCCGCACCGGCATCCGAGGCCATGTGATCGGCGCCCCGACGGCCGCGTACTTCTGGCCGAGCGCCATGATCCGCGAGTTCGTCGCCCTCCTGGTCTCCTACCGTCGCACCAACGCCGTGCTCTTCCTGCTCGTCCTGCTGAGCGGCCTCTTCATCTGGTGGCTGGGGTGGCCGTCACCGGGGGCCCTCACGTAGACCTCGCCGGGCGGCCGGCGAAGCGCGTGTGCCGAGGCCGCCGTCGCGGCGGCGCTCGCGCCCCGGGCATTGGCACCTCGCCCGATGCCCGTCCTGCTCTGCGTAGCAGCGTGGCCAACGCTCAGGGCTGCGACGGTCGTTCAGTCGGCCGACTCCCCGAGGGCGGCTGATAGCTTGATCGCTTCGGCATCGGGGCGGGGGCATTCCGCGACCCCGGCGGAGTCGGGACGCCGCGCAGGCCTGATCGGCTCTGTGCGGCACGGGAGGGTATCGACACGTGAACGCGCGGATGCGTTATGCGGCCGGCAGCGCGGTGGTCGCTCTGATGCTGGTGACGACGGGGTGCGGCGGCTCGTCCGACGAGGGCTCGGAGCGTGGTGCGAACGCCGCCGAGGGAGGCGCCGGGGCGGGTGGCCTGCCCAGCGCCGGCACCATGGCGGATATCGAGGCATTCGTCTCCGAACGTGCGACGTGCCTCGACATGTCCCTGTGGCCCGACGACCACGATCAGGAGTGGGTCGGCAAGGAGTGGGGCATCAAGGAACGTGCCATCTGCAACGACGGGGACCGGGCGAGCACCAGTCTTCTGGTCGTGAACGACATGAAGACGTTCCAGGCCCAGGCCAAGAAGCAGCGCAGGGCCTACTTCATCGGGAAGGACTTCGCCGTCTACGCCCAGGGGTCGTCGACGAAGGCCGCCCTCCAGGAATCGGGGATGCTGTTCCTCATCTGCAAGGACAAGGACAAGATCCCCAGCGGTTACAAGAAGGAACCGGCGCTCGTGGACGGGTGCGTCCTGACCAACTACGCCCATGGCTTCTGAGGCCGGCCGCCCCATGGACATCCAGCAGGAAACAACCACCCTGTGGCGGCCCACCGGGCCCGAGGAGCTGGCGCTCGTACGCGAGTTGGACTGGCGCGCCTGGCCGCCCCGACTTCCCGAGCAGCCGATCTTCTACCCGGTGCTCAACGAGGACTACGCGATCCGTATCGCGAGGGACTGGAACGTGAAGCACAGCGGCGTCGGCTACGTCACCCGATTCGAGGTCGAGTCGGAGTTCCTGAGCCGGTATCCCGTTCAGCAGGCGGGTGGGCGGACGATCCTGGAACTGTGGGTGCCGGCGGAGGAGCTGGACGAGTTCAACGCGCACATCGTGGGCGAGATCACGGTGACCCACGAGTTCCGGTGACAGAACTCTGCGTTGAAAACCATGGGCCGCGGCGGGCTTTCCTGCCGCGGCCCATGGCCTGATCGGTGGCGGTGGCTTCGAAGCGGGTGGTGGTCTTCGAGCCGCCGGCACCGTGCCGGGCCGGAACCACGGAAATCATCTGTGGATGTCTCTCGGGTTCCGTTGGAATCGTAGGGAGCGGACCGCCGCCGATTCCATACGGGGCGCCGATTTACGGATACGTAAAAAACGCGGGGTCGGTCAGAAGCGCGTTGCCGGGTTCGTCCTTCCGTAGGTGCCGGGCGTCCACGGTCGCGGCGGGCCGGTCGAAGACCCGGCCGGGGCGCAGGCCGTGCGCTCCCCAGCTGTCCGGGCGCCGGCGGGGTATCCCGGGCTGGCGGCCGCACCCCCGGGTGTGCGGGGTTTTCTGCGTATACGTGAATCCGGCCCCCTGATGTAACGGCGAGCCCGATGGCTCTAGGGTCCGGGGGCGGGCGGCACCGCTGGGCGTGAACCCTTTCCCGAAAGTGCGTCAGGTGACGGCCTTTTGCTTGGTTCTCATTCAACAGGAATGTCGCCGAATCTGTTAAGAAAGATTTCCGATGTCTGCGTCTTGAAATCCCTTCGATCGCTGGGCAATAGTTCCGTTCGCGGCGAGTCGATGACTTTCCGTCAGCCAGAAACCGCCTTCGCCGGTGCGTTGTTCACGTATTTCGGCGTACACCCCCCTTGAGTTTCTGGCTGCCCATCAGAAGGGATCAACGTGCGTAACTCACGTAAGTACCGCATGGCAGCGCTGGGCATCGCGCTCTCGGCCTCGGCAGTCTTGGGAACCCAGACCCTGGCCCAGGCACAGGAGACGGAGTCCGCGCCCCGCTACCAGCCCGAGATGGTCCGGGCGTTGGCCGCTTCGCTCGGTGTGAGCGAGAAGGCCGCGACCGAACGGCTGGACCGGCAGGACGCCCAGCAGGCCAGGCTCGCCGCGCTCACGAAGAGCGGCATAGCCGGCGACGGGGCCTTCTTCGACGGCTCCGGCAACCTGACCGTCAACGTCGGCGACAAGGCCGAGGCGGCCAAGGTCGAGAAGGCCGGTCTCGCGGCCCGGGTGCCCGCGAGAGGACAGGCGGCACTCGACAAGGTCAAGTCCCGGCTGGACGCCCTCGCCGCGAAGAAGGTCCCCTCCGGAGTGGCCTCCTGGTCCGTGGACCTGGCCTCCGACAAGGTGACCGTCAAGGTCAGCGACGAACGGGGCGCCGCCGCCAAGGCGTTCCTCGCCAAGGCTGCCGGGTACGGTGCCGCCGTCAAGATCGTGCGCGGCGAGGAACAGCTCGAAGCCAAGGCCGCGATCTACCCCGGCAGCAAGATGACGCTGAACAACACCACCGGCTGGTGTTCCGTCGGCTACGGCGCCCACGACAGCTCCGGCAGGCAGTACCTGGTGAGCGCGGGGCACTGCGTCGTGAACACCCTGCGCTACGACGGAACGGCCTTCGCCCAGGGTTACCACACCCGCTACAAGCTCGGCAGCAACAGCGTTGACATGGGCATTGCCACCGTCAACTCCGGCCACTCGATCGTGACAGCCGTCGGCACCTGGGGTCAGGGCAGCACCAAGACGGTCGCCGTCAAGGGCAGCAGCCGGGCCGCCGCCGGTGCCGCGATCTGCAAGTCCGGCGCCACCACAGGCTGGACCTGCGGTTCGATCACCTCCTACAACAACACCGTCACGTACACGGACCGCAACGGCGGCCCCGACACGGTAATCACCGGCCTGGGCGCCTCCAGCGTCTGCGTCGAGGGCGGTGACAGCGGTGGTGCGTACATCTCCGGCAACCAGGGCCAGGGCATGACCTCCGGCGGCCCGACCAACCAGCAGTGCACCGGCGGGGTCTACTCCCGCGGCTCCTCGTACTTCCAGCCGCTCAGCGACGCGCTCCAGTACTACGGGCTGACGCTCAACACCAACTGAGTACGTCCGCAAGGGAAAAGGCCGGGGCCGCTCGCGAAACAAGGCGAGCGGCCCCGGCTGCTTCCGGTCGGGGCGTGACCGCCCCGACCACGACCGGCCCCGCCCGAAGACCCTCCACCCGCTGGAAGACGCCATGGTGCACGTCCCCCACACCACTGACCCGGACACGATGTTCGCCACCACGTTCAAGGAGGCCCTGCAACGCCGTGGTCTGCTGTTGGAAGACGTACGCGATCACCTTGAGGCCCACGGAATCACCCTCAGCGTCGCCACCCTCAGCTACTGGCAGAGCGGCCGCAGCCGGCCGGAGAGAGCGCGGTCCCTGTGCGCCGTCGACATCCTGGAGCCGTTCCTCGGCCTCCCCGGCGGCACCCTGCGGTCCCTGCTGCGGCGCCGGCCGCGCGGCTGGGTGCCGCCCCACGACCCGGCCGCCGTCCGGGGCGTCTACGGCGAGAACTCCGACGTGGAACAGGCCCTCGGCGACGACTTCCCGCACTTCAACGCCGGTCTGCGGCGGCTGGTCGTCCACGAGGCGGTACGCGTCAACGAGCACCGCCTCGTCGACGAGATCCGCGTCACCGTCGCGGTCAGAGCCGCCCACCACGACGCGCGGCACCTCACGGTCATCCACACCCTGGACGGCGCGAAGGGCGATGCGTTCGACGTCACCGTTCCCTCGGGGCCGCCCCCGCGTACCCGGTTCCGGCCGGAGCTGAACTGTGTGGTCGCCGAGATCCCGCTCGGCCGCCGACTGGTCAGGAACGAGACCGCGGTCGTCGAGTACACCTTGCGTACCGACGCGACCGCGGGCGTCTCCCACCAGCACGAGTCCCGCGTCACCACCCCCCTGCAGACCTATCTGCTCCAGGTCCGCTTCCACCGCTCGGCCCTGCCCTCGAAGTGCTGGCACTACTACCGCAGACAACTCGGTGCCGAACCCAGCCGGCAACTCGCGACTCTCGACGACCTCCATACGACGCACCTGCTGCCCATGAAGCCGGCACCGGGCGTCCACGGCGTCGAGTGGCGCTGGGCCGACTGAACACGGGCGGGCTCGCCCCGCCACGGCCTTGGTACGGTGCGGGCACCGGCGGCGAGGTGCCGGGCGCGCCGTCTCCGCACCTTCCGGAAGCACGAGAGCGAGGATGACGACGTGATCCAGACGCGTGGTTCCGCTCTGCGGCCCCTGGCCCGCGCCCTCACCGACGAACCCGCCGAACCGGTCCTGCTGTTCGTCGAGGGCGCCGCCGGCGAGGGGAAGAGCCACCTGCTCCAGGCGCTGGCCGACCTGCCCGGGACCGCGCACACGGTCCGCGTGCGGTGGCGGTGCGGAGCCGGCGCCGGACCGCCGGCCGAGGACGGGAATCGGCGGGCGCCCACCCTGTGGCTGGTCGACGACGTCCACCGGGCGGACGAGGCCGAACTGCGGTGGCTGCGCCGCGTCCTCGGGGGACTGGAGCCGGGATCCGCCGCCGCCGTGGCCTACCGGCCCGAGGAACTGCCCGTCCCCGGCCTGCCGCTGGGCGGTCCGCCGATGACGTACCCCTCCCGGCTCACCGTGCTCCGGCACCGGCTGGCGCCCTGGGACGAGGAACGCGTCCACCGGGCCGCCGCGGAAGCGCTGGGCGGGAGCTGCACGACCGAGGCGGCGCGCAGACTGTACGAGCTCACCGGCGGAGTGCCCCAGGTCGTCGTCGACCTCCTCGCCGTACTGCGGGAAGGGCATCCGGCGTTCACCGGCACGGCTGCCGAGGTGGAGGCGGCCGGTGCGCCGACCCGCCTCGCGGAACTGGTGCTGAGCCGTACGCACGCGCTCGCCCCGGAGCACCGGCCGGTGGTCTGGGCGGCCGCCGTCCTCGGCGCACCCGCTCCCAGGGACGAGCTGATCGCGGTGTCGGGGCTCGGAACCGCGGCGGGAACCGGCGCGCTGCTGCGCGCCCTGGAAGAGGCGGCCCTGGCGGAGCCGGCCGAAGGCCGCTACGGCTTCGCCGTCCCGCTGGCCGCCCCGGCCGTACGAGCTTGTGTGCCCGGCCCCGTCCGCCAGGACCTGCACGGCCGGGCGGCGGCTGCACTGCGCCGCAGGCAGCCCGTGCCCTGGGCCGACGTGGCCGAACACCACAGGGCGGCCGGCGAGACCCGCAGATGGCTCGGAGCGGTGGAGAAAGCGGCCGCGGCAGCCGCCGCGGCCGATCGGCACCAACAGGCCATCACCCTGCTGGAAGAGACACTGGCCACGCCCGGCCTGCCCCCGCAGAGGCGGGCCCGCCTCGCGCCGCTCCTCGCCCGCAGCGCGGTGACCGGGCTGCGCTCGGACCAGACCGTCGAGGTGCTCGCGCAGATCGTGCAGGACACGTCCCTGCCCCCGGCCGTTCGCGGAGAGCTGCGCCTCGACCTGGGTCTGATGCTGGCCAACCAGATGGGCCGGGGGCCCGAGGGACGCCAGGTGCTGGAGATCGCCGCCGCCGAACTGTACGAGGTCCGGCCCGGACTGGCCGCCCGCGCCATGGCGGCCCTGTCCAGCACGTTCGTGCCGGGCAACCATATCGACGCCGACCGGGGGTGGATCGCCAGGGCCGTCACCATCACGGACGCCGGCGAGGACGAGGTCATGCGCACGGCGGTCCTCGCCAACCAGGCCGACCTCGCCCTGAGTTGCGCCGACCCGGGGGCGTGGGACCTGGTCAGGGAGCTGTCCGGCAGGGACACGGACCCCGCGTGCGCGAGACAGGCCGCGCGCGGCCTGTGCAACGCCGCGAACTCCGCGGTCTGGCTCGGCTTCCACGACCGGGCGGAGGACCTGCTCGCCGAAGGACTGGAGCTGGCCGCCCGCAGCGGGGCGCCCTACCTGGAGCACACGGCGCTGGGGGCGCGGCTGCTCCAGGAGTGGTGGACCGGCCGGTGGCCGGGCCTGGCCGAGCGGTGCGAGGACTTCGTCGCGGCGACCGCCGACATGCCGTTCCTCGCCTCCGACGCCTACGTCGTACGAGGCCTGCTCGCCCTCGCCCAGGGCGACTGGGGCGAGGCGGGGCCCTGGCTGTCCCAGCGCGGGACCACCCGGGCCGAGAACCTGCCCGTGCCCCTGGCCGCGACGGCGGCCGGCGCGGCGATCCGCCTCGCCCTGGCCCGCCAGGAGGTGGAAGCGGCGGCGGAACAGGCACGCGCCGCCTGGACCGCCCTCGCCGAGAAGGGGGTGTGGACGTGGGGTTCGGAACTCCTGCCGTGGGCCGTGGAGGCAGTGGCGCGCGCAGGCGACACGGCCACGGCGGACGCCATGGTCCGGGCCTTCTCCCAGGGCCTAGGCCGACGCGACGCGCCCGCCGCCCAGGCCGCACTGATCTGGAGCAGGGCCGTTCTGACCGAAACGGAAGCCCTGGCCCGGGAGCAGCGGGACCGGCTCCTGCGGGCCGCGGAGCTGTACCAGGAGGCCGCGGCAGCGTACGCGGCCATGCCTCACCCCTACAGCCGGGCACTGACCGCGGAGGGCGCCGCGCGCTGCGTGCTCATGGCTACCGAAGGGGAACCCGGGCCGGCCGAGGAGGGCAGGGACACCGCCGCGCCGCTGGGGCCGGTCTCCGACTGCACCTCCACCCTGTCGGCGGTCGCCGAGCTGGAGACGTGTGCCCAGAGCTTCACCGAACTGGGCGCCGTCTGGGACGCGGCGCGGGTCAGGGCCCTGCTGCGCACGCAGCGGCCGGTGAAGAAGGGCCGCCCTCCCGGACGCCCCTCGCACGCCGACGAGCTGTCCCCCCGGGAGGCGGAGGTGGCCCAGCTCGCGGTCTCCGGCCTGACCAACCGGGAGATCGCCGCAACCCTCCACCTGTCTCCCCGGACGGTGGAGCAGCACATCGCCCGCGCCATGCGCAAGACCGGCGCGCTCTCCCGCCGCGACCTCGCCCACCGACTGGCAACGACACCTCCGCCACGCGCACTTGACGGGCCGGTGCCGGTCGCGGAGCACACCCGCCGGCCCGACGCCTGAATCGCGTAGCCGCCGCGATGCAGGGGCGGGCGCCCGCGTGAGCGCTCTGGACTACCCCCCGCCGGTACCGGACAATGGGTGGGAGATCACGCGTCCGACGGGCCGTGACCCGGGGGGAACGGGGGAGGAACACCATGCACGCGGTTCTCATACTGCTCGGGCTGCTCCTGAGCGCCATCGTCCTTCTCGTCGTGAAGGTGAACATGCGGCACCGGCGGCGTACGCACAACCTCGACGGCCAGGAGATCGAGCGCCACCACAGCGCGGAGATACGGAACATCCGCGCCGCCAACACCTCGGTCGCCGTGCACAACAGCTTCGCCAACGGCGGCAACGACTACCGGCCCAGGAGGGGCTGAGACCTGAGGTAGTCTTTCGCATCCCCGCACACGGACATGACCAAGGAGGTGGGACCCATTACCGCTGTTTCGACCCGGGTGCTCCCCTCCCGCGAACGCGTGGCCGACCGGACCTGACCGGCCGCGGAGCACCCCTCGGCGTTCATCCGAAAGGCTCCGCACCATGCCGGTCCCGTTGTCACCGTCCGACCTCTCCTCCCTCGTCACCACCCTCCGCTCCGCCGGCTGCGTCTTCGCCGAGGACGAGGCCGCGCTCATCGCCGCCACCGCCGGCCGGCCCGCCGATGTCGCCGTCATGGCGGAGCGGCGCGCCGCCGGGCATCCGCTGGAACACGTCCTCGGCTGGGCCGAGTTCAACGGGCTGCGGATCGCCGTGGACCCCGGCGTCTTCGTACCCCGCCGCCGCACCGAGTTCCTGATCGACCGGGCCGTCGCCCTCGCCCCGGACCCGGCCGTCGTCGTCGACCTGTGCTGCGGCTCGGGCGCGCTCGGCGCCGCGCTCGCCACAGCCCTGGGCCGGGTCGAACTCCACGCCGCCGACGTCGAACCCGCCGCCGTCCGCTGCGCCCGGCGCAACATCGGGGAGCGGGGGCACGTCTACGAGGGCGACCTCTTCGCACCGCTGCCCGGGGCCCTGCGCGGGCGCGTCGACGTGCTGCTCGCCAACGTGCCGTACGTACCGAGCGAGGACGTCGCCCTGCTGCCGGCGGAGGCGCGCGTCCACGAACCGCTCGTCGCGCTCGACGGCGGCGGCGACGGGCTCGACGTACTGCGCCGGGTCGCCGCCGAGGCGCCCCGCTGGCTGGCCCCGGGCGGCAGCCTCCTGGTCGAGACGAGCGAGCGGCAGGCGGACACCGCCGCGGGGGTCCTGGCGGGCAGTGGGCTCGTGGCGCGCGTGGAGTCCTGCGAGGAGCGGTACGCGACCGTAGTCACGGGGACGCGGCCGGCGGGCTGACGCGTCAGGGCTCAGGCCTCGTCCCGCAGGGCCCGGAGGCGGCGCGCGATGTCGATGTCCTTGCGCAGGGCGCTGAAGCGTGGCTCGTCGCGGCTCGCGTCGAGCACGACCACGCGCAGGCGGTCCCCGGGCCGGGGCGGTGCCGCGTCCTCGTCCCACCAGGAGGGGTGCTTCACCTGGTCGATGAAGCCGGTCCCGCCGCCGTCGACGTCGACCCGCGAGCCCACCGACGCGACGCCGGTCACCGTCACGTCGAGTTCCTGGTGGTCACGGAACGGGGGCGGGGCCTTGGGGCGCGGGTCGTCGGAGAAGGGCTGGAACGCGGTCCCCCAGGCGAAGACGTACCGGTCCTCGGCGGTGTCGTACGTGACCGAGGCACCCGAGCCCGCCAGGGCGAAGCGCTCACGGATCCATCCGTCCATGGCCAGGGCCGCCGCTTCGGACCGGTAGTCGCTCAGGGGGTGGTCGAGCGAGGTCACGCGGATGAAGACGCCGTCGGGCCGGAGTGCGCTGAGCGCGGGTGCGTTGAGGGACACCCCGAACGCCAGCCAGGCGGCGTCCTTCCAATGCACGCCGGACGCGGGCAGACCGAGCCGGACGTTCTCGTGGATCCGCATGCTGTGCGCGGGCGTGCCGCCTTCGGCCGGAACGGCCTCGGCCCCCAGGTCCAGCGCGAGCCCGCCCGCCGGGCCCCGGAAACGGAACTTGAACGTATGGGCCACGGTTGCCCTCCCCTCGTGATCGGCTCATGGCACCGTAGATCAAAAGGGCGACGGACCACGATGGTTCCGGGTCTCCCGGTCCGGGGCGGTGGCCCGGGAGCAGGCTAGGCTCCGAAGGCTGGAAGCTGATCGGCGGCGGGCGGGAGAGCGCGGGATGACCATGGTGCCGGGGCGCAGAAGCAGTACGTTCACCCGACTGCTGCGGCACGGATTCACCGACCCGTCCGCCGCGGAGCGCCTCCTCGACCTGCCGGACTTCTCCTCCGTACGGTCCGACTCCGTGCTCCTCGACGCGCTCGGAGCCACCGCCGACCCCGATCTCGCGCTGCGCGGCCTCGTCCGGCTCGTCGAGGCGGAGGAGGCGGGGGAGCGGCAGATCCTGCTGGACACCCTCGTCACCGCCAAGCCCCTGCGGGACCGGCTGCTCGGGGTGCTCGGGGCGTCCGAGGCGCTCGGCGACCACCTGGCCCGCCACCCCCGCGACTGGCAGGCCCTCGTCACGTACGAGGCCGCCGACCTGCACCCGGGGGTCGCCGAGTTCGAGGGGGAGCTGGCCGGGGCGCACGATCCGGACGCCCTGCGCGTCGGCTACCGGCGGTGCCTGCTGTCCATCGCCGCGCGGGACGTCTGCGGCACCACCGATGTCGCGGAGACCGCCGCCGAGCTGGCCGACCTCGCCACCGCGACCCTGCGGGCGGCCCTGCGTATCGCCTCGGCCGCCGCCCCCGAGGACGCCGCGCAGTGCCGGCTCGCCGTCATCGCGATGGGCAAGTGCGGCGGCCACGAGCTGAACTACGTCTCCGACGTCGACGTCATCTTCGTCGCGGAACCGGCCGATGGCGCCGAGGAGAACGGGGCCGTGCAGGCCGCGACCCGGCTCGCCTCGCACCTCATGCGGATCTGCTCCGACACCACCGTCGAGGGCACCATCTGGCCCGTCGACGCCAACCTCCGCCCCGAGGGCCGCAACGGACCCCTCGTACGCACGCTCTCCTCGCACCTCGCGTACTACCAGCGCTGGGCCAAGACCTGGGAGTTCCAGGCGCTCCTGAAGGCCCGGCCGGTGGCCGGGGACCGGGCGCTCGGCGCCGAGTACGTCGAGGCCGTCTCGCCGCTCGTCTGGCAGGCCGCGGACCGGGAGAACTTCGTCCCCGACGTGCAGAAGATGCGCCGCCGCGTCGTCGACACCATCCCCGCCGACCGCGTCGACCGGGAGCTGAAGCTCGGGCCCGGCGGGCTCCGGGACGTCGAGTTCGCCGTGCAGCTCCTCCAGCTCGTGCACGGCCGCAGCGACCCCGCCCTGCGCAGCGGATCGACCCTGGAAGCGCTGGGGGCGCTCGCCGAGGGCGGTTACGTGGGACGCGTCGACGCCGTACAGCTCGACGACGCCTACCGCTTCCTGCGCGCCATGGAACACCGCATCCAGCTCTACCGGCTGCGCCGCACCCACCTCGTCCCCGACGAGGAGCCCGACCTGCGGCGCCTCGGCCGCTCGCTGGGCCTGCGCACCGACCCCATCGCGGAGCTCAACCAGGCGTGGCGGCGGCACGCCTCGGTGGTGCGGCGGCTGCACGAGAAGCTGTTCTACCGGCCGCTGCTCGACGCCGTCGCCCAGCTCGCGCCCGGCGAGTCCCGGCTCAGCACCAAGGCCGCCACCGCCCGGCTCGTCGCCCTCGGCTACGAGGACCCGGCGGCGGCGCTCCGCCACCTGGAGGCCCTGTCCTCAGGGGTCTCCCGCAAGGCCGCCATCCAGCGCACCCTGCTGCCCGTGCTGCTCGGCTGGTTCGCGGACTCCGCCGACCCGGACGCCGGGCTCCTCGGCTTCCGCAAGGTGTCCGACGCGCTCGGCAAGACCCCCTGGTACCTGCGGCTCCTGCGCGACGAGGGCGCCGCCGCGGAGAACCTCGCCCGGGTCCTGTCGGCCGGCCGCCTCGCCCCGGACCTGCTGCTGCGCGCCCCCGAGGCCGTCGCCCTCCTCGGCGACCCGCACGGCCTCGCCCCCCGCAGCCGGGAGCACCTGGAGCAGGAGGTGCTGGCCGCCGTCGGGCGCGCGGCCGACGCGGAGACGGCCGTCGCGGTGGTGCGCGGGGTGCGCAGGCGCGAGCTGTTCCGCACGACGGCCGCCGACCTCATCGGCTCGTACGGTACGGAGGACAGCCCCGCCGAGTCCGATCCGGGCGCCCTCGTCGACCGGGTCGGCAGCGCCGTCACCGACCTGAACGCCGTCACCATCGCCGGCGCGCTGCGGGCCGCCGTCCGCGCGGAGTGGGGCGACACGCTGCCCACCCGGTTCGCGGTCATCGGCATGGGCCGGTTCGGCGGGCACGAGCTGGGATACGGCTCCGACGCGGACGTCCTCTTCGTCCACGAACCCCGTGAGGGCGTCGACGAGCAGGAGGCGGGCCGGGCCGCGAACCGGGTGGTCTCCGAGATGCGGCGCCTCCTCCAGCTGCCCACCGCGGACCCGCCGCTCCTCATCGACCCCGACCTGCGCCCCGAGGGCAAGACCGGTCCCCTCGTACGCACCCTGAAGTCGTACGACGCGTACTACCGGCGCTGGTCGCTGGGGTGGGAGAGCCAGGCCCTGCTGCGGGCCGAGCCGATGGCGGGGGACATGGACCTGGGGGCGGAGTTCGTGGAGCTGATCGACCCCCTGCGGTATCCGGCGGACGGGCTGGGGGAGGACGCGGCGCGCGAGATCCGGCGGCTCAAGGCCCGGATGGAGACGGAGCGCATGCCGCGCGGCGCGGACCCGACGCTCCACACGAAGCTGGGGCGCGGCGGGCTGAGCGACGTCGAGTGGACGGTCCAGCTGATGCAGATGCAGCACGGCCGCTCGGTGCCGGGCCTGCGCACCACCCGCACCCGTGCCGCGCTGGCCGCGGCGTGCGCGGCGGGCCTCATCCCCGAGGACGACGCACAGACCCTGGACGAGGCATGGGTCCTGGCGACCCGCGTCCGCAACGCGGTGATGCTCGTACGGGGCCGGCCCGGCGACACGTTCCCCTCGGTCCCGCGCGAGCTGACCGCGGTGGGGCGGTACCTGGGGTACGAGGAGGGGCATGTGGGGGACATGCTGGACGACTACCGTCGGGTCACGCGGCGGGCGCGGGGGGTTGTGGAGGAGCGGTTCTACGGGGGGTGAGCCCAGGCCCTCCGGCGGCTCCGTGGGGCGCTGCCCCACACCCCGCTCCTCAATCGCCGGAGGGGCTCGATTTCGGCCGCTGCCCGGGCTTTGCCCACTGGCGGGGGAAAATTCAGCCCCTCCGGCGATTGAGGAGCGGGGCCGGGGCGGAGCCCCGGGGGCTAGTGCCGGGTGGCCGCCGGCTCGCGGCGGGGCCGCGCCCCCAGCGCCCTGAGGCGAGGGCGGCCCGACTTGCGCGGGATCCACCTGGGGAGCCGATGCGGCAGCGACCCGTACCACGCGTACGACACCGCGTAGCCGAAGGCCAGGCAGGCCATGCCGCCCACCGCGTCCAGCCAGAAGTGGTTCGCCGTCGACACGATGACCATCAGGGTGACCGTGGGGTACAGGAGGCCCAGGATGCGGGCCCAGGGGGCGGAGGCCAGGGCGAAGACGGTGAGGCCGCACCACAGGGACCAGCCGATGTGCATGGACGGCATCGCCGCGTACTGGTTGGACATGTTCTTGAAGTTGCCCGAGGCCATCGAGCCCCAGGTCTGGTGGACCAGGACGGTGTCGATGAAGTTGCCGCCGTTCATCAGGCGGGGCGGGGCCAACGGGTACAGGTAGTAGCCGAGGAGCGCGACCGCCGTGGTCGCGAAGAGGGCCAGTCTGGCTGCCGCGTACCGGCCGGGGTGCCGACGGAACAACCATACGAGCACACTGATCGTGACGATGAAGTGCAGGGTGGCGTAGTAGTAGTTCATCGAGACGATGAGCCATGTCGCCGAGTTCACCGCGTGGTTGACCGACTGCTCGACCGCGATGCCGAGGAAGCGTTCGACTGACCACAGCCAGTCCGCGTTCGCCAGGGCGGCGGCTTTCTGTTCGGGGACCGCGTTGCGCACCAGTGAGTACACCCAGTAACTCATGGCCACGAGCAGGATTTCGAACCAGAGACGGGGCCGCCGGGGCGACCGCGGGGAACGCAGCCGCGACACGACGTGGCCGAGTGGTCTGTCGAGCGCTCTGCCGAGCCCGTGCGCGTGACCGGACTGCTTGGTGTTCGCCTCGGGAGCCGCCTCGTTCACGATGGGTGACGGGGTGGCCTCCGTGCGGCCTTCCTGTCGTTTCACGCTCAATTCACCCATAGGCACAGAGTCTGCCAGATTTGCCCTCTCCGCCCGATGATCCTCCGGTGGGGTGCGAGTTGCACGTCCGGCGGGGGTGCCCAGGGGTGTGCGACAGGCCGGTTACGCGCCCGCGTGCGATCCTGGAAGAGGCGCCGGGGTGGTGGCGGGCGTATCCGGGCCGGGGCCCGCGGCGGTGGAGCCGCGTACGACCAGTTCCGGCATGAAGACGAACTCGCTGTGCGGGGCGGGCGTGCCGCCGATCTCCTCCAGGAGCGTGCGCACCGCGGCCTGGCCCATCGCCGTGACCGGCTGGCGGATCGTGGTCAGCGGCGGATCGGTGAAGGCTATGAGCGGCGAGTCGTCGTACCCCACCACCGACAGCTCGCGCGGGACCTCGCGGGAGAGCCGACGGGCGGCCCTGATCGCGCCGAGCGCCATCATGTCGCTCGCGCACACCACCGCCGTGCAGCCCCGCTCCATCAGCGCGGACGCGGCGGCCTGGCCGCCCTCCAGCGTGTAGAGGGAGTGCTGGATCAGCTCCTCGACCTCGTCCGCCGTGAGGTTCAACTGCTCGCCCATCGTGGCGTGGAAGCCCTCGATCTTGCGGAGCACGGGCACGAAGCGCTTCGGGCCGACCGCGAGCCCGATCCGGGTGTGGCCCAGCGACACCAGGTGCGTCACCGCCAGCCGCATCGCGGCCCGGTCGTCCGGGGAGATGAAAGGTGCCTGCACCTTGGGCGAGAAGCCGTTGACCAGGACGAAGGGCACGCCCTGGGCGCGCAGTTGCTCGTAGCGCCCCATGTCGGCCGAGGTGTCGGCGTGCAGCCCGGAGACGAAGATAATCCCGGAGACGCCCCGGTCGACCAGCATCTCGGTCAGCTCGTCCTCGGTGGAGCCGCCCGGGGTCTGGGTCGCGAGGACCGGGGTGTAGCCCTGCCGGGTCAGCGCCTGCCCGATGACCTGGGCGAGCGCCGGGAAGATCGGGTTCTCCAGCTCGGGCGTGATCAGGCCGACGAGCCCCGCGCTGCGCCTGCGCAGACGTACGGGCCGTTCGTAGCCGAGGACGTCGAGCGCGGCGAGGACGGATTCGCGGGTGGCAGCGGCTACCCCGGGCTTGCCGTTCAGTACGCGGCTGACCGTGGCTTCGCTGACCCCCGCCTAAGTTGCGATATCGGCAAGCCGTGCGGTCATGGCATTGGACTGTACCGGGAGCGGGTCGGATTGCCCACCACGCACAGGAACCGGTAGAGACCGGGCCCCGGGACTCCGCCGGGCGCCCGAAGCGGCACCCGGCCGCACGCGGCGGCAACATCTTGCAAGGTCTTGCGGGCCCGGTTTGCCGGCTGCGGTCAGATCGTCGCACTGCGGGATCGGGGCTGGTGGGCCCTCTGTGGCAGGGATCCGGGAGTTTCGTCAAGTGGCTTGACGGCAACCTTGAGGACACGCCAATGTAACGATCGCCGGAGCTTGCAGAAATCTTCCGCAAACTCTTTCGGTCGTCTTTCATCCTTGTTACGTTCACGTCGACCCGGCGCCGCGACGGAGCGGTACGGCAGTTGAAGGAGTTCAGATGCGACGTGGCATAACGGCCACCGCCCTGGTCGCGGCCCTGGCGCTCGCGGCGACCGCCTGCGGCAGCGATGACGACAAGTCCGACGGCGGTTCCAAGAGCTCGGGCGAGCTCTCCGGCACCGTGACGTGGTGGGACACCTCCACCGCGGGCAGCGAGGACAAGGTCTTCAAGAAGATCGCCGAGGGCTTCGAGAAGCAGCACCCGAAGGTCGACGTCAAGTACGTCAACGTGCCCTTCGGTGACGCGCAGAACAAGTTCAAGAACGCGGCGCAGGCGGGCTCCGGCGCCCCCGACGTGATCCGCTCCGAGGTCGCCTGGACCCCCGAGTTCGCGGACCTCGGCTACCTCGCCCCGCTCGACGGCACCCCCGCCCTGCAGAAGCAGGACGACTTCCTGAAGCAGGCCGCCGCGTCCACCAAGTACAACGGCAAGACGTACGCGGTGCCGCAGGTGATCGACTCCATGGGCATCTTCTACAACAAGAAGATCTTCAAGGAGGCCGGCGTCGAGGTCCCCACCACCATCGACGAGCTGAAGACCGTCTCCAAGAAGATCAAGTCGAAGACCGGCAAGACCGGCTTCTACCTGCGCGGCGACGACGCCTACTGGTTCCTGTCCTTCCTGTACGGCGAGGGCGGCGACATGGTCAGCGCCTCCGACAAGACCGTCACCATCGACAACGCGGCCGGCGTCAAGGCCATGAAGGTCGTCAAGGACCTGGTCGACTCGGGTGTCGCCAAGACGGACGCCACCGACGGCTGGGACAACATGCAGGCGTCGTTCAAGAACGGCGACGTCGCGATGATGATCAACGGCCCGTGGGCCGTCGCGGACACGTACACCGGCAAGGAGTTCAAGGACAAGGCCAACCTGGGCGTCGCCCCGGTCCCGGCCGGCTCCGCCGCCCAGGGAGCCCCGCAGGGCGGTCACAACCTGGCCGTCTACGCCGGTTCCAAGAACCTGGACGCCTCCTACGCCTTCGTCGACTACATGACCTCCGTCAAGACGCAGGCCCAGGTCACCAAGGAGCTGAACCTCCTGCCGACCCGTACCTCCGCCTACGCCAAGGAGGACGTCGTCAACAACGAGATCGTCGGTTTCTTCAAGCCGGTCGTCGAGAGCGCCGTCGAGCGCCCCTGGATCCCGGAGACCGGCAGCCTCTTCGCGCCGCTCGTCACCGAGTACACCAAGGTCCTCACCGGTCAGACGACCCCGGAGAAGGCGGTCAAGACGACTGGTGACTCCTACCGCAAGCTCCTCAAGGGCTGGAAGTAACTCAGGAAGGCAGGCCGGCTGATGGCTGTCCACACCAGCCAGTCGGTGGCGAAGGCCGCGGGCGACGACGTCGCCCGCGGCCGGAGCCGCGGTACTGGTAACCCCCCGCCGCCGGGACGGATACGGCGGGCCCTGTCGACGCACTGGTACGCCTGGACGATGGTGGCCCCGGTCGTCGTCGTGATCGGCGTGATCATCGGGTATCCGCTGGTCCGCGGCATCTACCTGTCGCTGACCGACGCCACCGAGCGCAACGTCGCGCGGTCCATCGGTGTCAACCACCTGCCCGCCACGTACAAGTTCGTCGGCCTGGACAACTACACCGACGCCCTCACCGGCGAGCAGTTCCTCGGCACACTCGGGTGGACCCTGGTGTGGACGGTCTCCTGCGTGAGCATCACCTTCGCCCTCGGCATGGCGCTGGCGAACATCCTCAACCGGAAGATCGCCGGCCGCTCCGCCTACCGGATGGCCCTCGTCCTGCCCTGGGCCGTCCCCGGCTTCGTCTCCGTCTTCGCCTGGCGCTTCCTCTACAACAACGACCGCGGGCTGCTCAACAAGGTCCTCGCCGGCGGCGGAATCGACGGGATCGACTGGCTGGGCGACCCCACCGTCGCCAAGATCTCCGTCATCGTCGTCAACGTGTGGCTCGGCGTGCCGTTCATGATGGTCGCCCTCCTCGGCGGCCTCCAGTCCATCCCCAGCGAGCACTACGAGGCCGCGGAGATGGACGGCGCCACCGCCTGGCAGCGCTTCCGCCACGTCACCGTGCCCGGACTGCGGCCGGTCTCCACGACCGTCATCCTGCTCTCCACCATCTGGACCTTCAACATGTTCCCGGTGATCTTCCTGCTCACCCGCGGCGGACCCGGTGAAGCCACCCAGATCCTGGTGACCCAGGCGTACAAGTTCTCCTTCGAGATCAGCCCGCGCGACTTCGCGCAGTCCTCCACCTGGGGCGTGCTGATCCTCGTACTCCTGCTGGTCTTCGCCACCATCTACCGGCGGGTCCTGCGCACTCAGGGAGATGACTGGTGACCACCACAACCACCCCCACCGCGCGGCACTCCGCGCCGCGTCCGGCCAAGGTCCGCCGGCGCGGCGAGCGTTCGCCGCTGGCCTCCACGGCCCTGCACCTGACGCTGATCGTCGCGTCCGTGATCGCGGTCTTCCCCGTGCTCTGGGTCCTGCTCACCTCGCTGAAGCCGGCCGCGCTCGCGACCACCACGGACTTCTTCAAGGAAACGACGTTCGAGAACTACACGAACCTCATCCAGGACACGAAGTTCCTGACCTGGTTCGGCAACTCGCTGATCGTGGCGGGCCTCACCACGCTCATCGGCGTCATCATCTCCGCCTCCACCGGCTACGCCGTCAGCCGCTTCCGCTTCCCCGGCAAGCGCGGGCTGATGTGGACGCTGCTGATCACCCAGATGTTCCCGGTCGCCGTCCTCATCGTGCCGATCTACAACATCATGGCGGGCATGGGGCTGCTCAATAAGCCCGCCGGCCTCGTCATCACGTACCTGACCATCTCGGTGCCGTTCTGCGCCTGGATGATGAAGGGCTTCTTCGACACCATCCCGCGCGAGATCGACGAGTCCGGGCAGGTCGACGGCCTCACCCCGTTCGGCACGTTCTGGCGGCTCATCCTGCCGCTGGCCAAGCCGGGCCTCGCCGTCACCGCGTTCTACTCCTTCATCACCGCCTGGGGCGAGGTGGCGTACGCCTCCGCCTTCATGGTCGGCGAGGACAACCTCACCCTCGCGGGCGGCCTCCAGCTGTTCGTCAACCAGTACGGAGCCCAGTGGGGCCCGATGACCGCCGCGTCCGTACTGATCGCGGTACCCGCGGCCCTGGTGTTCCTCTTCGCGCAGAAGCACCTGGTCACCGGCATGTCCGCCGGAGCCGTCAAGGGCTGAGCGACGCCGCCCGTACGACCCGCACGCACGCACCAGTCACGGTGGCGCCGGCATCCCGACCCGGTCCCGGCGCCACCCCCACCCAGACACCCCAGGGACGACATGACCCAGCACCTCGCTGCCCCCTCCACCGGCACGTCCGACGAGGCCGCGGGCCACCGCACCGGCTGGTGGCAGGACGCGGTGATCTACCAGGTCTATCCGCGCAGCTTCGCCGACGGCAACGGCGACGGCATGGGCGATCTCGCAGGCGTACGCGGCCGGCTTCCGTACCTCAAGGAGCTCGGCGTCGACGCGGTCTGGCTCAGCCCGTTCTACGCGTCCCCGCAGGCCGACGCCGGCTACGACGTCGCCGACTACCGGGCCATCGACCCGATGTTCGGCAGCCTGCTGGACGCCGACGCGCTGATCCGCGACGCCCACGACCTCGGCCTGCGGATCATCGTCGACCTGGTGCCCAACCACTCCTCCGACCAGCACGAGTGGTTCAAGCGCGCGCTCACCGAGGGCCCCGGCTCCGCCCTGCGCGACCGCTACCACTTCCGCCCCGGCAAGGGCGCGAACGGCGAACTCCCGCCCAACGACTGGGAGTCCATCTTCGGCGGCCCCGCCTGGACCCGCACGGTGAACCCGGACGGCACCCCCGGCGAGTGGTACCTCCACCTCTTCGCGCCCGAGCAGCCCGACTTCAACTGGGAGCACCCGGCCGTCGCCGACGAGTTCCGCTCGATCCTGCGCTTCTGGCTCGACATGGGCGTCGACGGCTTCCGCGTCGACGTCGCGCACGGCCTGGTCAAGGCCGAGGGGCTGCCGGACCTCGGCACCCACGACCAGCTGAAGCTGCTCGGAAACGATGTCATGCCGTTCTTCGACCAGGACGGGGTGCACGAGATCTACCGCAGCTGGCGCACCATCCTCGAGGAGTACCCCGACGACCGCATCGCCGTCGCCGAGGCATGGACGCCCACCGTCGAGCGCACCGCCAACTACGTGCGCCCCGACGAGATGCACCAGGCGTTCAACTTCCAGTACCTGGCCACCGCCTGGGACGCCGCCGCCCTCCGCGAGGTCATCGACACCTCGCTCGACGCCATGCGCCCGGTCGGCGCCCCCACCACCTGGGTGCTCTCCAACCACGACGTCACCCGGCACGCCACCCGGTTCGCCAACCCCGCGGGCCTCGGCACCCAGATCCGCACCCCCGGCGACCGCGAGCTCGGCCTGCGCCGGGCCCGCGCGGCGAGCCTCCTGATGCTGGCGCTGCCCGGCTCCGCCTACGTCTACCAGGGCGAGGAGCTCGGCCTGCCCGACGTCACCGACCTGCCCGACGAGGCCCGCCAGGACCCGTCGTTCTTCCGGGCCGAGGGCCAGGACGGCTTCCGCGACGGCTGCCGCGTCCCGATCCCGTGGACCCGCGAGGGCTCCTCGTACGGCTTCGGCGCGGGCGGCAGCTGGCTCCCGCAGCCCACCGGCTGGGGCGAGCTGAGCGTCGAGGCGCAGACCGGCGCGGCCGGCTCCACCCTGGAGCTGTACCGGGCCGCCATCACCGCCCGTCGGGCGCACCCCGGCCTCGGCGCGGGCGCCGACGTCCGCTGGCTCGACGCCCCCGCGGGGCTGCTCGCCTTCGCCCGCCCCGGGTTCGTCTGCACCGTCAACACCACGGGCGCCCCGGTCCGCATCCCCGTACCGGGCACCGTCCTGCTGTCCAGCACCCCGGTCCGGGCCGACGGCGACACGGTCGAGCTGCCCGCGGACACCACGGTGTGGTGGACGGTGTGACGACCGTCCCCCTGCCGCGGGGCCCCGGCGCGGGCGGTGCGCTCAGGCTGTCGGACATCGCCGGCCAGGCGTCCGTCAGCGAGGCGACCGTCAGCCGGGTCCTCAACGGCAAGCCGGGCGTCGCGGACACCACGCGTCAGCGGGTGCTCGCGGCGCTCGACATCCTGGGCTACGAACGGCCCGTGCGGCTGCGGCAGCGCAGCGCCGGGCTGATCGGTCTTGTGACCCCCGAGCTCACCAACCCGATCTTCCCGGCGTTCGCCCAGTCCGTGGAGCAGGTGCTCGCGGGCCACGGCTACACCCCGGTGCTCTGCACCCAGCTGCCCGGCGGCGCCACCGAGGACGAACTCGTCGAGCAGCTCGTCGAGCGCGGCGTCGGCGGCATCGTCTTCCTGTCCGGGCTGCACGCCGACACCTCGGCCGACCCGGCGCGCTACGCCGCGCTGAGCGAGCGCGGGGTGCCGTTCGTCCTGATCAACGGCTACAACGAGCGGATCAGCGCCCCGTTCGTCTCGCCCGACGACACCGCCGCCGTGCGGATGGCCGTGAGCCATCTCGCCGAACTCGGCCACCGCCGGGTCGGTCTCGCCATCGGACCGCAGCGCTATGTGCCCTCCCGCCGGAAGCGGGACGGCTTCGTGGACGCCGCGGTCTCCGTGCTGGGCCTGGACCGCGCGGACGCCGAACTCCTGGTGTGCTCCACGCTGTTCAGCGTCGAGGGCGGCCAGGTCGCGGCGGGCGCGCTGCTCGACCGCGGGTGCACCGGCATCGTCTGCGGCAGCGACCTGATGGCGCTGGGCGTGGTCCGCGCGGCCCGGGACCGCGGGCTCGACGTGCCGCGCGACGTCTCGGTGGTGGGCTTCGACGACTCGCAGCTCATCGCGTTCACCGACCCGCCGCTGACCACGGTCCGCCAGCCGGTGCAGGCGATGGCGGCGGCCGCGGTGGGCGCGCTGCTGGAGGAGATCGGCGGCAGCCCCGTGCAGCGCACGGAGTACGTGTTCCAGCCGGAGCTGGTGGTACGGGGCTCGACGGCGGCGCTGCGGAGCGCGTGACGCCGTGACGGGTGCGGGGCCGGCCGGAGGGGGGCCGGCCGCGCCCCCGCGGGCGGCCCGCTCATTCCTGGCCGTCGCCGTCCTCGAAGAGGCGTACGGTGCCGAGGATCTGGCGGATCGTGGCGTCGGACACCTCGTCCGGGACGCCGTGCGCCCCGACGTAGGTCCATGAGACGAACTTTCCCTCCGCGTTCTTGAAGGCGAACGTCACCGCCTTGCCGTCGGTGTCGCACTTGCCCTTCTTCGGCGCCCCTGACGAGGTGACGGTCACGAGGCTGCCCTCGACGCCGGTCTTCGTCCGGAACGACTCGGGCTCACCGACCGTGAGACGCGAGCGGTCGGGCTGGGTGTAGAGGCCGTAGACCCACGTCTTGGCCGTGTCCTCGGCGGCCTCGGCGGCGCTCTTGGCGCCCTGCTCCCCGGTGGTGCCCGTCGAGGCGAGCGCGTAGTCGTCCGCGGAGCCGTCCTTGTCGTCGTCGGACGTGCACCACTTCTCCTTGAGGACCGCCGGCGCCATCATCGCGACCAGCGGTTTCTCCTCGGGGTCGTCGTTCTCGGCGACGTAGCTCACCCAGTCCGCGGACTTCCGCGCCCAGGAGGCGGGTGCGTCGAAGGTGATGCCGCGCTTGGCGTTGACCACCGTCTTCCAGCCGGCGACGAGCGGGCCCGAACCGCCGCCTCCCGCGCCCCGGTCCGTGCCGCCGTCGCTCGCCGAGGCGCTCGCGGACGCGGTGGGCGAGGGCTGCGGACCGGCCTCGTCGTCGCCGTCGTCGCGCAGTGCCAGGTAACCCACCGCCGCGCAGGCCACGACGACCGCCGCGCAGGCGGCGACCACGGCGACCGTGGTCCGGTTCCTGCGGGGGCGGGGCGGTTCGGGGGCGCTCATACCGACCGTGGGCGCCGCGTGCCAGTCGGGGCTGCCCCGGCCGGGCTGCGCGGGGCCCGGACTGCAGGGCGTGCCCGGCGTGTTCGGCTGTTCGGGGGACGACTGCTCTCCTGGCCACATGGGGGCGAGCCTAGCCGCGGCCCGGCAGTGGGCCGGGGGCGGGATGACACAGGAGAGGCACCGGAGGTCGACCCGGATTGGGCCGGCGGGGAGGTGTGACCGCCGGTGCCTCTCATGTCCTGACCGGCCCGGCCGGCCGGGCGCGTGGGGCCCGGGGTAACGGGACCCCCGGCCGACCGGACCGGAGTCGGGAGAAACGTAACAGGGCTGCAATGTCTTGCGTAAGACCTTGCAGGAAGAAATCCGCAGTATTTCGTGGATGTGAGCGGGTGGTGTCCAAAGGGTTGACCGGGACCTGCCGGACTCGTACGGTCTCGCTGCGGCAAGGTTTGCATTCTTGCAGCAAGAACCTTCAGGAGCCTTGAGGGCAGGGCGCGTTGCCGTTTGGGGCTGCACCGTCACCCGTATTTCCCCCACAGCAGGAGGAAAACATGGCCAGCAGACCCCTGTCTGCCGCGCTCGCCCTCGTCGCGGGAGCCGCCGCCCTCGTGGTCCCCGCCACGACGGCCGAGGCATCCGCCCCGGGCACCAAGGACGTCACCGCCGTCCTCTTCGAGTGGAAGTTCGACTCCGTCGCCAAGGCGTGTACGGACACCCTCGGCCCGGCCGGCTACGGCTTCGTCCAGGTCTCGCCGCCCCAGGAGCACATCCAGGGCGGCCAGTGGTGGACCTCGTACCAGCCGGTCAGCTACAAGATCGCCGGGCGGCTCGGCGACCGTACGTCCTTCGCCAACATGGTGAACACCTGCCACAGCGCGGGCGTCAAGGTCGTCGCCGACTCCGTCATCAACCACATGACCAGCGGTTCGGGCACCGGCACGGGCGGCACCTCGTACACGAAGTACAACTACCCCGGGCTGTACTCCTCGTACGACATGAACGACTGCACCTCCGAGATCAACAACTACGGCAACCGCGCCAACGTCCAGAACTGCGAGCTCGTCGGGCTCGCCGACCTGGACACCGGCGAGGACTACGTACGCGGCAAGATCGCCGGCTACCTCAACGACCTGCTCTCCCTCGGCGTCGACGGATTCCGCATCGATGCGGCCAAGCACATGCCCGCCGGCGACCTCGCCAACATCAAGTCCCGGCTGAGCAACTCCGGCGTCTACTGGAAGCAGGAGGCGATCTACGGCGCCGGCGAGGCCGTGTCGCCCGACGAGTACGCCGGAACCGGCGACGTCCAGGAGTTCCGCTACGCCCGCAGCCTCAAGCAGGTCTTCAACAGCGAGAACCTCGCCTACCTGAAGAACTTCGGCGAGGGCTGGGGCTTCATGTCCTCCTCGAAGGCCGCGGTGTTCGTCGACAACCACGACACCGAACGCAACGGGGAGACGCTGAGCTACAAGGACGGCGCCAACTACACGCTCGCCAGCGTGTTCATGCTGGCCTGGCCCTACGGCTCGCCCGACGTCCACTCCGGCTACGAGTGGTCCGACAAGGACGCCGGCCCGCCCAACGGCGGCACGGTGAACGCCTGCTACAGCGACGGGTGGAAGTGCCAGCACGCCTGGCGCGAGATCTCCTCCATGGTCGGCTTCCGCAACACCGCGCGCGGTGAGGCCGTCACCAACTGGTGGGACAACGGCGGCGACCAGATCGCCTTCGGGCGCGGCTCCAAGGCGTACGTGGCGATCAACCACGAGGGCTCCTCGCTGACGCGTACGTTCCAGACGTCGCTGCCCGCCGGCGACTACTGCGACGTCCAGTCCGGCAAGGGCGTCACGGTCAACGGCTCCGGCCAGTTCACCGCGACCCTCGGCGCCAACACCGCCCTGGCCCTGCACACCGGCGCCCGCACCTGCGGCGGCGGCTCCACCGACCCGACCGACCCCGGCACGGGGACCGGCACCTCCGGCGCCTCCTTCGGCGTCAACGCCACCACCCAGCTCGGCCAGAACATCTACGTCACCGGCAACCAGTCCGCCCTCGGCAACTGGAACACCGGCAGCGCGCTGAAGCTGGACCCGGCTACGTACCCGGTCTGGAAGCTCGACGTGGCCATGCCCGCGGGCACCACGTTCGAGTACAAGTACATCCGCAAGGACGCGAGCGGCAACGTCACCTGGGAGAGCGGTGCCAACCGCACGGCCACGGTGCCGTCCTCCGGCAAGGTCACGCTGACCGCGGACGTCTGGCGCGGCTGATCCTCCCGCCCCACCCGCCGGACGGGCCGTCCCCCAGCGGCCCGTCCGGCACCGCACACCCCCGTACCCCGTCGAGGAGAGCCAGAGTGAAACGTCCGTACCCGCGCGTGCCCGCACGCAGAACGGCGACCGCCGTCGTCGCGGCCGCCCTGTGCGCGGCCCTGGTGCCCGCGCTGCCCGCCGCCGCGGCCCGGCCGCCCGCCGCGCCCTCGGACGCCAAGCTGGCCGCGCAGGCCACCCGGCACGACCTGACCCGCGAGCAGTTCTACTTCGTGATGCCCGACCGGTTCGCCAACGGGGACACCCGCAACGACCGGGGCGGGCTGACCGGTTCGCGCCTGGAGACCGGCTACGACCCCACCGACAAGGGGTTCTACCAGGGCGGCGACCTCAAGGGGCTGACCGACCGGCTCGACTACATCAAGGGGCTCGGCACCACCGCCATCTGGCTCGCCCCGATCTTCAAGAACCGGCCCGTCCAGGGCACCGGCAAGGACGCCTCGGCCGGCTACCACGGCTACTGGATCACCGACTTCACCCAGGTCGACCCGCACTTCGGCACCAACGCCGACCTGACGAAGCTGATCGACAAGGCCCACCGCAAGGGCATGAAGGTCTTCTTCGACGTCATCACCAACCACACCGCCGACACCGTCGACTACGCCGAGAAGACCTACGGCTACAAGTCCAAGGGCGCCTACCCCTACCTCGACCGCGACGGCCGTCCCTTCGACGACGCCGCCGGCATGGCGAAGACGGATGCCGACTCCTTCCCGTACAAGCCGGTGAGCGGCGGCGGCAAGACGCCGTCCTGGCTCAACGACCCGACGATGTACCACAACCGCGGCGACTCGACGTATGCCGGCGAGTCCACCACGTACGGCGACTTCTCCGGCCTGGACGACCTGTGGACCGAGCGGCCCGAGGTCGTCTCCGGCATGGAGAAGATCTACGAGAAGTGGGTCCGGGACTTCCGGATAGACGGCTTCCGGATCGACACCGTCAAACACGTCGACATGGACTTCTGGACCCAGTGGGCGACCGCGCTCGACGCGTACGCGGCCAAGCACGGGCGCAAGGACTTCTTCATGTTCGGCGAGGTCTACTCCTCGGACACCGCCGTCACCTCGCCGTACGTCACCCAGGGCCGGCTGGACGCCACGCTCGACTTCCCGTTCCAGGAGGCGGCCCGCCAGTACGCCTCGCAGGGCGCCCCGGCCTCGAAGCTCGCCGCCGTCTTCGGCGACGACTACCGCTACACCACCGACAAGGCCAACGCCTACGAGCAGGTGACCTTCCTCGGCAACCACGACATGGGCCGCATCGGGACCTTCCTCAAGCAGGACAACCCGAAGGCCGGTGACGCGGAGCTGGTGAAGCGCGCCGAGCTCGCCAACGAGGTGATGTTCCTCAGCCGGGGCAACCCCGTCGTCTACTACGGCGACGAGCAGGGCTTCACGGGCGCGGGCGGCGACAAGGACGCCCGCCAGACGATGTTCGCCTCGAAGACCGCCGACTACCTCGACGACGACGAGCTGGGCACCGACCGCACCCACGCCTCCGACGCGTACGACGAGAAGCACCCGCTCTACCGGAGCATCGCCGCCCTCTCGAAGCTGACCAGGGACAACCCGGCGCTCCGCGACGGCGTCCAGACCGAGCGGTACGCCGAGGGCTCCGTGTACGCCTTCTCCCGTACGGACGCCAAGCGCGGCGACGAGTACGTGGTCGCCGTCAACAACGGCACCTCCGCGAAGACCGTCGAGCTGTCCACCGGGTCCGCCCGGACGGACTTCCGTACCCTGTACGGCGGTTCCGGCACGGTCCGCAGCGGCGCCGACAGGAAGATCACGGTCACCGTTCCGGCCCTGTCGAGCATCGTGCTCCGCGCCGCCAAGCCCCTCGCGGCCCCGGCCACCAAGCCCTCCGTCACCCTGAAGGCCCCCGCCGCCGGCGCCACCGGAACCGTCGAGCTGACCGCCGACGTGGACGGCGGCTCCCTCAACCGGGTCGTCTTCGCCGCCCAGACCGGCAACGGCAGGTGGACCACCCTCGGCACCGCCGACCACGCCCCGTACAAGGTCACCCAGACGCTGAGCGACAGGACGGCCGCCGGAACGCCCCTGCGCTACAAGGCCGTCGTCGTCGACCGCACCGGCCGCACCGCGAGCGTCACCGCCTCGTCCACCGCCGGACAGGCACCCGCCCCCGCCAAGCCCGTCGCCGTCGAGCGGGACTACGCCGTCATCCACTACAAGCGCGCCGACGGCGACTACGACGGCTGGCAGGCCAAGTCCGGCGGGACCACCGCCGCGTTCACCGGGCGCGACGCGTACGGCGCTTTCGCCTGGATCAAGGTGCCCGAGGGCGCCGCCACCGTCCCGTACACCGTCGAGAATTCCGGCACCGCCGACGGGCCCGAGCGCAGCGTCGACCTGGCGAAGACCGGTGAGGTGTGGATCGCGCAGGGCGAGGACGGCCAGGCCGGCACCGCGCCCGACGGGGCCTACCCGGCGCAGGACACCAGCAAGGCCGTCCTGCACTACTACCGGGCCGACGGCGACTACGACGGCTGGGGGCTGCACACCTGGACCGGCGCCAAGGAGCCCACGGACTGGGCCAAGCCGCTCCAGCCCGTGAAGAAGGACGCCTCCGGCCTCACCTTCGAGGTCCCGCTCACCGACGGGGCCACCTCGCTCAGCTACATCCTGCACCGGGGCGACGAGAAGGACCTGCCCAGCGACCAGGCCCTCGACCTCGCCACGTACGGCCACGAGGTCTGGATGCTCGGCGGCCAGGCGGGCTACCTGCTCCCGCAGGCCGGCGGCGTCCCGACGCCCGACCTCACCAAGGCCGAGGCGCAGTGGATCGACGCCGGCACCGTCGTCTGGAAGGTGAAGGCCACCGAGGCCACCAGCCAGCAGCTCGTCTACGCGAAGAAGGGCGGCATCTCCGTCGTCGACGGCGCCCTGAGCGACGAGGGCCAGTGGCTGCGGCTCACCCCCGCCGCGCTCACCGACGCCCAGAAGACGAAGTACCCGCACCTCAAGGACTACCCCGCCTTCACCGTCGACGCCCGGGACCGCGACCGCGTCCGCGAGGCCCTGCGCGGCCAGCTCATCGCCACACAGCGCGCCGCGAACGGCGCCCTGCTCGCCGCCACCGGGGTGCAGAGCGCCGGGGTGCTCGACGACCTCTACGGCGCGAAGGCGAGCGGCGCGGCCCTCGGCCCGGTCTTCCGCCACGGCACCCCCACCCTGTCGGTGTGGGCGCCCACCGCCCGTACCGTCTCGCTCGAACTCGACGGCCGTACCGTCCCCATGCGGCGCGACGACCGCACCGGCGTCTGGTCCGTCACCGGAAAGAAGAGCTGGAACGGCAAGCCCTACCGGTACGTCGTGAACGTCTGGGCGCCCACCGTCCAGAAGCTCGTCACCAACAAGGTCACCGACCCCTACTCCACCGCCCTGACCACCGACTCGGCCCGCAGCCTCGTCGTCGACCTGGAGGACCGGAAGCTCGCCCCCAAGGGCTGGGACACGCTCCGCAAGCCCGCCGCCGTGCCGCTGCGCGACGCGCAGATCCAGGAGCTCCAGATCCGCGACTTCTCCATCGCGGACCGCACCTCGAAGCACCCCGGTGAGTACCTGGCGTTCACCGACACCCGCTCCGACGGGATGAAGCACCTCAAGCAGCTCGCCGACGCCGGCACCAGCTACGTCCACCTGCTGCCCGCCTTCGACATCGGCACCATCCCCGAGAAGAAGAAGGACCAGCAGAAGCCGGCCTGCGACCTGTCCGTCTACGCCCCCGACTCCGAGGAGCAGCAGGCGTGCGTGGCGAAGGCCGCCGCGAAGGACGCCTTCAACTGGGGCTACGACCCGCTGCACTACACCGTCCCCGAGGGCAGCTACGCCTCCGACCCCGACGGCACCAAGCGCACCGTCGAGTTCCGGCAGATGGTGCAGGGCCTCAACGGCGCCGGGCTGCGGACCGTCATGGACGTCGTCTACAACCACACCGTCGCCTCCGGCCAGGACGACAAGTCCGTCCTCGACCGGATCGTGCCCGGCTACTACCAGCGGCTCCTGGAGGACGGCACCGTCGCCACCTCCACCTGCTGCGCCAACACCGCCCCCGAGAACACCATGATGGGCAAGCTCGTCGTGGACTCGGTGGTCACCTGGGCCAAGGAGTACAAGGTCGACGGCTTCCGCTTCGACCTGATGGGCCACCACCCCAAGGCCAACATCCTGGCCGTCCGCACGGCCCTCGACGCGCTGACCGTCGCCAAGGACGGCGTGGACGGCAAGAAGATCATCCTGTACGGGGAGGGCTGGAACTTCGGCGAGATCGCCGACGACGCCCGCTTCGTCCAGGCCACCCAGAAGAACATGGCCGGCACCGGCATCGCCACCTTCTCCGACCGGGCCCGCGACGCCGTACGCGGCGGCTCCCCGTTCGACGAGGACCCCGGCGTCCAGGGCTTCGCCACCGGCCTCTACACCGACCCCAACACCTCCGCCGCCAACGGCACCGAGGCCGAGCAGAAGGCCCGGCTGCTCCATTACCAGGACCTGATCAAGGTCGGCCTCACCGGCAACCTCGCCGACTACACCTTCACCGACACCTCGGGCGCCGCCGTCAAGGGCTCCGGCGTCGACTACAACGGGGCCCCGGCCGGATACGCCGCCGCCCCCGGTGACGCCCTCGCCTACGCGGACGCCCACGACAACGAGACCCTGTACGACGCGCTCGCGTTCAAGCTCCCGGCGGGCACCCCGGCCGCCGACCGGGCCCGCATGCAGGTCCTGGCCATGGCGACGGCGACCCTCTCGCAGGGCCCCGCGCTCTCCCAGGCCGGCACGGACCTGCTGCGCTCCAAGTCGCTGGACCGCAACTCCTTCGACAGCGGCGACTGGTTCAACGCGCTGCACTGGGACTGCCGGGCCGGCAACGGCTTCGGGCGCGGACTGCCGCCGGCCGCGGACAACGAGGCCAAGTGGCCGTACGCGAAGGCGCTGCTTACCAACGCGAAGGTCACCCCGGGCTGCGCACAGATCAACGGCGCCTCGGCCACGTACCAGGACCTGCTCACCATCCGCACCACGGAGAAGGACTTCGATCTGACGTCCGCGGCGCAGGTGCAGTCCCGGCTCTCCTTCCCGCTCTCCGGCAAGGACGAGACCCCCGGTGTGATCACCATGAGGCTCGGCAAGCTCGTCGTCGTGTTCAACGCCGCCCCCGGCACCACCACCCAGAAGGTCGCCGCGCTCGCCGGCAAGGACTACGCCCTGCACCCCGTCCAGGCGAAGGGCGCGGATTCTACCGTCAAGAAGTCCTCGTACGAGCGGAGTTCGGGCAGTTTCACCGTCCCGGGACGCACAGTGGCGGTGTTCACCCTGCGCTGACCCTTACAGGACTACCGTATGGGCAGCCGCCCGGGGGTGCCGCTCCACCGCCTCTCCCGGGCACGCTCCCACTCCACCCGGCCGGCCCCGGTCCCCGCATCCGCGCGGGGGCCGGGGCCGGCCGCTCCACCTGCGCAGCGACGGTGACGATGGTCAGCAACATCCCCGAGGAGACCACCAGCTTTGTCGGACGGACGGCCGAGCTCGCCGGACTCGAACACGCCCTCGCCACCGGCCGGCTGACCAGCCTCACCGGCACCGGGGGAGTCGGCAAGACCCGGCTCGCCCTGCGCGCCGCCCGCCGCGCCGAGCCCGGCTACCGCGACGGCGTGTGGTGGGCCGACCTCGCCCCGCTGCACGACGACGAACTCCTCCTCGCCACCGTCTCCGACGCGGTCGGCCTCAGCGACCACACCCTGCGCACCCCCATCGACGTCCTGTGCGAATGGCTCGCCGACAAACAGCTCCTCCTGGTCCTCGACTCCTGCGAGCACCTGCGCCCCGCCTGCGCCCACCTCCTCGGCGAGATCCTCACCACCTCGCCCGGCCTCACCGTCCTCGCCACCAGCCGCCAGCCCCTGGACCTGCGGGGCGAACAGATCGTCGAGGTCGACCCGCTGCCCGTCGACGGCGCCGCCGACGCCCTCACCCTCTTCCGGGAACGGGCCACGGCCGCCGCCCCCGCCGCCCCGTTCCGGGAACCCGGCACCGCCGAGGCCGCCGCCGAGATCTGCCGCCGCCTGGAGGGCATCCCGCTCGCCATCGAACTCGCCGCCGCCGCGGTCGGACGCCAGAGCGTCCAGGAGATCGCCCAGCGCCTCGGCTCCCGGCTCGACGTCTTCGCCGACGCCACCCTCCGCCCGGTCCGCCACCGCACCCTGCGCACCGCCATCGGCTGGTCCCACGAACTGTGCACCCCCCTCGAACGCCTCCTGTGGGCCCGGCTGACCGTCCTGCGCGGCGACTTCGACGAGGCCACCGCCGTCACCGTCTGCACCGGCGGCCCCCTCACCGACGACGGCGTCCGCACCGCGCTGCGCGGCCTGGCCGACAAGTCCGTCGTCACCCGCGACGGCACCCGCCACCGCATGCTCGACACCCTGCGCGAGTACGGCCGGATGTGGCTCGCCGAGCTCGGTGAGGAACGGGCCGCCGCCGACCGGCACGCCGCCTGCTTCCTGAGCCTCGCCCGCAACGCCCACGCCGGCTGGACCGGCGACGACCAGATCCTCTGGTACCACCGCATCGCCGACGCGCACGCCGACCTGTGCGCCGCGCTCGACCACCTCCTCGCCCACGACCCGGCCGCCGCCCAGGAGATGGCCGGCCGCATCGGCTTCTTCTGGTGCTGCTGCGGCCACCTCCCGCAGACCCGGGGGTACGCCCAGCGCGCCCTGGACACCGGACCCGACCACGGGCCCCACCGCACCCGGGCCCTGTGGGTGCTCGGCATCTGCGTGCTCCTCCAGGGCGACTACCCGGCCGCCGAACGGATCGGCGCGGAATGCGTCCGGGCGGCCGCCGCCGACGGCACCGACGAGGGCATCCTCGCCGCCGCCTACCTGCGCGGCCTCACCCACCTGATGACCGGCGACCCCGAGAAGGGGCTGCGCGAATCGCGGCGGGTGCTGCGGACCACCGCCACCGGCACCCGGCTCGAAGCGGCCTACCGGCTGCGCTGCCACCTCATCACCGTCTTCGCCCTCACCGGCCTCGGCCGGCTGGAGGAGGCCGCGTCGGCCGCCGTCGTGCTGCGCGCGGCCTGCGAGGCCCAGGACGAGTGCTGGACCCGCTCCTACGTCGACTACCAACTCGCCCTGATCGCCCTGCTCCAGGGCCGCGCCGAACCCGCCGCCGCGCACGCCCGCGCCATGCTCGCCGGCAAGCACCGGCTCCGCGACCGCTTCGGGATCGCGCTCGGCCTGGACATCCTGGCCGCCGCCATCGCCGCCCAGGGGGAAGGCGCCAGGGCCGCCCGCGTCTACGGCACCGGACAGGTCTACTGGCGCATGGTCGGCCACCCCCAGCGCGGCACCCCGGAACTGGGCCCGGTCCGCGAGGCGTGCGAACGCCGCGCCCGGGAGGCCGTCGGCGACGCGGCGTACCGGCGCGCCTTCGAACAGGGCCGGGCGGACAGCGCGGAGGCGGGGCTGGCCCTCGCGCTCCACGGCGGAAGCGGCGGCGAACTGCTCACATATTGACGTCCTCCCCGCCCCGAAGGAGGGGGGGATTTCTGGCTCACGTTGGCTGGGGACCTGTGGTCCGCCGGCTCTTACACGATCGGCACCAGCCGGGTTGAGACCAGCCCGGACCAGCATCACGCGCGCGGAGTTCTTGTCCCTGGGGGACACGGCTCCGCATGCGGTGCAGGTGTAGGTACGTTCTGAAAGAGGAAGTGCGTGCTTGGTTCTCGCTCCGCACGACGCGCAGTCCATGGTGGTGTGCGCGGGGTGCACGAGACGGATGTCCCGTGCGTGCTTGCGCCCCATCTAGATCAGGGCGGTCTTGGTGGCGCCGATCGCGGCGTCCGCGGCCTTGCGGGCCATGCTGGTCTTCGCCAGGAACTTCGGGCGGAAGTCCTCGACGGCAATGGCGTCGTGCCTTGGAGGCGGCCTTGCCCCTGGCGGGGCGACGGCGCGCCATCATCCGCTGATACCGCCCCAGCTTCCGCGCCGCGTACTTCCCGTGGCCGGGGTGGGGCAGGTCGTGGGCGTCGGACGTGGTGGTAGCGGTCTCCTTCACGCCCCAGTCCACACCCAGCACACGTCCTGTGGCGGGGAGCGGCTCGGGTTCGGTGGCGACGACGAACGACGCGTACCAGTGCCCCAGACCGTCCCGGTAGACGCGCACGCTGGAGGGGACGGACGGCAGCTCGCGGGACCAGACGACCGTCAGAACGATGCCGCCGCGAGGCGCAGACGGCCGTCCTTCAGGCGGAACCCGCGCTGGGTGTAGTTCAGCGTGGGCCGTGCGTCCCGCTTGCGCTTGGTTCGAGGCATCCCGGACCGCCGGCTGACCGGCAGCTTCCCCTTGATGTCCTTGACCGCCTTGGACCGGGACGTGGCGAAATCACGGATGGTCTGCTGCTGCGGAACGCTCGCACCCTCCCGCAACCAGGACATCGACTGCCGGGCCTCGGTCAGCAACTTGTCGAGCTGCGCCGGACCACACGTCGTCTTCTCAGCTGCGTCCCGGTTCGCGGCGTGGACCATGCGGGACATGGCCACGCACTCGTTCCACAACCACCGACACCGCGCCCACTCGGCTTCCAGCCTGGCGAGCGCGGTCGACGACACACGGAGCCGGAAGGTGAACCGGACGTGCCCGGAACCCTGCTCAGTTGCTGCCGCCGTCGCCACGTTCCGCAACCTAGCAGCCCCCACTGAGAATGGAACGAAACACAGGTCAGGACTGATGCCAGCGAACTCCGCCGCTTCGCGGCTTCGCCTCAAGGACCCACCTCCTCCCGCTCTGAAGGGCGGGGCATCCTGGGGGAATCAAGGTGAATCCGTGTTGTGCGCGTGCGCTGGTACGGGAAGGGTGGGCGGCGTCCGTTCACGCCCCGACCGCCCCGGAGCCCGCCATGCCGCAGATCACCGTCGACTACTCCGCCGAGCTGGCCGACACCTTCGACCGTTCCGCCTTCGCCCTCGCCCTGCACCCGCTGATCGCCGAGACCGTCGACACCAGGACCGCCGCCTGCAAGACCCGCTTCCGGCGGACCGGGGAGACGGTCGTGGCGGAAGCACCGGACGGCGACGCGCTCGTGCACGTGGACATCTCGCTGCTGGCCGGCCGCACCGCGGAGACCAAGGCCCGGCTCACCGAGGCCGTCCTGAAGCTGCTGACCGCCCACCTCGGCACGGCCGGCGGCGGGACCACCCTGCACCTCTCGGCGGAGGTCCGCGACCTGGACGCCTCGTACCGCAAGGTCTGACCCGCGCTACGGCACCCGCTGCGCCGGTACCGCCGGCACAGCGGGCGCCAGCGTCGAGAGCCGCGTCAGCAGGTCCCTGAACGGCCCCTCCGCCGGCTCCTGCGCCAGGACCCGCAGCACGATGCCCGCCATCTCCTCGTCGTACGCCGCGCTCACGGCGGCCAGCGCGGCGAAGTCGTGGACGAGCTGCAACTCCAGCTCGGCGCGGGGCACCCGCCGGCCGTCCAGCCAGAGCAGGGCCGTCGACTCGGCTAGGGAGACCCAGGAGCGTACGACCAACTCCAGCCGGGCCGGGGGCTTGCCGACGTCCAGATGGGCCAGGATCTGCGCGCAGGCCGCCTGGCGGACGCCGTCGATCATGGCGTTCGCCGTGGAGGAGCCCACGGCCGGGCCGCCCCGCATCAGCGCGGCGAAACCGGGGCCGTGCTCGTCGACGAAGTCGAAGAACCGGCCCATCACCCGCAGCAGCCGCGCACCGAGCGGCCCTTCGCGCGGTTCCGTGAACCTGGCCGCCAGTTCGTCGGCCGCCCGCCGCAACGCCGCCTCGTACAGGCTCTGCTTGCCCGGGAAGTAGTGGTAGACCAGCGGTCTGGAGATACCGGCCGCGGCGGCGATCTCGTCGATCGACACCTCGTCCGGCGCCCGGTGGCTGAACAACTCCAGCGCGACGCCGATCAGCTGCTCCCTGCGCTCCTCGACGCCCATCCTGCGCCGCACCCCGGTCGTCATGCCCCCAGCGTACCGACCAGTGGGTCCGGCCGGATCACAGGTCCAGCACCAGCCGGCCCCCGCCCCGGCACCGGGAGACGCAGATCAGACGGCGTTTCAGTGCAGCGCGACCACCCGGCTGCCGTCCTTCAGCCGCCCGTCGAGCCTCGGCCGGTCGCCCGCCTCGGCCGGCACCGCGAGCAGCCGCCCCCGGGCGCTCCCCGTCACCCCGCCCGACGTGGCCAGCGACGCGAACTGCTCGCTGCCCGCCGCCAGGACGTACCACCGGCCGCCCGGCGACTTCCACAGCACGCCCGCCAGCACACGGGGGGTCCGCGCCCCGCACTCCGGCGCGTCCTCGGCGCGCGCCGCGACCGCACCGGGCGCCGACGGCCGGGTGGCCGGGGCCTGGAACTGGGCGATGACCCGGCTCCCGGTGCCCCGCCAGGTCTCCGCCCGGGTGCACAGCCACCGCGCCGTGCCGCCGGCCTCGGGCAGCGGCTGCCGCGCGTACGCCCAGGAGTTGACCGACCGCACCCCGTGCGACCGGACCTCCGGCAGCAGGCACGCGGTCCGCGCCCAGCTCTCCCGCTCGGCCCGCCCGGCGACGTCGTGCGGCTTCCCCGGGGCGCCCGAGGTCAGCCGGGCCGGGGCCAGCTCGCCCAGGTCCGTGACCAGCCGCACCGCCGTGTCCCCGGACAGCTCGACGGCCTCCCAGGACCGGCAGCCGGGGCCCGCCGCCGGTTCCGTCAGTGTGCCGGTCACCCCGTCGGGGGAGCGGGGCAGCGGGCGCGGCGCCCGGTCCGGCGCGAGCAGGTCCCGCACCCGGACGTCCCGGACCCAGGGCGCCGTCAGATACCGCACCCCGTCCCGGGTGCGGGCCACCACCAGGGCGCCCGACGACGCCTCGTCCGCCCCGTCCACCCGGGCGAAGTCGAGGGCGGCGCCCAGGGAGGGGTCGGCGTTGCGCGGCTCGGCGTACCGCACGACGCGCAGCCCGTCGTGGAACAGCACCACCGCCCAGTCGCCCACCTCGCCCGCGTACAGCAGCTGTGGCGCCCCCATCGGCGGGCCCACCGGTGTGCCCGGCGTCGCCGAGGTCCGCACCCCGGCGCCGGGCCGGGCCCACACCTCCAGGGCCCGGCGCAGCAGCCGGGTGTCCCCGGTGCGGTCGCCGCGCGTGGGCCAGGCGGTGAAGTCCGTACGCGGTGAGCGCTGCCAGTACGACGCCGGCACCCGGCGCAACGATCCGGGTTCCAGGGCCGCTTCGGACGCCGGATTGCGCGCGTACAGCGGGGCGGACAGCGTCCCGCGCCCCCAGCCCTCACCGGGCAGCCCGAGCAGCGCCCCGCACACCAGCAGCGCGGCGAGGGCCGCGAGCGCGGTCCGGGCCCGCCGGCGGCGGCGCGGCAGGTCGGGCGGCCGGGCCTGGAGCGAGCAGGGGTCGAACTCCGGTGAGGCGAGGAGCGCGTGGCCGGCGGTGATCGTGTCGGCCTCCATCAGGGCCGCGTGCGGATCGGCCACCCCGGCGGCGGCCAGCTCCCGCCGGACCTCCCCGTCCGCCAGCCCCTCCAGGCCGCGCAGCACGAACGCGGCGCGGGCGGGGGCGCCGGCCGCCGCCAGCTCGCGTTCCAGGGCGAGTTCGCCGGCTCCGCCCGGGTGCGGGAGCAGCCGCAGGCCCCAGGCGGACGGCAGGACGGGCGGGAGCCGGCGCGGCCGGAGGCGCAGCCGCCCGAGGCGCCCCGGTGCCAGGGCCCGGCGCAGCACCTGGCGGCGCACGTACGCGTATCCGGGGTCGGTGGCCTCGGAACGGCCCGGGCGGCGGGGGAGCGGGACCGTGGCGGCCCCGGCGCGGTGGGCGGCCTGCAGGGAGCGCTGGGCGAGGGCGTGGGCGGCGAACACGCGTCGGCCACGGTTCACCCAGGGCGGCAACAGGAGGTAGCCGATCCGCACCAGGCGCGGGTAGTGCTCGACGAGCGCGGCCTCGGCCTGTTCCGCGTCGACCGGGGCGACGGCGGGCGGTAGCTCTGACGGTGGGCGCACATTCATCTGAACGAGCGAATGGTGCGATGGTCACTCCGGGGGCCCGTCCGCCGGGGCCCCGGAGGGGTCAGGCGAACCGGGCCAGCGGGCCGTCGACCGGCGCGCCGGTCATCCGGTTGGCGAAGGTGGACAGGGTGTAGGTGGCGATGCCGAGGGTCACCTCCAGCGCGTTGCGGGTGGTGTAGCCGTGGGCCGTGAACGCTTCGATCGCCGCGTCGTCCACGGCCCCGTTCGTCGCGAGGACGGCCAGGATGAACTGCCGCACGGCTTCCAGGCGTTCGTCCGGGAGCGGGGTGCCTTCGCGGAGGGCGGCGATGAGGGCGGGCCCGGTGCCCAGGGCGGTGAGTGTCCCGGTGTGCATCGCCACGCAGACGTGGCAGTCGTTCCGGGTGGCCATGGTCATGCTCAGGACCTCGCGGGAGAGCTTGTCCAGGGTGGTGGACTCGAAGAGGGCGTTCATCTTCAGGAAGCCGCTCAGCACCTCGGGGGAGGTGGCCATCCGCCCGGCGGCGGCCGGCAGGAAGCCCTGCTTCTGTGCGATGGCCGACAGTCCGGGGCGGGTGGCGGCGGGGGCGGTTTCGACGGTGTGGTCGGGGAAGGCGGTCGCGGGCATGGTGGACCTCTCGCGTAAACTCGACAACGTGATTGACGAAAACGTAAACCAGGTTGTCGAGTTTCGCAATGGCTGAGCGTGCGGACGGGCGCGGAGAAGTGGGCCCCGAGGAGGCCGGCAGGGGCTTCGAGCTGCCCCTCTTGCTGTTCGCCGGCTTCCGGTCGGTCATCGACGCGCTCCACCGCGACCTGGCCGAGCAGGGCCACACCGACATGCGGCCCGCGTACGGCTACGCCCTCCAGGCCGTGGGTATCGAGGGGGCGACGGCCAGCGAGATCGGCCGCCGCCTCGGCGTCTCCAAGCAGGCCGCGGGCAAGACCGTCGACAGGCTGGAGAGCCTCGGTTACGTGGAACGCGCCGACGATCCGAGCGACGGGCGCCGCAAGCTGGTCCGGCTGACCGCGCGGGGCGTCGACGTCCTCAGGCGGTCAGCCGATGGCTTCGACCGGCTGCGCGCCGAGTGGGTCCGGGTCCTCGGCGCCGAGCGGGTCCGCGCCTTGGAGGACGACCTGCGCAGGATGGCCCCGGACGGCGCCTTCCGGCTCGACGTGGCGGCCTGGTTCAACGGCTGAGCCCGGTCCCCCTGCCAGCGGCCGACGCGCCCTAGCCGCGGTCCAGATACGCCAGTACGGCCAGAACGCGGCGGTTGTCGTCGTCGGACGGCGGCAGGTCCAGCTTCCCGAAGATGTTCGAGGTGTGCTTGGCCACCGCCCGCTCCGTGATCACCATCTGCGAGGCGATCGCCGCGTTCGACCGTCCCTGGGCCATCAGCTCCATGACCTCCCGCTCGCGCGGCGTCAGACCGCCCATCGGCTTGTCCTGCGCACGCCGCGTCAGCAGCTGCGAGATGACCTGCGGATCCATCGCCGTACCGCCCGCCGCGACCCGGCGCACCGCGTCGATGAACTGGTCCGCGTCGAACACCCGGTCCTTGAGCAGATAGCCGATCCCGCCGTTGCCGTCCGCCAGCAGCTCGCGCGCGTACAACTGCTCGACGTGCTGGGAGAGTACGAGGACCGGCAGCCCGGGCCGCGCCCGCCGGGCCGCCAGCGCGCACTGCAAGCCCTCGTCCGTGTGGGACGGCGGGAGCCGGACGTCGACGACCGCGACGTCCGGCTCCAACTCGGCAAAGGCCCTGGTCAGTTCGGGCCCGGTCTCGACGGCCGCCGCGATCTCGAAGTCGTACGCCTCCAGCATCCGGACCAGGCCGTCACGCAGCAGGAAGAGATCTTCGGCTAGGACAACTCGCAAGGGATCTCCATGGTCACCATGGTGGGACCGCCCGCGGGGCTGCTGACGGCCATGATGCCGTCGAATGTACCGAGCCGGCGTTCGATTCCGCTCAGGCCCGAGCCCGCACCCACCGAGGCGCCGCCCCTGCCGTTGTCCGTGACCGTGAACTTCAGCGCCCCGTCGCTGTGGCGCAGGTCCACCCAGATCCGGTCGGCCCCCGAGTGCTTCGCCGCGTTCGTCAGCGCCTCGCTGACCGCGAAGTACGCCGCCGACTCGACCGGCGCGTCCGCCCGGCCCGTCAGCTCCACGTCCACGTCGCACGGGATCGGCAGCCGCAGCGCCAGCGCCTTCACCGCGTCCCCGAGCCCCCGCTCGGCCAGCACCGGCGGGTGGATGCCCCGGACCAGGTCGCGCAGCTCCGTCAGCGCCTCGGCCGAGGACTCCCGGGCCGTCGCCAGGAGCTGCTTCGCCTGCGCCGGGTCCTTCTCGATCAGCGCCTCGATGGTGCCGAGGTTCATCCCCATGGCCACCAGCCGGGCCTGCGCACCGTCGTGCAGATCCCGCTCGATGCGCCGCAGCTCCGACGCGGCCGTGTCGACCGCCTCGTGCCGGGTCTCCGTCAACCGGTCGATGCGCAGGGCGAGTTCCTGTTCCTGGGTGGGGGCGAGCACGGACCGGGCGAGCACGAAGTGCGCCCGCAGCAGCCGCTCGCTCACCAGCACCCCGAGCGCGAAGACCGCCACTCCGAGCGCGGCGGCCATCAGCCCCGTCGCCTGGCTGTCGACCGGGACGAACCCGTACCAGTACCGGTCGTCCGTGAAGACCCGCCACAGGCCCGCCGCCAGGACGAACCCCTCCACCGGGTAGACCATCAGCGCCGCCGCCAGCACGGACACCACGTACCCGGCCGTCATGTCGACCATCATCCAGCGCATGTCGCGCCAGGTCGCCGGGTCCTTCAGCATCAGCGTGGTCCGCTCCACCTGCCCGGTGAAGCCGCTGCGCAGATCCTTCGGAAGCGGCCGGTACGGGACCGGGATGCGGACGTCCGACCAGGTGACGGCCAGCAGCCGGCGCTGGTTGGCGTGCTTGCGTACCAGCTCCAGGATGTACGGCGTGGTGTACAGCCCGATGCCCAGCGGAATCATGGCGATGGAGACCAGCGCCAGCACGAAGAGCGTGCACGAGCCCACAAGGGCGGCGAACGACAGCACCAGCCCGCGCCACGCGGCCAGCAGCGCCGACCTGATCCGTCCCCGTTTCGCGTCCATCCCGGTCCCTCTTCCCCTCGCCGGGCCCCTGTGCCGGCCCCGTGTCGCACACAGTCTGACCCGCCGCACCCGGCGCACGTCAGCCGGTTCCCCACCCGGTGGGGGTGTACCCAGCACCACCCCCACCAGCTCGCCCTACGTGCCGCGTGACCGGGGGTTCCACCGGCTGGGGCCGCCGCCCGGCCGTTCCTAGATTCGAGGGGCATCGTCGGACTTCCACCAACAGGGGGCGAACCCGCCATGAGGCGTAACCTCGCGGCACGCATCGGTGTGTGGAGCGCACACCACCGCAAGACGGCCATTCTCGGCTGGCTGCTCTTCGTCGTACTCGCCGCGGGCATCGGGGGCGCCTCGGGCATGGTCGAGATGACCGACGCGGAGAACGGCGCCGGCGACTCGGCCCGCGCCGAGCAGATCCTCTCCGACGCGGGCCTGAGCCACCGGGCCGGCGAACTCGTCATGGTCTCGGCCGCCGAGCCCGACGGCTGGCGCACCGCCGCCCGCGAACTCACCGCCGCCATCCAGGACACCGGCGAGGTCACCGGCCTCGCGGACCCGGTCGCGTCGAAGGACCGCAAGGACGCGCTGATCACCTTCGAGATGAAGGGCGACCCGGACACCGCGGCCGACCGGGTGCAACCCGTGCTGGACGCCGTCGCCGGGGTGGAGGCGAAACAACCCGGGGTCACCGTCAGCCAGTTCGGCGACGCCAGCGCCGGCAAGTGGCTCGGCGACCTGCTCTCCGACGACTTCAAGAAGGCCGAGTTCACCGCCGTACCGCTGGCCCTCGGCATCCTGCTGGTCGCCTTCGGCGCCGTCGTCGCCGCCCTGCTCCCCGTGGGGCTCGCGCTCACCGCGTGCATGGCCGCCTTCGGACTGCTCTCGCTCGCCAGCCACCAGCTCCACCTGTTCCAGACCACGTACTCCGTGATGTTCCTGATGGGCTTCGCCGTCGGCGTCGACTACTGCCTCTTCTACCTGCGCCGCGAGCGCGACGAGCGGGCCGCCGGACGCGACGCCGAGACCGCCCTGCGCATCGCCGCCGCCACCAGCGGCCGGGCCGTCCTCGTCTCCGGGCTCACCGTCATGGTCGCCATGGCCGGCATGTTCCTGTCCGGCCTGATGCTCTTCAAGGGCTTCGCCCTCGCCACCATCACCGTCGTGTTCATCGCCATGCTCGGCTCCGTCACCGTGCTCCCCGCCCTGCTCTCCTGGCTCGGCGACCGCATCGACGCGGGCCGGGTGCCGCTGCTGAACCGGCGCGGCAAGCGGGGCGACAAGCAGAGCGGCCGCGTCGCCGGACGGGTGCTGCGCCCCGTCCTGAACCGGCCGAGGTTCTTCGCCGCCGCGTCCGTCGTCGTGCTGCTGGTGCTCGCCGTGCCCGCGATCGGCATGAAGACCGAATCCCTGGGCCTGGAGAAGCAGTTCGGCTCCGACTCCGCGCTGTCCGTCGCCTACCGCGACATCAGCGAGACCTTCCCCGGCGGCCCCGCCCCGGCCCAGGTCGTCGTCGAGGCCGACGACATCAACGCCCCGGCCGTCCGCAAGGCCCTCGCCGGCTTCGACGACGTCCACGTCCACCGGGCGCAGAACGTCGCCGAGTTCGAGGTCCCGCTGCCCGGCGGCGAGAAGGGCCTCACCGAACTGCGAGAGGACCGCCTGCCCGCCGCCTTCGACGGCAGCGGCGCCCGCGCCTTCGTCACCGGCGAGGTGGCCGGGTCCGTCGACTTCAACGACCAGCTGAAGCGAGGCATCGCACCCGTCTTCCTCTTCATCACCGCGGTGACGTTCCTGCTGATGCTGTTCTGCTTCCGGTCGTACGTCATCGCCCTGACGTCCATCCTGCTCAACCTGCTCTCCGTGGCCGCCGCCTACGGGGTCATGACCGCGGTCTTCCAGCACGGCTGGGGCGCCGGGCTCATCGGCTCGGAGGGCGTCGGAGCGGTCGAGTCCTGGATGCCGCTGTTCGTCCTCGTCGTCCTGTTCGGGCTCTCGATGGACTACCACGTCTTCGTGGTCTCCCGAATCCGCGAGGCCCGCGGCCGTGGCCTCTCCACCCGGGCCGCGATCGACGAGGGCATCCGCCGCACGGCCGGCGCGGTGACCGGCGCGGCCGTGATCATGGTGGCGGTGTTCTCGGTCTTCGCGACCCTGTCCATGCAGGACATGCAGCAGATGGGCGTCGGCCTCGCGGTCGCGGTCCTGCTGGACGCCACGATCGTACGGATGGTGCTGCTGCCCTCCGTGATGGCACTGCTCGGCGAGCGCAACTGGCGCACCCCGCGCGGCCTCGGCAAGCTGCCGAGCCTGGACCACGGCGAGCCCTCGGCGGACCCGGCGCCGGCCCCGGTCGGGTCGGGACTGCGCTGAGCAGGGCATACGAAGGCGGGCCCCGGTTCCGGTAGCGCGTACCGGAACCGGGGCCCGCCCCTGTTCGGCCCGCCGGTCAGGGCGTGTACTTGTACCCGACGCGGCGCACGGTCTGGATCGAGCGACGGTGCTCGGCGCCCAGCTTGCGGCGCAGCCGGGCGATGTGGACGTCGACGGTCCGGCCGTCGCCCACGTGCCCGTACCCCCAGACCGTGGTCACCAGCTGGTCGCGGGTGTGGACGCGGTGCGGGTGGGCCACCAGATGGGCGAGGAGCTCGAACTCCAGGTAGGTCAGGTCCAGCACCCGCCCGTTCACCGAGGCGGAGCGCTGGACGGAGTCGATGGTCACCGGACCCGCCGCCATCTCCGGGGGCGGCTCCGGCACCGCGAACTGCGCGGCGGCGGCAGCGAAGGCGGGCTGCTGGTCGGCGGGCACGAGCACCAGGTAGCCGACCATCGGCGGCCGGCCCGGCAGACTGGGCAGGGTGTGCTGGGGAGCCGGGAGCCAGGTGGCACCCGGCGTCAGGAGGGCGGAGACGTCGGCCTGCTGGACGACCTCGTCAGGGGCGACGGCGCGCAGCCGGTGACGGCTGGGGGAGTGGGGAGGGACGGAGGAGGTCGCAGCGGAGGAGGTACGGGTGTTCGGCATGAGGGGTCAGCTCTTTCGCGCGAGGGAGTCGTCGATGGACGGACTTGCTGCGTGCGCGCGGACCGGAGGCCGGGTGAGGGCGTCAGAGGGCCGGCGCGTTCAGCGCGCGGCAACACACCCGGTCGAAGTCGTGATGCTGACGGGAGGGCCAGAACGGCTCGAGGTCGCTGCGACCTGTCGAGGTGTGCGGGAAACCGGCCATGCCCCCATTGAAGCAGAGACCCACGTGACGAAGCGCCCCTTCGCACAACGAGGTGAGCAAGGCGACAGGCCTCAACCCACCAGCCGCTTCCGCCAGTCCAGGCCCGTCAGCTCGATCGCCTTGTCCGGCGAACCGTCCCACTCCACAGTCAGCCCGGCCCCGCCCAGCACGGCCGTCACCTCGCGGCCCACCGCCGCGGTCGTCTCCGCGGAGTCGTCGAACCCGCCGTAGTACAGCGTCAGACCGTGCCCGGCCGCCGCGCTCTCCGTGCCCTGGAGGTGGAAGAAGACGAAGCCCCGGGCATCCTCGCGCCCATCCGCGTATATCTCGCTCATCCCGCAGGAACGGCAGCACGTGAAGTGCTCCCGGGCGGTGATCCCGCGCCCGTCCAGCTCGGCGAACGCCCGCTCAAGACGGTCCGGGTCCGTCACATCGTCCGCCCAGAGCCGCTGCTCCTCGACCCGCTCCAGCCAGAGCCGCTCCACCAACTCCCGCGCCTGCGCCCGGGAAACCGGCCGCACCCCGTCCTTCACGAGGTACTCCTCGGCCGTCTCGGTGAGCGTCCGCACGCTCCCGTAACCCCCGCGCAGCAGCTCCCGCACCCGCGCCTCCAACTGCCCCCGGATCTCGGCGGGCAGCTCCGGCACCGGCTCCGGCTCGGGTATCCCGGCGCTCTCCCAGACCGTGCCCGCGTCCCAGCCAGGCTCCTGGCGCGCCCAGCCCGCCATCAGCCCGAGGACCCGCTCGGGGCCGTCGACGTCGGCCCGGACATGGCCGGCCGCCGAACCCGCGCGGTGCTCCACCGTGTAACCCGCGCCGGTCTCGTGCCACACCTGGATGAACGTGCCGGGGATGTCCGGGACCCGCTGGACCACCAGGAAGTTGTCCCCGCGCCCGCCGATGCGGTGCACGAGGTCGTCCAGCGCCCGCTCCGAGACGCGGGTGTGGGTCTGCTGGTTCTCGGTCTCGACCTTGACGCTGAGCATGGGACCAGCCTGGCACACCCCGCTGACAACGGGAGGCGCCCACCGCGACGTGCGGTGGGCGCCTCCCGTGACGTACGGGCGGATCAGACCTGGCCGGCCTTCTCCAGGGCCGAGCAGCAGGTGTCCACGATCAGCCGCGTGACGACGTACGGGTCGACGTTGGCGTTCGGGCGGCGGTCCTCGATGTAGCCCTTGGCGTCCTGCTCGACCTGCCACGGGATGCGCACCGAAGCGCCGCGGTCGGAGACGCCGTAGCTGTACTCGTTCCACGGGGCGGTCTCGTGCAGACCGGTCAGCCGGTCGTCGATGCCCGCGCCGTAGTTCTTGACGTGGTCCATCGGCTTCGAGCCCTCGCCCAGCGACTCGCAGGCCGTGATGATCGCGTCGTAGCCCTCGCGCATCGCCTTCGTGGAGAAGTTGGTGTGCGCGCCCGCGCCGTTCCAGTCGCCCTTGACCGGCTTCGGGTCGAGGGTCGCGGAGACGTTGAAGTCCTCGGCGGTGCGGTAGAGCAGCCAGCGGGCGATCCACAGCTGGTCGGAGACCTCCAGCGGGGACAGCGGGCCCACCTGGAACTCCCACTGGCCGGGCATGACCTCGGCGTTGATGCCCGAGATGCCCAGGCCCGCCTTCAGACAGTTGTCGAGGTGCTTCTCGACGATCTCCCGGCCGAAGATCTCGTCCGAGCCGACACCGCAGTAGTAGCCGCCCTGCGCGGCCGGGAAGCCGCCTTCGGGGAAGCCGAGCGGCCGGTGGCCGTCGAAGAAGGTGTACTCCTGCTCGATGCCGAAGATCGCCTCCTGCCCGGCGAACTGCTCGGCGACCGGACGCAGCAGCGCCCGGGTGTTGGACGCGTGCGGGGTCATGTCGATGTCGAAGACCTCGCACAGGACCAGGATGTCGTCGCCGCCGCGGATCGGGTCCGGGCAGCTGAAGACCGGCTTCAGCACCCGGTCGGAGGCGTGCCCCTCGGCCTGGTTGGTGCTCGAACCGTCGAAGCCCCAGACCGGCAGCTCCGCCACGCCGGACGACGGGCTGCCGGACATGATCTTGGTCTTGGAGCGGAGCTTGGCGGTCGGCTCGGTGCCGTCGATCCAGATGTACTCAGCCTTGAACGTCACGGAAGCCATCCTTTGCGGGTGCTGCGGTCTATGCGCCGAAGCTTCGCAAGCCGCGATTTCCCGACCGTTGCCCTCGTGTGAACCCCGTGTTACCGAGGTTTCCGGCGGTGTTCCCCGGCCGCCCGGCCCCTCAGCGGTGCCGCAGCAGCGCCTCGAAGCCCGCGCTCCTGATCCGCCGCCGCAGCTCCGCCTCGCTGGTCCCCAGCGCCCGCGCGGCGTCCGGGAGCCGCCAGTCCGCGTCGGCCAGGCGGTGCAGGAGGTGGCCGCGCCGGATCTGCGCGTCGGACAGGCAGAACGTCTTCAGGTAGGCCACCCGGCCCTTGTGGTCGGTGATCGTCTCGCCGATGTGCTGCCCGCTGCCGTCGCGTACGAAGGGCGGCAGGAACCGCCACAGCGTGAACGCCCCCATCCGGTACACCTGGTCGAAGCCGTACGAGCCGTCCAGCAGGTCGCGCGCGAACAGCGTCCCGTGCGCCTCGGACCACGCCCGTTCCTGCTCCCGCGCGGCCGCCCGCAGCGCGTCGAGCGTCCGCAGGTGCGGCCCGTCCGCGATGCGCGCCCCGAACTCCGGCACCGGCGCCCCGAACCACGCGTACTGGTGCACCAGTTCCCCGTACAGGTCCTCCACCAGCGTCGGATGCAGAAGCCGGTAGTCGTCGGGGTGCGGGACGACGAAGGCGGCGGCCAGGGCGTCGGCCGCGTACACCATCACCCCGCACTGGCCCGGGTGGATCTCGAACGCCCGCAGCGCGTCGCCCAGCCCGCGTACCGACCACCCCAGGTAGGCGTCCTCGGTGCGCGGCGACAGCCCGTCCCGCAGCGCCTGCCGGGACCACTCCTCCCAGGCGGTCGACGGGCCCCCGAAGTGCAGTGCGAGATAGCCCTCCAGCGCCAGATGCAGCGGCAGGAACCGCAGCCGGTCACCGGGCCGCCGCTTGGCGAGCCGGTGATGACGGTGGCGCGGCAGCCGTACGGTCCGGGCCGGAGCGCCGTCCTCCGCGCCGAACTGCGTCCCGTACGCGGCGCTCTGCGCCCCCTCGCCGGACCAGTCGGCGACGAAACCGTGCGGGACGTACGAGGTGTAGTGGCTGCGCGGACCCAGTTCCACCGCCCCGAGGCCGCCGTACACCTCGCGGTGCAGCCGCAGCCCGTCGACGGGGCTCTCGCGTACGAGCGGCACCAGCCGGATGCCGCCCCACACCTGCGAGGGACGGGCGGTCAGCCCGGTCAGCTCCAGCTTGTTCACCGCACCCCTCCCGTCTCGTCGTCCGTCGTGAACCGGGCGACCTGCCGGTCCAGATACGCGTACAGCTCGGCGGGCCCCGTGCGCCCCTCGGAGAACTGCGCGATCTCCACCAGCGCCGGCAGGTCCTCCGCGTCCCGGATGCCCGCCGTCGGCACGCTCGCCGACAGCCGCCGCACGTCAAAACCGTCCGCGTCGTATACGGGGTTCACATGCACCACCGCCGTCCGCCGGTCCCGGTCGAGCCTCGTCCGCCACACCCGCAACACCTCGCCCGCCAGCCCCGGCGGCGCGTTGTCCCAGCCGTCCGAGACGATGACCAGCCGCTCCGGTCCGTGCTCCAGCGCGTCGATGATCCGGGTGCCCAGCGGCGTCGGCCCCCACGGGCGCACGAGCAGGGGATCGCCGGTGCCGGTCGTCCACAGCGGGGTGTACGCGCCGGGCGCGGCGAGCGCCTCCAGCAGGAAGTGGCAGGCCAGCGCCACGGCGAGCGGACGCCGGCGCTTCTCGCCCGAACCCGAGGAGGAGTAGCTGTCGTCCAGCACGGCGGCCACCCGGCCCCAGCTCCCGGCATGCGGCCCGGCCGCCCGGCGGGCCGCCGCACGCAGGGCACCGGTCAGCTCCGCCCGGCGCCGCACCCGCGCCTCCCGGTCCAGCGACAGGACGTACAGGGCGAGCCGGGTCAGCGGCATCACCGTCAGATCGGCATCCGCCGGCGGCCCGTCCGCACCGGATGCCCGCTGCCCCTGGGTACGCAGCCGCTCCAGCCGGGTCATCCGGGGCGCCATCCGCTCCACGAACGCCTCGCGCTCCATCCCGTGCCGGGCCGCGAAGCCCTCGGCGACGGTGAACGGCAGCTCGCCGACCGCGCCCTGCTCGTAGTGCGCCCGGCGCCAGGCGTCCAGCAGCCGGTGCTCGTAGCGCGGCAGCGTCCCCGGCCGGAACAGGAACGGGCCCAGCTCCCCGTCGAGCGGCAGGTGCGCGTGGCGGACGGCGGTCTTCAGTCTGGCGCGGTACTTCACCGCGTCGTGCGCCGCGTCCGGCCGGGCCGCCAGCCAGTCCCGCGTGATCGCCCGGGTCCGCCGGTTGTTCACCTTCGCCGCGCGCAGCTCCCGGAACAGCCGGTAGACCCGCTGGGGCGGCAGCTTCGCCAGCCGGGCCGCGATCAGCTGCCCCTCGGTGCGCTTCTGCTCGGGCGACGCCTCGCCCGCGTGCTCCAGCAGTCCGCGCACGACGCGTACGGCGTTGTGGTCGTTGATGTCGAGGGCGAGCGAAGCCGCGCACACCCGGCGGTAGTTGACGCGCACGTACTCGTGCAGGAAGTCGAGCGAGAGCCGCTGCCGGTACGCCTCCGAGCGGAATTCGCGCTGTCCGGTCGCGGTGATCGCGGCGTTGACGAAGAGGAGCACGTCCTCGGCGGCGACGAGGTCGGAAAAGGTCTCGGTGGCGGCAGTCGTCATGGTGGGTCCCCCGTGGTGTTCCGTACGGCGGTACGCGCATGCGGAAGCCGGCCGGGGAATGGGGGCGCGAGCAGCGAAATTATTGCTTCAGAGGCAAGTCCCGGAAGTCGCACCGGAGTCCCGCGGCCGGCCCCGCCAACGTATCCGCCCGGGCACGGGAGACGCCACCGCATTGCGGGGCGCGGTGGTGGGCCGGGGACTCGGTCCCGGGCCCACCACCCGGCACACTGGACCCATGACAACACCCGAGACCCCCCTGCGCGTCGGCCTCGCCGGCACCGGACCCTGGGCCCGCAACACCCATGCCCCCGCGCTCGCCGCCCACCCCGGCGTCGTGCTCAGCGGGGTGTGGGGCCGGCGGGCGGAGGCGGCCCAGGAGCTGGCCGGGGAGTACGGCGCCGCCGCGTTCTCCGGTGACGCGGGGCTCGACGAGCTGTTCGCCGTGAGCGACGCCGTCGCCTTCGCGCTGCCGCCGGACGTGCAGGCCCCGCTCGCCGCCCGCGCCGCCGCGGCCGGCTGCCACCTGATCATGGACAAGCCGGTCGCCACCACGGTCGCCGGCGCCCGCGAGGTCGCCGAGGCCGCCGAGCAGGCACGGGTGGCGTCCGTCGTGTTCTGCACGCTCAGGTTCGCCCCGCAGACCGCTGCCTGGATCGCCGAACAGAGCGCGGTGGGCGACTGGTTCACCGCCCGCGCCGACTGGATCGGCGCACTGTGGGCCCCGGGCAGCGACAGCGAGTACGCCGCGTCGCCCTGGCGCCGCGAGCGGGGCGGCCTCTGGGACGTCGGCCCGCACGCCCTCTCGGTCCTGATCCCGGTCCTGGGCGACGTCACCGAACTCACCGCCGCCCGCGGCCCCTCCGACGTCCACCACCTCGTCCTGCGCCACACCTCGGGAGCCTCCAGCACGGTGACGCTCTCCCTGGGCGCCCCGATGGCCGCCGCCGGGGTCGAGGTCGTCCTCCGGGGCGAGCACGGCGTCGCCTCGCTGCCGGGCTGGGACGGCGCGGTCGACGCGTTCGCGGCGGCGGTCGACGCGCTGATCGCCTCGGTGCGCACGGGCGAGGCCCACCCCTGCGACGTACGGTTCGGCCTCCGGCTGACGGAGCTCCTCGCGGAGGCGGAGGCCCGGGCCCGGGCCGGGGAGTAGGGGCCGGAGGCGCGGCGGGGTCAGCCGTCGGACCCCGCCGCGTCCCCCTCGACGCCCCCTAGGACGCCCCGCGCCCCAGCGCGTCCCGTACCGCCTCCTCCGACCGGCCCACGACCGCCGTGCCGTCCTCCGCCGTGATGATCGGCCGCTGGATCAGCTTCGGGTGCCCGGCGAGCGCGGTGATCCACCGCTCGCGCGCATCCGCGTCACGCGGCCAGTCCTTCAGGCCCAGCTCCTTCGCGTCCGCCTCCTGCGTCCGCGTGATGTCCCACGGTTCGAGGCCCAGCCGGTCGAGCACCGCCCGGATCTCGTCCGGCGACGGCACGTCCTCCAGGTAACGGCGGACCGTGTAGTCGGCCCCCTCCGCGTCGAGCAGCTGCACCGCGCTGCGGCACTTGGAACACGCGGGATTGATCCAGATCTCCATGGGGCCAAAGGTACGGGACGGACCTCCCAGGAAGGGCCGAAGGCCCCTCTGGCCAGGGTCGATTGTCAGTGCCGGGCAGTAGAATGGGAGGCAGATCGTGAGGGTTCCGACGAGTTCCGCCACCGTGCCAGGAGGTTGCCCATGGCCGTTGCCGCAGTCACGACCAAGCCGCTCGACAAGCCCCTGCACCAGCCGCTGACCAAGAAGCCGCTCCCCGCCGGCCGCCCGCGTGAGTGGTACGTCTCGCACAACCGCCGGCTGAAGGCGATGCGCCTCGCCATCGCCCTGCTCGACACCGGCGTCTACATCCCGTCCACCGCGAACAACGCCCGGATACGCACCACCGCCGAGCGCCTCGGCATCCACCCGCCGTCCGACACCACCTGCCGCATGGTCCGCGCCCTGATCCGCTACGGCCGCTGACCGACGAAGGGCGGGCCCCGGAATCCTTCCGGGGCCCGCCCTCTCAGTACCCGTCGCAGGTCGCCGTCGCGTACGCACCCGAGGCCGAATCCGTACGCCGTGACCCGCCGTCCACGGTCACCGCGCACGACACATCGCCGCCGCCCCGGCCCACGCTCACCACGAACGAGCCGCCGCTCATGAAGCCCTTGGTGTCCAGCTCCCCGGCCCACGGCAGCGACCGCAGCGCCAGCCGCCCGGTCGACAGCTCCTCACCCCGCCACGTGCTGTACGTGAGCACCACGTCCCGCGCGGTCCCCGTCACCTCGTACCGGATGTGCACCTTCCGCGACCCCTCCGAGCGGAGCACGTCCGACAGCACCGCCATGACCGCCCCCGCGGCGAGCGCCAGCACCACCGCGACCAGCAGCACCACCCACGGCCACATCCGCCGCCGGGGAGGCGGCGGGACCGGATCGCCGGGCGGGACCTGCTCGCTCATCCCCCCAGCTTCGGCGCTCCGGCCCCGCAGCGCGACCCCGCGGCGTCCGTCCGGCTACACGGCCTGGAGGTACGGCCGGGTGATCAGCTCGATGGCATGCCCAGCCGGGTCCTTGAAATAGACGCCCCGCCCGCCGTGCTCGGTGTTGGTCTCACCGGGCCGCTTCATCTGCGGATCGGCCCAGTGCTCGATCCCGCCCCCGACCAGCCGGCCGTGGGCCCGGTCGAACAGCTCGTCGTCGACGAGGAACGCGTAATGCTGCATCTGGATCTCCACCGGCGGCTCCGCGAACTGGAGCAGCACGCCGTCCTCCAGCTGGATGTTGACGAACGGCCCCCAGGACGGAGCCTCGTCCAGCTCCAGCAGCTCCCGGAAGAACCGCGCGGACGCGTGACGGTCCACGGCGGCGATGATGGTGTGGTTGAACGAAACGGGCACGGTTGACGACCTCATGATCTCTTCGGCTCGGCACAGTGGGAAAACGCACGCTGTACGAGCCGGAGGGAGGTCCTCGCGCGGGGTGAGCGGGTCGCCCGACGGGGCGCTCCCGGCGGGGGCTCAGCCCACCACCGGGTAGCCGTTCCGTGCATGGCGTATCGCCGGTCCGGTGTTCACGGTCACGACCCTATGGGCGCCGGGCGGGTGTGTACAGTTGTTTGGCGCCCGAGGACGCGCGCGTACGCGTGTGCAGGTTCCACGCCCGGCCACCGCGGACCCCGGTGGACGCCCCCCGACTGACAGGTGCGCCTTCTTGTCCTCCTCCACCACGCCCGCCTCCCCGCTCCGGCTGCGCGCCCTCAAGCCCGACTGGATCGCCGACCCCAAGGTGTGGCGCACCGAGGTCCTCGCCGGACTCGTCGTCGCGCTGGCCCTGATCCCCGAGGCGATCTCGTTCTCGATCATCGCCGGGGTGGACCCCGCGATCGGGCTCTTCGCCTCCTTCACGATGGCCGTCACGATCTCCATCGTCGGCGGCCGCCGCGCGATGATCTCCGCCGCCACGGGCGCCGTCGCCCTGGTGATCGCCCCGCTCAACCGCGAACACGGCTTCGGCTACCTGATCGCCGCCGTGATCCTGGCCGGCCTCTTCCAGATCGTGCTGGGAGCCCTCGGCGTCGCCAAGCTGATGCGGTTCGTGCCGCGCTCCGTGATGACCGGCTTCGTCAACGCCCTGGCGATCCTGATCTTCATGGCCCAGGTGCCCGAGATGCACGACGTGCCGTGGGAGGTCTACCCGCTGATCGCGGGCGGCCTGCTCCTGATGGTGTTCTTCCCGAAGGTCACCCGGGTGATCCCGGCGCCCCTGGTCTCCATCGTCGTCCTCACCACGATCACCCTGGCGGCCGGCCTCGCGGTCCCGAGCGTGGGCGACAAGGGCGAGCTGCCCTCCTCGCTCCCGGTGCCCGGCCTGCCCGACGTGCCGTTCACCCTGGACACCCTGACCACCGTCGCCCCCTACGCCCTGGCGATGGCCCTGGTCGGCCTCATGGAGTCCCTCATGACCGCCCAGCTGGTCGACGACATCACGGACACCCGCTCCAACAAGACCCGCGAGTCCGTCGGCCAGGGCGTCGCCAACATCGTCACCGGCTTCTTCGGCGGCATGGGCGGCTGCGCCATGATCGGCCAGACGATGATCAACGTCCGCGTCTCCGGGGCCCGCACCCGCCTGTCCACGTTCCTCGCCGGCTCCTTCCTCATGGTGCTCTGCATCGTCTTCGGCCCGGTCGTCTCCGACATCCCGATGGCGGCGCTGGTCGCCGTGATGGTGATGGTCTCCTTCGCCACGTTCGACTGGCACTCCATCGCCCCGAAGACCCTGCGCCGCATGCCGGTCGGCGAGACGGCGGTCATGGTCATCACCGTGGCCATCGTCGTCGCCACGTCCAACCTGGCGATCGGCGTCGTCGTCGGCTCGGTCACCGCCATGGTGATCTTCGCCCGCCGCGTCGCCCACCTCGCCGACGTCACCGCGGTCGTCGACCCGGACGGCGGCCAGGTCGTCTACGCCGTCACCGGCGAGCTCTTCTTCGCCTCCTCCAACGACCTGGTCACCCGCTTCGCGTACGCCACCGACCCGGACAAGGTCGTCATCGACCTCTCGGCCACCCACATCTGGGACGCCTCGTCGGTCGCGGCCCTGGACGCCATCGAGACGAAGTACGCCCAACGCGGCAAGACCGTCGAGATCGTGGGCCTCAACCAGCCGAGCGCGGCCCTGCACACCACGCTGAGCGGCGAGCTCACGGGCGGGCACTGAGCCAGGGCCTTTCGTTTGGATCATGCCGGGCTCGCGGGCTCCGGCACCGCACCTCGCGGCGTTGTCGTCAATCACCAACGCTCCTTCCCCAAGTTCTCGGCTCCGCTCGAACAGGGGAGACCCCATCTGATTCAATCCTCCGCCTTGCGATGCACGGCACCGGAGCCCGCTCCCTGATCCGGCCTGATCCAAACGAAAGGCCCTAGTCGGCGCTCTCCCCGGCCATGTGCCTGAAGGCGAGCACCAGGCTCGGGAGGGCGACGGCGGCCGATATGAGGAAGATCGCCTGCGGGTTCCACCACAGCACGATCACCGAGGCCGCCACGAACCCGCAGACGCTGATGAAGTTGTCGATCATCGTGTCGATGCCCTCGACCCGGCCGAGATACGCGGCCGGAATCCTGCTCATGTACAGGGACGTCACCGACACGTTGTACGGGGCGTTGGCGAGGGCGCTGACGGCGACCCCCACCCCCAGCACGTAGATGTTCGGCGCCACACCCATGACCACCTGCGCCACGCACAGCCCAAGCATCGACACCGCCATGAGCCGCCCCAGGAACGGCTGCTTCGCCAGCGCGGTGGCCAGCACCGCCGCGATCACCGCGACCGCGCCGTTCAGCGAGTAGATGTACCCGAGAGCCGAGGCGTCCAGCGCGAAGGTGCGCGCGACGACGAAGATCAGCCCGTAACTCGTGCAGGCGGTCAGGAACGCGATCCCGTACGACGCGAGCAGCAGCGCACGGATGTCCCTGCTCCGCCGGATGAACCTGACGCCGTCGGTGAAGTCCGCCCAGTGACCGCCGCTCTTCTCCTCCCCGCCCTCGCCCGGTCCGGCGTCCACCGGCAGGGGCCCGGACGACCCGGGCGCCTTCAGTACCCGGCGCAGGCTCCGGAGGATCACGGCGGACACGACGAACGACGCGCTGTCGACGACGAAGGCGAGGCTCGCGGAGCCGGTCGCCAGGGTGATCGCCGCGAGGGACGGCCCGACGATCTGCACGACCCACTGCCCGGTCTCCATGAACCCGTTGGCACGCGGCAGCCGCTCCGCGCTCACCAGCCGCGGCAGCAGCGAGAACGACGAACTGTTGAAGAAGACGCCGACGCCGTTGCCCACCGCGATCAGGACGAGCGCGGGGACCGTACGCGAATCGAGCGCACACCACGCGAGCCCGAGGCCCACCCCCGTACGGACCAGATCGGAAACGATGAGCACGTTGTACTTGTCGTACCGGTCCGCGATGACCCCCGAGAGGCCACCGAGCAGCATCCCGGGCAGATTCGCCAGCAGCACCACGAGCAGCCGGGCGCCGGTCGAGCCCGAAGTGGCGTTGAAGATCCACACATTGACGGCGAGAAGCCGGAAGGCGTCGCCCATGGCGGACACGAGGAACGACGTGTAGAAGAGCCCGAAGGCCGCCCGGCTCTCCCCCTTCCCGGCACGATCCACGCCGAGTCCGGCTTGTACGGTCATCGAGTCCCCGCCCCCAGGCGACAGCCGGCATCCTGACGCCGCACAGCATGTCCATGCCGGGAACCCGCCGCAATCGAATTAGGCGGCGCCCCTCCGCGAGCCAGGCGGCGTCCCTCCGTGAGCCGACCCGGGCCCCTTGGTCAGCCACGATCCAGAAGCGCCCGCACCGCCGAGGGCCCGGTGAAGTCCCGCGCCAGAGCATCCATCAGCACCTCGTCGCAGACCTCGCCGAGCCAGTATCCGGCCTCGCGCAGCCTTCCCGCATGCTGGAACCCGGCACGCTCGTACGCCTTGATCCCGTACGCGTTCGGTGCCAGAACCTTGAGCCACACCATGCGCAGGTTGGCCACGTGGAACGCGTAGTCGAGTGTCAGGCGAGCCGCTTCGGCGCCGAGACCGCGTCCACGTGCCTCGCGGGCCAGCATGACGACGAACTCGGCGGTACGCACGGACTCGTCGGGCAGCAGAGTGGTGACGCCGACCGGGACGGGCTCGGTCCCGGCCAGGTCGTAGACGGTGAAGCGGGTGTTCGCCCCCCGGAGCTGGTGCTGCATCCCTTCGGCGCGGGCTTCCAGGGACTCGGGGGCCTGGCGGCCGTAGCCGATCATCAGGGTGGGGTCCTGCTCCCACTCCCAGTACGTCTCGACCAGATCCGCGCGGTAGGGACCCAGGCCGCACGCCTTGGTGGTCAGCCACAGAGTCGGCTCAGTCACGGGTGTCTCCGATCGTCAGGACGGGCGTGTAGAGAAGTGTGGAGGGCGGTTCGGCCGCGAGGGCTCCGTCGCCAGTCTGGACCCACGCGTGCAGGCGCACGGGGTCCGGCGCGACGCCGTGGCACCAGATCGCCGAGCGGGAGGAGTTGGTGGCGGAGCCTGCCGCGGGAGGCCGCAACGGTGAGCCGGGCGTAGCGGAGGTCGGCGCCGTCGAGGACGCCTCGGGGGTGGATGGTGACGGCGTTGACCGGGTCCGCCCCGATGCGGGAGGCGAGAACGGCGACCGTGGTGGAATCGAGGCCGCCGGAAAGGTCGCTGGACAGCGCGGGGTCGGTGTCGGCGCGCAGACGTACGGCGGCAGTGAGGGCGTTACGCAAGCGCAGGTGCGGCGGCGGTCCGTCAAGGGGATCGGGGCACCACGTGGTGCTGCACGTGTAGCGGTCTCCGGTGGCCGGGAGCTCGATGCGGCTGCCGGGTGGGAGTTGCTCCACTCCGGAGAAATACGTACGGCCGGAAGCCAATGCGGGCACGGATGGGGCGAGGAACGCGCACGCCAGACGCTTGGTGTCGATGCGAGTGCCCACCAGGGCGGCAAGGTGGCGCGCCGATGTCGCCTGCCGGTGCAGCCAGGGATGGTCGTCCTCATGGAAGAACGAGCCGAGGCCGACAGCGGTCATTGCGTGGCCTCCTCATCGAACGGGTCGTTGTCCTCGAACCGGGCGAGGAACGCCGCGAATCCTTCGCGGGCACGAGCTGTCAGGTCGGAGCTCGGGACGCCGTACTCCGGCTGCTCGTAGGCGGGGAGGGGCGTGGTCATCGCGCACTCCTGCGGGTGAGTGTTGGCGCAGCGGGCCGTACCACGGACAGGGCGTGGCCGCTGCTTCGGGGGAACCGCCCGGAGCGTTCTTCAACCTCCGGGGCGTGGGACCAGTCAACGACCGTCGGACGGCTGTGAACAGGAAAGGTCGCCGTCGAGACGCCCACAGCCAACCGGAAAACTTTGCGTCCGCATTACCCGGCGGCTGGTTCGGACGTACCGACCCGGCTACGTTCTGCAGCATGGGAGCGAACGTCATCCTGCAAGGCCGGATGGACGAACTCGGTCTGACGCAGGACGAATTAGCACGTCGGATGAACATCGCGCTCGACGAGCTCGGAGGGAGGCCGGGTGATGTGTCCGCGCGGACGGTGCGCAACCTTCTCAACGGCAGTACCCGCAGACCGATCGGCCGCACGTGCGCCGCGCTCGAAGCGGTATTCGGCTGCCCTGTCGCGGATCTGGGATTCGCCCCACCACGTACCGTTGTACAAGCGGAGGACCCAGTGCACCGCCGTACCTTCCTTGTCGCAGCGACCGGAACCGTCGCGGCCGTTGCCACCTCGCCACGCCTCACTCGGCTGGGACAGCGCGACGCCGACCGGTTTCGCTCGGAGTACACCGAGCTGCTGCGCGATGACTCGCGACTCGGCGGGGCGCGGAGGGTCGAGAACAGAGCCATCGAGCTCACGGCGCGCATCCAGTCGTCGCTCGCCGGCGGGGGCGCCTCGGACCGCGTGCAGCGCCAGATGTACCGGCTCGCCTCCGACACCATGTGTCTGGCGGCCTTCGCAGCCATCGACGCAAGCGCTCCACGGCGTGCCCGCTCTCACCTCGACAAGGCCCTCCCTCTCGCAGGTTTGGCACGTGAGGGGGAGGCCATGTACCGCGTTTGGGATCACTTGATGCTCACCTCCAGCCAGCGCGAGAACCATGCCGAGGCGGCGGCCGGCGCCGAGGTCATGAAGCGGTCCTCGGCCGCCCGGCGCGACCCGTTGTACGCGTCGCTGGGACACATGCGGCACGCGAACGCTTTGGCGAGGTTGCATCAGCCCACCGAATCGCTGCGGGCCATGAGCTTCGTGGAGAAGGCGTTCGGACGCGCCGAGGACGTACGGCCCTCCACGTGGATCTCGTTCTACGACCGGGCCGAATACAACGCCCTGGCGTCGTACGTCTGGACCGCACTGGGGGAGCACGAGCGGGCCGAGTCCTGCCTCCACCGCACTCTTGCGGCGATCCCCGACGACATGGTCCGGAACAAGGCCCTCTATACGGCGCACCTGTCGCTTTCCCAGGCGAGGCAGGGAGAGGTGGAGCTTGCCGCCGGAACAGGACGCCGCGCGTACGAGATGTTGCTGCCGGCGTCCGGGTCGCTGCGCACGACGAGGACGCTCGCCGTCACTCGCCAAGTCATCGAGGCCACGGGCACGAAGGCGTCCGAGGCCGTGAGCTGGATCGAGGAGTCGGGCCGATGGATCTGAAAACGCACACGCACGCCGACGCCCCGCACGTGCGCTCCTTGCTCCTGGACATACACGACGAGGTCTACGCGGACGAGCCCGACCCGTTCCACTCGCGCGAGCGGTTCTCGTACTACGTCGACCTGTGGTCCGGGCGCGAGAACTGGCTGTGCGTCTCGGGCTGGGAGGGCGGCGGACCCATCGGGTACGCGTACGGTTCGCGGTTCAAGCCGGGCGGTTGGTGGAAGGGAGCGGACCGGCCCAGGGACGTGCGCGGCCGGATCTTCGCCCTGTCCGAGCTGATGGTGGTACCCCAGTGGCAGGGGACCGGCCGGGCGCGGCAGATCCACGACGCCCTGATCCAATCGGTCGAGGTCGACTTCGTGACACTCCTGGTCGACTCCACCCACCCGAGGGTGCAAGCCCTGTACGAGAAGTGGGGCTACGAGAAACGGGACGAGGCCAAGCCTTCGAACGACTCCCCGCTGTACGCGGTCATGGTCAGGACACTGCGAAAGAGCTAGCACGAGCGCTGTCGTTGTCGGTGCCGGATGACACCATCCGGCCATGAGCAGAGGATCTTTTGACTGGCGCGAATTCCTGGGGCGTTGGCAGGACGAGTGGATTCCGGCCGAGGACGACGAGGAGGCGGGCGAAGAGGGGCCGCGCCCGCTCGGCGTACCGGGGGCGGCCGAGGCCGTGATCGTCGCCGCCGAGGCCCGCCTCGGACAGCGGCTGCCGTCCTCGTACCGGGCGTTCCTGGCCGCGAGCAACGGATGGCAGGTGGACCAGACCGCAGGGATCTACCGGCTCGGCGGCGCCGAGGACATCGAGTGGTTCGGGGACCCCTTCGGCATGACCCCGATGTACGAGGAGAGCCTCGGCGGGAATCCGCGCCCCGAAGAGGTCCTGATGGCCGGGATGTGGACCCGCGCGCTGCGCCTGGAGACCGACTCCGACATGTCGTACGCCCTCCTCGACCCGGGCGACACCGACGAGGACGGCGAGTGGGCCCTGTACGTCTACAAGGGCTGGGGCGGTGAGTACCCGGAGCGCTACGCCTCGTTCCGCGCGTTCATGGAGGACATGTACCGGCACTTCCACGGCGACCGCGCCGCACAGCCCGGCTTCGTGAACGCGACCACGCGCGCCCAGGACGCCGGTGTCGAGGAGGCCAGGCGGCTGGCCCTGCGCGGACGGTACGAGGAGGCCGTGCCGCTGCTGGAGGACGCGCAGTCCTTCGGCCGGCCGCACAGCCGTGTGCTGCTCCAGCAGATCCGGCAGTTCCTCGCCCCGAGCGGCCACCAGGACTACGGCATGCTGGTCGGCGACCCCCGCTACCTGTCCGAGTTCCTGCCCGTGCAGGCCCTGGAGCCCGGCCGCGGTACGGGGTGGCGGCCGGGCGGGGACGACCACTGGCTCGGGATGATCGCCGCGCGGGGCGTTCCCCGCGAGACGGCCGAGGCCCTCCTCGGTGCCGTCCGGGACGGCACCCACCGCTACGCACCCGACGGCGCCTGGGGCCGGGCCGTCGCCCGCGCCCGGGACGAGGCCCGCTGGGGTGCGACGGACGCCGCCTGGCGCACGCTGCGCGCCGGCCTTCCGGAGTGGGAGACCACCGGCCCCTCGCTGATCGCCCCGGTCGGCCTGGTCGCCGACCCGTACCTCGGCCCGCTGCTCACCCCGGAGCGCGGCGCCGAACTCCTCGCCACTCCCCGCTCCGGCGAGCGCGGCCCCGCCCCCGCCCCCGTGCCGGACCTCGACCCGCCCGGCCTCCTCTGGCTCACCGAACCCGACACCTACCAGCCGTCCTTCTCCGGCTACCGCTGCGTCTGGGTGGAGGACGTGTCCCCGGACCGCCTGCCCGCACTCATCGGCGCGGAGGGCGCCACTCTCGGCGCCCCCATGAACGTCCGCATGACCGCGTACCACCGACGCGACCGACAGGGTCTCGACGACGCCGAGCCGTGGGAAAGCCGGGCCACGGTCAGCGTCGGCCGCACCGCCGGGGCCTGGGCCTTCGCCTTCGACGGCGAGTCCCACCTGCCGGGCGACCGCCTCGCTCCGCCCTCCGTGGCCGCCTCCGCCACCGGCCGGGCGGTCGTGGTCTGGAACGAGCCCCGGCGCGAGGACCCCGATCCCGCCCACTCCGCCTTCCACCTCTCCGTCGCCGAACAGGGTCGCGAGCTCTACGCGTTCACGGTCCGGGGCGCAGAAATCCAGCGCTTCGGAGCGATACCCGAGGCCCTGGACCCCGACCGGCTCATCCGCCCCGAGGACACCCCCCTCGCCAACGAACGCCGCCTCCTGACCGCCCTCCACACCGAACTGAACCTCTCCCTGCCCCGCTTCGCCCTCTCCCGCGGCGCCCTCCACAGCTTCCCCACCCGCTCCTGGACCCGCGCCCCGCGCCCGGGGGAGAGCTACGCGTACCTGAGCATCCGCCGGCACCGCCCCTGAGCCACCGGACCCGCACGGAAACGGGCCGGGCCCGCCCTCCGTGAGGAGGAGCGGGCCCGGCCCGGCGTGTGCGCGACCCGCGATTTACAGGTCGAAATAAAGCTCGAACTCGTGCGGGTGCGGGCGCAGCTGGATCGGGGCGATCTCGTGCGTGCGCTTGTAGTCGATCCACGTCTCGATCAGGTCGGACGTGAAGACGCCGCCGGCCTGGAGGTACTCGTTGTCGGCCTCAAGGGCGTCCAGGACGGCCGGGAGGGACGTCGGGACCTGCTGGACGTTGGCGTGCTCCTCGGGAGCCAGCTCGTACAGGTCCTTGTCGATCGGCTCGGCGGGCTCGATCTTGTTCTTGATGCCGTCCAGGCCGGCCATCAGGAGGGCCGAGAACGCCAGGTACGGGTTGGACGACGGGTCCGGGGCGCGGAACTCGACGCGCTTGGCCTTCGGGTTGGAGCCCGTGATCGGGATGCGCATCGCGGCAGAGCGGTTGCGCTGCGAGTACACCATGTTGACCGGCGCCTCGAAGCCCGGCACCAGGCGGTGGTAGGAGTTCACCGTCGGGTTGGTGAAGGCCAGCAGCGACGGGGCGTGCTTCAGGATGCCGCCGATGTAGTAGCGCGCCATGTCCGACAGGCCCGCGTAGCCCTGCTCGTCGTAGAACAGCGGGTCGCCGCCGGCCCACAGGGACTGGTGGACGTGCATGCCCGAGCCGTTGTCGCCGAAGATCGGCTTCGGCATGAAGGTCGCGGTCTTGCCGTTGCGCCAGGCGACGTTCTTCACGATGTACTTGAAGAGCATCAGGTCGTCGGCCGCGGCGAGCAGCGTGTTGAACTTGTAGTTGATCTCGGCCTGGCCGCCGGTGCCGACCTCGTGGTGCTGGCGCTCGATCTCCAGGCCGCTCTTCTGGAGCTCCAGGGACATCTCGGCGCGCAGGTCCGCGTGGTGGTCGACCGGGGAGACCGGGAAGTAGCCGCCCTTGTAGCGGACCTTGTAGCCGCGGTTGTTCTCGACCGCACCGGTGTTCCAGGCGGCGGCCTCGGAGTCGATGTGGTAGAAGCTCTCGTTCGCCGACGTCTGGAAGCGGACGTTGTCGAAGACGTAGAACTCGGCCTCGGGACCGAAGTAGGCGGTGTCGGCGATGCCGGTGGAGGCGAGGTACGCCTCGGCCTTCTTGGCCACGTTCCGCGGGTCACGGCTGTACTGCTCGCCCGTGATCGGGTCGTGGATGAAGAAGTTGATGTTGACGGTCTTGTCGCGGCGGAAGGGGTCGACACGGGCGGTCGACAGGTCCGCGCGCAGCGCCATGTCGGACTCGTGGATGGCCTGGAAGCCGCGGATCGACGAGCCGTCGAAGGCAAGCTCGTCCGCCGGGTTGAAGGTCGCCGCCGGCACGGTGACGTGCTGCATCACACCGGGCAGGTCACAGAACCGGACATCGATGAACTTGACGTCGTTGTCGGCGATGAACTTCTTCGCGTCGTCGGCGTTCTGGAACATCCAACTCCTCCTACTCCCGGCCCGGGAGGGACGGGGTTGCAGCTCGTTGTGTGACCAGTGCGGTGGCACACGCTGGACCCGACCATAGGCAGACCGGATTTCTCAAGCATGACCCATTTGTTTCGCCGAAGTTAACCGGCGCGGGTGCGACAGGCGGTCGTACGGGCCCCGGAACGGCTTCGTACCGGGATCCGGCGGGTTTCCGGGGCGTCTCAACCAGATGTCCGAGGAGTGGGACGACACCCACCGGGGAAGGCGCACGGCCCGGCGCAGTACCGTGGTCGGGTGGACAACAGGCAAGCAATCGGATCGTGGCTCTCCGGGCCGCGCGCGGCCGCCGAGGAGATGGGCGCCGACTTCGGCTACCGGGGCAAGCGGCTCGGCCTCCCCGAGCAGGGTCCGGGCGCCATCGCCCCGCTCGGCCGGCGCTTCGGGGCCCTCTTCATCGACTGGGCCCTGTGCATGCTGATCGCATACGGGCTGTTCGCTCGCGGTGACCAGCAGGCGTCCGGCAACTGGGCGCTCGGCATCTTCCTCGTGATGAGCGTCCTCACCGTCGGCACCATCGGCTGCACCCCCGGCAAGCGCCTCATGGGCATCCGCGTCGTCGCCGAGGACGGCGGCCGCCTCGGCCTCGTACGCGTCCTCATCCGCAGCGTGCTCCTCTGCCTGGCCATCCCCGCCCTGGTCTGGGACCGCGACGGCCGCGGCCTCCACGACCGCCTGGCCCGCGCGGTCCAGATCCGTATCTGAGACGCAAGAAGGGCGGGCTGTGAACCTCGTGGTTCACAGCCCGCCCTCTTCGTTCTCCGGACGCGTCCGGTCAGCGCATCTTGCCGCCGCGTGGCATGCGCATGCCCTTCGGCATGGGCCCCTTCGGCAAGGGCATGTTGCTCATCAGGTCCCCCATCGCGCGGAGGCGGTCGTTGGCGGCCGTCACCTGGGGGCCGGTCAGGACGCGGGGGAGCTTCAGCATCTTGGTGCGGACCTTCTTCAGGGGCACCTGGCCCTCGCCGTTGCCGACGATGATGTCGTGGACGGGGACGTCCACCACGATGCGGGCCATCTTCTTCTTCTCGGACGCGAGCAGGCTCTTCACCCGGTTCGGGTTGCCCTCGGCGACCAGCACGATGCCCGCCTTGCCGACGGCGCGGTGCACGACGTCCTGGCTGCGGTTCATCGCGACCGCCGGGGTCGTCGTCCAGCCGCGGCCCACACGGTCCAGCACGGCCGCCGCGGCGCCCGGCTGGCCCTCCATCTGCCCGAAGGCGGCGCGCTCGGCGCGGCGTCCGAAGACGATCGCCATCGCGAGGAGGGCGAGCACGAAGCCCAGGATGCCCAGGTAGATCGGGTGATCGATCAGGAAACCGATCGCGAGGATGACACCGAAGGTGACGATTCCCACACCCGCGACCACAAGACCGATCTTGGAGTCGGTCCGCTTGGTCATCTTGTAGGTCAGAGCGATCTGCTTGAGCCGCCCCGCGTTCTCGGCGCTGTCCGCGCCTTCAGTGGTGTTTGCCTTCCTCGCCATGCAATGAAGTTTACGTGGCCCGGGAACGGCGGGCAGCCACGGCCTCCCGTTCCGGCACGTAGCCGGACTCGACCCGGTCCTCGGCCCGGCGGCGGTCCTCCAGGACGGCCGTCCAGGCGTTGCGCCGGGCGGTGCGCTGGCCGCCGCCGAGCAGCAGCGACTCGACGGCGCGGAGGGCAACGGTGACGGTCGGGATGACGGTGGCGCGTACCGGCGCGGCCTGCATCGTGGAAGTCCCCTCGGAAACGATGTGCGTGTGCTGCGCGGACTGGAGACGGGGCGCAGGGGAGGCGGCGGTCTGAGTCACCGCGTCACCGCACTGCGCGTTCATCCAGGGTCACTGTTCGGTGTTACCAGCGCATGACCGGTCGGTCAAACACCAATGAAACCTTGATACGGGCGCCGCGCACGCCGACGCGGTCCGTCCGCGCCCCCGGGCCTCTCGGACCTGCGGGGAGCGGCCGGACCGCGTCGGTGCGGGCGTCGCGCGGCGGTGGCCGCCTGTGTGCGGTTTCACACGGGCGGCCACCGGCCGGAATGCTGCGGAGTGCTTACGCGGAGGGCGCCGGAACCTGCGCCTCGCGCCGGTCCATCGCCTGCTGGAACAGCCGGCCCGCGCGGTACGAGGAGCGGACGAGCGGTCCGGACATGACGCCCGAGTACCCGATCGCGTCGGCCTCGTCCTTCAGCTCGACGAACTCGTGGGGCTTCACCCAGCGCTCGACGGGGTGGTGGCGCACCGACGGCCGCAGGTACTGCGTGATCGTGATGAGCTCGCAGCCCGCGTCGTACAGGTCCTGGAGCGCCTCGCTGACCTCTTCGCGGGTCTCGCCCATGCCGAGGATCAGGTTCGACTTGGTCACCAGGCCGGCCTCGCGGGCGCGGGTGATGACCTCCAGGGACCGCTCGTAGCGGAAGCCCGGGCGGATGCGCTTGAAGATGCGCGGCACCGTCTCCACGTTGTGCGCGAGCACCTCGGGGCGCGAGGAGAAGACCTCGGCGAGCTGCTCGGGCTCGGCGTTGAAGTCGGGGATCAGCAGCTCGACCTTGGTGCGGCCGGCCTCCCGGTCCGCGGTGAGCGCGTGGATCTGGCGCACGGTCTCCGCGTACAGCCAGGCGCCGCCGTCCTCCAGGTCGTCGCGGGCGACGCCGGTGATGGTGGCGTAGTTCAGGTCCATCGTGACGACGGACTCGCCGACGCGGCGGGGCTCGTCCCGGTCCAGCGCCTGCGGCTTGCCCGTGTCGATCTGGCAGAAGTCACAGCGCCGGGTGCACTGGTCGCCGCCGATGAGGAACGTGGCCTCGCGGTCCTCCCAGCACTCGAAGATGTTGGGGCAGCCGGCCTCCTGGCACACCGTGTGCAGACCCTCGCTCTTGACGAGTTTCTGCAGCTGGTTGTACTCGGGGCCCATCTTCGCCCGGGTCTTGATCCACTCGGGCTTGCGCTCGATGGGGGTCTGGCTGTTCCGGACCTCAAGGCGCAGCATCTTGCGCCCGTCAGGTGCGACAGACACTCCGGCACTCCCCTTTGCTTTCACTGCATTGGATTCTTCGGCGAACACCAGGGTACGCCCGTAGTTCATTCGGTTGTACGTCTGCCCAACCTGGGGCAGGCGGGGCCTATTCCCGGAAGCGTGTCCCGTGGGTCACGCCGTGGCCATGGCGTCGCCGGTGCGTTCGATCGTACGGGGGGCGAGCTCGGCGTTCTCCAGGATGTCCCGGAGGTGCTTCTCGACGACGGGCAGGACCTCGTCGATCGTGATGTCGCGGCCCAGTTCGTAGCTGAGCGAGGTGACGCCGGCGTCCCGGATGCCGCAGGGCACGATGCGGTCGAACCAGGTGTTGTCGGGGTTCACGTTGAACGAGAAGCCGTGCATGGTGACGCCCTTGGCGACGCGGATGCCGATCGCGGCGAGCTTGCGGTCCTCGCGGCGCTGTCCGGCGTTGGACGGGGCGTACTCCGGGCCGTTGAGCCGGGGGTCGAACTCGTCGTCCGCCAGGCGCGGGTCGAAGTCGAGCGTGAGGCCGCCGAGGGCGGGGCGCTGCTCGACGGGGTCGCCGAGGACCCAGACGCCGCTGCGGCCCTCGACGCGGCTGGTCTCGACGCCGAACTCGGCGGCGGTGCGGATGAGGGCCTCTTCGAGGCGGCGCACGTGGGCGACGACGTCCACGGGGCGGGGGAGCTTCTGGATCGGGTAGCCGACGAGCTGGCCGGGGCCGTGCCAGGTGATCTTGCCGCCGCGGTCCACGTCGATGACGGGGGTGCCGTCGAGGGGGCGCTCGTTGTCGGCCGTGCGCCTGCCCGCCGTGTAGACGGGCGGGTGTTCCAGGAGCAGGCAGGTGTCCGGGACGGCGTCCTCGAACCGTGCCGCGTGCACCTCGCGCTGCTTCTGCCACGCCTCCTGGTAGTCGACGGCGTTCTCGCCGAATCCCATACGGACGAACCGGAGCTCAGTCACGGCAGCAGCCTCTCTCCTCGCGGTGCCGGGGTCCGGGGGGTTGCCCCGGTACCGCGTCACCCTGCACGAATCGCGCCCCAGTCACTGTACGACCGCCATGTGCGCGAGGGCCCGGCAGGTCTTCCCGTCAGCGCCGCCCACAATCCTCACACGATCGGATGAATGTGGAGCGAATGGTGCGGCGGCCGCCCGGCCGACGGCTAAATTCGCGCCGTTCGTCAGTGGAGGCCCCTGGGCCGTGTCCGGCGGATCAGGGCCGGGCAGGGCGCGGCGTCTGGTGCGGTGCATCGCAAGGCGCCGGAGCGCCCTGATAGCGGAGCTATTCGGGCGTTTCGGCAACGTGGCGAGGTGCCGTGCCAGACGTCGCGGCCCCGGCCAAGATCCGCCGGACACGGCCTAGGGCTGCCCGCCCCGCCCCCGAAGGCAGGAGACTCTACAGCTGATGTCGGAACGACCTCCGCAGCGCACGCCCAACCGCCGGCTCGCCGCGCTCATCACCGAGGCCGGTTTCTCCAACGCCGGCCTCGCCCGCCGGGTGGACCAGCTCGGCCTCGAACACGGCCTCGATCTGCGGTACGACAAGACATCCGTGACCCGCTGGCTCCGCGGCCAGCAGCCCCGGGGAACCACCCCCGCGCTGATCGCCGAGGTCTTCACCCGGCGCCTCGGCCGCCGGCTCTCCGCGCAGGACCTGGGGCTGGACGCCTGCGCCCCGGTCTACGCGGGCCTGGAGTTCGCCGCCACCCCGGCCGAAGCCGTCGACATCGTCAGCGGGCTGTGGCGCAAGGACTCCGGCAGCCAGACCGAGCTGCGGAAGATCGCGTTCACCCCGGCCGGGCTCGTCGTCCCCAGCCGGGACTGGCTGATCGGCCGGGCGGACGAGTGGGTCGGCCGGCCCGCACCCGGCGCGCCCGTCAGAGCCGGTGCGGCGAGGCCCGCGGCCGGTGTGCAGGTCCCCGTCGCCCCCACGGTGTACGCGGCGCACGGCGCCGTCCCCGTGCTCCCGGAGCAGGCCGCGCGGCTGGGTGTGCGGGGGCCCGTGCCGTCGCGGCCCGGCGGGGCGCCCGCACCGCCAGGCACACAGGCCGCCGGTGTGCCCCGGCAGCGGCAGACCGAGCGGAGCTCGGGGCTCCGGGTCGGCGAGGGGGACGTCGCCGCGCTGCGTTCGGTCGCCGAGCTCTTCCGCACCCTCGACCACGCCTACGGCGGCGGCCACGCCCGGCAGGCCCTCGTGCGGTACCTGGAGCACGAGACGGAGCCGATGCTGCGGGGCACGTACGGCGAGGCGACCGGGCGGCGGCTGTTCGCGGCCGCCGCCGACCTGACCCGGCTGGCCGGCTGGACCTCGTACGACATCGCGGCGCACGGGCTCGCGCAGCGCTACTTCGTGCAGGCGCTGCGGCTCTCGCAGGCGGCCGGGGACCGGGCCTACGGCAGCTATGTGCTGATCACCATGAGCCGCCAGGCGGTCTATCTCGCGCACGGCCGGGAAGCGGTGCAGCTGGCCCGGGTGGCGCAGCAGGGCATCGGTTCGGCCGCGCCGCACACCGTCATGGCCCTGCTGCACGCGGTGGAGGCGCGCGGGCACGCGGTGCTCGGGGACGCCAAGGCGTGCACGGCCTCCCTCGCACGGGCGGAACGCGCACTGGAGACCGCCCGGCCCGGCGACGAGGTGCCGCACTGGGCGCGCCACTTCGACGAGGCGCAGCTCGCCGACGAGTTCGGGCACTGCCACCGCGACCTCCAGCAGTACCGCCCCGCCGCCCAGTACGCGGAGCGCGCGCTCCAGCTGCGCGCCCCCGCGTACGCCCGGAGCAGGCTGTTCTGCCGGGTGGTGCTGGCGTCCGCCCGGCTCGGGCTCGGGGAGCTGGACCAGGCGTGCCGGCTGGGCGCGGAGGCGGCGCAGCAGGCGGCCGAGATGCGTTCGGCGCGGGCCACGGAGTACGTGCGGGACTTCGAGCGCCGGCTGGAGCCCTTCCGGGACGCCGCCGCCGTCCGGGGCTACCGCGAGCGGGTGGCGGCGCTGGGCTGAGGCGGCCGGGCCGTCAGGCCGCCTCGGGGAGCGCCGGCGCGTCCCCGGCGGCCGGGCGTACGCCGAGGTCGTCGATGATCGACGCGGCGGCGCGGTGGCCCGAGGCCAGGGCGCCCTGGACGGTGCCGGTGTCGCGGTGGTCGCCGCACACGTAGAGGCCCGCGAGGAGCCGGACGGGGCGGTTCGGGTCGTGCGGGGCGGGCATCGCGGGCACGGCTTCCGGGTCGTGGTGGGCGGCCAGCAGCTCCCAGTCGTCGGTGGGCACGCCGTAGAGCGTGGCCAGGTGGGCGCGGACCGTGCGGTCCAGGTCGTCGGGCGGGGTGCCGAGCACCGTGGAGCTGATCAGGGTCCGGCCGTGCGGGGCGCGGGCCGGGTCGACGGCGCTCATGACGGCGGTGTGGGCGACGGGGCCCGAGCGGTCGGCGTCCAGGACCAGCGAGGCGCCGGTCGGCGGGGGAGCGGGGGCGGTGTGGTGGAGCACCGTCACGGGGTGGAAGGCCGGCAGGCGCAGGCCCGGCAGCAGCTCGGCGGCGGCGCTCGCCCCGGTGGCCACCAGCAGGGAGCGGCAGCCCAGCTCGCCGTGTTCCTTGGTGCGTACGGAGGTGATGTCGGCCGAGGTGACGTGCACTCCGGTGCGTACGGTGCCGGGCGGCAGGGAAGCGGCGAGGAGCGCCGGCAGCGTACCCGCCCCGCCCTCCGGTACACACAGCCGTCCGCTCGCGTACGTCCGCAGGGCGAGGTCGGCGCACCGGCTGGAGGTGGTGAGGTCCGGGTCGCTGAGCAGTGCGGTGAGCAGGGGGCGTACGAAGCCGTTGAGCGTACGGGGGGACAGCCGGCCGGAGAGGGCGTCGAGCGCGGCGCGTTCGGGCCGGGCGAGGACCCGGGCTGTGGGGGTGGCGGCGAGCCGGGCCAGGGCCACGCCGAGCCGGGCGTGGTCGATCGCGCCGCCCATGGCCCCGGTGAGGGCGCCCGTACGTGGCGGCCGGGGGGCGCTCGCGAGGGCGCGCGCTGCCTTGAGCGCGCCCCGTGCGCTGCGTGCGCCCGGTACGCGGCGGGTCTCGCCGGTGCGGTGGCGGCGGCCCTCGCTGTGGACGAGGACCCCGGGATCGAACGTGCGCAGGACGAGCCCGTCGAGCCCCGGTGTGGTGCGGAGCTCCGGGCAGGCGGTGTTGAGCAGCGGGCCGATGCGGTCGAGGCGGAACCCGTCCACCTCGTCGGTCGTCATCCGGCCGCCGACGCCGGGGCCGGCCTCCAGGACGCTGACACTGACTCCCGCGCTGGTCAGTTGACGGGCCGCTGACAGGCCGGCGATTCCGGCCCCGATGATGACGACGTCCGCGTGGTGTGCCGTGCTGAGCACGTGCCCTCCCCGATTCGGCGCAAAGTGGTGGGGGGCTCTTGCCCTCAACCGCCCACCGGAATGCGTGCGTTCGTCAGGAGGCTAGGAGAGTGGCCCGATACCGCGCAGTCGCGCGCGTACCGGTGCACCGATGCACGGGGTCGCACACCCGTCCGAACGATCAGTCCAGGGCCGACCGGATCGCGGCGTCGGCGCCGGGGAAGGCGAACGTGAAGCCGGAGTCCAGCAGCCGGGCGGGCAGCACCCGCTGACTGCCCAGCACGTCCCCGGCGAACTCGCCCAGCGCGATCCGCAGCGCCGGGGCGGGCACCGGGAGGAGCGTCGGCCGCCGCAGCACGCGCCCCATCGCGGCGGTCACCTCGGCGTTGGTGGCGGGAGCGGGACCGGTCAGGTTCACCGGCCCGGACAGCTCCGGGGTGTCCAGGATGTGCCGCATCGCCGCGATGTGGTCGTGCAGAGCGATGAAGCTCCAGTACTGCCGCCCGTCGCCCAGCCGGCCGCCGAGCCCTGCCCGGAACAGCGGGAAGAGCCGGCCCCAGGCCCCGCCCTCCCGGGCGACCACCAGGCCGGTGCGGGCGTGCACCGTGCGCACCCCCGCCTCCTCGGCCGCCGCGGTGGCCTCCTCCCACTCCACGCACACCGACGGCAGGAACCCGTCGCCGGGCGGCGCGTCCTCGTCGACCGCGCGGTCGCCGGTGTCCCCGTAGAAGCCGATCGCGGACCCGGACAGCAGCACGGCGGGCGGGGTGTCGAGCGAGGCGACGGCGTCCGCGATGGCGGCGGTGCCCAGCACCCGGCTGTCCCGGATCTCCTTCTTGTACGCGTCGCTCCAGCGGTGGTCGCCGACCCCGGCCCCGGCGAGGTGGACGACCGCGTCGCAGCCGACCAGGCCGGCCACGTCCACGTACTCGCGTTTCGGGTCCCACTCCACCTCGTCGCCGGCGCGCGCGGGGTGGCGCACGAGGCGGAGCACCTCGTGTCCGTCGGCGCGCAGCGAGCGCACGAGCGCCGCTCCGATGAGTCCGGTCGATCCGGTGACGGCGATGCGGGAGTGCGGCATGGCGTCCATCCTGCCCCACCCGGGCCGCCGTACACGGCCGTGGCACAGTGGCGGCCATGACCGAATCCGCCGTGCCCGCCGTCCCCGTCGTCCGCCGCGCCGTGCCCGGCGACGGCCCCGCCCTCGGCGAGCTGGACCGTGCCACCTGGTCGACGCTGCACGCGGTGCAGCCGCGCCCGCAGCCGCCGTACGAGCCGTTCTTCGACGACCGGCACCTGCCCCGGGACATCCTGGTGGCGGAGACGCCGGACGAGTCGGGGGAGCGGGTGCCGGCCGGCTACATACGCGTGGTGCCGCCGACCCCGCTGGCCTGCAACGCGCACGTCCGGCAGATACAGGGCCTCGCCGTGGCGCACTGGGCGCGCGGCCGGGGCGTCGGGCGCGCCCTGATCAGGGCGGCCTGCGCCGCGGCGCGCGACGAGGGCGCGAGCCGGATCACGCTGCGGGTCCTCGGCCACAACGCACCCGCCCGCGCGCTGTACGAGGCGGAGGGCTTCACCGTCGAGGGCGTGCTGCCGGGCGAGTTCTTCCTGAACGGGCGGTACGTGGACGACGTGATGATGGGCCGCCCGCTCACCCCGTGACGGGCGTGCTCAGCCGCCGAACCGCTCCCACAGCGCGGGCAGCCGGGCCGCCAGGGCCGCGTCGTCGTCCGGGTCCAGCGGCGCGCCCTCCGGCTCGTCGGCCTGCGGCGGCAGCCCGAGGTCGGGCGCGACGACCCCGGTGAGCTGTTCGTACGCCTCGTCGGCCGCGTACCCCAGCTCCTCGCCGTCGCCGTCCAGCTCCTCGTCGAAGGAGTCGAGCAGCCCGGCCAGGGCGTCCGGGTCGTGCACGGCGCCCTCGAAGATCTCCCGGCCCCGGCCGATCAGCCAGCAGCGGAAGTAGTCGAAGGCGTCGTCGCCCGCGCCGCCGAGCAGGATGGCCGCCGCGCCCCACAGGTCCCAGCGGTAGGCGCGGTTGAAGCGGGCCTCGAAGTGCCGGGCGAAGTCCAGCACGGATTCGGGGTCGAGCAGCACCAGCTTGTCGATGAGCAGGTCGGCGTGGTCCTCGGGGTCGCCGTCGGCGGCCTCGCGCGTGCTGTCGATCAGCTCCCAGAACTCGGTCTCGTCCATCACGGGTCCAGCATCTGCCCTCGGGGCGGCCCGCGCACGCCCAGACATCGATCCGAACCCGTCAGGGCGTGCCCCCGTAGAGGGCGTGCAGGCGGGCCGCGGCCGCCGCGAACCTCTCCCGCAGAGCGGGCGGTTCCAGGACCTCCAACTCCGGTCCGAGGCCCAGCAGCTGGCCGTACGCGACGTCCGGGGACTCGACCGCCAGGGTGACGGTGACCCGGCCGTCCCCGTCGGGCTCCCCGGCCGCGTCCAGCGCCTCCCGGGCGGCGGCCCGGTCCACGACGTGCGGCAGCCGCCGCACGGCCGCCTCCGAGAGCCGCAGCGTCACCTCCGTACGCAGCAGGGAGCGGGCGAACGCGGCCGAGCGCTCTTCCCAGAAGGCGGGCAGGTCGGAAACCCTCGTCCCGGACGAAAGGGGTGTCCGAGACGGTCACGGCGGTGAACCGGTCGATGCGGTAGACGCGGACGTCGTCGCCCGCGCGGGCGCACAGGTACCAGACGCCCGCCTTCAGGACGAGTCCGTACGGGGCCAGCTCCCGCTCCGCGTCGGTGTCCCGGCCTGCCCGCCGGTACCGGGCGAGGAGCAGCCGGTCGCGCCACACCGCGTCGGCCACGGCGGGCAGCAGCTCGGGGGTGGCCGGCTCCTGGTACCAGCCGGGCGCGTCCAGGTGGAAGCGCCGGCCGGCCCCCCGCCGGGGCGTCCCGCAGCGCGGGGGTCAGGGCCGCCGACACCTTGAGCCGGGCGGCGGAGGCGGCGTCCGCGAGCCCCATCTCGCGCAGGGCGGAGGGCAGCCCGGACAGGAAGAGCGCCTCGGCCCAGTGCCCCTCCCGGCAAGCTTTGCCCCGTCGCGCCGCCCAGCACGCACGCTCGCCGCGTTGGCCGAATGCCCTGGTAGCTCCGCTACCAGGGCATTCGGCCGCCTTGCGATCGCACGCACTGGACGACGCTCCTTACGGGGCAAACATTGCCGGTCGCGGCACTCGTCGCGGGCGAGACCGGTCAGCCCGGTGCGGTACCCGCCGACGAGCCGGTAGCCGCCGGTCCGGCCCCGTTCCGCGTACACCGGGACACCGGCCTCGGAGAGGGCCTGCGCGTCCCGGGTGACGGTCCGCTCGGACACCGCCAGCTCCCGGGACAGCTCGGCGGCGGTCATGCCGGGGCGGGCCTGCAGGAGCAGCACCATACGGATCAGCCGGGCAGCACGCATGCGGCCATTGTGGCTGGACTGTGGCGCGGCAAAATCAAGCCCGTCCGGCGATTGAGGACAAAGCCTCACACCGGACGGGCCTGATCACGCTCAGAGACCGTACCGGTCCCGCGCCTCCTTGACGGCGGTCGCCGGCACCTCGCCGCGCCGGGCCAGCTGGGCCAGGGTCGCGACCACGACGGACTGGGCGTCGACGCCGAAGTGGCGGCGGGCCGCGTCACGGGTGTCCGAGAGACCGAAGCCGTCCGTGCCGAGCGAGGACCAGTCCTGCTCGACCCACTGGCTGATCTGGTCCGGGACCCCGCGCATCCAGTCGCTGACCGCGACGACCGGACCCGGAGCGCCCTCCAGCGCCTGCGTCACGTACGGCACCCGCTGCTCACCGTGAAGCAGCGCCTCGTCGCACTCCAGCGCCTCGCGGCGCAGCTCGCCCCAGGAGGTCGCGGACCAGACGTCGGCCGTGACACCCCAGTCGGCGGCAAGGAGCTCCTGGGCCTCCAGGGCCCAGTGGATCGCCGTACCGGAGGCCAGCAGCTGGGCGCGGGGGGCGTCCGCCGCGGCGGGCGTGCCCTCCTTGAAGCGGTACAGGCCCTTGATGATGCCCTCCTCGACGCCTTCCGGCATCGCGGGCTGCTGCTTCGGCTCGTTGTAGACCGTCAGGTAGTAGAAGACGTTCTCGGCCTCGGGGCCGTACATCCGCCGCAGACCGTCCTTGACGATCACCGCGATCTCGTACGCGAACGCCGGGTCGTAGTTGAGCGACGCCGGGTTCGTGGCGGCGATCAGGTGCGAGTGGCCGTCCGCGTGCTGGAGGCCCTCACCCGTCAGGGTCGTACGGCCGGCGGTGGCGCCGACGATGAAGCCCTTGCCGAGCTGGTCGGCGAGCTGCCAGAACTGGTCGCCGGTCCGCTGCCAGCCGAACATCGAGTAGAAGATGTAGAACGGGATCATCGTCTCGCCGTGCGTCGCGTACGACGTCGAGGCGGCGATGAAGTCGGCCATGGCCCCGGCCTCGGTGATCCCCTCGTTGAGGATCTGGCCGTCCTTGGCCTCCTTGTAGTACATCAGCTGGTCGCGGTCGACCGGCTCGTACGTCTGGCCCAGCGGCGAGTAGATACCGGCCGACGGGAACAGCGACTCCATACCGAAGGTGCGGGCCTCGTCCGGGACGATCGGCACCCAGCGCTTGCCGGTCTGCTTGTCCCGCATCAGGTCCTTGACCAGGCGGACGAAGGCCATGGTGGTGGCCATCTCCTGCTTGCCGGAGCCCTTCTTGAGCGCGGCGAACGCGCGCTCCTCGGGCTGCGGCAGCGCCACCGCGTGCACCCGGCGCGCCGGGGCGGGACCGCCGAGGGCGGCGCGGCGCTCCTGGAGGTAGCGGACCTCCGGGGAGTCGGCGCCCGGGTGGCCGTAGGGCACCAGGCCGTCGGCGAAGGCGCTGTCCGGGATCGGGAGGCCGAGCAGCTCGCGCATGCTCTTGAACTCGTCGATCGACAGCTTCTTCATCTGGTGGTTGGCGTTCTTGGACTCGAAGCCCTTGCCGAGCGTGTAGCCCTTCACCGTCTGGGCGAGGATCACGGTCGGCGCGCCCTTGTGCTCGACGGCCGCGCGGTACGCCGCGTACACCTTGCGGGCCTCGTGGCCGCCGCGGGAGGTGTAGAAACACTCGGCGATCTTCGCGTCGGTGAGCAGTTTCGCCAGCTCGGCGAGGGCGGGCTCGGCGCCGAAGAAATGCTCGCGGATGTACGCGACGTCGCGGGTGGCGTACGTCTGGAACTGCGCGTCCGGGACCTCGCGCAGCCGGCGTACCAGCGCGCCCGTGGTGTCGAGCTGGAACAGCTCGTCCCAGGCGTTGCCCCAGAGCGTCTTGATGACGTTCCAGCCGGCACCCCGGAAGGCGCCCTCCAGCTCCTGCACGACGCGGAAGTTGGCGCGGACCGGACCGTCGAGGCGCTGCAGGTTGCAGTTGATGACGAAGGTCAGGTTGTCGAGCTGCTCGCGGGACGCCAGCGCGAGGGCGGCGGTCGACTCGGGCTCGTCCATCTCGCCGTCGCCCAGGAAGGCCCAGACGTGGGAGTTCGACGTGTCCTTGATGTTGCGGTTGGCGAGGTAGCGGTTGAAGCGCGCCTGGTAGATCGCCGAGAGCGGGCCGAGGCCCATGGAGACCGTGGGGAACTCCCACAGCCAGGGCAGCCGCCGCGGGTGCGGGTAGGAGGGCAGACCGTCGCCGCCCGCCTCCTGGCGGAAGTTGTCGAGCTGCTGCTCGCTGAGCCGGCCGTCGAGGAAGGCGCGGGCGTAGATGCCGGGGGAGGCGTGGCCCTGCACGTACAGCTGGTCGCCGGAGCCGTCCCCCTCCTTGCCGCGGAAGAAGTGGTTGAAGCCGGTCTCGTACAGCCAGGCCGCCGAGGCGAACGTGGCGATGTGGCCGCCGACGCCGAAGCGCGCGCCACGGGTGACCATCGCGGCCGCGTTCCAGCGGTTCCACGCGGTGATCTTCGACTCCATCTCCAGGTCACCGGCGAAGTCGGGCTCCGCGGCGGTCGGGATGGAGTTGACGTAGTCGGTCTCCAGCAGCTTGGGCAGCGCGAGACCGGCGCCCTCGGCATGCTGGAGCGAGCGCCGCATGAGGTACGCGGCACGGTGCGGGCCCGCGGCCTTGGTGACGGCATCCAGGGAGGCCGCCCATTCAGCGGTCTCCTCCGGGTCGCGGTCCGGGAGCTGGTCGAGCTCGCTCGGAAGCTTTCCTACGGGGTCGGTCATGATCGCCGCCTTCCGGTGAGGAGGGGGGTGGAGAAGTCCCTGACTGGCAGGACAGGGCGATGGGGCCGGTGGGCCCGCGAGTGAACTGTAAGTCGCCGATCGATGATCGATCAAAGGATGAAAGGCAAAACTTCTCGATATGAAGAAAGTGGCATGCGGTGCCATGAAACGGGGCACCGAGTGACGGGACTTACCCGTCAAAACGGGCGCCCACCTGCACGGAAGAGCGGCGGGGGTGACACTTGGGCAGCGCCTCAGGCGCGCGGCGCGCACCCCAGGACGTGGGCCTTGACCAGCGTCCCGAGGTCCGGGTCCTTGCGCAGGAACGCCTCGATGAGGGCCTCGTGCTCCTCCGCGTACGACTTCTGCACCGTCCCCAGCCACCGGATCGACAGCGCCGTGAACACCTCGATGCCGAGCCCCTCCCAGGTGTGCAGCAGCACCGCGTTGCCCGCCGCCCGCACCAGCTCCCGGTGGAAACCGACCGTGTGCCGGACCTGCGCCTCGCCGTCCGCCAGCCGGTCCGCCTCGTACAGCGCCGCCACGTGCGGCGCCAGCAGCGAGCAGTCCTCGCCGAGCCCGGGGGCCGCCAGCTCGGCCGCGATCTGCTCCAGGCCCGCCCGTACGGGGTAGCTCTCCTCCAGGTCCGCGGCGGTGAGGTTGCGGACCCGGACGCCCTTGTTGGGCGCCGACTCGATCAGCCGCAGCGTCTCCAGCTCCCGCAGCGCCTCGCGCACGGGCGTCTGGCTGACCTCCAGCTCGGTGGCGATGCGCCGCTCCACGATCCGCTCGCCCGGCTTCCAGCGCCCGCTGACGATCCCCTCCACGATGTGCTCGCGGATCTGTTCGCGCAGCGAGTGGACGACGGGCGGGGTCATGACGGGCTCCTTCGGACAGACCGGTACGCCTGCACCGGGCACGGTGGCCGGGGCGACCGGTGGTGTCTAGACAATACGGCGGCGCCCCCGCCCGGAAGGGTTCCGGACGGGGGCGCCGATCGTGAGGCTGGTTACAGGCCGAGCCGTTTACAGGCCGAGCTCGACCTCGAACTCGCCGGCCTCCAGGATCGCCTTGACCGCGGTCAGGTAGCGGGCGGCGTCCGCGCCGTCCACCAGACGGTGGTCGTAGGAGAGCGACAGGTACGTCATGTCGCGGACACCGATCACGGTGCCCTCCTCGGTCTCGATGACCGCGGGACGCTTCACGGTGGCGCCGATGCCCAGGATGGCTGCCTGGTTCGGCGGCACGATGACGGTGTCGAACAGCGCACCGCGCGAGCCGGTGTTGCTGATGGTGAAGGTGGCGCCGGACATGTCGTCCGGGGTCAGGCCGCCACCGCGGGCCTTGCCGGCCAGCTCGGCGGTCTTCTTCGAGATACCGGCGATGTTGAGGTCGCCCGCGCCCTTGATGACCGGGGTCATCAGGCCCTTCTCGGCGTCCACGGCGATGCCGATGTTCTCCGAGTCGAAGTACGTGATGGTGCCTTCGTCCTCGTTGATCCGGGCGTTGACGACCGGGTGGGCCTTCAGCGCCTGGGCGGCGGCCTTGACGTAGAACGGCATCGGGGAGAGCTTGACGCCCTCACGGGCCGCGAAGCCGTCCTTCGCCTTGGCACGCAGCTTCATCAGCTTGGTGACGTCGACCTCGACGACCGAGGTCAGCTGGGCCTGCGAGTGCAGCGCCTTCATCATGTTGTCGCCGATGACCTTGCGCATGCGGGTCATCTTGACCGTCTGACCGCGCAGCGGGGACGCCTCCAGCTTCGGCGCCTTGGCGGCGGCCGGAGCGGCGGCGGCGGGTGCCGGGGCAGCGGCGGCGGCCTTGGCGGCCTCCGCTGCGGCGACGACGTCCTGCTTGCGGATACGGCCACCGACGCCGGTGCCCTTGACCGAGCCCAGGTCGACGCCGTTCTCGGCGGCGAGCTTGCGGACCAGCGGCGTGACGTACGCGCCGTCGTCACCGGAGGTCGCGGCCGGCGCGGCGGCCGGAGCCTGCGCCGGGGCGGGCGCCGGGGCTGCGGGTGCCGGAGCCGGGGCGGGGGCCGCCGGAGCCGGAGCGGCCTGCGCGGGGGCCGGCTGAGCCGGTGCCGGGGCGGGCGCGGCGGGGGCCGGAGCCGGTTCCGGCGCGGGGGCCGGAGCGGCCGGTGCCGGGGCGGGCTGAGCCGGTGCCTCGGCCGGGGCGGCGCCGGGCGCACCGATGACGGCGAGCTTGGCGCCGACCTCGGCGGTCTCGTCCTCGCCGACCACGATCTCCAGCAGCACACCGGCGACCGGGGCGGGGATCTCGGTGTCGACCTTGTCCGTGGAGACCTCGAGCAGCGGCTCGTCCTCCGCGACCTCCTCGCCGACCTCCTTCAGCCAGCGGGTGACGGTGCCCTCGGTGACGCTCTCGCCGAGCGCCGGCAGGGTGACGTCGGTGCCGGAGGCCGAGGAGGCACCGGTGGCGGCCTCGGCGCTCGGCGCCTCGGCCGGGGCCTCGGTTTCGGTCGACGGGGCGGTCGGGGCCTCGGCGGCGGCCGGGGCGGGGGTCGCGGCCGGCTCGGCGGCCGGAGCGGCCTCGGCGGCCGGGGCGCCCGAGCCGTCGTCGATGACAGCCAGCTCGGCGCCGACCTCGACGGTCTCGTCCTCGGCGACCTTGATGGACGACAGGATGCCGGAGGCGGGGGCCGGGATCTCGGTGTCGACCTTGTCGGTCGAGACCTCGAGCAGCGGCTCGTCGGCCTCGACGCGCTCGCCCTCGGCCTTCAGCCAGCGGGTGACAGTGCCCTCGGTGACGCTCTCGCCGAGCGCCGGAAGGGTTACGGAAACCGACATGGTTTCAGTTGCTCCTAACGAAAATGCGGAAGTGGTCGGTCGTCGCGCCCGGTCGACTGATCAGTCGTGGGAGTGAAGCGGCTTGCCGGCGAGGGCCAGGTGGGCCTCGCCCATCGCCTCGTTCTGCGTCGGGTGGGCGTGGATGAGCTGGGCGACCTCGGCCGGCAGCGCTTCCCAGTTGTAGATCAGCTGGGCTTCGCCGACCTGCTCGCCCATACGGTCACCGACCATGTGGACACCGACCACGGCACCGTCCTTGACCTGGACGAGCTTGATCTCGCCCGCGGTCTTGAGGATCTTGCTCTTGCCGTTGCCCGCGAGGTTGTACTTCAGCGCGACGACCTTGTCCGCGCCGTAGAGCTCCTTGGCCTTGGCCTCGGTGATGCCGACGGAGGCGACCTCGGGGTGGCAGTACGTCACCTTCGGGACACCGTCGTAGTCGATCGGGACGGTCTTCATGCCGGCCAGCCGCTCCGCCACGAGGATGCCCTCGGCGAAGCCGACGTGCGCCAGCTGGAGGGTCGGGACCAGGTCGCCCACGGCCGAGATCGTCTCGACGTTCGTGCGCATGTACTCGTCGACGAGGACGTAGCCGCGGTCCATCGCGACACCCGCCTCCTCGTAACCGAGGCCCTGCGAGACCGGGCCGCGGCCGATCGCGACGAGGAGCAGCTCCGCCTCGAAGGTCTTGCCGTCGGCGAGGGTCACCCGGACGCCGTCCTGGGTGTACTCGACACCCTGGAAGAACGTACCGAGGTTGAACTTGATGCCGCGCTTGCGGAACGCGCGCTCAAGAAGCTTCGAGCTGTTCTCGTCCTCGACCGGGACCAGGTGCTTCAGGCCCTCGACGATGGTGACGTCGGTGCCGAAGGACTTCCACGCCGAGGCGAACTCGACGCCGATGACGCCGCCGCCCAGCACGATCGCGGACTTCGGTACGCGGTCCAGCTTCAGCGCGTGGTCCGAGGAGATGACGCGGTTGCCGTCGATCTCCAGGCCCGGCAGCGACTTCGGCACGGAGCCGGTCGCCAGGAGCACGTGGCGGCCCTGGATGCGCTGGCCGTTCACATCCACCGAGGTGGGGGAGGAGAGCCGGCCCTCGCCCTCGATGTAGTGCACCTTGCGGGAGGCGATGAGACCCTGCAGACCCTTGTACAGGCCGGAGATCACGTCGTCCTTGTACTTGTGGACGGCCGCCATGTCGATGCCCTCGAAGGTGGCCTTGACACCGAACTGCTCGGATTCGCGCGCCTGGTCCGCGATCTCACCGGCGTGCAGCAGGGCCTTCGTGGGGATACAGCCGTTGTGCAGGCAGGTGCCGCCGACCTTGCCCTTCTCGATCAGGGCGACGTCCAGGCCCAGCTGCGCTCCGCGCAGGGCCGCGGCGTACCCGCCGCTGCCACCGCCGAGGATCACTAGGTCGAAAACGGTGCTGGCGTCGTTCGCCACGTCACGTCCTCCATGCATGTGCGCCGTACGCCGGGCCCCGTCCTCGGGGTGCTACCGGCCGGTCGGCTGGTGTGCGGCCGCTTTGTCTTCGGCCCTGTGGTGGGGGCCCTGTCCTGCCGAGAACCCATCTTCGCACTTGTTGACGGTGGGCGGGACGCGGGGCCCGTGTCCGGGACGGATGATCGACCGTCCCGGTGGATTACCGCTGCGTAGGGAACAGGGGATTTCGTCGAGAGCGAAACCGCCCCGGTCCCCGCGCCGTGGGGGGGGGAACACATACGGCCCCGGACGTATGCCCGGGGCCGTATCGCAGCCGCTGCCTCAGCCGAGGTCGCCGGCGGCGGTGCGCTCCGCCAGCTTCACCAGCGTGCGGACCGCGGAACCGGTGCCGCCCTTCGGCGTGTAGCCGTACGGCGCGCCCTCGTGGAAGGCCGGGCCCGCGATGTCCAGGTGGGCCCAGGCGATGCCCTCGCCCACGAACTCCTGCAGGAACAGACCGGCCACCAGGCCGCCGCCCATCCGCTCGCCCATGTTGGCGATGTCGGCGGTCGGGGAGTCCATGCCCTTGCGCAGGTCGGCCGGGAGCGGCATCGGCCAGGACGCCTCACCGACCTCCTCCGCGATCTCGTGGATCGAGGTACGGAAGGCGTCGTCGTTGGACATGATGCCGAAGGTGCGGTTGCCCAGGGCCAGCACCATCGCGCCGGTCAGGGTCGCCACGTCGACGATCGCGTCCGGGTTCTCCTCCGAGGCGCGGGTCAGCGCGTCGGCCATCACGAGCCGGCCCTCGGCGTCGGTGTTGAGGACCTCGACGGTCTTGCCGCTGTACATGCGCAGGACGTCACCGGGGCGGGTGGCGCTGCCCGACGGCATGTTCTCGGCGAGCGCCAGCCAGGCGGTGACGTTGACGCGCAGGCCCAGTCGGGCGGCCGAGACGACGGTCGCGAACACGGCGGCCGCGCCGGCCATGTCGCACTTCATCGTCTCGTTGTGACCGGCCGGCTTCAGCGAGATGCCGCCCGAGTCGTAGGTGATGCCCTTGCCCACGAGGGCCAGGGTCTTCTCCGCCTTCGGGTGCGTGTAGGCGAGCTTCACCAGGCGCGGGCCGCGCTCCGCGCCCTGGCCGACGCCCAGGATGCCGCCGAAGCCGCCCTTGACGAGCGCCTTCTCGTCGAGCACCTGCACCTTGATGCCGTGCTCCTTGCCGGCGGCGGTGGCCACGGCGGCGAAGGACTCGGGGTACAGGTCGTTCGGCGGGGTGTTGACCAGGTCGCGGGCGCGGTTGATCTCCTCGGCGAGGGCGATCGCGCGCTCGGCGGCGGCCTTGAACGCCTTGTCGCGCGGCTTGGCGCCGAGCACGGCGACCTCGGCCAGCGCCTGCTTGGCACCGGCGGGCTTCGCGTCCTTGGGGGCCAGCTTGTTCTCGCCGGCCTGGTAGGCGGTGAAGGCGTACGCGCCGAGCAGGGCGCCCTCCGCGATGGCCTCGGCGTCCTCGACGGAGCCGATGGGCAGCGCGAAGCCGGCCTTCTTGGCGCCGGCCAGCGAGCGGGCGGCCGCACCGGCGGCCCGGCGCAGTGCCTCCGCGTCGTACGCGCCGTCCTTCTCGGGGGCCTTGCCGAGGCCGGCCGCGATGACGACCGGGGCCTTCAGGCCCTCGGGGGCGGGGACCTTCGTCAGCTCGCCCTCGGCACCCGAGGCGCCCAGGGTCGCCAGGACGGCGGCGAGCTTCCCGCCGAACGCCTTGTCCACGGCCTCGGCGCCCGGTGCGAGGACGAGGTCCCCGGACTTGGATCCAGCGCCCTTGGCGACGCCCACGACGATGGCGTCGGCGCGCAGCGTCGCCGCACCGGCAGTGCTGAGAGTGAGAGCAGTCACGGTGGTGAAATCTCGCTTCCGTTGAGTTCTTTTCCGGTCGAGTGGGTGGGCCGACCGTGCCCGGCGCATCGTAGACGCGGCCGCAATGTGCCGGGAATGAGCCTACGCGCGCCTTTGCTGCCCGCTCACGGCGGCGGGCCGTATCCGTCGTACGGTGGTGCTCCCGGGAAGATCGTCCCGGCGGACATGGGAGAACGATGCGCGACCGCACGGCCGCACGGATGGGCGGGGCGCGCGGCGCTCTCGCCGTCACCGCACTGGCGCTGATCACGATGCTGGCGGGCTGCTCCCCGGAGGAGGGGAAGGCTCCTTCGGGGAAGGAAGCCGCCTCCGCGAGGCCCTCGCCGGCGCGCTGGCAGCCGGAGCCGGGCACGGACTGGCAGTGGCAGCTGTCGGGGAAGCTCGACACGTCGGTGGACGCCCCGGTGTACGACATCGACGGCTTCGACCGTACGGCGGCCCAGGTCGCCGCGCTCCACCGCGAGGGACGCAAGGTCATCTGCTACCTGTCCACCGGCGCCTGGGAGGACTTCCGTCCGGACGCGGCCCGTTTCCCCGCCGCCGTCCTCGGGAAGGGCAACGGCTGGAAGGGCGAGCGCTGGCTCGACATCCGGCGCACCGACGTCCTGGAGCCGCTGATGGAGACCCGGATCGCGATGTGCGCGAAGAAGGGTTTCGACGCGGTCGAGCCGGACAACATGGACGGCTACCGCAACAAGAGCGGCTTCCCGCTGACCGCCGCCGACCAGCTGCGCTACAACCGCCTGATCGCCCGCGTCGTCCACCGCCACGGCATGGCCGTCGGCCTCAAGAACGACCTGCCGCAGATCCCGGAGCTGGTCGGCGACTTCGACTTCGCGGTCAACGAGCAGTGCGCCCAGTACGAGGAGTGCGAGGAGCTGACCCCGTTCGTGAAGGCGGGCAAGGCTGTCTTCCACGCGGAGTACGAGCTGCCGGCGGCGAAGTTCTGCGCACAGTCCCGGAAGCTGCGGCTCAGCTCGCTGCGCAAGGAGTACGAACTGGACGCGTGGCGCGAGACGTGCGCCAAGGGCTGACCGGCCGGCCGCCTCAGCCCAGCGCCAGGCACACCAGCGTCGCCGTCGCGGCCGTCTCCGCCAGCGCCCCGAACACGTCCCCGGTCACCCCGCCGAACCGCCGCACGCAGTGCCGCAGCAGCAGCTCGGCCGCCACCAGTGCCGCCACGGCCGCCAGGCCGTGGCGCAGCGCCCCGTACCCGCCGGACAACGCCCCCGCGCCCGCGCAGGCGGCCACCACCGCGAGCCCGGCCGTCAGGGCGCCGGCCACCGGGACCGTGCCGGCGACGGCCGCGCCCAGGCCCTCCGGCCGGGCCGCCGGGACGCCGTGCCGGGAGGCCAGGGTCAGCGCGAGCCGGGCGACGACGGCGGAGGCGACGGCCGCCACCGCGCCGTGCGCCCAGCCCCGCGCGTACAGCTGCTGGAGGACCGCCACCTGGGCCAGCAGGACGAGGAGCAGGGTGATCACGCCGAAGGGGCCGATGTCCGACTGCTTCATGATGCGCAGCGCGTCGTCGGCCGGCTTGCCGCTGCCCAGGCCGTCGGCGGTGTCCGCGAGACCGTCCAGGTGAAGCCCCCGGGTGAGGGCGGCGGGCACCGCGGCGGAGGCGACGGCGGCGAGCAGCGGACCAGCCCCGCCCCAGAGCAGCAGGCTCCCCAGGGCGGCGGCGAGCACGCCGACGACGAGCCCGGCCACCGGTGCGCACAGCATCCCGGCGCGGGCGGCCCCCCGGTCCCAGCGGGTGACGCGGACGGGGAGCACGGTCAGGGTGCCGAAGGCGAAACGCAGGCCGTGGCTGTTCAGGGAGGTCACGGCGCGCAGGCTAATCGGTGGCGACGGCCGCTAGATTGTCCGAATGCCGCATAACGGGGCACAGGCGGACGAGTGGGAGTGCGTGGCATGGGTCACTGGTTCGATCAGAACTTCGTCGAGCCGGGCAAGCTGCCCCTGCTCCTGGCCCTGACCGCCTTCGTGCTGACCTTCGCGATCACCCGGGTCATCACCCGGATGATCCGGGCGGGGAAGGGGCCGTTCCGCAACATCACGCCGGGCGGCGTCCACATCCACCACGTGGTGCCCGGCGTGGTGCTGAGCGTCGTCGGCGGCTTCGGCGCGGTGGCCAGCGGGCGGCACGGCGTCACGGCGTCGGTCTGCGCGGTCGTCTTCGGCATGGGCGCGGGCCTGGTGCTGGACGAGTTCGCCCTGATCCTGCACCTGGACGACGTGTACTGGACCGAGGAGGGGCGCCGGAGCGTGGAGGTCGTCGTGCTCACGGCGGCCCTGGTGCTGCTGGTGCTCGGCGGGTTCTCCCCGCTGGGCGTGAACGACCTGAGCGACGATCAGCAGCAGGGCCGGCTCGGGGCCGTGCTCACCGTCGTCCTCAACTTCTGCTTCGTGCTGATCACCCTGTTCAAGGGCAAGGCGCGGATGGCGGTGGTCGGCACACTGGTCCCGTTCGTGGCGCTGGTCGGGGCGGTACGGCTGGCCCGGCCGACCTCGCTGTGGGCCAAGCGGTTCTACCGCAACCGGCACCGGGCCCGCTCCCGGTCGGTGCTGCGGGCCTACCACCACGACGTCCGCTGGGTCGGCCCGCGCCGGAAGTTCCAGGACCTGATCGGCGGGGCACCGGACCGGGTCCCGCTCCCGCCCACCAAGCCCTGACGGCCGCGCCGCCGCCCGCCAGGTGGTGCCGGCGTCAGTCCGTCGCGTCGTCCTTCTCGTCGTCCGCGCTGCCCTCTTCCGCCTCGGGCTCGCGCTCGGGCAGCTCCGCCACGAGCGCGGCGGCGGCCTGGACGAAGGGAAGGGCGAGCAGCGCCCCGCACCCCTCGCCGACGACGACGCCGTGGTCGAGCACGGGGTTGAGAGCCATCCGGTCGAGCGCCTTGGCCTGCGCCGGCTCACCGCTCAGCTGGCCCGCCAGCCACCAGTCCGGCGCCCGGAACGCGGCCCGCTGGCCGACCAGCGCCGCCGCCGCGCCCACCACACCGTCCAGGACCACGGGCAGCCGGCGCACCGAGCACTGCAGCAGGAAGCCGGTCATCGCCGCCAGGTCCGCGCCGCCCACCGCCGCCAGCAGCTCCAGCTGGTCGCCCAGCACCGGCCGGGCCCGGCGCAGCGCGTCGCGCACCGCCGCGCACTTGCGCATCCAGGCCAGGTCGTCGATCCCCGCACCGCCGCGCCCGGTCACCACCGAGGCGTCCGTGCCGCAGAGCGCCGCGATCAGCGTGGCCGCCGCCGTCGTACCGCCCACGCTCAGGTCGCCGAGCACCACCAGGTCGGTGCCCGAGTCGGCCTCCTCGTCGGCCACCGCGATCCCGAGCCGCACCGCGGCCTCGGCCTCCTCGGCCGTCAGCGCGTCCTCGATGTCGATCCGCCCGCTGCCGCGCCGCACCCGGGTCCGTACGACGGCCTCCGGCAGCAGCTCCGGGTCGCAGTCCAGTCCGGCGTCGACGATCCGCACCGGCACGGAGAACCTGCGGGCCAGGACCGCCAGCGGCGTCGCCCCCTCCAGCGTGGCCCGCACCAGCTCGTGCGCGGTGCCGGCCGCGCGGCCGGACACGTCGAGCCCGGCCACCCCGTGGTCACCCGCGAACAGCACCACGCGCGGCTGCTCGATCGTCCGCACCGGCGACGCCTGCTGCGCGGTCGACAGCCACTCGCCCAGCTCGTCCAGGCGCCCGAGAGCACCCGGGGGCACGCGCAACCGCTCCCGGCGTTCCTCGGCGTCGCGCCGGACACCCCCGTCGGGGCGTTCGATCAGGTCGGAGAAGTCGTCCAGATTCACGGGGGTCTGCCTCGCGGGTCGATACGTGGAGTGGCCGGAGAGCCCGCCGGCGGGCTCACTGCGGAACAGTACCCGCCGCGTTTTCGCGCACCGTCCGGAGCCGTGGCGCACCCCTCAGCCCCGCAACGGCAGCACCTGCCCCGCCACCACCAGCAGCACCTGCTCGCACTGCTCCGCCACCGCCGCGTTCAGCCGGCCCAGCTCGTCGCGGAAGCGGCGGCCGGCCGCGGTCGCCGGCACCACCCCGGAGCCGGTCTCGTTGGTCACCAGGACCACCGTGCGCCGCGTCCCGCGCACCGCCGCGACCAGCTCCGCGGTCCTCGCGCGCAGCGCCCGCTCGCCGCCGGCCGCCCACGCCGCGTCGTCCCAGGCGTCCACCCGGTCCATCAGATCCGTCAGCCACAGGGACAGGCAGTCGATGAGCAGCGGCGGCCCGTCCGACGACAGCAGCTCCGCCAGCTCGCACGTCTCCTCGGTGCGCCAGGCGGCCGGCCGGCGCTCCCGGTGCAGCCCGACCCGGGCCGCCCACTCCGCGTCCCCGTCCCGGGCGCCGCCGGTCGCCACGTACACGACCTCCGGATACGTCTCCAGCCGGCGTTCCGCCTCGACGGACTTGCCCGAGCGCGCGCCGCCCGTGACCAGGGTGCGCCGGGGGGCCTCCGCCGGGGTGCGGAAGCCGCCGACCGCCAGCGTCGTGCCGTCCGGCACGGCCCGCGCCCCGGCGGCGGCCAGCCGGCGGTCGAGGTCGGGGCCGGGCGGCGCGTCGTGGTCCAGGTGGACCGCGATCAGCTCGGTGGCGGGCCCGATCGCCTCGACGGCCCGCAGCCGCGCCACCGCGTCGGGCCGCCCGACGACGTCCCCGGCGACCAGGTCGTAGGGCTGCGCCACCGGGTCCGTCAGCCCGGCCGGCGCGCCGCCCGGCGGCAGGTAGAGCAGCCGGGCGCCCTCCGGCGAGGTCACCTCGTACCCCGTACCGGGCGCGTCCATCGGCACGGCCCGCACCCGGTGCCCGCTGATCAGCGTCAGCACCCGCCCGTCCGGCACCCGGCCCGCCGCGGGCAGCCCGGCGGGCAGCTCGACGGCGGGCCCGTCGTGCGGGTGGGTCAGCAGCACCTGGCGTACGCCGGTGAGCGAGCGGCCCGCGCGGGCGGCGGCGAACACCGCCCCGGGCGTCAGGTCCAGCAGCAGCGCGTCGTCGATCAGGAGGGCGGTCGCGGCCCGGCTGCCGGCGCCGCGGGCGAGGGCGCACGCGGCGCAGGGGCAGTCGGGCCGCGGCAGCCCGTCGGGGGCTCCGGTGCCGAGCAGAGTCAGTTCCACGCCCCGATCCTCCCGCGTCGCCGCGCGCGGTGCGCGACGTGGGCTCTCGAAGATCCGCCCCACAGGCTCTAGGCTGCCGACGGGAACGACTTACCGGGAGGCGCACATGGCGTGGACGTGGCGGTTCGAGAAGTCCGACGGTACGGAGACGGAGCCGGCGCTCCAGCCGGAGGAGTTCACGACCCAGGGCGACGCGGAGTCCTGGATCGGTGAGTACTGGAAGGAACTCCTGGACGGTGGGGCGGACCAGGTCACGCTCTTCGACGACGGCGCGAAGATCTACGGCCCGATGAGCCTTCAGGCGGACGCGGCGGGCTGACGGCGTACGGCTGCCGCCGGGCGGGCCCTCACGGACCCACCCGGCGGCAGCCGTCCTCGTACGCTCAGATCTCGGTGCGTTCAGATCTCGCCGAGGGTGACCTCGGCCGTCTTCTCCGAGGATCCGCGCGTGTACGTCACCTTGACCTTCTGGCCCGGCTTCCGGCCGGCCAGGGCCTCGGAGAGCGAGGTGATCGTGGTGACCTTCGCGCCGCCGACCTTCGTGATGATGTCGCCGGCCCGCAGCCCCGCCCCGTCGGCAGCGCCGCCCTTCTGCACGCTGACGATCGCGACGCCCGCCGGCCGGTAGTCGTCGTTGACGACCGTGCGGCCGGTGATGTCGAGCGCCGCCCGGCCCGAGTCGGTCACCTTTCCGTTCTTGATGATCTGGTCCGCGACCGTCCGCACCATCGAGGCCGGGATGGCGAAGCCGATCCCGGGGGCCGCGCTGTCACCCATCTGGGGATCGGACGCGGCGAGCGTCGGGATGCCGATGACCTGGCTGTCCAGGTTCACCAGGGCGCCGCCGCTGTTGCCCGGGTTGATCGCCGCCGAGGTCTGCACCATGTTCGCGATGGTCGCGCCCGTGCCGCCGGCCGCGCGGCTCTCGCTCACGGTCCGGCCGAGCGCCGAGACGATGCCCTGCGTGACGCTGCTGGACAGGCCCAGCGGCGAGCCCATCGCGAGGACGATCTGCCCCACGGCGACCTTCTCGGAGTCGCCGAACTTCGCGGGCCGCAGCCCGTCGGGCACGTCGTCGAGCTTGATGACGGCCAGGTCCTGCTCGGGGTAGGCCGCGACCAGCGATGCCTTCAGCACCTTCTCGCCGGTGGCCACCGTGACCTTGAAGGACTTCTCGTCGCCGACGACGTGGGCGTTGGTGACGATGTGGCCCTTGGCGTCGTAGACGACACCGGAGCCCAGGCTCTCGGAGGCGTCGATCTGCACGACCGACGGCAGCACGTTGTTGATGGCGGACTGGTAATCGCTCTCCAGATCACCGGTGGCCTTCGCGGCCGGACCGGGCTGCGCCGAGCCGGACGCCGTCGCGTCCGGCCCCGCGGCGGGGGCGTTCGAACCGGAGCAACCGCTCACCAGCGCGACCGCGCAGACCCCCGCGGACAGGGGCAGCAGCAGCCGGCGCGCACGGCGACGGGAGTGAATGGCATCCATGTCCGGATTATTGCTTTTGCCCCGAAGGGTGGCCCGTTGAGCGCATCCAGAGGAGAAAACCCGCACATGACAGAGCCGGGCAGCTGAAAATCAAGCCCGCCCGGCGATTGAGGGCAATCCTTCAGCCCGTCCGGCGTCTGAGGACGAAGCGCTCGCCCGGACGCCCCGGGCCGAACGCCACCCCGGACTCACCCCCGTACGCCACACAGATGCAGCAGCGCCGCGACACCGCGATACGGGTCCGTCCGACCCGCCCGGTCCTCCGCCGCGAGCACCCGCTCCAGCTCCGCGGCCGACGGCAGCTCCACGTCGTTGCTCACGTTGTCCGTGAAGATCCGCACCCCGTACCAGGCGTGCAGCGGTGCCGCGATCGAGGCGAGCGTCGCCGTCAGCGCGTCGAGCCGGTCCGCGCGCACGGACAGGCCCAGCCGGTTGGCGTACCGGTCCGTGTCGAAGGCCGCCAGGGCCCCCGCGAAGTCCCCGGCCATCCCGGGCCGCATCGCCAGCGCGTCCGCGTTCCGTACGAGCAGCGACAGCAGCCCGCCCGGCGCCAGCATCCTGGCCAGGCCCGCCACCATGGCGTCCGGCTCCTGGACGTACATCAGCACGCCGTGGCAGAGCACCACGTCGAAGCTGCCGGGCAGGAAGTGGACCCCGGTGTCCTGGCCGTTGCCCTCGATGAGCCGGACCCGCTCCCGGATACCGGCCGGCTCGCTGCCCAGCGCCTCACGGGCGATGCGCAGCATCTCCGCGTCGGACTCCAGGCCCGTCACGCTGTGCCCGGCCCGGGCCAGGCGCAGCGCCTGGGTGCCCTGGCCCATGCCGACGTCCAGGATGCGCAGCCGCTGCCCGACCGGGAAGCGCGCCGCTATCTGCTCGTCCAGCTGCCGGGCGACCAGCTCCTGGCGCACGGTGTTGCGCAGACCCGAGAGCCCCTTGGTCCAGGCCGTCGAGGCTCCGGCGAAACCGGAGACCGCACCGGCCGGCCGGCCGACGAAAATACCGTCGACCGGGCCGGAAGACTCCGTACTCAGGGCCGCTCTCCGCGCTTGACCTGCGGCTTCGGCAGGCGAAGCCGGCGCATCTGAAGCGTACGCATCAGGCCGTAGGCGACCGCGCCGCGCTTCGGGGTGTCCGGGAACCGCGTGTTCAGCTGCTTGCGCAGGCGGAACGCGAGCCCGACCGAGTCGAGCACGATCAGCACGATCACGATCAGCCACAGCAGCAGCGAGATGTTCTGGATGCCCTGCACCTGGATCACGCTGAGGATCAGGATGACCACGGCGAGCGGCAGGAAGTACTCCGCGATGCAGAAGCGCGAGTCCACGAAGTCGCGGACGAAGCGGCGCACCGGCCCCTTGTCGCGCGCCGGCAGATAACGCTCGTCGCCACTGGCGAGCGCCTCCCGCTGCTTGGCCATGTCCACGCGCCGCGCTTCGCGCTGGCGCTTCATGGCCTCCTTGCGGTCGAGCGGCGCACCACTGGAGGCACGACGGCGCTGCGTCTGGGCCTCGCTGCGCTTGGGGGTGGGGCGACCCTTGGGGGCCTGCGGGTCGCGGGGCGTCTTGGAGAGGTCCGCCGTCACCTTGTCGGTGGGGGCCTTCTCTTCCTTGGAACGGCTACGGAACACAAGGCCCAAGGGTACGGGGTCGATCGCCGATCCCCGCAGGCCGGCCGGGAACGATCCGGCAACGGCCCGCGTCCTTGCCGGTGTACGAGCGGACGATACGGGCATCACCTACTCCCTGGGCCGGACCGGGCCGGGCACACAGTCGTCCTTGGGGAGGAGCCCATCCACGCTCGAACAGTGCGGTAATAGAGGCAGGGCCCGTACTGTGGGTTCTGTTGGAGTGCTGGAGCCCAGTTGAGTCAGAAGGGGGCGCGCGAAGCCCATGAGCGGTGTCATGAAGCGTATGGGGATGATCTTCCGCGCGAAGGCAAACAAGGCCCTTGACCGGGCCGAGGATCCGCGCGAGACCCTCGATTACTCGTACCAGAAGCAGCTGGAGCTGCTTCAGAAGGTACGCCGCGGTGTCGCCGATGTGGCGACCTCGCGCAAACGGCTGGAGCTGCAGCTGAACCAGCTGCAGGGCCAGTCCTCGAAGCTGGAGGACCAGGGCCGCAAGGCGCTCGCGCTCGGCCGCGAGGACCTGGCGCGCGAGGCGCTGTCGCGCCGCGCCGCCCTCCAGCAGCAGGTCACCGACCTGGAGACGCAGCACACCACGCTGCAGGGCGAGGAGGAGAAGCTCACCCTCGCGGCCCAGCGGCTGCAGGCCAAGGTGGACGCCTTCCGTACGAAGAAGGAGACCATCAAGGCCACCTACACGGCGGCCCAGGCGCAGACCCGGATCGGGGAGGCGTTCTCCGGCATCTCCGAGGAGATGGGCGACGTCGGCCTGGCGATCCAGCGGGCCGAGGACAAGACGCAGCAGCTCCAGGCCCGCGCGGGCGCGATCGACGAGCTGCTCGCCTCCGGCGCCCTCGACGACCCGACCGGCACGGCGAAGGACGACATCGCCGCCGAGCTGGACCGGATCTCCGGTGGTTCGGACGTGGAGCTGGAGCTCCAGCGCATGAAGGCCGAACTGGCCGGCGGGTCCTCCTCGCAGCAGGCGATCGAGGGCGGCCGGCAGGACGCCCAGCCGCAGAGCGACCAGTCGCACAAATTCGACAAGAACTGAGGCGGCGTCATGATCGTACGGATCATGGGGGAGGGCCAGGCACTCCTGGCCGACAGTCATCTCGTCGAGCTCGACAAGCTCGATGACGCCCTGCTGGCCGAGATGGAGAGCGGTGACGGACCGGGCTTCCGCACCACGCTCCACGCACTCCTGGCCCGCGTGCGCGAACTCGGCACGCCCCTGCCGGACGACTCCCTGGAACCGTCCGAACTGATCCTGCCGTCACCGGACGCCACCCTCGAAGAGGTACGCGCCATGCTCAGCGACGACGGTCTGATCCCCGGCTGACGCCGACCGCTCTCCAGCACCCGCACCCTGTGCCCCGCGCCCGCCGGACGCGGGGCACAGGTGCCTCCCGGCCCGCCGCTCCCGGCCGGACCGCCCCGCGAGCGGCACGCCGTAACGTAGCCGGACGTGACCACCCTCGGAACCGGGGTCCTGCGCATCCGCCACTGGCTGCGCGGCCATCCCCTCGCGCTGGACGGCGCGCTCGCCCTGGCCGTGCTCGTGGCCATGATCTTCGCGTCGTTCGTCGACCCGGGCGGGCACGACGGCCCGACCTTCGGCACCCGTACCCCCGCCGCGAGCAGCCTGCTGCTGATGCTGCTGAGCGCGCTGGTCCTGATCCGGCGGCGCCGCGAACCCATGGCGGTGCTCGCCGCCACCGGGGCGCTGACCGTCGTCGAGCTGGTCACCGCCGACCCGCCGGCCCCCGTCGTGATGAGCGCCGTCATCGCGCTGTACACCGTCGCCGCCCGTACCGACCGGCCCACCACCTGGCGGGTCGGGCTGCTCACGATGGCCGCGCTCACCGCCGCGGCCATGCTCTTCGGCTCGCCGCCCTGGTACAGCCAGGAGAACCTGGGCATCTTCGCCTGGACGGGGATGGCCGGCGCCGCGGGTGACGCGGTCCGCTCCCGGCGCGCGTTCGTCGACGCCATCAGGGAGCGCGCGGAACGCGCCGAACGGACCCGCGAGGAAGAGGCCCGCCGCCGGGTCGCCGAGGAACGGCTGCGCATCGCCCGCGACCTGCACGACGTCGTCGCCCACCACATCGCCCTGGTCAACGTGCAGGCCGGGGTCGCCGCCCACGTCATGGACAAGCGCCCCGACCAGGCCAAACAGGCCCTCGCCCACGTCCGCGAGGCGAGCCGCTCCGCCCTCAACGAGCTACGGGCCACCGTCGGCCTGCTCCGCCAGTCCGGCGACCCGGAGGCCCCCACCGAACCGGCCCCCGGCCTCGCGGTCCTCGGCCAGCTCGTGGAGAGCGTGCGCCAGGCGGGGCTGCCCGTCGAGGTGGCCTGCGCGGCCGAGGGCGAGCCGCCACTGCCCTCGGCCGTCGACCTGGCCGCGTACCGGGTGATCCAGGAGGCCCTGACCAACGTCCGCAAGCACGCCGGCCCGGGCGCCAAGGCCGAGGTCAGCGTCGTGCGGGTCGGAGCCACGGCCGAGGTGATGATCCTGGACAACGGCCGCGGGAACGGTGCCGGGACCGGGCCGGCCGCTCCCGGCGGCGGCCACGGCCTGCTCGGGATGCGCGAACGCGTCACCGCGCTCGGCGGCACCCTCACCGCCGGTCCCCGCTACGGGGGCGGGTTCCGCGTCCATGCGATCCTGCCCGTCGAGGCCCGCGCGCAGGAGCCCGGTCGGCCGGGCGCGGCGGGCCGGACGGGGGAGAACGCATGACACCGGCCATCAAGGTCCTGCTCGTCGACGACCAGGCGCTGCTGCGCAGCGCGTTCCGGGTGCTGGTCGACTCGGAGCCCGACATGCGGGTGGTGGGCGAGGCGGCGGACGGGGCGCAGGCCGTCGAGGCGGTCCGCGCCGAGCGGCCCGACGTGGTGCTGATGGACATCCGGATGCCCGGCACCGACGGACTCACCGCCACCCGCATGATCAGCGCCGACCCGGATCTCGCGGACGTCCGCGTGGTCATGCTCACCACCTTCGAGGTGGACGAGTACGTGGTCCAGTCGCTGCGCGCCGGGGCCTCGGGCTTCCTCGGCAAGGGCGCCGAACCGGACGAACTCCTCAACGCGATCCGGATCGCCGCGGGGGGCGAGGCGCTGCTCTCGCCGGCCGCCACCAAGGGCCTGATCGCCACGTTCCTCGCGCAGGGCGGGAGCGGGGCCGGCGACGGGCCGGGCGCGGCCGCGTACAACGAGCGGCTGGCGGCCCTCACCACCAGGGAGCGCGAGGTGCTGGTCCTGGTCGCGGGCGGGCTGTCCAACGACGAGATCGCGGAGCGCCTGGCCGTCAGCCCACTCACCGTCAAGACCCATGTGAACAGGGCGATGGCCAAGCTGGGCGCCCGGGACCGCGCACAACTCGTGGTAATAGCGTACGAATCGGGCCTGGTGCGCCCGAGGGTGGAGTGAGGGTGCAGCCGGGGCGTACTCCAGCTGCGGTATGCGGAGCGTGAGAAAGAGACCCTGGGGCCGAGGACTTTCGTCCCGGGGATCGGCGATCGTATAGGTGGGCCGGGTCTGTCCCCGAGTCACCCGCCCACCTGCCGAGTAAGCCACAGAAGAGAGACCCACCCATGTCCTGGCTGTCCAGATTCAGCCTCGCGCAAAGGGCCCTGATCGGGCTGATCTCGATCGTCGCGCTCGTTTTCGGAGCGATCGCGATCCCGCAGCTCAAGCAGCAGCTGCTGCCCACCATCGAACTCCCGATGGTGTCGGTGCTCGCGCCCTACCAGGGTGCGTCCCCCGATGTGGTCGAGAAGCAGGTCGTCGAACCGCTCGAGGATTCCATCAAGGCCGTCGACGGCGTCACCGGCGTCACCTCGACCGCCAGCGAGGGCAACGCCGTCATCATGGCGTCCTTCGACTTCGGTGACGAGGGCACCAAGCAGCTCGTCGCCGACATCCAGCAGGCCGTGAACCGGGCCCGCGTCCAGCTGCCCGAGGACGTCGACCCGCAGGTCATCGCCGGCTCGACGGACGACATCCCGACCGTCGTCCTCGCCGTCACCTCGGACAAGGACCAGCAGGCGCTCGCCGACCAGCTGGACCGCACCGTCGTCCCCGCCCTGGAGGACATCGACGGCGTCGGCCAGGTCTCCGTCGACGGCGTCCGGGACCTCCAGGTCTCCGTCACCCCCGACGACAAGAAGCTCGCCGCCGCCGGACTGGACGCCACGGCGCTCTCCCAGGCACTCCAGTCGGGCGGCGCGACCGTCCCCGCCGGTGCCTTCTCGGAGTCCGGCAAGAGCCGCACCATCCAGGTCGGCGGAGCCTTCACCTCGCTGAAGCAGATCGAGGACCTGCGGGTCACCGGCCAGAACCCGGCCGGCGGCAAGCCCGGCAAGCCGGTCCGGCTCGGTGACATCGCCACCGTGAAGCAGGAGGCCGCCACCGCGGACTCCATCACCCGCACCAACGGCCGGCCGAGCCTCGCCGTCATGGCGACGATGGACAAGGACGGCAGCGCCGTCGCCATCTCGGACGCCGTCGAGGACAAGCTCCCCGACCTGCGCAAGGACCTCGGCTCCGGCGCCGAGCTGACCGTCGTCTCCGACCAGGGCCCGGCCGTCTCCAAGGCGATCTCCGGCCTGACGACCGAGGGCGCGCTCGGCCTGCTCTTCGCGGTCATCGTGATCCTGGTCTTCCTGGCCTCGCTGCGCTCGACCCTGGTCACCGCGGTCTCCATCCCGCTCTCCGTCGTCCTCGCGCTGATCGTGCTCTGGACCCGCGACCTGTCGCTCAACATGCTGACCCTGGGCGCGCTCACCATCGCGATCGGCCGGGTCGTCGACGACTCGATCGTCGTCCTGGAGAACATCAAGCGGCACCTCGGATACGGCGAGGAGCGCCAGTCGGCGATCATCACCGCGGTCAGGGAGGTGGCCGGCGCGGTCACCTCGTCGACCCTCACCACCGTCGCCGTCTTCCTGCCGATCGGCCTCGTCGGCGGCATGGTCGGCGAGCTGTTCGGCTCCTTCTCGCTGACCGTCACCGCGGCCCTGCTGGCCTCGCTGCTGGTCTCGCTGACCGTCGTCCCCGTCCTGTCGTACTGGTTCCTGCGCGCCCCGAAGGGCACCGCCGAGGACCCGGACAAGGCACGGCGCGAGGCCGAGGAGAAGGAGGCCCGCAGCCGGCTCCAGCGGATCTACGTCCCGGTGCTGCGCTTCGCCACCCGGCGCCGCATCACCAGTGTCGTCATCGCCGTCGCCGTCCTGTTCGGCACCTTCGGCATGGCACCGCTGCTGAAGACCAACTTCTTCGACCAGGGCGAGCAGGAAGTCCTGTCCATCAAGCAGAAGCTCGACCCGGGCACCAGCCTGGCGGCCTCCGACGAGGCGGCCAGGAAGGTCGAGAAGCTCCTCGCCGACGAGGAGGGCGTCAAGGACTACCAGGTCACCGTCGGCTCGTCCGGCTTCATGGCCGCCTTCGGCGGCGGCACGGGCTCCAACCAGGCGTCCTACCAGGTCACCCTGAAGGACTCCGCCGAGTTCGAGGCCACGCAGGACCGCATCGAGAAGGGCCTCGCCGAGCTCGACGGCATCGGTGACACCACCATCAGCGCGGGCGACGGCTTCGGCAGCCAGGACCTGAGCGTCGTGGTGAAGTCGGCCGACGCGGACACCCTGAAGAAGGCGTCCGAGCAGGTCCGCGCCGAGGTCGCCAAGCTCAAGGACGTCACCGACGTCCAGAGCGACCTGGCGCAGAGCGTCCCGCGGATCTCGGTCAAGGCCAACGAGAAGGCCGCCGACGCCGGTTACAACCAGGCCACGCTCGGCGCGGCCGTCGCCGGAGCGGTGCGAGGCACCCCGTCCGGCAAGGCGATCATGGACGACGCCGAGCGCGACGTCGTCGTGAAGTCGGCCCACCCCGCCACCACCATGCAGGAGCTGAAGGACCTTCCGCTCGGCAAGGTCAAGCTCGGCACCATCGCCGACGTGAAGCTGGTCCCCGGACCGGTCTCGATGACCCGGATCGACGGCCAGCGCGCCGCGACCATCACCGCCCGGCCCACCGGTGACAACACCGGCGCGGTCAGCACCACGCTCCAGACGAAGATCAAGGCCCTGGACCTGCCGGAGGGCGCCACCGCCACCATCGGTGGTGTCTCCTCGGACCAGGACGACGCCTTCAAGAACCTGGGCCTGGCCATGCTGGCGGCCATCGCGATCGTCTTCATGCTGCTGGTCGCCACCTTCCGGTCGCTGATCCAGCCGCTGATCCTGCTGGTCTCCATCCCGTTCGCCGCCACCGGCGCGATCGGCCTGCTCGTCGTCACCGGCACCCCGATGGGCGTCCCGGCGATGATCGGCATGCTGATGCTGATCGGCATCGTCGTGACCAACGCGATCGTGCTGATCGACCTCATCAACCAGTACCGGGCCCAGGGCCTCGGCATCGTCGAAGCGGTCGTCGAGGGCGGACGCCACCGTCTGCGCCCGATTCTCATGACGGCCCTGGCGACGATCTTCGCCCTCCTCCCGATGGCGCTCGGCGTCACCGGCGAGGGCGGCTTCATCTCGCAGCCGCTGGCCGTCGTCGTCATCGGCGGTCTGATCACCTCGACGCTGCTGACGCTGCTCCTGGTGCCGACGCTGTACGCGATGGTGGAGCTCCGCAAGGAACGCCGCCGCAGGAAGAAGGACGCGAAGCGCGCCGCGAAGGCCGGCGCCCCGGCCCCGGCCGAGTCGCAGGACTCCTCCTCCGACGAACCGGAACCGGCGAAGGCCTGATCCGGTCCGACCGGCATGACAGGGGGCCTGCCCCGCACAAGCGTGCGAGGCAGGCCCCTTCGCATACGACGGGGACTGTCAGGCGGCTTCGCTGAGCGCCTTGACCATGCGGAGCCACAGTTCCCCGTGCGGGTGGGCGTGCCGGACGCTGAGGGCGGCGATCTCCCGCAGCAGCCGCAGCCGGACCTCCTCGGAGGCACGGGGGATCAGCACGGTCAGCTCCTCCGGTTCGATGCCCTCGACGGCCCCCGAGAGGACCATGCTCACCTGCGCGTGGGCGAACGAGGACAGCCGGTCCTCGAAGACCTGCCCCTCGATGGAGGCCGCGTGCATGAGGGAGTTGCCGTCCCCGGCCTCCAACGCCCTTTCCACGTACGCCTGGAGGGCGTCGCGGTCCTCCACCAGCCGGTAGGCGGCGTCCATCCCCTCCGCACGGGAGACATCGAGGAGGGCGACGTGCGAGAGCGGGGTGTCCTGGGACGGCCGGACCCGGAGGAGGCGCGGGTGGTCCCGAAGGTAGGCCCGCGACTCGGTCCAGGAATCGCAGGCCACCCAGGCGGCCAGCTGCTCCGAGAGGATCAGCGGATCGTAGGCGGCGGTCACGCCGTGGTCGAGCACGAGCTCGCGGAGCGCCGCGTGCCGTTGCGCGGTAGCCCGGTCCAGGAGCGCCAGCTCGTCGAGAGCCGTCGCCGCCTCCCGGCTGCCGAGCGCATCGGCGTGCCGGGACCAGAGGTCGCGTGACGCGGGCCAGTCCGGCGCGAACATCCAGGTGCCGACGAGCTCCAGCGTCTCGGCCGACAGGGAGAGCCAGGCGGGTGCGGGGCCCCGGGTCTCCGCCTCCCACGCGGCGCGCACTTCCTGCGGGTCGCCGTGAGCGCGCAGCGCCCGCCGTGCCCGTACGGTCACCAGGTCCGGGCCCTCGTCCGGCTCGGTGCCGGCGTCCCGCCCGAGGAACGACACGAGTTCGCGTACGCCCTCCGAGGGGCCGGGAGCGGGGCACTCCAGCAGCAACAGACTCCGCTCGACGGCGAGGCGCCGGGCGGTCGCGGGGTGGGCCTCGGCGGACTCGGCCGCGCACTCCTCGTACGCCTCGACCGCCGAGGCGTGGTCTCCGGTACGGGCGAGCGCGCGGGCCAGGCTCCCGAGCGCCTTCACCAGGTCGTCCGTGAAGGCGCGCGGGTTCTCCGCGGCCAGGGCGCGGTAGGCGGTGACCGCTTCCCGCGCCGTGGTCACGGCTCCTTCGGGGTCCTCGTTCATCCCCCGCAGCTTGCCGAGGTTCCGCAGGGCGAGCGCCAGGTCGGGGCGGTGGACGCCGCTGTGCTCGTCCACGAGCCGGCGCCACAGGACGACACCTTCGTCGGCCGCCGCCAGAGCTTCCTTCCGGCTGCCGGTGCCGGCGAGGTTCTGGGCGAGGGCGCCGAGCGCCCTCGCGAGCGGGGAGCGCAGGACGGGTGCGCCGGAGACGGGTTCACGCAGGAGCGCGACGGCCTCCGCCGCGGCCGGCAGCCCTTCCTCCGGTTCCCCGGCCACATGCAGATGGGCGGCGAGGCCGGCGAGCGCGATGGCCAGCTCCGGCCGGAAGACGGCGGGCTGCCGCACGGCGAGTTCCCGGCGGATGGCGACCGCCTCCCGGCCCGCCTCGAGCGCCCCGGAGAGATCACCCAGGGCCGCGCGAGCGTTGCCGGTGTTGTTGAGGGCCACCGCGTACTCCGGCAGGAACGCCTCCGGGTCCTCACCGGCGAGGCGCCCGTAGAGCGCGGCCGCCTCCTCGGCATGCGCCAGGGCCTCTGCCGGCTCACCGTCGGCGGCCAGGTGCATCGCGAGGTTGTTGAGCATCCCGGCCAGCCCGGGGAGGGAGGCCGCCGGCCGGTGCTTGACCAGGTCGCGCTGGAGCTGAAGCGCCTGGCGCGCGAGCAGCACCGCCGACGTGCGGTCCCCGGCGGCGGCGGTCTTGTTGGCCAGCGAGGTCACGGACTGGGCGAGATCCGGCTGGAAGACCTCCATGTGCTCCTGGGCGAGTCCGGCGAACACACGCGCGGCCTCCCGGGCGGGGGCGAGCGCGCCCTCGTGGTCCCCGGCGGCGGAGAGCCGGTCCGCCAGATCGTGGAGTGCCGTGGCCAGGTCCTGCCGGTGCGAGGCGGCCGGGTCGCGCGCGGCGAGCTCCCGGCAGATCTCCACGGCCTCCCGCGCGGGCGCCACGGCTCCCGCGAGATCACTCCGCGCCGTTCCCACGGGCTCGCGCTCCCCGCCGTCGACCGTACCCACCTCATACGCCATCCGGCGCCCCGCCTTTCCGTAACTCACGCCGCCGAAGAAAACAGCAGCGTAGGCACGGATGGGGCGCCCCGGGGCCGGTCCGGACAAACGTGGCTCTTTCCGGTACTCGGGTGGTAAGGAAACGGCCTGTCCCGCACCCGCGTGTGGGACAGGCCGTTCCGCTGAGCTACTTCAGCGACGAGACGAACTCGCCCCAGGCGGCGGCGTGGCTGAGGTTCACCGGCGTCCGGCTGGCGGAGTCGTTGCAGGACGCCTTGCGGGTCGCGGAGAGCCGGGGATACCGGCTGGCTCCCGCCCTCACGCCTGCGGAGGCCGAGGAAACCAGGGCGTGCGCGGCGGGCCCGGGAGCCGGCATCGGCGGGGCTTGAACCGCCGTCGGCAGAGGCTGCCCGTTCCGAGGCCGCCGCGCCGGTGTCCCGGGCGCGGCGGCCGTCCGGACGGGGGCGGCCGCTACGGCAGCGCCAGCATCCGCTCCAGCGCCAGCTTCGCGTACTTCTCCGTCTCGGGGTCGACCTCGATCCGGTTGACGAGCTTGCCCTCGGCCAGGGACTCCAGGGTCCACACCAGGTGCGGCAGGTCGATGCGGTTCATCGTGGAGCAGAAGCAGACCGTCTTGTCGAGGAAGACGATCTCCTTGCCCTCGGGGGCGAAACGGTTCGCCAGGCGGCGTACGAGGTTCAGCTCGGTGCCGATCGCCCACTTCGAGCCGGCCGGGGCCGCCTCCAGGGCCTTGATGATGTACTCCGTCGAGCCGACGTAGTCCGCGGCGGCCACGACCTCGTGCTTGCACTCGGGGTGGACCAGCACGTTGACGCCGGGGATGCGCTCGCGCACGTCGTTGACGGACTCCACCGAGAAGCGGCCGTGGACCGAGCAGTGCCCGCGCCACAGGATCATCTTCGCGTTGCGCAGCTCCTCGGCGGTCAGGCCGCCGTTCGGCTTGTGCGGGTTGTAGAGGACGCAGTCCTCCAGCGACATGCCCATGTCCCGGACGGCGGTGTTGCGGCCCAGGTGCTGGTCGGGCAGGAAGAGGACCTTGTCGCCCTGCTCGAAGGCCCACTCCAGGGCCCGCTTCGCGTTGGACGAGGTGCAGATCGTGCCGCCGTGCCGGCCGGTGAAGGCCTTGATGTCGGCGGAGGAGTTCATGTACGAGACGGGCACGACCTGGTCGGCGACACCCGCCTCGGTCAGCACGTCCCAGCACTCGGCGACCTGCTCCGCGGTGGCCATGTCGGCCATCGAGCAGCCCGCCGCCAGGTCCGGCAGCACGACCTTCTGGTCGTCGGTGGTCAGGATGTCCGCCGACTCGGCCATGAAGTGCACACCGCAGAAGACGATGTACTCCGCCTCCGGGCGGGCCGCGGCGTCCCGGGCGAGCTTGAAGGAGTCGCCGGTCACATCCGCGAACTGGATGACCTCGTCGCGCTGGTAGTGGTGCCCCAGGACGAAGACCTTCTCGCCCAGCTTCTCCTTGGCCGCACGGGCGCGTGCCACCAGGTCCGGGTCGGACGGGGAGGGCAGGTCGCCGGGGCACTCGACGCCGCGCTCGCTCCTGGGATCGGCGTCGCGGCCCAGCAGGAGCAGGGCGAGCGGCGTCGGCTGGACATCGAGATCCTGGACGGGGTGGGCCGTGGTCACGTCACGCACCCTTTCTTCTGCGGACTTCTCTGCGGAGAAAGCCTTTTCGTCTAATTGACGCTATCTATCATAGCCGCTTCACGTCACTTTGACGATGCCGAAAGCGTCAATGTGACGCATCCGCTCGCAGGACGGGTGTGCGAGCATGAAGAGAACAGGCAAGCGCTCGGCCCGGAATGAATCCGTGGTCCCGACGGTTGCAACGTCGGCAAGCAGTCTCCGTACAACCCGGGAGAGAAGCAGATGTCCGTATCGGACGAGACCACCACCGTGAGCGACGGCATCCTCCTGTCCGACGCCGCCGCAGCCAAGGTCAAGGGCCTGCTGGAGCAGGAGGGCCGTGACGACCTGGCGCTTCGCGTCGCCGTCCAGCCCGGCGGCTGCTCGGGCCTGCGTTACCAGCTCTTCTTCGACGAGCGTTCACTCGACGGCGACGTCGTCAAGGACTTCGACGGCGTCAAGGTCGTCACCGACCGCATGAGCGCCCCGTACCTGGGCGGCGCCTCGGTCGACTTCGTCGACACCATCGAGAAGCAGGGCTTCACCATCGACAACCCGAACGCCACGGGTTCCTGCGCCTGCGGCGACTCGTTCAGCTGAGCCGCCCCACAGCGTCACGGCGGCGGCCCCGGGATTCTCTCCCGGGGCCGTCGCCGTTTTCCGTGTGCGTGTACGAGGAGGGCTCAGCCGCGCGGCACCAGGGAGCCGGAGGCCGCGTCGACCACCTCGCGCCCGTCCAGCGGCCGCTCCAGCGTGACCGTACGGGTCAGCTCCTTCGCGACCATCACGCAGACCTTGCCCGCGTCCTTCTTCTCGGACACGGTCACCCGTACCGTCTGGCCGTCCTCACGCGCGCTCACCGAGTACGTACTGCACGCGCCGCCCCAGAACGTCACCGACAGGGCCCGCCCGCTCGCGCTGTACGACTGGACCGCGCGGGCCTTCGTCGTACCGTCGCCGTCCGGGGACGTGCCCGGCGACGGCTCCCGCGTCAGGTACTCCGGGTCCACGGCCACCTGCGTGACCGTGTCACCCACACCACCGGCCGGCTGCACCGAGAAGATCCAGGACGGTACGAGCAGCTGCCTGCCGCCCGCGGTGTGCACCGCCAGACCGAAGACCGCCTTCTTCACCGTCACCGTCGTCGCCGGCCGCGCCGAGCCACTGCCGGAACCGCAGTCGGCCCCGGACGGCTTCGTGCCGTTCTCCAGCGGGGCCGGCGATGCGCAGTCGCCGGTCTTCCCGCCCGCCGGGGGCTGCGCCGCGTTGAGCCGCTTCAGCGCATCGGCAGCGCCGATCACCGGATAGGCGTCGCCCTTCTCCAGCCCCTTCAGCATTCCGGCGCCGCCGGTCACCTGCCCGTCCGGGCCCACCTGGATGCCGGTCGCCCAGCCGTACGTGGGCAGCCCGTCCACCACCGGATCGGCGTTCACCACCCGGACCGAGCCCATGAGCTGCCGGGCGTCGAGCGCCGCGTCGTCCTGGCCCGCCGCCTTGAGCACCGGCGCGGCGGCGGCCTTCGCGGCCTTCTCGTCCACGGGCTGACCGGAGCCGCCCGGGGCCGACGAGCAGACGGCCCCCCTCTTGCAGTTGTCCGTGCCACCGGTGCCGTACCGGGTGAAGGTCCAGCTGCCGGGCGCCTGCTTGTTCACGCGCAGCACCGGGCCCGAGCCGTCCCCGTCGGAGCCCACCTTCCAGGAGGTGGCCTCGGACCGCGGGGTGCCCGTCAGCCCCAGCGCCTTCGCCAGCCGGGTCACCTCGGCGGCCGTGACGGACCCCTCGGCGCGCTGGACGGCGGCCTTGGCCGGGCCGCCCGGGAGCTTGCCGGAGGCGCGGTAGACCAGCCGGCCGCCGTGCGGATCGGGCTCGCCGGGCGCGATGCCCTCGCGTGAGGGGGCGGTCGGCGTTCCGGCGCCGTCCAGCGCGAGGGGTGGCGGAGTGCGGTCACCGTCGGCCGCCGCGCTCCGCGTATCGCCGCCGTCCGCCGCGGTCGCCGCCCAGTACGCTCCGCCGCCACCGGCCAGCAGTACGGCCGCCGCCACCGAGGCCGCGACCAGCGGGGAACGCCGCCGGGTGGTCGTCACGTCGTTGTCGGGTCGCTCGGTGCTCACCGGATCGCTCCTCGCCTGCATCGCCGTCGTACGCCTGGCCGGCACACGGCCCGCCGCATCGGGCGGACAGGGCTGTGACGGAGCAGCGGGGCGCCTGGTTCCCCCGAGGCGTCTCAGTCCCCGTACTCCGGCATGGAGTCGATCAGCCGTGCGGACGCGGGCGGCACGGTGACGCCGTTGATCCGGGCGGGCGTGACGCGGGTGGGGGTGACCCTCGCGGGTACCACCCAGTGCGGAGCCATCCGTGCGCAGTCTCCGCGCAGCTCGGCCAGGCCGGTCTCGGACTCGCGCGGGGCGATGTGGTTCGACATAACGGCACCGTAGGCACCACAGAGCTCGGGAAGAAAGCCCTACTATCGGGTAGTTTTTCCGCTTCGGAGCGTGCGGGAGCGGGTAGCGTGAACTGTCACGTCACCCCCGGGATGCGGACATCCGTTCCCCTCGACCTCCGCAGGAGACGTCTCCCCGTGCGTATCGCAGTCACCGGCTCCATCGCCACCGACCACCTCATGACCTTCCCCGGCCGCTTCGCCGACCAGCTGGTCGCCGACCAGCTGCACACGGTCTCGCTCTCCTTCCTGGTCGACAACCTGGACGTACGCAGGGGAGGGGTCGCCGCCAACATCTGCTTCGGCATGGGCCTGCTCGGCACCCGGCCGATCCTGGTCGGGGCGGCCGGCTCCGACTTCGACGAGTACCGCGCCTGGCTCGACCGGCACGGCGTCGACACCAGCGGGGTGCGGATCTCCGAGGTCCTGCACACCGCCCGCTTCGTCTGCACGACGGACTCCGACCACAACCAGATCGGCTCCTTCTACACCGGTGCCATGAGCGAGGCCCGGCTCATCGAGCTCAAGGCCGTCGCCGACCGGGTGGGCGGCCTCGACCTGGTCTCCATCGGCGCCGACGACCCGGAGGGCATGCTCCGCCACACCGAGGAGTGCCGTACGCGCGGCATTCCGTTCGCCGCGGACTTCTCGCAGCAGATCGCCCGCATGGACGGCGACGAGATCCGCATCCTCCTCGACGGCGCCACGTACCTCTTCTCCAACGAGTACGAGAAGGGGCTCATCGAGTCGAAGACCGGCTGGACCGACGAGGAGATCCTCGGCAAGGTCGGCCACCGGGTCACCACGCTCGGCGCCCAGGGCGTGCGCATCGAGCGGGCCGGCGAGGAGCCGATCGAGGTCGGCTGCCCCGAGGAGAACGTCAAGGCCGACCCGACCGGCGTCGGCGACGCCTTCCGGGCCGGTTTCCTCTCCGGTCTCGCCTGGGGCGTCGGCCTGGAGCGCGCCGCCCAGGTCGGCTGCATGCTCGCCACGCTCGTCATCGAGACCGTGGGCACCCAGGAGTACACCCTGCACCGCACCCACTTCATGGACCGCTTCACCAAGGCCTACGGCCACGAGGCCGCCGCCGAGGTCCACGCGCACCTCGCCTGACGCGCCCGGTCAGGAGAGCCGGCGGACCACATAGGCCGCGCCCCGGTTCGCCGGCTCCTCGCCCACGTACTCCTGCTCCCGCATCGCGCACCAGGCCGGAATGTCGAGCCGGGCCGCCTCGTCGTCGGAGAGCACGGTCACCGTCCCGCCCACGGGCACCCCTCCGATCACCTTTGCGAGTTCGATCACGGGTACGGGGCACCGCTTGCCCAGCGCGTCGACCACCAGGGACCCGTCCGAGGCGGGGGAGTGGTCCGGGGCCGTCGGCGCGTCCAGCTGCTCGCGTACGCCCGCGACCAGGCCAGGCAGCACGTCCAGGAAGCGGTCGACCTCCTCGTCCGTGGTGCCCCGCGGCAGCGAGACGCGGACGTTGCCCTCCGAGAGCACCCCCATCGCTTTGAGCACATGGCTCGGCGTCAGCGTGCTGCTCGTGCAGGACGAACCGGACGACACGGAGAAACCGGCCCGGTCCAGCTCCTGGAGCAGAGTCTCCCCGTCGACATAGAGACAGGAGAAGGTCACCAGATGCGGCAGCCGCCGCACCGGGTCGCCGACCACCTCCACATCGGGCACCAGTGCGGGCACCCGGGCCCGGATCCGGTCCACCAGCGCGCGCAGCCGCACCGCCTCGGCGTCCGCCTCCGCCCGCACCGCACGCAGGGACGCCGCCGCCGCGACGATCGCCGGCAGGTTCTCGAACCCCGGCGCCCGCCCCGACTCCCGTTCGTCGGACGGGCCTTGGGGTGCGAACCGGACACCCTTGCGCACCGCGAGCAGCCCGACCCCGGCCGGCCCGCCCCACTTGTGCGCGCTGCCCGCGAGCAGCGACCACCCCTCCGGCACCGGGCCCCAGGCGAGCGACTGGGCCGCGTCCACCAGGAGGGGCACCCCCGCCGCCCGGCAGGATCCGGCCACCTCGGCCACCGGCTGCTCGGTGCCGACCTCGTGGCTGGCGGACTGGAGGCAGGCCAGCGCGGTGTCCTCGCGCAGCGACTCCCCGAACGTCTGTGCGTCCACCGCGCCGGTCCGCTCCACCGGCACCCGGGTGACCGTCCCGCCCCTGTCCTCGTGGTCCGCCGCCGCGTGCAGCACCGACGAGTGTTCGACCGCCGACACCGCCATATGGCGGCCGACACGCCGACGCCCCGCGAGCGCGCCGGAAATTCCGGAGTGCACCGCCCGGGTGCCCGACGGGGTGAAGGAGAGCTCGTCGGGGCGGCACCCGACGGCCTCGGCGGCGGCCTCCCGCGCCGCGTCCAGCAGCAGCCGGGCGCGCCGCCCCTCGCGGTACAGCCGGGCCGGATCGGCCCAGCCCTCATCCAGTGCGGCAAGCAGCGCCTGGCGGGCGACGGGATGCAGGGGGGCGGCGGACGCCGCATCGAAGTAAGGCACCCGGTCACGCTAGCCCGGCAGGTGCCGCCGGCCCGGGCCGGCCGGGTCGTGGGAGGGGAGAGGGGGCGTCAGATGGCGGTCGGAGGCGCGAATTCCACCCCTTCGGGGAGTCGGGCGGCGCGTTGGGCACCCTCCCCGCGCGACCCCAAATAGCGTCCAGTAGGGTTTGGTCCGCATAAACATCCAAACCCCTGCCCGCACAGGGCCGGCGACCGACCAGCGAGACGGCCGCGCCGACCGTGCGGGCGAGACTCTCGGGAAGGCGCTACGTGAGTCCCAACGGCTCCGACCGCTCGTCGCGGCGCCCGATGCGGCGGAAGCTGCCGCAGGTGCTGACTGCGGGCCTGATCCTGGCGACCGCCACCGGTTGCACGTACAAGGACTTCCCCCGCCTTGGTATGCCTACGCCGGTAACGGAAGAGGCCCCACGGATCCTTTCCCTCTGGCAGGGCTCGTGGGCGGCAGCGCTCGCCACGGGCGTGCTGGTCTGGGGCCTGATCCTGTGGAGCGTCGTCTTCCACCGGCGCAGCCGCACCAAGGTGGAGGTACCTCCGCAGACCCGGTACAACATGCCCATCGAGGCGCTGTACACCGTGGTCCCCCTGATCATCGTCTCGGTGTTGTTCTACTTCACCGCACGGGACGAGACGAAGCTCCTCACGCTCTCCGAGAAGCCGGCCCACACCATCAACGTGGTCGGTTACCAGTGGAGCTGGGCCTTCAACTACATCGAGAACGTGGACGGCTCCGCCACCACGGGCAACGAGGTCCCCAAGGAGCTCGACGCCATCCCGAACCGGTTCCGTGACGCCTTCCCCAAGGGTGCCGACGGCGTCTACGACGCCGGCATCCCGGGAGACCGGAACCCGCAGACGGGCAACCCCGGCCCGACCCTGTGGCTGCCCAAGGGTGAGAAGGTCCGCTTCATCCTGACTTCGCGTGACGTCATCCACTCCTTCTGGGTGGTGCCGTTCCTCATGAAGCAGGACGTCATTCCGGGCCACACCAACGCCTTCGAGGTGACTCCCAACCAGGAGGGCACCTTCCTGGGCAAGTGCGCCGAGCTCTGCGGCGTCGACCACTCCCGGATGCTCTTCAACGTCAAGGTCGTCTCCCCGGAGCGCTACCAGGCGCACCTCAAGGAGCTGGCGAAGAAGGGCCAGAAGGGCTACGTGCCGGCCGGCATCGAGCAGACTGACCCGGCCAGGAATGCGGAGACGAACAAACTGTGAGCATCCTCAACGAACCTCAGGGTGCCGCGGCAGCAGACGACTCGTACGAGGACGAGCTGCCGGTCCGGCGCAAGCAGCCGGGAAACGTCGTCATCAAGTGGCTGACCACCACTGACCACAAGACGATCGGCACGATGTACCTGGTCACATCGTTCGCCTTCTTCTGCATCGGCGGTCTGATGGCGCTCTTCATGCGCGCCGAGCTGGCCCGACCGGGCACGCAGATCATGTCGAACGAGCAGTTCAACCAGGCGTTCACGATGCACGGCACGATCATGCTGCTGATGTTCGCGACGCCGCTGTTCGCCGGGTTCGCGAACTGGATCATGCCGCTGCAGATCGGCGCGCCCGACGTGGCGTTCCCGCGGCTGAACATGTTCGCGTACTGGCTGTACCTCTTCGGCTCGATCATCGCGGTGGCCGGCTTCCTCACCCCGCAGGGTGCCGCCGACTTCGGGTGGTTCGCCTATTCCCCGCTCTCGGACGCCGTCCGGTCGCCGGGTGTCGGCGCCGACATGTGGATCATGGGTCTGGCCTTCTCCGGCTTCGGCACGATCCTCGGTTCGGTCAACTTCATCACCACGATCATCTGCATGCGCGCCCCCGGCATGACGATGTTCCGCATGCCGATCTTCGTCTGGAACGTCCTGCTGACCGGTGTGCTGGTCCTGCTGGCCTTCCCGGTCCTGGCGGCCGCGCTGTTCGCCCTGGAGGCGGACCGCAAGTTCGGTGCCCATGTGTTCGACGCGGCCAACGGCGGCGCGTTGCTCTGGCAACACCTCTTCTGGTTCTTCGGGCATCCAGAGGTGTACATCATCGCCTTGCCGTTCTTCGGGATCATTTCCGAAGTGATCCCGGTATTCAGCCGCAAGCCGATGTTCGGTTACATCGGCCTGGTCGCCGCGACGATTTCCATCGCCGGCCTCTCGGTGACCGTGTGGGCCCACCACATGTACGTCACCGGCGGTGTGCTCCTGCCGTTCTTCTCGTTCATGACGTTCCTCATCGCGGTGCCCACCGGGGTGAAGTTCTTCAACTGGATCGGCACGATGTGGAAGGGCTCGTTGTCCTTCGAGACACCGATGCTCTGGGCGATCGGCTTCCTGATCACCTTCACCTTCGGTGGTCTGACCGGCGTCATCCTGGCCTCGCCGCCGATGGACTTCCACGTCTCCGACTCGTACTTCGTGGTCGCGCACTTCCACTACGTCGTCTTCGGCACCGTGGTGTTCGCGATGTTCTCCGGATTCCACTTCTGGTGGCCGAAGTTCACCGGGAAGATGCTGGACGAGCGGCTCGGCAAGATCACCTTCTGGACGCTGTTCGTGGGCTTCCACGGCACGTTCCTGGTGCAGCACTGGCTGGGCGCCGAGGGCATGCCGCGGCGTTACGCGGACTACCTCGCCGCCGACGGCTTCACCGCGCTGAACACGATCTCGACGATCTCCTCGTTCCTGCTCGGCCTGTCGATCCTGCCGTTCTTCTACAACGTCTGGAAGACCGCCAAGTACGGCAAGAAGATCGAGGTCGACGACCCGTGGGGCTACGGCCGTTCGCTGGAGTGGGCGACCTCCTGCCCGCCGCCGCGGCACAACTTCCTCACACTGCCCCGTATCCGCTCCGAATCCCCGGCGTTCGACCTCCACCACCCGGAGATCACGGCGCTGGAGCAGCTGGACCACGTCTCCGAGGGTGACAAGGCCCTCGCCGGCGGCAAGGAGGCGGGCAAGTGAAGATCCAGGGCAAGATGTTCCTCGGTCTGGCGCTGTTCATCCTCGTCATCGCCATCACGTACGGCGTGTGGTCGAGGGAGCCCGTCGGCACCACCGCGCTGGTCCTGGCCTTCGGCCTGAGCCTGATGATCGGCTTCTACCTGGCCTTCACGGCCCGGCGGGTCGACGCGCTGGCGCAGGACAACAAGGAAGCCGACGTGGCGGACGAGGCCGGCGAGGTGGGGTTCTTCTCCCCGCACAGCTGGCAGCCGCTCTCGCTGGCGATCGGCGGTGCCTTCGGCTTCATGGGCGTCGTCTTCGGCTGGTGGCTGCTGTTCTTCTCGGCGCCGCTCCTCCTGATCGGTCTGTTCGGCTGGGTCTTCGAGTACTACCGGGGTGAGAACCGCACCCAGTGAGACCGGTCCGCCGGTAGCACACCGCTCCACCTGACGGGGGGCCGACACTTCCATCGCGAAGTGGAGGCCCCCCGTTTGCAGTCGTCCGACGCGCTGAAACGGACGAATGTTCTTAGCGTGAATCCATGAACCACACGCTGCGCATCCGTCCCGTAGTGAGCTGCACTCTGCTGGCCGCGACCCTGGTCGCCGGGGCGGCAGCCTGCGGGGATTCCGATGGTCACCCCCTCTCGGCACAGCCGTTCGACGCTGCCGACGAGATCTCCTTCAACACGCCCGACGGCGGCAAGAAGGTCGACCCCGACAAACCCCTGGAGATCCGGGTCGACGCCGACGACGGCCGGATCACCGACGTATCGGCCGTGGACGCCGCAGGACGCCATCTGGCGGGCGAACTCGACGCCGACGGCCACCGCTGGCACTCCACCGCCCCGCTGGCCGCAGGGACCCGTTACAGCGTCAAGGTCCGCATGGAGGACGGCGACGGGGCCCCCGGCAGCCGCACGATGTCCTTCGACACCGCCAGGGCCACCAAGTTCCTCAAGGTCATCTTCGGCCCCCGGGCGGGCACCTACGGCGTCGGCCAGCCCCTCACGGCCACCCTCAGCGCCCCCGTCACCGACAACGCCTCACGCGCCAACGTCGAGCGCGGCCTGCGGGTCCGCTCCACGCCCGCGGTCACCGGCTCCTGGTACTGGGTCGACGACAAGACGCTGCACTACCGGCCCAAGGAGTACTGGCCGGCCAGGGCCAGCATCGAGGTCAGCAGCAACCTGACCGGCATCAAGGTGACCAACTCGCTCTACGGTGCGGCCGTCAAGCCCCTGAAGATCACCACCGGCGACCGCATCGAGGCCGTCACCGACGCCGCCGAGCACTCCATGACGGTGCTGCGCAACGGCGATGTGATCAAGACCATTCCGGTGACCACCGGCAAGCCCGGCTTCGACACGCGCAACGGCGTCAAGGTCGTGCTCGGGAAGGAGCAGTACGTACGTATGCGCGGGGAATCCATCGGGATCGCCGCCGGGTCCTCGGACTCCTACGACCTCGACGTCTACTGGGCCACCCGGGTGACATGGAGCGGCGAATACGTGCACGCCGCGCCCTGGTCCACCGGGTCGCAGGGGTACGCCAACGTCAGCCACGGGTGCACCGGCATGAGCACCAGCGAGGCCGAGTGGTTCTTCAACACCGTGCGCGAGGGCGACATCGTCAGCGTCGTCGGCAGCGACGGCGAGACGATGACGCCCTTCGACAACGGCTACGGCGACTGGAACCTGTCCTGGGCCAAGTGGCAGAAGGGCAGCGCGCTGAACAACGACACCACCGCACCGCGCGTCGACACGGTCCGGGCGGCGCGGCTGCGCCCCCAGGTCTGACGGCCGGGGGTGCGCCGCCCCGCCACAACGTCACTCGAAAGGGGCTCAGGCGCCCACGGAGAGCCTCGTGCGCAGCAGGGCGGCCAGCGAGTCGGCGAACTCCACCGGCTCCACCGGCAGCGTCACCGCGGCGTCCGCGCGGCTCCAGGTGGCCAGCCAGGCGTCCTGCGGGCGCCCGATGAGGACCAGCACCGGCGGGCAGCGGAAGATCTCGTCCTTGATCTGCCGGCAGACGCCCATACCGCCCGCCGGGGCCGTCTCGCCGTCCAGCACGCAGACGTCGATCCCCCCGCGCTCCAGGGCCTCCAGGACGGCCGGCAGGGTGGCGCACTCCAGGAACTCCACCGGCGGCACGTCCGCCGCGGGCCTGCGCCCTGCTGCCAGCCTCACCTGCTCACGGGTGTGCGCGTTGTCGCTGTAGACCAGGACCGTGGCGGTCGGCTGCATGGTTCCTCCGTGACATCCGTGTCTTCGGGGCACTCGGGGCCCCCGGGGTACGAGAGCCGTCCGATGCGCGGATCGTACTCCGCCCGACAGCGTGTCAGCACCGGTTCGTACCGTGCGTCCATGGGCCGTTCGGGCAGGACACACCCCTCTGACACACCGAACGGCACCCCCCGGAGTGAGGGCGGGATAAGCGACCGACATAATGTCGGTCGTGGCGACAGCAACGACAGTAGAAACCGGGCACGCGCACCCGTCGGTCAATCGACCGAACCTCACCAGCGTCGGAACCATCATCTGGTTGAGTTCCGAGCTGATGTTCTTCGCGGCCCTCTTCGCGATGTACTTCACCCTGCGATCGGTGACCGGACCGGAACACTGGAAGGAAATGGCGTCCGCCCTGAACTTCCCGTTCTCGGCGACGAACACCACGATCCTGGTGCTCTCCTCACTCACCTGCCAGCTCGGCGTCTTCGCCGCGGAGCGGGGCGATGTGAAGAAGCTCCGTGCCTGGTTCGTGATCACTTTCGTGATGGGTTCGATCTTCATCGGAGGCCAGGTCTTCGAGTACACCGAGCTGGTGAAGAAGGACGGCCTCTCGCTGTCCTCCGACCCGTACGGCTCGGTGTTCTACCTGACCACCGGCTTCCACGGTCTGCATGTGACAGGCGGTCTCATCGCCTTCCTGCTCGTCCTGGGCAGGACATACGCGGCCAAGAGGTTCACCCATGAACAGGCGACCGCCGCCATCGTCGTGTCCTATTACTGGCACTTCGTCGATGTCGTGTGGATCGGCCTCTTCGCCACGATCTACATGATCAAGTAACCGGGCCCGAGCCCGAACCACATCCAGCATCGACGCAGAAGATCCTGACACCGGGGTAATCCGTGAAAAAGCTCTCCGCACGACGACGCCATCCGTTGGCGGCGGTCGTCGTACTACTCCTCGCGCTGGCGGCCACCGGGGGGCTGTACGCCGCGTTTGCGCCCGCGAGTAAGGCGCAGGCCGACGACACCGCCCAGTCCCTCGCCATCGACGAGGGCAAGAAGCTGTACTCCGTCGGTTGCGCCAGCTGCCACGGAACCGGCGGTCAGGGCACCACCGACGGGCCCCAGCTTGTCGGCGTGGGCTCCGCCGCCGTGGACTTCCAGGTCGGTACCGGCCGCATGCCCGCGCAGCAGCCGGGCGCCCAGGTACCGAAGAAGAAGGTCATCTACAGCCAGGCCGAGATCGACCAGCTCGCGGCCTACGTCGCGTCGCTCGGCGCCGGTCCGGTCGTCCCGACCAAGAGCCAGGTCAGCCCCGAGGGTGCGGACATCGCCAAGGGTGGCGACCTGTTCCGTACCAACTGCGCGCAGTGCCACAACTTCACCGGCAAGGGTGGCGCACTGACGAACGGCAAGTACGCGCCCGACCTCGACGGCGTGAGCCCGAAGCACCTCTACGAGGCCATGCTGACCGGCCCGCAGAGCATGCCGTCCTTCCCGGACTCGACGATGCCCGAGCAGCAGAAGCGGGACATCATCGCCTACGTCAAGACCGTGAACGGCTCCGAAGCCGAGTCCCCCGGCGGCCTCGCTCTCGGCGGCCTCGGTCCGGTCAGCGAGGGCCTGTTCGGCTGGATCTTCGGCCTGGGCGGTCTGATCGCAGTTGCCATTTGGGTCGCGGCCCACACCGCTAAGGCCAAGAAGTCATGAGTAGCCAAGAGATTCCAGAAGAGAACCTGCCCGCAGAGCAGGGCGCCGAGCACGACTCGGTGGACAAGGCGCACACCGATCCGTTCGCCGACCCGGGGCTGCCGGCCCACAGGCCGCGCATCCAGGACCTGGACGAGCGGGCCGCGAAGCGCTCCGAGCGCACCGTCGCGCTCATGTTCCTGTTGTCCATGCTGGCGACGGTGGGCTTCATCGCCTCCTACGTCATCTTCCCGGTCGACAAGATCGTCTTCATCTTCCCGTTCGGTCATGTGAGCGCGCTCAACTTCTCCCTGGGTCTGACCCTGGGGCTGGCGCTCTTCCTGATCGGCGCGGGCGCCGTCCACTGGGCGCGCACCCTGATGTCCGACGTCGAGGTCGCCGACGAGCGGCACCCGATCGAGGCGACGCCCGAGGTCAAGGCCAAGGTTCTGGCCGACTTCGCGGACGGCGCCCGGGAGTCCGCGCTCGGCCGTCGCAAGCTGATCCGCAACACCATGTTCGGCGCGCTGGCCCTGGTGCCGCTCTCCGGTGTGGTGCTGCTGCGCGACCTGGGTCCACTGCCGGAGAAGAAGCTCCGCAAGACCCTGTGGGCCAAGGGCAAGCAGCTCGTCAACATGAACACGATGGAGCCGCTGCGTCCCGAGGACGTCGTCGTCGGTTCGCTGACCTTCGCCATGCCCGAGGGCCTGGAGGAGCACGACGAGGACTTCCAGACCCAGATCGCCAAGGCCGCCCTGATGATCATCCGCATCGAGCCGGACGACATCAAGGACAAGCGCGAGCGCGAGTGGGCCCACGAGGGCATCGTGGCCTTCTCGAAGATCTGCACCCACGTGGGCTGCCCGATCAGCCTGTACGAGCAGCAGACGCACCACGTCCTCTGCCCGTGCCACCAGTCCACCTTCGACCTCTCCGACGGCGCCCGCGTCATCTTCGGTCCGGCCGGTCACGCCCTCCCGCAGCTGCGGATCGGCGTGAACAGCGAGGGCAACCTCGAGGCGCTCGGTGACTTCGAAGAGCCCGTCGGTCCTGCATTCTGGGAGCGCGGATGAGTACTGCGACCGATACGAAGCGCAAGGCGCCCGCCGGCGAGAAGGTGGCCGACTGGGCGGACGGCCGGCTGGGGATCTACTCCCTCGCCAAGTCGAACATGCGCAAGATCTTCCCGGACCACTGGTCCTTCATGCTCGGTGAGATCTGCCTCTACAGCTTCATCATCATCATCCTCACGGGTGTGTACCTGACGCTGTTCTTCCACCCGAGCATGAACGAGGTCGTCTACCACGGCCCGTACGAGCCCATGCAGGGCATCCGGATGTCCGAGGCGTACGCCTCGACGCTGGACATCAGCTTCGACGTCCGCGGTGGTCTGCTGGTCCGGCAGATCCACCACTGGGCCGCGGTCATCTTCCTGGCCGGCATGTTCGTGCACATGTTCCGGGTGTTCTTCACCGGTGCGTACCGCAAGCCGCGCGAGATCAACTGGCTGTTCGGCTTCCTGCTGTTCGTCCTCGGCATGTTCACCGGCTTCACCGGTTACTCGCTGCCGGACGACCTGCTGTCCGGTACGGGTGTCCGCTTCACCCAGGGCGCGATCCTGTCGATGCCCGTCGTCGGTACGTACATCTCGATGTTCCTCTTCGGCGGGGAGTTCCCCGGCGGCGACATCATCGCGAGGTTCTACTCGATCCACATCCTGCTGCTGCCGGGCATCATGCTCGGGCTCGTGGTCGGCCACCTCATCCTGGTCTTCTACCACAAGCACACGCAGTTCGCGGGTCCCGGCAAGACGAACAAGAACGTCGTCGGCATGCCGCTGATGCCGGTGTACATGGCGAAGGCCGGCGGGTTCTTCTTCCTGGTCTTCGGTTTCATCGCGATCATCGCGGCGATCGCCTCGATCAACCCGATCTGGGCGATCGGCCCGTACCGCCCCGACCAGGTGTCCACGGGCGCCCAGCCGGACTGGTACATGGGCTTCGCCGAGGGCTTCGTCCGTGTGATGCCGGGCTGGGAGATCAACCTGTGGGGCCACACGCTGGTCCTCGGTGTGCTCATCCCGCTGGTGCTGTTCGGTGTGATCCTCGGCCTCCTGGCGCTCTGGCCGTTCATCGAGTCCTGGATCACGGGTGACAAGCGTGAGCACCACATCCTGGACAAGCCGCGCAACGCGCCGACCCGGACGGCGCTCGGTGTCGCCTGGGTGACGATCTACTTCGTCATGCTGATCGGTGGCGGCAACGACATCTGGGCGACGCACTTCAGCCTCTCGCTCAACTCGATCAGCTGGTTCGTCCGCGTCGCCTTCTTCGTGGGCCCGGTCGTGGCGTTCGTCGTCACCCGCCGGATCTGCCTCGGCCTCCAGCGCCGCGACAAGGAGAAGGTGCTGCACGGCCGCGAGTCCGGGCTCATCAAGCGCCTGCCGCACGGTGAGTTCGTCGAGGTCCACGAGCCGCTCTCGCCGGAGATGCTGCACACGCTCACCGCGCACGAGCAGTACCAGCCGCTCGAGATCGGCCCGACGGTCGACGAGAACGGTGTGGAGCGCAAGGTCTCCAGGATCACCAAGGCCCGGGCGCGGCTCAGCAAGAGCCTGTACGGCGAGGACAGCCAGATCGCCAAGCCCACCGCCGAGGAGTACAAGGAGATCACCAGCGGCCACGGCCACCACTGATCACCCGTTCTGACCGCCACGGCGAGAGCCCCGTCCATTCGCTGGACGGGGCTCTTTGCCGTCCCCGGGGCTCGATAGGGTGGAGCCGATCCCTTATCGGCTGTGGACCCCAGGAGCGGACCATGAACGTTGTGACCCCGGACGGCGGCGACAGCGTGGCGGCCCGTACGTGGCCCAGCGTGCTGACCCCCCTGATGCGCGGCGAGGACCTGAGCGCCGACGCCACCGCCTGGGCCATGGACCGCATCATGAGCGGCGAGGCGACCGACGTGCAGATCGCCGGTTTCGCGGTCGCCCTGCGCGCCAAGGGCGAGACGGTCACCGAGGTCTCCGGCCTGGTCCGCGCGATGTACGAGCACGCGACGACCATCGAGGTGCCCGGCCGTACCGTCGACATCGTCGGCACCGGCGGCGACATGGCGAAGACCGTCAACATCTCGACCATGTCCGCGATCGTCGTCGCCGGCACCGGCGCCAAGGTCGTCAAGCACGGCAGCCGCGCCTCGTCGTCGGCCAGCGGCTCCTCCGACGTCCTCGGGAAGCTCGGCGTCAACCTGGAGCTCTCCCCGCAGCGCGTGGTCCAGGTCGCCGAGGAGGCGGGCATCACCTTCTGCTTCGCGGTGAAGTTCCACCCCGCCCTGCGCCACGCGGCCAAGGCGCGCGGCGAGCTGGGCGCGCCGACCACGTTCAACATCCTCGGCCCGCTCACCAACCCGGCCAAGGTGCGCTCCCAGGCGATCGGGGTGGCCGATCTGCGCATGGCCCCCATCGTCGCGGGCGTCCTCGCCGAGCGCGGCAACTCCGCCCTGGTCTTCCGCGGTGACGACGGCCTGGACGAGCTGACCACCACGGCGACCTCGCGGGTGTGGGTGGCCCGGGACGGCGTGGTCCGCGAGGAGTCCTTCGACCCGCGCGACGTCGGCATCGAGCTGGTCCCGGTGGAGGCGCTGCGCGGCGCCGACGCCTCGTACAACGCCGATGTGGCCCGCCGGCTGCTGGCCGGCGAGACCGGGCCGGTACGGGACGCGGTGCTGCTCAACTCGGCGGCCGCGCTGGTGGCGCTGGACCCGGGCGAGGGCCCGCTCACCGAGCAGATCCGCGCGGGCATGGCGAAGGCCGCCGAGTCCATCGACTCGGGGGCGGCCGGGCGCGCGCTGGAGAGATGGGTCGTCGCCAGCAACGCGTGAGCGCACGGATGTGAGGCGGGGCGCAGTCCAGATCATGGACTGCGCCTTGCGCGTTTCCGTACGTATGGCAGGATGCTGGGCAGGTCATGAGTGACAGCGACTACGGCCCCGGCCCGCTGTCCGGCAACCCTCCGTCCGTGGCGGGGTGCCCCGGGTGAAGACCAGGCCGCAGGCAGCGAGGTCTGCGGCAAGCGCGGACCCCTCGACGTCGCGTGACGTCCACCCGTGGGGTCCTTGGTCCTCAGGGAGCCTCTTGTGAGCAAGCGAATGCGTTAGGGCCCACGGCCCTCCTCCGCACCCCCTCTTCTCTTCACTCCGTGCTGCCGCATCTGTGCCGGCGCGCGGAATTCGCCTGCCTCTTACGGGAGTTCGCCATGTCTGTCTTCACCGCTGCCGCCGACCAGTCGCTTTGTGCCCCGCTGCCGGTTCTGGGCGAGGATGTCCTCGTCCCGCTGGTCACCGGCGGGGAGGTCGGCTACGCGGCGCTGGACTACGCGGCGAGCTCCCCGGCGCTGAAGCGGGTGTGGGACGACGTGGCCGCGTACGCCCCGTACTACGGCAGCGTGCACCGCGGGGCCGGGTACCTCTCGCAGCTGTCCACGGACCTCTTCGAGTCCAGCCGCGCCACGGTGGCGGAGTTCCTGGGGTGCCGCGCCGAAGACCAGGTGGTCTTCACCCGGTCCACCACCGACTCGCTGAACCTGCTGGCCGCCGCGCTGCCCGCCGACTGCCAGGTCTTCGTCTTCGAGACCGAGCACCACGCCTCGCTGCTGCCCTGGCGCGACGCCCGGGTGACCTACCTGAACGCCCCGCGCACCCCCGCCCAGGCCGTCGCCACCCTGGAGCAGGCCCTCGCCGACCGCGAGCCCCACGGTCCCGCGCTGGTCTGCGTCACCGGCGCCTCCAACGTGACCGGCGAGCTGTGGCCGGTCCGGGAGCTGGCCGCCGCCGCGCACGCCCACGGCGCCCGGATCGTCCTGGACGCCGCCCAGCTCGCCCCGCACCACCCCGTCGACATCGCCGAGCTGGACGTGGACTGGGTCGCCTTCTCCGGGCACAAGCTGTACGCCCCGTTCGGCTCGGGCGTCCTGGCCGGCCGGGCCGACTGGCTGCGCGAGGCCGAGCCCTACCTGGCCGGCGGCGGCGCCTCCCGCAAGGTGGCCCGGCGCACGGACGGCGGCGTGGACGTCGAGTGGCACACCACCGCCGCCCGTCACGAGGCCGGTTCGCCCAACGTCATCGGCGTCTACTCCATCGCCTCCGCCTGCAAGGCGCTCACCGAGGCCGGCTTCGACCGGCTGGTCGCCCGCGAGCAGCACCTCGTCGGCGAGGTCCTGGCCGGGCTGGCCGAGGTCCCCGAGGTGAAGGTGCTGTCGCTGTTCGGCGACGACGCCCCGAGGGTCGGCGTCATCTCCTTCGTGGTGGAGGGCTGGAACAGCTCCCACTTCGCCGCCGCGCTCTCCGCCGAGTACGGCATCGGGGTCCGCGACGGCCTCTTCTGCGCCCACCCGCTCGTGCGCACCCTGCTCGGCAGCGACCCGGGCGAGGCGGGGGAGTGCGGCGCGCCGGAGGCCCGGCCCGGCGAGCTCCCCCAGTCCCGAACAGACTCGACCGGGGGGACCCCCCCGCTGAACGCGATCCGGGTCAGCTTCGGCGCCGGGACCCCGGACGAGCACGTCGAGCGGTTCCTGAGCGCGGTCCGGGAGCTGGTGAGCGACGGGGCGCGCTGGAAGTACCGCACCGAGGACGGCCGTTGCGTGCCGGACCGGGGCGCCGCCCAGGTCTGAGGGCCGGGCGGCGCGGCCGGCTACGCGTCCAGGCCGATGGAGAACGCGGCCTCCAGGTCGTGCTGCGAGTACGTACGGAAGGCGACATGGGTGTCGGTTCCCTCGACACCGGGGATCTTGCTGATCCGGCCGGGGATGACCTCGGCGAGATCGTCGTGCCTGGACACCCGGACCATGGCGATCAGGTCGTAGGTACCGGTGACCGAGAAGACCTCGCTGACGCTGTCCAGCGCGGCGATGGCCTCGGCGATCTCGGGAATCCGGTCCACGCTGGTCTTGATGAGCACGATCGCGGTGATCACGGCTGTGTTTCTCCCTCGGTGGCCGTGGCTGGAGACTTCACTCTAGGGCCTCTCGTGTCGCGCCTGTAGCGACCCCAGGCGTAGACGAAACCGGTGGCGAAGCCCACCACATGCGCCAGGTAGGCCACCCCCGGGCCGCTCCCGGCGCCCCGGGCGGCCAGCCACTGGAGCACGAACCAGAAGATCAGCACCACCCAGGCGGGGAAGCGCAGCGGCAGGAACAGCAGGAACGGGAAGAGGCTGGTGACCCGGGCCCGGGGGAAGAGGTAGAGGAACGCCCCCAGCACCCCCGAGATCGCTCCCGACGCGCCGACCAGCGTCTGGTCGGACGTGGCGTGCGCGGCCGCGTAGCCGAGCAGCGCGAGATAGCCGCAGCCGAGGTAGAACAGGGCGAACTCCGTGTGCCCCATGCGCTCCTCGGCCATCGCGCCGAACACGTACAGGAACAGCATGTTGCCCAGCAGGTGCAGCCAGCTGCCGTGGACGAAGAGCGCGGTGAGCGGGGTGAGCAGGGCGTGCGCCGAGCCGTCCCACAGTTCGCTCGGGATGACGCCCCACCGTTCGAAGTAGCCCGCCTGGGCGGCGAGCAGGGCGTCCGCCCCGCCGCGCACCGGGACGAAGCCGGAGAGCGGGCTGACCAGGAAGACCGCGCAGCACAGCGCGATGAGGGCGTACGTCACCGGCGGCCCGCCCGAAGAGGCCGCGCGCAGGAGCCTGCCGGCCGCAGCCCGCCGATCGATCATGAACAGAGCATGACGCAAACGGAGCGAACGGGACAGAGCGCCTCGCCGTGCCGGGGTGACGCGCCGAGGCCGTAGGGTGACGGGTGGACATCCGCAGTTCGACGGCGCACCGCGAGACCCTTGTCCGGCAGCTCACGGCTCGACGAAAGAGGACGCACCGATGACGACGGTTCCCCAGCCGACCGGCACGACCCGCTGGCGCTGCACGCTCTGCGGAAACCTCACGCGCTTCGACGTGACGCGCTCCTCCAAGGTCGTCGAGTACGTCCACCTCGACCTGGCCGGTGAGTCGAGCGTCGAGGAACGCGAGGTCGTCAGTGAGACCATCGAGTCGGTCCGTTGTCGTTGGTGCAACGCGGTGGACCAGATCGAACTTGTCGACAGGCCGGGTGCCGACTCCTGACGGGGCCGTGCGGAGACAACACATGAGGTGACGGATGGTGGAGCAGCCCGAGGGCGGCGCCGCGTCGGCCGACGGGGCCGACGACGCCGTGGAGGCGCTCGACCGCCCGCTGCCCGAAGGGGTACGGCGCCGGGTCGTCGCACTGGTCTCCGACGCGTTCGGCGGCCTCACGGTCACCGAACTGCCCGCCCAGCTGCGGCAGTACGCCCGCTTCACGGCGTCCCGGCGGGCCAAGTTCGCCGGGAACGCCATGGCGGCCGCCGTCGCCAACGACGACCGGTTCCGCCGGCGCATCGGCGACCGGCTCCGGGAGGCCCAGCCGGAGCTGGCGGCCGCCCTGGAGTCCGGTGCGCCGCCCGCCGCCGCCGATCCGGTGGACGTGGCGGCGGCGGCGTACGTGCTGCGGCCGGACGGCTGGGTGAAGCTGGTCGCCGCCGCCGGCGAGGAGGTCCAGCGGGCCGACGCCGAGCGGGCCGGCGAGGAGAGCCGGCGCGAGCTGGAACGGCTGCGCGAGGAACTCGCCCTGGCGCGGGCCCAGACGAAGAGCGAGACCGACCGCCTCCGCGCCGAGCTGGACGCCGTCCGCAAGGAGGCCGACTCGCTCCAGCGCAAGCTGCGCAGCGCGGTCAACGAGGTCAAGCGCGGTGAGGCGGCGCTGCGCAGGGGCAGGGCCGAGACCGAGGCCGTACGCGCCGAGGCAGCCGCCCAGGTGTCCGCGGCGGAGAGCGAGACCCGGCGGCTGCGGGCGCGGCTGGGGGAGGCCGAGGCGTCCGTCGAGGCGAGCCGCAGGGCCTCCCGGGAGGGGCGCTCGGTCGAGGACATGCGGTTGCGGCTGCTGCTGGACACGGTGCTGGAGGCGGCCGGCGGGCTGCGGCGCGAACTGGCGCTGCCGCCCTCGTCCATGCGGCCGGCGGACGGTGTGGACGCGGTGGAGCCCGGCAGGATGTCGCCCAAGGACATCGCGGCCAGGGCCCTTTCGGAGACCGATCCGGCGCTGCTCGACCAACTCCTGGCGCTGCCCCAGGCCCACCTGATCGTGGACGGCTACAACGTCACCAAGACCGGTTATCCGCAGATGCCGCTGGAGAAGCAGCGGCTGCGGCTCCTCGGCGGCCTCTCGGTGCTCGCGGCGCGCACGGGCGCCGAGATGACCTGCGTGTTCGACGGGGCGGAGCTGGCCGCGCCGGTACTGCTGGCGCCACCGCGCGGGGTACGGGTGCTCTTCAGCAAGCCGGGCGTCACCGCCGACGAGCTGATCCGTCAACTGGCGCGCGCGGAACCGCAGGGGCGGCCCGTGGTGGTGGTCTCGACCGACCGCGAGGTGGCCGACGGAGTGGCGAAGGCGGGGGCCAGGCCCGTTGCGTCCGCCTTGCTCCTGAAGCGGCTTTCGCGGGTTTAGTTCCCCTTGTGGCGACTTCGTCCGAAATCACGGAACGGACCGTCAATTCCCCGCTACGCGCCGTGGGGTGAGGGTAAAGAAGTGCCGTGTGTGACGAGATTTTTCGTGTGAGGATTTGAACTGATCACAAGATGGTCACTAGGGTCGGGCCTCGAACCTTCGCGCGGTCGACCACCCATCCGGGGTGGCGGCGAAGGAACCGCCGAGTCCGTCACGTGCACGGAGCCGGGGATTCGTCTCCCCCACAGATCCGGTAGGCGGCTCGAGGAAGAAGGAGCTCGCCTTCGTGGCGTCCCACCGTCGTCCCAAGCAGCCGAGCCGCACTCGTGTGACCGTGCTCACCGCGACCGCAGCAGCGGCCGTCGCCCTGTCCGCCCAGGCCGCCCACGCCGACCCCAAGCCGACCAAGAGCGAGGTCAAGGCGAAGGTCGACAAGCTCTACCACGAGGCGGGAGCGGCCACCGAGCAGTACAACGGGGCCAAGGAGAAGCAGGAGAAGCTCGAGAAGCAGATCGGCGCGATCCAGGACAAGGTGGCCCGCGGTCAGGAGGAGCTCAACCAGCTCCGCTCCGGCCTCGGTTCCCTCGCCGCCGCGCAGTACCGCTCCGGAGGCATCGACCCCTCCGTACAGCTCTTCCTCTCCTCCGACCCGGACAGCTTCCTCGACCAGGCGTCCGCCCTCGACCAGCTGACGGCCAAGCAGACCGAGACCCTGTCGAAGGTCCAGGAGAAGCAGCGGGCCCTCGCGCAGCAGCGCAAGGAGGCCCAGGACAAGCTGGGCGACCTCGCCTCCGTCCGCAAGACGCTCGGTGAGAAGAAGAAGAAGCAGCAGGGCAAGCTCGCCGAGGCGCGGCAGCTGCTCAACACCCTCACCGCGGCCGAGCGCGAGAAGATGCGCCAGGACGACCTGCGCGCCAGCCGCGCCGCCAGCACCCGGGTCGACCTCGGCAACGAGGCCCCCGCCTCCGGCCTCGGCGCCGCCGCCCTCAACGCCGCCGCCACCCGCCTGGGCAAGCCGTACGTCTCCACGGCCACCGGCCCCAACTCCTTCGACTGCTCGGGCCTCACGATGTGGGCCTACGCGCAGGCCGGCGCCAACATCACCCGCACCACGTACACCCAGGTCAACCAGGGGCACCGGATCGGCGTCAGCCAGCTGGCCCCCGGCGACCTGGTCTTCTTCAACGGCAACGAGCACGTGGGCCTCTACGCGGGCAACGGCCAGGTCCTGCACGCCCCGTACCCCGGCGCGTACGTCCGCTACGAGTCGATGAGCACCATCGGCAGCATCTACGCCGCAGTGCGCATCTGAACCGCGCCCGAACGGGCGAATTCCCGCGCCCCGTACTGACGGCCGCCCCGCCGGAGACCACAGGTCACCGGCGGGGCGTCACTGTGTGTGGCCTCCAGCGGTCCGGCGCGTCTTTGTCCCCTCCGTGATCACGCGGTTACTGTCTGCCCTGCTGTGCGGCTCACGTACGTCGGTCCGCCCGTCCGGGCGGCAGGGGCCGCGCACTCTGCGTACAGCGGAAGGGAGTGCGGCGTCCTGTGGGATCCCATCGCCGTTCCACACAGCCCGGAGCCGGTCGCGGTGCCCGGGCCACCGTCCTGACGGCGGCCGCGGCGACCGCGGCCGCGACGCTCGGCGCGGCCACCGCGAACGCCGAGCCGCACGACACCCCGCAGTCCGCCGGGGCCCGCGTCGACCGCCTCTACGCCGAGGCCGAGCGCGCCACCGAGCAGTACAACAGGGCCGGCGAGGACGTGACCCGGCTGCGCGGCGAGGTGAGCCGGGCCCAGGACCGCGCCGCCCGGGGCCAGGAGCGCGTCAACCGCATGCGCGAGGAGCTGGGTTCGGCGGCCCGGGCGGAGTACCGCACCGGCGGCATCGACCCCTCGCTCGCCCTGCTGCTCACCTCCGACCCGGACAGCTACCTCGACCGGGCCACCGCCGTCGGCATGGCCGACACCCACCGGGCCACCGCCCTCGCCCAACTGCGCAAGGCCCAGCGGGCGCTCGCCCAGACCCGCGCCGAGGCCGCCCGCTCGCTGGCCGGCCTGGAGCACGGCCGGGAGACCGTCAGCCGCCACAAGCGGACCGTGCAGCGCAAGCTGGCCCGGGCCAGGCAGCTGCTGAAGGCGATGCCCGGTGCCGAGCGGACCGCGTACGACCGCGCCTCGCGCGACGGCCGCGACCCGGGCGCCGGACCCCTGGGCGGCCCACCGGCAGGCTCGTCCCGCGCGGCGGCCGCCGTCCTCGCCGCCCAGCGGGCGCTCGGCCTGCCGTACGTGTGGGGCGCGAACGGCCCCTCGGGGTTCGACTGCTCCGGGCTCATGCAGTGGGCCTGGTCCCAGGCCGGGGTGAGCCTGCCGCGCACCTCGCAGGCCCAGCGGTACGCGGGCCGCATGGTGCCGCTCTCCGAGGCCCGCCCCGGCGACCTCGTCGCCTACCGCGCGGACGCCGGCCACATCGCGATGTACGTCGGCAACGGCCAGGTCATCCACGCCCCGTACCCGGGCGCCCCGGTCCGCTACGACCCCGTCGGCATGATGCCCGTCTCGTCGGTCACCCGCGTCTGACCTGGCGGACAGCCCGTACGCTCGTCATGTGGTCGAACGGGTGCGCATACGTGGCGGACGACGGCGGGCGGCGGGTGCCGTGCTCGCCGCGCTGCTGTGCGCCGCCGGCTGCTCGGCCCCGGCCGACGAGGCGCCCGGCACCACCGCCCGCGACATCCGCGCGGTCCTGGACCGGCGCGCGGCCGCCGTGCTCCACCACGACCCGGCGGCCTACGTCGCCGTCGTCGACCCGGACGCCAAGGGACTGCGCAGCGCGCAACGCCGGGAGATCGGCCGGCTCGCCGACGTGCCGCTCGGCTCCTGGACGTACCGGCTGACCGACGTCTCCGCGCACGGCGGCGACCGGGCGACCGCCGACGTCCGGCTCGGCTACCGGATCCAGGGCTACGACAGCGCCCCCGTCTCCGTCGACCGGATCGTCGACCTGGCCCGCGACCCGGCGGACGGCCGCTGGTACATCACCGCGGACCGGGCGGCGGACGGCAGCGCCCGCCAGCTGTGGGAGCTGGGCGACGTGGAGGTGGTGCGCGGGAAGCACAGCCTCGTCCTGGGCGTCGGCCGTTCGCGCGACGAGCTGGAGGCCGTCGCCGGCACCGCCGACGAGGCGGTGCCCGCGGTCTCCGCCGCCTGGCCCGAGCGGTGGGCCGGGCGCGTGGTGGTGCTGGTGCCGGACAGCGTGACGGAGATGGGCCGGCTCCTCGGGTCACCCGCGTCCAACTACAAGGGCATAGCGGCCGTCACCACCGGCGAGACCGGCGGCTCGGGGAAGGCGCCCGCGGACCGGGTGATCGTCAACCCGGAGGCGTACGCCCTGCTCGGCGGCTTCGGGCAGCGCGTCGTCCTCACCCACGAGACCGCCCATGTGGCCACCCGTAAGCGCACCTCATCGGCGACCCCGACCTGGCTCTCCGAGGGCTTCGCCGACTGGGCGGCCTACCGGGACCAGGACCGTACCGCCGACGAGATAGCCCCCGAGCTGGCCGACGCGGTCCGGGCCGGTGACGGGCCCGCCGCGCTGCCCGAGGACGACGACTTCGCGTTCGCCGGGGAGGCGGGGCGGCTGGCGCAGGCGTACGAGGGCGGCTGGCTGGCCTGCGAGCTGATCGCGGACCACTGGGGCGAGGACAGGCTGTTCGCCTTCTACCGGGCCGTCGGCGGCCACCAGGGGCGGGACGGGGCCGTCGAGGACGCCCTGCACGAGGTGCTCGGCACGACCCCGCAGGACTTCACGGCGCGCTGGCGGGTGTATCTGCGGAACCGGCTCGACTGAGCGCGGGGGCGGAGGGCACCTCGTCCCGTACGGCGGGTGCCGCCTCCGGGGCCCGTACCGTGTCCCGCCACAGCCGGACGGCGGCCAGCACACACGCGGCGACCAGCAGCCCGTTGCGCAGGAACATCAGCGTCAGGCCCTGCGCGTCGCTCGTCACCACGTGGACGAAGCCGATCGGGAACTCCAGCTGCGTCACGCCCGTGGCCGCCACCACCAGCACGGCCGGCGCCATCATCCGGCTCGCGCGCAGCACCAGGCACACGGCGGCGAGCCCGACCAGCCACAGCATGTACTGCGGGCTGATCACCCGGCTCGTCGTGGTGAACAGCAGCACCGCCGTGAACGCCGCGTCCGCCGTCGTACTCGCCCCGAAGGTCCGCGCCCGCAGCCGCCACACCAGCAGCCAGCCGAACGCGATGACGCTCAGCCCCAGCGCCAGCGTGCTCACCAGGCCCACGTGCGGGCCCAGGAACTCCAGCGAGCCGTAGTGCAGCTCCACCCGGCCCTCCCAGCCGAACTGCCGCCACACATGGAAGACCAGCGCGCCCAGCGACTCGACCTCGGTGCCCCGGTCCCGCTGGAAGCCGAGGAACGCCAGCGCGCCCGGCGCCGCCGCCACGCACACCAGCAGCAGCCCGGCCGCCACCACCGCGGCCGTCGTCCACGCCAGCCGGGTGCGCCGCCCCCGGGCCGTCCCGGCCAGCAGCAGCACCGGCCACACCTTCAGCAGCGCCCCGAACGCGGCCAGCGCCCCCAGCGCCCGGGGGTGCCGCAGTCCGGCCAGCAGTGCCGCCACCGCCACCGCCGTCACCATCACGTCGTACCGGGCGTACGCGGTCGTGCCGAGCAGCGGCACGCCCGCCACCCACACCCACACCCCGGCCGTCCGGCGGCCCGGACCGTCGCTCGCCCGCAGCAGCAGGCCCAGCACCAGCGCGTCGCACAGGAACGCCAGGACGAAGAAGGCCGTGGCGTAGTCCAGGAACGGCAGCAGGGCGGGGGAGAGGATCGCGAGGGCCGCCACCGGCGGGTACTGCCAGGTGACGTCGGACTCCGGGTAGGTGCCGGAGCGCAGCACGTCGTACCAGCCGTGGTAGATCACCGACACGTCGCTCGTCACGTCGAGCCCCGGCGGGGTGACCACCTTGGTCACCCAGAGCAGCAGCACCGCCCTTGTGAGCGCCCAGACGGCGAAGGCCGCCGGGCGTGTGCCGCTGGAACCCGTCATGACCTGCCCTCACCCGTCGTGTGCGCCGTACGAAACAGCCATGATGCCCGCACGCCCTGTGCGCGGGCCATCCGGCACGGCCGCCCGGGCCCGGTACTGTCGGCGGCGATGGACAAGACCTTGATCGTGACCAACGACTTCCCGCCGCGTCCGGGAGGCATCCAGGCGTTCCTGCACAACATGGCGCTGCGGCTCGATCCCGACCGGGTCGTCGTCTACGCCTCCAACTGGAAGCGCGGGGCCGAGGGCGCGGCCGCCACCGCCGCCTTCGACGCCGAGCAGCCCTTCACCGTCGTCCGCGACCGTACGACGATGCTGCTGCCGACCCCGCGCGTGACCCGGCGAGCGGTGGAGCTGCTGCGCACCCACGGCTGCTCGTCCGTCTGGTTCGGCGCCGCGGCCCCGCTCGGCCTGATGGGCCCGGCGCTGCGCGGGGCGGGCGCCCGGCGCCTCGTCGCCACCACGCACGGCCACGAGGCGGGCTGGGCCCAGCTGCCCGCGTCCCGGCAGCTGCTCCGGCGGATCGGCGAGGGCACCGACACGCTGACCTACCTCGGCGAGTACACCCGCTCCCGGATCGCCGCCGCGCTCACCCCGGCCGCCGCCCGCCGCATGGTCCAGCTGCCGCCCGGGGTCGACGAGAAGACGTTCCACCCGGACTCGGGCGGCGACGCGGTCCGGGCCGGGCTCGGGCTCACCGAACGGCCCGTCGTCGTCTGCGTGTCCCGGCTGGTGCCGCGCAAGGGCCAGGACACCCTGATCCTCGCGATGCCCGCGATCCTGGCCGAGCACCCGGACGCGGTCCTGCTGATCGTGGGCGGCGGGCCCTACGCGGACGACCTGCGGGGGCTCGCCGCGCGCACCGGTGTGGCGGACTCCGTGCGGTTCACCGGGCCGGTGCCCTGGGCGGAGCTGCCCGCGCACTACGGGGCCGGCGACGTCTTCGCGATGCCCTGCCGGACCCGGCGCGGCGGCCTCGACGTGGAGGGCCTGGGCATCGTCTACCTGGAGGCGTCCGCGACCGGGCTGCCCGTGGTGGCCGGCGACTCGGGCGGCGCCCCGGACGCGGTGCTGGACGGCGAGACCGGCTGGGTGGTGCGCGGCGGCGAGCCGGGGGACGCGGCGGAGCGGATCAACGCGCTGCTCGGCGACGCGGAGCTGCGGCGGCGCATGGGGGAGCGGGGCCGCGCCTGGGTCGAGGAGAAGTGGCGCTGGGACCTGCTCGCGGAGCGGCTGCGCGAACTGCTCTGATACGCGTACGAGGGGGCCCGCACCACACCGGTGCGGGCCCCCTCGTACGCGTATGCCTCACGAGCGGTAGATCGACTCCACCTCGTCCGCGAAGTCCTTCGCCACCACGTTCCGCTTCAGCTTCAGCGAGGGCGTGATGTGGCCCGCCTCCTCGGTGAACTGGGCGCCCAGGACGCGGAACTTGCGTACGGACTCGGCCTTGGAGACCGCGGCGTTGCCGTCGTCGATCGCGCGCTGCACCTCGGCCAGCAGCTCCGGGTCCTCGCGCAGCGACAGGGCGGTGGAGCCGGCCGGCTTGCCGTGCTCCTCGGCCCAGCGGCCCAGGAACTCCTCGTCCAGGGTCACCAGCGCGCCCACGAACGGGCGCCCGTCGCCGACCACCATGCACTCGGCGACCAGGGCGTGGCCGCGGATGCGGTCCTCGATGACGGCGGGGGCGACGTTCTTGCCGCCGGCCGTGACGATGATCTCCTTCTTGCGGCCGGTGATCGCGAGGTAGCCGTCCTCGTCCAGGGTGCCGATGTCCCCGGTGTGGAACCAGCCGTCCGCCAGCGCCTCGGCCGTCGCCGCCTCGTTGTTCCAGTAGCCGGAGAACAGGTGCTCGCCGTGGAGCAGCACCTCGCCGTCGTCCGCGATGCGCACCACGGAACCGGGCAGCGGCTGGCCGACCGTGCCGATCTTCTGCCGGTCCCACGGGTTGAAGGCCGTCGCCGCGCAGGACTCGGTCAGGCCGTAGCCCTCCAGGACGGTGAAGCCGATGCCCCGGTAGAAGTGGCCGAGGCGCTCGCCGAGCGGGGCGCCGCCGGAGATGGCGTGCTCGCCGCGCCCGCCGAGCACCGCGCGCAGCTTGCCGTAGACCAGGCGGTCGAAGACCTTGTGCTGGAGCCTCAGACCCAGCGACGGGCCCTGCGGGGTGCCCAGCGCGCGGCTGTAGGCGATCGCCGTGTTCGCGGCCTTGTCGAAGATCTTGCCCTTGCCGTCGGCCTGCGCCTTGGCGCGCGCCGCGTTGTAGACCTTCTCGAAGACGCGTGGCACGCCGAGGATCAGCGTCGGCCGGAACGAGGCCAGCTCGTCGGTGAGGTTCTTGATGTCCGGGACGCAGCCGAGCTTGATCGGCGCCATCACCGAGGCGACCTCGACCAGGCGTCCGAAGACGTGGGCGGCGGGCAGGAAGAGCAGGACGGAGCACTCGCCGGTGCGGAAGAGGGGCTTGAGGCGCTCCACCACATTGCCGCACTCCGCGAAGAAGCTGCGGTGGGTCAGCACGCAGCCCTTGGGGCGGCCCGTGGTGCCCGAGGTGTAGACGATGGTGGCCGGGTCGTCCGCCCGGGCCGCCGCGCTGCGCAGGTCCACGGTCTCCTCGGAGACCGCTTCGCCCTCGGCCCGGAGTGTGTCGACGGCGCCCTTCTCGATCTGCCAGACGTGGCGCAGCGCGGGCAGCCGGTCGCGCACCGAGGCCACGGAGGCGGCGTGGGCGTCGCTCTCCGCAAGGACCGCTACGGCGCCGGAGTCACCGAGGATCCACTGCACCTGCTCGGGCGAGCTGGTCTCGTAGACCGGCACGGTGACCGCGCCGGCGCTCCAGATCGCGAAGTCCAGCAGCACCCACTCGTAACGGGTGCGGGACATCAGGGCCACCCGGTCGCCGGGCTCGACGCCCGCAGCGATCAGGCCTTTGGCGGCCGACCGGACCTCGGCCAGGAACTGGACGGCGGTGACGTCCGTCCAGACGCCGGCCACTTTGCGGCTCATCACCGCGACATCGGGATGCTGAGCGGCATTGCGGCGGATGAGATCCGTCAGGTTGCCGTCCGAGGGGACCTCGTACAGGGCCGGAAGGCTGAACTCGCGCAAGACTGCTGCTCCTCATCGGGCTCCGGTGCCACGGCTCTGTGTGACGCACCGGCGCGGTCCAAGATGGCGGGTGCTCAGTGGGGTGAGCACGACTGGACTGCCCGGACGTTACCCACCAGTACTCGGTTCCGGATAGGGGGTTCCGGCCAGATGTCTTATGCGTCACACATATCGGTCGTCCTTTCGCGCACAGTAGTCCACCCGCGCGCACACCTGGAAGTAACCGCAGGTCCGGGGCCTCTACCCAGGTGAGAGCCCCAGGGCCTTGCGTTCGGGGCAGGCCCTCGTTCTAGGGTGATCGGCATGCGAGCAGGAGCGAACATCCGGGGGGCCGCCGCCGGGCGGCGCACCCGGGTCCACGTGGTCAGCGACGTACACGGCAACACCGAGGCGCTGGCCCGCGCGGGGGACGGTGCCGACGCCCTGATCTGCCTCGGTGACCTGGTCCTCTTCCTCGACTACGCCGACCACTCGCGCGGCATCTTCCCCGACCTCTTCGGCGTCGAGAACGCCGACCGGATCGTCGCCCTGCGCACCGCGCGCCGCTTCGAGGAGGCCCGCGACTTCGGCCGGGAGCTGTGGCGGGGCATGGACCGCAACGCCGCGATCACCGGCGCGGTCCGCAAGCAGTACGCCGAGATGTTCGCCGCGCTGCCCACCCCGACGTACGCCACCTACGGCAACGTCGACATCCCGGCCCTGTGGTCCGAGTACGCCGGTCCCGGCACCACCGTCCTGGACGGCGAGCGCGTCGAGATCGGCGGCCGCGTCTTCGGCTTCGTCGGCGGCGGCCTGCGTACGCCGATGCGCACCCCGTACGAGATCGACGACGAGGAGTACGCCGCCAAGATCGAGGCGATCGGCGAGGTCGACGTGCTCTGCACCCACATCCCGCCCGAGGTGCCCGAGCTGGTCTACGACACCGTGGCGCGCCGCTTCGAGCGCGGCAGCCGGGCCCTGCTCGACGCCATCCGCCGCACCCGCCCGCGCTACTCGCTCTTCGGCCACGTCCACCAGCCGCTGGCCCGGCGGATGCGGATCGGCGCCACCGAGTGCGTGAACGTCGGCCACTTCGCCTCCACCGGCCGGCCCTGGGCGCTGGAGTGGTGAACCGCCCCACCCTGGGCCGGGCCGCCGGGCGCACGCGATAGCCTTCTGGCGGCAGGCCTCTGCCCATGGACCGGCACACCGCACTGGAGGGCCACAGCGATGGCTGAACACACCAGCTCGAGCATCACGATCGAGGCGGCGCCGGCCGACGTCATGGGTGTGATCGCCGACTTCGAGCGCTACCCGGAATGGACCGGCGAGGTCAAGGAGGCCGAGGTCCTCGGCACCGACGAACGCGGCCGCGCCGAGAAGGTCCGGCTCGTCCTGGACGCCGGCGCGATCAAGGACGACCACACCCTCGCCTACACCTGGATCGGCGACTACGAGGTCAGCTGGACCCTGGTCAAGTCGCAGATGCTCCGCGCCATCGACGGCTCCTACGCGCTCGCGCCCCTCGGCGACGGCGCCCGCACCGAGGTCACCTACCGGCTGACCGTCGACGTCAAGATCCCCATGCTCGGCATGATCAAGCGCAAGGCGGAGAAGGTCATCATCGACCGCGCCCTCGCCGGCCTGAAGAAGCGCGTCGAATCCGTCCCGAAGGCCTGAGCGCGTGCGTACGGTCCTGGTCACCGGACCCGGCGGAGCCGGCCGTACGACCATCGCGGCGGCCACCGCGCTCGCCGCGGCCCGCGACGGCGCCCGCACCCTGCTGATCTCCGCCGATCCGATACCCGGCTTCCCCGACGCCAACGAGCCCACCCCCGTCACCGAGGGCCTGTGGTCCGTCCGGCTCGACTCCGGCGCGCACTTCCGCACCGAACTCCTCTCCCTCCAGGAGCAGTTGTCCGGCGTCCTCGATCTGCTCGGCGGCAACCCGCTGGACGGCGAGGAGCTGACCGAACTCCCCGGCAGCACCGAACTCGCCCTGCTGCACGCGCTGCGCCGCGCCGCCCACGGCGACTGGTCCGGGGAGGCGTACGAGCTCCTCGTCGTCGACCTGCCGCCCCTGCGCGAGGCCCTCGCCCTGCTCGCCCTGCCCGGACAGCTGCGCCGTTACCTGCGCCGGCTGCTGCCCCAGGAGCGCCAGGCCGCCCGCGCCCTGCGCCCGATGCTCGCCCAGCTGGCCGGCGTCCCCATGCCCGCCCAGTGGCTGTACGAGGCCGCCGCCCGGCGCGACGCCGAGCTGGCCCAGGTCCAGGCACTCATCGAGGACCGCGCCACCACGCTCCGGCTGGTCGCCGAACCGGGCCCGGCCGCCGACGACGCCCTGCGCACCGCCCGCACCGGACTCGCCCTGCACGGCCTGCGCACCGAGCCGCCGGTGGCCAACCGGATGCTCCCCGGCCACTCCCCGGACCCCTTCTTCGCCGCGCTCGCCGCCCAGCAGGAGAAGGTCATCGCCCACTGGGACGAGGAGGGGCCCGCCCCGGTCCGGATCGCGCACCTCGGCCGCGACCCGCAGGGTCCCGCCGACCTCCTGGCCCTCGCCGGCGAGGACGGGGCACTCGCGGTGCCCGGCACCGGCGAGGCGGACGGCCGGGCCGCGGACCCCTGGTGGATCGAGGAGGCCGGCGGGCCGGACGGCGACGGGATACTCGTCTGGTGCCTGCGGCTGCCCGGCGCCGTCAAGAAGGACCTCCAGCTCGTCCGGCGCGGCGTCGAACTCCTCCTGACGGTAGGCCCGTTCCACCGCATCGTGCCCCTGGAGCCCGTGCTGCGCCGCTGCACCGTCTCCGGCGCGGCGCTCACCGACGGCGTGCTCCGGGTCCGCTTCACCCCCGACCCGGCACTCTGGCCCCGGACGAGCTGAACGTCGTACCACCGTTCGGGTAACGTCGAAGGTACGTGTCCGGTATGCCGGGCCGCCGGCCACGATGTCCCAGGAGTCCGCCATGAGCGAAGCCACCGATCGTCCCGCCGACGACGACGCATGGGCCGACGCGTGCGCCGAGGACCTCGCCGCCGAGCAGGCCCGCCGCCGCGCCGCCTACGGCCCGCCGCCCGGCTCCGCCGCCGAGGAGCTGCGCAGGCTGATGGACGCGGTCACCGACAAGCTCGGCTCGTTCCAGGCGCCGCTCCTCGGGCTCGCCGCACAGGGCGCCGTCCAGCAGGTCATCCAGCAGGCCAAGGCGGCCGTGGAGCCAGTGATCGAGCGCAATCCGGACGTTTTCGAGCACATCGCGGCGGCCGGGAACGAACTGCTCGCCGCCTACCGCTCCGCCGTCCAGGGCCAGGAAGGCCGCTGGACCCGGGGGGCGGGCGACCCCGCGGGCACGGAAAACAAGGCGGAAGACCCCGAAGGCCCCCACGGCGAGGGGTCCGGCGCGGGCGAGCACATCGACCTGGACTGACCGGCGCCGACAGGACGGGGCCCCGCCTCGGGTACGGTTGCCTCAGCGGGGCTCGACCGGAACTGAGGGATTCATGGGACTCACCATCGGCGTCGATATCGGCGGCACGAAGATCGCAGCTGGAGTGGTCGACGAAGAGGGCCACATCCTCTCGACCTTCAAGGTGCCGACCCCGCCGACGGCCGAAGGCATCGTGGACGCGATCGCGGCGGCGGTGTCCGGCGCGAGCGAGGGGCATCCCGTCGAGGCGGTCGGCATCGGCGCGGCCGGATACGTCGACGACAAGCGGGCCACGGTGCTGTTCGCACCCAACATCAACTGGCGCCACGAGCCGCTCAAGGACAAGGTCGAGCAGCGCGTCGGCCTCCCCGTCGTCGTCGAGAACGACGCCAACGCGGCGGCCTGGGGCGAATACCGCTTCGGTGCCGGCCAGGGCCACGAGGACGTCATCTGCATCACGCTGGGCACGGGCCTCGGCGGCGGCATCATCATCGGCAACAAGCTGCGCCGCGGACGCTTCGGCGTGGCCGCCGAGTTCGGCCACATCCGGGTCGTCCCGGACGGTCTGCTCTGCGGCTGCGGCAGCCAGGGCTGCTGGGAGCAGTACGCCTCCGGCCGCGCCCTCGTGCGGTACGCGAAGCAGCGTGCCAACGCCACCCCGGAGAACGCCCCGATCCTCCTGGGGCTCGGCGACGGCACCGTGGACGGCATCGAGGGCAAGCACATCAGCGAGGCCGCCCGCCAGGGCTGCCCGGTGGCCGTCGACTCGTTCCGCGAGCTGGCCCGCTGGGCCGGCGCCGGACTCGCCGACCTGGCCTCGCTGTTCGACCCCTCGGCCTTCATCGTCGGCGGCGGCGTCTCGGACGAGGGCGAGCTCGTCCTCGACCCGATCCGCAAGTCGTTCCGGCGCTGGCTGATCGGCGGCGAGTGGCGCCCGCACGCCCAGGTGCTCGCCGCCCAACTCGGCGGCAAGGCAGGGCTCGTGGGGGCCGCGGACCTGGCCCGCCAGGGCTGAGCCGCCCGTCGTACCGAAACGTGCCGGACGCCCGTCGCGCCCCCTCGGGGGCGGGCGGGCGTCCGCCGTATCGTGAGGGCATGGCCACGATGTCGCTGCCCGATTCGCGCACCGAGCAGGACGGCTCGGCCGTCGTCCGCGTGCTCAGCTACAACATCCGGTCGATGCGCGACGACCGCGCCGCCCTCGCCCGGGTCATCCGCGCCTGCGCCCCCGACCTGGTCCTCGTCCAGGAGGCGCCGCGGTTCTTCCGCTGGCGCAAGTACGCCGCCCGGCTCGCCGCCGCCACCGACCTGGTGATCCTCGGCGGGGGCGCCACCGCGGCCGGGCCGCTGCTGCTGTGCTCGCTGCGCGCCACGGTCGAGCGCACCGAGGACATCCTGCTGCCGCGCACCCCGGGGCTGCACCGCAGGGGCTTCGCCACCGCCGTCGTCCGGTTCGCGGGTGTCCGGCTCGGCGTGGTCAGCTGCCACCTGAGCCTCCAGCGGCAGGAGCGCCTGGCCCAGGCCGGGCGGCTGATGGAGACCGTGGACGCGCTGGGCGTCGAGCACGCCGTGGTCGCCGGCGACCTCAACGACGTACCGAGCGGGCGGTCCTTCCGGCGTCTCGCCGGGCGCTACCAGGACTGCTGGGAGATGAAGCCGCAGGGCGGCGAGTACACCTTCCCCGCGCACGACCCGCGCCGCCGGCTCGACGCGGTCTTCGCCACCGACGGCATCGAGGTCCTCGGCTGCGGAGTGCCGGACGGGCTGCCCGAGGCCGACCTGCGGGCCGCGACCGACCACCTGCCGGTGCTGGCCGCGCTCCGGGTGCCGGCCACCTGATCCGGGCGGGCCGTCAGACCACCGCGCCCCGGCCCGGGTCGTCGTCGCCCTCGTCGTCGGGGTTCATCCGCGCCACCAGCGTCACGAAACCGCCCAGGAAGCCGCCGACGCAGACCGTCGTCAGCCACCAGGTCATCTCCCAGGACAGCAGGACCGCGACCAGCATCAGCAACGGGCCGCCGACCGCCGCGAGCCAGGCGAACTTCGCCGTGACGTCCACCTCCGGCAGCGGCGGCGGCTCCGGCGGCACGAAGTGCCCCTCGTCGTCGTCCCCGCCGGGGGCGTCCGGGGCGGCCGGTTCGTAGTCGCGCGGGCCGCCCACGCCGGGCGCGAACACCACGGAACTGCCCAACGGCCGGTCCTGGTCCGGTTCGGGCCTGAGGGGCTTCTTACCGAGGCCCTTGTCCGCGGCCGGGGCGGTCAGCGGGCCGTCGTCCGGCAGCGTGAGGTCCTCGATCGACCGGAAGGGCCGCGCGCCCGGCGGGTCCGGCGGCTCCTCCCCGTAACCCGCGACGATGGCCCGCCAGACGGCCTCCTCGTCGAGCGGTCCGTCCCCCTCGCCGGCCACCGGGGCGGCCGGTACCGGGGCACCGCCGTCGTCGGCGACGGCCGCCCCCTCCACGGGGAGCGGCTCGCGCTCCTCCTCGCTGCCCGCGCGTTCCGCGTCGTGCTCAGCCACCGGACGTGCTCCCCTTCTTCCCGCCCTGATCCTTCTCGCTCGGAGCGAGGCGGCCGATGAACGCATGACTCTCGTCGAAGATCCGCTTCGCATCATGGTCCAACGTCGCCACGTGGTAGCTCTGTTCCAGCAGGACCTCGCGGACGTCCGTCGAGGAGACGCGGCTCAGGATGCGGGCGGAATCGGCGGGGGACACGACATGGTCCTGCGGGCTGTGCAGCAGCAGGAGCGGCTGGGTGACCTGGGGCAGGTCGCCGTCGACCAGCCGGAAGAACCTGCGCACCGAATGCGCCGCGTGCAGCGGGACCCGGTCGTATCCCACCTCGGCCACGCCCTCCAGCGCGATGTCGCTGACCAGGCCCTTCGTCGTCGGCACCAGATGGCGGACCACCGGCAGCGCGTGCGCCGCGAGGCCGTGCACCTTGTTGGCCGGGTTGACGAGGACCAGACCGCTGACCGCGTCCCCGTGCTTCGCGGCCAGCCGCAGCGCCAGCGCGCCGCCCATGGAGAGCCCGAAGACGAAGACCCGCGCGCAGCGCTCCAGCAGACCGCGCAGCTCCCGGTCCACCTCCGCGTACCAGTCCTGCCAGCCGGTGACCTGCATGTCCTGCCAGCGCGTGCCGTGCCCGGGGAGCAGCGGCAGCGAGACCGTGAGCCCGCGCTCGGCCAGATACTCGGCCCAGGGACGCAGCGACTGCGGGGAACCGGTGAATCCGTGACAGAGGAGGACGCCGACCTCTCCGCCCTCGTGGCGGAACGGCTCGGCTCCGGGAAGGACCGGCACCGGGGTCTCCTGTTCGTGAGGCACGCGGGGAGCGTGAAGGGGGTGTACGGAGGATGTGCGGGAGTGCGCGAGGATTACTTCACCGTACGCGACCGGGCCGACACCGACCAGGGCCGTCACCGGCCGGTCCCGCCCTCGGGCGCGGACACCCCGCCCGCGCCAGGGGCCTGACCGGCGACGCCTCGGGTTAAGGTCTGTCGGACAGCACACAGGAGGCACCCGAGTTGATCTACGGCGCTATGAAGTTCTCCATCGGCGGGTCTCTGAAGCTCGCCTTCAGGCCGTGGGTGGAGGGCCTGGAGAACATTCCCGCGCGCGGGCCCGCGATCCTCGCCAGCAACCACCTGTCGTTCTCCGACTCCTTCTTCCTGCCGGCTGTCCTGGACCGCAAGGTGACCTTCATCGCCAAGGCGGAGTACTTCACCGCGCCGGGCGTGAAGGGCAAGCTCACCGCCGCGTTCTTCAAGGGCGTCGGCCAGCTCCCCGTCGACCGCTCCGGTGCGCGCGGCGCCGGCGAGGCCGCGATCCGGGCGGGCATCCAGGTCATCGAGAGCGGCGGCCTCTTCGGCATCTACCCCGAGGGCACCCGGTCGCCGGACGGCCGGCTCTACCGGGGCAAGCCCGGCGGGCTGGCCCGGGTCGCGCTCGCGACCGGGGCGCCGGTGATCCCCGTCGCGATGATCGACACGGAGAAGATCCAGCCGCCCGGCCAGGTCGTGCCCAAGCTGATGCGCCCCGGCATCCGCATCGGCAAGCCGCTCGACTTCAGCCGCTACCACGGCATGGAGGGCGACCGCTTCATCCTGCGCTCGGTCACCGACGAGGTGATGTACGAGATCATGAAGCTCTCGGGCCAGGAGTACGTCGACGTCTACGCGACCGCCGCCAAGCGGCAGATCGCCGACGAGGCCAAGCGCCGGTCCGAGGCCGCGAAGAAGACGGACGGCGACAGCGCCTGAGGCAAGGCGCGGCGGTCCGCCGGGGGACGGGGGAGAACAGCATGGTCAAACGCGTACGCGTGGTGCGGATGTCGGTGGAGCAGCCGCTGTGGCGCGCCCTGACGGCGTACCGCGTGCTGACGATGGTCTACGCGGTCCTGCTCGCCGCCTTCGCCCGGCACGACTACGAGCGGCCCTGGATAGCGATCACGTTCCTGTCGCTGATGTCGGTCTGGACGCTCGCCACCCTGCCGAAGGTGGGCAGCGCCGCCGCCTGCACCAGGCGCTTCCTGGGCGCGGACCTGGCCATCGCCCTCGCCGGGATCCTCGTCACCCCGCTCGCCGACCTCCAGGCGCAGCACATCGACGGACCGACCCTGCCGTCCATCTGGACGGCCGGTTCCGTCCTGGCCTTCGCGATCAAGGGCGGCTGGCGCTGGGCGGGCTTCGCCTCCAGCCTGGTCGCCGTCGCCAACCTCATCGAGCGCGGCGAACCCAGCCGCGACACCCTGCACAACGTGATGCTGGTCTGGGTCGCCTCCATCGCCATCGGGTACGTCGTCGAGGTCGCCCGCGCCAGTGAGCGCACCCTCGCCCGCGCCCTGGAGATCGAGGCCGCCACCCGCGAACGCGAGCGCCTGGCCCGGGACATCCACGACGGCGTCCTCCAGGTCCTCGCGATGGTCCAGCGGCGCGGCGCCGCGCTCGGCGGCGAGGCGGCTGAGCTGGGCCGGATGGCCGGGGAGCAGGAGGTCGCCCTGCGCACCCTGGTCTCCAGCGGCCTCGTGCCCCCCACCCGGGTCTCCGAGGACGCCTCCGAGGGCGCCGTCGTCCGCACCGTCGAGGCGGACGAGGACGAGCCGGGCGACGGGGACGGCGGCGAGACCGATCTGCGGACGCTGCTCGCCCCGCACGCCGGGTCCCGGACCAGCTTCGCGGAGCCCGGCGCTCCGGTGCTGCTGCCGTCCGCGGCGGCCGCGGAACTGGCGGCGGCGGTCGGCGCCGCCCTGGACAATGTCCGGGTGCACGCGGGGGAGCACGCCCAGGCGTGGATCCTGCTGGAGGACTGGCCGGACGAGGTCATCGTGACGGTCCGGGACGACGGCCCCGGCATCCCCGAGGGGCGGCTCGCGCAGGCCGAGGGGGAGGGGCGGCTCGGGGTCGCCCTGTCGATCCGCGGCCGGCTGCGCGATCTGGGCGGTACGGCAGAGCTGATCTCGGTGCCAGGACAGGGCACCGAGGTCGAATTGAAGGTTCCTAAGGTTTCACGGGGGAAGGCGGGATCGGTCCGATGAGCGCGACACACGAAGAGGACGCCGGGCAGCGGGCGATCAGAGTGATGGTGGTGGACGACCACCCGATGTGGCGCGACGCCGTGGCCCGCGACCTCGCCGAGGCCGGCTTCGACGTGGTGGCCACCGCGGGCGACGGGCCGCAGGCCGTCCGCCGGGCCGCTGCCGTCACCCCGGACGTCCTCGTCCTCGACCTCAACCTGCCCGGCATGCCCGGGGTGCGGGTCTGCAAGGAACTCGTCGCCGCCCAGCCCGGACTGCGGGTGCTGGTGCTCTCCGCCAGCGGCGAGCACGCCGACGTCCTGGAGGCGGTCAAGTCCGGCGCCACCGGCTACCTGATGAAGTCGGCGAGCACCCAGGAGCTCACCGAGGCCGTCCGCCGCACCGCCGCCGGCGACGCGGTCTTCACCCCGGGCCTGGCCGGTCTGGTGCTCGGCGAGTACCGCAGGCTGGCCTCGGAGCCCGCACCGGCCGCGTCCGACGAGCCGAAGGCCCCGGAGCTGACCGACCGGGAGACCGAGGTCCTGCGGCTGGTGGCCAAGGGGCTCTCGTACAAGCAGATCGCCGAGCGGCTCGTCATCTCGCACCGCACCGTGCAGAACCACGTCCAGAACACCCTGGGCAAGCTCCAGCTGCACAACAGGGTGGAGCTGGTGCGGTACGCCATAGAGCGCGGGCTCGACGACGCCTGACGAAGGGACCTGAGCGGCGCGGCGGGGCACCCGGCCGTATATTCGCGATGACCGGCCGCGCAGCACGCAGACAGGGGAGACGCCGTGGAGATCCTGGCCTTCGGAGTGCAGTCCGACGAGAAGCCGCTGATCGAGAAGGCGTTCGCCGGCAAGCACGAAGTCCGGTGCCTGGACGTCTTCCTGAACCGTGACACCGCGCCCATCGCGGCGGGCTACGAGATCGTCTCCAGCAGCGTCAACGCCGACCTGGGCGGCGCGGTCCTGCAGACCCTCGCGGCCGGCGGCACCCAGCTGATCGCCCAGCGCTCCACCGGCTTCAACAACATCGACCTGGACGTCGCCGAGCGCCTCGCCCTGCGCGTCGCCCGGGTCTCGTACTACTCGCCGTACTCGGTCGCGGAGTTCGCCTGGACCCTCGCCATGGCGGCCAACCGCCGGGTGATCCGGGCCGCCGGCCGCACCCGCGACTTCGACTTCCGGCTCGACGGGCTCCTCGGCCGCGACATGCACGGCCGCACGGTGGGCGTCATCGGCACCGGCAAGATCGGCGAGGCGTTCACCCGGATCGCCCACGGCTTCGGCATGAAGCTGCTCGGCTGGGACGTCGCCGAGAACCCGGCCTGCGTCGAGCTGGGCATGCGCTACGTCGACAAGGAGCGGCTGCTCGCCGAGGCCGACCTCGTCAGCCTGCACGTGCCGCTGCTGCCCTCGACCCACCACCTCATCGACAAGGACGCCCTCGCCCTGATGAAGGACGACGCGATCCTGGTCAACTCCAGCCGGGGCGGCCTCATCGACACCTCGGCCCTCGTCGGCGAGCTGCGCGCGGGCCGGTTCCTGGGCGTCGGACTCGATGTGTACGAGGCGGAGGCCGGGCTGTTCTTCCTGGACAAGTCCCTGGAGGGCGTCGACGACGACACCCTGGCCCGGCTCGTCACCTTCCCGAACGTCATCGTCACCTCGCACCAGGCGTACTACACCGAGGACGCGGTCGGCCAGATCATCGACGCCACCGTGCGGAACGTCGACGACTACCTGGCCGGCCGCCACGGCGACAACGTCCTGGTCCCCGCCCGCCCCGGGTCCTGACCCCGCCAGGACCCGGAACGGCCGCGCCTCAGCCGCGTACCGGCAGCGCCGCCAGCAGCTCGGCCACGATCGCCGAACCGCGCAGCGTCAGCACCGACTCCGGGTGGAACTGCACCGACGCGAAGCCGCCCCCGCGCATCGCGTGCAGCTCACCGGAGACCGCGTCCCGGCTCACCTCGATGCCGCGCCCTGCCAGCTCCGCCGCCCCGGAGTCGTCGCAGCGCGCGGTGAAGCTGTTGTAGAAGCCGACGGTCTCGGGCCGCCCGAACAGGTCGATACGGGTCTGCGCCCCCTGGTACGGCACCGCCTTGCGGACGATCTCCAGGCCCAGCTCCGCCGCGATCAGCTCATGGCCCAGGCACACACCGAGCAGCCCGTGCCGGTGGTCCCGCACCAGCTCCGCGGCCATCGCGCGCAGCAGCCGCATCTTCGGGTCGGCCGCGTCCCCCGGGTTCCCCGGCCCGGGGCCCAGCACCACGGGCCCCTCGTGCGCCCGCACCGCCTCGCGCAGCCCCGGCTCGTCGTAGCGCCGCACGGTGACGTCGAGGCCCGAGGCGCGCAGCAGGTGCCCGAGCATCGCGGTGAACGTGTCCTCGCCGTCCACCACCAGCGCGTGGCCGACGCGGTCGGCGGCGCGCTCCTGCATCCGCAGCCAGAACGGGGCGAGCCCGTCCCGCCGGGCGTCCAGGGCCTCCCGCACCCGCGGGTCGGCGGCCAGCCGGGGCCGCTCGCGCTCCGCCTCGGGCCGGGCCGGGCGCACGCCGAGGGCGGACAGCACCCCGGCCGCCTTCGCGTGGGTCTCGGCGACCTCGCCCGCCGGGTCCGAGTGGCGCACCAGCGTCGCCCCGACCGGCACCCGCAGCGTGCCGTCGGCGTCGATGTCGGCGGTCCGGATGAGGATCGGCGAGTCCAGGGTCTGCGTGCCGTCCGGCTCCCGGCGCAGCAGGGCCAGCGCGCCCGCGTAGTAGCCGCGCCCGCCGGCCTCGTACCGTTCGATGACCCGGCAGGCGTTCTGCACGGGCGAGCCGGTGACGGTCGCCGCGAACATGGTCTCCTTCAGCACCTCCCGTACGTCCAGCGAGGAGCGTCCGCGCAACTCGTACTCGGTGTGCGCGAGATGGGCCATCTCCTTCAGACGCGGGCCGATCACCACCCCGCCCATGTCGCCGACCGTGCACATCATCTTCAGTTCCTCGTCGACCACCATGGAGAGCTCCTCGGTCTCCTTGCGGTCACCGAGGAAGGCGAGCAGGCCCTCGGGGGTCGGGCCCTCGGCGGGATAGCGGTACGTGCCGCTGATCGGGTTCATCACGACGGTCCCGCCGGACATCCGCACGTGCACCTCGGGGCTGGCGCCCACGAGCGTCCTCTCCCCGGTGTGCACGACGAACGTCCAGTACGCCCCCCGCTCACCGGCCAGCAGCCGGCGGAACAGGGCCAGCGCGTCCGCCCGGCCGAACCCGTCGATCCGCCCACGGAACGTCCGCCGGATCACGAAGTTCGCACCCTCGCCCCGGCCGATCTCGTCCTCGATCACCCGCCGCACCGTCCCGGCGTACTCCTCGTCGCTGACGTCGAACTCCCCGTCCGCCACGTGGACTTCATGGCGCGGCAGCTGCTCCAGCGCCTCATCGAGGGTCAGCGTGTACGACTCGTCGGCGACCAGGACGGACAGCGGTGTGCCGTCGTCGCGTACGTCGAAGCCGCGCTCCGCGATCTGCCGGAACGGCACCAGCGCCAGCGAGGGCCGCTCGCCGACGGGGATGTCGGCGAGCCGGTCCGCCTCGTGCACCCGGCCGATCAGCACCTCGACGGTGTCGTGGTCGTGGCCGGGGGTGCGGCGGCGCAGCAGGGCGAAGGGCGGGCAGTCGTCGCCGAGGAGTCTGTCGATGCTCATGCCGGTGCTCATGGGGTGTGGTTCCTTCCAGGGGGATCAGCTGGGAGGAACGGCCCGTGGACACGGAAAAGGCCGCCCCTCGGGCGGCCTCTGCGTCAGTGTGTACGCGCGATCAGTGGGCCGCCGGATGAGCGGTCCACCACCAGTTACGGGTCGAGTGCGCGAACATGCCCCGTACCCTAACCCACCCCGGACGGCGGCGGGGCCCTTTCCCACCCGGCCGGATGGGAAAGGGCCCGCGCACAGGGCGTGCTGTCGGCTAGAACAGCGTGTCGTAGATCTGCCAGCCGTCCCCGACCTGCGACTTCGTCGCGAACGGCGCCGTCGTCTTGCCGGTGGAGTGGTAGAACCAGAAATCTCCGGCCGAGTCCACGCCGACCAGGTCGCCCCGGCCGTCACGGTCCAGGTCGCTCGGTCCGAGCAGCAGCTTGTACTTGCCCCAGCCGCTGCCGATCTTGACCCGCTTGGCGTACGGCTTGGTCGCCGAGCCGGTGCCCGTGTAGATCCACAGCACCCCGGCCTTGTCCCGGGCCACGAAGTCCGCCTTGCCGTCGCCGTTGAGGTCGCCGGTGGAGACGATCCGGTCGTAGATCTGCCAGCCGGTGCCGATCTTCGCCTTGGGCGCGAAGGGCTTCGCCGGGGTGCCCGTGCCCTTGTAGAAGTAGATGTCGCCGGCGGAGTTGCGGGCGATCAGGTCGGCCTTGCGGTCACCGTCGAGGTCGCGCATGCCGGTGAGGCTGTTGTACTGGTTCCAGCCGCTGCCGATCCTGAGCCGGGCCTGGTACGCCTTGTCCGGGTCGCCGCTGCCGCGGTAGTACCAGAGCACGCCGCCCTTGTCGCGGGCCACGAAGTCGCCCGTGCCGTCCGCGCGCAGCGCGGTCATCGCGGTGATCGCCGTGTAGCTGCCCCACCCGTAGCCCGTCTGGTAGCGGCGGTAGTACGGGGAGGAGGCGCTGCCGGTGCCCTGGTACTGCCAGATGCGCCCGGCGCTGTCGCGGCCGATCATGTTGTACCGGTCGGTCGCTGTGGCCGGTGCGACGCTCGTGGAGGTCTGGACGTCGCTCGCCTTCACCCACGCCATACGGTGGTTGTAGCGGATCGGCAGGTAGCCGGTGGAGCCGACGACGTTCTGCTGGGCGGAGCCGAACCAGTCGTCGCCCTTCACCTCGGGACCGGCCAGCGTGTACGACTGGCCCGCGGGCAGCTTGTACTTCGTCAGGTAGTCCGGGCTGTCCGTCGGTGCCTCCAGGCCCGCGGCGTCGTAGGCCGCGGTCTCCGGGTAGGAGCGGCCGTAGATCCGGACCGTCACCCCGGCCTTGGCCTTCACCACGCGCGGGGCAGCCGCGAGCGGCACGGTGTACTGGCCGCCCGGGTTGTAGAACCAGGCCTTCTTCCCGGCGTACCAGATCGCCGTCCAGTTGCCCTTCGCCTCGGCGACGACATAGGTGTCGCCCGCGCGGACCTTGTTGCCCCAGTTGGAGCCCTCGCTGTACAGCGACGTGAAGTAGGGGTCGGTCAGCGTGGCGGCGCTGGTGGACGCCGAGGTGTAGAGGTAGCCGAAGTTCGCCGGCTGCTTGGTGACCGCCTTGGTGCCGTACGTCAGCTTCGGCTGGTTGGCCGTGGTGAACGGCGGGACCACGCGCACCAGCTGCCCCGCCTTGACCGGGCCGCCGGCGCCGCTCGCGCCCGTCGGGGCACCCATCAGGCCCATGAAGTGGTTCCAGTCCCAGAACGGGCCCGGGTCCCAGTGCGTCCCCGAGATGTTCCGGTCCAGCTGAACGGGCACCTCGTCGTGGCCGATGATGTGCTCACGGTCCAGCGGGATGCCGTACTTGTCGGACAGGAACTTCACCAGGGCCGCGGTCGACTCGTACTGCGACTCGCTGTACCAGCTGCCCTCCTTGATGGCGTAGCCCTCGTGCTCCACGCCGATGGAGTGCATGTTCAGGGTCCAGTTGCCCGCGTGCCACGCCAGGTCCTTGTTCTCGACCATCTGCGTGACCAGCCCGTCCGAGGCGCGGACCAGGTAGTTCGCGCTCGCGGCCGTGTCCGGGTTCGTGAGCGTGGCGAGCGAGCTCGCGTAGTCGCCCTCGGTGTCGTGGATCACGATCTGCCGGATGTCGACGCCCTGCGCCGGACGCACGGCGGGGGTGTAGCCGCGCTTGCCCGTGCTCGACGTTTCGGCCTGCACGAAGTTGCAGTTCAGGCCGGACGGGCACTCCGGAGTGGGCGTCGCGGCCGTGCTCGCGAAGCTCGCGGCGAGCGGCACGTTCGCCGGCTTCACCGGCTGGACGGAGCGGTCGGCGGGCAGCGAGATCTGCTGGCCGTCCTGGGTGAGCGCGCTCTCGCCCGTGCGGATCGTCTCGAAGACGCGCTTCGCGAAGAGGTCGGCGCCCTTCTTGTCCGGGGACTGGCTGAACCGCGCCACCGCCGGATACCACTGGGAGGCGTCGTCGGACAGGGAGCCCTTCGCGTCGCGCTGGTACTCGGCGAGCAGGGCCGCGCCCGCGCGGATGCTGTCCTCGGTGTCGTCGCGGACCGAGGCCGTGTCCGTGTCGATCAGCCCGGCGGCCTCGTCCAGCGTGTGCAGCCGGGGGTCGGAGGTGTCGACCGTCTTCTTCGGCAGCGAGCGCAGCGCCTTCGCGGCGTCGAAGGTCTTCTCGATCTCCGGCCGGCCGCTCATGTTCATGTGCGCCAGACGTTCCTTGTCGGCCGGCTGCTCCACGTCCGCGGCCGACACACTGGTCAGCCCCATGACGTTGTACGCACCGCTCGTGCTCGGCTCGCCGTCGTGGCTCTCCCACCGCGTCTGCCGGTACGAGACCGCCATCAGCACGCTCCGGGGCACGTCGAACTCGCGGGCCGCGTCCTCGAACTGGGCCTGGAGTACGGCGGACGGCGAGGTGGCCTTGGCGGTGCCGGTGTCCGGGTCCTGCGAGGCCATGGCCAGGGTGCCGATCGTCGCGGTCGCGACGACGGCCGCGCCGGCGCCGATCAGCAACCGTCTCTTCTTGAGGTCCTTACGGTGATTCCGCTTCAAGTCCCCACCCTCGGTATCCACTTGTCCAACGTTGTTCAACGCTGAAAGACGTGAGGCTAGCAGTCTGCCCGGACAGCCCCGGTCCCGGCCGCGCCGAGACGTGCGTCTCAGTCACTGAGCAACCCGGAAATGCAAGGGGCGCAACCCCGTAATGTGGGGGCCGTGACCGTGAACGCCAATACCTCCGTCGCCGGTGGCAACACCTGGCGAGACCTTCCCGCGGCGCAGCAGCCCGAGTACCCCGACTCCGAGGCCCTGCGCGATGTACTCGCGGACCTCGCGTCGTATCCGCCGCTCGTCTTCGCGGGCGAGTGCGACCAGCTGCGTGCCCGTATGGGAGCCGTCGCCAAGGGCGAGGCGTTCCTGTTGCAGGGCGGCGACTGCGCCGAGGCCTTCGACGCCGTGTCGGCCGAGCACATCCGGGCGAAGCTCAAGACGCTGCTCCAGATGAGCGCCGTCCTCACCTACGCGGCCTCCGTGCCCGTCGTCAAGGTCGGCCGGATCGCCGGCCAGTACTCCAAGCCGCGCTCCAAGCCGACCGAGACCCGCGACGGCGTGACCCTGCCGACCTACCGCGGCGACTCCGTCAACGGCTTCGCCTTCACCGAGGCCGACCGGATTCCGGACCCGGAGCGCCTGAAGCGGATGTACCACGCGTCCGCCTCCACGCTGAACCTCGTGCGCGCCTTCACCACCGGCGGCTACGCCGACCTGCGCCAGGTGCACGCGTGGAACCAGGACTTCGTGAAGTCGTCCCCGTCCGGCCAGCGCTACGAGGCTCTGGCCCGCGAGATCGACAACGCGCTGAACTTCATGAAGGCCTGCGGCACCGACCCCGCCGAGTTCAAGGCCGTCGAGTTCTACGCCTCCCACGAGGCCCTGCTGCTGGACTACGAGACGGCGCTGACCCGCACCGACTCGCGCACCGGGCACCTGTACGACACCTCGGGCCACATGGTGTGGATCGGCGAGCGCACCCGCCAGATGGACGGGGCGCACATCGAGTTCGCCGCGAAGGTCCGCAACCCCATCGGGATCAAGCTCGGCCCGACGACCACCGTCGACGAGGCGCTGGGCTACGTCGAGCGCCTCGACCCCGAGCGCGAGCCCGGCCGGCTGACCTTCATCGTCCGCATGGGCGCCGACAAGGTCCGCGACAAGCTGCCCGAGCTGGTCGAGAAGGTCACCGCCTCCGGCGCCACCGTCGCCTGGGTGACCGACCCGATGCACGGCAACACCTTCGAGGCCGCCTCCGGCCACAAGACGCGCCGCTTCGACGACGTCCTGGACGAGGTCAAGGGCTTCTTCGAGGTCCACAAGGGCCTCGGCACGCACCCCGGCGGCATCCACGTCGAGCTGACCGGCGACGACGTCACCGAGTGCGTCGGCGGCGGCCACGAGATCTTCGTGGACGACCTCCACCAGCGCTACGAGACGGCCTGCGACCCCCGGCTCAACCGCAGCCAGTCGCTCGACCTGGCCTTCCTCGTCGCCGAGATGTACCGCGACCAGTAGGCGTCACGGCGAGCAGCACCCGTACGACTGTGGGGCACGGATCGATGTGATCCGTGCCCCACAGGGCGTTCCGGGGCTTTCACCGCCCCCGGGCGGCGGGTAAGGTTAGGTTAGCCTCACCGATCATCGGGGCGGCGCCCACGACCCGTCCCCGCCCGGGAGGTGAACCGCATGTACGTCTGCTCGTGCTTCGGCGTTACGGAGCAGCAGGTCAAGGACCATGCGGCAGCCGGGGCCTGCACACCCCGCCAGATCGCCTCCGCCTCCAAGGCCGGCACGGACTGCGGCGGCTGTGTCCGCACCATCCAGGCGATGCTCGGCCGCGGCGGCTGCCCGCGCCGGGAGCTCCTGGACCGGAAGCAGACGCCCCTCACCGCCGCCGGCCCCGCGGAAGGCATCCCCGAAGCCGCCTGAGCGCGGTCAGCTCTCCGGCTGCTCGATGAGCTGGGCGATGTACAGCGGCTCCCCGAGCTTCTCGACCAGGTCCAGCTGGGTGTCGAGATAGTCGATGTGGTGCTCCTCGTCCGCGAGGATCGACTCGAAGATGTTCGCCGACGTGATGTCGCCCTTGCTCCGCATCAGCTCGATACCGCGCTTGAGGCGGTCGATCGCCTCCACCTCGATCTGCCGGTCCGCCTGGAACATCTCGGTGACCGTCTGGCCCACGCGTACGTGGAAGAGCCGCTGGTAGTTCGGCAGGCCGTCGAGGAAGAGAATGCGGTCGGTCAGGATCTCCGCGTGCTTCATCTCGTCGAAGGACTCGGCGCGCGTGTATTTCGCGAGCTTCGTCCAGCCGAAGTTGTCCTGCATCTTGGCGTGCAGGAAGTACTGGTTGATGGCAGTCAATTCGGCGGTCAGCTGTTCATTCAGGAACTCGATGACCTCGGGGTCGCCCTGCATCGCAGAGGCTCCTTCCAACCGGTGAACTGGGCACGTTGGCGGAATCCTCGCATCGCTCCCGGTGACCGTCCAGTAAGTGCATGCTTAGTACGAGTTGCCCGAATCGACTTCGCCCTGGTCATCATCACCCCTGCCTGTCTGTCACCATGGAGTCATGGGTCAGCCGGAAAGCCGGGAACACCGCGCGTCAGAGCAGTCCGAGCTTCCGCCGGGCCAGCGGCTGCAGCGCGGGTGGCCGGTCACCCACTACGGGCCGGTGCCCAAGTTCAAACCGGAGCGCTGGGAATTCCGGGTCTTCGGCGCGACCGCCGACGGTGAGAAGCACTGCTGGAACCACGAGGAATTCTCGGCGCTGCCGTTCTCCTCGGTCGTCGCCGATCTGCACTGCGTGACCAAATTCAGCATGCTCGGCGCCGAGTGGGGCGGTGTGCTCGCCCGCGACGTCGTCGCCCTCGCCCCGCCCGCCCCCCAGGTCACCCATGTGATGGTCTGGGCCGAGTACGGCTTCAGCTCGAACGTCCGGCTCGACGACTTCCTCTCCGACCGAACGCTTTTCGCCACCCACAAGGGCGGCGAACTGCTCACCGCCGAGCACGGCTTCCCGCTCCGCCTCGTCGTCCCCCACCTGTACGCGTGGAAGGGCCCCAAGTGGGTCCGGGGCATCGAGTACATGACCGCCGACCGCCGCGGCTTCTGGGAGGAGCGCGGCTACCACAACATCGGCGACCCCTGGCAGGAACAGCGCTACTCCTACCAGGAGGAACCCGGGGACGGCCCCGAACTCTGACCGGGACCGGGACCGGGACCGGGACCGGGCGGCAGGATCAGCCGCCGTCGCGCAGTGCCTGGAGCCGCGCCACGTCCGCCGCGTGACCCTCCTTGCCGCCCGGTGTCTCGATCACCAGCGGCACGCCCTCGGTGGCGGGATGGCCGAACAGCTCGCGGAACGGTTCCTCGCCGATGTGGCCCGAGCCGATGTTCTCGTGCCGGTCCTTGTGGGCGCCGGAGACGTCCTTGGAGTCATTGGCGTGGATGAGCTTCAGCCGTCCCTCGCCGACCGTCCCCACCAGCAGGTCCAGCGTCTCCTTCATCCCGCCCGGTCCGGCGAGATCGTGACCCGCCGCGAAGATGTGGCAGGTGTCCAGGCACACCCCGAGCTTCGGATGGGCGTCCAGCGCCTCGAAGTACGGGCCGAAGTCCCAGGTCCGCGAGCAGAGCGAGGAGCCCTGGCCGGCCGTCGACTCCAGCAGCAGGAACGGGTCGTCGTCGTGCGTCAGCTCGTCCAGCAGCGGCCGCATGTGCGTCCGCACCTGGGCCAGCGCCTCCTCGCGGGGCCGCCCGCCGGTGGCCGAACCGGTGTGCACCACGACGCCCAGCGCCCCGATCTCCCGGGCCCGCCGTAGCGAGTGGCGCAGCGACTCCACGGACCGCTCCACCGTCGCCGGGGTGTGGGAGCCGAAATTGATCAGGTACGGGGCGTGGACGTACGCCGGTATCGACTCGGCGGCGCACTGGGCGCGGAACAGCTCGTCCTGCGCCGGGTTGCCGGCCGGGGTGGCCCAGCCGCGCGGGTTGGCGACGAAGACCTGGACGGCCTCGGCGCCCATCTCGCGGGCATAGGGGAGGCCGGCCTTGGCGAGGCCGCCGGCCACCGGTACATGGCCGCCGACTGGGTTGCGCATACGGATCTCTACAGTCCCTTGGTCTTGATGGTGATGGTGCTGCCCTCGGGGGCCTGGTCGCCGCCGTCCACGGACTGGCTGGAGACCTTGTCGCTGAGGTAGGGGAAGCCGTGCTCGACGTCGACCTCGAAGCCCGCCCCCTCCAGCTCGGCCTGGGCGTCGTCGGCGTTCATGCCGACCACGTCCGGTACGTCGACCATCCGGGGCCCGTCGGACACCGTCAGCCTGACGGTGTCGCCCTCGGCCGCCTCGGTGCCATCGGCCGGCGACTGGCGCGCGATGTCGCCCTCGTCCTCCGGCGAGTGCACCCGGCCGGGCGCCACCTCGGCCTTCAGCCCCTCGTCGGCCAGCGCCGCGGTGGCGTCGTCGACGGAGAGCCCGGTGACGTCCGGGACGTCGACGGGGCTGCCCTTGGAGACCACGATCGCGACCGCCGAGTCCGGGTGGCGCTCGGTGCCCGCCCCGGGCTCCGTACGCAGCACCTCACCGGCCCCCACGTCCTCGCTGAACTCCTTGGTGACCATGCCGGGGAGCAGGCCCGCCTTCTTCAGTTCCCGTTTGGCGTCGGCGAGCCGGACGCCCTCGACGTCGGGCACCTCGATGATCTCGGGACCGCGCGAGACGACGAGCGAGACCGAGCCGTTGTCCCTGATCCGCGCACCCGACTCCGGGTCACTGCTGATCACCTTGCCCCGGTCGACGGTGTCGCTGTAGGCGCGCTTCACGCCCTTCAGCTCCAGACCGGCGTCCGAGAGCCGCTTCTTCGCCGCCGGCTCGGTCTGGCCCAGCAGCGAGGGGACCTTGGTGAACTGCCCGGAGTTGATGTACCAGACGCCGCCGCCGACGCCCAGGACCAGCAGCACCGCCAGGACCGCCGCGATCAGCCCGCGCCGCGGATTGCCGAGCGGGCCGGTCCGCCGGGGCGCCGGCGGGTTCTCCGGCGGGGGCATCTCCAGCCGGTTGGTGTGGTGGGCGGTGCCCAGGTGCGTGGGCAGCACCCGGGGGATCACCGTCGTCCGGGAGTCGGCCCCGTCCGCCTCGCCGTCCGGGCCGTCGCCCGCGTCCCGCGCCACGGCCAGGGCGCGCGGCGGTACGGCGTCGAGCTGTGCGTCCGTCAGGGCGGCGCGTGCCCGGCGGGCCTCGGCGAGCAGCGCCACCGCGTCGAACGGGCGGACTTCGAGCGAGCGGGCGGTGGCGCTCGCCACCAGCTCGTCGAGCTCGGGCGCGAGGCCCGGGACGACCGCCGACGGGGGCGGCACGTCCTCGTGCAGATGCTGGTAGATGACCTGGGCGGGGGACTCCCCGTCGCGGGGCTTGTCGCCGGTCAGCATCTCGTACAGCACGACCCCGCAGGCGTACACGTCGGCACGGGTGTCCGCCGTGCCGTGCTCGATCTGCTCCGGGGCGAGGTACGAGACGGTGCCGAGGATCGTCCCGGTGGTGTTCGTCACCGCGTCCACGGCCCTGACCAGCCCGAAGTCGGCGACCTTGACCCGGCCGTCGTCCCCGATCAGCACGTTCTCCGGCTTCATGTCGCGGTGCACGAAGCCCGCCCGGTGCGCCGCGCCGAGGGCGGCGAGGACCGACTCCAGGATGTCCAGCGCGGCCCGCGGCCGGAGCGCGCCGCGCTCGCTGAGCACATCGCGCAGCGTGCACCCGGCGACGTACTCCATCGCCAGGTAGACGTACTGCCCCTGGGCGCCCTGGTCGAAGACCCCGACCACGTTGGGATGGGCGAGGTGCGCCACCGACTTGGCCTCGCGGATGAAACGCTCGACGAACGAGGCGTCGGTCGCGAGCGCCGGGTGCATCACCTTGAGGGCGAGCACCCGGTCGAGCCGGGTGTCCATGGCCCGGTAGACCGTGGCCATGCCGCCCACGGCGATGCGGGCATCGACGCGGTAGCGGCCGTCGAGCAGCTGCCCGACGAGGGGGTCCTGGAGGGTCGTATCCACCATGCGAGTCTACGAGCCGCCACGGACAGGCCCGCCGCCGCGGAGCGAACCCGGCGCAGTACTGAAGCCGAGCCGTGACAGGGGCGTGCCGCCAGGGGCCGGAATCCCGGCTTCCAGCGGCCTTCCGGCACCGGAACTGTGGATTCCGGCACGTTGGTCCGGACCGGGGCGGCTCATCGCGTTCAGAAGGCCGGCCGCTCCGGGTCCAGCACCGCCCGCCCGGCCGTCGGCGAGGACGCCTCGGCGAAGTGGCGGCGCGGGATGCGCCCGGCCCGGTGGGCGAGCCGCCCGCCCTCCACCGCGTGCCGCATCGCGGCGGCCATCAGCTCCGGCTCCTGGGCACGGGTCACCGCCGAGGCGAGCATCACGGCCGAGCACCCCAGCTCCATGGCGAGCGCCGCGTCCGAGGCCGTCCCGGCGCCCGCGTCCAGGATCACCGGCACCCGGGCCTGTTCGGTGATCAGCTGGAAGTTGTGCGGGTTGCGGATGCCCAGGCCCGAGCCGATGGGGGAGCCGAGCGGCATGACCGCCGCGCACCCCACGTCCTCCAGCTTCCGCGCCAGGACCGGGTCGTCGTTGGTGTACGGCAGCACGGTGAAACCGTCGTCCACCAGCGTCTCCGCCGCGTCGAGCAGCTCGACCGGGTCGGGCAGCAGGGTGCGCTCGTCGGCCACCACCTCCAGCTTGACCCAGTCCGTGCCCAGCGCCTCGCGGGCGAGCCGGGCGGTGAGCACGGCCTCCCCGGCGGTGTAGCAGCCGGCGGTGTTCGGCAGCACCCGGATGGACAGCTTCCGCAGCACGGAGAGCACCGAGCCCTGCACGGTCGGGTCGAGGCGGCGCATGGCGACGGTGGTCAGCTCGGTGCCGGACGCGGTCAGGGACCGCTCCAGCACGTCCAGGCTGGGCGCACCGCCGGTGCCCATGATCAGCCGGGAGGTGAACTCGGCGCCGCCGAGGGTGAAGAGGTCGTCGGACACGGTCAGCCTCCCTGGACCGCGGTCAGGACCTCGACCCGGTCGCCTTCGGTGAGCGCGGCGGCGGTCCACCGGCCGCGCGGCACGACGGTCTCGTTGAGCGCGGCGGCCACCCCGGTCCGCGCGTCGGTCAGCGTCGCGACGAGGGCGTCCAGGGTGGTGCCCGCGGCGACGGCGACCGGTGCGCCGTTCACGGACACGGTGAGCGCGGTGGGCTCGGTCATGCGGGCTGCTCCAGGGGTGCGGGGGCGGGTGAGAACCGGCCGGGGGAGAAGGGGCGGGCCGCCTCGGGCAGCTCGCCGTCGGCCAGCAGCGACGCCATGGCGTCCCCGGTGACGGGGGTGAGCAGCACGCCGTTGCGGTGGTGGCCGGTGGCGAGGTGGAGGCCGGGCAGCGCGGTGCGGCCGAGCAGCGGGGCGTTGTCGGGGGACGCGGGGCGCAGCCCGGCGCGGGTCTCGGTCAGCGGCAGCTCGGTGATGCCGGGCACCAGCTCGTGGGCGTCGCGCAGCAGCTCGTAGACCCCGCCCGCCGTGACGGTGGTGTCCCAGCCCATCTCCTCGGTGGTGGCGCCGACGACCAGCTCGCCGTTCTCGCGCGGTACGAGATAGATGTGGCTGCCCCGGACCACCGCCCGCACGGTGCGCGAGAGGAAGGGGGCGTACGCCGGGGGCACGGTGAGGCGCAGCACCTGGCCCTTGACTGGGCGGACCGGCGGCAGGACGTGGGCGGGGACCCCGGCGAGCCGGCCGCTGAGGCTGCCCGCGGCGAGCACGACCTGGTCGGCGGCCACCTGCGTACCGTCGTCGAGCACGGCTCCCACGGCCCGGTCGGCCACCACCGAGAGGCGGTCGGCGTGGCGGCGGTGGAAGACCACACCGGCCCGTTCGCAGGCGGTGAGCAGGGCCGCGGCCAGCCGGCGCGGGTCGACCTGGTGGTCGCCGTCCACCCGCAGCCCGCCGCGCACGCCCGGGGCGAGCATCGGTTCCAGGCGGCGGCACTCGCGCCCGGTCAGCCACTCCGACTCCAGGCCCGAGCGGCGTTGCAGCTCGTGGAGTTCGCGCAGATGGGCGCGGTCGTCGGCGTCCAGCGCGACGGCCAGGGTGCCGCAGGCGCGGAAGCCGATGTCCCGGCCGCTCGCCTCCTCCAGCTCGGCCGTGAACGCCGGATAGCGCCTGGCGGAGGCGAGGTTGAGCCCGAGCAGCGTCTCCTCGCCGTAGTGCAGCTCCGTGACGGCGGCCAGCATTCCGGCCGCGACCCGGGCCGCTCCGCCGCCGGGTTCGGGGTCGGCGAGCGCGGTGGACAGACCGCGCTGCGCGGCCCGCCAGGCGGTCACCAGGCCGATGATGCCGCCCCCGATGACGAGGACGTCGGTCCCGTCGGTGCGATGGGTACGCATGGGCGTCCAGCCCCTCCCTTCGCCGGCATGACCCGGATCAGGTTCGTACGGTCGGAGGCCGCCAGCCTCCCTCTCAGCCCGGTGCGTCCGGGCTCCCGCGTGTCTTACGGTGGCCAGCCTAAACCCCGCCGGGACGACGGCGGCCGGGCCCTCCCTTCCCTGACTCCTCGTCAGGTACGTAAGGTGGACAGGTGAGCGAGCAGCAGCAGGCAGAGCGGACGGGGCGCCGGGTCGTCGTCGCGGGCGCGGGCATGGCGGGCGTCCAGACCGCGGTCGCCCTGCGGGAACAGGGCTTCACCGGCCCCGTCACCCTCATCGGCGCCGAACCCCACCAGCCCTACGACCGGCCTCCGCTGTCCAAGGCGGTGCTGCTCGGGAAGGCCGAGGAGTCCGCGTTCGACATCGGCTTCGAGGCCCTCGGCATCACCCTGCGCCTGGGCTGCGAGGTCACCGGTGTGCGCGCCGGCGACCACGAGCTGGACACCTCGGCGGGCCCGGTCCCCTACGACGTCCTGGTCCTCGCCACCGGCGCCGAACCCGTCGCCCTGCCCGGCTCCGACGGCGTGCCCGGCGTCCACCTGCTGCGCACCCTCGACGACGCGGCCCGGCTGCGGCCCGTCCTGGAGGCGGGGCACCCCGTCGTGGTCGTCGGCGCCGGCTGGATCGGCGCCGAGTTCGCCACCGCCGCCCGCGCCGCCGGCTGCGAGGTCACCGTCGTGGAGGCCGCGGACCGCCCGCTCGCCGGCGCCCTGCCCGCCGAGGTGACCGCCCCGATGGCCGCCTGGTACGAGGAGAGCGGCGCCCGGCTCCTCACCGGCGCCCGGGTGGCCCGCGTCGAACCTGGCGCGGTGGTCCTCGACGACGGGCGCGCCCTCCGGGCCGACGCGGTCGTCGTCGGCATCGGCGCCCGCCCCGCCACCGGCTGGCTCGCGGGCTCCGGCATCGCGCTCGGGCCCGAGGGCTCGGTGACGGCCGACGCGGCGCTGCGCACCTCGCTCCCCGATGTGTACGCCGTCGGCGACTGCGCCTCCTTCCCCTCCGCCCGCTACGGCACCCGCCTGGTCGTCCACCACTGGGACAACGCCCTCCAGGGCCCGAGGACCGCCGCCGCCCACATCGCGGCCGAGGGCACGGCGGACGTCCCGCCCTACGACCCGGTGCCCTACTTCTGGTCCGAGCAGTTCGGCCGGTTCGTGCAGTACGCCGGACACCACGCGGACGCGGACACCCTGCTGTGGCGCGGCGACCCGGCCGAACCCGCCTGGTCCGTGTGCTGGCTGCGCGACGGCGTCCTGGTCGCGGTGCTCGCGGTCGGCCGCCCGCGCGACCTGGCCCAGGGGCGCCGGCTCGTCGAGGCGGGGGCCCGGCTCGACGCGGACCGGGCCGGGGACCCCTCCGTACCGCTCAAGTCGGCGGTTCTGCCGTAACCGCCCGGGACCTGAAGAGCCGAGTCCGGGTTTCGGCTGTCAGTCCGGGATGGCAGGCTTGTCCCGTGACCGAGATTGACGCAAAGACCGATGCACTCGTCCCCGCCTGGCTCTACCTGCCCGACATCGCGGAAATGCTCGATGTCGAGGTGACGCGTGTGCGGCAGCTGGTCAAGGAGGGCCAGCTCATCGCCGTACGCCGTGGGGAGAACCGGGCGCTTCAGGTGCCCGCCGCCTTCATCGACGGCGACAAGGTGGTCAAGGGCCTCTCCGGGACCCTGACACTCCTGAAGGACGACGGCTACTCCGACGAGGAGATGCTCGAATGGCTCTTCACTCCCGACCCGACCCTGCCGGGCACGCCCGCGCAGGCACTGAGTGAGAATCGCGGCACGGAGGTGAAGCGCCGCGCCCAGGCGCTCGCCGTCTGAACCGTCCGGGGAAGCGGGCCGCGCCGCGCGAGCGGGCGGCCCGCTTCCCCGCGCCGCACCACTGATCCGCCGTCACCGTCTTCCCCGGGGGGAACCGCACCATGTCCACGTCTCGCGCGCTGCTGTCCGACGCCCGGCTCTACCTGTGCACGGACGCCCGCAGGCGCCAGGGCGACCTGCCCGAGTTCCTGGACGCGGTCCTCGCCGGCGGCGTCGACATCGTCCAGCTGCGCGACAAGGGCATGGAGGCCGCCGAGGAGCTGGAGCACCTCGGGGTCCTCGCCGACGCCTGCGAGCGCCATGGCAAGCTCCTCGCCGTCAACGACCGGGCGGACGTGGCCCACGCCATCGGCGCCGACGTGCTGCACCTGGGCCAGGGCGACCTGCCGGTGCCCGCGGCCCGCGCGATCATCGGCACCGAGCCGGTCGTCGGCCGCTCCACGCACGCCGAGGCCGAGGTCGACGCCGCCGTCGCCGAACCCGGCGTGGACTACTTCTGCACCGGCCCCTGCTGGCCCACCCCCACCAAGCCCGGCCGCCACGCGCCCGGCCTGGACCTCGTGCGGTACGCCGCCTCGCTCGCCCCCGAACGCCCCTGGTTCGCCATCGGGGGCATCGACACGGACAACCTCGACCAGGTGCTGGACGCCGGGGCCCGCCGGATCGTGGTCGTACGGGCCCTCACCGAGGCGACCGACCCGGGCGCCGCCGCCGCTGAGCTGGCCCGCAGGGTCCGCGAGCGCGCCGGAGCCTGACCGGGGCAGCCGCACTCGGGCCGACGGCCCGGGACGCCTCGGGAGCAGGCCTGGGACGAATCTGTCCGAAGGATGGACAAGAATCAGTCAATTCCGGCAAATGACTCCGGTTCGGTTGGGGGCCCGCCCCGCCCTGGTTAACCTGCCCGTATGGCCCTTGGCACACCTTCCACCAGGACAGATCACGCGCGCACCGTGCGTGAGATGCTCGCGACCGGCGCGCCCTCGTACTCGTTCGAGTTCTGGGCGCCCAAGACCGAGAAGGGTGAGCGCAACCTGTGGAACGCGCTGCGCCGGGTCGAGGCCGTCGCGCCGAGCTTCGTCTCGGTGACGTACGGGGCCGGTGGCTCCACCCGCTCCGGCACGGTGAAGGCCACCCAGGACATCGCCGCCGAGTCCACGCTCACCCCGGTCGCGCACCTCACGGCCGTCGACCACTCGATCGCCGAACTGCGCAACATGGTCGGCCAGTTCGCGGACGCCGGCATCCGGAACATCCTCGCCCTGCGCGGCGACCCGCCGGGCGACCCGATGGGCCCCTGGGTCGATCACCCGCAGGGCGTGAGGTACGCGGCGGACCTGGTCCGGCTGATCAAGGAGGCCGGTGACTTCTGCGTGGGCGTCGCCGCGTTCCCCGAGCGGCACCCGCGCTCCGGGGACTGGGACACCGACATCCGGCACTTCGTGGACAAGTGCCGCGCGGGCGCCGACTACGCGATCACCCAGATGTTCTTCGACCCCGAGGCGTATCTCCGGATGCGTGACCGGGTGGTCGCGGCGGGTTGCGGAACCCCGATCATCCCCGAGGTCATGCCGGTCACCAACGTCCGGCAACTGGAGCGATTCTCCCAGCTCAGCGACGCGAAGCTGCCCGACGAGCTGAAAGAGCGCATCCTCGCCGCCAAGGACGACCCCGCCGCTGTACGCTCCATTGGCATCGACTTCGCAACGCGGTTCAGCGCGAAGCTGCTCTCCGAGGGTGTGCCCGGACTGCACTTCATCACGCTGAACAACTCGACTGCGACGCTCGAGATCTACGAGAATCTCGGACTGCACAAGCAGTCGTGACCGGCCGTACCCGCCGCGACCCGGGGCGGTGGCCGTAGAAGGGGGCGGGCATGGGCTGGACGGTCCTCTACATCGCGTTCGGTGTCGTCGCGCTGTGGCTGCTCGGCGAGGTGCTGCTGCAGTACAAGGCGCGACTGCGCTGGCGGCTGCTCGCCTTCACCGGCTTCCTGTGCGTGGTCATCGGCGTCCTGATGCCGTCGGTCCCCGTCATCGCCCTCGGCGCGATCGCCTTCGCCACCGGTCAGACCTACGTCACGCTCTCCTTCCGCAAGGGCTTCTCCACCGGCTGGGCGATAGGGGGCAAGCCCGGCGCGAGCCGCCGCCGGCGCGCCGGCGGGGGAGACCGCAAGCCCACCCTGGAGGTCTCGGACCTGGAGGTGGAGCACGAGGGCGACGCCCCGGCCGCCCCCGCGGCGCCGCCGGCCGCCCCGGCCGGGGTCTACGAGACCGAGCCGGTGCCCGACGACACCGGCCAGTACGGCATCTACACCGACCCCGCGCCGCAGCGCCCCGCCCACGAGCCCCAGGCCGCGCCCGGCTACGACGCCTACGACCCGTACACCGACTACGCGGCCCAGCAGCCCCAGGGCCAGGACGGCTACGCCGGGGCCGGGCAGTACGACTACGGCACGGACCCGCAGAGCTACGCCGCCTACTCCGATCCGTACATCGGCACCACCGCGAGCACCCCGCAGTACGGCTCGTACGACGCGTACGGCAACTACGACGGCTACGGCAACCAGCAGCAGTACAGCGACCCGTACGCGCAGGGCGACGCCTACGGCTCCGAGACGCCGCCCGGCGGGGTCTGGGTGCCGCAGCAGCGGGAGGGCGAGCAGCACCCGCAGCAGCCCGCCGCCCAGCCGGGCCCGCACCCCAACGGCTACGACACCGGCTACAACGACCAGTACCGCTACTGACGTTCCGTCACCGCAGCTGACGGGCCCGGCCGCTCACTGCGAGCCGCGGAAGCCCTCGCCCTCCACCACGGTCCCCGCGACCAGCGCACCGGACATGCCCGCGTGCGCGAGTCCGCCGCCCGGATGCGACCAGCCGCCGGCCAGCAACAGGCCCGGCAGCCGGGTCCGGTTGGCAGCGTGCAGGAACGCGCCGCCGGCCCCCGCGAGCGCCGGCGGCGGGACGGCCCCGCCCTCGGCGCCCGTGTCCGCGGCGGTCTCGGCGGGCGTCCGCACCCGCGTCCGCAGCAGCCGCTCGCGCAGCCCCGGCACCGCCACGGCCGCCGCGTCGATCAGCGTGTCCGCGTACCGGGCCCGCAGCGCCTCGTCCGTCCAGTCCACCGGGCCGTGCGGGGCCACCGTCGCCATCAGCGTCACCGCCTCGTGCTCCGCGTCGGGCCGGGTCGACGGGTCGTCGGGGCGCAGCACGGTCACCGTGGGGTGCGCGGCGGTCCGCCCCCCGAACACCGCCTCGCGCTCCGCCGCCCCGTCCGCCGGGTGCACCACGGTCCGGTGCACGGCGTCCGCGGGCCGGCCGCCGCGCAGCGACAGCATCACCACGAACCGGCCGCTCGCCCCGTCCGCGCGGGCCGTCACATCCCCGTCGGCCCACAGCTCCTGACCCGGCACCAGGCCGGGCCACGGCCGCGCCCCCAGCACCACGTGCGCCGCCTCCGCCACCGTCCCGTCCGCCAGCTCCACGCCCGCCGCGCGGCCGTCCTTCCCGACGACCCGGGCCACCTCGGCACCGAAGACGAACTCCACCTTCCGGGCCATGCACCGCTCGTACACCGCCCGGGCCAGTGCCCGCATGCCGCCCATGACGTACCAGCTGCCGAACGTCTCCTCCATGTACGGCAGCAGCGCCGCGCTCGCCGGGGCGCCCAGCGGGTCGAGGCCGTACGCCAGCGCGTATCCGTCGAGGAGGGCCGCCAGCCGGGGGTCCGCCAGCTCCCAGGCGCCGATCTCCGCCACGGTCCCCGCCCGCCGCACCGGGCGCAGCAGCCGCCGGCGCTCCTCGGCCGGATACGGGTCGCGGCCCAGCACCTGCCAGTCGGGACGCAGCGGCTCCTCCAGGAGCGGGCGCCGCGAGCGGTCCCACGCGTCCCTGGCCCGGTCGAGGAAGGCACCCCACTTCGTGCCCGCCCCGCCGCCGAGCGCGGTGTCCAGGGCGGCGACGGTCCCGGCGCGCGAGGCGTTCGGCAGGGACACGGAGGTGCCGTCCGCGAAGACATGACGGCTCGCCGGGTCCACCTGCGTCGGCGTGACGCACCGCTCCAGCGGCTCCTTGCCGGTCTTCACGAACAGGTCCCGGTAGACCGCGGGGAGGTGGAGCAGCCCGGGGCCCGTGTCGAACGCGAAGCCCTCCTCGGCGTGCTGCCCGAGCGAACCGCCGTACGTGTCCGACCGCTCGTACACCGTCACCCGGTGGCCTGCCACGGCCAGCCGGGCCGCCGCCGCCATCGCGCCCATCCCGGCGCCGATCACCGCAATTCGTGCCATGGATGCGACTCTAACCGCGGCCGCCGACACCCCGGCCGTCAGGTCGGAGGAGCACCGGGCGACGGGAAGGCGGGCTGCCGCGCCCGGCGTTTCTCCTCGCGGCGCAGGGCCCTGCGGCGCCAGAACCGGCGGATGCGGGAGGCCAGGAAGATCACGACGACCAGGCCGGCGACGAGGAGCGCCCCGGCGAGGCCGGCCGCCATCCACGGATGGAAGATCGCGAAGGTGATGATCCCCGCGACGCCCAGGTCCTCGGCGGCGCTCAGCGCGATGTTGCTGAACGGCTCGGGGGAGGTGTTGACCGCCATCCGCGTCCCGGCCTTCACCAGATGGCTCACCAGCGCGGTGGACCCCCCGATGGCGCCGGCCGCGATCTCCGGCAGCGAACCGCTCTCGCCGGCCAGCAGCGCCGCCACGACCGCGCCCGACAGCGGCCGGACGACCGTGTGGACCGCGTCCCAGACGGTGTCCACGTACGGGACCTTGTCCGCGACCACCTCGCAGAGGAAGAGGACCGCGACGACCACGAGCACGTCGGTGCGCTGGAGCGAGGCGGGCACCTCGTCGCTGACACCGGTCGCGCCGAATATGCCGAGCAGGAGGACCACCGCGTACGCGTTGATCCCGCTCGCCCAGCCGCTTGTGAACACCAGAGGGAGTACCGACACGCAGGCGATGGTAGCCAGCGGCACCGACAGCGCGGCAGTGCGCACATGCCCGGGCCCTGAGTACCCGTACTCAGGGCCCGGGATGAGTAGCCGCACGGATGGGCCGCGACCTGCCCGGACGGCAGAGTTGGTCTCCACGGAAGGGGCGCCGCCCCGCACCGCCGGCACGGGGCGGCGGTGCGGGACGGCACCTCCCTTCCGAATGGGGGTGCGCGGCGGAGGACTTCGGGACCACGGGGGACACGGGGTCACGGGGGAGGGTCCTCCGGCAGCACGGAAGGCGCCGGTCGGGCGGGCTCGGGATTCCGGGGCCACGCGCGGCCGGCGCCTTCGTGCGTACGGGCTCGGCGGCCTCAGTGCCCGCTGACGCGCCCGCGCAGCAGCAGGGACAGCGCCGAGTGGACGTCGTCGATCGAGCGCTCCGGCTGGAACGCCTGCCAGTCCAGCGCCGCGACCAGCACCATGCCGACCAGTGCCGCCGCCGTCAGCGGCACGTCGATCTCCTCGCTCAGCTCGCCGCCCGCCACGCCTTCCGCGATGACGCCCTCCACCACGGCGACCGCCTCGCGGCGCACCACCAGCAGCGTGGACTGCCAGGCGCGGTTGGTGCGCCACAGCTCGGCCACGTACAGCTGGGTGAAGGCGGGATAGCGGTCGATGAAGACCAGACCGGCCCGGATCATGGCGTCCAGCGCCTCGACCCGGCTGCCGCCGCGCGCCCCGGTCGCCTCGGCCGCCGTGCGCAGGGAGGCGGTGAGCAGCCCGACGCCGTGGCGCAGCAGTTCCTCGAAGAGCTCGGTCTTGCTCTTGAAGTTGTAGTAGACCGTGCCCTTGGCGACCCCGGCCCGGTCGGCGATCTCGTCCACCGTGGTCGCCGAGAAGCCCTTCTCGGCGATGAGGGTGACGGCCGCTTCGTAGAGCTTCTGCCGGGTGGCCTGGCGGCGCGTGCTGCTACTGCTTTCCATGCTCCTGATTCTCACAGGTCCGGGCAGGCTCACAGGCTCAGCTCCGGGTGGAGCCGCTCCAGTGTCCACATCTGCTTGCGGCGGGCCGACAGGGCGGTCAGCGCGAGCGCCCCGGCGGTGAACGCCACCAGGACCGCGCAGCCCTGCCAGACCGGGCCGAGCCCGCCGCCCGTGATCAGCCGGCGCAGCCCCTCCACGACGTAGCTCATCGGCAGGTAGGGGTGGATCGCGTTGAAGAAGCCCGGGCTGGTCTGTACGGGGTAGGTCCCGCCGGCCGAGGTCAGCTGGAGCATCAGCAGCGCGAGGACGAGGATGCGGCCCGCCGCCCCGAAACAGGCGTTCAGCCACTGCACGATCGCCGCGAAGCAGCAGGTGACCAGCGCCAGGAAGCCGAGCGTGCCGGCGGTGTGCGCCATGTCGAGCCCGGGGCCCCAGTGCAGGACGGACATCAGCGCGGCCGTCTGGAGCAGCCCGATCCCGGCCACCGGCAGCCAGCCCGCGAGGGCGATCCGCCGGGCCGGTGCCCCGGCGGCCAGGGCGCGCCGGCTGAGCGGCTGGATCAGCATGTACGCCACCATCGCGCCGACCCAGAGCGAGAGCGGGATGAAGTAGGGCGCGAACCCCGTGCCGTAGTTCGGGGCGGAGTGCAGCGACTGCGATGCCAGCCGTACGGGGTCGGCCATGACCTCCGTACGGGCGTCGCGGTCCTTCTTGCCATAGTCGGGGATCTTGCCGACGCCGTCGCCCAGGCCCTGGGCGAGCGTGGCGGAACCGTCGCTGAGCCGGACCATCCCCTTGTCCAGAGCCGTGGCGCCCTTCTTGAGCTTGCCGACGCCCGTGTTCAGGTCGGCCGAGCCGGTCTTCGCCGTGCCGAGGCCGGTGTGCAGTTGGCCGGCGCCTTTGGCGACCTTGTGCGCGCCGGTGTTCAGCGCGTTGATCTTCCTGACCGCGGCTTCCAGGTCCTCGTCCAGGTGAGGGGAGCGCGCGGCGAGCGACTTCGCCTGCTTCTCCAGCGTCGTCAGCTGGGTGCGCAGCTTCTTGAGGTCCCCGTTCTGGTTCTTGACCAGCGCGTTCACGTCGTCGGCCACGGCGGCGACGTCGTCCGCCGCCGTCACGGCCCGCTTCAGCGGCGGGCAGACGGTGGCGTCGGGCAGCGGCTGCTCCTCGCAGCGGGTGCGGTGGACCGCGGTGAGGTCGGCGGCGGCGGTGTGCGCGGCGGCCGCGGCGGTGGGCGCCGCCTTCACCAGCAGGTCCAGGTTGTCCCGTACGGTCTTCGACGAGCCGGCGACCAGCCGGGCGGTGTCGCCGATGGTCCTGCCGTTGTCCTTCAGGAACGGGCGCACGTCGGCGGCCACCCCGTTGACCTTGTCGGCGAGGAGCTGGGTGCCGTCGGCGACCTGGCGGGAGCCGGTCTCCAGGTCGCCCGCGCCCTTGTTCAGCTTCACGATCCCGCCGGCCAGCTTGTTGCTGCCCTTCTTGGCGTCCTTCAGCCCGTCCGCGAGGTCCTTCGAGCCCTTCTTCGCCTTGCCGATCCCGTCCTTGAGGCCGGCCGCGCCCTCGGCGGCCTTCGCCGTCCGGTCGTGCAGGTCGGAGAAGCTGATGAAGATCCGGTCCAGGAACCCGCGCGAGGCGTCGGCCGACGCGGCCGTGCGGACCTCGGAGAACACCGTCCGGGAGATCTGCCCGACGATGTAGTTGTTCGCGTCGTTGGTACGCACCTGGAGCGCGCCGGTCTCGGGGGAGTCGCCGGCGCTGGAGGCGATGCGCCTGCTGAAGTCCGGGGGCATGCGCAGCGAGAGGTAGTACGTGCCGTCCTCGACGCCCCGGTCCGCCTCCTCCGCGCTCACCTCGTGCCAGTCGAAGGTCTTCGATTCGAGGAGCTTGCCGGTGATCCGGTCGCCGGCCGCGAGGTGCTTGCCGTCGGCGGTGGCGCCCTTGTCCTCGTTGACCAGGGCGACCGGGATGCGGTCGAGGCGCCCGTACGGGTCCCAGAAGGACCACAGGTACAGGGCGCCGTAGAGCAGCGGGAGCAGCAGGAGCGCGGCGAGGGCGGCGCGCGGCAGCCGCCCCCTGCCGAAGCGCCTCAGCTCAAGCGCGGCCAGTCTCGGCGAACGCATCGGCCGGTTCCTCCTCGTGCGTGGTGGCGTCGGTTTCCGTGGAGCTGCCCGTGCGTACGGTGACGGCGTCCTCGGGGGCCTCGCTGCATACGGCGAGCACGGTGGTGCCGGCGGCGGCCACGGAGCGCAGCAGCTCCCAGACGTCGGCGCGCTCGGCGTCGGACAGCTTCAGATCGGTGTCGTCCACCGCGAGCAGCCGGGGCCGGCCCATCAGCGCGAGGGCCACGGAGAGCCGCAGCGCCTCCGGCCGCTCCAGATCGCGTACGGCGGTGCGCCCGGCCTTGGGCAGCGTGGCGGGGTCGAGCCCCGCGGCGTCCAGGGCGGCGTCGATCCGGGCGCGGGCGGCGGCGGCCCGTTCGCGGGGCGGGCGCAGGAGGGCGCGCAGGGAACCGTCGTAGCGGCGCTGGAGCAGGGCCCGCTCGCGCAGGTGCTCGGCGACCGTGAACGCCGGGTCGAGCTCGCTGACCCCGGGCACCGGTCCCAGGGCCGCGATGCGGCGGACGGCGGCGGCCCGCCGCGGCAGGGCGAGGCCGCCGGTCAGGGCCTGCCCCTCGGTGGGGCGCATACGGCCGGTGAGGGTGAGCAGAAGGCAGGTGCGGCCGGTGCCGGACGGGCCCTCGACGGCGATCAGGGAGCCGGGGTCCGCGCTGAACGTCACGTGACGGAAGGCCCAGCCCCGCGGCCCTTCGAGCCCCAGCCCCTCGGCGGTGACGGCGGCCCCGTGCGGACTCTCCACGGACCCCTCCCTTCTTTGAACTGACTGGTCAGTGCAAAAAGGTAGCCCGAACTCGCGATCGAAGCAAAAGCCCAGGTCAGGGGGTGATCGAGGCCGATTGTCAGTGGGGGTCGTCACGATGGATACAGACGGCCACGAAGCCGTTACCGAGACAGGAGGTTCTGTCATGGCCCACTCGTCCGCAGCCGCCGCCCCGCGACGCCGCGCAGACGGCCCTGCTCCCTCACCGACCGGCCCGGCCCGCGATGTCCACCCCGTCGTCCGGCGCACCACCGCACCGCCCGCCGCCCTCGATCTCCTCACCCAGGCCCGCGCCGGCCTGGAAGAGGCAGCTGTCCTCGCCGTCCCCAACGAGCGGTACGCCACCGCGCACCTCGCCGCCCTGCGCACCGCGGCCGCCGTGCTCGCCGCGCGGGCCCGCCCCGAGCCCGCGCGCCGGCGCCGCGAGCCGATCCGCAGCGCCTGGGAGATCCTCCCGGAGCTGGCCCCCGAGCTCGCCGAGTGGAGCGCCCTGTTCGCCTCCGGCGCCGCCCGGCGGGCCCGCGCCGAGGCGGGCATACCCGGCGCCGCCAACCGCCGCCAGGCCGACGACCTGCTGCGCGACGCGGCCATGTTCCTGCGCCTGGTCGAGCGGCTGCTCGTGCTCCAGCCGGTGCTCCCGCAGCCGCGCGGGGGGCGGCCGGACACGGGATGACCGCTGGGGCGGCGCCAGGCAATAGGGTGGGGACAGGACCTGTTACCTGCGCTGTTCACGCTCCGCCCCCGCGGCGGCCCGTGCCGAGGAGTCAACTGCCGTGTCGGACCCGCTGCGCCCCCGCGCCTCCCTCCGTACCGCTGTGGTCTGGGAGGTCCTCAAGGACGCCCTCGACCGCCGGGTCAAGGTGACCGGCCGGGACGCCCTGGACGTGCTGGACACCGGCGGCGGCACGGGCAACTTCGCCGTGCCCGCCGCCCGTCTGGGCCACCGGGTCACCGTCGTCGACCCCAGCCCCAACGCGCTCTTCGCGCTGGAGCGCCGGGCCGCCGAGGCGGGCGTCGCCGACCGGGTCCACGGGGTGCAGGGCGACATCCTCGGCCTGTTCGACGTGGTGGAGCGTGGGGGGTACGACGCGGTGCTCTGCCACGGCGTCCTGGAGTACGTCGACGACCCCGCCGAGGGCGTGCGGAACGCGGTGGAGGCCCTCCGGCCGGCCGGGGCGCTGAGCCTGCTCGCCGCCGGTCTTGGCGGTGCCGTCCTGTCCCGCGCGCTGGCCGGCCACTTCAACGAGGCGCGGCACGCGCTGGGCGACCCGGAGGGCCGCTGGGGCGACGGGGACCCGATGCCCCGGCGGTACACGGCCGAGCAGCTGACCGAACTCGTCACGGCCGCCGAGGTCGAAGTGGGCGCCGTGCACGGCGTCCGGGTCTTCGCCGACCTCGTCCCTGGAGTCCTGGTGGACACCGAGCCGGGCGCGATGGAGGCCCTGCTCAGGCTGGAGGCCGCCGCCGCCGAACTGCCGGCGTTCCACTCGGTGGCCACCCAGCTGCACGTCCTGGGCACCAAGCGCGGCTGAAACCCCCGGAGGGTTACCGGCGGCAGCGCGGCTGATCAGCGACGCAGCGGCATACGGAGTACGCACCGGCAGCCCCGTTCGGGGCTCCGGCCCCGTATGATCGGTGGACACCATCCGGCATGACGGATCGGAGGTTGGGGAATCAACGCCTCAGCAGCTGAGCCGTCGTGGCGGCCCGGACTGGCTGATTGGCATTGAGGGCGGGTTTCACGGGGACGATTCCCTGCCTATCCTGGAAGGGCCGCATACCGGCCGCCCCCCGCGGCCGACGACGAGGAGGACTCCGTGCCGCTCTCGGAGCACGAGCAGCGAATGCTCGAGCAAATGGAGCGAGCGCTGTACGCCGAAGATCCCAAGTTCGCGACAGCGCTCGAGGGAAGTGGGCTGCGTACGTACACCCGGCGACGGGTCTACCAGGCAGTCGCTGGCTTTCTGGTGGGTATCGCGCTCCTCATGGCCGGAATGGTCGCTCAGCAGATCTGGATCAGCGTGGTGGGCTTCCTCGTCATGCTGGGCTGCGCGGTGCTCGCGGTCACGGGATGGCGCAAGGCGCCCAAGCCGGGTGAGCAGCAGGCGGTGCGCACCGGCGGTGCGGGTGAGCGCCGACAGTCCCGCCAGCGCCGGTCCGTGATGAACCGGATCGAACAGCGGTGGCAGCGCCGCCGTGACGAGCAGGGACAGTAGTAGACAGTTCGTAAGGGTGAGGGGCGGCCGCGAATGCGGCCGCCCCTCACCCTTACGTGGATCCGCTGAGGCCCCCTCACCCCTCCTGGCGGGACGGCCGGCGGGTCCAGGACGGGCGCGTGGGCAGGTGGAAGCGGGCGGTGAGGGCCGCCCGGCGCTTCGAGAGGGCCCAGACCACCCGTACGGCCGAGCGGGGCGCCACCAGTGCGCGCAGGCGGGTGGCGCGGCCGGCCGTGAGGCCCAGCCCGGTCCGTACCGCGCGCGCGTCTTCGGCGAGGCCCGACACCGGGCGCGGCTCAGGGGCGTAGAGCACCTGCTCCACCGCTCCCGCCGCCCGGTGCACCGCCTCCGACGCCTCCGTGTCCAGCCGGCCCAGGCGCACCAGCCGTTCGGCGGCCCGGCGCGGGGTCAGGGCGTCGTCCGGAGGGATGCCGTGGTCCCACGCCGTGTCGGTGATCTCCTGCCACACCGCCAGCGTCCGCGCCGCCGTGCCGGCCGGGGTGCGGCCGGCCGACGAGCCCAGCCTGCGCGCCCGCGCCCGCAGCCGCCAGCACATCGGCAGCAGCGGCAGCAGGAGGACGAGCACGACCGCGACGACGATGCCGAGCACGGTGCCCGTCGGCGTCCCCGGGTCCGTCGGCGCGGCCGCCCCGGGCGCCGCCGACTGCCCGCACTCGCCCTGCTTGCGCATCTGCGCCGGGCAGCTTTCCGACGCGGACGGGGTGGGCGCGACCGGCGCCGAGGCGTCCGCCTCCGGCCGGGACGGGTCCGCCGTGTCACCGGACGGCGCGTCCGGCAGGGTGTACGACGGCACCGAACCCCGCGTCGGCGTCGGCTCGAAGCGCGTCCAGCCGATGCCCTCGAAGTACAGCTCGGGCCAGGCGTGCGCATCGCGCAGCCCCACCGTGTACGAACCGTCCGGCTGCGCGGAGCCCGGGGTGAAGCCCACCGCGACCCGGGCCGGGATCCCCAGCGTCCGGGCCATCGCGGCCATCGTGAACGAGAAGTGGACGCAGAAGCCCCGCCGGTCCTTCAGGAAGCGCGCTATCGCCGAGGTGCCGGTGCCCGAGTCGACCGAGGTGTCGTAGGTGAACCCGCCGTCGGAGGCGAAGTAGTCCTGGAGCTTCACCGCCCGCTCGTAGGGGTTGGTGGCCCCCTTGGTGACCTCGTCGGCCCTCTGCGCGACCACCTGCGGCAGTGACTCGGGCACCTCGGTGTACTCGCGCAGCAGGCCGGTCGGAACCGCGCCCGCGCGGGCGAGCTGGTCGGACGTCGGCTGCACGTCGAGGCTGGTCACCGTGTACTGCGCGCCACCGGTGGTCTCCCCGTCGTCACCGACGAGGGTGCGCCCCTCCGGCTCGAACCGCCAGCGGCCGCCCACCCGCACCTCGGCCGCCGGGAAGGGCAGCGGCAGATAGGTCTGCTTGTACGAGGCGGACGCCGAGACGGTCGACCTGACCTCCGTCACGGAGACGGCGGAGGAGAGACCCGAAGGCGTCGGGAACCGCTTCGGCACGTCCTGCAGCTGCCGCGTCGAGGCACGCCACTCGTTGCCGTTGAACTGGTCCAGGGCCAGGATGCGCAGATAGAAGTCGCCCGGGCTCTTCGCGTCGGTGCGGTACGACATCACCTCCCGGTTCTCCGGCTGGTTGAGGTTGTCCTGGAGCGAGACCAGCGGGTTCACCGCGGAGATGGTGCCGCCCCCGGACCCCCTGCCGCCCCCGCCGCCCGTACCGCCCAGCAGGCCGCTGTCGAGCGCGGGCAGCGCCGCCGGCACGACCAGCGCGATCCCGAGAGCCAGCGCGCCGATCCGCCGCCCCGTGCGCACCGGGGCGAGCGCCCCGCCGCCCGTGGCGTCGAACCCGGCGGAGGAACCGCCCTGCGGCCTCGCAGCGCCGGCGAACACCCGGCCCCACTGGGAGAGCCGGTCGCGCCCCTCGGCCAGCAGGAGCAGCAGATAGCCGCACCCGGCCAGCAGGAACCACAGCCAGTCCGCGCCGCCCTCGGTCAGCCCGGCCGCGATCGAGTAGAGCGCCAGCAGGGGCAGCCCGGCGGGCGCCGCGCTGCGGAACGTCACCGCCAGCGTGTCCACCAGCAGTCCGACCAGCAGGACACCGCCCACCAGCATCAGCCGGATCCCCGGGGTGGCCGGCGCCGGAATCGCGTACTGCCCGACGTCGTCCCCACCGGCCGTCAGGAGGTCCGCGAGCTGCCGCACGGCCTGCGGTCCGGGCAGCACGCCCGCCACCGCCTGCTCCCGGGCGAACGCCACGGTCAGCAGCACCACCATGACCAGCGCCTGGGCGACGACCGTCAGCAGCCGGGGCAACGGCACCCGTCGGCCCAGCGCTCCCACCCCGCACTGCACGGCCAGCAGGAACACCGCCTGCGCGATCCAGTTCCACGGGTCCACCAGCGGCAGCATCGAACAGGCCGACAGAAGCGTCGCCGCGAAGGCCGCCAGCGCCAGCCGGCCACGACCGCTCATGACCGCCCCCTCGTATCCAGCGCCCCCATGTGCAGTCCCCTCATCCCCAGCCCCCGGCGTATCCCGTCGCGCCGGCCCCGGACTCGGCCGGCGCCCCCTGCCGGCCCGCCAGCTGCCACAGCGCGCCCAGCTGCGTGCCGGGCCCCGCCGGCACCACCGTCCACCCCGCCTCGCGCAGCCTGCGGACCCGTCGCTCCGCCGCCTCCCGGGTGGCGGGCGACTCGCCGTCCACCCAGGCGGCGCTGTCCAGGACGAAGGCGACGGCCCCGCCGCTGCGCTGCCGCATCCGGGTGGCCACACCGGTCTGTTCCTCGTCCAGATCGCCCAGGAAGGCGATCAGCAGCCCCTCACCGCCCCCGCGCAGCACGTCGTAGGCCCGCGAGAGGCCCCCGCCGTCGGAGTGGTCGATCTCCGCGAGGGTGTCCAGCATCAGCCCCGCCGACTCCGCGGTGGCCTGGGTGGCGCCGGCGAAGCCGCCCTCGCCGTCGCCCGGCGCCGCGTCCCCCATGTCCGTCAGCAGCCGGACCGCGAAGCCGCGCTCCAGCATGTGCATCAGCACGGAGGCCGCCCCGGAGACGGCCCACTCGAACGCCGAGTCCGCTCCCGTCCCCCGGTAGGCGGCCTGCCGGGTGTCGAGCAGGACCGTGCACCTGGCGCGCTGCGGCTGCTCCTCGCGGCGCACCATCAGCTCGCCGTAGCGGGCGGTGGAGCGCCAGTGGACCCGGCGCAGGTCGTCGCCGTAGCGGTAGCCCCGCGGGATCACGTCGTCCTCACCGGCCAGCGCCAGGGACCGCTGGCGCCCCTCGCCGCGGCCGGACGCCTCGCCCGCCAGCCGCACGGGCGGCAGCGGCTCGGTGCGCGGGACCACGACCAGGGTGTCGTACGCGCTGAAGGAACGCGTCAGCTCGCACATGCCGAACGGGTCGCTCAGCCGCAGTTGCAGCGGCCCGAGCGGGTAGCGGCCGCGCAGGTCGGACCTGACCCGGTAGGACACCTCGCGCCGGCCGCCCGCCTCCACCCGGTCCAGCACGAACCGGGGCCGGGGCCCGAGCACGTACGGCACCCGGTCCTGGAGCATCAGCAGGCCCGTGGGCAGCCGCGAGACGTTGTCCATGCGCAGGTGGACGCGGGCCTCGGAGCCGGCCGGGACACGCGACGGGGAGAGCTTGCGGGTGCCCGTGACCCGGTAGCGGGTCCGGTAGAGCACCGCCACGCACACCAGCGGCAGCACGGCGAGCAGCAGTCCGACGCGCAGCAGGTCCCCCTGGCCCAACGCGTAGGCGCAGACCGCCGCGGCGGTCCCGGCCGCGAGGAAGGACCGCCCCCGGGTGGTCAGGCCGCCGAGCGCGGCCCGTACCCCGCCCTTGTCGTCGGCTCCGTCCATCGCGACGGGTCCCCCCGGAGCCATCACGGACGCCGCATGCCGGGCTGCTGCGGGCCGCCGTACGCCGGGCCCGCCTGGTACGGGGGAGCAGGCACGGCGCCTCCGGCGGCCGTGGGCACCGGGGTGTGCTGCAGGATCTCCAGCACCACCTGCTCGGCGCTGCGGCGGTTGAGCTGGGCCTGCGCGGTGGGCAGCAGGCGGTGCGCCAGCACCGCGACGGCCAGCGCCTGCACGTCGTCCGGCAGGCAGTAGTCCCGGCCGGCCAGCGCGGCGGAGGCCTTGGCGGCGCGCAGCAGGTGCAGCGTGGCGCGCGGCGAGGCGCCGAGCCGGAGGTCGGGGTGGGTGCGGGTGGCGCCGACGAGCTGGACCGCGTATCTGCGGACGGCCTCGGCGACGTGGACCGCGCGGACCGCGTCGATGAGCTTCACGATGTCGTGCGCGTGCGCCACGGGCTGGAGGTCGTCGAGCGGGGAGAGGCCGCCGTGCACGTCGAGCATCCTGAGCTCGGCCTCCGCGCTGGGATAGCCGATCGACACCCGGGCCATGAACCGGTCGCGCTGGGCCTCGGGCAGCGGATACGTGCCCTCCATCTCCACCGGGTTCTGCGTCGCCACGACCATGAACGGGTCGGGCAGCTCGTAACTGTGCCCGTCGATGGTGACCTGGCGCTCCTCCATCGACTCCAGCAGCGCGGACTGGGTCTTCGGCGAGGCGCGGTTGATCTCATCGCCGATCACGATCTGGGCGAAGATCGCGCCGGGCTTGAACTCGAAGTCGCGCCGCTGCTGGTCGTAGATCGACACACCGGTGATGTCCGAGGGCAGCAGGTCCGGCGTGAACTGGATGCGCCGCACCGAGCAGTCGACGGACCGGGCCAGTGCCTTGGCCAGCATGGTCTTGCCCACCCCGGGGACGTCCTCGATCAGCAGGTGCCCCTCCGCGAGCAGTACGGTCAGCGAAAGCCGTACGACCTCGGGCTTGCCCTCGATCACAGTCTCCATCGACCTGCGCACCCGCTCGACGGTGGTGGTCAGATCTGTGAGGCTCGCTCGATCGTCATAGGTCGTCACCCGGCCCTCCTCGGCCCTGCCCCGCGCTCCCGAGGAGCGCGGGATTCCCCAGTCACGGGCCGGCACCGTCGCGCGGCGCGGCCCTCCCCGAAATGCGGACACCACGCCGGAAACGAGGTCCGACGGGGTGTCACTCACGCATTCTTGTTGCCGTTACCGCTTCGTGTCACTCGCCTGTGGACAACCGGGAGTGATATGTCGGATTGGGTGAGGATTTCTCACCGGAAGGTGGTCGTCCGCCCCCTGCGGGCGGCCCTGCCGGGCCGCCCGGTCCGATCATCATCCGGTCAGGCGGCCGGCAGGACCTCGCGCAGCTTGCCGGTGGTCACGTCGAAGACGAAGCCGCGCACGTCGTCGGTGTACTTGAGGAACGGCGAGGTGCGGGCCCGCTGCATCGACTGCCGCACGTCCTGGTCGGCGTCGGTGTATGCCTCCACGGCCCACGACGGCCGCTGCCCGACCTCGTGCTCCAGCTCCTGGCGGAAGTCCTCCGTGACGGACTCCATGCCGCAGCCCGTGTGGTGGATCAGGACGATGCTGCGCGTGCCGAGCGCCCGCTGACTGATCGCCAGCGAACGGATGACGTCGTCGGTGACCACGCCGCCGGCGTTGCGGATGGTGTGACAGTCGCCCAGCGACAGGCCGAGGGCCTTGTGCAGGTCGAGCCGGGCGTCCATGCAGGCGACCACGGCGACCTGGAGCACCGGCTTGGCGTCCATACCGGGGTCCTTGAACTCTGAGGCGTAACGGCCGTTCGCCTCGACCAGGCGGTCGGTGACCGTGGCGGCGGGCTCGGCGGGGGAGTGCGAAGGAGTCGACATGCTCAAGACGTTAGCCCCCGCCACCCACCCCGGTGCGAGGGGGAAGCGGACAAAGAACGTCAACGGTGCTTGTTGTGAGGTACTCCACAAGCCAGTCTCCGGTCGCCCGCGTGGGTGAACGCGCGAGGGCCGACGCGCTGCCGGGTTGATTGATCGGGAATCGATCGAGTGGCAGGGTGGACTAAAGTGACGGGAAGTTACCGACACCCTGCACATTTCGAACTTTTACCCGTGTGCGCGGCGTACGTACGGCCCGGCCCTCTCCCGCTCGCCGGTCGGCTGACGCCCCTTCCCCGGCGCCGGCGGACCTCCCCTTCGCGAGCGGGCGGGGACCAGGCCGTACGTCCCGCCACGCGGGAAGCTGAGCCTGAGAGGGCGCATGAGCCAGACCCGACACGTCCCGGTGATGCTCCAGCGATGCCTGGACATGTTGGCACCGGCTCTGGAGGCGCCCGGCCCCCAGCCACCTGTGGTCGTCGACTGCACCCTCGGGCTCGGCGGGCACAGCGAGGCGCTGCTCGCCGCCTTCCCCACAGCCCGGCTGATCGCCCTGGACCGCGACAAGGAGGCCCTGCGCCTCTCCGGCGAACGGCTCGCCCCATACGGCGACCGCGCGACCCTGGTGCACGCCGTCTACGACGAACTGCCCGAGGTGCTCGACCGGCTCGGCATCCCCAAGGTGCAGGGCATCCTGTTCGACCTCGGCGTCTCCTCGATGCAGCTGGACGAGTCCGACCGGGGCTTCGCCTACGCCCGCGACGCCCCGCTCGACATGCGCATGGACCAGACGACCGGCATCAGCGCCGCCGAGGTCCTCAACACCTACCCGCCGGGCGAACTGGTGCGCATCCTGCGCGCGTACGGCGAGGAGAAGCAGGCCAAACGCATCGTCTCCGCCGTCGTGCGCGAGCGCGAGAAGGAGCCGTTCACCAACAGCGCCCGGCTCGTCGAGCTGATCCGCGAGGCCCTGCCGCAGGCCGCCATGCGCACCGGCGGCAACCCCGCCAAGCGCACCTTCCAGGCCCTGCGCATCGAGGTCAACGGCGAGCTCACGGTCCTGGAGCGGGCCATTCCGGCAGCCGTCTCCGCCCTCGCCGTCGGCGGGCGCATCGCGGTCCTCTCGTACCAGTCGCTGGAGGACCGCCTGGTCAAGCAGGTGCTCGTGGCGGGCGCCGCCAACACCGCACCGCCCGGCCTGCCCGTCGTCCCCGAGCGCTACCAGCCCCGGCTGAAGCTGCTCACCCGGGGCGCCGAACTCCCCACCGAGGAAGAGGTCGCCGAGAACCGCCGCGCCGCCCCCGCCCGGCTGCGCGGCGCCCAGCGCGTCCGCGAGGACGAGCGGTGAGCCGCCGGCCCACGGCCGCGCCCGCCGGGGACGGAGCGGCGCGGTGAGCAAACCGGCCGGGCAGCGACCAGGACGTGCCACACGGCTCACCCGGCTGATGCCCGCCGGGCCGAGCACCGCGGCCCGGGCCCCGTTCGTCCTGCTGGTCGTCCTGCTCCTGGGCGGCGGCCTGATCACCCTCCTGCTGCTCAACTCCGCGCTCAACGAGGGCTCCTTCGAGCTGAGCGAGCTGAAGAAGCGGACCACCGAGCTGACCGACGAGCAGCAGGCCCTCCAACGCGACGTCGACGCCTCCTCCGAGCCCGACGCCCTCGCCCGCCGCGCCCGCGAGCTGGGCATGGTCCCCGGCGGCGGCCCCGCCTTCCTGAACCCCGACGGCACGATCTGGGGCGTCCCGTCCAAGGCCCCGCCGGCCCCGGTGATCGCGCCCCCGCCGACCACGCCCGCCGCCGACCCGCCGGCCGCCGGCACGCCCGCATCCACTCCCACGGGCACCCCGGCACCCGGCGGGTCCACGGCCTCCGGCACCCCGGCAGCACAGCCCTCCACGAGCCCCGGCAGGTGACACGCAGTGCCCTCCAAGGAACCACCGCGCCGCCGGGTCCCCGGCCCCGCGCGGCCCCGTAACGCCGCCGCGTCCGGCCGGCCCCGCCCCCAGCAGCGACGCCTCCCCTCCGCCGCGCCGCGCGGCCGGGCGCCACGCGGACGCTCCGGCCGGACACTGCGGCTGGGCAGCCCGCGTCCGAGGCTGCGGCTGGTCAGCCTCGCCCTGACGCTCGTCATGACCGCGTTCGTCGTACGGCTCCTCCAGGTCCAGGCCGTCGACGCGCACGCGTACGCCGCGAAGGCCGAGACGAACCGCTACCTGAGCTACACGGTCGCCGCGGAGCGCGGGGAGATCACCGACCGGAGCGGCATCGCGCTGGCCACCAGCGTGGACGCGTACGACATCACGGCCGACCCCAAGATGTTCACGCCGGCCGACAGCAAGGCGCCCGACGCCCCGCAGCAGGCCGCGGCCCTGCTCGCGCCGATCCTCGATGTGGACGCGGAGGGCCTGGTCAAGAAGCTCTCCAAGCCCAGGAGCCGGTACGCGGTCCTGGCCCGCAGGCAGACCCCGCAGGTCTGGAAGCAGATCAAGGACCTCAAGTCCGTCTTCGCCGAGAAGGCCGCGAAGGACAAGGCGGCCGGCGGGGCCGGCGCCAACGTGCTGGCCGGCGTCTTCCAGGAGGCGACCACCAAGCGGGTCTACCCCAACGGCACCCTGGCCGCCGGGATACTGGGTTACGTCAACGCCGAGGGCAAGGGCGCGGGCGGCCTCGAATCGAAGCTGGACAAGCAGCTCGCGGGTGAGGACGGCACGATCAAGTACGCCCAGTCCGGCGGCCGCAGGGTGCCCACGGCGGGCACCAAGGAGGTCCCGGCGGTGGCCGGCTCCGACATCGAGCTGACCATCGACCGCGACATCCAGTGGGCGGCCCAGAAGGCCATCTCCGAGCAGGTGGCGGAGTCGAAGGCCGACCGCGGTTACGTCGTCGTGCAGAACACCCGCACCGGCGAGGTCCTCGCCATGGCCAACGCCCCGGGCTTCGACCCCAACGACCTCTCGCAGGCCGACGCCGCCTCACTGGGCAACCCGGCCCTCCAGGACGTCTACGAACCCGGCTCCACCAGCAAGGTGATGTCCATGGCCGCCGTACTGGAGGAGGGCGTCGCCACCGCCGGCACGCACGTCACGGTCCCCAACCGGCTGCACCGGGGCGACCGCCTCTTCAAGGACGACATCGACCACCCCACCTGGCAGCTGACGCTCAACGGCGTACTCGCCAAGTCCAGCAACATCGGCACCATCATGGCCACCGGCCAGCTGGGCAAGACGCAGGCCCAGGCGAACAAGGTGCTGTACTCCTATCTGAGGAAATTCGGCATCGGCTCGCCCACCGGGCTCGACTACCCCGGCGAGACGCCCGGTCTGCTCGCCAAGCCGCAGGACTGGTCGACCTCGCAGCAGTACACGATCCCGTTCGGCCAGGGCCTCTCCCTCAACGCCATGCAGGCCGCCTCGATCTACTCGACGGTCGCCAACGGCGGCGTACGGATCGAGCCGACCCTCGTACGCGGCACCCGGGGCCCGGACGGCCGCTTCAACCCGGCCGAGGCGCCCGAACAGAGGCGGGTCGTCAGCGAGAAGACCGCCAAGACGCTCGCCACCATGCTCGAATCGGTGGTCAGCGACGAGGAGGGCACCGGCAACAAGGCCCAGATCCCCGGCTACCGGGTCGCGGGCAAGACCGGCACCGCCAACCGCGTCGACCCGGTGCGCGGCGGCTATCACGGCTACACCGCGTCCTTCGCCGGCTTCGCGCCCGCCGACGACCCCCAGGTCACCGTCTACTGCGCGATCCAGAACCCCACCAAGGGAAGCCACTTCGGCGGCCAGACCTGCGGCCCCATCTACAAGCAGGTCATGGAATTCGCCCTCAAAACCCTCCAGACGCCCCCGTCCGGCCGCCCGGCGGCCAAGCTGCCGGTCTTCTTCGGAACCGGCGAGTGAACTCGCGGAGACCACCAGTGACAACCATCACCCCCGACCCCGGTAACCGGAACGAGAACGTCCGTTCCTCCGGCCCCTCACTTCGCGAGAGGCGGGGTGCGCCCGGTACGCTCACCGCCGTGCCCCACGCTGAACAGTCCCGAACGACCCAGAAGGACGCGCCTGTGAACTACCCGGGAGCGCCTCGCCCGGACCGGCTGCGGCCGACGTCCCTGGCCACACTCGCAGACCGGCTGGGAGCCGAACCGCCGGGCACCGGCGACGTCACCGGCATCACCCACGACTCCCGGGCCGTGCGCCCCGGAGACCTGTACGCGGCCCTGCCGGGCGCCCGGCTGCACGGCGCCGACTTCGCCGCCCAGGCGGCCGGGCTCGGCGCGGCGGCCGTCCTCACCGACCCGTCCGGCGCCGAACGCGCCCGGGCCACCGGAATCCCGGTGCTGGTCACCGAGAACCCGCGCGGCCGGATGGGCGAACTCGCCGCCGAGATCTACGGCCGCCCCGGCGCCGACCTCCTCCAGATCGGCATCACCGGCACGTCCGGCAAGACCACCACCGCCTACCTCGTCGAGGGCGGCTTCCGCGGCGCGGGACGCCCCACCGGGCTCATCGGCACGGTGGAGATGCGGATCGGCGACGAGCGCATCAAGTCCGAGCGCACCACGCCCGAAGCCACCGACCTGCAGGCCCTGTTCGCCGTCATGCGCGAACGCGGTGTCGACGCCGTCACCATGGAGGTCTCCAGCCACGCGCTGGTTCTCGGCCGCGTCGACGGCTGCGTCTTCGACGTCGCCGTCTTCAACAACCTCAGCCCGGAGCACATGGAGTTCCACTCCGGCATGGAGGACTACTTCCAGGCCAAGGCCCGGCTGTTCACCCCGCAGCGCAGCAAGCGGGGCGTCGTCAACTTCGACGACGAGTACGGCCGCAGGCTCGTCACCGAGGCCTCCGTGCCCATCACGACCTTCTCCGCCGAGGGCCACCCGGACGCCGACTGGCGGGCCGAGGACGTCGTCGTCGGCCAGCTCGGCTCCACCTTCACCGTCGTCGGCCCCGACGGCGAGCGGGCCGGTGCCAAGGCCCCGCTGCCCGGCCCGTTCAACGTCGCCAACACCCTGGCCGCGATCGTCACCCTCGCCGTCGCCGGGATCGACCCGCAGACCGCGGCCGACGGCATCGCGACCGTGCCCGGGGTCCCCGGCCGGCTGGAGCGGATCGACGCCGGACAGCCCTACCTCGCGCTCGTCGACTACGCGCACAAGACCGACGCCGTCGAGTCCGTGCTGCGGTCCCTGCGCAAGGTCACCAAGGGCAAGGTGCACATCGTCCTCGGCTGCGGCGGCGACCGCGATACCACCAAGCGCGGCCCGATGGGCGCGGCGGCGGCCCGGCTCGCCGACACCGCCGTCCTGACCTCCGACAACCCCCGCTCCGAGGACCCGCTCGGCATCCTCGCCGCCATGCTGGCCGGCGCCGCCGAGGTGCCCGTCCACGAGCGCGGCGACGTCCTCGTCGACGCCGACCGGGCCGCGGCCGTCGACGCCGCGGTCGCCCGGGCCGAGCCCGGCGACACCGTGCTCGTCGCCGGCAAGGGCCACGAGCAGGGCCAGGACGTCCACGGCGTCGTCCGCCCCTTCGACGACCGGGTCGTCCTGCGCGAGGCCATCGAGCGCTCCCTGGGGCACGACGGCGCCGACCCCCGTGCCTCCCACCACGAGAACAACAGTCAGGGATGACCAAGTGATCGCCCTTTCCCTCGCCGAGATCGCCGAAATCGTCGGCGGGCAGACGCACGACATACCGGATCCGGCAGTGACCGTCAGCGGACCGGTCGTCATCGACTCCCGCAAGGTGACGCCCGGCAGCCTGTTCGTCGCCTTCGCCGGCGAACGGGCCGACGGCCACGACTACGCCGAGCGCGCCGCCGAGGCGGGCGCGGCCCTCGTCCTGGCCACCCGCCCCGTCGGTGTGCCCGCCATCGTCGTCGACGACGTCGTGGCGGCCCTCGGCGCGCTCTCCCGCGCCGTCGTCCGCCGCCTCGGCGCCACCGTCGTCGCCCTCACCGGCTCCGCGGGCAAGACCTCCACCAAGGACCTCATCGCGCAACTCCTGGAGCGCAAGGGGCCCACCGTCTACCCGGAGGGCAACCTCAACAACGAGATCGGCCTGCCGCTCACCGCGCTGCGCGCCACCGACGAGACCCGGCACCTGGTCCTCGAAATGGGCGCCCGCTACATCGGGGACATCCGCTACCTCACCGGACTCGTCCCGCCGCGCGTCGGCCTTGTGCTGAACGTCGGCAGCGCGCACATCGGAGAGTTCGGCGGCAAGGAGCAGATCGCCCAGGCCAAGGGGGAGATGGTCGAGTCGCTGCCCGGGGACGGCGTCGCCGTGCTCAACGCCGACGACCCCCTCGTACGCGCCATGTCCTCCCGTACCAAGGCCCGGGTCGTCCTCTTCGGCGAAGCCGCGGATGCGGACGTACGGGGCGAAGACGTGCGCCTCACCGACGACGGACGCCCTGCGTTCCGCCTCCACACACCCACCGGGTGCGGCGAGGTGACCATGCGCCTGTACGGTGAGCACCACGTGTCGAACGCGCTCGCCGCGGCCGCCGTCGCCCATGAGCTGGGCCTGTCCGCAGACGAGATCGCCGAAGGGCTCTCCGAGGCGGGCACCCTCTCCCGCTGGCGCATGGAGGTCACCGAGCGTCCGGACGGCGTGACGTTCGTCAATGACGCCTACAACGCGAACCCCGAATCCACGAAGGCCGCGCTCCGCGCGCTGGCCGCCATGGGGAAGGGGCGTCGTACGTGGGCGGTGCTCGGCCTGATGGCCGAGCTCGGCGACGCCTCGCTCGCCGAGCACGACGCGGTCGGACGGCTCGCCGTCCGGCTCAACGTCAGCAAGCTCGTCGCGGTCGGGGGCAGAGAAGCCTCCTGGCTGCAACTGGGCGCATACAACGAGGGTTCGTGGGGTGAGGAGTCGGTGCACGTGTCCGACGCACAGGCTGCCGTCGACCTGTTGCGCAGAGAACTGCGCCCGGGAGACGTCGTGCTGGTGAAGGCGTCCCGGTCGGTCGGCCTGGAGCAGGTCGTAACGGCACTGCTGGAGAACGCGACCGAGGGCGAGGTCGCGGGCCGATGAGGCAGATCCTCTTCGCGGGAGCCATCGGGCTCTTCCTGACCCTGGTCGGCACACCGCTGCTGATCAAGCTCCTGGCCCGCAAGGGATACGGGCAGTTCATCCGGGACGACGGGCCGCGCACCCACGGCTCCAAGAAGGGCACGCCCACGATGGGCGGCATCGCCTTCATCCTGGCGACGATCATCGCGTACGTCCTGGCGAAGGTGATCACCGGCGAGGAGATGCGCTTCTCCGGTGTGCTGGTCCTCTTCCTGATGGCCGGCATGGGACTCGTCGGCTTCCTCGACGACTACATCAAGATCGTCAAGCAGCGCTCGCTCGGTCTGCGGGCCAAGGCGAAGATGGCCGGCCAGCTGATAGTCGGGGTCGCCTTCGCGGTGCTCTCGCTCCAGTTCGCCGACGCCCGCGGCAACACCCCGGCGTCCGACAAGCTCTCGTTCGTCGAGGACTTCGGCTGGTCGATCGGCCCGGTGCTCTTCGTCCTCTGGGCGCTGTTCATGATCCTCGCCATGTCCAACGGCGTGAACCTGACGGACGGTCTGGACGGCCTGGCCACCGGCGCGTCGGTGATGGTCTTCGGCGCGTACACCTTCATCGGGCTCTGGCAGTTCCAGGAGTCCTGCGCCAACGCCGGCACCCTCACGAACCCGAGCGCCTGTTTCGAAGTGCGCGACCCGCTCGACCTCGCGGTCGTGGCCTCCGCGCTGATGGGCTCCTGCTTCGGTTTCCTGTGGTGGAACACCTCGCCGGCCAAGATCTTCATGGGGGACACCGGCTCGCTCGCCCTCGGCGGCGCGCTCGCGGGCCTCGCGATCTGCTCGCGCACCGAGTTCCTGATGGCCGTCCTCGGCGGCCTCTTCGTGATGATCACGATGTCCGTCGTCATCCAGGTCGGCTCGTTCAAGATGACCGGCAAGCGCGTCTTCCGCATGGCCCCGCTCCAGCACCACTTCGAACTCAAGGGGTGGTCCGAAGTCCTTGTCGTGGTCCGCTTCTGGATCATCCAGGGCATGTGCGTGATCGTCGGACTCGGCCTCTTCTACGCAGGATGGGCAGCCAAGAAGTGAGCAACGTGGACTGGCAGGGCAAGCACGTCACGGTCGCCGGACTCGGGGTCTCCGGAATCCCGGCGGCCCGGGTGCTGCACGGCCTCGGCGCCGTCGTCACCGTCGTCAACGACGGGGACGACGAGCGCTCCCGCGCCCAGGCCGCCGAGCTGGAGGCGCAGGGCATCGCCGTGCGCCTCGGCGACGGCGACACCCTGCCCGCGTCCACCGAACTCGTCGTCACCGCCCCCGGCTGGAAGCCCGGCAAGCCGCTGTTCGCCGCGGCCGCCGAGGCGGGCGTCCCGGTCTGGGGCGACGTCGAACTCGCCTGGCGGCTGCGCGGGCAGGACGGCCGTGAACCGGCACCCTGGCTCGCGGTCACCGGGACCAACGGCAAGACCACGACCGTACGGATGCTCGCCTCCATCCTGGAGGCCGCCGGACTGCGCACCGCCGCCGTCGGCAACATCGGCGTCTCCCTGCTGGACGCCGTCCTCGGCGACGAGCCGTACGACGTGCTCGCCGTCGAACTCTCCAGCTACCAGCTGCACTGGGCGCCCTCGCTGCGCGCCCACTCCGCCGCCGTGCTCAACCTGGCCCCCGACCACCTCGACTGGCACGGCTCCATGGAGGCGTACGCCGCCGACAAGGGCCGGATCTACGAGGGCAACCGCGTCGCCTGCGTGTACAACGCCGCAGACCCGGCCACCGAGGACCTGGTGCGCGAGGCGGACGTGGAGGAGGGCTGCCGGGCCATCGGCTTCACCCTCGGCACGCCCGGGCCCTCCCAGCTCGGCGTCGTGGACGGCATCCTCGTCGACCGGGCCTTCGTGCAGAACCGCCAGAAGCAGGCCCAGGAGCTGGCCGAGGTCGCGGACGTCGACCCGCCTGCCCCGCACAACATCGCCAACGCCCTGGCCGCCGCCGCCCTGGCCCGCGCCTACGGCGTCGAGCCCGCCGCCGTGCGCGACGGGCTGCGCAACTTCCGCCCCGACCCGCACCGCATCGAGCACATCGCGGACGTCGACGGCGTCGCGTACGTGGACGACTCCAAGGCCACCAACACGCACGCCGCCGAGGCCTCGCTCGCCGCCTACGACTCCATCGTCTGGATCGCAGGCGGGCTGGCCAAGGGCGCCACCTTCGACGAGCTGGTGACCGGCTGCGCCAAGCGGCTGCGGGGCGTCGTGCTGATGGGCGCCGACCGTGCCCTGATCCGCGAAGCCCTCGCGCGACACGCGCCCGAGGTCCCTGTGGTCGACCTCGACCGGACCGACACTGGGGCGATGTCCGAGGCGGTCCGCGAGGCGGCACGGCTCGCCCGGCCGGGAGACACCGTACTGATGGCCCCGGCCTGCGCCTCCATGGACATGTTCGTCAACTACAACAAGCGGGGCGAGGCCTTCGCGGACGCCGTCCGCGCACGCGCCGCCGAGAGCGCCTGACGGACCGGCCGCCGCGCCGCACCGTCCCGGTCCACCGGGGCGCCTACGGCTGCGCCGGGGCGGTGCCCCGGCGCCGGAGCCCCGGGCACGAGCAGTGGAGGGGACAGGGACATGCCGGCCGAAGAGAGCGTGCGGGTACGGCCCGCTGCCAAGGCCCGGCGGCCCGCGGCGGTGCGGGCCCGGAGCACGGGCAGCCCCCGCAGCCCGCGCGGCGGCGGTGTGCGTCGGCTGTACGAGCGGGCACGGCGGGCCTGGGACCGCCCGCTGACGGCCTACTACGTGATCCTGGGCGCCGGACTGCTGATCACCGTGCTCGGCCTGGTGATGGTCTACTCCGCCTCGATGATCAAGGCGCTGGAGCTGGGCAAGCCCGGCACCTACTTCTTCCGCAAGCAGTTCCTGGCCGCCGTGATCGGGGCCGGGCTGATGGCGGCCGCCGCCCGGATGCCGGTCAAGCTGCACCGCGCGCTGTCCTACCCGCTGCTCATGGGCGCCGTCTTCCTGATGGTCCTGGTCCAGGTGCCGGGGATAGGGATGTCGGTCAACGGCAACCGCAACTGGCTCTATCTGGGCGGGCCCTTCCAGCTCCAGCCCAGCGAGTTCGGCAAGCTGGCCCTCGTCCTGTGGGGGGCCGACCTGCTCGCCCGTAAACAGGACAAGCGGCTGCTGACCCAGTGGAAGCACATGCTGGTGCCGCTGGTGCCGGTCGCCTTCATGCTGCTCGGACTCATCATGCTCGGCGGCGACATGGGTACTGCGATCATTCTCACGGCCATCCTGTTCGGCCTGCTCTGGCTGGCCGGCGCGCCCACCCGGCTGTTCGCCGGAGTGCTCGCCATCGCGGGCCTCATCGGCTTCCTGCTGATCAAGACCAGCCCCAACCGCATGTCCAGGCTGGACTGCATGGGAGCGAGCGAGCCCGGACCCGGCGGCTCCTGCTGGCAGGCCGTCCACGGGATCTATGCTCTGGCCTCGGGCGGATGGTTCGGATCGGGCCTCGGTGCGAGTGTGGAAAAATGGGGCCAACTGCCCGAACCGCACACCGACTTCATCTTCGCCATCACCGGGGAGGAACTGGGGTTGGCGGGGACGCTGTCGGTGCTCGCCCTCTTCGCGGCTCTAGGCTATGCGGGTATCCGCGTGGCGGGACGCACGGAGGACCCCTTCGTGCGGTACGCAGCGGGAGGTGTGACCACCTGGATCACGGCCCAGGCCGTGATCAACGTCGGTGCGGTGCTCGGCCTGCTGCCGATCGCCGGTGTCCCGCTCCCGCTGTTCTCCTACGGGGGGTCGGCCCTGCTGCCGACCATGTTCGCCGTCGGGCTGCTGATCGCGTTCGCGCGGGACGAGCCCGCCGCGAAGGCGGCCCTGGCCGTGCGGAGGCCCGGGGTGAGATGGAAGACGATGAGACGGCGCGTCAAGAAGCGTTCGTCCGGAGAGCGGTGAATTTCGGTGCATGTCGTACTCGCCGGCGGGGGGACCGCCGGCCACATCGAGCCCGCGCTTGCCCTCGCGGACGCCCTGCGCAGGCAGGACCCGAGCGTGGGGATCACCGCTCTCGGCACGGAGCGGGGACTCGAGACCAGGCTCGTACCCGAGCGGGGGTACGAACTCGCCCTCATCCCGGCCGTACCGCTGCCGCGCAAGCCCACCCCCGAACTCATCACCGTCCCGGGCCGGCTGCGCGGCACCATCAAGGCCGCCGAGCAGATCCTGGAACGCACCAGGGCCGACTGCGTGGTCGGCTTCGGTGGTTACGTGGCCCTGCCGGGCTACCTGGCGGCCAAGCGGGCCGGCGTCCCGATCGTGGTCCACGAGGCCAACGCCCGGCCCGGCCTGGCCAACAAGATCGGCTCGCGGTACGCGCACGGCGTCGCCGTCTCCACGCCCGACAGCAAGCTGCGCGGCGCCCGCTACATCGGCATCCCGCTCCGCCGCACCATCGCCACCCTCGACCGGGCCCGCGTCCGACCCGAGGCGCGCGCGGCGTTCGGCCTCGACCCCAACCTGCCGACGCTGCTGGTCTCCGGCGGCTCGCAGGGCGCCCGCCACCTCAACGAGGTGGTGCAGCGCGTCGCTCCGCTGCTCCAGCGCTCCGGCATCCAGATCCTGCACGTGGTCGGGCCGAAGAACGAATTGCCGCGCGTGGACAACATGCCGGGGATGCCCCCCTACATCCCGGTACCGTACGTGGACCGGATGGATCTCGCGTACGCCGCGGCCGACATGATGCTCTGCCGCGCGGGCGCGATGACCGTCGCCGAACTCTCCGCCGTCGGACTGCCCGCCGCCTACGTGCCGTTGCCCATCGGCAACGGTGAACAGCGGCTGAACGCCCAGCCGGTGGTCAACGCCGGGGGCGGCCTGCTGGTGGACGACGCGGCGCTGACCCCGGAGTGGGTGCAGGGCAACGTCCTCCAGGTGCTGTCCGATCCGCACCGGTTGTATGAAATGTCCCGCGCCGCCGCCGAGTTCGGCCGCCGGGACGCCGACGATCTGCTGGTCGGCATGGTGTACGAGGCGATTGCCGCACGCCGTAACGCGTGAGGCGGGCGGGTCCGGGGGCGATGGCCCCCGGACCCGGCATAAGGAGCGAGCGTGGCCGGACCGACGACCGCCCAGCGCGGTGCAGGGAAGCAGGAGGACGCCCCGGAACGGCCGTCGCGCCCACGTCCCGAGGGGCGCCGCATCACCCGGCGCCGGCTGCTGGTCCTGATCGCCGCGGCCGTGCTGCTGCTCGGTTCCGGCGCGGTCTGGGTGCTGTACGGATCCTCCTGGCTGAGGGTCGAACAGGTCAGGATCTCCGGGGTCCGGGTGCTGACACCGGCCGAGGTGGAGCGCACGGCCGCGGTGCCCATGAACGCCCCGCTGGTCTCCGTGGACACCGGCGCGATCGAGAAGAGGTTGCGCCAGAAGTTGCCTCGTATCGACTCGGTGGATGTCGTTCGGTCATGGCCGCACGGCATCGGACTTAAGGTGACCGAACGAAAGCCGGTCCTGTTGGAAAAAAAGGGCGCAAAGTTCATTGAAGTGGACGCCGAGGGTGTGCGTTTCGCCACGGTGGACAAGGCGCCCGCGCGCGCGCCCCTGCTGGAAGTGGCCACCGGTCACTCCGGGAGTCTGCGCCGCTTCGGCAGCGACCGGCTGGTGCGCGAAGCGGTCCGGGTCGCGGGTGACCTCCCGGGCGGTGTCGCCGAGGACACCCGGGTCGTCCGGGTCGCCTCGTACGACGCCATCTCCCTGGAACTCAGCGGGGATCGAACGGTGCTGTGGGGAAGCGGTGAAGCGGGTGCGGCGAAGGCGCGAGTCCTCACCGCTCTCATGAAGGCCGCACCCAAAGCGGGACACTTCGACGTGAGTGCACCCACCGCTCCTGCGGTGTCGGGTAGTTGACGCACATTTGGCCTGGCCAGCACCCTGGTTGGTCAGCGCTACGGGTGATCACATAGGGTGAAAAGAAAAACGGGAGGTTCGGCGTGTTCGTTGAACGTGCGCCACTTGTCGACTTAGTGTCCTGTTCGGAAGAGTCCATGAAGCAGACACACTGGTAACCCTAAACTTGAACGTTAGGGTTTGGGTCGGCGTTCGGACCGTCCCAATCGGCATCCGTCGTCGCGGCGGGATCACCGCGAAGCGACGACACGTAACTCGAGGCGAGAGGCCTTCGACGTGGCAGCACCGCAGAACTACCTCGCAGTCATCAAGGTCATCGGTGTCGGCGGCGGTGGTGTCAATGCCATCAACCGAATGATCGAGGTCGGTCTCAAGGGCGTCGAGTTCATCGCGATCAACACGGATGCGCAAGCCCTGTTGATGAGCGACGCCGACGTCAAGCTCGACGTCGGCCGCGAACTCACCCGCGGCCTCGGCGCCGGGGCGAACCCGGCCGTCGGTCGTAAGGCGGCAGAGGACCACCGTGAGGAGATCGAGGAGGTCCTCAAGGGGGCCGACATGGTCTTCGTCACCGCAGGCGAAGGCGGCGGCACCGGCACCGGTGGCGCACCCGTCGTCGCCAACATCGCGCGCTCGCTCGGCGCCCTGACGATCGGTGTGGTCACCCGCCCGTTCACCTTCGAGGGCCGGCGTCGCGCGAACCAGGCGGAGGACGGCATCGCCGAGCTCCGCGAAGAGGTCGACACCCTGATCGTCATCCCCAACGACCGGCTGCTGTCCATCTCGGACCGCCAGGTCAGCGTGCTCGACGCCTTCAAGTCGGCCGACCAGGTCCTGCTCTCGGGTGTCCAGGGCATCACCGACCTCATCACCACGCCGGGCCTGATCAACCTCGACTTCGCCGACGTCAAGTCGGTCATGTCCGAGGCCGGGTCGGCGCTCATGGGCATCGGCTCCGCCCGCGGCGACGACCGCGCGGTGGCCGCCGCGGAGATGGCGATCTCCTCGCCGCTCCTGGAGGCGTCCATCGACGGCGCCCGCGGTGTCCTGCTCTCCATCTCCGGCGGCAGCGACCTCGGTCTCTTCGAGATCAACGAGGCCGCCCAGCTGGTGAGCGAGGCGGCACACCCCGAGGCGAACATCATCTTCGGCGCGGTCATCGACGACGCCCTCGGCGACGAGGTGCGGGTCACCGTCATCGCGGCGGGCTTCGACGGCGGACAGCCGCCGGCCCGGCGGGAGATCGCGCTCGGCGGCAACACCGCCAAGCGCGAGGAGCCGGCCCCGACGCCGGTCCGGGCCGCCGAGCCGGTGCGCCACCAGTCGGGCGGGCTCGGTTCCGTCCCGCCGCGTGAGGAGCCGCCGGTGCAGGCCGAGCCGGCTCCGGCCGCGGGTGAGACCCACCTTCCGCCGGTCGTCTCGCCGCCGCACGTCCCGCCGGCCCGTCCCTACTCGGACTCCCAGGCCGAAGAGCTGGACGTACCGGACTTCTTGAAGTGATAGGTCCGCACGACGCAGTGAGCTCGAAGGTTTCTGTCTTTTCGCGGGGCGGCGCTCATTTCTCCTTCACCGACAGGTGGGGCGGAGTGAGCGCCGCCCCGTACGCGGAGCTCAATCTCGGCGGCGCGGTCGGCGACGACCCCGCCGCCGTTCTCGCCAACCGGGAGCGCGCCGCGCGTGCCCGGGGGCTCGATCCGGCGCGGGTCGTCTGGATGAACCAGGTGCACGGCCGCGACGTGGCAGTGGTCGACGGACCCTGGGGCGACGCCCCGGAGATCCCCGCCGTCGACGCGGTGGTCACCGCGCGCCGCGGTCTCGCGCTCGCCGTGCTGACCGCCGACTGCACGCCCGTCCTGCTCGCCGACCCGGAGGCCGGTGTCGTCGCGGCGGCGCACGCGGGCCGGCCGGGGCTGGTCGCCGGGGTCGTGCCGGCCGTGGTCGAGGCCATGGTCCGGCTCGGCGCGGAGGTCTCCCGGATCACCGCCCGTTCCGGACCGGCCGTCTGCGGGCGGTGCTACGAGGTGCCGGCGGCGATGCGGGACGAGGTCGCCGCGAGCGTGCCCGGCTCGTGGTCCGAGACCAGCTGGGGCACCCCGGCGGTGGACGTCACCGGCGGGGTGCACGCCCAGCTCGCGGCGCTCGGCGTCACCGACCGGCACGCGTCGCCCTTCTGCACCCTGGAATCGGGCGACCACTTCTCGTACCGACGCGACCGCACCACCGGGCGGCTCGCCGGATATGTCTGGCTGGACTGATAGGGCATGACGGAACGCAAGGAAGAACTCGCCGCCAATCTGGCACGGGTGGAGGACCGGATCGCCTCGGCCTGCGCCGCGGCCGGGCGCGCGCGGGAAGACGTGACCCTGATCGTGGTCACCAAGACCTACCCCGCGAGCGATGTGCGGATTCTGCACGGACTCGGTGTGCGTCAGGTCGCGGAGAACCGCGACCAGGACGCCGCCCCCAAGGCCGCCGCATGTGCGGATCTGTCCCTCTCCTGGCACTTTGTCGGTCAATTGCAGACCAACAAGGTTCGCTCGGTGGCCGGTTATGCCGATGTCGTGCAGTCGGTGGACCGTACGAAGCTGGTGACCGCCCTGTCGTCGGCGGCCGGGGGCGCCGGCCGTGAACTCGGCTGCCTGATCCAGGTGGCGCTCGACGCGGAGAGCGGTGAGCGGGGCGCGCGCGGGGGCGTCGCCCCGGACGGGATCGAGGAGTTGGCCGACGCGGTGGCCGCCGCGCCCGGGCTGCGGCTGGACGGACTGATGACCGTCGCGCCGCTCGCCGGCCCCTTCGCCGGACGGCAACGGGCCGCGTTCGACCGGCTGATGGAATTCTCATCCCGGCTGCGCGGGAACCATCCGGCTGCGAACATGGTCTCTGCAGGGATGAGTGCGGACCTCGAGGACGCGATCGCGGCCGGAGCGACACATGTGCGCGTCGGTACTGCGGTACTCGGAGTCCGCCCCGGGCTCGGGTAACGTCGCCAAGCAAGTCGGACCACAGCAGAAAATATGGTCATTACCGCCCAGGGCGGGCAGGCCGGAGTGGATCGCGGGCACTTGGTGACAGATGCCGATCCACCACAGAGCGGAGGACTCAGAGCATGGCCGGCGCGATGCGCAAGATGGCGGTCTACCTCGGCCTCGTGGAGGACGATGGGTACGACGGTCCGGGGTTCGACCCCGACGACGAATTCGAACCCGAGCCGGAGCCCGAGCGCGACCGGCGCCGGCACCAGCCCGCGCATCAGGTGGAGCGGGACCGGGAGCGCGACGAACCGGTCCGCGCGGTCCAGCCGCCGGCGCAGCGGGAGCCCGTCCAGATCCCGGCGGAGCGTGAGCGACCCGCCCGGATCGCACCCGTGGCATCCATCACACCTGAACGCCCGAACATGGAGAAGAACGCACCGGTGATCATGCCCAAGGTCGTGTCCGAGCGGGAGCCCTACCGGATCACCACGCTGCACCCCAGGACCTACAACGAGGCCCGTACCATCGGGGAACACTTCCGTGAGGGCACTCCGGTGATCATGAATCTCACGGAGATGGACGATACGGACGCAAAGCGACTTGTCGACTTTGCCGCGGGACTCGTCTTCGGTCTCCATGGCAGCATTGAGCGAGTGACACAGAAGGTGTTCCTGCTGTCTCCTGCTAACGTCGATGTCACGGCGGAGGACAAGGCCCGTATCGCAGAGGGCGGATTCTTCAACCAGAGCTGAGAACACGACACCGGGAACGACCCGGCCGAGAGGCCGGCGCTACGAGAGCCAGGGGAGAGGGAAGCGCGAGAGATGGGCGTCGCACAAAGTGTTGTCTACATCGCGTTGATGTGTTTCCTCATCGTGCTGATCTTCCGGCTCGTCATGGACTACGTCTTCCAGTTCGCACGTTCATGGCAGCCGGGCAAGCCGATGGTGGTCGTCCTCGAGACCACGTACACGGTCACCGATCCACCGCTCAAGCTCCTGCGGCGGTTCATCCCGCCGCTGCGTCTCGGGGGCGTGGCACTCGACCTGTCCTTCTTCGTTCTGATGATCATCGTTTCCATCCTGATCAGCGTCGTGATCAGGCTGTGAGCGATACGGTCCTGCCGACTGCCGACGACTACGTAGAGGTGAAGAAGAGATGCCGCTGACTCCCGAGGATGTGCGGAACAAGCAGTTCACGACGGTCCGCCTCCGAGAGGGCTACGACGAGGACGAGGTCGATGCCTTCCTCGACGAGGTCGAGTCGGAGCTGACCCGCCTGCTCCGTGAGAACGAGGACCTGCGCGCCAAGCTGGCCGCCGCCACGCGTGCCGCCGCGCAGAACCAGCAGCAGGGTATGCGCAAGCCGCCGGAGCAGCAGGACCGGCCGGGTGCCCCGGTGCCCGCCGCCATATCGGGCCCGCCGGTCCAGCAGCAGCCCCCGCAGATGGGTCCCCCCCAGCTGCCCGGTGGTGCTCCGCAGCTGCCCGCCGGTCCCAGCGGCCACGGCCCCCAGGGCCCGCACGGTCCCGGTCCGCAGGGCCCCCACGGTCCCGGCCCGATGCAGGGTGGTCCCATGGGCGGACCGATGGGCGGCCCCATGGGCGGTCACAACCCGCAGCAGCAGATGCAGCAGATGCAGCCGCAGATGCAGCCGCCGCCGCAGATGCAGCAGCAGGGCCCCGGTGGCGACAGCGCCGCCCGTGTCCTGTCCCTCGCCCAGCAGACCGCCGACCAGGCGATCGCGGAGGCCCGTTCCGAGGCCAACAAGATCGTCGGCGAGGCCCGCAGCCGCGCCGAGGGCCTGGAGCGGGACGCCCGCGCCAAGGCGGACGCGCTGGAGCGGGACGCGCAGGAGAAGCACCGCGTGGCGATGGGCTCGCTGGAGTCGGCCCGCGCGACGCTGGAGCGCAAGGTCGAGGACCTGCGCGGCTTCGAGCGCGAGTACCGGACCCGTCTGAAGTCCTACCTGGAGAGCCAGCTGCGTCAGCTGGAGACCCAGGCGGACGACTCGCTGGCTCCGGCGCGTACCCCGGCCGCCGCGTCGCTGCCGCCGTCGCCCTCGCTGGCTCCGGCCGGTGCGGGTGCCATGGGTCACGCCATGGGCGGCAACCACGGTGGTCAGCCGATGGGCGGCAACCCGTCCATGGGCGGCGGCCCGTCGTACGGCGGTCAGCAGCAGATGTCCCCGGCGATGACGCAGCCGATGGCGCCGGTGCGGCCGCAGGCGCCGCAGCCGATGCAGCAGGCGCCGTCGCCGATGCGCGGGTTCCTGATCGACGAGGACGACAACTGAGCGGGGCGCGCTCGTTGAGCGCGTAGCCGTCGGCAGGCTGAGGGCCGGGCCCCGGGGTTTTCCCCGGGGCCCGGCCCTTTTGCGTACGCGGCCCGCCTCGGCGCCGTTTCGGGGGCTCTGCCCTCGTACCCCCGCTCCTCAATCGCCGGAGGGGCTTGTTTTTGCCGCCGCCGTCGCAGATGCGCGGCGGCAGGAGCGAAATGCAGCCTCGCCGGCACTTGAGCCCCGGTTACGGGAAGGGGCGGGGTGGGGGACAGGAAAGGGCCCGGCCGAGGTGTTCCCGGCCGGGCCCTCGGGGGCCGCTACGCCTTGCGGAGGCGGAAGACCAGGTTCAGGCCCTCGTCCTCGAACGGGGCGCCGTACGCGCCGTCCGCCCCGCCCTCCGCGTAGTCCAGCGCCAGCACCTCGTCCGCGATCAGCGTCGCGTGCTCGGTGAGGGCCTCCGTCGTCGCGGGGGACGTGGAGGTCCAGCGGACGGCGATGCGGTCCGCCACGTCCAGGCCGCTGTTCTTGCGGGCCTCCTGGATCAGGCGGATCGCGTCACGGGCCAGGCCCGCGCGCCGCAGCTCCGGGGTGATCTCCAGGTCCAGGGCGACCGTGGCGCCCGAGTCGGAGGCGACGGACCAGCCCTCGCGCGGGGTCTCCGTGATGATGACCTCGTCCGGCGAGAGGGTGACCGTCTCGCCGTCCACCTCGACCGAGGCCGTGCCCTCGCGCAGGGCCAGCGACAGGGCCGCCGCGTCCGCGTTCGCGACCGCCTTGGCCACTGCCTGGACGCCCTTGCCGAAGCGCTTGCCGAGCGCCCGGAAGTTCGCCTTGGCCGTGGTGTCGACGAGCGAGCCGCCCACCTCGGAGAGGGAGGCCAGCGAGGAGACGTTCAGCTCCTCCGTGATCTGGGCGTGCAGCTCCGGGGAGAGGCGCTCGAAGCCCGAGGCCGCGACCAGGGCGCGGGACAGCGGCTGGCGGGTCTTGACGCCCGACTCCGCACGCGTGGCCCGGCCCAGCTCCACCAGGCGGCGCACGAGCGCCATCTGTGCCGAGAGGGCGGGGTCGACCGCCGACGGGTCCGCCTTCGGCCAGGACGACAGGTGGACCGACTCCGGCGCGTCCGGGGCGACCGGCACGACCAGGTCCTGCCAGACCCGCTCGGTGATGAACGGGGTCAGCGGGGCCATCAGCCGGGTCACCGTCTCGACGACCTCGTGCAGGGTGCGCAGCGCCGCCTTGTCGCCCTGCCAGAAGCGGCGGCGGGAGCGGCGCACGTACCAGTTGGACAGGTCGTCGACGAACGCGGACAGCAGCTTGCCGGCGCGCTGGGTGTCGTAGCCCTCCAGCGCCTGGGTGACCTGGTCGACCAGGGTGTTCAGCTCGCCGAGCAGCCAGCGGTCCAGGACCGTGCGGTCGGCGGGCGCCGGGTCCGCGGCCGAGGGCGACCAGTCGGACGTACGGGCGTACAGGGCCTGGAAGGCCACCGTGTTCCAGTACGTGAGGAGCGTCTTGCGGACGACCTCCTGGATCGTGCCGTGGCCCACCCGCCGGGCCGCCCAGGGCGAGCCGCCCGCCGCCATGAACCAGCGCACGGCGTCGGCGCCGTGCTGGTCCATGAGCGGGATCGGCTGGAGGATGTTGCCCAGGTGCTTGGACATCTTCCGGCCGTCCTCGGCGAGGATGTGGCCCAGGCAGACGACGTTCTCGTAGGACGACTTGTCGAAGACCAGCGTGCCGACGGCCATCAGTGTGTAGAACCAGCCGCGGGTCTGGTCGATGGCCTCCGAGATGAACTGCGCCGGGTAGCGGCTCTCGAAGATCTCCTTGTTCTTGTACGGGTAGCCCCACTGCGCGAACGGCATCGAGCCCGAGTCGTACCAGGCGTCGATGACCTCCGGGACGCGGTAAGCCTCCAGCTGGCAGCTCTCGTGCGTGCAGGTGAACGTGATCTCGTCGATGAACGGCCGGTGCGGGTCCAGGCCCGAGAGGTCCGCGCCGGACAGTTCGCCCAGCTCGGCGCGGGAGCCGACGCAGGTGAGGTGGCCGTCCTCGCAGCGCCAGATCGGCAGCGGGGTGCCCCAGTAGCGGTTGCGGGACAGCGCCCAGTCGACGTTGTTGGTCAGCCAGTCGCCGAAGCGGCCGTGCTTGACCGAGTCCGGGAACCAGTTGGTCTTCTCGTTCTCCTGGAGCAGCCGCTCCTTGACCGCCGTCGTACGGATGTACCAGGACGGCTGTGCGTAGTACAGCAGCGCGGTGTGGCAGCGCCAGCAGTGCGGGTAGCTGTGCTCGTACGGGACGTGGCGGAAGAGCAGCCCGCGGTCCTTCAGGTCCTCGGTCAGCGCCTCGTCGGCCTTCTTGAAGAAGATCCCGCCGACCAGCGGCAGGTCCTCCTCGAAGGTGCCGTCGGGGCGGACCGGGTTGACCACCGGCAGGCCGTACGCCTTGCAGACCAGGAGGTCGTCGGCGCCGAACGCGGGGGACTGGTGGACCAGACCCGTACCGTCCTCGGTCGTCACGTACTCGGCGTTGACGACGTAGTGCGCGGGCGCCGGGAAGTCCACCAGGGCGAACGGGCGCTCGTACGTCCAGCGCTCCATCTCGCGGCCCGTGAACGACTGGCCGGTGAGCTCCCAGCCCTCGCCGAGCGCCTTCTCGACCAGCGGCCGCGCGACGACGAGCTTCTCCTCGCCGTTCGTCGCGACGACGTAGGTGACGTCCGGGTGCGCGGCGACCGCGGTGTTCGAGACCAGGGTCCACGGGGTCGTCGTCCACACCAGGAGCGCCGCCTCGCCGGCCAGGGGGCCGGAGGTGAGCGGGAAGCGGACGAAGACCGAGGGGTCGACGACCGTCTCGTAGCCCTGAGCCAGCTCGTGGTCGGACAGGCCGGTGCCGCAGCGCGGGCACCAGGGAGCGACGCGGTGGTCCTGGACGAGCAGGTCCTTGTTGAAGATCTCCTTCAGCGACCACCACACGGACTCGACGTACTCGGGGTCCATCGTGCGGTACGCGTCGTCGAGGTCGACCCAGTAGCCCATGCGGGTCGTCAGCTCGGCGAAGGCGTCGGTGTGCCGGGTCACGGACTCGCGGCACTTGGCGTTGAACTCGGCGATGCCGTACGCCTCGATGTCCTTCTTGCCGTTGAAGCCCAGCTCCTTCTCGACCGCCAGCTCGACCGGCAGGCCGTGGCAGTCCCAGCCGGCCTTGCGGCCCACGTGGTAGCCCTGCATGGTCCGGAAGCGGGGGAAGACGTCCTTGAAGACGCGGGCCTCGATGTGGTGGGCGCCGGGCATGCCGTTGGCGGTCGGCGGGCCCTCGTAGAACACCCACTCGGGGCGGCCCTCGGACTGGTCGAGGCTCTTGTCGAAGACCTTGTTCTCGCGCCAGAAGTCGAGCACTGCGTGCTCGAGCGCGGGCAGGTCGACCTGGGCGGGTACCTGGCGGTACTGCGGCGATGTCATGTGCGGGCTTCCTCCGGCGGACGTCTTCCACTTCCGTCGGAGGGACGAGAACCGACGCCGGTCCCCGCGGTACCACCCTCCTTGGCCCCGGGCGTGCGCCCCGGGCCCCCTCATTGGGGTGCGATGCCGGTTCTACTGGCCCCTCGGGGGCGTTCTTCCGGCGGCTCCGGGGTGATCTTCACGACGCGCTCGCCCCCGGGCTCCCACCGTCCCCGGGTCGCTGCTGGCTGCGTACGACGCTACTCGTCCCATCCACGCCTCTCGCTGAGGCCAGTGTACGGGCCGCGGGGCACGCCGTCCGACCGGTTTACGGAGGGGCCCCGCGTGACCCGAATGGCCACACGGGGCGCACGGAGCCGGGGCACGGCCCGGCGCGCGGCGGGAAGCCGGATTACCCGGCGGGGAGCTGGGCACAACGGATGCAGGCGCACGGTGATCCGGACACGGGGAGGGGCGGTGCGGCGGCGTGCCCCGTTGCCGCGGGGCCGGGGTCGACTTATCGTCCCAGCACGACTCGCGAGCAAGATCACAATGCGTGAAGGGGCCGCGGCCATGGTGGAGAAGAAGGCGCCCGGCAAGAAGGCGCCGGCGAAGAAGGCCGCGGCGAGGAAGACGGCGTCCGCCGGTGCGACGGCGGGTGGTGAGCCGGAGTCCGCCGGGCACGCGGAGTCCGGCGAGGACACGGCGTCCACCGGGAAGAAGGCCTCCGTCAAGAAGGCGGCGGGCCGGAAGACCACGGCGAAGAGGACCGGGGCCGCCACGGCCCCGGCGAACACGGGGGCGGCCGAGGCCGCCGAGCAGACGGGAGCCCACACGGTGGTAGCCAAGAAGAGCGCGGCCAGGACCCGGACCGTCGACGAGGACGCGGCACCCGTGCCGCCCGCCCGGGTCGCCACGGCCCCGGGGGACCTGGCCGTACGGCCGGGCGAGGACCCCTGGACGCCGGATGAGGTCGCGTCCGCGCGGGACGAGCTGACCGGCGAGATCACCCGGCTCCGCAACGAGCTGGAGGCCTCGGGACTGGCGCTGGCCGGGCTGATGCGGGACTCCGGCGACGGGGCGGGCGACGACGAGGCCGACACCGGCACCAAGAACATCACCCGCGAGCACGAGATGCAGCTCGCCGCCAACGCCCAGGAGATGCTGGACCAGACCGAGCGCGCCCTGGCCCGGCTGGAGGCCGGTACGTACGGGCTCTGCGAGGTCTGCGGGAAGCCGATCGGCAAGGCCCGGATGCAGGCGTTCCCCCGCGCCACGCTGTGCGTCGAGGACAAACAGAAGCAGGAGCGACGAGGCTGATCCGCACTGGTGTGTCGTACCCTCGTTCTCTGTTGGGAACTAGCTTGAGGGACTCACGTGGCAGAGGCGGAGCGCATCATCGGTACGCCGGACATCACCGGGGCTGAGGGAAGCGGAGAGACCGGGCCGGACGGCGCGGCCGCTTCCCCGGACTCCGTCGCGCCGGAGGCGCCGGACAGCGGTGCCACGGCCTCGGACGCGGACGCGGCGGTCGACCGTTCGCCGGCCACCCGCCGGCGGCGGATCATCCTGCTGTTCTGCGTCGCCGTCGTCGCCTACCTGCTCGACCTCGGCAGCAAGATGCTCGTCGTGGCGAAGCTGGAGCACCAGGAGCCGATCGAGCTCCTCGGCGACTGGCTCAAGCTCGACGCCATCCGCAACGCGGGCGCCGCGTTCGGTTTCGGTGAGGCGTTCACGATCATCTTCACGATCATCGCGGCGACCGTCATCGTGGTCATCGCGCGGCTCGCACGGAAGCTGTACAGCCTGCCGTGGGCCATCGCGCTCGGCCTGCTGCTCGGCGGGGCGCTCGGCAACCTCACCGACCGCATCTTCCGCGCGCCGGGCGTCTTCGAGGGCGCGGTGGTCGACTTCATCGCCCCCGCCCACTTCGCCGTCTTCAACCTGGCCGACTCCGCGATCGTCTGCGGCGGCATCCTGATCGTCCTCCTCTCCTTCAAGGGCCTGGACCCCGACGGCACCGTGCACAAGGACTAGCCGGGCACAAGGACTGGCGCCCGCAAGGCATACTCGACTGGTGAGTACGCAACCCGAGGTCCGCACCCTGCCCGTCCCCGATGGCCTGGAGGGCGAGCGCGTCGACGCCGTCATCTCCCGGATGTTCGGGTTCTCCCGCACCAAGGCCGCCGACCTGGCCGCCGCCGGGAAGGTGCAGGTGGACGGCTCGGTGGTCGGGAAGTCCGAGCGGGTGCACGGCGGTGCCTGGCTCGAAGTGGAGATGCCGCAGGCGCCCGCACCGGTGCAGATCGTCGCCGAGCCCGTCGATGGCATGGAGATCGTGCACGACGACGACGACATCGTGGTCATCGCCAAGCCCGTCGGCGTCGCCGCGCACCCCAGCCCCGGCTGGACCGGCACCACCGTCATCGGCGGCCTCGCCGCCGCCGGGTACCGGATCTCGACCTCCGGCGCCGCCGAGCGCCAGGGCATCGTCCACCGCCTCGACGTCGGCACCTCCGGGCTGATGGTCGTCGCCAAGTCCGAGCGCGCCTACACCTCGCTGAAGGCCCAGTTCCGCGACCGGGTCGTCGAGAAGAAGTACAACGCGCTGGTCCAGGGCCACCCGGACCCCATGAGCGGCACCATCGACGCGCCCATCGGCCGCCACCCCAACCACGACTACAAGTGGGCGGTCGTCGCGGACGGCAAGGCCTCGGTGACGCACTACGACCTGATCGAGGCGTACCGGGCCGCCAGCCTCCTCGACATCAAGCTGGAGACCGGCCGCACCCACCAGATCCGGGTGCACATGTCCGCCCACCGCCACCCCTGCGTCGGCGACCTCACCTATGGCGCCGACCCGACCATGGCCAAGCGCCTCGGCCTGACCCGGCAGTGGCTGCACGCGGTCAAGCTGGGCTTCGAGCACCCTGCCGACGGCAGCTGGGTCGAGTTCACCAGCACCTACCCCGACGACCTCCAGCAGGCGCTGGACCGGATCGCGGCGGAGAGCCAGTGACGGCCGGGCCGCTCGCGTACAGCACGCGGACCGTCACGGACGAGCAGGACCGCGCCGCGTGCTTCCAACTGCGCAAGGAGGTCTTCGTCGGTGAGCAGAACGTGCCCGAGGAGATCGAGTACGACGCCTACGACGCCGACGCGGTGCACGTCATAGCCGTCGCGGCCGACGGCACCGCGCTCGGCACCGGCCGGCTGCTGCACGGACCCGCCGCCGCGGCGCACAACGGCGTGGACCTCACCGTCGGCTCACTCGGCCGGCTCGCGGTCAGCAAGGAGGCCCGCGGCCTCGGCGTCGGCGCCGCGCTGGTGCGGGCCATCGAGGACGCGGCCCGGGACCACGGCCTGGCCGCCGTCGACCTGCACGCCCAGACGCACGCCCTCGGCTTCTACGAGCGCCTCGGCTACGAGCCGTACGGCCCCGAGTTCATGGACGCGGGCATCCCGCACCGGGCGATGCGCCGGGCGATCTGACGCCCCGCCGCCCCCCTGGCCCCGGCGGGCAGGAGGCGCATGGCAGGGTGAGGGGCGACGGCGGGGCGGACACCGGGCCCGGCCGGAGCGCTTCGGAAGGCACCCCGTGGACCAGATGTCACTGCTGCTCCTGCTGCTGCTCGGAGCCGTGGTCACGGTTCCGCTCGGGGACCGGCTCAAGCTCCCCGCGCCGGTGCTGATGACGCTCTTCGGGGTCGTGCTGGCCTTCGTCAGCTTCGTGCCGAACGTGGACATCCCGCCGGAGATCATCCTCCCCGCCCTGCTGCCGCCGCTGCTCTACGCCTCGGTGCAGCGGACCTCCTGGCGGCAGTTCGCGGCGAACAAGCGGCCCATCTTCCTGCTGGCCGTCGCCCTGGTCTTCCTCACGACCGCCGCCGTCGCAGCGGTGGCCGACGCGATCGTGCCCGGCCTGCCGCTGGCCGCCGCCGTCGCGCTCGGCGCGCTCGTCGCCCCGCCCGACCCGGTCGCCGCGACCGCCGTCGCCGGCTCGGTCGGGCTGCCCCGCCGGCTCGTCTCCATCCTGGAGGGCGAGGGGCTCTTCAACGACGTCACCGCGATCGTGCTGTACCACGTGGCCATCGCGGCGGCCGTCAGCGGGACCTTCTCGTGGCCCGAGGCGTTCGGGCTGCTGGTGCTGTCCGCGGTGGTCGCCGTCGCGGTGGGCGTGGCGCTCGGCTGGCTCACGATCAAACTGATGGGGCTGCTCGGCGACGCCACCCTCCAGGTCGGCCTGACCCTGCTGGTGCCGTTCGTCAGCTACGTGCTCGCCGAGGAGCTGATGGGCTCCGGCGTGCTCGCCGTCCTGGTGACCGCGATCTTCCTCGCCGAGCACACCGCGGACGCCGACGACGTCCTCGGCAGGCTCACCGGACGCACCTTCTGGGACATCGTCGACACCCTCGTCACCGGGATCGCCTTCGGGCTCATCGGCCTCGAACTGCACAACGTGTTCGGCACGGCGGACGGCCGCGAGCTGGAGATGGCCGGCTGGGGCCTCGCCGTCGTCGCGGTCGTCGTCGGCGTACGGCTCCTCTATCTGCTCCCGGCCACCTGGCTGGCCAAGCGGCTGCACACCCGGCGGGACGTCAGCGAGGAGATCCCCACCAGCTGGCGGGAGACCGTCGTCATGTGGTGGGCCGGGATGCGCGGGGTGGCCTCCGTCGCGCTGGCCCTCGCGATCCCGCTGGAGACGGACGACGGCAAGCCGTTCCCCGGCCGCGACCAGATCGTCTTCATCGCGTTCTCCGTGATCATGGTGACCCTGGTCTTCCAGGGGCTGACGCTGCCCTGGCTGGTGCGGCGGCTCGGGGTGCGCGCGGACACGGACGCCGAGGCGGCCCTGGAGAAGGACCTCGCGGTCCGGGCGGCCAAGGCGGCCCGCCGGCGGCTCAAGAAGATCGAGGAGACCGAGGACCTCCCCGAGGACGTCGTCGAGCGGCTGCACCGGCTCGCGTACGACATGGGGGCGCGGATCAGCCCCGAGATGGTCGACGACGAACGGCGCGACGCCTACGCCAAGCGCGTCGAGCGGTTCCACGCGGTCAGCCGCATCCAGCGCGAGATGATGTCCGCCGCCCGCCACGCCGTGCTCTCCGCACGCAGCGAACCCGGCTCCGACCCCGAGGTCGTGGACCGGGTCCTGCGGCAGCTGGACGTCCGCAGCCTGCGCTGAGGCCGGCGCCGGTCAGCCCTGGCCGGTGCGAGGGGTCCGGTTCCAGCCGCTCGCGGCCTTCTCGTCCTTGCCGGTCCCGTTCACCGACGGCCACGCGTCGCCGGGCGGGAGCGCCGCGGGGGCCGTCGCGACCCGCGGCAGCGCGTACGGGTGATGGTCGCGCAGCCAGCCGATCAGCTGCTCCCTGACCGCGCAGCGCGCCGTCCAGATGTCGTCCGCGTCCTTCGCCGTGACCACCGCGCGCACCTCGATCGTCGTCGGGGTGGTGTCCGTGACCGCCAGGGACCAGTTCCGGCCGTCCCAGGCGGCGCACTCGCCGAGGATGTCCCGCAGCTTGTCACGCATCGCCTCGATCGGCGCCGAGTGGTCGAGGTGGAAGAAGACCGAGCCGGTCATCTGCGCCCCGCCGCGCGACCAGTTCTCGAACGGCTTGCCCGTGAAGTACGAGACCGGCATCGTGATCCGCCGCTCGTCCCACGTACGCACCGCGAGGAAGGTCAGCGTGATCTCCTCGATCGTGCCCCACTCGCCGTCCACCACCACGGTGTCGCCGATGCGGACCATGTCGCCGAACGCGATCTGAAGCCCCGCGAAGAGGTTGCCGAGCGTGGACTGGGCGGCGACACCGGCGACGATGCCGACGAGACCGGCCGACGCCAGCATCGAGGTGCCCACCGCCTGCATCTCGGGGAACGTCAGCAGCATCGCCGCGGCGGCCAGGATCGTCACGACCGCGATGACCACGCGCTGGATCAGCGTCACCTGCGTCCGCACCCGGCGCACCCGCGCCGGGTCCCGGTTGTGGGCCGCCGCGTAGCGCGCGTACACGGAGTCGACGACCGCTATGGCGATGCGCACCACCAGCCAGGCCGACGCGCCGATCAGCACCAGCGTCAGCAGTCGGCCGATGCCCACCTGGTGGTTCTGGACCGGGCCGAGACCGGTCCTCGCGTACGTACCGCGCAGCAGTGCCGCGCACATGACCAGCTGGAACGGAATCCGGCACTGCCGCAGCAGGCCCCACAACGGGGTCTCGTGGTGCCGGGCGTCGGCGCGCCTCAGCAGGAAGTCGAAGAGCCAGCCCGCAGCCAGGGTGATCACCACCGAGCCGCCGAGGACGATCAGCGGCCGCAGAACACTCTCCATGCTGTCGCTCTCCATCCCTTCGAACGCAACTGGCACCATGGGCGTCATGAACATCATGCTTTTCCACTCGATGTACGGTCTGCGCCCCGCCGTGCACGCCGCAGCCGAACGGCTGCGCGCCGCGGGGCACGAGGTGCGCGTGCCCGATCTGTTCGAGGGGCACACCTTTGATTCGGTGGAGGAAGCGGAGGCGTTCCGCGAGGAGGCCGGCAAGGAGGAGCTGCTCAAGCGGGCCGTGCTCGCCGCCGCGCCCTACTCCGACCAGGGCCTCGTCTACGCCGGTTTCTCGCTCGGCGCCTCGGTCGCCCAGACCCTGGCGCTCGGCGACGAGAAGGCACGCGGGCTGCTGCTCCTGCACGGCACCTCGGACATCGCCGAGAACGCCTCGGTGGACGAGCTGCCCGTACAGCTGCACGTGGCCGATCCGGACCCGTACGAGACGCCGGACTGGCTGAACTCCTGGTACCTGGACATGCAGCGGACCGGGGCGGACGTGGAGGTCTACCGCTACCCGGGCGCCGGGCACCTGTTCACCGACCCGGAGCTGCCGGACTTCGACCGGGACGCCGCGGAGCTGGCCTGGAAGGTCGCGATCGGGTTCCTCGCCACGCTGTGACGCGCGAAGGGCTCCGCGCGGATCGCGCGGAGCCCTTCGAGGGTGCGGGTCAGCCCTTCAGGGCCGCCGCGATCGCCGTGTTGTAGTCGTCGACCGTCATCGGCGCGTTCTTGCCGTCGCTGCCGGTGACCTTCTTGCCGTCCATGACGAGGGTCGGCGTGCCCGTCACGTCGTCCTTGTTCTCGTCGAAGCTCTTGGACATCTTCAGGGCCCAGGCGTCGTACGTGCCGTCCTCGACGGCCTTCTGGAAGTCCTTGTTGCCCTTGAGCTCCTTCACGGAGTCCGCCACCTCGATCAGGTAGCTGTCGTCCTTGAACTTGTCGTCCGCCTCGTCCGGGTGGAACTTCGCCGAGTACAGGGCGCTCTTGTACTCCAGGAACGCGTCCGTGCTCACGTTCAGGGCGGCGCCCAGCGCGCTCAGGGCGTTCTTGGAGCCCTCGCCGCGGGTGCCGACGGAGGGGTTGTCGCCGCCGAGGCTGTCGCCGTCGATGAACGACGCGCCTATGTACTGGATCTTGTACGTGCCGTCCTCGACGTCCTTGGCGATGGCCGAGCCGACGGTCTGCTCGAACGAGGCGCAGATCGGGCAGCGGGAGTCCTCGTACAGCTTCAGGGTCTTCTTCGCGCTGTCCTTGCCGATGACGACGGTGGTGCCGTTGGTGCCCGAGGTGTTCCTGGGCGCGGCCACCGTCTTCTCGTCCTTGAGGGAATCCCAGTGGGACGGCTTGTTCAGCTCCGCCACCGCGTAGCTGATGCCCGCTACGACGGCGAGGCCGGCCACGACCGAGACGCCGACGACGAGCTGCCGGCGGGCCTTGTCCTTCTTCGCCTGGCGCTCGCGCTCCGCGCGCAGCCGCTCGCGGGCTGCGGACTTGTTGGCCTGGCTGTTGCGCTTGCTCATGGTGGTGTTCTCCGTGGGGTGTGGGTCGTACGTTCCGGGGTCTGCGTGTGCTCAGAGCGCACAGGCCCCGAGCGGCGGACCCCTCCGTCCCACGGAGTGGACGAGCAGGCGGGCGTGGGCCGGCGGGCGCGGCCCGGACGCGGCGGCGAGCGCCTTGCGGTGTACGGAGCGTCCGGCCGTGCCCACCACGGCCACGGCGATCAGCAGCGGGCGGAACGCCATCAGCGCGCACGCCCCCAGCAGCCCGGCGAGCGCCAGCTCCCCGCGGTGCAGCCAGGCGGCGGCGAGCAGCCCGACGGTGACATGGGCGGCCAGCAGCAGCCAGGGGACCAGCGGTCCGGGGGAGGCGAGCAGCGCGGCGGCGCCCTGACCGCCGGCGGTCACCGAGGCGAGCGGGGTGGTGACGTCGCCGAGCCGGCCGGGCCCGGGGCCGAGGTCGCCGCCGCCGCACAGGACGTCGACGCCCACCGAGCGCAGGGGGCCCGCTATCGGGCCGCCCGCCGCCCCGTAACAGAGGTGCTGGCCGGTGGTGAAGAAGGTGTCGGCCGCCAGCTCCAGCGGGACCAGCAGTCCGGCGATCGCCCCGAAGGAGCGCTGGCGGCCGGCCAGGGCGTAGGCCGCCGCGAAGACCACAACGGCCAGCACGGCGACGGGCACCAGCGGCAGCGCGACCTGCGAGAGCAGGACGTGGGACGCGGCGGAGAGCGTCACGACGAGCGCTGTGAAAAGCGCCGCGCGTGCCGCTCTGAGCTGCGTCCCGGATATGTCCATCGCCCAGGAGTGTCGCATGCGAACCTGTAAGCGACCCCTAAAGATTCCGTTTCGCCGGCTACAGCCCCGGGATGCGGCCGTTGCGGAAGAGGTCCACGAAGATCTGGTGGTCCGCGCGGGCCCGGGCCCCGTAGCTGTGGGCGAAGTCCACCAGGAGGTCCCCGAAGCCGTCCTCGTCGGCCGCGATGGCGGCGTCGATCGCCCGCTCGGTGGAGAACGGCACCAGCGAGTGGCCGCTCTCGTCGTCCGCCGCCGAGTGCATCGTGGCCGTCGCCCGGCCCAGGTCGGCGACGACCGCCGCGATCTCGTCGGGCTCGTCGATGTCGGACCAGTCCAGGTCCACCGCGTACGGCGACACCTCGGCGACCAGCTGGCCGGCCCCGTCCAGCTCGGTCCAGCCCAGCCACGGGTCGGCGTGGGCCTGCAGTGCGCGCTGCGAGATCACCGTGCGGTGGCCCTCGTGCTGGAAGTAGTCGCGGACGGCCGCGTCCGTGATGTGCCGGGAGACGGCCGGGGTCTGCGCCTGCTTGAGGTAGATCACGACGTCGTTCTCCAGGGCGTCGCTGTTGCCCTCCAGCAGGATGTTGTACGAGGGCAGGCCCGCCGAGCCGATGCCGATGCCGCGCCGGCCCACGACGTCCTTGACCCGGTACGAGTCGGGCCGGGTCAGGCTCGACTCCGGCAGCGTCTCCAGATAGCCGTCGAACGCGGCCAGCACCTTGTACCGCGTCGCCGCGTCCAGGTCGATCGCGCCGCCGCCCTCACTGAAGCGGCGCTCGAAGTCGCGGATCTCGGTCATCGAGTCGAGCAGCGAGAACCGGGTGAGCGAGCGGGCCACCCGCAGCGCGCCGAGCAGCGGCCCCTCGGCGGTGTCCAGCGTGAAGGGCGGCACCTCGTCGTTCTTGGCGCCCGTGGCCAGGGCGCGGATGCGCTCGCGGTAGGCCGCCGCGTAGATCCGCACCAGCTCGGTGATCTGCTCGTCGCCCAGCGCCTTCGCGTACCCCAGCAGCGCGATGGAGGCGGCGAAGCGCTTGAGGTCCCAGGTGAAGGGGCCCACGTACGCCTCGTCGAAGTCGTTCACGTTGAAGACGAGGCGGCCGTTGGCATCCATGTAGGTGCCGAAATTCTCCGCGTGCAGGTCGCCGTGGATCCAGACCCGGCCGGTGCGCTCGTCCAGATACGGGCCGCCGTGCCGCTCGCGCTCCAGGTCGTTGTAGAACAGGCAGGCGGTGCCCCGGTAGAACGCGAAGGCCGAGCCCGCCATCTTGCGGAACTTGACCCGGAAGGCGGCCGGATCGGCCGCGAGGAGCTCCCCGAAGGCGGCGTCGAAGACCTCGAGAATCTGCTCCCCGCGCCGCTCCGCGCCGGTCTGCGTGTCCGACATCTGTGACTGCCTCCTGGTACCTGGCCTGCGTGATGACGTGCATGACAAAAGGGACGGGTGGTCCCGCCCTTCCAACGCGCGACCGTATCGCGGAGTGCCCGTCGTCGCGCTCCTCGGAGACGTAGACTTCCACGCTGTCCCCCCAGACATCCCCCGTCCCGTCGTCCACATTTCCCCGGAGGCACAGCGCCGTGACCAAGCCGCCCTTCACGCACCTTCACGTCCACACCCAGTACTCGCTGCTGGACGGTGCCGCGCGGCTCAAGGACATGTTCAACGCGTGCAACGACATGGGCATGACCCATATCGCCATGACCGACCACGGCAACCTGCACGGGGCGTACGACTTCTTCCACTCGGCGAAGAAGGCGGACGTGACGCCGATCATCGGCATCGAGGCGTACGTCGCGCCCGAGTCGCGCAAGCACAAGCGGAAGATCCAGTGGGGGCAGCCCCACCAGAAGCGCGACGACGTCTCCGGTTCGGGTGGCTACACCCACAAGACCATCTGGGCGGCGAACAAGACGGGCCTGCACAACCTCTTCAAGCTGTCCTCCGACGCCTACGCCGAGGGCTGGCTCCAGAAGTGGCCGCGTATGGACAAGGAGACCATCGCCCAGTGGTCCGAGGGCCTGATCGCGTCCACCGGCTGCCCCTCCGGCGAGGTCCAGACGCGGTTGCGGCTCGGGCAGTTCGACGAGGCGGTCAAGGCGGCCTCCGACTACAAGGACATCTTCGGCGAGGGGCGCTACTTCCTGGAGCTGATGGACCACGGCATCGAGATCGAGCGCCGGGTCCGCGACGGGCTCCTGGAGATCGGCAAGAAGCTGAACATCCCGCCGCTCGTCACGAACGACTCGCACTACACGTACGCCTCCGAGGCGACCGCGCACGACGCCCTGCTGTGCATCCAGACCGGCAAGAACCTCTCCGACCCGGACCGCTTCCGCTTCGACGGCACCGGCTACTACCTCAAGACCACCGAGGAGATGTACGGCGTCGACTCCTCCGACGCCTGGCAGGAGGGGTGCGCCAACACCCTCCTGGTCGCCGAGCAGATCGACACCTCGGGGATGTTCGAGAAGCGCGACCTGATGCCGAAGTTCGAGATCCCCGAGGGCTACACGGAGATCACCTGGTTCCAGGAGGAGGTCCGGGTCGGGATGAACCGCCGTTTCCCGAACGGCGTCCCCGAGGACCGGCAGAAGCAGGTCGAGTACGAGATGGACATCATCATCCAGATGGGGTTCCCCGGGTACTTCCTGGTCGTCGCCGACTTCATCATGTGGGCCAAGAACAACGGCATCGCCGTCGGTCCCGGCCGAGGCTCCGCGGCCGGCTCGATCGTCTCGTACGCGATGGGCATCACCGACCTCGACCCGATCGAGCACGGACTGATCTTCGAGCGGTTCCTCAACCCGGAGCGCGTCTCCATGCCCGACGTCGACATCGACTTCGACGAGCGCAGGCGCGTCGAGGTCATCCGGTACGTCACGGAGAAGTACGGCGCCGACAAGGTGGCCATGATCGGCACCTACGGCAAGATCAAGGCCAAGAACGCGATCAAGGACTCCGCCCGCGTCCTCGGCTACCCGTACGCCATGGGCGACCGGCTCACCAAGGCCATGCCCGCCGACGTCCTCGGCAAGGGCATCGACCTCAACGGCATCACCGACCCCAGCCACCCGCGCTACAGCGAGGCCGGCGAGATCCGGGGGATGTACGAGAACGAGCCGGACGTCAAGAAGGTCATCGACACCGCCAAGGGCGTCGAGGGCCTGGTCCGGCAGATGGGCGTGCACGCGGCGGGCGTCATCATGTCCAGCGAGCCGATCGTCGACCACGCCCCGGTCTGGGTGCGCCACACCGACGGCGTCACCATCACGCAGTGGGACTACCCGCAGTGCGAGTCGCTCGGCCTGCTCAAGATGGACTTCCTGGGGCTGCGCAACCTGACGATCATGGACGACGCCATCAAGATGGTGAAGTCCAACAAGGGCATCGACCTGGAGATGCTCGCCCTCCCGCTCGACGACCCCAAGACGTACGAGCTGCTGTGCCGCGGTGACACGCTCGGCGTGTTCCAGTTCGACGGCGGGCCGATGCGCTCCCTGCTGCGCCAGATGCAGCCCGACAACTTCGAGGACATCTCCGCCGTCTCGGCCCTCTACCGGCCGGGCCCGATGGGCATGAACTCGCACACGAACTACGCCGAGCGCAAGAACGGCCGCCAGGACATCACCCCGATCCACCCGGAGCTGGAGGAGCCCCTCAAGGAGGTCCTCGGCCTCACCTACGGCCTGATCGTGTACCAGGAGCAGGTACAGAAGGCCGCCCAGATCGTCGCCGGGTACTCGCTCGGCGAGGCCGACATCCTGCGCCGCGTGATGGGCAAGAAGAAGGCCGACGAGCTGGCGAAGAACTTCGTCCTGTTCGAGGCCGGGGCCAAGAAGAACGGCTTCTCCGACGCCGCGATCAAGGCGCTGTGGGACGTGCTGGTCCCGTTCGCCGGGTACGCCTTCAACAAGGCGCACTCCTCCGCGTACGGCCTGGTCACCTACTGGACCGGATACCTCAAGGCGAACTACCCCGCCGAGTACATGGCCGCCCTGCTGACCTCGGTCAAGGACGACAAGGACAAGTCCGCCGTCTACCTGAACGAGTGCCGGCGCATGGGCATCAAGGTGCTCCCGCCGAACGTCAACGAGTCGGAGTCCAACTTCGCCGCCCAGGGCGACGACGTGATCCTCTTCGGGCTCACGGCCGTCCGCAACGTCGGCCAGAACGTCGTGGACTCGATCATCCGGTGCCGCAAGACGAAGGGGAAGTACAGCACCTTCCCCGACTTCCTGGACAAGGTCGAGGCCGTCGTCTGCAACAAGCGGACCGTGGAATCCCTCATCAAGGCCGGCGCCTTCGACGAGATGGGCCACACCCGCAAGGGGCTCGTCGCCCACCACGAGCCCATGATCGACAACGTGGTGCAGGTCAAGCGCAAGGAGGCCGAGGGGCAGTTCGACCTCTTCGGCGGCGGCGAGGAGGACAGCGACGAGCCCGGCTTCGGGCTCGACGTGGAGTTCTCCGACATCGAGTGGGAGAAGTCCTACCTGCTGGCCCAGGAGCGCGAGATGCTCGGGCTCTACGTCTCCGACCACCCGCTCTTCGGCATCGAGCACGTCCTGAGCGACAAGTCGGACGCCGCGATCTCGCAGCTCACCGGCGGCGAGCACAGCGACGGCGCGATCGTCACCATCGGCGGCATCATCTCGGGCCTCCAGCGCAAGATGACCAAGCAGGGCAACGCCTGGGCCATCGCCACCGTGGAGGACCTGGCCGGTTCCATCGAGTGCATGTTCTTCCCCGCCACCTACCAGCTGGTCTCCACCCAGCTCGTCGAGGACACCGTCGTCTTCGTCAAGGGGCGCCTCGACAAGCGCGAGGACGTGCCGCGCCTGGTCGCGATGGAGATGCAGGTCCCCGACATCTCCAACGCGGGGACCAACGCGCCCGTCGTCCTGACCATCCCCACGGTCCGGGTCACCCCGCCCATGGTCAGCAGGCTCGGTGAGGTGCTGAACAGCCACCGGGGCGACACCGAGGTACGCATCAGGCTCCAGGGCCCCCGAAAGACCACGGTGCTCCGGCTCGACCGGCACCGGGTGAAGCCGGACCCGGCGCTCTTCGGCGACCTGAAGGTACTGCTCGGGCCGTCCTGCCTGGCGGGCTAGCGGTACGCGTACGAGAGGGGCGGCTCCGCTTGCGCGGGGTCGCCCCTCTCGGTGTGCCGGCCTTACCGGGAGTCCGGTCAGTTGTGGCCGAAGCGCCGCTGATGCTTGCGTGCGACATCGGCAGGGCTGCCCTGGGCCTGCGCCTGGGACTGGCTCTGCGACTCGAAAGCCGTGGAGCGTGCCTCCTGAGTACCGCGCTCCGACTGCGAAGCGCGGTCCTGCTGGCTGCCCTGCTTGCGGTTCTTGTTCTTGGCCATGGTGTTCCTCCTGTAAGGACTCTCGGGGCCAGGACCACCGTCAGATTCACATAATCGGATAAACATCGCATGTCGGATCATTACCGTGCGTAGTGACGGGGTATGATGCGCGCTTTTCGCGATCCGCCACGCCGATGATCGAGTTCCGGCCGTTAACCCCGGCGCGGTCGGGCAGACTCGAAGGAACCCTGAAGAAAACCCGATCCCGAGTGCCTGGAAGAGGGTGGAACGCGTGGACCGTTGCGTCGTCCTGGTGGACGCCGGCTATCTGCTGGGCGCAGCCGCGAGTCTGCTGGCAGGAGAGCCCGCCCGGTCCCGCATCACCGTCGACCACGCGGCCCTCATCCAGCAGCTCCGCGAGCGCGCCGAGGCCGACACCGAACAGCCGCTGCTGCGGATCTACTGGTTCGACGGCGCCCCCGACCGCGTCCCGCAGCCCGAGCACCGCAGGCTGCGCGTGATGCCCCGGGTCACGGTCCGGCTGGGCGCCCTCACCCGCAGTGACGGGCGCTGGGCGCAGAAGGGCGTCGACGCCGCGATGCACGCCGAGCTCACCGAGCTCGCCCGCAACCGCGCCTGCTCCGACGTGGTCCTGGTGACCGGCGACGGCGACCTGCTGCCCGGCCTGATGTCCGCCAAGGAGCACGGCGTCGCCGTCCACCTCTGGGCCGTCCAGGCCGCCGACGGCGACTACAACCAGTCCGAGGACCTGGTCGCCGAGGCCGACGAGCGCCGCGTCCTGGACCGGGCGTGGATCACCCAGGCCATTCGCGCCAAGGAGACCGGCGGCGCCTGCGCCCCGGCGCCCGTGACGCGCCCCGAGATCGCCGCGATCCTCTCCGCCCCGCTGCCCGAGTCGGCCCTCGCCGCCTCCGCCGAGCGCGCCTCCCGGGCCGCCGCCCAGGCCGAGGCGGCCCCCGACGACGAGGAGGCGGCCCCCCGGCCCGACGAGAGCCCCGCCGCGCCGGCGCACGGCCACGGCGGCAAGGGCGTGCCCACTCCGAAGGACCTCGCCGGCACCCTGCGCGGCCCGCTGGGCCAGCCCGAGCGGCCCCCTGCCCCGCAGCCCGCGGCGACCCTGCGCTGGTCGTCCGACCGGGGCTGGGTGGAGCGCGGGGGCCCGCTGGGCGAGCCCCCGGAGACCGCGTCGCTGCCCACGCTCGCGCAGCTCACCAGCGCCGAACAGCGCTGGGCCGACCGCGAGGAGGACATCACCACGGTCGGCGGCGACCCCTTCGAGGTGGGGCAGGTCTTCGCCCGGCGCTGGATGGAACGGCTCCCGGAGGCCGGCCACCTGCCGAAGCTCTCCGTCCTCTACCCGCGCATCCCGCACCGCATCGACGGCGAGCTCCTGCGGTACGCGGCCCGCTTCGGCCTCCTCGCCCACAAGGACGACCAGATCGACGAGCACGACCGGTACGCGATCCGGGCGGGCTTCTGGCGCGAGATCGACGTACGGACGGCGGCCGACCACGCCCCGGCGGCCGAGCGGGCGGCGGAGAAGGCCGGAAAATCCGAGCCCGCCGGAGACTGAGGCCACATTTGGCCGAGGCCCGCTCAACCCGGTCGGCGTTCGCCGCGTTGATGTCCGATCGGTGCGGCCCCGGGCGTAATGCCGGTCCCCGGACCCCGTACCCTCGTACCTCGTGAGTACGGGGACAGCACAGGCGCCGACGGCGAGCGGCACCGTGTGCGCGGTGCGTGATCTGGTCAAGACCTACCCCCCGGCCCGGGGCCGCCGAGGCACGCCCGCGACCCCGGAAGTACGCGCCACGGACGGCATCAGCCTCGACGTCCGGCGCGGTGAGATCTTCGGACTGCTCGGGCCCAACGGAGCCGGCAAGTCCACCCTCGTACGGCAGCTCACCGGACTGATGCGGCCCGACTCGGGCAGCGTCGACATGCTCGGCCACGACCTCGTACGCCACCCCGAGCGGGCCTCCCGGCTGATCGGCTACCTCGGGCAGGAGTCCACCGCCCTCGACGAGCTGACCGTGGCCCTCGCCGCCGAGACCACCGGGCGGCTGCGCGGCCTGCCGGTGCGCGAGGCGCGGGCCGAGCGCGACGCCGTCCTCGACGAACTCGGGCTCGCCGAGATCGCCGGGCGGCCCCTGAAGAAGCTCTCCGGCGGACAGCGGCGGCTCGCCTGCGTCGCCGCCGCGCTCGTCGGGGAGCGCCCGGTGCTCGTCCTGGACGAGCCGACGACCGGGATGGACCCGGTGGCCCGGCGTGCCGTCTGGGCCGCCGTCGACCGCCGTCGCGCCGAGCGCGGCGCCACGGTCCTGCTCGTCACCCACAACGTCATCGAGGCCGAGACCGTCCTCGACCGGGTCGCCGTCATCGAACGCGGCAAGGTCATCGCCTGCGACACCCCCGCCGGGCTCAAGGAGCGCGTCGCCGGGGAGGTCCGGGTCGAGCTGGTGTGGCGCGAGCGCGCCCCCCTGGAGCTCCCCGAGGTCGCGGCCCTGCGCGCGTCGGCGCAGGAATCCGGGCGCCGCTGGGTGCTGCGGCTCGCGCCCGACGAGGCGCGGGCGGCGGTCGCCGCGGTGACCGGTGGCGCGGCCTTCGCCGCGCTCGACGACTTCAGCCTGGCGACGCCGAGCCTGGAGGACGTCTACCTCGCGCTCGGCGGCGGCGCGACCAAGGGACTGGTGAAGGCATGAGCGGAATCGGTGCGGTGGCCGGGGCGGCCGCGACGCTCGCCCCCCGGGCCCGGCTGTTCCCCTCCCTCGCGGCCGTCTACCGCGCCCAGCTCTCCCGGGCCCGGGTGGCCCGCATCCCGCTGCTGTTCGTGGCGACGTTCCAGTCCGTCGGGATCATGGTCCTGATGCGCGGGGTGGTGGACGGCGGCTCCGAGGCGCGGGCCGTCGTCGCCGGGTCCAGCGTCCTGGTCGTCGCCTTCGTCGCGCTGAACCTGCTCGCCCAGTACTTCGGGCAGCTCCGGGCGGGCGGCGGCCTCGACCACTACGCCACCCTGCCCGTGCCGCCCGCCGCGGTGGTGCTCGGGGCGGCCGGTGCGTACGCCTCCTTCACCGTGCCCGGCACCGTCGTCACGGCGGTGACCGGCAGCGTGCTGTTCGGGCTGCCGATGGTCCACCTGTGGGTGCTCGTGGCCGTCGTGCCGCTCTCCGGCGCGGCGCTCTCCGGCCTCGGCGCGGCGCTCGGGCTCCTCGCCCCGCGCCAGGAACTCGCCACACTGCTCGGGCAGCTGGGCATGTCGGCCGCGCTCCTCCTCGGCGTCCTGCCGGCCGACCGGCTGCCCGGGCCGATCGGCTGGGCGCGCGATCTGCTTCCCTCCACGTACGGGGTCGAGGCGCTGTCCCGGTCCTTCGACGCCCACCCCGACTGGGCGGTCGTCGCCCTCGACCTGGCCGTCTGCGCCGTCGTCGGCGTGGTCTCGCTCGCCGTGGCGACCTGGGCGTACCGCAGGGCAGCGGTCCGGTGAGGCGCGGCGCGCGGCTGCCTGGCACGATGGCACGGTGACCGCACCTCTGACGCCGCCGCACCGGCCCTCATCGGACGACAACCACGCCTGGCAGAAGCCGGAGGGGGGTGAGCCCGCCGGGACCCCCGGCCCGTACGGCTCCCACTGGGCCCCGTCGCCGGAGAAGGACCGGGACGAGCTGCGCGCGGACCTGCGGCGGGCGGGTGTCGTCGCGGCCGTGGTGACCGTCGCGGGCGTCCTGATGGGGCTCCTGTGGCTGTGGCTGGCGCCCCGGGTGCCGCTGGTCTCCGACAACACGGCGGTCTTCCTCAGCGACAGCGAGGGCGAGGAGGCGATCGGCGCCGACGGCACGTTCGCCCTGCTCGGGCTGGCGTTCGGGGCGGTCTCGGCGGGCCTGGTCTTCTGGTTGCACCGGCGCGGCGGGATCTGGCTGACGGTGGGTCTCGCGGTCGGCAGCGTGCTCGGTTCGGTGCTGGCGTGGCAGCTCGGTACGCGGCTCGGGCCGACGGACGACGTGGTCGCGCATGCGCGGGAGGCCGGCAAGGGGGTGGTGTTCGACGCGCCGCTGGAGATGCATGCGCATGGGGTGCTGCTGGCCTGGGGGCTGGCGGCGATGGTGGTGCATCTGGCGCTTACCGCGGCTTGGGGGCCGCGGGATTTCGAGGGGGAGTGGGGGGCGTCTGCGCCTTCGGCGCCGTCGTGGCCGGGTAAGGCTGCCGCCCCGTCCGACGGGGCGTAGGGGGCCGCTGCGCGGGATCTTTCCCCACCCCGCCCCTTCCCGGAACCGGGGCTCCGCCCCGGACCCCGCGCCTCAAACGCCGGCGGGGCTGGATTATCCGGCCCGTCGGGGCCCTATCCGCGGCCGATGTCCGCGAACACCGCGCCCGTCAGCGTCGCCAGGTCCTCCGGGGACAACTCCACCTCCAGGCCCCGGCGGCCCGCCGAGACGCAGATCGTGGGGTGGTCGCGGGCCGACGCGTCCAGGACCGTGGGGAGGCGTTTGCGCTGGCCCAGGGGGGAGATGCCGCCCCGGACGTAGCCCGTGGTGCGTTCCGCCGCGGCCGGGTCCGCCATCGTGGCGCGTTTGCCGCCGACGGCCGCGGCCAGGGCCTTCAGGTCCAGGGAGCCGGCGACCGGGACGACCGCGACCGTCAGGCGGCCGTCCACGTCGGCGACCAGGGTCTTGAAGACGCGGTCGGGGGAGACGCCCAGGGCCTGGGCCGCCTCCTCGCCGTAGGAGGGCGACGCGGGGTCGTGCTCGTACGCGTGGACGGTGAACTCCGTGCCCGCCGCGGTGAGGGCGACCGTGGCGGGGGTGCCGCCGGACTGGGGCTTCTTCTGCTTCTTGGCCACGGGCGCGGTCTCTCCGGGTCGCTCGGTCAGTTGGGGTGCGTCGGGGCGACGGTCAGGTCCACCGCCGGGAGGGACGGCAGGTGCCGGATGACCGCGGTCTCCGCGCGCAGGATGCGCAGCTCCTCGCGGAGCCGGGTCGCGGTGTCCGGGGCCTGGAGGAGGCGCTGCTTGGCGGGGACGTCCAGGACCACCGTGGAGGCGACCAGGTACGAGACGACCGACGGGTCGTCCGGCAGGTCGGCGCCCGTGGTCAGGGAGCGCTCGCTCGCACCGGCCAGCCGCTTCTGGTAGCCCCGGAAGGCGTGCAGGACGCCCTCGGCGAGCGGGCCCGCCTCGTCGCCCGGGTCCTCCTCCAGCTCTTCGAGCTCGGCCGTGAGGAACGGGCCGCTCGCGTCCACCGAGAGCAGCCGGACCCGGGTGGTGCCGGTGGCCAGGACCTCGAAGCTGCCGTCCGCGCGTTCCCGGACGGTCGCCGCGTCGGCGACGCAGCCCACCCGGTGCAGCGACTGGAGGGGGTCCGCGCCGAAGCCGTCCGCCGGGCCGCGTTCGACGGGCGTACGCACCGTCTCCGGCATGCCCAGACCCGTGACGGCGGTCTCCCGGCCGTCACGGATGGCGACCACGGCGAACCGGCGCGGTTCGTCCTCGTCGATGGTCAGGAGCTCGCGCATCATGGCGCGATATCGCTCCTCGAAGACGTTGAGGGGCAGCACGAGGCCCGGGAACAGCACCGCGTTCAGCGGAAACAGAGGCAGGCGAGCGGTGGTCACAGCGGTCAAGCGTAATGGCCGCGCGCCCGTCCCTGTCCGGCCCCTTGCCGCAGCGGTGTCGCGGACGCCACCTGAAGGCGTGCGCTGTCCCGTGCGTCCAGGAAGCGGCCCAGCGGATCGGCGGACACCGAGGACCACGGGAACGAGGACGCGTGCGGGCCGATCCGGCCGAACTGTTCCAGCGCGTCGGCCCACCGGCCCCGTACCACCAGGACGTACGCGAGCAGGTTGCGCACCTCGGCCGGCCACGGGTCGCCCGGCGCGAAGGCGGCCGACAGCGAGATCGCCAGGTCCGCCGCCGCGTCGATCCGCTCCTCCTGCACCGACGTCGACCGGGCGTCCCACGCGCCCTCGGTCAGCATCGCGAAGGCCGCGCGCAGCGGCAGCGCCTGGACCAGCGAGCTGGGCACCGAGTCCTCGGCGGCCCGCTCGGCGAAGTCGAAGCACTCGCGGTGCGAGCCGTACCAGGCGGCCGAGAGGTACCGCAGGGCGGCGACATGGCAGCCGTAGTGGTGCGTGGAGCGCTGGAGGGCCTGCTCCCACAGTGCCTCGAACGTGGTGTGCGTGGCCTGCGTGCCCCGGGCGTGGTCCAGCGCCAGGCGCCAGGGCACCGGGTCCCGCGGGTCACCGGCCGCGGCCGCCGTGATCAGCGGCCCCACCTCGCGCAGCTGCTCCGCGCGCGCCGGCGACTCCCAGGCGCGGTCGACCGCGAGCTGCGCCTTGACGAGCAGGGCGTCCGGGTCGCGCGGGGCGGCGGCCAGCCAGTCCCCGAGCCAGCCGTCCCGGCTGCGGGCGAACGCGACGAGCCGTCTCAGGTAGCGGTCCCGGCTCTCCCACTCGGTCGCGTCCCGGGTGGTCGCCAGGAGCTTCGCGGCCGGTTCGTACTCCCCGGCGGCGGCGGCCACCAGCGCGGGCGACAGCCGTTCGTCGGGGGCGTCGAGCAGCACCGCGTGGTCCGCGGGCAACCCGGTGGACAGCACCGGGGTGTGCCGGAACACGCGCGCGGTTCGGAGCAGAGCGCGGAGGAAAGGCATGGTGCAGACCATTGAAAAGCGCAGGTGGAGGCGGCGCCAAGGGGAGCGCTGTGAAGCTTTGGTGCCGAGTGGATGGGTTGTCCGGCCATCAGTCAAGGAGGAGTAAAAGAACGCGGGGTTTCTGGCTGGTTCTCACGGGTGCTGGGCAGAAGGCCCGTGGTCTGCCCCGGCGCCGGCCGGCCCCGCCGTGGCGGGGCGGACGCCGCTTCCGCCCGTGCCCGAGGCTCAGCCGCGGCGCAGCAGCCGGGAGGCGCCCGCCGCGACCGTGGTGGCCAGTATCCATCCCAGCAGGATCAGCGCGGCCGCCACCCACTGCCAGTTGCCCTCCATCCGCCAGTAGCCGTCCTGGCCGAGGTCGATCACCGGGATGAGCAGATCCAGCGCGTACAGCGCCGCGTTCCACTGGGGATGCTCCGCGCCCTTGAGCGATGCCGGGTGGTTCTGCGAGAACGCCAGCGTGCCCGCCGCCCACAGCACCGCCATCCACACCGCGGCCCGCCCCGGCCGGTACCCGTACGCCACCGTCCAGTCCTGGAGGTAGCCCCAGAGCTTCCCGGCCGGCGGCAGCGTCTCGCGGTGGCGGCGCTGCTTGGCGAGCAGCACCTCCCGCGCGTCCGAGTCCTCGCCGCAGCTGCGGAGTACCGCCGCCAGCCGTTCGTACGGCTCCGGCACGTACTCCGGGGTCGCCGCAGCCACCCACTCCAGGCGCCTGGAGAGCGGGAAGTGCCCGTACGGGACGAGGTTCTCGTACACGAACCCGCCCATCGCGAGACCCCCGGGCCCCGGCCAGCTCGACGACACGTCGATCAGCGTCACGACCTTCGCGCCGTTCAGCACGACCCGGCCGCGCACCGGGCGCTCGGGGTTGAACCGCAGCTCCGGGGTGACCGTCCGGCGCAGCGACAGCTCCTCGTGCGTGTCCAGCACGAACACCGCCTTGTGCAGGTCGACCGCGTCTCCGAACCTGCCGTCGTCCAGCCGCACCCCGCCCCGGCAGCGGAACACCTGCGAGCGGGTGCCGTGGGCCGGGGTCGGCGAGGTGGCGATGCCGTACGGGGGAGTTGTGCCCTGGTTTCCCGTGTCGACGCTGACCCACGCCTCGCTCATGTACAGCGTCCGCTCGACGCTGAGCTGCGGGGCGTTCAGCGCGCGGCGGCCCCGGCCCGCGCGCAGCCGGCTGCCGCGCAGGCTCAGCGAGCCGCCCACCTTCGCGCCGCGCAGACTCAGCTCGCCCAGCATGTCGGCCATCTCGGCCTGGAGGTCCTGGGCGACCGTCAGCCCGTCCCCGAGCAGGGCCCTCCCCTGCCGGTCGGGGCCGACCTCGATCTGGTTGATCAGCAGGTCCGTGCCGATCTGTGCGTCCGTGAGCCGGATGCCGCGCTCCACCCGGCAGCGCGGCAGATGCAGATCGCCCTCCGTGCGCAGCCGGGCCGCCTCGAAGCGGGGCACCGCGCACCCCACCAGACGCAGGGTCGTGAAGTGGCACTCGGGGAACGCCACCTCCTCGTCGAACCGGCAGCCGGTCAGCTCCACGTACGGATCGACGCGCCCGCCCGCCAGGTCCAGCTTTCCCCTGACCCGTACGCCCCAGAGCTTCAGCGCCGTCACCCGGCCGGGGCGGGCCGGCGGGCCGCTCAGCAGGAGCCGGGCGACGACCCGGGCGTCCACACTGCGCTCGGGGCCCCACTCGTGCGGGGCGAACGGATCGTCCAGGGCCCGGTCGCGGGCCCGTAGGTCGTAGGTCGTGCCGTTCCGGAAGGACTGCCACATGCCCAGCTCCGCCGCGCTGAGGCCGTCCGGGAGATCATCGTCGTGCCGCTCCGTCACGGGTGCCCCTTTCGTTCGGAGGCGTGATCCCGTTATTCCCTCTGAGTGACCGGATGAACGCACATAGTCAGCCGTCACACGGACGGCAGGTATCAGCCAGTGATACGGCCGTCCGGCCGCGCGCGGCGGTCTGCGAGAATTGCGGTGTGATCTCTCGAATCGATCTGCGCGGCGATGCCCTCCCCGAGGGCGGCGCCCTGCGCGACCTGCTGCCCCGTGCCGAGTTCGACGTGGAAGCCGCCCTGGAGACGGTGCGGCCCATCTGCGAGGACGTACGCCATCGTGGCTCGGCGGCAGTGATCGACTGGGGGGAGAAATTCGACGGCGTCCGGATCAAGTCGGTCCGGGTGCCCGCCGCCGCCCTCGCCCGGGCGCTGGAGGAGCTGGATCCGGCCGTCCGCGCCGCCCTGGACGAGTCCATCCGCCGCGCCCGCCTCGTCCACAGCGCCCAGCGCCGCACCACGCACACCACCCAGGTCGTCCCCGGCGGCACCGTCACCGAGAAGTGGGTGCCCGTCGACCGCGTCGGGCTCTACGTGCCGGGCGGCCGCGCCGTCTACCCGTCCTCCGTCGTGATGAACGTCGTCCCGGCCCAGGAGGCGGGCGTCCCCGGCCTCGCCGTCTCCTCGCCGCCGCAGAGCGAGTTCGGCGGACTGCCGCACCCCACGATCCTCGCCGCCTGCGCCCTGCTCGGCGTCGACGAGGTGTACGCCGCCGGCGGCGCCCAGGCCGTCGCGATGTTCGCGTACGGCACCGAGGAGTGCCTGCCCGTCGACCTGGTCACCGGCCCCGGCAACATCTACGTCGCCGCCGCCAAGCGCCTCCTCAAGGGCCGTATCGGCATCGACGCCGAGGCCGGCCCGACCGAGATCGCCATCCTCGCCGACGCCACCGCCGACCCGGTGCACGTCGCCGCCGACCTCATCAGTCAGGCCGAGCACGACCCGATGGCCGCCGCCGTGCTGGTCACCGACTCCGAGGAGCTGGCCGCCGCCACCGAGGCCGAGCTGGTCCCGCAGGTCGCCGCGACCAAGCACGTCGAGGAGCGCATCGAGCCCGCGCTCGCCGGCCGGCAGTCCGCGATCGTCCTGGTCAACGACCTGGAGGACGGCCTGACCGTCGTCAACGCGTACGCCGCCGAGCACCTGGAGATCCAGACCGCCGACGCCGCCGCCGTCGCCGACCGCGTCCGCAACGCCGGAGCGGTCTTCGTCGGCCCCTGGTCGCCCGTCTCGCTCGGCGACTACTGCGCCGGCTCCAACCACGTCCTGCCCACCGGCGGCTGCGCCTGCCACTCCTCGGGCCTGTCCGTGCAGTCCTTCCTGCGCGGCATCCACATCGTCGACTACACGCGCGACGCGCTCGCCGAGGTCACCCACCACGTGGTGACCCTCGCCGAGGCGGAGGACCTCCCCGCCCACGGCGCCGCGCTCAAGGCCAGGTTCGGGTGGAAGGTTCCCCAGCAGTGACGAACAGCAACGCCGGCGCGCCCACGGCCAACCCGTGGGACGCCCTGCCCATCCGCGACGAACTGCGCGGCCAGTCCCCGTACGGCGCGCCGCAGCTCGACGTCCCCGTGCGGCTCAACACCAACGAGAACCCCTACCCGCTGCCCGAGGCGCTCGTCGACCGCATCGCCGAACGGGTCCGTGAGGCCGCCCGCGACCTCAACCGCTACCCCGACCGCAACGCCGTCGAACTGCGCACCGAGCTCGCCCGCTACCTCACCCGCACCGCCGGGCACCGCGTCGAGGCCGCCAACGTCTGGGCCGCCAACGGCTCCAACGAGGTCCTCCAGCAGCTGCTGCAGACCTTCGGCGGCCCCGGCCGTACCGCGATCGGCTTCGAGCCCTCGTACTCGATGCACGCCCTCATCGCGCGCGGCACCGGCACCGGCTGGATCTCCGGGCCGCGCAACGAGGACTTCACCATCGACGTCGACGCAGCCCGCGCCGCCATCGCCGAGCGCCGCCCCGACGTCGTCTTCATCACCTCCCCCAACAACCCCACCGGCACCGCCGTCGACGCGGACACCGTCCTCGCGCTGTACGAGGCCGCGCAGGCCGCCAAGCCGTCGATGGTCGTCGTGGACGAGGCGTACGGCGAATTCAGCCACCACCCCTCGCTGCTCCCGCTGATCGAGGGCCGCCGCCACCTGGTCCTCTCGCGCACCATGTCGAAGGCGTTCGGCGCCGCCGGGCTCCGCCTCGGCTACCTGGCCGCCGACCCCGCCGTGGTCGACGCGGTGCAGCTGGTCCGGCTGCCGTACCACCTGTCCTCCGTCACCCAGGCCACCGCGCTCGCCGCCCTGGAGCACACCGATACGCTCCTCGGGTACGTCGCACAGCTCAAGAGCGAGCGCGACCGGATCGTCACCGAGCTGCGCGCCGCCGGCTTCGACGTCACCGAATCGGACGCCAACTTCGTCCAGTTCGGCCGCTTCGCCGACAGCCACACCGCCTGGCGGCAGATCCTCGACCGGGGCGTCCTGGTCCGCGACAACGGCGTACCGGGATGGCTGCGGGTCTCCGCGGGGACCCCGGCGGAGAACGACGCGTTCCTCGACGCGGTTCGCACGCTTGAAAAAGAGAACGCCAAGAAGGAGCACGACGCATGAGCCCCCGCGTAGGCCGCGTGGAACGCACCACGAAGGAAACCTCCGTGCTGGTCGAGATCAACCTCGACGGCACCGGCAAGGTCGATGTCGCGACCGGTGTCGGCTTCTACGACCACATGCTCGACCAGCTCGGCCGGCACGGTCTGTTCGACCTCACCGTCAAGACCGACGGCGACCTGCACATCGACTCGCACCACACCATCGAGGACACCGCCCTCGCGCTCGGCGCCGCCTTCAAGCAGGCGCTCGGCGACAAGGTCGGCATCTACCGCTTCGGCAACTGCACCGTCCCGCTGGACGAGTCGCTCGCCCAGGTCACCGTCGACCTCTCCGGCCGCCCGTACCTGGTGCACACCGAGCCCGAGAACATGGCGCCGATGATCGGCGCGTACGACACGACGATGACCCGGCACATCCTGGAGTCCTTCGTCGCCCAGGCGCAGATCGCGCTGCACGTCCACGTGCCGTACGGACGCAACGCGCACCACATCGTGGAATGCCAGTTCAAGGCGCTCGCCCGCGCCCTGCGGTACGCCAGCGAGCACGACCCGCGCGCGGCCGGCATCCTCCCGTCCACGAAGGGCGCCCTGTGACCGGCCTCAACACCATCCTGATCCTGGTCGGCCTCTTCCTGGCCGGCGGGGTCTACTCCTTCTCGAAGCAGGGCATGCCCAAGGGCGTCATCGTGCTGCTCGGGATCGCCTCCGTGATGTGCCTGGTAGCGGGCGTCATGCGGATCCAAGGCCTCTGGGACTGAGGGAGCACCCGTGGATACGAAGAAGAAGGTCGTCGTCTTCGACTACGGCTTCGGCAACGTCCGTTCCGCCGAGCGCGCCCTCGCCCACGTCGGCGCGGACGTCGAGATCACCCGCGACTTCGACGCCGCGATGAACGCCGACGGGCTGCTGGTGCCCGGAGTCGGCGCGTTCTCGGCGTGCATGGAGGGTCTGAAGAAGGCCCGCGGCGAGTGGGTCGTCGGCCGCAGGCTGGCCGGCGGACGCCCCGTCATGGGCATCTGCGTCGGCATGCAGATCCTGTTCGAGCGCGGCATCGAGCACGGCGTGGAGACCGAAGGGCTCGACGAGTGGCCCGGCACGGTCGGCCCGCTCAAGGCCGACGTCGTCCCGCACATGGGCTGGAACACCGTCGAAGCCCCCGAGGACTCCCAGCTGTTCGCCGGACTCGACGCCGACGCCCGGTACTACTTCGTGCACTCCTACGCGGCGCACGACTGGAGCCTCGAAGTCACCAACGCGAAGATCCGTGCCCCCCGGGTCACCTGGGCGACGCACGGCGAACGGTTCGTGGCGGCCGTCGAGAACGGCGCGCTGTGGGCCACCCAGTTCCACCCCGAGAAGTCCGGCGATGCCGGCGCCCAGCTGCTGACCAACTGGATCGAGACGCTGTAATGCCGAAGCTTGAACTGCTCCCCGCCGTAGACGTCCGCGACGGCCAGGCGGTCCGCCTGGTGCACGGCGAGTCCGGCTCCGAGACCTCCTACGGCTCCCCGCTGGAGGCCGCACTCGCCTGGCAGCGCGCCGGCGCCGAGTGGCTGCACCTCGTCGACCTGGACGCCGCCTTCGGCACCGGCGACAACCGCGCCCTCATCGCCGAGGTCGCCGGCGCCATGGACATCAAGGTCGAGCTGTCCGGCGGCATCCGCGACGACGCCTCGCTCGCCGCCGCACTCGCCACCGGCTGCCGCCGCGTCAACCTCGGCACCGCCGCCCTGGAGACCCCCGAGTGGGTCGCCAAGGTCATCGCCGAGCACGGCGACAAGATCGCCGTCGGCCTCGACGTGCGCGGCACCACCCTGCGCGGGCGCGGCTGGACCCGCGACGGCGGCGACCTCTACGAGACGCTGGCCCGTCTCGACTCCGAGGGCTGCGCCCGCTACGTCGTCACCGACATCGCCAAGGACGGCACGCTCCAGGGCCCCAACCTGGAACTCCTGAAGAACGTCTGCGCCGCCACCGACAAGCCCGTCGTCGCCTCCGGCGGCGTCTCCTCGCTCGACGACCTGCGGGCCATCGCCTCACTGGTCCCGGCGGGCGTCGAGGGCGCGATCGTCGGCAAGGCCCTGTACGCGAAGGCGTTCACCCTCGAAGAGGCGCTGGAGGCGGTCTCCGCATGACCGACTCCGCATCCGTGCGCCGCGTCTCCTCCGGCGCCCCGTGGGAGGAGAAGTTCGGCTACTCCCGCGCCGTCGAACTGCCGAACGGCCTGGTGCTCGTCTCCGGCTGTACGTCGGTGGTCGGCGGCGAGATCGCCGCCGGCGGCCCGTACGACCAGACCGTCACCGCCTTCAACGTCGCCTTCGAGGCCCTGAAGGAGCTGGGCCTCGGCCGCGAGGACGTCGTCCGTACCCGGATGTACGTCATGCACGCCCGGGACACCGACGAGGTCGGCCGCGCCCACAAGGAGCTGTTCGACGCCGTGCGCCCCGCCGCCACCATGATCGTGGTCTCCGGCTTCGTCGACCCGGGGCTGGTCGTCGAGGTCGAGGTCGAGGCCTACCGGGCGGGTGCGCGGTGAGCCTCGCGGTACGCGTCATCCCCTGCCTCGACGTGGACAACGGCCGGGTCGTCAAGGGCGTCAACTTCCAGAACCTGCGCGACGCGGGCGACCCCGTCGAGATGGCGAAGCTGTACGACGCCGAGGGCGCCGACGAGCTGACCTTCCTGGACATCACCGCGTCCAGCGGCGACCGGGAGACCACCTACGACGTGGTGCGCCGCACCGCCGAGCAGGTCTTCATCCCGCTCACCGTCGGCGGCGGCGTCCGCACCCCGGACGACGTCGACAAGCTGCTGCGGGCCGGCGCGGACAAGGTCGGCGTCAACACCGCGGCGATCGCCCGTCCGGAGCTGATCCGGGAGATCGCCGAGCGCTTCGGCCGCCAGGTCCTGGTGCTCTCGGTGGACGCCCGGCGCACCCCCGACGGCTCGTTCGAGGTCACCACGCACGGCGGCCGCCGGGGCACCGGCATCGACGCCGTCGAGTGGGCCCACCGCGCCGCCGAGCTGGGAGCGGGCGAGATCCTGCTCAACTCGATGGACGCCGACGGTACGAAGGACGGCTACGACACCGAGATGATCGCCGCCGTCCGCGAGCACGTCCGCGTCCCCGTCATCGCCTCCGGCGGCGCGGGCCGCCTGGCGGACTTCGCGCCGGCCGTCGACGCCGGGGCCGACGCGGTCCTCGCCGCGTCCGTCTTCCACTTCGGCGACCTGCGGATCTCCGAGGTCAAGGGCGCGCTCGCGGAGGCCGGACACCCGGTGCGCTGACCGGCCGGTTGTGCGCGTGCACAGACATGGGGCGCCCTTCCCTGGGAGGGCGCCCCATCGCCGTACGCGCGCCTTCCCGGACCGGGGAGCCCCGGCCTAGCGTGCCCGGCGTGACTCCCCCCACGACCGTGCACAGTCCGCTCCGGCTGTACGGCCGCAGCGGCGAACTCACCGTCCTCGACACCCTGCTGACGCGCCTTCGGCGCGGCGACGGCGGCGCGCTGGCCCTGACCGCCCCACCCGGCACGGGCGTCACCACCCTCCTGGACCACGCCGTCGCGGCGCACCGCTCGCCGGGCACGGGGCCCGTCCTCCATACGGTCGCCGCCCCGGCCGAACGCCGGGTGCCGCACAGCGGGCTGCACGCGTTGCTGTGTGCGGTGCCGGACGGGCTCGTGCCCGGCGGCCCCGACCGGGTGCTGCGTGACGGACTCGCGCCCACCGCCCTTCTCGGCCTCCTGCGGCGGCTCGGCGCGGAGCGGCCCCTGCTGGTCTGCGTGGACGACGCCGACCTCTGGGACCCCGACTCGCGCGCCGCTCTCGTCTTCGCCGCCCGGCGGCTCGGACCGGGGAGCCGGGTCGCCGTGCTGATCGGGTCCGGGGACGAGGGCGCCGTCGCCGGGCTGCCCGCGCTGCGGCTCGGCCCCCTCGACGACGACGCGGCCGCCGCGCTCCTCGACCGGCTCACCGGACACCGGGCCGACGCGGACCGGGGCGACCCGGTGGTGCGCGGCGAGCCGGCCGGGGAGGCGGTCCACCCGGTGGTGCGCGGCGAGCTGATCCGTGAGGCGGGCGGCAATCCCCGGCTGCTCACCGATCTCACCGCCCGCCTCACCCCCGGCCAGCTCGCCGGACGGACCCCGCTGCCCCACCCGCCGGCCGGCGCCGACGACGTGCTCGCCGCCCACGCCGCCCGCCTCGGCCACCTCCCCGCCGACACCCGCGCCCTCCTCCTGATCGCCGCCGCCGCCCACGAGCACGAGGCGGAGGGCGCCGGCGCGGACCTCGCCCTCGTACGCCGCGCCGCCGCATCGGCCGCCGTCCCGCCCGCCGCTTCCGACCTCGCCCTGCACGGCCCGGGCGGCACGGCCGGCGCGCTCCAACCGGCGGGCGACCGGGTCCACTTCCGGGAGCCCTTGATGCGCCGCGCCCTCCTGCACCGGGCGCCCCCGCACCACCGCCGCGCGGTGCACGACCTGCTCGCAGGCCTCCTCGCGCCCGGGTTCGCCGCCCTCGTCCAGCGGGCCTGCGCCGCCCCCGGCCCGGACGCCCGGCTCGCCGCCGCGCTGGAGGCAGCCGCCGTACGGCCCCGCCCGCACGCGGAGCGCGCCGCCGCCCTGGTGCGGGCTGCCGCGCTGACGCCGGACGGGCCGGGGCGGGCCACCCGGTACGTGGCGGCGGCGGAGCAGATGCTGCTCGCGGGGGAGCCGGGGCGGGCTCGCGGCTTGCTGGCGCGGGCCGGCGTTCCGCCGGGGCAGGGTGACGCGTACGCCGGTCACGGCCCGCAGGCCGGGCCGGGCGCGACCCGCCCCCGACACGCCGCCGCCCACCACGTACGCGGCCTCCTCGCCCTGCGCGACGGACCCGCCCCCGACGCTCACGCAACCCTCCTCACCGCCGCCCGCCTCCTCGCTCCGCACGACCCCGGCCGGGCCCGCGACGCCCTGCTCGGGGCCGCCGAGGCCGCCTGGGCGGCGGGCGACGCCCTCGGGTATCTCGACGCGCTGACCCGTATCCCCGCCGACAGGGCCGACCGGGCCCTCGCGCAGTACCGCGACGGCATGTGCGCCGTGCTGCGCGGGCGGCTCGGCGAGGGGCACGCGCTGTTGCGCCGCTGCCTGGGCTCCGCCGCCCGGAGCCACGACCCCGAGACGCTGCTGCGGGCCGGCGCGGCGGGGCTGGTGCTCGGGGACCTCGACGCCGCCTGCCGGGCCGGGGCCCGCGCACTGGCCGCCGTGCACGCGAGCGGGGCCGACGCACTGCTGCCCCAGGCCCTGGAGCACCTGGCCTACGCGGAGCTGCGCGCCGGCCGCCACGCCCGGGCCCGCGCCCACGCGCTGGACGGCCTGCGCGCGGCCCGCCGCAACGGGCAGCCCAACGCCGCCGCCCCTCTGCACGCCGTGCTCGCCCTCGCCGCGTCCGTGGAGAGCGGGACCCGGGAGTGCGCGGCCCACGCCGACGCCGCGCTGGCGGGCGCGGCACCGCACGGTCTCGTCCAGGCCGCGACCCTGGCCACCTGGGCGCAGGCCCGCGCCGATCTGGCGGCGGGGCGCCCGGCCGAGGCGGCGGCCCGGCTCGACCCGCTGGTGGCGCCGGGGCCCGGGCGCGGCCACTTCGCGACCCGGATGCTCGCCGTGCCCTGCTACGTCGAGGCGTCGGTGCTGTCCGGGCGCCGGGGCCGGGGCGGGGGAGCGGACCCGGTGGCCGGTGCGGTGGCGGAGTTCGCCGTGTGGGCGAGCCGCACCACCGACCCCCAGGTCCCCGCCCAACTGGCCCGCTGCCGGGCGCTGCTGGCACCGGCGGGCGAGGTCGCCGGGCGGTACGGGGAGGCCCTCGCCCACCACGGACGGGCCGGCGGCGACTTCGAACAGGCTCGCACCCGGCTTCTGTTCGGGTCCTGGTTGCGCAGGCGCCGCCGCACCCGTGAGGCCCGCGAGCCCTTACGGGACGCCCTGGTGGGGTTCGAGCGGTGCGGGGCCGCGGCCTGGGCGGCGAGGGCGAGCGGCGAACTGCGGGCCGCCGGCGAGGCGGTGGAGGGGCCGGGCCCGTCCGGGGCCGCCGCACCGCTGGCCGCGCTCACCCCGCAGCAGCAGCGGATCGCCCGCTGCGTGGCGGAGGGGGCCACCAACCGGGAAGTGGCGCTGCGGCTCTCGGTGAGCACCCGGACCGTCGACCACCACCTGCGCAATGTGTTCGCGGCCCTGGGCGTGCGCTCGCGCACGGAGCTGGCCGGGCTGCTGCGAACCGGCCCCGAGGACCCGTACGGGCCGCCGGGGTTGCAGGACCGTGATGAGAAGGAGGCCGCACACCCCTAGGTACCGACTGGGCGGTATGTCATTCTGCGGGCGTCAGGATCATTCGGTGCGCCCGCAGCCTCCGTGCTGGGCGGGACGGACCGGAACCGGCCGCCCAGCGAGCCGGCCGAATCCCGGTGGAGGCCGCCATGCCACAGGTCGTACGTTCACGGGTCAGGGCACTGCGCACGCCGCCGCCCGTCGCCCCGGCCCCGCGCCGCTTCCGTTCGCTGGCCGATCGCGAGGCCGTCGCCGTCCTGCACCGGGCCGCCCGGGTGCTGGTGGCGGCGTTGCCGGAGCTGACGGACCGGCTGGTGGAGGCGTTGCGGGAGCAGGAGCCCGCCTACCGCGCGGCGATCGAGACCGACCCCGCGGAGATCTGGCAGGAGGTGCACCTGTCGCTGCGGCACAACGTCGGATCGCTCATCCAGCCCCGCGAGTTCCGGGACGCGGCGCACCGCACGTCGCGGCGGATCGGCGTGGTCCGGGCGGAGCAGGGGCTGCCGCTGGACGCGGTCCTGCACGCGTTCCGGATGGGCGGGGCGATGGTCTGGCAGGACCTGGTGGACGAGACCGCCCGCCGCCACCCGGAGGACATCCGGCTGCTGGTCCATGTCGCCGCGGACGTCTGGAACTTCGTGGACGAGCACTGCGGTGTCGTCGCCGACGCGTACCGCGGGGCGGAGCGCCGGCTGGCCTGGCGCCGGGAGAACCGCCAGCGCCTGATGACCGCCGCGCTGCTCGACGGCACCGCCCGGGTCGCCGACCTCCCCGACACGGCGGCCGCCCTCGGCCTGCCGGAGAACGGCCGGTACGCGGTGCTCGCCCTGTGCGACGCCCGCCGCACCCCGCACGGCGCGGCGCACCCGCCGCCGGAGCTGCCCGCCGGGACGGACGCCGTGTGGCACGCGGGCCAGGAGGCGGAGTACGCCATCCTGCCGCTGGGCCGGGGCGGTGGCACGGACCCGGACGCGGCCGGGGCGCTCGCGGACCTGGCCGCCGCCCTGCGCGTACCGCCCGGGGCCCGGGCCGGTATCAGCTCGGCCGTCGACGGGCTGGCCGCCGTCGGGGACGCCCGCCGCCTCGCGGAGACCGCCCTGCGGGCCTGCCCGGCGGACGGTGGGGTCGTCCTGCTCGACGAACACCTGCCCGCCGCGCTGGTCGTCTCGTCACCGGGGCTCGGCGCGGCCCTCGCCGACCGGGTGCTGGGGCCCCTGGACCGGCTGGACGCGGCGGACCGGGACGTGCTCATCGAGACGCTCACCGCGTGGTTCGACGCCGACGGCTCGGCGCCCCGGGCCGGCGCCCGGCTCTACTGCCACCGCAACACGGTCCTGAACCGCCTCCGTCGCTTCGAGCAGCTGACCGGCCGCTGCCTGACCCGCCCCTCGGACGCGGTGGAGGTGTCTCTGGCCCTCGCGGCCCGCAGCCTGCTGACCAACTGAGAGCGCGCAGGGGGACGCCTCGGCCGACCGTACGCCAGGATGCGCAATATTTATTCCGCAACAAATATTGCGCAATTTTTCTTTCCTGCCTACGCTCAAGGCATGGCAAGCGACGCATCACGCCGGGTGTCCGACCTCGGCACCCTCAAGGCCTTCGGGCACCCCCTGCGGATGAAGCTGTACCGGGCCCTGTACATCGCCCGGCAGGCCACCGCGTCCCAGCTCGCGGAGCAGGTCGACGAGGCGGTCTCGCTCGTCAGCTACCACCTGCGCAAGCTCGCCGACCACGGCCTGATCGAGGAGGCCGACCGGGCGGGCAGGGACGGCCGCGAGCGCTGGTGGCAGCCCGCTTCGGAGAGGCTGAGCTTCCACGACGAGGACTTCAGCGAGGCGCCCGAGATGGCCGCCACCCACTCCGCGGTCAGCCGGCTCTCCTTCGACCAGCACGTCGAGATGTACCGCCGCCACCTCGACGCGCACCACAGCTGGCCGTCCGAGTGGCGGGCTGCCTCCTCCAGCTCCGAGTACCTCGCCCGGCTGACCGCCGACGAGCTCGCCGCACTCGCGGGCGAGATGAACGACCTCATCAAGCGGTACGAGCAGCAGGGCCGCGCCCGGGACGAGGCCGGCGAGACCGAGGGCCGCGAGAACGTCGCGCTCCACGTGTACGGCTTCCCGTTCCGCACCTGACCCGGCCACCCGAGAGGACGCCCCCGTGACCGCCACCCTGTCCGCGCCCGCCGAGGCCCCCGCCCGCCCGGCCCACCGCGACGGCAACGTCCTGCGCTGGCTCGGCGCGTACACCGCGTCCATGATCGGCGACAGCGTCTACTACATGGCTCTCGCCTGGGCCGCCGCCCGTACCGGCAGCGCCTCCCAGACCGGTCTGGTGCTCGCGGCCGGCGGCCAGTTCGTGCCGGGCGGTGCCGGTGGGCGCGGTCGTGGCCGGTGCGGGCAGCGGGCGCATGCGTACGGCCAGCACTCAGCGACGAACGCGGCTGGGGCGCCTCCGGCATGGGCTGGGTCGTCGCCGCCTTCGGCACCGGCGCGGGCGCCTCCGCCCTGCTCCTCGCCGTACGCGGCCGCACACCCAGGGCCGGACTGGTCATGTGCCTGACCGTCCTGGTCGGCGCCTGCGCCATCGGCGCCCTGGCGTACGCGCCCTCCGTGCCCCTGGCCGCAGCCGTCGCGGTCCTCGTCGGACTCTTCGCCGGCCTCGGCGGCTCGCTGTGCGGCGCACTGGTCCAGACCGTCACCGAGCCCGCCTACCTGGGCCGGGTCACCTCGGTCTCCACCCTCTTCACGCACGCCCTCGCACCGCTCAGCTACCCCGTCACCGGCGCCGCCGTCGCCCTCTGGGGCACCGGCCCGGTCTTCGTCGCCAGCGCCGCCCTGTGCGCGGCCGGCGCGGTCACCGGCATCGTCATCGCACCGCTGCGCCGGGCGGACCTCCCGCACTGACCGGGGCGTACCCGGGCTACATGCCCAGCTTCGCCTTCGTCACCCGCCCGATCGCGTCCGGCTCGCCCTCCAGCTCCACCCGCGCCGCCTCCTGCCGCCCGAACGCGAACAGCAGCAGCTCGCCCGGCTCACCGGTCACCGTCACCACCGGCGTCCCCCGGTGCGCCACCGCGGTCTGCCCGTCCGGGCGACGCAGCACCAGACCCACGGGCGCCTTGCGGCCCAGCATCCGCGCCGCCTTCTCCGTACGCGCCCACAGGACATCGGCGAAGACCGGGTCCAGCTCCCGGGGCGACCAGTCCGGCTGCGCCCGGCGCACGTCCTCCGCGTGCACGTAGAACTCCACCGTGTTCGCCGCCTCGTCCAGCTGCTTCAGCCCGAACGGGGACATCCGGGGCGGTCCCGTACGGATGAGCTGGATCAGCTCCTCGTACGGCTTCTCGGTGAACTCGGCCGTGACCCGGTCCCGCCGGCCCCTCAGTGGACCGATGAGCGTTCCGGCCGCCGCGTCGGGCCGCCGCTCCCGCACCACCACATGGGCCGCGAGATCCCGGGCCGTCCAGCCCTGGCACAGGGTCGGAGCCTGCGGACCCGCCGCCTCCAACAGGTCGGCGAGCAGAAGACGTTCGCGCTTCGCATGGGTCGACATGCCCGCCAGCGTACGACCGCCGTCCCCCGTCCGCCCAGTGGACGCCCGCCCGGACACCCCGCGCCACCACGGCACAATGGGCCCCATGAGCAGCACGCCCCCGCCCGGCACCCCCCGGACCGCCAGCGACCTCGACCCCGCCATCGCCGCCCGCCTCAAGCGCGGCGCCGACGGACTGGTCCCGGCCGTCGCCCAGCAGTACGACACCGGCGAGGTGCTGATGCTGGGCTGGATGGACGACGAGGCGCTGCACCGCACCCTCACCACCGGCCGCTGCACCTACTGGTCCCGCAGCCGCCAGGAGTACTGGGTCAAGGGCGACACCTCGGGCCACATCCAGCTGGTCAAGTCCGTCGCCCTGGACTGCGACGCCGACACCGTCCTCGTCAAGGTCGACCAGACCGGCGCCGCCTGCCACACCGGCGACCGCACCTGCTTCGACGCCGACACGCTGTTCCTCGGGCAGTAGGGTCAGCCGCCATGGACCTCGACACCTTCCGCAAGCTGGCCGTCGACCGGCGCGTCATCCCCGTCACCCGCCGCCTCCTCGCGGACGGCGACACCCCCGTCGGGCTCTACCGCAAGCTCGCGGGCGAGCGCACCGGCACCTTCCTGCTGGAATCCGCGGAGAACGGCCGCACCTGGTCGCGCTACTCGTTCATCGGCGTACGCAGCGCCGCCACGCTCACCACCCGCGACGGCGAGGCCCACTGGCTCGGCACCCCGCCGGTCGGCGTCCCCGTCGACGGCGACCCGCTGCACGCCCTGCGCGCCACCATCGAGGCCCTGCACACCCCGCACGACCGGGAGTCCGGCCTCCCGCCCTTCACCGGCGGCATGGTCGGCTACCTCGGCTACGACATCGTGCGCCGCCTGGAGAAGATCGGCGAGAGCGGCGGCGACGACCTCAAGCTCCCCGAGCTGACCATGCTGCTCACCTCCGACCTCGCGGTCCTCGACCACTGGGACGGCAGCGTCCTGCTCATCGCCAACGCCATCAACCACAACGACCTGGCCACCGGCGTGGACGAGGCGCACGCCGACGCGGTCGCCCGGCTCGACGCGATGGAGCGCGACCTGCGCCGCCCCGTCGAGAACGCCCCCGCCGCCCTGCCGCCCTCCGAGCTGCCCCCGTACACCGCGCTCTGGGGCGGCCAGGCGTACCAGGACGCCGTCGAGGACGTGAAGGAGCGCATCCGCGCCGGGGAAGCCTTCCAGGTGGTGCCCTCCCAGCGCTTCGAGACCCCGTGCACCGCGAGCGCCCTCGACGTCTACCGGGTGCTGCGCGCCACCAACCCCTCGCCGTACATGTACCTCTTCCGGTTCGACGGCTTCGACGTCGCCGGGTCCAGCCCCGAGGCCCTGGTCAAGGTCGAGGACGGCCGGGCCATGGTCCACCCCATCGCCGGAACCCGGCACCGCGGCGCCACCCCGCAGGAGGACCAGGCCCTCGCCGACGAACTCCTCGCCGACCCCAAGGAACGCGCCGAGCACCTGATGCTCGTGGACCTCGGCCGCAACGACCTCGGCCGGGTCTGCGAGCCGGGCAGCGTCGAGGTCGTCGACTTCATGTCCATCGAGCGCTACTCGCACGTGATGCACATCGTCTCCACCGTCACCGGCCGGGTCGCCGAGGGCCGCACCGCGTTCGACGTGCTGACCGCCTGCTTCCCCGCGGGCACCCTCTCCGGCGCCCCCAAGCCCCGCGCCCTCCAGATCATCGAGGAGCTGGAACCCACCCGTCGGGGCCTGTACGGGGGCTGCGTCGGCTACCTCGACTTCGCCGGGGACTCCGACACCGCCATCGCCATCCGCACCGCCCTGCTCCGCGACGGCACCGCGTACATCCAGGCCGGCGCGGGCGTCGTCGCCGACTCCGACCCGGTCGCCGAGGACAACGAGTGCCGCAACAAGGCGGCGGCGGTCCTCCGCGCCGTCCACACCGCCAACCGCCTCGGCGGCGCCTGAGCCGTACGCCCGCGCGGGGGCGCGGTGGGGCGTTCCCGGCCGGTGAGGGATAGTGGAGTACGTGAGTGCCGTCCCCGTACCCCAGCCCCGTGCCGAAGCCGCCACCGCGCCCGACAGCGCGGGCAGCCGCCGCACCCTGGCCGCCGGCCTGCTCCTCGGGGCGGCCGGCGCGGCCGTCGTCCTCCTCGCCTCCGGGCAGACCTGGGCCGAAGGCAAGGCCCCGGTCGGCGGCGGAACCCTGCCGCTGAGCGCCGACGGGCAGGACGTCACCGGCCTCCCCGCCGCCCTCGCGATCGTCGCCCTGGCCGCCCTGGTCGCCGTCTTCGCCGTGCGCGGCACCGGCCGCCGCGTGGTCGCCGGACTCCTCGCGCTCAGCGGCCTCGGCGCCGCGCTGAGCGCCTTCCTCGGCGCTTCCGACAGCGGCGCGCTCGACGAGAAGGCGGCGCAGACCAGCGGCGACAGCGCGGCCACCATCGACGCCCTCAGCCACACCGCCTGGCCCTACGTCACGGCGGCCGGCGGCCTGCTGATCCTGCTCGCCGGGCTCCTCGCCCTGCGCTACGGCAGCCGCTGGCCCACGATGTCCGGGCGCTACGAGCGCGACGGAACCCCCCGCCCCCGCAAGGCCCCCCGCGCCCCCGACCCGGACCGGCCGGAGGATCTGTGGAAGGCCCTGGACCGCGGCGAGGACCCGACGCGCGAGGCATGACCCCCAGCTCACGTCCTACCCGCACGTACGGGACAATGACGGGGAGCTGGCACAGCGGCACGGGCCGTGGGGACAGCGACCCGAGCGATTCCAACAGCGCAACACCAACGAGGAGCAACTCATGGCGGGCAGCAGCCACGGACACACCCCGGCCGCCTGGACCGGTGTCATCATCGCCTTCATCGGCTTCTGCGTCGCGGGCGTCTTCATGGTCGCGGCCAACCCGCTCGGCTTCTGGGCCGGCATGGGCGTCGTCCTCATCGGTGGTGTCGTCGGCCTCGCGATGAAGGCCGCGGGCCTCGGCATGCCGAAGGAGTCGGCCGAGCTGACCGCCGCCCGGGCGCGCGCCGGCCAGGCGCAGACCTCCTGACCCGGAGACGTACGCATGCGAGGCGCAGCCCGGACCGGGCTGCGCCTTTCCGCGTCTGCGGCGACAATCACCGGGTGGACGCAACGCCTACCCCCACCGCCGCCCCCTCGGCCCCGGACCCCGACCCGGTGACCACCGCCCCGGCCGCGGGCCCCGGCCCCGAACAGCCGCCCCCGGGCGCCGGGCAGCCGCGCCCGGGCCCCGAACAGCCGCGGCCGGGCCCGGCCGAGTCGGCCCCCGGCCCGGCGTCGGCAGCCTGCGGCCCGCCGCAGGCCGAGGCCGCCCCCGGCCCTGCCCCGGGCCTTTCGCCCGTCGCCCCCGGCCCCGCCCCGGGCCCTCGGTCCGCCGCCTCCGGCCCCGCCCCGAACCCCCCGCCCGCCGCCTCCGGCGCCGACGGGCGGCACGGCGACCGGGCGGCCGTCGTGCCGCCCGTCGGCGCCGGGCAGTCCCCGTACTTCCCGGCCGCCCCCGGCGGCCCCTCGCTGCGCCGCATCGCCACCCCGGTGGGCGTGCTGGCCGCCGTCGTCGGGGCCTTCGGGTACGTCGCCACCGTCGACCCGAACGAGCCGGGCCACTACCCCGTCTGCCCGATGCTGCGGTTCGCCGGGATCTACTGCCCCGGCTGCGGCGGCCTCCGCAGCGCCCACGACTTCGCCCACGGCGACCTCGCCGCCGCCTTCGGCGCCAACGCCCTGGCCGTCGTCGGCTACGGGATCTTCGCCGTTCTGTGGACCGTGTGGCTGGTCCGCGAGGTCCGCGGCCGGCCCCTGCGCATCGTGCTGCGGCCGGTGCACTGGTGGGCGATCGGGGCCGTGCTGCTGCTCTTCACCGTCGTCCGGAACCTGCCCCTCGGATCCGCGCTCGCCCCGTGAAGTCCCAGGTTGTGGGACGGCGCGTGGCCGAATGCGGGCCCAGCGGCCCGCTGCGGATACCATCGGAGTGGCTGATCCTGTGGCCTGTTACGTTTCCTTGTCACCGTTCCGGAAGGGGGCCGCTCGCGTGAGTGTGCTCGACGAGATCATCGACGGCGTCCGCGCCGACCTCGCGGAGCGGCAGGCGCGCGTCGGCCTCGACGAGCTCAAGGAACGCGCCGCCCGCGCCCCCCGTGCCAAGGACGGCGTCGCCGCCCTGCGCGGCGAGGGCGTCACCGTCATCTGCGAGGTCAAGCGCTCCAGCCCCTCCAAGGGCGCGCTGGCCGCCATCGCCGACCCGGCCGCGCTCGCCGCGGACTACGAGGCCGGCGGGGCGTCCGTCATCTCCGTCCTCACCGAGGAGCGCCGCTTCGGCGGCTCGCTGGCCGACCTGGAGGCCGTCCGCGCCAAGGTCGACATCCCGATCCTCCGCAAGGACTTCATCGTCACCTCGTACCAGCTGTGGGAGGCGCGCGCGTACGGCGCCGACCTCGTGCTGCTGATCGTCGCCGCCCTCGAACAGGAGGCCCTGGTCTCCCTGATCGAGCGCGCCGAGTCCATCGGCCTGACGCCGCTGGTCGAGGCGCACGACGAGGAGGAGGCCGAGCGCGCCGTGGAGGCCGGGGCCCGGATCATCGGCGTCAACGCGCGCAACCTCAAGGACCTCAAGGTCGACCGCTCCACCTTCGAGCGCGTCGCCCCAGAGATCCCCGACCACATCGTCAAGGTCGCCGAGTCCGGCGTCCGCGGCCCGCACGACCTGATCGCCTACGCCAACGCCGGCGCGGACGCCGTGCTCGTCGGCGAGTCCCTGGTCACCGGCCGTGACCCGCGGACCGCCGTCGCCGACCTGGTCGCCGCCGGCACCCACCCGGCCCTGCGCCACGGGCGGGGCTGACCCGGACGTGTCCCTCCTCCCGCACCCCGAGCCCATGCGCTGTGCGCTGCCCTCGTGGCACCGCGGCTGCCGGGCTCCGGCGCGCCGTGTGCACGGCCGTCGGGTGCGGTACGTGATCGGCGCCGAACCAGGTCAGGTCAACGGCATGCGATGGCGCACGGGGCCCGCGCTGTAGAGCGAGCCCCGGCCGCCGCACCACTCCGCCCGTGAGGGGCGCGGGTGTCGTGCGGCCGAAACCGCCCCGGTCACGGACCGGGGCGGCGTTCCGCTCGTGCGGCGCAGACCGTGAAGCCACCCCTGCCATCACGAGGAGCACGTACCGCATGTCTTCCGACTTCTTCATCCCGGACCCGGAGGGTCTGATCCCCAGCGCCGAGGGTTACTTCGGCGCATACGGCGGCAAGTTCATCCCGGAGGCGCTGGTCGCCGCCGTGGACGAGGTCGCCGTCGAGTACGAGAAGGCCAAGTCCGACCCCGCCTTCGCCGCCGAGCTCGGCGAGCTGATGGTCCACTACACCGGACGGCCCAGCGCCCTCACCGAGGTGCGCCGCTTCGCCGAGCACGCCGGCGGCGCGCGGGTCTTCCTCAAGCGCGAGGACCTCAACCACACCGGCTCCCACAAGATCAACAACGTGCTGGGGCAGGCCCTGCTGACCCGGCGCATGGGCAAGACCCGCGTCATCGCGGAGACCGGCGCCGGACAGCACGGCGTCGCCACCGCGACCGCCTGCGCCCTCTTCGGCCTCGACTGCACCATCTACATGGGCGAGATCGACACCCGGCGCCAGGCGCTGAACGTGGCGCGCATGCGGATGCTCGGCGCCGAGGTCATCGCCGTGAAGTCCGGCTCCCGCACCCTCAAGGACGCCATCAACGAGGCGTTCCGCGACTGGGTCGCCAACGTGGACCGCACCCACTACCTCTTCGGTACGGTCGCGGGTCCGCACCCCTTCCCGGCGATGGTCCGCGACTTCCACCGCGTCATCGGCGTGGAGGCCAGGCGGCAGATCCTGGAGCGGGCCGGCCGGCTGCCGGACGCCGCCGTGGCCTGCGTCGGCGGCGGCTCCAACGCCATCGGCCTCTTCCACGCCTTCGTCCCCGACGCGGACGTCCGCCTCATCGGCTGCGAGCCCGCCGGACACGGGGTGGAGACCGGCGAGCACGCGGCGACCCTGACCGCGGGCGAGCCCGGCATCCTGCACGGCTCGCGCAGCTACGTCCTCCAGGACGACGAGGGCCAGATCACCGAGCCGTACTCCATCTCGGCGGGCCTGGACTACCCGGGCATCGGCCCCGAGCACGCGTACCTCAAGGACGTGGGCCGCGGCGAATACCGCGCCGTCACCGACGACGCGGCCATGCAGGCGCTGCGGCTGCTCTCCCGCACCGAGGGCATCATCCCGGCCATCGAGAGCGCCCACGCGCTGGCCGGGGCCCTGGAGGTCGGCAAGGAGCTGGGCAAGGACGGGCTGATCCTCATCAACCTGTCCGGGCGCGGCGACAAGGACATGGACACGGCGGCCCGCTACTTCGGGCTGTACGACACCGACGCGGCCGTCGAGGCGGACGCCGACAGCGCGAACGCGGAGATCGAGGGGGACGTCCGGTGACCGGCAACATCGAACTGCTGAACACCACGCTCGCCGCCGCGCGGGCCGAGGACCGGGCCGCGCTCATCGCGTACCTGCCGGCCGGCTTCCCGACCGTCGACGGCGGCATCGAGGCCGTCAAGGCCGCCGTGGCGGGCGGCGCCGACGTCATCGAGGTGGGGCTGCCGCACAGCGACCCGGTCCTCGACGGCCCGGTCATCCAGACCGCCGACGACATCGCGCTGCGCGGCGGCGTGCGGATCGCCGACGTGATGCGCACGGTGCGCGAGGCGCACGGGGCGACCGGGGCGCCGATCCTGGTCATGACGTACTGGAACCCGATCGACCGGTACGGCGTCGAGCGTTTCACCGCCGAGCTGGCCGAGGCGGGCGGCGCCGGGTGCATCCTGCCCGACCTGCCGGTCCAGGAGTCCGCGCTGTGGCGCGAGCACGCCGGGCGCCACGGCCTCGCCACCGTCTTCGTCGTCGCGCCCAGCAGCAAGGACGAGCGGATCGCGACCATCACCGACGCGGGCTCCGGCTTCGTCTACGCCGCGTCCCTGATGGGCGTCACCGGCACCCGCGCCTCGGTCGGCGCTCAGGCCCAGGACCTGGTCCGGCGCACCCGCGCCACCACCGAGCTGCCGGTCTGCGTCGGCCTCGGCGTGTCCGATGCCGCCCAGGCCGCGGAGGTCGCCGGCTTCGCCGACGGCGTCATCGTCGGCACGGCCTTCGTCAAGCGGATGCTGGACGCCCCCGACGAGGCGGCCGGTCTCGCGGCCGTCCGTTCGCTGGCGGCCGAGCTTGCCGAAGGTGTTCGAAAGCGCTGACACCTGGAGTAACCCGAACGGGTGGAGATCGGTCCGGGGAGGCACGCGAGTGCCTCCCCGGGTCGTTGGCGCGGTGTGAGCGAGAAGAACGAACAGGGTAAGAGGGCCGCGCGAGACCGGCTGATCCAGCAGCGCGAGCAGGCGAAGGCGCGCGACCGCCGGCGCCGCACGCTGATCGTGTCCACGGCCGTGGTGGGGGTGCTGGGCCTGGCCGCCGTCGTCGGCGTGATCGCTGCGAACACCGGCGGCAAGAGCGACAAGTCCAAGGCGTCCGGGCCCGCCGTCGCGCCCTCGGGCGCGTCCGGCAAGGACGCGCTGGCGATCCGGGTCGGCGCGGACGACGCCCCGTCCACCCTCACCATCTGGGAGGACTTCCGCTGCCCGGTCTGCGCCCAGTTCGAGAACGCGTTCCGCGACACGATCCACGAGATGGAGCGCAGCGGCCAGATCAAGGTCGACTACCACCTCGCCACGATCATCGACGGCAACATGGGCGGCAGCGGCTCCCTCAAGGCGGCCAACGCGGCGGCCTGCGCGCAGGACGCCGGCAAGTTCTCCGCGTACCACGACGTGCTGTACCGCAACCAGCCGCCGGAGACCGAAGACACCTTCGGGGACAACGACAAGCTGATCGACCTCGCCAAGAAGGTCGACGGGCTGGACACACCGGGATTCCGCAGCTGCGTCGAGGACGGCAAGCACGACGCGTGGGTGCAGAAGTCCAACAAGGCCTTCAGCGACGGCGGCTTCCAGGGCACGCCCACCGCACTGCTCAACGGCGAGTCGATCTTCCCGAAGAAGGGCGACGAGGCGATCACCGTGGCCAATCTGAAGAAGTGGGTCACCGAGGCCAACAAGGGCAAGAAGCCGGGCACCGCCACGGCCACGCCTTAGGCCCTGTCCGGAGTTCCCCCGCGGCGTCGCGGCGTCCGGCACCGCCGCCTCCGGCGTTGTCGTCGGTCGCCGACGTTCCTTCCCCGAGTTCTCGGCTTCGCTCGAACAGGGGAGACCCCATTCGGCTCCCTCCTCCGCCTCGGATGCGACGGCACCGGACGCCGCTCCTTCTCCCGCGCTGGAACTCCAGACAGGACCTAGGGCCCGGCACGGGGCCGGTCGGGTGAAGCGATGACCCGCTCGTTACCCAGACGTTGCCGGGCGGGTTGTCCTACCTCCCGTCCGGCAAGGTAGCGTCGACGCTGCCATGAACCTTGCCTACATTCCCAGCCCGTCGACCGGCGTGATCGATCTCGGACCGATCCCGCTCCGCGGCTACGCGTTCTGCATCATCATCGGTGTCTTCGTCGCCGTCTGGTTCGGCAACAAGCGCTGGGTCGCCCGAGGAGGCACCGCCGGCACCGTTGCCGACATCGCCGTCTGGGCCGTGCCCTTCGGGCTTGTCGGCGGGCGGCTCTACCACGTCATCACCGACTACCAGCTGTACTTCAGCGACGGTGAGAACTGGGTCGACGCCTTCAAGATCTGGCAGGGCGGCCTCGGTATCTGGGGCGCCATCGCGCTGGGCGCGGTCGGTGCCTGGATCGGCTGCCGCCGCCGCGGGATCCCGCTCCCCGCCTGGGCCGACGCTCTCGCCCCCGGCATCGCGCTCGCCCAGGCCTGCGGCCGCTGGGGCAACTGGTTCAACCAGGAGCTGTACGGCAAGGCGACCGACGTCCCGTGGGCGCTGAAGATCAGCGACGGCCCGAACCGGCTGGCCGGCACGTACCACCCGACCTTCCTGTACGAGTCGCTGTGGTGCATCGGCGTGGCCCTCCTGGTCGTCTGGGCCGACCGCCGCTTCAAGCTCGGGCACGGGCGGGCGTTCGCGCTGTACGTCGCGGCGTACTGCGCGGGGCGGGCGTGGATCGAGTACATGCGCGTCGACGAGGCGCACCACATCCTGGGCCTGCGGCTCAACGTGTGGACCGCGATCATCGTGTTCGTGCTGGCGGTGACGTACATCGTGGTCTCGGCGAAGGTCCGGCCGGGCCGCGAGGAGGTCGTGGAGCCCGGGGCGCCGGAGGCGCCGGAGTCCTCGGAGAAGGCGGACGACGCCGAGGCGGACGAGGAGGCCGAGCCGGTCGCGGACGCGAAGGCCGACGCCGATGCGAAGCCGGATGCGGATGCGCCGAAGGCGGACGGTACGGCGGAGGCCGCGAAGGGCTGACGCCGCGCAAGCTGAGTGAGGGGCCGCTGAGATTCTCGGCGGCCCCTTCGCCGTTGTGGGGCGTCCTCAATCGCCGGACGGGCTTGATTTGCCCGCTCGCCGTTGAATTGGCTCCGCCGGACGGGTTTGATGTGGCCGATTCAATGGCGATCGGCCACATCCAGCCCGTCCGGCGATTGAGGACAAAGCGGTGGGACGGGGAGCCAGGTCACCGCTTCCGTTGGGCCAGCGCCAGCGTCCGCCGCGCCTGCGCAACCACCGCCGCGTCGACGAAGCGGCCGTCCGGGAGGGCCTGGGCGCCGGCCTGGTCGCGGGCCGCTTCGACGATTTCCCAGGCTGCCTCGACCTCCTGCGGGGTCGGGCTGAAGGCGCGTTCGATCACCGGGAGCTGGCGGGGGTGGATCGCCGCCCGGCCCAGGAAGCCCAGGGCGCGGCCGTGGGCGCAGGAGGACCAGAGGCCGTCCAGGTCCTGGACGTCCGCGTAGACCGACTGCGTCGGCGGGGCCAGGCCGGCCGCCCGGGCCGCGACCACCACCCGGCTGCGCGACCAGTCGAGCCCCGCGTCCTCCCGTACGCCGAGGTCGGCGCGGAGGTCCGCCTCGCCCAGGGCGATGGCGCGGACCTGGGGGTGCGCGGCGGCCACCGAGTACGCGTGCTCGATGCCGAGGGCCGACTCCAGCAGCGGGCAGAGGGCGACCCCGGGGGCCAGCGCCGCGACGTGGTGGACGGACGCGGCGTGGGTGATCTTCGGCAGCCGCAGCCCGCCGAGCCCCGCAAGCCCGGCCAGCGCCAGGACGTCCGCCTCGTCGTTGACCCGGACATGCACGGGCGGCGCCGTGGCGGACGGCGGGTCGGACAGGAGCTCCGCCGTCGCGGCGCGGGCGTACTCCTTGCGGTCGGGGGCGACCGCGTCCTCCAGGTCGACGATCACCACGTCCGCCCCGGAGACGGCCGCCTTGCGGACCACGTCCGGCCGGTCCCCGGGCACGTACAGCAGGGTGAGGGGGGCCGCCGCGCTCACAGCACCCGCTCCGCGCGCAGCGCCGAGATCTCGGGCCCGCTCAGCCCCAGCTCGGTGAGGATCTCCTCGGTGTCGGCCCCGTGCGGGCGCCCCGTCCAGCGGATCGCCCCCGGCGTCCGGGAGAGCCGGAAGAGGACGTTCTGCATCCGCAGCGGACCCAGCTCCGGGTCGTCGACCTCGGTGACCGAGTCGAGCGCCCGGTACTGCGGGTCCTCCATCACGTCGCGGACGTCGTGGATGGGCGCGATGGCGGCCTCCGCCTTCTCGAACGCGGACAGCGCCTCCTCCCGGCTGTGCCGGGCGATCCAGCGGCCCACGGCCTCGTCCAGCTCGTCGCTGTGCTCGGCGCGGGTGGCGCCCGAGGCGAACCACGGCTCGTCGATCAGGTCCGCCCGCCCGACCAGCCGCATCACCCGCTCCGCGACGGACTGCGCGGAGGTGGAGACGGCCACCCACTGCCCGTCCGAGGTGCGGTAGGTGTTGCGCGGGGCGTTGTTGCGCGACCGGTTCCCGGTGCGCGGCTGTACGTAACCCAGCTGGTCGTACCAGAGCGGCTGCGGGCCGAGCACGGTCAGGATCGGCTCGATGATCGCCATGTCGACGACCTGGCCCTCCCCGGTGCGGTCCCGGCCGGCCAGCGCCGCCATCACCGCGTACGCCGTGGCGAGTGCCGCGATCGAGTCGGCGAGCCCGAACGGCGGCAGGGTCGGCGGCCCGTCCGGCTCCCCGGTGATCGCCGCGAAACCGCTCATCGCCTCGGCGAGCGTCCCGAAGCCGGGCCGGTGGGCGTAGGGGCCGAACTGTCCGAAGCCCGTGACGCGTACCAGCACGAGCCGCGGGTTGACGGCGTGCAGCTCATCGGGGCCCAGCCCCCACCGCTCCAGCGTGCCCGGCCGGAAGTTCTCGATGATCACATCGGTGTCCGCCGCGAGCCGCAGGAGCAGATCGCGGCCCTCCGGGGCGGAGAGGTCGAGCGTCAGGTTGCGCTTGTTGCGGCCGAGGAGCTTCCACCACAGGCCGATGCCGTCCTTCGCGGGCCCGTGGCCCCGGGAGGGGTCGGGGCGCACCGGATGCTCGACCTTGATCACCTCGGCGCCGAAGTCGCCCAGCATCGTCGCGCAGAGCGGGCCCGCGAAGAGCGTGGCGAGATCGACGACCCGCAGTCCGGTCAGCGGCGGCGCCGCGGGGGCGCTCACGCGGCGTCGATTTCGCTGCGGTACGGCATGGAGACCGAGGCGCCCGGTTTCTGCACGCAGAGCGCGGCGGCGGCCGAGGCCCAGGCGATGGCCTGCGGGATCGGGCGGCGCTCGCCGAGCGCGACGGCGAGGGTGCCGACGAAGGTGTCCCCGGCGCCGGTGGTGTCGACGGCGGTGACGTCCGGGGCGGGGAAGTGGATGGTGCGGCTGCCCCGGGCCGCGTACAGGCAGCCCTTCGAACCGAGCGTGATGAGCACCGCCGGGACCTGGCCGAGCAGGATCTCCGCCGCGGCGTGCGGGTCGTCGTAGCCGGACAGCTCGGCCGCCTCGTGCTCGTTGGGGATGAGCAGGTCGACGTGGTCGAGGAGCTCGGAGGGCAGCTCCTGCACGGGGGAGGGGGTCAGCACGGTCCGTACGCCCTGGGCGTGGCCGGCCCGGACGCCCTCGATCACGGCGGACATGGGCAGCTCCAGCTGGAGCAGCAGCAGGTCCGCCTCGGCGATGGCGGCCATCTCGCCCGGCCCGAGCGCGGTCACGGTGCCGTTGGCGCCGGGGATGACCACGATCGCGTTGGACCCCTTGGCGTCGACCACGATGTGCGCGGTGCCGCTGGGGCCCTCGGCGGTGTGCAGCAGGTCGGTGTCGACGCCGGAGTGCTCCAGGTTCTCCCGCATCCGTACGCCGTACTCGTCGTCGCCGACCGCACCGATCATCAGCACGTCACCGCCGGCGCGGGCGGCGGCCACGGCCTGGTTGGCGCCCTTGCCGCCGGGGATGGTGCGGAACTCCCGTCCGGTGACGGTCTGTCCGCGTTCCGGGGCCCGGTCGACGTAGGCCACAAGATCCATATTGGTGCTGCCGAGCACCGCGACTCTGGTCATGGGCGGAGTGCCTCCTCGTGGGTGAGCCGGTGGGTCAGGTCGGCCAGGGTGTCGAAGCCGGCCGCGTCGAAGCCGGGGACGGACGTGGCGAGCCGGTTCTTCAGCGGGGTGGTCCACCGCTCGGGCAGCGCGTCCGGCCGCCCGGCGAGCAGTCCGGCGAGCGAGCCGGCGGTCGCGCCGTTGGAGTCGGTGTCCCAGCCGCCGGACACCGCCTTGCAGATGGAGCCGGTGAAGTCGCCGTCGGCGTGGGTGAGGGCGGCGGCCAGCAGGGCCGCGTTGGGCAGCACATGCACCCAGTGATACCTGCCGTACGCCGCGTGCAGCCGGTCCACGACCGTGTCGAAGTCCCGTTCCCCGCGGGCGGCGGCGATGCCGTCCCGTACCGCACGCGCGTACCTGGAGCGCGGCGGCACCACGCGCAGGCCCGTGGCCAGGCAGCCGTGCACATCGGTCTCGCCCGCGGCGGCCTCGGCCAGCGCCGCCGCCGTGAACATCGCGCCGTAGACGCCGTTCCCGGTGTGGGTGAGGACCGCGTCGCGGTACGCCTGCTCCGCCGCGCCGGCCGGGTCGCCGGGCCGGGTCCAGCCGTGCACGTCGGCCCGGATCTGCGCGCCGATCCACTCCCGGAACGGGTTGCGGTGGCGGGCGGTGTCCGGGGGCTCGATGCCGTCGAGGAGATTGCGGTACGCGACCCGCTCGGCGGTGAACGTACGCCCGGCCGGCAGTTCGTCCAGCCAGAGCCGGGCCAGGTCCGCGGTGGTGAACGAGGTGCCGTGCCGCTGGAGCAGCAGCAGGGTGAGCAGCGGGTGGTTGAGGTCGTCGTCCTCGGGCATGCCGTCGATGTTCTCGGCGAGCGAGGTGGGTGCGGAGCGCCGGTTCCACGGGTAGGCGGCGGCCAGCGGGGCGGGCAGGCCCCGGGCGGTGAACCAGGTGTCCAGCGGCCAGTTGCCGGTGGCGCGGGCCAGCGCGCGGATGCCTTCCAGCGGCAGCTTCTCCACCGGCTTGCCCAGCAGGCAGCCGGCGGCGCGGCCCAGCCAGGCGGCGTGCAGCCGCTCCCGGCCGGCCGCCCGGCCGGTCCGGGCGTGCGGCCACTGCGGGCAGGCGGCCCGGATCGCGTCCAGGCCCTCCGGTTCGTCGGCGGCCAGCGGGGACTCCAGCAGGGCGAGTTCGTCGAGCAGCCGTTCGGCGACCGCGCGGAGTCCGGGCGGGGCGCCGGGAGCGGAGGCGCCGGCGCGTTCCGGGGCGGGGGAGCCGCCGGCCTCGTACCACCTGCGTGCGAGGGCGCGGGCGTCGCGGCCGTCCTCGTCGGCCTGCCGCAGCTCGTGGCCCACCAGGTCCTCCGGCTGCACCCAGGTCACCCGCACCGCCGTGCTCACGGGGTGCCCGCCAGCGTCGCGAAGGCGGCCTCGTGGGCGCGGCGGCGGGCGGTGTCCCGGGCGAAGACCTCGCGGGCCACCTCCGCCAGCGTGCGGGCCGGCGCGCGCAGATCGAGGCGGCTGGCCTCGGCGACGGTGGCCGCCCAGTCCGCGGGGACGGCGCGTTCGCCGTGCAGGGCTCCCGCGAGCGCGCCGCTCATGGTGGCGATCGAGTCGCAGTCGCGCCCGTAGTTGACCGAGCCGAGGACCGCCTGCCGGTAGTCCCCACCGGCCACGAGCAGCATGCCGAGCGCGACGGGGAGTTCCTCGATGGCGTGCAGCCGGGACGGGCGGCGGGCGCCGAGCGAGGGGGCGCGGTAGTCGGGGCCGACGGTGTCGAACGGGGCGACGGCCTCGCGCAGCGGGGCGATCGCGGGCTCGAAGTCCTGGTAGCGGGAAGCCGTTTCGCAGACGGCCTCGATGGCGGAGCGGGTGCCGTCCTCGGCGAGCGACAGGCACGCCTCGACGACCGACGCGGGCGTCGCCCCGGGCACGCAGGCGGCGGCGACGCCTGCCGCGAAGACGCCCGCCGCCTCCCTGCCGTAACTCGACTGATGGGCCCCCGCTACGTCGATCGCCTCGGCGTACGCCGCCTGCGGATGGGCGGCGTTCACCAGTCCGACCGGGGCCATGTACATCGCCGCCCCGCAGTTGACGATGTTTCCGGAGCCGGCCTCGCGCGGGTCGACGTGGCCGTAGTGCAGCCGGGCGACGATCCACTTCTCCGCGAGGAAGACCCGCTGGAGCGGCAGCGCCTCGGCCTCCAGCTCCGGAATCCAGCGCGGCTCGCCGATCATCTCCGGTACGAGGTGGTCGGCGACCGCGTACGCGTCGAGGTGGCCGCGCACCTTCCCGTACACCCGGACCAGCGCGTGGGTCATCAGGGTGTCGTCGGTGACGTGCCCGTCCCCCTTGTGGTACGGGGCGATCGGGCGGGCGGTCCGCCAGTCGTCGCCGTCCCAGGGGCCGACGATCCCGGTGATCCTGCCCCCGTGACGGGCCGTGATCTGCTCCGGTGAGCGGCCCTCGACCGGGCCGCCCAGCGCGTCGCCGACCGCGGCGCCGACGAGGGCGCCCGTGATCCGGTCATCGAGCGTGGGCGCCCCGGGGGTCGTGGGCGTCGTGGCTGTCGTGGGGGAGGGGGACGTCGTGGGCGCCAGGGGCACGGTGGAGGTCATGTCCGGATTGTCCACCCCGGGGCGCCGGTTCCGTGGCTGCCAGCAGCCCGGCGAGTTCGATCAGATCCGTGCCCGCGAGGCGGGGCAGCGCGCAGCCGGCAAGTGTCCGGCAGGTCTCGCGCCAGCCGTCGGGCACGGAGCTGATCGAGCCCAGCGCCCCGGTCAGCGCCCCGGCCAGGGCGGGCGCCGAGTCGGCGACCCGGGACAGGCAGGCCGCCGCGGGTACGGCGTGCGCGATGTCGCCCCGGGACGCGGTGGCCAGTGCGAGGGCGACCGGTACGGTCTCGGCGGCGGCGATCCCGTAGCTGTAGACGTGGTCCACGATCTGGTGCTCCAGGACCGGGACCAGGGCGAACGCGCCGGCCCGCTCACCGGCGAACTCCCGGGCGATCCGGACCGCGTGGACCGCGTTGCGGGCGATCTCGGTGCCGTCGGGGAGCTGGCCGAGCGCGGCGTTCACGGCCGTGTCGACGTCCGCCCCGGCGAGCGCCTCGGCGGTCGCGGCGGCCATCGCCCGCGCCCCGTGCACCCCGTCGCCGTCCTGGGTGAAGCGCGCGTCGAACTCCGCGAGGTCCGCCGCCGCGCCGGGGTCGCCGGGGTGGACGACCGCCAGCACGGCCGCCCGTACGCACGCCGCGTCGTCGAAGTAGTGCGGGTTGTCGTGGCCGGTGGCGGGTGGCCGGAGCCCGGCGGCGAGGTTGCCGAGCCCGGCCCGCACCGAGATCCGGGCGCGCAGCGGCAGCACCGCCGCCTCCACCTCGGGCGCGCGGGCCGCGGCGGCGGCGACCTCGGCGGCCAGCGCGTTCCAGGCCCCGGCCACGGCGGCCCGCACCCGCCCCGGTCCGGCTGCCGCCAGCACGGTCCCCGCCGCGAACGCCGCCCACTCGGCGTCGTCGGACGGGCCGAGCCGCAGCGGCTCGGGCGGCTGGTTGAGCGCGATGGGCACGGGAAGCGTGGTCGTCGCGTTCTGCTCGGCGAAGGTGTCCAGTTCGCGGGTCAGGCGCCGGGTCCACTCCGGCATCCGGGCCGCCCGGTGCCGAGCCGCGGGCCACCCCGCGGCATCCCCGGCGGCCAGCCCGAGCAACAGCCCCTCGACCCGCGCCCGCCGTGTGCCGCTCATCGCCGCACCGCCCCGGCACCGGTGTGGCAGGCGCCCGGCCGCACGGGCCCGGCTGCCACGGGGGCCGCCGCCGCACCCCCGGCCGGGACAGGGGCCGCGGGTTGGTCCGGAGCCGCCCGGTCCGCCGGTTCGTCCGGCCCTGCCCGGTTCGCCGCGTGGGTCGGATCTCCGTCCGCTTCGACTGCCGGGGCGGCCGTTCCCGGGCCCGCCCGGCCCGGCGCGGGTGTCGGCGTTCTGGTTTCCGTCGGGCGGTGGCTCGCCGGTTGGTCCGGTCCCGCCCGGTCCCGCCCGGGGCGCTGCTCGCCGCCCGCCGCCGGTCCGCGGCCCGCCCGTTCGGCCGAGCCGGCAGCCGGGCCGGACTCCGCCACCACCGGGTCCTTCGCGCCGCCCGCCGCGGCATCTGCGGCATCCGGGGCCTCCGCCGCGCCCGGTGCCAGCAGATCCGCGATGTCCACCACGTGGTACCCCCGCATCGACGGCAGGCAACTGCCGCGGACCGGGCCGATCGCGTCCGACCAGATGCGCGGGATCGCCGACGCGCCGTGCAGGGCGCCGGACAGGGCGCCCGCCACCGCGGCCGTCGTGTCGGCGTCGCGGCCCATGTTGACCGCCATCAGCACCGCCGTACGGAAGTCGCCCCGCGCCGCCGCGAACGCGCCGAAGGCCAGGCCCACCGCCTCCGGGGCCAGGTCCGTCCACGGGTAGCCGCCGACCACCACGGCCGAGCGGACCGCGCGTTCGCCGGTGAGGCGGTCGGGGTACGGGCGCTGCGCCGCGGTCACCGCGCGGCGCAGGGAGCGGGCCGTCCAGGAGTCCATGGGGACGACGGAGAGCGCGGCGGCGATGACCGAGGTGAGCGAGGCACCGGTCATCGCGGCCGCCACCCCCGCGGCCACCGCCTGGCCGCCGTAGATGCCCTCGCCCTCGTGGCTGACCCGGCCGTCGACCGCGACCAGCCGGGCCGCCTCGGCGGGCCGGCCGGCCGCGAAGACGCCGAAGGGCGCGGCCCGCATCGCCAGGCCGTCGCTCCAGGCGTGCCGGTGCTGGGCGGAGATCGGCGCGGCCAGGCCCCGGCGCAGGTTCTCCAGCGTGCCGCGCTCGCTGAAGCCGGCGCCCCGGAACGGCCCCTCGTCCACGTCGGCGATCCACAGCCGCCAGGCCCGCTCGACGTCGGTGACCGTGAGCCGTGAGCCGTGCCGGGCCAGCAGCAGCCCGGAGAAGATCGCGTACTCCGTGTCGTCGGTGCCCGCCGGGTCGTCGCTGACGAAGCCCTCGATCCGGCCCCAGCGGCGGCGGATCTCGGAGGGCCGCATGTTCTCCGCCGGGGCGCCGAGCGCGTCCCCGACCGCGAGCCCGAGCAGCGCGCCCCTGGCCCGGTCGCGGGGCCCGCCCGGGGCCGGCTCGTCCGGGGGTGCTGCCGTCTGTGTGCCGCCCGTCCGCGGCGCCGTCGGATTTCCTGCGACCGTCTCCATCGCGTCGACCCTTCGCTCGTACCGAGCCAGTACTCGTCCCTGTGGGATCCGTTCCACGCGGAGCCCGGACGAAGGCCGGTTACGCAGACAAAAGGTCCACTCGGATGAAACCTTCCGGACAGCAAGGGAAGCCGTACCTATCCGATCACTCAGCGTGGTAAGTACGGCCTTCCTTGCTGGCAGGAGCGTTTTTTCGCGCGTACTTTCGATGGAGTCGAGCGGGGACGGGCGGGCAGGAGGTCCGTCTCCGGAAGCAGGGGAGAGGGATAAGTCGTGGCCATCATCGAGACCGACGCCGTACTGCACGAGGCACACCGGGACAACCACACCCACCGTGACGTCAACGGCGGCTGGCTGCGCCCCGCGGTCTTCGGGGCGATGGACGGGCTCGTCTCGAACCTCGCCCTGATGACCGGGGTCGCCGGCGGCGACGTCTCGCACCGCACCATCGTCATCACCGGCCTCGCCGGACTGGCCGCCGGCGCCTTCTCCATGGCGGCCGGCGAGTACACCTCCGTCGCCTCCCAGCGCGAGCTGGTCGAGGCCGAGCTGGACGTCGAGCGGCGCGAGCTGCGCAAACACCCGGTGGACGAGGAGCGGGAGCTCGCCGCGCTCTACGAGTCCCGGGGCGTCGAGCCCGCGCTCGCCCGCGAGGTCGCCCGGCAGCTCTCGCGCGACCCGGAGCAGGCCCTTGAGATACACGCCCGCGAGGAGCTGGGCATCGACCCGGGCGACCTGCCCTCGCCGCTGGTGGCCGCCTTCTCCTCGTTCGGCGCCTTCGCGCTCGGCGCCCTGCTGCCCGTACTGCCCTACCTGCTCGGCGCGGACGCGATGTGGCCGGCCGTGCTGCTGGCCCTGGCCGGGCTGTTCGGCTGCGGCGCGGTGGTGGCCCGGGTGACCGCCCGCAGCTGGTGGTTCAGCGGACTGCGTCAGCTGACCCTCGGCGGTGCGGCCGCCGCGATCACGTACGGGCTCGGCGCGCTGTTCGGCGTGGCCGTCGGCGGCTGACCGGAGCCGCATTCCCCGTCGTAACGGGCCGGTTCAGGCAACCGGCCCGTTACGCGTACGCCACGCGTGTGACGTACGTCTTGGTCCGCGCCACTGGGCGGGAACGCTCCGCGCACCGTAAAATGAGTCTCTATGCAGGGCTACACATAAGTAGCCACAACCCGGCGGTTTCGTTTGTTCCGCCACCGGGCAAGAGCCGTAGACACCGCAGGCAACGACGCCTGCTCTCCGCGTCTCCCGGGCGCCGATCCTCTGACAGCGACCCACTCCACCGTCCTCCACGGTGTCCGCATGTTGGAACGGTTCATCCGCTTTTTGAGAAGCGCCTCATCATGTAATCTGCACGAAATTTCGCAGAGGGCCAACGTCGTCCCTCGGCACTGCATATGCCACGACGACGACGGGAGAGCCGATGCGCACCGACGCCTGGTCGCCCATGGACGGTCGCCCCGCCCCCCAGGGCATGTACGACCCCCGCAACGAGCACGACGCCTGTGGCGTGGGGTTCGTAGCCACTCTGACCGGTGTGCCCGGCCACGAGATGGTCGAGCAGGCGCTGACCGTGCTCCGCAACCTCGAACACCGCGGCGCCACCGGCTCGGAGCCCGACTCCGGTGACGGTGCCGGCATCCTGCTCCAGGTCCCGGACACCTTCCTGCGTGCCGAGGTCCCCTTCGCCCTCCCCGACGCCGGCGCCTACGCCGTCGGCATCGCCTTCCTGCCCGCCGACGACTCCACCGGCGCCGTCCGCGGCCTGGAGAAGATCGCCGGCGAGGAGGGCCTCACGGTCCTCGGCTGGCGCGAGGTCCCGGTCACCCCGGACATCCTCGGCAACGGCGCCCGCGCCACCATGCCCGAGTTCCGCCAGCTCTTCGTGACGGACGGCGAGAGCACCGGCATCGCCCTGGACCGCAAGGCGTTCGTGCTGCGCAAGCGCGCCGAGCGCGAGGCCGGGGTCTACTTCCCGTCGCTCTCCGCGCGCACCATCGTCTACAAGGGCATGCTCACCACCGGTCAGCTGGAACCCTTCTTCCCGGACCTCTCCGACCCCCGCTTCGCCACCGCGGTCGCCCTGGTCCACTCGCGCTTCTCGACGAACACCTTCCCGAGCTGGCCGCTCGCACACCCGTACCGCTTCGTCGCGCACAACGGCGAGATCAACACGGTCAAGGGCAACCGGAACTGGATGAAGGCCCGCGAGTCCCAGCTCGCCTCCGGCCTCTTCGGCGACGCGCCGATCGACCGGATCTTCCCCGTCTGCACCCCCGACGCCTCCGACTCCGCCTCCTTCGACGAGGTCCTGGAGCTGCTCCACCTCGGCGGCCGCTCGCTGCCGCACTCGGTGCTGATGATGGTCCCCGAGGCGTGGGAGAACCACGACTCGATGGACCCGGCCCGCCGCGCCTTCTACCAGTACCACTCCGCGATGATGGAGCCCTGGGACGGCCCGGCCTGCGTCACCTTCACCGACGGCGTCCAGGTCGGCGCGGTCCTCGACCGCAACGGCCTGCGCCCCGGCCGCTACTGGGTCACCGACGACGGCCTCGTCGTCCTCTCCTCCGAGGTCGGCGTCCTGGACATCGACCCCGCCAAGGTCGTCCGCAAGGGCCGCCTCCAGCCCGGCCGCATGTTCCTCGTGGACACCGCCGAGCACCGCATCATCGAGGACGACGAGATCAAGGCGTCCCTCGCCGCCGAGCACCCCTACCAGCAGTGGCTGGAGACCGGCGAGATCGAGCTGGAGGACCTCCCCGAGCGGGAGCACATCGTCCACACGCACGCCTCCGTCACCCGCCGCCAGCAGACCTTCGGCTACACCGAGGAAGAGCTGCGCGTCATCCTCGCCCCGATGGCCCGCACCGGCGGCGAACCGCTCGGCTCCATGGGCACCGACTCGCCGATCGCCGCGCTCTCGGCCCGCCCCCGGCTGCTGTTCGACTACTTCACCCAGCTGTTCGCACAGGTCACCAACCCGCCGCTGGACGCCATCCGCGAGGAGCTCGTCACCTCGCTGCGCTCCGTGCTCGGCCCCTCCGGCAACCTCCTGGAGCCGAACGCCGCGTCCTGCCGCAGCGTCGCCCTGCCCTTCCCGGTGATCGACAACGACGAGCTGGCCAAGCTCATACACATCAACGCCGACGGCGACATGCCGGGCATGAAGGCCGCCACGCTCTCCGGCCTCTACCGGGTGAGCGGCGGCGGCGACGCCCTGGCCGCCCGCATCGAGGAGATCTGCACCGAGGTCGACGCCGCCATCGAGGACGGCGCCCGTCTGATCGTCCTGTCCGACCGGCACTCCGACGCCGAGCACGCGCCGATCCCCTCGCTGCTGCTCACCTCCGCCGTCCACCACCACCTCATCCGCACCAAGCAGCGCACCCAGGTGGGCCTGCTGGTCGAGGCCGGTGACGTCCGCGAGGTCCACCACGTCGCCCTGCTGATCGGCTACGGCGCCGCCGCCGTCAACCCGTACCTGGCCATGGAGTCCGTCGAGGACCTGGTCCGCGCCGGCACCTTCATCGAGGGCATCGAGGCCGAGGACGCGATCCGCAACCTCATCTACGCGCTGGGCAAGGGCGTCCTGAAGGTCATGTCCAAGATGGGCATCTCCACCGTCGCCTCCTACCGCGGCGCCCAGGTCTTCGAGGCCGTCGGCCTCGACCAGGCGTTCGTCGACCGCTACTTCAACGGCACCGCCACCAAGATCGGCGGCGCCGGCCTCGACGTCGTCGCCAAGGAGGTCGCCGCCCGCCACACCAAGGGCTACCCCGCCTCCGGCATCTCCGCCTCGCACCGCGCGCTGGAGATCGGCGGCGAGTACCAGTGGCGCCGCGAGGGCGAGCCGCACCTGTTCGACCCGGAGACGGTCTTCCGCCTCCAGCACGCCACCCGCAACCGCCGGTACGACATCTTCAAGAAGTACACGGACCGGGTGAACGAGCAGTCCGAGCGCCTGATGACGCTCCGCGGCCTGTTCGGCTTCACGTCGGACCGCCCGTCGATCGACATCGACGAGGTCGAGCCCGTCTCGGAGATCGTCAAGCGCTTCTCCACCGGCGCCATGTCCTACGGCTCCATCTCGCGCGAGGCCCATGAGACCCTCGCCATCGCGATGAACCAGCTGGGCGGCAAGTCCAACACCGGTGAGGGCGGCGAGGACGCCGACCGGCTCTACGACCCGGCCCGCCGCTCGTCCATCAAGCAGGTCGCCTCCGGCCGCTTCGGTGTCACCAGCGAGTACCTGGTCAACGCGGACGACATCCAGATCAAGATGGCCCAGGGCGCCAAGCCCGGCGAGGGCGGCCAGCTGCCCGGCCACAAGGTCTACCCGTGGGTCGCCAAGACCCGGCACTCCACCCCGGGCGTCGGCCTCATCTCCCCGCCGCCGCACCACGACATCTACTCCATCGAGGACCTGGCTCAGCTGATCCACGACCTCAAGAACGCCAACCCGGCCGCCCGCATCCACGTGAAGCTGGTCTCCGAGGTCGGCGTCGGCACGGTCGCCGCCGGTGTCTCCAAGGCCCACGCGGACGTCGTCCTCATCTCCGGCCACGACGGCGGCACGGGCGCCTCCCCGCTCACGAGCCTCAAGCACGCGGGCGGCCCCTGGGAGCTCGGCCTCGCCGAGACCCAGCAGACCCTGCTGCTCAACGGCCTGCGCGACCGCATCGTCGTGCAGACCGACGGCCAGCTCAAGACCGGCCGCGACGTCGTCATCGCCGCGCTGCTCGGCGCCGAGGAGTTCGGTTTCGCGACCGCGCCGCTCGTCGTCTCCGGCTGCGTCATGATGCGCGTCTGCCACCTCGACACCTGCCCCGTCGGCATCGCCACCCAGAACCCGGTCCTGCGCGACCGCTTCTCCGGCAAGGCCGAGTACGTCGTCAACTTCTTCGAGTTCATCGCGCAGGAGGTCCGCGAGCTCCTCGCCGAGCTCGGCTTCCGCACGATCGAGGAGGCCGTCGGCCACGCCGAACTGCTCGACACCGACCGGGCCGTCACCCACTGGAAGGCGCAGGGCCTCGACCTCGCCCCGCTGTTCTACGTCCCCGAACTGCCCGAAGGCGCGGTCCGGTACCGGAACACCGACCAGGACCACGGCCTGGACAGGGCCCTCGACAACGAGCTGATCAAGCTCGCCGCCGACGCCCTCAAGGCCGACAGCCCCGAGGCCGCCCAGCCGGTCCGCGCGCAGATCGCGATCCGCAACATCAACCGGACCGTCGGCACCATGCTCGGCCACGAGGTCACGAAGAAGTTCGGCGGTGCGGGCCTGCCCCAGGACACCATCGACATCACCTTCACCGGCTCCGCGGGCCAGTCCTTCGGCGCCTTCCTGCCCAGCGGTGTCACGCTGCGCCTGGAGGGCGACGCCAACGACTACGTCGGCAAGGGCCTGTCCGGCGGGCGCGTCGTCGTCCGCCCCGACCGCGGCGCCGACCACCTCGCCGAGTACTCCACCATCGCCGGCAACACCATCGCGTACGGCGCCACCGGCGGCGAACTGTTCCTGCGCGGCCGCACCGGCGAGCGCTTCTGCGTCCGCAACTCCGGCGCCACCGTCGTCTCCGAAGGCGTGGGCGACCACGGCTGCGAGTACATGACCGGCGGCCACGCCGTGGTGCTCGGCGAGACCGGGCGCAACTTCGCGGCCGGCATGTCCGGCGGCGTCGCGTACGTCATCGACCTCAACCGCGACAACGTCAACGCCGGCAACCTCGGCGCGATCGAGGAGCTGACCGACAGCGACAAGCAGTGGCTGCACGACGTCGTGCGCCGCCACCAGGAGGAGACCGGCTCCACCGTCGCCGGGAAGCTCCTCGCCAAGTGGGACAGCTTCAACGGCGGCGCTTCCCGCTTCAGCAAGATCATCCCGTCCACCTACAAGGCAGTGCTCGCCGCCAAGGACGCCGCTGAGCTCGCCGGTCTCTCCGAGCAGGAGACCACCGAGAAGATGATGGAGGCGGCGACCAATGGCTGACCCCAAGGGCTTCCTGACCACCGGCCGCGAGGTCGCCGAGACCCGCCCGGTGGGCGAGCGCGTCAAGGACTGGAACGAGGTCTACGTTCCGGGCTCGCTGCTCCCGATCATCAGCAAGCAGGCCGGCCGCTGCATGGACTGCGGCATCCCGTTCTGCCACAACGGCTGCCCGCTCGGAAACCTCATCCCCGAGTGGAACGACTACGCCTACCGCGAGGACTGGGCCGCCGCCTCCGAGCGGCTGCACGCCACGAACAACTTCCCGGAGTTCACCGGGCGGCTGTGCCCGGCCCCCTGCGAGTCGGCGTGCGTGCTCGGCATCAACCAGCCGGCCGTCACCATCAAGAACGTCGAGGTCTCGATCATCGACAAGGCGTGGGGCAACGGCGACGTCACCCCGCAGCCGCCCGAGCGCCTCTCCGGCAAGACCGTCGCCGTCATCGGCTCCGGACCGGCCGGCCTCGCCGCCGCCCAGCAGCTGACCCGGGCCGGCCACACCGTCGCCGTCTACGAGCGCGCGGACCGCATCGGAGGCCTCCTCCGTTACGGCATCCCCGAGTTCAAGATGGAGAAGTCGCACATCAACCGCCGCATCGAGCAGATGCGCGCGGAGGGCACCAAGTTCCGCACCGAGACCGAGATCGGCCGGGACATCGACGCCGCGAAGCTGCGCCGCCGCTACGACGCCGTGGTCATCGCCGCCGGCGCCACCGTCTCCCGCGACCTGCCCGTCCCGGGCCGCGAGCTGAACGGCGTGCACTTCGCGATGGAGTACCTCCCGCTCGCCAACAAGGTGCAGGAGGGCGACCTGACGGTCTCCCCGATCACCGCCGAGGGCAAGCACGTCGTCGTCATCGGCGGCGGCGACACCGGCGCCGACTGCGTCGGCACCGCGCACCGCCAGGGCGCCCTGTCGGTCACCCAGCTGGAGATCATGCCGAAGCCGGGCGAGGAGCGGAACGCCAACCAGCCCTGGCCGACCTTCCCCATGCTCTACAAGGTCACCTCCGCGCACGAGGAGGGCGGCGAGCGGGTCTACGCCGTCTCGACGACCCACTTCGAGGGCGACGAGGACGGCAACGTCCAGGCCCTCCACCTGGTCGAGGTGGAGTTCAAGGACGGTAAGCTGGAGCAGAAGCCCGGCACCGAGCGGGTCATCCCCGCGCAGCTGGTCACGCTCGCGATGGGCTTCACCGGCACCGACCAGGCCAACGGTCTGGTCCAGCAGTTCGGTCTGGAGCTCGACGAGCGCGGCAACGTCGCCCGTGACGCGGACTACGCGACCAACGTCGACGGAGTCTTCGTCGCCGGTGACGCGGGCCGCGGCCAGTCCCTCATCGTGTGGGCCATCGCCGAGGGCCGCTCCGCGGCACGCGGCGTGGACCGCTTCCTGACCGGAGCCAGCGCCCTGCCGGCCCCGATCCGCCCGACGGACCGTTCCCTGATGGTCTGATACGGCACATGAGACGTCCCGCACAACGGCGTGCGGAACTGAACGCGGCGCCTGCCCGTCCCCGACCGGACGATTCGGCAGGCGCCGTGGCGCGTCCGGGGCCGGGTGCGGCCCGGCTCGGGCGGTCAGGGCCTCAGACGGTCAGGGCCAGCGCACAGGTCGCGGCGGCCGTCGCCGTCACCGCGAGCACCAGACCCGTCAGCGCGAAGCGCCGTACGCCGATGCTCGTCCCCTGGAACCGGCACCGCTCGAACCACAGCAGCGTCGCCAACGACCCCCACGGCGTGACCAGCGAGCCCGCGTTCACCCCGATCAGCAACGCCAGCAGCTGATGGTGGTTGTCCGCGGGAACGACCGCCTCGCCCGCCACGTACGCCGGAAGATTGTTCAGTACGTTGGCGAGCCCGGCGCCCACCCCCGCCGTGCGCAGCATGCCCGCCAGACCGTCGTCCGAGCCGAGCGCCCGCACCAGCACCTCGTGCAGCCCGTGCGCGTTCACCGTCTCCACCACCAGGAACATCCCCGGTACCAGGACCAGCAGCCGCCACGGGACCAGCGAGAGCCGCAGCTCCTCGCGGCGCCGCACCGCGTACGCCGCCACCACGACCACCATCGCCACCAGCGAGGCGGACCACAGCGGCACATCCACCACCAGGATCGCCAGCAGGAACCCGGCACACGCCACCGAGCAGACAACCAGCAGCACCCGGTCCCCGGGCGACGGCACCGGCGGCGGGGTGTACGTGTCGGCGCCCCGCCGGCCCCGGCGCCAGTAGAACACCCACAGGCACAGCGCCGTCATCCCGATCGCGGCCAGCTGCGGCAGCCACATCACGGCGGCCAGCCCGGCCGGCGACAGCGCCACCCGGTCCGCCGCCAGCAGATTGGTCAGATTCGATACGGGCAGCAGCAGGCTCGCCGTGTTGGCCAGCCACACCGTCGTCATCGCCAGCGGCACCGCCGCGATGCCCACCCGCCCGGCCAGCGCCAGCATCACCGGAGTCAGCAGCACGGCCGTGGTGTCCAGGTTCAGGGTGATCGTGGTCAGCGAGGCGAACGCCACGCACAGCCCGAACAGCAGCGGATACCGCCCCCGCCCCGCCCGTGCCACCCACGCCGCGACCACGTCGAAGACCTGGGCCCGGCCCGCCAGCTCCGCCAGCACGATCACGGTGGCCAGGAACGCCAGCAGGGGCCCGATGCGCCGCAACTGCTCCTGCGCGGGCCCGGCGGGCAGCAGCCCGGTCGCCACGGCGATCACCCCGAGCAGGAGCAGCCCCCCGGCCAGCCGGTCCAGGGGATGCAACCGCCGCACCAGAGCACGCGGGAGCGGCGAGGGATGATCGTTCCGCATGCGCTCATCGTGTCAGACCCCGGAACGCCCGGCCCCGCTCAGCCGGTCAGCGCCGACGTCTTCAGGACCACCAGCAGCACCAGCACCGCCGCCAGCACCACACAGCCCGCCGCCTGCACCGCCGTACGCCGCCCGGCGGGGGCGTACGCGTACACGACGGTCACCGCCGCCCCGGTGAGCAGCCCGCCCAGGTGCGCCTCCCACGAGGTGAAGGCCGCCGAGATCAGCATCCACACCAGGAACCCGGCCAGGAAGCTGTTGACCGCCTGCATGTCCCGGCCCAGGCGCCGGCTGATGACGTAGAACGCGGCCGCGAGCCCGAACACCGCCCCCGACGCGCCCACCACCTGGTCGGACGGCGCGACCAGGTACACCAGCACCGAACCGCCCAGCGCGGCCAGCAGATACAGGGCGAGGAAACGGACCCGGCCCAGCTGCTCCTCGACGACCCGGCCGAGATTCCACAGGGCGTACATGTTGAACACGATGTGCAGCACCCCGAAGGGCAGCGCCCCGAACGACGTGCCTTCCGGCTGCAGATGGAGGAAGGCCCCGGTCAGCAGCCGGTACCACTCGCCGTCCACCACCCCGACCACGTCGAACCCGGGGTAGCCGCCCTCGACGTAGCCGTACCGCCCGCCCTCCGCGTCGGTCAGCCCGGCCCCCGTCATCGCGAACCTGTCGACGACCCCCGGACGTATCAGCTCCACCACGTACGCAAGGACGTTGAGACCTATCAGCGTGTACGTGACGACCGGCACCGCGCTCCGCGCGACCGTCCCGCCGAACACCGTCCGGGGCCGGCGCACCGACCGCTGCCCCTCCTTCACGCACTCCACGCACTGATGGCCGACCGCCGCCTCCCGCATGCAGGAGGGGCAGATGAAGCGCTCGCAGCGGACGCAGCTCACATACGTCTCGTACGAGGGATGGCGGTAGCACGTGCTGGCGGCGGCCTCCATGGCCGGCTCCTTCGTCTGTACGGGAATCAGGGGCCGGTGGGGGGACGGCGGCGATCAAGATAGCGAACGCGCGACGACGGCCCCGACCCGGGCTCCGCGCACCCGAACGGGTGGGGCACGACGGACCGGCGGGAAACCGGACAGAAGATGACGGGATTCCCGAGTTCCATGGGGCCATGACCACGAGTTCCTGGACAGACTTCCGCACCGCCGAACCCGGCTTCGCCGACACCGTGCGCCGCCGGTTCGCGCAGTACGAGCACCACGTCCTCGCCACCCTCCGCAAGGACGGATCACCCCGGCTCACCGGCCTGGAGGTCGACTTCTGGCAGGACGAGCCGCACCTCGGCATGATGCCGAACTCCCGCAAGGCCCTCGACCTGCGCCGCGACCCCCGCTTCGCCGTGCACGCCAACCCCGGACCCGGCTCCGACATGGCCGACGGGGACGTCCGCGTCTCCGGACGCGCGGTCGAGGTCACCGACCCCGCCGTGCTCGCCCGCTTCATCGACGAGCGCACCCCGCCCGAACCCTTCCACCTGTTCCGCGTCGAACCCACCGAGGTCGTGCGGGTCGGCCTGGAGGGCGGCGACACCATCGTCATCAGCACCTGGCGCCCCGGCCGCCCGCTGCGCACCCTCCGCAGGGGCAACGAGGAGGGGACGGTCTCCGAGGACCGCTGAGAGCGGCGGCGGGCGGACAATGGGCGGGTGCCTACCAAGAAGAAGCCCCGGGCGACCCCCGCACCCGAGCGCCGTGCCGAACTGCTCGCCACCGCCGCCGAGGTCTTCGCCGCCCAGGGATACAACGCCACGACCGTGCGCAGGATCGCGGACGCGGCCGGAATGCTCGCGGGCAGCCTCTACTACCACTTCGATTCCAAGGAATCGATGATCGACGAGATCCTCGCCACCTTCCTGAACGAGCTGTGGGAGGGGTACGACGCCGTCCTGGCGGCCGGTCTCGGCCCCCGGGAGACCATCGAGGCCCTGGTCGGCGCGTCCTTCCGGGACATCGACCGGCACCGGGACGCCGTCGCCATCTACCTCAAGGAGGCCCGGCACCTGGCCGCCCAGCCCCGCTTCCAGTACCTGGACGACTCCCGGGAGAAGTTCGAGAAGGCGTGGCTCGGCACCCTGGAGCGCGGCGTCGCCGACGGCACCTTCCGGGCCGACCTGGACATCCGCCTCACCTACCGGTTCGTCCGCGACACGGTCTGGGTCGCCGCGTCCTGGTACCGGCCGGGCGGACGGCGCAGCCCCGAGGAGATCGCCCGCCAGTACCTGTCGATGGTCCTGGACGGCATCGCTGTGACGAACTGACCCGCCCCGCCTCCGGCACACGGCGGCGAGTCGTGCTACCGTTGGGCCCGTTGCAGTTTTGGTACCCATGAACATTATGTGCGCCTGACGGGAATGCTTCGTCAGGCGCTTTATTGTTTTCCGGCTTTCTCCGGATGGGGCTCAATGCGGCGACTTGGAATTCGTAAAGTGCGAATTTCCGGCACTGCACCTCCTTAGGGGAATGACATGGCTACTGGAACCGTGAAGTGGTTCAACTCCGAAAAGGGCTTCGGCTTCATCGAGCAGGACGGCGGCGGCGCCGACGTCTTCGCCCACTACTCGAACATCAACGCCTCCGGCTTCCGTGAGCTCGTCGAGGGCCAGAAGGTCAGCTTCGACGTCACGCAGGGCCAGAAGGGCCCGCAGGCGGAGAACATCGTCCCCGTCTAAGCGCCGGACGCGTACCTCGCAGCCGGGGCCCGCACCGTGAGGTGCGGGCCCCGGCTCGTGCTGTCCCAGGAGGACAATCACCATATGACCCGCTCCGAACGTCAGGACCGTCCCGCCCGCAACCGCCCGTCGAGGGGACGCGGCACGGACCGGCCCAAGGCAACCGCGCAGGGTTCCGGCAAGGGATCCGGAAAGGCGTCGCCCCGCCGCAGGGCCACGCCGCCGCAGGGCGAATTCGCGCTGCCCGAAACCATCACCCCCGCACTGCCCGCCGTCGAGGCGTTCGCCGAGCTGGACATGCCCGCAGCCCTGCTGAAGACCCTTGCCGCGCAGGGCGTGACCGAGCCGTTCCCGATCCAGGGCGCCACCCTGCCCAACTCGCTGGCCGGCCGCGACATCCTCGGCCGGGGCCGCACCGGCTCCGGCAAGACCCTCGCCTTCGGCCTCGCGCTCCTGGCCCGCACCGCCGGCCGCCGCGCAGAGCCGAAGGGACCCCTGGCCCTCGTCCTCGTCCCGACCCGCGAGCTCGCCCAGCAGGTCACCGACGCGCTGACCCCGTACGCCACCGCGGTCAACCTGCGCCTGGCCACCGTCGTCGGCGGCATGTCGATCACCCGGCAGTCCGCCACCCTGCGGCGCGGCGCCGAGGTGCTCGTCGCGACCCCCGGCCGGCTCAAGGACCTCATCGAGCGCGGCGACTGCCACCTGGGCCAGGTCGCGATCACCGTCCTGGACGAGGCCGACCAGATGGCCGACATGGGCTTCATGCCCCAGGTCACCGCCCTGCTCAAGCAGGTCGAGCCGGACGGCCAGCGGATGCTGTTCTCCGCGACCCTGGACAAGAACATCGACCGCCTGGTCAAGATGTTCCTGACCGACCCCGTCGTGCACTCCGTCGACCCGTCCGCCGGCGCGGTCACCACCATGGAGCACCACGTCCTCCACGTGCTCGACGAGACCGACAAGAAGGCCGTCGCCACCAGGATCGCCGCCCGCGAGGGCCGCGTGATCATGTTCGTCGACACCAAGCGCGCCGCCGACCGCTTCGCCAAGCGGCTCCTCGCCAGCGGGGTGCGCGCCGCCGCGCTGCACGGCGGACGCTCGCAGCCGCAGCGCAACCGGACCCTGGACCAGTTCAAGAACGGCCAGGTCACCGCCCTCGTCGCGACCAACGTCGCGGCGCGCGGCATCCACGTCGACGACCTCGACCTCGTCGTCAACGTGGACCCGCCGACCGACCACAAGGACTACCTCCACCGCGGCGGGCGCACCGCCCGCGCCGGGGAGTCCGGCAGCGTCGTCACACTGGTGCTGCCCGACGAGAAGCGGGACATGACCCGCCTGATGCAGGACGCGGGCATCACACCCCGCACCACCCGCATCAAGTCCAGCGACGAGGAACTCACCCGCATCACCGGCGCCCGCGAACCGTCCGGCGTCGCGGTCGTCATAGAGGTCCCGCAGCCGACCCAGCCCAAGCCGCGCACACGGCCGGCCGGATCCGCCACCCGCTCGGGCAGCCGAGGCCGCGGCCGCGGAACCGCGTCGAGCACGGCAGGCACCACCCGGGGTGCCGCACCCCGCACCGGCAGGAGCTCGGCCCCGTCGCGCAGCCGCCGCGCCGCGTAGAACCTCACGCGCCGGAGGGGAGGCAACCAAGCCCCTCCGGCGATTGAGGAGCGGGGGTCCGGGGGCAGCGCCCCCGAGCAACGGACCTCAGGTCGTGCAGTCCAGCACCGCACGACACAGCGCACACCGCACCCGCACCCGCCCCCGCACCGGAACCCGGTTCCACTGGTGGCACGTGGGGCACGGAAACGCCACCCGCAACCCGTCCCCGCCGGACTCGAAGGCGTACGGCCCCCCGGGCACCCCCGACGCGGACCGCCGGTCGCGTGCGTACCGCAGCCGCCCCGCCCACCCCGCCGCCGTCAACGGCGGCTGCGCCGCATCCCGCAAGGCCCGCGCCCGGCCCTCCGTGTACGCGGCGTACGCCTGCGGGCTGGTGAACCACGGCGAGGGGTCCTCGCCGAACACCAGCGCCCGCTCGGCCAGCACGTACCCGAACTCCTCCGGCGTCAGATAGCCGAGCTTCTGGCTGGTGACCGCGTCCTCACGGAACGCGTCCAGCAGCAGCCAGCCCGCCCCCAGGTACGCCGCCGTCGTATCGGTCAGGATCTCGTTGTCCCGGGTGCCGGGGAACTCCAGGCCCAGCCGGTGCAGCAGCACATGCGCGACCTCGTGCGCCAGGGCCGCACCGACGTCCCGGCGATGCGTACGAAAGCGGTCGTTCAGCTCCACGAAGTACTCGGGCCCCGCCGCGAGTTCGACGCTCCCCGCGTGCTCCATCGACCGGAACGCCACGACCATCCGCGCGTCCGGCAGCCGGTAGTGGCGCACCATCGCCCGCGCCACCCGCTGCGCGCCCAGGTGCAGATCGTCCGCGTCGGCGAACGCCGCGTCCCCCGGGGCGAGACTGGCGGCGTACCGCTCGACACCGTCCACCGACAGCCTCCGGTACAGCGCGGTGATCGCCGAGCGGACCGTGTCCAGATGCGGGAAGCCGTGCTCGACGGGGCTGCGGCGAGGGCTCTCCGGCACGTCCGTACCCCCGCTCGCCGCGACGCTCGACTCCTCACCACTGTAGACCGCGGCGGGCGCCCCGGGGTTGTCAGCCGCTACGGACCGGCAGCCCCGGGCCCAGCTCGACGAACGGCGCCCCCGCGCCCTCCGTCTCCAGCACCCACACCTCGTTGACGCCGTCCCGCAGCACCGGCCCCGGCACGTACAGCGTGTCCTGCGGGCCCGCCGACCAGTAGCGGCCCAGACAGAAGCCGTTCACCCAGACGAACCCCCGCGTCCAGCCCGGCAGTTCGAGCCCCGCGTGATCCGCCCCGGCCGCCACCTCGAACACGCCCCGGTACAGCCCCGTCCCACCGGACCCGTCGACCGGGACGAACGGCACACCCGCCACCGCCCCCGGCTCGTCGAACGCGTCCAGCCGCAGCGCCCGCGCCCGCACCCCGTGCAGGTACTGGCGCTCGTGCAGCACACCCCCGGTGATCCCCTTCGGCTCGCCCAGGCGCGGCCCGTAGTTGACCCGGCCCAGCGACTCCACCCACAGCTCCACCTCGGCGGGCCCGGCCACCGGCTCCTCCAGGGCCGCCGACTCCTCGCTCAGGACACCCCGGCGCACCCCGTCCACGTACACCACCGCCCGGTCCCGCAACCCCGAGACATCCAGCGTGTATGGGCGGCGCGGACCCGGCACAGCGACCCGGTAGCGCACCAGGCCCCGGTCGACGCCCAGCTCCTCGAACGTGGGCGGCACCCCGCACTCCGCCGACTCCTCGTCGCCCAGCGCCTCCAACACCGCCGGCAGCGGCGCCCACTCGGTCAGCTCCACCCGCACCGGGGCGGCCGGCCCGACGGGCTCCGGCGGCAGCGCGGGCAGCGGCCCGTCCGCGTACCCGGCGAGCACCTCCCGGAACAGGCGGAACTTCTCCGTCGCCCGCCCGTACTCGTCGACCGGCGCGTCGTAGTCGTACGACGTCACCGTCGGCAGCAGCCCCCCGTCCTGCAGCGGGCCCGAACGGTTCGCGCCCGCCCAGCCCGCGAAATTCGTGCCGCCGTGCGCCATATAGATGTTCACCGACGCCCCGCACTCCAGGATCTCCGCCAGCGCACCCGCCGCCTGCGCCGGATCCCGCACCACCGGCGGCGCACCCCAGTGCTCGAACCAGCCGCACCAGAACTCCATGCACATCAGCGGACCCGACGCCTGATGACGGCGCAGCACCCCGAACGCCTCACGGGCGCCCGAACCGAAATTCGCCGTGGCGAGCAGCCCGGGCACCGAACCACCCGTGAGCATGTGGTCCTCCGGCCCGTCCGACGTGAACAGCGGCACGCCCACCCCGGACTCGACGAGCAGGCCCGCCAACTGCCTCAGATACGCGGCGTCGGTGCCGTAACTCCCGTACTCGTTCTCCGCCTGCACCATGATCACCGGACCGCCGCGGTCCGCCTGCCGCTCCACGACCTGCGGCAGCAGCTCCGCGAACCACGCCCGCACCGCGTCGAGATACCCCGCGTCGCGGGTCCGCACCCGCCGCCCGAACCGCCCGGTCACCCACGCCGGCAGCCCGCCGTTCTCCCACTCGGCACAGATGTACGGGCCCGGCCGCACGACCGCCCACAACCCGGCCCGGTGCGCCGCGTCCAGGAACCGCCCCAGCGCCCCGACATCCCGGAAACGGCCCGGCCGGGGCTCGTGCAGATTCCACGGGACGTACGTCTCCACACAGTTCAGGCCCATCGCCCGCAGCATCGCCAGCCGGTGGTCCCACTGGCCCTCGTGCACCCGGAAGTAGTGCAGGGCACCCGACAGCAGCCGTACGGGCTTCCCGTCGATCCGGAAGTCGTCGTCCCCGACGGTGAAGTCAGCCATGGTGCTCGTTCTCCTGATGCGCGGAATGTCTCGGCACAGCCTCACCCCTGGCGTGCGGCCGGTCCATGGACAAAGATCTCTGCTGTTTGGACAACCGCCTGCTCACCAGGCGTACGACACGAGGACCCGGGAGAGAAGGGGCCGATGTACCACACCTGGATGCGCTTCTTCACGCCCAGCCCCCTCCACCACCGCCTCGGCCTGGTCTGCCTCGGCGTCGGCCTCCAGCACGGCGCCCTGCCCACCGTCGGCCCCCGCACCCTCGACCACCACGTCGCCGTCGTCGTCCACTCCGGCAGCGGATGGTTCGCCGGCCCCGACGGGCGGCGGCTCCCCGTCACCGCACCCAGCCTGATCTGGCTGACCCCCGGCACCCCACACCACTACGGCGCAGACACCACGACCGGCTGGGACGAGAGCTTCGTCGACTTCACCGGCCCCGCCACCGCCACGTACACCGAACTCGGCTACATCGAACCCGACCGCCCCCTCGTCCCCCTCTCCGACACCGCCGCCCCCCGCGCCGCCATCGGCCGCATGGTCCGGGCCGCCCGGCGCGGCAACCCGCTCCTGGAGGTCGAGACCGGGGCCGCCGTCCACGAACTCCTCGTCACCCTGCGCCGGGCCCGCGCCGACATCGGCCCCGACGGCGACCCCGTCCTCCAGGCGCTCGCCCGCGACGCCTTCCAGCCGCTGTCCGTCGCCGAACACGCCGCCCGCCACGGCATGACCTCCGCCGAACTGCGGACCGCGGTGCGCCGGGGCGCCGGATGCAGCCCCAAGGACTACCTCCTCGGCATCCGGCTCGGCCGCGCCAAGGAACTCCTGGCCACCGGCGACCTGCCCGTCGCCGCCGTCGCCCGCCGCGTCGGCTACGACGACCCCGCCTACTTCTCCCGCCTCTTCGCCCGCCGCGTTGGCATGGCCCCCGTACGCTTCCGCGAACAGCAGGGCCGCACCGTCCCCGGCGGCTGGAGCGACCGCGTCCCGGACCCCGAACACCCGCCGACGATCTCTTCGTAGCCCCGTAAGCTCGCTGCCCATGACCACGAACGACATCGACGCCTCCGTACGCGTCGAACTCGACCGGTTGCGCCAGAGCATCGACAACATCGACGCCGCCGTCGTCCACATGCTCGCCGAACGCTTCAAGTGCACCCAGCAGGTCGGCCACCTCAAGGCCGCCCACCAGCTCCCCCCGGCCGACCCGGCCCGCGAGGCCCGCCAGATCGCCCGCCTGCGCGAACTCGCCGAGAGCGCCCACCTCGACCCCGCCTTCGCCGAGAAGCTGCTCAACTTCATCGTCGCCGAGGTCATCCGCCACCACGAACGCATCGCCGAGGAGTCCGTCAACGGCACCGAGGAGGCAGGCGAGCGCTAGCGGCCGCAACCCGCCTGCGCGCCACCCGGCGCATACGGCAGCATGTCCCCATGTCCGTACTGACGCGCGACGAAGCGCAGGCCCGAGCCCAGATCCTCGACGTACAGCGATACACGGTCGAACTCGATCTCACCGCGGGGGAGGAGACCTTCGACTCCCGCACCCTCATCGAGTTCACCGCACGCGAAGCCGGTGACACCTTCATCGAGGTCAAGCCCGCCACCCTGCGCTCGATCAGCCTGGACGGGCAGCCGCTGGACCCCGCGGACCTCACCGAGAACCGGTTCCCCCTGCACGGCCTCACCACCGGCCCGCACGAACTGCGCGTCGACGCCGCGATGCACTACTCCCGCACCGGCGAGGGCATGCACCGCTTCACCGACCCCAGCGACAACGAGACATACGTCTACACCCAGCTCTTCATGGAAGACGTCCAGCGCGTCTTCGCCGCGTTCGACCAGCCCGACCTCAAGGCCGTCTTCGCCCTCACCGTCACCGCCCCCCAAGGCTGGACCGTCCTCGGCAACGGCATCACCGCACACACCGGCGAAGGCCGCTGGACCATCGCCCCCACACCCCCCGTCTCCACCTACCTCGTCGCCGTCGCCGCAGGCCCCTGGCACTCCGTGACCACCGAACACGCAGGCCTCCCCTTCGGCATCCACTGCCGCCGCTCCCTCGCCCCCCACCTCGACGCCGACGCCGACGAGATCCTCGACATCACCCGGGCCTGCTTCGACCGCTTCCAGGAAAAATTCGACGAACCCTACCCCTTCGACTCCTACGACCAGGCGTTCGTCCCCGAATTCAACGCCGGCGCCATGGAGAACCCCGGCCTCGTCACCTTCCGCGACGAATACGTCTACCGCTCCGCCGTCACCGACACCGAACGCCAGAACCGCGGCATGGTCATCGCCCACGAAATGGCCCACATGTGGTTCGGCGACCTCGTCACCCTCGCCTGGTGGGACGACATCTGGCTCAACGAGTCCTTCGCCGAATACATGGGCTACCAGACCCTCGCCGAAGCCACCACCTTCACCGACACCTGGACCGACTTCGGCGTCACCCGCAAGGGCTGGGGCTACGACGCCGACCAACGCCCCTCCACCCACCCCGTCGCCCCCGACCCCGCCGACGTCCCCGACACCGCGTCCGCCCTCCTCAACTTCGACGGCATCTCCTACTCCAAGGGCGCCTCCGCCCTCCGCCAACTCGTCACCTGGCTCGGCGAGAAAGACTTCCTCGCCGGCATCAACACCCACTTCGCCCGCCACAAATTCGGCAACGCCACCCTCGCCGACTTCATCGACAACCTCGCCTCGGCCACCGACCGCGACGTCCACGCCTGGGCCGAACAGTGGCTGCGCACCACCGGCATCGACACCCTCACCGCACACACCGCCGAGACCGACACCAACTGGTCCCTCACCGTCGACCACCGCGGCACCCGCCCCCACCGCATCAGCGTCGGCGTCTACGACCACACCCTCGACACCCAGCACGGCCCCACCCCCCTCGTCCTGCGCGAACGCTTCACCACCGGCGTCCCCGAGGACACCCCCACCACCCGCCCCGGCCGCCGCCCCGCCCTCGTCGTCATCAACGACGAAGACCTCACCTACGCCAAGATCCGCCTCGACCCCACCTCCTGGAACACCGTCCTCGACAGCCTCTCCGGCATCCCCGAGGCCCTCACCCGCGCCGTCATCTGGAACGCCGCCCGCGACATGGTCCGCGACGGCGAACTCGCCCCCAGCACCTACCTCGAAGCCGCCCGCGCCCACCTCCCGCACGAAACCGACCTCGCCCTCCTCCAAGGCGTCCTCGCCTTCGCCGACACCCAGGCCGCCGGCCGCTACACCACCCCCGAGAACCGCCCCACCGCCCTCGCCACCCTCACCTCCCTCTGCCGCGACCTCATCCGCCGCACCGAGGACGGCTCCAACCCCGGCCTGCGCCTCACCGCCGTACGCCACCTCATCGACGCCGCCACCCAACCCGACACCATCCAGGGCTGGCTCGCCGACGACACCGTCCCCGGCGGCCCCGAACTCGACCCCGAACTCCGCTGGCGCATCCTCACCCGCCTCGCCGTCCTCGGCGCCACCGACGAGAACGCCATCGCCGCCGCCCTGGAGGACGACCCCAGCGCCACCGGCCAGGAAGGCGCCGCCCGCTGCCGCGCCGCCCTCCCCACCCCCGAGGCCAAATCCGCCGCCTGGGACGCGATGTTCCACGACGACAGCCTCTCCAACTACCTCTTCACCGCCACCGCCCAAGGCTTCTGGCAACCCGAACAGACCGACCTCGTACGCGCATACGTGCCCCGCTTCTACCCCGACGCCACCCAACTCGCCGCCCGCCGCGGACCCGCCATCGCCGAAGCCGCCGGACGCCACGCCTTCCCCGCCCACGCCATCGACACCGAAAGCCTCCGCCTCGGCGAGGAAGCCCTCCACGACCCCGCCCTCACCCCCGCCCTGCGCCGCAAGCTCACCGACCAGATCGACGACCTGCGCCGCGCCCTGCACGTACGCGACACCAGCTGAGCACACCCGCACCACCCGTGCCCGGCCCGCCCCAGACCCGTGGGGGCGCGCCGGGCACACGCATACAAGCGCACCCCCATACCACCCCAACCCCCGCCAACCCGCCCCCCACCCGCACCCCACCACCCTTTCGAGTTCAGATCACCCGGCTCCCCGGCCGCGCCACCCGAAACCCGGACAAGCTGGCACGCACACCCATGCCCGCACCCCGCCCACGCGCGCCCGAAGGACCAGCCACCCCATGCCCGTACCACCCCTCGCCGGATCCACCACCGGACCCACCGCACTGCGCCCCCTCATCGACACCGTCCTCACCGCCCTCACCGAAGGCGCCCGACGCCGCGACGGACCCCTCCCCGCAGGCGGACCCGACACCGTCAACCCCCGCATGCGCACCGCCCTCACCCCCCTCATCCCCGACCACGGCACCGGCGCCCACCACGCCCTCGCCACCATCGTCGAAGCCCTCACCGAAGGCACCGCCGACCCCGCCGACCCCCTCTGCGCCGCCCACCTCCACACCCCACCCCTCGCCCTCGCCGCAGCCGCCGACCTCGCCGCCTCCGCCCTCAACCCCTCCATGGACTCCTGGGACCAGGCCCCCGCCGCCTCCACCCTCGAAGCCGACACCACCGCCGCACTCGCCGCCGAGATCTACCCCCACCACCCCGCACCCGACGCCCTCATCACGACCGGCGGAACCGAAGCCAACCAACTCGGCCTCCTCCTCGCCCGCGAACGCCACGGCCCCGTCCAGACCATCACCGGCGCCAACACCCACCACAGCATCACCCGCGCCGCCTGGCTCCTCGGCCTCCCCGAACCCCTCACCGTCCCCGCCCCCAACGGCACCATCGACGTCCCCGCACTCCACGAAACCCTCGCCCGCAACCGAAACCAAGGCCCCCTCCTCGTCACCGCCACCGCCGGCACCACCGACAGCGGCCACATCGACCCCCTCAACGACATCGCCGACCTCTGCGCCCGCCACGGCGCCGAACTCCACATCGACGCCGCCTACGGCGGACCCCTCCTCTTCAGCCCCACCCACCGCCACCTGCTCCACGGACTCGACCGCGCCCACAGCGTCGCCCTCGACCTCCACAAACTCGGCTGGCAACCCGCATCAGCCGGCATCCTCGCCGTCCCCGACCACCACCACCTCCAACCCCTCCACCACCACGCCCCCTACCTCAACGCCGACGACGACACCGAAGCCGGCCTCCCCGACCTCCTCGGCCGCTCCCTGCGCACCACCCGCCGCCCCGACGCACTCAAGATCGCCGTCACCCTCCAGGCCCTCGGCCGCACCGGACTCGCCGACCTCGTCGACCGCACCTGCGCCGCCGCCCACACCCTCGCCGACCTCATCACCCACACCCCCGGCCTCGAACTCCACGACCGCCCCACCATCAGCACCGTCCTCTTCCGCCCCACCCACGCCGACGACCACACCGTCGCCACCATCCGCCGCACCCTCCTCACCCGCGGCCACGCCGTACTCGGCCGCACCCACACCCACGGACGCCTCTGGCTCAAGGCCACCCTCCTCAACCCCCACACCACCCCCGCCGACCTCCAACGCCTCCTCGCCCTCGTCACCCACCTCACCGCCGAACTCAAGGAAGGCAGCACCCTCCGATGACCGCAGCCCCACCCACCCCCGAAACCCACGACCTCGTCGGCATCGGCATCGGCCCCTTCAACCTCTCCCTCGCCGCCCTCGCCCACGGCCTCCCCACCCCCCTCACCACCGCCTTCTACGAAAAACGCCCCGCCTTCCACTGGCACCCCGGACTCCTCATCGACGGCGCCACCCTCCAAGTCCCCTTCCTCGCCGACCTCGTCACCCTCGCCGACCCCACCAGCCCCTGGAGCTTCCTCAACTACCAACGCACCCAGGACCGCCTCTACCCCTTCTACTTCGCCGAGCGCTTCCACATCCACCGCGCCGAATACGACGCCTACTGCCGCTGGGTCAGCACCCAACTCCCCGGCCTCCACTTCGGCCACCAGGCCGACACCATCCGCTGGGACCCCCACACCGCCCGCTTCGAGGTCGACCACACCCAACTCGACGCCCACGGCGAAGCCGAATCACTCGGCCGCACCCACACCCGCCACATCGCCCTCGGCATCGGCACCGAACCCCACATCCCCGAACCCCTCAAACCCCTCACCGACACCGGCATCGCCCCCGTCATCCACTCCGCCGACTACCTCCACCACCGCGAACGCCTCCTCCGAGCCCGCCACATCACCGTCATCGGCTCAGGCCAGTCCGGCGCCGAAATCTTCCTCGACCTCCTCCGCGCCCGCCCCACCGGCAACGAAGGACTCCACTGGCTCGCCCGCACCCCCGCCTTCGCCCCCATGGAGTACTCCAAACTCGGCCTCGAACACTTCACCCCCGACTACACCCGCTACTTCCACGCCCTCCCCGAACCCGTACGCGACACCCTCGTCCCCCAGCAATGGCAACTCCACAAAGGCATCGACCACGACACCATCACCGCCATCCACGACGAGCTCTACCGCCGCACCCTCCACGGCGGCTGGCCCGACGCCACCCTCACCCCCGGCGTAGCCGTACGCACCGCCGGACGCGTCGCCAACACCCGCGTCGAACTCCACCTCGAACACACCCAGCAAGGCACCCGCACCCGCCTCACCACCGACGCCGTCGTCCTCGCCACCGGCTACCACGAACGCCCCCTCGACACCCTCCTCGAACACCTCGGCCCCCACCTCCGCCGCGACACCACCGGCCGCCCCCGCATCGACGCCCACCACCGCCTCGACCTCGGCCCCGCCGTCACCGGCCACATCTACGTACAGAACGCCGAACGCCACACCCACGGCGTCGGCGCCCCCGACCTCGGCCTCGCCGCCTGGCGCAGCGCCACCATCCTCAACGACCTCACCGGCACCACCCCCTACCCCCTCCCACAACGCACCGCCTTCACCACCTTCGGCCTCACCCAACCCACCATCCCCACCCAACAACCCACCCTCATCCCCCTCACCCACCACAACTGACCCACCACACAGAAAAGGGCGGCCGCCCCACCTCCCCGCCAAAAAGGGGAGACGGAACGACCGCCCGAACCAACCACCAGACCTAGAACACCGGCACACCGTCCCGCGTCAGCCGCCAGTCCACCGAAGCGAACTCCGCACCGTCCACCGAACCCTTCGCCTGCACCCAGGCGATGATCGTGTTCCGGATCTCCTCAGAATTCGCCCACAACTGCTTCGCACCCGGAACATGCGGGAAATTGCCGCCACCGCTCGCCCGGTAATTGTTCACCGCCAGCACGAACTGAGCCTCCGGGTCCAGCGGCTTCCCCTCGAACGACAGATTCACGATCCGCGAACCCACCGGCTTCGCGATGTCGATGTCATACGTCAGCCCCGACACCGCGTCATAATTGTAATCCGGCGTGTTCTCCGCATTCGTCAGCTTCTCCGGATCCACCGGAACACCCGCCGCCGTCCGCACGTAATACTTCGCCGAGAACTCCAGATAGTCCACGATCTGCGCACCCGTCACCAGACGCGCCTCCAACGTGTTCTCGAACGGATACAGACCCGCCGCATCCTTGATCGTCACATCACCGGCCGGAATCCGCGCCGTACGCGAGAAACACGACGCCTGCGACAGCACCGGCAGCCCCGCGTACTCACCACCCGCCAGCGCCGCCCGCACCGTCTCCGCCTGGACGACGTTGATCAGATCAATGATCGGCTCGTCCTTCCACGCCGCCTCCGCCGTCGACATCTCCGCCGCCGACGTACCGATCACCTGATTGACGTACGCCACAACCTTCTTGTGCTCGTCCGCCAGCAACCGCGTGATCCTCCGGTCCTCCGCCACCGTGTTCGAGTTCAACACCCGCGAACCGGCCTTCTCGACCACCCAGCGGCCCTTCTCCCACACCACCTCGAAGTCGAACAGCGTCAGCCGCTGCCCCCACTTCAACGGCTCCGACAGCACGACCTTCTTCCCGGTCTCCTTGTTCTCCACGAAATACTCGGGAATCTCCAGATGCGCGTGCCCCACCAGAATCGCGTCGATCCCCGGCACCTGCTCCGCCACCAGACCCGCCGCGTTCTCCACATACGGAATCTGGTCCCCGTACGACGACGTCCCGCTGTTCCCCGAGTGCGCCGACACGATCACCACATCCGCACCCATCGAACGCAGCCGCGGCACATACTTCGCCGCCTGCTCCTCAAGCCCCGGGAACACCATCTTCCCGCCCACGTTCGCCTTGTCCCAGATCGCGATCCCCGGATTCGTCAACCCCAGAATCGCCACCCTCACATCACGCCCGTGCGGCGTCCGCAGCTTCTTGATCACGTACGGCGCGAACGCCGGCCGCAACGTCTTCGCGTCCAGCGCGTTCGCCCCCAGCAGCGGGAAGTCACACTGCTCCTCGAACTTCCGCAGCACCGGAATCCCGTAGTTGAACTCGTGATTCCCCAGAGCCGCCGCGTCATACCCGATCACGTTCATCGCCTGCGCCATCGGATGCACCGGACCACGCTTCGCCGTGATCGGGTCGATCTTCGCGTAGTAGTACGACAGCTGCGTGCCCTGGATCGTGTCACCCGCGTCGATCATCAGCGTGTTGTGACGGCCCTTCTCCCGCCGCACCTGCTCCACCAGCGTCGAGATCTTCGCCAGACCGACGTCGTTGTGGTCCTTGTCGTCGAACTCGGCATCCGTGAAGTAGTCCCAGTTGAAGACGTTCCCATGCAGATCCGTCGTCCCCATCACGGTGAACGAGTACCGCTTCTGCGGACGCCCATGACCATGCCCACGCCCGTGCGCCTGAGCGGGCGACGCGCCACCGCCCACCACCACCGCACCCGCGCCGGCCGCGGCCGATGTCCCCAGGAACGTCCTTCGGTTCAGCGGCATCTCGTCTCCCACATTTCGGTTCACTTGGTGCGAAGTTCTGTCGTACGCCGTCCAGTAACGCGCGTAGATAATCACCCACGCACCACCCCCGGCAACACCCCCGGCAGGTTTCCGTTCCATGACCACACAACGACAGGACGCCGTCCGGCCGCGAACACCCCGGCTGTCACCCCCGGATGCCACAGTGGACCCATGACCGACACCGCCCAGCCCTACGGCACCCCGGACCAACCCCGCCTCGCCGTCCGAGGCGAAGCCCGCCTCGAAGTCGACCCCGAAATCGCCCGCCTCTCCATCACCGTCACCGCCCGCGGCAAGGACCGCCGCGCCGCCCTCGAAGACCTCACCCGCCGCAACGCCACCGTCCTCGACCTCGCCCGCACCTACGGCGACGCCATCGAAAAGCTCGAAACCGGCGCCCTCTCCATCCACCCCGAACTCGCCCACCGCGGCCGCGACGAAAAGATCCGCGCCTACCACGGCCGCGTCCACATCACCGCCGTCCTCAACGACTTCACCGCACTCGGCGAATTCGTCACCCGCGTCGGCGACCTCGACATGACCCACGTCAACGGACCCTGGTGGGCCCTGCGCCCCACCTCACCCGCCCGCGGCGAAGCCCGCCGCCAAGCCGTCCTCGAAGCCGTCCAACGCGCCCGCGAATACGCCGGAGCCCTCGGCGCCGACCTCGCCGCCCTCGTCGAACTCGCCGACATAGGCGCCGAGAACGCCGCCCCCGTCGCCTACGCCCGCACCGGCGGCTACGGCGGCGCGATGCCCGCCCCCGGCGGAGCAAGCGCCCCACCGCCGCCCGCCGTCGACCTCGAACCCCAGCAGCAGACCGTCTACGCGCAGGTGAACGCCCGCTTCACCATGACCCCGCCGAAACTCTGAATTCCCACCTACCGGGACACCGGCGCGTGCTCATCCGAGCACGCCGCCGCACAATTCAACACTTGTCAATAACCCTTCACGCAAAGGTGGTTGAGCAGTCATTCACAGCCAATTACCTACCCATAGGTAAGGTCTAGGCTCGAACCATGCGCCGAGCCAAAATCGTATGCACCCTGGGACCCGCCACCGACTCGTACGACCAGATCAAGGCCCTCGTCGACGCGGGAATGGACATCGCCCGCCTCAACCTCAGCCACGGCAGCTACGCCGAACACGAAGAGCGTTACCACCGCGTGCGCAAGGCGTCCGACGAGGCGCACCGCAGCGTCGGCGTCCTCGCCGACCTTCAAGGCCCGAAGATCCGCCTCGGACGCTTCCGCGAAGGCCCCGTACTCCTTGAACGCGGCGACGACTTCACCATCACCGTCGAACCGATGGAGGGCGACCGCAACGGCTGCGGCACGACGTACAGCGGCCTCGCCGCCGACGTCACCCCCGGTGAGCGCATCCTCATCGACGACGGCCGCGTCACGCTGGAGGTCGTCGAGGTCGACGGCCCCCGCGTCCGCACCACCGTCGTCGAGGGCGGCATGGTCTCCGACCACAAGGGCCTCAACCTCCCCGGCGTCGCCGTCTCCGTCCCCGCGCTCTCCGAGAAGGACATCGACGACCTCCGCTGGGCCATCCGCACCGGCGCCGACGTCATCGCCCTCTCCTTCGTCCGCAGCGGCCGCGACATCGAGGACGTCCACCGCGTCATGGACGAGGAGGGCCGCCGCCTCCCCGTCATCGCCAAGGTCGAGAAGCCCCAGGCCGTCGAGAACATCGAGGACATCGTCGCCGCCTTCGACGGCATCATGGTCGCCCGCGGCGACCTCGGCGTCGAAATGCCGCTGGAGCAGGTCCCGATCGTCCAGAAGCGCGCGATCAAGCTCGCCAAGCGCAACGCGAAGCCGGTCATCGTCGCGACCCAGATGCTCGACTCGATGATCGACAACTCCCGGCCCACCCGCGCCGAGGCGTCCGACGTCGCGAACGCCATCATCGACGGCACGGACGCGGTGATGCTCTCCGGCGAGACGAGCGTCGGCAAGTACGCGATCGAGACCGTCCGCACGATGTCCCGCATCGTCGAGGCCGCCGAGGAGGACATCCTCGCGAAGGGGCTCCCGCCCCTCACCGAACGCAACAAGCCCCGCACCCAGGGCGGCGCGGTCGCCCGCGCGGCGGCGGAGATGGGCGACTTCCTCGGCGCGAAGTTCCTGGTCGCCTTCACCCAGAGCGGCGACACGGTGAAGCGGCTGTCGCGCTACCGCTCCCCGATCCCGCTCCTGGCCTTCACCCCGGACCCGGCCACGCGTTCCCAGCTCAACCTGACGTGGGGAGTCGAAACGTTCCTGGGCCCGCACGTGGACTCGACGGACGCGATGGTCGCCCAGGTGGACGAGGAGCTCCTGAAGATCGGCCGCTGCCAGAAGGGCGACGTCGTGGTCATCACCGCCGGCTCCCCGCCGGGCGTGGCGGGGACGACGAACCTGGTGCGGGTGCACCACATCGGGGAGGACGACAGCCCGAGGTAGGGGGTCGGTCGCTCAGTATTTCGGCCCGACGTGAGCGTCCATGAGGGCTACGGACGCCCGTCGGGCGACGGAGATGTTGTACTCCTTGCCCCCGCGCGTGCAGTGCGTCCACTCGATGCCGAGCTTGTCGAGGGTGTCGGTGTAGAGCTGCCGGATGTCGTCCGAGACGTTGGTGAACCAGTACCGGGGGTATTCGTAGCGCTTCTTCACGCCGCCGACCACCCGGGTCGTCCAGTTCATGGTCCGGCAGCCGTCGGAGTGGATGAGACCGCGGATGAAGTCCCAGGGGTGGGCGTCGACGATGTCCTGTTGCCAGGGGGCGAGGGCGATGCGGCGGGTGTGCTTCATGCCTGGGCCGTGCTGAGGAAAGAGGCACCACAGGTGTTTCGAGTAGACCTTGACTTCCCGGCACCCCTTCCTGCGTACCCGGCACACTGAGTTCTCGGAGAGAACGGCGCGCATCGCGTTCTCGCACTCGGCCATGAGACCTGGCCAGGATTCGGCGCAGAAGACAGACAGACTGGGCGTTTTCATGGCCTTGTTCTGAATGATGTGTCCGTCGCCCAAGTACAGGCCGAGAAGGTAGGAGTAGGCGGCCTGATCGAGCCCACCATCGCATCGAGGGCAGAGGTGGTAGCGGGTTCTCATAGGCTCGCCGCGCTTGGCCCGGTCCATGTGTTTCCAGTAGCTGATCGTGCCGGCGGGCACGTTCAGCTTCCGCGCGACATCCGCGTTGCGTGCGCCGCCGCGCAGAAGGGTGAGGGCCTTCTGTCGTAATTCCGTGCCGTGGAAGTTCATGGGAATACGATGAGCAATCCGGACCTGCCGCGCACAGCAAAAAGCGGATGTTCACGAGAACGTGAACACCCGCTTGCCAGAAATGTGCCGGGTATGGGATTCGAACCCACACGTCCTTTCGGACAGAGGTGTTTGAGACCTCCGCGTCAACCAGTTGCGCCAACCCGGCTTGGTATCCCGGGCAGCAGTGTACCTGGTAACAGAAGCAGACAGCAGGTAGGTAGGCTGCTCCGCAGCAGTCCCTGCCCTGGACCAAGGAGCCCCGTGACCACCCCCGAGTCGCCCCAGCCCGTCGCCGACGACGACAAGTCGCACGTCCCGCCGCTGACGACCCGCGTCGTCATCGCCGAGGACGAGGCGCTCATCCGCCTCGACCTCAAAGAGATGCTCGAAGAAGAGGGGTACTCCGTCGTAGGCGAGGCCGGGGACGGGCAGCAGGCCGTCGAGCTGGCTCGGGAGCACAAGCCGGACCTGGTGATCCTCGACGTGAAGATGCCCGTCCTCGACGGGATCTCCGCCGCCGAGAAGATCGCCGAGGAGTCCATCGCGCCGGTGCTCATGCTCACCGCGTTCTCGCAGCGCGACCTCGTCGAGCGGGCCCGGGACGCCGGGGCGATGGCGTACCTCGTGAAGCCGTTCAGCAAGAGCGACGTCGTACCGGCGATCGAGATGGCCGTGTCGCGGTTCTCGGAGCTGAAGGCCCTGGAGAACGAGGTCGCCGACCTCGCGCAGCGGCTGGAGACGCGGAAGCTGGTGGACCGGGCGAAGAGCATCCTGCAGACGGACTACGGGCTGTCCGAGCCGGAGGCGTTCCGGTGGATCCAGAAGACGTCGATGGATCGCCGGCTGTCGATGCAGCAGCTCGCCGAGGCGCTGATCGCGGACGCCGAGGAGAAGAAGAAGGCCGCCGAGTAGGCCCCGTAAGGCAGAGGAAAGGCCCGCGCCACGGAGGCGCGGGCCTTTCTCGTACCGGTACGGCTCAGTCCTCGCCCAGGTACGCCTTGCGGACGGACTCGTCGTGGAGGAGGTCCGGGCCGGTGCCGGAGAGGACGATCTTGCCGATCTCCATGACGTGGCCCTGGTCCGCGAGGGACAGCGCGGCCTGGGCGTTCTGCTCGACGAGGAGGATCGTCGTGCCGGAGGCGCGGAGTTCGACGATGGTCTCCATGATCTTCTGCATCATGATCGGGGAGAGGCCCATGGAGGGCTCGTCGAGCATGAGCAGCTTGGGCTGGGACATCATCGCCCGGCCCATGGCGAGCATCTGCTGCTCGCCGCCGGAGAGGGTTCCGGCGGCCTGCTTTCGGCGTTCCCCGAGGATGGGGAAGAGGTCGTAGGCGCGCTGGACGTCCTTCTCGATGCCGGCCTTGTCGTTGCGGAGGTAGGCACCGAGGAGGAGGTTCTCCGTGATCGTCAGCCGGGGGAAGATGTGGCGGCCCTCGGGGGAGTGGGCGAGGCCCAGGGAGACGATCTTGTGTGCGGGGATGTTGGTGAGGGGTTTGCCCTCGAAGAGGATGCGTCCGCCGAGTGGTTTGAGCAGCCCGGAGAGGGTGCGCAGGGTGGTGGTCTTGCCGGCTCCGTTGGTGCCGATGAGGGTGACCACCTGGCCGGCCTCGACGGTGAACGAGATGCCCTTGACGGCTTCGATCTTGCCGTAGGCGACGCGGAGGTCCTCGACCTCCAGCAGTGCGGTCATCGGTTGTCCTCCTCTTCGGTGGTCGTGTGGGCGTCGGCTTCGGCCGCTTCGACCTCGGCGACCTCGTCGGCGCCGGGGGCGCCTTCGAAGGGGGTGCCGAGGTAGGCGGCGATGACGCGTTCGTCGCTCTGGACTTCGGACGCGGTGCCTTCGACGAGTTTCTCGCCCTGGACGAGGCAGGCGACGCGGTCGCAGAGGTTGAAGATGAAGCGCATGTCGTGCTCGATGACGAGGACGGCGATGCCCTGGTCCCGGATGGCGAAGATGAGTTCTTCGGTGACGCGGGTTTCCTGGGGGTTCATGCCGGCGGTGGGCTCGTCCAGGAGGAGGAGTCCGGGTTCGCTGGCGAGGGCTCGGGCGATTTCCAGTTTGCGCTGGTCTCCGTAGGGGAGGTTGCGCGCGAGGTGGTCGGCCTTGTTCTGGAGGCCGATGAACTCCAGGAGTTCCATGGCGCGTTCGCGGCTGCCGTTCTCGGCCTTGGTGTAGCCGGGAAGGTGCAGGAGGGCGGACCAGAGGCCTTCCTTGGTCCTGGTGTGGCGTCCGACGAGGACGTTTTCCAGGACGGTCATGTTGGCGAAGAGCCGGATGTTCTGGAAGGTGCGGGCGATGCCGGCCTTGGTGACGAGGTGGGGCTTGGGGGGCAGGACGGTGCCCTTGTAGCTGACCTTGCCCTCGGTGGGGACGTAGAGGCCGGTGAGGCAGTTGAAGAAGGTGGTCTTGCCGGCGCCGTTGGGGCCGATGAGGCCGACGATCTCGCCTGCGTTGACCTGGAGGTCGACGTTGCGGACGGCGGTGAGGCCGCCGAAGCGCATGGTGACTCCGCTGGCGTCCAGGACGGTCGTCCGGGTGGCGGTTTCTGTGGTGGTGGTCATGGTGTTACGCCCCCGCCTTGGCGATGCCGGCGTCCGTTTCGTCGGACTTCCGGGGTGTGGGCACGTCGAGCTGGTCGTTCTCGTGGAATTCGAGCTGCTTCCTGCGGTCGGCGACCAGGCCCTCGGGGCGGAAGCGCATCAGGAGGACGAGTGCGATGCCGAAGAGGAAGAGCTGGTAGTCCTGCATGAACTGCAGCTTGGCCGGGATGAGGTAGAGCAGTGCGGCGCCGACGAAGGGTCCGCTGAGGGTTCCCATGCCGCCGAGGATGACGGCGGCGAGGAGGAACGCGGAGTTCGGGGGTACGGAGCCGGCGAACTGGTACTGCTCGGGTGTCACGGTGTAGTTGACGTGTGCCTGTACGGTGCCGGCGAGGCCGGCGAGGGTGGCGCCGAGGGCGAAGGCGAGCAGCTTGAGCCGGAAGGCGTTGATGCCCATGGCGGTGGCTGCGGTTTCGTCTTCGCGGATGGCGACCCAGGCGCGGCCGATGCGGGAGTCTCCGGAGCGGCGGAAGACGAGTACGACGACGGCGGTGACGACGAGCATCAGCAGGTAGTAGTTGGCGGGCCTGCTGAGGGTGAAGGGTCCGACGTCGTGGCTGAGGGCGAAGTCGATCCCGAAGAGGTTGAGGTCGGGGATGCTGGGGATGCCCTGGGAGCCGTTGGTGAGGTCGGGTCCGCTGTTGCCGTTGAGGTTGTTCACGGTGACGCGGAAGATTTCACCGAAGCCGAGGGTGACGATGGCGAGGTAGTCGCCGCGTAGGCGCAGGGTGGGGGCGCCGATGAGGACGCCGAAGATCATCGAGACGACGGCTCCGGTGAGGACGGCGGCCCAGAAGGGGAATTTGACGCCGATCGCGGAGAGGGGTGCGCCGGAGACGAGGGCGGCGGTGTAGGCGCCGACGCCGAGGAAGGCGACGTAGCCGAGGTCGAGGAGGCCGGCGAGGCCGACGACGACGTTGAGGCCGAGTGCGACGGTGGCGAAGATGAGGATGTTGACGCCGATGAGGGCGTACTCCGCGGTGTCCTGGGTGAAGGGGAAGCAGAGTGCGGCGACCAGGGCGGCCGCGAGGGTGACGTTGCGGTGTTTGGCGGTCAGCGCGGTGAGGCGGGCGATGAGTCCGGCCCGGGTGAGTGCGGTGAAGGCGAAGGCCGCGGTGATGAGGAAGCCGATGAACTGTTCGGAGTCCTCGGTGGGGATGTCGATCCCGTAGGTGAAGATGTAGAGCGCGAGGCCGAAGGCGACGGCGATGATGATGATCTCGGCCCAGGCCGGGAGGGCCTTGGCGCGGGGGGTCGGCGGGGCGGCGAGGCTGTTGCGGAAGCGCTGCCAGGCGTTCGGTGCGGGGCCGTCGGTGGTGGGGGGGACGTCGTAGGGGAGGGCGAGGGAGGCGAGGACGGCGATGAGTGCGCCGATGCCGCTGACCCAGGCTCCGGGTTCGAGGTTGACGACGCCGCCGAGCTCGTAGGAGATGGCGCCCATGGTGTAGCCGGTGGTGCCGAGGGTGGCGAGGGCGAGGAGGCGGACGGGGCTGTTGGTGCCGGCGGGGGTGAGCCAGCGCAGTCCGGGGATGCCGTAGCCGGTGAGGGCGAAGAGCAGGGTGAGGATGGCGCCGGTGAGGGTGAGGACCTGGAGGCCGCCGGGGTAGCCGGTGACGGTGAGGTCGCCGGGGAATTCGGAGGTCCAGGTCCAGGGGAGGAGGGTGCCTGCGAGGGCGGCCGCGGCGCCGGTGAGGGTGGCGATGCGGGCGGCGGGGGCGGGGAGCGGGAGGAGTGCGGTGGTCATCCGTATCACGCCCTGTCCGCGACGCGTTCGCCGAGCAGGCCCTGGGGCCGCAGCAGCAGGACGACGATGAGGAGGACGAAGGCCCATACGTCCTTCCAGGCGCCGCCGCCGAAGAGGTCCATGCCGGGTACGTCGCTCATGTAGCCGGTGGCGAGGGATTCGGCGACGCCGAGGACGATGCCGCCGAGCATGGCGCCGTAGATGTTGCCGATGCCGCCGAGTACGGCTGCGGTGAATGCCTTGAGGCCCATGAGGAAGCCCATTTTGAAGCCGATCTGGCCGTTCTTGAGCCCGTAGGCGACGGCGGCGACGGCTGCGAACGCGGCGCCGATGGCGAAGGCCATGACGATGATGCGGTCGGTGTTGATGCCCATGAGTTTGGCGGTGTCGGGGTCCTGCGAGGTGGCCTGCATGCCGCGGCCGGAGCGGGTCTTGGAGACGAAGAGCCCGAGGGCGATCATGCAGACGGGGGCGGCGATGAGGACGAAGAGGTCACCGCGCTGGACGTGGGCGCCGAAGATGTCGAGGGCCTCGCCCTTGAACTGGGGGAAGGGGCGGTCCTTGGTGGCGTCGGGGTACCACTTCCAGATGGCCTGCTGGAGTGCGAGGGAGAGTCCGATCGCGGTGATCAGCGGGGCGAGGCGGGGGGCGTTGCGCAGCGGCCGGTAGGCGAAGCGTTCGGCGGCGACGCTGATGGCGACGGAGCATATGACGCCGCCGATGATCATGAGGGGGACGATCGCGAGGAGGTTGGAGCCGGCCGGCATCCAGAGGTACACGGTGAGAGCTCCGAAGCCTCCGATCATGAAGATCTCGCCGTGGGCGAAGTTGATGAGCTGGATGATTCCGTAGACCATCGTGTAGCCGATCGCGATGAGTCCGTACATCGCGCCGAGGATGAGTCCATTGGCCAGCTGTTGCGGCAGTTCGTGCACCGCAGGGCCTCCGTGGAGTGGTTCGGATATGGCACCGCGCGGGAGTGCTCGTAGCGCTCCCGCGCGGTCTGGGGTCGGTCGGTGTGGCCCGGGGGCGGGTTACGGCTTGTAGGCCTCGCTGATCTTGGAGACCCACTTGCCGCCGTCGACCTGGTAGGCGGTCATCATGGTGTTGGTGGTGTCGCCGTACTGGTCGAAGGAGACCGGGCCGGTGACGCCGTCGAACTTGACCTTGCTCATGGCGTCGAGCACCTTGGCGCGGGCGTCGTCGGGGAGCTTGCCGTCGTTCTCGGAGACGGCGAGCTTGACGGCCTCGATGATGGCCCAGGTGGCGTCGTAGGTGCCGCCGCCGTAGGCCTCGTAGGCGTCCTTGTAGCCGGCGGTCTTGTAGTTCTTGATGAAGGTCTTGGCGGAGTCGAGTTCCTCGACGGGCTTGCCGACGGAGGTGGCGATGTCGCCCTGGGCCTTCTTGTTGAGCTTGATGAAGTCGGCGCTGTACATGCCGTCGCCGCCCATGAGGGGGATCTTGACGCTGTCCTTGAGCTGCTGGCTCAGGGGGGCGCCGGCGGGGTACTCGCCGCCGTAGTAGACGGCCTTGGCGCCGGACTTCTTGACCTTGGTGACGACGGCGTTGAAGTCGCGGTCCTCGGGGTTGACGTGGTCGGAGCCGACGATCTTGCCGCCGAGGTCGGTGAAGGTGGCCTTGAAGGAGGCCGCGAGACCGGCGCCGTAGGGCTTCTGGTCGTCGATGAGGTAGACCTGCTTGATCTTCGCGTTGTTGTACAGGTACTTCGCGGCGAAGGCGCCCTGGATCTGGTCCGTGGTGGCGGTGCGGAAGTAGGTCTTGAAGGGGCGCTTCTTGTCGCCGGTCTTCCAGTTGTTGCCCTGGGTCAGCTCGGTGCCGGTGTTGGCGGGGGAGACCTGGGTGAGACCGGCGTCGTTGAGCGGCTTCTGCATGGACTGGGCGACGCCGGAGTTCAGCGGGCCGACGACACCGACGACCTTCTTGTTGTCGATGAACTTCGTGGCGTTCTGCTGGCCGACGGAGGGCTGGGCCTGGTCGTCGAGCGGCTGGACCTCGAAGGTGATGCCGGGGACGGTCTTCTCCTTGTTCGCCGTTTTGGCGGCGAGGTCGGCGGAGTTCTTGATGCCGAGGCCGAGGGCGGAGAGGTCGCCGGTGAGCGGGGCGTCGACGCCGATGACGACGGTCGTGTTGCCGCTGCCGCTGTTGCTGCCGTCGCTCTTGTTGTCGTCGTCGCGCGACCCGCAGGCGGTGAGTGTCAGTGCACCGGTGGTGAGCACTGTCGTGAGGATGAGCAAAGAACGGTGTCGCACGAAAGGTCCTTTCCCTGGCGCGGCCTCCTCTGCTTGAGGTGCCGTGTCGTTCGCCGGGCCGTACTGGGTTGGTACAGGGCCGTGCAGCAGACGCGCCCGGCGGCGCGGTGACTGGCCGTGACTCTAAGGGCAGTGGTGGGGGTCGGGAGTGGTGGTGGCCAAGGATGTGACTGTCTTGTTATGCCCTTGAGCAAGGCTTGAGGTGGCTGGGGGGACATGTACGGCTTTTTACCGGACCGTGAAGTGACCGCAATGTGAGAACGCGCAGCTCTGCTAAGGGGCTTGGGGTGATCTTGGTGCTGTCATCCGGCGGGGGCCCGGTGGGGGCGTGTGGGGGCATGCCGGGGGGCCCGGTGGCTGCGGGGCCGGGCTCGTCGTGTCGCGGCGGGGTGCTCCGCCCCGGGCGCTGATTACTCAGGGTTACGGTGGCGGGGGTGCGGCGACGCGGTGTGGTGGTGGGGCCGGGTGAGGTGTGGCAGCTGAGTGGGCCATGGAACGGGGCGCTGGGTCAAGGGGGTTGAGGTTGTGCGCCGTTCAATTACCTTCGTCGCGGGGGTGGTTGTGCCCGGGTATGCCGCTGCCCGGCCGTTTTGGGTCACGGCCGGGCAGGGGTGGTGGTGCGGTGGTGCGGGGTCAGGCGGCTTCCGGTGCGGGGGCGTCGCGCAGGAGGCAGGTGAGGCGTGCGGTGCAGACCCGCTTGTCGTGCTCGTCGGTGAGGGTGATCTCGTACGTGGCGGTGGTGCGGCCGCGGTGTACGGGAGTGGCGACGCCGGTGACGAGGCCGCTTCGTACCCCTCGGTGATGGGTGCAGTTCAGGTCGACGCCGACGGCGACCTTGGAGGGGCCGCCGTGCAGCATGGAGCCGACGGAGCCGAGGGTCTCGGCGAGGACGGCGGAGGCGCCGCCGTGCAGGAGGCCGTAGGGCTGGGTGTTGCCCTCGACGGGCATGGTGCCGACGACGCGCTCGGCGGAGGCTTCGAGGATGCGGACGCCCATGCGTTCCCCGAGGTGGCCGGCGGAGAAGAGGGCGGGCAGGTCGACGCCGAGAGCGGCGTACTCGTCGATGATCTCCTGGGGGAACGTGGGTGCGGTGTGCTCGCCCATGGGTCCGCCTTTCGTCTCTGTGCGGTGCTCGTGTGCGTCGTTCTTATCAGACGGCTGAGCGGGCGCTTAGGGCCTGGGCTCGAAGCGCACCACGACGGACTTGGAGGCGGGGGTGTTGCTGGTGTCGGCGGTGGAGTCGAGGGGGACCAGCACGTTGGTCTCCGGGTAGTACGCGGCGGCGCAGCCCCGGGCGGTGGGGTAGTGGACGACGCGGAAGCCGGGGGCGCGGCGCTCGACGCCGTCCTTCCACTCGCTGACGAGGTCGGTGTAGGAGCCGTCGGCGAGGCCGAGCGCGGTGGCGTCGTCGGGGTGTACGAGGACGACGCGGCGGCCGCCCCTGATGCCGCGGTAGCGGTCGTCGAGGCCGTAGATCGTGGTGTTGTACTGGTCGTGGGAGCGCAGGGTCTGGAGGAGCAGCCGGCCCTCGGGGAGTTCGGGGTACTCGACGGGTGCGGCGGTGAAGTTGGCCTTGCCGGTGGTGGTGGGGAAGCGGCGGGAGTCGCGGGGGGCGTGCGGGAGGGTGAAGCCGCCGGGGTGGGCGATGCGTGCGTTGAAGTTCTCGAAGCCGGGGACGACGCGGGAGATGCGGTCGCGGATCGTCGCGTAGTCCTTCTCGAACTCCTCCCAGGGTGTGGCGGATCCGGGGCCGAGTACGGCGCGGGCGAGGCGGGCGACGATGGCGGGTTCGGAGAGCAGGTGGGGGCTCGCGGGGGTGAGGTTGCCGCGTGAGGCGTGGACCTTGCTCATGGAGTCCTCGACGGTGACGAACTGCTTGCCGCTCGTCTGGACGTCCTTGTCGGTGCGGCCGAGGGTGGGCAGGATCAGGGCGCGGGCGCCGGTGACGGCGTGGGAGCGGTTGAGTTTGGTGGAGACGTGGACGGTGAGGCGGGCGCGGCGCATGGCGGCCTCGGTGACGTCGGTGTCGGGGGTGGCGGCGACGAAGTTGCCGCCCATGGCGAGGAAGACCTTGGCGTCGCCGTCGCGCAGGGCGCGGATGGCGCGGACCACGTCGTAGCCGTGGTGGCGCGGTGAGGTGATCCCGAATTCCTTGTCGAGGGCGTCGAGGAAGGCGGGCGCGGGCCGTTCGAAGATGCCCATGGTGCGGTCGCCCTGGACGTTGGAGTGGCCGCGGACGGGGCAGACGCCGGCGCCGGGGCGGCCGATGTTGCCGCGCAGCAGGAGGAAGTTGACGATCTCGCGGATGGACGGCACGGAGTGCTTGTGCTGGGTGAGGCCCATGGCCCAGCAGACGACGGTGCGCTTCGAGGCGAGGACCATGGCGAGGGCCTTTTCGATGGCGGCGCGGTCGAGTCCGGTCGCGGCGAGCGTCTCGTCCCAGTCGGCGTCGGCCGCGGTGGCGGCGAACTCCTCGTAGCCGTGGGTGTGTTCGGCGACGAACGTCTCGTCGACGGCGCCGTCGGCCGCCAGGATCAGTTTGTTCAGGAGGCGGAAGAGGGCCTGGTCGCCGCCGATGCGGATCTGGAGGAACAGGTCGTTGAGGGGGGTGCCCTTGAGCATGCCGTGCGGGGTCTGCGGGTTCTTGAAGTGTTCGAGGCCGGCCTCGGGCAGCGGGTTCACCGAGATGATCTTCGCGCCGGCGCTCTTGGCCTGCTCCAGGGCGGAGAGCATCCGGGGGTGGTTGGTGCCCGGGTTCTGTCCGGCGATGATGATCAGGTCGGCGTGGTGGAGGTCTTCCAGGGACACCGAGCCCTTGCCGACGCCGATCGTCTCGGTGAGCGCGGAGCCCGAGGACTCGTGGCACATGTTGGAGCAGTCGGGCAGGTTGTTGGTGCCGTATTCGCGGGCGAAGAGCTGGAGGAGGAAGGCGGCCTCGTTGCTGGTGCGTCCCGAGGTGTAGAAGACGGCCTCGTCGGGGGAGGCGAGGGTGCCCAGTTCCTCGGCGATGATCTCGAAGGCGCGCTCCCAGGTGACCGCCTCGTAGCGGTCGGCGCCCTCGGGGAGGTAGACGGGCTGGGTGATACGGCCCTGCTGGCCGAGCCAGTAGCCGCTGCGCCCGGCGAGGTCGGACACGGGGTGCTGGGCGAAGAAGTCCGGGGTGACGCGGCGCAGGGTCGCCTCCTCGGCGACGGCCTTCACCCCGTTCTCGCAGAATTCGGCGGTGTGCCGCTTGTCGCCCTCGGGCCAGGCGCAGCCGGGGCAGTCGAAGCCGTCCTTCTGGTTGACCTTGAGGAGGGTCTGCGCGGTGCGGCGCAGCCCCATCTGCTGCTGGGCGACGCGCAGGCTCTGGGCGACGGCGGGCAGCCCGGCGGCGGAGTGCTGGGCCGGTCCGACCCGGGGGGCGTCCTGGACGGGGTCTCCTGCGGGCGGCTTGCTGGCCATGGTGCTCCCCTTCGAGCCTGCTGCGGGGCGGCCCCGGGGGGTGTCTCGCGGGTCCGCCGTGTGTGTTTCCTTCCCTCCGATCCTGGCACGGGGGCGGGGCGGTATGCCTGGTGAGGCGTCGCGGGCGGCGGCCGGTCCGGATTGTCAGTGGTCCGTGGCAGGATCGGGGTGTGGCTGAGACGGCATCGAAGAAGACGGCAGACAACCGACCGCGCCTGCTCCTCATGGACGGGCACTCCCTGGCGTACCGGGCGTTCTTCGCCCTGCCGGCGGAGAATTTCACGACGGCGGCGGGCCAGCCGACGAACGCCGTGTACGGCTTCATGTCGATGCTGGCGAACACCCTGCGTGACGAGGCGCCGACGCATTTCGCGGTGGCGTTCGACGTGTCCCGCAAGACGTGGCGTGCGCAGGAGTTCCCGGAGTACAAGGCGAACCGGTCGAAGACCCCCGACGAGTTCAAGGGTCAGGTGGAGCTGATCGGCGAGCTGCTGGACGCGATGCGTGCGGACCGGTTCGCGGTCGAGGGCTTCGAGGCGGACGACGTCATCGCCACGCTGGCCACGCAGGCCGAGGCGGCCGGCTTCGAGGTCCTGATCGTCACGGGCGACCGCGATTCGTTCCAGCTGATCACGGACAACGTGACCGTGCTCTACCCCACCAAGGGCGTCTCCGAGCTGACCCGGTTCACGCCGGAGAAGGTCGTCGAGAAGTACGGCCTCACCCCCCGGCAGTATCCGGACTTCGCGGCGCTGCGCGGTGACCCGTCGGACAACCTTCCGAGCATCCCCAAGGTCGGTGAGAAGACCGCCGCGAAGTGGATCAACCAGTTCGGTTCCTTCGACGAGCTGATCGCGCGCGCCGACGAGGTCAAGGGCGTGGCGGGGCAGAACCTCCGCGACCACCTGGACGCGGTGAAGATGAACCGGGTGCTGACCGAGATGGTCCGGGACGTGGAGCTGCCGAAGACCCCGGACGGGCTGGAGCGCGCCCCCTACGACCGTACGGCGGTCACGGGCATCCTCGACGTACTGGAGATCCGCAATCCGAGCCTGCGCGAGCGGCTGCTCGCGGTGGACCCGGGGGCTGCGGAGGCCGAGCCGCCCGCGCCCGCCGCCGGGATCGAGCTGGACGGGGCCGTGCTCTCCACCGGCGAGGTCGGCCCGTGGCTGGGGGAGCACGGCGCGCAGCCGCTGGGCGTCATGACGGTCGACACCTGGTCGCTCGGGGTGGGTACGGTCACGGAGGTCGCGCTCGCCGCCGCCGACGGCTCGGCGGCCTGGCTGGACCCGGCGCAGCTGGACGAGGCCGACGAGCAGGCGTTCGCCGCGTGGGTGGCGGACCCGGCGCGGCCCAAGGTCATGCACAACGCGAAGAGTGCGATGCGGGTCTTCCCGGAGCACGGCTGGCACATCGAAGGCGTCGCGATGGACACGGCGCTCGCCGCGTATCTGGTGAAGCCGGGGCGGCGGTCCTTCGCGCTGGACGCCCTGGCCGTGGAGTACTTGGGACGGGAGCTGGCCCCGGCCGCCGCGGCGGACGGGCAGCTGGCCTTCGGCGCGGACGACCGGGCGGAGGCCGACGCGTTGATGGCGCAGGCCCGTGCGGTCCTGGACCTCGGTGACGCGTTCACGGAGCGGCTGAAGGAGGTCGGTGCGGCCGAGCTGCTGCACGACATGGAGCTGCCGACGTCGATCCTGCTGGCCCGCCTGGAGCGGCACGGCATCGCGGCGGACCGGGCCCATCTGGAGGGCATGGAGCAGCAGTTCGCCGGGGCCGTCCAGCAGGCGGTGAAGGAGGCGCACGCGTCGGTGGACCGGGAGTTCAACCTCGGTTCGCCCAAGCAGCTCCAGGAGGTCCTGTTCGGCGAGCTGGGCCTGCCGAAGACGAAGAAGACCAAGACCGGTTACACGACGGACGCGGACGCGCTGGCCTGGCTGGCCGCCCGGACGGAGCACGAACTGCCCGTCCTCATGCTCCGCCACCGCGAGCAGGCGAAGCTGCGGGTGACGGTCGAGGGCCTGGTGAAGTCGATCGCGGCGGACGGCCGCATCCACACCACGTTCAACCAGACGGTGGCGGCGACCGGCCGGCTCTCGTCCACCGACCCGAATCTGCAGAACATCCCCGTCCGCACGGACGAGGGCCGGGCGATCCGCCGCGGCTTCGTCGTCGGCGAGGGCTTCGAGACGCTGATGACGGCGGACTACAGCCAGATCGAACTGCGCGTGATGGCCCACCTCTCCGAGGACGCGGGCCTGATCGAGGCGTTCACCTCCGGCGAGGACCTGCACACCACGGTCGCCTCGCAGGTCTTCGGCGTCGACAAGTCGGCGGTCGACGCGGAGATGCGGCGCAAGATCAAGGCCATGAGCTACGGCCTGGCGTACGGGCTCTCCGCATTCGGCCTCTCCCAGCAGCTGAACATCGAGGCGGGCGAGGCCCGCGGCCTGATGGACACCTACTTCGAGCGGTTCGGCGGGGTCCGGGACTATCTGCGCCGCGTGGTGGAGGAGGCCAGGGCCACCGGTTACACGGAGACGATCTTCGGGCGCCGCCGCTACCTCCCGGACCTGAACAGCGACAACCGCCAGCGCCGCGAGACCGCCGAGCGGATGGCGCTCAACGCGCCGATCCAGGGCACCGCCGCCGACATCGTCAAGGTCGCCATGCTTCACGTCGACCGGGCGCTGCGCGAGGCGGAGCTGAAGTCGCGGATGCTGCTCCAGGTGCACGACGAAATCGTGCTGGAGATCGCCGCGGGCGAGCGCGAGCAGGTCGAGCGCGTCCTGCGCCACGAGATGTCCACGGCGGTGCGGTTGCGCGCCCCGCTGGACGTGTCGGTCGGCGTCGGCGGCGACTGGGAGTCAGCGGCCCACTGACCGCTTCCGGCCGGGGCCCGCGGGGGCCCCGGCCGCGTCCCGCCGCGCCGGGGTCAGCCGCACCGCCGCCGCGTACAGCAGGAGCCCGGCCGCGAGCCCGGCGCCCGCTCCGAAGCAGGCCGTCGGGATGATGTCCAGCGGCGTGTCGATGTGCCCGAAGTACGCGTACCAGCGGGCGCACCGGTGGGCGACGCCCAGCAGCACGCACAGCCCGATCGCGGTGAGCGCCCAGCGCCGGGTGCGCCGGTCCAGGACCGGTACGGACGGGGGCACCGGCCGCTCCCCGGTCCGCCGCAGGCCCGACACCGTGAACCAGGCGAGCAGGAGCAGGGCCGGGGCCGAGGTGCCGTACTGGACGAGCGTGAAGACGGGGTACCCGCCCACGCTGCCGTCGAGCCCCGGCACCAGCCGTACGCCCCAGCGGTCGTGGTGCGTGAAGGCGTCCCACACGACATGGGTGGCGGACCCGATGACCGCCGACACCGCGAACCACGCGACGTCCCGGGCGTGAAGGGCCCACCGCCCGGGGGTCGTTGCGGGCCGCCCGCCCCGCAGCCAGGTGTGCACGCGCCCCCGCCACCGCTCCGGCAGCAGCGCCACCAGAGGGTCGCGCAGCAGCAGCCACAGCGCGAGCGCGAGGGCCGTGATCAGGACGTCCACGGTGAACACGCCCCACACCGCGTGGGTGACCTCGCCGAACTCCATGGCACCCGGGATCACCGAGTCCGCGAAGTACGTCAGATCGGGGGCGAACGACCCGGCGACCAGGGCCGAAGCGAGCAGCGGACCGCGGCCCGTGCCGTCGCGCCGTATCCCCGGGAGCACGGCGGCGGCATGGCTGAGCGTGAAGGGCATGTGGGCAGTATGCGTGACCCGGCGGGGCAGGTGCGGGGTGGCCCATCGGGCAGGAAGGTCCGTCACGGGGATGTCCGTACGTGGACGACTTGTGTTCAGGAAGGTGAGAAAGCGGTGAGAACCGGCCTGACCGCTGTGTGCGGGCAGGAAGAGTTGCCGTAGGGTCGCCTGAGTCCCGGCGCGGGGGAGCGCCGACAGCGACGAGGGGGAGGGCCCACACGTCATGGCAGCGCAATTCGGTCGCCGACTGTACAGAGGAGCGGCCACCACCGCCGTGGCAGCCGCCGCGGTGGCGGCACTCTCCGCCTCGCAGGCCCCGGGGTCCCCGCTGGTCGCGGCGGACGGCGACCACGCGTCCGCCGGTGCGGCGACCCCCGGCGAACAGGGCGGCGGCGGTGGCGGTGTCTCCGGCGACTCGCCGTACTACACGGACCTGCCCCCGCTGAACACACCGGCCAAGCCCGGCAGTTCGGCCGACCTCCCGGCGACCGGCCCCGCCGAGTCCGGCATACCCGCCTCCGTCCTGGGGGCGTACAAGAAGGCCGAGCGGACCGTCGCGGTCACGGACGCGGCCTGCCGGCTGCCGTGGCAGCTGCTCGCCGCGATCGGCAAGGTCGAGTCCGGGCAGGCCCGCGGCGGCCGGGTCGACGCGCAGGGCACCACGCTCTCCCCGATCCTCGGCCCCGCCCTCGACGGCAACGGCTTCGCCCTGATCAAGGACACCGACAACGGCGCCTACGACGGGGACCGGACGCACGACCGGGCGGTCGGCCCGATGCAGTTCATCCCGTCGACCTGGGCGACCTGGGGTCAGGACGGCAACGGCGACGGCCGCAAGGACCCCAACAACGTCCACGACGCCGCGCTGGCTGCCGGGCGCTACCTCTGCGCCGGCTCCCGCGACCTGTCGACCGCCACCGACCTGGACCGGGCGGTCCTCAGCTACAACCACTCCGACGTGTACCTGCGTACGGTCCGCTCGTGGTTCACGTACTACAACCGCGGCACGCACGAGGTCCCCGACGGCACCGGCGTCCTGCCCACCGGCCCCACCAGCCGCAACCCGGGCCCCGGCCGGCCGAGCGGCGGCCCGTCGACGAGCCCGTCACCGACGCCCTCGCCGTCGAAGACCCCGAAGCCGAGCGGTTCAACGAAGCCCACGAACCCCTCGAACCCGGACCCCTCGAACCCGGGCCCCTCGAAGCCGGACCCCTCGAAGCCGAGCCCCGAGCCGTCCAAGCCGGGCGACACCGGCAAGCCCCCGACGCACACCCCGACTCCGGCGCCCAGTCCGTCGCAGTCCGTGACCGTGCTGCAGAACACCGGCACCGGCACGCTGACCGCCACGGCCGGCGACACGTTCGACGGGGACATCGCGGTGCGGGCGCGCGACGCCCTGGGCGACCCGGTCGCCAAGGCGTCCGTGACCTTCACCATCACCGGTGACACCGACACGAGGTTCGAAGGCGGCCTCAAGTCCGTCACGCTGCCCACCGGAGCCGACGGCACGGCCTCCGCCCCGCTCCTTCACGCGGGCGAGAAGACCGGCCAGTTCACCGTGCGGGCGACCGTCGACGGCACCCTGGCCGCCACGAGCTTCAAGGCGACCGTCACCCCGCGCCAGGCCGACGCCATCGCCCGGACCGGCACCACGGAGCTGACTGCCGTCGCAGGACAGACCTTCGACGACATCACGGTCGCCGCCACCTACAAGGGCGAGGCCGCCGCCAAGGTCACCGTCACCGCCACCATGATCACCGACGGTCTCGTACCGGTCGAGAACGACAAGGGCCCGTACTGCACGGACGACGCGGGCAACCCCGTCCGCACCATCGTGCTCACCACGGGGGCCGACGGCAGCCTGAAGCTCCCCGAGTTCTACGCCGACGGCCCGGCCGGCACGTACAAGCTGCGCCTCACCACCGAGGGCGGCGCCACCGTCGTCATCGAGCTGACCGTCGAGGAGCGCACGGCCGCCGCCTCCTGACAGCACGCCGACAGCCCCTCCGCCGATCGCCGCGCGGCAGGGGCTGTCGTGTGCTCAGTCCCGCTTCGGCCGCGCCTTCGTGTACCGGGTCGCCTCCACCGTCGCCGGGTCCTGCGGCCACGGGTGCTTCGGATAGCGGCCGCGCAGCTCCGCCCGCACCGCCTTGTAGCCCTCGCGCCAGAACGACGCCAGGTCGGCCGTCACCGCGGCCGGCCGCCCGGCGGGGGACAGCAGATGCACCAGGACCGGCACGCCCGCCACCTCCGGGGTCTCCTGGAGACCGAACAGCTCCTGGAGCTTCACCGCGAGGACCGGCTGGTCCCCGCCGTACTCCACCCGGATGCGCGAACCGCTCGGCACCTCGATCCGCTCCGGCGCCAGCTCGTCCAGCCGCACCGCCTCGCCCGTCGCCCACGGCAGCAGCCGGCGCAGCGCCTGCCCCGCGTCGATCGCGGCCAGGTCCGCCCGCCGCCGCGCCCGCGACAGCTCCGGCTCCAGCCAGCTCCCCGGGTCCGCCAGCAGCGCCTCGTCCGACACGTCCGGCCAGGGCCCACCCAGCACCCGGTACAGGAAGGCCAGCCGCTCCCGCAGCTGCCCCGCGTCCCGGCTCCAGCGCAGCAGCCCCGGCCCCTCCCGCCGCAGCCCCTCCACCAGGGCCTCGCGGACCAGCCCGGGATCGGGCTGCTTCAGCGGGCGCGCCGACAGTTCGACCGCACCCAGCCGCTCCACCCGGCGGGCCACCACGTCCCGGCCGTCCCAGCGGACCTCCTCGCCCGCGAACCGCAGCGGCCCGGCCGCCAGGCGCGCGGTGTCCTCGTCGATGACGGCGGCGAGCCGCACCCGGGCGGATGCGGCGTGCGCGGGCCGGTCCGCGACCGCGACGGCCAGCCAGGAAGCGCTGCGCAGTCCGGAGCCCTCGCCCGGTTCCGCGCCGGTGCCCGACGCCATGAGGAACGCCCCGCCGCCCCGCGCCCGCGCCACCCGCTCCGGGAACGCCAGCGCCGCGACCAGGCCCACCGCCGCGTCGTCCGCGACGGGCCGGCCGCCGCCGTCGCCCTTCAGCGCGGACGACAGGCGCCGCACCTCCTGGCGCCAGCGGCCCGCGTAGGCGTCCTGGCCCCGGCGCGCGGTGCGCAGCGCGGCCGCCAGATCGTCCCCGTAGGCGCGCGGGGGTTCCTCGCTCAGCAGCGCCACCACCTCGGCGGCCCGGCGTCCGCCGATCTCGGCCGCCCCGTCCAGCAGCGCCCTGGCCAGCCGCGGGTGCAGCCCGAGCCGGGACATCCGCACGCCCCGCTCGGTGACCCGGCCGTCGGTGCCGACCGCGCCGACCGCGGCGAGGACCTCGCGCGCGGCGGCCATCGCCCCCTCCGGCGGCGCGTCCAGCAGTGCGAGCCCCGAGGCGTCCGGATCGCCCCAGCAGGCCGCCTGGAGGGCGAACGCCGACAGATCGGCCAGCCGGATCTCCGGCGACGGGAAGCGGGCGAGCCGGCCGTCCTCCGCCTGGTCCCAGCAGCGGTAGACCGTGCCCGGCGCCTCGCGCCCCGCCCGGCCCGCGCGCTGGCGGCCCGCCGCCTGCGAGGCCCGTACGGTCGTCAGGGCGCTCAGCCCCCGCGCGTGATCGGTGCGCGGCTCACGGGCGAGCCCGGAGTCGACGACCGTCCGGACCCCGGGGACCGTCAGCGACGACTCGGCCACCGAGGTGGCCAGGACCACCCGCCGCCCCTCGGACGAACCGGCCAGCACCGCGTCCTGCACCGCCGCCGGCGCCCGCCCGTGCACCTGGAGCACCTCGGCCGCGACGCCCGCCAACTGCCCCGCCACACGGCCGATCTCGCCGACCCCCGGCAGGAAGCACAGCACGTCGCCGTCCCGTTCCGCGAGCGCCCGCCGCACCACGGAGGCGACATGGCCCAGCAGCGCCGGATCGACCCTCATGCCGTGCGGCGGCCGCACCGGAGCGGGCGGCGGGGCCCACACCACCTCCACCGGGTGCGACACCCCCTGCGCCTCGACCACCGGGGCATCGCCCAGCAGCCGCGCCCAGCCCTCCGCGTCCGTCGTCGCGGACGCCGCCACCAGTCGCAGATCGGGGCGGATCGCCTCGCGCACGTCCAGCAGAAAGGCGGCCACCGTGTCCGCGTCGAGATGGCGCTCGTGGCACTCGTCGATGATCACCGCGTCCACCCCGGCCAGCTCCTGGTCGCGCTGGAGCCGCTGGAGCAGCACCCCGGTGGTGACGACCTCGACCACGGTCTCCGGGCCCACCACCCGCTCGCCGCGCACGGTGAACCCGACGCGCCCGCCGGTCTTCTCGCCCAGCAGCCAGGCCATGCGCCGGGCCGCCGCGCGGGCGGCGATCCGGCGGGGCTCGGCGACGACGACCCGGCGCACCGGGCCGTCCCCGGTCAGCCCGGCCAGGACGAGGGGGACGAGGGTGGTCTTGCCGGTGCCGGGCGGTGCGCACAGCACGGCGACCCCGCGGTCGTCGAGCGCCCGCCGCAGGGCGGGCACGGCGGTGCGGACGGGCAGCCGGTCGAGGGCGTCGGTGCGGATCACGCCCCCAGTCTCGTACGGCGTGCCCCCGGCGCCGTCCGCCGGTTCAGTCCCGTACGCAGACGAAGATCGCGGTGCCCGGGATCAGGTTGCCGCGCAGCGGGGACCAGCCGCCCCACTCCTGGTCGTTCCAGGCGGGCCACTCCGGCTCCACCAGGTCCACCAGCCGGAAGCCGCCCGCGACCACGTCCCGCACCCGGTCGCCCAGCGTGCGGTGGTGCTCCACGTACACCGCGTCACCGTGCTCGTCCTGCTCGACGTAGGGCGTGCGGTCGAAGTAGGAGGCGGCGACCGACAGGCCCTCGGGGCCCGGCTCGTCCGGGAACGCCCAGCGGACGGGGTGCGTCACGGAGAAGACCCAGCGGCCGCCGGGGCGCAGCACCCGGCGGACCTCGCGGAAGACCTGGACCGGGTCGGCGACGAAGGGCACCGCGCCGTAGGCGGAGCAGGCGAGGTCGAAGGAGGCGTCGCGGAACGGCAGCCGCCCGGCGTCGGCCTCGACGAGCGGGACGTCCTCACCGATGCGCAGGGCGTGCTGGAGCTGGCGGTGCGAGAGGTCCAGGGCGACGGGGCGTGCGCCCTGGGCGGCCAGCCAGCGCGAGCACTGCGCCGCGCCGGCGCCGATCTCCAGGACGTCGAGCCCCTTCAGCGCGGCGGCGGGGCCCAGCAGTCCGGCCTCGGCCTCGTCCAGCCCCTCCGGGCCCCAGACGAAGCGGTCGTCGCCGAGGAAGGCGCCGTGGTCGCTCTGGTACTCGTCGGCGTTGCGGTCCCACCAGCCGCGGCTGGCCCGGCTGCTCTCGGTGGTTCCGGCGCTGCGGCGTGTCGCCTCGGGTTCGGCGGCGTACATCTCTTGGCTCATCGTGTCCGTCGTTGTAGTTTGCCTTCACCCCGTCGTACGAGGTACGTACCAAGGGGGCCTGTGAACTGCGGGACCCGTGTGTCCGGACGTTCCCGGAGCCGATCCGGCCCCGGCGAACGCGAGTTGTGCCGGACATGGGGGTGTTTCGCCGGTGGTGTCCGCCTTCGCGCATTGACCGTGCCCTGCTGCCCCCGTATGCTACAAGTTGCGCTGCGAGCCTGCGCGCCTCAGACCTAGCAGGCCGCGCTCGCATCTGTTGCATGTCCCCTCGGTTCACGAGGCGCCTCCCGGCCACGGGAAGGGCGCTTCCCTGGCTGTCCGGCTTCTGCAGAGGCGATACGGGTTCTCGGCGTAGCAGTACCTACGACTCACTGTCCGTACCGGAGCCCTTTCCCACATGACGAGCAGCACCGAGACCACCGCCACCACTCCGCAGGTTGCGGTCAACGACATCGGCGACGCGGACGCGTTCCTCGCGGCGATCGACGAGACGATCAAGTACTTCAACGACGGCGACATCGTTGACGGTGTCATCGTCAAGGTTGACCGGGACGAGGTTCTCCTCGACATCGGTTACAAGACCGAAGGTGTCATCCCGAGCCGCGAGCTCTCGATCAAGCACGACGTCGACCCGAACGAGGTCGTCAAGGTCGGTGACGAGATCGAGGCCCTGGTTCTCCAGAAGGAGGACAAGGAAGGCCGCCTGATCCTCTCGAAGAAGCGCGCTCAGTACGAGCGTGCCTGGGGCACCATCGAGAAGATCAAGGAAGAGGACGGCATCGTCACCGGTACCGTCATCGAGGTCGTCAAGGGTGGTCTCATCCTCGACATCGGCCTCCGTGGCTTCCTGCCGGCGTCGCTCGTCGAGATGCGTCGCGTCCGCGACCTCCAGCCGTACGTGGGCAAGGAGCTCGAGGCCAAGATCATCGAGCTGGACAAGAACCGCAACAACGTGGTCCTGTCCCGCCGTGCCTGGCTCGAGCAGACCCAGTCCGAGGTCCGCCAGACGTTCCTCACGACCCTCCAGAAGGGTCAGGTCCGCTCCGGCGTCGTCTCCTCGATCGTCAACTTCGGTGCCTTCGTGGACCTGGGTGGCGTCGACGGTCTGGTGCACGTCTCCGAGCTGTCCTGGAAGCACATCGACCACCCCTCCGAGGTCGTCGAGGTCGGCCAGGAGGTCACCGTCGAGGTCCTCGACGTCGACATGGACCGCGAGCGCGTGTCCCTGTCGCTCAAGGCGACGCAGGAAGACCCGTGGCAGCAGTTCGCCCGTACGCACCAGATCGGGCAGGTCGTCCCCGGTAAGGTCACCAAGCTCGTTCCGTTCGGTGCGTTCGTCCGCGTCGACGAGGGCATCGAGGGCCTGGTCCACATCTCCGAGCTGGCCGAGCGCCACGTGGAGATCCCGGAGCAGGTCGTCCAGGTCAACGACGAGATCTTCGTCAAGGTCATCGACATCGACCTCGAGCGCCGTCGCATCAGCCTCTCGCTGAAGCAGGCCAACGAGGCCTTCGGCGGCGACCCGGCCTCGGTCGAGTTCGACCCGACCCTGTACGGCATGGCCGCGTCCTACGACGACCAGGGCAACTACATCTACCCCGAGGGCTTCGACCCCGAGACCAACGACTGGCTCGAGGGCTTCGAGGCTCAGCGCGAGGTCTGGGAGACCCAGTACGCCGAGGCGCAGCAGCGCTTCGAGCAGCACCAGGCCCAGGTCATCAAGTCCCGCGAGGCCGACGAGGCCGCTGCCGCCGAGGGCGCTGCCGCCCCCGCCGGCAACACCCCGGCCGCCTCGGGCGGCAGCGGTGGCGGCTCCTACTCCTCGGAGTCCTCGGACAACTCCGGCGCCCTGGCGTCGGACGAGGCCCTGGCCGCGCTCCGCGAGAAGCTGGCGGGCGGCCAGAGCTGACGCTCTGTCCCTCCGGCCGGTCATCGGCTGCGGTAGGTGAGTGACCGTGAGGCCCGTCCCCTTCGGGGGGCGGGCCTCACGCGTTTCCGCGTGAAAGAGCGTGTACGGGGAATGACAGTGATCCCCGGGGCGTTCTTCTCCAGGAACACAAGGAGGAGCGGTAACCGTGCCTGATCCGCAGAGTTTGTACGAATGGGAGCCGAAGGGCCTGGCTGTCGTCGACATGGCGCTCGCCCAGGAGTCGGCCGGCCTGGTCATGCTCTACCACTTCGAGGGATACATCGACGCGGGTGAGACGGGTGAGCAGATCGTCGACGGCCTGCTCGAATCGCTGCCGCACCAGGTCGTGGCCCGCTTCGACCACGACCGCCTGATCGACTACCGCGCCCGCCGCCCGCTGCTCACGTTCAAGCGGGACCGCTGGTCGGCGTACGAGACCCCGACGCTGGACGTCCGCGTGGTCCAGGACGCCACGGGCGCGCCGTTCCTGCTGCTGTCCGGCCCCGAGCCGGACGTGGAGTGGGAGAGGTTCGCGGCCGCCGTCGAGCAGATCGTCGAGCGGCTCGGCGTCCGCCTCGCGGTCAACTTCCACGGCATCCCGATGGGCGTCCCGCACACCCGCCCCGTCGGCATCACGCCGCACGGCAACCGCACGGACCTGATGCCCGGCCACCGCAGCCCGTTCGACGAGGCACAGGTGCCCGGCTCCGCCGAGGCGCTCGTCGAGTACCGGCTGATGGAGGCGGGCCACGACGTGCTGGGCGTCGCCGCCCATGTGCCGCACTACGTCGCCCGCTCCGCCTACCCGGACGCGGCGCTCACCGCGCTGGAGGCGATCACCGCCGCGACCGGCCTGGTCCTGCCGGCCGTCGCGCACTCCCTGCGCACCGAGGCGCACCGCGCCCAGACGGAGATCGACCGCCAGATCGGCCAGGGCGACGAGGAGCTCGTCTCGCTGGTCGAGGGCCTTGAGCACCAGTACGACGCGGTCGCGGGCGCGGAGACCCGGGGCAACCTGGTCGCCGAACCGGCGGACCTGCCGTCCGCCGACGAGATCGGCCTGGAATTCGAGAAGTTCCTCGCCGAGCGCGAGGGCGACGCCTGACCGCTGCGTCCTGTGCCCGCTGCCCGTCACCCCGCCGGTGGGGGTGACGGGCAGCGGGCATTAGGCTGCCGGGCATGCTGAAAGTGGGCCTGACCGGGGGCATCGGAGCCGGCAAGAGCGAAGTGTCCCGGCTGCTCGTCGGCCAGGGAGCCGTCCTCGTCGACGCGGACCGCATCGCCCGCAAGGTCGTCGAGCCGGGCACCCCCGGTCTCGCCGCCGTCGTCGAGGAGTTCGGCCCCGGCATCCTGACCCCGGAAGGCACCCTGGACCGGCCCGCGCTCGGCGCGATCGTCTTCGCCGACCGGGACCGCCTCGCCGCGCTCAACGCGATCGTTCACCCCCTCGTCCGCGACCGCTCCGCCGAACTGGAGAAGGCCGCCGGGCCGGACTCGGTGGTCGTCCACGACGTGCCCCTCCTCACCGAGAACGGCCTCACCCCGCTCTACGACCTGGTCGTCGTGGTCGACGCCGCCCCGGAGACCCAGCTCGACCGGCTCGTGAGGCTGCGCGGCATGGCCGAGGAGGACGCCCGAGCCCGCATGGCCGCCCAGGCCACCCGCGAGCAGCGGCGCGCCGTCGCCGACCTGGTCATCGACAACGACGGACCGGTCGAGGAGCTGGCGGACCGGGTCCGCGAGGTCTGGGCGGAGCTGACCCGCCGCGCGGCGGAGAAGAGCTGAGCCGGGGCCGCGCCACGGGGTCGTACCGGAATACCCGTGGCCGTCCCCGCGTTCACCCCGGGACGGACCAGGGAAGGATGTCACCGTGCCCGAGAGGAACCCGGAAACCGACGTCATCGACTTCCGCGCGGCCGAGCAGTTGCTCGCCGCGCGCGATCCCCGGGGCGCGGTGCGGCTGCTCGACTCGGTGATCGCCGCCCACCCCGAGAACACCGCCGCCCGGCTGCTGCGGGCCCGCGCCTTCTTCGCTGCGGCGCAGCTGCGCCCCGCCGAGCTGGAGTTCGAGCTGGTGCTTGAGCGGGAGCCGGACAACGCCTTCGCGCACTTCGCCCTCGCCCGCACCTTCGAGCGCTCCGGCCATCCCGAGCGAGCCACCCGCCACTTCCGGCTGGCGGCCGCGCTCGACCCGAAGCCGGAGTATCTGCGGGCCGCCCGCTTCGACAGCTAGGGCGTGCCCGGCGGCGGCCCCTTGCCGCCGCGTGACCCGTGGTCGGGGTCGTACGGCGGGATGGAGCGGTCCGGCTGGTGGTGCGCGCCCTGGCGCAGCCGGTGCACGACCACGCACAGGTCCACCAGCACAAGCACGAGCAGCACCCCGCAGACCGCGGCCCAGCCGGTGCGGCCGTTCACGGCGAAGGCCGTCACGCCGAAGACGGCCCAGGCCAGGCCCCACAGACTCAGCCAGAGCCGCATCCGCAGCGGACTGCGGGCGGTCGTCGGTTCATTGCCGGTACGCATGGCATCGCCTCCCTACCAGCATGGACCCACGGCCGGTCAGGTGCGGCACAACACGGTACGCACGCGACGGAGGGGTGGTGCTCCTCCAGCGCGAGGGGGCGGATTACCACGACGGGCTTCCGCGCGAGCGCGTCCACCCCGCCGGCTACATGGTGCGCATCGTCTCCTCGGAGCCGGTGGGCGACGGGGTGCGCGCGGAGTACGAGTTCGCCGACGCCCGGTGGACGCGGACCTTCCTGTCCCGGCCGCTGACGAAGGAGGAGTTCGAAGGGCACCTGGGAGCGGCCGGGCTGGAGGTGGACCGTTATCTCACGGACGACGGCGTCTGGGTGCGGGCCGTGCCCGTGTAGCGGTCGGCGGCCGGGCGGTCAGTGGATGGTGGTGAAGCTGCGCCAGGGACGCGCGCTCGGCGCCTTGACGTCCGAGAACGTGGTGGCGACGTACGTCGTGCCCGGGCCGGTGCAGTCGGGCGTCCGGTACAGCACGATGTCGACCAGGGTCTCGTTGGCCACCTCCTTCGCGCCGGCCGGGGCGAGCCGGTGACAGCCCTTGACCGAGGGGCTGTTCACCTCGATCACGGCGTCCCGCTCGGTGGTGTAGATGACCGGGCCGACCGCGGTCCGGCCGAGGCCCGAACAGCCTGCGACGGTGAGGGTCAGGAGCACGGCCTGGGCGGCGATGCCGAGCCGGCGGCGTCGGCGGTCGATCACGGGCATGGGCGCATCCTCGTCTGTCTCGTCACCACGCACACCGCGGGTGTACGTGCCGGTGCCGCTCACCCTGCCCGCTTCCCCGGGCCCCGGCATCCGGGAAGCGGCCGGGCGGGGGAGCGCGGCACCACGGGCGGACGCGTAGGGGTTCGACCCCGAGCGAAACCAGGCATACCGTGGTATTAGCGCACGAAGAGGTGCGGCGCCGATTGCCGGGCTCTTCCGGCTGGCAGGGGGCCGTCATGGTCCAGGTACTCGTGATCGCGGTGGTCGCTGCAGCGGCGGTGGGCGCCCTGTATCTGGCGGCGGCCGCCAGGGTCGTCAGGCAGTACGAGCGGGGCGTGGTCCTCAGACTGGGCCGGCTCCGCGATGAGGTGCGCCCGCCCGGCTTCACGATGGTGCTGCCGGGCGTCGACCGGCTCCGCAAGGTCAACATGCAGATCGTGACCATGCCCGTGCCGGCCCAGGACGGGATCACTCGGGACAACGTCACGGTCCGGGTGGACGCCGTCATCTACTTCAAGGTGGTCGACCCGGCGAGCGCGGTCGTCGAGGTCGAGGACTACCGTTTCGCGGTCTCGCAGATGGCGCAGACGTCACTGCGTTCCATCATCGGCAAGAGCGATCTGGACGACCTCCTCTCCAACCGGGAGAAGCTGAACCAGGGCCTGGAGCTGATGATCGACAGTCCCGCGGTCGGCTGGGGCGTGCAGATCGACCGGGTCGAGATCAAGGACGTCTCGCTGCCGGAGACCATGAAACGCTCCATGGCCCGCCAGGCCGAGGCCGACCGTGAGCGGCGCGCCCGGGTCATCAACGCGGACGCGGAGCTCCAGGCGTCCAAGAAGCTGGCCGAGGCGGCCTCCGAGATGTCCACCCAGCCGGCGGCGCTCCAGCTGCGTCTGCTCCAGACCGTGGTGGCCGTGGCGGCCGAGAAGAACTCCACGCTGGTCCTGCCGTTCCCGGTGGAGCTGCTGCGATTCCTGGAACGGGCGCAGCAGGGGGCGCCGGGGGCGCCCGCCCCCGAGATCGCGCAGGCGCCGGACGCCGGTGCGCAGGTGGGGCAGGCCGGGGACCCCGGTGCGCCCGCCCCGGACGACGCGCGGCCCTCGGACCCCGGTACGCCGCCCCCGCGTCCGGACGCCTCCTCGAAGCCGTACGCCCACCACTGACCTCTCCGCGCGGTCGCTGCCCGGCCGTCGTCCGACCCGTACGAGCTGCGGGAACGGCGGCGGCCGGACCCTTGTCCGGGGCGTTGTCAGACCTCCCGCCTAGACTCGCCAGGTGTAGGACGAGACCGTGCTGACCAGGCACGGAACGCCAGGACGCGGCCGCCGGGCCGTGCGCGACGAGAAGGGAGGGACCGGTGAGCACCGCACCGCCGCCGCAGGACGCGGACGACAGCCGTCTGCTGCGCTGCGCCGCCGTCTTCCTGCCCGGTACGCCGCCACGGCGGGGGCGCGTCGCCTTCTGGGACCCGCTCGACGCCCCGCTTCCCGAGACCGCCGGAGCCCGGAGCGAGGAGATCACGGTCGTCCGGCCGTACAGCGCCGGGGACCAGGTGCGCACGCACGACGTGCCCGCGCTCCTGCTCCCCGTCGACGCGGCCCTGCCCCTGCTCGCCCGCGCCCGCCACCTGCGCTCCGCCCACCCGGCGACCCGCGCCTGGGGCGCCGCCGCCCTGCACGCCCTGCATCTGGTGGCCGGCGGCCGCATGCTCCCCGGGCTGACGGCCGACGACCACGACGCCTGGCGGGCCGGCCCCCGCGACGCCGGGGACGTCGCGCACCTGCGCGCGGTGGCCGCCGCCCTGCCCTGGGAGGGGCACGCCGTCCCGCTGCCCGGCCGGACCCCGCTCAGGCTGCCCGACCCGGAGGCCCTGATCGGCGCCTTCCTCGACGCGGTCGCCGACACCCTGCCCCGGACGCCCGCCGCCGCGTTCGCCATGGGCGCCCCCTTCGCGGCGGCCGAGCCCCAGCACCTGCCCGGCGCGCGGGAATGGGCCGTCGAGGTCGCCTCGGGCCTGGACGCCGGGGTCCGGGTGTCGCTGCGCCTCGACCTCTCCGCGTACGAACTATTCGACACGACCGGCTCCGACGGGACGGCGGGCACCCCCGAGCGGCACGCCGCCGCGGCCGTCACCCAGGTGCACAGCCTCGCCGACCCCACCTACGTCGTCGACGCCGCCGCCCTCTGGGCCGGTGACGCGGGCGAGCCCTTCGGCCCCCGGTCCCGGATCGACACCGCGCTCGCGCTGCGCCGCGCCGCCCGCGTCTGGGCCCCGCTCGAACGGCTGCTGGACCAGCCGGTCCCCGACGTCCTGGCCATCGGTGAGGACGAGCTGTACGAGCTGCTGGGCGACGCCGGGAGCAGGCTGGCCGCCGCCGGGGTGAGCGTCCACTGGCCCAGGGAGCTGGCCCGCACCCTCACCGCCGCCGCCGTGGTCAGGCCCGCGCCCGGGACGGCCACGGACGGCACCGCGTTCTTCGACGCCGAACAGCTCTTCGCGTTCGACTGGCAGCTCTCGCTCGGCGACGAGCGGCTCACCGAGGCCGAGATGGACGTGCTCGCCGAGGCGCACCGCCCCGTGGTGCGGCTGCGGGACCAGTGGGTCGTCGTCGACCCCGCGCTCGTCCGCAAGGCGCGCAAGCGGGAGCTGGGCCTGCTCGACCCGGTGGACGCGCTGGCCGTCGCCCTGACCGGCACCGCCGACGTGGACGGCGAGCAGGTCGAGGCGGTGCCGGCCGGTGCGCTGGCGGAGCTGCGTACGCGACTGCTCACCGAGGACGCCGTGCCCGCCCCGCCGCCCGGACTCCACGCGACGCTCCGCGACTACCAGCTGCGCGGGCTGGCCTGGCTGGACCGGATGACCTCGCTCGGCCTCGGCGGCTGCCTCGCCGACGACATGGGCCTCGGCAAGACGATCACCCTGATCGCCCTCCACCTCCACCGCGCCCACCCCGCGCCCACGCTCGTGATCTGCCCCGCCTCCCTGCTGGGCAACTGGCACCGCGAGATCAACCGCTTCGCCCCAGGCGTCCCCGTACGCAGGTTCCACGGCGCCGGACGCACCCTCGCCGGGGCCGACGGCGGCTTCGTCCTCACCACGTACGGCACGATGCGCTCCAGCGCGGCCGAACTGGCCGCCCACCGCTGGGGACTGGTCGTCGCCGACGAGGCGCAGCACGTCAAGAACCCCCACTCCTCCACCGCGAAGGCGCTGCGCACCATCCCCTCCCCGGCGAGGGTCGCCCTCACCGGCACCCCCGTGGAGAACAACCTCTCCGAGCTGTGGGCGCTGCTCGACTGGACGACGCCCGGACTGCTCGGTCCGCTCAAGGCGTTCCGGGCCCGGCACGCCCGGATCGTGGAGAACACCGGCACGGCGGCGGGCCTCGGCAACGACGAGGCGGTGGAGCGGCTGTCCCGGCTGGTCCGCCCGTTCCTGCTGCGCCGCAAGAAGTCCGACCCCGGCATCGCGCCCGAGCTGCCGCCCAAGACGGAGACCGACCACCCCGTCTTCCTCACCCGCGAGCAGGCCACGCTGTACGAGGCCACGGTGCGCGAGACCATGGCGTACATCGAGGCGTCCGAGGGCATCGCGCGGCGAGGGCTGATCATGAAGCTGCTGGCCTCGCTGAAGCAGATCTGCAACCACCCGGCGCAGTATCTGAAGGAGGACGCGGCCCGGCTCACCGGACGCTCGGGCAAGCTCGCCCTCCTCGACGAACTCCTCGACACGATTCTCGCCGAGGACGGCTCGGTGCTGGTCTTCACGCAGTACGTGACGATGGCCCGGCTGCTGTCCGCCCATCTGACCGCGCGCGCGATCCCCTCCCAGCTCCTGCACGGCGGAACCCCGGTGGCCGAGCGGGAGCGGATGGTGGACCGATTCCAGTCCGGCGAGGTCCCCGTCTTCCTGCTCTCCCTGAAGGCGGCGGGCACGGGGCTCAACCTCACCCGGGCCGCGCATGTCATCCACTACGACCGCTGGTGGAACCCGGCCGTCGAGGAGCAGGCCACGGACCGGGCGTACCGCATCGGTCAGACCCAGCCCGTCCAGGTGCACCGGCTGATCGCGGAGGGCACCGTGGAGGACCGCATCGGGGAGATGCTGCTCGCCAAGCGGGCGCTGGCCGACGCCGTCCTCGGCAGCGGCGAGAGCGCGCTGACCGAGCTGAGCGACCGCGACCTGGCCGACCTCGTCTCCCTCCGGAGGCCGTCATGAGCCCCGCCCCCCGCCGCCGCCCGGACACCGCCCGCCCCACCTCCGGACCGCTCGCCGCCCGCCACGACACCCGCCCCGGCGCCCGTTCCCGTCCCGGGCCCGACGATCTGCGGCGCACCTTCGAGGCCGTTCCGGCGCGCACCTCCGGCGAGGGCGAGCCGTTCGCCGAGAGCTGGTGGGGCCGGGCCTGGGTCGCGGCGCTCGAATCCCTGTCGATGGACGGCCCGCGCCTGGCCCGGGGACGGGACTATGCGGACGGCGGGCACGTCGCCGCGATCACCGTCACGCCGGGGCACGTCGTCGCCTATGTGCACGGCAGCCGCCCCCGCCCGTACCGGGCCGAGCTGCGGCTGCGTACGTTCACCGACCCCGACTGGGACACCCTGCTGGACGAGGTCGCCGCCCGGCCCGGGCACCTGGCCGCGCTGCTCGCCAAGGAGATGCCGCACTCCCTGGCCGAGACCGCGACCGCCGCCGGCATGACGCTGCTGCCCGCCCCCGGCGACCTCGATCCCGCCTGCACCTGCCCCGACCGCGGGCGCCCCTGCAAGCACGTCGCCGCCCTCAGCTACCAGATGGCGCTCCTGCTGGACACCGACCCGTTCGTCCTGCTCCTGCTGCGCGGCCGGGGCGAGCGAGAGCTGCTGGAGGAGCTGGGCCGGCGCAACGCCGCGCACTCCGCCCGGGAGCGGCCCCCCGCCCCCGACACCCCGTCCGTGCCCGCCGGGGAAGCGCTGGCCGACCGGTTCCTGCCGCCGCTGCCCGCGCCGTTCCCGGTGGACCCGCATCCGGGCCGGCCGCCCGCCTACCCCGCCCTGCCCGGGGCCCGGGACCCGCTCGCCCTGGACCAGCTCGCCACCGACGCGGCGGCCCGCGCCCACACCCTGCTGACCACCGGCCGCGACCCGCTCGCCGGGCTCACCACCTGGCAGGACGCCGTCCGTCTCGCGGCGGCCGGACCCACCGCAGGGCTCACCGCGACCACCCGCGCCCTCTACCGGGAGCTGGCCTCCGCCACCGGCCGCAACACCACGGACCTGGCCCGGGCCGTGGCCGCCTGGCGGCAGGGCGAGGCCGAGGGCCTGGCGGTCCTGGAGACGCCGTGGGACCCCCCGGCGGGCCCCTTCGACCGCGCCCGCCCGGCCCTCGCGGCGGCCGGCTTCCCCCGCTTCCAGCCCTGGCGCAACCACCTCACCCACCCCGGTCACGCCTTCCAGCTCCGCTTCGGCCGCGACGGCCGCTGGTACGGCTACGAGTCGGACCCGGGCGAGGACGAGTGGTGGCCGCGCGCCGCGCCGGCCACCGACCCGGTCGGCGCCCTCCTGGAGCTGACCGGCGGCTGAGGGGCCGGCCCGGCCCTTCAGCCGTGCCCGGGCAGCACGGAGTCGACGACGGCGGCCGCGAACCCGGGCGGGACGGGCTCGTTCCTGAGCACCGCCCGCACCCACACGGCCCCGGCGATCAGGTCGAGCAGCAGCATCGGGTCGGCCCCCGGCGCCAGTTCGCCGCGTGCGACGGCCCGGGCGAACACCGGCTGCTCGCGGGAGAACCGGTCGGCGAAGAAGTCCCGGGCCAGCGCGGCGAGTTCGTCGTCGGGCAGACCCGTCCCCGAGGCCAGGGCCCGCACGATCGCCCGGGTCCGTACCCCGGTGACCAGCTCGGTCACCTGCTCCGCGAGGGCGATCAGGTCCCCGCGCAGCGAACCGGTGTCGGGGATCTCGATGTCCAGGACGCGGGCCCGGAGCAGCGCGGCGCGCAGCAGCGGCGCCTTCGACGGCCACCAGCGGTAGATCGTCGTCTTGTTGACGCCGGCCTCCTGGGCGACGGCCTCGACGGTGAGCCCCGCGTACCCGCGTTCGGCGAGCAGCCGCAGGGTGGCGTCGAAGATCGCCTCGGCGGCGCGGGGGCCCTTGCCGGGGCGGGGCGGCGGGGGAGGGGCGGTCATGGCGGCTCCAGACAAAAATGCAACGCAACGTTGCGTTGCATTATAGGCTGCGGCCGACCACCGGCACACGGCACACGGAGGGGCGCTCATGAGGACCGACAGGAAGTCCGGGGTTTCCGGAGCGGTGACCTGGGGGCTGCTGGCCGCCTGGGCGGCCAACGACCTGGAGGAGATCGCCACCATGGCGGGCTGGCTCCGGACCGCGCGGCCCAAGTTGAAGGACCGCCTGCCCTGGGTGCCCGACCGTGTGTGGGAGCGAGCGGACCTCACGCAGCGCGAGGTGAACACGGCCATAGGCCTCATGGGCGTGCTCGTCGCGGCGGCGGCGGCCGACGGGGCGCGGACGGGCGGCCGGAGCGCGTTCTTCCGTACGACCCTGGCCGGATTCGGGCTCCACGGCGTGGTGCACCTGGCGCAGTCGGCGGCGTACGGCGGCTACACGCCGGGGGTGGCCACGTCCCCGACCGTCGTCGTCCCGTACTCGCTCTGGGCGCTGCGCCGCCTGCGCGCGGCGGGCATTCCGGTGGGAGGCGCCCGCGCGACGGCGGCCGGACTGGCGTTCCTGCCGGTGGCGGTGGCGGGCGTCCACGCGGCGGCCCGGGTGCTGGCCCGGCCGCGTACACCCGGCGCGTGACCGGGCGGCGCGGCCCGCCGCCCCCTCAGAAGTCGGCCGTCAGCCGCTCCTCCAGCCGCGCCACCGAGTCCTGGGCGTACGCCTTCTCGTAGGCGTCGCGGATGCGCTCGATCTGCCCGCCGCGCACCCGGGCCTCGGACGCGGGGTAGAGCAGGGTCAGCTCGTAGCTCCGCTCCCGCTCGATGACCCCGTGGGAGTCGCGCCACTGGCCCCGGCCGTCCTGGATGGTCAGCCCGTTCGGGAAGCGCGGGGTGACCTCCGCGTCGATGAACTCCCGGAACTGCCGGTCGGTCACCTCCGGCCCGCCGTCCGGGCGCTCGGTGCCGAAGAGGAGTCGCGTCTCGACGTAGTCCTTGCCGCGCACGGCCCCCGCCACCGCCGGGCGCGGCTCCGGCGAGGCACCGGACCCGAGCGTGGCGTACGCGACGGGCGTGCCCACCGCCAGTACGGCGAGGCCCGCCGCGGCGGCGGCGAGCGCGGTCCGCCGCCGTGGCCGGCGCCGGTCGTCGGGGGAGCCGGCCGGGTCGCTCGCGACGGCCGTGCGGGACAGGAGAGGCATGGGGGAGCCCTTCGTTCCGGATACGGGGAAGGCGCAGACGCGCGGGCCTCACTGTCGCAAGCGGCCCCCGACGGGCCGTGCCGGACAAGGGGTGCCACAGGGATTCCACCCGAACGGGCGGGAGCGCACGGAGGTGCGTCGGGCGCGCCCGTTCTATTGACAGATCTCTTTCGAGAGAACACTCTCATCGCATGCCGCAGTCCGAAGAACCAGCAGAGCGAGCCCTTCGAGCACCGGCCGAGCCGGAGGTCCGGCCCGTCGGCACCGACGAGGCCGATGAGCGGGTCTCCGCTCCCGAAGGCCCCCGCCGCCTCACCGATCCGGCCTCCATGCGGGCGCTCTCCCATCCCGTGCGGCTCGCGCTCATCGAAGCCCTCAGCGTCCAGGGACCGCTGACGGCGACCCAGGCCGGTCAGCTGATCGGCGAGTCCCCCACCACCTGCTCTTTCCACTTCCGCCAGCTCGCGAAGTACGGCTTCGTGGAGGAGGCCGGACCCATGCCCGGCCGCTCGCGCCCCTGGCGCGTCACCCGGCTCGGCTGGTCCATGGAGAGCGATCCCGACGACGAGACGTCCGACGGGCGGGAGCGCGACCTGGCGGCCCGGCACCTCGGCGACCTGGCCCTGGAGCGGCAGCTCGAACGCCACCGGACGCACCGGCAGAAGAGCGAGCGGACGCACACGATCTGGTGGGTCACCCCGGACGAGGCGGACGAACTCCAGGGAGAGATCGACAAGTTGGTCATGCGCTACCGGGACAGGCTCCACGACCCCGCAGCCAGGCCGGCGGACGCCGGGCCGGTGGAGGTGGTGATCCTCACCCATCCGTTCGCCTGAACACACACCGCCAGCACCGACCGACCGGGGGGACAGCATGACCGCCGAAACAGCGGCCACAACGGGCACGAAGCCCGACGACACGAAGCCCGACGACACGAAGCCGTTACGCAGGAACAGGGACTTCACCCTGCTGTGGGGAGGCCAGGCGGTCTCCGAGCTCGGCACCGCCGTGTCGCTCCTGGCGTTCCCGCTGCTCGTGCTGTCGCTGCACGGTTCCGCCGTGCAGGCGGGGGCGCTCGGCACGCTCCAGGCGGTCATCCGGGTCGGTTTCATGCTCCCCGCCGGTGTGGTGGCCGACCGCGTGAACCGGAAGCGCGTCATGCAGGCGTGCGACGCGGGCCGGGCCGTCCTCTTCACGGTCCTGGTCGCGGCGATCCTGCTCGGTCACGCCCCGCTCGCGGTGATCTTCGTGGTCGCGGGGGCGGCCGCCGTACTGGACGTGCTGTTCGGCGCGGCCGAGATGTCGGTCATCAGCCAACTCGTACCGGAGCCGCAGCTCGCGGACGCCTTCGCCAAGAACGAGGCGCGCTCGTACGGGGCGTCGCTGGCCGGGCCACCGCTGGGCGGCTTCCTGTACGGGCTCGGCCGGGCGGTCCCGTTCCTCTTCGACGCCCTGAGCTACCTGCTCTCGTTCCTGGCGGTCTCCTTCATCCGCAAGCCCGCCCACCCGAAGCGGGCGGGAAGCGCCGCGACCTCGCTCCGCCACGACACGCTGGAGGGCCTGCGCCACGTCCTGGCGAGCCCCTATCTCCGGTCGGTGATCCTCGTGGCGGCGCCGGTGAACTTCGCGTTGACGGGCGCGCAGTTCTCGGCCGTGCTGATCCTCGCGGACGCCGGTCACAGCCCGAGGGCGCTCGGTCTGGCCCAGGGCTGCACAGCGGTCGGTGGACTGCTCGGCGCCCTCTGTGCCGCCCGCCTGCAGCGACTCCTGCCCTTCCACCGCCTGCTGCTGACGGCCCTGGGCGTTCTGCTGGCCCTGCTCGTGGCGAGCACCGCGCTGAACGGCGGTCTGCTGATGGTGGTTCCGCTCGCCGCCGGCCTGTTCCTGGCTCCGGCCGTCAACTCGTTGCTCTTCGGACGCCTCGCCGCGACCACCCCGGCCCGCATCCAGGGACGCGTCATCAGCGTCGTCGCGCTCGCCGCCACGGGGGCCGCCTCACTCGCCCCGGTCGTCGTCGGGGCGTTGGTGGAACAGCGCGGGGGCACGGCCGCGATGACCACGGCCGTGGCAGCCGCGGCCCTCTCCCTCGCAGCCGCCGGCCTCGGCCGTGCCGCGCTCCGGGAAGACCTCGAAGACCGGCAAGATCAGGAGGACCGGGAAGGCCAGGACGATCAGGAAGCCCAGGAAGCCCTGGAACCCCAGGAAGCCCGCAAGGACCGCGATCTCACTGCCGGTACCCCGCCAAGAACCGCCCGATCCGGCTGATGGCGGCGTCCAGGTCGTCGGCGTGCGGCAGGGTCAGGATGCGGAAGTGGTCGGGGCGGGGGTAGTTGAAGCCGGTGCCCTGGACGACCTGGATCTTCTCGCGCAGCAGCAGGTCCAGGACGAACTTCTCGTCGTCGGCGATCGGGTGCACCTTCGGGTCGATGCGCGGGAAGGCGTACAGGGCACCCTTCGGCTTCACGCAGGAGACGCCCGGGATCTCGTTCAGCTTCTGCCAGGCGCGGTCGCGCTGCTCGTACAGCCTGCCCCCGGGCACCACCAGGTCCCGGATCGACTGCCGGCCGCCGAGTGCGGCCTGAATGGCGTACTGGGCGGGCGCGTTGGGGCACAGCCGCATGGAGGCGAGCATCGTCAGGCCCTCCAGATAGCTGCGGGCGTGCTGCTTCGGGCCCGAGACCACCATCCAGCCGGAGCGGAACCCGGCCACCCGGTACGTCTTCGACAGGCCGCTGAAGGTGAGGCAGACCAGGTCCGGGGCGAGCACCGCCACGCTGTGGTGCTCGGCGTCGTCATAGAGGATCTGGTCGTAGATCTCGTCGGCGAACACCATCAGACCGTGCCGGCGGGCCAGGTCGAGGATGCCCTCCAGGACCTCGCGCGGATAGACGGCGCCCGTGGGGTTGTTGGGGTTGATGATCACGACGGCCCGGGTGCGGTCGGTGATCTTCGAGGCCATGTCGGCGATGTCGGGGTTCCAGTCCGAGGCCTCGTCGCACGCGTAGTGCACGGCCTTCCCGCCGGCCAGCGTCGTCACCGCGGTCCACAGCGGGTAGTCGGGGGAGGGGATCAGCACCTCGTCGCCGTCCTCCAGCAGCCCCTGGACGGCCATCGAGATCAGCTCGGACACGCCGTTGCCGAGGAAGATGTCGTCGACGTCGACCTCGGTGAGACCCATCGCCTGGTAGCGCTGGGCCACGGCCCGGCGGGCGGACAGGATGCCGCGCGAGTCCGTGTAGCCGTGGGCCTGCGGGAGCATCCGGATCATGTCCTGGACGATCTCCTCCGGCGCCTCGAAGCCGAACAGGGCGGGGTTGCCCGTGTTGAGCCGGAGCACGCTGTGGCCCGCCTCCTCCAGGGCGTTGGCCTGCTCGATGACGGGGCCCCGGATCTCGTAACAGACCTCGTTGAGCTTGCTGGACTGGCGGAACTCCATGCGGTGCCTCCCCGACCCGATTGCGATACTTGGTTTTACCAAGTCCGGCCTTGGAAAGTCCAACAACATGTCTAGACTGCGTCGCATGCCACGTCAGCAACAGCCAGCCACCCGCCCGGCCCGCCGCCGGAGTTACGACCAGTTCTGCGCCAGTGCCCGGGCCCTGGACGCGGTCGGCGACCGGTGGTCCCTGCTGATCGTCCGTGAACTGCTGGCCGGTCCCCGGCGCTACACCGATCTCCACGCCGACCTGCCCGGCGTCAGTACGGACGTCCTGGCCTCCCGGCTCAAGGACATGGAGCAGGGCGGCCTCGTCACCCGCCGCAAACTCCCGCCGCCCGCCGCCGCCTCGGTGTACGCGCTCACCGCACGCGGCCACGGACTGCTGCCGGTCCTCGCCGCGCTCGCCGAGTGGGGCGCCCCCGCGCTCGCCGAGCGGCGGCCCACGGACGCGGTCCGGGCCCATTGGTTCGCCCTTCCGCTGCTGCGCGCCCTGAAGGGAGCGGCCGCCACGGGCGTGCTCGACGTCCATCTGGACGAGGGCGAGTTCCACATCCGTACGGGCGAGGTGGTGGCAGGCGAGCCGGTGTACGGGGACGGGCCCGCCGCCGGTGCGGACGCGCGCATCGCCCTCGACGCGGAGCTCTGCCTCGCGCTGGGGCGCGGCGAGGCGACGTTCGCCGAGGCGGTCGGGGACGGCCGGATCGAGGTCTCCGGCGACAGCCCGCTGGCCAAGGAGTTGCGGGGGAGCTGACGTTCGCCGCGCGCGGCCGGATGCCGGTGGCGTGATTCGCGCGGTCCTCTTCCGGGTAGCGTCGGGACGTTTGAGATGTCCGTGACACCTGAGACGGGAGTGACCCATGAGGACCGCCGGACAGCAGGGGCAGCAGGGGAAGCGGGGGAAGCGGGGGCGACGGGGTCAGCGGGAGCGGCTGGGCAAGGCGCTCGTCATCGCGGGGAGCGTCGCCGCGCTCGCCGTCGTACCGACGGCGGCCGGCGCCACGCCCGGCGGCGGGGTGAGCGCCACCGTCGTGGCCGAGGGCACCTCGGTGGGCAAGCTGAAGGTGAAGGCGCCGAAGGGCCGGGCCGACGTCACCTTCCGTACGATCACCATCGCACCGGGCGGCTCCACCGGCTGGCACACCCACAGCGGTCAGCTGATCGTCGTCGTCGAGTCCGGTACGCTCACCCGCACCCTTGACGACTGCTCGGCCGAGGTGTCCCCGGCGGGCACGTCGTTCATCGAGCCGTCGGGGCAGAAGCACCGCCACATCGGACGCAACCTGGGCACCGAGCCCGTCGTCCTCTGGGTGACGTATCTGCTGCCGCAGGGCAGCGAACTCTCCGAGGACGCCGACGCGGTGGAGTGCGGGCCGGGGAAGTGACACCCGCCGGGGGCACCGCCCGCCGAAGTCAGCGGGCGAGTGTCTCCCCGTACGCGCCGAGGCCGGCGCTCACCAGCCCGTCGCGGAAGGTCAGCACCTCGTAGACCCTGCCGCCGATCTGGTTGCGGTAGTCGATCACCAGCGTGTCGACGCCCGCCCGGACGTCCATCACCTCGAACTCCAGGTCCGGGATGAGTTCGAGCCCACGCTTCCAGTACGCCCGCAGGGCGTCCTTGCCGTGCACGGTCCCGGAGGGGTCGCCGGTGAACCGCGCGATCATGGGCGAGCTGAAGGTCACGTCCTCGTGGTAGTGCGTCAGGATGCGTTGCAGGTCGTGGGAGTTCCAGTCGTCCTGCCACTGGGCTGCGAACGTGCGGGCGAATGCGAGATCCATGGCCACGACCGTAAGGGGCCGGGCGGGAGGCGGCTGCGAGATTCCGGCATCCGGTCACCACGGGGCCGCGCGGGTGATGATGGACGCGTGCGATTCGAAGCGATCTCCTGGGAACGGCTGACGGACGCGCTCGCCGCGCACGCCGACGCGCTGGAGCCCGCCGACGGCGGACCCTGGCTGAAGATCGCCGTCGACGGCGCACCGGCCGCCCGTCCCGGCGAACTGGCCGAGTCCGTCGCCCAGGCGCTGAGGCTGCGGGGGCGTGCGGTGCTTCCTGTCTCCACCGCCGGGTTCCTGCGGCCGGCCAGCCTGCGCTACGAGTACGGCAAGCAGGACCCGGACTCCTACTTCGGGAGCTGGTTCGACACCGGAGCCCTGTGGCGCGAAGTGTTCGGCCCGCTGGAGCCCGGCGGCAGCGGGCGGGTGCTGCCCGACCTCTGGGACCCGGCCACGGACCGGGCCACGCGCAGCCCGTACGCACACCTGCCGGAGCGCGGGGTGCTGATCCTGCACGGGCCGCTGCTGCTCGGGCACTGGTACCCGTTCGACCTCGGCGTCCACCTGCGCTTGTCGGCCGGTGCGCTGCGGCGGCGCACGCCGGAGGACGAGCTGTGGACCCTGCCCGCCTTCGAGCGGTACGAGGACGAGGTGGCGCCCGCCGAGAGCGCGGACGCGGTGGTGCGCGCCGACGACCCGGGGCACCCGGCGTGGACGGGGCTGCGGTGAGACGTGCGGGTTCGAGTCCCGCTACTCGCCCGGCAACGGCGGCCGCCCGCCCACCGTCCCGACGGCCTGTGCCCCGGCCCGGCACCCCGCCGCAGCGGCCGCCGTGTCGTCCGCCCCCGCCAGCCGCGCCGCGAGGAAGCCGCCGGTGAACGCGTCGCCCGCCCCGGTCGAGTCCACGGCCCGCCCGACCGGCTCGGCCGGGACCCGGCCGGTCACCGCGCCCCCGGTGGCCAGCAGCGCTCCGCCCTCGCCGAGCGTCACGACGACCTGGCGGACTGGCATGCTCAACTTGGCCGCCGCGTCCGCCGGTTCGGGCAGGCCGGTGAGCAGCGAAGCCTCGTCCGCGTTGGGCAGCAGCAGGTCCGCCCGCTCGGTCAGGGCGAGGAACCGGTCGACGCCGAGACCGGCCAGGAAGCCCGCCGACGCCGGGTCCACGCTCACCGGAACGTTCCGTCGTACGGCCTCCCGCAGGGCCAGCAGGGCCGTCTCCCGGCTCGTACCGGCGAACAGCAGATAGCCCGACAGGTGGAGGTGGGCCACCCCGTCGAGCAGCGAGGGCGACCAGTCGTCGGGGGAGAGGCGCAGCACCGCGCCGCTGTCGGTGAGGAAGGTGCGCTCGGCCGCGGCGTCCACCAGGGCCACGACGGTCGCGGTCGGCTCCTCCTCGTCCACCGCGAGCAGCCCGCGCACCCCCGCCCGCCGCAGCAGGTCCCGGTGCCAGTCCGCCGAGTCGGCGCCGACCCGGGCCAGCAGCCGCACGTCCCGGCAGCCCGCATGCACCGCCCAGCAGGCCACGTTGGCCCCCGCGCCGCCCGCCCGCGTCCGGATCACGGCGGCCGTGTCCGTGCCGTGGACCGGCGCCGATCCGTGCCGGGCGACCACATCGGTGACCACGTCCCCGACGACGAGGAGGCCGCCGCTCACCGCGCCGTCCAGGCGGTGGCGATACGGGCGGCGAGCGCCACGTTGCCCCGGACCGCCGCGAGGTTGGCCTCCAGCGAGGCGCCCCCGGTGTGCCGCACCAGATGGTCCAGCAGGAACGGCGTGACCGCCTGCCCCGTGATGCCGTGCTCCCGGCACGCCTCCAGCGCCTCGGCCAGCACCCGGTCGTGCAGCCCGGGATCCAACTGCTCGCCCTGCGGAACGGGGTTGGCCACGATCAGCGCCGCCTCCGGCCCGCCGAGCGCGTCCTGCGCCCGCATCACCTCCGCGACCTCGTCGGGCGAGTTCACCGTCCAGTCGACCGGCTCGCCGGAACTGCTCAGGTAGAAGCCGGGGAACGTGGCGGTGCCGTAGCCGAGCACCCCGACGCCCAGAGTCTCCAGCCGTTGCAGCGTGGCCGGGACGTCCAGGATCGACTTCACGCCGGCGCAGACCACGGTGATCCCCGTGCGCGCCAGCAGCCGCAGGTCCGCGGACTCGTCCTGCGTCTCGGTCCAGCCCCGGTGCACCCCGCCGAGCCCGCCGGTCGCGAAGACCCGCAGCCCGGCCCGGGCCGCCAGGAACGCGGTCGCGGAAACGGTCGTCGCCCCGCTCGCCCCGCCCGCCAGCGCCGGGGCGAGATCGCGGTGGCCCAGCTTGCGCATCCCCGGGTCCTCGGCCACCCGTTCCAGCTCGGCCTTGTCCAGCCCGACCCTGGCCCGCCCGTCCAGCACGGCGACGGTCGCCGGCACGGCGCCCGCGGACCGCACGAGCCCCTCCAGCTCCCCGGCGACCCGCAGGTTTCGGGGGCGGGGGAGCCCATGGGCGATGATCGTCGACTCCAGGGCGACGACGGGCCGGTTCGCGGCCAGGGCGGCCCGCACCTCGGCGGAGAGCACGGGGGCGTACGGGGTGGCGTCGAGGGGCGCGTTGAGTGACATGTCCACATCCCTGTCGCGGGGTGGTGGGGCGTAAACGTGCCGGGTGAGGTGGAGGGCGGCCGGTGGCGCGAAAGGTGCGTTGTTCTCCGGGGCGGGGGCGGGCGTGGGGGCGGGGGCGAGCCGGCAGGACCGGTCCGGCCGGCGGGCCGGAAACCCTCCTCACCCCTTGCGCGCCCCGGCGTTAGGGTCGGCCCATGTCTCCCCCGACGAGCCGCCCCGCCGCCACCGTCCGCCACTTCTACGACGACCTGGCCTCGGACTACGACCTCATGTACGCCGACTGGCAGGCGAGCATCGAGCGCCAGGCGGCCGCGCTGTCCGGCCTGATCGGCACGGCGCTCGGCGACGCGGGAGGGGCCAGCGGCGACGTGCTGGACTGCGCCTGCGGCATCGGTACGCAGGCGCTGGGCCTCGCCGCGCTCGGACACCGCGTCACCGGCAGCGACCTGAGCCCCGTGGCGGTCGCCCGAGCCGCGAAGGAGGCGGCAGCAAGAGGGCTGCGGCTGCGCACGGCGGCGGCCGACATGACCCGGCTGCCGTTCGGTGACCGCTCCTTCGACGCCGTCGTGTGCGCCGACAACTCGCTCCCGCATCTGCTCACACCGGACGCGGTGGAGGCGGCGCTCGGCGAGATGCGCCGGGTGCTGCGACCGGGCGGCGTGCTGCTCGTCTCCACCCGGCCGTACGACCGGCTGCGCCGCGAACGGCCCGAGTCCACGCCGCCGCAGGTCAGGGAGGGCACCGGCGGCCGAGCCGTCACCTTCCAGCTGTGGCACTGGCGGCCGGACGGCGAGCGCTACGACCTGGAGCACTTCCAGTTGCTGCCCGGCGGCGAAGGGGAGAGCGGCCGGTACGAGGTGCGCACACGCCGCACCTCGTACTGGGCCCTGTCACAGGCACAGCTCACGGGGTTCGCGCGGCGGGCCGGTCTCACGGAGCCCGCCTGGCACGAGCCGCAGGAGACGGGCTTCTTCCAACCGGTCCTGATGGCGCGCCGGCCCACGACGGACCCGGCGGCGGATCACGCCTGACGGCTCCGGGGCGGCCGCAGGGACCGCCGCAGAGCCAGTCCCGCCATCGGCAGCAGCAGACAGGCGCCGGTCAGGTTGAGCCAGCCGTAGCCCGCCCGGGAGACGATCACCCCGGCCACCACGCCGCCCACCCCCGCCGACGCGTTCATGACCAGGTCCGACAGACCCTGCACGGCGGCGCGGGCGGGCTGCGGGACCGAGTCGGTGAGCAGCGCCGAACCGGCCACCATGCCCGCCGACCAGCCGAGCCCGAGGACGAACAGGCCGGCCGCGGTCCTGCCGTGCGCGGCGCCCGCCGTGCCGGCCAGCAGCGCGGCGCAGGCCAGCAGCCCGGCGGCGAGCCCGATGACGGAGAGCCGGCCGAAGCGGTCGGCCAGCCGGCCCATGACCGGTGAGAAGGCGTACATCCCGGCGATGTGCCCGCTGATCACCAGGCCGATCAGCTGGAGGTCCGCGCCGTGGTGGCCCAGGTCCACCGGGGTCATCACCATGATCGAGACCATCGCGGTGTGCGAGACCGTCACGGTCACCAGGGCCAGCCGGGCCATCGGCGACGCCCGTACGGCGGCCAGCCCCGCCCGCAGCGAGCGGTCCCCGGCCTCCCCGCCCTCCCGTGTGGCCAGCGCCCGCGCGGTGAGCAGCGGGTCGGGCCGCAGCAGCACGGCGACCACGAGCGCCGCGAGCACGAAGATGCCGGCCGCCCAGACGAACGGGCCCGCCGTCTCGGACACGGCGGTGCCCCGGAAGACCCGGCCCGCCGGAGCCGCGACGTTCGGCCCGAGCACCGAGCCGATCGTGGTCGCCCAGATGACCGTGGAGATCGCCCGGCCCCGCCGGTCCGGCTCCGCCAGGTCCGCGGCGGCGAACCGCGCCTGCAGGTTGGCGGACGAACCCGCCCCGAAGCAGGCCATCCCGAGCAGCAGCAGCGGGAAGCTCTCCACCACGGTGGCCAGCACCACGAGACCCGCCCCGAAGGCGCCGATCAGATAGGCCACCACGAGACCGGGGCGGCGGCCCCGCGCGGTCATCAGGGCGGCCAGCGGCAGCGACAGCAGGGCCGTGCCGGTCACCGACGCCGTGGGAGCGAGCCCCGACAGCGCCTCGGAACCGCTCACCTCGGTGGCGAGCACGGGGGCCAGGGCGATGCCGACCGGCACACCGAGGCCGCCGAGTATCTGCCCGGCGATCAGGACGGCGGACGTCCTGCGGCGCAGGCGCGGCAGATCGGCCACCGTGACGGACACGGCGGCACCGGGCCCACCCGGGGTGTCAGGGGCGTCGAGGGTGTTGGTCACCGACGCAGTGTGCCAGCGCGTACGCCTGTACGAAACGGGCCCGCACGGTACCCGGGCCGAGGGCTCAGAACAGCGGCTGCGGCAGCACCCCTTCCAGCGCCAGCAATTGCCGCTTCGTTTCCAGGCCCCCGCCGAAGCCGCCTATTCCGCCGTCGTTCTCCACCACCCGGTGGCACGGCACCACGACGGGCAGGGGATTGGAGCCCATCGCCGCGCCGACCGCCTGGGCCGCGCCCGGCTGTCCGACCCGCTCGGCCAGCTCCCCGTACCCGGCGACCGCCCCGTACGGCACGCCCCGGGCCAGCTCCCGCAGTACCTGGCGGTTGAACCCGGCGGTCAGCGACCAGTCCAGGTCGAGCGAGAACTCCCGCAGCGTGCCCGCGAAGTACGCCGCGAGCTGGCGCACCGGCTCGGCCAGCCGGGCGGAGCCGGGTGCCTCGACCGGCTCCGCGCCGAGCCGGGCACGCAGCTTCTCCAGCATCCGGTCCCGTATCTCCGGGCGGGCGTGGAAGACCACGCTCACCAGTCCCGTCCCGGTCGCGGCCAGCATCAACGGACCGATGTCGCTCTCGACGACGGCCCACTCGACGACCCCGTTGCTGTCCATGGCCCCACCGTACGGCGGGCCACTGACAACGGGCCCCGGCATCAGCCCTTCGTGGCCGCGCGCACCACGTCGGGGGCGTTGGTGATGATGCCGTCCACGCCCATGCCGTCCACCTTGCGCGCGGACGCCGCGTCGTTCACCGTCCAGGGGCTGACCTGGAGCTTCTTGCCGTGCGGGCCCTTCAGGGCGTGCACCGCCGCCACGTAGCCGCCGGACAGGCCCGCCGAGGGCGGGTTGATCTGGTCGGTGAACTCGGCGTACGCGGGCAGTTTCGCCACGGCCGGGGCGCCGAGGAAGCCCGTGACCACGTCCGGACGCAGCGCGTGCACCGTACGCACGCTGCCGGCCCCGAAGCTCTGGATCACCAGACGGTCCCTGACATGGGCGCGGTCCAGCCAGCCCTCCTCGTTCAGCACCTTGAGGGTGACGCGCTCGATCCCCGGGTAGGTCCCCGGGCTCTTGATCTCCAGCAGGAGGTTCTGCCGGTTGTGGCCGAGCCGCCTCAGGAACTGGCGCAGGGTCGGCACCCGGGTGCCGGCGTACCGCGCACCGAACCAGCTGCCCGCGTCCAGCCGGGAGATCTCGGCGGCCGTGAAGTCCTTGACCGCCCAGGGCGCACGGTCCGGGAACACCTCCTCGGCGTTCGTCGTCCGCTTGAGGCCGGTGTCGTGCATGACGACCGGCACCCCGTCCCTGGTGAGCTGGACGTCGTTCTCCACCCAGTCGAAGCCGAGCGCGTCGGCCCTGTCCACGGCGACGAGCGTGTTCTCCGGGGCGTACGCGGAAGCGCCGCGGTGGGCGTAGACGCGCGGGCCGCGCGCCATGGCGTCGGTCGCGTGGCGGACCGGGCCGGCCTGCTGCACGGTCCGCAGGGTCGCGGGGGCGTCCGGGAGCGGCGCGCCCGGGTTCGACATCAGCAACATGCCGGCGCCCAGCACGGCGGCGGTGGCGACGGAGGCGGTAGCGGTAGCGGTGCCTGCGTACACGTGAACTCCTTGCGTCAGAGTTGCGGACGGCCCGAGCGTCCCAGCCGCCCCCGAACGGGGAACGGGCGAAGGATGGCCACCGCGTGAACGCACTTCGGGGACCACGCCACCCGCCGTCGGCCCGGTCGATAAGATGCGGCACTTCTGTTGTGTCTGCGGGCGCCTTGCGCCTGGACGACAGGCCCTGGGATCGTCCTGACCCGGGCTTGCTGCTGCGAAGGGCGTACAAGGATGCAGGGCACAATCGACGGCTTCAGCTATGGGGCGGTGACCCCGGCGGCGGCGTTCCTCATGGCGTGCCTCGGCGCGGCCCTGGGCCTGCGCTGCACCACGCGGTCACTGCGTACCGAGCGTTCCTTCAAGGCCGGCTGGCTGGCTCTCGGGGCGACCTCCATTGGTTCGGGCATCTGGACCATGCACTTCATCGCGATGGTGGGCTTCTCCGTCGACGACGTACCGATCGGCTACGACAAACCGATCACCTTCGCCAGCCTCGCCGTCGCGATCGTCATGGTCGGCGTCGGGATCTTCCTCGTCGGGTACCGGGGCGCCACCCGCATGGCCCTGGTGACGGGAGGCACGATCACCGGGCTCGGCGTGGCCTCCATGCATTACCTCGGCATGGCGGGAATGCGGCTTGATGGGCAGTTCGAGTACGACACGGTGACCGTGTCCCTCTCCGTGGTCATCGCCGTGGTGGCCTCGACCGCCGCGCTGTGGGCCGCCGTGTCCATCCACGGCTTCCTGCCCAGCCTCGGCGCGAGCGTCGTCATGGCGGTCGCGGTGAGCGGCATGCACTACACCGGCATGGCCGCGCTCCGGGTCCATCTGCACCCCTCCGCCCTCGGCGCGGGCCACGCCCCCGGGGACAGCGCCGGCTCCCTGCTGGTGCCCATGCTCCTCGGACCCGCCTGCTTCCTGCTGCTGGCGGCCGTCGTGGTCATGTTCGACCCGCTGGTGGTCATGGGCACGCCCGACTGGGACGACGCCGCGGGCGGCAGGGCCCCCGGAATCCCCGCCCAGCGCCAGGTCCCGAGCTTCGGCACGTACGCCGATCCGGCGTCCTTCCACTCCCGGCCGCGCGACGCCGTGGGGCCCGCGGACTGGTGAACCGGGCCCGTTGTCAGTGGGGGGTCGTACGGTGGTTGCATGCGGCCAGTCTCGAAGATCGAACGTACGGTGGCGCCTTTCGAGGTCGTCAGTCCCTATCAGCCCAGCGGCGACCAGCCAGCGGCCATCGCCGAGCTGGAGAAGCGCGTCCGCGCAGGTGAGAAGGATGTCGTGCTCCTCGGCGCGACCGGCACCGGCAAGTCCGCGACCACCGCCTGGATGATCGAGAAGCTGCAGCGCCCCACCCTGGTGATGGCGCCGAACAAGACCCTCGCCGCCCAGCTGGCCAACGAGTTCCGCGAGCTCCTGCCCAACAACGCCGTCGAGTACTTCGTCTCGTACTACGACTACTACCAGCCCGAGGCGTACGTCCCGCAGTCGGACACCTACATCGAGAAGGACTCCTCGATCAACGAGGAGGTCGAGCGGCTGCGCCACTCCGCGACGAATTCCCTGCTCACCCGCCGGGACGTCATCGTGGTCGCCTCCGTCTCCTGCATCTACGGCCTCGGTACGCCGCAGGAGTACGTGGACCGCATGGTCCAGCTCAAGGTGGGCGAGGAGATCGACCGCGACCAGCTGCTGCGCCGCTTCGTCGAGATCCAGTACACGCGCAACGACCTGGCCTTCACCCGGGGCACCTTCCGGGTGCGCGGCGACACCATCGAGATCTTCCCGGTCTACGAGGAGCTCGCCGTCCGCATCGAGATGTTCGGCGACGAGATCGAGGCCCTGTCCACGCTGCACCCGCTCACCGGCGAGGTCATCAGCGAGGACCGGTCCCTCCACGTCTTCCCCGCCACCCACTACGTGGCGGGCCCCGAGCGCATGGAGAGGGCCGTCAGCGGCATCGAGCAGGAGCTGGAGCAGCGCCTGGCCGAGCTGGAGAAGCAGGGCAAGATGCTGGAGGCCCAGCGGCTGCGCATGCGCACCACGTACGACATCGAGATGCTCCGCCAGATCGGCACCTGCTCCGGCGTCGAGAACTACTCGATGCACTTCGACGGCCGTGCCCCCGGCACCGCCCCGAACACCCTCCTCGACTACTTCCCGGAGGACTTCCTCCTGGTGCTCGACGAGTCCCACGTCACGGTCCCGCAGATCGGCGCCATGTACGAGGGCGACGCCTCCCGCAAGCGGACCCTCGTCGACCACGGCTTCCGGCTGCCGTCGGCCCTGGACAACCGCCCGCTGAAGTGGGAGGAGTTCCTCCAGCGGATCAACCAGACGGTCTACCTCTCCGCCACCCCGGGCAACTACGAGCTGTCCCGGGGCGACGGATTCGTCGAGCAGATCATCCGCCCCACCGGCCTCGTCGACCCCGAGGTCGTCGTCAAGCCCACCGAGGGCCAGATCGACGACCTGGTGCACGAGATCCGCGAGCGCGCCGAGAAGGACGAACGGGTCCTGGTCACCACGCTCACCAAGAAGATGGCGGAGGACCTCACCGACTACTTCCTGGAGCTCGGCATCCAGGTCCGTTATCTCCACAGCGACGTCGACACGCTGCGCCGCATCGAGCTGCTGCGGGAGCTGCGCTCCGGCGAGTACGACGTACTGGTCGGCATCAACCTCCTGCGCGAGGGCCTCGACCTGCCCGAGGTGTCGCTCGTGGCGATCCTGGACGCCGACAAGCAGGGCTTCCTGCGCTCGGGCACCTCACTGATCCAGACCATCGGCCGCGCGGCGCGCAACGTCTCGGGGCAGGTCCACATGTACGCGGACAAGGTCACCCCGGCGATGGCCCAGGCCATCGACGAGACCAACCGCCGCCGCGAGAAGCAGATCGCCTACAACACCGAGCGCGGCATCGACCCGCAGCCGCTGCGCAAGAAGATCAACGACATCGTCGCCACGATCGCGCGCGAGGAGGTCGACACCGAGCAGCTGCTCGGCACCGGCTACCGCCAGGGCAAGGAGGGCAAGGCACCCGTGCCCGCCCTCGGGAAGCACGCGGTCCCGGGCGACGGCAAGGCGGCGACGGCCGGGAAGTCCGCGAAGGGGAAGGCCCGGGACGCCGCGGCGGTCACCGACCGTCCCGCCACCGAACTGGCCGGGATCATCGAGGAGATGACGGACCGGATGCGCGCCGCCGCCGCGGACCTCCAGTTCGAGGTCGCCGCCCGGCTGCGCGACGAGGTGGGGGAGCTGAAGAAGGAGCTGCGCCAGATGCGCGAGGCCGGTCTGGCCTGACCTCCGGGCCGGATGTTGCAGGACCGACACAAAACGACCCAGGCCCTCCGCGCGGGTGACACCACTGCGTAGGGTGCTGGGCAACCGCACAAGGACGGTTGCGGGGAAGCGGAGAGGGGACAGCGCGTGACGGTCAATATGACCAAGGGTCAGGCCATCAGCCTGCAGAAGAGCGACGGGGGGACCCTGACCGCGGTACGGATGGGGCTCGGCTGGCAGGCGGCACCGCGCCGCGGTCTGTTCGGCTCGCGCACCCGGGAGATCGACCTGGACGCCTCGGCGGTCCTGTTCGCCGACAAGCAGCCGGTGGACGTCGTGTTCTTCCGGCACCTCACCAGCGACGACGGCTCCGTGCGGCACACCGGGGACAACCTCGTGGGCGGCGCCGGCTCCGGCGGCGACGACGAGGCGATCCTCGTGGACCTCCAGCGGGTGCCGGTCCACATCGACCAGATCGTCTTCACGGTGAACTCCTTCACCGGCCAGACGTTCCAGGAGGTGCAGAACGCCTTCTGCCGCATCGTGGACGAGACCAACGGCCAGGAGCTCGCTCGCTACACGCTGGACGGCGGCGGGCAGTACACCGCGCAGATCATGGCGAAGGTGCACCGCGCGGGCAACGGCTGGAAGATGACCGCCGTCGGCACCCCGGCCAACGGCCGCACCTTCCAGGACCTCATGCCGGCGATCCTGCCGCACCTGTAGGGCGACACCGGGCCCGCGCCGACGGGCCCGCATCGCGGTACGCGCAGCTCCCGGAGGCATCGGCCGCCGGGAGCTGCCCGCATCGCGGCACCACCGCACCACCCACAGCACAGCCACAGCGCGCACAGCGGCAATTCGTCGAGGGGACAGGGCAATGACGGCCGAGCTGGTCCGGGGGCAGAACCACACCTTGCCCCAGACCCGTCTGGAGATCCGGATATCGGCCGGGACGCCCGTCGTGGCCGGTGCCACGCTCGGCGACGAGCACGGCAGGGTCCACGGCGTCGAGTGGATCGCCCACCCCGGCTCCCCGCAGCTGCACGGCCTCGAAGTCTCCCGGCAGGCCGCCGCCGACCACCGGCTCGCCGTCGACCTCGACGCCCTGCCCGACGGGGTGCACCGGGTCACGGTGCTGCTGGCCCTTCCACAGGGCGCCGGCGGCCCGGCCCGCTTCGGGGCCGTCGCCTCGCCCTTCGTCGCGGTCACCGGACTCGACGGCGACGAGATCGCCACGTTCACGCTGACCGGGCTCGACAGCGAGTCCGCGGTCGCCGCCCTGGAGCTGTACCGCCGCCAGGGCGCCTGGAAGGTCCGGGCGGTCGGCCAGGGGTATGCGGGCGGCCTCGCCGCCATGCTCGCCGACCAGGGTGTGGACCGGGCCGCCGAGCTCGCCGGGACGATCCAGGAGGCCGTCGCCCGCGGCCTGGCCCGCTCGGTGGCGCCGCCGCCCCGCACCCCGGAGGGCGACCGGGTCAGGCACACGCCCGCGCCGGCCCCCGCGCCGGTCCCCGCACCGCCCCCCGCCCCGGCCCCCGCGCCGGGCAACGGACAGCCGCCGGTCCCGCCGCCGGCCCCGCCCGTAACGCCCCCGCAGCCCGAGCCGCTCGCCGAACCGGCCGCCCCGGGCGGCCCGGTCAACTACGCGCACCCGCGCCGGCAGTCCTCCGCGCCCCCGCCGCCGCCTCCCGCCGCGCCGCCGGCCCAGCCGGGGCAGCCCGCCCAGCCCGTCGCCGGTGACGCGACCGGCTGGTCCATGGACGAGCGCCTGTACAACCAGGTGTGGGGCATGTTCGAGGACCTGGCCCGGGCCGCCGCCGCGTACCGCAGCGCCGTCGACTTCGCCGAGTCCCGGATGGACCAGGAGCTGGAGCGGACCCTGTCCGACCCGCGCAGCCGCATCGGGGGCGCGGGCGACCGGGCCCGCGAGGAGGCCCGTGCCAAGCGCGACGAGCTCACCGCCCGGGCCCGTGAGTCGCTGGACCGCGACCTCGCCCAGCTCGCCGCCGAGTCCGCCGTCGTGGAGCCCGCGCTCCCGGCCTCCTACGCGGGCTGGGACAACCCCGTCTGGCACGGCTACCGGGTGCCGATGGAGATCCCCATGGCGCTGCGGATCGGCGACCTCCACCTGCCGGAGAGCGCCGACCTGCGCATCCCGCTGCTCGTGCGGCTGCCTCTGGAGCGGGGCATGTGGATCGACAGCGGGCGCACCGCTTCCGAGGCCGCCGCGCTCGCCGGCACGGACCAGCTGCGCAGGCTCGCGATGGAGACCGCCGTGCTGCACGCGGCCCGGCTGCTGGCCGTCTACCCGCCGAACGAGTTCACGGTCCACGTCATCGACCCGGCCGGTTCCGCCGCCGGGGCGCTCGCCCCGCTGGTCCGTTCCGGGGTCCTGCCGTCGCCGCCCGCGACCGGTGCGCAGGGCGTCTCCTCGGTCCTCGCCCACCTCACCCGTCGGGTCGACCTGGTGCAGATGGCGATCCGGGCCGGTGCCGCCGACTCGCTGCCGCCGGACCTGGACCCGGCCGAGCAGCTGCTGATCGTCAACGACTTCCCGCACGGCTTCGACGACCGCGCGGTCACCCAGTTGCGCTACCTCGCCGACGAGGGGCCCTCGGTGGGCGTCCACCTGATGATGGTCGCGGACCGCGAGGAGGCGTCCGAATACGGCCCGGTCCTCGACCCGCTGTGGCGCTCGCTGCTGCGGGTCACCCCGGTCGCCGACGACCATCTGGCCGACCCCTGGGTCGGTCACGCGTGGACGTACGAACCGCTGCGGACGCCGCCGGGCAGCGCGGTCCTGGACGAGGTGCTGGCCCGGGTGGCCAACGCCCGCCGCACCGGGCACCGCTGACTCGCCGGACTCCGTAAAGGCCTTCGGTAAACCGCCCCTGACCTGCGATTTTGGAGAGCTTTTAGGCTTTCCTTTACCTTTCCTTGGTATTTCCTGTACCGTTCATGGAGCGGAGGGGAGTACTCCCATACGCGGCGTTCCCGTCAGTACGGACTGTGACCGGTCCCGGGGCGCCGGCCTCGGCGCGCAGCCCGCGCGCCCGGGTGGAAGAGACCTCCGGCAGCGACGACGCTGATCAGTAGCCCGTAGCGAACTGCCGGAGGCGCAGTGGACGTTTCATGGACCCTCTGGGCGCTGACCATCATTGGTCTGTGCGCCCTCATCACCGTCGACTTCTTCATCGGGCGCAAGCCCCATGACGTGTCGACCAAGGAAGCCGGTATCTGGACGATCGTCTGGATCGTGCTGGCCGCCCTCTTCGGGCTCGGGCTCCTCGTGGCCGGCGAGACCCAGGCATCGGGCGAGTTCTTCGCCGGCTACATCACCGAGAAGTCGCTCAGCGTCGACAACCTCTTCGTCTTCGTGCTGATCATGGCGAAGTTCTCGGTGCCCTCCCACCTCCAGCAGCGGGTGCTGCTGATCGGCGTGCTGATCGCGCTGGTGCTCCGGGCGATCTTCATCGCCGCCGGCGCCGCGGTCATCGCCAACTTCTCGTGGGTCTTCTACATCTTCGGCGCGTTCCTGATCTACACCGCCTGGAAGCTCATCCAGGAGGCGCGGGCCGACGAGGAGGACGAGGAGTTCGAGGAGAACCGCCTCCTGAAGAACATCGAGCGCCGCTTCGGCGTCGCCGACCGGTACCACGGCACCAAGCTCTTCATCCGCAACAACGGCAAGCGCGTCCTGACCCCCCTGATGGTCGTCATGCTCGCCATCGGCACCACGGACGTGCTGTTCGCGCTGGACTCCATCCCCGCGATCTTCGGCCTCACCCAGGACCCGTACATCGTCTTCACCGCCAACGCCTTCGCCCTGATGGGCCTGCGGCAGCTGTACTTCCTGATCGGCGGGCTGCTGAAGAAGCTGGTCCACCTCAGCTACGGACTGTCGGTGATCCTCGGCTTCATCGGCGTCAAGCTGGTGCTGCACGCCCTGCACGAGTCCGGGGTGCACGTCCCCGAGATCTCCATCCCGGTCTCGCTCGGCGTCATCTGCGGGGTGCTGATCATCACCACGATCACCAGCCTGATGGCCACCAGGAAGCAGGCCGGGACCGAGACGGGGGAGGCGAAGACGGAGGACCGCGTCTAGCGGTACGCGGACGGACGGCCTTGCCGCCTCACCAGCCCCGGGCGCGCCACTCGGGCAGGTGGGGCCGTTCGTCCCCGAGCGTGGTGTCGCGCCCGTGGCCCGGGTAGACCCAGGTCTCGTCCGGCAGCGGGGCGAAGAGCTTGGTCTCCACGTCGTGCAGCAGGCTCGCGAACGCCTCGGGGTCCTTGTGGGTGTTGCCGACCCCGCCGGGGAAGAGGCAGTCCCCGGTGAACAGGTGCGGGGCCCCGTGCGGGTCGTCGTACAGGAGCGTGATCGACCCCGGGGTGTGCCCGGTCAGGTGGCGGGCGGTGAGCGCCACCTCGCCCACCCGGACGGTGTCGCCGTCCTCGACGAGGACCTCCGTCGGCACCTCGATGCCCTCGGCGTCGTACCGTCCCGCGTAGGTGCGGGCCCCGGTGGCCGCGACCACTTCGCCCAGTGCCGTCCAGTGGTCGCGGTGCCGGTGGGTGGTGACGACCGAGACGATCGAGTCGTCACCGATCAGCCGCAGCAGCGTCCCGGCGTCGGCGGCCGCGTCGATCAGCAGCTGCTCGCCGGTGGCCCGGCAGCGCAGCAGATAGGCGTTGTTGTCCATCGGGCCGACGGCGACCTTCGAGATCATCAGATCCGTCAGTTCGTGCACGTCGGCGGGTCCGCCGAGCCTCACCGCTCCGCTGTACGTCATGTACTTCAGCCTATAGCGGGGGCAGCGCCGGAAGCGTTCCGCCTTCGACCGTCAGTCCCGAGCCGTCGCGCCGCCCGCTGAGCCATCCCAGCAGCTCGGGGGCCGTGCCGCGGACCGCAACGGGCCCGCCCTCCGCGCCGCCGCCGGTCGTCCACACCCGCCCGGTGTCGTCGACGACCGCCGTCGACACGACCTCCGGGTGCCCGGCGAACCGCTCGGCCAGGAAGTCGATCTCACGCGCGGTGAACTCGTCCGGCAGGTCCTCCAGCTCGTAGCCCACGTCCAGGTCGACGTGGTGCAGCTCCACCTCGCCCCGGCGCCGGAACGGCATCAGGGAGGCCGAGTCCGTCACACCGTTGCGCAGGGTCACCGTGCGCGACCAGTCCGCGGGCTCGGCCGCCGCTGCGACGAACCGGGTCGCGCTCGCCGTCAGGTCGGCCAGCTGTTCCGCCTGCGAGCGGGGGGCGTCCCGCTCGATGTCGCGGTCCCGGGTTTCGCTGTCTGCGTACATCGGAAGGTCCCGGAGAACATTTACGAGCGCGTCGGCGTTACGAGAGAGGTGCGCGACGACATGACCGCGGCTCCAGCCCGGCAGTCGTGACGGCTCGGCGAGTGCTGCGTCGTCCAGTTTCCCGGTCGCTCCGAGGAGCCGATCGGTCGCTTCCCGGAGTGCCGCCAGGTCGTACGCATGATCAGTCATGGGGCCGAGCCTAGCCCCGGCCACTCGTTCGGGTGAAGGAGTTCTCAGCCGTCCGCAATTCGAATGTGCGTGCTATACGCTCGAAGTCGAAAGCTTCGTACACCGCTGTGGCGCCCCCCATAACCTGGGCCGGGGGCTCAGTTCCCCCGTTTCTCTCCAGAAAGGTGCGGACCGGCGTGGCCGACCGTCTCATTGTCCGTGGCGCTCGCGAGCACAACCTCAAGAACGTCTCGCTCGACCTCCCCCGCGACTCCCTCATCGTCTTCACCGGGCTCTCCGGGTCGGGCAAGTCGTCGCTCGCGTTCGACACGATCTTCGCCGAGGGCCAGCGGCGCTACGTGGAGTCGCTCTCCTCGTACGCCCGGCAGTTCCTCGGCCAGATGGACAAGCCGGACGTCGACTTCATCGAGGGCCTGTCGCCCGCCGTCTCCATCGACCAGAAGTCGACCTCGCGCAACCCGCGCTCGACGGTCGGCACCATCACGGAGGTATACGACTACCTCCGGCTGCTCTTCGCCAGGATCGGCAAGCCGCACTGTCCCGAGTGCCACCGCCCGATCTCGCGCCAGTCCCCGCAGGCCATCGTGGACAAGGTCCTGGGCCTGCCCGAGGGCAGCCGCTTCCAGGTGCTCTCGCCGCTGGTGCGCGAGCGCAAGGGTGAGTTCGTCGACCTGTTCTCCGACCTCCAGACCAAGGGCTACAGCCGCGCCAGGGTGGACGGCGCGACCATCCAGCTCTCCGAACCGCCCACGCTCAAGAAGCAGGAGAAGCACACCATCGAGGTGGTCATCGACCGCCTCACCGTGAAGGACAGCGCCAAGCGCCGGCTGACGGACTCCGTCGAGACCGCGCTCGGCCTCTCCGGCGGCATGGTCGTGCTCGACTTCGTCGACCTCCCCGAGGACGACCCCGAGCGCGAGCGGATGTACTCGGAGCACCTCTACTGCCCGTACGACGACCTCTCCTTCGAGGAGCTGGAGCCGCGCTCCTTCTCCTTCAACTCGCCGTTCGGCGCCTGCCCCGACTGCACCGGCATCGGTACGCGCATGGAGGTCGACCCGGAGCTGATCGTCCCGGACGAGGAGAAGTCCCTCGACGAGGGCGCGATCCACCCCTGGTCCCACGGGCACACCAAGGAATACTTCGGCCGCCAGATCAACGCGCTGGCCGAAGCCCTCGGCTTCCGTACGGACATCCCCTGGGCGGGGCTGCCGCAGCGCGCCAAGAAGGCTCTGCTGCACGGCCACAAGATCCAGACCGAGGTCCGCTACCGCAACCGGTACGGGCGCGAGCGCGCCTACACCACCCCGTCCTTCGAGGGCGCCGTCCAGTTCGTCAAGCGGCGGCACTCCGAGGCCGAGAGCGACTCCAGCCGGGAGCGCTTCGAGGGGTACATGCGCGAGGTCCCCTGCCCGACCTGTGAGGGCACCCGCCTCAAGCCGATCGTCCTGGCGGTCACGGTGATGGACAGGTCCATCGCCGAGGTCGCCGCGATGTCCATCAGCGAGTGCGCCGAGTTCCTCGGCCGCCTCAAGCTGAACGCCCGCGACAAGAAGATCGCCGAGCGGGTCCTGAAGGAGGTCAACGAGCGGCTGAAGTTCCTGGTCGACGTGGGCCTGGACTACCTCTCGCTGAACCGTGCGGCCGGCACCCTGTCCGGCGGCGAGGCCCAGCGCATCCGGCTGGCCACGCAGATCGGCTCCGGTCTCGTCGGCGTGCTCTACGTGCTCGACGAGCCCTCCATCGGGCTGCACCAGCGCGACAACCACCGGCTGATCGAGACGCTGGTCCGCCTGCGCGACATGGGCAACACGCTCATCGTCGTGGAGCACGACGAGGACACCATCAAGGTCGCCGACTGGGTCGTGGACATCGGCCCCGGCGCCGGTGAGCACGGCGGCAAGGTCGTCCACTCCGGCTCGCTCAAGGAACTGCTGGCCAACGACAAGTCGGTCACGGGCCAGTACCTCACGGGCAAGAGGTCGATCCCCGTCCCCGACGTGCGGCGGCCCGTGGACCCCTCGCGGCTGCTCACGGTGCACGGCGCCCGGGAGAACAACCTCCGGGACATCGACGTCTCGTTCCCGCTCGGCGTGCTGACCGCCGTCACCGGCGTCTCCGGATCCGGCAAGTCGACGCTGGTCAACGACATCCTCTACACCCACCTGGCCCGCGAGCTGAACGGCGCCAAGTCGGTGCCCGGCCGGCACACCCGGGTCGACGGGGACGACCTGGTCGACAAGGTCGTCCACGTCGACCAGTCGCCCATCGGCCGTACGCCCCGGTCCAACCCGGCCACGTACACCGGTGTCTTCGACCACGTCCGCAGGCTGTTCGCGGAGACGATGGAGGCCAAGGTCCGCGGCTATCTGCCGGGCCGGTTCTCCTTCAACGTCAAGGGCGGCCGCTGCGAGAACTGCTCGGGCGACGGCACCATCAAGATCGAGATGAACTTCCTGCCCGACGTGTACGTCCCGTGCGAGGTCTGCCACGGCGCGCGCTACAACCGGGAGACCCTGGAGGTCCACTACAAGGGCAAGTCCATCGCCGAGGTGCTCGACATGCCGATCGAGGAGGGCCTGGAGTTCTTCGAGGCCGTCCCCACCATCGCGCGCCACCTGCGCACGCTCAACGAGGTCGGCCTCGGGTACGTGCGGCTCGGCCAGTCCGCGCCGACGCTCTCCGGCGGTGAGGCCCAGCGGGTCAAGCTCGCCAGCGAGCTCCAGAAGCGCTCCACCGGCCGCACGGTCTACGTCCTGGACGAGCCGACCACCGGTCTGCACTTCGAGGACATCTCCAAGCTGATCAAGGTGCTGTCCGGCCTGGTCGACAAGGGGAACTCGGTGATCGTCATCGAGCACAACCTCGATGTCGTCAAGACCGCCGACTGGGTCGTGGACATGGGCCCCGAGGGCGGCAGCGGCGGCGGCCTGGTCATCGCCGAGGGCACCCCGGAGTACGTGGCGGGCGTCCCCGCCAGCCACACCGGGAAGTTCCTCCAGGACATCCTGGACGCCGACCGGATCGGTGAGGCCGCCGTGCCGGGCGCCCGCAAGCCCGCGGGCAGGAAGGCCGTGAAGAAGACGGCCGCGGCTAAGTCGGCCTCCGCCACGAAGACGGCGACGGCCAGGACGTCCGCGGCGAAGAAGACGGCCGCCAAGAAGCCCGCCGCCAAGAAGACGGCGCGGGCCCGCAAGGCCTGACACCGGGCGTCCGGTCCGAGGTGGCGGCTCCCTCAGCGGGGCCGCCACCTCGCCGCGTTCCCGCCCCTGACCTGCCACGACCCGGCCGGAGCGGCCCGCGCGCGGAGACGTCCTTCTCCGCCGGTATCGTCGGTTACGTCACCGATGCCGCCGCCGCCCCGGGCAGCTCCGGCACGGTTTCCCCTGTGACCCCTCGACCCGTGGAGACCGCATGTCCGGCCAGCCCGCCGCCCGCCGCACCGTGCTGAAGGGCGCCGCTCTCGCAGGCGTCGCCGGGCTGGGAGCCGCCGCCTGCTCGACCGACTCGAAGCTCGGCCACGCCCAGACGCCGACCCCCACCGCCCCCGTCGAGCTCGGCACCCCGGACGAGATCCCCGTCGGCGAGTCCAAGCTCTACCGCGAGCAACGCGTCGTCGTGACCTGCCCGGCCAAGGGGGAGTTCAAGGCGTTCAGCGCCCAGTGCACCCACGCCGGCTGCCTGCTGGACCGGGTCGAGAAGAACGAGGGCCACTGCCCCTGCCACGGCAGCCTCTTCGACACGACGACCGGCAAGGCCGTGCACGGCCCCGCGACCGTGCCGCTGCCGGCCGTCCCGGTCCGCGTCGAGGGCGGAAAGCTGATCGCCGGCCCCAAGGCCTGAACCGGCCGGCCCTCCCGTCGCGGCGGCCCCGCCCTACTCCCAGTCCCAGTCGATCCCCACCAGCCCCGGCCGCACCCCCTGCTCCACCAGATGCACGGTCCGGTGCCGGCCGGTCAGCGTGAGGTCCGCCCGCGCGCCCCGGGGCGCACCCGCCGACGCCTGGGCGAAGCTGCGGCACCGCACCGGCAGCGCCTCCTCGTCGAACCCGACCTGGAGCACGTACTGCCCGCCGCCGAAGGTGAAGCCGCGCATGTACTCGCCGCACGGCCCGCCCGTACCGTCCTCGAAGCCGTAGCCGAACAGGTACGTGTCGCCCGCCCGCAGCCGGGTGTCGAACAGCAGCTCGGCGACCAGCACCCCCGTCTCCCGTTCCCAGCGGACCCGGCCCGTCCGGCAGTTCTCCCGGGCGTGCACCGCCACCCGCGCCGGATCGCAGCCCGGATCACCGACGTACACCGCGAGATAGCGGTCGATGCCGTCGCGGTGGGCGCGCACCACGTGCTGGGAGGTCCGGTGCTGCATCTGGCGGCCCGGCCCGATCCATACCCGCTCCTGCTGCCCCACCGTGTGCAGCCCGCCGTCCGCCGGTGACTCCATCCCCGCGAGCAGCCGCTCCACCGCCCCGGACGCCTCCACCAGCGAGCGGTAGGTGCGGGCGGGCGGACGGTCGGCGTCCGCGCGGGGCTCCTCCGCGCCCAGCAGCCCGAGCAGCGAGTTCACCGGCAGATCCAGGACCTCCTCCAGGGCCCTCACGGCCCGCAGCGACTCCGGGCGCTGCGGGCGGCGGGTGCCCTGCTGCCAGTAGCTCAGGCTCGTCACCCCGACCTTGACCCCGCGGTGCGCCAGATGGTGCCGGACCCGCTGGAGCGGCAGCCCGCGCACCGACAGGGCGGTGCGCAGGGCCAGGTGGAACGGTCCGGTGTGCAGCACCTGCGCCAGTTCGGCCTCGGTGTGCCGCATGGGTCCTCCAGGTGAACGTTCACGCCGGCCGGGCACGGGGCCGCGCCGGCGGGTGCCGGTCCGCAGGTGGTCGGGGGCGCGCGTTCACACCGGGGCCCCGGGTGTTCACACCGCGGTGTTCACCCGCATTCAAGCGTGTTGACCCGTCCCCGACAACGGTTGATGCTCCTCCACAGCGTCCGGACGCGCTCCTAGGAACCCCCACCCCCCGCCCCGGGAGGAACCCCATGCGCAACCGAAGAATCCGGCCGGCCCGGATATCGGTGACAGCCGTACTCGCCGCCGTGCTGCTCGCCGCACCCACGGCGAGCGCCACCGCCGCCGACCAGCCCCGCACCGCCACCGCCGCGGTCCAGGGCCGCACCGCCACCGCGGCGGCGCCCGACCGGACGGTGACCGCCCTCGCCGCCACCAAGCGGCTGAACATCACGATGCAGGCCCAGCAGAAGACCAACTGGTGCTGGGCCGCGTCCGGCAACACCGTCGCCACCTGGTACGGCCGCAACTACAGCCAGAACCAGTTCTGCAACGCCGCCTTCGGCCGCGCCCAGGGCTACGAGTGCCCCAACTCGCAGGCCGCGCTCGACAACGTCCAGAACGCCCTGTACTGGGCGGGCATCAGCCCCGGCTCGTACGTCAACGGCTGGCTGCGCTACTCCACCGTGCAGAGCGAGATAGCCGCCGGACGCCCGGTCGAGACCCGCATCCAGTGGTCCTCGGGCGGCGGCCACATGCACGTCCTGTACGGCTACGACGACGCCAACAGCCTCGTCTACTGGGGCGACCCCTGGCCCTCCAGCAACCGCTACAACTGGGCCTCGCACTCCTGGTACGTGAACAACAGCGAGTTCTCCTGGACCCACTCGCTCTACCGGATCGGGGCGTGACGGCATGATCTCCACCAGTTCCCCGGCCCGTTCCCTCGCCGCCGCCGTGGCCGCCGCCGGTGTGCTCGCCGGCGCGGCCCTGCTCGGCTCCGCCCCACGGGCGGCCGCCGCCGACGGCCCCGCGGCCGGCCCCGCCGCCCTGGCCGCGGCCCACGAGGCGGCCACCGACGCCACGACCCTGGACACGCTGTCCCGGTTCTTCGCCCGCGAGGGGGCCGTCACCGAGAAGGCCGCCGCTCCCCGCATCGAGGGCGCCGCCGTGCCCGTACGCACCCTGTCCGCGGAGTTCGTCGCGGGCCGGCCGGGCGCCCCCGTCGCCTCCCTCGACTACCTGGCCAGCACCGCGGTCTCCTCGGACGGGCAGAAGGCGTCGCTCTGGACCCTGCCCGAGCCCGGCAAGGACGGGGACTGGCAGGTGGTGAACATCGCCACCGGTGACGACGAGGCCCGCTACACCGCGGCGGGCGCCCGCAAGCTGCCCGGCGGCACCGTCTTCCACGAGCCCCAGATCGACGCCTGGTACGTGCAGAAGGGAGACCGGGTCCTCCCGCTCGACCAGGACGCCGTCCGGGCGGTCGGCAAGAAGGGGACGACCCTGTCCGCGTACCGCACCCGGGTCCACGCGGCCTACGCGGACAAGCTCCCCGGCTCCGCCTACGCCCGCAAGGGCGAGGCCGGCGGCTACGGGCCCGAGGCGAAGGAGCGCTCCGGCCCCGCCATCGCCGCGGCCTCCACCACCGGGACCGCACTGACCGCCGGTTCCCTCGCGGCCGCGGGCGGCGCCCTCGCCGTACTCGCCCTGTGCGGCACCACCGCCCTGCGCATCAGGAGCCGCCGCCGGACCGGCTGACCCGCCGGGCCCCACGACCCCGTGCTCCGGGACAGGCGACCCCACCCCTGTCCCGGAGCACGGCGACATCCGGGCACCCCGCGCTGTCACTGCCCGCAAGTAGGGTGGGAAGCATGGCAGACCCCTCCAGCTACCGCCCCAAGCCGGGACAGATCCCCGACTCCCCGGGGGTCTACAAATTCCGCGACGAACACCGCCGGGTGATCTACGTCGGGAAGGCCAAGAGCCTGCGCCAGCGCCTGGCCAGCTACTTCCAGGACCTCACCGGCCTCCACCCGCGTACGCGCACGATGGTGACCACGGCCGCGTCCGTGGAGTGGACCGTCGTCGCCACCGAGGTCGAGGCGCTCCAGCTGGAGTACTCCTGGATCAAGGAGTTCGACCCCCGGTTCAACGTCAAGTACCGCGACGACAAGAGCTACCCCTACCTCGCGGTCACGCTCAACGAGGAGTTCCCCCGCGTCCAGGTGATGCGCGGCGCCAAGAAGAAGGGCGTCCGCTACTTCGGCCCGTACGGACACGCCTGGGCGATCCGCGAGACGGTCGACCTGATGCTCCGCGTCTTCCCCGTCCGCACCTGCTCGGCAGGCGTCTTCAAGAACGCCGCGCGGACCGGCCGCCCCTGCCTCCTCGGCTACATCGGCAAGTGCTCGGCCCCCTGCGTGGGCCGCGTCGCCCCCGAGGAACACCGCGAACTGGCCGACGACTTCTGCGACTTCATGGCCGGCCGCACCGGGACGTACATCCGCCGCCTGGAGAAGGACATGATGGCGGCGGCCGAGGACATGGAGTACGAGCGGGCCGCGCGGCTGCGCGACGACGTCGGGGCGCTCAAGCGCGCGATGGAGAAGAGCGCGGTCGTCCTCGCCGACGCCACCGACGCCGACCTCATCGCGGTCGCCGAGGACGAGCTGGAGGCCGCCGTCCAGATCTTCCACGTGCGCGGCGGCCGGGTCCGCGGCCAGCGCGGCTGGGTCACCGACAAGGTGGAGAACGTCGACACCTCCGGCCTCGTGGAGCACGCCCTCCAGCAGCTGTACGGGGAGGAGAGCGGCGACGCCGTCCCCAAGGAGGTCCTGGTCCCGGCCCTCCCCGAGGACCCCGAGGCGGTCTCCCAGTGGCTCGCGGACCGGCGAGGCTCCCAGGTCAGCCTGCGCATCCCGCAGCGCGGCGACAAGAAGGACCTGATGGTCACGGTCCAGCGCAACGCCCAGCAGGCCCTCGGACTGCACAAGACCAAGCGCGCCTCCGACCTCACCACCCGCTCCCGGGCCCTTGAGGAGATCGCCGAGGCCCTCGGCCTGGACACCGCCCCGCTGCGCATCGAGTGCTTCGACATCTCCCACCTCCAGGGCGAGGACGTCGTGGCGTCCATGGTGGTCTTCGAGGACGGGCTCGCCCGCAAGGGGGAGTACCGCCGCTTCCAGATCAAGGGCTTCGAGGGCCAGGACGACGTCCGCTCGATGCACGAGGTGATCAGCCGCCGCTTCCGCCGCTACCTCCACGAGAAGGAGCGCGCGGGGGAGTGGGAGGAGACCCCCGCCGCCACGGGCCCGGTCCCCGCCCCCGACCCCGCCGACGGGACCGCCCCCGTCGCCGACGAGTCCCGCGAGGACGACGGACGCCCCAAGCGGTTCGCGTACCCGCCGCAGCTCCTCGTCGTCGACGGCGGGCAGCCGCAGGTCGCCGCCGCCAAGCGCGCCCTGGACGAGCTGGGCATCGACGACATCGCCGTCTGCGGCCTCGCCAAGCGCCTCGAAGAGGTCTGGCTGCCCGATGACGACGACCCGGTGGTACTGCCCCGCTCCAGCGAGGGCCTCTACCTCCTCCAGCGCATCCGTGACGAGGCGCACCGCTTCGCCATCACCTACCAGCGCGCCAAGCGGGCCAAGCGCATCCGCACCAGCCCCCTGGACGCCGTGGCCGGCCTCGGAGAGACCCGGAAACAGGCCCTGATCAAGCATTTCGGCTCCGTCAAGAAGCTGCGGCGGGCGACAATCGACGAGATCTGTGAGGTGCCCGGGATAGGCCGCAGGACCGCGGAGTCCGTGGCCGTCGCCCTCGCGGCGGCCGCCCCGGCCGCACCCGCCGTGAACACGGCCACAGGAGAGATCATGGAAGAGGACGACGGGGGCAGCACGACATGACCGAGCACGAACACGAACACGGGCACGACCGCACCGACCGAGCAGACGGAGCAGCACACGTGAGTACGGGCACCTCGACCGAGACGGGCGACACCGGGGCGGCCATCCCGGAGCTGGTGATCATCTCCGGCATGTCCGGCGCCGGACGCAGCACCGCCGCCAAGTGCCTTGAGGACCTCGGCTGGTTCGTCGTCGACAACCTGCCGCCCGCGCTGATCCCCACCATGGTGGAGCTCGGCGCCCGCTCCCAGGGCAACGTGGCCCGGATCGCCGTCGTCGTCGACGTGCGAGGCCGCCGCTTCTTCGACAACCTCCGCGAATCCCTCGCCGACCTGGACGCCAAGGGCGTCACCCGCCGGGTGGTCTTCCTGGAGTCCTCCGACGACGCGCTGGTCCGCCGCTTCGAGTCGGTCCGCCGCCCGCACCCCCTCCAGGGCGACGGCCGCATCGTCGACGGCATCGCCGCCGAGCGCGACCTGCTGCGCGAGCTGCGCGGCGACGCCGACCTGGTGATCGACACCTCCAGCCTCAACGTCCACGAGCTGCGCGCCAAGATGGACGCCCAGTTCGCCGGCGACGAGGAGCCGGAGCTGCGCGCCACGGTGATGTCGTTCGGCTTCAAGTACGGCCTGCCGGTCGACGCCGACCTGGTGGTGGACTGCCGCTTCCTGCCGAACCCGCACTGGGTCCCGGAACTGCGCCCCTTCACCGGGCTCAACGAGGAGGTGTCCGCGTACGTCTTCGACCAGCCGGGTGCCAAGGAATTCCTCAACCAGTACACGGAGCTGCTCCAGCTCGTCGCCGCGGGCTACCGCCGTGAGGGCAAGCGCTATGTGACCATCGCGGTGGGCTGCACGGGCGGTAAGCACCGCTCGGTGGCCATGTCGGAGAAGCTGGCGGCCCGGCTCGCCACGGAGGGGATCGAGACCGTGCTCGTACACAGGGACATGGGGCGCGAGTGACCAGTCGCAATCTGCGCCTGCGCCGGCTGCGGGGAGCGACGCCCACGCTCTCCGTGCGCAAGCGCGGCGCCCAGCCCAAGGTCGTCGCCCTCGGCGGCGGCATGGGCCTGTCCGCCTCCCTCACCGCGCTGCGGCGGATCACCGGCGACCTGACCGCAGTGGTCACCGTCGCCGACGACGGGGGCTCCAGCGGGCGGCTGCGCGAGGAGCTGGGCGTGCTGCCCCCCGGCGACCTGCGCAAGGCGCTGGCCGCCCTGTGCGGCGACGACGAGTGGGGCCAGACCTGGGCCCAGGTCATCCAGCACCGCTTCCAGTCCAAGGGCGACCTGCACGAGCACGCAGTCGGCAATCTGCTGATCGTCGCCCTGTGGGAACAGCTCGGCGACCACGTCCAGGCCCTCGACCTGGTCGGCAAGCTCCTCGGCGCGCACGGCCGGGTGCTCCCCATGTCCGCCGTGCCGCTGGAGCTCCAGGCCCTCGTCAAGGGGCACGACCCCGAGCGCCCGGAGGACGTGGACACCGTCCGCGGCCAGGCCACCGTCGCCCTCACCCCGGGCGAGGTCCAGTCCGTGCACGTCGTCCCGGCCGACCCGCCGGCCGTCCCCGAGGCGGTCGCCGCGGTGCGGGACGCGGACTGGGTGGTCCTCGGCCCGGGCTCCTGGTTCTCCTCGGTCATCCCGCACCTGCTCGTCCCCGAACTGCTGGACGCGCTGATCGAGACGAAGGCCCGCAAGGTCCTCTCGCTGAACCTCGCACCGCAGCCCGGCGAAACAGAAGGCTTCTCACCGCAGCGTCATTTGGAGGTTTTGGGACGACACGCCCCTAAACTCGCCCTGGACGTGGTGCTGGCCGACGAGGCCGCCGTGCCCGACCGCGAGTCCCTCGCCGACGCAGCAAAGCGGCTCGGTGCCGCGGTCGAGCTGGCGCCCGTGGCCTCACCCGACGGCGTTCCGATCCATGATCCGGAGCTGTTGGCCGCCGCGTACGACCGTATTTTTCGGATGCATGGAAGGATCGGCCCATGGCGATGACGCCGGCGGTGAAGGACGAAGTCTCTCGGCTTCCCGTGACCCGGACCTGCTGCAGGAAGGCGGAGGTCTCGGCGATTCTTCGGTTCGCGGGTGGACTCCACCTGGTGAGCGGCCGGATCGTGATCGAGGCGGAGCTGGACACCGCGATGGCGGCGCGCCGGCTCAAGCGGGACATCCTGGAGATCTTCGGGCACAGCTCGGAGCTGATCGTGATGGCCCCCGGCGGCCTGCGGCGCGGCTCGCGCTACGTCGTACGGGTGGTGGCGGGCGGCGACCAGCTGGCCCGCCAGACCGGACTGGTCGACGGCCGGGGCCGCCCCATCCGCGGCCTGCCCCCGCAGGTGGTCTCGGGGGCCACCTGCGACGCGGAGGCCGCCTGGCGCGGCGCCTTCCTGGCGCACGGCTCGCTCACCGAGCCCGGCCGCTCCTCCTCGCTGGAGGTGACCTGCCCGGGCCCGGAGGCCGCCCTCGCCCTGGTCGGCGCCGCCCGTCGGCTCTCCATCGCCGCCAAGGCCCGCGAGGTGCGCGGTGTGGACCGGGTCGTCGTCCGCGACGGCGACGCGATCGGCGCCCTGCTCACCCGGCTCGGCGCCCACGAGTCGGTGCTGGCCTGGGAGGAGCGCCGGATGCGCCGCGAGGTCCGGGCCACCGCCAACCGCCTCGCCAACTTCGACGACGCGAACCTGCGCCGCTCCGCCCGGGCCGCGGTCGCCGCGGGCGCCCGGGTCGGCCGCGCGCTGGAGATCCTGGGCGAGGAGGTCCCGGAGCACCTGGCGGCGGCCGGCCGGCTGCGCATGGACCACAAGCAGGCGTCCCTGGAGGAGCTGGGCGCCCTCGCCGACCCGCCGCTGACCAAGGACGCCGTCGCGGGCCGCATCCGCAGGCTCCTCGCGATGGCCGACAAGCGGGCCCAGGACCTGGGCATCCCCGGCACGGAGTCCACTCTCAGCGAAGAGCTGGCCGACGGCCTGGTCGGCTGAGCCGTACCGGCGGTACGCGCCCCGCGAGGGGAACGGCCCGCCGTCCCACGGGCGTTGACGCTGCGTAGTCGCCGCAGGAAGCGCCCGAGGGCGACCGGAAGCCCTTGCTCCTACTGGGGAGTAGGGGCTTTCCGCGTTCTTCCGGCCCCGCTCGATGTCACCCCGGCGGCTTCGGAGGGGTAGGGTCGTAGGCGGTCGGGGACATCCCATACAACTCGCCGGCGTCGAAAACCGGCGTACCTAACGAGGAGATCGGTTCGTGACGATCCGCGTAGGCATCAACGGCTTTGGCCGCATCGGTCGTAACTACTTCCGCGCGCTGCTGGAGCAGGGTGCGGACATCGAGATCGTGGCTGTCAACGACCTGGGTGACACCGCGACCACGGCCCACCTGCTGAAGTACGACACCATCCTGGGTCGTCTCAAGGCAGAGGTGAGCCACACCGCCGACACCATCACCGTCGACGGCCACACCATCAAGGTGCTCTCCGAGCGCAACCCGGCCGACATCCCCTGGGGTGAGCTGGGCGTCGACATCGTCATCGAGTCGACCGGCATCTTCACCAAGAAGGCCGACGCCGAGAAGCACATCGCCGGTGGCGCGAAGAAGGTCCTCATCTCGGCTCCGGCCAAGGACGAGGACATCACCATCGTGATGGGCGTCAACCAGGACAAGTACGACGCGGCCAACCACCACGTCATCTCCAACGCGTCCTGCACGACCAACTGTGTCGCCCCGATGGCCAAGGTTCTCGACGAGAACTTCGGCATCGTCAAGGGCCTCATGACGACGGTCCACGCGTACACCAACGACCAGCGCATCCTGGACTTCCCGCACTCGGACCTGCGCCGCGCCCGCGCCGCCGCCGAGAACATCATCCCGACCACGACCGGCGCCGCCAAGGCGACCGCTCTGGTCCTGCCGCAGCTCAAGGGCAAGCTCGACGGCATCGCGATGCGCGTCCCGGTCCCGACCGGCTCCGCCACGGACCTGGTCGTGACCCTCCAGCGCGAGGTCACCAAGGACGAGGTCAACGCCGCGTTCAAGAAGGCCGCCGACGACGGCGACCTCAAGGGCTTCCTGACGTACACCGAGGACCCGATCGTGTCCTCGGACATCGTCAGCGACCCGTCGTCCTGCACCTTCGACTCCTCCCTGACCATGGTCCAGGAGGGCAACACGGTGAAGATCCTCGGCTGGTACGACAACGAGTGGGGCTACTCCAACCGTCTCGTCGACCTCACCGTCTTCGTCGGCGGCCAGCTCTGAGCACGGCCGCACCGGCAGGCATCTCGATGTGAGCACGGGGCTCGAACAGCGCAACGCAGCGCCGTTCGAGCCCCCTCGCATGCTCCCTCGTCCTCCAAGGAGTCCAGACAGATGAAGACGATCGACGAACTTCTCGCCGAAGGGGTCGCCGGCAAGCGGGTATTCGTCCGCGCCGACCTCAACGTGCCGCTCAGCGGCACCACCATCACCGACGACGGCCGCATCCGCGCCGTCACCCCGACCGTCCGCAAGCTGGCCGAGGCCGGCGCCCGGGTCGTCGTCGCCTCGCACCTGGGCCGCCCCAAGGGCGCCCCGGACCCGGCGTTCTCGCTGGCCCCCGCCGCCACCCGGCTCGGTGAACTGCTCGGCGCCGACGTGGCGTTCGCGACCGACACGGTCGGCGAGTCCGCCCGCGCCACGGTCGCCGCGCTCACCGACGGCCAGGTCGCCGTCATCGAGAACCTGCGCTTCAACGCCGGCGAGACGTCCAAGGAGGACGCCGAGCGCGGCGCGTTCGCCGACCAGCTGGCCGAGCTGGCCGACCTGTACGTGGGCGACGGCTTCGGCGCCGTCCACCGCAAGCACGCCTCGGTCTTCGACCTCCCGGCCCGCCTCCCGCACGCGGCCGGCGACCTCATCGCCACCGAGGTCGGGGTCCTGAAGAAGCTCACCGACGACGTGCAGCGGCCCTACGCGGTCGTGCTCGGCGGCGCCAAGGTCTCCGACAAGCTCGGCGTCATCGACCACCTGCTGGAGCGGGCCGACCGCATCCTGATCGGCGGCGGCATGGCGTACACCTTCCTCAAGGCCCAGGGCCACGAGGTCGGCGGCTCGCTGCTCCAGGAGGACCAGATCCCGGCGGTCCAGGAGTACCTGCGGCGCGCCGAGGAGAAGGGTGTGGAGTTCGTGCTCCCCGTCGACGTCGTCGTCGCGCCCTCCTTCCCCGACCTCAGGACCAAGGCCCCGGCCCACCCGGACACCGTCCCCGCGGACGCCATGCCGGCCGGGCAGATGGGCCTGGACAACGGTCCGGAGACCAACAAGCTCTACGCATCGAAGCTCGCCGACGCGGCCACCGTCTTCTGGAACGGCCCGATGGGCGTCTTCGAGCACCCCGACTTCGCCGAGGGCACCCGGGCCGTCGCCCAGGCCCTCGTCGACTCCTCGGGCTTCAGCGTGGTCGGCGGTGGCGACTCCGCCGCCGCGGTCCGCATCCTGGGCTTCGACGAGAACGCGTTCGGACACATCTCGACCGGTGGCGGTGCCAGCCTCGAATACCTCGAGGGCAAGACGCTTCCCGGCCTCGCCGCTCTGGAGGACTGACCTTTCATGACCACTCGCACCCCGCTGATGGCGGGCAACTGGAAGATGAACCTCAACCACCTTGAGGCCATCGCGCACGTCCAGAAGCTCGCCTTCGCCCTGGCCGACAAGGACTACGACGCCGTCGAGGTCGCCGTCCTGCCGCCCTTCACCGACCTGCGCTCCGTGCAGACGCTGGTCGACGGCGACAAGCTGAAGATCAAGTACGGCGCCCAGGACATCTCGGCGCACGACTCCGGCGCGTACACCGGTGAGATCTCCGGCCCCATGCTCGCCAAGCTGAAGTGCACCTTCGTCGCCATCGGCCACAGCGAGCGCCGCCAGTACCACGGCGAGACCGACGAGATCTGCAACGCCAAGGTGAAGGCCGCGTACAAGCACGGACTGACCCCGATCCTGTGCGTCGGCGAGGGCCTGGACGTCCGCAAGGCCGGCGAGCAGGTCGCCCACACCCTCGCTCAGCTCGACGGCGCCCTGAAGGACATCCCGGCCGAGCAGGCCGAGTCCATCGTGGTCGCCTACGAGCCGGTCTGGGCCATCGGCACCGGCGAGGTCGCCACCCCGGAGGACGCGCAGGAGGTCTGCGGTGCGATCCGCGTCCGCCTCGCCGAGCTGTACTCGCAGGAGCTGGCCGACACGGTCCGCATCCAGTACGGCGGCTCGGTCAAGTCCGGCAACGTGGCGGCGATCATGGCCCAGCCCGACGTCGACGGCGCCCTGATCGGCGGCGCGGCGCTGGACGCCGACGAGTTCGTCAAGATCGTCCGCTTCCGAGACCAGTGAGTATGCGGTAGCGCGGATCCGTCGTACCCTTGCGGGGGCCGGGGAGGGCAGCCTCCCGGCCCCCGTTGTTCGCACACGCAGTCGGTATTTCCGGAAAGTAGGGACCAGCCGTGATTCTGGGGTTCGAGATCGCCCTGATCGTCTTCAGCCTGCTGCTGATGCTGCTGGTGCTGATGCACAAGGGCAAGGGCGGCGGGCTCTCCGACATGTTCGGTGGCGGCATGCAGTCCTCCGTCGGCGGTTCCTCGGTCGCTGAGCGCAACCTCGACCGCATCACCGTGGTGGTCGGTCTGGGCTGGTTCGCGTGCATCGTGGTGCTTGGTCTGCTCATCAAGCTGGACAGCTGACCCGTCGTACGCGATTCCCGGTGACGGTGTAACTCCTTCTACTGGACGCGCGTTGGGCCTTACGTAGACTGGGGCATCCTCGAGCACCATCACGCAGGGAGTTACGACCGTGGCAAGTGGCAACGCGATCCGGGGAAGCCGGGTCGGAGCGGGGCCGATGGGGGAGGCCGAGCGCGGCGAGTCCGCGCCACGGCTCCGCATCTCCTTCTGGTGCTCGAACGGGCACGAGACGCAGCCCAGCTTCGCCCATGACGCGCAGGTACCGGAGACCTGGGACTGCCCGCGCTGCGGTTTCCCGGCCGGCCAGGACCCGGAGAGCCCGCCGGACCCGCCGCGCACCGAACCGTACAAGACGCACCTCGCGTACGTACGCGAGCGGCGCAGCGACGCGGACGGCGAGGCCATCCTCGCCGAGGCCCTCGCGAAGCTCCGCGGCGAGATCTAGGGAATTCACCGGCCGGACACCTACAGGGTGCCCGGCCGGAGTGCTTTCGCCGTGCCGCGGCCCGCCCTTGTCACGTCCGACCGCCTGATCAATTAGGTTGGAGGGGCAGCGGGGAACTGCGGTTACGAGAGAAGTGGGCTGATGTCCGGGATGAACGCAACAAGCCGTACCAGGCTCAACCAGACGCCGGAATGGGCCGCGCTGGGCAAGCACCGTGAGCAGCTCGGGTCGACCCATCTGCGCCAGCTGTTCGCGGACGACCCGGAGCGCGGCACCGGGTACACCCTGCGGGTCGGCGACCTGTACCTCGACTACTCCAAGCACCTGATCACCGACGAGACGCTGGGGCTGCTGCGCGAGCTGGCCGTCGCCACCGACGTCGCCGGGCTGCGCGACGCCATGTTCCGCGGCGAGAAGATCAACACCACCGAGGACCGCGCCGTCCTGCATACCGCGCTGCGCGCCCCGCGGGACGCCGTGATCGAGGTCGACGGCGAGAACGTGGTGCCGGCCGTGCACGCGGTGCTCGACAAGATGGCCGCGTTCGCCGACCGCGTCAGGTCGGGGGAGTGGACCGGCCACACCGGCAAGCCGATCAAGAACATCGTCAACATCGGCATCGGCGGCTCCGACCTCGGCCCCGCCATGGCGTACGAGGTGCTGCGCTCCTTCACGGACCGCTCCCTGACCTTCCGCTTCGTCTCCAACGTGGACGGCGCCGACCTGCACGAGGCCGTCCGCGATCTCGACCCGGCCGAGACGCTGTTCATCATCGCCTCGAAGACCTTCACCACGATCGAGACGATCACCAACGCCACCTCCGCCCGCGACTGGCTGCTCACCGGCCTGAGGGCCGGTCAGGATGCCGTCGCCAAGCACTTCGTGGCGCTGTCGACCAACGCGGAGAAGGTCGCGGACTTCGGCATCGACACGGCCAACATGTTCGAGTTCTGGGACTGGGTCGGCGGGCGTTACTCGTACGACTCCGCCATCGGTCTCTCGCTGATGATCGCCATCGGGCCGGACCGGTTCCGCGAGATGCTCGACGGCTTCCACCTCGTCGACGAGCACTTCCGCACCGCCCCCGCCGAGGAGAACGCCCCGCTGCTGCTCGGCCTGCTGGGCGTCTGGTACGGCGCGTTCTTCGATGCCCAGTCGCACGCGGTGCTGCCCTACAGCCACTACCTGTCCAAGTTCACCGCGTACCTCCAGCAGCTGGACATGGAGTCCAACGGCAAGTCCGTGGACCGCGACGGCAATCCGGTCGACTGGCAGACCGGCCCGGTCGTCTGGGGCACCCCCGGCACCAACGGCCAGCACGCCTACTACCAGCTGATCCACCAGGGCACGAAGGTCATCCCGGCCGACTTCATCGGCTTCGCGCAGCCGGTCGAGGACCTGCTGCCCGGCCTCGTCGCCCAGCACGATCTGCTGATGGCCAACTTCTTCGCCCAGACCCAGGCCCTCGCCTTCGGCAAGACGCCGGACGAGGTACGCGCCGAGGGCGTCCCGGAGGAGCTGGTGGCGCACAAGACGTTCCGGGGCGACCACCCGACGACGACGATCCTCGCCGACCGGCTCACCCCGTCCGTGCTGGGCCAGTTGATCGCGCTGTACGAGCACAAGGTCTTCGTCCAGGGCGCGATCTGGAACATCGACTCCTTCGACCAGTGGGGCGTCGAGCTCGGCAAGGTCCTCGCCAAGAAGATCGAGCCCGTCCTGACCGAGGGCAAGGGCGGCGAGCAGCTGGACAGCTCGACCGCCGCGCTCGTCTCGACGTACCGCGAGCTGCGCGGGCGCTGAGCGCGCCGGAGGAGGGGACGGCGCGGCCGGGCCGTCGCCGTCCCCTCCCGCGTGCTGTCAGGGCGCCGCCAGCACGGTGGTGCCGAACGCGTCCACTCCGGCCGCCGGCGGCGCGTCCAGGGGCGCCGGATCGGGATGGCCGGCGGCCAGTACGTACAGCGGGACGCGGCCGGTGCCGTCCAGGCCGCACCGGGCGGCGACCTCGGTGTCCCGGAACGCGCCGGTCTGCGCGGGGCCGAGCCCGAGCGCGGTCGCCGTCAGGGCGAACGTCTGGCCGAGGTGGCCGGCGTCCAGCAGGCAGACCCGGTAGGCGCGCGGCGTCGGGTACTTCACGCCCATCCGCTCCAGGCGGGCCGCGAGCACGACGAAGAAGGCGGGCCGGGCCGCCCACGACTGGTCCGCGCAGAGGTGGACGGCCTCGTCGGGGGTGAAGCCCTCGGAGAGCAGTTCGAGCCCGTGGAGCAGCCCGTCGTAGTGGTACCAGCCGGAGGGCAGTCCCTCGACGTCGAGGACGCCGACGTAGGCGTCGATCTCCTGCCGTGAGCCGCCCTGCGGACTCGTACGGCGGTACAGCGCGCCCCGGCCGCAGTCGATGAAGTCGACCGGCCCGAACACCGCCGCCAGCAGGGCGGCCAGGGTGTCCGACTTCACCGGGGCGCCGGTGAAGTCGCGGTGGGTGCGGCGGTCGAACAGGACCTGGCCGTACGGCATCCGCAGCTCCGCCGGGCGGCGCGGCAGCAGGAGCCGCGGTGCCCGCGGGTGGCTGGTGAACAGCGGGGGCAGGGCCCCGGTGCCGGCGTCACCGGTCACGTCGGCGGGGGTGTCCGGTGAGTCCCCGGACCGCTCCGTGTCGTAGACGTCGGACGTGGCGTAGTGGAAGAACGACGCCTCGGGCGTCCAGGCCCCCCACTGTCCGGCGATGAGCTCGTCGCGGTGGGCCGCCTCGCCGCCCTCGCTCAGAAGTGCCCCGGCGTCCGTCAGCGCCGCCACGGCCTCCTCGACCGTGTCCGGGGTCAGGTGCCCGAGGCCCCCGGCCGCCTCCCGGGGCGTGCGCCACTCCTCGAACGCGGACAGGACCTCCGCCGCGACGGGATGCAGAGCCGTGGGCGTGCCGTGCGGGTGGGGATGGACGACGAACTCGCCCTCGTGCCAGTAGCACGTCAGACAACGGGAGCGGCGAAGACGCAAGGTGACTCCTGGGGCGGCGGTACGGGGTGGGACCTGGTGGCCGCGTGGGGCCGGGGGAAGAGGGGAGCCGGCCCCACGCGGGAGCGGTCAGGACTGGCGGTAGGCCCACGTCCAGTTCCAGCTGGAGCTCTGGCCGGCCTGGGGGCGGTCGGCCCGGACGACGGCCCGGTGCCCCATCTCGATCCTGCGCATGGTGGATCACTTCCTTTCGTCGTTGTCCGCCGCGGGTGTCGCGGCGGGACTTCTCCATGACGCGGCATGGGGCGCAGAAATGCAAGAGGCGATTATCCGTATCACCCTTTCGTGGTCCTTCCGGTGGCCTTTGATTTCGCTTTGTGTTGCAGCCGAGGGCTGCGTTATTACCTGCGGTGATCAGACTCCCTTCGTGCAAAGTGCCTGCTCAGGGCGCAGAGGGGGCCGGTCTTGCTGTTTTCTTTCCGTCTTTTGTCGGACACCTGTTGGCGCGGGCGGGGCTGAGTCGGGGCTGTCGTAGCGTGCTCGCACCGACCGCAGATATCGCGAAGGAAAACCATGAGCGTATTTCCGTCCGGAGAAAAGGCCGACGCCGTGTTCGGGCGCCTGTTCACCGTTCTGCTGGAGGACGAGCAGTTCGTGGAGAAGGCCCGCAAGGAGTCCTTGTCCGTACAGCTCGTGCACAGCAGGCCGGACTGCCGGATCTTCGTCTCGCCCGACGGTGTCGTCGTCGGGGACGAGGCACCGTTCAAGCCGGCGATCACTCTCAAGATGTCCTGCGACACCGCGCACGCGCTGTGGCTGGGCCGGCTGCCGGTTCCGGCGGCCATCGCCACCGGCAAGCTCCGCATCCGCGGCCGGATCGCCAAGGTGCTGGAGCTGGTTCCGCTGCTCCAGCCGGCCTTCGACCGCTACCCGGACATCGCCGCCGACGCCGGCATCTGACCCGGCGCCCCCACCACCGTCACCAAGGAGCCCCAACCATGACCATCGATGTGCCGGGAGATCTCACCCCGGAACTGAACTTCGACGAACTGCCGCCCGCCGTACAGCAGCTCAAGGAGGCCGCACGGCGGTATGCCCGGGAGGAGGTGCGCCCCCGGGTCCAGGAGCTGGACCAGGCACCGGCCGAGGACTTCGACTGGGACCTCGTACGCGCCGGCCACAAGGCGGGACTGACCCGGGCCGCCGTCCCCACCGACTACGGCGGCCTCGGCCTCGGCATGCTCGGGGTGGCCGCGGCCCTGGAGGAAGTGGCCGCCGTGTGCCCCGGGACCGCGCTCGTCTTCGGCGCCACCATGCTCGGGCAGGCACCGCTCCTGCTCTCCGGCGACCCCCGTCTCCAGGCGCGCTACCTGCCGCTCTTCTCCGGTGACGAACCGGTGCTCGCCTGCAACGCCGTCACCGAGGAGGACGCGGGCTGCGACCTGATCATCCCCGCGAACGCGCACCACGCACGCAACGTCATGACCGCCCGCCGGGACGGCGACGACTACGTCCTGACCGGCCGGAAGCGGTTCATCACCAACGCCCGCTTCGCCGCCTTCGCCTCGGTGTTCGCCAACATGGAGGGCAGCCCCGGGGCGACCGGGCTCACCTCCTTCATCGTGCCGCTGAACCTGCCCGGCGTGGAGCGCGGCCCGGTCGCCGACAAGATGGGCTACCGGGCCTGCCTCGGCAGCGAACTGACCTTCCACGAGGTCCGGGTGCCCGCCGAGAACATGATCGGCGTGGAGGGCGAGGGCATGGCCATCAACATGGCCCAGAGCAACATGGCACGCGCCGCCGTCGCCGGGATCTCCACCGGCGTGGCACGCGGCGCCCTGGAAGCGGCCGTCGCCTGGGCCGGCGAACGCGTCCAGGGCGGCACGCTGCTCCACCGCCACCAGTTCACCGCCGCCAAGCTGGCCGACATGAGCGCCAAGGTCGACGCCGCCCGGCTGCTCTACCTCCGCGCGGCGAACACCGTGGACACCCAGCTCCCGCCGCCCGCCTACGAGCCCGCCGTCGCCAAGCTCTTCGCGGACCGGGCCGCCATCGACGTCGCCGACGCCGCCTGCTCCCTCGTCGGCGCCCGGGGCTACCTGCGCTCCCACGGCGTGGAGAAGATGCTCCGCGACGCCTACGGCACCCGCGTATACGAGGGCACCCCCGAAGTCCTCGCGCTCACCATCACCGACAGCCTCTACGCCGGAGACGATGCCGAGTGAGCACGCCCTCCCCGCGCACGAGCGGCGACCGCCACGGGCACACCGCCATCCCCACCTCCGCGGACCCCACCGGATCGCGCGCCCTGCGCTACGTCGCCGACATCATCGAGCTGCACGAACGGCTCGGCTACCGGCAGCTCCCCGCCGAGATCACCGGCACACCGCTCCACCACGCGCAGGACGCCGAAAGCGGTCTGATCACCCTGACCGCGCGGGACAGCCAGTTCCCCGCCCGGTACCTCCGGGGCATCCTCGGCTTCCGGCTCGCCCAGTACCTGCGGCTGAGCTGGATCTCGGCCGACCTGGTCTACCGGACCGCCGCCTTCCACGAGCCACTGCCCCGGCCCGGCGAGACCGAGAGCATCCACACCGTGTGCCTCTGCTCACGCACCGGCCGCATCCGCGGTTACGTCGGGCTGAGCTGCTCCGCGGACACCGTCAGCCTTCCCCTCGACTCGGCGCGGCGCGCCCTGTTCCCGACCGAGGCGGCGCACGGTGTGGACCTGCTGGCGCCGTACGCCCGCCCCGGGCTCGGTACCCACCAGGTCTTCGAGCTCAAGCGCTTCCTGCGCGACCAGTCGATGCCGCTCGGCATCCAGCGCGACCGGGTGCCGTGGCACCTCATGCTGGGCATGGGTGAGGCGATGATCCAGCTGGGCGACGCGATCAGCCTGGTCCTGGGCGACGCGAAGGAGCACGTGGCCCTACGGCATCTGCGGCTGGCCGGCTTCGACCTCCACGTGGTCGAGGACACCTCACCGAGCCTGCCGGAGACCGACCCGCTCGCCCCCATCTACCACCAGGGCGTCGTCGCCAAGCCGTTCGTGGCGCCGGTGCCGGGGGACCTGCTCTGGTACCGCGACGTCGTCCGCTCCTATCTGGACGGGACCAGCGACCTGACCTCGTACCAGGAGATGGTCGCCAGGCTGGCCGCGCGCAGGCAGAAGCCGGACGGCCCCGCGATCCCCCGCCAGCGCGGAGGCTCCCGATGACGGCCGAGGACATGAGCGGGCTCACGACCGGCCCCGAGGAGTCGCGCTCGCACCGGGCCTTCTACGACGAGCTCGTCACCCGTAACGACGGTGTCGTAGCGCCCCGGGAGCAGCAGGCCCTCCGCGAGGCGACGGTCCTCGTCGCGGGCTGTGGCTCGATCGGCGGCGCCGCCGTGGAACCGCTGACCCGGCTCGGCGTCCAGCGCTTCCTGGTGGCCGACCCCGGCACGTACGAGCTGAACAACCTCAACCGGCAGAGCGCGGTCGCCGCCGACATCGACCAGAACAAGGCCGCGGGCGCCGCCGAACGCATCATGTCCATCAACCCGCACGCCCGGGTGTCGGTGTTCGCGGACGGGGTGACCTCGCAGACCGTGCAGCGGCTCACCGCACCCTGCCAGCTGATCATCGACGGGGTGGACGTCACCACGGCCGAGGGCTGGCGCGCCAAGCACCTGCTGCACCGCGTCGCGGTGCAGCGGCGGCTGCCACTGATCACCGGCTGGGACATGGCGGGCACCCAGTACGTGCGCTGCTACGACTACCGGCGCGTCCGGGAACCGTTCGCCGGTGCCATCACCGTGGACGACATCGTCCGCATGGACACCTGGGACCTGCTGCGGCGCGCGGTGCCGTTGCGCAGGGTGCCGGCCGAGATGCTGGCGGAGATCCGGGCCAACCATCTCCGCACGGACTACAGCTTCCCCCAAGTCGCCTACACGGCAACGGCCTTCGGGGTGCTGAGCTCCTACATGGCGGTCCGGCTCCTGGCCGGGAAGCCGGTGAGGTCCGAAATCCGGGTGGACGTGCACCAACTGGCCCGGCCGTTCGGCGAACGCTGGCGCGGACGCCTCGCGTGGCCGGTCCAACTGGCCGCCCTGGTCCCGCCGATGCTCCGCCTGCGGAGCCGGCAAGGCGCCCGCTGACCGAAAGACCCCTCCGCGATGCCGGGGCGGGCGCGCCCGCCCCGGCACACCCCCTGGAAAAGGCAGTCATGAACGTCTCGAAGCGGAACGTCCTGTGGACGTTCCTGTGCTGTGGCCTGGGCGTGGCCATGGTGTCCCTCGACAATCTCGTCGTCATCACCGCCCTGCCCGCGATCCGCGACAGCCTCGGCGGCGACATCCGGCAGCTGGAGTGGACGGTCAACGCCTACACGCTCACCTACGCCGTCCTGATGCTGCCCGGCGCGGCCCTGGGCGACCGGTTCGGCAGACGGCGGATGTTCCTCGTGGGCCTGTCCGTCTTCACCGCCGCGTCCGCCGCGGCGGCCCTCGCCCCCGGCATCGGCGCCCTGATCGCGGCCCGCGCCGTGCAGGGGCTGGGCGCCGCCGCCCTGATGCCGCTCAACCTGACCCTGCTCACGGCGGTCGCCCCGGCCGCCCGGCGCGGGGCCGTCCTCGGCGCGCTGAGCGCCGTCGAAGGTCTCGCCATCGCCATGGGGCCGCTCCTCGGCGGAACGGTGGTCGAACACCTCGCCTGGCAGTGGATCTTCTGGATCAACGTGCCGATCGGGCTCCTGGTCCTCCCGCTCGCCCGGTGGCGGCTCACCGAGAGCCGGGGCCCGAACGCCCGGCTGGACCTGGTCGGGACCGTGCTGGCGGGCACCGGCCTGTTCGGCATCGTCTACGGCCTGATCCAGGGGCCGGCCGACGACTGGTCCGGCGCCCGGGTGCCGGCCGCGCTGACCGGCGGCGCCCTGGTCCTGGGGGGCTTCGTCGCCTGGGAGCTGCGCACCGCGATGCCCATGTTCCCGATGCGGCTGTTCCGGCACCGGACCTTCAGCGGGATGAACGCGGCAGGGCTGCTGATGTTCGCGGGGATGTTCGGCTCGGTCTTCCTGCTCACGCAGTTCTTCCAGGGGCCGCGGGGCTACTCGCCGATGGAGGCGGGACTGCGCATCCTGCCGTGGACGATCGTGCCGATCTTCGTCGCGCCTTTGGCCGGCCTCCTCTCCGACCGGATCGGTGGCCGCCCCATCGTGGCGCTCGGGCTGGCATTCCAGGCGTGCGGCCTGGGGTGGATCGCGGCCCGGGTCTCCCCGGACGTGAGCTACCCCTCCCTCGTCCCCGCGCTGGTGCTGTGCGGGCTCGGCATGACCTTCTACTTCTCGCCGACGGCGAACCTGGTGATGGGGGCGGTCGCCGAGGAGGACCGGGGCATGGCGTCGGGCGCCGTCAACGCGCTGCGCGAGCTGGGCGGCGTCCTCGGAGTCGCCGTCCTGGCCTCCGTGTTCACCGCGCACGGGGACCTCGCCACGCCGGACGGGTTCACCCACGGCATGGTCCCCGCACTGTGGACCGGTGCGTGCCTCATCGCCGTCGGCGCCCTCGCCGTCCTCGCCACACCGAGGCGCCGCGACGCCGGGCGGCCCGTCCGCGCGGACAGCGGCGCGGCCGTTCCGCGTACCGGGGGCACGGCGGCCTGAAGCCGCGGCCGGCCGCGCCCCGAAGGAGAGGAGAGAGGCGATCAGCGCACTCGTTCGCGTTCTGCTGGCCGGTGACCGCGCGATCACGCGCGCCGGCATCCGGGCCGTGCTCGACCGGGACCCGGTCATCGAGGTGGCCGGCGAAGCGGTCGACGCCGCCGAGGCCGAGGCCCGGGCGGCCGGTCTGCGCCCCCATGTGGTGCTCGTCGACGCGCAGTCACCGGGCCTCGACGCCGCCCGGCTGGCCGCCGCGCTGGCCGCCCGCACGAAGAACGGCGCGCCGGGGGTCCTGCTGATGGTTCAGGGGACCGACGAGGCTGTGCGGCGGGCGCTGCGGGCCGGGGCGCGTGGGGTGGTGCTCAGCAGCGCCACCCCCGCGCAGCTGCTGTCCGCCGTCCACATGACCGCTGCCGGCTACGCCGTCCTGGAGGCCGACGGGCCCCCGGCCGCCGCCGCGGAGGGGCAGACGCGTCCCGCCTCGCCCTGCCGGCACGGGACCGACGAGGAGAGGGCCCGCGCCGCACTGCTGACCCGGCGGGAGAGGGAGGTCCTGACGCTGCTCGCCCGGGGCCTCAGCAACGCCGAGGTGTCGGCCGAACTGGTCCTGGGCGAGAGCACGGTCAAGTCCCATGTGCAGCACCTGCTGGACAAGCTGGAGCTGCGCAACCGGGTCCACGCCGTGATCTACGCCCATCGCACCGGGCTGGTACCCGCCGCCTGCGGTTGCGCCGGCGTACGGCGCACGGCGGTCTGACGCCCGGGAGCGGGCCCCTGCCGGAACGGGTCCGCAGCGGGCCCGCTGTCATGCGGGGCCCTCCAGGAGGTAGCCGCGCCTGCTGGCCGTCCGCAGGCGCAGTCCCAGCGGGAGCACCCGCCGGCGGATGCGCATCACATGCAGGTCCAGTGCGTTCCGGCTGGCGGTTGAGCCGCGGGTGCTCAGCAGCGTGAGCAGCTCCTCGCGGGCCACCAGGCTCCCGAACCGCTGCACCAGGGGCCGTAACAGGTACATCTCGGTCGGGGAGACGGGCACGACGCGGCTTCCGTACCGCAGCAGTCCGTCATGGTCCAGGGCCGGCACGTCGTACGAGGCGGCCCTGGCACGCAGAGCCGCGATGCGGGCGCCGAAGTCCTCGCGCGTGATCGGTGAGCGCACCCAGTCCTCCCGCGCGTCGGTGGTCGTCGGCGGTGTCCCCCCGTTCTCGATCACGAGGAGACGCAGGGCGCCCGTACGACGGTGGTGCTCCAGCTTCGACGCTTCGAGGGGCCAGCGGACCACGTGGACCGTCTCCTCGGCGGCGGACGGGCGTGCCGTTTCGGTGTGTGACATGAGGATTCCTTCCGGATTTTGCAGGAGGAAGAAAAAGGGGGCAGCCCGGACTCCGCGCCATTGTGTGCGTAATTTGCTTTTGAAGCGGATGAGGCTCGGGATGCGGCCGCAAGCTTTCCCTGCAGCATCTGCGTTTACTATGCAGCACGCTCCGGCGTCATGGCAATAAGAAGCCCCAGAAGGCATTGTAGGACAAGTAAGAAAGTATTTGACCGTGGTCTTGGGGGCCGTTGAAGTCTTCTTGTGCGGAAAGGGTTCGGCAGTTCCTCATCAACGCGATGACCGGCAGGTTCGGTCCCCTCCTAATGGGTGAAGGGTCCGCTGGAAGGGGGAGTAGGAAATCAATAGAAAGTCCGATGTGGAGGCTCGTTCCGGGCCCTTAGATTGGGTTCAGTGCCGGGCGACAGCGATCCGTACCGGTGGTGGCCCGCCCATACCTCGCAGGCGCTATTCGAGCCATTTGGTCCTGCGATGCATTCAAGCCACCGCCGGAGAATCGGAAATGAGAGGACGGTATGCATATGGCGGGCGAATTGATTGGATACGAACAGGAGGAAGGGCCCGGCCGGACGAACGCGGAGACCGCCGCGGTCCCGCCGGCCGGCGTCGGCGAGCTGCTGCGCGCGGTGATGGCCCTCACCGTCGCGGGACTGAGAGCCCGCGCGGTGCTGGCGGCCCGGCCCGGAAACGGAGGCGGCCGTGCGGCGCACCTCGGGTAGGAACGCGCGTCGGAGCCCCCGGCCCGCGACCGGTGTCCTGGTGACGGGTATGGGCGCCACGACCCCGCTCGCGGGCGATGTCCCCGGCACCTGGGAGGCGCTGCTCGCGGGCCGGTCGGGCATCTCGCCGATCGACGCCCCGTGGGTTGACATGCTGCCCGTCCGCATCGCGGGCACCATGCGTCGCGACCCGTACAGCGACATCGAACGGGTGCGGCGGCGCCGGCTGGACCGCAGCCAGGCGGCCGCTCTGGTAGCGGCCGAGGAGGCGTGGGCCGACGCGGGCCGGCCGGAGGCCGAACCCGAACGGCTGGCCGTCGTGGTGGGCACCGGCATCGGAGGTGCGCTGACCATACTGGAGCAGAACGACGTGCTCCACCGGCGCGGGCGGCGCGCGGTCTCCCCGTACACGGTGCCCCGGCTCATGCCCAATGGCGCCTCCGCGGCGGTGAGCCTGATGGTGGGGGCGCGGGCGGGCACCCACGCGCCGACCAGTGCGTGCGCCTCGGGAGCCGAGGCCATCGCGGTGGGCGCCCTGCTCATCCGCGCCGGACGCGCCGACGTGGTGGTGGCCGGAGGCACGGATGCCTGCCTGCATCCCCTCTCGCTCGGCGCCTTCGCCCAGATGCGGGCCCTTTCCCTGCGCAACGACGAGCCCGAACTCGCCTCCAGGCCCTTCGACCGGCAGCGGGACGGCTTCGTCATGTCCGAGGGCGCGGGCATGGTCGTACTGGAAAGCGCGGAGTACGCGCGTGCACGCGGCGCCCGCGTACACGCGGAGCTGGCCGGGGCGGGCGTCACCTCCGACGCCCACGACATCACGCTGCCCGACGCCGGCGGACAAGTGCGCGCGATTCAGGAGGCGTTGCGCGACGCCGGGCTGACCGGAGCCGATATCGGCCACGTCAACGCGCACGCCACGGGCACCCCGCAGGGCGATGTCGCGGAGGCCCGCGCCCTGATGACCGCGGTGGGCGGTCATCCGGTGGTCACCGCCGCCAAGTCCTCGACGGGGCACCTCCTGGGCGCGTCGGGCGCCGTGGAGGCGATCCTCACGGTGCAGGCGCTGAAGGAGTCCCTGGTACCACCGGTACGCAACCTGGAGGACATCGGCGACGGCATCGAACTCGACCTGGTGACCGGGCCGCCGCGCAGAGCCGAGGCGTCGGCGGCCCTGTCGACCTCCTTCGGTTTCGGCGGCCACAACGTGGTCCTGGCCTTCACCCGCGCCTGACGTGGCACGCCGGAGGGCGGGCAGGCCCTAGCCGGCCGCCGACCGCTCCCGCACGGCGACCAGATGCCGCGCCACGTCGTCGGGGTGGGTCAGCTGGGGGTAGTGACCGGCCGACCCGATCTCGGTGACGGGCAGCTCGCTCGGCCCCTCCAGCGGATCGTCCGCCCCGATGACCAGCTCCACCGGGACCGTGACACCGCGTACGGCACCGCGCAGGGCGGCGCGCTGCCCGTACGCCGAACGCAGCGCGGAGACCACCCGCAGCGCGGCTCCCGACCGCCGCAGATCGGCCACGGGCCCCTGGAGCCATGCGGGGTCCGGGAGCCCGAGGGAGCCGGCCAGCCGCTCGGCGGTCATCCGGCTCAGGGCCGGCACGGCGAGAGGGGAGCGCGTCAGCCACGAGGAGGCCGGCTGGAGGAAGGCGGGGGAGACCAGCACCAGCGCGCCGACCCGCCCCGGATGCCGCAGCGCGTAGCGCAGGGCCGGCCCGCAGGAGTACGAGTGGGCGACCAGCACCGGGCGGCCCTCCACGGGGGCCATCAGCGCGGCGAGCCAGTCGTCGTGCGTCTGCCTGGGCTCCGGCGTGGAGCGCCCGAACCCCGGCAGGTCGGCGGCGAGGGCGGGAGCGTCCACCCGCCCGGCCACCGGCGCCCAGGAGTCGGCGTCGACCGGCATGCCGTGCAGGAAGACGTAACCGGGCCGCTCCCGCTCTCCCACCACCCAGGTCCGGTCCGTGCCGACCTGCTGGAAGCCGCACGGCACACCGGGTGCCGGGACCCGGCCGAACCGCGTGGCGACCAGTCCGTCCGCCCAGTCGCACAGGGCCTCACGCACCGGTGGCTTCTCCAGACCGAGCGACAGGGCGAGCTCCCGCGCCGACGCGGTGTCGTACCGGTCGCTGGAAAGGAAGGACAGCGTCTCCGGGTCGGCCCCGGTCAGGGCGCGGGGGAGCCGCTTGACCACACCGACCGGAATGGAGCGGCGCGGCGCAGGCACGCCCATGTGTTCGGCGAGCAGAGCCACCAGGAGCGGCAGTTCCGGCGTGGTGTCGTCCAGCAGCCAGTAGGTGCTGCCCGCACTCTCATCCCTCTCCGGAACGGAGGCCAGGAACTGTACGAGGTAGTCGAGCCCCACGACCGGCAGGAAGGTGTCAGGGGTGCCGGGCAGCGCCGGGAGCCGGCCCCGCCACAGCTCATGGACCAGATCCGCCAGACCGACCCACTGGCCGGGCCCGATGACCGTGCTCGGATTGGCGACGGTCAGCGGCACGCCGAGTGCCCGTGCGCGCGCCCGCACCGCCGCGTCCCCCTCGCGCTTGGACGCCTCGTAGGCGCCGTCGCGCCGGTAGTCGGGCGAGGCGGCTTCGGCGGCGGCCATGCGGTAGCCGCTGATGTGGACCAGCCGGCGCAGCTGTGGACGGGTCGCCGCCCACTCGGCGACATGCACGGCCCCGTCGACGTTGACCGCTCTGGCCTCGGCCGGTGCCATCCCGAAGGCGAAGCGCGCCGCCGTGTTGTAGACGTCCCGCACCCCGTCCAGGCCGTCCTCGGGCAGACCGAGTCCCGGGCGGGTGACGTCGGACCGGACGACGGTGAGCCGGCCGGTGTCCGCGCCCTGCTCGCCGAGCCACCGCAGCAGGCCCTCCCCGCTTCCGTGCACGGCGGCGGCGACCTCCTGGCCCCGGCGCAGGAGTTCGCCGGTCAGCGAGCGGCCGATGAAGCCGCCGGCACCGACGACGAGCGAGTTCGCGGGCATGCCATCTCCTTGCGACCGGGTACGGGCCGATGTCCGGCGCGGGGGAACGCGGCAGGCCCGTCGGCCCGGACTCGGTGCGCTCACCGTACCCGCGCTGTCACCGAGTGTGAACGGCGCCTGGGGTGCCATCACCCGAACGCGAACCGGCCGCCATCTCGGCGTGCGCCACCGGCGCCCGCCCGACGGATCGCGGACCGCCGGGGCCGGAGTCCGCCGCCGGCCCTCTCGTACCACCCCAACGGATGACCTCAGCCCACGCGCGGCCCTGTCCCGGGCCGCGGTACGACCGTCCGGGAGGCACCACCATGCAGCACCCGCCCCACCGTCCGAGCGACCCCACCGCCCCGAAGGCCGCCGGGACCCCGCACCGCCCCGGTGGCCGGGCCATCGGCCGCCGCCTCCGCCGGGCGACCGTCCTCGCCGCCGTGCTCCTGGCCACGGCCGCGGGCGCGGCGCACGCCGGACTCCCGCGCGACGCCGCGCCCGAGTCCGGTCAGGGCACCGCCTACCGGCTCTGGGAACGGGCATTCGTCGCCTCCACCCGCCATCCCGACGCCCCTCCGCCCGGCGCCGGCGACTGGGACTGCGTGCCGGGCGCCCGGCACCCCCGGCCGGTCGTGCTCGTGCACGGCACCTACGAGAACGCGTACAACAACTGGCGGGCCGTGGCGCCCCGGTTGCGGGCTGACGGCTACTGCGTCTTCGCCGCGAACGTCGGCGCCCCGGCGGGTGACATCGTCAAGGGGCGTGCCGCCGTCCCCGAGTCCGCCGAGCAGCTGGCCCGCTTCGTCGACCGGGTCCTCGACCGGACGGGCACCCGCCAGGTGGACCTCGTCGGCCACTCCCAGGGCGGCGGAATCCTGCCGCGCTACTACCTGAAATTCGCCGGCGGAACCGACCCCCGCGACCCGGCCCGCAACAAGGTGCGCCGGCTGATCGGGGTCGCCCCCGCCAACCACGGCAGCACCGTGTCAGGGCTGGCCACCCTCGCGAAGCGGTTGCACATCCTCGCGCCGGCCGCCCGGTTCGGCGGCCAGGCCCTGGCCGACCAGACGATCGCCTCGGCCGTCAACACCCGGCTCGACGCGGGGGGCGACACCCTGCCGGGCGTCCGCTACACCACGGTGGTCACACGCAAGGACCGGATCGTCACCCCCTACGCGCGCCAGTACCTCCAGCCCGCCCACCCCGGGGACCGGGTCACCAACATCACCGTCCAGGACCTCTGCCCCCTGGACCGGACCGGCCACATGGGCAGCCCTTACGACCCGGTCGTCCTGCGGCTCGTACGCAACGCCCTCGACCCCGCGACGGCGCGCCGCCCCGACTGCGCGTCCACGCCCTGAGCCCTTCACGCGCCGTCCCGTAAAGGCGGCGGGCCCGGTCCGCCCCCGAGGAGCGGACCGGGCCCGTGAGGAAGCCCGCTGACGGCCGGTCAGGCCGAGGCCGGCGGGTACAGGGCGCGCGGGAGGCGGGAGGCCGCCGCCGCGTCCAGCAGCCACAGCGTGCGGCCGCGGCCGTACGCACCGGCCGCCGGGGCCTGGATCTCCCCGGCCCCGGACAGGGCGATGGCCACGGCCTCCGCCTTGTCCTCGCCCGCGGCCAGCAGCCACACCTCACGCGCCGCCCGGATGGCGGGCAGCGTCAGCGAGACGCGGACCGGCGGCGGCTTCGGCGCACCGTGCACACCGACGACGGTGCGCTCGGTCTCCCGTACCGCAGGCAGCTCCGGGAAGAGCGAGGCGACATGGGTGTCGGGGCCGACGCCCAGCATCAGCACGTCGAACTCCGGCACCGGGCCGTGGTCCTGCGGCGCCGACGCGGCCGCCAGCTCGGCCGCGTACCCGGCGGCCGCCGCGTCGGCGTCCGGACCGTAGGGGCCGTCCGACGCGGGCATGACGTGCACCCGCGACGGGTCCAGCGGCACCGCGTCCAGCAGCGCCTCGCGGGCCTGGGTGACGTTCCGCTCGGGGTCGCCCTCGGGCAGGAACCGCTCGTCGCCCCACCACAGGTCCAGCCGCGACCAGTCGACCGCGTCCCGGGCGGGCGCGGCGGCGAGCGCGGCCAGCAGGCCGTTGCCGTTGCGCCCGCCGGTGAGCACCACCGAGGCGTCCCCGCGCGCGGCCTGGGCGTCCACGATCCTCGTGATCAGCCGGGCCGCGGCGGCCTGCGCCATCAGCTCCTTGTCGCGGTGCACGACGAGCTGCGGGACTCCGGTCACTTCGCCGCCGCCTTCTTGGCCGGGGCGGCCTTCTTCGCGGGGGGAGCCGCGTCCGGCGCCTTCTTGGCCGGGGCGTCCGGGCCCGTCCTGTCGAGGCGCTCCACGCCGAACTTCACCGTCGACTCGTAGATGTTGTCCGGGTCGAGGCGGCGCAGTTCCTCCGCGAGCAGCTCCGCCGTCTCGCGGCGCTTGAGCGCCACCGCGCGGTCCGGCTGGCCCACCATGCAGAGCGTGGCGAGCGAGCCGTCGGCCCGGTCCAGGACGATGTCGCCGTTCTTCGTGGTCATCCGGACGGCCGTCAGGCCGGGGCCGCCGGACGTGGTGCGCTCCACCGGAACGCCGAGCCGGTCCGCGAGCCACATGGCGAGCAGCTCGCAGCTCGGGTTGTCCGACTCGCCCTCGACCGTGGCCGAGACGACCTCCGCCGGCTGCTGGTCGAGCGCGGCCGCCAGCATCGAGCGCCACGGCGTGATGCGCGTCCATGCCAGGTCCGTGTCACCGGGCCGGTAGGTCTGGGCGCGCGTCGCCAGCTCTTCGAGCGGGTGCTCGGCCGAGTAGGTGTCGGTGATCCGGCGCTGGGCCAGCGAGCCGAGCGCGTCCTTCGCCGGGTCGGCGGGGGAGTCCTGCGGCCACCACACCACCACCGGGGCGTCCGGCAGCAGCAGCGGCAGGACGACCGACTGGGCGTGGTTGGCCAGCTCGCCGTGGAGCCGCAGCACCACGGTCTCGCCGGAGCCCGAGTCGGACCCGACCCGGATCTCGGCGTCGAGCCGCGCGTCGCGGCGGGTGCGCGGCGAACGGCTGAGCCGCTTGATGACCGCGATGATCCGCGAGGGGTGCTCGCGCGAGGAGTCGCTCGCCGCCTTCAGCGCGTCGTAGGCGTTCTCCTCGTCGGTGACGATGACGAGGGTGAGTACCATCCCGATCGCCGGGGCGCCGACCGCGCGCCGGGCCGAGACGAGCGCCTGGTTGATCTTGCTGGACGTGGTTTCCGTGAGATCGATCTTCATGGCCGGCGCCAGCTCCGTCCGTCGCGTGCGAGCATCTCGTCCGCCTCGGCCGGTCCCCAGGTTCCGGCCGGGTACTGGGCGGGCTTGCCGTGCTTGTCCCAGTACTCCTCGATCGGGTCGAGGATGTTCCAGGAGAGCTCGACCTCCTGGTGGCGCGGGAAGAGGTTGGCGTCGCCGAGCAGGACGTCGAGGATGAGCCGCTCGTACGCCTCCGGGCTGGACTCCGTGAAGGACTCGCCGTACGCGAAGTCCATCGTGACGTCCCGGACCTCCATCGAGGTGCCGGGCACCTTGGAGCCGAACCGCACCGTGACGCCCTCGTCCGGCTGCACCCGGATGACCAGGGCGTTGCCGCCGAGCTCCTCCGTGGCGCCGGACTCGAAGGGCAGGTACGGGGCGCGCTTGAAGACGACCGCGATCTCCGTGACCCGGCGGCCGAGCCGCTTGCCGGTGCGCAGGTAGAACGGCACGCCCGCCCAGCGGCGGTTGTTGATCGTCAGCTTGATCGCGGCGAAGGTGTCGGTCTTCGACTTGGGGTCGATACCGTCCTCCTCCAGATAGCCGACGGCCTCCTCGCCGCCCTGCCAGGCGTGCGTGTACTGGCCGCGCACGGTGTGCTTGCCCAGGTCCTCGGGCAGTTCCACCGCCGTGAGCACCTTGAGCTTCTCGGCGACCAGGGCCTTGGGGTGGAAGGAGCCGGGCTCCTCCATGGCGGTCAGCGCGAGCAGCTGGAGCAGGTGGTTCTGGATGACGTCACGCGCGGCGCCGATGCCGTCGTAGTAACCGGCCCGGCCGCCGATGCCGATGTCCTCGGCCATCGTGATCTGCACGTGGTCGACGTAACTGCGGTTCCAGATCGGCTCCCACATCGTGTTGGCGAAGCGCAGCGCCAGGATGTTCTGGACCGTCTCCTTGCCGAGGTAGTGGTCGATCCGGAAGACCTCGTTCGGCGGGAAGACGTCGTGCACGAGCTGGTTGAGCTCCTGCGCGCTCTTCAGGTCGTGGCCGAACGGCTTCTCGATGACGGCGCGCCGCCAGCTGCCGTCCTTCTGGTCGGCCAGCCCGTGCTTCTTGAGCTGCTGGACGACCTTGGGGAAGAACTTCGGCGGGACGGACAGGTAGAAGGCGAAGTTGCCGCCCGTGCCCTGCGCCTTGTCCAGCTCCTCGATCGTGGCCCGGAGGGTCTCGAAGGCCACGTCGTCGTCGAAGTCGCCCTGCACGAAGCGCATGCCCTGGCTGAGCTGCTGCCAGACCTCTTCGCGGAAGGGCGTACGGGAATGCTCCTTGACGGCGTCGTGCACGACCTGGGCGAAGTCCTCGTCCTCCCAGTCGCGGCGCGCGAAGCCGATGAGCGAGAAGCCCGGCGGCAGCAGGCCGCGGTTGGCCAGGTCATAGACGGCGGGCATCAGCTTTTTACGGGACAAATCGCCCGTGACGCCAAAGATGACCAGGCCCGACGGCCCCGCGATGCGCGGGAGCCGTCGGTCCTGGGCGTCACGGAGCGGGTTGGCTCCGGGAACACCAGACAAAGTGGTCAGCCCTCCGAAGGGGCGAGGCGCTTGAGCTCCGCCTCGGTCGAGTTGAGCAGGTCGGTCCAGGCGGCCTCGAACTTCTCGACGCCCTCGTCCTCCAGAAGCTGGACGACGTCGTCGTAGTCGACGCCGAGCTTCTTGATCGCGTCGAGGTCGGCGCGGGCCTGGTCGTACGCGCCGGCGACGGTGTTGCCGGTGACCTCGCCGTGGTCCGCCACCGCGTCCAGAGTCGCCTCCGGCATGGTGTTGACCGTGTTCGGCGCGACCAGGTCGACGACGTACAGGGTGTCCTTGAGGGCCGGGTCCTTCACGCCGGTCGAGGCCCACAGCGGACGCTGCTTGTTGGCGTGCGCCTTGTCCAGGGCGGCCCAGCGCTCACCGGCGAAGACCTCCTCGTACGCCTCGTAGGCCAGGCGGGCGTTGGCCAGGGCGGACTTGCCCTTCGCGGCCTTCGCCTCCTCGCCGCCGACGGCGTCCAGGCGCTTGTCGATCTCGGTGTCCACCCGGGACACGAAGAAGGACGCCACCGAGTGGATCTTGGAGAGGTCCAGGCCCGCGGCCTTCGCCTTCTCCAGGCCCGCCAGGTAGGCGTCCATGACCGCGCGGTAGCGCTCCAGCGAGAAGATCAGCGTGACGTTGACGCTGATGCCCCGGCCGATGGTCTCGGTGATCGCGGGCAGACCCGCCTTGGTCGCCGGGATCTTGATGAGCGTGTTCGGGCGGTCCACCAGCCAGGCCAGCTGCTTGGCCTCGGCGACCGTGGCCGTCGTGTTGTGCGCCAGGCGCGGGTCGACCTCGATGGAGACCCGGCCGTCCTGGCCGTCCGTCGCGTCGAAGACCGGACGCAGGATGTCGGCCGCGTCGCGGACGTCCGCGGTGGTGATCATGCGGATCGCTTCCTCGACGGTCACCTTGCGGGCCGCGAGGTCGGTGAGCTGCTGGTCGTAGCCGTCACCCTGCGAGATGGCCTTCTGGAAGATCGAGGGGTTGGTCGTGACCCCCACGACGTGGCTCTGGTCGATCAGCTCCGCGAGATTGCCCGAGGTGATCCGCTTGCGCGAGAGGTCGTCGAGCCAGATCGCCACACCCTCGTCGGAGAGGCGCTTGAGTGCGTCTGTCATGAGAAATGCATCTCCTACTAGTCGTATAACGGCGTCAGCGCGTGGCGGCGGCGAGGGATTCCCGGGCGGCCTCGGCGACGTGCTCGCCGGTGAAGCCGTACTCCCGGAACAGGACCTTGGCGTCCGCCGAAGCGCCGAAGTGCTCCAGCGAGACGATTCGGCCGGCGTCGCCGACGTACCGGTACCAGGTCAGGCCGATGCCCGCCTCGACGGCCACGCGGGCCTTGACCGACGGCGGCAGAACGCTGTCCTTGTAACCCTGTTCCTGCTCTTCGAACCACTCGACACACGGCATCGACACCACACGGGTCGGAATTCCGGCCGCCTGGAGCTCCTCGCGCGCCTCCACGGCGAGCTGGACCTCGGAGCCCGTGCCGATCAGCACGACCTGCGGCTCGCCGCCCTCGGCGTCGAAGAGCACGTAGCCGCCCTTGGCCGCGTCCTCGTTCGCCTCGTACGTCGGCACGCCTTGGCGGGTCAGCGCCAGACCGTGCGGGGCGCCCTTGCCGAACACCTTGGTGTAGCGGCGCAGGATCTCGCGCCAGGCGATGGCGGTCTCGTTGGCGTCGGCCGGGCGCACGACGTTGAGGCCCGGGATGGCGCGCAGCGAGGCCAGGTGCTCCACCGGCTGGTGGGTCGGGCCGTCCTCGCCGAGGCCGATCGAGTCGTGCGTCCACACGTAGGTCACCGGCAGGTGCATCAGCGCGGACAGGCGCACGGCGTTGCGCATGTAGTCGGAGAACACCAGGAAGGTGCCGCCGTAGATGCGGGTGTTGCCGTGCAGCGCGATGCCGTTCATCGCGGCGGCCATGGCGTGCTCGCGGATCCCGAAGTGGATCGTGCGCCCGTACGGGTCGGCCTCCGGCAGCGGGTTGCCCGCCGGCAGGAACGACGACGTCTTGTCGATCGTGGTGTTGTTCGAGCCGGCCAGGTCGGCTGAGCCGCCCCACAGCTCGGGGATGATCCCGCCGAGCGCCTGGAGCACCTTGCCGGACGCGGCGCGGGTGGCGACGCCCTTGCCGGTCTCGAAGACCGGGAGGCTGTCCTCCCAGCCCTTGGGCAGCTCGCCCGCGGCGATGCGGTCGAAGTCGGCGGCGCGCTCCGGGGAGGCGGCGCGCCAGGCGTCGAAGCCCTTCTGCCACTCGGCCTTGGCCTCGCGGCCACGGTCCAGGGCGCGGCGGGTGTGCGCGATGACCTCTTCGGCGACCTCGAAGCTCTTCTCCGGGTCGAAGCCGAGCACCTTCTTGGTCGCGGCGACCTCGTCGTCGCCGAGCGCGGAGCCGTGCGAGGCCTCGGTGTTCTGGGCGTGCGGGGCGGGCCAGGCGATGATCGAGCGGGCCGCGATGAACGACGGGCGCCCGGTCTCGGCCTTGGCGGCCAGCAGCGCGTTGTAGAGGCCCTCGGGGTCCAGGTCGCCGTTGGGCAGCTGGTCGACGCGCTGGACGTGCCAGCCGTACGCCTCGTAGCGCTTGATGGTGTCCTCGGAGACCGCGGTCTCCGTGTCGCCCTCGATGGAGATGTGGTTGTCGTCCCACAGCAGGACCAGGTTGCCCAGCTTCTGGTGCCCGGCCAGCGAGGACGCCTCGGCGGAGATGCCCTCCTGGAGGCAGCCGTCACCGGCGACGGCCCACACCATGTGGTCGAAGGGGGAGGTGCCGGGGGCCGCCTCCGGGTCGAACAGACCGCGCTCGTAGCGGGCGGCCATGGCCATACCCACGGCGTTGGCGACACCCTGGCCCAGCGGGCCGGTCGTCGTCTCCACACCGGTGGTGTGGCCGTACTCCGGGTGCCCCGGGGTCTTGGAGCCCCAGGTGCGGAACGACTTCAGGTCATCGAGCTCCAGGCCGTAGCCGGCCAGGTAGAGCTGGATGTAGAGGGTCAGGCTGCTGTGGCCCGCCGAGAGCACGAACCGGTCGCGGCCGGTCCACTCCGCGTCCGCGGGGTCGTGCCGCATCACCTTCTGGAAGATGGTGTACGCGGCGGGAGCCAGGCTCATGGCCGTACCCGGGTGGCCGTTTCCGACTTTCTGTACGGCGTCCGCGGCGAGGACGCGGACGGTGTCCACGGCCCGCTGGTCCAATTCGGTCCACTGGAGGTCTGTGGTGGTCGGCTTGGTGCTCACCCTGAGTCAGGGCTCCTCTCCAACTGTTGTAGACCGGTGACTTCGACCGCACCGGATGCTGTCGAGCCTACCCCCGTCCGTACCCGTGATTTCCGGCTCCTACCAGGGTGCGGGCGGCCCGCGGAATCCGCCTCCCGTATGAGCGGAAGGGCTCACCGATGGGCTTCTCCGATGAGCGCGAGGACCCACTCCTGGGCGCTCCGAAGAGCGGTCCGGAGCGCGGTTGCGAGGTCCCCGGAAACGGTCCGCGCGGACGCTGCGACACCAGTGCGTCACTCGTGCGTACGAGACGGCCCGCGGCCGGGTCGCGGCGGCCGTCCGCGCCACATCAACACGACCCCACCCCCGCGAAGGGCGGCCTGTCCCCAACGTCTACAGTGGTCGGGTTCGCGCAAGTCTTCACTGGGCCCTCACGCCCGGAGCTTGCTGGGATTTCTCTGTCAGGGGTGTGCGTGACGGCCGTCGAGTCCCGACCCGCAGGGGTCGCCTTGACTCCGAGCCCAGGGGGCCAACGCCCATTCGGGGCCCGTGTCAAGGCATTCGTGGCACTGACCAAGCCTCGGATCATCGAGCTGTTGCTGATCACCACTGTTCCGGTGATGTTCCTGGCCGCTCAGGGTGTACCCGACCTGTGGCTCGTGCTCACTACCACCATCGGCGGCTACCTGTCCGCCGGCGGTGCCAATGCACTGAACATGTACATCGACCGCGACATCGACGCGCTGATGGACCGTACGTCGCAGCGCCCGCTGGTCACCGGCGTGGTGAGCCCGCGCGAGTGCCTGGCCTTCGGCATCACCCTCGCGGTGGTCTCGACGGTCTGGTTCGGGCTGCTCGTCAACTGGCTGTCGGCGGCCCTGTCGCTGGGCGCGCTGCTCTTCTACGTCGTGGTCTACACGATGCTCCTGAAGCGCCGCACCGCGCAGAACATCGTCTGGGGCGGCATCGCGGGCTGCATGCCGGTCCTCATCGGCTGGTCGGCCGTGACGAACGAGATGTCCTGGGCCGCGGTGATCCTCTTCGCTGTCATCTTCTTCTGGACGCCGCCGCACTACTGGCCGCTCTCCATGAAGGTCAAGGACGACTACGCGCGCGTCGGCGTCCCGATGCTCCCGGTCATCGCGTCCAACCGGGTGGTCGCCCGCCAGATCGTCGCCTACAGCTGGGTGATGGTCGCCGTCTCGCTGCTGCTCACCCCGCTGGGCTACACCGGCTGGTTCTACACGGCCGTCGCGCTGCTCACCGGCGGCTTCTGGCTCTGGGAGGCGCACGGGCTGCTCAGCCGGGCCAAGTCCGGTGTGACGGGCGCGAAGCTCAAGGAGATGCGGCTGTTCCACTGGTCGATCACCTATGTCTCGCTGCTGTTCGTGGCCGTGGCGGTGGACCCCTTCCTGCGGTAGAACCCCCAGCTCCGTCCGACGGGCGGGGAGCGTGGCACAAGCCACGCTCCCCGCCCGTCGCCGGTTGATCTACCCGCCGGTAGCATCCTGTCCATGGCAGAGACGGCAGAGGCTGAGACCCAGCAGGTGGACGGCAGGCGGGCGGCGCGCGCGGAGCGCAGGGCGGCCCGGCTGGCCAAGCAGATCGGGGCCTTCGCGAAGGCCCACGGCGGCGCCGAGGGGCAGGTCGCCTACCTCGGGCAGATGGGCGCCCGCATCGTCCTGGTGGGCGAGGACGGCGGCTGGGGCGATCTGGTCGCCCCCTCGTACGAGATCGCCGAGAGCGCCGCGCGGAAGTCCGGGATCACGCTGCACGAGTCCTTCGACGGCGAGTTCGCGGCGAAGGTGCACACGGGCCCGTACGAGTGGAGCCGGATGGCCGGCATCCAGGTCGGCGGGCCCTCCAACAAGGCCTGAGACCAGAAACGGACCGGGGCTCCTGCTCCACGGCTGTGCGCCGTGGAGCAGGAGCCCCGGTCCGTCTGTGCGTGCGCCCGCGTCAGCCGGCCGCGGCGGGCTCCGCCTGCTCGACCGCCGGCTCCGGCATCCGGGCCACGGCCACCGGCCGCTCCCGCAGCGAGAGCATGACGCGTACGACCCCGATCCACACCAGGCACGAGCCGAGCATGTGCACACCGACCAGGATCTCCGGGGTGTCGGTGAAATACTGCACGTAGCCCACGATCCCCTGGCTCATCAGGATCACGAACAGCTCCCGGGTCCGGTGCAGCGGGCCGATGGGCGCGTCCACCGCCTTCAGGACGAACCAGAGCGCGACGGTCAGGGCCACCACGACCCAGGCCAGATCGGCGTGGAGCTGGGTGATCATCTTCCAGTCGATCGGGATGCGGTGCACGTCGCTGGAGTCCCCCGCGTGCCGCCCGGCGCCCGTGACCACCGTGCCGACCGCGATCAGCAGCCCGGCGGCGACCGCCAGCAGCCAGGACAGCTGCGCGACCGCCTTGCCCACCAGCGGGCGCGGTGCCCCGTCGCCCTCACGCACCCGCTGCCAGGTCACCAGGGCGACCGTGAGCAGCGCGCTGGCCAGCAGGAAGTGCGCCGCGACGGTGTACGGGTTGAGGCCGACGAGCACGACGATGCCGCCGAGCACCGCGTTGCCCATCACGATCCAGAACTGCGCCCAGCCGAGCCGGGTGAGGCTGCGCCGCCAGGGCTTCGCGGACCGGGCCGCGATGATCGCCCAGCCGACCGCCGCGCACAGGACGTAGGTGAGCAGGCGGTTGCCGAACTCGATGACGCCGTGGAGGCCCATCTCGTGCGTCGTCGTCAGGCTCTCGTCGGTGCACTTGGGCCAGGTCGGGCAGCCGAGACCCGAACCGGTCAGCCGAACGGCGCCGCCGGCCACGATGATGACGACGGCCAACACGACCGCCGACATGGCCGCGCGGCGCACCGTCCTGGGCTGGGGCGTCCAGCGTTCGGCGATGTACAGCAACGGGTTGCGCAGGGCTTGAGCGACTTCGGCTCGGGTCAGCTTGGGCACGCGCACCATGGTAGGACGCCGCTTGTGCAAGCTTTCACGAGGGGGCGTCGCGCCGGTCGGGGTGGGATCAGGCCGCGGCGTCTGGTGCGGTGCATCGCAAGGCGCCGGGGCGTCCTCAGTGGGGTCTCCCCTGCTCGAACGAAGTTGAGAGCTTGGGGAAGGAGCGATCAGGGCGTTTCGGCAACGCGGCGAGGTGCCGTGCCAGGCGTCGTGGACCCCGTCCTGACCGGCGCGACGCCCCCCTGGGGGACGAGTTACGCGTAACGGCGACGGAACGCGTCCGGGGGCTCACTCCCAGCGGAAGAACCGGGCCGCCGCGCCGAGCCCCAGCACCGTCCAGACCGCGAGGATGCCCAGGTCGCCCCACGGCATCCCGGCGCCGTGCTGGAGGACGTCCCGCAGCCCGTCCGAGAGGGCCGCGATCGGCAGCAGCCCGAGCACCGACTGCACCGCGTCCGGGAACTTCTCCAGCGGCACGATGACCCCGCCGCCCACCAGCAGCAGCAGGAACACCAGGTTGGCCGCGGCGAGCGTCGCCTCGGCCTTCAGAGTCCCGGCCATCAGCAGCCCGAGCCCCGAGAAGGCGGCCGTCCCCAGCACCAGGAGCAGCAGCACGGCGAGCGGGTTGCCGTGCGGCGACCAGCCCAGCGCGAAGGCGATCACCGTCAGCAGCGCCACCTGGAGGACCTCGGTGACCAGTACAGACAGGGTCTTCGCGGTCATCAGCGCCCACCGCGGCAGCGGCGACGCGCCGAGGCGCTTGAGCACCCCGTAGCGCCGCTCGAAACCGGTGGCGATGGCCTGGCCGGTGAAGGCCGTCGACATCACGGCCAGTGCCAGCACGCCGGGCGTCAGGAAGTCGACCGGCTCGCCCGCGCCGGTGTCGACGATGTCGACCGAGCTGAACAGCACGAGCAGCAGCGTCGGGATGACCACGGTCAGCAGCAGTTGCTCGCCGTTGCGCAGCAGCATCCGCGTCTCCAGCGCGGTCTGCGCGGCGATCATGCGCGGCAGCGGGGCGGCGCCCGGCCGGGGGGTGTACGTACCGGCGCTCATGCGCGCAGCTCCTTGCCGGTCAGTTCGAGGAAGACGTCCTCCAGGGTGTGGCGCTCCACGGAGATGCCGGAGGGCATCACGCCGTGCTGCGCGCACCAGGAGGTGACGGTGGCCAGCAGCTGGGGGTCGATGTCACCGGTGATCCGGTAGGCGCCGGTGCTCAGCTCGACGGCCTCGGTGCCGTCGGGCAGCGCCTTGAGCAGCGAGCCGAGGTCGAGCCCGGGGCGGCCGGTGAAGCGCAGGGTGTTCTCGGCGCCGCCGCGGCACAGCGCCTCGGGGGAGCCCTGGGCGACGATCCGGCCGGCGTCGATGACGGCGACCTCGTCGGCCAGCTCCTCGGCCTCGTCCATGAAGTGGGTGGTGAGCACCACGCTCACGCCGTCGGCGCGCAACTCCCGGACGAGGTCCCAGGTGGAGCGGCGGGCCTGCGGGTCGAGCCCGGCGGTGGGCTCGTCCAGGAAGACCAGCTCGGGCCGGCCGACGACCGCCATGGCCAGGGCGAGCCGCTGCTGCTGGCCGCCGGAGAGCCTGCGGTAGGTGGTGCGGCCGCAGGAACCGAGGCCGAGGCGCTCGATCAGGGCGTCGACGTCGAGCGGGTGGGCGTGCAGCTTCGCCATGTGGCGGAGCATCTCGTCCGCGCGGGCGCCGGAGTAGATCCCGCCCGACTGGAGCATCACGCCGATCCGGGGGCGCAGCCGCGCGGCGTCGGCGACGGGGTCGAGGCCCAGGACCCGGACCGTGCCGCCGTCGGGGCGGCGGTAGCCCTCGCAGGTCTCGATGGTGGTGGTCTTGCCGGCGCCGTTGGGGCCGAGCACGGCGGTGACCGCGCCGGCCGGGATCTCCAGGTCGAGGCCGTCCACCGCGGTCTTGTCGCCGTACCGCTTCACCAGGCCGCTGATCCGGACGGCCGGGCGGGGCTCGCTGTTCATGGCAAATGAGTCTAGGCAGCGGCCCGGGGGAGCCCGGCCCCGGGGCGTGATTAGGTAACCCTAAGTGATGGAAGGCACCTCTGATCGTTTCGGACCGTGGTTGTCGGGCCGGATGAATTACGCAACAATGGCGTTGTGAAATACGTGGGCGAGGCTCCGCAGGAGGAACTCGCGACCGGTGAGCGCTCGACGCGCAACCGCGTCGCGCGGTCCGTCCTGGACCACGGCCCGTCCACGGTCGCGGAGCTGGCGGAGCGCCTGGGCCTCACCCAGGCCGCCGTCCGCCGCCATCTCGACGCCCTCGCCTGCGACGGCGTCGTCGAGGCCCGCGAGAAGCGGGTGTACGGGGCGCGGACCCGGGGCCGTCCGGCCAAGGTGTTCGCCCTCACCGACTGCGGCCGGGACGCCTTCGACCAGTCCTACGACACGCTCGCCGCGGACGCCCTGCGCTGGATCGCCGAGACCGCGGGCGACGAGGCGGTCATGGCGTTCGCCCGGGCCAGGACCGCCGAGCAGTCGGCGGCCTACCGCGCGGCGGTCGAGGCCGCGGACCCCGAGGCCCGTACGGAGGCGCTGGCCAAGGCGCTGTCCGCCGACGGGTACGCTGCTACGGCGCGCAGCGCGCCGGGCCCGCAGCAGGGTGAGCAGCTGTGCCAGCACCATTGCCCGGTCGCACATGTCGCCGAGCAGTACCCGCAGCTGTGCGAGGCGGAGACGGAGATCTTCTCCAGCCTCCTGGGGACCCATGTGCAGCGTCTGGCGACCATCGCCCACGGCGACGGGGTGTGCACGACGTACATTCCGCGCAGCGGACACCCCACCCCACAGACCACCGATTCAGCATCTGCAAGCACGGCCGGGAGGAACCCCGCATGACGCTCCCCACGGAGACTGCCCACCCTGAGCTCGAGGGCCTGGGCACGTACGAATTCGGCTGGGCCGACTCCGACGCGGCAGGCGCGGCGGCCAAGCGCGGCCTCTCCGAGGCTGTCGTCCGCGACATCTCGGAGAAGAAGAACGAGCCCGAGTGGATGCTGAAGCTGCGGCTCAAGGGCCTCAAGCTCTTCGGCAAGAAGCCGATGCCGAACTGGGGCTCGGACCTGTCGGGCATCGACTTCGACAACATCAAGTACTTCGTGCGCTCGACGGAGAAGCAGGCGGCCTCCTGGGACGACCTGCCCGAGGACATCAAGAACACGTACGACAAGCTCGGCATCCCGGAGGCGGAGAAGCAGCGCCTCGTCGCCGGTGTCGCGGCCCAGTACGAGTCCGAGGTCGTCTACCACCAGATCCGTGAGGACCTGGAGGAGCAGGGCGTCATCTTCGTCGACACCGACACCGCGCTGAAGGAGCACGAGGAACTCTTCAAGGAGTACTTCGGCACCGTCATCCCGGTCGGCGACAACAAGTTCGCGTCGCTGAACACGGCCGTGTGGTCCGGCGGCTCCTTCATCTACGTGCCCAAGGGTGTCCACGTCGACATCCCGCTCCAGGCCTACTTCCGCATCAACACGGAGAACATGGGCCAGTTCGAGCGGACGCTGATCGTCGTCGACGAGGACGCCTACGTCCACTACGTCGAGGGCTGCACGGCCCCGGTCTACTCCTCCGACTCGCTGCACTCCGCGGTCGTCGAGATCATCGTGAAGAAGGGCGGCCGCTGCCGCTACACGACGATCCAGAACTGGTCGAACAACGTCTACAACCTGGTCACCAAGCGCGCCGTGGCCTACGAGGGCGCGACCATGGAGTGGGTCGACGGCAACATCGGCTCCAAGGTCACCATGAAGTACCCGGCCGTCTACCTGATGGGCGAGCACGCCAAGGGCGAGACCCTGTCCATCGCCTTCGCGGGCGAGGGCCAGCACCAGGACGCCGGCGCCAAGATGGTCCACATGGCCCCGAACACCTCGTCCAACATCGTCTCCAAGTCGGTGGCGCGAGGCGGCGGCCGCACCTCGTACCGCGGCCTCATCGAGATCGGCGAGGGCGCGCCGGGCGCGAAGTCCAACGTCCTGTGCGACGCGCTGCTCGTCGACACGATCTCCCGGTCCGACACGTACCCGTACGTCGACGTCCGCGAGGACGACGTGTCGATGGGCCACGAGGCGACCGTCTCCAAGGTCTCCGAGGACCAGCTCTTCTACCTGATGAGCCGCGGCATGACCGAGTTCGAGGCCATGGCGATGATCGTGCGCGGCTTCGTCGAGCCGATCGCGAAGGAGCTCCCGATGGAGTACGCCCTGGAGCTCAACCGGCTGATCGAGCTGCAGATGGAGGGCTCGGTCGGCTAGCACGCCCAGTGCCGCCGAGGCCGGCCCGGAAGGGCCGGCCCCCGAGTCCCCCTGACACCTGTCCGACCGAGAAAGCGAGCACTACGACAGCCATGGCTGAGGCTCAGAACATCCCCGCGGGGTCCACCACCGCCGGTTCCATCGCGGTGGCCGCGGAGTCGACCGTCGCCACGCGCATGAGCGCACCCCCGTCCTTCGACGTAGCGGACTTCCCCGTCCCGCACGGCCGCGAGGAGGAGTGGCGGTTCACCCCGCTGGAGCGGCTGCGCGGCCTGCACGACGGCACCGCCGTCGCCACCGGCAGCGGTGTGAAGGTCGCGATCGAGGCCCCCGACGGCGTCACGGTCGAGTCGGTCGGCCGCGACGACGCGCGGCTCGGCAAGGCCGGCAAGCCGGTGGACCGGGTGGCCGCGCAGGCCTACTCGTCCTTCGAGCGGGCCCACGTCGTCACGGTCCCCAAGGAGGCCGTGCTCACCGAGCCGATCCGGATCGCCGTGCACGGCGAGGGCGGTGTCGCCTACGGCCACCAGGTCGTGGAGCTGGGCGCCTTCGCCGAGGCCGTCGTCGTCATCGACCACACCGGTGACGCGGTGCTCGCCGCCAACGTCGACTACGTGCTGGGCGACGGGGCCAAGCTGACCGTCGTCTCCGTGCAGGACTGGGACGAGCGCGCCGTCCACGTCGGCCAGCACAACGCGCTGGTCGGCCGGGACGCCTCGTTCAAGTCCGTCGTCGTCACCTTCGGCGGCGACGTGGTCCGGCTGCACCCCCGGATCGCGTACGCGGGCACCGGCGGCGAGGCCGAGCTGTTCGGCCTCTACTTCACCGACAAGGGCCAGCACCAGGAGCACCGCCTCCTGGTCGACCACAACACCCCGCACTGCAAGTCCAACGTGGCCTACAAGGGCGCGCTCCAGGGCGACGACGCGCACGCGGTGTGGATCGGCGACGTGCTCATCCAGGCCGCGGCCGAGGGCACCGACACCTACGAGATGAACCGCAACCTGGTTCTGACCGACGGTGCGCGGGTCGACTCGGTGCCGAACCTGGAGATCGAGACCGGCGAGATCGTCGGTGCCGGCCACGCCTCCGCGACCGGCCGCTTCGACGACGAGCAGCTGTTCTACCTCCAGTCCCGCGGTATCCGCGCCGAGGAGGCCCGCCGCCTCGTCGTGCGCGGCTTCTTCGCCGAGCTGGTCCAGCAGATCGGTCTGCCGGACGTCGAGGCCCGGCTCCTCGACAAGATCGAGGCCGAGCTGGAGGCGTCGGTCTGATGGCCTTCGTGAAAGCCTGCGCGCTGAGCGAGCTGGAGGACGACACCCCCAAGCGGGTGGAGATCGACGGCACGCCGGTCTCCGTCGTCCGCACCGAGGGCGAGGTGTTCGCGATCAACGACATCTGCTCGCACGCGAACGTCTCGCTGTCCGAGGGCGAGGTCGAGGGCTGCTCGATCGAGTGCTGGCTGCACGGATCGAGCTTCGACCTCCGCACCGGCAAGCCGTCCGGTCTTCCCGCGACGCGCCCCGTCCCCGTATACCCCGTCAAGATCGAAGGGGACGATGTGCTCGTCTCCGTCACCCAGGAGTCCTGAGTCACCCATGGCAACGCTTGAAATCCGCGACCTGCACGTCACCGTCGAGGCCGACAACGCCACGAAGGAGATCCTCAAGGGCGTCGACCTGACCGTGAAGCAGGGCGAGACCCACGCCATCATGGGCCCCAACGGGTCCGGCAAGTCCACCCTCGCCTACTCGCTGGCCGGTCACCCCAAGTACACCGTCACCAGCGGCACGGTCACCCTGGACGGCGAGGACGTCCTGGAGATGTCCGTCGACGAGCGGGCCCGCGCCGGCCTGTTCCTCGCCATGCAGTACCCGGTCGAGATCCCCGGTGTCTCGGTCTCCAACTTCCTGCGCACCTCCGCCACCGCCGTCCGCGGCGAGGCCCCCAAGCTGCGTACCTGGGTGAAGGAGGTCAAGGAGGCGATGGCGGAGCTCCACATGGACCCGTCCTTCGCCGAGCGCAACGTCAACGAGGGCTTCTCCGGCGGTGAGAAGAAGCGCCACGAGATCCTTCAGCTGGAGCTCCTCAAGCCGAAGGTCGCCATCCTCGACGAGACCGACTCCGGTCTGGACGTCGACGCGCTGCGGATCGTCTCCGAGGGCGTCAACCGGGTCCGCGAGAGCGGCGAGGTCGGCACCCTGCTGATCACGCACTACACCCGGATTCTCCGGTACATCAAGCCCGACTTCGTGCACGTGTTCGCCAACGGCCGGATCGCCGAGTCCGGCGGCGCCGAGCTGGCCGACAAGCTGGAGAACGAGGGCTACGAGGCGTACGTGAAGGGTGGCGCTTCCGAGTGACACAGCTGCCGGGCCTCCTCGACACCGAGGCGATCCGCAAGGACTTCCCCCTCCTGGACCGCACGGTTCACGACGGGAAGAAGATCGTCTACCTGGACAGTGCCGCGACCTCGCAGAAGCCGCGCCAGGTTCTCGACGCCCTCAACGAGTACTACGAGCGGCACAACGCAAACGTGCACCGCGGTGTGTACACGATCGCGGAGGAGGCCACGGCGCTGTACGAGGGCGCCCGTGACAAGGTCGCCGCCTTCATCAACGCGCCCAGCCGCGACGAGGTCATCTTCACGAAGAACGCCTCGGAGTCGCTCAACCTCGTGGCCAACATGCTCGGCTGGGCCGACGAGCCCTACCGCGTCGACCACGAGACCGAGATCGTCACCACGGAGATGGAGCACCACTCCAACATCGTGCCCTGGCAGCTGCTCTCGCAGCGCACGGGCGCGAAGCTGAAGTGGTTCGGCATCACCGACGACGGCCGGCTCGACCTGTCCAACATCGACGAGATCATCACCGAGAAGACGAAGATCGTCTCCTTCACCCTGGTCTCGAACATCATGGGCACCCACAACCCGGTCGAGCAGATCGTCCGGCGCGCCCAGGAAGTCGGCGCGCTGGTCTGCATCGACGCCTCGCAGGCGGCCCCGCACATGGTGCTCGACGTGCAGGCGCTCCAGGCCGACTTCGTGGCCTTCACCGGTCACAAGATGGTCGGCCCGACCGGCATCGGCGTGCTCTGGGGACGGCAGGAACTCCTGGAGGACCTGCCCCCGTTCCTCGGCGGCGGCGAGATGATCGAGACCGTGTCGATGCACTCGTCGACCTACGCGCCCGCGCCGCACAAGTTCGAGGCCGGTACGCCCCCGATCGCCCAGGCCGTCGGCCTCGGCGCGGCCGTGGACTACCTCTCGGCGATCGGCATGGAGAACATCCACCGCCACGAGCAGGCCATCACCGCCTACGCGGTGAAGCGCCTCCTGGAGGTGCCGGACCTCCGGATCATCGGCCCGGCCACCGCGGAGGACCGCGGCGCGACGATCTCCTTCACGCTCGGCGACATCCACCCGCACGACGTGGGGCAGGTGCTGGACGAACAGGGCATCGCGGTCCGGGTCGGCCACCACTGCGCCCGGCCGGTCTGCCTGCGGTACGGAATTCCTGCGACGACGCGAGCGTCGTTCTATCTGTACTCCACGCCCGCCGAGGTCGACGCCCTGGTGGACGGCCTGGAACACGTCCGGAACTTTTTCGGTTAGAGCGGCTGGGGATTGACTCGTGAAGCTTGATTCCATGTACCAGGAAGTGATCCTGGACCACTACAAGCACCCCCATGGGCGCGGCCTGCGGGACGGCGACGCCGAGGTGCATCACGTCAATCCGACGTGCGGTGACGAGATCACGTTGCGGGTGCGGTACGACGGCGAGACCATCGCCGATGTGAGCTACGAGGGCCAGGGCTGCTCCATCAGCCAGGCCAGCGCCTCCGTACTGAACGAGCTGCTGGTCGGCAAGGAGCTGGGCGAGGCGCAGAAGATCCAGGCCGCGTTCCTGGAACTGATGCAGTCGAAGGGGCAGCTGGAGCCCGACGACGCGATGGAGGAGGTGCTGGAGGACGCGGTCGCGTTCGCCGGCGTCTCCAAGTACCCGGCACGGGTGAAATGCGCGCTGCTGAGCTGGATGGCGTGGAAGGACGCGACGGCGAAGGCGCTGTCCGAAGGGAAGACCGCATGAGCGACAACGAGACCGTGACGACCAAGCCGGCCTCCGAGGAGGAGGTCCGCGAAGCGCTGTACGACGTGGTCGACCCCGAGCTGGGCATCGACGTCGTCAACCTGGGGCTGATCTACGGCATCCACATCGACGACGCCAACATCGCCACCCTCGACATGACCCTGACGTCCGCGGCCTGCCCGCTGACCGACGTCATCGAGGACCAGGCGAAGTCCGCGACGGACGGCATCGTCAACGAGCTCCGGATCAACTGGGTCTGGATGCCGCCGTGGGGCCCGGACAAGATCACGGACGACGGCCGCGAGCAGCTGCGCGCGCTGGGCTTCAACGTCTGAGCGTCCGCGTTCCGCGTACGAAGGTGAACGGCCCCCGGCGATCCTGCCGGGGGCCGTTCGGTATTACGGCCGCCACATGTTGGGGGGCTGTTCTTCCGGAGTCGCCGGGGTGGCCGGCAATCGGTAGCAGCGGGATTGGACGGTGACCTCCAACATGGCGGGGGTTTTCTGGGACTTGACCTCTTTGTGCAGTCTTATATCGGCCATGACCCGTCGCTCCTTGGACTCGGCGACGATCTGCGGGCTGTTGCCGATGGTGCCGTCCATGCCGTCCTTTGTGATCTTCCAGCCGTCTTTCGGGAGCTCGTCCCGTAGGCGGTTCATGCCTTTTTCCAGCTCGGCGAACGGTGCCTTGTAGAGGCTCCAGGGGTGGTAGGCGTAGTAGGGCTCTTCTTGGTGGTCGTCGTCCGAGCAGGGCATCGTCAGCGCCCCCGGCTCCGTTGCCTTGCCCTTGACGTCGATGATTTCGAGGATTCGGCTGGATGCCTGCTCGACATCCGCCACCGCGGCATCCTTGTCCCGTGTCTCCATCGCCGCATCCTTTCCTGAGCACGCCACTGCAAGCGCGCACAACGCGATACTGAGCCCCAGTGCGGAAAACCTACTGTTCAAGTTTCACCTTGTCGTACGCGCCGGCGATGACGGCCGCCTGATTTCGGAGGCTGAGAGAGCCCTCGTCGTAGAATTCCTTGTGACTGTGGGCATCGCTTTTCATGATGTTCCCGCCGAAGGATTCGTCGGTGGGAATGACCCAGTTGTCACCGAGTCCCGCCGCTCGGCCGCCCTCCCGGACTATTCGGTCGTCCGCGGCGTCGGCGCTCATGGCCCACACGTGGTCGCCTCTGACGCCCAGGTCCGTGGCTTGATCGGCCTGGACACCTGGACTGCCCGCGAAGACGTAGTCGTCGACGGTCTGGGGGTCCTGCCAGGATCCCCACTGGGTCGAGACACCGACCACCGTGCTCCCGTAACTGTGCCCGAGGACCGTCGTGTGCGAGCGAGTGCCGTCGGTGGTCTCCTGCGCGACTCTGTTCCCCTCCAGGAAGTCGTGGAGCCGCGGACCTCCTTCTGCCGCGTACTCTCCGCTCGTCGCCTGTGTAATGACGTTGTCCGGCGCGTTGTAGTCGAGCCACAGGATGGTGGAGATTTTCTCGTCGCCTGAGAATTTTTGACTCGTACTCCAGAGTCCTTCGGCGCGGCCCAGGTCTCCGCGGGTGGATTCCAGGCTTGCTTTCGTGCCGGGGACCCAGACCCCCACGTGATCGGCCGTGTCAGGATTCCCGTTCGCGAGAATGATTTTTCCGTCTCCGAGGCCGGTGGGATCGAAGCCGAGCAGATACGCCTCGGGAAGACCCTTCTCGCCCGTGCGGTCGAAGCGGTCCTGGATGGCCGTCATTCCCTTGAGCGCGCCATCGAGCCTCGCCTTCTTGGCCCCGTACTTGTCGTTCCACTGCCGCCACTCCGCGGTGATGACCGCGGCCGGATAGCTGCCGTTGGTGTTGGGGGCGTATTTGACCGGCTCTTTCGGAATGGTGTTCAGGTCCAGCTGGTACTTCGCCCTCGTCTCGTCCAGAACCATTCTGTTCGCGTCGTCGCGGATGTCGGACGGGAGGCCGTTCATCGCTCCGATGGCGTTCGGGTGGACCGCCAGGTAGTCGGCCTGCTGTTCCGGAGTGAGGCCTTTCCACCACGCCGCGCTCTCCTCGGGGGTGGCTTCCTTCGGCGGGGGCTTGATGCTGTCCAGGTAGGTGTCGGCGGCGTCGGTCACCCCGTCCCGGTCGGAGGTCACGTCCGTCCAGTCCCGGTTCGAGACCACGAGGTCGTCGTCGGCGCGGAGGGCGCGGAGTTTCGGCTCCCACTTCGCGTCCGCCTCGGTGGCTTCCCGTAAGGCGTCCGCGATCCGGTCGGCGTACTCGATGGCCACGCCGTAGTACGGGTTCGGGTGGATGTTCGCCGCCTGGCGTTCCAGGGCGGCGGCCGTCGGGTCGCTCCCGGCGCTGCCGGTGACGGTGCCGCCCGCGGCGTCCTTCTCCTCGCCCGGCTTCCGGCCGGCCGGGAAGCCGACCGAGCCGTCCGCGTGCACCGTGCAGTGGTCCGCCCGCGCGTCCTCGATGGCCGCTTCCAGCTTCCGTTTGGCCGAAGCCATGTCGAAGGCGAAGCCGTTCAGCGCGGTGCTCACGAGCCCGCACTCGGTCTGCACGTACTGGAAGTTCTTCGATACCGCGGACAGTTCCCGCAGAGCGGCGTCGGACGTCGCACCCTTGAGTTGGTTGCGTATCCCCGCGGATATCTGGTTGTCGACGGTGTCCTTCGCCGCGTCGGCCATCGCGGCCGTCGCCCGGTACGCGTCCGCGGCGTTCTCGAACTCCGAGGGCTTGAGCGCCTTCAGCGTCGCAAGATCCATGCGCCCGGATCACGCCCCCTTCGACTGACCGCCGACGGCCGGGGTGTCCTTGTACGTGCCCTTCATCGCGTCCAGCTCGGCTTTCAGCGACTCGTCGGGCTTCGCCAGATCATGTCCTGACGAGGCGAGGAGCCCACCCAGGGACGTGCAGCGCTTGCGGACCTTCTCCACGTACGTGTGCCAGGAGGTGTACAGCTCCTGCTGGGCCGCCACGCTCCGGCAGCCGGCCGCGTCGCCCAGCTCCGCCTGCCCGTCCTTGAGCCTCGTCAGCGCGGAACCGATCGGCGCGGCGAGGCCCTTCGTGGCGTCGCCCGCCTGGACCCACGCCCTCTTGCTCGTCCTCAGGTCCGCCGATGTGCCGGGCCCCTGTCCGCTCCCCGGTACATCGACCTGAAGGTGGTTCAACTGCATGTGCGTAGACGTCACTGCGCCCTCCCCATGTGTCCCCTGTCCCCACGGGCCCGGTCCCGCCTCCGGGATGTCCGAGCCCGTACACGCGTGCCATCATTCCCGATTCCCACATGCAATCAAGCGGCTTCGAGCCAAATGCTGTTGGCGACGCGTGCCGGATGTCGCGGCCGCGCGGTGGGCCGGCGACGGGCAGACTGCGGGTATGACCCTGCGCTTCTACCAGCTCGCCGTCGACGCCCACGATCTGCCCGCCCAGGCCCGCTTCTGGTGCGCCGCCCTGGACTGGCGGGTGCTCTACGAGGACGAGGACGAGATCGTCATCGGTGCCGACGAGAACGCACTGCCCGGCATCTGCTTCCTGCCCGTGCCCGAGGACAAGGCGGTCAAGAACCGGCTGCACATCGACCTGAGCCCGGACGACCAGGCCGCCGAGGTCGAGCGGCTGATCGGGCTCGGTGCCCGGCGCATCGAGGTCGGCCAGCCGTCGGACGTGACGTGGGTGGTGCTGGCCGACCCGGAGGGCAACGAGTTCTGCGTACTGCGCCCGAAGAGGACGCTCACCGACTGAGCCGGGCTGCCGGGGCCGCTACGCCGTGTACTGCGGCGGTACGGCGGCGGCCTCGGCCAGCACCGGGGCCAGGTTCTCGGTGCGGATGCGCTGGTCCACGTAGAGCAGGCCGGTCACCAGCGGCGGGAACACCGCCACGACCAGCTGGCTCACCATCTGACCGAGCAGCACCAGCACCAGGTACCCGCTCATCGCGGTGATGATCGCGGCGGGGCTCGAGTGCTCGTCGAGGTTGACCGAGCCCAGCATGCCGGTGAACATGCCGAGGAAGGTGAACGGGATCTGGATGAGGTAGCTCGCCACGGCGGCGAGTACGCCCGCCAGCAGCGTCGTACCGAAGACGCGCCACCAGGCGCCGCGCACCAGCGTGGCCGAGCGGCGGAGCGAGGCAAGCGGGCCCTGGTTCTCGAAGACGACGGCCGAGGGGGCGAGCGAGAACCTCACCCAGAGCCAGGTGGCCACCGGGAGGAAGCCGAGGAAGCAGAGCACGCCCGCCACGACCAGCGCCGGCGAGCCCCCGCCGCTGTCCACGGCGACCGCGCCGACGATCCCGGCGATGAGCGCGCCCATGCCCAGCAGCATCGGCACCGTCATGATCAGCGCGGTCAGCAGGAGCGCGCCGACCACCGCGGGCATCCGCGCCCAGGCCCGCCGCCAGATCGCCGAGAAGGTCGTCGGCCGGCCCAGCACCGCTTCCTGCAGGGCCGCCGGCACCGCCGCGTACACCACGGCCGAGGCCACCACCATCGAGAGGAACCCGAGCAGCGCGACCACCCCGAACGCGACGATCACCGGGGTCAGGTCCCGCGAGGAGGGGTCCTCGTACTCGCTCAGCTCGAACAGCCGGTGCAGGTGGTCCGAGACGGCCGAGTACGCGATGAAGACGGCCGCGCACATCACGAGCAGCGCCCCGCCGTACAGGGCCACGCCCACCGCGAGCAGTTGCTTGCCGTAGCGGCCCAGAGTGGAGAACGCGCCACCGAATATGTCCCCGAGCCTCAGCGGCCCCAGGGGTATCACCCCCGGCTTCGGCGGCATCCAGCCACCGCCCCAGCCACCCCACCCGGACGGCCCCGGAGGTCCCCCGTACGGCGCGCCTCCATAGGCCCCGCCGCCCCACCCTGCGTCCTGCGCCACTGCTGCTCCGTCGGTCCGTCGATCATGTACTGGACGAACCACGGTAGCGCCCCTGGATTCCGACGGATCCGGCCATGCGCGAGCAGCCGTTGCGTACAGTTGTACACATGGGATACGGACTGCTCGCCGCGGCCATCGCGGCGGAGGTGGCGGGGACGACCGCCATGAAGTACAGCGAGGGATTCACCCGGCTCTGGCCCTCACTGATCACCGTCGCCGGCTATCTGCTGGCCTTCTCCCTGCTCGCCCGGACCCTCAAGACCCTGTCCGTCGGCACCGCCTACGCGATCTGGGCGGGCGTCGGCACCGCAGCCGTGGCCCTCATCGGCATGGTCTTCTTCGGGGAGTCCGCCACTCCGCTCAAGGCGCTCGGTGTGCTGCTGGTCATCGCCGGCGTGGTGGTGCTCAACCTGGGCGGGGCGCACTGATGGCACGGCGGTACGACCCCGAGCGGCGCTCCCGGATCATCGACGCGGCGATCCGGGTGGTCGGCGAGCGGGGCATCGCCGGGCTCAGCCACCGCTCGGTCGCCGCCGAGGCCGATGTGCCACTGGGCTCGACGACGTACCACTTCGCCTCCCTCGACGAGCTGCTGATCGCCGCCCTGCGCAGGACCAACGAGAACTTCGCCGCCGTCCTGCGCGAGAGCCGGGACCTCGTCGACCCGGACGCCGACCTCGCGGCCGAACTCGCCCGGCTGCTCGGGGAGTTCTTCGCGGGTGGGCGCGGCCGGGCCGAGCTGGAGTACGAGCTGTATCTCGCCGCCCTGCGCAGGCCCGCGCTCCGCCCGGTCGCCGCCGAGTGGACCGACGGCGTGACCACCCTGCTCCGGCCGCGCACCGGCCCGGCCACCGCGCGCGCCCTGGTCGCCCTGATGGACGGCATCTGCCTGCAGGTGCTGCTCACCGGGGGCGAGTACGACGAGGCGAACGCGCGCGAGATGCTGGGCCGGATCGCGGGCTGAGGGAGCGGGGCCGTCAGCGCCGTGCGAGCGCGGCGAACCAGCGCACGATGCGCGGGGTCGCCGCCGCGTTGGACCCCAGGTGGCGCGAGCCGTGGTAATCGGCCGCGCCGAGATCGACGACCGGGGCGTGGACCCCGTTCGCGGCCAGCCCGGAACGGCAGCGTTCGGTGTTCTCGGTCGTCGCCTGCTCGTCGCCCGACGCCATGTAGAGGCGGACCGGCGCGCGCGGGGCCCAGTCGGCGCAGACCGCGTCGGTGGTCCGCAGCGCCTCGGCCAGGGCGCCCGTCGGGTGCGCGAGGAGTGCGCGGCCGTGCGGGGTCAGCAGCTCGTCCAGTGCCCCCGGAGTGCCCGCCATCAGCTCCTGGCCGGTGTGCGCGCCGTCGAAGAGGGCCTCGACCGTGCCGGCGTACGGCTCCCGGAACACCTCGCCCGGATCCTCGTACACGGCGTGCAGGCGGTTGAAGGCGACCAGGGTGTACGCGGCGTAGACCACGCTCGATTTGGCGTCCAGCTCGCCGGCGAGCAGCGCCCGCAGCTCCGCGCCGCCGAAGTCGTACGCCCCGCTGACCGGCGCCAGCGCACCAAGGCGGAACCAGCGGTCCTCGCCCGCCTGGAGCGCCCGGCCGAGCCCGAGGGCCGCCGACGCGCCCTGCGAGAAGCCGGTGACCATGACCTCGCGGGCCAGGACGTGCCCGGTGCGGGGCGCGAAGGCGCGGGCGGCCCGGAGCATGTCGAGGGAGGCCGTGGTCTCGGAGCCGATGTCCATCCAGGGGTGCAGGCCGGGACCGGTGCCCATGCCGAGGTAGTCGGGTGCGATCGCGAACGCCCCGGCCGACGCGTGCGCGATCACCGGCGCGGAGACGAAGGCGGCGCGCTGGGCGGACGGCGCGTCGTCCTTGTGGCTGCCGGTGCCGTGGGCGAAGGAGACGGGGTGCAGCCGGGGCGCGCCGCGCAGGGGCACGGCGACGAGTCCGCTCGCCGTGGTGGGCCGGCCGTGCGCGTCGACGGTCCGGTAGACGAGCCGGTAGGCGTCGACGCCGTACCGGACGGTGTCCGCGCCGAACCCGGCCCCGGTCAGCTCGGCGGTCACGGCCCGTGGGGTGCGCAGGGTGTACAGCCTCTCGGCGGAGACCAGGGTGCCCCGGCCGGCCGCCTCGGCGTGCGCTGAGGCGTGCGCGGGGGAGGTGGGGGCCGGGGCGGCCAGGGCGGCCGGGCCGCTCAGCAGCAGGCCGCAGCAGGCGGCTGCCGCCACGGCCCGCAGGAGCACGCGGGAGCGGCGGGCGCGGAAGGTGGGCGAGGGGGCGGATGCGGTCATGGGCCTCTCCGACTCAGGTGCGTTCTCGGGCACTTGAGCCTTTCGCTCCACGGTGTCCGCGCGCATTGGCGGGGGCCCCCGACTCGTCGGGGGGCTGTCCCCCGCATGGGTCAGTGGCTGTCCGTGGCTGTCCACACCCTCGACCACAGCCAGGGCGGCCCGCTGCTGTGGCCCGCCTGCGCCGTCCCGGCGGGGCCGGCGGCTCTGGCTGGTCTGGCCGGGAACGCGGTGCTCGCGGCGCGGCGGCTGTCCGTGCCCGCCGCGCCGGTCCCGGCGGCGCGACGCCCGGACGCTGAGACCGGTTCGCCCGCGCGCCCCCGGTCCGGTTAGGTTTCTGGTCATGACCGACACGACTTCCACCCGCACCACCGGCGCCGTCGCCGCCGGCCTCGCCACCATCGCCGGTGACGGTTCCGTCCTCGACACCTGGTTCCCCGCGCCCGAGCTCACCGCCGAGCCCGGCCCCGCCGGCACCGAGCGGCTCGGCCCCGACCAGGCCGTGAACCTGCTCGGCGAGGGCGCCGCCAAGGCCATCGGCGTGGACGCCCGGCGCGGCGTCGAGGTCGTCGCCGTGCGCACGGTCATCGCCTCGCTCGACGACAGGCCGCTCGACGCCCACGACGTGTACCTGCGCCTGCACCTGCTCTCGCACCGCCTGGTCCAGCCGCACGGGCAGAACCTGGACGGAATCTTCGGCCACCTCGCCAACGTCGCCTGGACCTCGCTCGGCCCGGTCGCCGTCGACGATCTGGAGAAGGTGCGGCTCAACGCCCGCGCCGAGGGCCTGCACCTCCAGGTCACCTCCGTCGACAAGTTCCCGCGCATGACGGACTACGTGGCGCCGAAGGGCGTGCGGATCGCGGACGCCGACCGGGTGCGCCTCGGCGCGCACCTTGCCTCCGGCACGACCGTCATGCACGAGGGCTTCGTCAACTTCAACGCCGGCACGCTCGGCACGTCCATGGTCGAGGGCCGCATCTCCGCCGGCGTCGTCATCGGTGACGGCTCGGACATCGGAGGCGGCGCCTCCACGATGGGCATGCTCTCCGGCGGCGGCAAGGAGCGCATCGTGATCGGCGAGCGCTGCCTGGTCGGCGCGGAGGCCGGGGTCGGCATCGCGCTCGGCGACGAGTGCGTCGTCGAGGCCGGTCTGTACGTCACCGCCGGTACGCGCGTCACCATGCCCGACGGCCAGGTGGTCAAGGCCCGCGAGCTCTCCGGCGCCTCGAACATCCTCTTCCGCCGCAACTCGGTCACCGGAGCCGTCGAGGCCCGCCCGAACAACGCGGTCTGGGACGGCCTCAACGACGTCCTGCACAGCAACGACTGAGCAGCGGCTCGCGCTTCGGGCCCTAGGCCGGGACGAGGAGTTCCTCGTACGCCGCACGCAGCCCGTCGGACGCCTCGCGCCCGGCGGGCTGCAGCGGTTCGCGCACCGGCCCCGCGGCCAGCAGCGCCTTCGCCGTGACCGTGCCCGGCAGTCCGGCCGCCATCATCAGCGCCGTCAGCGGGGCCAGCCGCGCGTTGAGCCGGGCGGCCCCGTCGGTGTCCCCGGCGTCGAAGGCGTCCAGCACCGCCCGCATCCGCCCGGGCACCACGTTGGCGACCGTGCTGACGTATCCCGCGCCGCCCAACGCGTACAGCGGCAGGTTCAGCTCCTCGCAGCCCGAGTAGTACGCGAGCCCGCCGGCGGCGATCACCCGGGTCGCCGCCAGCAGGTCCTGCGCGCAGTCCTTCACCGCCACGATGCGCGGGTGCTCCGCCAGCCGCAGCATGGTCTCCGGCTCGACGCGGGTGCCGGTGCGGCCGGGAATGTCGTACAGCATCACGGGCAGCCCCGCCGCGTCCGCGATGCGGCGGAAGTGCGCCTCGACGGCCGCCTGCGGGGGCCTGCTGTAGTACGGGGTCACCACCAGGAGCCCGTCCGCGCCCGCCCGTTCGGCCTGGCGCGCCAGCTCGATCGTGTGCCGGGTGTCCGAGGTGCCGACGCCCGCGACCAGCGGCACGGCCGGGCCGACCGCCTCCCGCACCGCGCGCAGCAGCTCCGCCTTCTCCGCGTCGGACGTGGTCGGGGACTCGCCGGTGGTGCCGCTGAGCACCAGCCCGTCGCAGCCGCCCGCGACCAGCGCGGCCGCGTGTGCTGCCGCGGCCTCCCGGTCGAGGGCGCCGTCGGCGGTGAAGGGGGTGATCATGGCGCAGAGTGCGCGGCCGAAGGGGCGCGGGCGGGCAGGTGCGGAAGGTGTCATTCCAGCAGTGTCGGCCCGCCGGACCGTGAAGGTCTACTTAGATCTGCTGTGGGTGAAGGTGAAGCAACGCTCAAGAATGTGCGACCGGCCCGCACCCCGGACCGGTGCGCCGGCGGTCTTGCCCGCATTCCGGTCGGCACACGGCGAAATGCGTCTACGCTGGGGGCGTGTTCCGCACGTTCCACCCGCCCCGCCACAGGCCCGGGGCCCCGCGGCACACGTCCTGAGCCGGCCGGCCCGGCGACCTACCCCCCGTATGTTCCGAGGAGACCCCCTGATGTCCGCAGAGCGCCCGACCCTGCCGCCGGTCCGGCTGCACACCGAGGCCGAGCTGGCACGGGACGCGCTTGCCGCGCCGCTGCTCGCCCGCGCCGCACGGCTCGCCCGCTGGGCCGGCCCGGACACCAGGGTCGGGGCCGGTGGCGAACTCGTCGACGCGCAACTGCCCGCCGCCGCCGAGCACCTCGGCCTCGCCCCGGACGAGGACGGCGCCGCGGAGGCCAGTGAGGCCTGGCGGCTGGCCGTCGACACCGGACTCGTCGACATCGAGGACCCGGCCCAGGAGACGGGCGGCCCGGAGGACGGTTTCGACGAGGACGACGACGAGACCGGCGGCGACGAGGCGCTGGGGACCGTCACCGCGGGCGAGAACCTCGCGCTGCTGACCGGCGGTTCACCTGCGGACGTCCTGGCGATCTGGCTCGACGGCCTGGAGGCCGCGCACGCCGACGCCACCGCGCCGGTCTTCGACGACTTCGCGGACCTCGTCGGCGAGGACGGTTCGATCGACTTCGAGGCGCTCGACTGGGACCCGGAGACCGAGGCGGAGTTCCTGGACGGCGTCCTCGGCAACCTCTACCTGCTCACCGTCGGCGAGGGCGCGGACGGGACGCCGGTGCCGCTGCCCGCGCTCGCCGCCTCGATGATCGTCCCCGACGACATGGGCGAGCCCACCGACGACGTGCTGGAGCAGGTCTCGGACGCGATGATGCGGCTGGACGACCAGTTCCGGGTGCTGGAGCCCATCGGCATCGTCGAGTACCACCCGGTGGACGAGGCGCTGCTCGTCGAGGAGGGCGAGGACACCGCGTCCCCCGCCGACGAGGAGGACGTCACCCGCTACGGCATGGTCCGGCTGACCCCCCTCGGTCTCTACGGCATCCGCGCCCGCATGCTGGACGCCGGGGTGGACGCCCCGGCGATCGGCGACCTCGTGGACAAGGGCGCCGACGTGCTCCTCGGCGGCGTCGCCCACTACCCGGAGGCCGCGGCCCGCGCCGAGATCCAGCTGTGGCTGGCCCGCCGGGGCTCGGACGGCGCCGCCGCGGAACTCCTGGACGCCGCACGGGGCGACGACCCGGTGGCCCCGCTGCGCCGGCTGCACTGCCAGCAGGCGCTCGCCCTGGTCGGCGCGGAGGCCGAACCCGCCGTGCGCGCGGTGCTCGACGACCCGGAGCTCGGCGGCCTGGCCCGCGTCTGGCTCGCCGAGCGGGGCGCGGAGGGCGTCCCGGCGCCCTCGGAGGCGATGATCTTCTGGCTCGCCATCGACACGATCGCGGCCCAGCTGGAGGCCGACGGCGACCTCGACGAGCTCCAGGGCCTGGTCGAGGGCCTGTCCGGCCAGCACAGCGGTTTCTTCGACGAGGCCTGGCGCGTCGACCACCCGGCGACCGCGGACGTCCTGGAGGCGATGGGGCGGCTGCACAGCGACAAGAAGCAGGCCAAGGACGCCCGCAAGGCCGCGTTCAAGGCGCGCTCGCGCGCCGGTTCGGGCGACTGACCAGGCGCTTCGGGGGGGATACGACGGGCGGGCGGCCGGACACGGGCTGCCCGCCCGTCGTCGATGTTCACCGAAAGCAGCGCCCCGAAGTCGTCGCCGGTTCAACTGGTGTTGGGGAACGGACGGAACGGTGAGGGCCGTCAACAGCACGCCCCCGCAGCACCAGGAGTACGTGATGGCCTTCACGCGCAGGGAATTCACCAGACAGTCCGCCTTCACCGGCGCCGGCATCGCCCTCACCGGAACCGTCGCCGCGCTGGCCACCGCGCCCGGCGCCCTCGCCGCCGGGGACCCGAAGCACGGACACGGACACGGACACGGCCACGACGACCACGGCCACGGACACGGCCACGGCCACGGGCACGACCGCGAACCCGGCTACGGGCCGCTGCGCTCCGACCCCAAGGGCATACTCGCGCTGCCCGCCGGATTCTCGTACCGGATCATCACGCACTGCGGTGTCACCAAGCTGGAGAGCGGCGAGTACACGCCGTCCAACCACGACGGCACGGCCGCCTTCGAGGGCCCGCGCGGGGTGACGCTGCTGGTCAACAACCACGAGCTCAGCGGGACCCGGGCCGGCTGGGAGCACCCCGTGCCCCTCACCGACGGCCTCGTCTACGACCCGGTCGCGGCGGGCGGCTGCACCGTCGTCGAGACCCGCCGCGACGGCCGCACCGCCGAGTGGGTCGGCATCGCCGGCACCTCCACCAACTGCGCGGGCGGCGCCACCCCGTGGGACACCTGGCTCACCTGCGAGGAGACCGAGGACAAGGCCGGCAAGAACGGCCTGCTCAAGGACCACGGCTACGTCTTCGAGGTCGACCCGTACGACAAGCGCGCCAACCGCTCCCCGCGCCCCATCAAGGCCTTCGGCCGGTACGCGCACGAGGCGGTCGTCATCGACCCCAAGCAGGGCCACGCCTACCTCACCGAGGACGCCTCGGGCCCCAACGGGCTGCTCTACCGCTGGGTCCCGCCGCACGGCTTCCGGCACGGCCGGGGCAAGCTGCGCACCCTCGCCGACGACGCGGGCGTGCTCCAGGCGTTCAAGTGCTTCGACAAGAACGGCAAGTTCGTCGACGACCTCTCCCGGGCCACGAAGACCGGCACCGTGTACGGCGTGGACTGGGTCGACGTGCCGGACCGGGACGCGAAGACGGTCTCGGTGCGCAAGCAGTTCGGCGACAAGGAGATCACCCGCGCCCGCAAGCTGGAGGGCATGTGGTGGAGCGACGGCGGCGCGTACATCGTGTCCTCCTTCGCCCGTGACGAGAGCCCCGTCCAGCACGACGGCCAGGTCTGGTTCTACGACCCGAAGCGCCGCACGCTGACCCTGAAGGTGCTCCTGGGCGTCAACCCCGACCCGTCGAAGGACGGCGCCTTCGACGGCCCGGACAACATCACCGTCTCGCCGTACGGCGGCCTGGTCATCGCCGAGGACGGCGAGGGCGTCCAGCACCTCTTCGGGGCGACCGAGAGCGGCCGCACCTACCCCATCGCGCGCAACGAGCTGAACATCGGCAACGCGGCGGAGCCCGAGTACAGCGAGTTCACCGGGGTCACGTTCTCGCCGGACGGCAAAACGCTGTTCGCCAACATCCAGACCCCGGGGATCATGGTCGCCATCACCGGTCCGTGGAAGCGGCAGCCCAACCGTTAGAGCCTGTCCGGCGGACCAGGGCCGGACAGTGCGCGGCGTCTGGTGCGGTGCATCGCAAGGCGCCGAGGTGTCCTCAATGGGGTCTCCCCTGCTCGAACGAAGTTGAGAGCTCGGGGAAGGAGCGATCAGGACATTTCGGCAACGCGGCGAGGTGTCGTGCCAGGCGTCGCGACCCCGGCCCTGGTCCGCCGGACAGGCTCTTAACTGCGGGGCATGGCGCCGGGCCCTCCGGGGGCGCATACTCGAAGCAATGAAACAGTCCGCCGGCTCCCGCCGCCACCTGCCGTCCAGTCCCTTCAACCGCCCGGCCCAGGCGGCCCCACCGGTCGAATTGTTCGATGTGGGCGACCGGGTCTCGCACGACCAGTTCGGCCTCGGCCGCGTCCTCGCCGTCGAGGGCGACAACGACGCGGTGCTCATCGACTTCGCCGGCCGTCAGGGGCGCATCATGAGCCCCTACTCCAAGCTCACGAAGCTCTGAGGCCGTCACAGGGGCCGTCCGCCAGCCGCGCGGGCGGCCCCTGAGCCATGCGTGGGGCCCTACAGGGCCTGCGCGGCGGGCTTCACCATGCCCCGGACGGTCCGCGACTTCACGAAGTCGCCCATCGCGGTCATCTCCCACTCGCCGGAGAACTGCTTGATCAGCTTGGCCATCATCACGCCGGTCTGCGGCTCGGCCCCGGTCAGGTCGAAGCGGACCAGCTCCTCGTCGGTGGCGGCGTCGACCAGCCGGCAGTAGGCCTTGGCGACCTCGGTGAACTTCTGGCCCGTGAACGAGTTGACCGTGAACACCAGGCCGGTCGCCTCGGCGGGAATCCGGCCCAGGTCCACGACGATCACCTCGTCGTCCCCCTGGCCCTCGCCGGTGAGGTTGTCCCCGGAGTGCTTGATCGCGCCGTTCAGGATGGAGAGCTTGCCGAAGTAGCAGCTGTCCAGGTGGTTGCGCTGCGGGCCGTACGCGATGACCGAGGCGTCCAGGTCGATGTCCTTGCCGCGGAACGCGGGCTCCCAGCCGAGGCCCATCTTGACCTGGGAGAGCAGCGGCCGGCCCGCCTTGACCAGCGAGACGGTCTCGTTCTTCCGGAGGCTGACGCGGCCCTTGTCGAGGTTGATCCGCCCCGGCGCGGACGGTGCCGGGGGTGCCGGAGGGGCGGCCGGGGGAGCGGCCGGGGCGAGGCGCGGGTCCACCGGTGCGGCGGCCGGCGGCGGGGGTGCGGGAGCGGTGACCGCCGGGGCCGCGGGTGCGGCGGGGGCCTCGTCGACCGTGACGCCGAAGTCCGTGGCGATGCCGGCCAGGCCGTTCGCATAGCCCTGGCCGACGGCGCGGACCTTCCAGGCGTCGCCGCGCCGGTAGACCTCCATGACCACGAGCGCGGTCTCGGCGCCCAGCCGGGGCGGGGTGAAGGACGCGAGCACGGTGCCGTTGTCCGCGTCGCGCACGGTGGCGGTCGGCTCGACGCCCTGGAAGGTCTGACCGGCGCCGTCCGGGCTCGCCGTGACGATGATCTTCTCGATGCCGGCGGGCACCGCGGCGGTGTCCACGACTACGGCGTCCGGCGCGCTGCCGCCGCCGGAGCGGTAGGTCACACCGGGGCCCGAGGGCTGGTTGTAGAAGATGAAGTCGTCGTCGGAGCGCACCTTGCCGTCGGCGGTGAGCAGCAGGCCCGACACGTCGAGCCGCACGGGCGCCGCGACGTCCACCGCCACGCGGGCGGCGGTGAGCGGAAGATTCGAGCCAGGTGTCATAGCGGTCATGTCCGGATGAACGAACGACCCGGCTTTGCCGTTCCCTTACCTTCCGCAGGTTTCGCCCGTACGGCGGAAGCTTCCGTTCCGCGCCCCCGTGCCGGCTCCCGTCAGCGGTTGCGCGGGTGGTTGCGCGCGGTGCGCTCGTTGCCGTGCTTGTACGCCCCCGTCCAGCGGGCCATCACCAGCTGGGCGTCGCCCGCCTCCACCTCGGCCAGGAACTTCTCCGCCCGGCCGCCGCGCAGGGTGCCCGCCGGGCGGCCGTGGTGGGTGACGGTGACGCTCGCGTCGCCGTGCTGCTCGTACCGGAATCCCGAAGGTTTCGCCATGGCCGCATCATGCCGCGCCGACGCGTTCCGGGACGACGGCTTTTTCGCGGTCTCAGTGCGGCCAGACCGGCGGGTTGGTGCAGAAGTGGCCGCCGAGGTGGGCGTGGTCCGGGTTGTCGGGGTCCAGCTCGCCCTGTTCCGCGACGAGCTTCGCCGCGTACGGTTCCGAGTCGTCCTGCGGCTCGTAGCCCAGCGCACGGGCGGAGGTCAGGTCCCACCACAGCCGGGTGTTGTCCGAGGAGCCGTTGACGACGGTGTGCCCGACGTTCTCGGCGGTGAGCGCGGCGTCGAACAGCCGGGCGCCGTCGGCGGGGCTCATCCACACCGACAGCATCCGGACGGACGTCGGCTCGGGGAAGCAGGAGCCGATGCGGACGGAGACCGTCTCCATACCGTGCCGGTCCCAGTACAGCTGGGCGAGGTCCTCGCCGAACGACTTGGACAGGCCGTAGAAGGTGTCGGGCCGGCGCGGGGTGTCCACCGGGATCAGCGGGTCGCCCGGCAGCGGGCGCGGGGTGAAGCCCACCGCGTGGTTGGACGAGGCGAACACGATGCGGCGGACCCCGGCCTCCCGCGCGGCCTCGTACAGGTTGTACGTGCCCTCGATGTTCGCCCTGAGGATCTTGTCGAACGGGGCTTCCAGCGAGATGCCGGCGAGGTGGATGATCGCGTCGACCCCCGCCACGGCCTCGCGCAGCGCGTCCCTGTCCCCGAGGTCGGCGGTGATCGCGTCGGGCTCGCCCTCGATCGGCACCATGTCGAACAGGCGCAGCGCGTATCCGTGGGCGGGCAGCAGTGCGCGCATCAGCGTGCCGAGGCCGCCGGCGGCGCCGGTGAGCAGGACGGTGCGGGGCGTTGCGGCGGGCATGCGGGTCTCCTTTTGGATCAGGTTCACATGCGTGGACAAGGTATGTGGGGGGTGAGGGGCCGTCAAGGGGCGTCGGTGGGGCGCGCCTGTCCGGCCATCGAGGGTGAAGCTCCCGCACCGGAGTGCGGCCGTCGCGCCTTGACCCCGGCGCGCCCGGCGCCCTAGCTTAGGATGCGTTCATGAATATGGACACCAATCAGAGATGCGCACGCCTCAGGAGGCGCCCGTGAGTTCAGACCCGCTTGCCGCCCGACTCACCGCCGTCGCCGGGCCGCTCTTCTTCCCCGTCACCGCCTACGACGCGGCCGGCGCCGTCGACGTGGACGCCTTCCGGGCGCACGTCCGCCGGGGTGTCGACGCCGGCGCGGCGGCGGTGTTCGCGGCCTGCGGTACGGGCGAGTTCCACGCCCTGACCCCCGAGGAGTTCCGGCTCGTCGTGTCCGCCGCGGTGGAGGAGACCGCCGGACGGGTGCCGGTCGTCGCGGGCGCCGGGTACGGCACCGCGCTGGCCGTCCAGTTCGCCCGGCTCGCCGAGGAGGCCGGTGCCGACGGGCTGCTGGCCATGCCGCCGTACCTGGTCCACGCCGACCAGGAAGGGCTGCTGGCGCACTACACGGCGCTGGCCGCGGCCACCGGCCTGGAGACGATCGTCTACCAGCGCGACAACGCCGTCTTCACCCCCGAGACCGTGCTCGCCCTGGCCCGGACCCCCGGGATCATCGGCCTCAAGGACGGCTACGGCGACCTCGACCTGATGCAGCGCATCGTCAGCGCGGTGCGCACCGGGCTGCCGGGGGAGGACTTCCTCTACTTCAACGGGCTGCCCACCGCCGAACTCACCGGCCTCGCCTACCGCGGCATCGGCGTCACGCTGTACTCGTCGGCCGTCTTCGCCTTCGCCCCCGACATCGCGCTCGCCTTCTACCGGGCCCTGGAGTCCGGCGACGACGCCCTGGTCAACGCGCTGCTCGACACGTTCTACCGGCCGCTGGTCGAACTGCGGGCCCAGGGCCGCGGCTACGCCGTGTCCCTCGTCAAGGCCGGGGTCCGCCTCCAGGGGCTGGACGTCGGCGAGGTGCGCAGCCCGCTCACCGAGCCGCCGGCCGCGCACATCAAGGAGCTGACGGAGATCGTCGCCGCCGGCCGCGCACTCCTGGAGCGCCACGGATGAGGACGTCCGCCTTCCTCTACCCCTGGGACGTCGTCGGGGACCCCGACGCCCCGGCCCGCATCGCGGACCTCGGCATCCAGCAGGTGACGCTCGCCGCCGCCTACCACTCCACCCGGGCGCTGACCCCGCGCCACCCCGCCCGCCGCATCGTCACGGCCGAGCACGCGGCGGTGCTCTACCCGCCGGACGCCGGCCGCTGGGCGGGGCGGGCGCTGCGCCCGTACCCGCAGGCGTGGATCGCGTCGGACGACCCCTTCGCGGAGGCCGCCGAGGCGCTGGCCGGAGCCGGTCTCGACGTGCACAGCTGGGTGGTGCTCGCGCACAGCTCACGGCTCGGCGCCGAACACCCGGACACCTCGGTGGTCAACGCCTACGGGGACCGCTACCCCTGGGCGCCCTGCATCGCCCGGCCGGAGGTCCGCGCGTATCTGGTGGACCTGGCGGCGGAGGCGGCGGTACGCGACGGGGCGCGGGGCACCGAGCTGGAGTCCTGCGGCTGGTACGGCTTCGCCCATCTGCACGCCCATGACAAGGTGGCGGGCGTCGGGCTCGGGGACGCGGCCCAGTACCTGATGTCCCTGTGCTTCTGCGCGGTCTGCCGGGCCGGGTACGCCGCACAGGGCCTCGACGCAGAGGAGCTCGGCGCGTCCGTGCGCCGCGCCCTGGAGCCGGTCTGGGCCGGGTCCAAATCACCGGACGCGGGCTGGGACGCCGTCGGGAAGCTGCTCGGCGCCGACCTCGCGGAGGCGACGCTGCGGTGGCGCACGGAGGTGGCCCGGGGCCTCCAGGAAGCGGTGACCGGCGCGGTGCGGGCCGCGGCGGCGCCCGGGTTCCAGGTGCTGCTGCACGCCGACCCCGCCCCGTACCGCTGCGGGGCCAACGTGGGCGTCGACCCCGGGCACATCCTGTCCGTGGCGGATGGCGTGGTGCTGCCGTGCACCGGGGCGGACGCGGCACGGGAGGCGGTGCTGGGGCCGTTCGCGGGCGCTCCCGACGCGGTCGTCGCGGCCAACCTCACCGTGGTGCGCGGCATGGGCGGCAGCCCGGACACGCTGGAGCGCGACGCCACGCACGCGGCCTCGCTCGGCGCGAACCAACTGCGCCTGTACCACGCGGGCCTGGCGTCCGACCCGGACCTGGCGGCCGTCGCGGGGGCCCTCGCGCGCCTGGGGTGACACGAGCGACGCCGCTCAGGCGTCCGCCGGGCCGCCGGGAGCCACCCGTTCCCGGCGGCCCACGGCCGGCAGCAGGGCCGCCGTCAGCACCGCCCCCGCGCCCACCACCGGCAGCAGCACCCCGACGTCCACCCGCGCCACCAGCCCCGCGCCGATCCCCAGGGCCACCGCGTTCGGCGACATCATCAGCGTGTCCGCCGTCGCGGCCGTACGGCCCAGCACCGCGTCCGGGGTCTCCCGCTGCACCGCCGTCAGCGCGGCGATCAGGACGCACGGCAGGCCCGCCCCGATCAGCGCGCACGCGGTGAGCGCCACCGCGTCAGACGGCACGGCCCGCAGCCCCACCGCGACGCCGAACACCGCGATCCCCGCCGCCGCGAACACCCGCCCCGGCAGCCGGCGCATCAGCGGGCCCGCGAGCAGCCCGACCGTGATGGACCCGAGCCCCTGGGCGACCGAGAGCACCCCGGCGTACGCGGGGGAGTGCCCGAGGGTGCCGTCCACGACGGCGTACAGCGTCGCCCCGTTGAGCCCGGCGCACAGCATCGTGGCCGAAGCGGCGAGGACCAGCGGCCGCAGCACCGGCGATCCCCACAGCTGCCGCAGCCCGGCCGTCCAGCCGCCCGGTCCGCCGGGGGTGGGACGGCCCGTCCGGCGAACCCGCAGCAGCGCGTAGAGACCGGCGGCCAGGGCGAACGAGACCGCGTCCAGGAGCGCCACCGCACTGCCCCCGTAGCGGGCGTAGAGGCCGGCGCCGGTCAGCGGCGCCACCAGCTTCATGCCCTCGTTCGCCATCATCCGCAGCCCGTTGAAGTCGCCCAGCAGACCGGGCGCGACGGCCCCCGCCACCACGGCCGCCTCGGCGGAACCCATCAGCACCGAGCCGCACCCGTACACCACCAGGGCCGCGAACAGCAGCCACACGCGCCCCTGCGCGCCCACGGCCGCGAGCGCCGCCAGCAGGACGGCCAGGGTGACGTTCGTGCCCACCAGCAGCGGCTTGCGCGGCAGCCGGTCGGCCACCGCGCCGAGCAGCGGGCCGAACAGGACCGGCAGCCAGACCGCGAACAGGGCGAGCGCCGCCAACGCGTCCGAACCCGTCAGCGACTTGACCCAGATCCCGGCCGCCAGGGTCATCGCCGAACTGCCGAACCCGGAGACCACGACCGCCGCGAGGAACAGCCCCGCTGTCCGGTCCCGCAGGACCCGCCCCACCGCCATCACGCCCACCGCACCTTCCTGACCTGCCGGTTCGTCCTGTGGTCAGGCTGGCGACTGAGGCCCCGGCGCGGCATCGGGCAGATGCCGTACACCGGACAACTCGCGCGGCGGACAACGGAATCCGTGTACGGCACATGTCCCGGTCCCGCGAATTTCTTTCGTCAGAAGCGTTGACGAAACATTCACGGCGCCTCTAGCTTCATCGCGTCGTACTCCGTACGTCATATATGAGACGCGATACGCGAGATGTGAGAGCCCTTCACCCATGACCTTTGCGCCCACCCCGATTCCGTCCCGCACCCAGTACGTGCTGGAGGCGATCAAGCACGCGATCCTCACGGCACAACTGAGGCCGGGGCAGGCGCTCGTGGAGACCGAGCTCGCCGCACAGTTCGGGGTCTCCAAGACCCCCGTCCGCGAGGCGCTGAAGACCCTCGCCGGCACCGGCCTCGTCGTCATGAGCCAGTACAAGGGCGCCACCGTCCGGCTCGTCGACGCGGCCATGGCCCGCGAGGTCTACGACGTACGACTGCTGCTCGAACCGGAGGCGCTGCGCCGCTCGATCACCCGCAAGGCGTCGCTCGACGCGGCGCAGGAGGCCCTGGAGCGGTCGGACACGGCGGGCGACAAGGCCGACAGGTCGCTCGCCAACCGGGACTTCCACCGGGCGCTCTACCTGCCCTGCGGCAACCCGCTGCTGGCACGGATGCTCGACGAGGTCCGCGACCAGGCCGCTCTGGTCTCCACGGTCGCCTGGTCGACCATCCCGTCCTGGGAGCGGGAGGCGGCCGAGCACCGGGAGATCCTGCGGCTCGCGCTCGCCGACGACGCGGACGCGGCGGCCGGGGCCCTGCACGACCACATCGCGTCGTTCGTCCGCCGCGCCTTCCCCGACGACGAGGACGGGGGCGGCGCGGCGTGAACCGGCACACCGACGAAAGGCCAGTCCGCATGGACCTCACACCGCTGAAGGCGGCCCTCGCAGATGTCGTGGCGATCCCGGTCACCCCGTTCGCCGGGGACGGGACCATTGACACGACGGCGCACCGCGCCCTGCTGCGGAGACTGCTCGACGGCGGCGTGCGCATCGTCACCCCGAACGGCAACACCGGGGAGTTCTACGCCCTCACCCCCGAGGAGCGGCGCACCGTCACCGAGCTGACCATCGACGAGGCCGGCGGCCGTGCCACGGTCCTGGTCGGCGTGGGGCACGACGTGCCGACCGCCGTCGCCGCCGCCGAGCACGCCAGGGACGCCGGGGCCGAGATGGTGATGGTCCACCAGCCCGTCCACCCCTACGTCTCGCAGGACGGCTGGATCGACTACCACCGCGCCATCGCCGAGGCCGTCCCCGGGCTCGGGATCGTCCCGTACATCCGCAACCCGCACCTCGACGGCTCCTGCCTGGCAGACCTCGCCGACAGCTGCCCCAACGTCATCGGTGTCAAGTACGCCGTCCCGGACGCCGCCCGCTTCGCCGCCTTCGCCCGTGACGCGGGGCTCGAACGCTTCGTCTGGGTCGCCGGCCTCGCCGAGCTGTACGCCCCGGCCTACTTCTCGGCCGGCGCCACCGGCTTCACCTCCGGGCTGGTCAACGTGGCGCCCGGCGTCTCGCTGGCCATGCTGGAGGCGCTGCGGGCCGGCGACCACCCGGCCGCCATGAAGGTCTGGGAGCAGATCCGCCGCTTCGAGGAGCTGCGCGCCGACCGGCAGTCCGCCAACAACGTCACCGTCGTCAAGGAGGCCCTGGCCGCCCTCGGGCTCTGCGACCGCTCGGTGCGCCCGCCCAGCCGGGTGCTGCCCGAGGCACAGCGCGCCGAGGTCGCCGACCAGATCGCCGGGTGGTCCATATGACCGGCCGCATCGCCCCCGAGGAGCTGCGCAGCCACCAGTGGTACGGCACCGACGGACTGCGTTCCTTCAGCCACCGCGCCCGCACCCGCCAGCTCGGCTACCTCCCCGAGGAGCACCTCGGCAAGCCGGTCGTGGCGATCCTCAACACCTGGTCGGACATCAACCCCTGCCACGTACACCTGCGCGACCGTGCGCAGGCCGTGAAGCGCGGGGTCTGGCAGGCGGGCGGCTTCCCGCTGGAGTTCCCGGTCTCCACGCTGTCGGAGACGTTCCAGAAGCCGACCCCGATGCTCTACCGCAACATGCTGGCGATGGAGACCGAGGAGCTGCTGCGCTCCTACCCCGTCGACGGGGCGGTGCTGCTCGGCGGCTGCGACAAGTCCACCCCGGCGCTGCTGATGGGCGCGGCCTCCGTGGACCTGCCGGCCGTCTTCGTACCGGCCGGGCCGATGCTGCCGGGGCACTGGCGCAACGAGGTCCTGGGCTCCGGCACCGACATGTGGAAGTACTGGGACGACAAGCGCGCCGGGCTCATCGGCGACTGCGAGATGGGCGAACTGGAGAACGGCCTCGCCCGCTCGCCCGGCCACTGCATGACCATGGGCACGGCGTCCACCCTCACCGCCGCCGCCGAGGCGCTCGGCGTCACCGTCCCCGGCGCCTCCTCGATCCCCGCCGTCGACTCCGGCCACGACCGCATGGCCGCGCAGTCCGGGCTCCGCATCGTCGAACTGGTGTGGCAGCAGCGGAAGCTGTCCCAGATCCTCACGGCGGAGGCGTACGAGGACGCCGTCGCCACCGTCCTCGCGCTCGGCGGCTCCACCAACGCCGTCATCCACCTCATCGCGATGGCCGGCCGCTCCGGGATCAAGCTCACCCTGGACGACTTCGACCGCGTCGCCCGCACCGTCCCGGTCCTGGCCAACCTGCGCCCCGGCGGGAAGTACCTCATGGAGGACTTCCACTTCGCAGGCGGGCTCCCCGGCTTCCTCGCCCGGCTCACCGACGTCCTCCACCTGGACCGGCCCACCGTCTCCCACGACACCCTGCGCGCCCAGCTCGACGGGGCGCTCGTGCACAACGACGACGTCATACGGGAGCGCTCCAACCCGCTCGCCGACGAGGGCGGCGTGGCGGTGCTGCGCGGCAACCTGTGCCCGGACGGCGCCGTCATCAAGCACATCGCCGCCGAACCGCACCTGCTGCGCCACACCGGACCCGCGGTCGTCTTCGACGACTACAAGGAGATGCAGCGCACCATCAACGACCCGGCGCTCGCGCTGACCCCCGACCATGTGCTGGTCCTGCGCAACGCGGGCCCCAAGGGCGGTCCCGGAATGCCCGAGTACGGCATGCTGCCGATCCCCGACTACCTGCTCAAGCAGGGTGTACGGGACATGGTCCGGCTCTCCGACGCCCGGATGAGCGGCACCAGTTACGGGGCGTGCGTGCTGCACATCGCGCCCGAGTCCTATGTCGGCGGGCCCCTCGCCCTCGTCCGCACCGGTGACCTCGTCACCCTGGACGTCGAGGCGCGGCTGCTGAACCTCGACGTGCCCGACGAGGAACTGGCGCGCCGCCGCGCCGAGTGGACCCCGCCGCCCGTCCGGGCCGAGCGCGGCTACCAGGCCCTCTACCAGGACCAGATCACCCAGGCCGACACCGGCTGCGACTTCGCCTTCCTGGCCCGGCCGGGAGAAGTGCCCGACCCGTACGCCGGCTGAACGGCCCCTCGGGAATTCCGGCGCCCCCTCGTTCGAGATATCGAACGCCATACGGGAAGCGCTTGCGTACTACACGCACCACCCGGCTCCGCCCCGTAACACCGCACCACACGCACCCCGTACAGAGAGATCGGAGACGTGTCATGGCCCAAGCCTCCGCCGCGGCCACACCGCCCAAGGTGCCCCGGCGCCGCTCCGCGAGCCCCCGCCGGCTGCCGTATCTGCTGATCGCCCCCGCGGGGCTGCTGATGCTCGGCTTCATCGCCTACCCGGTGGTCAGCGTCTTCTACTACAGCCTGCAGAACTACAACGTCACCAAGCCGTGGCGGAACGGCTTCGCCGGCTTCGACAACTTCACCCGGATCTTCACCGAGGACGACCAGTTCTGGACGACCCTCGGCTTCAGCGCCCAGTGGGTGATCGTCCAGGTCGCGCTCCAGCTCACCCTGGGGCTCGCGCTGGCCCTGATCGTCAACCAGAGCTTCATCGGCCGCGGCATCTCCCGCGCCATGGTCTTCTCGCCGTGGGCCGTCTCCGGGGTGCTGACCAGCACCATCTGGATCCTGCTCTACAACTCCTCGACCGGCTTCAGCCGCTACCTCGCGGACGCCGGGATCGGCGAGTACGGCACCTCGGTGCTCTCCGACACCGGCACCGTCTTCTGGGCCGCCACCGTCTCCGAACTCTGGCGCGGGGTCCCCTTCTTCGCCATCCTCATCCTCGCCGACCTCCAGTCCGTCTCCAAGGAGCTGTACGAGGCGGCGGCCGTGGACGGCGCCGGACGGATGCGCCAGTTCTTCCACATCACCCTGCCCCACCTGCGGGACGCGATCATCCTGTCCACGCTGCTGCGCGGCGTCTGGGAGTTCAACAACGTCGACCTGCTCTACACGCTCACCGGCGGCGGACCGGCCGGCGAGACCACCACCCTGCCGCTCTACGTCGCCAATACAGGCATCGAGGGCCACGACTTCGGCTACGCCTCCGCGCTCACCACCGTCGCCTTCGTGATCCTCCTCTTCTGCTCGATCGTCTATCTGCGCCTGAGCAAGTTCGGAGGCGACCACAAGTGACTGCCGCCCTCGCCGAGAAGAACGGCACCCGCTCCGCACGGCCGGCCGCCCCCGAAGGCCCGCCGCCCGCCACGCCCCGCCGCAGGCCAGGCCGCGAACGCGCCTTCGACGACGTGCCGCGCTGGCAGATCTACGTACCGCTGGGCATCTACCTGATCTTCACGCTCGTCCCCTTCTACTGGATGTTCCTCTTCGCCGTGCGGCCCGCGGGCTCCACCTCGCTGGTGCCGTGGCCGATGACCGGGGAGCACTTCTCCAAGGTCTGGAACGAGCGCAGCTTCGCCGTCTTCTTCCAGAACAGCATGATCGTCGGCGTCTGCACCCTGGTCGCCACGACGCTCGTCGCGCTGGCCGGCGGCTACGCCCTCGCCCGGTTCGACTTCAAGATCAAGAACGGCTTCATGCTGGCGCTGCTCTGCTCGCAGTTCATCCCCGGCGCGCTGATGCTCGTACCGCTCTTCGAGATCTTCAAGAACCTCCAGATGATCAACTCCCTGGGGAGCGTGGTCATCGCCGAGACGGTCTTCCAACTGCCGCTCTCCATCATCCTGATCAGCGGATTCATCAAGAACGTGCCCCCTTCCCTGGAGGAGGCCGCCTGGGTGGACGGCTGCTCGCGCTTCCGGGCCTTCTGCGCCGTCGTGCTGCCGCTGCTGCGCCCCGGGCTCATCGCCGTCGGCTCCTTCGCCTTCGTGCACAGCTGGAACCACTTCCTGTTCGCGCTGATGTTCCTCAGCGAGCAGGACAAGCAGACGATCCCGGTCGGCCTGAACACCCTCATCGGCGCGGACAGCGTCGACCTGGGCGCGCTCGCCGCGGGCGGGGTGATCGCCGCGGTGCCCGTGGTGATCGTCTTCGCCTTCATCCAGAAGTGGCTGATCACCGGCTTCAGCGCCGGCGCCGTGAAGGGGTGACGGACATGACCTCGCTGCCCCCCACCGCCACCCCCGTGCCGATCGTCCTCGCGGGCGCCCGGGGCCACGGCCGCTGGCACCTCGCCAACATCCGCCGCCTCCAGCACCAGGGCCTCGTCCGGCTCGCCGGCATCTGCGAACTCACCCCGCTCGACGACACCGAGCTGGACGCCTTCGCCGGCGAACTCCCCGAGCAGTCGCCCGACTTCGGCGCCCTCCTGGACTCCACCGGAGCCCGCGCCGCCGTCGTCTGCACCCCCATCCAGACCCACACCGCCCTCGCCCTGACCGCCGCCGGGCGCGGCGTGCACCTCCTCCTGGAGAAGCCGCCCGCCGCGACCCGCGCCGACTTCGACCGCATCCTCGCCGGAGTACGCGAGGCCGGCATCGCCTGCCAGGTGGGCTTCCAGTCCTTCGGCTCGCACGCCGTCCCCGTCATCCGCGAACTCGTCGCCACCGGAGCCATCGGCACCGTACGGGGCTACGCCGCCGCGGGCGCCTGGGTCCGCGACGACGCCTACTACCGGCGGGCGCCCTGGGCCGGGCGGCGCCGGATCGGGGACACCGACGTCGTCGACGGCGTCCTCACCAACCCCCTCGCCCACGCAGTCGCCACCGCACTCGAACTCGCCGGCACCACCACAGCCCGGGACATCGCGTCCATCGACACCGAACTGTTCCGCGCCCACGACATCGAGGCCGACGACACCTCCTGCATACGCGTCACCCCCGTGTCCGGGCCGCCCGTCACCGCCGCCGTCACCCTCTGCGCGGAACAGGCGGGGGAGCCGTACGTCATCGTCCACGGCGACCGCGGCCGCATCACGTTCTGGTACAAGCAGGACCGCGTCCTCGTCCAGCGCGCGGGCCACGGCCCCCTGGAGACCGTGCACGGCCGCACCGACCTCCTGGAGAACCTGGTCGCCCACCTGACGCAGGGCGCCCCGCTCCTCGTACCGCCGGAGCACACCGGCGCGTTCATGGAGGTCGTCGAGGCCGTACGGACCGCGCCCGAACCGCGCCCCCTGCCGTCCGACGCCTGGCACACCGCCCCCGTGCCCGGCTCCGGCGCCACCCGCCGGGTCGTGCGCGGCATCGACGCCCTGGTCGCGTCCGGCGCGGAGACCCTCGCGCTCTTCTCCGAACTCGGCGCCCCCTGGGCTCTCAGCGAGGTGACCTCCCCATGACGACCACCGCCCTGCTCAGCTGCGCCGGCCGCCCCGTCGGCCGCTACACCTACCTCCCCGCCGACGCGGGCCGCCCCTACCTCCACCCGGTCACCACCCTCGCCGGCGTCCCCGTCACCGAGGAGCGCCCGGCCGACCACGTCCACCACCTGGGCGCCTCCGTCGCCGTCCCGGACGTCTCCGGCCACAACTTCTGGGGCGGCCGCACCTTCGTCCGGGGCCAGGGGCCCACCGTCCTCGACAACCACGGCACGCAGCGCCACCTCGGCTGGAAGCTGTGCGACCCGGACGGCTTCGTCGAGGAACTCGGCTGGGAGGCCGCCGGCGGCGAACTTCTGCGCGAGCACCGCACGGTGGCCGCCGTCGCGCTCTCGGAGACCGCCTGGGCGCTGGACCTCTCCTTCTCGCTCACCAACCCCGGCCCGGCCGGCCTGTCGATCGGCAGCCCCGCCACCAACGGCCGCCCCGGCGCCGGATACGGCGGCTTCTTCTGGCGCGCCCCCAAGGAGGCCTCGGCGCCCGACGTGTTCGGCCCGACGGCGGACGGCGAGGAGGCGGTGCACGGGCGGGCCGCCGACTGGGTCGCGCTCTGCGGCGACGGCTGGTCCCTGGTCTTCGCCGGGGCGACCGAGGAGACCCGCCGCGACCCCTGGTTCGTGCGCACCGCCGAGTACCCGGGCGTCGGCTCCTCCCTCGCCGCCGCCGAACGGCTGCCCGTGCCCGCGGGCGCCACCGTCGTCCGCCGCATCGTCACCGTCGTCGCGGACGGCCGCCTCGACCGGGCGGGCGCCGACGCCCTCGTCCGCCGGGCGGTGACCGCGTGAACGGCACCCGCCCCTGGACCGCCGACCCGGGCGACGGCACCTACCGCAACCCCGTGCTCAACGCGGACTGGTCCGACCCCGACGTGATCCGCGTCGGCGACGACTTCTACCTCACCGCCTCCAGCTTCGGCCGCGCCCCCGGGCTGCCCCTGCTCCACTCCCGCGACCTCGTCAACTGGACGCTGACCGGGCACGCCCTGGACCGCCTGGAGCCCGCCGCCGAGTTCGCCGAGCCCCGCCACGACCGCGGGGTGTGGGCGCCCTCGCTGCGGCACCACGACGGACGGTTCTGGATCTTCTGGGGCGACCCGGACCACGGCATCCAGCAGATCAGCGCCGAGGACGTCCGGGGGCCGTGGACCGCGCCGCACCTGGTGAAGGCCGGACGGGGGCTGATCGACCCGTGCCCGCTGTGGGACGAGGAGACCGGTGAGGCGTACCTCGTGCACGCCTGGGCCAAGTCCCGCTCGGGTATCAAGAACCGGCTCACCGGCCACCGGATGAGCCCCGACGGGCGGGAACTCCTCGACGAGGGCAAGACCCTGATCGACGCCGACACGCTCCCCGGCTGGTTCACCCTGGAGGGCCCCAAGCTGCACCGCCGCGACGGCGAGTTCTGGATCCTCGCCCCGGCGGGCGGGGTCGCGACGGGCTGGCAGGGCGCGTTCCGCTCCCGCGACTTCTTCGGACCGTACGAGGAGCGCGTCGTCCTCGCCCAGGGCCGGACCGGCGTCAACGGCCCGCACCAGGGCGCCTGGGTGAGCACCCCGGCCGGTGAGGACTGGTTCCTGCACTTCCAGGAGCGCGGGGCGTACGGCCGGGTGGTGCACCTCCAGCCGATGCGCTGGGGCGACGACGGCTGGCCGGTCGTCGGGGACGCCGGCGAACCCGTCGCCACGCACCGCAAGCCCGCCCTGCCCGCCCAGCCCGTCGAGGCCCCGGCCTGCGACGACAGCTTCCCGGGCGGCCGGTACGGCAGGCAGTGGCAGTGGACGGCGAACCCGCGCCCCGGGTGGACCGTCGAGCACGCCGGGGACGGGCTGCGGCTGAGCTGCGTGGCGACGGAGTACGCGCACGACCTGCGCGCCCTGCCCCACGTACTGGTCCAGCGGCTGCCCGCCGAGACGTTCACCGCCGAGGTCGCACTCGCCCTGGACAGCGAGGCGCCCGGGGCGAAGGCGGGTCTCGCCGTGCTCGGGGACGCCTACTCCTGGATCGGCCTCGAACGGCGGGCGGAGGGCGGGGTGCGGCTCGTGCACCGCTTCGCCGAGGCGGCCGCCACCGCCGAGCGCGACGCCGGGCACAGCAGGCCGGCGCCCGCCGCCACGGCGCGGCTGCGGATCGAGGTGGCCCCGGGCGCCCGCTGCCGCTTCCTCGCGGACACCGGGGACGGGGCGGGGTTCCGGCCCTCCGGGCAGGTCTTCGCCGCCACCCCGTGGCGTTGGGTCGGCGCACTGCTCGGGCTGTTCGCCACCGCGCCGCCCGGGGCGGGCCCGTCCGGGACCGCCCGCTTCACCCGCTTCCACGTAACCGCGTAACCGCCCGGCCGGGTCACCGGCCACCGAAACCCCCCATGCACGCGTACGAACCGAGAGAACCGAGAGAGAAGAGCCGATCATGAACATCTCGAAGACGCAGCGGGGGCGTGCCACGGCCGCCGTCTCCCTCGCGGCGGTGCTCGCCCTGACCGCGACCGCGTGCGGTGACGACGGCAGCGGCAGCGGCAAGGAGGGCAGCGGCAAGGGCGAGATCACCTTCTGGGACAACAACGGCGGTCCGCGCACCGCCGTCTGGAAGGAGATCATCCAGGACTTCGAGAAGAAGTACCCGGACATCAAGGTCAAGTACGTGCCCATCCCGATCGCCGACGTGCAGTCCAAGTACGACACGGCCATCGCGGGCGGCGGGCTGCCGGACGTCGGCGGCGTCGGCACCGCCTACCTGGCCAACATGGTCGTCCAGGAGGCCCTGACCCCGCTGAACGACCGGATCAAGGACTCCTCGCTCAACGGCAAGCTCGTCGAGGGCATGGTCGAGAGCGTCAAGGACGCCGCCGGCCGCGGCGACGAGATGTACACCGTGCCGACCTCCGCGAACAACGGCGCGCTCTGGTACCGCACCGACCTGTTCAAGGCGGCGGGCCTCGAAGCGCCCACCACCTGGGCCAAGTTCTACGAGGCGGCCGAGAAGCTGACCGACGCCAAGCACAACAAGTTCGGCTACACCATCCGCGGCGGCGCCGGCTCCATCGCCCAGGCCATCGACGCGTCCTACGGGCAGTCGGGCATCACCGAGTTCTGGAACGGCGACAAGACCACCCTCAACGACCCGAAGAACGTGGCGGCGCTGGAGAAGTACGTCGCGCTCTACAAGAAGACGACGCCCTCCGCCGACGTCAACAACGACTTCACCAAGATGGTCGCCCAGTTCGACAACGGCACCATCGGCATGCTCAGTCACAACCTCGGCTCCTACCAGGACCACCTGAAGGCCCTCGGCAAGGACAAGTTCGCCGGTGTGCCCAACCCGATCGGCGACGGCGGCACCCGCGTCCAGGTCTCCAACCCGGTCGACGGCCTCGGCCTGTTCCGGTCGAGCAAGAACAAGACGGCCGCCTGGAAGTTCATCGAGTTCGCCGCCTCGCACGAGTCGAACAGCAAGTGGAACGAGTCCGCGGGCGCCATCCCGGCCAACACCGAGGCCGCCAAGGACCCGTGGATCAGCGAGGCGGCGCCGACCGAGCTCGCCGCGAAGGCCCTCACCGACGGCTCCACCAAGATCGTGCAGCTGCCGTACTACCTGCCCGACTGGAACAACATCAGCAAGGCCGACAACGAGCCCGAGTTCCAGAAGCTGCTGCTCGGCAAGACCACGGCCAAGGACTTCCTGGACAAGATGGCCGACGAGCTGAACAAGGCCCAGAAGGAGTGGAAGGAGATCGGCAACGGCTGATCCGGTGCGGGGCCGGCGGCGGGACCGTCGTGCGGACGGCCCGCCCCGCCCCACCGCCTCTGCCCTCCTGCGTACCCGCCCACGAGAGAGGCAGTTCCACCGTGTCACTGACCCGCCGGCAGACCGCGGCCGCCCTCGCCGCACTGCCCCTTGCGCTCGCCGCCACCCCCGCGGCGGCCCACAACGCCGCCCGCCGGACCCGTACCGTGCACATCGCGGGCGACTCGACGGCCGCCCAGAAGTACGCCGACGCCGCACCCGAGACCGGCTGGGGCATGGCCCTGCCGTTCTTCCTCGGGCACGGCCTCACCGTCGCCGACCACGCGGTGAACGGCCGCAGTTCCAAGAGCTTCATCGACGAGGGACTGCTCGCCGCCCTGCTGCCGGAGGTCCGCCCGGGCGACCTCCTGCTCATCCAGTTCGGGCACAACGACGAGAAGACGGAGGACCCGGCCCGCGGCACCGACCCGTACACCACCTACCAGGACTGTTTGCGGCAGTACATCGCGGCGGCCCGCGCCCGGCGTGCCCGGCCCGTGCTGCTCACCCCGGTCGAGCGCCGCAGGTTCGCCGCCGACGGCACCGCCAAGCCGACCCACGGCGACTACCCGGCCGCCATGCGCGCCCTGGCCGCCGGGGAACGGGTCCCCCTGCTCGACATGCAGGCCCGCACGCTGGCCCGCTGGCAGGAACTCGGCCCCGACGGCACCGAGGCGTACTTCAACTGGCTGGAGCCCGGCGAGTCGCCCAACTACCCGGACGGGCGGCAGGACAACACCCACTTCCGGCCCGCCGGCGCCATAGAAGTGGCCCGGATGACCGCTCGCGCCCTGCTCGACGCGCGGGTGCTCGCCCCGTACGAACTGCGCCGCCTCGGCGCCCGCGTACCCGAGGCGTGGATCAGCTGGCCGCAGGCCTGACGCCCGCGCCACCCAACCCCCGTTTCCGCATTCCACAGGTCCCGCACCAGAACCGAGGATTTGTCATGCTCACACACGCCCGCAGAACCCACGCCCGCGCCATCGCCGTCGCGATGGGCTGCGCCTCGCTGGCCCTCGCCCTGAGCGTCCCCGCGCAGGCGTCCCCGCACCACCACCACGGCAAGAAGGGCGTCGAGCGCGCCGTCCTCGCCAAGGGCGACGGCTGGGCCTCCGCCGAGGGCTCCACCACCGGTGGCGCCGCCGCGACGCCCGACCACGTCTACACCGTGCACAACCGCGCCGAACTCATCGCCGCCTTCGAGGACGCGGGCGACGCGCCGAAGATCGTCCGCATCGCCGGGACCGTCCACGGCAACGCCGACGCCGCCGGCAACCCCATCGACTGCGAGGCGTACCAGACGGACGGCTACACCCTGGACAAGTACCTCGCCGCCTACGACCCCGGCACCTGGGGCCGCGAGGAGGTCCCCTCCGGGCCGATGGAGGACGCCCGGCTCGCCTCCGCCAAGCTCCAGAAGGCCGCCGTCAACGTCTACGTGCCGTCCAACACCACGCTGATCGGCGTCGGCAGGGACGCCACGGTCATCGGCGCCTCGATCCAGATCCAGAAGGTCTCCAACGTCATCGTCCGCAACATCAGCTTCGAGGACACCTACGACTGCTTCCCCCAGTGGGACCCGACCGACGGCGACACCGGCCACTGGAACTCCGAGTACGACAACCTCGTCGTCTACGGCTCCGACCACGTCTGGGTCGACCACAACACCTTCAGCGACGGGGACCGCCCGGACGCCGACCAGCCCCGCTACTTCAACGAGCTGTACCAGCAGCACGACGGGCTCTTCGACATCGTCAAGGGCGCCGACCTGGTCACCGCCTCCTGGAACGTCCTCAAGGACCACGACAAGACGATGCTCCTCGGCAACAGCGACAAGGCCGGGGACACCGACCGGGGCAAGCTCCGCGTCACCCTGCACCACAACCTCTTCAAGGACGTCAACGAGCGCGCGCCCCGCGTCCGCTTCGGCCAGGTCGACTCGTACAACAACCACTTCGTCGCCACGAAGGGGAGCGTCTACGGCTACTCGTACGGCATCGGCGCGGAGTCGCACCTCGTCGCCGAGCACAACGCGTTCACGCTGAGCGGCGAGTTCGACAAGGCGAAGATCCTCAAGAAGTGGTCCGAGTCCTCGCTCACGGCCGACGACAACTGGGTCAACGGCCGCCGCACCGACCTGATCGCCGTCCACAACGCGGGCGTCCCCGAGGAGCAGCTCACCACGGGCGCCGGCTGGACCCCGACCCTGCGCAAGCGGGTCGACCACCCGCTGCTGGTGCCGCTCGTCGTCGGCCTCGGCGCGGGCGCGGGCCGGCTCCCCGGCGCCTGACAGCCGCCCCTTCCTCCGCCGGCGCCCGCGCGGCGCCGGCGGAGGCCGTCCCCGCAAAGGAGCACCCATGCCCACCCGACGCACCGCCCTGGCCCTCCTCGCAGGCTCCACCGCCGCCCTCGCCGTCGGCACGGCCCCGCCCGCCCTCGCCCACGGCCGCCCCTTCGGCCGCTACGGCTCACCCGCCCACCGCCCCGACCGCGCGACCCTGTACGTCGACGCGCGCGGCCGAGGCGACCACACCACCGTCCAGGCCGCCGTCGACGCCGCCACCGGAACCGGGCGCACCCTGGTCATCGCCCCCGGCACCTACCGGGAGACCGTCGACATCCCCGCCGACCGGACCGGTCTGACGCTCATCGGCGCGAGCGGCGACCCACGCGACACGGTGATCGTGTACGACAACGCCAACGGCACCCCGCGCCCCGACGGTTCGGGCACCTACGGCACCAGCGGGTCCGCCACCGTCACCGCCCGGCCCGCCGGACTCACCGCCCGCGACCTCACCTTCGCCAACGACTGGCTGCGCGCCGACCACCCGGACTACACCGGCACCCAGGCCGTCGCCATCAAGGTGACCGGCGACCGCTCGGCGTTCTACGGCTGCCGCTTCCTCGGCCACCAGGACACGCTGTACGCCGACTCCGCGTCCCTCACCGCCTTCGCCCGGCAGTACTACCGCGACTGCTACGCGGAAGGGGACGTCGACTTCGTCTTCGGCCGCGCCTCCGCCGTCCTGGACCGCTGCCACTTCCGCACCCTGACCCGTACCGACCTGGCCGCCGCGCCCTACGGCTTCGTCTTCGCGCCCAGCACCGCCGGCGCCGACCCGCACGGCTTCCTGGTCCTGCGCTCCCGCGTCACCAGCACCGCCCCCGACGGGTACTTCAAGCTGGCCCGCCCCTGGGTGCCGTCGTCCGACCCGACCGCCCACCCCATGCTGACCGTGCGCGACAGCCACCTGGGCGCGGGCATCGACACGGATGAGCCGTACGGCACCATGTCGGCCGGTTTCCCCTGGCAGGACCAGCGCTTCGCCGAGTACCGCAACACGGGCCCCGGCGCACGCGTCACCGTCCCCGCCAACCGTCCCCGGCTCACTCGGGCCGAGGCACGGCGGCACACCCCGGCCGCGTGGTTCGGCGACTGGCGGCCGTAGCCAGCGCCTTGCCGGTCAGCGGGAACGCCCGAAGCGGTCGCCCACCGCCGCCTTCGCGCCCGAGGTGCGGACGGCGCGTGCGGTCACGTAGTCGCCGGTGGCGTCCCGGTCGCCCTCCGCGTGGTTGTACTGCCCGGCGAACGTGTGCGTACCGGCCGGCACGGTCCGCCCGGGACGCAGCGTCCACCGGTAGACCAGGTAGCCGCCGCTCTCGTTCACCGACACGGTGAAGTCGGGCTCGGGCAGCGAGCGCCAGGAGCCGGTGCTGTTCACCCCGCCGGTCTCGGCGACCCGCAGCTCCACGGTGAGCGCGGACAGCGGCTCGGTCGTCCGCAGCGTCACATTGCTCTGCGCCCAGTACGGGTTGCTGTGCGGGTCGACCACACCGCCCGTCCACAGCGGCCCGTCCTCGGGCCGCAGCCCGCCGGGCGCCACCGGAGCCTTCGCGGTGGGGGACGGGGACGCGGACGAGGGCGCGGCGGCCACCCGCCCGCCGCGCGCACCGCCGTCGTCGCCCGCCGAGGTCACGGCGAACGCCCCGGCCGCCAGCACCCCGCAGACCGCGACCGTCGCCCCGGCCACCCGCAGCCACGGGTGCGCGGCACGCGGCGGGCGCACGGCCCTCGCCGCGGGGTCACCGGCCATCCCGCGCTCGATACGGGCCAGCATCCGTGCCCGGTCGGGGCGGTGGGCCTCGGCGGCCTCCCGCAGCCGCCCGGCCAGCTCCTCGTCCTTCACCGGTCTCCTCCGCCGCGCTGCGCCGCGACGGCCACCCGGACCCGCGCGACGGGCGTCTCGGGTCCGCCGGGCCCCAGCAGCCGCTGCAGTTCCGCGACGCCGCGCGAGGTCTGGCTCTTCACCGTACCCACCGAGATCCCCAGCACCAGCGAGGTGTCCCGCTCCGAGAGGTCGAAGGCGTGCCGCAGCACCACGCAGGCCCGCTTGCGGAACGGCAGCCTGCGCAGCGCCTCCTGCACGTCCACCACCGCCGGGACATCGGGCCCCTCGGCCGCCCCGTCGTCCCCGCCGCCGCGCGGCGCCCAGAACAGCGCGATCCGGCGCCGCTCGCGCACCGCGCTGCGGATGCGGGTCCTCGCCAGGTTGGCGACCACCCCCCGCGCGTAGGCCACCGGGTGCCCGGCCTCGCGGACCCGGTCCCAGCGGTGCCAGAGCGCGAGCAGGGCGTCGGCCGCGAGATCGTCGGCGGCGTCCGCCTCACCGGTCAGCAGGTGGGCGAGGCGGGCCAGTTCGGCGTAGTGGGCCTCGAAGAACGCGTGGAACTCGGCGGCGGCATCGTCGACTGCTGTGCCCACAGCTACCTCGTCCCTCGCGTGCGCCCCGCCCGGACCGTCCGGGTACGTCCCCGCCGGGGCGTGAGCGTACCGCAAGCGCTTCGACAGGAGGGCCGGGTCTACCGCCGCAGCGCCGCCTCCATCATCTTCTTGGCGATCGGCGCCGCGAGGCCGTTGCCGCTGACCTCGGACGCGGCCGAACCGGAATCCTCCACGACGACCGCGACCGCGACCTCCTGGCCGCCGGACTTGGCGTACGAGGTGAACCAGGCGTACGGGGTGTCGCTGTTGTCCACGCCGTTCTCGGCGGTGCCCGTCTTGCCGCCGACCTCGGCCCCGTCGATCCGGGCGTTGGTGCCGGTGCCCTTCTCCACGACGGTCACCATGGCGCTGCGCAACTGCTTCGCGGTGTCCTCGGAGACGATCCGCTCCGTGTCGCCGTCCGCGAAGTCCTCCAGCGTGCCGCCGTCGCCGTCGGTCACCTTCGACACCATGTGCGGGGCGGCCAGCTCACCGCCGTTGGCCAGCGCCGCGGAGACCATCGCCATCTGCAGCGGGGTCGCGGTCACCTCGAACTGGCCGATGCCCGAGAGCGCCGTCTGCGGCTTGTCCATGTCCGTCGGGTACACGCTCTTGTAGGCCCGCACCGGCACGTCCAGCTTCTCCGCGTTGAAGCCGAACTTCTCCGCCATCGCCCGCACCTTGTCCTGCCCGAGGTCGGCGGCGACCTTGCCGAAGACGTTGTTGCACGAGTACTGGAGGGCGACGCGCAGCGAGGCGTTCTCGCAGGGCGCCGACGCGCTCTCGTTCGGCAGGGGGGTGCTGGTGCCAGGCAGCGTGTACGGGACGGGGCTCTTCGTCGGCTCGTCCACCGAGTCGTACAGCCCGTTCTCCAGCGCGGCCGACGCCACGACCAGCTTGAACGTCGAACCGGGCGCGAGCGGCTGCCGCAGCGCCCGGTCGACCAGCGGCTTGTCCGGGTCGGCGAGCAGCTTCTTCCAGGTGTCGCCGTCGTTCGTCCCGCTGATGTCGGACGGGTCGTAGGACGGTGAGGAGACCATGCCCAGGATCTGCCCGCTCCTCGGGTCGATCGCCACGGCCGCGCCCTTGTCGTCGCCGAGCGCGTCGCTCGCCGCCTTCTGGACGTCCGGATCGATCGTCGTCACCACGTCACCGGGCGCGGCCCGCTTCCCGGTGATCGCGCCCAGCGGACTCTTCAGCCGGTCGTCGGTACCGTCCAGCACGTGGCTGTAGACCCCTTCGAGCAGGGTCGAGCCGTACGCCTGCGAGCTGTAGCCGGTCACGGCCGAGTAGAGGTCGCCCTGCCGGTAGGTGCGCTTGTACGCGAGATCGCTGCCCTCCGTCCGTTTCGAGCCCGTGACCGGCGAACCGGCCACGATGATGTTCCCCAGCGGCTGCGCGTACTGCGCGATGATCTTCCGCCGGTTGTGGTCGTCGTCTGCTAGCGCCCGGGCCTGGTACGCCTGCACCCAGGTCGCCCGCCCGAGGAGGGCGAGGACCAGCAGCAGGCAGAAGACCGAGGCGCGCCTGATCGTCTTGTTCATCCCACTTGTCGGACGTGCGGGTTCCGGCGTGTCGTTCCCGGTTGTGCCGCTTCTCACCGATTCCTCATCCTGGACCGGTGGCTCCGGGGCTCAGCCGGGCGTGACGAACCCCGACTCGTACGCCGCGATGACGGCCTGGGTACGGTCCCGGGCGCCGGTCTTCGCGAGGACGGCCGCCACATGCGTCTTGGCCGTCGCCGCGCCCACCGCCAGCCGCCCCGCGATCTCCGCGTTGGTCAGCCCCGCCGCCATCAGCCGCAGCACCTGCGCCTCCCGCTCGGTGAGCCGGGCGGCCCACGGCGGGGCGGGGGCCGGCGCGGGCGTCCCGTACGCGGCGGCCAGCTGCCGCACGGCGGCCGGGAAGAGCAGCGAGTCGCCGGACGCGACCAGCCGGACCGCCTGCACCAGTTCCTCGGCCGCCACCCGCTTCAGCAGGAAACCCGCCGCCCCGGCGCGCAGCGCCTCGTACACGTAGGCGTCGTGCTCGAAGGTGGTGACGACCACTATGCGCGGGGCCGGGCCGAGGCCCGCGAGGATCTGCTCGGTGGCCCGGATGCCGTCCGTCTCGGGCATCCGCACGTCCATCAGGACCACGTCTGGCCGCAGCGACCGCACCACGGACACCGCCTCGGCACCGGTGGCCGCCTCACCGACGACCTCCAGGCCGTCCTCGGCGTCCAGGATGGCCCGCAGGGCGGTGCGCACCATGCGTTCGTCGTCGGCGAGGACGATCCGGACCGGCGTGCTCATCGTGGCTCCTTCGCAGGGCCTAGGGGGAGGCGGGCGGCCAGCCGCCACACGCCGTCGTCGCGGGGTCCGGCCCCGGTGGCACCGCCGAGCAGCAGGGCGCGCTCCGCGATTCCGGTCAGGCCGCGCCCGCCGCCGGGGCGGGCCACCGGGGGGCGCGGGGACAGCGCGCTGTCCAGGACGACCGTCAGCTCGCGGGGGCCGACGCCGACGCGCAGCCGCACCGGTGAGCCGGGGACGCCGTGCCGCAGCGCGTTGCTCAGGCCCTCCTGCACGATCCGGTACGCCTCGGCCGAGACCGGTCCGGGGACCGCGCCCGGGTCGCCGTCGGCCGTGTACCGCACGGGCACCCCGCACCGGGCCAGCAACCCGCCGAGCGCGTCCAGACCGGGGCCCGCGAGGCCGTCGGAGCCGTCGGTGCCCTGCCGCAACAGGCCCAGCACCACGTCGAGTTCGCCGACCGTGCGCCGCGTGGTCTCCTCGATCGCGGTGAGCGCCTGCCGGGCGAACTCCGGGTCGCGGTCCAGGACCCGGCGGGCCGCGCCCGCCTGGAGGGTGACGGCGCTCAGCGCGTGGCCGACCGAGTCGTGCAGTTCCCGGGCGAGCCGGTTGCGCACCGCGAGCTCGGCGGCCCGGCGTTCGGCGGCGGCCAGCCGGTCCTCCGGGGCCGGGCCGAGCAGCACCGGGGCCCGGTTCGCGAGGAGGGCTCCGGCCGCCGCCGCGCAGCCGGCCAGCGCGACGAGCATCGCCGCCCCGGCCGGGGGAGCGAGCGCCAGGACCCAGGCGTGGTCCAGGGCCGGGCGGAGGTCCCCGGCGGCGGAGCCACGCAGGGCCGGGACGAACGGCAGCGCCATGACGTAGCCGGCGAACGGGACGAGCGCCAGGGTCATCCCGCTGATGATCCCGCCGAGCCCCACGTGCAGCGTGAACCAGGCGGCCGTGCGCGCCCGGGCCTGCCGGGACGCGGCGGGCCCGTCCGCGAGCGGCCGGTCGGACGGCAGGCCGCACAGGGCGCGGGCGGCGGCCACCGACAGCAGCCGGGCCGTGGGCAGCAGCGCGGTGACCGCGGCCATCGGCAAGGCGTAGGCGAAGGAGGAGAGTTGGGCGGAGAGCGAGGTGAAGGGGTTGGTGCCGGGCGCGTAGAGGCCGACGACGACCGTGCCGACCAGGAAGTACGGCATCAGCAGCGCCCCGCCGACGATCAGATGCAGCCAGCGCAGCCGGGCACACCGGCCCACGAGCCAGCCCAGGAGCGGGGTCATGCCGGGGCGCCCCGCGTCCCGGCCGCGCACTCCGTCAGGAAGTACGCGCCCAGGGTCACCATCAGGGTCACCACCAGGGTCCCGACGAGCATCCGGACAGCGTAGACGCAGCGCGGTGCGCAGGGGGCGGGCGGGGACGGACGTCATGGCCCCCACGCTGTCCGGCGGCCCGACCCCGCGCGTCCTGCCCGATGAGGATCCGCCTCCGCCGCGCGGGGGAGACGGACCGGAGGTGTCAGAGCCTGCGGGTGGCGAGCGTCAGCCGGTCGCGCGCGTCGAACAGCGCGTCCTTGACCAGCTGTTCGTGCGCGGGCGTGAGCCGGGCGACCGGCACCGAGCAGCTGACGGCGTCCCGGGCCGGGGTGCGGTACGGGACGGCGACGCCGAAGCAGCGCAGCCCCAGCGTGTTCTCCTCGCGGTCCACCGCGTACCCCTGTTCGCGGATCTGGTGCAGCTCCTCGATGAGCTTCTCCCGGTCCGTCAGGGTGTGTTCGGTGAGCGCGGGCAGTGTCTCGGGCAGCATCTTGCGGACCTGCTCGTCGCTGTAGGTGGCCAGCAGCGCCTTGCCGAGCGAGGTGGAGTGCGCGGGCAGCCGGCGGCCGACGCGGGTGAAGGGGCGCAGGTAGTGCTGGGACTGGCGGGTGGCGAGGTAGACCACGTTCGTCCCGTCGAGCCGGGCCAGGTGGATGGTCTCCGTGGTGTCGTCGGAGAGCCGGTCCAGGGTGGGGCGGGCCGCGGCGACCACCTCGTCGCCGTCGATGTACGAGGTGCCGACCAGCAGGGCCCGTACGCCGATCCCGTAGCGCGTGCCGGTCGCGTCGGTCTCCACCCAGCCCAGTTCGACCAGGGTGCGCAGCAGCATGTAGAGGCTGGACTTGGGGTAGCCGACGGCCTCCTGGACCGCGGCGAGCGAGTGCATGCCGGGCCGCCCCGCGAAGTACTCCAGCAGCTCGACCGTCCGTACCGCCGACTTGACCTGCGCCCCACCCGACTCGGGAACCGACATCGCCCTGTGCCCCTTTCACCCCGCCGACGAAACCCTGCGACTTCTTGCCAACACCGAACGCCCGGAAATAGAGTCGCTTCACATTCACGTTCAGGAACGCTGTTCAGAATACCGAACAGCTTATACCGGACGACTTCTGATGTGCGGCAGTGGAGCGGAAGGAAACACGGTGGCAGCAGCACCAGTCTGGAGCGTCGACCCCCGTACCGGGAACCCGCGTGAGCAGGTTGCGGTGGAGGCCACAGCCGAGGAGGTCGACCGCGCGGTCCGCGCCGCCCACGCGGTACGCGGCTCCCTCGCCGACCGCGCCACGCGCGCCGCGTTCCTGCGCACGGCGGCCGAGCTGCTCACCGAGGCCGGTGACCACGTCGTCGAGGCCGCCGACGCGGAGACCGCCCTCGGCCCGGCCCGGCTGACCGGCGAACTCGCGCGCACCGCAGCCCAGTTGCGGGCCTTCGCGGAGGTCGTGGACGAGGGTGCCTACCTCGACGTCCACATCGACCACGCGGACGCCACCCGCACCCCGCCCTGGCCCGACCTGCGCCGCTACAAGATCCCGCTCGGCGTCGTCGCGGTGTACGCCGCCAGCAACTTCCCGCTCGCCTTCTCCGTGCCGGGCGGCGACACCGCCAGCGCCCTCGCGGCCGGCTGCCCCGTCGTCGTCAAGGCCCACCCCGACCACCCGGCGACCTCCGAGCTCTGCGCCTCCGTGCTGCGCCGGGCCGCCGCGCGCACCGGTCTGCCCGAGGACGTCGTCACCCTGGTGCACGGCTTCGAAGCGGGCGTCGCCCTCGTCCGGCACCCGCTCGTCGCCGCCGCCGGATTCACCGGCTCGGTGCGCGGCGGACGCGCCCTGTTCGACGCGGCCGCCGCCCGTCCGGCCCCCATCCCCTTCCACGGCGAGCTGGGCTCCCTCAACCCCGTGGTCGTCACCGAGGCCGCCGCTGCCGAGCGCGGCGAGCAGATCGGCGCGGGCCTGGCCGGCTCGATGACCATGGGCGCCGGCCAGTTCTGCACCAAGCCCGGCTTCGTCCTCGCCCCCGAGGGCGCGGGCGGCGACCGCTTCCTGAAGGCCCTCACCGAGGCCGTCAGCGACTCCGAGGCCGGCGTCCTGCTCGACCACCGGATGCGCGACGCCTTCCTCGCCGGAGTCACCGAGCGGACCGCGCTCCCCGAGGTCGACGCCCCGGTCACCCCCGGCGCGGGCGGCGAGCACACCGTCGCGGCCGGCTTCCTGACCGTCCCGGCCCGGCTGCTCACCGCCGAAGGACCGCACGACGCGCTCCTGGAGGAGTGCTTCGGGCCCGTCACCGTCGTCGCGCGCTACGCCTCCGAGGACGAGATCACCGCCGTCCTGACCCGCCTCCCCGGCAACCTCACCGCCACCCTCCACATCGCATCCGACGAGGCCGAGGGCAGCGCCGCCGGCCTCCTCGCCGCGCTCACCCCGCTCGCCGGCCGGGTCCTCGTCAACGGCTGGCCGACCGGCGTCGCCGTCGCCCCCGCCCAGCACCACGGCGGCCCCTACCCGGCCACCACCTCCACCTCCACCTCGGTCGGCGCCACCGCGATCGAACGCTGGCTGCGCCCGGTCAGCTACCAGACCACCCCCGACGCGCTCCTCCCGCCGGAGCTGCGCGAGGACAACCCGCTGGGCCTGCCCCGCCGCGTGAACGGACGACCCGCATGAACCTCCCCGAACTCCCCTTCGCGCTCGATCCGCACGGCCCCGACGGCGGCTGGGCGTACGAGAACGGCGTGCTCACCGGACGCGCGGGCGCCCGGCAGGACCGCTTCGTCCCGCCGGGCGGCGAGAGCCTGGAACCGGAGAGCGACGCCCCCCGGCTGCTGGGCGCCGCCCCGGCGGGCGACTTCCAGCTCATCGCCCGGGTGAAGGTGGGCTTCGCCGCCGCCTTCGACGCGGGCGTGCTCTACCTGCACGCCGGCGACCGGGAATGGGCCAAGCTCTGCCTTGAGCTCTCCCCGGAGCGCCCGACCATCTGCACCGTGGTCACCCGGGGCCACTCCGACGACGTCAACTCCTACGTCGTGGAAGGCGACAGCCACTGGCTCCGGCTCAGCCGTACGGGCCACGCCTTCGCGCTCCACGCCTCGGCCGACGGCGAGAAGTGGACCTTCGTCCGCGTCTTCACCCTCGGCACCCCGGAGCAGGCGGCCACCGCGTCCGTCGGCTTCCTCGCCCAGTCGCCCACCGGCGAGGGCTGCGAGGTGACCTTCGACCGGATCGCCTTCCGGCCCGAGGGCCTCGCCGACCTCCGCGACGGAAGCTGACGGGCCGGGGCGGCGGAACCGGCGCCCCGGCCCGTACGTCCTCCCCACCATGATCCGTACAGCGAAGCGGGACGACCTCGACGCGATAGTCACCCTGCACACCGAGGCCCGGGCCACCTACTACCGCGGCCACCTCCCCGAGGAGGAGTACGCGGGCGAGGCCGAGGTGGCCCGCAGCCGGGAGGGCTGGGCCCGCGCCGTGGACCGTGAGGACACCACCGTGCTCTGCGCCGAGGCGGACGCGGGCGGCGCCCTCGCCGGGATCGCCGCCCACTCCGTACGCGACGGCGTCATGAACCTCACCCAGTTCCACGTCTCCCCGGCCCGCTGGCGCGAGGGGATCGGCAGCGCCCTGCACCTCGCGTGCGTCGCCGACTGGGAACGGCGCGGCCTGACCACGGCCCGCCTGGAGGTCTTCGAGCACAACAAGGGCGCCCGGGCCTTCTACTCCGCCTGCGGCTGGGTCCCCGACCCCGACGAGCCCCGGCACGGAGACCACCTGGTCCTGCGCCTCGCCCTCCCCAGGCCCCCGCGGAGCTGAGCAGGCCCGGGGAATGGCGCAGGCCGCGCAAGCGTTGGCCGGGGAGCGGAGGGTGCCTCCGCGCTGTGTGAGCAGCCCCTCGGAGAGTCCGGAGAGAAGAAGAGTCATGCGCGTCGAGATCTGGAGCGACATCGCCTGCCCCTGGTGCTACATCGGCAAGGCACGCTTCGAGAAGGGCCTGGCGGGCTTCGCCCACCGCGACGACGTCGAGGTGGTGCACCGCTCCTTCGAGCTCGACCCCGGGCGCGCCAAGGGCGACACCGAGCAGGTCATCGACATGCTGGCGCAGAAGTACGGGCGCACCCCCGAGGAGGCCCGCTCCATGGAGGCCAACGTGGCCGCCAACGCGCAGGCCGAGGGGCTCGGCTACCGCACCGAGGGCCGCGACCACGGCAGCACCTTCGACATCCACCGGCTGCTGCACCTGGCCAGGGCCCGGGGCCGCCAGGACGAGTTGCTGACCCTCGCCTACCGGGCCAACTTCGCCGAGGAGCGGTCCGTCTTCGACGACGCCGTGCTGCTGGAACTGGCCGTCGAGGCGGGTCTGGACGCCGACGAGGCCCGCGCGGTGCTCACCGACCCGCAGGCGTACGCCGACGAGGTGCGCGCCGACGAACGGGAGGCGGCCGAGCTGGGCGCCAACGCGGTGCCGTTCTTCGTGTTCGACCGGCGCTACGGCATCTCCGGCGGCCAGCCCGCCGACGTCTTCGCCCAGGCCCTGGAGCAGGCGTGGAAGGACCGCCCGGTGACCGTCGCCGGCGATGCGGCGGCCTGCGACGCCGACGGGGCGTGCGAGGTCCCCCGCGCGGACGCATAAGCATTACTTGGGGCTTTCCGTGAAATTTTGTCAATTGACCCCAGGTCGGCGAGGGTTCACGCTGAACGCATGACGATCTCTCCGTTCAGCCGTGCCGTGGCCGCCGAGTTCGCCCCGGAGACCACCTACCTCAACACCTCCACCTGCGGGCTCCTGCCCCGCCGCACCGCCGACGCGGTGAAGACCCTCGTCGAGGAGAACGCCGCCGGCCGCCGGGACGGCTCGGGGGACTTCGAGGCGGTGAACCGGGCCCGGGAGGGCTTCGCACGGCTCGTCGGCGTCGGGGCGGGCCGGGTCGCCGTCGGCGGCTCCGTCGCCGCCCATGTCGGGCTGATCGCCGCCTCGCTGCCGCCGGGGGCCGAAGTGCTGGCCCCGGAGGGCGAGTTCAGCTCGGTCGTCAGCCCGTTCGCGGTCCGCGGCGACCTGAAGACGCGGTACGTGCCGCTGGCGGACCTGGCCGACGCCGTGCGCCCCGGGACCGCGCTGGTCGCCTTCTCCTCGGTGCAGTCGGCAGACGGCCGGCGCGCGGACCTGGACGCGGTCCGGGCCGCCGCGGCCGCCCACGGCGCCCGGACGCTGCTGGACGCCACCCAGTCCGCCGGCTGGCTGCCGCTGGACGCCGGGGCCTACGACTACACGGTCACCGGCGGCTTCAAGTACCTGCTCTGCCCGCGCGGCACCTCGTTCCTCACCGTCACCGAGGACGCCCAGGAGCACCTGAAGCCGGTCTTCGCGGGCATGGTCGCCGCCCAGGACACCTGGAACAGCACCTACGGGCCCGTCACCGAGCTCGCGACGGAGGCCCGCCGCTACGACGAGCCCCCGGCCTTCCTCGCGTACCACGGTGCCGAACAGTCCCTCGCCCTGCTCCACGAGATCGGCATCGACGCCCTGCACGACCACGCCCTGAAGCTCGCGGACCGCTTCCGCTCCGGCGTGGCCGGACTCGGGCACCCCACCGTCCCCGCGGATACCGTCGTCGTCGCGGTGCCCGGGCTCGGCGACCGGGCCCCCGAGCTGCGGCGGGCCGGGGTGCTGGTCGCCGGCCGGGCCGGCAACCTGCGGGCGTCCTTCCACCTCTACAACACCGAGGCGGACGTGGACCGCGCGCTGGAGGTGCTCGCTTCCTAGGGCGTGTCCAGCGGGGCGCTGTGCCACTTCCACGACGTCACGCGCTCCCGGCCGGGCAGGTCGCCGCGGCCGGTGGACCACAGCAGCACGGCCCACCGGTCCGCGTCGTCCGGGGCGTCGGGGAAGAGCCGGGCCAGCGCCCGGTCGCACAGGGCGGCGGGCGGGTTCCAGGCGGCGCCCAGGCCCGACGCGATGTCATGGGCGTGCACCAGGGTCTCCACGACGCCCATGGCCGCGAAGCCCTCCGGGTCGGAGACCCCGTACGCGTGGTGCGAGCGGAGGGCCGGCGAGGCCGTACGGACCATCGCGGCCAGCAGCGCGCCGCTCGCCTCCAGGGTCTGTAGCAGCCCCGCCACATCCGCCTCCGGGTCGGCGAATACCGCGTTCCACGGGCCGCCCTCGCGCCGGGGGGCCCAGTGGTAGGGCACCTCGGTCTCCAGCGACGGCGTGCGCGGGCCCAGTTGGACGGCGTACGCGAACAGGTCGTCGCTCAGGTGCTCTGCGGCCTCCCAGCAGTCCCACGTCAGCGTGCCGGCCGGGACGCGCCAGTCGGCGTCCCCGGCGGCGGCGAGCGTGTCGACCGCCAGCCGGACCGCCCCGGTCACGTCGTCGGCGGTGACCGGCAGCCGCGTACCGGTGAGCGCGGCCCGTTCTCCGGCGCCGCACTCCACGCAGAACTCGTTGCCCTCCGGGTCGGCCAGGGTCGCCCAGCCGCGTCCGTTCGGCTTGCGGTGGTCGGCGACGAGGGTGGCACCGAGGGCCAGCAGCCGCTCGACCTCCTCGTCCCGGGTGCGGTCCTCGGGCTTGATGTCCAAGTGGACGCGATTCTTGGTCTGCTTCTTGTCGGGCACGGTGACGAACAGCAGCGCGGCGCCGGGGGCCTCGACCAGGGCCTCGGGGTCGCCCGGCTCGTCCTCGTCGGAGAGCGGGGCATCGAGCACGGCCGACCAGAAGGCGCCCAGGGTGTAGGCGTCGGCGCAGTCGATCGTGATGTGCTGCACATGGGAAGTCATGCGCTCACTGTCGCCGGTGGCCCCCGCGCGGTCCAGCGAGATAAGCCGGAGGGGGTGGGACGGTCTGCCGTCCCACCCCCTCCAAGGCCCCTGCCGGAACCTACTTCACCGGCGTGAAGTCGCGCGCCCCGATGAACTCCGGGCGGCGGATCGGCGCCGCGAACGGCTCCTGCGCGGTGTTCTCCACGCTGTTGAACACGATGAACACGTTGCTGCGCGGGTACGGGGTGATGTTGTCGCCCGAGCCGTGCATCGCGTTGCAGTCGAACCAGGTCGCCGCACCGGCCTTGCCCGTGAAGAGCTTGATGCCGTGCCGGTCGGCCATCTTCGTCAGCGCCTCGTCGGACGGGGTGCCGGCGTCCTGCATCTGGAGCGACTTCTTGTAGTTGTCCTTCGGCGTCTCGCCCGCGCAGCCGAGGAACGACTTGTGCGAACCGGGCATGATCATCAGCCCGCCGTTGGTGTCGTAGTTCTCGGTCAGCGCGATCGACACGGACACCGTCCGCATGTTCGGCAGACCGTCCTCGGCGTGCCAGGTCTCGAAGTCCGAGTGCCAGTAGAACCCCGAGGCACCGAAACCGGGCTTGACGTTGATCCGCGACTGGTGGACGTAGACGTCCGAACCGAGGATCTGGCGGGCCCGGCCCACCACCCGCTCGTCGCTGACCAGCCGGGCGAAGACCTCGCTGATCCTGTGGACCTCGAAGACCGAGCGCACGGACTGCGACTTCGGTTCGATGATCGAGCGCTCGTCGGCGCGGACGGCCGGGTCGGCGATCAGCCGTTCCAGCTCGGCGTGGTAGCCGGCCACCTCGTCCGGGGTGATCAGCTGGCCGACGGTGAGAAAGCCGTCGTGCTCGTAGCCCTGGAGCTCCTTGGCGGTGATCGGACCCGGAGCGCCCGGCGCGGACCAGATGACCGGGTCCTGGCGGGGAGTGGTCATCTCGGCGGCGCCGCGCGAGGGGTACAGGTCGGTGCGTACGTCGGTGGTCATGGGTTCAGCCCTCCTCGGTCAGCAATGGATAGACACCGTTCTCGTCGTGCTCCTCCCGTCCGGTGACCGGCGGGTTGAAGACGCAGACGCAACGGAAGTCCGTCTTGGGCCGCATCGTGTGGCGCTCGTGGCCGTCGAGCAGGTACATGGTGCCCGGCGTGATCCAGTGCTTCTCACCGGTCTCGTCGTTGGTCAGCTCGGCCTCGCCCTCGACGCACAGGACCGCCTCGATGTGGTTGGCGTACCACATCGACGTCTCGGTTCCGGCGTACATCGTGGTCTCGTGGAGCGAGAAGCCGACCTTCTCCTGGGCGAGCACGATGCGCTTGCTCTCCCAGGTACCGGAGGCGGCCTTGACATGCCGGTCGGTGTTCTCGACGTCGGCGAACGATCGGACGATCACGGTGGTTCGCTGCCTTTCTCTCTACGACGGTGGTGCGGGTGGGGGTCGTGCGGTCAGGCGGTCTCGCGGACGGCACGGGCCAGCGTGCGCAGGCCCTCGTCCAGTTCCTCGCGGGTGATGGTGAGCGGCGGCAGGAGCTTGACGACCTCGCTCTGCGGGCCGGAGGTCTCCAGCAGCAGCCCCAGCTGGAAGGCGCGGGCGCAGACGGCGGAGGCGCGCGTCGGGTCGTCGAACTCCAGGCCCCAGACCAGGCCCCGGCCCCGGAAGCGGGCGCTCTCGTGCTCGCCGCAGATGGCCAGCATCGTCTGCTCCACCTGCTCGCCGCGGGCCAGCGTCTGCTTCTCCATGTGGCCGTCGGCCCAGTAGGCGTCCAGCGCGGCGGCAGCGGTGACGAAGGCCGGGTTGTTGCCGCGGAACGTGCCGTTGTGCTCGCCGGGTTCCCAGACGTCCAGCTCGCCCTTGAACAGGCAGAGCGCCATGGGCAGTCCGTAGCCGCTGATGGACTTCGACAGCGTCACGATGTCCGGCGTGATGCCGGCCTCCTCGAAGGAGAAGAAGCCGCCGGTACGGCCGCAGCCCATCTGGATGTCGTCGACGATCAGCAGCATGTCCTGGCGGTGGCACAGATCCTGGAGCGCGCGCAGCCACTCGGCGCGGGCCACGTTGATGCCGCCCTCGCCCTGGACGGTCTCCACGATCACGGCGGCCGGCTTGTTGAGCCCGGAGCCCTGGTCCTCCAGGAGCCGCTCGAACCAGAGGAAGTCGGGGACCTGGCCGTCGAAGTAGTTGTCGAACGGCATCGGCGTGCCGTGCACCAGCGGGATGCCGGCACCGGCCCGCTTGAACGCGTTGCCGGTCACGGCCAGCGAGCCGAGCGACATGCCGTGGAAGGCGTTGGTGAACGAGACGACGGACTCGCGGCCCTTGACCTTGCGGGCCAGCTTCAGCGCCGACTCGACGGCGTTGGTGCCCGTCGGGCCCGGGAACATCACCTTGTACGGAAGGTCGCGGGGGCGCAGCACGACGTTCTGGAAGGTGTCCAGGAAGGCCCGTTTGGCGGTGGTCGCCATGTCGAGGCCGTGCGTGATGCCGTCGCGTTCGATGTAGTCGATCAGCGCGCGCTTGAGCACCGGGTTGTTGTGGCCGTAGTTGAGCGAGCCCGCGCCGGCGAAGAAGTCCAGGTACGAGTGGCCGTCCTCATCGGTCAGCCGGGCGCCCTGGGCGCGGTCGAACACGGCGGGCCAGCCGCGGCAGTAGCTGCGGACCTCGGACTCGAGGGTTTCGAAGACACTGAGGGCGGGCGGGGTGATGGTCACAGCGGGTCTCCTGCGTGAGGTGGTGTGACGGGCGGCGTTGAAGGAAGCTGCGGTGGGTGGAGGTGCGCGCTCAGGCGTGGAACGGTCCGATGCGGTACAGCACTTCCGGCAGATGGGTGCCTTCGGGGAACAGTCCGCCGTCGAAGAGCACCTCGCGCTCCAGGGCCACGTCGTGGCGCTGCGCGTAGGAGGTGAACAGGCGGTCCGATGCGGTGTTGTCCGGGGTGACGGTCGTCTCGACCGAGGCGAGGCCCTGTACGGCGGCGACCCGCGCGGTCAGGGAGTCCAGCAGCTTCGCCGCCAGGCCGGTCCCGCGGTGGCCGTGGTCGACGGCCACCTGCCAGACGACGAGTGTTTCGGGGCGGTCGGGCCTGAGGTACCCCGTCACGAAGGCGACCGGGGCGCCGTTCTCGTCACGGGCGACCACGGAGGTCGCCGCGAAGTCACGACACCACAGCAGGTAGCTGTACGAGGAGTTGAGGTCCAGGACCTGGGAGTCGCGGGCGATACGCCAGATCGCGGCTCCGTCCTCCACTCGCGGCGTGTCGATCGTAAGGAATTCGCTTCGGGCACTTGCAAAATCTGCTGGTGCGGCGGTCATGGCATTTGAATTTACCTAGCAAATTTCGAAATTGCATCGACGTCAGGGGTTGGGCAGGGCGGCGCACTGTGTTATCAGGCGGGTGCGTGCCCCGGCGCGAACCAGTTGCATTTCCTTCCGTTTTGACCCGGATTTTTCGGACAGAACGCCGACTGTGTGGAGTCGGTCACAAGCCCATAACTCTCTCCACACGCAAGCGAAATGAGCCCGGAAGCGGGCCGTGAAACCGGTGGGTTTAGCCTCGGAAGAAGCGGGCATAAGAATGCGGGGAGCTGCTCTGAATGAGGCAGCTCCCCGCAATTGTCGAAAGCGGTGCGATTTATTCGCTGGGCCAGGTTTCCGAAACGGCCTTCCGGGCAGCCTCCAGATCGACCTGCCGGCCCGCGTCGGCCAGCGCCGACCCCAGAGCCGCGAGCGAGGAGAGCACCGCGCCCCGCGTCGCATCCACCCCGTAGTGATTGACCCGGATCATCTCCTTGGACAGCGCCCCGCCGCCCGCGATCAGCGGCAGCGACGGCTCACCCGCGAGCGCCCGCGCGACCAGCGCGGACGCGTCCACCCCCTCGGGCGTCCGCAGCGTCGTCGCCACCGGCGCCGCGTCCAGCGCCTCGTGCACGTACGGGGCCAGGCCCCCGCCCAGCGCCACCGCACCGGCCCGGGTGGCCGCGGCCGCCGCCGCGTGACGCGCCATCACCGCGTCCGGGCCCTCCGCCTCGATCCGCTCCACGCACGCCTCCAGGGCCAGCATCTCCAGCTGGGCCGGGGCGTGCGGCAGCGCCTTGCGGCCGCCGTCGATCCAGCGCTCCTTCCAGTCGAGGAGCGACAGGTACGAGCGGCGCGGCGCCTGCGGGTTGGCCGCGATCCGCTCCCAGGCCCGTCCGCTCACCGACACCGCCGACACCCCGGCGGGCCCGCCCATCGCCTTCTGCGCCCCGATCACGCACAGGTCCACGCCCCAGGCGTCCGGCAGCAGCGGCTCGGCGCCCACCGAGGCGACCGCGTCCAGCATGAACAGCGCCCCGTGCGCCCGCACCACCTCGCCGATCTCCGCGACCGGGTTGGTGTTCCCGGTCGCCGCCTCGGCGTGGACCAGGGAGACGAAGTCGATCTCCGGGTGCGCGGCCAGCGCCTCGGCGACCTGGGCGGCGGTGACGGCCGTGTGGAACGGCACCTCCAGGTCGACGACCTCGGCCCCGCAGTCGCGCAGCCAGTTGCCGAAGGTCTGCCCGTAGGGGCCGGTCACCACGTTCAGCGCCGTCGAACCGGGCCGGGCGCCGCCCCTGATGCAGCCCTCCAGGGGCAGCAGCGCCTCGCCCTGCATGATGACGACGTCCTGCTCGGTGGCCAGCAGACCGGCCACCCGCCGCTCGATCGCCGCGAAGTGCGCGGCGGTCAGCGGGGCGAGGTCGAGGAAGGGGTGCGTCACGGCGGTGCTCTCTTCGGGTTCGGGCCGGCTGGCTCCGGCCTGCTGACCGGGCGTCTTCGAGAGTACCCAGCGCCCGCCGGACGGCCCGGTACAGGGCGCCGCACCGGCGGAGGCCCCTCGTACAGTGCTGGGCATGACTGATCACGAGGCATCGCGGGTGCTGCATGTGAAGGGGCGGGTGCTCACCGGGCCCGATGAGGTCAGGGACGAACTGTGGGCGGTGGACGGCCGGGTCACCTACGAGCGGCCGCCCGGCGCGGACGACGCCGTCACCGTCTCCGGCTGGGCCCTGCCCGGGCTGGTCGACGCCCATTGCCACGTCGGACTCGACCACCACGGCGCCGTGGACGCGGCGACCAGCGAGAAGCAGGCCCTCGACGACCGGGAGGCCGGGGCGCTGCTCCTGCGGGACGCCGGCTCGCCCGCCGACACCCGGTGGATCGACGACCGCGAGGACCTGCCGAAGATCATCAGGGCCGGCCGCCACATCGCCAGGCCCCGCCGCTACACCCGTAACTACGCCTGGGAGGTCGAGCCGGACGAACTCGTCGCCTACGTCGCCCAGGAGGCGCGGCGCGGCGACGGCTGGGTGAAGCTGGTCGGCGACTGGATCGACCGCGAGGTGGGAGACCTGACCGCGCTGTGGCCGCGCGAGGCCGTGGAGGCGGCCATCGCCGAGGCGCACCGGCTGGGCGCCCGGGTCACCGCGCACTGCTTCGCGGAGGACTCGCTGCGCGACCTCGTCGAGGCCGGGATCGACTGCGTCGAGCACGCCACCGGGCTGACCGAGGACACCATCCCGCTCTTCGCGGAGCGCGGGGTCGCGATCGTCCCGACGCTGGTCAACATCGCCACCTTCCCCTCGCTCGCGCAGAGCGGCGAGGCCAAGTTCCCGCAGTGGTCCGCCCATATGCGCCGGCTGCACGAACGCCGCTACGACACCGTGCGCGCCGCCTACGACGCCGGGGTGCCGGTCTTCGTCGGCACCGACGCGGGCGGCGTCCTCGCGCACGGCCTGGTGGCCGACGAGGTCGCGGAGCTCGTCAAGGCGGGCATCCCGCCGCTGGAGGCGCTGTCCGCGACGACCTGGGGGGCGAGGGCCTGGCTCGGCAGGCCGGGCCTGGACGAGGGGGCGCCGGCCGACCTCGTGGTCTACGACGAGGACCCCAGGGCCGATGTCCGGGTGCTGGCCGGACCGCGCCGGGTCGTCCTGAACGGGCGCGTGATCGCCTGACGCACCGCGTTGACCGGCAGTGACCCGGGGGCGGTCCGCTCGTTGAACCTCTTCCGTGTACGCGGCACGGTCCTCGTATGAGCCGCCCCCGCGCGGTCCGAAACGTCGTGGGGCTCAGTGAAACGGGTGAACACGAGGAACGCACGTGCCGGAATATTCGAAAACAGGCACGAAAACCCCCCTTTGGAGTGAACTGGCCTCAGGTGTCCGCCGGTTCACCCTCTGTGCGTAAAGATTCACGGAGTCGAGGCCACCGGTGCCCGCGATGTCCCCCATTGGACGGCGCCGGTGGCTCCATGTCTCTTGTGGGGGTTCCACCATCTTGAACAGCAACACCTTCCGCCTCGCCGCCCTGGCGGTCGCCGCCTCTCCCGTCGCCCTGCTGGTCGCCGTCCCGGCCCATGCCGCCCCCGCGACGACCACCACGGCCGGCGGCGACGGGAAGGCGAGCGCGGTCGTGCTCCGTACCGCGCTCGACGTCTCGCTCCTCAACAAGGCGGTCGATGTGCCGCTCAAGGTCACGCTCAACGAGGTGCACGCGCCGCGCAGCGCCGAGGAGACCGCGCTCAGCGTGCGGCTCGACGGCGTGGACCGCGGAAAGCCGTTCAGCGTCCTCAAGGCGGACGTGGCCACCGCGAAGGCCACCGCCGACAAGCGCAGGGCCGCCGGCTACAGCAACCTCGCCAACGCGCGGGTGAGCCTCCCCGGACTCACGCTGTTCCCGCTGGTCAAGGTGGAGAAGGTCACCTCGAAGGCGGTCTGCGAGGTGGGCAGCCGGCCGGTCGCCGAGTCCAACGTGCTCGGGCAGGTGTCGGTGCTCGGCAAGCGCGTCACGCTGACCGCCGGCGGCACCACGCGGGTCGCGGTGCCGAAGGTCGGCGAGGTGACCCTCGACCTGTCGAAGACGCGGACCACGTCCCGCACGGCCGCCGCGGTGGCGCTCCAGCTGAAGGTGTCGGTCAACCCGGGCGACCTGAACGTCGCGGACGTCAAGGGCGAGGTCACGCTCGCGGAGGCCACCTGCGAAACCCCGAAGGGCCACGGCGGCCACACGGGCGGCGGGGACAACGGGGGCGGCCACAACGGCGGTGGTGACAACGCGGGCAGCGGGAACGGCGGTGGTGACAACGGCGGTGGTGACAACGGAGGCAACGAGAACGGGGGCTCCGGCAACGGCGGTGCGACCGGGGGCGGCACGACCGACGGCGGCTCCGGTGACGGCGGCGCGACGGACGGTGGCTCCGGTGACGGCGGTTCCACAGGTGGCGGCGACAAGGCCGGCTCCACCGGGGGCGGCGGCAGCGATGTGAAGACGCAGACCGGCACGGACCAGGCGCCCGTCGTGAGCGACGCGGACCTGGCCGAGACGGGCAGCAGCTCCAGCACCCCGTACATCGCGGGCGGTGCGGCCCTGCTGCTGGCGGCCGGTGCGGGTGCCATGGTCCTGACCCGGCGCCGCGCCCGCGGCTGACGGCCCGAGGGGAGGGACCCCGGGGGAGGGGTGGTGAGCGGTGCTCCGAGGGGGGAGCACCGCTCATGGTGTGAAGCGGTGATCTGTCTGCGGAGCGTCGCTCGCGGCGTGAAGCGGCGCTCCGTCCTCCGATGGGGCGCTGCTCACGATGCAGAGCAGTGCTCCGCCCCCGGAGCGCCGCTCCGGCGTCCGCCCTACCGCCCCGCCACCGTCAGCGCCTGGAGCGCCAGGTCGAGCGCCTGGAGGAAGCGGTTGGTCGTCGTCCGGTCGCGTACCGCCAGCCGCAGCCACCCGTCCCCTAGCCCGGGGAACGTATCGCCGCGCCGGGCGGCGAAGCCCAGCATCCGCAGCCGGTCCCGTATCTCGGCCGCCCCGTCGAGGCGGATCAGCACGAACGGCCCCTCGGCCGGCTCCACCACCCGGACCTCCGCGAACTCCCGCAGCCCGGCGACCAGATGGGCCCGGTCCACCACGATCCGGTCTGCCGCACCGGCGGCCTCCGCGAGCGCCCGGGGCTCCACGCACGCCTCCGCCGCCGCCAGTGCCGGCGACGACACCGGCCACAGCGGCTGCGCCTCCTCCAGGGTGCGGATCGTCTCCGGGGAGGCCGCCACGTAACCGATGCGCAGCCCGGCGAGCCCCCAGGTCTTGGTGAGGCTGCGCAGGACGACGAGCCCGGGGATGTCCGTACGCCCGCACAGCGCCTCGCGCTCGCCCGGCACCGCGTCCATGAACGCCTCGTCGACCACCAGGGTCCGCCCGGGGCGCGCCAGCCGTTCGAGGACGGCGGCGGGATGGAGCACGGACGTCGGGTTGGTCGGATTGCCGACCACCACCAGGTCCGCCTCGGCGGGCACATCGGCCGGGTCGAGCCGGAAACCGTCCTCGGCCCGCAGCAGCACCCGGCCCACCTCGTGCCCGGCCGCGCGCAGCGCCGCCTCCGGCTCGGTGAACTGAGGGTGCACCACATACGGCCGCTCGGCCGGCAGCGCACGGGCGATCAGGACGAACGCCTCGGCCGCGCCCGCCGTCAACAGGACCCGCTCCGGGCATAGTCCGTGCCGCGCGGCGACGGCGGCGCGCGCCTCGCGCCCGTCGGGATACGCGGCGAGCGAGCCGAGCGAGCCGGCTATCCGTTCCTTCAGCCAGGCCGGTGGGGTCCCGGCCCGTACGTTGACGGCGAGATCGGTCAGATCCCGGCCCCGTCCGCGTACTTCCGCGTCTCCGTGGTGACGCAGATCGTGCGTGCCCGCGCCTGTCGCGTCGGGACTCTCAGTGGGAGTGTGCATGACCGCCGTGGTGGGGGTGTGGTGTGGGGGAGTGCGCCGTAGCCTGGGTGGACTCCGGCAGGATGACTATGCGCCCCGCACCCGGTTTCACGCAACGGTCCCGACCGGCCTGCGAGCGAGGGCGCAGGTGGCCATCGACGGGTGTCCGTCGCGCGGCCGTGACTTCCTTTTGGGTACGAGGAGTTGACCGCCGCCGACGAGTGCGGCCGCCTCGGCCACCGAGGGGGTGCCGAGGGCGGCGAGCGCCGCGCCGGAGGGGTGCGGAACGGCGACCCGGGCCAGCACCTCGGCCGGGTGGGCCCGCAGCGGCACCCCGAGCCGGGCGGCGGCGCTCACGATCCCCGGCTCACGGGCCTTCGCCTCGACGGTGACCAACTCGGCGACCCCGCGCACCGGAAGACCCGCCTCCCGCAGGACCTCCAGAACCAGCCCGGCGACCTCGTCGGCACAGACGCCCCGGGAGGCGCCGACACCGACGACGAGCGCGCCGAGATGCGCGGACCGGGGTGCATCGGCTAGCAAGAGGCCATGGCGGTGTTCGTCGCGCTCGGCGCGTTCCTGATGACCCTGGCCGGCGGCTGGGTCGCCCAGCGCGTCAGCGACCGCCGCCACCTGGTCCTCGGCCTGGCCGGCGGGCTGATGCTCGGCGTGGTCGGCCTGGACCTGCTGCCCGAGGCGGTGGAGGCGGCGGGCGGCCTCGTCTTCGGCGTCCCGGCGGCCCTGCTGCTGTTCGTCGGCGGCTTCCTCGTGGCCCATCTGGTGGAGCGTCTGCTCGCGGTGCGCCAGGCGGCGCACGGGGCGGCCGAGGAACGCGTCCCGCAGGTCGGGCTGACGGCGGCGGCCGCGATGGTCGGGCACAGCCTGATGGACGGGGTGGCGCTCGGCGCGGCCTTCCAGGTCGGCGGCGGCATGGGGGCGGCCGTCGCCCTCGCCGTGATCACGCACGACTTCGCGGACGGCTTCAACACGTACACGCTCACCAGCCTGTACGGGAACGCCCGCCGCAAGGCCCTGACGATGCTGTTCGCGGACGCGGCGGCCCCCGTCGTCGGGGCGGCGACGACGCTGCTGTTCACCCTGCCGGAGGAACTGCTCGGCTGCTATCTCGGCTTCTTCGGCGGCGCGCTCCTCTACCTCGCCGCCGCGGAGATCCTGCCCGAGGCGCACCACGACCACCCGGCCCGCTCCACCCTGCTGTGCACGGTTGCCGGGGTGTGCTTCATCTGGCTGGTGGTGGGCCTCGCACAGTGACTCCGCCTCCGCGTTCACCCCCGGCACCGCTCGACGAAACGTGCGGCCGTCCCGGGGGAGGCGGCCCAGTGGGTGTGCAGATAACTCGCGTGTACGTTCCCCCGGACGAACCCCTCCACGCGCCGCTCGGGCCGGTGCATGCCCCAGGCGGGCTCGTCACCCGCACCGGGCTCGATCACGGTCCGGTGGAACTCGTGCCCCCGCATCCGCGCCCCGGCCGGCGCCAGCACGTTGTCGGTGAGCGCCACGGCGTCCCGGTACCCGAGCGTCAGCCGCCTCGTCATCCGCGCGTCGGCGTCGAGCACCCCGCACATCGGCAGCCCGTCCAACGACCGCGCCAGATACAACAACCCGGCACACTCAGCGGCCACCGGCGCCCCCGCGAACGCCAACTCCGCCACGGCCTTCCGCAACGCCTCATTGGCCGACAACTCGGGCGCGTACACCTCGGGAAACCCACCCCCGATGACAACCCCCCGAGTCCCCGGCGGCAACGCCTCATCCCGCAAGGGATCAAAGGTCACAACGTCGGCCCCCGCAGCGGCAAGAAGCTCGGTGTTCTCGGCGTAAGAAAACGTAAAAGCGGCCCCACCAGCAACAGCAACAACAGGCTTAGCACCCGCAGCCGCACCCCCATCCAGCCGCGCCGCCCCACCCGGCCCTTCCGCCCCACCCAGCCGCGCCGCCCCACCCGGCCCCTCCGCCCCATCCAGCCGCACCGCCCCACCCGGCCCTTCCGCCCCATCCAGCCCCTCCGGCGTTTGAGGAGCGGGGTCCGGGGCGGAGCCCCGGTTACGGGAAGGGGCGGGTAGGGGAACACTCCCGGCAACAGCAACCCCCGCATCCCACGCCCCATCACCCGGCACCCCCGGTGCCGACCGAGCCAACCCCAGCAACCCCTCCAGATCGCACCCCGCAGCCACCCGCCCCGCCATAGCCGCGACAGCGGCCACCGCGTCAGCTCGCCGCTCCGCCACCGGCACCAACCCCAGATGCCGCGACGGCACAGCAACCCCCTCCGCCCGCCGCAAGGCACCCAGCACCGGCACCCCGGACTCCTCCAACGCCTCCCGCAACAGCGCCTCGTGCCGGTCGGAGCCCACCTTGTTCAGGATCACCCCGCCGATCCGCACCCCGCTGTCCCAGGACGCGAACCCGTGCACCAGCGCCGCCACCGACCGCGACTGCGAGGACGCGTCCACGACGAGCACCACCGGCGCCCGCAGCAGCTTCGCCACGTGCGCGGTGGACGCCAGCTCGCCGAGCCCCGAGGCACCGTCGTACAGCCCCATGACGCCCTCGACGACCGCCAGCCCGCACCCCCGCGCCCCGTGCGCGAAGAGCGGCGCGACGAGATCGGGCCCGCACATGTACGCGTCGAGGTTGCGGCCCGGCCGCCCGGTCGCCAGGGTGTGGAAGCCGGGGTCGATGTAGTCGGGGCCCACCTTGTGCCCGGACACGGCGAGCCCGCGCGCGGCGAACGCCGCCATCAGCCCCGTCGCGACGGTGGTCTTGCCGCTCCCGGACGAGGGCGCGGCGATGACCAGGCGGGGGATGTTCACCACTCGATGCCCCTCTGGCCCTTCTGGCCGGCGTCCATCGGGTGCTTGACCTTCGACATGTCCGTCACCAGGTCCGCCGCGTCCAGCAGCGCGGCGGCCGCGTTGCGGCCGGTGATCACCACGTGCTGCGTACCGGGCCGGTCGCGCAGCACCGAGACGACCTCGTCGGTGTCGATCCACCCCCAGTGCAGCGGGTAGGCGAACTCGTCCAGCACGTACAGCCGGTACGTCTCGGCGGCCAGATCGCGCTTGACCTGCTCCCAGCCCTCACGGGCCTTCGCCTCGTTGTCCGTCTGGTCGTCGCGCTGGACCCAGGACCAGCCCTCGCCCATCTTGTGCCAGGCGACCGACCCGCCCTCGCCGCTCGCGCCGAGCACCTTGAGGGCGTTCTCCTCGCCGACCTTCCACTTCGCCGACTTGACGAACTGGAAGACCCCGATGGGCCACCCCTGGTTCCAGGCGCGCAGCGCGAGCCCGAAGGCCGCCGTCGACTTCCCCTTGCCGACGCCGGTGTGCACCATCAGCAGCGGGCGGTTGCGCCGCTGCCGGGTGGTGAGTCCGTCGTCCGGCACACTCTCCGGCTGTCCCTGCGGCATTACGCGGCCCTCCTGTCACCGTTTCCGGGGCCCGCGCCCCGGACGTCCTTGACCAGCCCGGCGATCGATTCGGCGCGCAGCTCGTCGAGCGTGACGGCGGTGCCGCCCAGGTCGCGTGCGAGGTCCGCCGCGAGCCCCAGCCGTACCGGCCCCGTCTCGCAGTCCACGACGACCGACGCGATGCCCTCGGCCGCGTGCAGCCGGGCGGCCCGCGCGGCCAGCGCCACCGGGTCCGGTCCGCCGGTCGCGCGCCCGTCCGTCACCACGACCAGCAGCGCCCGCCGGGACGGGTCGCGCAGCCGCTCCACCCGCAGCACGTCGTGGGCCTTGAGCAGCCCGGCGGCCACCGGGGTGCGCCCGCCGGTCGGCAGCGACTCCAGCCGGGCCGCCGCCGCGTCCACCGACGAGGTCGGCGGCAACGCCAGCTCCGCCTCCCGGCCCCGGAAGGTGATCAGCCCGACCTTGTCGCGCCGCTGGTAGGCGTCCATCAGCAGGGACAGCACCGCGCCCTTCACGGCGCCCATGCGCTGCCGGGCGGCCATCGACCCGGAGGCGTCCACGACGAACAGCACGAGGTTGCCCTCGCGCCCCTCCCGCGTCGCCTGCCGCAGATCGTCCCGCCGCACCACCAGGCCCCGCCCGGACCGGCCCCGCGCCCGCTGGTGCGGGGCGGCGGCCAGGACGGTCGCGGCCAGATGCAGCTTGGTCAGCGCGCCCTCGGGCCGCCGCGCACCGGTGGTCCGCCCGTGCTCGGTGCGCGCCCGGGACCGTCTCCCCGCCGCGCCCTCGCCGAGACCGGGCACGCTCAGCATCTTCGTACGGAACGGCTCACCGGCCCGTACGGGCTGCTGCTCACCGCCCTGACCCGGCACGGGCGCACCCGGCTCGGGCGCACCCGGCTCGGGCGTACCCGGTTCGGACTGCTCCGAGCCGTCCCGGCCGGGCGTGTCGTCGGCGCCGTCGGCCGGCGGGGGCGGCGTGTCGGGCCCGTCCCCCTGCGGCGGCAGCCCGCCGCCACCTCCGTCGCCACCGCCGTCACCGGGACCGTCCGGCTCCGGATCGTCGTCCCCGCCGCCGTTCTGCTCCAGCGTGTCGTCGAGCTTGTCCTCGTCGAGCCCCGGCGCGTCGAAGGGGTTGCGCCGGCGCCGGTGGGGGAGCGCGAGCAGCGCTGCCTGCCGGACGTCCTCGGCGAGTACGTCGGTGCGCCCCGCCCACGCGGCGAGCGCGGTGGCGGTCCTGGCCATCACGATGTCGGCGCGCATCCCGTCCACCTCGAAGGCCGCGCAGGTCGCCGCGATCTGCCGCAACGCCAGGTCGCCGAGCCGCACTTCGGGCAGCAGCGCCCGTGCGGCCGCGATCCGCTCCCGCAACTCCGCTTCCTCGGGGGCCCAGCGCGCCGCGAAGCCCGCCGGGTCGTCCTCGTACGCGAGCCGCCGCCGCACGACCTCCACCCGCTGGTCCGTCTCCCGGGAGGCCGCGACTTCGACGGTCAGCCCGAACCGGTCGAGCAACTGGGGCCGCAATTCGCCCTCTTCGGGGTTCATCGTGCCCACGAGCAGGAACTGCGCCGCATGCCGTACGGAGACGCCTTCGCGCTCGACATGGGAGGCGCCCATGGCTGCGGCGTCGAGCAGGACGTCAACCAGATGGTCCTGCAGCAAGTTGACTTCGTCGACGTACAGAATGCCGCGATTCGCGGCGGCCAGGAGCCCCGGCTCGAAGGCTTTCACACCCTCCGAAAGAGCCCGTTCGATATCGAGCGCGCCGACGAGCCGGTCCTCGGACGCGCCGATGGGCAATTCGACGAGGCGTGCCGGACGTGACGTCGACGAGTCATCGTGATGTGGCCCGTCAGGGCAGGTGGAGTCCGGCACATGCGGAGCACACGAAAAGCGGCAGCCAACGACAACGTCGACCTTGGGGAGAAGAGCCGTGAGCGCGCGTACGGCAGTTGACTTCGCTGTTCCCTTCTCGCCGCGTACGAGCACCCCGCCCACGGCGGGGCTGATCGCGTTGAGCAGCAGAGCGAGTCGAAGACTGTCCTGCCCGACAACTGCGGCGAACGGGTATGGCCTGGTCATATCGCATCACTCCTTCGAGTGGCTGAGAACCGAAGTGGAGAGGTGTGGCTTCCTCGGACCCGCAGAATTGACGTCTGCTCCTCGTTCGCGCGGGGATGTTCCGCTCCTGCACGACCACCTGGTGGAACTGCTGTTTTGCTCCCCGCCCGAGCGGGGATCGCCAGGAAACGTCCGGAGCCTCGCTTGCTGAAGGTTCATGCGGGCACCGCGGGCGCTCCCGGCGGGATGAACGGCAGCCCGGACGGCGCGCCCGACTCGATGAGCCGCCACAGCGCGCCGGTGTCCGCGTGCTCCTCGATCAGGTCGCCGAGGCGGTCGAGCTGCTCCTCGCGCAGCGCGGCGAAACAGGTGTCGGGGGCGGGCACGAAGCGGCGGCCCGCGGTCCGGGCGATCTCCGTCAGGAACCGGCGGCGGAACGCGTCGCTCTCCAGCGAACCGTGCCAGTGCGTGCCCCACACGGCCCCCGAGCGGCAGCCGTCCAGCGGCGTGCCCCGCCCGTCCGTCAGGAACGGCTCACCGCCGCGCACATCGGCGACGCCGTGGTGGATCTCGTACCCCTCGACGGGCGCACCGAGCGCCTCGCCGGCCGGCCGGGCGAGGGTCTTCTCGCGGTCGAAGCGCACGCGCACGGGCAGCAGACCGAGCGCGTCGACCTGCCCGGCGCGCGACTCGACCTCGTCCTCGATGTGCTCGCCCAGGATCTGGTAGCCGCCGCAGATGCCGAGCACCGGCCGGCCCTCGGCGGCGCGCCGTCGCAGCGCGTCGGCGAGCCCGCGTTCGCGCAGCCAGCCGAGCGCCTTCACGGTGCCCCGGGTGCCGGGCACGATGACGAGGTCCGCGTCGGCCAGCTCCTCGGGCCGGTCCACGAAGCGGACGACGACGCCCGGTTCGGCGGCGAGCGCGTCCACGTCGGTGAAGTTGGACATCAGCGGGATCGCGCACACGGCGACGCGCAGGACGTCCTCGCCGTGCGGCGGGGCGACCGTCGACTCCCGTACGGTGCCGCGCAGCGACACCCTGAGGCCGTCCTCCTCGTCGATGCCGAGCCCGTGCGCGAACGGCAGCACCCCGTAGGTGGGGCGGCCCGTCAGGTCGCGCAGCATGTCGAGGCCCGGCTCCAGCAGCGAGACGTCGCCCCGGAACTTGTTGACCAGGTACCCCGCGATCAGCTCCTGGTCCTCGGGCGCGAGCAGCGCCGTCGTGCCGAAGAACGAGGCGAAGACCCCGCCCCGGTCGATGTCCCCGACGACCACGACCGGGAAGCGCGCCGCGCGGGCGATGCCCATGTTCACGATGTCCGTGCGCCGCAGGTTGATCTCTGCGGGCGAGCCCGCGCCCTCGCAGATCACCGCGTCGTACGTGCTCCGCAGCTGCTCCAGGCAGCCCGTGACGGTGGACAGCAGCTGTTCCTGCCGCCCGCCGTGGTAGCCGCGAGCGCTCATCTCGCCGACCGGCCGCCCCATCAGGACGACCTGGCTGGAGCGGTCGCCGCCGGGCTTGAGCAGCACCGGGTTCATCAGGGCGGTCGGCTCGACACGGGCTGCCTGGGCCTGCATCGCCTGGGCGCGGCCGATCTCGGCGCCCTCGCGGGTGACGAAGGAGTTCAGCGACATGTTCTGCGCCTTGAACGGTGCGACCTTCACCCCCCGGCGTACCAGCCAGCGGCAGATGCCCGCGGTGACGACGCTCTTGCCCGCGTCCGAGGTGGTCCCGGCGACCAGCAGTCCGCCGCTCATATCGCTCTCCGTCCAGAAAGGTGACCCCGGCCGCGCCCCGCTCCCGCGAGCCGGCGCGCCACCGCTCCCGCGCCCAGCCGGGCCGCCACGGTGACGCCGAGGGCGAGCACACCCACCCGGCGCGACAGGCGCACGGCACGCTCGATGTCCCCGGTCTCCACCGCACGCCCGGCCTCCCCGTTGAGCACGGGCCGGTGTTCGACACGGCCGCCGTAGGCGAGGGTCCCGCCCAGCCGTACGCCGAGCGCCCCGGCGAACGCGGCCTCCACCGGGCCCGCGTTGGGGCTCGGGTGCTTCGCGGCGTCCGCCCGCCAGGCCTGTACCGCCTCCCGGGGCCGGCCGCCGGCGGTCACGGCGAGCAGGGCGGTGAGGCGGGCGCCCGGCCAGCCCGCGAGGTCGTCGAGCCGGGCCGAGGCCCAGCCGTACCGCCGGTAGCGGGGCGACTTGTGGCCGACCATCGCGTCGAGCGTGTTGGCGGCGCGGAAGCCGACGAGCCCGGGGACACCGGCGAGGGCGCCCCAGACGAGGGCGCCGACCACGGCGTCCGAGGTGTTCTCGGCGACGGACTCGACGACGGCGCGTGCGATCCCGGGCCCGTCCAGCGCCTGCGGGTCGCGCCCGCACAGGTGCGGCAGCCGCTCCCGGGCCAGCTCGATGTCCCCCGCGGTGAGCGCCCCGCCGATGGCGCGGGCCTCGCGCCCCAGCGACGTACCGCCGACGACGGACCAGGTGGCGGCGGCGGTCAGGGCGACGGACGCGGCGGGGCGGCGGCGCAGGGCGCGGGCGGCCAGCGCGGTGCTCCCGGCGGCGCCTCCCGCGCAGACCAGGGTGTGCAGGGCGCCCCAGCCGCGGTGGTCGCGCCAGAGCCGGTGTTCGACGCACGCCGCGGCCCGCCCGAAGGCGGCGACCGGGTGCCCCCTGCGGGGGTCACCGAGCAGCAGATCGCCGATCAGACCGGCGGCGGCACCGTACGCGTAGATGCGATCGGCACGCACGGTTCAGCCGGCCGTACCGGTGTCCGCCGACAGGAGCGGTGGGGAGTAGGTCGCACGGCAGCCGGGCATGGCGATATGTCCTCACTCAGGGTCCGCGCCCTGGTTCGACGTGACGGCGACGAGAGTCTCCTGGCTTCCGGATCGGCGGATTCCCCCGGTCTTCCAGCCCGCTCGCGCGGGCCGTGACGTGCGGTGGTGGAGGACCGCTCCCCGGTGACAGTGGCGGGACCGCGCCGGATTCGCACCGGCTTCCTCTGCTGTCGCCGTAATGGCTCCGGCAGTCCACCACGCCCCGCGAACGCCCGTCAACTCGCCGTGACCTGCGACGGTGCGGTGTGGGCGGACGCACATCGGGCCGGACGCGCACGAGGTGCGTCCGGCCCGGTGGTGAGGTGGTGCGTCAGGCGACGATCAGATAGATGCCGTACGCGACCGCCGCCGCGCACAGCCCGAAGCAGACGTACGCCCCGGCGCGGGCCAGCAGGACCGAACCGCCCGCCGGACCGCCCTGCGCGGCCGGTTCCGGCTGCTTGGAGAGGCCGACGATGCCGAGGGTGAAGAGGCCCACCAGGGCGACGGTGGTGACGAGGGAGACGCCGAAGACGGTGCCCAGAGCTGCCCAGTCGATGTTCATACGGGGTGTCCTTTACCGGAGTACCGGGGTCTCTCAGACCGTGGCGGGTCGGGCCGGATCGGCGGCGACGGGTCCGGCGGGCGCCGGGATGGTGGCGGAGAGGTCGTGCGCCTGGGCCACGGTGGGCGGCGGGCTCACGGCCGCGATGGCCTGGGTGACGACACCCGCGGGCTCGGCCGGGGCCGCGTCCCCGGAGCCGGGGGTGACATCGCCGTGACCGACGGGCTTGCGGCGCGAGAGCACCCAGATCGCCCCCGAGCCGGCGATCAGCAGTGCCGCGACGACCACGACGCCCCAGGTGCCCTGCTTGGTCAGGAACTCCGCACCCGCCCCGACCAGACCGGCGGCCGGCAGGGTCAGGCCCCAGGCGACGAACATCCGCGTGGCGGTGGACCAGCGGACCACCCCGCCCTTGCGGCCGAGGCCCGCGCCCATCACGGCCCCGGAGCAGGACTGCGTGGTGGAGAGGGAGAAGCCGAGGTGCGAGGAGGCCAGGATGACGGTGGCCGCGCTGGTCTGGGCGGCGAAGCCCTGCGGGGGCTTCAGCTCGGTCAGGCCGCTGCCCATGGTGCGGATGATGCGCCAGCCGCCCAGGTAGGTGCCGAGCGCGATGGCGAGACCGGCGCTGACGATGACCCAGACCGGCGGGTTGGAGCCGGGGGAGAGGACGCCGCCGGTGACCAGGGCGAGCGTGATGATGCCCATCGTCTTCTGCGCGTCGTTGGTGCCGTGGGCGAGCGAGACGAGCCCGGCCGAGGCGATCTGCCCCGCCCGGTAACCCTTGGCGGTCGCCTTCTCCTGGGCGTCGTTCCGGGTCTTCCCGCCGATCCGGTACGTGAGCCGGGTGGCCAGGAGCGCGGCCACGCCGGCCACGATCGGGGCGGCGACGGCGGGCAGCAGCACCTTGGTGACGACGGTGCCGCCGTTGACCGACGACCAGCCGGCGGACATCACCGCGGCGCCGATGAGGCCGCCGAACAGTGCGTGGGAGGAGCTGGACGGGAGCCCGACCAGCCAGGTCAGAAGATTCCACAGGATGGCGCCGACGAGCGCCGCGAAGATGACCTCGGTTCTGAGGCCGTCCTCATTGACGATCCCGCCGGAGATGGTCTTGGCGACCTCCACGGACAGGAACGCGCCGACCAGATTGAGAACGGCGGACATCGCGACCGCCGTCTTGGGTTTGAGGGCGCCGGTCGAGATGGTCGTGGCCATCGCGTTGGCGGTGTCGTGGAAACCGTTCGTGAAATCGAACACTAGAGCTGTCACGATCACTATCGCGAGCAGCAGCGTGATGTGTTCCATTTACCCAGGCAATCGTTCGACGTCATTGGCACGTGGAACGTAGGCAACTTGAGTGAACGGAAGATGAACTGAGCAGGGCGTTGCGGTGACCCCGGCGGCGGTGGCCGGGCGGGGCCCGGAAAGGATCTTCCTATGAGTGACGGACAGCACGAGGCGATCGCCCGGGGATGGCAGGCGGTCGTCGCCACGGCCCGCCGGACGGCGGCCGAGGGACTGGTCGTCGGAACCTCCGGGAACGTCTCGCTGCGCATCGGTGACACGGTGCTCGTCACGCCCAGCGGAGTGCCGTACGAACGGCTCCGCCCCGAGGACCTGACCGGCGTCGATCCGGAAGGCAACCAGATCCTCGGAACACTGGCCCCCACCAGCGAACTCCCCCTTCACCTGGCCATCTACCGGAACACCGGGGCGAGGGCCGTCGTGCACACCCACGCGGTCCACGCCACCGCCGTCTCCACGCTCGTCACCGAGGTCCCGCCGGTCCACTACGCCGCCGCGATGCTCGGAGGCACCGTCCGGGTCGCCCCCTACGCCAGGTACGGCACCCCCGAACTGGCCGGGAACATGCTCGCCGCCCTCCGCGACCGCACAGGCTGCCTCCTCGCCAACCACGGCACCGTCACCTGCGGCGCCACCCTCGACGAGGCGTACGACCGCACCGCCCAGCTCGAATGGCTCTGCCGGGTCTGGCTCACCGCGAGCTCCGTCCCCGGCCGCACCCCGGCCCTGCTGTCGGAGGACCAGCTCGGCGCTGTGGGGGAGGCCCTGAAGGGGTACGGGCAGGCTTAGGCGGCGTCTTGCCGATCAGGGCCGGACCGGCAGGACGCCACCGGACGGCCCTGCCCACTGGCATCGCGCCGCCCCAACCACGACACTGATGGCGTGCGCCCGGTTACAGCGACGGCAGCGGCCGTCACCACACTCATCGGCGCCGGTGCGGCAGCCGTCGCGGCCGGCCGGTTCGCCGGCGACGTCGCGCTGAAGACGCCGCCCGGTCGCCCGCTCCCCGCCGACCGCGAACTCACCGTCCACGCCACGGCCGCCGGGCAGATCACCCTGACCCGGTCCCTGACCTCGTTGCGCCCCGGCACCTACGGGCTCACCGGCAAGGGCCTCCACGCCGTCGTCGGCCCCGTGCTCGACAAGGCCCACCAGGCCGCCGACACCGTCGTGCGCCGCCTTGAGCGCGTCGACCACGGCATCCTGGCCCCCGGCGACAAGGTCCGCATGACGCCCCAGGTGTTCAGCGGCGACCCCGGCAGCGCGCTCGGCCTCGCCTTCCGCGAGGTGGAGATCCCCGGCGAACTCGGCACCCTGCCCGCCTGGCTCGTCCCGGCACCCCGCCACACCTGGGTCATCGCCGTCCACGGCATCGGCGCCACCCGTGAGCACCCGCTGAACCTCCTCGGCTTCCTGCACGGCCAGCAGCTGCCCGTGCTCGACCTCGCCTACCGCGGCGACCCCGGCGCACCCCGCTCCCCGGACGGGCTCGGCCACCTCGGCGAGTCCGAGTGGCGCGACCTGGACGCCGCCCTCCGCTTCGCCGTCCGCAACGGCGCCGAGCAGGTCATCCTGTACGGCTGGTCCACCGGTGCCTCCATGGCCCTGCACGCCTGCGTCGGCTCCGCGTTCCGCGACCGGATCTCCGGCCTCGTCCTCGACTCCCCGGTGCTGGACTGGACCGACACCCTGCGCGGCCTGGCCGCCGCCCGCGGGGTCCCCGCCGCGCTGCTGCCGCTGGCCGTGCGCGCCGCCCAGGGCCAGACCGGACTGCACGGTACGGGGCTCCTGGAGACCTCGCTGCCGGCGAGCCTGCACGTCCCGACGCTGATCTTCCACGGCCCCGACGACACCCTGGCGCCCTGGGTGCACTCCCGCCGGCTCGCCGCGACCCGCCCCGACACGGTCTCCCTGCACACCGTGGACCGGGCTCCGCATGCGGCGATGTGGAACGCCGACCCGGCCCGCGTCGAGGAGACCCTGCGCCGCTTCCTCACGCCCCTGATGTGAGGTGATGCGCCGGTTCGGCCGATTGGTCCCCACCGGTGCGGAAGCCCGCGAACACCGGTGACCGGGGTTCCGTTTGGGCTTTCGGGCCGTCAGGGGCAAGACTGCTCCCCGTGACGTCCCGTACCCCGCGCGACTCCAGGCTGCGACTTGTCCGCCCGCGACCCCTCACCACCGCTCGCAAGGCAGTGACCACCCGGCGCACCAGGCCCGCGCCGCGACCCCCGGAGGGCACCCCGCCCCGGGCGGAACTGGCCCGCCAGGCCAGGAAGGTGCTCGCCGACGCCGTCCGGATCGCCCGCTGGGCGGCCGACGGGGCGACACCCGGAACCCCGCCCCTGGCCGCCCGGGCCCTCGAACACGCCGCCGCCGCGCTGGAGCTCTCCCCGGCGCAGGTGCGCTCCGGCTGGGACCGGGCCCGCCTCGCCGGTCTGGTCGAGCTGCACGGCGACACCGCGCGGCCCGGGTGGCGGCTGCGGGCCTGGGACCGGGACGACTCCGCGGTGCTCCGCGGCTGGGTGGCCCTCTTCGACGCCTGGTCGCTCGCCCACCCCGCGCCCCGGGGCTTCGAGTCCACCGCCGTCGCCGAGGCCGTCGAGGCCGTGCCCCAGGTCCTCTCGCTGCTCCAGCTCTCGGCGGGCCCCGTCACCGTGCCCGCCCTGCTCGACCTCCTCGGCCAGCGCGTCGCGGAACTCCACGAGGAGCGCTGCGAGGTGCCGTACGGCCCCGAGCCGCTGCCCGCCCCCGTCGAACCCGCGCCCGCCCACGCCCCGGAGCTCGTCGCGCTCCTGCTGGACTGGGCCCTGGAGGGCCTGGCCGCCGTCGGCGCGCTCACCCTCGGCGCCGGCCAGGCCACCCTGACGCCCCTCGGCAACTGGGCGGTCTGGGTCAAGCTGGAACAGATCTGCGTCGCCGCCCAGAGCCCGGCCGGCAACATCGAGCAGGCCGCCGCCGACATGCTCCTCGGCTGCGCCCGCCTCACCCCCGGCCCCGCCCGCGCCGAATACCGCGCCTGGCTGGCCGCCCGCCCCGTCGGCAGCGCCGTCGCCGAACTGCTCGACGTCGCCCGGGGCGAGGACGCCCTGCTGCGCGGCCTCGCCTTCGAGGCCCTGCGCGTCGTCGGCGCCCCCGCGGAGCCCGAGGTCCGGGCCGTCGTCACCGACCCGCCGCTGCGCCCGTACGCGCTGCTCTGGCTCGCGGAGTACGACGGGAAGGACCCCGAGGACGCCCAGGAGGTCCTCAGCCGTGAGGAGGCCACCTGGCTCTGGGTCGACACGGCGGCGGCCGTCGCGGACCACGGCGAGACGGGGCTCCTGGTCCGCCACCTCGACTCGGCCGTCCAGGGCACGGTCCCGGCGCTGTTGGACGAGGTCCGGGCCGTCGGCCACCCCCGCACGGTCCAGGTCCTGGTCGCGCTCGCCGCGGCCCACCCGGACCCGGCCCTGGCCAAGGCGGTCCGCAAGGCGGCGTTCCAGGTCCACACGGGCGGCTCGTGACCGGGGGCGCCGCGAGATCCAGCCCCTCCGGCGCTTGAGGAGCGGGGTCCGGGGCAGCGCCCCGGTCCGGGGTGACGTGGAGCACGCGGAAAAGTCGTTGGACACCGCCAGTAGACTGGTCTCCATGGCAGTCCTCCGTGTGCGTGTGCGTGAGTAACGGCGTCGAGTCGTCACCGCCTGCCGTTCCTCCGCCGTCCATTCCGCCCTGGAGTACCTCCCCGTGATCACCGCCTCCGGCATCGAGCTGCGCGCCGGCGCCCGTCTGCTCATCGAATCCGCCAGCTTCCGCATCGCCAAGGGCGACCGCATCGGCCTCGTCGGCCGCAACGGAGCGGGCAAGACCACCCTCACCAAGTGCCTCGCGGGCGAGGGCACCCCCGCCGCCGGCACCATCACCCGCTCCGGCGAGGTGGGCTACCTCCCGCAGGACCCGCGCACCGGCGACCTCGACGTCCTGGCCAGGGACCGGGTGCTGTCCGCCCGCGGCCTCGACGAGATCCTGCGCAAGATGCGGGAGAACGAGGACCGGATGGCGAACGGCAAGGGCGCCACCCGCGAGAAGGCGATGAAGAAGTACGAGCGCCTGGAGACGGAGTTCCTCACCAAGGGCGGGTACGCCGCCGAGGCCGAGGCCGCCACCATCGCCGCCGCGCTCAGCCTGCCCGACCGGGTCCTCGGCCAGCCGCTGCACACCCTCTCCGGCGGTCAGCGCCGCCGCGTCGAGCTGGCCCGGATCCTCTTCTCGGACGCCGACACGCTGCTCCTCGACGAGCCCACCAACCACCTCGACGCCGACTCCATCGTCTGGCTGCGCGACTACCTGAAGACCTACCGCGGCGGCTTCGTCGTGATCTCCCACGACGTCGAGCTCGTCGAGACGGTCGTCAACAAGGTCTTCTACCTCGACGCCAACCGCTCCCAGATCGACGTCTACAACATGGGCTGGAAGCTTTACCAGCAGCAGCGCGAGGCCGACGAGAAGCGCCGCAAGCGCGAGCGCCAGAACGCCGAGAAGAAGGCCGCGGCCCTCAACGCCCAGGCCGACAAGATGCGCGCCAAGGCCACCAAGACCGTCGCCGCGCAGAACATGGCCAAGCGCGCCGACCGGCTGCTGTCCGGCCTCGACGAGACCCGGGTCGCCGACAAGGTCGCCAAGCTGCGCTTCCCGGACCCCTCGCCGTGCGGCAAGACGCCCCTGATGGCGGAGGGGCTGTCCAAGTCCTACGGCTCGCTGGAGATCTTCACCGACGTCGACCTCGCGATCGACAAGGGCTCCCGCGTCGTCATCCTCGGCCTCAACGGCGCAGGCAAGACGACGCTGCTGCGGCTCCTCGGCGGCGCCGAGCAGCCCGACACGGGCCAGGTAGTCGAGGGTCACGGCCTCAAGCTGGGCTACTACGCCCAGGAACACGAGACCCTGGACCCCGACCGCACGGTCCTGGAGAACATGCGCTCCGCCGCGCCCGACCTGGACCTCGTCGCGGTCCGCAAGACGCTCGGCTCGTTCCTGTTCTCCGGGGACGACGTGGACAAGCCCGCCGGGGTGCTCTCCGGCGGCGAGAAGACCCGCCTCGCCCTCGCGACGCTGGTCGTCTCCTCCGCCAACGTGCTCCTGCTCGACGAGCCCACCAACAACCTCGACCCGGCCAGCCGCGAGGAGATCCTCGGCGCGCTGCGCACGTACAAGGGCGCGGTCGTCCTCGTCACGCACGACGAGGGCGCGGTCGAGGCCCTGCAGCCGGAGCGGATCATCCTGCTCCCGGACGGCATCGAGGACCTGTGGGGCGCGGACTACCGGGACCTGGTCGCGCTGGCCTGATCCCCCAGGACTGGATCATTCGGCCTACCCGAGATCCATCATCTGCGTGAGTACGTCTCGTACCCCGGCGCGGCGCCCGGCAGATAGCTGCCGGGCGCACCCATTTCGGTCACCGTTCCCTTGTGGGCTCTGACCTGGACGTTCCTTCCGGGGCGCCTGCCCGCCACCCCGTACGAGCTGCTGGAATGAGGCATTCCGGTCGCACCGGCGCACTCCCGGGGCGCGAATCCGGTCGCAGAGACCTTGCCGAATGGGTGGCCAGGAAGCGCCCGAGGGGTGATCATGAGAGTCCAGAGCGCACTTCCCATGAGGAGGCACGGGTGGCCGAGACTCTGAAGAAGGGCAGCCGGGTGACCGGCGCCGCGCGCGACAAGCTCGCGGCAGACCTGAAGAAGAAGTACGACTCCGGTGCGAGCATCCGGGCGCTGGCCGAGGAAACGGGCCGCTCCTACGGATTCGTCCACCGGATGCTCAGCGAGTCCGGAGTGACGCTCCGCGGACGCGGCGGCGCCACACGAGGCAAGAAGGCCGCGACGGCCTGACGGCCGGCAGCGGGCCGGGGCCCCCGGTTCCGGGTGCGGCCACCCGGTCGATCGTACGATCGATCCGGTGGTTACTGTTCAGTCACTTAGCTTCATGTGCTGACTGCACCCGATCCGGAGGCTCCGTATGACCTCGCTCGACTCCGTGCTCGACAAGGACGGCGTACGACTCACCGTCGACGACGCGGTTGCCACGGTGACCCTCACCAACCCGGCCAAGCGCAACGCCCAGTCTCCCGCTCTGTGGCGGGCGTTGACCGAGGCCGGACGGGCCCTGCCCGGCAGTGTGCGGGTCGTCGTGCTGCGCGCCGAAGGCGTGTCGTTCTCCGCCGGACTCGACCGCCAGGCCTTCACCCCCGAGGGGTTCGACGGCGAGCCGTCCTTCCTCGACATGGGGCGCGGCCCGGAGGCCGGCCTCGACGCGCTGATCGCCGAGTACCAGGAGGCGTTCACCTGGTGGCGCCGCAACGACATCGTGTCGATCGCGGCCGTCCAGGGGCACGCCATCGGCGCGGGCTTCCAGCTCGCCCTCGCCTGCGACCTGCGCATCGTCGCCGAGGACGTCCAGTTCGCCATGCGCGAGACCAGCCTCGGTCTGGTGCCCGACCTCACCGGCACGCACCCCCTGGTGCACCTCGTGGGGTACGCCCGCGCCCTGGAGATCTGCGCCACCGGCCGCTACGTCCACGCCGAGGAGGCCGGGCGCACCGGCCTGGCCAACCTCGTCGTGCCCGCCGCCGAGCTCGAAGGCGCCGCCCGCGACCTGGCCGGCGCCCTGCTGGCCGCGCCGCGCGACGCCGTCATCGAGACCAAGGCCCTGCTGGGTGGCGCCGTCTCGCGCACGTACGAGGAGCAGCGCGCCGCCGAACGGGCCGCGCAGGGCCGCCGGCTCCGCGACCTGGCGGGCGCCCTCGACTGACCCCGGACGGGCCGGCCGGGGGCGCCGCACGCCTCCGGTCAGCCCGCCGCGGTCTCTCCCGACACCGCCGTGATCAGTACCGCGACCGACGGCCGGCCCTCGGACGCCTCCGCCACCGCCTGCCGTACGGCGAGCGCCACGTCGAGCGCGCGGTGACCGCTCTCCGTCGCCAGCTCGACCTGCACGTGGTCCGCGTCGGTCCGCACCGCCGGGCCCAGCACCCCGGTCAGCGCGGCCACCCCGGTCACCCCGGCAGCCGCACGCCCCGCCGCGTTCTCCGCGGGCGCCGGGCGCACCTCCACCGGCTCCGGTTCCACCTGTTCGGACGAGTCGTCCACCAGTCCCGTCACCCGCAGGTCCACCTCGGCGACCACCAGGCCGAGCCGCCGCGCGGCGGCCGACAGAAGGGCCTCGCGCAACGCCTCGGCTGCTGCGGGCAGGGGCCGGTCGGCCGTCGCAGTCATCGTCGCCTCGATCCGTAGGGGGCCCGGCGGCAGCGCGCTCGCGGGCGGGGGCACCTGGGCGGCGGGAGCCGACCCCGGGTCGGCCACGGCGATGCGCAGCTCACCGAGCACCGGCCCGGGCTCCGGGCCCGCCACCGCCCGGCGCAACACCGCGACCGCGGCGCGCTCGGCGATCCAGGCGCCGTCCGCCGGGCCGCCCAGAGGGAGCAGCCGGCCCAGCGAGAGCCGTTGCCGTACCGCCGCCGTCCACGCGTGGGCCCTGTGCGGGCCGTCAGCCGTCGTCATGGCCACCAGACTGCCGTATCCACGGCGCGAGTCGGGGCAAGCGCCCTTAATGTGGGCAAAGAAGTCAAACCTGCCCCGAAGGGAAGAACGGCGATGACCGAGACCCCACAGCGGAACCGGCCCGAGAACTCCGACAACAACGCCTCGGGCGGCAGCAGCCTGACCAAGCGCGGCGGAGGCGACCCCGGCACCCGCGGCCGTACGACGATCGCGGACGGAGTCGTCGAGAAGATCGCCGGAATGGCGGCACGCGACGTCGTCGGGGTGCACGCGATGGGCAGCGGCCTGTCCCGGACGTTCGGCGCGGTCCGCGACCGGGTCCCCGGCGGCTCCAAGTCCGTCACCCGCGGGGTCAAGGCCGAGGTCGGCGAGACCCAGACCGCGCTGGACCTGGAGATCGTCGTCGACTACGGCGTGTCGATCGCCGATGTCGCCCGCGATGTACGGGAGAACGTGGTGGCGGCCGTCGAGCGCATGACGGGCCTCGAAGTAGTCGAGGTCAACATCGCCGTGAGCGACGTGAAGCTGCCCGACGAGGACGATGACGACGACGATTCCGAGTCGCGGGTCCAGTAGTTCCGGCGTTCACAGCGGTTGAGGAGCAGACGATGAGCATGGCTGTGGTCGGCCTGTTGGCCGGGATGGCGCTCGCATTCGCCGGGTACTTCGGCGGGTTCGGTGCCTTTGTGCTGGTGGCCGCCCTCGGGGCGGTCGGCTTCGTCGCCGGCCGCTTCCTCGACGGCGACCTGGAACCCGGCGACTTCTTCCGGAGTCGCGAGCGCGGCGACCGACGGCGGTGACGGCGTTGTCGGGGGCGAGCGGCCCGGTCACGGCCGGGGAGCGGGGAGAGACGCGGATCGCCGACCGGGTGGTCGCGAAGATCGCCGCGCAGGCGGCCAAAGAGGCGGTCGATACCACCCCGAAGGAGGCGGCGTCACCGCGTGCCACGGTCACCGTGCACCGCGACACCGCCCGCGTACGGGTGAGTCTGGAGCTGGGATATCCCGGTGACATCGGCCACCAGTGCGGTGCCGTGCGTCGGCGGGTCGCCGAGCGGGTAAAGGCGTTGGCGGGGATGGAGGTGCCCGAAGTGGCCGTACAGGTCGAACGCCTGCATCCCTCAGGAACGAGTCTCGCGGCACAGGGGAGGATCCGATGACCGAGCCCCACGACCCGGACGACGGCACCCGGCGACCGTCCGACGCCGGGCCGGTGGAGAACGGCGGCGGCGTCCTCGCCCTCGACCAGTCCGCCTCGTCCGCGGCGTACGACCCCGCGCCCGACAAGGAGCGGTCCGAAGGCCGTGCGGGCCGCTTCTGGTCCGCCCGGCGCGTCCCTGCCGGCATCGTCGCCGCGGTGGTCCTCGGGGCGAGCGGCCTGCTCCTCTACGACGTGGCCGCGGTCCGCGCCGGACACCCGGCCATGCAGTGGCGCCGCACCCTCGCGGACGAACTCGCGACGCGCCGGCTCGACGACGTCTGGGTGCTCACCGGCGCCTCGATCGCCGCCGCCCTCGGCCTCTGGCTGCTGCTCCTCGCGCTCACCCCCGGCCTCCGGGACCTGCTCCCGATGCGGCGCGCACACACCGATGTGCGCGCCGCGCTCGACCGGACGGCCGCCGCCATGGTGCTGCGGGACCGGGCCGTCGAGGTGTCCGGCGTGCAGTCCGTCCGGGTCCGGATGGGCCGGAGCAGAGTAGGGGTGCGTGCCGTGGCGCACTTCCGGGAACTCGACGACGTGCGGGCCGACCTGGACACCGCGCTCTCCACGGGCATCCGAGAACTGGGACTCGCCAGGCAGCCGAGCCTGTCGGTCCATGTCCGCCGGCCGGCGAAGAAGGGGTGAACGGCGTGCTCAGGACCGTCAACCGGGTACTGCTGGGCCTGGCCGGGCTGGTGCTGATCTGTGTCGGCGGCGGCGTCCTGGCCGCCGCGACCGGTCTGTCCGTCCCGTCCTGGTGGCCCTGGTACGGCAAGAACGACGTGCTGCTGAGCGAGGCGGACCGTGACCGCTGGCGCGGCGAAGGCTGGTGGTGGCCGGTCGTGATCGCGGTCCTCGCCGTCCTCGTGGTCCTCGCCCTGTGGTGGCTGCTGGCGCAGTTCCGCCGCGCCCGCCTCTCCGAGGTGCTGGTGGACAGCGGCGACGGCGAGGGCGCCCTGCTGCGCGGCCGGGCCCTGGAGGACGTGCTCGCCGGGGAGGCGGGCGCCCTGGACGGGGTGGCCCGCGCCCAGGTCACCCTGACCGGCAAGCGCTCCACCCCGGCCGCCCGGGTCCGCATGCTGATGGAGCCGCACGCCGCGCCGGACGAGGCGCTGGGCCGGCTGAGCGACGAGGCGCTGGCGCACGCCCGGGACTCCGCGGGGCTGGACCGGCTGCCCGCCGAGGTCCGGCTGAAGGCCGTCAAGCACCGGGCCGCGCGGGTGAGCTGACGGGCGGGGCGGTGGCGCGGGCCCCGCGCCACCGCCGTATCACCGCGTGCGGCTCAGAAGCCGTGCCGGTGGCCGCCGTCGACCGGCACCATGATGCCCGTCAGATACGAGGCGGCGGGGGACAGCAGGAACGCGGCCGTCCGGCCGAACTCCTCCGGGGTGCCGTAGCGGCGCAGCGGGATGTTCGCCTCATTGGCGGTACGCGAGGCCTCCGCGTCGCCGGAGAGCGCGTCCAGCTCCCGCACCCGGTCCGTGTCGATCCGGGCCGGCAGCAGACCCACCACCCGGATGCCGCGCGGGCCGAGCTCGTCGGCCATCGACTTGGCGACGCCGGCCAGGCCGGGGCGCAGCCCGTTGGAGATGGTCAGCCCGGGAATCGGCTCGTGGACGGAGCCGGAGAGCACGAAGCCGATGACCCCGCCCTCGCCGAGCGCCGCGGCGGCCGCCCTGGCCAGCCGTACGGCACCCAGGAAGACCGACTCGAAGCCCGCCCGCCACTGCTCGTCGGTGTTGTCCGCGATGCCGCCGGGCGGCGGGCCGCCGACGCTGATCAGGATGCCGTCGAGCCGGCCGAGCCCCTCCCGGGCGGCCTCCACCAGCTGTTCGGCCGACGCCGGGTCGGCGTTGTCGGCGGCGAGCCCCACGGCGTCCGGGCCCAGTTCGGCGGCGGCCTCCTGGGCGCGCTTCTCGTCCCGGCCGGTGATGATCACCTTCGCGCCGTCGGCCACCAGGGCGCGCGCGGTGGCGTAGCCGAGCCCGCGCGTCGCTCCGGTGACGATGTACACACGGTCCTTCAGTCCAAGATCCATGGTCCTATCCTGCCGTGCCGCCCCCGGCGCCGTCCTCGGCGGCCCGCGCTTCGGCGGGCTGCGCCTCGGCCAGCGCCACCGCGGTGCCGACCAGGCCGATGTGGCTGAAGGCCTGCGGGAAGTTCCCGAGCTGGCGCTGCGCCACGGTGTCGTACTCCTCGGCCAGCAGGCCCACGTCGTTGCGCAGGTCCAGCAGCTGTTCGAACAGCTCGGTGGCCTCCTCGGTGCGCCCGGTCAGCCGCAACGCGTCGGCCAGCCAGAACGAGCAGGCCAGGAACGCGCCCTCGCCGCCCGGCAGCCCGTCGATCGAAGGGCCGTCGGTGCTGTAGCGGCGCACCAGACCGCCGCCGCTGCCCAGCTCCTGGCGCACGGCGTCCACCGTGCCGATCACCCGCGGGTCGTCCGGCGGCAGGAAGCCGGTCCTGATGACCAGGAGCGTCGCCGCGTCCAGCTCCCGGGAGCCGTACGACTGGGTGAAGGTGTTGCGCACCGGGTCGTAGCCCTTCTCGCACACCTCCCGGTGCACGGCGTCCCGCATGGCCCGCCAGCGGTCGGCGTCCCCGGCCAGCGTGGGATCCTCCTCCAGGCTGCGCACCGCCCGGTCGGCCGCGACCCAGGCCATCACCTTGGAGTGCACGAAGTGGCGCCGCTGCCCGCGGATCTCCCAGAGGCCCTCGTCGGGCTCCCGCCAGGTCGACTCCAGGAACCCGAGCAGGCTGAGCTGGAGGCTCCAGGCGTGCGGCTTGTCGTCCAGACCGGCGTCCCGGGCCAGCCGGAGCGAGTCGATGACCTCCCCGTAGACGTCCAGCTGGCGCTGGCGCACCGCGGCGTTGCCGATGCGGACCGGGGCGGAGTTCTCGTAGCCGCGCAGCCAGGGCAGCTCGGACTCGGGGAGTCTGCGCTCGCCGGCGAGGCCGTACATGATCTGGAGGTCGGCCGGGTCGCCGGCGACCGCGCGCAGCAGCCAGTCCCGCCAGGCGGCGGCCTCCTCCAGATAGCCGGCCGAGATCAGCGCGCCGAGGGTGAGGGTGGAGTCCCGCAGCCAGCAGAAGCGGTAGTCCCAGTTCCGTACGCCGCCGATCTCCTCGGGCAGCGAGGTGGTGGGAGCCGCGACGATGCCGCCGGTCGGGCCGAAGGTGAGCGCCTTGAGGGTGATCAGCGAGCGGACCACCGCGTCCCGGTACGGCCCCTCGTACTTGCAGCGCGCGGACCACTCGGCCCAGTCGGACAGGGTGTTCTCCAGCGCCTCGTAGGGGGCGACGCGCTTGGGGCGCGGCGAGTGCGAGGGGTGCCAGGTCAGCACGAAGGCCACCTTCTCGCCCTCGGAGACGCTGAAGGAGGAACAGGTGGAGAACTGCTGGCCCCACGTCTTGACCGGCGGTTCGCTGCGCAGCCAGGCGGAGTCGGGGCCGGCGACCGCGACGCGGTGGCCGTCGGAGCGGCGCATCCACGGCACGATGGACCCGAAGTCGAAGCGCAGGCGGATCACCGAGGTCATGTCGACGGTGCCGCTGACGCCCTCGACGATCCGCATCACATCGGGTTCCTTGTCGCGCTGCGGCATGAAGTCGATGACCTTGACCGTGCCGGTGCGCGTCTCCCAGTACGTCTCCAGGACGAGGGACTCGCCCGCGTACGACCGCCGGGTGCAGGCGTCCGCGCCCTTGGGCGCGATCCGCCAGTGGCCGTTGTCCTCGTCGCCGAGCAGGGCGGCGAAGCAGGCGCCCGAGTCGAAGCGGGGCAGGCACAACCAGTCGACAGAACCGTTTTTGCCGACCAGGGCCGCGGTCTGGAGATCGCCGATGAGGGCGTAGTCCTCGATGCGTGGGGTCACGTTCTGGCGTCTTCCCGAACCGGGCGCCCGTTAAGCAGGCAGCCTGCCAGGAGAGGTGCGCGTCACCGTCGCGGAGCGGTGTCAGGCCTGCGCGGGCTCGGGCTCCGGGGCCGCGTCCTGCTCGGCGGCGGCCGCCGCTTCCGCCGCCGCCACCCGGTCGCGCTTCTCGCGCCGGGCCAGGACCACGAAGCCCACCGGCACACCGGCGGCGAACAGCCACCACTGCACGGCGTACGCCATGTGCGGGCCGATGGAGCTGTCGTCGGGGGCCTCTATCACCTCCGGCGAGCCGTTCTTCGGCGCCGGACCGGTCAGCTCGATGTAGCCGCCGAGCACCGGACGGCCGAGCAGCCGGGCCTGCTGGGCGCCGTTGATCAGCATCACCTGACGGTCCGGAAGGTCCGAGATGTCCTTGATGCCGCTCGCGCCGGTCGTCTCGTCGGCCTTGAGCCGTCCGGTGACGGTCACCTCGCCCCTGGGTGCGGCCGGTACGTCGGGGAAGGCGTGCTGGTCCGCGGCGGACGGGACCCAGCCGCGGTTGATCATGACCGTGCCGCCGCCCTTGAGGTCGAACGGGATCAGTACATGGACGCCGATGGAGCCGTCGTTGGCGGTCCTGCGGCGCACGACGACCTCGTGCTTCTCGTCGAACGTCCCGGTCGCCGTCACCGTGCGCCAGTAGTCGGCGCGCGGAACGGTGTGGCCGGGGGAGGTGAGCCGGGACACCGGGACCGGGTCCGCCTTGAGGTTGCGCGAGATCAGGGCGTTCTGCGCGACCTTGTGCTCGTGCCGGTGCAGCTGCCAGAAACCCAGCTCGATCATCGTGGGGATGAGGACGAGCGAGAGGAGGGCGAGGATCAGCCACTGCCGGGTCATCAGGAAGCGGTACACCCCACGACGGTACAACCGCTCGCGGGGTGCACCGCGCACCGGGGTGGCCGAAGGGGTGGCCGTCCCGTGTCCTCAGACTCTGTCGACGATGCCCACCTTCCCCTCCGCGCGGGCGCAGTGCCCGCCGCAGAACCAGTGCCCGTCGACCTCGACCCCCTGGCCGATGACCTGCACCCGGCAGTGCTCGCAGATGGGCGCCATGCGGTGGATGGCGCAGGCGAAGCAGTCGAAGACGTGCACCGCGCCCTGCGCGTGCACCTCGAAGGACATCCCGTAGTCGTTTCCGCAGACCTCACAACGTGCCATGCGCCACAGGGTGGGACGCGAGGGCGGCGGCGGGTGGCCGGCGGGCGGCGAGTCGCCCCCGGTTCACTCCGATGACGGCGTCGGCGCCGGCACCTTCGCGACGGCCGGCGCGACGTCCCGCAGAAGATGCGTGAAGGCGCTCTCGTCCAGGACCGGGGTGCCGTACGCCTTCGCCTTCACCGTCTTCGACGTCGCCGAGTCCGGGTCGTTGGTGACGAGCAGACTGGTCAGCCGGGAGACGCTGGTCGCCACGTGCAACCCCGCCTCCACCGCCCGGTCCTCCAGCAGTTCACGGTCGACCGAGGTGTCCCCGGAGAACGCCACCCGCATGCCCTGCATGAGCGGTTTGTCCTTGTCGTACCGCCCCGGGTTCGGATACGGGCACGCCGGACGCCTGCGCGAGGCGCGCCAGGTGCCCTGTCCCCCGTACGAGGACGAGGAGCCGGTCCGCGGGGTCATCGGCGAGTGCGACCACTCGGTCAGCGGCAGGCACTCCAGGAGCGGCAGCCGCACCCCGCCCCGCGCCGCCGCGTGCAGGCTCGGGCGGAACGCCTCGGCCAGCACCCGGGCGTCGTCCAGCGCGTGGTGCGCGCGCTGCTGGACCACGCCGAAGTGCTCCGCCAGCGACGCCAGCTTGTGGTTGGCCAGCGGCAGCCGGAGCTCCTTGGCGAGCGCGATGGTGCACAGCCGCTGCCGGACCGGGGCGGTGACCGAAGCGCGCGCGTACTCCCGGGCCAGCATCGACCAGTCGAACGCGGCGTTGTGCGCGACGAGCACCCGGTCCGCGAGCCGCTCGGACAGCTCGGCGGCGACCTCCGGGAAGAGCGGGGCCCCCTCCAGCACGTCGCTCGTCAGCCCGTGGATCCACACCGGGCCGGGATCGCGCTCCGGATTGACCAGCGTGTACCAGTGGTCCTCGACGTTGCCCCGCGCGTCCAGCCGGTAGACGGCCGCGGACACTATCCGGTCGTCCCGGGCGAGCCCGGTGGTCTCCACGTCGACGACCGCGTACCCCTGCGGGTAGGCGGCCGGCCACGGTGCTGCGGTCTGCGGGTCGTCGAGCATGGTCACAGAGAATACGGGCCGTGTCGGACAGTCCCCTATTCGGTGGCGCCCCGGCCCTTGGCGGACCGTCACCCCGCAGGTGCGTGCCCGGGGGCGGCGCGAGGTGAGACCATCCCGGGATGACGCGACCGCCGGAGCACGACGAACCGCACAGCACCGGCCTGGGCGCCCGGCTCAACTGGCTGCGCGCCGCCGTGCTCGGGGCCAACGACGGCGTCGTCTCCACCGCCGGGCTCGTCGTGGGCGTCGCCGGCGCCACCGACGACCGGGGCGCCCTGCTGACGGCCGGCCTGGCCGGGCTGCTCGCCGGGTCGCTGTCTATGGCGGCCGGCGAGTACGTCTCGGTGTCCACCCAGCGCGACTCGGAGAAGGCCGCGCTGGCCACCGAGAAGCGCGAGCTCCAGGAGGCCCCGGAGGCCGAACTCGCCGAGCTGACGAGCCTGTTGGAGGGCAAGGGTCTGAGCCGCGAGGTCGCCCACGAGGCCGCCGTCCAGCTCACCGAGCGCGACGCGCTGCGCGCCCACGCGGAGGTCGAGCTGGGCATCGACCCCGACGACCTCACCAACCCCTGGCACGCGGCGGGCGCCAGCTTCCTCGCGTTCACCGTCGGCGCCCTGCTCCCCCTGCTGGCCATCGTGCTGCCCCCGTCCACCGTCCGCGTCCCGGTGACCGTGCTCTCCGTCCTCGCGGTGCTGGCCGTGACGGGCTGGTGGAGCGCCCGCCTGGGCGAGGCGGCGGCGGGCCCGGCGGTGCTGCGCAACATGGGCGGGGGCGCGGTGGCCATGGCGGTGACGTACGTCGCGGGGCATTTGCTGGGGGCGGCGGGGGTGTAGGAGCCGGGTGCTGTCGGAAGTCACCAAAGGCTGCTGACAACAGGTCTCGCATACTTGTTGGTAACAACGTCTGGTCCCCGGCCGACCCCGGCCCTACGGTGCAGGCATGCCGACGAACCTGCCCGATGTAGTGCTCTGGTCCATACCGGCCTTCGTCCTGCTCACCGTCCTGGAGATGGCGCTCCACCACTTCCATCCCGACGAGGACGCCGCCGGGTACGAGACGAAGGACGCCGCCACCAGCATCACCATGGGGCTGGGCAGCCTGGTCTTCGACCTGATGTGGAAAGTGCCCATCGTCGCCATCTACACCGCGGTGTACGAGCTGACGCCGCTGCGCGTCCCGGTCCTGTGGTGGACGGTCCTGCTGATGCTGCTCGCGCAGGACTTCTTCTACTACTGGTCCCACCGAGGCCACCACGTCATCCGGATCCTGTGGGCCTGCCACGTGGTCCACCACTCCAGCGAGAAGTTCAACCTCTCCACCGCGCTGCGCCAGCCCTGGACCTCGCTGACCTCCTGGCCGTTCTATCTGCCGCTCATCGCGTGCGGCGTCCACCCGGCGGCGCTCGCGTTCTGCTCCTCGGCCAACCTCGTCTACCAGTTCTGGGTGCACACCGAGCGCATCAACAAGCTGCCCCGGCCCTTCGAGTACGTGCTCAACACGCCCTCCCACCACCGGGTGCACCACGCCTCGCAGGGCGGCTACCTCGACCGAAACTTCGGCGGCATCCTCATCGTGTGGGACCGCTGGTTCGGCTCGTTCGCCTCCGAGACCGTGCGGCCGGTCTACGGACTCACCAAGAACATCCACACGTACAACCCGCTGCGGGTCGCCACCCACGAGTACGCCGCCATCGCCCGGGACGTCCGCGCCGCGGGCAGCTGGAGCGAGCGCGCCGGGCGGGTCTTCCGCGGCCCGGGCTGGCAGCCGGCCGAAGCCGCGGCCCGTGCCGTGCCCGCCCTTGCACCCGCCCCCGTCGCCGCGCCCGCCCCGGAGCACACCGGATGAGGTACGCCCGGCCCCTGCTCGTCGCCTTCCTCGTCGCGTGCGCCGTCGACCTCGTCGGCGTACTCACCGGCCCCGAGTGGCTCCACCTCGGCGCCAAGCCGCTCCTGATGCCGCTGCTCGCCGGGTACGCCCTCGCCCGGCGCGGCCCCCGGCTGCTCATCGCGGCGCTGCTGTGCGGCTGGGCAGGCGACGTCTTCCTGCTGGCCGCCTCCGATCTCGCGTTCCTCGTCGGGATGGCCGGGTTCGCCGCCGGGCACGTCTGCTACCTGGTGCTGTTCGGCAAGGCCCGCGGGGCGCTGGGGCCCGGGATCGCGTACGCCGTCGTGCTCGTCGTCTTCGTGGCGCTGATCTGGGACGGGCTGCCGGGCGGGCTGCGCATCCCGATGGCCGGCTACAGCCTGCTGCTGACCGCGATGGCGTACCGCTCGGGCGTGCTCGGCCGGTACGCGGCCACCGGCGGGGCCCTCTTCCTGCTCTCCGACGCGCTCATCGCCACCGGCATCGCCGACTGGCCGCAGCTCCCGGCCCCCGGCTTCTGGGTGATGCTCACCTACGTCGCCGCACAGCTCCTGCTCACCCTGGGCGTCCTAGCCCCGGCCCGGGAGGAAGCCGGGCCGGGGGCGTACCGTGAAAGGAGTATCAGCATCTGAGATCAGCAAGGACCCCCACGCATGCGCGCCACCGTCATCCACGCCCCCCACGACATCCGCGTGGAGGAGGTGCCCGACCCGGTGATCCAGCAGCCCACCGACGTGGTGCTGAGGGTCCTGAGGGCCTGCATCTGCGGCAGCGACCTGTGGGCCTACCGGGGTGAGTCCGCGCGGCAGCCCGGGCAGCGGATTGGTCACGAGTTCCTGGGGATCGTCGAGGAGGCCGGGTCGGAGGTGCGCGGCTTCTCCGCCGGGGACCTGGTCGTCGCGCCCTTCGTCTGGTCCGACGGCACCTGCGCGTACTGCGCCGAGGGGCTCACCACCTCCTGCCCGCAGGGCGGCTTCTGGGGCTCGGTGGGCTCCGACGGCGGTCAGGGCGAGGCCGTCCGCGTCCCCTTCGCCGACGGCACCCTGGTCGCCCTGCCCGCCGCCGCGGCCTCCGACGACCGGCTGCTCACCGCGCTGCTGGCCCTGTCCGACGTGCTCGGCACCGGCCACCACGCGGCGGTCGGCGCCGGGGTGCGGGCCGGGTCGACCGTCGCGGTCGTCGGGGACGGGGCCGTCGGGCTGTGCGGGGTGATGGCCGCCAAGCGGCTCGGCGCGGAGCGGATCATCGCCCTCGGCCGGCACGCGGCGCGCACGGACATCGCCCGGGGCTTCGGCGCCACCGACGTCGTCGCCGAGCGCGGCGACGCGGCGGTCGCGGCCGTACGGGAGCTGCTCGGCGGCGAGGGCGCGCACTGCGTGATCGAGGCCGTGGGCACCGAGCAGTCGATGCGCACCGCCGTCGGCATCACCCGGGACGGCGGCGCGATCGGCTACGTCGGCGTCCCGCACGGCAGCGGCACCGGACTCGACCTGGGCGACATGTTCGGCCGGAACATCGCCCTGCGCGGCGGCGTCGCCCCCGTGCGCACGTACATCCCGGAACTGCTGCCCGACGTGCTGGCCGGCACCATCGACCCCTCGCCCGTCTTCGACCTGACCGTCGGGCTCGACGACGTACCGGCCGGCTACAAGGCGATGGACGGACGCACGGCGCTGAAGGTCCTCGTCAAGCCGTGATCCGGCGGCCCGGGGGCCCGCGTCGTGCGCAGGCCCCCGGACCCCGGCGTCACCAGCGCACGGCGTCCAGCGCGTCCACCACACCGGCCCCGTAGAAGCCGTTGCGCTTCTTGCCGCCCTCACAGACCGCGTCGGCCGTCCCGTCACCGTCGATGTCGTACGGCGCGTCGCACGCCTTCGCGTCCGCCTCCAGCGCCAGCAGGGCCTTGACCGCGGCGGGCGTGGCGTACGGGTGTTTCGACTCGATCAGGGCGACGACGCCGGCGACGTGCGGGGACGCCATCGACGTACCGGCCTTGTAGCCGTACTTGCCGCCCGGCAGCGTCGAGAGGATCAGCCCGCTCGTCGCCGGCGGCTCGGGCGTCTGGTAGACCGTCGAGTCGCCGCCCGGCGCGGCCACGTCGATGACGCCGTTCCCGTAGTTCGAGTACGAGGCCTTCAGGCCCTTCGCGCCCGTCGCCGAGACCGTCACGACGCCCGGGAGCATCGTCGGGATGTCCAGGCACTGCCGCGGGTCGACGGTCCGGCCGCCCGGGGTGGTGTCGTTCGGGCTGGTCGTGTCCTCGATCGAGTCCGCCGCGAGGTCCTCGGCGGAGTTGCCCGCGGCGGCGACGTTGACCGCGCCCCGGAGCTCCGCGTACCGGGTGGCCCGGTAGACGGCCTCGACCAGGGCACCCTGGTCGGGGTCGTTCTTGCAGTTGTACATCCACGGGTCGGTGTAGTAGCTGTTGTTGGTGACGTCGACCCCGTGGTCGGCGGCCCAGACGAAGCCGCAGACGACGGCCTCCGTGTAGAAGAAGCCGTCCGGGTTGCCGACCTTGATGCCGGAGACCTTCACACCCGGCGCCACGCCCGTCACACCGACGCCGTTCTTGGCCGCCGCGATGGTGCCGGCGACATGGGTGCCGTGGTCGCTCTCGCCGGGCTTCGGACGCCAGGCGCCCTCCGTGGTGTCGGGGGCGCCCGAGACGCAGTTCGCGGAGGCCGCGCGGTCGAAGTTCGGCGCGAGGTCGGGGTGGGTGTCGTCGACCCCGGTGTCGATGACCGCGACCGTCACCTTCGGGCTGCCCAGCGACCTGCGGTGGGCCTGGTCCGCCTTGATGGCCGGCAGGTCCCACTGGAGCGGTTCCATGGGGTCCTGGTCCGCCGTCGCCCTCGCCGCGGCGTCCTTCTCCTGGGCGGCGGTCAGCGGCTGGTCGACCCCGATGTCCTTGGTGGCCTGCGGCACGATCGGGTTGGTACGTGTGGCGCCCGCCGACTGGACGCCCCTGACGCGGCGGACCGTCTTCGCGAAGTCCGGGTTCTTCGAGTGGACGACCACGACCCCGATCCGGTCGTACGCGATCACCACCGTGCCGCCGGCCCGTTCGACCGCCTTGCTCACCTGCTTGACGGTGCCGGGACCGCCCTGGGTGTTGACGACGTACGACAGTTCCGGACCGTCCGCCGGGGCGGCGGAGGCGACGCCCGTCGGCAGGAAACCGAGGGAGGCGGTGAGGGCCAGTCCGACGGACAGCGTCAGTGCGCGCGTGCGTCCGGATCCCAGATGAGCCATGGGGTCTCCACTTCATCCGTGTCAGTGACCGGACCGGACACGGGTCGTGTTCGGTCGCGTACATGACCAGTGAAGCTAGCGCCGAACATCCCGGCACATCAATCGATTCGCGCGAACACGTGCACACCGGACCCCCCGAAGGGGTGACCGGGGGCAGAGGGGGATCCAAGTGAACCGCTTCGCCGTGCGTTGCGTGCCGTTGTCAGGGGAAGCGCACCAGCACCCCGATCACGAGGCCCCCAGTGAAACCGACCGCCGCCACCACCGCACCCGCGTCCCGAGGAGAATCCGTGGCCACCGAAGAACCGCCGCCCGAGGGCAGTGAGGACAACCACCCCGCCCAGCCCACGACCGAGGCGTTCCTCGCGGAGCAGAACAGCGCGGAATTCGGCGAACTCCGCCGCTCCCACCGCTCGTTCGCCTTCCCGCTGACCGTCGCCTTCGTCCTCTGGTACCTGCTGTACGTGCTGCTCTCCAACTACGCGGGCGGCTTCATGGGCACCAAGGTGTTCAGCAACATCAACGTGGCCTTCGTCTTCGGCCTCGCCCAGTTCCTCACCACCTTCCTCATCGCCTGGTTCTACTCGCGGTACGCCAACGCGAAGCTCGACCCGAAGGCCGAGGCCATCAAGTCCCGTATGGAGGCCGACGCATGAGCGCCGCGTACCACTCCCACACCGCCGTGACCCTCGCCGCCTCGTCCACCAGCGAGCACCGGCCGCTGATCATCACGCTGTTCGCCGTCTTCGTCGCCGCCACCCTCGGCATCACCGTCTGGGCCGGCCGCCAGACCCGCAGCGCCGCCGACTTCTACGCGGGCGGGCGGCAGTTCACCGCCTTCCAGAACGGACTCGCGGTCTCCGGCGACTACATGTCCGCCGCGTCCTTCCTCGGCATCGCCGGCGCCATCGCCCTCTTCGGCTACGACGGCTTCCTCTACTCCATCGGCTTCCTCGTCGCCTGGCTGGTGGCGCTCCTGCTCGTCGCCGAACCCCTGCGCAACTCGGGCCGGTACACCATGGGCGACGTCCTCGCCTACCGGATGCGCCAGCGCCCGGTCCGCACCGCGGCGGGCGTCTCCACCATCATCGTGTCGATCTTCTACCTGCTGGCACAGATGGCGGGCGCCGGAGCACTGGTCACCCTCCTCCTCGGCATCACCAGCGACGCCGGCAAGATCCTCATCGTTGCGCTGGTCGGCGTACTCATGATCGTCTACGTCACCATCGGCGGCATGAAGGGCACCACCTGGGTCCAGATGGTCAAGGCCGTCCTGCTCATCGCCGGCGCACTCCTGATGACCCTCATGGTGCTGTGGAAGTTCGACTTCAACGTCTCCGACCTGCTGGGCACCGCCGCCGAGAAGAGCGGCCACGGCTCCGCGTTCCTGGAGCCCGGCCTGAAGTACGGCGCCAACGGCACCTCGAAGCTGGACTTCCTCTCCCTCGGCCTCGCCCTGGTCCTCGGCACCGCGGGACTGCCGCACATCCTGATCCGCTTCTACACCGTGCCGACCGCCAAGGCCGCCCGTAAGTCCGTCAACTGGGCCATCGGCATCATCGGCGCCTTCTACCTGATGACGATCGCCCTCGGCTTCGGCGCCGCCGCGCTCATCGGTCCGAAGAACATCGAGAAGCCGGGCAACACGGCCGCCCCGCAACTCGCCGAATACCTCGGCGGGACCGGCACCACCGGCGGCGCGGTCATGCTCGCCGTCATCTCCGCGGTCGCCTTCGCCACCATCCTCGCCGTCGTCGCCGGACTGACCCTCGCCTCCTCGTCGTCCTTCGCCCACGACATCTACGCCAACGTCATCCGCAAGGGACAGGCCACCGAGAAGGAGGAGATGAGGGCCGCCCGCTGGGCCACCGTCTTCATCGGCGCCGCCGCGATCGTCCTCGGCGCCTTCGCCCGCGACATGAACGTCGCCGGCCTCGTCGCCCTGGCCTTCGCCGTCGCCGCCTCCGCCAACCTGCCGACACTCCTCTACAGCCTCTTCTGGAAGCGCTTCACCACCCAGGGCGCGCTGTGGTCCATCTACGGCGGCCTGGCCTCCTCCGTCATCCTGGTGCTGTTCTCGCCGGTCGTCTCCGGCAGCGAGAAGTCGATGTTCAAGGGCGTCGACTTCGCCTGGTTCCCGCTGGAGAACCCCGGCCTGATCTCCATCCCGCTCGGCTTCCTGCTCGGCTGGATCGGCTCGCTCCTGTCCAAGGAGGAGCCGGACAAGGGCAAGTACGCCGAACTCGAGGTCAAGTCCCTCACCGGCATCGGCGCCCACTGATCCGGTCCGCACGGGGCCGCGTCGTAGGGTCCTACGACGCGGCCCCGCCGCACCTCGTGCCAAACGGTCCCCCTCCGCCGTCACCGGTCTCGCGTAGGCTCGAAGGAGTCAGATACCGCTACCGGGAAGTCACCGGGGGAGGGGGCCCACCATGCTCATCGACACCTACGGCCGGGTCGCCACCGACCTGCGCGTCTCGCTCACCGACCGGTGCAATCTGCGCTGTACGTACTGCATGCCCGAAGAAGGGCTGCAGTGGCTGGCCAAGCCCGACCTGCTCAGCGACGACGAGATCGTCCGGCTCGTCTCCATCGCCGTCACCCGGCTCGGCGTCACCGAGGTCCGCTTCACCGGCGGCGAACCGCTGCTGCGGCCCGGGCTCGTCTCCATCGTCCAGCGCTGCGCGGCCCTGGAACCCCGCCCGAGGATGTCCCTCACCACCAACGGCATCGGGCTGAAGCGGACCGCCGCCGCCCTCAAGGACGCGGGCCTCGACCGGGTCAACGTCTCGCTCGACACGCTGCGGCCCGAGGTGTTCAAGACCCTCACCCGCCGCGACCGCCACCACGACGTGCTGGCCGGTCTGGAGGCCGCCCGCGAGGCCGGACTCACCCCCGTCAAGGTCAACACCGTCCTGATGCCGGGGCTCAACGACGACGAGGCCCCCGACCTGCTCGCCTGGGCCGTCGAGCACGGCTACGAGCTCCGCTTCATCGAGCAGATGCCGCTCGACGCCCAGCACGGCTGGAAGCGCGACGGCATGATCACCGCAGGCGACATCCTCGCCTCCCTGCGCACCCGCTTCGACCTCACCGCGGAGGACGACGACGAGCGCGGCTCCGCCCCCGCCGAGCGCTGGACCGTCGACGGCGGCCCGCACCGGGTCGGCGTCATCGCCTCCGTCACCCGCCCCTTCTGCCGGGCCTGCGACCGCACCCGGCTCACCGCCGACGGACAGGTCCGCACCTGCCTGTTCGCCCGAGAGGAGACCGACCTGCGCGCGGCCCTGCGCTCGGACGCGCCCGACGAGGAGATCGCCCGGATCTGGAAGGTCGCCATGTGGGGCAAGAAGGCCGGATCCGGCCTTGACGACCCGAGCTTCCTTCAGCCCGAGCGCCCGATGTCCGCGATCGGAGGCTGACCGGACGCGCCCTATGCGGACGCGGGGTGCGACTCCCACTCCGCCAGCGTCACCACGTCCTTGAGGAAGCCCCGCACCCCGAGGAACGAGGACAGGTGCTCGCGGTGCTCCTCACAGGCCAGCCACGTCTTGCGGCGCTCCGGCGTGTGCAGCTTCGGATTGTTCCAGGCCAGCACCCACACGGCGTCGGCCCGGCAGCCCTTGGCCGAACAGACGGGGGCGGCGGGGTTCTCGGCGGATTCGGGGGAGTTCACGGACCCAACCCTAAGACGCGTGCCCGGCAGGAGAAAAGGCGACGCCGGGCAGCCACGGGGGGAGCTGCCCGGCGTCGGTCCGTCGCTCCGACGGGGGATGCGGAGCGCCTGCAAAGTATGTCACGCACACCCTGCCGCGGTGCACTGGAACTTCATGATTGATCTGAGCTTTTCTTGAGCTTGGGCCCCTCGTGGACTCAGTCGTGCTCCTGCCCATCCGAAGACCGGAAACCGCGTCCGGACTGCGGTGAGGCCGGCGCCGGACCGGCCTCCAGCGCCGGGTGGGCGGGGGCGGGCAGTACGAAGGTCGAGGGCAGCGCCGGGCTGTTCTCGCGTCCCGCGTTGGCGATGACGACGGCCACGTACGGCAGCAGTACGCCGAGACCGAGCGCCACGAACGCGATGTGCCGCTCCACGTTCCACAGGACGGCCGCGGCCACCACCGACACCGTACGGACGCTCATCGAGATCACGTAGCGCCGCTGTCTGCCCCGCACGTCATCGGCGAGCCCCTGCCGGGCTCCCGTGATCCGGAAGACCTCCGCACCACCCTGTTTGCGCACCACGCGTCCCCACCAACCTTCCCCGGACCCGGACCGGCCGCTCCAACGCTACGCCCGGCATCCGGCGCTTACGAGACCGGGGCGCGCCGTATGCGTACATTGCGCCACTCGCCCGCCCGGACCCTCCCGACGTGCGGGCGGCCGTGCCCGAACCGAGACTAGGCGGGACATGCGCGACACCGCGTCGCTCGAGGAGGCAGCACATGGGCTGGTTGTGGGCAATCATCGTGGGCCTGGTGCTCGGTCTGATCGCCAAGGCGATCCTGCCGGGAAAGCAGCAGATTCCACTCTGGCTGACGGTCATCTTCGGCATGATCGGCAGCGTCCTCGGAAATGCCGTCGCCACCTGGATCGGTGTCAACGACACCAAGGGCATCGACTGGACGCGCCATGTGCTCCAGCTCATCGGCGCGGTGGTGGTGGTCGGTGTCGGCGACATGCTGTACGCCTCGCTGCGGGGCAACAGACAGCGCACCTGAACCACCCGGGAACCGGTGCGGCGGCCGGGCACGCACCACGCGTGCCCGGCCGCCGCATCCGTGTGCGTCAGACCCCCTGGCTGACCGAACTCATGTTGAAGTCCGGGATGCGCAGGGCGGGCATCGCGGCCCGGGTGAACCAGTCGCCCCACTCGCGCGGCAGGGTCTTCTCGGTGCGGCCCGCCTCGGTCGCCCGGGACAGCAGGTCGACCGGGGACTCGTTGAACCGGAAGTTGTTCACCTCGCCCACCACCTCGCCGTCCTCCACCAGGTAGACACCGTCCCGGGTCAGCCCGGTCAGCAGCAGCGTGGCCGGGTCCACCTCGCGGATGTACCAGAGACAGGTCAGCAGCAGCGCCCGGCCGGTCGTGGCGGCCACCATCTCCTCCAGCGACCGTTCGCCCCCGCCCTCCAGGACCAGGTTGTCGATCGCCGGAGCGAGCGGCTGCTTCGTCAGGGCCGCGGTGTGCCGGGTCGTCGTCAGCCGCTCCAGACGGCCGTCGGCGACCCAGTCCGTCCGGGCCAGCGGCAGCCCGTTGTCGAAGACCGAGCCGCCGTCCCCGGAGGAGTGCGCGATGACGAAGGGCGCCGACTCCAGGCCCGGCGCGTGCGGGTCGCTGCGCAGGGTCAGCGGCAGCGGGGCCAGCGTCTCGCCGAGCCGGGTACCGCCGCCCGGCTTCGAGAACACCGTGCGGCCCTCCGCCGCGTCCCGCGCCGTGGACGACCAGAGCTGGTAGATCAGCAGGTCCGCGACCGCGGTCGGCGGCAGCAGCGTCTCGTACCGCCCGGCGGGCAGCTCGATACGGCGCTCCGCCCAGCCGAGCCGCCGCGCGAGCTCCGCGTCCATCTCCGCCGGGTCGACGTCCTTGAAGTCCCGCGTGGAACGGCCCGCCCACGCCGAACGGGTGCGGTCGGGCGACTTGGCGTTCAGCTCCAGCGTGCCGTTCGGCTGGTCGTGGCGCAGCCGCAGCCCCGTGGACGTGCCCAGGTAGGTGGAGGTCATCTGGTGGTGGGCGAAGCCGTACAGCTCGCGCCCCCCGGAGCGGGCCCGCGCGAAGGCGTCCCCGAGGGCCGGGGCGAACGCGGCGAACACGTCGGAGTCCGTCTCGGCCGGCGCGTCCGTGAAGTCGGGCGACGCGGGCACCCCGGTGACCAGGGACTGCGCGTCCTCCGCCGGCCCGGCGGAGCGGGCGGCGGCCTCGGCGGCCCGGACCAGCGGCTCCAGGTCGCCGGCGGTGACTGCGGCCCGGGAGACCACACCTGAGGCGGCGCCCTCGGCGCCGTCGACCGTCGCGACGACGGTCACGGTCCGGCCCCGGGTGACCCCGTTGGTGGTGAGCGCGTTGCCGGCCCAGCGCAGGTTGGCCGACGACTCCTCGTCCGCGATGACCACACAGCCGTCGGCGGTGGACAGTTCGAGCGCCCGCTCGACGATCTCGTGCGGCTTGCTGACGCGGCTCATCGCCCGGCCTCCTGCGTCGTGTTGAGACTGTGCTTTCCCGGGGGGCACTGCATCCGATTGCGGCTGCGCCGCGGGCCGGACCCCCAGCCGGTTCCGTGGTCGCCGTTCATCGCCCGGCCTCCTGCGTCGTGTTGAGGATGTTCACGCCTCGGAAGAGGGCGGAGGGGCAGCCGTGGGAGACGGCCGCGACCTGGCCCGGCTGGGCCTTGCCGCAGTTGAAGGCGCCGCCCAGCACGTACGTCTGCGGGCCGCCGACCTTCTCCATCGAGCCCCAGAAGTCCGTCGTCGTCGCCTGGTACGCGACATCGCGCAGCTGCCCGGCCAGCTTGCCGTTCTCGATACGGAAGAACCGCTGCCCGGTAAATTGAAAGTTGTACCTTTGCATGTCAATGGACCACGACCGGTCCCCGACCACGTAGATCCCGCGCTCCACCCCGCCGATCAGGTCCTCCGTGGAGAGCCCGCCCGGGTCCGGCCGCAAGGACACGTTCGCCATGCGCTGTACGGGGACGTGGCCGGGGGAGTCCGCGTACGCGCACCCGTTGGACCGGCCCAGGCCCGTCAGCTTCGCGATCCGGCGGTCCGTCTGGTAGCCCACCAGCGTCCCGTCCTTCACCAGGTCCCAGGACTGCGCCTCGACGCCCTCGTCGTCGTAGCCGATCGTCGCGAGCCCGTGCTCCGCGGTGCGGTCGCCCGTCACGTTCATCACGGGCGAGCCGTACGCCAGCTTCCCCAGCTGGTCGAACGTGGCGAACGACGTTCCCGCGTACGCCGCCTCGTAACCCAGCGCCCGGTCCAGCTCCGTGGCGTGGCCGATCGACTCGTGGATGGTCAGCCACAGGTTGGACGGGTCGACGACCAGGTCGTACGTCCCCGCCTTTACGCTCGGCGCCCGCATCTTCTCGGCCAGCAGCCCCGGGATGCCCTCCAGCTCCGCGGCCCAGTCCCAGCCGGTCCCGGTCAGGTACTCCCAGCCGCGCCCCACCGGCGGCGCGATGGTGCGCATCGAGTCGAACTCACCCGTCGACGCGTCCACCGCGACGGCGGTGAACTGCGGGTGAAGCCGGACCCGCTGCTGCGTGGTGACCGTGCCCGCCGTGTCCGCGTAGAACTTGTTCTCGTGCACGGCCATCAGCGAGGCGTCCACATGCGCCACGCCCTCCGCGCCCAGCAGCCGCCCGCTCCACTCGGCGAGCAGCCCCGCCTTCTCCTCGGCGGGCACGTCGAAGGGGTCGACCTCGTACGCCGACACCCAGGTGCGCTCCCCGTGCGACGGCTCGTCCGCCAGCTCCACCCTCTCGTCGGAGCCCGCCGCCGCGATCACCTTCGCCGACAGCTTCGCCATCGCGACGGCCTGCGAGGCCACCCGCGCCGCCGCGTCCATCGTCAGGTCGACGCCCGAGGCGAACCCCCAGGCCCCGCCGTGCACGACCCGGACCGCGTAGCCGAGGTCCGTGGTGTCGGACCCCCCGGCGGGCCGGGCGTCCCGCAGCCGCCAGGTGGCACTGCGCACCCGCTCGAACCGGAAGTCGGCGTGCGCCGCCCCGAGCGCCCGCGCCCGGGCCAGCGCCGCGTCGGCGAGAGCCCGTAGCGGAAGCGCCAGGAACGACTGATCTACCTCATGGGGCACGGGCGGCCTCTCCTTCGCGGTCACATACCCTCGGATCGTTTACGAGGCAGTGAAGCACGGCACGCGCCCCCTCGTGCCGAATCCCCCGGGGCGACCCGGGCCGCGGACTGTAGGAACCCGACAGTGCCCGGCCGAAGGCCCTGTCAGGGGCCGATTCTCCGCCGCGCGGGCGGTACCGATAGGTTTTCGAGGTACCAGACCGCTATCGAAAGGGTGATCCGTTGAGCCGCTCGGTTCTCGTCACCGGAGGAAACCGGGGCATCGGCCTCGCCATCGCCCGCGCTTTCGCCGACAACGGCGACAAGGTCGCGATCACCTACCGTTCCGGCGAGCCGCCCGTCGCGCTCACCGAGGCCGGTGTCCTCGCGGTCCGTTGCGACATCACGGACCCCGAACAGGTGGAGCAGGCCTACAAGGAGATCGAGGAGAAGCACGGCAACGTGGAGGTGCTGGTCGCCAACGCCGGTATCACCAAGGACCAGTTGCTGATGCGGATGTCCGAGGAGGACTTCACGTCCGTACTCGACACCAACCTCACCGGCACCTTCCGGGTCGTCAAGCGTGCCAACCGCGGCATGCTGCGCGCCAAGAAGGGCCGCGTCGTCCTCATCTCCTCCGTCGTCGGCCTCCTCGGCTCGGCGGGCCAGGCCAACTACGCGGCCTCCAAGGCCGGTCTGGTCGGCTTCGCCCGGTCCCTGGCGCGCGAGCTCGGTTCGCGGAACATCACTTTCAACGTCGTCGCGCCCGGCTTCGTCGACACCGACATGACGCAGGTGCTCACCGAGGAGCAGCGCAAGGGCATCGTGGCCCAGGTGCCGCTGGCGCGTTACGCGCAGCCCGAGGAGATCGCCGCCGCGGTGCGCTTCCTCGCCTCCGACGACGCGTCGTACATCACTGGAGCCGTCATCCCCGTTGACGGCGGATTGGGCATGGGTCACTGATCACCATGAGCGGAATTCTCGACGGCAAGCGCATCCTCATCACCGGGGTGCTGATGGAGTCGTCCATCGCGTTCCACGCCGCCAAGGTGGCCCAGGAGCAGGGCGCGGAGGTCATCCTGACCGCCTTCCCGCGGCCCACGCTGACCGAGCGCATCGCCAGGAAGCTCCCCAAGCCCGCCAAGGTCATCGAGCTGGACGTGACCAACCAGGAACACCTGGACCGCCTCGCCGGCCTGGTGCGCGACGAGCTGGGCTCGCTGGACGGTGTCGTGCACTCCATCGGCTTCGCGCCGCAGGACGCGCTCGGCGGCAACTTCCTCAACACCCCGTTCGAGTCGGTCTCCACGGCGATGCACGTCTCGGCGTTCTCGCTGAAGTCGCTCGCCATGGCGTGCAAGCCGCTGATGAGCGAGGGCGGCTCGATCGTCGGCCTCACCTTCGACGCGCAGTTCGCGTGGCCGCAGTACGACTGGATGGGCCCGGCCAAGGCCGCCCTGGAGGCCACCTCCCGCTACCTCGCCCGCGACCTGGGTCCGGACGGCATCCGCTGCAACCTGGTCTCGGCCGGACCGCTCGGCTCCATGGCCGCCAAGTCCATCCCGGGCTTCGACGGGCTCGCCGACGTGTGGAACACCCGCGCGCCGCTCGCCTGGGACATGAAGGACCCGGAGCCGGCCGGCCGCGGCATCGTCGCGCTGCTCTCGGACTTCTTCCCGAAGACCACCGGCGAGATCATCCACGTCGACAGCGGCGTGCACATGATGGGCGCCTGACCCTCAGGCCTGTACGTTCCGACCGCGCACCGTCCCCGGAATCCTCCGGAGGCGGTGCGCGGCCGTTTCTCCCCCCGGGTACGCCCGTGCCGCCCTCAGGTCGAAAAGCCGGACGATCCACCGCAGAATGTGGATGAACCGGGCATCCGGTCGGACATGGGGAGGAGATCGCTGTGCATCGCACACATCACCGGACCCGGTCCCTGCTGGCCTCCGGCGCGGTGATCGCCGGACTGCTCGTCCCGGCCGGCCTGTACGCCGCCGGACACGTCGGAGCCACCGGAGCGGCCGCGCCCCCGGCGCCGAGCCCCGAACCGGCCGGCTCCGAGTGCCGTACGTCCGTCGACGGCTCCCGGGTCGTCGCCTACTGTCACAACCCGTACCCCACGGCCGACCGCGTCCAGCTGCACACCGAGTGCGCCCGCTGGTGGGACGTGGACGCGGACTCCAAGCCGGTGACGGTCAGGCCGGGGAGCACGGTGCGCCTGGCCGACCGCTGCTGGAAGGAAGTCGCCTCCGCCTGGGTCACCCACAGCGCGGCGGCCAAAGCCTAGACCCGGTCCGCCAGGCAGGTCAGCGCGTGGCTCGCGGCCTCCGTCGCCGCCGTCTCCGCGTCGCCCGCGCGGATCGCCTCGACGAGCCGGCTGTGGTCCATGTGGTTCTCCGGCCGCAGCTCCTGGCCCACGTCGCCCCGCAGGTAGTCCCGCAGCAGGTCGCCCAGGTCCGCGTAGAGCCCCGTCAGCACGTCGTTGTGGGAGGCGGCCACCACGGCCAGGTGCAGCGTCGCGTCGGCGGCCACGAACGCCTCCGCGTCACCGGCCGCCCAGGTCTCCTCGCGCCGCCGCATCAGCGCGTCCAGCTGCTTCAGGTCCCGGTCGGTGCGCCGGACCGCCGCCAGGCGCGCCGCCGACGACTCCAGGGTCGAGCGCAGCTCCGCGATGTGGCGCGGGTCCGCCGAGGCGAACCGGCGGTGCATCACCCCGGCCAGCTCGCTGGTGGCCACCACATAGGTGCCTGAGCCCTGCCGGATGTCGAGCAGGCCGTTGTGCGCGAGCGCGCGGACCGCCTCGCGGACGGTGTTACGGGCCACCCCCAGCTGCTCGACCAGCTCGGGTTCGGTCGGGATACGGGAACCCACCGGCCACTCGCCCGTGGTGATCTGGTTCCTCAGCTGGGCAATCACCTGGTCGGCGAGTGCCGAACGCCGCGTGGACGTCAGCGCCATGGTGCTCCTCGGTCGCAACTTCTCATGGGCCCGGATCTTCTCAGGACCCGGATCTTCTCAGGGCTCGGTGGGCGGACGGAATGGACAACCAATCATCCCATGATTCTATGATGGCCTCATGCGTGACGACGAGACGACTCCCCAGACCGCGACCGGGACCCTGAGTCCCGGCGCCCCGGCAGCCACCCGCGCCGACGCCCCCGCCCCGCGGACCGGCCCCGCGCCGTGGACGCTGCGCCTGGTCACGATCGGGCTCGTCCTCACCGCGCTCAACCTCCGCCCCGCCATCACCAGCCTCGGCGCCCTCCTCGAAGAGGTACGGGACGGGCTGCACATGAGCGGCAGCGTCGCCGGTGTCCTCACGTCCGTGCCCCCGCTCTGCTTCGCGGTCTTCGGCGTCATGGCACCCCGCCTCGCCCGCCGCTTCGGACCCGGCGCGGTGGTCTGCGCGGGCATGGTCGCCATCACCGCGGGCCTGGTGATCCGGCCCCTGGTCGGCGGCACCGCGGGCTTCCTCGCCGCCAGCGCCCTGGCCCTCATGGGCATCGCCGTCAGCAACGTCCTGATGCCGGTGATCGTCAAGCGCTGGTTCCCCGACCGCGTCGGCTCCATGACCGGGCTCTACTCCATGGCCCTGGCCCTCGGCACCTCGCTCGCCGCCGCCGTGACCGTGCCCCTGACCGACGCGATGGGCGGCAGCTGGAAGGCCGGCCTCGGCATCTGGGCCGTGCTCGCCGCCGCCGCGATCCTGCCCTGGATCCCGCTCGTACGGGCCCGGGCCACCGCCCACGACCCGTCCTCCGGCGGCCGGGCCGCCACGGCGCAGCCGCAGGCCCCGGAGCTCCGGATCACCCGCAGCAGGACCGCCTGGGCGCTCGCCTGCTTCTTCGGCCTCCAGGCCACCGCCGCCTACATCACCATGGGCTGGATGCCGCAGATCTTCCGGGACGCCGGGGTCTCGGCGGGCACGGCCGGCGTGCTGCTCGCGCTCACCATGGCCATGGGCGTCCCGCTTGCCTTCGTGATCCCGCGCGTCGCCGCCCGGATGCGCACCCAGGGCCCGATCGTCGTCTTCCTCGGCGCCTGCGGCCTCACCGGCTACGCGGGCCTCTACCTGGCGCCCTCCGGCGGCGCCTGGGCCTGGGCGCTGCTCCTCGGCATCTCGAACTGCGCCTTCCCGCTCGCCCTCACCATGATCGGCATGCGGGCCCGCAGCGGCGCCGGAGTCGTCCGGCTGTCCGCGTTCGCCCAGTCCACCGGCTACCTGATCTCCATCCCGGGACCGCTCCTGGTCGGCGTGCTCTACCAGCACAGCGGCGGCTGGGGACTGCCCATAGCGCTGATGGCCGCCCTGATGGTGCCGCAGATGGTCATGGGCGTCCTGGCCGGGCGGGACCGGACGATCGAGGACGAATCCTGAGATGCGAGACTGGGACCATGTCACCTGTGCTCGATCCGAATCCCCAGAACGGTCAGAAGAAGCTGCTCCTCGTCTTCGGGGCCATGCTGCTGATCACGGTCGTCGTCGGCGTCATCGCCTCCATCGCCTCCCCGTGACACCCCGGCCCCGGCGACGGTGGTGCTAGCACCCCCATCCCCTAGGGGGCCAGGGTCAGGGGGAAGTGGGTGGGTCACCGGATGGGCCCGGCGCCCCCGCGTCCGTAGGTTCTGAGTTACGGAATCCACGGACCACGGAGGCGGACATGCCGGCCCTCACGCACACCCGGCCCACCCATCAGGAGGCGAGCGGTGTCGACGTCCGGCTGCCCTGGTGGGCCATCGCGCTGCCCGCCGTCGCCTTCGCCGCGCTCCTGCTGCTCATCGCCGGACCGGGGCAGGCGCACGCGGCCACCGGCGAGTCGGCGACCGGCCAGTTGCTCCGGCACGTCGTGGAGCTGCTGACCCGCTGACGCCCGGCACGGGCGAAGGCTCCAACCCCCTGCGCCAGCTGGCCCGTTTCATGCGAAGCTGAGATGTATGAGCGCCGATACACCTCGCAGGATCGTCCTTCTCAGGCACGCCAAGGCGGAATGGTCGCAGGAGTCCGACCACGAGCGGCCGCTGGCCGAGCGCGGCCGAATGGAGGCCCCCATGGCGGGCCGCAAGCTCGCCGATTCCGGGATCGCCTTCGACCTGGCCCTCTGCTCGACCGCCGTGAGAACGCGGGAGACGTGGAAGCTGGCCGTGCACGAGATGCCCGAGCGCCCGAAGACCGTGTACGAGGAGCGGCTCTACGACGCCTCGCTCGGCGAGCTGATCGCCCTGGTCGACGAGACCCCGGACGACGTCACCAACCTGCTGGTCATCGGCCACAACCCCGGCATGCACGCGCTCGCCGACGCCCTCTCCGGCAGCGGCGATGGCGACGCGCGCTCCCGGATGGCGCGCGGCGGCTTCCCGACCGCCGCCTTCGCCGTCGTGGAGTTCTCCGGCCCCTGGAAGACCGTCGAACACGGCGTCGGCCGGCTCGCCGAGTACTGGACCCCCAACGACTGACCCGTCGACCCGTCGCCCATACGGCAAGGGCCCCGGCGCGCACCACGCGGTGCACGCCGGGGCCCTTGCCGTATGGGCTACTCGACGAGGCCGTCGGCCGCCTCGACCTCCTCGCGGGTGACGCCCAGCAGATAGAGCACGGTGTCCAGGAACGGCACGTTCACCGCCGTGTGCGCCGCCTCGCGGACGACCGGCTTGGCGTTGAAGGCGACCCCGAGCCCCGCGGTGTTCAGCATGTCCAGGTCATTGGCCCCGTCACCGATCGCGACCGTCTGCGCCAGTGGCACCCCCGCCTCGGCGGCGAAGCTCCGCAGCAGCCGGGCCTTGCCCGCCCGGTCGACGATGTCCCCGGTCACCCGGCCCGTGAGCTTCCCGTCGACGACCTCCAGCGTGTTGGCCGAGGCGAAGTCGAGCCCCAGCCGCTCCTTCAGGTCGTCGGTCACCTGGGTGAACCCGCCGGAGACGACGCCCACTTGGTAGCCGAGCCGCTTCAGCGTACGGATCAGCGTCCGGGCCCCGGGCGTCAGCCGTACCTCGGAGCGGACCTTGTCCACCACCGACACGTCGAGCCCCGCGAGCAGCGCCACCCGGGCGTGCAGCGACTGCTCGAAGTCCAGCTCGCCGCGCATCGCCCGCTCGGTCACCTCGGCCACCTGCGCCTCGCAGCCGGCGTGGGCCGCGAACAGCTCGATGACCTCGTCCTGGATGAGCGTCGAGTCGACGTCCATCACGACGAGCCGCTGCGCCCGGCGGCTCAGCCCCGCCGAGACGACCGCCACGTCCACCCCGATGCCCGCCGCCTCCGGCGCCAGCGCGGAGCGCAGCTCCTCGGTCCCCGTACCCGACACCGCGAACTCGACCGCGGTCACCGGGTACTTCGCCAGCCGGAAGATGCGGTCGATGTTCCCGCCGGTCGAGGTGATCCGGGCCGCTATGGCCGCCGTCGACTCCGCGGTCAGCGGGTGACCGAGCACCGTGACGTGCGAACGGCCGTCGCCGCGCGGCCGGTTGTCGCCCGTACCCGAGATGATCTCGGCCTGGAGCTTCAGCGAGTCCGCCCAGCTGTGCACGGTGGCCCGCAGGTCGCCCTCGGTCGTCCCGCCCGCGGTGGGGGCGGTGACCAGCGCGCACAGGACGATACGGCCCCGGGTGACGACCTGCTCGATGTCGACCACGTCGACCGAGTAGGCGGCGAGGGTGTCGAAGAGGCCCGCGGTTATCCCGGGGCGGTCCTTCCCGAAGATCTTCACGAGAAGGGTCGGTACGTCCGGACCCTGCCGGGACGCGGCGGGCTCGGGAGACAGGGCGGGCTCAGGGGGCCGGGATGCGCTCATGGTGCCCCCACCGTATCGGTCCGCGTGTTCTCCCCGGCAGCCCGTCCCGAGTGCCGGACAGCCCGCCGGCACGCACCGGTCCGTCCGCTTTTCGCCTGGCTGCGCAGGTCTCGGTGAGGTCACCCCCGGGCGTCCGGCTTTCGTATCGGGGACTGGTCCTGGAATAGTTCCCCACGATGTTCAGCATCCCTAGACCCCCTGCGACGGGGGTGACACGGGGGACAACTAGTGGGGCGCGGAGTGCCGGAACTCGTACTGGAATTGAATGGCAGGACCTGGACGCTCGATCCGTCCAGGTCGTACACCCTGGGACGTGATCCGCAGGGGGACATGACGATCGACGACGCCAGAGTGTCGTGGCGGCACGCCACGATCAGCTGGAACGGCCGCAGTTGGTTCATCGAGGACCACGGCAGCACCAATGGCACGTACGTGCACGGGCAGCGGATCCACCAGATGGAGATCGCGGCCGGCTCGGCGGTGAACCTGGGCAACGCCACCGACGGGCCCCGGCTAAACCTGAGCGCCGCGGACGTCTACAGCGGCCGGGCCGCCGGGCCCGCTCAGCCGCAGCAGGCCCCGCCTCAGCAGCCGCAGCAGGGCGGCCCCGGCCGGCAGCAGCCGGCCCCGCAGCAGCCCGTCCCGCCGCAGCAGGGCTGGCAGCAGCCCCAGCCGCAGCAGCCGCACGTGCCTCAGCAGGGCGGGGCCCAGCCACCGCCCGGTCCCGGCACCGGCGGTCCTGCGGGGGCGGCGCCGGTCTACGGGGACCGCAGCCCGACCACGTTCCACCAGCTGGCGCTCGGCCGGGTGATGCGGATCGGTCGTGCGCTGGAGAACGACCTGGTCGTCTCGGACCTCCAGGTCTCCCGGAACCACGCCGAGTTCCACGCGACGCCCGACGGCCGCTTCGAGATCCGCGACCTCGGCTCGCACAACGGCACGTACGTCAACGGCCAGCCGCTCACCAAGTCCGGCTCGGCACTCATCGGCCCGAACGACATCGTCGGCGTCGGTCACTCGACCTTCCGGCTCGTCGGCGACCGGCTGGAAGAGTTCGTCGACACCGGTGAGGTCTCCTTCGCGGCCCGCCACCTCACGGTCACGGTCGACGGCGGCAAGCAGATCCTCAGGGACGTCTCGTTCGGCGTCCCGGAGAAGTCGCTCATCGGCGTCATCGGCCCGTCCGGTTCCGGGAAGTCCACCCTGCTCAAGGCGCTCACCGGCTACCGGCCCGCCAACCAGGGCGACGTCCTCTACGACAACCGGAACCTCTACAAGCAGTTCGCCGAGCTGCGCCAGCGCATCGGTCTGGTCCCGCAGGACGACATCCTGCACAAGGAGCTGACCGTCACCCGCGCCCTGAAGTACGCGGCCAAGCTCCGCTTCCCCGCGGACACCACCGAGGCCGAGCGCCAGGCCCGGATCCACGAGGTCCTCACCGAGCTCAAGCTCGACGTGCACAAGGACAAGAAGGTCACCTCGCTCTCCGGCGGCCAGCGCAAGCGCGTCTCCGTGGCGCTGGAGCTGCTCACCAAGCCGTCGCTGATCTTCCTGGACGAGCCGACCTCCGGCCTCGACCCGGGCATGGACCGCGACGTCATGCAGCTGCTGCGCGGACTGGCCGACGACGGCCGCACCGTCCTGGTCGTCACGCACTCGGTGGCCGAGCTGGCGATCTGCGACAAGCTCCTGGTGATGGCGCCGGGCGGCGCCGTGGCCTACTTCGGCCCGCCGGACGAGGCGCTGAACTTCTTCGGCTACACCACCTGGGCCGACGTCTTCTCCGCGTTCGAGAACTACCGCGACTACGACTGGTCGGGCCGCTGGCGCGGTTCGCAGCACTACCAGATGTACGCGGCCGACATCGACGCCGTCGCCGTGCAGTCCGTGCACATGCCGCCGCCGCAGCAGATGCGCCCGCCCAAGCCGCAGGGCTGGGGCACGCAGCTGTGGACGCTGATGCGCCGCTACGTGTCGGTGATCGGCTCCGACAAGGGCTTCATGGGCCTGATGGTGATCCTGCCCGCGGTGCTCGGCATCGTCAGCGTGGTCATCCCGTCGGACTTCGGCCTCGCCCCGCCGAAGCCGCCGCACAAGTTCAACGGCGACGCCGGAACGATCATGCTGATCCTGGTGATCGGGATGACCTTCTCCGCCGCGGCCAACTCCGTACGCGAGCTGATCAAGGAACGCGTCATCTACGAACGGGAACGGGCCACCGGCCTCTCCCGCTCGGCCTACCTGATGTCCAAGGTGATCGTGCTCGGCGTGATCACGGCCATCCAGGGCGTCATCATCTGCGGCATCGGCTTCGCCACCCGCGACCTGCCCGCCGAGGGCCTGATCATGCCGCCGGCCGTCGAGCTCTGCCTGACGATCATCGCGCTCGGCTTCACCTCGATGATGTTCGGCCTGGTGATCTCCTCGCTGGTGAAGACCTCCGAGAAGACCATGCCGCTGCTGGTCATGTTCGCGATCGTCCAGGTCGTCTTCACCGGCATCCTCTTCCAGGTGTACGGCTCGCCCGGCCTGGAGCAGTTCGCCTGGCTGATGCCGTCCCGCTGGGCCATCGCGGGCGCGGGCTCCACGCTCGACCTCGCCCACCTCATGCCGCCGTGGGACGCGAGCAACCCCACGGACCTGGACCCGCTCTGGGAGCACTCGGTGAGCCAGTGGGGGATCAACATCTCGGTGCTGCTGTTCATCGGCGTCGTCTGCGGCTTCGCCGTGGCGCGGCTGCTGCGCCGCCACGAGCCCGAGGTCATGCGCAAGTAACCGGCCCGGACACGCGCCGGAGGGCGGCACCCCGCGCGGGGTGCCGCCCTCCGGCGTTCTGTCACCGGCCGTACGGATCGCGGTGGATCAGTACGCGCTGTTGACGTTGTCGATCGAGCCGTACTTGTCGGCGGCGTAGTTGGCCGACGCGGTGATGTTGGCGACCGGGTCGTACTGCGTGTGCGGGGTGCCGGAGACGTGGTAGTAGTCGAAGGTCGGCTTGATGATCTGCAGCAGACCGATCGACGGCACGCCGTTCTGGGCGTTGATGTCCCAGTCGTTGATGGCGTTCGGGTTACCACTGGACTCGCGGATGATGTTGCGGTGCAGGCCCTCGTACGTGCCCGGGATACCCTTCTCCTTCATGATGGCCAGGGACTCACGGATCCAGCCGTCCAGGTTGTTGCCGTACATGTGCGTACGGGCGGAGGAGCGGCTGGCGGTCTGGTGGCCGCGCGAGGACTTCTTGTGGGACTCGGCCTTGCTGTGCGCCTTGGCCTTCGCCTTCTTCAGCTTGGCCTTCTTGGCCTTCGTCTCGGCCTTCTCCTTCACCGCGGCGGCCTTCTCGGCCTTGGCGGCGTCGGCGGCCTTCACCAGCTTCTCGGCGGTCGAGTGCTGCTGGATGACGCTGTCCTGGATCGCACGGGCCTGCTTGGAGCTCGCGGAGTCGAAGATGACCGGGGCTGCGGAGAGAGCCTGCGGTTCGGTCTCGGCCTCGGCGTGACCGGGCACCAGGGACAAGGAGATGGCAGCGGCGGCGACGGCGGAGACGCCGGCGGCGGAGAGCTTCTGGGTCTTGTTCAGGTTACGGAGACGACCGGTGATGCGGGACGCGGACATACAGGCTTACCTCTTCGAAATTCGGGGGGTCCTCACGGAGGACGAAGACGGGAGCGACTACGCATCTCCGTCGGGGACGAGCTCAATTCTTAGCGGCGGCAAAATGCCGTGGCAAAGGTGTGACGTACGAAGCCGGGTAGTGGAATGGTGGGCGGTTTGCCGGGTTCACCCCCAGGTCATCACCGCCCAAATCGCCCTTTTTGCTCCACTAAGCAGCTTCGTAAGTGACGTGGGCCCTATGCGCGGCCTCACATCGGAGCGGCGGCGGCGTCACCTTATGTTGCTGAAGTGATGCGGAATGCAATGCTCCGGAAGGGGTTTCGGGCACCCGTCGCACGCACCGCCCGCCGCGCCCCGGTCCGAAGTCCTAGTCCCTCCGCCCCGGTCCCCGGCCGTCCCCGGTCCGATACGGGGGCACGGACCCCGCCGGTACGGTGAGGCGCATGAGCCACCGACCGCCCTCGGGCCTCTCGGCCGTGAGCGCCGCGCTGCTCGCCATGAGCCGCCACCTGGAGGTGCGGGACGTCCTGAAGACGATCGTCGCCTCGGCCCGCGAACTCCTGGACGCCGAGTACGCCGCCCTCGGGGTCCCCGACGACCACGGCGGCTTCGCCCAGTTCGTCGTCGACGGCGTCAGCGACGAACAGTGGAAGGCCATCGGCCCACTGCCCCGGCAGCACGGCATCCTCGCCGCGATGCTCCACGGCGCGAAGACCGAACGGCTCGCCGACGTCCGCAAGGACCCCCGCTTCGGGGGCTGGCCCAGTGCCCACCCCGACATGTCCGACTTCCTCGGCCTGCCCATCCGGGACGGCGACGAGACCATCGGCGCCCTCTTCCTCGCCAACAAGAGGTGCCCCAAGCCCGAGGGCGTCTGCGGCTTCACCGCGGAGGACGAGGAACTGCTGTCGATCCTCGCCCAGCACGCGGCCATCGCCCTCACCAACGCCCGCCTCTACGAACGCAGCCGCGAGCTCACCATCGCCGAGGAGCGCTCCCGCCTCGCCCACGAGCTGCACGACGCGGTCAGCCAGAAGCTCTTCTCGCTGCGGCTCACCGCCCAGGCCGCCGCCGCCCTCGTGGACCGCGACCCCGCCCGGGCCAAGGTCGAGCTCCAGCAGGTCGCCGCCCTCGCCGCCGAAGCCGTGGACGAACTGCGCGCCGCCGTCGTCGAGCTGCGCCCGGCCGGCCTCGACGAGGACGGCCTCGTCGCCACCCTCCGCACCCAGGTCCAGGTCCTCGACCGGGCCCACACCGCACGGGTCACCTTCACCGGCGCCGGCGTCCGCGCCCTGCCCGCCGCCCACGAGGAAGCGCTGCTCCGGGTCACCCAGGAGGCCCTGCACAACGCCCTGCGCCACGCGGACGCCGGCCACGTCGACGTCACCCTCGCCCGCCGCGACGGCGCCACGGTGCTGCGGGTCACCGACGACGGCCGCGGCTTCGAACCCGCCGCCACCCGCCGGGCCGGGCGCCACCTGGGCCTGGTCTCGATGCGGGACCGCGCGAGCGGCGTAGGCGGCCGGCTCACCGTTGCGTCCGAGCCCGGCAAGGGCACCACGATCGAGATGGAGATTCCCGGTGGCTGACAGGATCATCAGGGTGCTGCTCGTCGACGACCACCAGGTCGTCCGCCGCGGCCTGCGTACGTTCCTGGAGATCCAGGACGACATCGAGGTCGTCGGCGAGGCGTCCGACGGCGCCGAGGGCGTGGCCCGGACCGAGGAGCTGCGGCCCGACGTCGTACTGATGGACATCAAGATGCCCGGCACCGACGGCATCGAGGCGCTGCGCCGGCTCCGCGAACTGGAGAACCCGGCCAAGGTGCTGATCGTCACCAGCTTCACCGAGCAGCGCACCGTCGTACCCGCCCTGCGCGCGGGCGCCTCCGGCTACGTGTACAAGGACGTCGACCCGGACGCCCTGGCCGGCGCCATCCGCTCGGTCCACGCCGGGCACGTCCTGCTCCAGCCCGAGGTCGCCGGGGCGCTGCTGGCCCAGGACGAGCCGGGCGCGGGCACCGGCCGGGGGAGCACCCTCACCGAACGCGAACGGGAAGTGCTCGGCCTCATCGCCGACGGCCGCTCCAACCGCGAGATCGCCAGGGCCCTGGTCCTGTCCGAGAAGACGGTCAAGACCCACGTCTCGAACATCCTCATGAAACTCGACCTGGCCGACCGCACCCAGGCGGCGCTCTGGGCGGTCCGCAACGGAGCGGCGGGCTGACGTAAGAGCGGGGAGAGCGAGGCGGGCGCCCCTCAGGACCGGCGGATCAGGGGCCGGACAGGCCCTACCGCGCCCGCTCCTCCACATACGCGTTGTACGCCGCCACCTGCGCCCGCCGCGCCACCCGCTCCACCGGACGCAGCGCCTCGCCCCGCGCCGCCATCTCCGACGCGCTCACCGCTCCGCCGTGCCCGTTCTCGTACGCCACCGAGATCAGCAGCCCGACCCGCTGCGCCAGCTCCAGCACCCGCACCGCCCGCGGCGGGTAGCCCGGGGCCAGCACCTCGCGCCCCCGCTCCGCCCGCGCCCGGTACGCGTCCACCGCCGCCTCGGCCACCGGACCCGAACCGGCCACGTCGAGCCGGGACAGCAGCGCCGTCGCGTCCCGCAGCGCCTCCGCCAGCTCCCGCTCCGCCTCGCCCAGCGACGGCACATCGGCCGGCGGGGCCTCCCGTACCGCCAGGCAGTGCCACACCACGTCCACGTACACATCCCCGGCCGGGCCCGCCTCGCGCACCTCCGGCACCAGCCCGTACGGAGCGCCGTAGGTCACCACGGCCTCCTCCGCCTCCAGGGCCCGGGCATTGAAACCGGCCGGACCGCTCAGCCCCAGCGGATGCCCCGGCACCGGCAGCGCGACCCGGAAGCCGGACACCCCCAGCGCCCGCAGCCGCCCCAGGGCGAACGTCAGCCCGACCGGACCGGCCTCACCGGGCAACCCCTCGACGCGGTGCACCGCGTCCTCCCCGACGATGGCGAGCGCCGCGTCGTCCGGCGACACGAGCCCCGCCAGCAACGCGTTCCCCCAGGCGGCCAGCAGCCCTGAGCGTGGTTCCGAAAGCATGCGGACAGCTTAGGGGGCGCCTTGCCTGCCATGGCCGGGCCCGCGACGGCGGGGCCCAGCGCCGCCGGTACTCGCTCGGTGGCGTAGGTTTTCCCTGGGAGCTGTGCCCACAGGCACGCGACGATCTCGACACTGCATGGGGAGACAACGCGCTCATGAGCGATGTACTGGAGCTGGTGGACGTATCCGTGGTCCGCGACGGACGCGCTCTGGTGGACGACGTCTCCTGGTCGGTCAAGGAGGGGGAGCGCTGGGTCATCCTCGGACCCAATGGCGCCGGCAAGACCACCCTGCTCAACATCGCGTCCAGCTACCTCTACCCCAGCAAGGGAAGCGTCAGCGTCCTCGGTGAGCGGCTCGGCGGCGTCGGCACCGACGTCTTCGACCTGCGCCCCCGCATCGGCATCGCGGGCGTAGCCCTCGCCGACAAGCTCCCCCGCCGCCAGACGGTCCTGCAGACGGTGCTCACCGCCGCGTACGGCATGACCGCCACCTGGAACGAGAACTACGACAAGGTCGACGAGGACCGCGCCCGCGCCTTCCTCGACCGGCTCGGCATGACCGAGTACCTCGACCGCAAGTTCGGCACCCTCTCCGAGGGCGAGCGCAAGCGCACCCTGATCGCCCGCGCCATGATGACCGACCCCGAGCTGCTCCTCCTCGACGAACCCGCCGCCGGTCTCGACCTCGGCGGCCGCGAGGACCTGGTACGCCGCCTCGGCCGGCTGGCCCGCGACCCGTACGCGCCCTCCATGATCATGGTGACCCACCACGTCGAGGAGATCGCCCCCGGCTTCACCCACGTCCTGATGATCCGCCAGGGCAAGGTGCTCGCCGCGGGCCCCATGGAGACCGAGCTCACCTCCCGCAACCTCTCCCTCTGCTTCGGCCTGCCCCTCGTCGTCGAGCACCAGGGCGACCGCTACACCGCCCGCGGACTGCCCCTCGGCTAGGCGGGGTTGCCCCGGTTGCGCCCTGTCCGTAAGGGTGCAACCGGTCCTACGATGACCACGTGGACATCGACGCGTGGGTGTGGTGGCTGATCGGCGCGGTGGGACTGGGCATTCCGCTCGTCCTCACCGCGATGCCCGAGTTCGGCATGTTCGCCGTGGGGGCCGTCGCCGCCGCGGTCGTCGCGGCCCTCGGCGGCGGGATCGTCGCCCAGGTCCTGGTCTTCGTCATCGTCTCGGTGGCGCTGACGGCCGTGGTACGCGTGATCGCCGCCAGACAGCGCGGGGACCGCGCGCCCCAGCACGCCACCGGCATCGACGCCCTGAAGGGCCGTCAGGCCGTCGTTCTCGAACGCGTGGACGGCGCCGGCGGCCGCATCAAGCTGGCCGGTGAGATCTGGTCGGCCCGCGCACTGGACGCCGGGCTCAGCTTCGAGCCCGGCCAACAGGTCGACGTCGTCGACATCGACGGGGCGACGGCCGTCGTCATGTGACCGAACTGTCCCCACGCCGAGGCGCGTTCTGTCAGACTCGATGACGATCATCAACCGAAGGGCACGAGGAAACGATGCAACCGATCATCATCGTCCTGATCATTCTGGTGGTGCTCGTCTTCATCGCCCTGATCAAGACGATCCAGGTCATCCCCCAGGCCAGCGCCGCCATCGTCGAACGCTTCGGCCGGTACACCCGCACCCTCAACGCGGGCCTGAACATCGTCGTCCCGTTCATCGACTCGATCCGCAACCGGATCGACCTGCGCGAGCAGGTCGTGCCCTTCCCCCCGCAGCCCGTCATCACCCAGGACAACCTGGTCGTCAACATCGACACCGTCATCTACTACCAGGTGACCGACGCCAGGGCCGCGACGTACGAGGTCGCCAGCTACATCCAGGCCATCGAGCAGCTCACCGTCACCACGCTCCGCAACATCATCGGCGGCATGGACCTGGAACGGACCCTCACCTCCCGCGAGGAGATCAACGCCGCCCTGCGCGGAGTCCTCGACGAGGCCACCGGCAAGTGGGGCATCCGCGTCAACCGCGTCGAGCTCAAGGCGATCGAGCCGCCCACCTCCATCCAGGACTCGATGGAGAAGCAGATGCGCGCCGACCGCGACAAGCGCGCCGCCATCCTCCAGGCCGAGGGCACCCGCCAGTCCGCGATCCTCACCGCGGAGGGCGAGAAGCAGTCCGCGATCCTGCGCGCCGAGGGTGAGGCCAAGGCCGCCGCCCTGCGCGCCGAGGGTGAGGCCCAGGCCGTCCGTACGGTCTTCGAGGCGATCCACGCCGGCGACCCGGACCAGAAGCTGCTCTCGTACCAGTACCTCCAGATGCTGCCGAAGATCGCCGAGGGCGACGCCAACAAGCTCTGGATCGTGCCCAGCGAGATCGGCGACGCCCTCAAGGGCCTCAGCGGCGCCTTCGGCAACCTCGGCTCCGGCGCACCCGGCTTCAACACCGGCAAGGAACGCCGCGAGGAACCCCCGGTCGACTGACGTGTACACCCCCGTGCATGATTCGGTTGCACCAAGCACCGATCACGCACGGGGGATATGCCATGTCCATCTGGGAGATGCTCGCCGTCTTCGCCGCGGGGACCAGCGCCGGCGCGATCAACACGATCGTCGGCTCCGGGACGCTCATCACCTTCCCCGTCCTGCTCGCCACCGGCCTCCCCCCGGTCACCGCCACCGTCTCCAACGCGCTCGGCCTGATCCCCGGCTCCATCAGCGGCGCGATCGGCTACCGCAAGGAACTCGAAGGCCAGCGCCCCCGCGTGCTCAAACTCGCCGTGGGCGCCCTCATCGGCGGCCTCACCGGCGCCACCCTGTTGCTGGCCCTGCCCTCCACGGCCTTCGAGACCATCGTCCCGGTCCTCGTCGCCCTGGCCCTCGTCCTGGTCATCCTGCAGCCACGCATCAGCAAGGCCGTCCAGCAGCGGCGCGCCCGCACCGGCGTCCCGGCACACCCCGACGGCGGCCCGCTGCTCTTCATCGGCCTGACCCTGGCCAGCGTCTACGGCGGCTACTTCACCGCCGCCCAGGGGATCATCTACCTCTCCCTGATGGGCATGCTGGTCGACGACACCATGCAGCGCCTGAACGCCGTCAAGAACGTCCTCGCCGCCGTCGTCAACAGCATCGCCGCGCTGTTCTTCCTCTTCGTCGCCGACTTCGACTGGACGGCCGTCGTCCTCATCGCCGTCGGCTCCGCGCTCGGCGGCCAGATCGGCGCCAAGGTCGGCCGCCGCCTCAGCCCCACCCTCCTGCGCGCCCTCATCGTCACCGTCGGCACGGTCGCCATCGTCCAGCTGCTGCTCCGGTGAACGAGCCGGAGCCCGCCTCCCCGGGGGAGACGGGCTCCGGTGACGTCATGAGGCGTACGGCGGCTACGCCGCGGACCGCGCCAGCCACTCCGGCAGTGCCGAGCGGTCGCCCGCCCCGAGCGCCAGCAGCATGGCCTCCGCAGGTGACGGCACGAACGGCTTGCGCAGCAGCGGCATCCCCGCCTGCTCCGGCGTACGGTCCGCCTTGCGGTGGTTGTCCTCGGCACAGGAGGCCACCGTATTGAGCCAGGTGTCCTGCCCGCCCTGCGCCCTCGGCACCACGTGGTCGACGGTGCTCGCACGCTTCCCGCAGTACGCGCACCGGTGCTGGTCCCTGACCAGCACGCCCCTCCTGGACCACGGGGCCTGTCTTCGGAACGGCACCCGTACGTACCGGCAGAGCCTGATCACGCGGGGCACCGGTATGTCCACGTCGGCCCCGCGCATCCGGAGGCCGGGGTGCGACTGCTCGACGACGGCCTTGTCCTGAAGGATCAGCACCACCGCCCGGTTCAGCGTCACCGTCGACAGCGGCTCGAAGCTCGCGTTCAGTACCAGCGTGTCCCGCATCCCGCCCACCTCCCGTGTGCCGGCCGCCCCCTGGCAGGCCCGGATCAACTCTGGCCGGGCACGCCGTGATGGACAACGCATTAAAAAATGCCCTGCCCTGATCTCTCCAGGACCAGGGCAGGGCAAACGGCTGCGGAAGTTTTGGTACTCAGGCGTTCTCGGCGGGCTCCGCGTACTCGGCGATCAACTGGGCCCGGCCCAGGGTGTGGAACCGGAGGTTGAACCCGACCGCCGCGGGCGGGGTGTCGCTGTCGGGACCGAGCTTCTCGGTGTCCACCGCGTACACGGTGAACACATAGCGGTGGTTCTCACCGGCCGGCGGCGCGGCGCCGCCGAAGTCCTTCGTCCCGTAGTCGTTGCGCGCGTGCACGGCACCGGCGGGCAGCCCATCGAACGTCCCGCCGCCCGCGCCCGCCGGCAGCTCCGTGACCGACGCCGGGATGTCGAAGAGCGTCCAGTGCCAGAACCCGCTGCCCGTGGGAGCGTCGGGGTCGAAGCACGTCACGGCGAAGCTCTTCGTCTCCGCCGGGAAACCCTCCCACCGCAGCTGCGGCGAGGTGTTCCCCGCCGCGTACACCTGCGCGTCGGCGAGCACGGCCCCCGGGGCGATGTCCTCGCTCACCACGGTGAACGAGGGAACCTCCGGATGGAAGTCGTGCGGCAGCGGCGCCCTCTTCGGCTCGGTCACGTCAGCACCTCTCTGTCGGGTCCGTCGGATTGCTCGGGAAGATCTCTCTCCCCTTCCGACCCTAGAGCCAGTTGCGCTGACCACCGACCTGCGCCAGCCACTGGTTCAGATATGCCGCCCAGTCGGTCTCGTGGAAGTTGTGCAGACCGACCTTGAACGCGCGGTACGAGTCGCTGCCCTCGCTGAACAGACCGGCCTTCTTGTCCATCTCCAGGATGACGTCCATCTCGCGGTCGTCCGCGACGAACGACAGCTCCACCTGGTTGAGCCCCCGGTACTGCTGCGGCGGGTGGAACTCGATCTCCTGGTAGAACGGCAGCCGCTGCCGCGTACCACGGATGTGGCCGCGCTCCATGTCGGCGCTACGGAAGCTGAAGCCCAGCTGGCCGAAGGCGTCGAGGATGGCCTCCTGGGCCGGCAGCGGGTGCACGTTGACCGGATCGAGGTCGCCGGAGTCCAGCGCCCGCGCGATCTCCAGTTCCGTGGTCACCCCGATGTTCATGCCGTGCAGGTGCTGGCCCGCGAACATGGTGATCGGCGTCTCCCAGGGGATCTCCAGGCCGAACGGCACGACGTGCACCGCCCCGGCCCGCACCTCGAACGCGCCGCCGACGCGCAGCTTGGTGAACACGATGTCCTGCTTGGTCTCCTGGTCCTGGCCCTCGACCTCGACCCGGGCCTGCAGCCCCACGGAAAGTCCCTCGATCTGCTGGTCGACGGAGCCGCCCTGGATCCGCACCTCGCCCTGGACGACCCCGCCCGGGACGACGTTGACCTCGCTCAGCTCCGTCTCCACCGAGGCGCCGCCGGCACCCATGCTCGCGAGCAGCCGCTTGAAGCCCATGTTTTCTCCTCCTAGGTCCTGACACCTACATACGCGCGACGACCGTAGTCGGTTCCCAGTAACCTCGAACCTCATGATCGATGGCCCGGACCGTACGCCGCTGACGCGGGACTTCTTCGACCGCCCCGTACTGGAGGTGGCGCCCGACCTCCTCGGCCGCACCCTGGTGCGCAGCACCCCGGACGGCCCGATCGCCCTGCGTCTCACGGAGGTGGAGGCGTACGCGGGCGAGATCGACCCGGGCTCCCACGCCTTCCGTGGCCGGACGCGGCGCAACGACGCGATGTACGGCCCGCCCGGCCACGCGTACGTTTACTTCACGTACGGCATGTCAAGGCAGTCAGCATGAACGTCGATGTCCTCGCCCACCCCGCTGAAGAGGTCGCCCCCAAGCTGCTCGGGACCGTCCTCACCTGCAAAACCCCCGAGGGGACCGTGAGTATCGCCATCACGGAGACCGAGGCGTACTCCGGTACGGCCGACCCAGCCTCCCACGCCTATCGGGGCAGGACACCCCGGAACGCCGTCATGTTCGGACCCGCAGGACACCTGTACGTCTACCGGTCCCACGGTCTCCACTGGTGCGCCAACGTCGTCACAGGGACGGACGGCATCGCCTCGGCCGTCCTCATCCGGGCAGGCAGGGTCATCGAGGGGGAGGACCTGGCACGCAAGCGGCGAGGGGAGAGGGTCGAGAATCCACGCCTTGCCCGCGGTCCGGGGAACTTCTGTCAGGCACTCGGCATTACGGCGGAGCACAACGGCGCAGACCTCCTGACAGGTACCTCGGTCGTGTTGTCCGAGGGTGAGCCTGTACCTGCCGCGCTCATCCGGGTCGGTCCTCGGGTGGGCGTGAGCAAGGCACACGACTGGCAACACCGGTTCTACCTCGCCGGTGATCCAACGGTCTCGGCGTACCGACTGAGCCCCCGAGCCAAACCGTCCGCCGGAGCCTGAGCCGCTGTACGCCTTGCTGACGGCACGCCGGTGTGTCGGTGCGGAGTTCGGTCAGGCGATACGTGATCGTCCCCGACCGACGTGGCGTTCGCGCGAACCACCGCGTACCGCAGGCACTCACGACACCCGACACAGGGTCGGGCGGCGCGGAGGGAAGGGACACGTGTACAGGTCCGTCCATCGACGTCTTGGGCGTACTCGTCCGTCCGACCTTCCGACTGTTCGCTTGCCGAAGGACGATCCCCCGGGGCGGGGACGGGATGGCGTCTCAGTCGCGTAGTCGACTGAAGTCATGCACAGCAACCAGCGGACCACTCGGTGATTGAGAGCAGCCCACGTGAGTTCCAGTCCTTCGTGATGGACCAGAGGGTGACGCCGGCCAGGACATCCCGGTACGCCTGCCGCAGGGCCTCCGCCTCTGCTTCCCGGTGCCTCCCGTCCCGCTCGAAGCCGAAGGGGCGAGTACTCCAGAAGGGCCTCCCCGACTCCCTGCGCCGCTGGTGTCCGAGCACCTGACGCTCGACTCGCATCTCGGTCTCGTTGCGAGCCACCACAGCGCCGATGCGAGCAGCGAGCCGGCCGGACGGGGTGGACAGGTCGAGCACTCCCTGAGCCTGTGCGGCGGCCAGCATGACGCCGGTCGCCTCGGCCAGGTCCACCAGATCCTCGAGGTCCCAGGGGGTGCGGTACATGCGGTCGAAGTGGCGGGACACGATGGCGTCTGCCTTGCCGTCCTCCACCAGAGCCTTGACGCGCTCCCACTCGGCGCTCCGCTTGGTTCCGCAAACGTCGAGTTTCGGCCCGTAATGACAGAGAACTGGCCAAAGGCCCGGCACGCCTCGCGACCGCCCTGGACATCGGCCGGGTACTGGACGGCACCGACGCGATTGCCCACGAGGGCGCCGAGCTCTTCGTGCTCCAGGGCACCCCGCCACCGCGTGACCAGGTACGCAACGGCCCCCGCACCGGTGTGGGCGGGGACGGGGTGGTGTACCCCTGGCGGTTCTGGATCGACGGCGACCCGACGGTGAGCCCCTACCGGGCCCATGTGCCGCGCCGGAGGTCAACTTGACTCGTCCGAGTGGGGCACCTAGTGTTGACCGAGTCGCTTGACACGGGTACAGCTGTTGGTTCGGTCCTTCGGATCGCACGCCGCGCAGACCCGAAGCGGCCAACCACTACCTACGACTCACCCCAGAGGGTGCGGATTTCGGCATGCCCGGAATTCAGGCCCACTGACTCGATTATGAGTAACCGGGAGAATCCGCTAAAGTAGTGGACACGCCGAAAGGGAAACGCAAAAGCGAAGAACTGGAAAGCGAAAACTGCTTGACCCGCTTCGACCGGGAATCGGACACGAAAGAGTCTGATAGAGTCGGAAACGCAAGACCGAAGGGAAGCGCCCGGAGGAAAGCCCCAGAAAATGTTCTGAGGGTGAGTACAAAGGAAGCGTCCGTTCCTTGAGAACTCAACAGCGTGCCAAAAGTCAACGCCAGATATGTTGATACCCCGGCCTGCTACGGCAGGTTGGTGGTTCCTTTGAAAGTCCTGCGGAACCTTCGGGTTCGGCAGGCAAAAACACAGCGAGGACGCAGTGGACGACGGGTCTTATTCCGACCTTGTCGTTCCGCTCTCGTGATGTGTTGTCCCGATTACGGGAAAACATTCACGGAGAGTTTGATCCTGGCTCAGGACGAACGCTGGCGGCGTGCTTAACACATGCAAGTCGAACGATGAAGCCCTTCGGGGTGGATTAGTGGCGAACGGGTGAGTAACACGTGGGCAATCTGCCCTTCACTCTGGGACAAGCCCTGGAAACGGGGTCTAATACCGGATAATACTTTCCTCCTCCTGGAGGAAGGTTGAAAGCTCCGGCGGTGAAGGATGAGCCCGCGGCCTATCAGCTAGTTGGTGGGGTAATGGCCTACCAAGGCGACGACGGGTAGCCGGCCTGAGAGGGCGACCGGCCACACTGGGACTGAGACACGGCCCAGACTCCTACGGGAGGCAGCAGTGGGGAATATTGCACAATGGGCGAAAGCCTGATGCAGCGACGCCGCGTGAGGGATGACGGCCTTCGGGTTGTAAACCTCTTTCAGCAGGGAAGAAGCGAAAGTGACGGTACCTGCAGAAGAAGCGCCGGCTAACTACGTGCCAGCAGCCGCGGTAATACGTAGGGCGCAAGCGTTGTCCGGAATTATTGGGCGTAAAGAGCTCGTAGGCGGCTTGTCACGTCGGTTGTGAAAGCCCGGGGCTTAACCCCGGGTCTGCAGTCGATACGGGCAGGCTAGAGTGTGGTAGGGGAGATCGGAATTCCTGGTGTAGCGGTGAAATGCGCAGATATCAGGAGGAACACCGGTGGCGAAGGCGGATCTCTGGGCCATTACTGACGCTGAGGAGCGAAAGCGTGGGGAGCGAACAGGATTAGATACCCTGGTAGTCCACGCCGTAAACGTTGGGAACTAGGTGTTGGCGACATTCCACGTCGTCGGTGCCGCAGCTAACGCATTAAGTTCCCCGCCTGGGGAGTACGGCCGCAAGGCTAAAACTCAAAGGAATTGACGGGGGCCCGCACAAGCAGCGGAGCATGTGGCTTAATTCGACGCAACGCGAAGAACCTTACCAAGGCTTGACATACACCGGAAAGCATCAGAGATGGTGCCCCCCTTGTGGTCGGTGTACAGGTGGTGCATGGCTGTCGTCAGCTCGTGTCGTGAGATGTTGGGTTAAGTCCCGCAACGAGCGCAACCCTTGTTCTGTGTTGCCAGCATGCCCTTCGGGGTGATGGGGACTCACAGGAGACTGCCGGGGTCAACTCGGAGGAAGGTGGGGACGACGTCAAGTCATCATGCCCCTTATGTCTTGGGCTGCACACGTGCTACAATGGCCGGTACAATGAGCTGCGATGCCGCGAGGCGGAGCGAATCTCAAAAAGCCGGTCTCAGTTCGGATTGGGGTCTGCAACTCGACCCCATGAAGTCGGAGTTGCTAGTAATCGCAGATCAGCATTGCTGCGGTGAATACGTTCCCGGGCCTTGTACACACCGCCCGTCACGTCACGAAAGTCGGTAACACCCGAAGCCGGTGGCCCAACCCCTTGTGGGAGGGAGCTGTCGAAGGTGGGACTGGCGATTGGGACGAAGTCGTAACAAGGTAGCCGTACCGGAAGGTGCGGCTGGATCACCTCCTTTCTAAGGAGCACTTCTTACCGGGCTTTGCTCGGTCAGAGGCCAGTACACCGGCGAATGTTCGGTGCTGGTTGCTCATGGGTGGAACGTTGACTACTCGGCACGGCAAGTTGTTTGTCACTAGTACTGCTTCGGCGTGGAACGTGTAAAACAATTGGTCGGGTCGGGCACGCTGTTGGGTATCTGAAGGTGCGGCCGTCATGGTCGTCCTTCGGTTGCCGGCCCCAGTGAACTTGTTCTTAGGAGCAGGGTGATGGGTGGCTGGTCGTTGTTTGAGAACTGCACAGTGGACGCGAGCATCTGTGGCCAAGTTTTTAAGGGCGCACGGTGGATGCCTTGGCACCAGGAACCGATGAAGGACGTGGGAGGCCACGATAGTCCCCGGGGAGTCGTCAACCAGACTTTGATCCGGGGGTTTCCGAATGGGGAAACCCGGCAGTCGTCATGGACTGTCACCCGCTGCTGAACACATAGGCAGTGTGGAGGGAACGAGGGGAAGTGAAACATCTCAGTACCCTCAGGAAGAGAAAACAACCGTGATTCCGGGAGTAGTGGCGAGCGAAACTGGATCAGGCCAAACCGTATGCGTGTGATACCCGGCAGGGGTTGCGCATGCGGGGTTGTGGGATCTCTCTTTCACAGTCTGCCGGCTGTGAGACGAGTCAGAAACCGTTGATGTAGGCGAAGGACATGCGAAAGGTCCGGCGTAGAGGGTAAGACCCCCGTAGCTGAAACATCAGCGGCTTGTTTGAGAGACACCCAAGTAGCACGGGGCCCGAGAAATCCCGTGTGAATCTGGCGGGACCACCCGTTAAGCCTAAATATTCCCTGGTGACCGATAGCGGATAGTACCGTGAGGGAATGGTGAAAAGTACCGCGGGAGCGGAGTGAAATAGTACCTGAAACCGTGTGCCTACAAGCCGTGGGAGCGTCGCTGTATGTGCTTGCACATACAGTCGTGACTGCGTGCCTTTTGAAGAATGAGCCTGCGAGTTTGCGGTGTGTTGCGAGGTTAACCCGTGTGGGGAAGCCGTAGCGAAAGCGAGTCCGAATAGGGCGGTTTAGTAGCGCGCTCAAGACCCGAAGCGGAGTGATCTAGCCATGGGCAGGTTGAAGCGGAGGTAAGACTTCGTGGAGGACCGAACCCACCAGGGTTGAAAACCTGGGGGATGACCTGTGGTTAGGGGTGAAAGGCCAATCAAACTCCGTGATAGCTGGTTCTCCCCGAAATGCATTTAGGTGCAGCGTCGTGTGTTTCTTGCCGGAGGTAGAGCACTGGATAGGCGATGGGCCCTACCGGGTTACTGACCTTAGCCAAACTCCGAATGCCGGTAAGTGAGAGCACGGCAGTGAGACTGTGGGGGATAAGCTCCATGGTCGAGAGGGAAACAGCCCAGAGCATCGACTAAGGCCCCTAAGCGTACGCTAAGTGGGAAAGGATGTGGAGTCGCAGAGACAACCAGGAGGTTGGCTTAGAAGCAGCCACCCTTGAAAGAGTGCGTAATAGCTCACTGGTCAAGTGATTCCGCGCCGACAATGTAGCGGGGCTCAAGCGTACCGCCGAAGTCGTGTCATTCCAGCATGTACCCCCAACGGGGGCTGGGATGGGTAGGGGAGCGTCGTGTGCCGGGTGAAGCAGCCGCGGAAGCGAGTTGTGGACGGTTCACGAGTGAGAATGCAGGCATGAGTAGCGATACACACGTGAGAAACGTGTGCGCCGATTGACTAAGGGTTCCTGGGTCAAGCTGATCTGCCCAGGGTAAGTCGGGACCTAAGGCGAGGCCGACAGGCGTAGTCGATGGACAACCGGTTGATATTCCGGTACCCGCTTTGAAACGCCCAATACTGAGCCCATTAATGCTAAGTCCGTGAAGCCGGCCCGATCTCTTCGGAGTTGAGGGTAGTGGTGGAGCCGACGAACCAAGGTGGTAGTAGGTAAGCGATGGGGTGACGCAGGAAGGTAGTCCAGCCCGGGCGGTGGTTGTCCCGGGGTAAGGGTGTAGGCCGTGTGGTAGGCAAATCCGTCACACATTAAGGCTGAGACCTGATGCCGAGCCGATTGTGGTGAAGTGGATGATCCTATGCTGTCGAGAAAAGCCTCTAGCGAGTTTCATGGCGGCCCGTACCCTAAACCGACTCAGGTGGTCAGGTAGAGAATACCGAGGCGTTCGGGTGAACTATGGTTAAGGAACTCGGCAAAATGCCCCCGTAACTTCGGGAGAAGGGGGGCCATCACTGGTGAGGGAACTTGCTTCCTGAGCTGGGGGTGGCCGCAGAGACCAGCGAGAAGCGACTGTTTACTAAAAACACAGGTCCGTGCGAAGCCGTAAGGCGATGTATACGGACTGACGCCTGCCCGGTGCTGGAACGTTAAGGGGACCGGTTAGCTGCTCTTCGGGGTGGCGAAGCTGAGAACTTAAGCGCCAGTAAACGGCGGTGGTAACTATAACCATCCTAAGGTAGCGAAATTCCTTGTCGGGTAAGTTCCGACCTGCACGAATGGCGTAACGACTTCTCGACTGTCTCAACCATAGGCCCGGTGAAATTGCACTACGAGTAAAGATGCTCGTTTCGCGCAGCAGGACGGAAAGACCCCGGGACCTTTACTATAGTTTGATATTGGTGTTCGGTTCGGCTTGTGTAGGATAGGTGGGAGACTTTGAAGCGGCCACGCCAGTGGTTGTGGAGTCGTCGTTGAAATACCACTCTGGTCGTGCTGGATGTCTAACCTGGGTCCGTGATCCGGATCAGGGACAGTGTCTGATGGGTAGTTTAACTGGGGCGGTTGCCTCCTAAAGAGTAACGGAGGCGCCCAAAGGTTCCCTCAGCCTGGTTGGCAATCAGGTGTTGAGTGTAAGTGCACAAGGGAGCTTGACTGTGAGACCGACGGGTCGAGCAGGGACGAAAGTCGGGACTAGTGATCCGGCAGTGGCTTGTGGAAGCGCTGTCGCTCAACGGATAAAAGGTACCCCGGGGATAACAGGCTGATCTTCCCCAAGAGTCCATATCGACGGGATGGTTTGGCACCTCGATGTCGGCTCGTCGCATCCTGGGGCTGGAGTCGGTCCCAAGGGTTGGGCTGTTCGCCCATTAAAGCGGTACGCGAGCTGGGTTTAGAACGTCGTGAGACAGTTCGGTCCCTATCCGCTGTGCGCGTAGGAATATTGAGAAGGGCTGTCCCTAGTACGAGAGGACCGGGACGGACGAACCTCTGGTGTGCCAGTTGTTCTGCCAAGGGCATGGCTGGTTGGCTACGTTCGGAAAGGATAACCGCTGAAAGCATCTAAGCGGGAAGCCTGCTTCGAGATGAGTATTCCCACCAACTTGATTGGTTAAGGCTCCCAGTAGACGACTGGGTTGATAGGCCAGATGTGGAAGCCCGGTAACGGGTGGAGCTGACTGGTACTAATAGGCCGAGGGCTTGTCCTCAGTTGCTCGCGTCCACTGTGTTGTTCCCAGGCCACGAACAGTCGTGCTGGTTGAACAGCGTCATTCATTAATTGAAAAGTGTGCTTGTTCGCTAAGTGCCGATACTCCGCCTTTTTGGGGGAGTGGCCGATAGTGTTTCGGTGGTCATTGCGTTAGGGAAACGCCCGGTTACATTTCGAACCCGGAAGCTAAGCCTTTCAGCGCCGATGGTACTGCAGGGGGGACCCTGTGGGAGAGTAGGACGCCGCCGAACAATTTTTGAAGGACCCTTGGTCCCAGCGTTCAGCGCTGGGACCAAGGGTCTTTTTTGTTTTTCCCGAAGCGCGTCGGGTGTCCGGCTGCGCGAGAATGTCTGTAGTACCCCGAACGACAGGAGCCCCACCCATGTCCACCAACTCTCCCGACGATCGTTCGGAGCGCGAGCCGCGTCGCCGGGACGGCGGTGACCGGGGCGGCTTCGGCGGCGGTCGCGACGACCGTTCGCGCGGTCCGCGCCGGGACGACGACCGCGGTGGGTACCGCCGTGATGACCGCCCCTCGGGCGGCGGTTTCCGGCGCGACGACCGGGACCGTGGTCCGCGCCGCGACGACCGCCCCTCCGGCGGTGGCTTCCGCCGTGACGACAGTGGTCCGCGCCGCGACGACCGCCCCTCCGGCGGTGGCTTCCGCCGTGACGACAGCCGTGGCGGCTCCAGCGGTGGCGGCTTCCGTCGGGATGACCGTGGTGGCAACTCCGGTGGTGGGTTCCGTCGCGACGACCGTGGTGGTCGTGATGACCGGGCGCCGCGTCGTGATGACGACCGCGGTGGCCGGCCGGGCGGCTTTGACCGCCGTGACGACCGTCGCGACGACAGGCCCCGTGGCCCGCGTCGGGACGACGACAACCGTGGTGGCGGCTTCCGCCGTGACGACAGCCGTGGCGGCTCCGGCGGTGGCGGCTTCCGCCGTGACGACAGCCGTGGCGGCCCCAGCGGCGGCGGCTTCCGCCGTGACGACAGCCGTGGCGGCCCCAGCGGCGGCGGTTTCCGTCGTGATGACCGTGGCGGCAACTCCGGCGGTGGCTTCCGTCGTGATGACCGTGGTGGTGGGTTCGACAACCGTGGTGGTGGGTTCCGTCGTGATGACCGGGCGCCGCGTCGTGATGACGACCGCGGTGGCCGGCCGGGCGGCTTTGACCGCCGTGACGACCGTCGCGACGACAGGCCCCGTGGCCCGCGTCGGGACGACGACAACCGTGGTGGCGGCTTCCGCCGCGACGACCGCCCCTCCGGTGGCGGCTTCCGCCGTGACGACAGCCGTGGCGGCTCTGGCGGTGGCGGCTTCCGTCGTGATGACCGTGGTGGCAACTCCGGCGGTGGCTTCCGTCGCGACGACCGGCGCGATGACAACCGTGGCGGTGGCGGTGGCTTCCGGCGTGACGACCGCGACCGTGGCCCGCGCCGCGACGACGACCGGGGCGGCCGTTCCGGGGGCTTCGAGCGTCGCGACGACCGCCGTGACGACCGGCCGCGCGGCCCCCGCCGTGACGACAGCCGGCCGACCGGCGGCGGTTTCCGCCGTGACGACCGGGGTGACCGTGGCGGCAGCTCCGGCGGCGGCTTCCGGCGTGACGACAGCCGTGGCGGCGGCTACCGCGGGCAGCGGGACGACCGTGACCGCGGCGGCTACCGGGGCCGTGACGACCGCGGCGGTCGGCCGGGCGGTTACGAGCGCCGGGACGACCGGGACCGTGAGCCGATCAAGCGGCTGCCCATCCCGGACGACGTCACCGGTCACGAGATCGACCAGGACGTCCGCCAGGAGCTGCTGAGCCTGCCGAAGACGCTGGCCGAGGACGTGGCGAGGAACCTCGTCATGGTGGCCCGGCTCATCGACGAGGACCCCGAGCAGGCGTACGCGTACTCGCGCATCGCCCTGCGGCTGGCCTCGCGCGTCGCCGCCGTCCGCGAGGCCGCCGGCTTCGCCGCCTACGCGGTCCAGAAGTACGCGGAGGCGCTGGCGGAGTTCCGGGCTGCCCGGCGGATGACCGGCTCCGTGGAGCTGTGGCCCGTCATGGCCGACTGCGAGCGCGGTCTCGGCCGGCCCGAGAAGGCCATGGCGATGGCCGGTGAGCCCGAGGTGCAGAAGCTGGACAAGGCGGGCCAGGTCGAGATGCGTCTCGTCGCCGCCGGCGCCCGGCGGGACATGGGGCAGCTCGACGCCGCCATCGTCACGCTGCAGAGCCCCGAGCTCGCCTCGAACGCCGTCCACCCGTGGACCCCGCGCCTGCGCTACGCGTACGCCGACGCGCTGCTCGAAGCGGGCCGCGACGACGAGGCGCGCGAGTGGTTCGGCAAGGCGCTGGAGGCCGACAAGGACGGCGCCACCGACGCCTCGGACCGCCTCGCCGAGCTGGAGGGGGTCGAGTTCGTCGACGCCCTGGACGAGGACGACGACCACGCCGACACCCAGGCGCCCGTCACGGCCGAGGCGGACGGGGCCGTCGAGGACGACGACGACGCCGACGAGGACGGCAAGTCCCAGGCGTAACGCTTGAGAAGAGGGCGGCACCCGGCGCGGGTGCCGCCCTCTTTTGCGTTCAGCCCAGCTTCAGGCTGCGCAGTACCAGGCCCGTGGCCGGCTTCGGGCCGAAGGACGTCGACTTGCGGGGCATGGTGACGCCCTGGCGGGCCAGGTCCCGGACGAGTTCCTCGCGTACCGGATGCATCAGGACCGCCGTGGAGCCGTGCCGTTCGGCCTGTTCCACGGCGGCCGCGGTGTCGTGGATGTAGGCGATATGCGCCGGGTCGTCCGGGATTCGCCACACGTGATCGAGCAGCGCCGAGTGCAGGACCGTCGCGTCGAGCGTGCGCCAGGCCGTCGGCCGGTCCGCCGGGACCGTGCGGGACAGCAGCGCTTCGTCGGGGCGGTCGACCAGATGGAACCCCCCGTCACCCGCGAGCAGGAGGGCGTTGCCCTCGGCGGCCGCGTCGGCCAGGGCGTCCAGTGCCCGGGGGAGCGGGCCCGCCACCTCGCGTATCCGGAACAGGCCCGCCAGCGCGGCCAGTGCGTCGGCGACCGGCAGGCCGTGCAGCAGCCGGTGGATGGCGCGGACCCGGAGCGGATAGCGGGCCGTGTCCACCAGGAGGACGAGGCCGTAGTCCCAGGGGCCCGGGCCCGTGTGCTCCTGCTGGAGCCTCAGGTAGGTCGCCCATCGGTGGTGGCCGTCCGCGATCAGCGCCTGGTGACGGAGCAGGTCCGCCTCGATCTCCGCGCGCTCGGCGGGATCGGTGACCGCCCACAGCCGGTGGCGGAAACCGTCCTCCGTGGTCGTGGCGAGCAGCGGCGCGCGGTCGACGGTCCGCTCGATGACGGAGGCCGCGCCCGTGCCGGCGTCCCCGTCGCTGCGGTAGGTCAGCAGCAGGGGTTCCAGATGGGCGGCGGTGGCGCGCATCAGATCGGCCCGGTCCTCGACGACATGCGCCATGACGTCCTCGTGCGGGAGCACGACACCGTCGGAGGGCCCCGAGAGCGCGAGGGCGCCGATCACACCCCGCTGCAGGATGCCGTCGCCGCGCTGCTCGTACACGTACAGCGAAGGCTCGTCGTCCGGCGCGAGCACGCCCTCCGCGAGCCAGTCGTCCAGGGTGGCGGCGGCCTGTGCGTTGCGGGCGGCGACCGTGCCGGCCTGCGGCAGGATCAGCCGGACGATGTTGTGCGGGTCCGCCGACTCCAGGTGCAGCAGCCCGTCGGGCCGCACCACCACGTCGTACGGGGGCGAGGTCACCGCGGCGAGGCTGCCGACCCGCTCGGGGACGTACCGCAGCCCACGGAACGGAATCAGCCGCAGTCCCCGGTCCGCCGTGCCTCGTGTGTTCATCCTCGCATCGTATGTGGGGTACAGGGATGCGCGATGATCGGGGGAGAAGCAGGCGATGAGGAGCGCGGAACATGAGTGGGACGAGCAGGACCAGGCCGAGCGGCAGCAGCACCGCGTTGAGCGAGGCGTACGACACGGCGCTGCTCGACCTCGACGGAGTCGTGTACGCGGGAGGGCAGGCGATCGACCACGCCGTCGAGGCGCTGGGCGCGGCCCGGGACGGCGGGATGCACCTGGCGTACGTCACCAACAACGCGCTGCGGACCCCGGCCGCCGTGGCCGAGCACCTGACCGAGCTGGGTGTCCCGGCCGAGCCCGCCGACGTGATCACCTCGGCGCAGGCCGTGGCCCGGCTGGTCGCCGACCAGCTGCCGGCCGGGGCGCGGGTCCTGGTCGTCGGAGGCGAGGGACTGCGCGTCGCGCTGCGGGAACGCGGCCTCGAACCCGTCGAGTCGGCGGACGACGACCCGGTCGCGGTGGTCCAGGGATACGGCGGGCCCGACCTGGCGTGGGGCCGGTTCGCCGAGGCGTCGTACGCGGTCAACCGCGGGCTGCCGTGGTTCGCGTCCAACACGGACCTGACGATTCCGGGCGCCCGGGGGATCGCGCCGGGCAACGGGGCGGCCGTCGAGGTCGTCCGGATCGCGACCGGTGCCGAGCCGCAGGTCGCCGGGAAGCCGCTCCCGCCGATGCACCGCGAGACCGTCCTGCGCACCGGGGCCGAACGGCCGCTGGTGGTCGGCGACCGGCTCGACACGGACATCGAGGGGGCGTTCAACGGCGGCGTCGACTCGCTGCTGGTGCTGACCGGGGTGACGGACGCGGCCCAGCTGGTGACCGCGGTGCCCGAGCACCGGCCGACGTACATCGACGCGGACCTGCGCGGGCTGCTCACCGGACAGCCCGAGGTGACGGAGGACGGCGGGGGATTGCGCTGCGGCGGCTGGACGGCCTCCGCCCGGGACGGCCGGCTGGTCCTGGACGGCGACGGCGACCCGCTCGACGGGCTGCGGGCGCTGTGCGCGGCGGCCTGGACGCAGGCGGCGGACAGGGCCTGTGACCTGGACGCGGCGAAGGCTCTGGCGCGGCTGGGGCTCTGAGGCCGGGCCGCGAGTCCGGAAGGCTGGGTAGGCTAACCTAACCGGGTGTTGGTTGAAAGCCCCCCGGATTCCAGTTCCGGCCCGATAGCCGCGCCGGACAAGGCCGCCGCTCCCCGCAGGCGTCACGCGGCGAGAGCGGCGGGGCTCCTGGTGGCCGTGGCCGTCCTCGTGCTGGTGTGCCTCGCCTCCATCGGGATCGGCGCCAAGGCGCTGCCGCTCTCCGACGTGTGGCACGGCCTGTTCCACTACGCGGGAAGCGGCGACGACGTCCTCGTACGCAAGGTGCGAGTGCCCCGCACGGTGCTGGGGCTCCTCGTCGGTGCCGCGCTCGGCCTCGCCGGGGCGGTGATGCAGGCGCTGACCCGTAACCCGCTCGCGGAGCCCGGCATCCTCGGCGTCAACGCGGGGGCCTCGGCGGCCGTCGTCTCCGCCATCAGCTTCTTCGGCGTGACCTCGCTGACCGGCTATGTGTGGTTCGCCTTCGCGGGCGCCGCGATCGTGTCGGTGGCCGTGTACTTCCTCGGCGGGAGCCGCTCCTCGACGCCGGTGCGGCTCGCGCTCGCCGGGACGGCCGTCACCGCCGCGCTGTACGGGTACGTCAACGCCGTACAGCTGCTGGACTCCGCGTCGCTGGACCGGCTGCGGTTCTGGCAGGTCGGCTCGCTGGCCTCCGCGAACACCGAGACCGTCGGCAAGGTCTGGCCGTTCGTCGCGCTGGGCGTCCTGCTCACCGTGTTCATCGCGCGCCCGCTCAACGCCCTGGAGATGGGCGACGACACCGCCAGGGCGCTCGGCGCGAACCTGACCCGGACCCGCGTCCTCGCGATGCTCGCCGTCACCCTCCTGTGCGGGGCGGCGACCGCCGCGTGCGGGCCGATCGTCTTCATCGGGCTGATGATCCCGCACCTGGTGCGCGCCCTCACCGGACCGGACATGCGGTGGATCCTGCCGTACGCGGCCGTCCTCTCCCCGGTGCTGCTGCTCGGCGCGGACGTGGTGGGCCGGGTCGTCGCCCGGCCCTCCGAGCTCCAGGTCGGCATCGTCACCGCGCTGGTCGGCGGGCCCGTCTTCATCCACCTCGTACGACGCAAGAGGATGTCCCAGCTGTGAAGGCCACGACCACGAAGGCGACGGCACACGCCGCCGGTCCGGTGCGGGCCGTGCGCACGCCCGGCGGCTACTCGTTCCGGATGAACGTGCGGGCCGCCCTGGTCGTCCTGCTCCTGGCTCTCGTGGCGGTGGCCGCGGCGGTCGTCCTCATCGGCAGCGGCGACTTCTCGATGACGCCCGGCGAGGTCCTCACCACGCTCTTCGGCCACGGGACCTTCCAGCAGGAGTTCATCGTCACCGACCTCAGACTGCCCCGGGTGCTCGTCGGGCTCCTCGTCGGCGGCGCGCTCGGGGCCGGCGGGGCCGTCTTCCAGACCATCTCCCGCAACCCGCTCGGCAGCCCGGACGTGCTCGGCTTCGGGCAGGGCGCCACGGTCGGCGCGCTCACCGTGATCGTCGTCTTCCAGGGCGGCGCGGCGGCGGTCTCGGCCGGTGCGGTCATCGGCGGCCTGCTCACCGGTGTCACCGTCTACCTGCTGGCATGGAAGCGCGGGGTGCACGGCTTCCGGCTCGTCCTGGTGGGCATCGGCGCGGCCGCCATGCTGACCGCCGTGACCCATTACCTGATCACCAAGGCCAACCTGGTCGACGCGACGCGTGCCGTGGTCTGGATGACCGGCTCGCTCGACGGCCGGGACTGGGCGCAGGTCTGGCCGCTGCTGATCGTCTGCGCCGTGCTGCTCCCGCTGGTGTACGGGCACGGGCCGGCCCTGCGCGTCATGGAGATGGGCGACGACGCCGCGTACGCGCTCGGGGTACGCGTCGAACGCACCCGCCTCCTCCTCATGGGCTCCGCCGTCCTGCTCGTCGCCGTCGCCACGGCCGCCGCCGGGCCGATCGCCTTCGTCTCGCTGAGCGCCCCGCAGTTGGCGCGCCGGCTGACCCGCTCCACCGGCCCCAACCTGGTGGCCGCGACCTTCATGGGCGCGGCGCTGCTGCTCGTCGCCGACTGGATCGCGCTCGACGCGTTCGGCGACCGGCAGCTGCCCGTCGGTGTCGTCACCGGTGTGCTGGGCGGCTGCTATCTGGTGTGGCTGCTGGTGACCGAGCGCAAGGCGGGACGCATATGAAGTCCCCCGCCGCCGCCTCTTCCCGACCGTCCGACCCGCGACCGTCCGACCCCCGGAGTACGACCATGCAGCGCCTCACCGCGGACTCGGTGACCCTCGGCTACGACCAGCGGGTCATCGCGGAGAACCTCTCGGTCGAGATACCCGACCACTCGTTCACCGTGATCGTCGGCCCCAACGCCTGCGGCAAGTCGACGCTGCTGCGGGCGCTGTCCCGGATGCTGAAGCCGAGCCGGGGCCAGGTGCTGCTGGACGGGCAGTCGATCCACGGGCTGCCCGCGAAGAAGGTCGCGAAGACGCTGGGCCTGCTGCCGCAGTCCTCGATCGCGCCGGAGGGCATCACCGTCGCGGACCTCGTGGCGCGGGGGCGCTACCCGCACCAGGGGCTGCTGCGGCAGTGGTCGCCCGAGGACGAACGCGTCGTCCAGGAGTCGATGGCGTCCACGGGCGTCGGCGAGCTCGCCGATCGCTATGTCGACGAATTGTCCGGCGGTCAGCGCCAGCGCGTGTGGATCGCGATGGCCCTCGCCCAGCAGACGCCCCTGCTGCTGCTCGACGAGCCGACGACGTACCTCGACATCCAGCACCAGATCGACGTCCTCGACCTGTGCGCCGAGCTGCACGAGACCCAGGGGCGGACGCTGGTGGCCGTCCTGCACGACCTGAACCACGCGGCCCGGTACGCCACGCATCTCATCGCGATGCGCGGCGGGGAGGTCGTCGCGGAGGGGGCGCCGGGGGAGATCGTCACCGCGGAGCTGGTGGAGCGGGTGTTCGGGCTGCGGTGCCAGGTGATTCCGGATCCGGAGACGGGGACGCCGTTGGTCGTGCCCGCTGCTCGGGTGCGCGGGCCTGAAAAGACGTCCTCAATCGCCGGACGGGCTTGATTTTGGCCGGCGTGGGCTCGCCTGCCCAGCTCAAAGACGTCCTCAATCGTCGGACGGGCTTGATTTGGCTGATGCCGTCACAGCAGTGACTTCAGTTTGAGGAGGTCTCTGAAGCCTGCTTCCAGGCGGACCCGGCCCGAAGCCCATGCCTTGGCGAAGTTCAGGTCGCCGTCGACCATGGCGACCAGGTCGTCGCCGGTCATCGCGAGGCGGATCTCGGCCTTGTCGCGGGGCGAGCCCTCCAGGGTGTCCAGGACCTGGATGCGGCCGCCGGACAGGCGGCCGGTGAACGTGATGTCCAGGTCCCTGATGTGGCAGCTCAGCGAGCGGTCCAGGTCGGCGGCGCGGCGCACGTCGCCGTCCGCTCCCGCGAGGTTGTCGGAAAGTCTGTCGAGTGCGCTGCGGCACTCCGCCATGGTCGCCATCGTGATCGACGGTACCCCAGCCCTTCGCGGTAGCGTTTCCGCATGAGCGACCCGATGCCCGAGCCCGAGACGGACGCCCCGGCCGAGCCCGCGGGGCCCGCGCCCCTCGGTGTCGTACGGACCCCGACCGGCGACGCCGGGGTGGACGCCCTGCTGGAGCGGCTGGCCGATGCCGACCACCTCGCGGCGGACGGACACACCGAGGTGTACGAGGATGTACACCGGGGCCTGCGCGAGGTGCTGAGCGCGCTGGACGCCGGGCCCGCCCCCGCACCGGGACCCGCACGGGTGCCCCCGTACAACCACAGGAGCTGAACCGAACGTGGCAGGAGTCGCCCGTCGCCGTCTCGACGCCGAGCTGGTACGCCGCAAGCTCGCCCGCTCGCGCGAGCACGCGAGCCAGCTGATCGCGGCGGGCCGGGTGACCGTCGGCGGCAACACCGCCACCAAGCCGGCCACCCAGGTCGAGACCAGTGCCGCCGTCGTCGTCACCAAGGACGACAGCGACCCCGAGTACGTCTCGCGCGGCGGCCACAAGCTGGCCGGCGCCCTCGCCGCCTTCGTGCCTCTCGGGCTCGAGGTCGAGGGCCGGCGGGCGCTGGACGCGGGGGCGTCCACCGGCGGGTTCACCGATGTGCTGCTGCGCGCCGGGGCCGCGCGGGTGGTGGCCGTGGACGTCGGCTACGGGCAGCTCGCCTGGTCGCTCCAGTCCGACGCGCGCGTCGTGGTCAAGGACCGCACCAACGTGCGGGAACTGACCCTGGAGTCGATCGACGGGGAGCCGGTGGACCTGGTGGTGGGCGACCTGTCGTTCATCCCGCTCGGGCTCGTGCTGCCGGCCCTGGTCCGCTGCGCCGGCCCCGGTGCCGACCTGGTCCTCATGGTCAAACCGCAGTTCGAGGTCGGCAAGGAGCGCCTCGGCAGCGGCGGTGTGGTGCGCAGCCCCGAGCTGCGCGCCGAGGCGGTACGGGAGGTGGCCCGCCGGGCGTGGGCGCTGGGCCTGGGCGTCCGGGGCGTGACGGCCAGCCCGCTGCCGGGGCCCTCCGGGAACGTCGAGTACTTTCTGTGGCTGCGGGCCGGAGCACCGGAACTGGATCCCGCGGATGTCGACCGTGCAGTGGCGGAGGGGCCTCGTTGACGACGAATGCGGCACGAACAGTCTTCCTTTTGGCGCACACCGGCCGCCCGGCCGCGATCCGCAGCGCGGAACTCGTCGTCCAGGGGCTGCTCCGCAGCGGCCTGGGTGTGCGGGTCCTCGCCACGGAGGCGGCCGACCTGCCCCTGCCCTCGTCCGTCGAGACCGTCACCGACGCCACGCCCGAGGTCCTCAACGGCTGTGAGCTGCTGATCGTCCTCGGCGGCGACGGGACGCTGCTGCGCGGCGCCGAGCTCTCGCGCGCCTCCGGGGTGCCGATGCTCGGCGTCAACCTCGGCCGGGTCGGCTTCCTCGCCGAGGCCGAGCGCGACGACCTCGACAAGGTCGTCGACCGGGTCGTCACCCGGGCGTACACCGTCGAGGAGCGCATGACGATCGACGTCCTGGTGCACAGCAACGGCGACGTCGTACACACCGACTGGGCGCTCAACGAGGCGGCCGTGCAGAAGGTGTCGCCCGAGCGGATGCTCGAAGTCGTCCTGGAGATCGACGGCCGGCCGGTGACCGGGTTCGGCTGCGACGGCATCGTCTGCGCGACGCCCACCGGCTCGACCGCGTACGCCTTCTCGGCCGGCGGGCCCGTCGTCTGGCCCGAGGTCGAGGCGCTGCTGATGGTCCCGATCAGCGCCCACGCCCTGTTCGCCAAGCCGCTGGTGACCTCGCCGTCCTCGGTGCTCGCCGTCGAGGTCCAGCCGCACACCCCGCACGGGGTGCTGTGGTGCGACGGGCGCCGGACCGTCGAGCTGCCCCCGGGGGCGCGCGTCGAGGTGCGGCGCGGTGCCGTGCCCGTACGGCTGGCCCGACTGCACCAGGCATCGTTCACGGACCGCCTCGTCGCCAAGTTCGCCCTGCCCGTGTCGGGGTGGCGGGGCGCCCCCCACTGACCGTGCGATCCGGGCGCCCGGGCCGTGGCCCGTGTGCACGCGGGCCGGGAAACCTCGTATGGTCGTGTCCGTGTTGGAGGAGATGCGGATACGGTCGCTCGGGGTCATCGACGACGCGGTGGTGGAGCTGTCACCCGGTTTCACCGCGGTGACGGGCGAGACCGGCGCCGGCAAGACCATGGTCGTCACCAGCCTGGGGCTGCTGCTCGGCGGGCGTGCCGACCCCGCCCTGGTGCGGATCGGCGCCAAGGCCGCGGTCGTCGAGGGCCGGATCACGGTGGCCGAGGGCGACGCGGTGGCGCTGCGGGCCGAGGAGGCCGGGGCCGAGGTCGAGGACGGGGCGCTGCTCATCAGCCGCACCGTCTCCGCCGAGGGGCGCTCCCGGGCGCACCTGGGCGGCAGATCCGTGCCGGTGGGCGTGCTGTCCGAGCTGGCCGACGAACTCGTCGCCGTGCACGGCCAGACCGACCAGCAGGGCCTGCTCAAGCCCGCCCGGCAGCGGCAGGCCCTCGACCGGTACGCGGGCGACGGCGTCGCCGTCCCGCTGGCGAAGTACGCGGCGGCCCACCGGCGGCTGCGGAACGTCGCCGCGGAGCTGGACGAGCTGACCACGCGCGCCCGCGAACGCGCCCAGGAGGCCGACCTCCTGCGCTTCGGGCTGAACGAGGTCGCCGCCGTCGAACCGCTGCCCGGCGAGGACACCGAGCTGGCCGCCGAGGCCCAGCGGCTCGGCCACGCCGACGCGCTCGCCTCCGCCGCCGCCCTCGCGCACACCGCGCTGGCCGGCAACCCGGAGGACCCGGAGGCCCTGGACGCCACGACCGTGGTGGCCGCCGCCCGGCAGGCCCTCGACGGGGTGCGCGCGCACGACCCGGCGCTCGCCTCGCTCGCCGACCGGGTCGGCGAGATCTCCATCCTGCTCGCCGACGTCTCGGGCGAACTGTCCGGTTACGCGGACCAGCTGGACGCCGACCCGCTGCGGCTCGCCGCCGTCGAGGAGCGGCGCGCCGCGCTCACCGCCCTCACCCGCAAGTACGGCGAGGACATCACCGCCGTACTCGCCTGGGCGCAGGAGGGCGCGGAGCGGCTCACCGAGCTGGAGGGCGACGACGACCGGATCGGGGAGCTGACCGCCGAGCGGGACGCGCTGCGCGCCGAACTCTCCGGCCTCGGGCAGGCGTTGACCGACGCCCGGACGGCCGCCGCCGCGTCCTTCGCGGAGGCGGTGACCGAGGAGCTGGCGTCCCTCGCCATGCCGCACGCCCGGGTGTCCTTCGACATCCGGCAGACCGACGCGGCGGACGAGGCGTCCGGCATCGAGATCAGCGGCCGCAATGTGGCCTACGGCCCGTCCGGCGCCGACGAGGTCGAACTGCTGCTGGCCCCGCACCCCGGCGCCCAGCCCCGGCCGATCGCCAAGGGCGCCTCGGGCGGTGAGCTGTCCCGGGTGATGCTCGCGGTCGAGGTGGTCTTCGCGGGTTCCGACCCCGTGCCCACGTACCTCTTCGACGAGGTCGACGCGGGCGTCGGCGGCAAGGCGGCCGTCGAGGTCGGTCGGCGGCTCGCCAAGCTGGCGAAGTCCGCCCAGGTCGTCGTCGTGACGCACCTGCCGCAGGTGGCCGCGTTCGCCGACCGGCAGCTGCTGGTCGAGAAGACCGTGGACGGCTCGGTGACCAGCAGCGGCGTCACCGTCCTGGAGGGCGAGGACCGGGTACGGGAGCTGTCCCGGATGCTCGCGGGCCAGGAGGACTCCGAGACCGCCCGCGCCCACGCCGAGGAACTGCTCGCCACGGCCCGCGCCGACGCGTAGGGCTTGGTGCGGCCGGGGTCGCTTCGAGCGGTCCCGGCCGCACGGTCCGCCGTACGGGTGTCGCGGCGCCGTACACGCTTTCACCCGTGCGGGTGGTGTGGGGTGCCCGTTTTGTCGCGATGAGCACCGGAGTAACGGTTCCGTCGTGCCGGAACGTGCGTACGGACTGGCATCCTTGGCCGTGTTCGTACCCCCGACTCGGGAGCCCCGGGAGCCAATCGACGTGTCACAGCTGCGCACGGTCCAGGTACTCGGCGGCGGCAGTGCCGGCAGCAGCGCGCATGCCGGCTCGCTGGCCGCCGGGCTGATCGCGCGGGGGGTGAGGGTCACGGTCTGCGCGCCGGCCGCGCTGGACCGCACCCACGACTTCACCGCCAAGGGCGCCCACTTCGCGCCCGTGCCCCGGCGCAGCGACCCGGCGGCCGTCGCCGCGCTCCGTGCCGCCTGCGCCGGTGCGGACGTCGTCCACGCGCACGGCCTGCACGCCGCCGTGCGGGCCGCCCTGGCGATCGGCGGCCGGCACATCCCCCTCGTCGTCACCTGGCACACCCGGGCCCACGCCGAAGGGGCCCGCCGCAGCCTGCTGCACCTGCTGGAGCGAAGAGCCGTCCGGGCGGCGGCCGTTGTGCTCGCCACCTCCTCCGACCTGGTCGACCGGGCCCGCGCCCGGGGCGCCCGCGATGCGCGCCTCGCGCCCGTCGCCGCACCCCGCCCACCGCTGCCCGCCGCGCCGCCCGCCGACAAGGTGCGTGCCGAACTCGGTGTGGTCGAGCGGCCGTTGATCGTCGCGCTCGGCACTCTCGTACCGCATCACGGCTACGGCACCCTGCTCGACGCGGCGGCCGCGTGGCGCCTGTTGGACCCGGTACCGCTGGTGGCCGTCGTCGGCGAGGGGCGGGAGCGGGCGTCCCTGCGGCGGCGGATCGCGGCGGAGGGCCTGCCCGTCGAGCTGCTCGGTGACCGTTCCGACGCCGCCGCGCTCCTCGCCGCCGCCGACGTGGCCGTCCTGCCCAGCCGCTGGGAGTCCCGCTCGACGGTCGCCCAGCAGGCGCTGCGGGCCGGGGTGCCCCTGGTCGCCACGGCGGTCGGCGGCACGCCCGAACTCGTGGGGGACGCGGCGGTCCTCGTGCCGTACGCGGACGCCGAGGCGCTGGCCGTCGAGGTGGCCCGGCTGCTGGGCGACCCGGCCGAACGGGACCGGCTGGCCGCCGACGGGGCGCGGCAGGCGGCGAGTTGGCCGACCGAGGACGACACCGTGGCCCAGGTGCTGTCCGTGTACGACGAGCTGGTCCAGCCGCGTTGACAGCCCCCTGACCGGCTGCGATCTTGAAAATAGGGACCGGGCAGCTGGGGAGGGCGCATGGGCGAGGAAACGCAGGCGTACGGGGACGGGGGCACCGCCGTCGGCGTGTTGCCCGGGCCCCTCGTCTCCACGGACTGGCTCGCCGCGCACCTCGGCGCTCCCGGGCTGCTGGTGTTCGACGCCTCGGCCGGCGCCCCCGGGCCGGTGCTCGACGCGTCGGGCGGCGCGCGCCGGGGGAGCGGGACGCGGATCGTGGGGGCCCGGGTCTTCGACATCGACGGCGCGCTCTCCGACCCCACGGCGAAGGTGCCGCACACCATGCCGGACGCCGCCCGGTTCACCGACGGGATGCGGGCGCTCGGCCTGAACGACACGGACACCGTCGTCGTGTACGACACCGCCGGGATCCACTCCAGCGCCCGGGCCTGGTGGATGCTCCGCGCCATGGGCTTCGACCGGGCCGCCGTGCTCGACGGGGGCCTGCCCGCCTGGACCGCCGCCGGACTGCCGGTCGACGAGGGGGCGCCCGGACCCGTCCCCGCGCGCGGGGACTTCACGGCCCGGCCCCGGCCCGGGCTCCTGGTGGACGCCGGCACGGTGGCGGAGGCGCTGGCCGACCCGGACGCGGCGGTGCTCGACGCCAGGACCCGGGGGCGGTTCGAGGGCACGGAGCCCGAACCGCGTGCCGGGCTGCGCGGCGGCCATATGCCGGGCTCCGTCAGCCTGCCGTTCGGCCGGCTCCAGGACGAGGGGCGGATGCTGCCGCCCGACGAGCTGCGCGCCGCGTTCGCCGGTGCGGCCGGCGACCGGGAGCGGCTGTACTTCAGCTGCGGCTCGGGCGTGACCGCCTGCGTGCTGGCGCTCGGGGCCCAGCTGGCCGGCTACCGGGGGACGGCCGTGTACGACGGGTCCTGGAGCGAGTGGGGGCTGCCCGCGGCGGACTCGGCGGACGAGGCGGACCGGCCGGTCGTGACGGGCCCGGGCGAGCGCTGACACGGCTCCGCCCGGCTGCCGGAGAGCGGCAGCCGGGCGGGACACGAGCGGACCGGGTCCGTCAGCCCACGTACGCACCGCTCGCCGTCAGGCGCAGGGCCGTGTCGATCAGGGGGACGTGGCTGAACGCCTGCGGGAAGTTGCCCACCTGGCGCTGGAGACGTGCGTCCCACTCCTCGGCCAGCAGGCCCAGGTCGTTGCGGAGCGACAGCAGCTTCTCGAAGAGCCGGCGGGCCTCGTCGACCCGGCCGATCATCGCCAGGTCGTCCGCCAGCCAGAACGAGCAGGCCAGGAACGCGCCCTCGTCGCCCTCCAGGCCGTCCACGCCCGCGTCGTCGCCCGCGGTCGGGTAGCGCAGGACGAAGCCGTCCTCCGTGGACAGCTCCCGCTGGATCGCCTCGATGGTGCCGATGACCCGCTTGTCGTCGGGCGGCAGGAAGCCCATCTGCGGGATCAGCAGCAGGGAGGCGTCCAGCTCCTTCGACCCGTACGACTGGGTGAAGGTGTTGCGCTCGGGGTCGTAGCCCCGCTCGCAGACGTCGCGGTGGATCTCGTCGCGCAGGTCGTGCAGCCGCTCCAGCGGCCCTTCCGCGTCGCCGGACTCGATGAGCTTGATGGTCCGGTCGACGGCGACCCAGGCCATCACCTTGGAGTGCACGAAGTGACGGCGCGGCCCGCGCACCTCCCAGATGCCCTCGTCGGGCTCGCCCCAGTGCTTCTCCAGGTACTCGATCAGCTTGAGCTGGAGCCCGGTGGCGTAGTCGTTGCGGGCCAGGCCCGTCATGTGCGCGAGGTGCAGCGCCTCGGTGACCTCGCCGTACACGTCCAGCTGGAGCTGGCCCGCGGCGCCGTTGCCGACCCGGACCGGGGCGGAGCCCTCGTAGCCGGGCAGCCACTCCAGCTCCGCCTCGCCGAGCTCCCGCTCACCGGCGATCCCGTACATGATCTGCAGGTTCTCCGGGTCGCCGGCCACCGCGCGCAGCAGCCACTCGCGCCAGGCACGGGCCTCCTCGCGGTAGCCCGTGCGCAGCAGCGAGGAGAGGGTGATCGCGGCGTCGCGCAGCCAGGTGTAGCGGTAGTCCCAGTTCCGGGAGCCGCCGATGTCCTCGGGGAGCGAGGTGGTCGGCGCGGCGACGATGCCGCCGGTCGGCGCGTACGTCAGGGCCTTCAGCGTGATCAGCGAGCGGACCACCGCCTCGCGGTAGGGCCCGTGGTACGTGCACTGCTCGACCCACTCGCGCCAGAAGTCCGCGGTCGCCTCCAGCGAGCCGTCCGGGTCCGGGAGCGCGGGCGGCTGGCGGTGCGAGGGCTGCCAGCTGATGGTGAACGCGATCCGGTCACCGGGGGCGACGGTGAAGTCGGAGTACGTGGTCAGGTTCTCCCCGTAGGTGTCGACGGGGGTGTCCAGCCACACCGAGTCCGGGCCGGCGACGGCGACCGTACGGGAGTCCACCTTGTGCACCCAGGGGGTGACACGGCCGTAGCTGAACCGCATGCGCAGCTCCGAACGCATCGGCACCCGGCCGCTGACGCCCTCCACGATGCGGATCAGCTGCGGCGCGCCGTCGCGCGGCGGCATGAAGTCGGTCACTCTGACCGTGCCGCGCGGCGTGTCCCACTCCGATTCGAGGATGAGGGAGTCCCCGCGGTAGCGGCGGCGGTCGGCCGGGGGAGGCTCGGTGCCCTCCGGGTAGGCCGGTCCCAGACGCCAGAAACCGTGTTCGTCGGTGCCCAGGAGCCCCGCGAAAATGGCGTGTGAATCGAAGCGGGGCAGGCACAGCCAGTCGGCTGTACCGTCCCGGCAGACCAGGGCGGCGGTCTGCATGTCTCCGATGAGTGCGTAATCCTCGATGCGCCCGGCCACGTGCATCTCCAGTCGAACGGCCATGTCGCCCCGTGGGGCGCTTACTGCGGGTCAAGAGGTCGTAGCAAGGGGTTGTGGTGGGGGAACCTGCGAGCTGCTGCCTCGCCCGAGCGAGTGTCCGAGCAGGATACGACGCACCCGGGTGGTCCGCGCGACCCTCTCGCCAACCGGGCTGCGCCGATCGAGTGGGGTGCGAGTGGCACACCTGACTCGCACGGCGCTCGCGCGGCGGGTGGCCGGAAGCGGTCTCCCCCTGTCGCTGATACCCTGGTAGCCCGTGGACCGGTGGTCGTCGGCGACAGTGGACGAGGCCCCCGAACCGCAGCGACGGCATCTCCGGAATTCTCCGGACGGCAAGCCGGTACGCACCTCATGATCGCGACCACGGGAGCCCCCTTTGGCTATGCAGCCCACATCCACGACGACCAAGCACATCTTCGTCACCGGGGGTGTCGCCTCTTCCCTCGGCAAGGGTCTGACTGCCTCCAGCCTCGGCGCCCTGCTCAAGGCGCGCGGTCTCCGGGTCACCATGCAGAAGCTCGACCCGTACCTGAACGTCGACCCGGGCACGATGAACCCGTTCCAGCACGGCGAGGTCTTCGTGACCAACGACGGCGCGGAGACGGACCTCGACATCGGCCACTACGAGCGCTTCCTCGACGTGGACCTCGACGGTTCGGCCAACGTCACCACCGGCCAGGTCTACTCGCAGGTCATCGCCAAGGAGCGGCGCGGCGAGTACCTCGGCGACACCGTGCAGGTCATCCCGCACATCACCAACGAGATCAAGCACCGCATCCGCCGGATGGCCACCGACGACGTCGACGTGGTCATCACCGAGGTCGGCGGCACCGTCGGCGACATCGAGTCGCTGCCGTTCCTGGAGACCGTCCGCCAGGTCCGCCACGAGGTCGGCCGGGACAACGTCTTCGTCGTGCACATCTCGCTGCTGCCCTACATCGGCCCCTCGGGCGAGCTGAAGACCAAGCCCACCCAGCACTCCGTGGCCGCCCTGCGCAACATCGGTATCCAGCCGGACGCCATCGTGCTCCGCGCCGACCGTGACGTGCCGGCCGCCATCAAGCGCAAGATCTCGCTGATGTGCGACGTCGACGAGGCCGCCGTGGTGGCCTGCCCGGACGCGAGGTCGATCTACGACATCCCGAAGGTGCTGCACTCCGAGGGCCTGGACGCCTACGTCGTGCGCAAGCTCGACCTGCCGTTCCGCGACGTCGACTGGACCACCTGGGGCGACCTGCTGGACCGTGTCCACAACCCCGACCACGAGGTCACCGTCGCCCTGGTCGGCAAGTACATCGACCTGCCCGACGCCTACCTCTCGGTCACCGAGGCCATCCGGGCCGGCGGCTTCGCCAACAAGGCCCGTGTCAAGGTCAAGTGGGTCGCGTCCGACGACTGCAAGACCCCGACCGGCGCCAAGAAGCAGCTCGGCGACGTCGACGCGATCTGCATCCCCGGCGGTTTCGGCGAGCGCGGCGTGGTCGGCAAGGTCGGCGCGATCCAGTACGCCCGCGAGAACAAGGTGCCGCTGCTCGGCCTCTGCCTGGGCCTCCAGTGCATCGTGATCGAGGCGGCGCGCAACCTCGCCGAGATCCCCGACGCCAACTCCACCGAGTTCGACGCCGCGACCTCGCACCCCGTCATCTCGACGATGGAGGAGCAGCTCGCGTACGTCGAGGGCGCGGGCGACCTGGGCGGCACCATGCGGCTCGGCCTGTACCCGGCGAAGCTCGCCGAGGGCTCGCTGGTGCGCGAGGCGTACGACGACCAGCCGTACGTGGAGGAGCGCCACCGCCACCGCTACGAGGTCAACAACGCCTACCGCGCCGAGCTGGAGAAGAAGGCCGGACTGGTCTTCTCCGGCACCTCCCCGGACAACAAGCTCGTCGAGTACGTCGAGTACCCGCGCGCGACGCACCCCTACCTGGTCGCCACCCAGGCGCACCCGGAGCTGCGCTCCCGCCCGACCCGCCCGCACCCGCTCTTCGCCGGCCTGGTGAAGGCGGCCGTCGCCCGCAAGACGGGCGCCGCGGCCGGGGGCGAGCAGGGCAAGTAGGCGGCTCCTCCGCAGGCGTTACGGTTGACCGGGGCGCGTGTCCGATCAGGGACGCGGGCTCCGGTCATCGTTTTTCGTGGGAGGACGCAGATGGGTTTCCAGGACACGCCCGAACAATGGCGGGTCACCGCGAGCGCGACCCCGTTCCGGGGGAAGAAGACCAGCGTCCGCGCCGACGACGTAGAGATGCCCGACGGTACGGTCGCGCACCGCGACTACCAGGTGCACCCCGGTTCGGTCGCCGTGCTCGCGCTCGACGACGAGGGCCGCGTCCTCGTCCTGCGCCAGTACCGCCACCCGGTGCGCCACAAGCTGTGGGAGGTCCCGGCCGGGCTGCTCGACGTACCCGGCGAGAACCCGCTGCACGCCGCTCAGCGCGAGCTGTACGAGGAGGCGCACGTCAAGGCCGAGGACTGGCGGGTGCTCACCGACATCTACACCTCGCCCGGCGGTTCCGACGAGGCCGTGCGCATCTTCCTCGCCCGGGACGTCTCCGAGGCGGAGGGCGAGCGCTTCGAGGTCGCCGAGGAGGAGGCCGACATGGAGCTGGCCCGGGTGCCGCTCCAGGACCTCGTGCGCAAGGTGCTCGCCGGCGACCTGCACAACAGCTGCCTGGTCGTGGGGGTCCTCTCGCTCGCCGCGGTAATCGCCGGCGACGGCGTCGACTCGCTGCGGCCCGCCGACGCGCCCTGGCCGGCCCGCCCCTTCGAGGCCTGACGGTCCGTCCGAAGTCGTGCCGGGAAAGGCCGGTGCGGCACCGGACGCGGTCACTCCCGCGCATCTCCCGATCGTAAAAGATGCTGATCCGATCGGGGGATGTCCGGGTCGCGCTCCCCCTTTTCCGCCCACCCGCCTGAACTACGCTTCGATTGCCCGGACCGGAGTCCCGGCGGGCGACGCGTGCAGCGAAGTGGAGCGTGGCCCGTGACGGATCAGGCGGTGGACACCAGCGGCCCGGCCGAGGCAGCGGGTACCGAGGCGCCCGCCGTCCGGGAACCGGTCCGATTCTTCGGCCGCGAACGCGAGTTGAAGGAACTGCGCGACGACATCGTGCGCACTGGACTCGACACCATGGCCGGCCGCCGCAGCGCCCGTGCCCGGGTCCTCCTGATCGCCGGACGCCCCGGCTCCGGCCGCACCGCACTGGCCGCCGAACTGGCCCGCCGGCTCCTGGAGACCGGCGACTACCCCGACGGGCTGCTCCGCGTCCGGCTCACCGAGACCGGTGGCGCCCCCGTCCCCACCGAAAGCGCCGCCCGCGACCTCCTCGGCCAGCTGGACCTGACCGGACCGCCCGGCGCGGACGCGGACGAGCTGACCGGGATGGTCCGCGAGGCCCTGGCCGACCGCCGGGTGCTGCTCCTGCTCGACGACGCACCCGACGCCGCACAGGTCGACCCGCTGCTCCCCGACAACCCGGACTGCCTGGTCGTCGCCGTCTCCGAGGGCCCGCTGACCGGTATCCCCGGCGTCCGGCCCTGCACCATCGGCGGCCTGGACGCGGGCTCCGCCGTCGAACTGCTCGGGCGCGCGACCGGCCAGGTCAGGATCACCGTCGACCCGCTGACCGCCCAGACCATGGCCGAGGAGTGCGGCGGGCAGCCGGCCGCGCTGGTCCTGATCGGGGGCTGGCTCGCCGCCCGCCCGACCGCCTCGGTGGCCGACGCCGGGCGGCAGCTGCGCGCCCTGCCGGACGACCCCGAGCCGCCCGCCGGCGCCGCCCGTCCGCTGACCCGCGCCTTCCGTCTCGTCCACGACTCGCTGCCGGCCACAGCCGCCCGGATACTGCGACTGCTCGCCCTCGCCCCCGGCGGGCTCGCCGACGCCCACACCGCCTCGGCGCTGGCCGGCTGCTCGGTCTCGGCCGCCCGGACCACCCTCGACGACTTCGTGAAGCTCGGCCTGCTGCGCCGCGAGTGCGTCGAGGAGCCGCAGTACGAGGTGCCGGGGTGCCTCGCCGGGCTGCTGCGGGCGCTCCTGGAGGACCGGGACCGCCCGGCCGAGATCCAGCTCGCCCGCGCCCGGATGCTGGAGCGCACCGTGCGCCTGCTCCAGTCCTGCCGGGCCGTCACCGACCCCGAGGGCTCCCCGTCCCGCCGCAAGCTCGCCGGGCTCCCGCGCTCGCTGCGCTTCCCGAACCCCGAGGCGGCCGCCGCCTGGCTGCGCGCCCGCAGACCCGCCCTGCTGGCCGCCGCCCGGGCCGCCGTCGAGGACGGCGAACTCGACACGCTGGCCCGCCGGCTGGTCGCCGCGCTGGTGCGGGCGCTCGCCGCGCACGAGGGCACCGACGCCGCCGCGCCCGACCTGTACGCCCTGCACGGCCTGGTGCTGGCCGTGGCGGAGCGCCGCGACCTGCCCCGCGAACGGGCGGCGGCCCTGCTCAACCTGGCCGACCTGGACGCCGGGACGGGCCGGACGAAGGAGGCGCTGGCCCGCTACCGGGAGGCGCTGGACGCCGGGCGGGCCGCGAAGGACCCGTACGCCACCGGGCGGGCCATGGAGTCGGTGGGCGGCGCCTACGCGGAGCTGGGGGACTACCCCCGGGCCTCCGACTGGTACGGGCGGGCGCTCGCCCAGCGCCTCACCCAGGGCGAGCGGGCCGAGGCGGCGCGCCTCTACGGGCGGCTCGGCACGGTCCACACCTACGCCGGGCGGTACGGCGAGGCGCTGCGGAACTGGCGGGCCGCCGCGGCGGGCCACCGCAGGCTCGGCGACCTGCCCGCCCAGGCCCGTGCGCTCAGTGAGATGGCCCGGGTCCAGGAGTACGCGGGCCGGCCGCAGGAGTCGCTGCGCACCTGCCGGGAGGCGGTGGAGTGGGCCCGCCGGGCCAAGGACGTACGGCTGCAGGCCGCGCTGGAGCTCCGGCTGGCGGACACCCTGGACCGCCTCGGTGACCCGGCGGCGGCCGGGCTGCACCGGGGTACGGCCGAAAGATTGCTGGGCGGGGCGAGTGGGACCTGCGAAACCCGCAGTGCTTCGGCGGAAAAATAATGCTTTGCAAGGCTAGACAGCGGGAAGCCCTTCATTAGACTGGCTGTACCGCGGCCGTTCGCGGTGCCTTCACATGTGATGCATCTACCCTTTTTGCATTGCTGTGCCCGGATTACCCTCTGAGCCAAGGACCGTGATCGACATGAAGGTCGGCATCCCCCGCGAAGTGAAGAACAACGAGTTCCGCGTGGCGATCACGCCTGCCGGTGTGCATGAGCTCGTCCGCCACGGCCACCAGGTCGTCGTCGAGCAGAGCGCCGGAGCGGGCTCCTCCATCACGGACGAGGAGTACGTCGCGGCCGGCGCGAGCATCCTGCCCACCGCCGACGAGGTCTGGGCCACCGCGGATCTGCTGCTCAAGGTCAAGGAGCCGGTCGCCGAGGAGTACCACCGCCTCCGCAAGGGCCAGACCCTCTTCACCTACCTGCACCTCGCCGCCTCCCGCGCGTGCACCGACGCCCTGCTCGAGTCGGGCACCACCGCCATCGCGTACGAGACCGTCGAGACCGCGAACCGCGCGCTGCCGCTGCTCGCCCCGATGTCCGAGGTCGCGGGCCGGCTGGCCCCGCAGGTCGGCGCGTACCACCTGATGCGCTCGGCCGGCGGCCGCGGCGTGCTGCCGGGCGGTGTCCCGGGTACGGCGGCCGGCCGGGCCGTCGTCATCGGCGGCGGCGTCTCCGGCTGGAACGCCACCCAGATCGCCGTCGGCCTCGGCTTCCACGTCACGCTGCTCGACAAGGACATCAACAAGCTCCGTGAGGCGGACAAGGTCTTCGGCACCAAGGTGCAGACCGTCGTCTCCAACGCCTTCGAGCTGGAGAAGGCCGTCGTCGAGGCCGACCTCGTCGTCGGCGCCGTGCTGATCCCCGGAGCCAAGGCCCCGAAGCTGGTCACCAACGAGCTCGTCGCCAAGATGAAGCCCGGAAGTGTACTTGTCGACATTGCGATTGATCAGGGCGGATGCTTCGAGGACTCGCATCCGACGACGCACGCCGAGCCGACCTTCCGGGTGCACGACTCGGTCTTCTACTGCGTCGCGAACATGCCCGGCGCGGTGCCCAACACCTCGACGTACGCCCTCACCAACGCGACGCTTCCCTACATCGTGGAGCTCGCGAACCGGGGCTGGGTGGAGGCGCTGCGCCGCGATGCCGCGCTGGCCAAGGGCCTCAACACCCATGACGGGCAGGTCGTTTACCGCGAGGTGGCCGAGGCGCACGGCCTTGACCACGTCGACCTGAACACGCTCATCGGCTGACCGGGGTCAACCCCTTCGTCAACTCCGTGCGTCCGGCCGGACCTTGTCACCGAGGTCCGGCCGGACGCATGCCGGGCCGCGCGCGCCCCCGGGCAACTCGTCTCGAACGTGGCCCTTTAACCGTTTCGTACACTCGGGAAAAGTGCGCACCGAGGGTTGCGCGCCCTTGACAGCGGGGCGTTCGATTGCCGACACAACGGGCCGGGTCCGGCGGATTGTGTTGCTGCGGACAGGGGGCACGCCATAGAGTCGCCAATCGTCGGCATGGTGCCACGCTGACCTATCGATAAGTTCCTGGTCATGTCCAAGGAGGTAAGACGACTTGTGAATGAGTCGACAATTACTCCCGGGGGTGTTCATCCAGGGATGCCTGCGCGGGGCCAGAGCCCGAACGGGCTGGAGGCTGTCGGCTCCGTCGCTGTCCGCGCCTTCGCCACCCACCAGCACATGACGACAGCCCCCCAGATGATGGACGGCCTACACGTGAACGCCATGGCCGGCAACGAGAGTGGCCGGGACACCGCCCGCCTCGCCGACTTCGACGAGACGCCCCAGGGGCACTTCTACGACCCCGACGCCGAATACGAGCCCGATCCGGAGTACGCGGCCACGCTCGCGCCGGACGCCGCCCGGCAGCGCCGCGAGCGGATCGGCCCGACCGGCCGCCCCCTGCCCTACTTCCCGATCCCGGGCCCGCTGACCGATCACGGCCCCGCGAAGATCATCGCGATGTGCAACCAGAAGGGCGGCGTCGGCAAGACCACGTCGACCATCAACCTGGGCGCGGCACTCGCCGAGTACGGACGACGCGTCCTGCTCGTCGACTTCGACCCGCAGGGTGCCCTGTCGGTCGGCCTCGGGGTCAACCCGATGGAGCTCGACCTCACCGTCTACAACCTGCTCATGGAGCGGGGCATGGCGGCCGACGAGGTCCTGCTGAAGACCGCGGTCCCCAACATGGACCTGCTGCCCAGCAACATCGACCTCTCCGCGGCCGAGGTGCAGCTCGTCAGCGAGGTGGCCCGGGAGTCCACGCTGCAGCGCGCCCTGAAGCCGCTGATGGCCGACTACGACTACATCGTGATCGACTGTCAGCCCTCGCTCGGCCTGCTCACGGTGAACGCGCTGACCGCCGCGCACAAGGTGATAGTCCCGCTCGAGTGCGAGTTCTTCGCGCTGCGCGGGGTGGCGCTGCTCACCGAGACCATCGAGAAGGTCCAGGAGCGGCTCAACCCCGACCTGGAGCTCGACGGCATCCTCGCCACCATGTACGACTCCCGCACGGTGCACAGCCGCGAGGTCCTGGCGCGCGTCGTCGAGGCCTTTGACGACCACGTCTACCACACGGTCATCGGGCGCACGGTCCGCTTCCCGGAGACCACGGTCGCCGGTGAGCCCATCACCACGTACGCCTCCAACTCGGTCGGTGCCGCCGCCTATCGCCAGCTCGCCAGGGAGGTGCTCGCCCGGTGTCACGCCGAGTGAGTCTGCCCGGGGCCGACGAACTGTTCCGTACGACCGGGGGGATGGGGCTGCAGGCCTCGTCGCCCGCAGAACGGAGGCGCAGGGCGAACGGCGAGGCCCGGGTGCCGGCTCCGGCCGGTGAGAACGAACCCGGGACCGACGCGCCGGGGGAGACCGCCCCGGACCCCGGCACCGCCCCCGCGCGCCAGGAGCACTCGGCGGCCGGCGCCGACCCGGGCGACTCGCGCAGCCGGTCCGCCGAAGCCGACCGGGTCGCGGTCGCCGCACAGGCCGGCCGCCGCCCGCAGCAGCCCGCCGCGCAGGAGCCGCCGCAGGCCCCCGTCGTGCAGCAGCAGCGCAGGCGCGGCGGCGGACGCGGCGCCAACCGGCGGCCCAGCGGACGCGAGCGCCACGACGAGAAGATCACGGTCTACGTCTCCGCCGAGGAGCTGATGGACCTGGAGCACGCGCGCCTCGTCCTGCGCGGCGAGCACGGCCTCGCGGTGGACCGGGGGCGGATCGTCCGCGAGGCGGTCGCCGTCGTCCTGGCGGACCTGGAGTCGCGCGGCGACGCGAGCATCCTCGTACGGCGGCTGCGCGGCCGCTGACCGGTACGGCGCCGGTAGCCTGCCCGGAGGGCCCGCCCCCTTCCGTACGGGCCGCCGCCCGCCGCCGTATCCCGCACCGCGCACCCTGGACCTCCATGCCGACACCCGACGAGCCCGCCCGAACCGCCCGCCGCCCCCTGGGCCGCGGGCCGGGGGCGGGGGGCGTGCCCGCGGAGACGGCCGCGCCTGCCGAGGAGCCCGCACCGGAGGAGGCGGCCGAGGCGCCCGTACCGGCCACCGAGGCGCCCGGGGAGGCCCCAGCCGCCGACGACGGCCGGTTCAAAGTGCGGCTGGCGAACTTCGAGGGGCCCTTCGACCTGCTGCTCCAGCTGATCTCCAGGCACAAGCTGGATGTGACCGAGGTCGCACTGTCCAAGGTCACCGACGAGTTCATGGCCCACATCCGGGCGATGGGCCCCGACTGGGACCTGGACCAGACGACCGAGTTCCTGGTGGTCGCCGCCACCCTCCTCGATCTGAAGGCCGCCCGGCTGCTCCCCGCGGCCGAGGTGGAGGACGAGGCGGACCTGGCGCTCCTGGAGGCCAGGGACCTGCTCTTCGCGCGGCTCCTCCAGTACCGCGCGTACAAGCGCGTCGCCGAGATCTTCAGCGGCCGGCTCGAATCGGAGGCGCGCCGCTACCCCCGTACCGTCGGCCTCGAACCGCACCACGCCGAACTGCTGCCGGACGTCGTCATCAGCATCGGCGCCGAGGGCTTCGCCAGGCTGGCCGTGAAGGCGATGCAGCCGAAGCCCCGGCCGCAGGTGTACGTCGACCACATCCACGCCCCGCTGGTCAGCGTGCGCGAGCAGGCGGGCATCGTGGTGGCCCGGGTCCGCGAGGCGGGCGAGCTCACCTTCCGGGCGCTGACCGAGGACGCACCGGACACCCTCACCGTCGTCGCCCGCTTCCTCGCCCTGCTGGAGCTGTACCGGGAGAAGGCCGTCGCCCTGGACCAGGACGTGGCGCTCGGCGAGCTGCTGGTGCGCTGGGCCGGGGCCGAGGGAGCGCAGCCCACGGTGACGGACGAATTCGACCAGGAGGCCCCGGGCACCCCGGGCGCCTCCGAGACTCCGGAGGACGAGACGCCATGAAGGACCCCGCCGGCTCCGCGGTCGCGGACCTCGACCTCAAGCCCGCCCTCGAGGCCGTCCTCATGGTCGTCGACGAGCCCGCCACCGAGGAGCACCTGGCCAAGGTGCTGGAGCGGCCCAGGCGGGCCGTGGCGGCCGCGCTGCGGGAGCTGGCCGACGAGTACACCGTGCAGCGGCGCGGCTTCGACCTCCGGCTCGTCGCGGGCGGCTGGCGGTTCTACACCCGGCCCGAGTACGCGGCGGCCGTCGAGGGCTTCGTCCTGGACGGCCAGCACGCCCGGCTGACCCAGGCGGCGCTGGAGACCCTGGCGGTGGTCGCGTACCGCCGGCCGGTGAGCCGGTCGCGGGTCTCGGCGGTGCGCGGGGTGAACTGCGACGGGGTCATGCGGACCCTGCTGCAGAGGGGTCTGGTCGAGGAGGCGGGCACGGAACCCGAAACAGGTGCGATCCTGTACAGGACGACGAACTACTTTCTGGAGCGGATGGGCCTGCGTGGCCTGGATGAGCTCCCGGAGCTCGCGCCCTTCCTCCCCGAGGCGGACGCGATCGAGGCCGAGACGCCAGAGGGTGTGCCGTCGTTCGATCCGGACGCACCGGACACCCCGGAAACTCACGCAGACGACAAGACGGACTTTTGATGCGAAGCAGTGGCAGGAACAGCGGTAGCGGCGGCGGCAGGAGCGGCGGCAGCGGCGGGGGCCGGAGCGGCAGGAACAACAGCGGCACCGGCAGGAACAGCAACCCGAACGCGCGGACCCCCCGCTCGGAGCGCGAGGACCGCCGGAACGAGGAGCGTCCCCGCAAGCCCAGGCCCGAGGAGCGCCGCTACGACGTGGGCTCCGACAAGCCCGGCGGCGACGGCGCCCGCAAGGGCCGCGGCGCCGCGGCCCGGGGCGGCGCCAAGGGGGGCCCCAAGAGCCCCCAGGGCGGCGGCTCCAAGGGCGGCCCCCGGCGCGGCCCGTACGGCGCCCCGGCGCGTCCGCGCGAGCTGGACGCCAAGATCGAGCAGCGCAACCGCGACCGGTACGCGAACAAGCCCGAGATCAAGACGCCCAAGACGCACCCGGGCGCCGAGCAGGAGGGCGAGCGGCTGCAGAAGGTCCTCGCCCGCGCCGGCATGGGCTCGCGCCGCGCCTGCGAGGAGCTGATCGACCAGAGCAGGGTCGAGGTGAACGGCGAGATCGTCGTCGAGCAGGGCATGCGCGTCGACGTGCACAAGGACGAGATCAAGGTCGACGGGCTGACCGTCGCCACCCAGTCCTACCTGTTCTTCGCGCTGAACAAGCCGGCCGGTGTCGTCGCCTCCATGGAGGACCCGGACGGGCGCCAGTGCCTCGGCGACTACGTCACCAACCGCGAGACGCGGCTCTTCCACGTCGGCCGGCTGGACACCGAGACCGAGGGCATCATCATGCTCACCAACCACGGCGAGCTGGCCCACCGTCTCACCCACCCCAGGTACGGCGTGAAGAAGACGTACCTGGCGGCCATCCAGGGCCCGCTCCCGCGCGACCTGGGCAAGCGGCTCAAGGACGGCATCCAGCTGGAGGACGGGTACGCCCGCGCCGACCACTTCCGCGTCGTGGAGAACACCGGCAAGAACTACCTGGTCGAGGTGACCCTGCACGAGGGCCGCAAGCACATCGTGCGCCGCATGCTGGCCGAGGCGGGCTTCCCCGTCGAGCGGCTCGTGCGGACCGGCTTCGGCCCGATCGCGCTGGGCGACCAGAAGTCGGGCTGGCTGCGCCGGCTCACCAACACCGAGGTGGGCATGCTGATGCGCGAGGTCGGCCTGTAGCCCGTCTGCGTAAGCCCGAACGCAGCACCCGAAGGCCCGCGGCCGGTTCCCCGGAATTTTTCCGGAAGGAACCGGCCGCGGGCCTTTCGCACGCCCCGCCGAGCCTTTATGGTCATAGTGACTATTAAGGAGGTGGGCGTGAGTCTCGCGGACATACTCGATCCCCTGCAGCAACCCCTGGTGACGGTCCTGGACACCCCGGTCAGCTGGACCGAGGTGCTGGGCTTCGGCAGCGGGGCGCTGTGCGTCTGGCTCGTGGCCCGCCAGCACCTCGCCAACTGGCCGATCGGCATCGCCAACAACCTCTTCTTCATCCTGCTGTTCACCCAGTCCGGCCTGTACGCCGACGCCGGACTCCAGATCGTCTTCATCGCCCTCGCCGCGTACGGCTGGTGGACCTGGACCCACGGGGGTGGACCAGGGACGGACGGGCTGCCGGTGCGGCGCACCACGCGCACCGAGTGGACCGGGCTGCTCGCGGCGGGGGCGGTGGGGACCGTGGCGCTGACCCTCCTGCTGGACCGGGCGACCGACTCGACCGTGCCGTTCTGGGACGCGCTGACCACCGCGCTGTCGCTCGCCGCCACCTACGGGCAGTGCCGCAAGCTCGTCGAGTCCTGGTGGCTGTGGATCGCCGCCGACATCGTGTACATCCCGCTGTACGCGTACAAGGAGCTGTACCTGACCTCGCTGCTGTACGTCGGCTTCCTGACGCTGTGCCTGATCGGCCTGCGCAACTGGCGCCGCGACCTGACCGCAGCCGGCCCGCGACCCGCCGGGGCACTCAATGCAGACCCCGGGGCCCTGGCATGAAGCGCTACCCGCACGGACTCGTGCTCGGCAAGTTCTACCCGCCGCACGCCGGCCACCACCACCTCGTCCGCACCGCCGCCGCCCGCTGCGAACGGCTGACGGTCCTGGTCTGCGCCGCCTCGGTGGAGTCCGTCCCGCTGGCCGACCGGGTCGCCTGGATGCGCGAGGCGCACCCCGACGTGACGGTGGTCGGTGCCGTCGACGACACCCGCATGGACCTCCACGACCCGGCGATCTGGGACGCCCACATGGCGGTCTTCACCGCCGCCGTGCCCGAGCGCGTGGACGCCGTCTTCACCTCGGAGTCGTACGGGGACGAGCTGGCCCGCCGCTTCGGCGCCGAGTCCGTCTGCGTCGACCCCGACCGCACCGCGTACCCGGTCTCCGGCACCGCCGTCCGCGCGGACCCGGCCGGCTGCTGGGGCTTCCTCGAAGCGCCGGTCCGGGCGGCGCTCGCCCGCCGCGTCGTCGTCCTCGGCGCGGAGTCCACCGGCACCACCACGCTGGCCCGCGCGCTGGCCGCCCACTACCGCCAGCGCGGCGGCGTCTGGGCGCACACGGGGTACGTGGCCGAGTACGGGCGCGAGTTCAGCGAACGGAAGCTGGCCGAGCTGCGCGAGCGGTGGCCCCGGGCCCAGTGGGAGGACGTCACCCTCTCCACCCACGACTTCCCGCACATCGCGGAGACCCAGAACGCCCGCGAGGAGGAGGCGGCCCGCACCGGCTCCCCGGTGCTCGTCTGCGACACGGACTCCTTCGCGACGACCGTGTGGCACGAGCGGTACGTCGGCGGCCGCAACCCCCTCGTCGAGCGCATCGCCGACCGGGCCCGCCACCACCTGTGGCTGCTCACCGACCACGAGGGCGTGGCCTTCGAGGACGACGGGCTGCGCGACGGCGAGGAGCTGCGTCCCTGGATGACCGACCGGTTCCGGGCCGAACTCACCCGCACCGGGAGGCCGTTCATCGAGCTGACCGGCAGCCGTGAGACGCGCCTGGCCCGCGCCGTGGAGGCCGTCGACGCACTGCTCGCCGAGGGCTGGGACTTCGCCGCACCGCTCCCGGAGCACCGATGAGCGCCGTGGCCCCCGAGGGCTACGACCGGCACGCCTTCGAGCCGTTCGCGGTCACCGTCGACCTGGCGGTGTTCACCGTCCGCGACTCCCGGCTGCACGTCCTGCTGGTCGAACGCGGCGCGGAACCGTACAAGGGCCACTGGGCGCTGCCCGGCGGCTTCCTGCTGCCCCGCGAGTCCGCCGGGGCCGCCGCCCGCCGCGAACTGGCCGAGGAGACCGGGCTGAGCGACGACACCGTCTCGGGCCTCCACCTGGAGCAGCTGCGCACCTACAGCGACCCGGACCGCGACCCCAGGATGCGCGTCGTCTCCGTCGCCCACACCGCCCTCGTGCCCGACCTGCCCGAGCCGCGCGGCGGGGGCGACGCGGCGGGCGCCCGGTGGTGGGACGCCGCCGGGACGGGCACCCTCGCCTTCGACCACGACCGCATCCTCGCGGACGCCCGCGACCGGGTCGGCGCCAAGCTCGAATACACCTGCCTGGCCACCGCGTTCTGCCCGCCCCACTTCACCCTCGGCGAGCTGCAACAGGTCTACGAGACGGTCTGGGGCGTCGAGCTGGACCGCCCCAACTTCCGCCGCAAGGTCCTCGCGACCCCGGGCTTCGTCCAGCCCGCCGAAGGCGCCCCCCGCCGCACCGGCGGCCGGGGCAAACCCGCCGCCCTATACCGCGCGGGCGACGCCACCGCACTCCACCCCCCGCTGCTGCGACCGGAAGGACGGCACGCATGACCACCACCCGTACGAAGGGCGCCGCGACCGGCGCGCTGACCGGGCTCGCGCTCGGCGACGCGCTGGGGTTCCCCACCGAGTTCAACGACGTGCCGTCGATCCTCGCCAAGTGCGGGCCCTGGCGGGAGATGGAGCTGCCGAAGCCGGCCTTCGTCACCGACGACACCCAGATGACCCTGGCCCTGGGCCGGGGCCTGCGCACCGCCATGGACCGGGGCCCGCTCACCGGGCTGCGGCTGGCCCGCCCGGTGCGCGAGGAGTACGTGGACTGGTACCACTCGCCCGACAACAACCGCGCCCCCGGCCGTACCTGCCTGGAGGCCTGCCACCTGCTCGACGGCGACCGCGCCTGGCAGGAGGCGAGCCGGACCGGCTCCAAGGGCTGCGGCGCCAACATGCGCGTCGCGCCCATCGGGCTCGCGCCCGGCCTCACCGACGAGCAGCGCTCCGGCGCCGCCCAGCTCCAGTCGGCCCTGACCCACGGCCACCCGACCGCGCTCGCCGCATCCGACCTGACGGCCCACGCGGTGCACCTGCTCGCCCAGGGCGCCGAACCGCTGGGCCTGATCGGCCAACTCCGTTCGTACGCCTACGAGAACCGCGGCCGCTACCTCGACCGCTGGCTCGGCGACCTGTGGCACCACACGCACGACGCCTCGCCCGAGTCCTTCATCACCCGGGGCTGGGACGAGTGCCTGGCCATGCTGGAGAACGTGCGCGTGGCCCTGCGCAACCCGTCCCCTGAGACCGACCCCTGCGAGGCCACCGGTGACGGCTGGATCGCCGAGGAGGCCCTCGCCACCGCCCTGCACTGCTTCCTGCTCTTCCCGGACGAACCCGTCACCGCCCTGCGCCGGGCCGCCTGCACCCGCGGCGACTCGGACTCGATCGCCTGCCTGGCCGGCGCGCTGGCCGGTGCACACCTGGGCCCCGGCGCCTGGCCGGCCGCATGGGTGGAGCGCATCGAGTACCGGGACGAGCTGCTGGAGCTCGGGGCGCTCTGGGACGCTTGAGCCATGCCTTCGCACACCACTCTGCTCCAGGAGGCCGGTCTCCCGGTCACCGGCCTCGGCCCGGCCCTCGCCGGCGAACGCCACCCGCTGCTGTTCGCCACGGTCTCCGGAGCGCATCTGTACGGATTCCCGTCGCGGGACTCGGACGTGGACATGCGCGGGGTCCATCTGCTCCCCGCGGACGACCTCGTGGGGCTGCGGGAGCCCGAGGAGACCTGCACACGGATGTGGGACCGGGACGGGGTGGAGATGGACCTCGTCACGCACGACCTGCGCAAGTTCGTACGGCTGATGCTGAAACCGAACGGCTACGTGCTGGAGCAGCTGCTCTCGCCGCTGGTCGTACGCACCAGCCGGCTGCACGCCGAGCTGGTGGCCCTTGCCCCGCAGGTCCTCACCCGCAACCACGCCCACCACTACCGGGGGTTCGCCAACACCCAGTGGCGGCTCTTCGAGCGGACCGGCGAGCTCAAGCCGCTCCTGTACACCTTCCGGGCGCTGCTCACCGGCATCCACCTGATGCGCAGCGGTGAGGTGCTGGCCCACCTGCCGACGCTCCTCGCCCGTGTCGAGGCGCCCGGCTTCCTGCCCGGCCTGATCGAGGCCAAGGCGGAGGCCGAACACGGGGGAGCGGACGGCGTGGACGCGGCGGCGGTGGGCCGGGACGTCGAGGCGCTGCACCGGGTCCTGGACGCGGCGCAGGAGGCGTCAAGGCTCCCGGACGCGCCAGGGGGCTTCGACGCGCTCCACGCGCTCGTGGTGCGGGCCCGGCTCTCAGAGCGCTGAGGCCGCCGCCGACGTCCGGCGTGTGCGGATCAGGAAGTCCTCCACGCGGGTCCGGTCCGGTTCGGCGGGCAGGGGGGAGGCGGTGGCCGCCTCGTCGTTCTCGGCGGCGAGGCGGGTCATGCGGCGTTCCACCTCGGGCCAGGGGACCTCGCCCCGCCTGACCGCGAGCAGGTCCTCGCGGGCCTCGCCGACCTCGATGTCCAGGACGCCGGTGCGCAGCAGGTCCCGGCAGCTCGCCAGCAGGCGCAGCAGGTGCATGGCGTGCTTCCAGCGCGGGGCGCCGTACTGGCGGACGTCCGCCTCCAGCTTGCGGCGCTGGGCCACCGCATAGCGTACGAACGAGTCGTGCGCCCGCCGGGAGAGGAACGCCCCGCGCAGCGCGAGCAGTTCGCGGCCGGTGTCGTCGACGTGGTCGACGAGCGGCGAGTGCAGACACTCCAGCACGTTCGGGTTGGCGCGCAGGGCCAGCTCGCAGAAGCGTTCCAGCTCCCAGGAGAACTGCTCGTCGGCCGGGCCCTCGATGTGCGTGGGCGGCTTCACGAAGCGCCAGAACAGCGGGGTCGGCGCGAGGAAGACCCCCCGCCGGTCGGTGTCGCTGTCCTCCGTCGCGAGACCGAAGGCGCGCGACCCCATCACGCAGGAGTAGACCGTGTGGTGGCGCACCAGGTTCTCGTCGGCCGGAGTGATCATGCCGGGAGGGTACGCGAGGACCGGGCACGGGCGCGTCTCACAGAAGGGGCGGGCGGGCACGGGACCCCGCCGTCCCTCTACGCTGATCGCAAACGTACGAAGAGGGACGAGCGAGGAGCATGACGTGGCGGTACGAGCGGTCCGTGGAGCCGTCCAGCTGGAGCGCGACGAGGCCGGGCACATGGGCGAGCAGGTCAGCGCCCTGCTCACGGCCGTCCTGGAGCGGAACGAGCTCGTCGCGGACGACCTGATCAGCATCTGGTTCACGGCCACGCCCGACCTGCACAGCGACTTCCCGGCCGCCTCCGCACGCGGCATCGGGATCGTCGACGTACCGCTGATCTGCGCCCAGGAACTGGACATCGAGGGCGCCATGCCCAGGGTCGTCCGCATTCTCGCGCACGTCGAGACGTATCTGTCCAAGGCCGAGATCAACCACGTCTACCTCGGCGCCACCGCCGCCCTGCGCAAGGACATCGCCCAGTGAGAACCGCCGTCGTCATCGGTACCGGCCTCGTCGGCACCTCCGCGGCCCTCGCCCTCGCGAGCCGCGGCATCACCGTCCACCTCGTCGACCACGACCCCGAGTCGGCCAGGACCGCCGCCTCGCTCGGTGCCGGTACGACCGAGCTGCCCGAGGGCCGCGTCGACCTGGCCGTGGTCGCCGTACCGCCCGCCCACACCGCGAGCGTGCTCGCCGCCGCCATGCGTGACGGTGCCGCCCGCGGCTACCTGGACGTCGCCAGCGTGAAGGGCGGGCCCCGCCGCGAGCTGGAGGCGCTGGGGGTTGACCTCACCCCTTACATCGGCACGCACCCCATGGCCGGCAAGGAGCGCTCCGGTCCGCTCGCCGCCACCGCCGACCTCTTCGAGGGGCGGCCCTGGGTCCTCACCCCGACCCGGGACACCGACACCGAGGTGCTGAACCTGGCGCTCGAACTGGTCGCCCTGTGCCGCGCCGTGCCGGTCGTCATGGACGCCGACGCGCACGACCGGGCCGTCGCCCTCGTCTCGCACACCCCGCAGCTCATCTCGTCGATGGTCGCCGCCCGGCTGGAGGACGCCGACGAGACCGCGGTGCGGCTGTGCGGGCAGGGGATCAGGGACGTGACCAGGATCGCGGCCTCCGACCCGCGGATGTGGGTGGAGATCCTGTCCGCCAACCCCGGCCCCGTCGCCGACGTCCTCGCCGGCGTCGCCGCCGACCTGGAGGAGACCGTCACCGCGCTGCGCGGGCTGCAGTCCGCCGACGAGGACAAGCGGCGGGCCGGCACGGAGGGCATCCGCTCCGTCCTGAGCCGGGGCAACGCGGGCCGCGTCCGGGTGCCCGGCAAGCACGGCGCCGCCCCGGCCTCGTACGAGGTCGTGGCCGTCCTCATCAGCGACCGGCCCGGCGAGCTGGCGGCGATCTTCGCCGACGCGGGCCGGTCCGGGACCAACATCGAGGACGTGCGCATCGAGCACGCCACCGGCCAGCAGTCCGGGCTCGTCCAGCTCATGGTCGAACCCAGCGCCGCCCCGGCCCTGGCCGCCGCCCTCCGCGAGCGGGGCTGGTCGATCCGGCAGTAGGACCGGTGGCGCGGCACCCCGGTCGCACAGTTGTCCACAGGGGTGGTCGGACCCGTCCCCGCACTCGGTAACCTTGTGCGGGGCGGGTTCACGCGTCCCGTCCAGCCCGCCCCGAGCACCAGGAAGGTGTCCACCACCGTGGAAACCGTAAGCGCCGCCGTCCGGACCGCCCCTGCCGCGGTGATCGTCGCCATCGACGGCCCCTCCGGCACCGGCAAGTCCAGCACCTCCAAGGCCGTCGCCGCCCAGCTCGGCCTGAGCTACCTGGACACCGGCGCCCAGTACCGCGCCATCACCTGGTGGATGCTGAACAACGGTGTCGACGTGCAGGACGCGGCCCAGGTCGCGACCGCCGCCGCCAAGCCGGTCATCGTCTCCGGCACCGACCCCGCCGCCCCGACGATCACCGTCGACGGCGAGGACGCCTCCGGCCCGATCCGCACCCAGGAGGTCACCTCCAAGGTCAGCGCAGTCAGCGCCGTCCCCGAGGTGCGCACCCTGATCACCGAGCTCCAGCGCACCATCGCCGCGAGCGCGGAGAAGGGCATCGTCGTCGAGGGCCGCGACATCGGCACCACCGTGCTGCCCGACGCCGACATCAAGATCTTCCTCACCGCGTCGCCGGAGGCCCGCGCCGCCCGCCGCAGCGGCGAGGTCAAGGGCTCCGATCTCGCCGCCACCAGGGAGGCGCTGATCAAGCGGGACGCCGCGGACTCCGGCCGCAAGACCTCGCCGCTCGCCAAGGCGGACGACGCGGTCGAGGTGGACACCACCGAGCTGACGCTCCAGCAGGTCATCGAGTGCGTCGTCACCCTTGTCGGGGAGAAGCGGGCCGCGAAGTGACCGACGCCACGAGCGCGCCCTCGCCGCGTGGTGCGGCGGTCGGGCGCGGCATCGGGATCGGGCTGATGTACGGGCTCTTCAGGCCCCGCGTGCTCGGCGCCTGGCGGGTCCCCGCCTCCGGACCCGTCATACTCGCGGTGAACCACTCGCACAACATCGACGGGCCGATGCTGATGGGCACCGCGCCCAGGCCCGTCCACTTCCTGATCAAGAAAGAGGCGTTCGTCGGCCCCCTGGACCCGTTCCTGCGCGGAATCGGGCAGCTGGAGGTGGACCGTACGACCGCCGACCGCACCGCCATCACCCGCGCGCTGGGCGTGCTGGAGGACGGCGGGGTGCTCGGGATATTTCCCGAGGGCACCAGGGGCGACGGGGACTTCGCCTCGCTGCGCGCCGGTCTCGCGTACTTCGCGGTACGCGGCGGGGCGCCGATCGTGCCCGTGGCCGTCCTGGGAAGCACCGAGCGCCGCGGACGGTTGATATCGGCACTGCCGCCGCTGCGCAGCCGCGTCGACGTCGTCTTCGGAGAGCCCTTCGAAGCCGGCGATCGCAGCGGCAGGCGCACGCGCAAGGCGCTCGACGAGGCCACGCTGCGCATCCAGGCCCGGCTGACCGGCCACCTGGAGCACGCCGGGCGCCTCACCGGGCGCACCGGGTAAGACTTGAGTAGTGGACCGCACGCTGCGTGGTCCATCGATGATGATGCAAAGAGGAACGGACTTCATGAACGACCAGATTCACTCCGGCGGCTCGGACCACGAGCACGGAGAGCTTGGCGATGCCGAGTACGCGGAGTTCATGGAGCTCGCCGCGCAGGAAGGATTCGACCCCGATGAGGTCGAGGGCGCGCTCGGTGAGGCCGGTCACGGACCGCTCCCCGTCCTCGCCGTCGTCGGCCGCCCGAATGTCGGCAAGTCGACCCTGGTGAACCGGATCATCGGCCGCCGCGAGGCCGTCGTCCAGGACAAGCCGGGCGTCACCCGCGACCGCGTCACCTACGAGGCCGAGTGGGCCGGCCGCCGCTTCAAGGTCGTCGACACCGGCGGCTGGGAGCAGGACGTGCTCGGCCTGGACGCCTCCGTCGCCGCCCAGGCGGAGTACGCGATCGAGACGGCCGACGCGGTCGTCTTCGTGGTGGACTCCACCGTCGGCGCCACCGACACCGACGAGGCCGTCGTCAAGCTGCTGCGCCGGGCCGGCAAGCCCGTCGTGCTCTGCGCCAACAAGGTCGACGGCCAGAGCGGCGAGGCCGACGCCACCGCCCTGTGGTCGCTCGGGCTCGGCCAGCCGCACCCGGTCTCCTCGCTGCACGGCCGCGGCACCGGCGACATGCTGGACGCCGTCCTGGAGGCCCTGCCCGAGGCCCCGCCGCAGTCCTTCGGCTCGGCCCTCGGCGGCCCGCGCCGCATCGCGCTCATCGGCCGCCCGAACGTCGGCAAGTCCTCGCTGCTGAACAAGGTCGCCAACGAGGACCGCGTCGTCGTCAACGAGCTGGCCGGCACCACCCGGGACCCGGTCGACGAGCTGATCGAGCTGGGCGGCGTCACCTGGAAGTTCATCGACACGGCGGGTATCCGGCGCCGCGTCCACCTCCAGGAGGGCGCGGACTACTACGCCTCGCTGCGTACCGCCGCCGCCCTGGAGAAGGCCGAGGTCGCGGTCATCCTGATCGACTCCAGTGAGTCGATCAGCGTCCAGGACCAGCGCATCGTGACCATGGCCGTGGAGGCGGGCCGCGCCGTCGTGCTCGCGTTCAACAAGTGGGACACGCTCGACGAGGAGCGCCGCTACTACCTGGAACGCGAGATCGAGACCGAGCTCGCCCAGGTCGAGTGGGCCCCCCGGGTCAACGTCTCCGCCCGCACCGGCCGCCACATGGAGAAGCTGGTCCCGGCGATCGAGACGGCGATCGACGGCTGGGAGACCCGCGTCCCGACCGGCCGGCTGAACGCGTTCCTCGGCGAGATCGTCGCCGCCCACCCGCACCCGGTCCGCGGCGGCAAGCAGCCCCGCATCCTCTTCGGCACCCAGGCGGGCACCAAGCCGCCGCGCTTCGTCCTCTTCGCCTCGGGCTTCCTGGAGCACGGCTACCGGCGCTTCGTCGAGCGCCGGCTGCGCGAGGAGTTCGGCTTCGAGGGCACCCCGATCCACATCTCGGTGCGCGTCCGCGAGAAGCGCGGCCGCAACAAGTAGCCCCTCAGGCGTACGGGACACGACGAAGCCCCGGACCGCTCGGTCACCGAGCGGTCCGGGGCTTCTGTCGTGCGCGCGGTCAGGCGTCCCGTGAGCCGGGCGGCAGGGCCGCGGGCCGGGCCCGTCCCGCGTGGCGGCCCACCCGCTGCCAGCCGCCGAGGCCCCCGGCGTGCGTGCCGTTGCCGGTGCGGTCGCCCGTCGCTGCCGTCGCCCCGGCCGTGACCGCCGCGCCGCCGGGGGAGGAGCGGCCGGAATGGCCGCGCAGCGGGGCGCGCGAGCCGAAGAGGCCGGTGCCGAGGGCCTGGAGGCCCAGACTCTCCTCGCCGGTCCGGTCACCCGGCAGCGCCCGGAACGAGCGGCGGTACTCGGAGTACAGCGCGTCGTAGATCGGGGTCTGGGACGGGCCGCCCGAGGGGTCCTGCGAGGGACGCATGGCAGGGATCGGGCTCGGACGTTGGTGGGAGGGGTCGTATGAGTGCACGTAGGTGCCAACGACCCCGTCGGCCGTCGGATGCGGGCCCGCCGTGGAAACACCCGTCGGGGAGACAATTGTTCGCCGCCGACGCTCCGGATGCGCGGTCACGGTCAGGTCCCGGCCAGCGGCATGGCGGCGGCGACCAGCAGCCCGGCGGCCGACGCCTTCTCCAGCGCGTCGCGCAGCAGGTCCTCGCGGGGCTGCTGGCCGATGCAGCCGGCCGGGGCGGCGTAGACCAGCACGGTCTGCGACTTGTTGGCGGCGGTCCGCCAGCCCTCGGTGACCTGGAGCGGCGCGTGCGCCTGCCACCAGGCTACCGGGGAGCCGCCCCCCGTACCGGGCTGGAGCACGGCGTGCAGCTGGCCCATGGCGAGCAGGATCGACCAGCCGTGCAGCACCTCGGGCACCTGCTCCATGCGGGGGATTGGCTGGAAGCCCTGTTCCAGAAGGAGCTGGAGGAACTGGTCGCCGTCCCGGCCGTCCGTGCCCGGGCGGGCGATCGCGCCGGTCGGCTCGACGACCAGGGCCGGGTGCAGCTCGTCGTCGATGAGGACGAGGCCGCTGGTGATGCCCAGGACGGCCTGCTCGGGGACGATCCGCTCCGGTTCGCCCTGCTCACCGCCGGTGATGCTGCGGACGGCGCCCTGGAGCTGCTCCTCGGCGACCTGGACGACCTGCGAGGGGATGCAGCTGGCGTGCGCGAAGGCGAGCACGGCGGTCTCGTCGCCGACGAACAGCACGGTGCTGGTGCGCTCCTGCTCGGAGTCGCCGGGGGTGCGGCAGGAGGTGCAGTCGTAACTGCCCGGGGCGTTGTCGCCGACGAGCAGCCGGTCGGCTTCGGCGTCGCCGATCTCGGCGCGTACGTCCTCGCTGACGTCGAGCATGCGCGGCACGGGTGGCTCCTCGAACTCGGTACGTGCGCCGGGCGGTTCCCGGCTCAGTGATGACAACGGGCGAGCCGCCGCCGGGGTCACGCGGGAAGCCGTACGGAATCGGGACCGTGCGCCGGGCGCGGTGGCGGAGCAGCCGACAAAGAGGGAGAAAGCCCCCCTGTGCGGGCCCCGGCGCGGGGGCGGTGAAGCGGACGCGCGGACCGGGTCGGGTGGCTCCCCGACGGGGGTGGCCGGAATGCGGTGAAGCGGGTTGTCCGCTATACGGTCCGGTGTGCACGGGCCGGCCTGTCCGATGGTGTGCCTATCGTTCCCTCGGGATAAGGATGCGATAAGGGAGGGTGAATTACTGGCGAAGCCCGTCTTTGCGGAACGTATTCCGGCCGGGAATGCGGTCGCGTCGCAAGTAGGAAATCGTCCGTCTTTCCCCACCTTTAGGAGACCGGTCCGATGATCGTTTACGGACCTGTGCGATTACTGTGCGTCCGGTTGTGAATCGCACGTTCGGGTGAAGGGGGCCGAGGGGGACAGGTGTCGTGATCCTGTGACACAAGTGTGACCGGTGAGGGACGTGCGGATGCCGTGTGCCCGCGCGCGGCCCCCGCTACCGCCCCCGCCCCCGGGCGCCTACGGTGAGAGGTATGGCACCGATACCGACTCCTCCCGCCCAGCCCGACGACGCGACCGGCGCGTACGTGGGGCTCACCGCAGAGACCGCCGAGCAGCGGGCCCGGGAGCACGGCTGGTCCACCGTGAGGGCCCTCGCGCCGGGCACGGTCGTCACCATGGAGTTCCAGGCCGGCCGGATCAACTTCGAGGTCGACGGCGGCGTCGTCAGGCGCTGCTGGACCGGCTGAACGGCCTGAGACGCTCCCGTACGCCAGTGGGCCCCCGACCGGACATGGTCGGGGGCCCACTGGCGTACGGGAGCGTCTCAGCCGCCGGCGACCGGCCGGGCCGGGGCCGTGCCCCCGCGCGGCGCGCGGTCCGCGTGCGGCGGGCGGCGGCTGCCGGCCGGGGTCACCGGGGACCGCTCCGAGCGCGCCGCGTGGCCGGCGGCGGGCGCCGCATGGGGCCGCGGGCGGTTGTTCGGGGCCGGCGGGCGCCCCGCCTGGCCGTGCGCGGGGCTCTGCGCCGCCGTCCCGTCCTCGGCCTGCTGTACGGCCGGCACGGGCAGCGGGGTGCCGGTGGCGGGCACCGGGGGAACGGGCCGGCTGCCGGGCGCGCCCAGCCGGGCACGGGCGGCGAAGATCCAGTTCTCGGCGCGGGTGATCAGCGGCTCCACCCAGGGCAGGCCCAGCAGGATGAGCAGGCCCGCCACCCAGCCGAGGAGCACGTCGCTCAGCCAGTGCGTACCGAGGTAGACCGTCGTCAGGCCGACGCCGAGCGAGACGATCGCGGACATGGCCGACAGATAGCGCCTGGCCCGCGGGGTGGCGGCCAGGTAGGCGAGGATGCCCCAGGTCACCACGGCGTTGGCGGTGTGGCCGGACGGAAATATATCGCCGCCGGCGAAGAGCTCGGCCGATCCGATCCTGGTCGCGTAGTGCGGGCCCAGCCGGCCGAGGCCGATCTTGACCGCGCCCACCGTCAGGTTGAGCAGCAGCAGCGAGGCGCCCAGCGTCAGCAGCGGACGCAGGGTGTGCTGCCGCCAGGAGCGCCAGCCGAGCCAGCAGGCGACCATGACCGCGGTGGGCCCGCGCTGCCCGAGGACCACGTAGTAGTCGAGGGCGGCGTGGATCTCGGGCCACTGCTGGTAGGGCCGGAAGAGCATGACCTTCCAGTCCAGGGTCACCAGCCAGGACGACATGAGCACGGCAATGACGATGGCCAGATAGAACGCCAACGTCCCGCCGAAGAGAGCGACGCGGTGACGGCTCATCCGCGGTGTCTCTATCTTCGGCGGTTCCGGCTCCCGGTCCAGCCGGGCGAAGATGTCGGTACGCACCCAATCGACGTTACAGCGAGTGAGTGGGCGCGCCGGTCGATCCGGGCGCTTTGTGATGACGATGTGATGTGGAGTATGTCTCAGTCGACGAGTTCTTCCAGGGTGTCTTGATAACTCTCGTATTCTTTTGCGCCTTTGTGCGATGTCTGTTCGAGAACGTAATTCACGGATGTCGCGGAAGAATTCCGGCGGCCCGAAGTGTGTTTATCCGCAGCGCGGCGGAATGGGACGGAGGGTGTCAGTCCGGTTACGGTACGGCTTCGGGCGGGAGGCCGTACGGTGCCGCCGACGCGACCCCCGAACGGTCCTCGCAGGTCCCGGCGGTGCCCCGGGCCGGCGAGGCCGTAGTGGCGTACGCCACACTTCCCGGAGTCGGGCGGTATGAGATGGGCCACGTGTGGCCCTGCCGAACTCGCGTACGCTGACGGATCACTCGCCCGTCGATGCCGGGCCCCGGGGGAACAGCGGCGACCGCGCCCCGTGGGCCAGCCGGGTGCGAGGGACCATTTGGGAGGTAGATGCATGTCAGGGACGCCCGCAGCCCGACTCCGCCTGCGCACAGCCGCCGACGGTGCCAACCGCTGGGTCGTCCTGGTCGTCCTCTGCCTCAGCCTGCTGCTCGTGGCGCTCGACGCCACGGTGCTCCACGTCGCCGTCCCCGCCGTCACCGAGGACCTGCGGCCCAGCGCCGCCGGCCTGCTGTGGATCGTGGACGCCTACCCGCTGGTCTGCGCCTCCCTGCTGATCCTCTTCGGCACCCTCGGCGACCGCGTCGGACGCCGCCGCGTCCTGCTGCTCGGCTACGCCCTGTTCGGAGCCGCCTCCGCCGTCGCCGCCCTGGCCGACAGCGCGGGCGTGCTCATCGCGGCGCGGGCCCTGCTCGGCGTCGGCGGGGCGATGATCATGCCCGCGACCCTCTCGATCCTGCGCCAGGTCTTCCCCGACCGGCGCGAACGGGCCGTCGCGATCGGCGTCTGGTCCGCGGTCGCCGCGGTCGGTGCCGCCACCGGCCCCGTCGTCGGCGGCTTCCTCGTCGAGCACTTCTGGTGGGGCTCGGTCTTCCTGATCAACATCCCGCTGATGGCCCTGATCCTCCCGGTCGGACGGCTGCTGCTCCCCGAGTCCCGGGGCAACGACGACGGACCCTGGGACGTGCTCGGCGCGCTGACGGCCGCCGCCGGGGTGCTCGGCGTGGTCCTGGGCGTGAAGCGGGCCGGCACCGGCGAGGGCCTGACCGGCCTCGCGACCCTGGCACCGCTGCTGCTCGGGGCCGCGCTGCTCGTCGCCTTCGTACGCCGCCAGCGACGGCGCACCCACCCGCTGATCGACATCGGCATGTTCGCGAGGCCCGCCTTCTCGGCCGCCGTCGGCTGCATCGTCCTCGCCATGCTCGCCCTGGTCGGCCTGGAGCTCGTCGCCGTCCAGTACCTCCAGCTCGTCCTGGGCCTCAGCCCCCTGGAGACCGGTCTCCGGCTGCTCCCGCTCACCTTCGCCGCGATGGCCGCCGGTGCCACCGGCTCCCACACGCTGCGCCGGATCGGGCCGCGCCGGATGGTCGGCTGGGGGTTCGTCCTGACGGCCGCCTCGGTGCTGACGCTGACCGTGATGGGCCGCGACGACCGGCCCGCCCTGCTGGCCGCCGCCTTCGTCGCACTGGGCTTCGGCCTGCAGTCCACGCTGTTCGGCGCGTACGAGTCGATGCTCAGCGAGGCCCCAGCGGACCGGGCGGGCGGGGCGGCGGCGATCGGGGAGACCTCGTACCAGCTGGGCGCCGGGATGGGGATAGCCCTGCTCGGCAGTGTGATGAACGCCGCCTATACGCCCGGTCTCGCGGGGCTGCACGCCGAGGGCGTCCCCGCGTCGGCGGCCTCCGGTGCCGCCCACTCGCTCGGCGAGGCGTACCAGGAGGCGGCGCAGCTGGGCGGTCCGCTCGGGTCGGTCCTGCGCGCCACGGCCCGGGACGCCTTCATCGGCGGGCTGCACATCACGCTGATGGTCAGCGCGGGGCTGCTGCTGCTCGGGGCGCTCGCCGCGCTGCGACTGCCCCGGCTGATGGAGTGCGCGCCGAAGCTGTGCGAGCCCCGGGAGTCCGCGGAACGCATCGACACCCCGGCGCGGGAGTCCGCCGAGCCCCTCGGGGCGCCGCTGCGGATGCCCGCCCGGCGCCGGACGGCCGGGGCTGCGGGCTCTGGACGCACGGCACGCTGAGTCGTAACGTCGGCACGGCGTCGTAACTAACGCTGCTAGTTTTCGACCGGTTTTCGAGCCACCCCACCGACATCGGTACCGTGCGAGCCGCCGGAGGCACACCCTCATGTCCACCACCTCGAAGCTCCCGCCCTTCGACCCCCGCGACCCGATCGGCGTCGACGACCTGCTGAGCCCCGAGGACCTCGCGATCCGCGACACCGTTCGCACCTGGGCCGCCGACCGCGTCCTGCCGCACATCGCCGAGTGGTACGAGAACGGCGAGCTGCCCGGCATCCGCGAGCTGGCCCGCGAACTGGGCGCCCTGGGCGCGCTCGGCATGTCGCTCCAGGGCTACGGCTGCGCCGGCGCCACGGCCGTCCAGTACGGGCTGGCCTGCCTGGAGCTGGAGGCGGCCGACTCGGGCATCCGCTCGCTCGTCTCCGTACAGGGCTCCCTCGCCATGTACGCGATCCACCGCTTCGGCTCCGAGGAGCAGAAGCAGCGGTGGCTGCCCGGCATGGCGGCGGGCGAGACCATCGGCTGCTTCGGCCTCACCGAGCCGGACCACGGCTCGGACCCGGCCGCCATGCGCACGTACGCCAGGCGCGACGGCGAGGACTGGGTGCTCAGCGGCCGCAAGATGTGGATCACCAACGGCTCCGTCGCCGGCGTCGCGGTCGTCTGGGCGCAGACCGACGAGGGGCCGGCCGGCACCGGCATCCGGGGCTTCGTCGTCCCGACGGACGCGCCGGGCTTCTCCGCGCCCGAGATCCGGCACAAGTGGTCGCTGCGCGCCTCGGTCACCAGCGAACTGATCCTGGACGAGGTGCGGCTGCCCGCCGACGCCGTCCTGCCCGGGGTCACCGGGCTGCGCGGACCGCTCAGCTGTCTCAGCCACGCCCGCTACGGCATCGTCTGGGGAGCCATGGGCGCGGCCCGGTCGAGCTTCGAGGCGGCCGTCGACTACGCGCGCACCCGCGAACAGTTCGGGAAGCCGATCGGCGGCTTCCAGCTCACCCAGGCCAAGCTCGCCGACATGGCCGTCGAGCTGCACAAGGGCATCCTGCTCGCCCACCACCTGGGGCGGCGGATGGACGCCGGGCGGCTGCGCCCGGAGCAGGTCAGTTTCGGGAAGCTGAACAACGTGCGGGAGGCCATCGAGATCTGCCGCACCTCGCGCACGATCCTCGGCGCCAACGGGATCTCGCTGGAGTACCCGGTGATGCGGCACGCGACCAACCTGGAGTCGGTGCTCACCTACGAGGGGACCGTGGAGATGCACCAGCTTGTCCTGGGAAAGGCGCTCACCGGCCTGGACGCATTCCGATGAGCGCCCGGAGGGCGGTCAGCTCTGGTTGAAGAAGCCGTCGGCCGGCCGGCCGGCGGCTTCGCCGTTCATCACCTGGGTGTCGGCGGGGGTCAGCAGGAAGACGCGGGTGGCGACGCGGTCGATCGACCCGCGCAGTCCGAAGATCAGTCCTGCGGCGAAGTCCACCACGCGCTTGGCGTCGGCGGAGTCCATGGACGTGAGGTTCATGATCACCGGGACGCCGTCCCGGAAGAGCTCGCCGATGGCGCGGGCGTCACGGAAGCTGTCCGGGGTCACGGTGGCGATCCGGCGGCCCGTCTCCTCGGCGGTCTCGGAGGCCACCCGCACCCGCGGGTCGGTCACCCAGGCCTGACCGGTGCCGGTCCGCGCACCCTCGGCGTACTCGTCGTCGTCGTAGTACCGCTCGTCGTTGTCCTCTACGAGGCCCAGCCAGGCACTCGCCTTGCGCACCGATCCCATGGACGCCTCCTCTCACCGCGGTTCCTTGTTGTTCCGCATCTCTTTCGTATCCCTATGGTCGTCCATGATGCGGATCGTGCGCCAAGGGGATAGGCGGCGCGCAGGGCATTCGTGACGGTACTGGTGCAGAGGATGTGGCGATTCGTCAGGGTTCGTACCGGTAAAGGGGCCTGAAGAAATAAAATATGATGCGCCGGTCCGTACGGGTGACATGGGGGACGTACGGGTGAACGGGCCGCTCGGTACGATGCCGTCGCGTCCGCGCCCGAGCGCGGCACACACGCGAACGAAACCCGGGGGACGGCCGTGTTCGGAATAGTCAGGCCCTGTACGCATCGCCTCTCCGAGAGGCTCAAGACCGAGTGGATGGCCCACCTCTGCGGGCTCTGTCTGGCACTCCGTTCCGACCACGGGCAGTTCGCCCGGATCGTCACCAACTACGACGGCCTGATCGTCTCGGTCCTGACGGAGGCTCAGACCGAACGCGTCCCCGGACAGCGCCGCACGGCCGGGCCCTGCCCGCTGCGCTCCATGCGCACCGCGCCCGTCGCGCGCGGCGAGGGCGCCCGGCTGGCCGCCGCCGTCTCACTGGTGCTTGCCTCGGCGAAGGTGCGGGACCACGTCGCCGACCGGGACGGCCTGTTGGCCCGCCGCCCGGTCGCCGCGGCGGCCCGCCGGGTGGCGGCCGGCTGGGACCGGGCCGGGGCGCGCACCGGCGCACAGCTCGGCTTCGACACCGCGGTCCTCGTCGACGCCGTCGACCGGCAGACCGGCATCGAACTCCTCGCCGGCCCCGGCACCCCGCTGCTGACGGTCACCGAGCCCACCGAGACCGCCACCGCAGCCGCCTTCGCGCACACCGCCGTCCTCGCCGGCAAGCCGCAGAACGCCGAGCCGCTCGCCGAGGCCGGACGCCTCTTCGGACGTCTCGCGCACCTGCTGGACGCCGTGGAGGACCAGGAAGCCGACGCCGCTTCGGGAGCCTGGAACCCGCTCACCGCGACCGGCACCTCGCGCGCCGAGGCCCGGCGGCTCTGCGACGACGCGCTGCGGGGCGTACGGCTGGCGCTGCGCGACGCGGAGTTCACCGACGACCGGCTCGCGCATGTGCTGCTGGCCCACGAACTGCGGCGCTCGGTGGACCGCGCCTTCGCCACGGACGTCTGTTCCCACCGGGCGGGCGGGTTGCTGACCGCGTCCGGCGAACCGTCAGGAACGGCGCCCACGGGCTCGTTCGGGCCGCCGCCGGGCAACCCGTACGCGCCCACGGGACCGGGCGGCCCCTCCGGCCCCCGGCCGCCGGAGCCGCCGCGCGACCGGCGCGGGCTCGTCATGGGCTGCCTGGTGTGGGCCGGCCTCGCCTGTACCTGCCAGATGTGCTGCGGCACCTTCGAGGACCCCTGGTCGCGTCAGCGGCGCGAGGGGCTGTGCAGTCAGTGCGACTGCGGGGACTGCTGCGACGGCTGCGACGCGTGCAGCAATTGCTGCGACTGCTGCAGCTGCTGTGACGGCTGTGACTGCGGGTGCGACTGCTGAGGCAGTGTCACCCGTGGGCCCCCTCCTGCTTCGTGGCTGCACCCCGGGATCGCCGGCCCGGTATGGAACGGTTGGTCCATGAGTACGCACGCACAGCAGCAGGCAGCGCGGGACTGGGAGCGCTGGCACCAGGAGCGGACCGCCACGGTCTCGGCGCCGTACGGTCCGCTCTCCCTCACCGGAACCCACTGGCTCACGGATTACCCGGAGGGGCGAATTCCGGCCGTCCCGGGCCGGTGGCGGGAGGAGGACGGCGCCCTGGTGCTCGAAGCCGCCCCGGCGGACGGGCTGACCGTGGACGGAAAGCCCTTCACCGGCGAGATCCGGCTCGGCGCCGACCGGGGGCCGATCGACGCCTCCCGGCTCGCGCATGAGGGCCGCAGACTGGTGGTGCTGAGCCGCGAGGGCCTGTGGGCGGTCCGGGTCTTCGACCCCGAATCGCCCGCGCGGCGCGCGTTCCGGGCGATCGACGCGACCCCGTACGACCCGCGCTGGGCGGTGCCGGGCACCTTCCGGCCGTACGCGGACTCCCGCACCGTCCGGGTCGAGAACGCCGACGGTGTCGAACGCGGACTGGGGCTCGCCGGTGAGATCGCCTTCGAGCTGGACGGGGCCGGGCACACGCTCCGGGTCGCCGTCGAGCCCGACGGGTCGCTCTGGGCGGTCTTCGCCGACGCCACCAGCGGGAACAGCAGCTACCGCTTCCGGTTCCTGCGGCCCGCCGCACCGGCCGCCGACGGCTCGGTGACCGTCGACCTCAACCGCGCGCTGCTGCCGCCGTGCGCCTTCGCGGACCACTTCATCTGCCCCTTCCCGCCGCCGGGCAACACCCTTCCGGTGGCCGTGGAGGCGGGCGAGCGCCACCGCGTCGACGGCTGAGCCGGAGCGTGGCGCGTCCGGCTTCCGGCGCGCCGCGTTCGAGTTCAGGCCAGAACGCGCCCTTGCGCCGGAAGTTGACGCCTTGAATACTCCCGAGCAGCGCTTGTCAGGAGCACGGCATATCCGGAATGCGGACGGACGGCCGTGCGCCCGACTGCGCCTCACGGGTCCGACCACCCCACAGGCGGACCCCCGATTCCCCTCGGGAGGGAATGACAGTGAGGATCAAGCGCACCACCCCCCTCAGCGGTACCGCCAGACGCAGCAGGGCCGTCGCCATCGCGGCGGGCCTGGTGGCCGTAGCCGCCCTGGCCGCCCCCACCGCCCAGGCGGACTCCACCGGAACGTACAGCGCCAACCAGCTCGCCGCCGCCAGTGACGCCGTCCTCGGCGCCGACGTCGCCGGCACCGCCTGGAACGTCGACCCGAAGACCGGCAAGGTCGTGGTCACGGTCGACAGCACGGTCTCCGCGGCGGAGATCCGGCAGATCAAGGACTCCGCCGGCGGCAACGCGGGAGCCCTGCGCATCGAGCACACCCCCGGCAAGTTCAGCAAGCTGCTCTCCGGCGGCGACGCCATCTACGCACCCGGCTGGCGCTGTTCCCTCGGGTTCAACGTACGCAGCGGCAGCACGTACTACTTCCTGACCGCCGGTCACTGCACCGACGGCAACCCGCCCTGGTACACCAACTCCTCGAACACCACCTACATAGGCCCGACGGTCGGCTCCAGCTTCCCGGTCAACGACTACGGCCTGGTGCGCTACGACAACACCTCGCTCGCCCACCCGGGCACGGTCGGCAGCGTCGACATCACCGGCGCGGCCAACGCCACGGTCGGGATGCGGGTGACCCGCCGGGGCTCCACGACCGGCATCCACAGCGGCACCGTCTCCGCGCTCAACGCCACGGTCAACTACGGCAACGGCGACGTGGTCTACGGCATGATCAAGACCAACGTGTGCGCCGAGGGCGGCGACTCGGGCGGTCCGCTCTACTCCGGCTCCAAGGCGATCGGCCTGACCTCCGGCGGCAGCGGCAACTGCAGCTCCGGCGGTACGACGTTCTTCCAGCCGGTCACCGAGGCGCTCAGCACGTACGGCGTCAGCGTGTACTGACGTCCGGACGTGCGACTGCTGTGCCGGCCCCCGGGGGACCCGCCCCGGGGGCCGGTGCGTTCCTCGGCCGGTGCGAGAACAGGTGTCCCCCCGCGCCGGCGTGCGGGAGGATGCGGCGCATGAGGAGAACCAGGACCGGGGTTGGAATGCTGACGGCGGCGGCGGTCGTCGTGCTGGTGGCGGGGTGCGGGACCGAGCGGGCGGACGAGGCCGCCGAAGGGGGCTCCGCGCCCGCCGGGACGGCCACGCCCAGCGCGCCGGTGGACTTCCGGTGCCCCGGCGAGGACCCCGCGCCGCAGGAGTCGTCCCCCGCGTCGGCCTCGGTCCCGGCCGGGGCGCCCACCGACCACTACGCCGAGAACCACGGGTTCCGGGTCCCGTTCCCGCTGCACGGCCGGAGCCGGTGCGACGGGCTCGCGGCCGTCACCCGTATCGAGAAGGCGCTGGAACCGCTGCGCAAGCGAGGCGACTTCTCACCGGCGCACGCCCGCAAGGCGCTCATGGGTCTCGGCTACGGCCCCGGGGCGGTGGAGACCCACCAGGGTGGCGCGACCGCGGTCGGCTTCCTCATTTACGCGGGCGTCTCCCCGCTGTTGTGCGTGGAGGGCACGATGGACCGCGCGGACACCGAGGCGGACGCCTTCGGCGGTTACCCCGACCACCCCTCCTGCGACCGCCCAAGCGGCGGTCACTGAGAAAGGGGGAAGGCCGGACCCGGGGGAGCGGGCCCGGCCCTCCCGGGAGGGCCGCTGATCAGCCTCTGCCCACACCCGCCCCGGCCGGTGCGACGCCGAAGATGTCCACCGCGTGGTAGTACGTCCAGGCCGTGGCGTTGCACGAGGTCAGCTTGGCGCCGGAGTACGCGGAGCACACGCGCTTGAGGTCCGCGTAGAGGGCGTTGTCGAGGCGGGCCTTGTTGGCGGAGAACGTGCCGGCCGCCTTGTAGTTGCGGTACCCGAAGTCGTGCCGGGCGCAGGCCGTCTGGAACGGGAAGCCGAACGGGTTGTCGGGCGAGGTGCTGCAGTAGTCCGTCGACCAGTCGAAGCCGTACGCGGACCACGCGCCCTTGTTGTTGCGGGCGGAGTTCCACGCGTTGTAGCTGGCGGCGCTCGTCTGCGTCCAGGAACTGAGCACCTGGGGCTTGTCCGCGGGGGCCGCCGAGGCGGAGGCGGTGGGCAGCAGGGCGAGCGGGAGCGACAGGCCGAGGGTGGCGAGCAGGGTGGCGGCGCGACGGCGCATGAGCAACCTCCGTGGGGTGGCGGGGAGTCGTGGCGGCTCGCGGGGTGCGCGAGGTCGCTCCAGCATGCAGTCATGCACCTGTCATGCCTAGAGCTCGTCGGGGCCCGACGGAACTCCCCTCCGTACGTCAGGTGGAGGGGAGTCCGAAGACAGGGGTCAGACCGGGGTCGAGCCCGCGCCGCCCGCCGGTGCCGGGGAGGGCGGAGCGGCCGCGTCCGCCATGTCCTCCGCGTCCGGTTTCCTGCGCATCGCCGTCAGCAGCGTGCCCGCCGTGCCCACCACCGCCCAGGCGGACAGCACCAGCAGGGGCCCGGTCACGGCGTTGCCGCGGAAGTAGGCGATCGAGCGGGCCGTCCAGGTCGAGGCGCCCGGGGGGAGGGCGGGGCCGATCGCGCGCCAGAAGTCCGGGAGCATCGGGAGGGGGAAGGCGCCGCCCGCGCTCGGGTTGCCCGCGATGACCACGAGCAGGACGGCCAGGCCGATGCCGACGATGCCGGTGAGGGCCTCCAGGGCGAGGGTGATCATGCCGACCGCGAAGACGGTCAGCGCGCCCAGGCCCGACATCCCCCAGAAGCTGCCGGGCAGGGCGTCGAGGACCGGGCCGATGATGACCGCGCCGCCGATGCCGCCCGCGATCGCGTACAGGGCCATGACGCCGGTCCGGATCAGTGCGCGCTGCCGGTTGGCGGGGCGGCTGCCCGCGCTGATCGCGAGGATCGAGGCGCAGAGGTAGCCGCCGACGCACCAGCCCACGGCCAGGTAGAACGAGGACAGCCCGTCGAAGTCCTGGTGCGAGGCCGGGGCCACGTCCGCGGCGCGCGCGGTGCGCTTCCGGCTGAGCTCGGCCTGCTTGATGATCTTCGTCAGGGAGTTGGCCAGGACGGTGCCCCCGCCGGAGGCGACCAGCACCGTGTCCCGGGTGTCCCGGGGGTCGACGATCAGGGCGCCGTCGATCTCGCGGTCCAGGATCTGCCGGCGGGCGGTGGCCTCGTCGGCGACCGCGCGGGGGTCGAGCGGGCCGCCGGGGAGGCCGTCCAGTTCGGTGACGAGGCGGGCGGACACCTGCTGGGGTGCGACGACGCCGAAGGGGACGTCCGTCGGCTTCGGGTTGTGCAGGGCTCCGATGTAGGACGCGATGAACAGCAGCTGGAGCGCCAGCACCCCGATGACGAGCAGGGCGGCCCGTGGAGTGACGGCTTTCCTCACCTCGGCGGCGAAAGTCATGCCCCCACGCTCCAAGGTGCCCGCCGCCCGCGCAGTCGGGAGGCGGCCGAACGGCGCAAGGGGTGGAGGGGTGCGTGACCGGGGGAAAGTGAGCCGGACGCCGAGTATCGTACGAGTGTTCGAAACTTGGTTTATGGTGGAGAGCGAGGGGGTGGGCAGCGCGTACGAATCGGTTCAGGAGGTGCAGGTGCCAGGGTTCACGCATCTGCATACCGTCTCCGGGTTCTCCCTGCGGTACGGGGCCTCGCACCCGGAGCGGCTGGCGGAGCGCGCCGCCGAGCGGGGCATGGACGCCCTCGCGCTGACCGACCGCGACACCCTGGCAGGCGCGGTCCGGTTCGCCCGGGCCTGCGGGCGGGAAGGGGTGCGCCCGCTGTTCGGGGTGGACCTCGCGGTGGGGCCGGTGACGGGGGACGGACCCGCCCGGCGCACCCGTACCCCGGCCCGCGGGGGTGTCTTTGTCGATGAATCCGCCCCCCGGGTCACCTTCCTCGCCCGCGACGGCGCCCTGGGCTGGGCCGAGCTGTGCCGCCTGGTCACCGCCGCCCACGCCGCCGTTCCCGGGGGCGGCCGCCCCCTGGTCGACCGGCTCGCGCTGCCCGCCGAAGGGCTCACCGTGCTCCTCGGTCCCGCGTCCGACGTGGGCCGGGCGCTGTCGGCGGGCCGCCCCGACCTGGCCGCCGCCCTCCTCGCCCCCTGGCGCGAGCTGTACGGCGACGACCTGCGGCTCGAAGCCGTCCACCACGGGCGGACCGGCACGGGGCCCGGTTCGCTGCGGCTCGCCGCCCGTACCGTCGGCCTCGCCGCCGAGCAGGGCGTACGGGCCGTGCTGACCAACGCCGTCCGGTACGCCGACGCGGGGCAGGGCCCGGTCGCCGACGTGCTCGACGCCGCCCGCGGGCTCGTCCCCGTCGATCCGCGCCGCGCCCCGCTCGACAGCGGTGAGCGCTGGCTCAAGGACGCCCGCGCGATGGCGGAGACCGCCGAGCGGATCACCGCCGCCGCCGGGCTCGGCGCCGGTGCCGGGGCGCGGCTGCTCGCGGAGACCCGGCGCACCGCCGACGCCTGCGTGGTCGGCCCCGAGGGCGACATCGGGCTCGGCTCCGTCCACTTCCCCGAGCCGCGTCTCGTCGGCGCGGAGCAGCGCACCGCCCAGCGGGTGCTGGCCTCCCGCGCCACCGCCGGCATGGTCCTGCACGGCTACGACCGCAGGCCGGAGTACTGGGACCGGATGCACCACGAGCTGGACATCATCGCCCACCACGGCTTCGCCTCGTACTTCCTGACGGTCGCCCAGGTGGTCGACGACGTGCGGTCGATGAAGGTGCGGGTGGCCGCCCGCGGCTCCGGGGCCGGTTCGCTGGTCAACCACCTGCTGGGCATCGCCCACGCCGACCCGGTCGAGCACGGGCTGCTGATGGAGCGCTTCCTGTCCAAGCGCCGCTTCGTGCTGCCCGACATCGACATCGACGTGGAGTCGGCCCGCCGCCTCGACGTCTACCGCGCGATCATCGGCCGCTTCGGCGCCGAGCGGGTCGCCACCGTCGCCATGCCCGAGACCTACCGGGTGCGCCACGCCATCCGCGACGTCGGCGCCGCGCTCTCCATGAACCCGGCCGAGACCGACCGGCTCGCCAAGGCCTTCCCGCACATCCGGGCCCGCGACGCCCGCGCGGCCATGGAGGAACTGCCCGAACTGCGCGAGGTGGCCAGGACCAGGGAGAAGTACGGGCGGCTGTGGGAGCTGGTGGAGGCGCTGGACGCGCTGCCGCGCGGCGTCGCCATGCATCCGTGCGGGGTCCTCCTCTCGGACGCCTCGCTGCTGCGCCGCACCCCCGTCATGCCCACCAGCGGCGAGGGCCTCCCGATGTCCCAGTTCGACAAGGACGACGTGGAGCACCTCGGGCTGCTCAAGCTGGACGTGCTGGGCGTACGGATGCAGTCGGCGATGGCGCACGCGGTCGCCGAGGTGAAGCGGGCCTCGGGGCGCGAGGTGGAGCTGGACGCCGTGGAGCCGGGCGACCCGCGCACGTACCAGCTGATCAGGACGGCCGAGACGCTGGGCTGCTTCCAGATCGAGTCGCCCGGCCAGCGCGACCTGGTCGGCAGGCTCCAGCCGGAGAACTTCCACGACCTGGTGGTCGACATCTCGCTGTTCCGGCCGGGCCCGGTCTCCGCCGACATGGTCCGCCCGTTCATCGAGGCCCGGCACGGCCGCGCACCGGTCCGCTACCCGCACCCCGACCTGGAGGGCCCGCTGCGCGAGACGTACGGAGTGGTGGTCTTCCACGAGCAGATCATCCAGATCGTCGACATCATGACCGGCTGCGGCCGCGACGAGGCCGACCGGGTCAGGCGCGGGCTCTCCGACCCCGGGTCGCAGGCCCGGATCAGGTTCTGGTTCGCCCAGCACGCGGCGGCGCGGAAGTACGACGCGGAGGTGATCGCCCGCGCCTGGGAGATCATCGAGGCGTTCGGCAGCTACGGCTTCTGCAAGGCGCACGCGGTGGCCTTCGCCGTGCCCACGTACCAGTCGGCCTGGCTGAAGGCGCACCATCCGGCGGCCTTCTACGCCGGCCTGCTCACCCACGACCCCGGGATGTACCCGAAGCGGCTGCTGCTCGCCGACGCGCGGCGGCGCGGGGTTCCCGTGCTGCCGTTGGACGTGAACCGGTCGGCGGCCGCTCATCGAATCGAACTGGTGTCTGATGAAGGGGGGGTGGGGGAGCGCTGGGGGCTGCGGCTCGCGCTCTCGGACGTCCACGGGATCAGTGAGGCCGAGGTCGCCCGGATCGAGTCCGGGCAGCCCTACAGCTCGCTGCTGGACTTCTGGCAGCGGGCCCGCCCGGGAAAGCCGGCCGCCGAACGGCTGGCCCAGGTCGGCGCGTTGGACGCGTTCGGGGCCAACCGCCGCGACCTGCTGCTCCACCTGTCCGAACTGCACCGCTCCCAGCGGGGCGCGGGTTCCGGCGGCGCCGGTGCCCAGCTCCCGCTCGGCGGCGGGCACCGTACCGCGTCCGTCGGCCTGCCCGACCTCAACGAGGCGGAACGGCTCAGCGCCGAGCTGGGCGTGCTGAGCATGGACGTCTCGCGCCACCTGATGAGCGATCACCACTCCTTTCTCAAGGAGCTCGGCGCGGTCTCGGCCAAGCGGCTGCGCGAGGCGCGGCACGGGGAGACCGTGCTGGTCGCGGGTGCCAAGGCGGCGACCCAGACACCGCCCATCCGCTCCGGCCGCCGGGTCGTCTTCACCACCCTGGACGACGGCACGGGCCTGGTCGACCTGGCCTTCTTCGACGACAGCCACGCCGCCTGCGCGCACACCGTCTTCCACTCCTGGCTGCTGCTGGTGCGCGGGGTGGTGCAGCGGCGCGGGGCGCGCAGCCTGAGCGTGGTCGGCGCCGCCGCCTGGAACCTGGCGGAGCTGGCCGAGCTGCGGCGTACGGGCGGACTGGACGCGGTCGCGGAGCGGCTGGCGCAGGTGCCGGAGCCCGAATCCGAGACCGGGGACACCGCGCCGGACGAGGCCCCGGCCGGTGACGACGGCCGCCGCATCCGGATGCCCACCGGTTACGAGATGAACCCGTGGGCCGACCTCAAGCCGCCCGGCGAGGGGCTGCCCACCGGCCGGAAGCTGTGGCACCAGAGCCCGGGGAGTGCGGGATGAACGGGGTGCCGGACGGGCGGCCCGGGGTCCTCTGCCTGCGGTTCCGGCGGGTCGGCGGCGGGCCCCCGGACGCCGCCGGGTACGCGGGGCTGCTCGCGCTGCTCGGCTCGTTCACCCCGGTCGTGGAGGCGGCGCCGCCGGACGGGGCGCTCGCCGATGTGCGCGGCGCGCTGCGCTACTTCGGGCGGGACGTGAAGGGCCTCGCCTCGGTGATCCGGGTCCGCGCACTGGCCCTGCACGGGGTGGACTGCGCGATCGGGGCCGCCCAGAACCCGATGCTGGCCCGGATGGCGCTGCGGCAGGCCGCGCCCGGGACCACCTTCGTGGTGCCCGCCGGCGGGGTGGCCGCCTTCCTCGCGGACCGGCCGGCCGCCGCGCTGGACGGCGTGGGGGCGGCGACGGCCCGGGCCCTGTGCGGGTACGGGCTCGACTCCGTCGGCCGGATCGCGGCCGCCCCGCTCGGCACCCTGCAACGGATCACGGGGGCGCGGACCGGGCGCGACCTGTGGGAGCGGGCGCACGGCGTCGACCGCACCGCCGTCGTGCCGAACGCCGCCGCTCGCTCGGTCGCCGCCGAACGCACCTTCTCGCGCGACGAGTTGGACCGGGAGCGGCAGCGCCGCGCGCTCATGTCGCTCACCGAGGAACTGGGGGCGCGGATGCGCGGCGAGGGGCAGGTGTGCCGCGCGCTCGCGGTCTCCGTGCGCTACGCCGACCGCACCGGCTACTCGACGCTGACCCGCAGCCGTACGCTCCGCGAGCCCACCGCGCACTCCGCGGAGCTCACCGCTCTCGCGTACCGCATCCACGACTCGTTCGCCCTTCAGCGGGCCCGGGTGCGGGGTATCGGGCTGCGCGCCGAGGGGCTCGGCGAGGCGGAGCGGGCCGCCCAGCAGCTGAGCTTCGACCCGGTGGACGAGCGGGCCCGCCGGATCGAGGCGGTCGCCGACCGGCTGCGGGACCGGTTCGGCCCCCGGGCCGTGATGCCGGGGCGGCTGGCGGCCTGAGCGGGGCCCGCCCCCGGGCGGCCGGCCAAAGGCGACTCCGGCGGCCCGCGGACTTTTTACCGACGCGTAACTTCCCAGCGAACCCTACTCATGCGTAATTTGGCATGAGCACGCAGAAATGCAGCAGAAACTTGTGGTCCGGGCCGCAGGGTGCACAGACATCGCAACTCCCTTGAGCCGCAAGGAGACCCCACGATGCTGCCCTGGACCCGCGCGCCGCGCTCCCCACGCGCCCGCCGGACGCTCGCCGCCCTGCTTCTCGCCGTCGCCGCGGTCGCCACCCCCACGGCAACCGCCGCCGCGGCCGCCCCCACCGCCGCGACGGCCACCACCTCGCGCGGCTGGAACGACTACTCCTGCAAGCCCTCCGCCGCCCACCCCCGACCCGTCGTCCTGGTCCACGGCACCTTCGGGAACTCCGTCGACAACTGGCTGGTCCTCGCCCCCTACCTGGTGAACCGGGGCTACTGCGTCTACTCGCTCGACTACGGCCAGCTGCCCGGCGTGCCGGTCTTCAACGGCCTCGGCCCGATCGACAAGTCGGCCGGACAGCTCGCCGCCTTCGTCGACAAGGTGCTCGCCTCCACCGGGGCGGCCAAGGCGGACATCGTCGGCCACTCCCAGGGCGGCATGATGCCGAACTACTACCTGAAGTTCCTCGGCGGCGCGGCCAAGGTGAACGCCATGATCGGCCTCGCCCCCGACAACCACGGCACCACGCTGCTCGGCCTGACCAAGCTCCTGCCGTACTTCCCCGGCGTCGGCGACCTGCTCGACGCCGGTACGCCCGGACTCGCCGACCAGGTGGCCGGGTCGCCCTTCATCAAGAAGCTCAACTCCCTGCCGGACACCGTGCCCGGGGTGCACTACACCGTCATCGCGACCCGCTACGACGAGGTCGTGACCCCGTACCGGACGCAGTTCCTGGACGGACCCGACGTGCGCAACGTCCTGCTCCAGGACCTGTGCCCGGTCGACCTGTCCGAGCACGTGGCGATCGGGACCATCGACCGGGTCGCCTACCACGAGGTGGCGAACGCTCTGGACCCGGCGCACGCCAGTCCGACCGACTGCGCCTCGGTCATCGGCTAGGCCGTGTACCGCCCTGTCCCGGCGAGATCCCCTCTCGCCGGGACAGGGGCGTTGTCAGTGGCGGCTGGCACGATCGGATCATGACGACGAACGACTGGGACTCCCTCGCCGCCACCTTCGACCAGGAGGCCGACCACGGGCTGCTCGACCCGGTGGTCCGCGCCGCCTGGGCGCGGCGGATGGAGAGCTGGCTGCCCACCGAACCGTCCGACGTGCTCGACCTCGGCTGCGGTACGGGAAGCCTCGCCCTGCTCGCGGCCGGGCAGGGCCATCGGCTCACCGCCGTGGACAGTTCGCCGCGCATGGTGGAGCGGGCCCGCGCCAAGCTGGCCGGCACCGGGGCCGATGTGCTGGCGGGGGACGCGGCCCGGCCGCCCGTCGGCGACCGGAGGTTCGACGTGATCCTCGCCCGGCACGTGGTGTGGCTGCTGCCCGACCCGGCGGCCGTCCTGCGCCACTGGGCGGGGCTGTTGCGCCCGGGCGGCAGGCTGGTGCTGGTGGAGGGGGTGTGGAACGGCGACGGTCTCTCCGCCGAGCGCCTCACCACGCTGCTCGCCCCGTTCACCGAGCGCGTCCACCACGAACGGCTCTCCGACGACCCTGTCCTGTGGGGCAAGAAGGTCGACGACGTGCGCTACGCCCTGGTCGCCCGCGTACACCGGCCGCGCCGGCACACCGAGGTCGTCGACGTGCACCTGATCCTCCGCCGCGGCCCCGAGGTCCTCCTCGCCCGCCGGGCCGGCACCGGCTACGCGGACGGCCTGCTGCACGCCCCTTCCGGCCATGTGGAGGACGGCGAGGACGTGCGGGAGGCGGTGATCCGGGAGGCGGCCGAGGAGATCGGTCTCGACCTCGGCCCGGAGGAGCTGCGCGTGGCCCTGGTCATGCAGCACCGGGGACCGGCGGGCAACGCCCGGACGGGCTGGTTCTTCGAAGCGGAGTACGACCCGGACAGGCCCCCGTACAACCGCGAACCCGACAAGTGCTCCGAGCTGGCCTGGCATCCGCTGGACGAGCTCCCCGACGACATGGTCGCCTACTGCCACGCGGGGCTCGACGGCTACCGGGCGGGGGAGTCGTTCCTGATCCACTGGCACAAGGACGGCGACCCGGTCGCGTACGAACCGGAGGGCGAGAGCCGGGCGGTGGCGCTGCCGGCCGGCGGGACACGCACCGGCCGGGTCCACCACATCGAGCTGTGGGTGCCCGACCTGGCGGCGGCCACGCCGGGCTGGGACTGGCTCCTCGGCGAGCTGGGCCATGTCCCGTACCAGGACTGGGCGCACGGGCGCAGCTGGCGGCGCGGGGACGGCTATGTGGTGATCGAGCAGTCGCCCGACCTGGCCCCCGGCGCGCACGAGCGCCGGCGCCCCGGCCTCAACCACCTGGCGTTCCACGTCGAGCACCGGGCCGCCCTGGACGCCCTGGTGGCCCGGGCCCCGGACCACGGCTGGCGGCTGCTCTTCGCGGACCGCCATCCGCACGCGGGCGGCGAGGACTGCGTGGCCGCCTACCTGGAGGACGCGGCGGGGTACGAGGTGGAGCTGGTGGTGCGCTGAGGGGGCGTCGGCGGGGTGCGGGGCCCGGGCTCAGGCAGCCGGACCCCGCACCCCGGGGCAGCCCCCGCTCAGGCAGCCGGACCCCGCACCTGGGGCAGCGCCCCGCTCAGGCCAGCAGCGGGGCGAGCCCGTCCGCCGAGCGGGCCAGCCGCTCCAGCTCGTCCAGTGCCGCCACCGCGGCCCGCGCCGCCTCCGGGTCGCGCCCGGCCAGGCCGCTCTCGGCGAACTCGTCCTCGTCCAGGCGCAGGACGGCGGAGCGGTCGGCCGACACCCACAGGTCGAGGTCCAGGTCCTCCACGACCAGCTCGCCGTCCCGGACCACGGCCGGGCGGGTCACGTCGCAGTACCAGCCCTTGAGTTCGCCCGCGCCGGTGCGGACCTCCTTCACCGCGAACCACGCGTCGCGCCAGTAGTGCTCGGTGAAGACGTCGCCCGGCTCGAAGCGGACGAAGCCGAAGTCACGGACCTCCGGGGCGGCCCAGGGCGCCCGTACGGTCACCCGGGTGCCGTCGTCGGCGACCAGGGCGGCGGGGTACCTGATCTTGGTCTTCCCGGCCTTGACCAGGACGACGGTCAGACCGGCGTCAGCCGAGCTTGCGGACATGGCGTACCTCCGTGGCACAGATCTCGTAGCCGAACCAGCGGTTGATGGCCAGCATCGGGCCGTTGCCGGCGTCGTTCCCGGTGTAGGCGTCGGTGTACCCGGCGGCACGCGCCCGGTGTAGCGAGTCGTTCTTCGCGAGCTTGGCGAGACCGCGGCCGCGGTGGGCCCGCCGGGTGCCGGTCATCCCCGACCAGTAGCGGTCCACCCCGTCGGTCCGGGCGGCGCTGAAGGCCGCCACCTCGCCGTCGGCCACCACGACCGAGGTGAGGCGGTGGTCCAGGCCGGGGTCGCCCCAGGTCTCGGTGAGCCACTCCTCGTAGTCGTCGAGCCGGGCGGGCGTGTCGCTGGGCTCGTCCGCCGTGGTCTCGGCGTCCGCCTCGAAGAGCGGGCGCGGGTCGTCCGCGAAGTCGGCGGCCGTCCGCAGCTCGACACCGGCCGGCGGCTCCTGACGGGGCGGCAGCGAGCCGTTAGCCAGGTCCAGATGGAGGAAGTGGGCGGGCCGGCTCGGCGTGTAGCCGTGCTTCGCGGCGAACGCCCGGCTGTCCGGCGTGTCCAGCACCCAGGTGTGCACCGACGCCGCGCCGGCCAGGGCCAGATACTCCTCGGCGGTCCGCAGCAGCAGCGACCCCGCGCCCCGGCCGGTCCGCTCCGGATGGGTGTACGGATTGCAGAACCCATGCCCCGGCCCGGGGCTCTCATGGTTCAGGCCCACCTGCGCCGTGCCGATGACCTCACCGTCCTCCTCGGCGACCAGCATCCGGTACCGCCGCCCGGCCGGAGCACCGGTCAGCTCGAACACGGCCTGCTCCGGTGTGATGATCATGTACGGGAGGGCGGCGCGCCGTACCCGTACCCAGTCCTCGGCGTCGGCGGGCCGGAAGTCGCGCACGATGACAGTCATGGGGCGGACCGTACCGACGCCCCCGCCCCGCCCGCCTCCCGTTTTCCGCCGGTGGGGGACAATCGGCCCGTGACCCCGAAAATCGCTGTGGACCCGGATTCCGGCACCGCCCCGTACGAGCAGCTGCGCACGCAGATCTCCGAACAGGCCCGCTCCGGCGTGCTGCCGGTCGGCTACCGCCTGCCGACGGTACGCGGCTTCGCCGAGGAGCTGGGCCTCGCCGCCAACACGGTCGCCAAGGCGTACCGGGCGCTGGAGGCGGACGGCGTCATCGAGACCCGCGGCCGCAACGGCACCTTCGTCGCCGCCGCCGGCGACACCGCCGACCGCAACGCCGCCACGGCGGCCCGGGAGTACGCGGAGCAGGCCCGCCGCCTCGGCCTCTCCCGGGCCCGCGCCCTGGAACTGGCCCAGGACGCGGTGCGGGCGGTCTTCGCGGACTGACCCGGCCGGCGCGGTCGCGGGGAGGCCCGCACGGACGCGACGTGCCCGGGCACCCCGCGCCCCGCTCACCCCAGGGTCCGCACCACCGACCCCAGCACCTGGTCCATCGGGCAGGGCCCGTACCGGCGGGAGTCCTCGCTGTGCGGGCTGTCGCCGACCACCGCCAGGCAGCCGGCCGGTACCGGTGCGCCGCCGAAGTCCTCGCCCTCCAGGGCGACCGCCCGCTTGATGTACCACTCGGTCGCCCCCAGGTCCCGGGTGACCGGGGCCTTCCCCCGCCACGCCGCGTCCGGGTCGGGGCAGGCGACCACGATGATGCCGCCCGTCCGCACGCCCCGCGTCCCGCGCCGGATCAGCACCCGGGTGCCGGGACGCAGCGTCGGCATCATGCTGTGCCCGAGCACCGTCACGGCGACGTACGTACGCCGCACCCGCCAGGCGGCGAGCAGCGCGCAGACGGCACCGGCGCACACCAGGGCCACGGCCGTCACGAGATCCGCCCGTCCCGCACCTGGACCACCCGGTCGCAGCGCTCCACGACATGGGCGTCGTGGGTGGCCAGCACCACCGTGGCGCCGTGCCGTTCGCGCAGCCCGGTCAGCAGATCGAGGACGTCCTCGCCCGCCCGCGAGTCCAGGTTGCCCGTCGGCTCGTCCGCGAGGATCAGCCGCGGGCCGCCGATCAGGGCGCGGGCGATGGCCACCCGCTGCTGCTGACCGCCCGACAGCTTCGACGGCAGCGACTGCTCCCGGCCCTCCAGACCGACCGAGGCCAGCAGCTCACGGGCCCTGGCCCGCCGGTCGAAGTCCACCCGGTGCGGCAGCACCGGCGCGATGACGTTGTCCAGCGCCGTCAGCGCCGGCAGCAGATGGAACCGCTGGAAGACGAACCCCACCCGGCGCCGGTACGCGGCCAGTCGGGCGCGGTTCATCGAGGTGATGCGCTGCCCGTCGACGTCGATGGTCCCCGCATCGGGCCGGTCGAGCGCGCCCAGCAGATACAGCAGGGTGGACTTGCCCGAACCCGAGGGCCCGGTGAGCGCGACGAGCTCGCCCCGGGCGATCTCCAGGTCCACCCCGTCGCAGGCGCGGACCGGTGCACCGGAGCCTGCCCCGTACGTCTTGGAGAGGGAGCTCACCTCGATCATCGCGGCGCTCACACCTCCACCTCCCTGTTCTCGGTGTATCCGGACGCCTGAAGGGTGAAGAGCCTCGCGTACTCGCCGTTCAGGTCCATCAGTTCGTCATGGCTGCCGCACTCCCGGGTCCGGCCGTCCGCCAGGACCACGATGCGGTCCGCCCGGCGTACCGTCCCCAGCCGGTGCGAGATCAGCAGACTGGTCGTCCCCTCGCGGTGGGCGCGCAGCCGCTCGTGCAGGTTCTGTTCGGCCGCCGCGTCGAGACCGGCGCTCGGCTCGTCCAGGACCAGCAGGTCGCGGCCCTCGCGGAGCATGGCACGGGCCAGGGCGAGCCGCTGCCACTGCCCGCCGGACAGCGTGACGCCCACCGCGTCCGGGTCCTCGTCGTCCGCGTCCGGGAAGATCCGGGACAGCATCGTGTCGTAGCCGCGCGGCAGCCGGGAGACGAAGTCGTGCGCGTCCGCCCGGTGCGCGGCGCCGGCGATCCGCTCCGGGTCGCCGAGGTGGCGCAGGTCGCCCATCGCGATGTTGTCCGTCACCGACAGGTCGTAGGCCACCCGGTCCTGGAACACCGCGCTGATCCGCTCCCGCAGCCGCGCCGGGTCCATGGTCCGGATGTCAGTGCCGTCCCACCTGACGGTGCCGCGCGTGGGGTCGTACAGCCGGCACAGGAGCTTGACCAGGGTGCTCTTGCCCGCCCCGTTGAGCCCCACCAGCCCGACCGACTCGCCGCGCGCGAGCGTCAGGCTCACCCCGCGCAGCACCCACGGACCGTCCTCCCCGTACCGGAACCAGACGTCGTCCAGCTCGATGCCCTCGCGCAGCGGCGGTACGGGGAGCGGCTCGGCCGGGACCGGGAGGTCGGTGGGCAGCCGCCGGATGCCGACGTAGTGACGGAAGGTCAGCAACGCCTGGTAGCCGCTGGTGACATGGAGGATGGCGGAGGCCAGCACCCCCTGCACCCCGGCGGACGCGCCGATGAACGCCGACACGTCACCCACGCCGAACCGCCCGGACTGCGCGCCGTGGACCATCCAGGCGAGCCCGCACGCCGCGATGACGCCGCCCAGCGCGGAGGTCGGGGCCTGGAAGGCCAGCACGCGCCGGTCCAGCCGCTCCTCGGCGGCGTTGATGTCCCGCGTCTCGGTGTTCATGCGGCCCAGGAGGAAGCCCCCGGCGCCGAACAGCCGGATCTCCTTCACGGCGGCGAGGTCCAGCATCATGCTCTGGTAGAACAGCTGGCGGCGGTTGCGCGGACTGATCGTCCACATCATCCGGGCCTGCCGGCGGCTGAGCGACACCTGCACGAAGAGGGCCGGCACCGCCGCGGCGACGGTGACCGCCGTCAGCCAGGGGGAGACGCCCGACAGGACCACGGCCAGGCCCGTGACGGCGGTGGCCTGCTGCACCAGGCCGAACAGCGCCGTGGTGATCTGGTCGGGCGCCCCGGTCGCCGAGTCCTGCGCCAGCCGCAGCCGGTCCAGGAACTCCGGGTCCTCGAAGCGGGACAGCCCGACGAACCCCTCCACCTTCCCGTACAGCTCCTGCTGCGCCCGGTAGGAGATCCCGCGCCGCAGCCGGGACTTGGCGTAGTCGGAGGCGTACGGGAGGGCCGCCAGCAGGACGCCGCACAGGCCGAGCCCCACCACCAGGGCCGTCGGCGGCAGTCCGCCGGGCGTGGTGCCGTACTGCACGGAGTCGAACAGCCACTTGGTGAGCAGGGTGACCCCGGCGGGCAGCAGCCCCTGTACGACGGTCAGCAGGACCTGGCAGACGAAGGCGCCCGGCCCCGCCCGCCAGGTCAGGGCCAGGGCCGCGCACGCCCCGGTGACCAGTCCGCGCGGACCGCCCAGCCGGTGGACGTCCGGCTCCCGGCCCGCACTCACGCCGGGAGGCCTTCCAGGACGGGGTTGGTCCCGGCCTGGGCGTAGGTGACCGTGCCGTCGGGGTCCGTCATCACCGTGGTCGGCGTCGCCCGGATCGAGTACAGCGTGGAGAGGGGGCCCGCGGTCTCCTCCACGACCACGGTCGCGATGTCCGCCAGCGGCGCCGCCATCTCGCGCGCGTCCTCCGCGTCACCGGCGATGACCACCAGCATCTGCGCCGCGTCCATGCCCGTGCGCCGGGCGAACTCGGGCAGGTCGCCCACCGCCATGGTGCAGGCGGGGCAGTCCGTGGACAGGAAGGTGAGCGCCGCCTGCCGCCCCTTCAGCGACTCCTCGGACACCGGCTCGCCGGCCACGGTGACGGCCGTGAACCCCGGGAGCGCCGAACCGGTCTCCGGCCCCGAGTCGAGCGAGCCGAAGGGCTGCTGCCGCTCGGACTCGTGCCGGCGCAGCCGTCTGATCACCGCGAGGGTCAGCATCAGGTTGAGTACGGTGACGGCTCCCACGAGCACGAGCCCGGCGGTCAGATAGATCATGCCCATTCCTCTTTCATGAGAACTTCCATGAGAACTTCCACGAGAACTTCCACGAGAACTTCCACGAGAACTTCCACGAGAACTTCCACGAGAACTTCTTTCAGGGCTTCAGCAGTTCGACGATGTCGTCGTACAAGGCGGTCACGACGGTGACGACCACCGCCGCCGTCGCGCAGATCGTGAGGGCCGGCGCCGCCGCGCCGGGCACCCCGGCCGCTGCCGGCCCCCAGCACCCCAGGCACGCCAGCGCCAGCAGGAAGGCGTTGCGCACCACGTGCCGCCGGCCGAGCCGGGCCGTGGGCCGGCCGAAGCAGGCGCAGCTCACCTCGGTCCGCGAGACGGTGGCCAGCACCGCGAGGACCGTGAAGCCGGCGGTGAGGACGAGGGCGGCGACGAGACCGGGCCGGGCGGTCTGCCGCACGCCGAGCAGGGCGAGCCCGGTCGCCGCCTCCGCCGAGACGAGCAGCAGCGCGGCGGGCCGCGTCAGCCGCCGCGCGGCGGACCGGGCCACCCGGGCCAGCAGCTGCTCCACCATCGCCGAGGTGTCCCGGAAGGCACGGGCCTTGGCGGCGGCCGACACGAGGAAGACCCCGGCGAGCGTCCACTGCACGGTGAGTACGGCGTACGCCATGGCGCTCACTCCTCCGCCAGCAGCCGGGCGGTGGGGTGCCGCCGCTGGATCAGTACGGGGACGAAGCCCGCGCCGGCGGACAGCGCCGTGCCCGCGGCCACCACCCCGCAGGCCGGGAGCACGAGGGCCGTCCAGCCGCCCGGCGACAGCCAGAGGGCGGCCGCCCCGCCGAGCAGCACCCCGGCCAGCGACCCCAGCAGCCCGATGAGCGTGCCCTCCAGCAGGACCAGCCGGGTCACCACCCCGTCGCCCCAGCCGACCGCCCGCAGCAGGGCGAACTCGGCTGCCCGCTCCTGGACGCCGAGGTACAGCACATCGCCCACGGCCACGACGGACAGCACCGCCATGGTCACCACCGCGGCCACGTCCGCCGAGCGCACCTGGACGGAGATCGTCTCGCCCAGGAGCGATCCGGCGAGCGTCCCGCGGAAGGCGTAGGTCGCCGCCAGGAGCAGCAGGGTCGCGGCGGTCGCCGTCGCCACGGCCGCGGCGCCCAGCAGACTGCGCCCCCTGGCCCGTACGGCGTTGGCCACGGCCAGGCCGGTCACCCCGGCGAACATCCGGGCCCGGCCGCCGGTGACGACCGCCGGACGCAGCGCGGTCACCGGCTGCACCCGGGACGCGAGCCAGGCCGGGATCGCACCGCTCGCCGCCGCGACGGCCAGCGCCACGGGGACGGCCGAGAGCACGTGACCGGCCGACGCGTCGACGCCGAGCGCCCGCGCGGCCCCCCAGGCGACGGCGGCGCCGAGCAGCCCGGCCACCGCGCCGAGCAGCAGCAGTTCGCCGAGCACCACGCCGAACAGGTGCCCGCGCCGCCAGCCGACCGCGGTGAGCAGTCCCCACTCGGACCGGCGCGACCGTACGGAGGACGCCGCGGCGTTCGCGACGAACAGCACGCACACCACCAGGACCAGACCGAGGAGGACCAGCGACTTGGTGTCGGACGCCTGGATGATCCGCGCGGCCACGTTCTTCTTGCTCCACCACTCGGTGAGCGCGAGTGCGGGCCGGCCGTTGTCACCGGCGGGCAGTTCGACGGTGAGCGGGGCGGGCGACGAGCCGAGCGTGATGTCCACCCGGAGCCCGCAGACGCGGCCGATGGCCTCGGCGGCCAGCCGGACGCGCTCCCGTGAGACGGCGTCGGCGCCGGTGACACCGGCCACCCGGACCCGGATCGCCGAGATGGGCGCGGTGGCCTGTTCGGACGTCAGATAGCCGTGGTCGCCGAGCCAGTCGGCGGCCGCCATCGAGGTCAGCAGCAGGGGCGGCTGCTGGATGTAGGAGGTCGGCGAGGAGGCGGGGCGCAGGGGCTTCCCGCCGAGCAGCTTCCGGGACCGCGCGTCGGCGCCGGTGAGCGCGGGCTGCGCGTAGGTGCCGAGCGGGACCCGGCTCGCCGCGTCGAACTCGGGCAGCCGGCCGGGGTCGAACGAGCCGACGACCTCGGGCAGCGCGGACGGCCGCTCGCCCTGTTCCCCCTGCGGTACGAGTGAGCGGAACCACACGTCCTGGCCGTCGAGCGGCAGGGCGGCGGCCTCCCCGTCGGGGCGGGGCACGGTCCGGGGCCGTACGGTGCCGTCCCCGTCCGTGTCGTAGGTGACGGGACCGGTGGCCCGGAGCGAGCCCAGCACGGCCTCGCTCCGTTCACCGACCTTGTGTTCCAGCTGCCGGGACCCGGCGTCGAACCGCTTGCTCAGGAGCGCGTGGTCGTCGCCCTCGCGGGTGAGGGTGACGGCGACCACCAGATCGTCGGCGGCGTCGGCGGAGCGCAGCATCGGCAGGACAGCGCCGGGGGCCTCGTCGCCCTCGCCGGGCACCTGCCGGGGCGGGGCGGAGGTGAGGTAGTGGCCCTGCGTCACGGCGCCCGCGAGGCCGGAGAGTTCGGCCTCGGCCTCGGGGTCGATGCCCGCGATGACATAGGACACCGGGAAGCCGAAGACGACGCGGGTCCACGGTCCGGAGGGCTCCTTGGCGGACTGTTCGTTCCGGGCCGTGATCCCCGACCAGGACAGGCAGGTGACGGCGTGGCTGAGTCCGGTGGACTGCTCCTCCGCCCGGAGACCGCCCTTGCACACCTCGCGGCGTTCGCCGGAGGGCAGCACCTCGAAGTAGCGGTTGGTCAGGTACTCGGCCCTGCCGTCGGCCTCCTGGCGGACCACCCGCTTTCCGGGGCGCGTCTCCAGCGGGTAGGGGGTGACGAAGACGGTGTGCGGCTGCTGCGTGATGGTGGACAGGCCGCGGTCGTAGTGCCAGGTCCGGCCGAGTTCGTACGTGCCCCGGGTGCCGTGCGGCAGCAGCTTGGCGAGGTCGATGCTCACCGAGCCCGGTTCCGTGGCGTACCCGAGCACCTCCAGCGGGGCCGCGACCTCGACGCCCGGCACCCGTCGTACGGCGGCGAGCTGGGCGCGGGTGAGGCCGCCGTAGACGTCGGAGAGCGAGTTGGGGCGGATCAGCCCCTGATCGGTCTCCAGCTTCTGCGCCGCGCCCCGGGGCCGTATCAGCAGGTCGTACGCGCCGCGGCTGTCGCCGACGGTGCCGGTGACGGTGAGCCGGGCGGACTCGGTGGTGGACGACAGGACGGCGAACGAGGAGACGGCGACCAGGATCCCGACGAGCAGGGCCAGCGAGCGCGCCCAGTGGCTCAGCAGCTGCTGCCGCATCAGACGCAGCACAAGGTCCTCCTCGTCGGGGTCCGTACGGTGGAACGGCCGGTCAGCCTCCGGCCGCGCCGGTCAGGGTGCGGGCGGGGTCAGCAGTAGTTGCCGCAGAACTTCCAGCTGCTGCAGTACGGGGCGGAGCAGCCGCTGCCGCCCGCCATGTAGCAGCACCGCCCGAACTGCCGGATGCCCATCTCGCACTTGTAGTCCTTGTACGAGGTACAGCCGGTGCCGCAGGTGACGCAGGCGGCCTGCGCCTCGGCTTCGGGCACCAGCTTGCGGAGCAGGGTGTCGCCGAGTCCGGTCAGGAACTTCACGGGATTCGCCTCTTCTCGTCGGTGCGCCTCGGTCGGAATTCAGCGGCCCGGCACGGAGGTACGGGCCGCGGCGGCACGGCTCGCCCCATGAGGACGCACGGTGCCGCCGCGATGCGCCGGGTGCCCAGGAGTCGACTCCTGTCCGCGGGGCATTGGCGTAGACCAATGGAGTAGACCACCCGATTCGAACGGCTGCAACCCTCTTGGCGGATCGGGGAGTTGGAGTGATCGTCCGACACGGGGGCGTCGGCAGAAGCTCATCCGTTCAACTTGGCATGAACACTTCCGGAAAGGCGGTCCGCGCTGCTACCACTGAGTAGGCAGAGATCCTGCCGGCCGGTCCAAGGGAGATCCCGTGAAATTGTCCAGACTCGTGGCATTCTCGTCCTCGCTCCTGCTCGGTGCCGTCATCGCCCTGACCGGGGCGACCACCGCGAACGCCGCACCGTCCGTCGACTACGTCGCCCTCGGGGACTCGTACTCCTCGGGCGTCGGCTCCGGGAGTTACATCGGCTCCAGCGGCGACTGCAAGCGCAGCACCCTCGCCTATCCCTCCCTCTGGGCCTCCGCCCACTCGCCGGCCTCCTTCTCCTTCACTGCCTGCTCCGGGGCGCGCACCGGCGATGTGATCGCCAGTCAGCTCGGGCCGCTGAACTCCTCGACCGACCTCGTCTCGATCTCCATCGGCGGCAACGACGCCGGCTTCTCCGACGTCATGACGACCTGCGTCCTCCACTCGGAGTCCACCTGTCTCAACCGCATCGCCACCGCCCGCAGTTACGTGGACACCACACTGCCCGGCAAGCTGAACTCGGTGTACGACGCGATCGAGGCCAAGGCGCCCGCCGCCCATGTCGTCGTCCTCGGCTACCCGCGCTTCTACAAGATCGGCGGCAGCTGCGTCGTCGGACTGAGCGACAAGGTGCGCAGCGCCATCAACGGCGCCGCCGACTACCTCAACGCGGCCACCGCCAAGCGTGCCGCGGACCACGGCTTCAGCTTCGGTGACGTCACCAGCGCCTTCGCCGGGCACGAGATCTGCTCGGGAAGCGCCTGGCTGCACAGCCTCAACTGGCTGAACATCGGCGAGTCGTACCACCCCTTCGCCGCCGGGCAGTCCGGTGGCTATCTGCCCGTCCTGAACGCGCTCGACTGACCGGTGGCGCGCCCCGCGAGGGGCGCGCCTTCCACCGGCCGGCCAACTCGCCCCGGAATCGGCAGGATTCGCCGACGGTTCGTCAACCTCCGTATATGTGTGCGCAATCCCGTGCCCGGGATACACGAGTGTCGGTGGCAGGCGATAGGGTTAACCTGCCCGGGCCGAGTGCCCTCGTACGGGTGGGGAGTGACATGGAACAGATAACGGTGCGCAGCAGGGCGCGCGTGCCTGCCATTACATGCGGGAGCGGTGCGACGAGTTCGCGCCTCGACCGCCATCTCGCGGTGCTGGGCGGCCCCGTCGTCCCGCAGCGCGAGTCCGCGGAAGCGACACTGCTGATGCGCGAGCTGACCTCGCGCGACGCCGGGCACACCCGTCGCAGCAGAAGCGCACGGGTCTCGCTCTTCGCTCCGCTGCGCCGGCTGCGGCGCTCGCTCTTCGGCAGCCGCCGCTGACCGAAGGCGGCCCTGGTTCCCGCAGCGCGCTGCTGCCCGCTCTTCCGTCATCCCCGGAGCCGGCAGTGGCGCGTCGCCATGTCCGCGCCCGGTCACGCACTGTGTTCGCAGGGCTTGTATGGGTGCCGAGGTAATTCGGTCCCGAAGTACTTCTACACTGTGCGCATGCCCGAGAAGCGAGCCGCGCGTCTGCACCCCGACGAGCGGAGGGCGCAATTGGTGGCGATTGGCGTGGACATGCTTGTCGAGTGCTCGCTGGACGAGCTCTCCACCGACGCGGTGGCCCGGCGCGCCGGCATATCGCGGGGCCTGCTCTTCCACTACTTCGATTCCAAGCGCGACTTCTACCGGTCCGTGGTGCGCCGGGAGTGCGACGACTTCGCCGCCGCCACCGAACCGGACCCCTCGCTGGACCCGGTCCGCTGGATGCGCGCGTTCATCGCCGGCTTCGTCGCGTACGTCACCGGGCGCCGCAAGGTCTACCGCGCCCTCGTCCGGGGCGCATCGGGCAGCCACCCCGCCGCCGGGGACATCGTCGAGGCCACCCGCGCCACCCTGGCCGCCCGGGTGGTCGAGGGGCAGCGGCGGCTCGGGATGCCGCAGTCGCCCCGGCTCGCGCTGGCCACCCGGGCCTGGCTCGCCTTCGCGGAGGAGGCCGTCACGAGCTGGCCCCTGGAGGAGCCGGGCGCCCTCGACGAGCTCCGCGCCTTCCTGGAGTCCGGCTTCGTCCGCCTCCTCGGCGACCTGGACCGGCCCGCCGCGCTGTCCGACTGAGCCCCGTTCAAAGCAGCGCGAACTGCCCGTCCGGGCCCTCCTCCCGGTGGTCCAGCACCGAGGCGGGCCGCCGCGCCGCCTCCGCGACCGGCAGCACCCCCGCCGCGCGCAGTTCGTCCGCCCCGGTCTCCGGCGCCGCGGCGAGCGCGCCGGCCAGCATCTCCTGCCGGGGCCGCAGTCCGGCGAGCAGGGCGAGCAGCGTGACCAGCTCCAGCAGCTCCGAGGTCCACTCCTGCTGCCAGGCGCGGGGGCGCATCGCCTCAAGCCCCGCCGCCCCGGGCCCCGCCGCCGCCCCGAGCCCCGCCGTCCGCCGCTCGAACCACAGATCGAGGACCCGCACCCCGCTCACCCGGAACTCCCACGCACCGGCCGGCACCGGCGAGACGCGCCCCGAGCCCAGGTGGAGCACCCGCTCCTCGGCGTCGTACGACAGCGGCCCCGGGGCCGGCGGGACGGCGGCACGCACATAGGGGCGCTGTCCGCCCGGCAGCCGGGGGCGCTCCGCCCCGCGCGCCCCGCGCAGCTGGAGCCGCAGCAGCTCACGGCCCAGCTCGACCCCCTCCGCCCAGCGCGCGGCGTCCGCCGGGAGCGGGACCACGCAGCCGGCCGGTGAGGACCGGGCCGCCGCCAGGACCCAGGCGAGCACCGACTCGGCGGTGACCCCGCCCCCGTACCGGGCACGCAGCGCCGGGAGCAGGCCCGGGGCGAGGTTGGGTTCGAGGCCGCCGGGGCGGCGGTACAGCGGGCGGACGCGGCCGGGGCGCCCGGCGGGGGAGTGGCCGTCGGGCAGCAGCGTCGTCACCGACACGGCGGGGCCCGGATCGTTCGGCACCCGGCCGTGCTCGACGAGGAAGAGCTGGTGGTCGTCGGCGACCCGCCACAGCTCGGGCCGGGCCACGTCGATGAGGCGGTGGTCGGGCAGCAGCCACTGTTCGTCGAACGGCCCGTGCAGCACCCGCACCGGCTCCGGGCACGGGCCCGACTCACGGGCGAAGCGGCCGGTGGCGCTGGACCGGCCGGGCAGGGCGGCCACGGCGGTCTGCTGCGTACGGGCGCGGGTCGGCGCGAACAGCCGCTCGCGCTCCTCGCCCGAAGCCCGTACGAGCCGGTCCCAACGGGCGCGGAGGGACACCGCGTCGGGGGCGGTCACCCAGGGGCGCCCGGTGCGCAGCGGCCGTACGGACCAGGGCATGAGGTCGTCGAGGAGGGGGCCGCGCGGGCCCTCGCCGGACCCGGCCGCTGCCGGTGCTGCCACCGTCTCGCCCTCCCCGCCTGCCACGCCCGCCGCCTTCCCCGGCATCGTAACGGCGGCGACGGGGGCGGCGTCAGGGCGCCTTGCCGCGCGGGCTCAGTGCGCCTCCACCGTCACCGAGAACGAAAACCGGTCACCCCGGTACCGGATCTGCGCCACGTCGACCACCCGGCCGTCCTCGTCGTACGTGACGCCCGTGTAGTACAGGATCGGGCTCAGCAGCGGGACGCCCAGCAGCTCGGCGGTGGCCGGGTCGGCGAGGCGTGCCTCGACCGTGTCGGTGATCCGGGAGATCGGGACGCCGACCCGGTCGCGCAGCACCTTGGTCATCGGCCAGCGGTCGAGGTCGGCCGCGTCCAGGTCCGCCGCGACCTCGGGGTGCACCCAGTTCTGCGCCCAGTTGGTCGGCTCGCCGCTCGCCTCCTCGCACCGCAGCCGGCGGTAGCCGACGACCTCCGTGCAGCCCGGGAAGTGCTCGGCCACGTCGCCCGGCACCGGGACCGGGCCGTGGTCGAGCAATGTGGAGCGCTCGCCCGACTGCTGGGCCACGATCGCGTCGATCGAGCCGAGCAGCCGGACCGGCGAGCTCCGGCGGGCGCGCGGCTCGATGAACGTGCCGCGCCGCCGGTGCCGGCTGATCAGGCCCTCCGCCTCCAGCTCCTTCAGCGCCTGGCGCATGGTGAGGACGCTGACCCCGTAGTGCGCCGCGAGCTGCTCCTCGGTGGGCAGCCGGAGTGTGGCGTCCGGGGAGCGGCCGAGTATCGACGCCCGCAGCGACTGCGAGACCTGGTACCACAGCGGCAGCTTGCGGTTCAGGACCAGCGAGTCGGGCGCGAAGGCGGTGCCCCGGGGCGCGGGGGTGTTCTGAGCGGGCTGCGGCACCTGGTTCTCCTGCATGCGTCGTCGCCGGCCCGGGGGTCCGGTCACGGCCAGGGCCTGGTCACGGCCTGAAGTTGCGGCTCAGACCCTGCCATACGTCGTCGTAGCCCGGCTGCAGGTGGTCCGCCGTCGCCGCCTGCTCCGTCGCGACGACCGGCCAGCGGGTCTCGAACATGAAGGCGAGACCGTCGTCGATCTTCTGCGGCTTGAGCTCGGCGGCGCTCGCCCTGTCGAAGGTCTCCCGGTCCGGGCCGTGCGCCGACATCATGTTGTGCAGCGAGCCGCCGCCGGGTACGAAGCCGCCCTTTCCGGCCGTCTTCGCGTCGTACGCGCCGTCGATCAGGCCCATGTACTCGCTCATCACGTTGCGGTGGAAGTACGGCGGGCGGAAGGTGTCCTCGCCGACCAGCCAGCGCGGCGCGAACACCACGAAGTCGACCCCGGCCAGGCCCGGCGTGTCCGACGGCGAGGTCAGCACCGTGAAGATCGACGGGTCCGGGTGGTCGTAGCTGATCGAGCCGATGACGTTGAAGCGGTGCAGGTCGTAGACGTACGGGGTGTGGTTGCCGTGCCAGGCGACCACGTCGAGAGGGGAGTGGTCGTACGTCGCCGACCAGAGGTTGCCGCAGTACTTGTTGACCACCTCGACCGGTCGCTCCACGTCCTCGTACGCGGCGACCGGGGCCAGGAAGTCCCGCGCGTTGGCCAGGCCGTTGGCGCCGATCGGTCCCAGGTCCGGGAGGACGAAGGGGCGGCCGTAGTTCTCGCAGACGTACCCGCGGGCGGTCTCGTCGAGCAGCTCCACCCGGAAGCGGACACCGCGCGGGATCAGCGCGACATGGCCGGGCTCGGCGCGCAGCAGGCCGAGCTCGGTGCGCAGGAGGAGCCCGCCGTGCTGGGGGACGATCAGCAGCTCGCCGTCGCTGTCGCTGAACACCCGGTCCGTCATGGCCGCGTTGGCGCTGTACAGGTGTACGGCCATGCCGGTGCGCCGCGCCGCGTCGCCGTTGCCGCCCAGGGTCCAGAGGCCGGCCACGAAGTCCGTGCCGGGGGCGGGCTCCGGGAGCGGGTCCCAGCGCAGCCGGTTCGGGTCGGGCACGGTCTCGGTGAACGGGGCGGTGCGCAGCGCGCCGTTGTCCGTGCGGACGAACGGGGGATGGGCCGCCGAGGGGCGGATGCGGTACAGCCAGGTGCGGTGGTTGTGGGCGCGCGGCTCGGTGAACGCCGAACCGCTCAGCTGCTCCGCGTACAGCCCGAGCGGGGCGCGCTGCGGGGAGTTGCGCCCGTGCGGGAGCGCTCCCGGCACCGCCTCCGAGCTGTGCTGATTGCCGAAACCGGCGGAGTGCTCAAGCCCCTCCGCCGTCTTCCTCGCCTGCTCGATGCCGCCCATGTGCGCTCCCGTCCGAAGGAATCCTATGCACAACCGTAGGAATGGAAGCGTGGCGAGTCAACGGCATTCGTCGCGCAGAAGGGGTTCAAAAAGCTGAACAATGCTCTACTCTCCGCCACATGTCGTGGACACGAAGACTTCTGGTGGTCCTGGCGGCGCTCGCCGCCGCCCTCTGCGCGGCCCCGGCCGCCCAGGCGCACGAGGAACGGCCGGTCACCCTGCCCGACGGCACCGGCAGCGTCCCCGCGTACCGCACCGCGGAGCCCGATCTCCTGGTCTGCAAGACCGACCGGGCCGACTTCGAGCGCCGCGTCTCCGGCTTCCCCGAGGCCCTGAAGGCCAGGAACCTGAAGCTCTTCGAACGGTGCCGCACCTCCGGCTACCGCCACCTCCAGCAGGCGGTCGACGCCGTCGACGGGCCTGGGAAGAACATCGCGATCCTCCCCGGCCTGTACGAGGAGGAGCCCTCGCTGCCCGCGCCGGCGGGGGAGTGCGCCCACCTCAAGGCCCCCGACTCCAAGCTGGGCTACCAGATCCTCAGCTACGAGCAGCAGGCGAAGTGCCCGCACAACCAGAACCTGGTGGCGATCCTCGGCAAGAAGGACCTCCAGATCGAGGGCACCGGCGCGGCGCGCACGGACGTCGTCATCGACGCCAAGTACCGCAAGCTCAACGCGATCCGCTCGGACAAGTCCGACGGGACCTACTTCAAGAACTTCACCGCCCAGCGCACCACCTTCAACTCGCTCTACGTCCTGGCCCAGGACGGCTTCGTCATCGACGACGTGCTGACCCGCTGGAACGACGAGTACGGCTTCCTGACCTTCGCCAGCGACCACGGGCTGTACAAGAACTGCGAGTCCTACGGCAACGGCGACTCCGGCATCTACCCGGGCAGCGCCTCCGACATCAACGACGGCTACGGCTACGAGGTCCCGCGCTACTCGATCGAGATCACCGGCTGCCACAGCCACCACAGCATGGTCGGCTACTCCGGCACCGCCGGCGACTCCGTCTACGTCCACGACAACGAGTTCGACCACAACATGGGCGGCGCCTCGATGGACAGCGCCTTCCCCGGCCACCCCGGACTCCCGCAGAACCACGCCCGCTTCGAGCGCAACCTGATCCACGACAACAACGCCGACTACTACCGCTACGTCGCCGACGGCACCTGCGCCGAACCGCCCGCGGAGCGGGGTTACGAGGACGGCGTGGTCTGCCCCCAGATCTCCATGCCCCCGGGCACCGGCATCATCACCGCGGGCGGCAACTGGAACCTCTACGAGGACAACTGGATCTACGGGCAGGACCGCGCCGCCTTCTTCCTGAGCGCCGTCCCCGCCTTCATCCGCGGCGAGAACGCCCTCGGCAAGCAGACCGACACCTCGCACCACAACCGGTACGCCGGCAACCACCTCGGCAAGGACAAGAACGGCAAGGCCCGTCCCAACGGCACCGACGTCTGGTGGGACGGCCAGGGCGACGGCAACTGCTGGCAGTCCGACACCGGCGCCTCGACCCCGCGCTCCCTGCCCAGCTGCGGTGACGAACGGGGCGCGGTCTCCGGCTCCACCGACCGGATCGCCGGCGAACCCGTCAAGCTCGCCCAGCTGCTGGTCTGCGCCGACTACGACGTACGGGCCCGCAGGCTGCCGGCCGGCTGCGACTGGTACGGGGCACGCGGCATCGAACGCATCGAGGTGCAGGCCGCCCTGGGCATCGCCGTGGTCCTGGTGCTCGTCGGCGGGGTGCTCTGGTGGCGGCGGCTCCGCACCAGCAGGCTCGCCACGGTCGCGTCCGTCCTCGGACTCGTCGGCCTCGGCCTCGACGTCGCCGGATCGACCACGGGCCTCGCCGCCACCTATGTGCCCGCCCTCGCGCTGCTGCTCACCGGGCTCTGGTGGACCGGCATCGGCCTGGCGCTGCGCCCGGCGCGCCCGGTGTTCGGCTGGGTGACCGTGGTCCTGGGCGCGCTGACGCTCCTCGACGCGCTGGACAAGGGCGTGTTCATGATCCCGTGGATCCCGCTCAGCCCGGCCTGGGTACGCGGACTGCTCGGCCTGGTCTGGGTCGTCTGGGCCGTCGTGGCCGCCGCCCGCCACGGGGAGCGGGGCGCGGAGGGCGCCGGAGGCGCGGACCGGGACGGGGGCGGCGGCACGGAGGGCGCCGACGCACCGGGCCCCTCTGCGGAACCCGCGACCGCCGCCGCTTCCCCGCACACCGCTCCGGCCCCGGAAGGCGACCCCTCATGAACCGCGCACGCCCCGCCCGCGCCGCCCTCGCCCTGCTCACCGCGGCCGTCCTCGCCCTCGGCGCGGGCGCCTGCGGGGGCAGGCCCACCACCCACCACAAGCCCGGCACCAGCCACGCCGAGGACACCGGCAGCAACGGCCGCCTCCTGAAGGCCGACGACGGCGACGGCCACCGGCTCCGCCAGGTCGACGCCGACGGCGCGCCCGAGGTCGACCTCGCCGTCCGGCCCGACTCGGAGGACGGCTGGAACGTCCACCTCACCGTCCGCAACTTCCGCTTCACCCCGGACAGCGTGGGCGGAGGCGCGCTCGCCGGACGCGGCCACGCCCGGCTGTTCCTGGACGGCCACCCCCTCGCCCGGGTCTACGGCGCCTGGTTCCACCTGCCCGAATCGCTGCTGCGTACGGCCGGGGGCGGCACCCGGCTCACCGCCGGCCTGTACGCCGACGACCACACCGCCTGGGCCGTCGGCTCCGCCCCGGTCCGGGCCGCCGCCACGCTGACCGACGCCTCCGCGAGCGCCGACCCCGACGCCACCACGATCGATGTGGCCATCAAGGACGGCAAGGTCGCCCCCGCCCCCGGCCGCACCGAGATCGAGAAGGGCCGCACCGTGCGCCTGCGCGTCCGCAGCGACCGGGACGACGTCCTGCACGTCCACGGCTACGACAAGGAGGCGAAGCTGCCCGCCGGGCGGACCGTCACGGTCACCTTCACCGCCGACCGCGCCGGCCTCTTCGAGGTGGAGACCCATGAGTCGGACCTGCTGCTGACCCAGCTCGTCGTCCGGTGACGGGCACTCCCGCCCCCGGTGCCGTGCGCGTCCTCGCCCACGGCATCGGGGCCCAGCACGACCTGCCCCTCTCGCCGTTCTACGCGTTCGCCGGGGCCTTCGCCGCGCTCTTCGTCTCCTTCCTGGCGCTCGGCCTGCTCTGGTCCCACTCGCGGTTCAGGGGCGAGCGCGCGGGCCGCCCGCTGCCGGCCGCCGTCCAGCGCGTGGCCGACGCCCGCGCCACCCGGGTCACCGCCCGCGCGCTCGGCCTGGCCGCCGCGCTGTCCGTCGTGCTGTGGCTGCTCCTCGGGCCCGCCGACCCGGACCGCAACCCGGCGCCCGGCGCGGTCTACGTCCTCCTGTGGGTCGGTCTCGTCCCGGCGTCCCTGCTCCTCGGGCCCGTCTGGCGACTGCTCAACCCGCTGCGCACCCTGTACCTCCTCGGCTGCCGGGCGTCCGGGCGCGACCCGGGGACCGGCCGCCCCCTGCCCGTACGCCTCGGGATGCGGCCCGCCGCGGCCGGGCTCCTCGCGTTCACCTGGCTCGAACTCGTCGCCCCCGACCCCGCCTCGCCCACCGCCCTGCTGGTGTTCCTCGGCGGCTACGCGGCCGTCCACCTCACGGGTGCGGTGGTGTACGGCGCCCGCTGGTTCGACCACGCCGACGCCTTCGAGGTGTACTCCGGCCTCCTCGCCCGGCTCTCCCCTTTCGGCCGCCGCCCCGCCGACGGGCTCCTCGTCGTGCGCTCCCCGTTCAACGGGCTCGACGCGACGCCCCGGCTTCCCGGACTCGTCGCCACCGTCTGCGTGATGCTCGGCTCCACCGCGTACGACGGCTTCTCCGACGCGCCGCGCTGGATCACCACCGTGCAGACCTCCGCACTGGGCCGCACCACCACCGCCACCCTCGGACTCCTCGCCGCCGTCGCCCTCGTGGCCACCCTGTACGCGCTCTGCGCGGGCGCCACCCGGCTGGTGTGCGGCGGGCTGCCCCATCCGCTCACCGCGTTCGCCCACTCCCTGGTGCCCATCGCCCTCGGCTACCTCGTCGCGCACTACTTCACGCTCTTCGTCACCGAGGGCCCGCGCACCCTCGCGCAGGCATGCGGCGCCGACCGCCCCGCCGCGCCCGAACCGCCCCTGGGGTCCGGCGGCGTCGCCACCCTCCAGGTCTTCGCGATCGTCACCGGCCACGTCCTCGGGGTGATCGCCGCACACGACAGGTCCGTACGGCTCATGCCGCCCCGGCGCGCCGTCATCGGCCAGCTCCCGCTGCTCGTCCTGATGATCGCGTACACGGTGGGAGGCCTCGCCCTGCTCATCGCCTGACCCCCGCCATCCGCCCAGGAGGCCCACGGCATCATGGAAGGCGTGCCCTCAGCGAACACGAACCTCCGCCGCACCCCGGTGCAGCAGCGCAGCGCCGAACGCCTCGCCCGGATCCTCGACGCCTGCGCCGAACTCCTCGACGAGACCGGCTACGAGCAGCTGTCCACCCGGGCGGTGGCCGCACGCGCCGGGGTGCCCATCGGTTCCGTCTACCGCTTCTTCTCCAACAAGCGGTCCCTGGCCGACGCGTTGGCCCGCCGCAACCTCGACAGCTACGCCGAGCGCATCACCGCCCGCCTGACCGCCATCGAGCCGGCCGACTGGCGCGGCGCGATCGACGCCGTGCTCGACGAGTACCTGGCGATGAAGCGGTCCGTCCCCGGCTTCGCCCTCGTCGACTTCGGCGCCCCCGCACCCGACGAGGATCCGGCCGACGACGCCAACCAGCGGGTCGCGGGCCGGCTCACCGGACTCCTCGCAGGACAGCTCGGCCGGGACGCCGACGACGACCTGCTGCGCGCCATCCTGGTCTGCGTGGAAGCGGCCGACGCCCTGCTCAAACTCGCCTTCCGCGGCGACCCGTCCGGCGACGGCGCGATCGTCGACGAGACCCGCGAACTGATCCACGCCTACCTCGCCCGCAGGCTCGACTGAGCACCCGGAAGCTGTGAACCGCTCCCCGCCCTGCCCAACTTTGCGCGAGTCATTCCCTCACGGGGCGTAGTGGGCTAATTTCAGGCCACTGCTGCCGCTCCCCACCGCTCCACCAACATCCCTCCCGGGCGGAACACATGACTCGCGCCATTACTCTGAACAACGTCAGCAAGGCCTACGGACGGTCCTCGCGCGCCGTCGACCGCCTCTCGCTCTCCATCGACCCGGGCGAGTTCGTCGTCCTGCTCGGCCCCTCCGGCTGCGGCAAGTCGACCGTGCTCCGCATGATCGCCGGCCTGGAGGACACCACCGAGGGCGAGATCCTCCTCGACGGAGAACCGGCCAACCACCTCACCCCGCGCGAACGCGGGATGGCCATGGTCTTCCAGAACTTCGCGCTCTACCCGACCATGACCAACCGGGACAACATCGGCTTCCCGCTGAAGCTGGAGAACCCGCGCGCGGACCACAACGAGCGCATCGAGAACACGGCCAGGATGCTCGGGATCGAGCGCGTCCTGGACCGGCTCCCCGGCCAGCTCTCCGGCGGCGAGCGCCAGCGGGTCGCCATGGGGCGCGCGATCTCCCGCCAGCCATCCGCCTTCCTCATGGACGAGCCGCTCTCCAACCTCGACGCCAAGCTCCGCAACCACCTGCGCGCCGAGATATCCCAGCTCACCAAGGAACTCGGCGTCACCACGGTCTACGTGACCCACGACCAGGCCGAGGCCATGTCGCTGGGCCACCGGGTCGCCGTCATGCGCGGCGGCGTCCTCCAGCAGGTCAGCCCGCCGCGCGAGGTGTACGCGCTGCCGGAGAACGTGTTCGTCGCCGCGTTCATCGGAACGCCCCGGATCAACCTCATCCAGGCCGTCGTGCACGCGCCCCTGGAGGGCCGGATGTCGATCGACCTGGGCCGCCAGCGCCTCCCGCTGCCCGAACCGCTCAGCCCCGACCACCAGTTGCTGCGCATCCAGCAGGGCCGCCCGATCATCGTCGGGCTGCGCTCCGAGGCGGTCCGGATCGCCCCGCCCAGCCAGGCCCGCCCGGGCGAGGTCGCGCTCAGCGGCATCGTCGAGCACGTCGAGTACCAGGGCCACGAGGCGCTGGTCCACCTCAACACCGGCTCGCGGCCCGCCGTCGTCCCCGAGTTGGAGTCGGCCCGTCCCGACCGGGGCCCCGTGCGCAGGCGGCGCGGCGGCCAGGGCGGCAGCGGGGTGCTGGAGCGGATCAAGGAGCGCGCCACCTCCTACGTCGGCGGCTCGGTCGCCGTCCTGGAGGCGCCGGAGGCCGACGACCTGCCGCAGGGCGTGCACAGCCCGGACCGCCCCGCCGTCACCGCCAGCGATCTCGTCGTGCGGACCGGGCCCGACATGATGCTGCGCACCGGCGGCCAGGTGCCGCTGCTGGTCGACCTCGCGCACCTGTACGTCTTCGACCACCAGGGCCGCCGCATCTGCCCGCTGCCGAAGGACGTCCCCGGCCTGGACATGTAGACGGGAAGCCCGGCACGTGACGGGGGTCTCTGGCGTCTGAAAACTAACAGCGCTAGTTTGGGATCCGGACGACCCCGTCCGTCACCGTGCCCGGGAGGAACAGCGATGAAGGCCCACGACGGTATGTACATCGGCGGCGCATGGCGGCCCGCCGCGGGAACGGACACGATCGCGGTCGTGAACCCGGCCGACGAGCAGGTCGTCGGCCACGTCCCGGCCGGCACCGCCGAGGACGTCGACGCCGCGGTACGGGCCGCGCGCGCCGCCTTCCCCGGCTGGGCCGCCACCCCGCCCGCGGAGCGCGCCGCCCGCATCGCCGCGCTCCGCGACGTGCTGGGAACCCGTGCGGAGGAGATCGCCGAGACGGTCACCGCCGAGCTGGGCGCCCCGCTCAAGCTGTCGCAGACGGTGCACGCGGGCCTCCCGGTCATGGTCGCCGGGACGTACGCCGAGCTCGCCGCCACGTACGCCTTCGAGGAGCGGCACGGCAACTCCACGGTGTTCCTGGAGCCTGTCGGCGTCGTCGGCGCGATCACCCCCTGGAACTACCCGCTGCACCAGATCGTCGCCAAGGTGGCCCCCGCGCTGGCCGCCGGCTGCACGGTCGTCCTCAAGCCCGCCGAGGACACCCCGCTGACCGCCCAGCTCTTCGCCGAGGCCGTCGCGGAGGCCGGGCTGCCCGCGGGCGTGTTCAACCTGGTCACCGGCCTCGGCCCGGTCGCCGGACAGGCCCTCGCCGCGCACGAGGACGTCGACCTGGTCTCCTTCACCGGCTCCACCGCGGTCGGCCGGCGGATCGGCGCCACGGCCGGCGGCGCGGTCAAGCGCGTCGCGCTGGAACTCGGCGGCAAGTCCGCCAACGTCATCCTTCCCGGCGCCGACCTCGCCAAGGCGGTCAACGTGGGCGTCGCCAACGTGATGTCCAACTCCGGCCAGACGTGCAGCGCCTGGACCCGGATGCTGGTCGACGCGGAGCGGTACGAGGAGGCCGTGGCGCTCGCAGCGGCGGCCGTCGCCAAGTACGTGCCGGGCGAGCGCGTCGGCCCGCTCGTCAACGCCAAGCAGCAGGCCCGGGTGCGCGGCTACATCGAGAAGGGCGTCGAGGAGGGCGCCCGCCTCGTCGCCGGCGGCCCCGAGGCCCCGCTGCCCACCGGCTACTACGTCAGCCCCACCGTCTTCGCCGACGTCACCCCGGAGATGACCATCGCCCAGGAGGAGATCTTCGGCCCGGTCGTCTCGATCCTGAAGTACGAGGACGAGGACGACGCGCTGCGCATCGCCAACGGCACGGTCTACGGGCTCGCGGGCGCGGTCTGGGCCGCCGACGACGAGACGGCCGTGGCCTTCGCCCGCCGGATGGACACCGGCCAGGTCGACATCAACGGCGGCCGCTTCAACCCGCTGGCGCCCTTCGGCGGCTACAAGCAGTCCGGCGTCGGCCGCGAACTCGGCGCGCACGGCCTCGCCGAGTACCTCCAGACCAAGTCCCTCCAGTTCTAGGGGGCGTCTTGCCCATCGATCAGCGATCAGCAAGGAGCCAGTCCGTGGTCCGCGCCGCCGTACTGTCCGCCGTCGGAGCTCCGCTGGAGATCACCGACATCGTCCTGCCGGAGCCCGGCCCCGGCCAGGTGTGCGTCCGCCTCGCCGCCGCCGGGGTCTGCCACTCCGACCTCTCGCTGTCCAACGGCACGATGCGGGTCCCCGTCCCCGCCGTCCTCGGCCACGAGGGCGCCGGCACCGTCGTCTCGGTCGGCGAGGGCGTCACCCATGTCGCCCCGGGCGACGGCGTCGTCCTCAACTGGGCGCCCTCCTGCGGCAGCTGCCACCACTGCGGCATCGGCGAGGTCTGGCTCTGTGTGAACGCCCTGGCGGGCGCGGCGAACGTGCACGCCCGCACCGCCGACGGCACCGAGCTGCATCCCGGGCTGAACGTGGCCGCCTTCGCCGAGGAGACCGTCGTCGCCGGGAACTGCGTGCTGCCCGCCCCGGACGGCGTCCCGCTCACCGACGCGGCGCTCCTCGGCTGCGCGGTGCTCACCGGGTACGGCGCGGTCCACCACAGCGCCCGGGTCCGCGCGGGGGAGTCCGTCGTGGTCTTCGGTATCGGCGGCGTCGGGCTCGCCGTGCTCCAGGCCGCCCGGATCGCCGGTGCCTCGAAGGTCATCGCGGTGGACGTGTCCCCGGAGAAGGAGGAGCTGGCCCGCCGGGCGGGCGCCACCGACTACGTCATCGCCTCGGACACCACCCCGCGCGACATCCGCAAACTCACCGGCGGGCAGGGCGCGGACGTGGCCGTCGAGTGCGTGGGCCGGGCCGCCACCATTCGCGCCGCCTGGGAGTCCACCCGACGGGGCGGCCGCACCACGGTCGTCGGCATCGGTGGCAAGGACCAGCAGGTCACCTTCAACGCCCTGGAGATCTTCCACTGGGGCCGCACGCTGACCGGCTGCGTCTACGGCAACAGCGACCCGGCCCGCGACCTGCCGGTGCTGGCCGGTCACATCGGGGCGGGGAGCTTCGACCTCTCCATGATGGTCACCGAGCGGATCGGCCTGGACGGCATCCCGGCCGCCTTCGACAACATGATCGCGGGCAAGGGCGGCCGGGCCCTCGTGGTCTTCTAGCCGCCCGGACGAAGGTGGGCGGGCCCCAGCTGCGCGTACTGCAGTTCGAGCCCGTCCACCAGCGCCCGCAGCCCGGTCTCAAAGGCGCCCTCGTCCACCTGCTGGCGCCGCTCGGCCAGCAGGTGCGCCTGGCCCAGGTGCGGGTAGTCGGCGGGGTCGTAGGCCGTCTCGTCGTCCACGAACCCCCGGGCGAAGGAGCCGAGCGCCGAGCCGGTGATGAAGTAGCGCATCAGCGCCCCGATGTACGTGGCCTGGGCCGGCGGCCACCCCGCCCGCACCATCGCCCCGAACACCGCGTCCGCGACCCGCAGCCCGGCCGGGCGGCGGCCGGGGCCCTGGGCGAGCACCGGGACGATGTGCGGGTGCGCGGCGAGCGCCGCACGGTAGGAGACCGCCCAGTCGTGCAGGGCGGCCCGCCAGTCACGGGGATCGGACTCCTCGAACATCGACAGGTCGACCTGCGCGGAGACGGCGTCGGCGACCGCGTCCAGGATCTCGTCCTTGTTCCGGAAGTGGTTGTAGAGCGAGGGCCCGCTGACCCCCAGTTCCGCCGCCAGGCGGCGGGTCGACACGGCGTCGAGCCCCTCGGCGTCCACGAGGGCGCTCGCCGTCTCGACGATGCGTTCTCTGCTCAGGAGGGGCTTGCGCGGGCGGGCCATGCGGCACATAGTAGGCCCTGCAACGTGAAAACTAGCAGTGCTAATTAAGAGGGAGGGAGCGGCCGATGAACCTGGAACTCAGCGAGGAGCAGGAAGCCGTCAGGCAGCTCGCCAAGGACTTCGTCGCCCGCGACGTCGCCCCGTACGCCGTCGAGTGGGACCGGTCCGAGAACGTCGACAAGTCGATCGTGAAGAAGCTGGGCGCGCTCGGTTTCCTCGGCCTCACCGTTCCGGAGGAGTACGGCGGCTCGGGCGGTGACCACCTCGCGTACTGCCTGGTGACCGAGGAGCTGGGCCGGGGCGACTCCTCGGTGCGCGGCATCGTCTCGGTCTCCCTCGGCCTGGTCGCCAAGACCGTCGCCGCCTGGGGTGACGAGGAGCAGAAGCGGCAGTGGCTGCCCCGGCTGACCTCGGGCGACGCCGTCGGCTGCTTCGGGCTGACCGAGCCCGGCACCGGCTCGGACGCGGGCAGCCTGACGACCAGGGCCGTGCGGGACGGCGCGGACTACGTCATCAACGGCAGCAAGATGTTCATCACCAACGGCACCTGGGCCGATGTGGTGCTGCTCTTCGCCCGCACCAACGACACCCCCGGCCACAAGGGCATCTCCGCCTTCCTGGTCCCCGCCGACACCCCCGGCCTCACCCGCCGCACCATCCACGGCAAGCTCGGCCTGCGCGGCCAGGCCACCGCCGAACTGGTCCTGGAGGACGTCCGCGTACCCGCCGCCGCCCTGATGGGCCCCGAGGGAAAGGGCTTCTCCATCGCCATGTCCGCCCTGGCCAAGGGGCGGATGTCGGTGGCGGCCGGCTGCGTCGGCATCGCCCAGGCGGCCCTGGACGCGGCCGTTGGATACGCGGGCGAGCGCGAGCAGTTCGGCAAGGCCATCGCGGGCTACCAGCTCGTCCAGGAGCTCATCAGTGACATCTCCGTGGACGTCGAGGCCGCCCGCCTGCTGACCTGGCGCGTCGCCGACCTCGTCGACCGCGGCCAGGACTTCGCCACCGCCGCGTCCCGGGCCAAGCTGTTCGCCTCCGAGGCCGCGGTCCGGGCCGCCAACAACGCCCTCCAGGTCTTCGGCGGCTACGGCTACATCGACGAGTACCCGGTCGGCAAGCTGCTGCGCGACGCCCGCGTGATGACGCTCTACGAGGGCACCAGCCAGATCCAGAAGCTGATCATCGGCCGCGCCCTGACCGGGGTGTCCGCGTTCTGAGTACCGTCTGAGTACCTGTACGGATGTGGCGTGGGTCATACCGCCGGATGCTGGGCGCCATGAGTGAGACGACACCGGTCAAACACCAGAACACCGCCGCCTACTACGGGCAGGCCGTCGCGTCCTTCGGGATCGCGATGGGCGCGGTGACCCTCGGGATCTACTTCCTCGACGCCGATGCCTGGGTGCGCGCTTTCCTCGCCATCGGCGTCCTCTACCTCGTCACGTCCTGCTTCACGCTGGCCAAGGTCATCCGGGACAAGCAGGAGGCGGGCCAGCTGGTCAGCCGGGTCGACCAGGCCCGGCTGGAGAAGATCCTCGCCGAGCACGACCCGTTCCAGAAGCTCTGACCGTACCCGCGAAAGTTTCCCTAAGCGCTTGCTCAGGATCGGGGTATGGTGTTCGTCCTGCTGACTGAGAGGGGCGAGCGACGATGAGCACGGCGCAGGAGACCGACGCCGAGGACCCGCCGTGGGCCGAGGTGACGCCCGAGGCCGCCCGGCGGCTCCTCGTCGCGGCGGTCGACGCCTTCGCCGAGCGCGGGTACCACGCGACCACCACCCGGGACATCGCGGGCCGCGCCGGAATGAGCCCCGCCGCGCTCTACATCCACTACAAGACGAAGGAAGAGCTGCTCCACCGGATCAGCCGGATCGGCCACGACCGGGCCCTGGCCCTGCTGGAGTCGGCCGCCGACGGCGGGGGCACGGCCGCCGAGCGGCTCGCCTCCGCCGTGCGGTCCTTCGTCCGCTGGCACGCCGAACGCCACACCACCGCCCGCGTGGTGCAGTACGAGCTCGACGCGCTCGGCGAGGAGCACCGCACCGAGATCATCGCGCTGCGCCGCAGGACCGACGCGGTGGTGCGCCGGATCATCGGCGAGGGCGTCGCCTCCGGCGAGTTCGACGTGCTGGACGTGCCGGGCACCACCCTCGCGGTGCTGTCGCTCTGCATCGACGTGGCGCGGTGGTTCAACGCGCAGGGCAGCCGGACGCCCGACGAGGTCGGCGAGCTGTACGCCGGTCTGGTGCTGCGGATGGTCGGCGCCGAGCGCTGAGCACGGGCGCGCCCCCGGCCCCTTCGCGGGGCCGGGGGCGTTCGCGTACGCGCGTACGGGCGGCGGGCTCAGAAGTAGTAGCGCGACACCGACTCCGCGACGCAGGCCGGCTTGTCGCCGTCCTCGCGCTCGACCGTCACGACGGCGGTGATCTGCACGCCGCCGCCGGCCTCCTCGACGCTCTTCAGGACGGCGGTCGCCCGCAGCCGCGACCCGACGGGCACGGGGGAGGGGAAACGGACCTTGTTGGTGCCGTAGTTGATGCCCATCTTCGCGCCCTCGACCGCCATCACCTGCGGTACGAGCACCGGCAGCAGCGACAGCGTCAGATAGCCGTGCGCGATGGTCCTCCCGAACGGGCCGGCCGCCGCCTTCTCCGGGTCCACGTGGATCCACTGGTGGTCACCGGTGGCGTCGGCGAACAGGCCGATCCGCTTCTGGTCGACCTCCAGCCAGTCGCTGTACCCCAGCTGCTCGCCCACGCCGTCCCGCAGCTCCTGCGCGGAGTTGAAGATCCTCGGCTCAGCCATGTCCCTGCTCCCTGCCTTCCGCTCTGCCGACCATCCGTCGCGCACTGTCTAAGCGCTTGCTCAGCATGGTTGGCGCGTGCGTTCCTGTCAACGACGGACCGGCGGGGGGCGGGCCACGTAGGCTTCGACGGGTGCCCCAGATCCCGCAGACACTTCATGAACTCACGGTCGGCCAGCTCTCCGCACGCAGCGGCGCCGCCGTGTCGGCCCTGCACTTCTACGAGGCCAAGGGCCTGATCGGCAGCCGCCGCACCAGCGGGAACCAGCGCCGCTACAGCCGGGACGCCTTGCGCCGGGTCGCCTTCGTCCGCGCCGCCCAGCGGGTGGGCATCCCGCTGGCCACGATCCGCGAGGCGCTGGCCGAACTCCCCGAGGAGCGCACACCGAACCGCGACGACTGGGCGCGGCTCTCGCATGCCTGGCGCTCCGAACTGGACGACCGGATCACGCAGCTGGGCCGGCTCCGCGACCACCTCACCGACTGCATCGGCTGCGGCTGCCTCTCGCTGGAGACCTGCGTCCTGTCCAACCCGGACGACATCAACGGCGAGAAGATCACCGGCTCGCGCCTGATGCCGGAACGCCGTGCGGCAAACCGCGCACCGGCGAGCCGCAAGCCGGCGGAGGACGCCGAGGACTGCTGCTGACCGGCGTGTGTCGGGCGGCCCGCGCGGCGGGCCGCTCGTGTGTCAGGCCGCCGAGGCCAGGTGGCCGGCCCGGTCGCTGCGGGCCCTCGCCAGGGCCGCCGGGGTGAGCGCCGGCTGCGGCACCACGATCCCGCACCCCGTGCACACCGGCCCCGACCACGGCTCGCTGTCCAGGTCGTGCCGCCAGGTGATCCGGGTCCGGGCGCACACCGGGCAGCCGGCGCCCGGCTCCGCCTCCAGGGCCGAGATCAGCCGGGCCAGCACCTCGGCGAGCGGCGCCGAGGGGTGCACCGCCGGGTCGTCGCAGCGGGCGACCCCGTTGCCGCCCCAGGTGCGCCGGTGCCAGTCGTCGAAGGCGCCCGGCCGGCGCAGCCCCCGGTGCTTCTCCCGCCTGCGGCGCTCCGCGAACCCCGCCTCGTAACCGAGCCAGACCGTGCGGGCCCGCTCCAGCTCCTCCAGGGCCCGCACCAGCCGCACCGGGTCCGGGGCCCGGTCCTCGGGTGCTATGCCGTGCCGTGCGCACAGATGGTCCCAGGTCGCCCGGTGCCCGTAAGGGGCGAAGCGCTCCAGGCACTTGCGCAGCGAGTGCCGCCGCAGTGCCAGATCGCTCCTCGGGTCGCGGACCTGTCTCGCCAGACTCCGGAAACCGGCCATTGCACCGCCACCTCCGTCGCTCGTACTCCGTCGCCCGTACTTCGGCGTCAGGGGATGGACGTACGACTGCCCGGATCGGCTCCATCCAAAGGCCCGGATGTCCGATGGGTGAGACAGCGCACAGAATCCGTCGGCATGTGGTGATTCGGAAAAGGTGACCGATGTTCACCTTACCGGCCGGTTATACCGCCGGTAACCTGCCGCGCATCGGCCTCTCGGAGGAGTACGCATGCCCCCACGCACCCGTATGACCGCCCGCACCGGTACCACCAGAGCCGCCGCGCTCGCCGCCGCCCTCGCCCTGGGCACGTCCCTGCTCGCCGCCGCGCCGCACGCGGGCGCCGCCGAGGCGGAACCCGTCCCCGACTACTGCCAGGGGCAGTGTGACGACATCCTGCCGCCCGGCGAGAACGGCAACGCCACCCTCGTCGAAATCCTCGGCAACAAGGCGTTCGGCACCCACCCCGCGCACAGCGACGACCAGCTCGACCGCTACAACGGCCTGGTCGCCGGGCACACGGGGCTCACCGACCAGAAGCTCACCGACTTCTTCAACGACGCCTCCTTCGGCGTACCGAAGGACCAGGTGGAGTCCGTCACCTCGCCCCGCGACGACGTCACCATCACCCGCGACAAGTCCTCCGGCGTCCCGCACATCAAGGGCACCACCCGCTACGGCACCGAGTTCGGCGCCGGGTACGCCGCAGGTCAGGACCGGCTCTGGCTGATGGACCTCTTCCGGCACATCGGGCGCGGCGAGCTGACCTCGTTCGCGGGCGGGGCCCTCGCCAACCAGGGCCTGGAGCAGCAGTTCTGGCCGCAGGCCCCGTACACCGAGGCTGATCTGGAGGCCCAGGTCGAGTACATCAGGACCCATGAGGGGGCCAGGGGCGAACAGGCCATGGCGGACGCGCAGGCGTACATCGACGGCATCAACGCCTACCGCAAGAAGTCGAAGGACGGCCGCTACTTCCCCGGCGAGTACGTCCTGACCGGCAAGATCGACGCCATCACGAACATAGGCGAGATCCAGCCGTTCAAGCTGACCGACCTGATCTCCATCGCCTCGGTAGTCGGCGGCCAGTTCGGCGGCGGGGGCGGCGGCGAGGTGCAAGCGGCCCTGTCACTGCTGTCCGCCCAGCAGAAGTACGGTGTCGCCGAGGGCACCAAGGTCTGGGAGTCGTTCCGCCAGCGCAACGACCCGGAGGCCGTGCTCACCATCCACGACGGCACCTCCTTCCCGTACGCCAACAAGCCCGCCAAGGCTGTCGGCACCGCCCTCCCGGACCCGGGCTCGGTGACCGCCGAACCGCTCATTCACGACCGCACCGGCTCCGCGGGCACCGGGGTGAAGGCGCCCGTCAAGGCTCCGGCGACGCTCAAGAAGGCGCAGGGCATCTTCGACGACGGTGTCATCCCGGAGGGCTCGCTGCCCGGCTCCGGCTCCGGCGCCCAGAAGCGCGGGATGTCCAACGCCCTGGTGGTGTCCGGCAAGAGCTCCGCGAGCGGGCACCCGATCGCCGTGTTCGGGCCGCAGACCGGCTACTTCGCGCCGCAGCTGATGATGCTCCAGGAGCTCCAGGGCCCCGGCATCAGCGCCCGCGGCGTCTCCTTCGCCGGCGTCGGCATGTACATCCAGATGGGGCGCGGCCAGGACTACGCCTGGAGCGCCACCTCGGCCGGCCAGGACATCACCGACACGTACGCCATCGACCTGTGCGAGCCCGACGGCTCGGCGCCCACCAAGGACTCCACGCACTACCTCTACCGGGGCGCCTGCACCGCGATGGAGAAGATGGAGAAGTCCAACTCCTGGAAGCCGACCGTCGCCGACTCCACCGCCAAGGGCTCCTACCGGATGCAGGTGTGGCGCACGGACTACGGCATCGTCACCCACCGCGCCACGGTGGCCGGCAAGCCCGTCGCGTATACCTCGCTGCGCTCCACCTACCGCCACGAGGCCGACTCCATCATCGGCTTCCAGATGCTCAACGACCCGGCGTACGTCACCGACGCGGCCTCCTTCCAGCAGGCGGCGAGCAACATCGACTACGCCTTCAACTGGTTCTACGCCGACTCCCGCACCGCCGCCTACTACAACAGCGGCATGAACCCGGTGCGCCCGTCCGGCGTCGACCCGGCGCTGCCGATCAGGGCCGGGAAGGCGTACGAGTGGCAGGGCTACGACCCGGCGGCCAACACCGCCGCGTACACCCCGTTCGCCGAGCACCCGCACTCCAGCGGGCAGGACTACTACATCTCCTGGAACAACAAGCAGGCCGAGGGGTACGCCGCTTCGGGCTTCGGGCTCAGCGCGGTGCACCGGGGCGACCTGCTGGACGACCGGGTCTCGAAGCTCGTCGACGAGGGCGGCGTGACCCGCGCCTCGCTGACCCGCGCGATGGCGGACGCGGCCCTCACCGACCTGCGCGGCGAGCAGCTGCTGCCCGAGCTGCTGAAGGTCGTCCGCTCCCAGCCGGTCACCGACCCGGACCTGAACGCGGTGGTCCAGCAGCTGGACTCCTGGCGCGCGTCGGGCGCCCAGCGCAAGGAGAGCAGCCCCGGCTCGCACACGTACACCCACGCCGACGCGGTACGGATCATGGACGCGTGGTGGCCGAAGCTCATCGAGGCGGAGTTCCGGCCCGGTCTCGGAGACGACCTGTACGGGGCGCTCACCGCGAACCTCGCCACCGACGAGTCCCCGGCCGCCAGCCACGGACCGAGCGGGGCGCACAGCGGTTCGGCCTTCCAGTACGGCTGGTGGGGCTTCGCCGACAAGGACCTGCGCCAGGTGCTCGGGCAGCCGGTCAAGGGCCCGCTGGCCAAGTCCTACTGCGGAGGCGGCGACCTGAGCGCCTGCCGTACGGCGCTGCTGTCCTCGCTCAAGGAGGCGGCGGCGGTACCGGCGACCGAGGTCTACCCGGGCGACGACAACTGCGAGGCCGGCGACCAGTGGTGCACGGACTCGATCATCCACCGCGCGCTCGGCGGAATCGCCCAGAAGTCCATCCACTGGCAGAACCGCCCGACGTACCAGCAGGTGGTGGAGTTCCCGTCACACCGCTGAACCATCCCAGCCCGTCCGGCGTTTGAGGACGGAACCGGTTCGCCGGGCGGGCCCGCGCGCACAGGCAACACGCGCGCGGGCCCGCCCGCCCACTCACCGGTACTGCAGATACCGCTTCCGCACACCCCGGAACGCCGCGAGGTCATCCGCCCACCCGCCGACGACCTCGTCCACATCCGCCCCCGCATCGATCATCGTGCGCACCCGCGTGTTGCCGGTCAGCTTGTCGATCCAGTTGTCCGACCGCCACGCGAACCCGCTCCACGTCCGCTTCGCGGTGACCAGCAGCGCGATCCCCGTGCGCACCGGGTCGAAGAGCTCGCGGTCCTGGACGTGCAGCTGCACCCCGCCCACGGTCCTGCCCTGGAACTTGGAGAACGTCGGCGCGAAGTACGCCTCGCGGAACGCCACTCCGGGCAGCTCCAGCGCGTTGGCCGCGTCCGCCCAGCGGTGGTCGATGCCCTCCGCGCCCAGCAGCTCGAACGGGCGGGTCGTGCCGCGCCCCTCGGACAGGTTCGTCCCCTCGAACAGGCAGGTGCCGGAGTAGACGAGCGCCGTGTCGGGTGTCGGCATGTTGGGACTCGGCGGCACCCACGGCAGCCCGGTCCCGTCGAAGAAGTCCGAGCGCGACCAGCCCGACATCTTCACGATCTCCAGCTCGGCCGGGCGGTCCTTCAGGAACTCCCCGTTGAACAGCAGCGCCAGCTCGGTGACCGTCATGCCGTGCGCCTGGGAGATCTCCCGGCGGCCCACGAACGTGCCGAACGCCGGGTCGAGCACGGGCCCGAGCGCCGCCCGCCCCGACACCGGGTTCGGCCGGTCCAGCACAACGAACCGCTTGCCCGCGAGCGCCGCCGCCTCCATGCAGTCGTACAGCGTCCAGATGTACGTGTAGAAGCGGGCGCCGGCGTCCTGGATGTCGAAGACGATCGTGTCCACGCCGGACGCGGTGAAGACGTCCGCGAGGGCCTGACCGCTCTTCAGGTACGTGTCGTAGACCGGCAGCCCGGTCGCCGGGTCGTCGTAGCGGCCCTCCGAGCCGCCCGCCTGCGCGGTGCCCCGGAAGCCGTGCTCGGGGCCGAAGACGGCGGTGAGGTCCACCCGGCCGTCCGGGTGCATCACATCCACGATGTGCCGGACGTCGGAGGTGATCCCGGTCGGGTTGGTGACGACGCCGACCCGCTGCCCCTTCAGCAGGGCGTAGCCGTCCGCCGCCAGCCGGTCGAAGCCGGTGCGGACCCGCCGCCCGCCCCCGTCACCGTGCCCGTGACCCTTGCCGTGCGACGTGCCGGCGGCCGCGGGGCCGGCCGAGGCCGCCGTGGCCGCGAGGGCTCCCATCGCACCTCCGGCGGTCAGCAAACCACGCCTGGACAGGCTCATTCGGCTACCTCCAAGATCGCGACGAGTGTCATGGTCACGCACGCTAGCGCGCGGAGAGGCCCGGGGGAACGTGTCGGACGGGGCCGCCGCGCCCGGAGTGGCCGATGAGACGGGCCCACCCCTTCCCTCACGACATACCGACTGGTTAGTCTGCCCGTGCAGCCGGCTGAGAGGTGCGAGAGCGATGAGTACGGTGCAGGGCGCGGGCGTGGTGGTCACCGGGGCCGGAGGCGGCATCGGAGCCGCCCTCGCCCGCAGATTCGCCGCCGAGGGCGCACGGGTCGTCGTCAACGACCTCGACGAGTCCCGGATCAAGGCGCTCGCCGAGGAGACCGGCGCGATCGCGGTCGCCGGGGACGCCTCCCGGATCGTGGACGCGGCCCGGGACGCGCTGGAGGGCACCATCGACGTGTACTGCGCCAACGCGGGCCTCGCCTCGCCGGGCGACCCGATGGCCGACGAGGAGGTCTGGGCCGCGGCCTGGGACGTCAATGTGATGGCCCACGTCCGGGCGGCCCGCGCGCTGCTCCCGGACTGGCTGGAGCGCGGCAGCGGCCGGTTCGTCTCCACGGCGTCCGCCGCCGGGCTGCTGACCATGATCGGCGCCGCCCCGTACAGCGTTACCAAGCACGGCGCGGTCGCCTTCGCCGAGTGGCTGTCGCTGACCTACCGGCACCGTGGCGTGAAGGTCCACGCGATCTGCCCGCAGGGCGTGCGTACGGACATGCTCACCGCCGCCGGATCTGCCGGCGAGCTCGTCCTCGCGCCCGGTGCCATCGAGCCCGAGGCCGTCGCGGACGCCCTGTTCGACGCCATGGCGAACGACCGCTTCCTGGTCCTGCCGCACCCCGAGGTCGGCCGCTACTACGAAGCCAGGGCCGCCGACACCGACCGCTGGATCCGCGGCATGAACCGCCTCCAGCGCACCTGGGAGGAGACCGGCGCATGACCGAGTCCATCTACGCGGCGAAGCCCTGGCTCCCGCTGCTCAGCGAGGCCCAGCGGGCCCCCGTTCACCCCGCCGAGACCCTGGTGCACGCCTTCCGCGAGTCCGCCGGCCGCACCCCGGACCACCCGGCGCTCGCCTACTTCGACGGCCGCCTCACCTACCGCGCGACGGACGAGCTCTCCGACTCCGTGGCCGGCCACCTCGCCGCCCGGGGCCTGGAGCGCGGCGACCGGGTCGCGATCATGCTCCAGAACTCCCCGCAGTTCGTCCTCGCGCTCCTCGGCGCCTGGAAGGCCGGCGCCACCGTCGTCCCGCTCAACCCGATGTACAAGTCCGCCGAGGTGGGCCACGTACTCAAGGACGCCCGGGTCACCGCGCTCATCTGCTCGGACCGGGCCTGGGAGGCGTACCTCCGGGACACCGCCGCCGCCTCGCCCGGGGTCCGGATCGCGCTCACCGCCTGCGAGCTGGACCTCCAGACGAAGAGCGACGAGCGGGTGCTGAACTTCGAGCGGCTGCCCGCCGCCGGGGACGCCGACGACCTGGTCGCCGTCGCCCGCCAGGGCCTCGCCGCCCCGGCGGGCCGGGACCTCACCGCCGCCGACACCGCGCTGATCAGCTACACCTCCGGGACCAGCGGCACCCCCAAGGGCGCCCTGAACTCCCACGGCAACATCATGGTCAACGCCGAACGCCAGCGCACCGGCCACCCCGTCCCCGAGGGCGCCGCCTACTTCGCGCTCGCCCCGCTCTTCCACATCACCGGCATGGTCTGCCAGCTGGCCGCCTGCCTCACCAACGCGGGCACCCTGGTCCTCGCCTACCGCTTCCACCCCGGCGTCGTCCTCGACGCCTTCGCCGAGCACCGGCCCGCGTACACCGTCGGCCCCTCCACCGCCTTCATGGCCCTGGCCGCGACGCCCGGCGTGACGCCCGAGCACTTCGCGTCGTTCCAGGTCATCTCCTCCGGCGGGGCGCCGCTGCCGCCCGCGCTCGTGGAGCAGTTCCGGTCCGGCTTCGGCCCGTACATACGCAACGGCTACGGCCTCACCGAGTGCACCGCCCCCTGCGCCTCCGTACCCCCGGAGCGCGAGGCGCCCGTCGACCCGGTCTCCGGCACCCTCTCGGTCGGCGTGCCCGGCCCGGACACCGTCGTCCGCATCCTGGACGAGAACGGTGCGGAGGTGCCCTTCGGGGAGCAGGGCGAGATCGCGGTGCGCGGCCCGCAGGTCGTCTCCGGCTACTGGGGACTGCCCGAGGCCACCGCCGCCGCCTTCCCCGACGGCGAGCTGCGCACCGGCGACATCGGGTTCATGGACCGCGAGGGCTGGCTCTACGTCGTCGACCGCAAGAAGGACATGATCAACGCCTCCGGCTTCAAGGTCTGGCCCCGCGAGGTGGAGGACGTCCTCTACACGCACCCGGCCGTCCGCGAGGCCGCCGTCGTGGGCGTGCCCGACGCCTACCGGGGCGAGACCGTCCGGGCCTACGTCAGCCTGCGGCCCGGCGCGTCCGTGGAGCCGGACGAGCTGGGCGCGTACTGCAAGGAACGGCTCGCCGCGTACAAGTACCCGCGCGAGGTCGAGATCCTGGCCGAGCTGCCCAAGACGGCAAGTGGGAAGATCCTCAGGCGGGAACTGCGTTCCCCCCGGTAGTACAGGCATACGTATGGAAGGAAGGCGGCGGCTATGGCCAAGGAGACGGACGGGAACGGCACCCCCGTCCCCCAGCGGTTGCTGGCCGCCGCCACGAGGCTCTTCGCCGAGCAGGGCTACGACCGCACCTCGGTCCAGGAGATCGTCGAGGCGGCCGGCGTCACCAAGGGGGCGCTGTACCACTACTTCGGTTCCAAGGAGGACCTGCTCCAGGAGGTGTACGCCCGCGTGCTGCGCCTCCAGCAGGAGCGGCTCGACGCCTTCGCGAACGCCGAGGCGCCCATCGAGCAGCGGCTGCGCGACGCGGCGGCGGACGTGGTCGTCACCACCATCGACAACCTCGACGACGCCTCGATCTTCTTCCGCTCCATGCACCACCTGAGCCCCGAGAAGAACAAGCAGGTACGGGGCGAGCGGCGGCGCTACCACGAGCGCTTCCGCGCCCTGGTCGAGGAGGGCCAGCGCAGCGGGGTGTTCTCCACGGCCACCCCGGCGGACCTCATCGTCGACTACCACTTCGGGTCGGTCCACCACCTGTCGACCTGGTACCGCCCGGACGGCCCCCTCACCCCGCAGGAGGTCGCCGACCACCTGGCCGACCTGCTGCTGCGGGCGCTCAGACCGTAGCGAAGGCGGGCTCCTCGCCGCACAGCTGCCCGAGCAGCGCCTCCGCCGCCGGGTTGCGCGGCCGGGGCGCCCGGCCCACCAGAAGCACCGTCCGGCCCGGCTCCGGCTGCCGGATGGTCACGCACGGCAGCCCCGCGTCCTCGCCGATCCGGCGCGGCACGATCGCCACCCCGATGCCCGCCCGGACGAGGTCGACCAGCAGCCGGATCTGCGTGACGTCACAGGTGATCCGGCGCTCCAGACCGCAGTGCGCGGCCAGCCGGCGCACCGCCGTCTCCAGGCCCGTGCCCGCGCGGAAGTCCACGAACGGCTCGTCGGCGAGGTCCTTGATCAGGGTGCGCCCGGCCGTCGCGAGGGGGTGCCCGGGCGCGGTGATCAGCACCAGGTCCTCGTGCCAGGTCGCGAACGCGGTGAGCCCCTCGGGCAGCGCGGCGGCGTCCGGCGCCAGGAAGGCGAGGTCCAGCTCCCCGGCACGCACCCCCGCCACCAGCTCCGGTGTGGTCGCCTCGCGCAGCGAGATCTGCACCCCGGGCCACAGCCCGTGGAACGCGGCCAGTTCGGCGGCCAGGTCCACGCAGGTCAGCGTCTGGATCGTGCCCACGCGTACTCGCCCGGTGGCCAGCCCCGACACGGCCGCCACCGCGTCCCGCGCGGCGTCCGTCCCCGCGAGCACCGTGCGCGCGGCGGGCAGCAGCGCCCGGCCCGCCTCGGTGAGGACCACCCGGCGGCCGGTGCGGTCGAACAGCTCGGCGCCCAGCTCCCGTTCGAGGTTGCGCACGGACGTGCTGAGCGCGGACTGCACGATCAGTTCGGCGCGGGCGGCGGCGGTGAAACTGCCGTGCGTGACCACCGCCGTGAAGTGGCGGAGCTGGCGAATCTCCATGCATCTACGTTATCGATGGGTGGCAGCGAATCCATCTGTTGGACCGCCTCACGGACCGGGGTCAAGCTGGATTCATGGCGCACATCCAGAGCTCCACCCGCATCCCCGCCCTGTGGGCCGTCGCGTACGGCCCCCACCGTCCGGTCCCGGTCCGGCTGCTGGCCCGCACCCTGCTGCGGGTACGGGCCTTCGCCCGCGAACTGGCCCTGGCCGATCACGTGCCGTACGGCGGTTATTGAAGCCCTACAGGTACTTCTTGATCTCCCGCCGGGCCAGCGAGCGCTGGTGCACCTCGTCCGGGCCGTCCGCCAGCCGCAGCGTCCGGGCCGAGGCCCACAGCTCGGCGAGCGGGAAGTCCTGGCTCACCCCGCCCGCGCCGTGCAACTGCACCGCCTGGTCGAGGATAGCGACCACCGCGCGCGGGGTGGCGATCTTGATGGACTGGATCTCGGTGTGCGCGCCCCGGTTGCCGACCGTGTCCATCAGCCAGGCCGTCTTCAGCACCAGCAGCCGCAGCTGCTCGACGGTGACCCGGGCGTCCGCGATCCAGTTCTGCACGACGCCCTGCTGGGCCAGCGGCTTGCCGAAGGCGGTACGGGAGACCGCGCGCCGGCACATCAGCTCGATCGCGCGCTCCGCCATCCCGATGAGCCGCATGCAGTGGTGGATGCGCCCCGGACCCAGCCGGGCCTGGGCGATGGCGAAGCCGCCGCCCTCCTCGCCGATCAGGTTCGCCGCCGGCACCCGCACGTTGTCGAAGACGACCTCCGCGTGGCCGCCGTGCCAGTGGTCCTCGTAGCCGTACACCTGCATGGCACGCTTCACCGTCAGACCGGGGGTGTCCCGGGGGACGAGGATCTGCGACTGCTGGCGGCGGATGTCCGCGCCGTCCGGGTCGGTCTTGCCCATCACGATGAAGATCTCGCAGTCCGGGTTCATCGCCCCGGAGATGTACCACTTGCGGCCGTTGATGACGTAGTCACCGCCGTCGCGGATGATCCGGGTCTCGATGTTGGTCGCGTCCGAGGAGGCGACCTCCGGCTCCGTCATCGCGAACGCCGAGCGGATCTCCCCGGCCAGCAGCGGCTCCAGCCACCGCTTCTGCTGTTCGTCGGTGCCGAACTCGGCCAGCACCTCCATGTTCCCGGTGTCCGGCGCGGCGCAGTTGGTCGCGGTGGGCGCCAGGCGTGGCGAGCGGCCCAGGATCTCCGCCAGCGGCGCGTACTGGAGGTTGCTCAGCCCGGCCCCGTGCCCGGTGCCCGGCAGGAAGAGGTTCCACAGGCCCTGCCGGCGGGCCTCCGCCTTCAGGTCCGCCACGATCTGCGGGGTCTGCCACGGGGAGTCCAGTCCGGCGCGCTGCTCGTCCGCGATCCGTTCGGCCGGGTATACGTGCTCGTCCATGAAGGCGAGCAGCCGGGTGCGCAGCTCCTCGGTACGGGCGTCGAATGCGAAGTCCATGGGGTGGTTCAGCCTTCCTGGAGGGTGGTGAGGCCGTGCTCGATGAAGACGGGGACGAGGTCGCCGATGCGGTCGAAGCCGCCGCCGACCGTCTGGCCGAGGGTGTAGCGGTAGTGGATGCCCTCCAGGATCACGGCGAGCTTGAACCAGGCGAAGGCCGTGTACCAGGAGATGGCGGAGGTGTCGCGGCCGGAGCGGGCGGCGTAGCGCTCGATCAGCTCGGCGGGGGTCGGATGGCCGGGCGCGCCGCTGGTCGTGGAGACCGGCGACTCCGGCAGCCCCAGGTCGGAGCTGTACATGACGAGCAGCCCGAGGTCGGTCAGCGGGTCGCCGAGCGTGGACATCTCCCAGTCCAGCACGGCCTTGATCTCGTCGTCGGCGCCGATCAGCGCGTTGTCCAGGCGGTAGTCGCCGTGCACCACGGTGGGCGCGGGGGAGACGGGCAGCTCCCGGCCGAGCGCCGCGTGCAGTTCGTCGATGCCGGGCAGCTCGCGGTTGCGGGAGGCGTCCAGCTGCTTGCCCCAGCGGCGCAGCTGCCGGTCGAGGAAGCCCTCGGGCCGCCCGAAGTCGGCGAGCCCGACCGCCTCGGGGTCCACGGCGTGCAGTTCGACGAGCGTGTCGACGAGCGCGAGCACCGCGGCGCGGGTGCGTTCCGGGCCGAGCGGGGCCAGCTGCTCGGCCGTGCGGTACGGGGTGCCCTCGACGTACTCCATGACGTAGAAGGGCGCGCCGATCACCGAGTCGTCCTCGCAGAGGAGGAGCGGTTCGGGGACCGGGACGGCCGTCGGGTGCAGGGCGCTGATCACCCGGTGCTCGCGCTTCATGTCGTGCGCGGTGGCCAGGACGTGCCCCAGCGGGGGCCGGCGGACGACCCACTGGCCGGTGCCGTCGGTGACGACGTACGTCAGGTTCGACCGGCCGCCCTCCACGACGCGCGCGTCGAGCGGTCCGTTCACCAGTCCCGGACGCTCGCGGTCCAGGTGTCCGCGCAGCCGGTCGAGGTCGAGACCTGGCGGATGGACGTGGCTCATCGTGCGTACCTCCGGGGTGGGCGAACGGTCGCTCTCATGATGCCGACCAGTCGGTATGTCGTCCAGTGCGTCCGCGGAACCGGATGCGGGGACTCCGGTCCTGTCGTCCCCGGCCCTGGCGCTCGATCTCATCTCTGAATAGGGTTCACGTATGGATACCGCGCTGCTGATCGACGAAGTCCGGCTGACCCCGATCCTCATTGCCGACCCGCCCCTGCTCAACACCCAGGGCGTCCACCAGCCGTACACGCCCCGGCTCGTCGTGGAGGTCGTCACCCGGGGCGGGGTCACCGGCATCGGGGAGACCTACGGCGACGGCAAGTACCTCGAACTCGCCGCCCCCCTGGCCGCCGCCCTGCCCGGCCGCCCGGTCAGCGATGTGAACGGGCTGTTCGCCCTGGCCGACGAGGTGTGCGGTGATTCACGGGCGGCCGACGCGCGGGTCGACGCGGGCGGGCTGCGCGGCGTCCAGACCGCCGGCAAGCTGCGCCTCTCCGTGGTCTCCGGCTTCGAGGTGGCCTGCCTGGACGCGCTCGGCAAGGCGGTGGGGCTGCCGGTGCACGCGCTGCTCGGCGGCAAGGTCCGCGACCGGGTCGAGTACAGCGCGTACCTCTTCTACCGCTGGGCCGCCCACCCGGAGGGCGGCGGGCGCGACGACTGGGGCGCGGCCCTCGACCCGGCCGGCGTCGTCGCCCAGGCCCGCCGCTTCGCCCGCGACCACGGCTTCTCCTCCTTCAAGCTCAAGGGCGGCGTCCTCCCGCCCGACGAGGAGATCGCCGCCGTCCGCGCGCTCGCCGAGGCGTTCCCCGGACAGCCACTGCGCCTGGACCCCAACGGCGCCTGGTCCGTGGAGACCTCGCTGTACGTCGCCGAGCAGCTGAAGGACGTACTCGAATACCTGGAGGACCCGGCGAGCGGCACGGACGCGATGGCGGCCGTCGCGGCGGGCACGGACGTGCCGCTGGCCACCAACATGTGCGTCACCACGCTCGCCGAGGTCCCCGAGGCGTTCGCCCGGGACGCCGTCCAGGTCGTCCTGTCCGACCACCACTACTGGGGCGGGCTGCACCGCACCCGCGAACTCGCCGCGATCTGCCGTCTGCACGGCGTCGGGCTCTCCATGCACTCCAACACCCACCTCGGGATCAGCCTCGCCGCCATGACGCACGTCGCGGCCACCGTCCCCAACCTGGACTACGCCTGCGACAGCCACTACCCCTGGCAGACCGAGGACGTCATCACCGCCCGCCATGTCTTCGAGGACGGCCGCCTCACCGTCTCCGACGCCCCCGGCCTCGGCGTCGAACTCGACCGGGACCGGCTCGCCGCACTCCACCGGCGCTGGCTCGACGACGACGGCACCATGCGCGAGCGCGACGACGCCGCCGCGATGCGCAAGGCCGAGCCGGAGTGGCGCACCCCGTCCATCCCGCGTTGGTGACGCCCGGCTGAGTTGCGGGCGCCCCGGCGCGCCGCGAGGGTCGGAGTATGAAGGCGATCAGTTACAGCCGATTCGGCGACGAGGGTGTCCTGGAGTACGGCGAGCGGCCCGACCCGAAGGTGGGCCCCGACACCGTCCTGGTCAAGGTCCGGGCGGCGGCCGTGAACCCGGTCGACCGGCAGGCCCGCGAAGGCAATCTGGACGGCATGCTCGACACGGTCTTCCCGGTGGTCCCCGGCTGGGACGTCTCCGGGGTCGTCGTCCAGCCCGGCGTCGCCGTGGACGAGTTCGCGGTGGGCGACGAGGTCATCGGCTACGTCCGCGAGGACTTCCTGAGCCGGGGGACCTTCGCCGAATACGTGGCCGCGCCCGTGCGCACCCTCGCGCGCAAACCGCTGCGCCTGAGCTTCGAGGAGGCGGCGGGCCTGCCCCTGGCCGGGCTCACCGCCTACCAGGTCCTCCACCGCACCCTGCGCGTCCAGGAGGGTGACACCGTCCTCGTCCACGCGGCGGCCGGCGGCGTCGGATCGCTCGCCGTCCAGCTCGCCCGGCACGCCGGCTGCCGCGTCATCGGCACCGCGAGCGAACGCAACCACGACCATCTGCGGCGGCTCGGCGCGGAGCCCGTGGAGTACGGGGACGGGCTCGCGGACCGGCTGCGGGCACTGGCCCCCGACGGCATCGACGCCGCCTTCGACACCGTGGGCGGGGACGCCCTGCGCGCCTCCGCCGACACCCTGGGCCCCGACGGGCGCCTCGCCTCCATCGTGGACACCGAGGTCTTCTCGTACGGCGGCCGGTACGCGTTCGTACGGCCCGACGCCGACGATCTGGCGCACCTCGCGGAACTGGCCGAGCAGGGCATCGTCACGGTCCACGTCGACCGGGTCTTCCCGCTGGCCGAGACGGCGGCGGCCCAGCGGCTGAACGCCGAGGGACGCACACGGGGCAAGATCGTCGTCACGGTGGACTGGGACGCGCCGGAGGGCTGAGCGGGGCCGCGGCCCGTCAGAACAGCATCGCCGCCGCGAACACCGCCAGGGCCACCGTGCACGCGGCGGCCGTGATCGCGCCCCCCACCCCCATCGGCTCCGGGCGCGCGCCCCCCATCCTCTGCACCCGCCGGTTCGCGACCCACAGGAACCCCAGCCAGGCCAGCGCGCTCAGCGACAGCGCGATGACCCCCGCGCTCGTCGCCCCGGCGTGCAGCGTCTGCCGCACCGCCAGCACAGCCGCCACCGTGCAGGACAGCGTCGTACGCCGCCACGCCAGCCGGGTCCGTTCGGGCTGGAGGCCCGGGTCGCGCTCCTCGGCGGTCACCGGCCCTCCCAGCCGAAGAGGACCACCACCACCATCGCCACCGCCACCACGGCGACCGCGACGCTCAGCAGCGTCGGGAAACGGGAGACCGGCAGGTCCTCGCCGCGCCGCATCGCCCGCTCGCACCGCACCCAGTGGTTGACCGCCCGCAGCGCGCACAGCACACCGGCCGCCAGCAGCGCGAGCGCCAGGCCGGCCCGTACCCCCCACGAGAGCTCCGGCAGGAACTGGTCGACGGCGAAGCCCCCGCCGATCAGTGCCAGCGCCGTCCGGATCCAGGCCAGGAAGGTCCGCTCGTTGGCGAGCGAGAAACGGTAGTCCGGGGTCTCGCCCTCGGCGCGGATGCGCTGCGGCGCGAACCACAGCCGCAGGCTCTGTACGAATTCGTTCACGCGTGGACCTTATCCGCCGCTTTTCCGTTCACTCGCGACCGGTTGCGGCCGCTTCCCGGAAGGCCCGCAGCCGCCGGTAGCAGTCGAGCCCGTCCGGCACCCACAGCCAGTCGTCGAGCCGCCGCTCCAGCTCCCCGTCCTCCAGGAAGGTGTGCCAGGCGACCTCCTCCACCTGCGGCCGCACCGGCAGTTCACACCTGACCTGGTAGACGGACGACCACCAGGTGTGCCGGCCGCCCTCGTACAGGAATCTGAACAGCGGCTCCGGGCGGGGGAGCCCCGAGACGCCCAGCTCCTCCTCGGCCTCCCGCAGCGCCGCCTCGTCGTAGCTCTCGCCCGCGCCGACCACCCCGCCGACGAACATGTCGTAGTGCGAGGGGAACACCAGCTTGGTCGCGGTCCTGCGGTGCACGAAGACCCGGCCCCCGGCGTCCCGGGCCTCGATGAACACGCACCGGTGGCGCAGGCCCCGGGCCGTCGCCTCGCCGCGCGGGGCCTGCCCCACGACCACGTCGTTCTCGTCGACGATGTCCAGGATCTCGTCAGAAGGTGTCATGCCCGCCATCCAACAGCAGACCTCCGGCACCCCGCCCGGCCCGGGGCCTCAGCGCTGCTGGAGGCTGTGCGTACCGCGCCGCACCGGTCCCTCGGGCATCGCCGGGTGCAGGCCCAGCAGCACGATCCCGGTCACGATCGCCGCGAGCCCGACGGCCTGCCAGGCCAGCGCACCCGTGCCGGTCCGCACCTGGTCGCCCATGAACCCGATCCCGCAGGCGATCCCGGCCAGCGGCTGGGCCGCCGTCAGGGCGGGCAGCGACATCCGCAGCGGCCCCGTCTCGAAGGCGCTCTGCACCAGCAGCAGGCCCGTCACCCCGATGACGAGCACCGCGTACGGCTGCCAGGACGTCACCAGGCCCGACCAGCCGCCCTCCGAGAAGCGCTGCCCGCTGACCCGGGTCAGCGCGTCCTGCAACCCGTAGAGCAGCCCGGCCGCCACCGCGAGCATCGCCGGGGACGCGGCCGACCGCCGGCGCTTGGCGAACGCGGTGAGCAGCAGGGCGAGCCCGGCCACCACGCCCACCACCAGCCAGTGCCGCAGCGGACTGGAGACCGCCCGGCCGCCCTGCGGTTCGCCCGCCAGCAGGAACGCGGCGACCCCGCCGGCCAGCAGCCAGAGCCCCGCCCAGCCCTGCCGGCCCAGCCGCTGGCCGGTGCGGTGCCGGGACAGGGCCATCGCGAAGAGCAGGTTGGTCGCCAGGAGCGGTTCGACGAGGGAGACCTCGCCCTTGCCGAGCGCCAGGGCGCCCAGCACCATGCCGCACACCATGAGTCCGATGCCGGCCAGCCAGCTGCGCACCTTCATCAGGTCGAGCAGCAGCCGGAACGTCAGGTAGTCGCGCTTGGGCGCGTGGGCGGCGGCGGCCTGCTGGAGCACGAAGCCGAAGCCCAGGCAGCAGGCGGCAGCCACGGCGAGCACGAGGACCAGCACCGACACGTCTCCACCCCACGTCAGGCCGGAAGAGGGTGATGTGGTTCGACGATAGCGCCTGGCCCCGGCGGGCGCGGGGACAGCGCGGCCGACCGGGCGGTTGACGTGGGGACGGGCGGTGCCGAAGATCTGACGCACCAGTAACTTCGCGAGCCCCCGACAAGGATGGAAGCCATGGCGTACGACGCTGATGTGATCGTGATCGGGGCGGGACTCGCGGGGCTCGTGGCCACCGCCGAACTCGTGGACGCGGGCCGCTCGGTCATCCTGCTGGACCAGGAGCCCGAGCAGTCGCTCGGCGGCCAGGCGCACTGGTCCTTCGGCGGCCTCTTCCTCGTCGACTCGCCCGAGCAGCGCCGGATGCGCATCAAGGACAGCCACGAGCTGGCCCTGCAGGACTGGCTGGGCACGGCCGGTTTCGACCGCGAGGAGGACCACTGGCCGCGCAAGTGGGCCGAGGCGTACGTCGACTTCGCCGCCGGTGAGAAGCGTTCCTGGCTGCACGCCCAGGGCATGCGGTTCTTCCCCGTCGTCGGCTGGGCCGAGCGCGGCGGCTACGACGCGAACGGCCACGGCAACTCCGTGCCCCGCTTCCACATCACCTGGGGTACGGGCCCCGGCGTCGTCGCCCCCTTCGAGCGCCGGGTGCGCGAGGGCGTCGCCAAGGGCCTGGTCACCTTCCGCTTCCGCCACCGGGTCACCGGACTGGCCCGCACCGGGGGCGCCGTCGACACGGTGACCGGCGAGATCCTGGAGCCGAGCGCCGCCCCGCGCGGGACCGCGAGCAGCCGTGAGGCCGCCGGCACCTTCGAGCTCAGGGCCCAGGCGGTGATCGTCACCTCGGGCGGCATCGGCGGCAACCACGACCTCGTACGCGAGCAGTGGCCCGACCGGCTCGGCACCCCGCCGGCCAAGCTGCTCTCCGGGGTCCCCGCGCACGTCGACGGGCTGATGCTCGGCATCGCCGAGGAGGCGGGCGCCCACCACATCAACCGCGACCGGATGTGGCACTACACCGAGGGCATCGAGAACTGGAACCCCATCTGGGACAAGCACGCCATCCGCATCCTGCCCGGCCCGTCCTCCCTCTGGCTGGACGCGACCGGCAAGCGGCTGCCCGTCCCCCTCTTCCCGGGCTTCGACACGCTGGGCACCCTCGAACACATCATGCGCACCGGCCACGACTACACCTGGTTCGTCCTCGACCGGAAGATCATCGGCAAGGAGTTCGCGCTCTCCGGCTCCGAGCAGAACCCCGACCTGACCGGCAAGTCGGTCCGCGACGTCATCGGCCGGGCCCGCGCGGACGTGCCGGGCCCGGTGAAGGCGTTCATGGACAACGGCGTGGACTTCGTCGTCGAGAACGACCTCGGCGCCCTCGTACGCGGCATGAACGCGCTCACCGGGGACGGGCTCATCGACGAGGACGCGCTGCGCCGCGAGATCACCGCCCGCGACCGGGAGATCGCCAATCCCTTCACCAAGGACCTCCAGATCACCGCCATCCGGGGTGCCCGCACCTACCTCGGCGACAAGCTGATCCGCACGGCGACGCCCCACCGCATCCTCGACCCCAAGGCCGGGCCGCTCATCGCCGTACGGCTGAACATCCTGACCCGCAAGTCGCTCGGCGGCCTGGAGACCGACCTGTCCTCCCGCGTCCTGACCGGGGACGGCACCCCGCTGGACGGGGTGTACGCGGCGGGCGAGGCGGCCGGCTTCGGCGGCGGCGGGGTGCACGGCTACCGCTCCCTGGAAGGCACCTTCCTCGGCGGCTGCATCTTCTCCGGCCGGGCGGCGGGCCGCGCGGCGGCGAAGGCGGTCGGCTGAGGGATTCCCACCTGGGACGCGTCCGTCCGGTGGGGTTCCTGGGCCGGAACCGGTGCCGAGGCGCCGGATCCGGGCATGGGAAGAAGATGCCAGGAGTAGCCGAACCCGTCATCAACCTCGTCCGGCGCACCACCGAGCCCGTGGCCGCGCAGACGCTGCGCTCCACGGGCGCGGCGGTGATCGCCTATGCCGTGGCGACCGCGACGCTGACCGAACCCGCACCCCTGACCGCACCGCTGACCGCGCTGCTCGTCGTCCAGGTGACCCTCTACGCCACCGTCAACATGTCGGTCAAACGTGTGGTGGCCGTCATCGTCGGCGTCCTCATCGCGAGCGGCTTCAGCGCCCTGGTCGGCATTTCCTGGTGGAGCCTGGGGCTGACCATCTTCACGGCGCTGATCATCGGCAGACTGGTCCGGGTGGACGAGTTCGTCCCCGAGGTGGCGATCAGCGCCATGCTCGTCCTCGGTGTCACCTCGGGAACCGCGCGATCCAGCATGGCGTGGGAGCGCGTCTTCGAGACGCTGATCGGCGCAGGCGTGGGCCTGCTGTTCAACCTGCTGTTCGCCCCGCCCGTGTGGGTGCAGACCGCGGGCGCGTCCATCGACGGACTGGCCCGCGAGATGGGGCAGATGTTCCGCGACCTGGGCAGCGACCTCGCCCGTCCGGTGACCGTCGCGGAGGCGGCCGACCGGCTGCACCGGGCCCGCCGGCTCGACCACGACATCGTGGAGGTGGACGCCTCCCTGCGGCAGGCCGAGGAAAGCCTGATGTACAACCCGAGGGTGCGGCAGGGGCTGCTGCACCGCGTGGTCCTGCGCACCGGCCTCGACACGCTGGAGATCTGCGCGGTCGTCGTACGGGTGCTTTCCCGGACGCTGACCGACCTCGCCAAGGACCGGGTGGACGAACCGCTCTTCCAGGCCGAGGTCGCCGGGCACCTCACGGAGCTGTTCGAACAGATGGCGGGGGCCATCGAGAGCTTCTCGCTGCTCATCACGACCCCGGTCGCCGCCAGCGCCGAGGAGGCCGAGGACCGGCTCACCGACGCGCTCGACGCCAGCCGGGTGACCCGCGACATGGTGGCGGACATGCTGCTGGCCGCCGTACAGGAGCACCCCCGGAAGTGGCAGCTGCACGGGGCGCTGCTCGCCGAGGTGGACCGCATCCTGGACGAGCTCGACATCGAGAAGCGGGCCGAACGCCTGGGCCAGGAACTCGACCGCCGCTCCGCCTACCTCCACGAACGCCATCCCCGGCTGCTCGCGTTCCGCCGCCGCCTGGACCTGGTGAAGGACGCGGGCCGGGAGAAGCGGAGGGGGGCCGGGGTGCGGTGAGGGCGCGGGGGCTCAGTCCTCGTCGGGGCCGATGCGCTCGACGACCCGGAACCGTTCGGCGACGATCATCGTGTCGTCGCCGACCGTGAACTCCGGGTCGCCGAGCCCGTCCCGCATCTCCTCGCTGTGCCAGAACCGCTCGTGGCCCGCCCGCCACTCGGCGACCGACGCGTAGCCCTCGCCCTCGTCCAGCGCGTGCTGGAGGTCCACGTCCGCCAGCCGGAGCACGCGCACCTCGGTCACTTCGAGTACGGCGATCTCCCGGCCGTCCGAGTCGATGAGGGCGGACCGCTCACCGACCGGGGGCAGCTCCTCCTTCTCGATCTCGTACTCCACGAGCAGGCCGGAGGTCGACACCTTGCGCCCGTCCAGGACCGCGGCGACCAGCTGGTCGCGCAGCGGCCCCGGGAAGGCGAGCAGGCAGGGCTTGAGCGCTTCACGGTTCTCCATGGCGCCAGTCTGGCATCCGCCGCACAGGCCCTGAGGCGGCTACAACACCAGGGACAGCAGCAGGATGAAGACCAGCGAGGTCACGGAGATGATGGTCTCCATCACCGACCAGGTCTTCACCGTCTGGCCCACGTCCATGCCGAAGTACTCCTTCACCAGCCAGAACCCGGCATCGTTGACGTGGCTGAAGAAGAGCGAGCCCGCGCCCACGGCGAGGACCAGCAGGGCCGCGTGCGAGGTCGACATGTCGGCCGCCAGCGGGGCGACCAGACCGGCCGCCGAGATCGTCGCCACGGTCGCCGAACCGGTCGCGAGCCGGATCGCCACGGCGATCAGCCAGCCCAGCAGCAGGGCCGGGATCGACCAGTCCTCGGAGAAGTCCAGGATCATCTGGCCCACGCCCGCGTCGATCAGCGTCTGCTTGAAGCCGCCGCCGGCGCCCACGATGAGCAGCACACCGGCGATCGGGGCGAGGGACTTCTCCACGGTGGTGGAGAGCCGCCCCTTCGTGAAGCCGGCTGCGCGGCCCAGCGTGAACATGCCGACGATCACGGCCGCGAGCAGCGCGATCAGCGGCGAGCCGATCACATCGGTGACCTTCTGGAGCCCCTGCTCCGGGTCGTCCACCACGATGTCGACGAGCGCCTTGACGAGCATCAGCACGACGGGCAGCAGGATCGTGGCGAGGGTGGCGCCGAAGCCGGGCCGACGCTCCAGGTCCTCGGAGGGGCGCTGCGGGATCATCTTCTCCGGCGCCTTGATGTCCACCCAGCGGGCGGCGAAGCGGGAGAAGACCGGGCCGGCCAGGATCACCGTCGGGATGGCGACGACCACGCCGAGGGCCAGCGTGACCCCGAGGTTGGCGTCGAGGGCGTCGATCGCGACGAGCGGACCGGGGTGCGGCGGGATGAGGCCGTGCATCACGGACAGGCCGGCCAGGGCCGGGATGCCGATGCGCATCAGCGAGTAGTTGCCGCGCTTGGCGACGAGCAGCACGACCGGGATCAGCAGGACGATCCCGACCTCGAAGAACAGCGGCAGCCCGATGATCGAGGCGATGAGGACCATCGCCCACGGCATGGCCCGCTTGCTGGTCCTGGCCAGGATCGTGTCGACGATCTGGTCGGCGCCGCCCGAGTCGGCGAGCAGCTTGCCCAGGATCGCGCCGAGCGCGATGAGGACGCCGACGCCCGCGACGGTCGAGCCGAGGCCCGCGGTGAAGCTCGCTATCGTCTTCGCCGGCGCGGCTCCGGCGAACGAACCGAGCGCCAGGGAGCCGATGGTCAGCGCGAGGAACGCGTGCATCTTGAACTTGGTGATGAGCAGGACGATGACGGCGATGCCCGCCAGGACGGCGATGCCCAACTGGGCGTTGCCGGCCGAGGTGATCGGTTCGACGGCGTCCGCTGCCAGCGTCTCGACGCTGAGACTGGTCACGGTGGTGGTCCTTAGCTGTCGAGCCGGCGCAACGCGGCGACGGCTCGCTGGGTGATTTCTTCGGGGGTGCCGGAGACGTCCACGGAGACGCCGGCCTCGTCGTCCTCCAGGGGCTGGAGGGTGGCGAACTGCGAGTCGAGGAGAGCGGTCGGCATGAAGTGGCCCTTGCGGGCCGCCATCCGCTCCTCGATGAGGGACCGGTCGCCGGTCAGGTGCAGGAAGACGGCGCCCGGGGCCTCGGCGCGCAACCGGTCGCGGTAGGCGCGCTTGAGGGCCGAGCTGCTGACGACCCCGCCGAGCCCCGCCCGGCCGTGCGCCCACTGCCCGATCGCGTCGAGCCAGGGCCACCGGTCCGCGTCGTCCAGCGGAGTGCCGGCCGACATCTTGGCGATGTTCGCGGGGGGATGGAAGTCGTCGCCCTCGGCGTACGGAACGCCCAGTGCGGCGGCGAGCAGGGGGCCGATCGTGGTCTTGCCGGTCCCTGCCACGCCCATCACCACGACGACGTGGGGGGTGCTCATTACGGTGCCTCGCTGTCTCTGCGATGTCTTCCTCGACATCGGTCCGTCGCGCCACTGAAACCTATACGTACGACTTATTCAAGAGGGTGTGACATAAACGTCGTACTTAATGGCTCCGGAGGCCGCCCCGTACCCTGGGCCCATGACCACACCTGCCCAGGGGCTCCACACGCATGTCCTGGACGCCCTGGGCCTGGAGATCGCCGCCGGGGAGCACCCGCCCGGCCAGGTGCTGCGTACGGACGAGCTGGCGCAGCGCTTCGACGTCTCGCGCACGGTGGTCCGCGAGGTGGTCCGGGTCCTGGAGTCCATGCACCTGGTCGAGTCGCGCCGCCGGGTCGGCGTGACCGTACGGCCGACCGAGGCGTGGAACGTGTACGACCCCCAGGTCATCCGGTGGCGACTGGCCGGCGCCGACCGCCCCCGCCAGCTGCGCTCCCTCACCGTCCTGCGCTCCGCGATCGAACCCGTCGCCGCCTCGCTCGCCGCCCGCAACGCCACCCCCGAGCAGTGCGCCGAGCTGACCGAACGCGCCCTCGGCATGGTCGCCACCTCGCGCGGCCAGCAGCTGGAGGGCTACCTCGCCCACGACATCGCCTTCCACCGCATCGTCCTCAACGCCTCCGGCAACGAGATGTTCGCGCGCCTGGGCGACGTGGTCGCCGAGGTCCTCGCGGGCCGCACGCACCACCAGGTGATGTTCGAGGACCCCGACCCGGCGGCCGTCACCCTCCACGTCCGGCTCGCCGAAGCCGTGCGCGAGGGCGACGCGGCCGAGGCGGAGCGCCTGACGAAGGAGATCGCCGTCGGCGCCCTGCACGAGCTGGACGTTCTCGCGCCCTGAGACCGCCCGCCGCCCCGCACGGCGTACCGTGGCCCGTGATCGATCCCGGGAAATCCGGGAGCACCGGTCTCAGCGAAGAGTCGGGAAAAGGGAGTCCACGGGAATGCCGCAGCACGTACAAGGGGTCATCGCACCGGGAAAGAACGAACCGGTGCGCGTCGAGACGATCGTCATCCCGGACCCCGGCCCCGGTGAGGCCGTGGTGAAGGTCCAGGCGTGCGGCGTCTGCCACACCGACCTGCACTACAAGCAGGGCGGCATCAACGACGAGTTCCCCTTCCTCCTCGGCCACGAGGCCGCGGGCGTCGTGGAGTCCGTCGGCGAGGGCGTCACCGATGTGGCCCCGGGCGACTTCGTGATCCTCAACTGGCGTGCGGTGTGCGGCCAGTGCCGCGCCTGTCTGCGCGGGCGCCCCTGGTACTGCTTCGACACGCACAACGCGAAGCAGAAGATGACCCTGCTCGACGGCACCGAGCTGTCCCCGGCCCTGGGCATCGGAGCCTTCGCCGAGAAGACCCTCGTCGCCTCCGGCCAGTGCACCAAGGTCGACCCCGAGGTCGCCCCCGAGGTGGCAGGGCTGCTCGGCTGCGGCGTCATGGCGGGCATCGGCGCCGCCATCAACACCGGTCAGGTCGGGCGCGGCGACTCGGTCGCCGTCATCGGCTGCGGCGGCGTCGGCGACGCCGCGATCGCGGGCGCTCGGCTGGCCGGCGCGGCGAAGATCATCGCCGTGGACATCGACGACCGCAAGCTGGCAACGGCGAAGTCGATGGGCGCCACCCACACCGTCAACTCCCGCTCCACCGACCCCGTCGAGGCCATCCGCGAGCTGACCGGCGGCAACGGCGCCGACGTCGTCATCGAGGCCGTCGGCCGCCCGGAGACGTACAAGCAGGCCTTCTACGCCCGCGACCTCGCCGGAACCGTCGTCCTCGTCGGCGTCCCCACCCCCGACATGCAGCTCGAACTCCCGCTGCTCGACGTCTTCGGCCGCGGCGGCTCGCTCAAGTCCTCCTGGTACGGCGACTGCCTGCCGTCCCGCGACTTCCCGATGCTGATCGACCTCCACCAGCAGGGCCGCCTCGACCTCGCCGCGTTCGTCACCGAGACCATCGGCCTCGGCGACATCGAGCAGGCCTTCGGCCGGATGCACGACGGCGACGTCCTGCGCTCGGTGGTGGTGTTCTGATGGCCGCCCGCATCGACCACCTCGTCACCTCCGGCACCTTCGCCCTCGACGGCGGCGAGTGGGACGTCGACAACAACGTCTGGATCGTCGGCGACGACACCGAGGCCGTCGTCATCGACGCCGCGCACGACGCCACCGCGATCGAGGAAGCCCTCGGCGGCCGCACGCTGCGCGCCATCATCTGCACCCACGCGCACAACGACCACATCGACGCCGCCCCGGCCCTCGCCGACGCCACCGGCGCACCGGTCCTGCTGCACCCGGACGACCTGCCGCTGTGGAAGCAGACCCACCCCGACCGGGCCCCCGACGGCGAACTGGCCGACGGTCAGGAGATCACCGTCGCCGGCACCACGCTGACCGTGTTGCACACCCCGGGGCACGCCCCCGGCGCGGTCTGCCTGTACGCCCCCGGCCTGGCCACCGTCTTCACCGGGGACACGCTCTTCCAGGGCGGCCCCGGCGCCACCGGCCGGTCCTTCTCGTCGTTCCCGGTGATCGTCGACTCGATCAGGGACCGGCTGCTCACCCTGGACCCGGCGACCGAGGTGCGCACCGGGCACGGCGACTCCACCACCATCGGCGCGGAGGCCCCGCACCTCGACGAGTGGATCGGCCGGGGCCACTGATCGCCCGTCAGCCCTCCGGCCACGCGGAGAGCCGCAGCCCGCTCTCGAAGCGGCGCGGCTCTCCCGTGACCGGGTCGGTGAACTCCAGCACCCGGGCCAGCAGTTGCAGCGGACGCGAGAAGTCGCCCGGTGCCGCGTCCGGCAGGACCGCCGGGTAGACCGGGTCGTTGACCAACGGCAGGCCCAGGCTGTTCATATGGACCCGCAACTGGTGCGTACGCCCGGTGGCGGGCAGCAGCCGGTAACGGCCGAGCCCGCCCCGGTGCGCCGTCAGCTCGATCCGGCTCTCGCTGTTCGCCTCCCCGGCCTCCTCGCGCGCCGCGAGCACCCCGCGCTCCTTCACGATCCGGCTGCGCACCGTACGCGGCAGCGCGAGTCCCGGATCGTACGGGGCCACCGCCTCGTACTCCTTGCGCACCAGCCGGTCCCGGAACAGCGTCTGGTACGTCCCCCGGTCCCCGGGCCGCACCACGAACAGCACCAGCCCCGCCGTCAGCCGGTCCAGCCGGTGCGCGGGCTGGAGCCGCGGCAGGTCCAGATCGCGGCGGAGCCGGGCCACCGCCGTCTCGGTGATGTGCCGGCCACGCGGCATCGTCGCCAGGAAGTGCGGCTTGTCCGCGACGACCAGATGCGCGTCCCGGTAGACCACCCCCACCGGGAACGGCACCGGCTCCTCCGGCGCGAAGTCCCGGTGGAACCACAGGTAGCGGCCCGCCGTGTACGGCTCGTCGCCGGAGACCGGGCCCGCCGTCGACACGAACCGGCCCCCGGCGAGCAGCGCCTCCACCCGGTCCGCGCCGATCGCCCCGGCGAACCGGTCGAGGAGATGGTCCCCGACCGTCGCCCACCGGCTCTCCGGGTCGGCCGGGAGCCGCACCCGGACGGGGTCGACGCCGTCGCGCTGGGGGAGCGGCGACGGCGGCGGCTTCGCCCGGCCCCTCACCGGGGGCACCCGCCCGGCACCGGGAAACTGCTCGTTCTCATGGTGCCGGGCATCCTTTCACGGGCCCCGGGGCGGCTCAGGACGCGGGGAACGTGAGCTTCTGCGGGGCGCAGCCGATCCGCTCGGCCTCCGCCGCCGCGTAGGCCGGCAGCAGGTCACGGGTGAAGGTGAACCGGTCGCCCTTGCCCGCCGGGCGCAGCTGCTCCAGCACGAAGATCACCGGGCCGGTCTGGCAGACCGCCCGGTACACCGCCCGGTTCCCGCCGATCTTTCCGTAGCCCCGGCTGCCCTTGACGGGCGCACCGGACCGCAACGAGTCCCAGGAGTAGATCTCGGCCAGCGCCGGGTCCACCACCGTCGTCAGCCGCACGGACGCCTCCCGGAAGCTGGTCCCCGCCTCGCACACCCGCGCCGGACCACCCTCGCCGCCGACCTGGGTCCTCCGCAGGCTGCTGCGGTACGCCGCAGGCAGGGTGAGACCCTTGATCCCGCAGAAGGCGGACGGCTCGGTCCTGTCCCACTCCACCGGCGCCTGCAGATCGCGCGGCTCCCGGTACGTGCCGGAGCAGCCGAACTCGTCGATGACGCCGTTGGCCGCGTCGATGAGGGCGCCGGTCAGGGCGTTGCGGTCGCGCAGCGTGTACTCGCGGGAGACCTCGAAGCCCGCCCGGCCCATGGCGATGTCCACCACCGTGGGCCCGGTGAACTCGTCGCGCCCCGTGCACGCCTGCGGCAGCGCGATCCAGGCGCGCGTGGAGGACGTCATGCCCGGCAGCCCCTCGCCGAGCGGCACCATGCCCGAGGCCAGGAACTCGCTCGGCCAGTCCTGCGAGTCGGTGCCCCGCAGCCCGTCCAGCCGGCGCACGTTCACGGTGACCTGGCGGCGGGCCCGGTCGCCGTCGTAACCGGTGATGCGGCACTGTCCGTACGCACCGCCGTCGCCCATCGGACCGGTGCGCAGCGACTGCTCGTCGACCTCGGTCCTGCGGTCGCCGAACAGCGCGTCCATGGAACCGGAGCCCAGCGAGTCCCAGCAGGGGGAGGGCCCCAGCAGCGGAAGCGTGTCCGTGCGCCAGGCGACCGTACCGGCGCCGACGAGCGCACCGGCCAGCGCGGCGACGGTGACGGCCCGGGCGGTACGGCTGCGCAGCAGACGGCGGACGAAGGAGGGCCGGGGGCCCTCGGGCGGCGGGGGTGCGGTGTCCGGCACGGGCGTCTCCTCGTGCTGCGCCCCAGTGGTCTCCTCGTTCACGCGTCCTCACCGCTTCCGCACCCGATGCGCTTGCCCACGGACTCGACGAAGCTGTTGAACACCTTCTGATCGGAGGGGCGTCCCCGGTCCTGGAGACCGGCCTCCACATGCCCGTAGAACACGGTCCGCCGCCCGTCGCAGCTGCGGCGCACCAGCCCCTGCCCCGAGCCCTCCGGCATGCCCTCGAACAGGTCCGCCAGACGGCTCCCGTTCGCCATCACGTACTGCGCGGACGGCTCGTCGGGCATCCGCAGGATCTTCCACACCACCGAGCACGTCTGCAGCCGGTCGGTGACCGCGCCCACCTGCTCCTTGAAGCGCGAGCCCGTGCCGTACTCGAAGTCCATCCCCGGTATCCGGCACAGCGGTGACGCGGCGGACTCCTCGTCCTCGGCCACCGCCACCATCGGGGAGCTGCTGCGCAGAGACTGTGCGGGTGCACACCCCGCCTTGTCCATACCGGTGTTGGCGGCGTCGAGCAGCATCCGCAGGACGTCTGCGCGGGTGCCGATCGTGAACGGCATCGCGACCTTGCCGAGATGGCCGTCACCGGTGCGCTCGCTGCGGATCGTCACCACGGTCGGCGAGCCGTCCCGGTCGCAGGCCGACGGCAGCACCAGCATCCCCCGGTCCCCGGCGACCAGCCCGTCGAGCCCGTCCGGCAGCGGGGAAGCCGATCCGTGGAAGTACCGGGCCAGCCAGTCCCGGTGCTCCTTCACCTCGGCGGGTACGGGCCCGAACTCCACGGTCACCGACTCCTTGAAGGTCAGCGGCTCGTCGGAGTCGTCGTCCTCGACCTCGGAGGTGACGGCCACCGTGCAGGTCCCCTGCGGGCGGGCGGCCGAGGGCGCCGCGGACTCGGTGGAGCGGCGCTCGGAGCCGGACTTTCCCAGCGCCTCGTCGCCCAGGAAGGACGCGCCGCTGTTCTGCTCCCACGCGCCCCAGCAGTAGCTGTCACGGAACGGCGGGCTGTCCGTTGCCCACAGAGTGGTGCCCGTCGCCAGCACCGCCGCGGCCACCACCCCGGCGACGACCGTGGTTTTCCGCCTGCCGATGCCCATCACATTCCCCCTTGTGAAGCAGTAAAGATCACGTAAAACGCCGATGCTACGACGCCGCCGGAAGCCCGGCCGAAGGGGGTCGCGGGCCCGACTCGGAACAGAACGGTCCCGGTTGCCGATTACGTACCTACAACGCGAGAGGCCCACGGTTCCCTGGGGAACCGTGGGCCTCTCGATGGTGTCCGAGGGGGGACTTGAACCCCCACGCCCGATAAAGGGCACTAGCACCTCAAGCTAGCGCGTCTGCCATTCCGCCACCCGGACAAGGTGTCTGTCTCGCGGGCCTGGCCCGTTCCGACGTGGAAAACCATAGCAAACATTGGAGGGTGCTCGATCACGCCCGGTCCCGTGTGAAGGCGGCATGACGAGGCGCGGGGGGCCTTGGGTGCGCGGGCGGCGCGCGGGAGGATGAGAGGGAGCACCACAGCGACAGTGGAAGGAACCAGCGTGAGCGAGAGCAATGGGGCCCGGAGCGGCTCGGGCGAGACCGCCGAGAACGAGGTGGTGGACCTCTGTCGTGACCTGATCCGGATCGACACCAGCAACTACGGCGACCACTCCGGGCCGGGCGAGCGGGCCGCCGCGGAGTACGTGGCCGAGAAGCTCGCGGAGGTCGGGCTCGAACCCAGGATCTTCGAGTCCCACAAGGGCCGCGCCTCCACCGTGGCGCGGATCGAGGGCGAGGACCCGTCCCGGCCGGCCCTGCTGATCCACGGCCACACCGACGTCGTCCCGGCCAACGCGCACGACTGGACGCACCACCCGTTCTCCGGCGAGATCGCGGACGGCTGCGTGTGGGGCCGGGGCGCGGTCGACATGAAGGACATGGACGCGATGACGCTCGCGGTGGTGCGCGAGCGCATGCGCAGCGGCCGCAAGCCCCCGCGCGACATCGTGCTGGCGTTCCTCGCGGACGAGGAGGCGGGCGGCACGTACGGGGCCCGCTACCTCGTGGACAAGCACCCCGGCCTGTTCGAGGGCGTCAGCGAGGCGATCGGCGAGGTCGGCGGCTTCTCGTTCACCGTCAACGAGAACCTGCGGCTCTACCTCGTCGAGACGGCCCAGAAGGGCATGCACTGGATGCGGCTGACCGTGGACGGCACGGCGGGCCACGGCTCCATGACCAACGACGACAACGCGATCACCGAGCTGTGCGAGGCCGTCGGGCGGCTCGGCCGGCACACCTGGCCGGTGCGGGTGACCAAGACGGTGCGCTCCTTCCTGGACGAGCTGTCGGACGCGCTCGGCACCCCGCTGGACCCGGAGGACATGGAGGCCACCCTGGCCAAGCTGGGCGGCATCGCCAAGATGGTCGGCGCCACCCTGCGCAACTCCGCCGCCCCGACCATGCTCGGCGCCGGCTACAAGGTCAACGTGATCCCCGGACAGGCCACCGCCCACGTCGACGGGCGCTTCCTGCCGGGGTACGAGGAGGAGTTCCTGGCCGACCTCGACCGCATCCTCGGCCCCCGCGTCCGGCGCGAGGACGTGCACGGGGACAAGGCGCTGGAGACCGACTTCGACGGCGCGCTCGTGGACGCCATGCAGACGGCGCTCAAGGCCGAGGACCCGATCGCCCGCGCCGTCCCGTACATGCTCTCCGGCGGTACGGACGCGAAGTCCTTCGACGACCTGGGCATCCGCTGCTTCGGATTCGCCCCGCTGAAGCTGCCGCCGGAGCTCGACTTCGCGGGCATGTTCCACGGCGTCGACGAGCGGGTTCCGGTCGAGGGCCTGAAATTCGGCGCCCGGGTCCTGGACCGTTTCATCGACCACAGCTGAGCCTCCAGGGCGTAATTCGCCAGCGTGTACGCCTATAACCGGAACGAGTGAATGGAGCGTTTGGCTCGTAGCCCCGTCACCCCCTCCTCGTTACAGGTGATGCGGTCCGCGGCTGGGACCGTGTTTGCCAACTAGGAGGAATCATGATCAAGAAGATCGTCGCCGCTGCGGCTGCCACCGGTGGCCTGGTGCTCGCCGGCGCCGGCATGGCCGTCGCCGACTCGGGTGCCCAGGGTGCCGCCATCGGCAGCCCCGGCGTCATCTCGGGCAACGTCATCCAGGTTCCCGTCCACGTTCCCGTGAACGTGTGCGGCAACACGATCAACGTGATCGGGCTGCTGAACCCGGCCTTCGGCAACGTCTGCGTGAACGACTGACGTTGCGCGTCAACCCGTAAGGGTTTGAGCCCGCTCGGCCCCGGAGCGCACTCCATGCGCTCCGGGGCCGTCGGGTCCTTTGCCTCCGCACGGTAGTCCGGGGGTACTCCGGAAGGTAGAAGGCAGGAAACACCTATGCGACAGGTCACGCGAAAAGGCCTGATCACCATGGCGGCCGCGGGCGGCGTTCTCGCGCTCAGCGGCGGTTACGCGCACGCCGACGCGGGAGCGTCCGGCGGCGCTTCGAATTCCCCGGGGGTGCTTTCAGGGAATTCGGTGCAGGTTCCGGTCAATGTGCCGGTCAATGTCTGCGGAAACTCCGTCGACGTCGTCGGGCTGCTCAACCCGGCCTTCGGCAACACCTGCCGGAACGGCTCGGGCGGCGCGTCCGCCGGCGGGCACGGCGCAGCGTCGAGCACGTCCGGCGGTCACACCGGCCACCACGCCTCCGACGAGCGCGGGCACGGGGCGCAGGGCGGCAGCGGCAAGCACCGGGGCGCACGCGGCGACGGCGGGGGCGGTGCCACCGCCGAGGGGTACACGCAGGGGTCACCCGGTGTGCTTTCGGGCAACCAGATCCAGGCGCCCATCGACATCCCCGTGAACGCCTGCGGCAACAGCATCGACGTCGTCGGTCTGCTGAACCCGGTGTTCGGCAACACGTGCGAGAACGAGAGCACGCCAGCACCGCCGGTCGACGTTCCGGAACCGCCGGTCCGCCACGTCACCCCGCCGACTCCCGAGCCGCACGTCCCGAACGTGCCGGAGCCGCAGACCGAGCCGGAGGCACCGCAGCTCGCGCACACCGGCGCGGGCGGCCTCGACGTGCTCATCCCGGCGAGCGCGGGCCTGCTGCTGGCCGGCATGGGCACGGTGCTCTACCGCCGCGCCAAGGCCGCCGCCTGACGGCAGCGAGCGCGACGAGACGAAGCGAACGGGCCCCGCGGCGACCGCGGGGCCCGTTTCGCGTGCTCAGACGGGCTGTGGCCGGTCCGTCCGGCTCACCACGTGGCCCGCAGCTGACGGATGATCCGGCGGCGCAGCCGCACGCGGCGGCTGCCGTCCCGGCGCAGGGTCAGACGGTCCAGCTCCCAGTGCCCGTACTCGGCATGGTCGGTCAACAGGCGGGCCGTGTCCTTCCGGGACACCCCGCGTGGTACGTACACATCGACAAATTCGTATTCCGGCATCGAATCCATTGTGCGGGCAAGGCCCCGGTACGGATAGCGTCTGCCCCATGTCTGATGCTGCGCAGCCCACCGCTGCCGAGGTACGCGCCGCCGCCGATGCGGTGAAAGCCGCGATCGACCACCACCTCGCGGCGGTCGAACGCCGGTCGGGGGACGATGATCCCGCTGTCTACGACGCGTTCAACGCATTGGCCGCCGCGGCCGAGGCCTACGACGAACTCCTCTACGACCGCCACGACGAGGTCACCCCGTTCGAGATCCCGGGCGAGCAGGACTCCCTGCCGCCCTACAACGGACCCGACGAGCCGCACGCGCTCAGCGTGCTGATCCGCCGCGACTACGCGGTGGTGGAGCCCCAGCGGCTGCTGGCCCAGGCACAGCGCCTCGCCGACGCGGACCCGGACGACCGGGACGGCGGGGGCGCGGCGGTCGTCGGCGGCAGCGTCCACGCCGCACTGGGGGTGCTCTTCGGGGAGTACGAGGCGGACGAGATCGCCTCCCGGCACACGGAGTTCGGCCTGGAGGAGGGCGACTCCACGCTCTGGGTCGCCGCGGCGGACGAGCTTCCGGAACCGGGGGAGTGGCTGGCCGCGCCGTTCGACGACGCGGACCCGCAGCTGGTGGTCTGCCGTTTCGACGTCAGCGCCGTCTTCGACGAGGACGACCTCGACGACGAACCGGAGGGACCGGCTCACAACATCGGCTGACCGCCGCCCGCCCCGGGAACGGCCTCAGGGCCCCCGCGCACGCGCCAGGCGTCCGCGGGGGCCCTCCGGTTGCGGCTCACTGCTCCTGAGACTCCTGCGAGGCCTCCAGGAGCGCCCGCAGGCGCGTGGTGCGTTCCTGGGCGGGCACCTCGGCCACCGCGCGCGGCAGGGCCTGGTCGACGCCGTGCACCACGGACAGGTGCCGCTCGCCCCGGCCGAACGCGGTGTAGACCCACGGCCGGGTCAGCCCCCGCGCCGCGTCGCCCGGCAGCACCACGACCGCGGCCGGCCACCGCATCCCGGCCGCCTGATGCGCACTGAGCGCCCACGCGTGGCGCACGGACCCGGCGACCCGCTCCTGCGGTACGACGACCGGGGTCCCCGCACAGTCCAGGTGCAGGCCCTCCGCGTCCGCCGACACGACCGCGCCGGGCACCGTCCGCCCCGGCGCCGGGACATGGGCGACCCGGTCGCCCGGGTCGAAGCCGCCGAAGCGGCCCGGGCCGGGGTTGAGCCGCTGCTTCAGCGCCTCGTTCAACGCCCGGGTGCCCGCGGGGCCGCCGTGGCCGACGGTGATCACCTGGGTGTCGGCGGCCGGCACCCCGATGGCGCGCGGCACCGAGTCGGCGACGAGCTGCACGGTGCGGTGCACCGCCTCGCCCGGGTCCCGGACGGGGACGATGACGACCTCCTTGCCCGGCGCCTCCACCTGGTTCAGCTCGCCGATGCCGATGCCCGAGACCAGCTCGCCGATCGGGCCGGCATCCGGGGTGCGGGAGACGACGCGGGGGCAGGCGCGGGCCGCCAGCACGTCGGCGAACACCTGTCCGGCGCCCGCCGAGCCCAGCACGTCCGGGTCGCCGCTGAGCACCAGGCGGGTGCCGTCGGCCAGGGACTCCACGAGCATCGCGCCGGTCTCGACGTCCAGCTGGGGCGCGTCCAGCACGACGAGCAGGTCGAGGGCGAGCGCCCCCTCCTCGTCCCGTCCGGGGCCCTCGGCGCCCGACAGCAGCCCGGCGAGGGTGACCGCCGCCTCGGGGGCGCCCGCGTCCTGCGCGAGGCGCCGGCGGCCGTCCACGCTGTGCGCCGCGCCCAGGGCCCGCAGGCCGAGCCTTCGGGCGGCGGCGATCAGCGCGGCGGGTTCGGCGCGGGCCGCCTCGCCGCCCGTGTGCGCGACGAGGCCGTGCGCGGCCGCCGCGCGGATCAGCTCGGCGGCCGACGGCGAGGGCTCGGCGGAGGCCGCCTGCGACCAGTCCGCGTCCTTGTCGCCGCCGTTGACCAGGCGGGCCAGGCCGTCGGCCAGGCTCTCCTCCGCCAGCGCGTACCGGTCGAGGCCGAGCAGGACCTGCACCGGCGCGGTGGGCTCCTCGTCCGCCGCCTCCTGCGTTTCGCCGGCCTCCTCGGGGCCGTCCTGGAAGACCAGCACGACGCCCTCCGCGACGGCGTGCTGCACGGCCGCGGCGGGGTCGGTGACCCCCCGGCCGCCCAGTGCCGTACGCACCTGGTCGGCGTCCAGCGCGGTGTGGCCCCGGAGCGCGGCCTGCTCCAGGAGCCAGCCGGTCAGCGCGGCGGTGCGCCGCTCGTCGTCCGGGCCGGCTGCCGTGCCGAGCAGTGCCCGCGCGAAGCCGTCCGCCTGGTCGGGCCCGACGCCGGGCAGGGCCAGCAGCTGCCAGGGGTCCTCGCGCAGGATCTCGGCGGCCCGGTCGCCGAGCAGGCTCGCGGCGGGCCCGGCCAGGGCGGCAGGGGCCCCGCCGGCGGAGAGAGCGGCCGCCACCGCGTCGACGGTCTCGGGCGGGGCGGCCCGGGGCGCGGGGGCGGGCTCGGGGGCCCGCTGCCTTACCGGCTCGGGGGCGGGGGCGGCCCGGCGGGCCGGCGTCGGGGCGGGGGAGTCGAAGTACGCGGTGGCGGGCTTCTGCCCGCTCTCCACCGCCCGGACGGCCGCCAGCAGATCGGCCGCCGTACCGCTCAGCTTCGCCCCGGCATCGATCGGCCCGTCCTTCTCGGCCTTCCGCTTCTCGATCCGCTCCAGCAACTCCCGCTGAGCGGCGAGCTCGGCCTCGGCCTCGGACAGCCCGGGGCCGCCTTCGCCGCCGCTCTGACCGCCGGCGTCGGACTCGGCGCCAGAGGGAGCATCCGGCGCCTCGCTTCCACCCGCCGAGCCGCCGACATGCGCCCCGCCGCCGTCGCGTGCACCCTCGCCCGCCGCCGCGCCGTCCCGCGCGCCGTCCGGGCCGGCCTCTTCCGCGCCGGAGCCGTCCGGCGGGCCGCCGACGGCCCCGCCGGCGTCGGCATGCGCGTCGTCGCCGGCGGCCGCGCCAACCGGCGTACCGCCCGCCGCCGCGCCGTCCCGCGAGTCGCTCGGGTCGCCCCCCTCCGTGCCGGAGCCGTCCCGCGCCGCGCCGCGGTCGCCCGCCGCGCCAGCGGCACCCGCACCGGCAGGGCCCGGCTCGTCCGTGGTGGCGACGGTGTCGTCGGCCGGGGGGCCGGGGGATTCGCCCCGGGGTAGCGCGGTCACAGCGTGCTCCAGTCCTGGTCGGGATAGCGGTGCACGGGCGCCGACACGTCGTCGAGCGCCTGGCAGATCTCGTCAGGAAGACTAAGCGCCTCCACTGACAACGCCTCCGTCAGCTGCTGCGCGTTGCGCGCGCCGACGATCGGTGCCGCCACCCCGGGCCGGTCCCTGACCCAGGCCAGCGCGACCTGGACGGGGGACGTGGCCAGCCCCTCCGCGGCGGTCGTCACGGCGTCCACGATGCGGCTCGCCGCGTCGTCCAGGTACGGCTCGACGAAGGGGGCCAGCAGTTCGGACGCGCCGCGCGAGCCGGCCGGTGTCCCCGTGCGGTACTTGCCGGTCAGCACGCCCCGCCCCAGTGGCGACGAGGGCAGCAGCCCGACGCCGAGGTCCAGCGCGGCGGGCAGCACCTCGCGCTCGACGCCGCGCTGGAGCAGCGAGTACTCCATCTGCGTCGCGGCCAGCCGGGTCCGCGTCCCGGGCGCCGCCAGCTGCCAGGTCGCGGCCTTCGCCAGCTGCCAGCCGCAGAAGCCGGACACCCCGGCATAGCGGGCGCGCCCGGAGGACACCGCGAGGTCCAGGGCCTGGAGCGTCTCCTCCAGCGGGGTCTCCGGGTCGAACGCGTGGAGCTGCCACAGGTCCACGTAATCCGTGCCGAGCCGGCTCAGCGAGGCGTCGAGGGCCGTCAGCAGATGCCCGCGCGAGGCGTCGACCCTGCGGTACGGGTCGGCGACGCTGCCCGCCTTGGTCGCGATGACCAGGTCGCGCCTGGGCACCAGCCCGTCCACGAGCCGCCCGAGCAGGTACTCGGCCTCGCCGCCGCCGTACACGTCGGCCGTGTCGACCAGGGTGCCGCCCGCTTCCCAGAACGCCTTCAGCTGCTCGGCGGCGTCGTGCTCGTCGGTGTCCCGGCCCCAGGTGAGGGTGCCGAGCCCGATCCGGGACACTCGAAGGCCGGTGCGGCCCAGATGCCTCTGCTCCATGAGCGCTGAGATTACTGGCCACCGCCGCACGCGTCGCAGGGCTGTGGACAACCGGCGTGGGGGGCGGCCCCCTGCCGGATCGCACTCGCGCGCGCTAGAGTCCGGAACTCAGGGACGTTACTGATCAGTAAGGGGTTCGGCTATGCGGCTCGGCATCAATCTCGGTTACTGGGGCGCGGGGATGGACGGCGACAACCTCGCCGTCGCGCAGGAGGCCGACCGGCTCGGCTACGACGTCTGCTGGGCGGCCGAGGCGTACGGCTCCGACGCCCCGACCGTGCTGGCCTGGGTGGCCGCGCAGACCGAGTCCATCGACGTGGGGTCGGCGATCCTGCAGATCCCCGCGCGCCAGCCCGCGATGACGGCCATGACCGCGGCCACGCTCGACTCCCTGTCCGGCGGCCGGTTCCGCCTCGGCCTCGGCGTGTCGGGCCCGCAGGTCTCCGAGGGCTGGTACGGCGTCAAGTTCGACAAGCCGCTGGCCCGCACCCGGGAGTACGTGGACATCGTCCGCAAGGCGATGACCCGCGAGCGGCTGTCGTACGAGGGCGAGCACTGGACGCTCCCGCTGCCGGACGGCCCGGGCAAGCCGCTCAAGCTCACCGTGCACCCGCAGCGCGAGCACATCCCGCTCTACATCGCCGCGATCGGCCCGAAGAACCTGGAGCAGACCGGCGAGATCGCCGACGGCGCGCTGCTGATCTTCCCGTCAGCCGAGCACCTGGAGGAGACCGCGGTCAGCCACCTGCGGGCCGGCCGGGAGAAGGCGGGGAAGACGATGGAGGGCTTCGACGTCTGCCCGACCGTGCCGCTCGCCGTCGGCGACGACATCCCCGGCCTCGCGGACATGTTCCGCCCGTACACCGCGCTGTACGTCGGCGGCATGGGCAGCGCCAAGCAGAACTTCTACAACCGGCTCGCCCAGCGCATGGGATACGAGAAGGAGGCCGCCGAGATCCAGGAGAAGTACCTCTCCGGCGACAAGAGCGGCGCGGCGGCCGCCGTCCCGCACCGGCTGATCGACCAGACGACGCTGCTCGGCTCCGTGGACCGTATCGCCGAGCGCATGCAGGCGTACGCGGAGGTGGGGGTCACGACGCTGACCCTGGCGCCGGCCGGCTTCACGCTCGACGAGCGGATCGCCGCGCTCCGGGCCGGCACGGACGCGCTGGAGCGTGCCGGGCTCGCGTAACCGGGAGAGGTTCTGCGGCCGTGGTGGGGGCTCGGGGGGTCCTCCCCGCCACGGCCGTCACGCGGAACAACGCGGGTGGCGCGGCCGGGTTACGGGTCCACGCAGAAACGGTTCGCCCGGAACAGCCCCACCCCCCGGCCGGCCTCCCCGCCCCGGGCGCCGCCCGTTCGGCCGAGCCGCCACCCGCTCCTGTTGCCCGACCCGGCCCCGCGCATTTGACTGGCGCTCGGCGACGCCGGCACGGAGGTGGCAGTGATGCTCTCGGCAAAGAACCTGTTCCAGGAGATCCTCGACAACGACGACTCGTTCCGGCTGTTCTGCTCCATCGCGGCCAGCGGCGAGTCCCAGGGCGGCTGGGAGAACGGGCGGATCGCGGCCCTCGTCCCCGCGAGCCAGCGCCCGCTGGCCCCCAGGATCGCCCGGCACGGAGCCGACGAGGACAAGCACGGCAGGATCTTCAACGCCCTGCTCAAGAAGCGCGGCCTGGCCCCCGCGCCCGTTCCGCCCGACACCGACTACACGATGCTCCTCGAACGGCTCGGCATCGGCCTCGCGCACGAGCAGCTCGGCCGCGACGACCCCCTGACCGAGCGCGACATCATCACCTATCTGGCCCACAGCCGGGTGACCGAACAGCGCGCGTCCGAGCAGATGCGGCTGCTGAACAAGCACTTCGCCGACCACCCCGAGCTCGGCCGCGCGGTCCGGATGATCTCGAACGACGAGGACAACCACCTGGCGTACTGCCACGAGGAGCTGCTGCGCCTCGCGCGGGCCGGGCACGGCCGCACGATCCAGCACATCCTGCGCGAGTGCGCGCTCGCAGAGATCCGCGTCTACCGCGGCGTCAGCCTCGCCGTCATGGACCACATGGGCCGGGTGCTCGGCTGGTCCCGCGCGAAGGCCGCCGTGCTCGCCGCGGGCATCCACGCCATGTACGCGTACGAGCGCCTCGGCGGCTGGCGGCGCATGGTCAGCCTGGCACCGCCCGCCCGGCGCGACGCCCTCGGCGGGCCCGCGACGCCCGCGCCCGAGTACGCCTGAGCCCTGGGGTCAGAGCCAGCCGCGCCGCTTGAACTGGCGGTACAGGCCCATGACCGCACCCGCCATCAGCAGCAGCACCAACGGGTACGACCCGACCCACCGCAGCTCCGGCATGTGCTCGAAGTTCATGCCGTAGATCCCCGCGACCATCGTCGGGACCGCGGCCATCGCCGCCCACGCGGAGATCTTGCGCATGTCGTCGTTCTGCCGCACCCCCATCTGCGCGAGATGCGCGGACAGGATGTCCGAGAGCAGCCGGTCAAGACCCTCCACCTGCTCGTTGGCCCGGGTCAGATGGTCCTGGACGTCCCGGAAGAACGGCTGCGCGTGCTCCTGGACGAACGGCACCCCGGCGCTCGCCAGCCGGGCCATCGGCGCGGCCAGCGGGACCGTCGCCCGGCGGAACTCCAGCACCTGGCGCTTGAAGGTGTAGATGCGGGCCGCGGTGTTCTTGGAGTCGTCCGTACCGCTCGGCGCGAAGACCTGGGTCTCCAGCTCCTCCAGGTCGACCTGGAGCTCGCCCGCCACGTCTATGTAGTGGTCCACGATCGCGTCGCTCACCGCGTACAGGACCGCCGTCGGCCCGTGCTTCAGCACCTCCGGATCGGCCTCCAGACGGCGGCGTACGGCGGCCAGCGGCGCGCCCTCGCCGTGCCGCACGGTCACGACGAACGAGTCGCCCATGAACACCATCAGCTCGTGCGTGGTGACCGCGTCGCTGTCGTGGTCGTACAGGACCGGTTTGATCACCGCGAACAGCGAGTCGTCGTACACCTCCAGTTTCGGCCGCTGGTGGGCGGAGAGGGCGTCCTCCACCGCCAGCGGGTGCAGCCCGAACTCGTTGCTGACGAGGTCGAACTCCTTCTCCGTCGGCTCGTGGAGGCCGATCCAGAGGAACGCGTCGCCGGACTCCCGCGCCTCGGCGAGGGCGTCGGAGAAGTCGGCGGGGCCCTCGGTGCGGCGTCCGTCGCGGTAGATGGCGCAGTCGACAATCACGGCGCGCATTGTTCCCTGCTTACGGCCCGGTATGCACCTCTGCCGGGGTGTCGCGCGCCCGCCGGGACGCCGGAGCGGGCCCGTACGCTGGAACGCATGCCCACCCTGATCCTCGTACGCCACGGACGCTCCACCGCCAACACGGCCGGAGTGCTCGCGGGCCGGACGCCCGGAGTCGCCCTCGACGAACGCGGCGCCGCGCAGGCCGCCGCACTCCCCGGACGGCTGGCCGCGCTGCCGCTCGCCGCAGCCGTCAGCAGCCCCCTGCAACGCTGCCGGGAGACCCTGGCGCCCCTGCTGGACGCCCGCCCGGACCTGCCGCTGCACATCGAGGAGCGGATCAGTGAGTGCGACTACGGCGACTGGTCCGGCCGCAAGCTCGCCGAGCTCACCGACGAACCGCTGATGACCGTGGTCCAGCAGCACCCCTCCGCCGCCGCGTTTCCCGGCGGCGAGTCGATGCGCGCGATGCAGGCCCGAGCCGTCGACGCCGTACGGGAGTGGAACGCGCGGATCGAGGCGGAGCACGGCGACAACGCCGTCTACGTCATGTGCTCGCACGGCGACATCATCAAGTCCCTCGTCGCCGACGCGCTCGGCACGCATCTGGACCTCTTCCAGCGCGTCCACGCCGACCCGTGCTCGGTCACCGCGATCCGCTACACCCGGCTGCGCCCCTATCTGCTGCGCCTCGGTGACACGGGCGACCTCGCCGGACTCGCGCCCCGCGAACCGGGCCCGGACGACGGCGCCGGGCAGGACGCGGCGGTAGGGGGCGGCGCTGGGGCGCCGTGATCGCCGCGCGCAGTAGGGTGGTCGCGCCGTAGAACGCTTTCCGAGGCTCCGGCCCCACCCTCATCTGCCGTCGACTCTCAAGGGAGACAGGACGTGTCCCGTCAGGTGTTCCTCTACGACCCACCGGACCGCTTCGTGGCCGGTACGGTCGGGCTGCCTGGACGCCGTACGTTCTTCCTGCAGGCATCCTCAGGCGGACGTGTCACCAGCGTGGCCCTGGAGAAGACCCAGGTCGCCGCCCTCGCCGAGCGCGTCGACGAACTGCTCGACGAGGTCGTACGCCGCACCGGCGGCAACTCCCCGGTGCCCGCGGTCGCCCCGATGGACGTCACCGACACCGCGCCCCTCGACAACCCCGTCGAGGAGGAGTTCCGCGTCGGCACCATGGCGCTCGCCTGGGACGGCGAGGAGCAGCGCATGATCGTCGAGGCCCAGGCCCTGGTCGAGCTGGACGCCGACTCCGTCGAGGACCTCGCCGAGGCCGAGGAGCGGCTGCTCCAGGACGAGGAGAACGGCCCGCCGATGCTCCGCGTCCGGCTCACCGGCGCCCAGGCCCGCGCCTTCGCCAAGCGCGCCCTGGACGTGGTGAACGCGGGCCGTCCGCCGTGCCCCCTGTGCAGCCTGCCGCTCGACCCGGAAGGACACGTATGCCCGCGCCAGAACGGATACCGCCGGGGCGCCTGACCGACGCCGAGCGGGTCGCCCTGCTGGCCGAGGGCACGCTCACCGTCCTCGGGCAGGTCCGCGGGGCGTCCAACGCGGTGCTGTACTGCTCCGTCGCCCACGAGGGCGAGGAGGCGACTTGCGTGTACAAGCCGGTGGCCGGCGAACAGCCGCTCTGGGACTTCCCTGACGGCACCCTCGCCCAGCGCGAGGTGGCCGCCTACGAGATCTCCGAGGCCATGGGCTGGGGCCTGGTGCCGCCCACCGTGCTGCGGGACGGGCCGTACGGCCAGGGCATGTGCCAGCTCTGGATCGAGGCCGAGGAGCCGGGCGAGGACGAGCCCGGGCTGCTCGCGCTCGTCGAGGAGGAGGAGCCCGGCGAAGGCTGGAAGGCCGTGGCGTTCGCCGAGGTGGGGGAGGGGAGGACCGCCCTGCTGGTGCACGCGGACGACCCGCGGCTGCGGCGGCTCGCCGTGCTGGACGCGGTGATCAACAACGGCGACCGCAAGGGCGGGCACCTGCTGCCCGCACCCGGCGGCCGGCTCTACGGCATCGACCACGGCGTGACCTTCAACGCCGACGACAAGCTGCGCACCCTGCTCTGGGGCTGGGCGGGCGAACCCCTGACCGCCGAGGCCGTCGAGGTCCTCGACCGCCTCTCCGCGGAACTGGAGCCCGGGGCCACCCTGGTCACCCGGCTGGCCGAACTCATCACGGCGGCCGAGATCGACGCCCTGCGGGCCCGGGTGGACGCCCTGCGGGCGACCGGGCTGCACCGGGAGCCGAGCGGTGAGTGGCCCGCCATTCCCTGGCCGCCGGTCTGACGGCCGGTGCGCCCCGATGCACGTAGGGCGCGGCGGCGCAAGAGTGCCTCTTCGGTCAGGATCGCCCCTCCGGTTCGTATCCGGAAGCCGCATCCGGTTACGCTCGTGGCATGCATGCCTGGCCCGCTTCTGAGGTCCCCGCCCTGCCCGGCAAGGGCCGCGACCTTCGGATCCACGACACCGCGACCGGCGGACGGATCACCCTTGACCCCGGTCCCGTCGCCCGCATCTACGTCTGCGGCATCACGCCGTACGACGCGACCCATATGGGTCATGCGGCGACCTACAACGCGTTCGACCTCGTGCAACGCGTGTGGCTCGACACCAAGCGGCAGGTTCACTACGTCCAGAACGTGACGGACGTGGACGACCCCTTGCTGGAGCGGGCCGTGCGCGACGGACAGGACTGGACCGAGCTCGCCGAGCGCGAGACGGCCCTGTTCCGGGAGGACATGACCGCGCTGCGCATGCTCCCGCCGCGCCACTACATCGGGGCCGTCGAGGCGATACCCGGCATCGTGCCGCTCGTCGAACGGCTCCGCGACGCGGGCGCTGCCTACGAACTCGACGGCGACGTCTACTTCTCCGTCGACGCCGACCCGCACTTCGGCGAGGTCTCCAACCTCGACGCCGAGGCGATGCGGCTGCTCTCCGCCGAACGCGGCGGCGACCCGGAGCGCCCCGGCAAGAAGAACCCGCTCGACCCCATGCTCTGGATGGCCGCCCGCGAGGGCGAGCCGAGCTGGGACGGCGGCTCCCTCGGCGCCGGCCGGCCCGGCTGGCACATCGAGTGCGTGGCCATCGCCCTGGACCACCTCGGCATGGGCTTCGACGTCCAGGGAGGCGGCTCCGACCTCGCCTTCCCGCACCACGAGATGGGCGCCTCGCACGCCCAGGTGCTCACCGGCGAGCACCCCTTCGCGCAGGCGTACGTGCACGCCGGCATGGTCGCCCTGGACGGCGAGAAGATGTCCAAGTCCAAGGGCAACCTGGTCTTCGTCTCGGCGCTGCGCCGCGACGGCGTGGACCCGGCCGCGATCCGCCTGGCCCTCCTCGCCCACCACTACCGCTCCGACTGGGAGTGGACCGACCAGGTGCTCGCCGACGCCGTGGCCCGGCTCGACCGCTGGCGCGCCGCCGTCTCCCGCCCCGACGGGCTGTCCGCCGACGCCCTGGTCGAGGAGGTCCGCGCGGCCCTCGCCGACGACCTGGACGCCCCGGCCGCGCTGGCCGCCGTCGACCGCTGGGCCGAACGGCAGACCGCCGAGGGCGGTACGGACGAGGGGGCGCCCGGCCTCGTCTCCCGTACCGTGGACGCCCTGCTCGGTGTGGCCCTGTAGCTCCTTCTTCGTAACTCTCCGTCGTGGCAGCCGACTTCACCGGCCCCGGACTTCTTCATGAAGTTCGGGGCCGGTTCCGTTTTGTCCATGGTCAAATGCTCGGTGCTGCGCTAAAAGCGCTCTATGCAATCATCAACGCGCATCAGATCGGCGGTAGTTGCAGCGCTGCTGGGGCTGCTCGCCGTACTCACCGGGCCGGGCGCCGCCCGCGCCGACGACATGGCCGAGCCCGCCGGGACGACGGTCGGCGACCTCACCGGCTTCGCGGCCGACGGGGCCGTGTACCGCCTGACGGCGGGGGCGGCCAAGGCCCGGGTCAGCTTCGTCTCCGAGGAGACCTTCCGTATCGAACTCGCCCCCGACGGCACCTTCCAGGACCCGGCCGGCGACGCCATCGTCCTGCCGCAGGGCACCCCGCCCCGCACCCGCTGGAAGGAGCGCGGCGACCGCTACGAGCTGTCCACCCGCAGCGTCACCCTCCGTGTCTACAAGTCGCCTCTGCGGTTCGCCCTGTACCGGGCCGACGGCAGCCAGGTCTGGTCCGAGGCGAAGGGGCTGAGCTGGGACGCCGACCAGACCACGCAGACCCTCGCGCGCGGCGCCGACGAGCAGTTCTACGGCGCCGGCATGCAGAACGGCCGGGGCAACACCTCGCACCGCGGCAAGACCGTCGAGGTGGGCGTCGACTACAACTGGGACGACGGCGGCCACCCCAACTCGGTGCCGTTCTACCTCTCATCGGCCGGCTACGGCGTCTTCCGCAACACCTTCGCGCCCGGCACCTACGCCTTCAACGACCCGGTGACCACCAGCGAGAAGGAACAGCGCTTCGACGCCTACTACTTCGCGGGCGACAGCGCCAAGGACGTCATCGGCCAGTACACGCAGCTCACCGGCAAGCCGTTCCTGCCGCCCGTGTACGGCATGGAGATCGGTGACGCCGACTGCTACCTGCACAACGCCAACCGGGGCGAGCGCCACACCCTGGACGCGCTGGAGGTCGCCGACGGCTACCTCGACAACGACATGCCCAACGGCTGGATGCTCGTCAACGACGGCTACGGCTGCGGCTACGAGAACCTCGCCGAGACCGCGAAGGGCCTCCAGGACCGCGGCATGCAGACCGGCCTCTGGACCGAGGACGGCATCGACAAGCTCGGCGACCAGGTGAAGGCCGGCCAGCGCGTCGCCAAGCTGGACGTCGCCTGGGTCGGCGCGGGCTACAAGTTCGCCCTCGACGGCTGCAAGGACGCCTACCAGGGCATCGAGGCCAACAGCGACGCCCGCGGCTTCACGTACGCCCCCGAGAGCTGGGCCGGCGCGCAGCGCTGCGGGGTCCAGTGGTCCGGCGACCAGTACGGCACCTGGGACTACATCCGCTGGCAGATCCCGACCTACGCGGGCGCCACCATGTCCGGTCTCGCCTACACCACGGGCGACGTCGACGGCATCTTCGGCGGCAGCGCCAAGACGTACACCCGTGACCTCCAGTGGAAGATGTTCCTGGGGACCACGATGACCATGGACGGCTGGGCGGCCAGCGACAAGCAGCCCTTCCGCTACGGCGAGCCGTACACCTCCGTCAACCGCGACTACCTCAAGCTCAAGGAGTCGCTGCTGCCCTACCAGTACTCCTACGCGCACGAGGCGACCAAGACCGGCGTCGGCATGGTCCGGCCGCTCGTCCTGGAGTACCCGGACGACCCGAAGGCCGCGACCGACGCCGCGAAGTACGAGTTCATGTCGGGCGAGGACTTCCTCGTCGCCCCGGTCTACGAGGACAGCACCGAGCGCGACGGCATCTACCTGCCGAAGGGCACCTGGACCGACTACTGGACCGGGCGCACCTACCAGGGCCCCGTCACCCTCGACGACTACAGCGCCCCGCTCGACACCCTGCCGCTGTTCGTGAGGGCCGGGGCGAGCGTGCCGATGTGGCCGGGCATCCGCTCGTACACCGACCGCACCGCCTCATCCCCGCTCGCCTGGGACATCTACCCGCAGGGCCGCTCCTCGTTCACGCTGTACGAGGACGACGGCGTCACCCGTGAACACCGCGACGGCGCGTACGCCACCCAGACCGCCGACGTCCGCGCACCCGCCCGGGGCTCCGGCGACGTGACCGTGGACATCGGAGCGAGCAAGGGCACGTTCGACGGCAAGCAGCGCAGCCGCCCGTACGAGTTCACCGTGCACACCGGCTCCGAGCCGAGCGCGGTCCAGCTCAAGGGCAAGCTGCCCCGGCTCACCTCGGCCGCCGCGTACGCCGAGGCGAAGCAGGGCTGGTTCTACGACCGGGACGACCGCGGCGGCGTGGTGAAGATCAAGACCGCACCGCTGCCCACGGACCGGAAGTTCTCCGTGAAGCTCAAGCACACCAGCGCGGTCGGCGGCCGGAACGCCGCCGCCACGGCCACCGTCACCGCCCCGCGCGGCCAGGAGACCGGCGCGGGCGCCCCGAGCACCGTCGCCGTCGACGTCACCGCCGGCAAGGCCGACGTCACGGACGCGACCGTCACCCTCGACGTCCCCGAGGGCTGGCGGGCCACCCCCGCCGCGCCCGTGAAGCGGATACCGGCGGGCACCACCCGCCGCGTCGAGGTCCAGGTCACCCCGGCGAGGGACGCGAAGGCCGGCGAGGCGCGGCTGACCGCCCTCGCGCGCTACCGGTCGGCGGGCGAGTCCCGCACCGCCACGGAGCGGCTGGCGGTCACCGTCATGCCGGCGCCGCCCAGCGGTGAGACCTGGGCGAGCGACATGGAGTGGCTGAACGCGGCCAACGGCTACGGCCCCGCCGAACGCGACCGCAGCAACGGCGAGTCGGGCGCGGCCGACGGACACCCGCTCACGCTGGCCGGGAAGACGTACGAGAAGGGGATCGGCACCCACGCCGACTCCGACATCGAGGTCTACCTCGGCGGGCAGTGCTCCCGGTTCACCGCGGACGCCGGCATCGACGACGAGATCAACGGGTACGGCGAGGTCGCGTTCTCCGTCGAGGCGGACGGCAAGGTGCTGTGGACCTCGCCGAAGGTGACCGGGGCGTCGGAGACCGTACCGGTCGACGTGGCGCTCGACGGCGCGCGGCACGTGCGCCTGAAGGTCACGGACACCAACGGGTCCAAGACCGGTGACCACGGCGACTGGGCCTCGGCGCGCTTCAGCTGTTCCTGAATGGCCGTCACACAGCGAAGGAGCCGGGCGGGTTCGCACCCGCCCGGCTCCGTGCCGCGCTCAGTCCTGCGACGGGGAGCCGTCGGGACCGTCGTCGTCCGTGCGCGGATCGCTGTCCTCCGTACGGCCGTCGTCCGCGCCGTCGCCGGGCCCGTCGGACGGCGGCCTTACGGGACCCGGCTGCCCCGGACCGCCCGGCTGCCCCGGACCGGCCTCCGGCCGGCCCGGCTTCGGCGGTCTGGTCCGGCCGCTCGACGTGTCGCGGAGGTATGTCGCGTCCCCGCTCTCCGTGGCGTGCCCGCCGGGCGGCTGGCCCGGGCCCGGGTCGCGGCGGCGCAGATAGCGCTCGAACTCCCGGGCGATCGCCTCGCCGCTCGCCTCGGGCAGCTCCGCGGTGTCCCGGGCCTCCTCAAGGGTCTGCACGTACTCGGCCACCTCGCTGTCCTCGGCGGCCAGCTGGTCGACCCCGACCTGCCAGGCGCGCGCGTCCTCCGGCAGTTCACCGAGCGGGATGCGCAGCCCGAGCAGGTCCTCGAGCCGGTTCAGCAGGGCCAGCGTCGCCTTGGGGTTGGGCGGCTGCGACACGTAGTGCGGCACCGCCGCCCACAGGCTCACCGCGGGCACGCCCGCGTGCGTGCACGCCTCCTGGAGGATGCCGACGATGCCGGTCGGGCCCTCGTACCTGGTCTCCTCCAGGTCCATGGTGCGCGCCAGATCGGGGTCGGACGTCACACCGCTGACCGGGACCGGGCGGGTGTGCGGGGTGTCGCCGAGCAGCGCACCGAGCACCACCACCATCTCGACGCCCAGTTCGTGCGCGAAGCCCAGGATCTCGTTGCAGAACGAGCGCCAGCGCATGGACGGCTCGATGCCCCGGACCAGGACGAGATCGCGGGGCTTGTCCCCACCGATGCGGACCACGGAGAGCCGGGTCGTCGGCCAGGTGATCTTGCGCACCCCGCCGTCCAGCCACACCGTCGGGCGGTTGACCTGGAAGTCGTAGTAGTCCTCGGCGTCGAGCGCCGCGAACACCTCGCCCTTCCACTCCCGGTCCAGATGCGCGACCGCCGTGGAGGCGGCGTCACCTGCGTCGTTCCACCCCTCGAACGCGGCCACCATGACCGGGTCGATCAGCTCGGGAACCCCCTCGAGCTCGATCACCCAGGCCTCCTTCCGAAGTTCCCTTGCGTACGGAACAACCTTACGGCTTTCGGCCTCCCGGACCGCAGCCCCCGTGCACGGCCGGGTGAACCCGGCGCATCGGGGTGCGTAAGCGCGTCCGATGGGCATCGGCCCCCGATACATCCGAGCTGTCGACGGAAAATTCGCTCCTGTCTCTGGACTTGCGGCCTCAGCGGCCGCTATACATCGGATGACCGGAACAGAGGTCCGATGTTATTTCCCCTGGGGGCGCGCATGAGTCAGACCGTCACGGACTTCGAGGTCCACGACATCCGTTTTCCGACCTCGGAACAACTGGACGGCTCGGACGCCATGAACCCCGACCCCGACTACTCCGCCGCCTACGTCGTCCTGCGGACCGACGCCGCCGGTGCGGACGGCGCCCCGGTCGAGGGGCACGGCTTCTGCTTCACCATCGGCCGGGGCAACGAGGTCATGACCGCCGCCATCGAGGCACTGCGCCCCCATCTGACCGGGCGGCCCGTGCCGCGTACCGCAGCCGACCTGGGCGCCCTGTACCGGGACCTCACGCACGACTCCCAACTCCGCTGGCTCGGGCCCGAGAAGGGCGTGATGCACATGGCGGCCGGCGCGGTGGTCAACGCCGCCTGGGACCTGGCGGCCACCCTCGCGGGCAGACCCGTCTGGCAGTTCCTGGCGGAGATGACGCCCGAGGAGCTGGTCTCCCTCGTCGACTTCCGCTACCTCACCGACGCCCTCACCCCCGACGAGGCCCTGGCCATCCTGCGCGCCGCCGAACCGGGCCGCGCCGACCGCGCCGCCCGGCTGCGCGCCGAGGGCTACCCCGCGTACACCACCTCGCCCGGCTGGCTCGGCTACTCCGACGACAAGCTCGTCCGGCTCGCCAAGCAGGCCGTCGCCGACGGCTTCACCCAGATCAAACTCAAGGTCGGCGGCCGGGTCGACGACGACGTCCGCCGGATGGCGCTCGCCCGCGAGGCCGTCGGCCCCGGCGTCCGCATCGCCGTCGACGCCAACCAGCGCTGGGACGTCGCCGACGCCGTCGCCCGGATGACCGAGCTCGCCCCGTACGACCCGCACTGGATCGAGGAGCCCACCAGCCCCGACGACGTACTCGGCCACGCCGCCGTGCGCGCCGGACAGCCGGTCAAGGTGGCCACAGGCGAACACGTCGCCAACCGGGTCGTGTTCAAGCAACTGCTCCAGGCCGGGGCCGTCGACTTCGTCCAGATCGACGCCGCACGCGTGGCCGGCGTCAACGAGAACCTGGCGATCCTGCTGCTCGCCGCCAAGTACGGCGTCCCGGTCTGCCCGCACGCCGGCGGCGTCGGGCTGTGCGAACTCGTCCAGCACCTCTCGATGTTCGACTTCGTCGCCGTCTCCGGCACCTGGGAGGACCGGGTCATCGAGTACGTCGACCACCTCCACGAGCACTTCACCGACCCCGCCGTCATCGCGAACGGCCGCTACACCGCCCCGGCCGCCCCCGGCTTCTCCGCCAGGATGCGCCCCGAGTCGATCGCCGCACACCGCTACCCGCAGGGCCCCGTCTGGCAGGCCCGCCGCACACAGAAGGAGGAGAGCCGATGACCGGCACACGCGACTTCCAGGGGATGAACGCCCTGGTGACGGGCGGCGCATCCGGCATCGGGGCCGCCGTCACCACCCTGCTCATGGAACGCGGGGCACGCGTCGCCGTCCTCGACCGGGACACCACGGGCGCGCCCGGCGGCGCCCTCGCCGTCGAGGCCGACGTCACCGACGACGCGGCCGTGCGCGCCGCGGTCGACCGGGCCGCCGCCGAACTGGGCTCCCTGCACACCCTCGTCTCCAACGCGGGCATCGGCGCCATCGGCACCGTCGAGGACAACGACGACGCCGAGTGGGCCCGGGTCCTCGACATCAACGTCCTCGGCATGGTCCGCGCCGCCCGGCACGCCCTGCCGCACCTGCGCCGGGCCGCCGCCGAGCGCCCCGGCGCCGTATCCATCACCCACACCTGCTCCATCGCCGCCACCGCCGGGCTGCCCCAGCGCGCCCTGTACGGCGCGAGCAAGGGCGCCGTCCTCTCACTCACCCTCGCCATGGCCGCCGACCACGTCCGCGAGGGAATCCGCGTCAACTGCGTCAACCCGGGCACCGCCGACACCCCGTGGATCGGCCGGCTGCTCGACCGGGCGGACGACCCGGCCGCCGAACGTGCCGCCCTCAACGCCCGCCAGCCACTGGGCCGGCTGGTCTCCGCCGACGAGGTGGCCGCCGCGATCGTCTACCTCGCCGGCCCGGCCGCGGCCTCCGTGACGGGCACCGCCCTGGCCGTCGACGGCGGGATGCAGGGCCTGCGCCTGCGCCCCGCCGGCAGCTGAACCCGCACCGCAGTCCGAGCCGCGACGCCGTCATCCGCGTCGACCGGGTCACCTGGATCGTCCTCGCGATCGGCGGCCTGCTCGCGGCCTTCGCCGGCATCAGCCGCAAGGGCGGCCGGGGCACGCTGTTCGGCGCCCTCCGGCGTTTACTTCCGGCCCCTCCGGGCGGGCCGTATCAGCCCCTCCGGCGTTTGAGGAGCGGGGCCCGGGGCAGAGCCCCGCAACCTACAGCGTCGACCGCAACCACTGCTCCACGCTAGCCACGTGCACCGTCGCCCACGCCCGCGCAGCCTCCGCATCGCGATCCCGCAGCGCCGCCACAATCGCCCGGTGCTCATGCAGCGTCCGGCTCACCGCGTCCTCCTGGGTCAGCCCGCGCCACACCCGTGCCCGCGTCGTGGGCCCGGAGAGGCCGTCCAGCAGTGAGCAGAGCACCGAATTGCCGGACGACTGGACGATGCCCCGGTGGAAGTCCAGATCGCAGGCGACCAGCTCCTCCACCGAAGGCCGCTCGCCCAGCGCGTCGAGCTGCGCGCTCAGCGCGTCCAGCTGCTCCTCGCCGATCCGGCTCGCCGCCATCGCCGTCGCGGCCGGCTCCAGGATCCGGCGCACCGCCAGGAACTCCAGCACGGTGTCGTCGCGGTGGAAGTCCACGACGAAGCTCAGCGCCTCGAGCAGCAACTGCGGGTCGAGACTGGTGACATACGTGCCGTCGCCCTGGCGGACGTCGAGAATGCGGATCAGCGAGAGCGCGCGCACCGCCTCCCGCAGCGAGTTGCGGGAAAGCCCCAGCTCCGAGGCGAGTTCGCTCTCCTTGGGGAGACGATCGCCGGGCCGTAGCGCACCCGAGACGATCATTCCCTTGATCTTCTCGATGGCCTCGTCGGTGACAGCCATGGGCGACCTCCAGACATCCGATGTATCGCCCCATTATGCGGCCACGACAAGGGCCGGTACGACCGTCGGACCAATGCATGGCCCGCCCGGCCGTCCGGCCCGTCCCCTCTCAGCCGCGACGCTCGCCGAGGACCTGCTCCACACCGGCCCGGACGTCGTCCGTCGCCAGGCCCCGGATCGTCAGCGTCGTCCGCCGCCGCAGCACGTCGTCCGCCGTCTCGGCCCACTCGTGGTCCCGGGCGTAGGCGACCTGCGCCCAGATCTCCGGCGCGTCCGGGTGGACCCGCTCGGCCAGCGCCGGGTTCTCGTTGGCCAGCCGGGCGATGTCGAACGCGAGCGAACCGTAGTGCGTGGCCAGGTGCCGCGCGGTGTCGGCGGCCATCCGCGGACCGGGCGACCCGCCGTCCACCAGCAGTCGGTGCGCCACCGCGTTCGGGCTGGCGATCCCGGGCAGCGGCAGCTTCCTCGGCAGCCGGGCCATCGGCTCCATGTCCTCCGCCAGCGGGTGCCCCGGAAGCGCGGCCAGCTTGTTCATCACCGTACGGCCGATGTGCCGGAACGTCGTCCACTTGCCGCCCGCGACCGACAGCATCCCGCCCCGGCCCTCGGTCACGACCGTCTCGCGCTTGGCCTTCGAGGTGTCGCCCGGCCCGCCCGGCAGCACCCGCAGCCCCGCGAAGGAGTAAGTGATCAGGTCCCGCGACAGCTGCTGGTCGCGCACCGAGAACGCCGCCTCGTCCAGGATCTGCGCGGTGTCCATCTCGGTCACCGCGACATCCGCCGGGTCGCCCTCGTACTCCTCGTCCGTCGTGCCGAGGAGCAGCATGTCCTCCCACGGCAGGGCGAACGTGATGCGGTACTTGTCGATCGGGGTCGCCAGCGCGGCCTTCCACGGCCGGGTCCGCTTCAGCACCAGGTGGGCGCCCTTGGACAGGCGTATGGAGGGCGCCGCGTTCGGGTCCTCCATCTTCCGCAGGTGGTCCACCCACGGCCCGGTCGCGTTGAGCACCAGCCGGGCGGTCACCCCGAACTCCGTACCGTCCATGGAGTCCCGCAGCTCGGCGCCCGTCACCCGGCCGCGGGTGAACCGCAGCCCGGTCACCGCCGCGTGGTTCAGGACCACCGCGCCCGCGTCGACGGCCGCGCGGACCGTCATCAGCGCCATCCGCGCGTCGTTCATCTGGTCGTCGCCGTAGACCGCGACGGCCTTGAGGTTCTCCGTACGCAGCTCCGGCACGTCGCGCGCCGCCCGCGACGGGCTGATCACATGGCCGACGCCGTCACCGAAGGCGGACAGCGCCGAGTACGCGAACACGCCCGCGCCGAGCTTCGCCGCGCCGTGCGGCCCGCCCTTGTACACCGGCAGGTAGAAGGTGAGCGGGTTGGCCAGGTGCGGGGCGACCTGGCGGGAGACCGCACGGCGCTCGAAGTGGTTCTCCGCCACCAGCTTCACCGCGCCGGTCTGCAGATAGCGCAGACCGCCGTGGAGCAGCTTGGAGGAGGCGGAGGAGGTGGCGCCGGCGAAGTCGCCGGCGTCCACCAGCGCCACCCGCAGCCCGGACTGCGCGGCGTGCCAGGCGGTGGAGATGCCCAGAATGCCGCCGCCGATCACCAGGAGGTCGTACGTCGCCTTGGAGAGCTGCTCCCGGGTCTCGGCACGGCTCGGGAGGGAGCCGGAGGCCGGATGCGTCCCGAGGGCGGGGACGCTCTGCAGGGTGGTCATGGTGTCTACTCCTCGTCGTCCAGCCAGCCCATGGTGCGTTCCACGGCCTTGAGCCAGCTCTTGTACTCGCGGGCGCGGGTGTCCGCGTCCATGCGGGGGGTCCACTCGGCGGCCCGGCGCCAGTTGGCGCGCAGCGCGTCGGTGTCCGGCCAGAAGCCGACGGCCAGGCCGGCGGCGTAGGCGGCGCCGAGGCAGGTGGTCTCGGCGACCATCGGCCGCACCACGGGCGCGTCCAGGAAGTCGGCGAGCGTCTGCATCAGCAGGTTGTTGGAGGTCATTCCGCCGTCGACCTTGAGCGCGGTCAGCTCGACACCGGAGTCCTTGGTCATGGCGTCGCTGATCTCACGCGTCTGCCAGGCGGTGGCCTCAAGCACGGCACGGGCGATGTGCGCCTTGGTGACGTAGCGGGTGAGGCCGGCGATGACACCGCGGGCGTCGGGGCGCCAGTACGGGGCGAACAGGCCGGAGAACGCCGGCACGAAGTACGCGCCGCCGTTGTCCTCGACCGAGGAGGCCAGGGTCTCGATCTCGGCCGCGGACTGGATGAGCCCCATCTGGTCGCGCATCCACTGGACCAGCGAACCGGTGACGGCGATCGACCCCTCCAGGGCGTACACCGCCTTCTGGTCGCCGATCCGGTAGCCGACCGTGGTCAGCAGCCCGTTGTAGGAGTTGACGGGCGTCTCACCGGTGTTCATCAGCATGAAGGTGCCGGTGCCGTACGTGGACTTGGCATCGCCCTCGGCGAAACACGTCTGGCCGAACAGCGCCGCCTGCTGGTCGCCCAGCGCGGAGGCCACCGGCACGCCTTCGAGCACGCCGCCCTTGGCGTTGCCGTACACCTCGGCGGAGGAGCGGATCTCGGGCAGCACGGCCATGGGCACGCCGATGGACGAACAGATCTTCTCGTCCCACTGCATGGTGTGCAGGTTCATCAGTAGCGTGCGCGAGGCGTTGGTGACGTCGGTGACGTGGACGCCGCCTTCGGTGCCGCCGGTCAGGTTCCAGATGACCCAGGAGTCCATGGTGCCGAAGAGGATGTCGCCGCGCTCGGCCCGCTCGCGCAGCCCCTCGACGTTGTCGAGCAGCCAGCGCACCTTCGGCCCGGCGAAGTACGAGGCGAGCGGCAGCCCGGTCTCGCGGCGGAAGCGGTCCTGGCCGACGTTGCGGCCGAGCTCCCTGCAGAGCCCGTCCGTACGGGTGTCCTGCCAGACGAGGGCGTTGTGGACGGGCTCACCGGTGTGCTTGTCCCACAGCAGGGTGGTCTCGCGCTGGTTGGTGATGCCGATCGCCTTGACGTCGGCGGCGGTGATGCCCGCCTTCACGATCGCTCCGGCGACGACTTCCTGGACGTTCTCCCAGATCTCGGCCGCGTCATGTTCGACCCAGCCCGGCTTGGGGAAGATCTGCTCGTGCTCCTTCTGGTCGACGGAGACGATCCGTCCGTCCTTGTCGAAGACGATGCAGCGGCTGGAGGTCGTGCCTTGGTCGATGGCCGCGATGAACGGCCCGGTGCCGTGGCTGCCGGTGGTGTGTGCGTCTGTCACGGTGTGCTCCCGGAGGTCTGTGTGGGGTGGTGTGGGGACGGGCTAGGCGAACGCGAGGTTGTAGAGCCCGCCCGCGAGTGCGCCGCCGATCAGCGGTCCGACTACGGGGACCCACGCGTAGCCCCAGTCGGAGCCGCCCTTGTTCGGCAGCGGAAGCAGCGCGTGCACGATACGCGGACCGAGGTCGCGGACCGGGTTGATCGCGTACCCCGTCGGGCCGCCGAGCGACAGGCCGATGCCGACGACCACCAGGGCGGTGATGAGCGCGCCCAGCGCGCCGAGCCCGTTGCCGTCGTCGTTGAGGCCCTGGGTGAGGATGGCGAGCACCAGCACGATCGTGGCGATGACCTCGGTGAGGACGTTCTGCACGGCGTTGCGGATCTCGGGGCCCGTCGAGAAGACACCGAGCACCGGCCCTGCCTTGGGGGCCGCGGCCTGGTCGACCATGCCCTCCTCACCCGAATGGGCGCGCAGGACCTCCGGATCGTTGAGGTGCGCCCGGAACTGCCCGTAGTAGGTCAGCCAGACCAGCACCGCGCCGATCATCGCGCCGAGGAGCTCGGAGGCGAGGTAGAGCGGTACGTCGCTCCACTTCGTGCCGCCCTCGATCGCCAGGCCGATGGTGACGGCGGGGTTGAGATGCGCCCCCGACACGCCGCCGGCGATGTACGCGCCGGTCAGTACCGCGAAGCCCCACCCGAAGGTGATGGCGACCCAGCCGGCGTTCTGCGCCTTCGAGTGCTTGAGCGTGACGGCGGCACAGACACCGCCGCCGAGCAGGATGAGTACGGCGGTACCGATGGTCTCGCCGATGAAGATGTCGGAGCTGGACACCCGCGACTCCTTTGTCCTTCGTCCAGGGAAGCCGAACCCCGGGTCCCTCCGGTGGTCCGCGCCCTCGTGTGAGGGCTTGGCCGGCCCGTGGCACGGTCACACCCTAACGCTAATTTCCGTTAAGTGTTCGACAATGCCGACCGGTGAACGGCAGTGTTTCTCCCGGGAAGGGCAGCGTCAAGAGGGGTGTGACGTACGAATCGATCGTTACGGGGATCGCCGGCCCGGTACGCGGCCGTGCGCGCCGCCCCGGGCGGGCGCCTCAGAAGCGCCTGGCGCCCAGGTCCCGGGAGACCGCGCGGGCGCAGTCGCGTACCGCCGCGACCAGCTCGGGGCGCAGCTCCCCGTCCTTGCAGACCCGCTCCACCGCGCCGGTGACGGCGATGGCTCCCACCGGCATCCGGCGGCGGTCGTGGATCGGGGCGGCCACCGCTGCCACGCCCTCCCAGGTCTCCTCCACGTCGGAGCCCCAGCCCCGGGCCCGGACCACGTCGAGCACCGTCTCGAAGCCCTCCGGGTCCGTGACCGTCCGGGGTGTGAACGACTGCCGCCCGGTCTCCATGGCCTCGGTGTGCGCCACCGGGTCGTACGCGGCCAGCACCTTGCCCAGGGCCGTGGAGTGCAGCGGCTGCATGGCCCCCACCTCCAGCACCTGGCGGCTGTCGTCGGGGCGGAAGACGTGGTGGACGATCAGCACGCCCTGCTGGTGCAGGACGCCCAGGTGGACGCTCTCGCCGCTGGACCGGGCCAGGTCGTCCGTCCAGACCAGGGCGCGGGCCCGCAGCTCGTGGACGTCGAGATAGCTGTTGCCCAGGCGCAGCAGCTCCGCACCCAGCTGGTAGCGGCCGGAGGCGGCGTCCTGCTCGACGAAGCCCTCGTGCTGGAGCGTGCGCAGGATGCCGTGTGCGGTGCCCTTGGCCAGGCCCAGTGAGGAGGCGATGTCGGACAGCCCCAGCCGCCGCTCGCCGCCTGCCAGCAGGCGCAGCATCGCGGCCGCCCGCTCCAGCGACTGGATGTTCTTGGCCATCGCGCCGTACTCCTCCACCTTGTTCGACAATGCTGAACACTATCGGTCGATGCCGACCCGCGCTCGACCGCAGGGGAAGTCCGCGGCACCCCGCCACGCCGGAACCCCCCGTCAACAGGATGCCGTCCGGCTCGTGGGACAGAGTGACGGCCCAGGTCGCCGCCCGGCTACCCTGACCGGGTGCGCCTTCCGCCGAAGACGCAAAGCCGACAGCCGTCGCATCCCAGGGAGAACATCCATGGCCTCGTCGCCGACCCCTTCCGCCGACAGCCGGAACCGAGCCGCAGCCCTCCGTGAGGCGCTCGCCACCCGCGTGGTGGTGGCCGACGGTGCCATGGGCACCATGCTCCAGGCCCAGGACCCCACACTCGCGGACTTCGAGGACCTCGAAGGCTGCAACGAGATCCTCAACCTCACCCGGCCGGACATCGTGCGCTCGGTGCACGAGGCGTACTTCGCCGTCGGCGTCGACTGCGTCGAGACCAACACCTTCGGCGCCAACACGGCGGCCCTCGGCGAGTACGACATCCCCGAGCGGGTCCAGGAGCTGTCCGAGGCCGGCGCGCGGATCGCCCGCGAGGTCGCCGACGAGTTCACCGCGTCCACCGGGGAGCAGCGCTGGGTGCTCGGCTCCATGGGCCCCGGCACCAAGCTGCCGACCCTCGGCCACGTCCCGTACGCCACCATCCGCGACGGCTTCCAGGCGAACGCCGAGGGCCTGATCGCCGGCGGTGCCGACGCGCTCATCGTCGAGACGACCCAGGACCTCCTGCAGACCAAGTCCGCGATCCTCGGCGCCCGCCGCGCCCTGGACGCCCTGGGCAGCGACCTGCCGCTGCTGTGCTCGCTGGCCTTCGAGACCACCGGCACCATGCTCCTCGGCTCCGAGATCGGCGCGGCCCTGACCGCCCTGGAGCCCCTCGGCATCGACATGATCGGCCTGAACTGCTCGACCGGTCCGGCCGAGATGAGCGAGCACCTGCGCTACCTCACCCGCCACTCCCGCATCCCGCTGCTCTGCATGCCCAACGCCGGACTGCCGGTCCTCACCAAGGACGGCGCGCACTTCCCGCTCGACGCCGAGGGCCTGGCCGACGCGCAGGAGACGTTCGTCCAGGAGTACGGCCTCTCGCTGGTCGGCGGCTGCTGCGGTACGACCCCGGAGCACCTGCGCCAGGTCGTCGAGCGCGTACGCGGCACCGCCCCGGCCGCCCGCGACCCGCGCCCCGAGCCCGGCGCCGCCTCGCTCTACCAGAGCGTCCCCTTCCGCCAGGACACCGCGTACCTGGCGATCGGCGAGCGCACGAACGCCAACGGGTCCAAGAAGTTCCGCGAAGCCATGCTGGAGGGCCGCTGGGACGACTGCGTGGAGATGGCCCGCGACCAGATCCGCGAAGGCGCGCACATGCTCGACCTGTGCGTCGACTACGTCGGCCGCGACGGCGTCGCCGACATGGAGGAGCTGGCCGGCCGCTTCGCCACCGCCTCCACCCTGCCGATCGTCCTGGACTCCACCGAGCTGCCCGTGCTCCGGGCCGGGCTGGAGAAGCTGGGCGGCCGCGCGGTCCTCAACTCCGTCAACTACGAGGACGGCGACGGGCCCGAGTCCCGCTTCGTCAAGGTCACCCGGCTGGCCGCCGAGCACGGCGCCGCGCTCATCGCGCTGACCATCGACGAGGAGGGCCAGGCCCGCACCGCCGAGCACAAGGTCGCCATCGCCGAACGGCTCATCGAGGACCTGACCGGCAACTGGGGCATCCAGGAGTCGGACATCCTCATCGACACCCTGACCTTCACCATCTGCACCGGCCAGGAGGAGTCCCGCAAGGACGGCGTCGCCACCATCGAGGCGATCCGCGAGCTGAAGAAGCGCCACCCGGACGTGCAGACCACGCTCGGCCTCTCCAACATCTCCTTCGGCCTCAACCCGGCCGCCCGCGTCGTGCTGAACTCGGTCTTCCTGGACGAGTGCGTCAAGGCGGGACTCGACTCCGCCATCGTGCACGCCTCGAAGATCCTGCCGATCGCCCGGCTGGAGGAGGAGCAGGTCAAGGTCGCCCTCGACCTCGTCTACGACCGCCGCGCCGAGGGCTACGACCCCCTGCAGAAGCTCATGGAGCTCTTCGAGGGCGTCAACATGAAGTCGATGAAGGAGGGCAAGGCCGAGGAACTGCTCGCCCTCCCGCTCGACGAGCGCCTCCAGCGCCGCATCATCGACGGCGAGAAGAACGGCCTGGAGGACGACCTCGCCGAGGCCCTGAAGGACACGCCCGCGCTCGACATCGTCAACAACACCCTCCTGGCGGGCATGAAGGTCGTCGGCGAGCTCTTCGGCTCCGGCCAGATGCAGCTGCCGTTCGTCCTCCAGTCCGCCGAGGTCATGAAGACCGCCGTGGCCTACCTCGAACCGCACATGGAGAAGTCGGACGCCGAGGGCAAGGGCACCATCGTCCTGGCCACCGTCCGCGGCGACGTCCACGACATCGGCAAGAACCTCGTCGACATCATCCTGTCCAACAACGGGTTCAACGTCGTCAACATCGGCATCAAGCAGCCCGTCTCCGCGATCCTGGAGGCCGCCGAGGAGCACAAGGCGGACGTCATCGGGATGTCCGGCCTCCTCGTCAAGTCCACCGTGATCATGAAGGAGAACCTGGAGGAGCTGAACCAGCGCAAGCTGGCAGCCGACTACCCGGTGATCCTCGGCGGCGCCGCCCTGACCCGCGCCTACGTCGAGCAGGACCTCCACGAGATCTACGAGGGCGAGGTCCGCTACGCCCGCGACGCGTTCGAGGGCCTGCGCCTCATGGACGCGCTCATCGCCGTCAAGCGCGGCGTCCCCGGCGCCATCCTGCCCGAGCTGAAGCAGCGCCGCGTCCCCCAGCGCGACACCGCCGTCCTGGAGGTGAACGAGCCGGAGGAGGGCGTCCGCTCCGACGTCTCCGTCACCAACCCGGTGCCCACCCCGCCGTTCCGGGGCAGCCGCGTCGTCAAGGGCATCCAGCTCAAGGAGTACGCCTCCTGGCTGGACGAGGGCGCCCTCTTCAAGGGCCAGTGGGGCCTCAAGCAGACGAGGGCCGGCGACGGACCCACGTACGAGGAGCTCGCCGAGAGCGAGGGCCGCCCGCGTCTGCGCGGCCTGCTCGACCGGCTCCAGACGGAGAACCTGCTGGAAGCGGCCGTCGTCTACGGCTACTACCCCTGCGTCTCCAAGGGTGACGACCTGATCCTGCTCCACGAGGACGGCTCCGAGCGCACCCGCTTCACCTTCCCGCGCCAGCGCCGCGGCCGCCGCCTCTGCCTGGCGGACTTCTTCCGCCCCGAGGAGTCCGGCGAGACGGACGTGATCGGCCTCCAGGTCGTCACCGTCGGCTCACGGATCGGCACCGAGACCGCCAAGCTCTTCGAGGCCAACGCCTACCGCGACTACCTGGAGCTGCACGGGCTCTCCGTCCAGCTGGCCGAGGCCCTGGCCGAGTACTGGCACGCCCGGGTCCGCTCGGAGCTGGGCTTCGCGGGGGAGGACCCGGCGGACGTCGAGGACATGTTCGCCCTGAAGTACCGGGGCGCGCGCTTCTCGCTGGGCTACGGCGCCTGCCCGGACCTGGAGGACCGCGCCAAGATCGCGGACCTGCTCCAGCCCGAGCGGATCGGCGTCCACCTCTCCGAGGAGTTCCAGCTCCACCCCGAGCAGTCCACCGACGCGATCGTCATCCACCACCCCGAGGCGAAGTATTTCAACGCGCGGTAGGACTCCGTTCGACGCGTCGTAGCGGATCACGTCGTACACTGGTCGGTCCAGCGCAGGCCGGTCGCCCATCCTCCGGGACGGGTGGCCGGCCTTCTCGTCCCTCATGGAAGGTGTGCCGGATGACCAGTACGGTTCCCGCGTCCCTGACCCGTACGGCGGAGGGCGCTGCCCTCCAGGCCGTCTTTCTCGACATGGACGGCACCCTGGTCGACACCGAGGGCTTCTGGTGGGACGTCGAGGTGGAGGTCTTCGCCGACCTCGGTCACCGGCTGGACGAGGCATGGCGCGAGGTGGTCGTCGGCGGGCCGATGACCCGCAGCGCCGGCTACCTCATGGAGGCCACCGGCGCCGACGTCACGCTCGACGAGCTCACCGTGCTGCTCAACGACCGGTTCGAGAAGCGCATCGGCCGGGGCGCCCCCCTGATGCCCGGCGCCGCCCGCCTCCTCGCGGAGCTGCGCCGGCACGAGATCCCCACCGCCCTCGTCTCCGCCTCGCACCGCCGCATCATCGACCGGGTCCTCGACTCGGTGGGCCACCACCACTTCGGGCTCACCGTCGCGGGCGACGAGGTCTCCCGGACGAAGCCGCACCCCGAGCCCTACCTCACCGCCGCGCACGGCTTCGGCGTCGACCCCCGGCTGTGCGCCGTCATCGAGGACACCGCGACCGGGGTCGCCGCCGCCGAGGCCGCCGGATGCCGGGTGGTCGCCGTGCCCTCGGTCTCCCCGATCGCGGCCGCCGAGGGCCGGGTCGTCGTGACATCGCTGGAAGAAGTGAATCTCACATTCCTCCGGAGACTCATCAACTGAATGCGCCGGGACGGGCACCGAGAGTATTCCTGTGAATGAAAGGAAAAGCTCTCACGGTGGCCGTGCGAAAGAATTCTGCACGACCCCGGTCCGATATTCCGGAACGCGCCCGCTAATGTCTTTCTCCCCGAACCGATGAGGGAGAACGGCCAACCATGAAACGGAAGACCCTGGTGCTGCCGGCCGTCGCGGGCCTCCTTGCGCCCGTGCTCGCCGGCTGCGGCGCGACGGACGGCGGCAGCACCACAACCGGCGCGATCGTCGTCGGCACCACGGACCGGATCGCCGCGTCCGCGGGCGCCCCCGCGCCGCTCGACCCGGCCGTCGGCTATGAGGCGGGCGTCTGGAACGTCCTGCGGCAGACCGTGCAGACCCTGATGACCACCCCGCGCGGCGGCGGCCGCCCGGTCCCCGAGGCGGCCGAGAGCTGCGCCTTCACGGACCGCGAGAGCGAGAGCTACCGCTGCAGGCTGCGCGCCGGCCTCACCTTCTCGGACGGGAGCCCCGTCACCGCCGACGACGTCAAGTACTCCATCGACCGCGTCCTGCGCATCAAGTCCGCCAACGGGCCCGCCGCCCTCCTCGACAACATCGACACCGTCGAGACCACCGGCGCCCGCGAGGTCGTCTTCCACCTGAAGACCCCGGACGCCACCTTCCCGTACAAGCTCGCCACCCCGCCCGCCGGAATCGTCCCGCGCGACCAGTACCCCGCGAATTCCGCCCGCAGCGGATTCCAGGTGGACGGTTCGGGGCCGTACACCATGAAACCGGAAGTGAAATCCGGCCGTGTCGTGAAAATCGCCTTCACCAGGAACCCCCATTACCGGGGGAGTCACGAGGTGCGCAGCGACGACGTCGAACTCGATCTCTTCCCCGACGCCGCCGCCATGGGCAAGGCGCTGGACGACAGGAAGATCGACATGATGGCCCGCACCATGTCGTCCGACCGCGCTCAGCAGCTGCTCGCGAAGCCCGAGGACGGTGTCCGCCTCACCGAGACGCCCGGACTCGCCATCAGCTACCTCGGCTTCGACACCGAGGACCCCGCCGTCGGCAACAAGGCCGTCCGGCAGGCCATCGCCCAGATCGTCGACCGCGGCCGGATCGCGAGCCAGGTCTACGGCACCACCGTCGAGCCGCTGTACTCCCTGATCCCGACCGGGATCACCGCACACGCCAACGCGTTCTACAGCACCTACGGCGAACCCAGCACCGAGAAGGCCGCCGCCCTCCTCAAGAAGGCCGAGGTCCGCACGCCGGTGCGCTTCACGCTGCACTACACGAACGACCACTACGGCCGGGACACCGCCACCGAGTTCGAGACGCTGAAGAAGCAGCTCAACGACACCGGACTCTTCGACGTCACCACCGAGGGCACCCCCTGGGCCCGCTACCGCCCCGCCGAACTCCGCGGCGACTACGCCGTCTACGGCATGGGCTGGTTCCCCGACTTCCCGGACCCCGACAACTACACGGCGCCCTTCCTCGGCCGGGACAACTTCCTCGGCTCGCCCTACACCTCCACCGAGGCCCGCCGCCTGATCGCGGACTCCCGCCGCAAGGCCGACCGCGGAGGAGTCGCGCCCGCCTTCGAACGGCTCCAGGACATCGTCGCCCGGGACGTGCCCGTCCTCCCGATCTGGCAGGGCAAGCAGTACGTCGCCGCAGTGGACGGCCTCAGCGGCGTGGAATGGGCGGTCGACTCCAGCGCCGACCTGCGCCTCTGGGAGCTGGGCCGGGGCACCGGCTGAGCCCGGGCACCCCGCCACGCCCCGGTGTCACTGCGCGCCGGGGCGCACCAGGCCGCTCTCGTACGCGTACACCGCGGCCTGCACCCGGTCGCGCAGGCCCAGCTTCGTCAGCACATGGCCCACATGGGTCTTCACCGTCGTCTCGCTGACGAACAGGTCGGCGGCGATCTCCGCGTTCGACAGGCCGCGCGCCACCAGCTTCAGGACCTCGACCTCGCGGTCCGTCAGCGTGTGCAGCGTGTCCGGCAGCGGCTCCTCGCCGGACGGCAGGTGGTCCGCGTACTTGTCGAGCAGCCGGCGCGTCACGCTCGGGGCGAGCATCGCCTCGCCGCCCGCCACCACCCGGATCGCCTGCACCAGCTCGTCGGCCGGCGCGTCCTTCAGCAGGAAGCCGCTCGCACCGGCCCGCAGCGCCTCCACCACGTACTCGTCGAGATCGAACGTGGTCAGCACCAGCACCTTCGCCGGGCCGTCCCGGTCGGGGCCGGTGATCTGCCGCGTCGCCTCGACACCGTCCATCCGCGGCATCCGGATGTCCATCAGCACCACATCGGGCTGCAGCGCGCGCACCTGGTCGAGAGCCTGGAGACCGTCACCGGCCTCGCCCACCACCGCCAGATCGCCCTCGGCCTCCAGGATCATCCGGAAGCCGGTGCGCAGCAGCGGTTGGTCGTCGACCAGAAGGACGCGGATAGCCACCAGATCTCCTCAATGCCCGTCGAGGGCCGCAGGCCGGTCGGCCCCGGCCCGGACCGGGTCCATTCTGCCCTGGTCATCATCCGCCGGACCGGCCGGGCGGACGGTCAGCGGATAGACCGGGGGAGTCCCACCGAATTCCGGACAGAGCGCCTGGTGGTCGCACCAGCCGCACAGCTTCGTCGGCCGCGGCCGCCACTCGCCGGTCCGGGTCGCCAGCGAGATCGCCTCCCACAGCGCCAGCAGCTTGCGCTCCACCCGCTCCAGGTCCGCCACGACCGGGTCGTACGTCATCACGTCACCGCTGCCGAGGTAGACCAGCTGGAGCCGGCGCGGCACCACGCCCTTCAGCCGCCAGATCACCAGGGCGTAGAACTTCATCTGGAACAGCGCCCCCTCCGCGTACTCCGGACGCGGCGCCTTCCCGGTCTTGTAGTCGACGATCCGGACCTCGCCCGTCGGCGCCACGTCGATGCGGTCGATCACCCCGCGCAGCCGCAGTCCCGACTCCAGCTCCGTCTCGACGAACAGCTCCCGCTCGGCCGGCTCCAGGCGCGTCGGGTCCTCCAGTGAGAACCAGCGCTCCACGAGCTGCTCCGCCTGGCCCAGCCACCGCGCCAGCCGCTCGCCCTCCGGGTCCTCGGCGAAGAGCTCGCCCAGCTCCGGCTTCGACTCCAGCAGCCGGTCCCACTGCCCCGGGATCAGCGCCGTCGCCCCGCCGGGCGTGCGCTCCGCCGCAGGCTTGTCGAACAGCCGTTCAAGAACCGCATGGACCAACGTCCCCCGGGTAGCCGCCTCGCTGGGCTTCTGCGGCAGCTTGTCGATGACCCGGAAGCGGTACAGCAGGGGGCACTGCATGAAGTCGCTCGCCCGCGAGGGCGAGAGCGACGAGGGCGGCTGCGACAACGGCTGGGACGGCGGCGGAACGGAGGTCATGACGAAGACCCTACGGGCCGGCACCGACACCAACCGGCATACCATCGACCACAGACCCTCGAACACTGCATCATCGTGCCGAAAGGCACCGAACCGAAGGGACCTCGTGGACGAGAGCGGCGACAGCCGGCGGCCGCAGCCCGGCCCGGCGGGCACGGGCCCCGGCGACGGCCCCGGCAAGGGCACGCCCCCGCGCAGGGACGAGCCCGGAGGCGGCATCCTCATGGGCCGCCCCTTCGGCGTGCCCGTCTACGTCGCCCCCAGCTGGTTCCTGGTGGCGGCCCTCATCACCTGGGTCTTCGGCGGCCAGCTCGACCGGATCCTGCCCGACCTCGGCGCCGCCCGCTACCTCGTCGCCCTCTTCTTCGCGATCGCCTTCTACGCCTCCGTACTCGTCCACGAACTCGCGCACACGATCGCCGCCCTCCGCTACAAGCTCCCCGTCCGGCGCATCCAGCTCCAGTTCTTCGGCGGCGTCTCCGAGATCGAGAAGGAGTCCGAGACCCCCGGCCGCGAATTCGTCCTCGCCTTCGTCGGCCCCCTGCTCTCCCTCATCCTCGGCGGGCTCTTCTACGTACCCCTGCGCTTCGTCGAACGCGGCACCGTCCCCGCCGTCCTGCTCGGCGGGCTGATGATCTCCAACCTCATCGTCGCCGCCTTCAACCTGCTGCCCGGTCTCCCCCTCGACGGCGGCCGCATGCTCAGGGCCGTCGTCTGGAAGATCACCGGCAAGCCGATGAGCGGCACCGTCGCCGCCGCCTGGGTCGGCCGCGCGCTCGCCGTCGGCACCCTCGTCGGCCTGCCCCTCCTCACCCGCAGCGGCTCCCTGGGCAACGACACCGGTGAGATCAGCGGCATGGACACCGTCACCGACGCCCTGCTCGCCGCGATCCTCGCCGCCATCATCTGGACCGGCGCCGGCAACAGCCTGCGCATGGCCCGGCTCCGCGAACACCTCCCCGACCTGCGCGCCCGCAGCCTCACCCGGCGCGCCGTCCCCGTCGAGGCCGCCACCCCGCTCTCCGAGGCCCTGCGCCGGGCCAACGAGGCGGGCGCCCGCGCCCTCGTCGTCGTCGACGGCAGCGGCGAGCCCAAGGCCCTCGTCCGGGAGACCGCCATCGTCGCCGTCCCCGAACACCGGCGCCCCTGGGTCGCCGTCAGCGGCCTCGCCCAGGACCTGACCGACGGCATGAGGGTCCCCGCCGAACTCGCAGGAGAAGCCCTCCTGGACCGCCTCAAGGCCACCCCCGCCACGGAGTACCTCGTCGTCGAGGAGACCGGCGAGATCTACGGGGTCCTCTCCACCGCCGACGTCGAGCGTGCCTTCGTCGCCGCCATGGCCCGCCCCGCCGCCTGACACCCGCCGCACGCGGTCGTACGCCCGTACGGGCGGGCGGTCGGCTTCCCCCGAAACACCGGTACGCTGGTCACATGTCTGAACCGACCGGTGCCGCCCGCCGACGCGGGCCCTTCAAGGTCGGGGACCAGGTCCAGCTCACCGATCCCAAGGGACGCCACCACACCTTCACGCTCGAAGCCGGAAAGAACTTCCACACCCACAAGGGTTCTTTCCCGCACGACGAGCTGATCGGCGCCCCCGAGGGCAGTGTGGTCCGAACCACGGGAAACGTCGCCTACCTCGCGCTGCGCCCCCTGCTCCCCGACTACGTCCTGTCCATGCCCCGCGGCGCCGCCGTGGTCTACCCGAAGGACGCGGGCCAGATCCTCGCCTTCGGTGACATCTTCCCCGGCGCCCGCGTCGTGGAGGCGGGAGTCGGCTCGGGCGCGCTCTCCACCTTCCTGCTCCGCGCCATCGGCGAACAGGGCATGCTGCACTCGTACGAGCGCCGCGAGGACTTCGCCGAGATCGCCCAGCAGAACGTCGAGCGCTACTTCGGCAGCCCGCACCCCGCCTGGCAGCTCACGGTCGGCGACCTCCAGGACAACCTCACCGACACCGACGTGGACCGCGTCGTGCTGGACATGCTGGCCCCCTGGGAGTGCCTGGACGCCGTCTCCAAGGCGCTCGTCCCCGGCGGCATCCTCTGCGCGTACGTCGCGACCACCACCCAGCTCTCCCGGACGGTCGAGTCCATTCGCGAGATCGGCTGCTTCGCCGAGCCGCAGCCGTGGGAGTCGATGATCCGCAACTGGCACGTCGAGGGTCTGGCCGTGCGCCCGGACCACCGCATGATCGGTCACACCGGCTTCCTCGTCACCGCCCGCAGGCTCGCCGACGGCGTCGAGGCCCCGGCCCGTCGCCGCCGCCCCTCCAAGGGCGCCTACGGCGAGGACTACGACGGCCCGGGCGCCCGCAGCGGCTCCGCCCGCGACTGACCCCCGCGGCAACGTACCGGCGCCGCCGCCGGGTTCCCGGACCGACCCGGGGACCCGGCGGCGGCGCCCTTCTCGTACCCGGCTCGCGTACTCCGCTCGTAAACGGCTCGCGCCCTGCGCCTACCCCGCTCGTAAACGGACCGCATCCGGCCAGAGATCCGCTCGTGTGCCGCTCGTGGCCGGCTCGAACCCGGCCGGGCTCCCGGGCGCCGTGATCCTTGCGCACCCCACCGTTCCGCTGCCGTGTGAGGTGTGGCACGATGCTGGCCACCCCGTACCGCCGACGCCGACGGCCGCACCACAGGAACCACAGGAGACAAGCCCGCGTGCAGACCTCCGCGCTCCCGGACCTGGCGCACACCGACACCAAGCCGATGCACTGGCTCGCCACCGCGGCGGCCATGGCCGCCGTCGTCGCGGGCGCCGGTCTGCTCCAGCCCGACTCCAGCGCCTCGGCCTCCACACGCCACCGCACCGCGGCCAGGCAGCAGCACGCGGACCAGGCCGTCGCCCCCGACCCGGCCAAGGCGGTCTTCCCCCTGGACTGCGGAAACGCCGGCAACACCGTCGCCAAGCAGGCACCCGGCGACCTCGACGGCGACGGGCGGCCCGAGACCGTCGCGGTGGTCCACTGCGCGGCCGCAATCGGTACTCCGCCCAGCGGCGTCTACGTCCTCACACAGGCGGACGGGGCCGCTCCCAGGATCGTCGCGACCCTGGTGGACCCCGCCCAGCTGCTGAGCATCGGCGACTTCGCGGTCCGTGACCGCGTCATCTCCGCCACGCTCTTCGGCTACTCCTCGTCCTCGGTGCCCTCCTGCTGCCCCGACCAGCAGGAAAAGGTCACCTGGCAGTGGCAGAACGGGGCCTTCGTCCGCAGCGGCGGCCGGACGGACGGGCCCGCCTCCGCCGGCGCCTGACGGGTCAGGCCGCCTCGGGGCCGTACACCTCGACCCTGTCCGAAACCCGACGTACGTGAATGCAGTCGCCCGGGCACTCCTTGGCCGAGTCGACGACGTCCTGGAGCAGCGGCAGCGGCACCGGCGTCGTCGCGCCCTTGTCCTGCAGCAGCTCGTCGTCGCCGCTCTTCACGTACGCCAGGCCGTCGATGTCCAGCTCGAACACCTCGGGGGCGTACTGCACGCAGATGCCGTCACCCGTGCAGAGGTCCTGGTCGATCCAGACCTCCAGGTCCTTCGCCTCGCCATCGGTGGGAGTGTCCTGCCGCACGGTCATGTCGCCTGCCGTTTCCTGCGTATCCGGACCGGGAAAGAGCCAGCCCTGACGGGTGTTGAACGCTTCGACGATACAACCGGCCGCTTTCCGATGTTGAACGGTGGGTATCCACCAGGGACGGGGAGAGCGCAAGGGTGAAGATCGGACACACCTCACAGTCTTTGTGATCTAGGGGTTTCAATCACCACCCACGCAGGTAGGGTCAGGAAGCGTCCAGCTCCCCTTGGAGGAGGTGAGGACCGTGGCAGCCCACGACGACGACATCAACCGCGGCATCCGGCCCGGGCGGGGGTCCGACGACCCAGCCGGCCAGGTCGCCTATCTCGAGCAGGAAATCGCCGTCCTGCGACGTAAGCTCGCCGACTCTCCGCGGCATACGAGGATTCTCGAAGAGCGGATCGTCGAGTTGCAGACCAACCTCGCAGGCGTGTCCGCCCAGAACGAGCGGCTCGCCGGCACACTCCGCGAGGCCCGCGACCAGATCGTGGCCCTCAAGGAGGAGGTCGACCGGCTCGCACAGCCACCGGCCGGCTTCGGGGTGTTCCTGCAGGCGAACGAGGACGGCACGTGCGACATCTTCACCGGGGGCCGCAAGCTCCGGGTGAACGTCAGCCCCAGTGTCGAACTCGAAGACCTCCGGCGCGGCCAGGAGGTCATGCTCAACGAAGCGCTCAACGTGGTCGACGCCATGGAATTCGAGCGTGCCGGGGACATCGTCACCCTCAAGGAGATCCTTGAGGACGGCGAACGCGCCCTGGTCATCGGGCACACCGACGAGGAAAGGGTGGTGAGGCTCGCCGAGCCGCTGCTGGACATCACCATCCGCCCCGGCGACGCCCTGCTGCTCGAACCAAGGTCCGGCTACGTCTACGAAGTCGTGCCCAAGAGCGAGGTCGAGGAACTCGTCCTCGAAGAAGTGCCGGACATCGACTACGACAAGATCGGCGGCCTGGGCGACCAGATCGAGCTGATCCGCGACGCGGTCGAGCTCCCCTACCTTCACCCCGACCTCTTCAAGGAGCACGAGCTCCGCCCGCCGAAGGGCATCCTGCTCTACGGTCCACCCGGCTGCGGCAAGACGCTCATCGCCAAGGCCGTCGCCAACTCCCTGGCGAAGAAGGTCGCCGAGGTCACCGGACAGCCCGCCGGAAAGAGCTACTTCCTCAACATCAAGGGCCCCGAGCTCCTCAACAAGTACGTCGGCGAGACCGAGCGCCACATCCGCCTGGTCTTCCAGCGTGCCCGCGAGAAGGCGAGCGAGGGCACCCCCGTCATCGTCTTCTTCGACGAGATGGAGTCGCTCTTCCGCACCCGTGGATCGGGTGTCAGCTCGGACGTGGAGAACACCATCGTCCCGCAGCTGCTCGCCGAGATCGACGGCGTGGAGGGCCTGGAGAACGTCATCGTCATCGGCGCCTCCAACCGCGAGGACATGATCGACCCGGCGATCCTGCGCCCCGGCCGGCTCGACGTGAAGATCAAGATCGAGCGCCCCGACGCGGAGGCCGCGAAGGACATCTTCGCGAAGTACCTCACGCCTTCGCTGCCGCTGCACGCGGACGACCTGTCCGAGCACACCGGCTCGAAGGAAGCCGCGGCGCACGCCATGATCCAGTCGGTCGTCGAGCGGATGTACACCGAGTCCGAGGAGAACCGCTTCCTCGAAGTCACGTACGCCAACGGCGACAAGGAAGTCCTGTACTTCAAGGACTTCAACTCCGGCGCGATGATCCAGAACATCGTCGACCGGGCCAAGAAGATGGCCATCAAGGCCTTCCTCGACCACGGCCAGAAGGGCCTTCGCGTCTCCCACCTCCTCCAGGCATGCGTGGACGAGTTCAAGGAGAACGAGGACCTTCCGAACACCACCAACCCGGACGACTGGGCCCGTATCTCCGGCAAGAAGGGCGAGCGGATCGTCTTCATCCGCACGCTCGTCACCGGAAAGCAGGGCGCGGACACCGGCCGCTCCATCGACACGGTGGCCAACACCGGGCAGTACCTGTAGAAGGCTTACCGGCTGCGGATGCCCGGCCGGGCATCCGCAGCCGGTTGCTTTCCGGACAGCCGCGGCGACACCGCGGCAATCACGACGCAATTGATCTCCCCACCGGCACGGAGGCGTTCTAGGCTCTGGCTACCGCCCGTCCACGCAGCGCGGGACGGGCAGACCGCGCACGCATCGGACAAGCAGCGGTACTTGAGCGCCGCCCCGGAAGGGAGCGCCGCCGGGCAAGGAGGGCCGCATGACCGTACGGCGAGTAATGGGCATCGAGACGGAGTACGGGATCTCCGTCCCCGGACACCCCAACGCCAATGCCATGCTCACCTCGTCCCAGATCGTCAACGCCTACGCGGCGGCGATGCACCGGGCGCGCCGCGCCCGCTGGGACTTCGAGGAGGAGAACCCGCTGCGGGACGCGCGAGGCTTCGACCTCGCCCGCGAGACCGCCGACTCCAGCCAGCTCACGGACGAGGACATCGGCCTGGCCAATGTCATCCTCACCAACGGGGCCCGGCTCTACGTCGACCACGCGCACCCCGAGTACAGCTCCCCGGAGATCACCAACCCCAGGGACGCGGTCCTGTGGGACAAGGCCGGCGAGCGCATCATGGCCGAGGCGGCCGAGCGCGCGGCGCAGCTCCCGGGCGCCCAGCCGATCCACCTCTACAAGAACAACACCGACAACAAGGGCGCCTCCTACGGGACGCACGAGAACTACCTGATGAAGCGGGAGACCCCGTTCTCGGACATCGTGCGGCACCTGACGCCGTTCTTCGTCTCGCGGCAGGTGGTCACCGGCGCCGGACGGGTCGGGATCGGCCAGGACGGCCATGAGCACGGCTTCCAGCTCAGCCAGCGCGCGGACTACTTCGAGGTCGAGGTCGGCCTGGAGACCACGCTCAAGCGCCCCATCATCAACACCCGCGACGAGCCGCACTCGGACGCCGAGAAGTACCGCCGGCTCCACGTGATCATCGGCGACGCGAACCTCTCCGAGATCTCGACGTACCTGAAGCTGGGCACCACCTCGCTCGTCCTGTCCATGATCGAGGACGGCTTCATCAACGTCGACCTGGCCGTCGACCAGCCGGTGCGGACGCTGCACCAGGTCTCCCACGACCCCGGGCTCCAGCAGCTGATCACGCTGCGCAGCGGCCGGACACTCACCGCTGTGCAGCTCCAGATGGAGTACTTCGAGCTGGGCCGCAAATACGTCGAGGAGCGGTACGGGGCGGACGCCGACGAGCAGACCAAGGACGTCCTCAGCCGGTGGGAGGACACCCTGAACCGGCTGGAGAACGACCCGATGAGCCTGGCCGGCGAGCTGGACTGGGTGGCGAAGCGGCAGCTCATGGAGGGCTACCGGCGCCGGGACGGCCTGGACTGGGACGCGGCCCGGCTGCACCTGGTGGACCTGCAGTACGCGGACGTACGGCAGGACAAGGGCCTGTACAACCGCCTGGTGGCCCGGGGCCGGATGAAGCGCCTGCTCGACGAGGGCGAGGTCGAGCGGGCCCGTACGGCGCCGCCCGAGGACACCAGGGCGTACTTCCGCGGCCGCTGTCTCGAACAGTACGCGGACGACGTGGCGGCGGCCTCCTGGGACTCGGTGATCTTCGACCTGCCGGGCCAGGACTCGCTGCAGCGGGTGCCCACGATGGAGCCGCTGCGGGGCACCCGGGAGCACGTGAAGTCCCTCCTGGACCGCTGCCGCACGGCGCAGGAACTGGTCGAGGTCCTCTCGGGCCGCTGAACGCGCCTGAAAGGGCACCCGGCTGGGAATCATTCCGATGACCTCCGGACGTTGAGACAAGTACCGGGCCAATGTCGGACCCCGTAGGTAGGGTCTGATCAAGTGCTTCGAACCGAGCGGGGTGAGCTAGATGGCGACCAAGGACACCGGCGGCGGACAGCAGAAGGCGACGCGCTCCACGGAGGAGGCCGAGGAGCAGGCGCAGGACGCGCAGGCGTCCGAGGACCTCAAGGAACGCCAGGAGAAGCTGAGCGACGACGTGGACGACGTCCTGGACGAGATCGACGACGTGCTCGAGTCCAACGCCGAGGATTTCGTTCGATCGTTCGTCCAAAAGGGTGGCGAGTAACCGGCTTCGGCCGGAGGCCGGCGGCGGGTGTGCGGCACGGGCGGATCGCCCGTGCCGCACACCGCGGGCACGGACCGCGCTACCGGTCCGATTACCTCCGCCTGATATGTGGATCACCGTCACCGGGCGGGTAGGGTCCGGGGCGTACCGTGCTTCAACTGCAATTCGGCCATCGGCAAGTTGGGAGATGCTCCTGACGCCTTGCGCAGGGCCATCGCATACCTGGAGGGAATCGCGTGGAAGCCAACACTCGTAGCACCGGGCGTCTACCAGCTGCCTTCCTGACGCCGGGATCGTCCTCCTTCATGGACTTCCTGTCCGACCAGGCGCCCGGGATGCTGCCGGGCAACCGGCAGATGCCGCCCATGAAGGGCGTCATCGAGGCACCCCACGGCACGACGATCGTGGCGGCGGCCTTCCCCGGCGGCGTCGTCCTGGCCGGTGACCGGCGGGCGACCATGGGCAACATGATCGCGCAGCGCGACATCGAGAAGGTCTTCCCGGCCGACGAGTACTCGGCGGTGGGCATCGCCGGTACGGCGGGTCTCGCCGTGGAGATGGTCAAGCTCTTCCAGTTGGAGCTGGAGCACTTCGAGAAGGTGGAGGGTGCCCAGCTCTCCCTGGAGGGCAAGGCGAACCGGCTCTCCACGATGATCCGGAGCAACCTGGCGATGGCCATGCAGGGCCTCGCCGTCGTCCCGCTCTTCGCCGGCTACGACGTCGACCGCGAGCGCGGACGCATCTTCAGCTACGACGTCACCGGCGGGCGTTCCGAGGAGCACGTCGGCTACGCGTCCACCGGTTCCGGCTCGATCTTCGCCCGCGGCTCGATGAAGAAGCTCTACCGCGAGGACCTGACGGAGGCGGAGACGCTCACGCTGGTCGTGCAGGCGCTGTACGACGCGGCGGACGACGACTCGGCGACGGGCGGCCCGGACGTGGGCCGCCGTATCTATCCGATCGTCACCGTCATCACGGACGAGGGCTTCCGGAAGCTGACCGACGCGGAATCCTCCGAGATCGCCCGCTCGATTCTGGAACGCCGCCTGGAACAGCCCGACGGCCCGCGCGCCGCGCTGCTCTGAGCGCGCGTTCGTATCCAGCTTCTTCGATGCTCCCGCCACTGACAGAAAGGGACGGATAGCCGGTGTCGACGCCGTTCTATGTCTCACCCCAGCAGGCCATGGCCGACCGGGCGGAATACGCCCGGAAGGGCATCGCCCGTGGTCGCAGCCTGGTTGTGCTGCAGTACGCCGACGGAATCGTGTTCGTCGGCGAGAACCCGTCCCGTGCGCTGCACAAGTTCAGCGAGATCTACGACCGGATCGGTTTCGCCGCCGCCGGCAAGTACAACGAGTACGAGAACCTCCGCATCGGCGGAGTGCGCTATGCGGATCTGCGTGGTTACACCTATGACCGCGACGATGTGACGGCCCGCGGACTGGCGAACGTATACGCGCAGACGCTCGGCACCATTTTCTCCAGTGCGGCCGAGAAGCCGTACGAGGTGGAGCTCGTGGTCGCCGAGGTCGGCAGCGAGCCGGAGGGCGACCAGATCTACCGGCTGCCGCACGACGGCTCGATCGTGGACGAGCACGGCTCGGTCGCGGTCGGCGGCAACGCGGAGCAGATCAGCACCTTCCTGGACCAGCGCCACCGTGACGGGATGTCCCTCGCCGAGGCGCTGAAGCTGGCGGTGCAGGCGCTCTCCCGCGACCCCAACGGCAGCGAGCGGGAGATCCCCGCCGACCGCCTGGAGGTGGCGGTCCTCGACCGTACGCGGCCGCAGCAGCGGAAGTTCAAGCGGATCGTCGGCCGGCAGCTGGCCCGGCTCCTGGAGGCGGAGGCCGCCGCCTCGACGCCTACCGACGCCCCGTCCGACGCCGAGGACGGCGAGTCCTCGGACACCCCGACGGCCACCACGGACCCCAAGGAACCCAAGGGCACGACCGACACGACGGACTCCGGCGGGGACGTGGAGTAGCGGCTCCCGGTACGCCGAGCCCCGGCCCGCCCTTCAAGGCGGACCGGGGCTTCGTCATGCGGGAGGCGGGGCGGTGGAGCCGCGGGCGACCAGCCGCACCGGCAGGCTGCCCGGTTCGGCCGCCCGCCCGTCCAGGACGGCCAGCAGGGCGGCCATGCCACGCTCACCGACCTGCTCGGCGGGCAGCCGGACCGTGGTCAGTTCCGGCTCCACGGCCGTGGCCAGGGCCAGGTCGTCGAAGCCCGTGACGGACACGTCGTCCGGCACCCGCAGCCCGAACCGCCTGGCCGCCTTGCACGCGCCCGCCGCCAGGATGTCGTCATCGCAGACGATCGCGGTCGGCCGGGTCACGGGGAGGCCGAGCGCGTGTTCCGCCGCGTCCCGCCCCGCCCGTACGTCCAGCGCCGCGCGCGCCGTGCGCACCTCGGCGCCGGGGACCTGGCGCAGCTCCTCGTGCAGGGCGTCGGCGCGGCAGGCGAAGGTCCAGGTGTCGACGGCCGAGGCGAGGTGGAGGAAGCGCCGGTGGCCGAGGGCGAGCAGGTGGCGGGCCACCTGGCGCATCCCGTCCGCGATGTCGAGGTTGACCCGGGCCGCGGGCCCCGGCGCCGAGGGGTCGCTGTCCAGCATGACGAGGGGGACGCCCGCCCCGTGCAGGGCGTCGAGCGCGTCGGCGGCCATGGACGAGGCGAGGACCCCGTCCAGCGCGGCGCGGGCGGACGGGAAGGGGTCGCGGGCCGGTCCGGTGCCGTCGGGGGAGGGGTAGAGGACGACCCCGAAGCCGTGCTCGGCGGCGACCGCGGCGGCCCCGGTGTACACCCGGGCGAAGAACTCGTTGGTGAGGGCGGGGACGACCAGCAGGGCCGTCCTGGTGCGGCCGAGGCGCAGATTGCGGGCGGCCAGATTGGGGCGGTAGCCGAGGCCGCGGGCGGCGTCGCGCACCCGGCCGGCGGTGGACTCGGAGACCCGGCCCCGCCACTTGTCGCCGAGGACCAGCGAGACCGTGGCCTGGGAGACGCCTGCGGCCCGGGCCACGTCGCGGCTGGTGGGCCGGGGCGGGCCGGGTGGTGCTGGGCTGGTCACGCGGGCCTCCGGGCCGGTCGGGGCAGGCCCGTGAGGTGGACCTGCGGACGGGCTCATGGTACGTATGAACCTCGACGTTATACGTAAAACCTCGCAGGCCCGCACAGGCACCCGAGGGAGAGGGGCGGGACATGGCCGCGGGATACCTGGACATCCTCCGGGCACGGCACGTCGCCAGGCTGCTGACCGGCACCCTGGTGGGACGGCTGCCGAACGGCACGGCGAGCATCGCCATCGTGCTGTTCGTCCGGGCCGAGGGCGGCAGCTACACCCTCGCGGGCGCGCTCGCGGCGGTGTGCGGACTGGCCACGGCGGTGGGGCAGCCACTGCTGGGCCGCGCGGTGGACCTGTACGGGCAGCCGCGCGTCCAGCTGCCCGCCGCAGTCCTCTCCGCGCTGGGCATGTGCGTACTCGCCGGGGCCGGCTGCGACTCCCTGCCGGTGGCCTGTGCGGCGGTGGCCGTCGGCGGTCTGTTCACGCCACCGCTGGAGGGCGGACTGCGGGCGCTGTGGCCCGACGTGCTGGGCGGCGAGGAGCGGGTGCACCGGGCCTACGCCATGGACGCGGTCGCGCAGGAGGTCATGTTCACGGCCGGGCCGCTGCTCGTGACCCTGCTGGTCTCCCTCTGGTCGCCCGCGACGGCCCTGTTCGTCATCAACGTGATCGGGGTGCTCGGCGCGCTGTCCGTGGTGCTCTCCGAGCCCTCGCGGACCTGGCGCTCCGCCCCGCGCGAGGCGCACTGGCTGGGCGCGCTGCGCTCGCCCGGCCTGCTGGCGCTGCTCGGCTCGTTCTTCTTCGTGGGCCTCGCGCTCGGCTCCATCAGCGTGGCGGGCATGGCGTACGCGGACGACCACGGCCGGGAGTCGGTCTACGGCTGGCTGATGGCGGCCCTCGGGCTCGGCGCCCTGATCGGCGGGGCGGTGTACGGGGCCCGGCAGTGGGCGGGGGCGCCGGAGCGCCGGCTGCGGGTGATCGTGGGACTGCTCGCGTTGGGCTATCTGCCGCTGGTGCTGACGCCCGGCCCGGTCGCGATGACCGTGCTGGCGGCCGTGGCGGGGGTGTTCCTCGCGCCGGCGATCGCGTGCTCGTTCATCGTCGTCGACCGGCACGCCCCGCGCGGCACGGTGACGGAGGCGTTCTCGTGGCTCGTGACGACCTTCGGCGTGGGCGCGGCCGTGGGGACGGCGGTGGCCGGTCCCGCCGTCGAACTGGGCGGAACGGTGTGGAGCTTCGCCGTCGCGGGGGCCGGTGGAGTGGCGGCGCTGCTGGTGCTCCTGGCCACCGGCAAGGTCCTCTCGGCTCCCGCTCGTACCGCCGTCGCGGTGCGAGGATCCGAAAATGATCGAAACGGGGCCGTCGAACCCGGTTTCAGCTCGGGCCATCAGGCGTAATGTTCAGTCATGGACCGCCGCATTTTCGGGCTGGAGAACGAGTACGGCGTCACGTGCACGTTCAGGGGACAGCGCCGACTGTCTCCTGATGAAGTGGCGCGCTACCTCTTCCGCCGTGTTGTGTCATGGGGCCGCAGCAGCAACGTCTTTCTGCGGAACGGCGCCCGCCTCTACCTCGACGTGGGATCGCATCCGGAATATGCAACCCCCGAATGCGACAACCTGACCGAGCTGGTCACCCACGACAAGGCCGGCGAGCGCATTCTCGAAGGTCTGCTCGTCGACGCCGAACGCCGCCTGCACGAGGAGGGAATCGCCGGCGACGTCTATCTCTTCAAGAACAACACCGACTCGGCGGGAAACTCCTACGGATGCCATGAGAACTACCTCGTGGCCCGGCACGGAGAATTCTCCCGCCTCGCGGACATCCTCATTCCCTTCCTCGTCACGAGGCAGCTGATCTGCGGCGCCGGCAAGGTGCTGCAGACCCCCCGGGGCGCGGTCTACTGCGTCAGCCAGCGTGCCGAGCACATCTGGGAGGGCGTCAGTTCCGCGACGACGCGCTCCCGCCCGATCATCAACACCCGCGACGAACCGCACGCGGACGCGGAGCGCTACCGCCGCCTCCACGTCATCGTCGGCGACTCCAACATGTCCGAGACGACCATGCTGCTCAAGGTCGGCGCGACCGACCTGGTGCTCCGCATGATCGAGGCGGGCACGGTGATGCGCGACCTGACCCTGGAGAACCCGATCCGGGCGATCCGCGAGGTCAGCCACGACACCACCGGGCAGCGCAAGGTCCGCCTGGCCAGCGGCCGGGAGGCGTCGGCCATAGAGGTGCAGCGCGAGTACTACGAGAAGGCCGTGGACTTCGTCGACCGCCGCGGCATCCGTACGGGCAACGTCGAGCGCGTCCTCGAACTGTGGGGCCGCACGCTCGACGCGATCGAGGCCGAGGACCTCGACCGGATCGGCACCGAGATCGACTGGGTCATGAAGTACAAGCTCATCGAGCGGTACCGGGCCAAGCACAACATGACCATGTCCAATCCGCGGGTGGCGCAGATAGACCTCGCCTACCACGACATCCACCGCCGGCGAGGGCTGTACTACCTGCTGGAGCGCAAGGGCCAGGCCGCCCGCATCTGCAACGACCTGAAGATCTTCGAGGGCAAGTCGGTGCCCCCGCAGACGACCAGGGCCCGGCTGCGCGGCGACTTCATCCGGCGGGCCCAGGAGCAGCGGCGGGACTTCACCGTCGACTGGGTGCACCTCAAGCTCAACGACCAGGCGCAGCGCACGGTGCTGTGCAAGGACCCGTTCCGGTCGGTGGACGACCGCGTGGAGAAGCTCATCGCGGGTATGTGATCCGGCGCAGGACACGCCCCGGCACCCAACGCGACTCGGGCCCCGTACGTTTCTCGTACGGGGCCCTTGCCACGGCCTAGAGTGGCGGGGTCCCGGAACCACCTGGGGCGTGTCCCCCACATATGCCGTCTGAGATCTGAGGAACCAGTGCGCCGACTTGCCGGCCTTCTCGTCGTCCCCCTGCTGCTGTTGTCAGCGGCCTGCGGCAGCGACGACAAGGGCTCCGACTCCGCTTCCGCCTCCGCGTCCGCCCCCTCCAAGGGTGGTTTCCCCGCCATCACCGCGGGCGCGAAGTTCGGTGAGAAGCCCACGCTGGCCAAGGGCACGGGAACGCCGCCCAAGGAGCTGAAGACCAAGGTCATCAGCGAGGGTGACGGTGCGAAGCTCAAGAACGGCGACGTGGCCCAGGTCAACTACCTCGGCCAGGCGTACGACTCCACCAAGCCGTTCGACAACAGCTTCGACCGCAAGCAGCCGTTCGACCTGACGCTCGGCGCCGGCATGGTCATCCAGGGCTGGGAGAAGGGCCTGATCGGCCAGAAGGTCGGCAGCAGGGTCCAGCTGGTCATTCCGCCGGACCTCGGATACGGCGACCAGGGCCAGGACCCGATCAAGCCGAACGCCACCCTGGTCTTCGTCGTCGACGTCCTGAAGGCGAAGCAGATCCCGGCCTCCGCCAAGGGCACCGCCGTCGCCCAGGACAACATGGACCTGCCCAAGGTGGGTACCAAGACCGACGGCAAGGCGCCGAGCCTGACCATTCCCAGCAAGGTCGACCCGCCGAAGAAGCTGGTCTCCAACTACGTCCTGGAGTCCAAGGGCGACGTGGTCAAGGAGAGCGACTCGGTCGTCGTGAACTACGTGGCCAAGCTCTGGAAGGACGGCAAGGAGTTCGACAACACGTACACCACGGGCAAGACGCAGACCTTCCCCCTGGCCCAGGTCACCCTCAAGGGCCTGAAGGACGGCCTGGTCGGCAAGAAGATCGGCAGCCGCGTCCTGCTGGTCGTGCCGCCGGACCAGGGCCTCGGTGACAAGGAGCAGTCGGGCGTCCCCGCCAATTCCACGCTGGTGTTCGCGGTGGACATCCTGGCGAAGATGTAAGACTGTCCCGGTTGCCCAGTTCATCAGTAAGAGGAGCAAGTCAGTGAGCATCGACAAGCCCGAGATCGACTTCCCGGGTGGCGAGCCGCCGGCCGACCTGGAGATCAAGGACATCTGGGAGGGCGACGGCGCCGAGGCCAAGGCCGGCCAGACCGTCTCCGTCCACTACGTCGGGGTCGCCTTCTCCACCGGCGAGGAGTTCGACGCCTCGTGGAACCGCGGCACCCCGCTGCAGTTCCAGCTCGGTGCCGGCCAGGTCATCAAGGGCTGGGACCAGGGCGTGCAGGGCATGAAGGTCGGCGGCCGTCGCCAGCTGACCATCCCCGCCCGCCTCGCCTACGGTGACCGCGGCGCCGGCGGCGGCGCGATCGCCCCCGGCGAGACGCTGATCTTCGTCTGCGACCTGGTCGCCGTCTGATCCCGCGCGCGTAGCAGCAGCAGGGCCCGCACCGCGAGGTGCGGGCCCTCGCTTTTGCCCGGACACCCCGGGGCGGTACGGTCGAGCGTCGTAGAGCACAAGGGAAAGGGCGTCGATGGCGATTGCCAAGGCCGAGCGGCTGATGAACCTGGCGCTGTGTCTGCTGGGGACCCGGCGCCCGCTCAGCAAGCGCGAACTGCGCGGCTCCATCGAGGCCTACCTCGAAGCGGCATCCGACGACGCCTTCAACCGGATGTTCGAGCGGGACAAGGACGATCTGCGCGAACTCGGCCTGGTCATCGAGACCGTCGAGAACCTGGACGGCGACACCGGCTACCTCGCCCGCCGCGACAGCAACCGGCTGCCCCCCATCACCCTGGACGCCGAGGAGGCCGCCGCGCTCGGTCTGGCCGCCAAGGTCTGGCAGCAGGCCCGCCTCGCCGGCGCCGCCAGCGGCGCCCTGCAGAAGCTGCGGGCTGCCGGGATGCCCGAGGCCGAGGACGCCTACGAGGTGCACAGCGCCCTCGAACCGCGCATCCCCGTCCACGAGGCCGCGTTCGAACCCCTGATGCTGGCCTGCCGCGACCGGCGCCCGGTGACCTTCGACTACCGCAAGGCCAACGCCGCCCAGCCCGAGCAGCGCCAGGTCGAGCCGTGGACCCTGGAATGCTGGCGCGGCCACTGGTACCTGGCCGGCTGGGACCGGGAGCGGGGCGCGGAGCGCGTCTTCCGGCTCTCCCGGATCACCGGCAAGGTCCGCTCCCGGGCCGGCGCCTTCACCGCCGAGGTGCCCGACGTCGTCACCGTCCGCGAGACCGTCGAGAGCTGGGCCGGCGAGACGGCCACCCGGACCGCCCTGATCAGGCTGCGCACCGACTCCGGATACCCGCTGCGTGCCCGGGCCATATCGGTCCGGGAACTCGGGAACGGGTGGGAGGAGTTGGAGATCCCGTACGGACACGGCCTGGACGCCTGGCTCGTCGAGTTCGGCCCCGACGTCGTCGTCACCGGACCCGAGGACCTGCGGGCCGACGTGGTGGACCGGCTGCGCGCCGTGGCCAAGGACTGAGGGGACCGAATTCATGGCCACGAACGCCATCGACCAGACACGCCGGATGCTCTCCCTGGTGACGTATCTGCGCGAGCGCCCCGGCGCCCACGTCCAGGACGTCGCCCGGGCCTTCGGGATCACCGAGGACGAGCTGATCTCCGACCTCGACGTGCTGCCCATGTGCGGGACCAGCTTCCGGGGCGGCGACCTGCTCGACATCGACACCGACGGCGACCGCATCTGGTGGCACAACGCGGACGACGTCGCCGAACCCCTGCGGCTCGCCGCCGACGAGGCGACGGCCCTGCTGGTCGCCGCCCGCGCCGTGGCGACCCTGCCCGGGCTCCGCGAGAGCGACCGCCAGGCGCTGCTGCGCGCCACCGCCAAGCTGGAGACCGCCGCCGGCGAGGTGGGCGCGGCCAGCTCCCGGCTCTCGGTCACCTTCGAGTCCGAGGGCGGCGTCTTCGCCGAGGTGGACCGGGCGATCTCGGAGCGGCGCCGGCTCTGGCTGCGCTACTACTCGCCCGCCCGCGACGAACTCACCGAGCGCGAGGTGGACCCGATCCGGCTGTTCGCCGTCGGGCACACCTATATGGAGGCGTGGTGCCGCTCCTCCGAGGACCGGCGCACCTTCCGGCTCGACCGGGTCGCCGAGATCCGGCTGCTCGACGAGCCCGCCGCGCCGCCCGAGCTGGAGCTGCGGGACCTGTCGGCGGGGCTGGTCCAGCCGGCCGCCGAGGACCCGGAGGTCGTGATCGAGGTCGGCCCCGGCGGGCGCTGGGTCGCCGAGTACTACCCGCACGACCGGGCCGAGGAACTGCCCGACGGCGGTCTGCGGATCAGCCTGCGCACCCCCGACCCGGCCTCGCTGCGCCGGCTCGCGCTGCGGCTCGGCGGGGAGGGGCGCATCGTCTCGCCCCCGGAGCTCGCCGAGAGCGCCCGGGTCGCGGCCCGGGCGGCGCTCGCCGCGTACGACGGCGCGGCCTGAAGGGACGGCTGAGGAGACATGGGCCACCTGTCCGCGCTGCCGGGCCACGCCGCCGTATCCACCGTGCCGGTGCCGCAGTCGGCGCGCTTCAAGGCCGCCTGCCCCGACTGCCGCGCGCGGTTCGAGCTGGCGGCGGCGGAGTTCCGGCTCGTGATCGGCGCCACCAGCCGCACCACGTTCTACTCCTTCACCTGTCCCGAGTGCGCCGCGTGCGTCCGCAAGCCGGCGGGGGAGCGGATAGTGGAACTCCTCACCGACGGCGGCGTACGCACGCTGCGCCTGCACACCGGCTCCTGAGAGGCTCTGCGCATGTTCTGGCCCATGCTCGCCATCGCCCTGGGATTCCTCGGAACCGCCGTGCTCGGCGTGCTGGCCATCAAGGTGTTCGTCGAGGCCCAGCGCCTCGGCCACCAGGTGACCCGCACCACGGAACGCATCAACCGAGCCGCCGACGACCTGGAGCGCGCGGCGGCGGGGGTGGCCAAGGCGAGCAGGGACGCGCTCTGACTCTGCGGCGGGCGCGGCGGAAAGCGCTTTACCGTTGCGGCCTGTCGGCCCGGCAGGTGCGGCGGGTACGCTCGTTCGCGTGGCCTGGGAGTGAGACGCGGGCCGCAGGTGGGAGTACGCGCAGGGATTGCCCTGTGTTTACCCCCGCGGGATACCATCGCCGTCGACGCGACGGCCTGACACCGGTCCGGCCGGACCTGCAGCCCGCCCCTGCTGCCTCAGCGAAGAAGGTAAACGGATATGTTCGGAAAGTTCGGTGCCCCCGAGATCATCCTGGTTCTCGTAGTGGTCATTCTGCTGTTCGGTGCGAAGAAGCTCCCCGACATGGCGCGTTCGCTGGGCAAGTCCGCCCGCATCCTCAAGAGCGAGGCGAAGGCGATGAAGAGTGAGGGCGGCAACACAGCGGCGGCTCCCGCGGACCCGCCGAACAACGACGAGGACGTGTCGGTGCCGCGCACCATCAAGGCGGCGCCCGGCGACGTGACCAGCTCCCGTCCCGTGTCGGAGAAGACCAACCAGTCGCAGAGCTGAGCCCGTGAACTGATCAAGAGCTGATCGAAGGCCGGCCCTGGGCGTCGGCCTGCGCACGAGATGAGGACGTGGGTTGCTCAAGTCTGCCCGCAAACAGGAGAAGGACCCCGAGGGGCGGATGCCGCTCGGGGAGCATCTGCGCGAGCTCCGAAACAGGCTCGTCAAGAGCGTGTTGGCGATGGTTGTCGCGAGCGCCGTCGCCGCCTTCTTCTACAAGGACGTCATGGAGTTCTTCACGAACCCCATTCTCAAGGCCGTGGGATGCGAATACACTTTCTCCCACTTGGCCAAGGCGTCCAGTGATGCGCACTGCGCGCGTATCGTGCAGAACGGCTTGCTGAGCCCCTTCACGCTGGCCCTCACGGTCTCGTTCTCAGCGGGTGCGGTACTGGCGTCTCCGGTTTGGCTCTACCAGCTTTGGGGGTTTCTCGCCCCAGGACTTCATCGTCACGAGAAGAAATATGCTCTCGGCTTCGTGGGCGCGGGTTTCCCCTTGTTTGTTATGGGGGCATATTTCGCCTACTGGTCGCTGCCCAAGATGGCTTCCGTGATGTTGGAGTTCTCGCTCATCGGAAGCGACAACCAGCTTCCTCTCGACGATCTCCTTCAGCTGATCATGCGGATGATCCTCGTGTTCGGCCTTGCTTTTGAGCTTCCGCTGCTTCTTGTCATGCTGAACTTCGGTGGGGTTCTTTCCGGTCAGAAGATGATCGGCTGGTGGCGCGGCATGATCTTGGGCATTACGCTCTTCGCCGCTATCGCCACTCCGAGCACCGATCCGATTTCCATGCTGGCGCTTGCGGGCCCCATCTGCCTGCTGTACTTCGGGGCTACGGGTATTGCGCTGGCGAACGACCGTCGTCGGGCTCGTCGGCGCGCCGAGGGGCCCACTGATGACGAGGCTTCCGACCTTGACCTCACGCCGGAGAGCGTGGGTGCGGTCGAGCCGGTCAGTGCGAGTCGAGAGTTTCCCGAGCAGGCGACCGGCGAACGCTCGCACGCGGACGGGTATCGCGCGGATGGATATGACGACGTGACGTAGCGGGCTGCTACACGTCACGCGGAGAGGAGGCCACCGGTCATGAGGTGGTCTCCTTTCTACGTGTCACAGGGGACAAGTGGCGCAAACCCGCCAAGGGTTCGCCGAAAATCGCCTTGTGAGCGAAGAGGGGGATGAATGCCGTTCACCTGGTGTTTAGGGGCCTTCACGGCACGACATGCGTAGAGGGTCCTTTTTTGCAATCCCAGGGGAGGGGCATTTAGCATGCGTCATCGTGGTCTGATGAGGTATGCGTACCGAAACGGTAAGTGCACGAACGACCGTGGACAGGGTGACTGGGCGAAGTGCGACAAGAACTTCTACGAGGCCAGCACCACGAACACCTACGGAGGCAAGGGGAGCCGCATCAAGCTCACCGTCTGTGTCGCGAACCTCGGTGACGACCAACTGTGCGACAACCCCGTGGCTCAGCAATGACAGTTGAGTCCATCGCCTGACCTTCGTCTCGCACCGCTGTCGATGATGAGCGTTTTCGACCGTGAGCGCGACGGTTACGAGAACATCACCTGACCTTGTAGGGTCCCCGGGTGACCAGCGAGATCACCCTCTTCGTCAATCCCACCGCGGGACGCGGCCGGGGCGCGCGGGCCGCGCAGCCGGCCGCTTCCGCGTTGCGGGAGGCCGGCTTCTCCGTACGCACGATCCTCGGCGAGGACGCGGATGACGCGCTGCGCCGGGCGCGCGAGGCGGTGGCGGAGGGGACCGGGGCGCTCATAGCCGTCGGCGGGGACGGGCTGATGTCCCTGGCCCTCCAGGCGGTCGCCGGGACGCTCACCCCGCTCGGCGTCGTGGCGGTGGGCACCGGCAACGACTTCGCCCGTGCCCTGGGCCTGCCGATACGCGACCCGGAGGCGGCGGGCCGGCTCGCCGCCGACGCGCTCAAGGGCCGGGCGCCCGTGCGCGAGATCGACCTCGGCCGGGTCGGGGAGCGCTGGTTCGGGTCCGTGCTCGCCTCCGGGTTCGACTCCCGGGTCAACGACCGGGGCAACCGGATGCGCTGGGTGGGCGGGCGGTTCAAGTACGACCTGGCGATCCTCGCCGAACTCGCCGCCTTCAAGCCGGTCACGTACCGCATGACCCTCGACGACGGGCCCGCGCGCGAGATCCGGGCGACGCTCGTCGCGGTCGGCAACGGCACGGCGTACGGCGGCGGCATGCGGATCTGCGCCGACGCGGTCATGGACGACGGCCTCTTCGACGTCACGGTGGTCGGCGAGTGCAGCCGTACGACGCTGCTCAAGGTCTTCCCCCGGGTGTACAAGGGGACGCACCTCGGCCACCCCGCCGTCACCGTGCACCGGGTCTCCTCGATCACCCTCGAAGCCGTCGATGTCACCGCGTACGCGGATGGTGAACCCCTCGGCGCGCTCCCGCTGACCGCCGCCTGCGTGCCGAAGGCGGTACGAGTGCTGGGAGCCCGGGCCATGGGCGATTAAAGATCGCGTCACTGTCAGAGGTGGCGGGTAGGCTCGTGGACAAGATGACAGAGGACCTCTCACCAGCCGAGCGATACCAGGCTTTCCGGCTCCGGGCAGCCGAGCAGGCGACCGCTCTCGGGCCGTTCCGCGAGATGTACGACTTCGGTCTCGACCCGTACCAGATCGAGGCGTGCAAGGCGCTGGAGGCCGGGAAGGGCGTGCTCGTCGCGGCCCCGACCGGCTCGGGCAAGACGATCGTCGGCGAGTTCGCCGTGCACCTCGCCCTGGAGCAGGGCCGCAAGTGCTTCTACACCACGCCGATCAAGGCGCTGTCCAACCAGAAGTTCGCCGACCTGGTCCGCCGCTACGGCTCCGACAAGGTCGGCCTGCTCACCGGGGACAACAGCGTCAATGCGGACGCCCCGGTCGTCGTCATGACCACCGAGGTCCTGCGGAACATGCTCTACGCGGGCTCCCAGGCGCTGAACGGCCTCGGGTACGTGGTGATGGACGAGGTGCACTACCTCTCCGACCGCTTCCGGGGCGCCGTCTGGGAAGAGGTGATCATCCACCTGCCCCCGTCCGTCACCCTGGTCTCCCTGTCGGCGACCGTGTCCAACGCGGAGGAGTTCGGCGACTGGCTGGACACCGTGCGCGGCGACACCGAGGTGATCGTCTCCGAGCAGCGGCCCGTCCCGCTCTGGCAGCACGTGCTGGCCGGGCGCCGGATGTACGACCTCTTCGAGGAGGAGAGCGACCACGGAGGCCGGGGCACCGGCCGCCGCGAGGTCAACCCCGACCTCGTCCGCCTCGCCCGGATGGAGAACCAGCGCGGGTACAACCCGCGCGAGCGCCGGCGCGGCAAGATGGTGCGCGAGGCGGACCGCGAGCGCGAGCGGCGCCAGCGCAGCCGGATCTGGACCCCGTCGCGTCCCGAGGTCATCGACCGGCTGGATGCCGAGGGGCTCCTCCCCGCGATCACGTTCATCTTCAGCCGGGCCGCCTGCGAGGCCGCCGTACAGCAGTGCCTGCACGCCGGGCTCCGGCTCAACGACGACGACAAGCGCCGCCTGGTGCGGGAGATCGTCGAGGAGCGGACAGCGTCCATCCCGCCCGAGGACCTGCACGTCCTGGGCTACTACGAGTGGCTGGAGGGCCTGGAGCGGGGCATCGCCGCGCACCACGCCGGGATGCTCCCGAGGTTCAAGGAGATCGTCGAGGAGCTGTTCGTCCGGGGCCTGGTCAAGGCCGTCTTCGCCACGGAGACGCTCGCGCTCGGCATCAACATGCCGGCCCGCTCGGTGGTCCTGGAGAAGCTCGTCAAGTGGAACGGCGAGCAGCACGCCGACATCACCCCCGGCGAGTACACCCAGCTGACCGGCCGGGCCGGGCGGCGCGGGATCGACGTCGAGGGCCACGCCGTGGTGCTCTGGCAGCGCGGCATGGACCCGGGCGCCCTCGCCGGACTCGCCGGTACGCGCACGTACCCGCTGCGCTCCAGCTTCCGGCCGTCGTACAACATGGCCGTCAACCTCGTCCAGCAGTTCGGGCGGCACCGCTCGCGCGAGCTGCTTGAGACCTCCTTCGCGCAGTTCCAGGCGGACCGGTCGGTCGTCGGGATCTCCCGCCAGGTCCAGCGCAACGAGGAGGGCCTGGAGGGCTACCGCGAGGGAATGACCTGTCACCTCGGCGACTTCGAGGAGTACGCGCGGCTGCGCCGCGACCTCAAGGACCGGGAGACGGAGCTCGCCAAACAGGGTGCGTCCCAGCGGCGGGCCGCCGCCGCGGCGTCCCTGGAGAAGCTGAAGCCCGGCGACGTCATCCACGTGCCGACCGGCAAGTTCGCCGGTCTCGCGCTCGTCCTCGACCCCGGTCTGCCGGCCGGGCGCACCAACGGGCACGGGCACCGCGGCATGGAGTACCACGACGGGCCCCGCCCGCTGGTGCTGACGGCCGAGCGGCAGGTGAAGCGGCTCGCCTCGATCGACTTCCCGGTGCCCGTGGAGGCCGTGGAGCGGATGCGGGTGCCCAAGTCGTTCAACCCGCGCTCGCCGCAGTCGCGGCGGGACCTGGCCTCCGCGCTGCGGTCCAAGGCCGGGCACACCGTCCCGGACCGGCACCGCCGGGGGCGCGCCCCCGCCGCCGACGACCGCGAGATCGCGCGCCTGCGGTCCGAACTGCGCGCCCACCCCTGCCACGGGTGCGACGAGCGCGAGGACCACGCCCGGTGGGCGGAGCGCTTCCACCGGCTGCAGCGCGACACCCGGCAGCTGGAGCGCCGCATCGAGGGGCGCACCAACACCATCGCCCGCACCTTCGACCGGATCGTCGCCCTGCTCACCGAGCTGGACTACCTGCGCGGCAGCGAGGTCACCGAGCACGGGCGGCGGCTGGCCCGGCTCTACGGCGAGCTGGACCTGCTGGCGAGCGAGTGCCTGCGGGCCGGCGTCTGGGAGGGGCTGAACCCGGCCGAGCTCGCCGCGTGCGTCTCCGCGCTGGTGTACGAGGCGCGGCAGGCGGACGACGCGGTGGCGCCGAAGCTGCCGTCCGGGCCCGCGAAGACCGCGCTGGGCGAGATGGTCCGCATCTGGGGGCGGCTCGACGCCCTGGAGGAGGACTTCAAGATCAACCAGGCGGAGGGCGTCGGCCAGCGCGAGCCCGACCTCGGCTTCGCCTGGGCGGTCTACATGTGGGCGTCCGGCCGCCCGCTGGACGAGGTGCTGCGCGAGGCGGACATGCCGGCGGGTGACTTCGTGCGCTGGTGCAAGCAGGTCATCGACGTGCTGGGCCAGGTGGCCGCCGCCGCGCCGCGCGAGGACAGCTCGGTCGCGCGGAACGCCCGCAAGGCGGTCGACGAGGTGCTGCGGGGCGTTGTCGCGTACAGCTCCCTGGGCTGAGACACGCGGAAGCCGGCCGGATACCGCTGGGGTCCGGTCGGCTTCCCTGTGGGGTCCCTACCTCGGGGGAGGGCCGGCTAGGACCGGCCGCCTCGGCTCATTTTCATCGACGCACCCGCGCAGACCAGTCCGAGCAGGGCGGTCAGGCCGCCGATGATGACGTTGTTGAGGATGACGCCGGTGTCCGGGCTGCTGCCCACCACCCAGGGCGAGATGATCATCCAGGCGCCCATCGCGCAGATGGCCCAGCTCAGGCCGTACATCCGCCGCGGCATCGCGGTGAAACCGAGGCCGAGCACGGCGATCGCGATGCCCATGACCAGGTTGTGCGTCACCAGGGCGGACTGCGACGTGGTGAAGTGCAGTATCCACGGAGATACGGCGCAGTAGAGGCCGACCAGGAAGAGCGGCGCGTCCACGAGCGCCACGTCGCGGCCGCCCATCACGCGCGCGTAGCGGTCGCTCATCTCCGGTGCATCGGGGTGTCCGGCCATGTCGTGGCCGACGTGCGAGACGTTTGACATGAGTTTCGTCCCCTTCGGATCGTGCGGACCCGGTCACCGCCGTACGCGGGAAGTGGCCCGCACTGACCATTCTGCTCTTATTCGTCGCTTATGTGTAGGTTCGAGAGGGCTCGGTGTCCGCAGGATCCGCACCGGCCCTCGCGGCGGGCCTCGCACCGGCCCTCGCGCCGGCCCTCGCGGCGGGCCTCCGGGCCCGCCGCGAGGAACGTGATCACGCGGCGGGCGGCATGAGCACCGTGTCGACGATGTAGACCGTCGCGTTGGCGGTCGGGACATTGCCGCAGACGACCTTCGACGAGTCGTTCACGGTGTACGTCATGTCCGAGCCGGACGTCTTCAGCTCGCCCTTCTCCAGCGTCTCGAAGGAGCCCTTCTCCAGCTGCTTCGGCGTCAGCTTCTGGCCCACCACGTGGTACGTGAGGACCTTGGTGAGCGCGTCCTTGTCGGCGAGCAGCTTGTCGAGGTCCGCCTTCGGGATCTTGGCGAAGGCGTCGTTGGTCGGGGCGAACACGGTGATGTTCTGCGCGTTGTTCAGGGTGTCCACCAGGCCGGCCTTCTTGACCGCGGTGACCAGGGTGGACAGCGCCGGGTTGTTCGAGGCGGCCGTGGCGACCGGGTCGTTGGCCATGCCGTTGAAGGAGCCCGCGCCGCTCTTCGGGACCGACGCGCAGGCCGGGCCGAAGGGCTTGTCCATGTCCATGGACTTCTCGGCGGACGGCGAGGCCGGGGCCTTCGCGGAGCTGGCGCTCGCCCCGGACGCGCTGTCCTTGGAGTCGTCGGAACAGGCCGTCAGGGCCAGCGGCAGGACGAGCGCGGCGGACAGCGCGACGGCGGCGCGGCGGGCGTGGATGACCTTCATGATGTTCTCCTGTTTGGGTAACTGATTGATTACGTACAGTAGTTGACTTGGGGTGCGAACGGCCCGGGCGGGCGTCGCGTGTATCGGGGGAGGCGGCGGGGCCGCGCCGGTCAGGACACGTCGACCACCACCGAGTGCCATCCGGTCGCACCGTTGGGCACGGTGCCGACGCGGCTGCCGGTCTGGACGGCACCGGTGGAGTCCGTCGCGCGGACCTCCAGGGTGTGGCTGCCGGGGGTGGCCGGCCACTCCCACACCCACTGGCGCCAGGTGTCCCGGCCGTCCTGGGCCGCCAGCCGCGCGGGGTGCCACGGCCCGTCGTCCACCCGGACCTCGACCCGCGTGATCCCGCGGTGCTGGGCCCAGGCGACCCCGGCGACCGCCACCGTGCCGGCCTTCGGGGAGGCGAAGGGCCGCGGGGTGTCGATGCGGGCCTGGGTCTTGATGGGCGCCCGCCGGGACCAGGTCCGCTTCACCCAGTACGCGTCGTACGCGTCGAAGGTGGTCAGCTCGATGTCCTTGATCCACTTGCAGGCCGACACGTACCCGTACAGGCCGGGTACGACCATCCGGACCGGGAAGCCGTGCTCGAAGGGCAGCGGCTCCCCGTTCATGCCGAAGGCGAGCAGGGCCTCGCGACCGTCCATGACGTCCTCGACCGGCGTGCCGATCGTCATGCCGTCCACCGAACGCGCCACGAGCTGATCGGCCGGTCCCCCCTCCGACGGGGGCCGCACGCCCGCCTCCCGCAGCAGGTCGGCCAGGCGCACGCCGAGCCACCGGGCGTTGCCGACGTACGGCCCGCCCACCTCGTTGGAGACGCAGGTCAGCGTGATGTCGCGCTCGACCGCCTTGCGGCGCATCAGGTCCTGCAGGCTGAGCGTCACCGGCCGGGACACGCCCTTGCCGTGGATCCGCAGCCGCCACCCCCCGGCGTCCACCCTCGGCACGACCAGGGCCGTGTCGACGCGGTAGAAGTCCTTGTTGGGCGTGACGAAGGGGCTCAGCCCCCGGATCCCGAGATCCGCACCGGCCGGCACGGCGGGGGCGGGGGATCCGGGCACCGGGAGCTTCAGATCGCGCCGGGACGCCTCGGCCCCGGCCTGCACGGCCGACGTGAGCCGCCGCCCCAGCAGCCCGGCCCCGGCCGAGGCCACCGCGGCGGCACTCGCCGCGACGACGAACCCGCGCCGGTCGAAGCCGCTCGTGGCCCCCTCCCCCGAGGAGGGGGCCACGGCCGGGGACAGCCGGCCGGCCAGGAAGTACAGCACCCCCGCGGCCAGCACCGCGCCCACCACGGAGGGCAGGGCGTCGGAGACCCGGCCCTCGGGCCGCCCGATCGCCGCCGCCGCCCCGACCGCCCCGAAGACCAGCACGGCCGCCGACCCGGCGAGCCGGTGGCGGAGCGTCAGCAGCCCGACCGACACGGCGAACAGCGCCAGGATCGCCAGAATCCCCAGCTCCAGGACCAGCTTGTCGTTGGTCCCGAAGTTCCGTACGGCGAAGTCCTTCAGCGCCGGGGGAGTGCGGTCGATCACCGCACCGCCCACCGCCGTGACCGGACCCGCCTCGGGACGCACCAGCGCCGCCACCAGCTCGGCGACGGCCAGGGCGCAGAACCCGGCGATCACACCGCCGAGCGCCGCGCAGGCCGCACGCACCCAGCGGGACCGCCGGGGCACGGCGGCCCCGCTCTCCGGATCGTTCCGATCTTCACTCACGACGGTTATTCGGTGCCGCGCGCCGCACGGATTGGTCTGTCACCCGATCGGATGAACGCCGGGTTCCGCCAATCCGCCCAGTGGCCGGCAACGAATCACGTCCAAAGAGGCATCCGCCGCCCCTCCGTCTTCGGGGACAGGGCGTCGGGGCCGGTCCGGAAGGAGCGCAATGAGCGACAGGCGGCGACGCACGGCCGTCGTGGGCAGCGGGGTGGCGGGACTGACGGCCGCCCACATCCTGCGAAGGGCCCATGACGTGACGCTGTTCGAGGCGGACGACCGGGTGGGCGGCCACGCGCACACCCACGACCTGCCCGGGGCCGACGGCCGCGTCCACCACGTCGACTCCGGCTTCATCGTCCACAACCGGCGCACCTACCCGCACCTGCTGCGGCTCTTCGCCGAACTCGGCGTGCCCACTCAGGAGTCGGAGATGAGCATGTCCGTCCGGTGCGAGGGATGCGGCCTGGAGTACGCGGGGGCCCGCGGCCCGGCCGGTCTCCTCGCCCGCCCGGCGGCGCTCCGCGACCCCGCCTATCCGCGGATGCTCGCCGCCGTGCCCCGCTTCCACCGGCTGGCCGGGCGGCTGCTGCGGGACGGCGGACCGGACGCGGAGGCGCTGACCCTGGGGGAGTTCGCCGCGCGCGGCCGCTTCTCGCCGTACTTCACCGCCCACTTCCTGACGCCCGTGGTGGCGGCGGTCTGGTCCTGCGACCCGGTGACCGCGATGCGCTACCCGGCCCGCTACCTCTTCCGCTTCCTCGACCACCACGGCATGCTCGCGATCGGCGGTTCCCCGGCCTGGCGGACCGTCACCGGAGGCTCGCGCGCCTATGTGGAGCGGGTGACCAAGCAGCTCTCCGCCGTCCGCACCGCGACCCCGGTCCGCAGCGTCCGCCGGCACGCCGACGGCGTCGAGATCACCACCGACGACGGCACCGCCGAACCCTTCGACCACGTCGTCGTCGCCACCCACCCCGACCAGGCCCTCCGCCTCCTCGCCGACCCCACCGACGACGAGACCCGCACCCTGGGCGCCTTCCGCTACTCCCGCAACGCCACCCTGCTGCACACCGACACCCGGCTGCTGCCCGGGGCGCCCGGCGCCCGCGCCTCCTGGAACTACCTGATGCCCGACTGCGCCGCCGACGCCTCCCACGTCACCGTCAGCTACGACATGAACCGGCTCCAGCGCCTCGACGCCCCGGAGACCTTCGTCGTCACGCTGAACGGCGCCGACCGCGTCGCCCCCGGCCTCGTCCGGGCCCGCATGGTCTACGAACACCCCGTCTACACCCCGGAGTCCGTGGCCGCGCAGGCCCGGCTGCCCACCCTGTCCGGGCCGGTCACCGCCTACGCGGGCGCCTACCACGGCTGGGGGTTCCACGAGGACGGCTGCCGCTCGGGCGCCGAGGCCGCGGCCGCGCTGGGGGTGGACTGGTGAACGCCCTCTACCCGTGCACGATCACCCACATACGGACCGCGCCCAGCCGGTACGCCCTCCACCACCGCACCTACCTGTGGCTGACCGACCCCGACGGGCCCCCGCCGCTGCCGCGCGCCCTGCGCTTCCTCGCCCGCTTCGACGCCCGCGACCACTTCGGCGGCACCGCCCCGACGATCCGGGCCGGGCTCGCCCGCTTCCTGGCCGCCCGCGGCATCGACCTTGCCGACGGCACCGTCCTCATGCTGAGCCAGGCCCGGGTCTTCGGGCACGTCTTCAACCCGCTCACCGTCTACTGGTGCCGGCGCGCCGACGGCACCCCACTGTGCACGGTCGCCGAGGTGCACAACACGTACGGCGAACGCCACTGCTACCTGCTGCGCCCCGACGACCGGGGGCGGTCGGTGACCAGCAAGGAGTTCTACGTCTCGCCGTTCTTCGGCACCGACGGCGAGTACTGGATGCGGCTGCCCGAACCGGGCCCGGAGCTGCGGCTGACGGTCCGCCTGGAACGCGCCGGCACCCGCCCGTTCACCGCGACCGTCCGGGGCGAGCGGCGCCCGGCTGCCGCCCGCGTCCTGCTCGGCCTCGCCCTGCGGCACCCCTGGTCCACGGCCGTCGTCTCGGCCGCCATCCGGTTGCACGGCATCCGGCTCTACCTGCGCGGGCTGCCCGTCCGGCCCCGCCCCCACCACCGCACCCAGGAAGGCATGCGATGAGCGCCTCCACGTTCCGTACCCCGTCCGTGCCCGCCCCCGCCACGGGCGCGGGGGGCATCGACCCGGCGCACTGGCCGGACGTCGTGGCCCTGCCCCGTGCCTCCCGGCTGCGGACCGCCGTCGCCGAGCGGGTCGTCCGCCGCGCCCTGGCCCGGCTGCCGCTGCGCGTCCGCCTCGGCGGGCGGGAGGACATCGGGCTCGGCGGGCCCCTGATGGACGTCCGCGACCCCGACGCCTTCTTCCGCAGGACCGGCGCGAGCGGCCTCATCGGCTTCGGCGAGTCCTACATGGCACGCGAGTGGGACGCGCCCGACCCCGTCGGTGTGCTGACCGTCCTGGCCGGCCACGTCGCCACCCTGGTCCCGCAGCCCCTGCAACGGCTGCGCCGAGTGTGGGCGCGCCGCCGGCCCGAGGCCCAGACCGGGACCCGCGAAGGCGCCCGGGCCAACATCAGCCACCACTACGACCTGTCCAACGAGCTGTTCGCGCTCTTTCTCGACGAGACCCTCAGCTACTCATCGGCGCTCTTCCGCGGCTTCCCCGCCGAACCCGCCCTGCTGCCCGCCGCCCAGCACCGCAAGATCGACCGGCTGCTCGACCTCGCCGCCGTCGGCCCCGGCACCCGGCTCCTGGAGATCGGCACCGGCTGGGGCGAGCTCGCCCTACGCGCCGCCGCGCGCGGTGCCCACGTCGTCTCCGTCACCCTCTCCCGGGAACAGCGCGAGCTGGCCCTGCGGCGGATCGCCGTAGCCGGCCACGCGGACCGCGTCGACATCCGGCTGTGCGACTACCGGGAGATCGAGGGGACGTACGACGCGATCGTCAGCGTCGAGATGATCGAGGCGGTCGGCGCGGAGTTCTGGCCCGTCTACTTCCGCGCCCTGGACCGGCTGCTCGCCCCCGCCGGCCGGATCGCCCTCCAGGCCATCACCATGCCCGACGACCGCATGCGGGCCGGCCGGTCCACCTTCACCTGGATCCACAAGTACATCTTCCCGGGCGGCCAACTCCCGTCCACCGAGGCCATCGACCGGGTCAACGCCGCCCACACCGGACTGCGCGTGGAACGCTCCGACGGCTTCGGCACGCACTACGCCGAGACGCTCAGGCTGTGGCGCGAACGGTTCACCGCCGAGGCCTCGCAGGTCAACGCGCTCGGCTTCGACGACACCTTCCGCCGCATGTGGACCTTCTACCTCGCCTACTCCGAAGCGGGCTTCCGCTCCGGCTACCTCGATGTGCGGCAACTGCTGCTGACCCGTCAGGAACAGGAAACGGCATGACACTCACCGACAAACGCCCCGCCCACGGTGCCGCCCAGCGCATCGAACCCCTCGTCGAGCAGCTCCTCGGCGGCCGGCTCCCGGTCAGGGTGCGCATGTGGGACGGCAGCGAGACCGGCGCCGCCGACGGCCCCCTGATCCACATCCGGGCCCGCCGCGCCCTGCGCCGCCTCCTGTGGGAACCGGGCGAACTGGGCCTCGCGGAGGCGTACATCACCGGTGACATCGACATCGAGGGCGACCTCGCCGACGGCCTGCGAGCCGTGCGCCGCGCCGTACGCGAGCGCGGACTCGCCGCACCCCGCCCCCGCCTCGCCGACCGGCTGCGCGCCGCCGGGACCGCCGTGCGCCTCGGCGCGGCCGGGCCCCGGCCGCCCGTGCCCGCCGCCCGCGCCACCGGACTCGACGGCTCCCTGCACAGCAAGGCCCGCGACCGGGCCGCGATCAGCCACCACTACGACCTCTCCAACGCCTTCTACGCCCTCCTCCTCGACGAGACGATGGCGTACTCCTGCGGCTACTGGACCAGCGACGAACCCGGCTACGGCCCGGCCGACGCGCAGCGCGACAAGCTGGAGCTGATCTGCGGAAAGCTGGGTCTGCGCCCCGGTGCGCGGCTGCTGGACATCGGCTGCGGCTGGGGCTCGCTGACGCTGTACGCGGCCCAGCGGCACGGCGTCCGGGTCACCGCGGTCACCCTCGCCGCCGAGCAGGCGGCGTACGTGCGCAAGCAGGTCGCCGACCGCGGTCTCGCGGACCTGGTGGAGGTGCGCTGCTGCGACTACCGCGACATCGCGGCGGCCCCGGACCACGAGGGCGGCTACGACGCGGTGTCCACCATCGAGATGGGCGAGCACGTCGGGGACGCCCAGTACCCGGCCTTCGCGGCGACCCTGCACGGCATGGTCCGCCCGCGCGGCCGGGTGCTCGTCCAGCAGATGTCGCGCGGGCGCAACGCGCCGGGCGGCGGCGCGTTCATCGAGGCGTACATCGCGCCCGACATGCACATGCGCCCGCTCGGAGAGACCGTCGGGCTGCTGGAGGGCGCCGGGTTGGAGGTGCGCGACGTCCACGGGCTGCGGGAGCACTACGTCCGGACCGTCGACGCATGGCGCCGGACCCTGGAGGAGAACGAGGCGCGGTTCACGGACCTGGTCGGCGAGGAGACCGTACGGGTGTGGCGGCTGTATCTGGCCGGCGGCGCCCTCGCGTTCGCGGAGCGGCGGATGGGCGTGGACCAGATCCTCGCCGTACGGCCCGGTGGCGACGGGGGGTCGGGGATGCCGGACACCCGCGATGAACTCCGCGCGGATGCGGGCGCGTCATGAGCGGCTTCGCCTGGGAGGCGTTCGCGCGGGGCCTCGCACCCTGCGCGGGCGCCGCCCTGCTCGTCCTGCTCGCCGCGTTCGCGGCCGGGGTGCGCCGGGGCATGCACCGGGGCGTGGACGTGGCCTGGGGCCTGGGCTTCGCCGCGGTAGCCCTCGTCTCGTACGGACTGTCGGCGGCGGAGGGGGACGCCACGCGCCGGCTGCTCGTCACGGTGCTCACCGCGCTCTGGGGGCTGCGCCTGGGATGGCACATCGCCCGGCGCGGGCGGGGCCACGGCGAGGACCCGCGCTACGAGAAGATGCTCGCCAAGGCGCCCGGCAACCCCGACCTCCACGCCCTGCGGAAGGTCTATCTGGTCCAGGGCGCCCTGGTCTGGCTGATCTCGCTCCCCGTGCAGGCGGCCGGATACCTCACCGGGCCGGTCAACGCCCTCGCCTGGGCCGGCACCGCGCTCTGGGCGGTCGGCATGTTCTTCGAGGCCGTGGGCGACCACCAGCTCGCCCGGTTCAAGGCCGCCCCCCGCAACCGGGGGAAGATCATGGACCGGGGGCTGTGGTCCTGGACCCGGCACCCCAACTACTTCGGGGACTTCTGCGTCTGGTGGGGCCTGTTCCTGATCGTCTGCCAGGCCCCGGCCGCCGCCGCGGCGACGCTGGTGGCGCCCGCCCTGATGACGTATCTGCTCATCGGCGGCAGCGGCAAGGCCCTGCTGGAACGGCACATGGCCGACCGCCCCGGCTTCGCCGCGTACGCCGCACGCACCAGCGGCTTCTTCCCGCGCCCGCCGCGCCGGGGCTGAGGAGGGCCGGCCCGGGGTGCACCGGGCCGGCCGCTCACGCCGGCAGCTTCATCAGCGCCAGCGGATCCGAGGTCGGCCGCGCCGAGCCGCCCGTCGGTTCGACGGTGATGCCCATGCCCGTCGCCCCGTCCACCGGACCGTCGAGCAGGGCCGTGTACGTCGTCGAGGACGGGCCCGAGGCCTGCATCAGGCCCGCCGAACGCATCGTGCCGCCGTCGTCGAACCACAGCTGGTACACCTTGCCGCTCGGGGCGTCGGCCAGCCCGGTGGCCAGGAACACCGCGCGGTCCTCGCTCCGGGAGACCACCACCGTGCCCTGCGCCCCGTCCTCCAGCGTGCCGGACGAGGTCTTCGCGTCGGGGGCGGCCAGCACCCGGGCCACCTGCTCGGCCTGGCGCCGGGTGGCGTCCGCCTGCTGCTGGGCGTCCCGCGCCTCCTGGTGCTGCCACACGGCGACCCCGCCGAGACCCACCGCCCCGGCCAGGCAGGCGGCGAGCGCGAACCGCGACCACCTTGCGGCCCCGGACCGGCGGTCCGACGCGCGTTCGCGGCGGGAGACGTCCGGCGGCTCCTGGCGTACGGTCGTGATCTCCCGCAGCACCCGCTCCCGCAGCTCCCGGGAGGCCGGCACGGCGGCGGCCAGGCCGAGCCGCGTCGCGGTCTCGGAGAGCTCGCGCACCTCGATGGAGCACGCGTCGCAGTCGCCGAGGTGCCGTTCGAAGTCCCGGCGTTCCGTGTCCGGCAGGGCGTGCAGGGCGTAGGCGCCCGTCAGTGTGTGCAGTCCGGCGTCGGTCATGAGCTCACCCCCAGGCAGTCGCGCATCCGGATCAGCCCGTCGCGCAGTCGAGTCTTGATCGTGCCGAGCGGCACCGCGAGCAGTTCGGCCACCTCGCGATAGGTCAGCCCCTGGTAGTACGCCAGGGTGACGGACTCCCGCTGGAGCTCGGAGAGGGTCCGCATGCAGCGGCGCACCTGCTCGCGCTCCAGCCGGGTCTCGACCTGTTCGGTGACCTCGTCGAAGGCGGGCGTGCGGTCGAGCAGCGCGGCCTTGTGCTCGCGGGCGGCCGACGCCTGCGCGGAGCGGACCCGGTCGACGGCGCGGCGGTGGGCCAGGGTGAGCACCCAGTTCATGGCGCTGCCCCGGGCCGCCTGGAAGCGGGACGCGGTGCGCCACACCTCCACCAGGACCTCCTGGGCGACCTCCTCCGACTGGGCGGGGTCGCGCAGCACTCCGCGTACGAGCCCGAGCACCGGACCGTTCACCGCGTCGTAGACCTGGGCGAAGGCGTCCTGGTCGCCCCGGGCGACCCTTCCCATCAGCTCCTGGAGATCCGGCCCCGCCGAGGCCGTTCCGCTGATGTACACGGCTTCTTTCACGCGGGGGTCCCTTCGGTGGTCATCGCTCTCCGGAGGTGATTCGGAGCCGGTGCCGGTGCGGATTGGCCGGAAGCGGCAGATCCTGCCACGACCGCGCGGCGGCGCGGACCGTTCAGGGGACGCGATACATCGCGGTTGACGCACTTTCGGAAATCGAGCTATGTTCGGCCACGAGTATTCGGTGCCGGAATGATTGCGGGGGTGGGTGCGGTGGCCAAGCGGCGAAAACTCGGCAATCCGCTGGCGCTCACGGTGATGGTGCTGCTCGCCGAGCGGTCCATGCACCCGTACGAGATCGCCCAGACCCTCCGCAGGCGCGGCAAGCAGCACAGCGTCAAGATCAACTTCGGCTCGCTGTACACCGTCGTCCAGAACCTGGAGAAGCACGGGTACGTCGAGGTGGCGGGCGTACAGCGGCAGGGCAACCGCCCCGAACGCACGCTGTACGGCATCACCGAGGCCGGGCGCGCCGAGATGCTGGACTGGCTCTCCGACCTGATCGCGGTGCCGGCCGAGGAGTACCCCGCCTTCGACACCGCCCTCGCCCTGCTCCCCGTACTGCCGCCGGACGAGGTGAACGAACTACTCGGGGACCGCGAGCAGGCGCAGTCGATGCAGGCGGCGGCGCTGCGCGGGGTGCTGGGCCAGCTCGGGGACTCGCTGCCCCGGGTCTTCATCGTGGAGACGGAGTACCAGGTCCACATGCTGGAGGCGCAGGTGGAATGGATCGCCAAGTTCCGCAAGGAGATCGGCGAGGCCACCATCAGCGGCATCGAGGAGTGGAGGTCGTTCCACGAGACCGGCGAGGTCCCGCAGGACTGGCAGGACCTCGACGAGCAGGACTAGGCACAGAGGAGACGAGCAGGACCAGGCACAGAGGAGACGAGCAGGACCAGGCACAGAGGAAAAGACCCCGACGGGGCTGTTGGAGCAGCTTCCGCCGGGGTCTCGAACCCCAAGCCGGACGGCCGTGGAGGCGGCCCGGGCCATCGAGGTGCGGCACACCCAGGATAGCCCGGCACTCCTCACGCGGACCGGCCCGGCCCGACGGCGTCCGAGCCCCGGACGCCCGGCCGACCACAGGAGAACTCCGCCATGAGTACCCGTGCGCCCGCTGTCGAGGCGCGACAACTCGTCAAGACCTATCCGGGAGGGGTCACCGCGCTGCGCGGCATGGACCTCACCGTCGCCCCCGGCACCGTCCTCGGCCTCCTCGGGCCCAACGGTGCCGGGAAGTCCACCACCGTCAAGATCCTCACCACCCTCGCCCGCCCCGACTCCGGGACCGCGTCCGTCGCCGGCCACGACGCCCTGGCCCACCCGGACCGGGTGCGCCGCGCGATCGGCGTGGTCGCCCAGAAGTCCGGTGCCGACCCGGTCGCCACCGGCCGCGAGAACCTGCTCCTCCAGGGCCGGCTCCACGGGATGCGGGGCGCCGCCGTGCAGCGCCGCGCGGACGGGCTGCTGGCGCGCTTCGCCCTCGCGGACGCGGGAAAGCGCCTGGTCAAGGGGTACTCCGGCGGCATGCTCCGCCGGCTGGACGTGGCCCTCGGGCTGATGCACCGGCCCGAGGTGCTGTTCCTGGACGAGCCGACGACCGGCCTCGACCCGGAGTCCCGTACGGCGATGTGGGAGGAGATATCCCGGCTGGCCGGTGACGAGGGCCTGACCATCGTGCTCACCACGCATTACCTGGAGGAGGCGGACCGGCTCGCCGAACGCATCGCGATCGTCGACCGCGGCCGGATAGTCGTCGAGGGCACCCCGGACGAGCTCAAGGGCGAACTGCGCGGCGACGCCGTCCACGTGGAGCTGCGCGCCGACGCCGGACCCGAGGCCGTCACCGCGCTCGCCGGGCTGCCCGGGGTGCACGAGGCGGTGGCCGAAGGGCGCCGAGTCAGCGTCCGGGCCGAGGACGGCGCCGCCGCAGTCCCCGTACTGCTGGCCGCACTGGAGCGGGCCGGGGCCGCCGTCGCGGCGGCCACCGTCGCCCGTCCCTCGCTCGACGACGTCTATCTCCGCTACGCGGGCCGCCGCTTCCAGGAGGCGGAGACCGAACCGGCGAACACCCCCGGACCGGCCCTCACGGCGGGAGGCGCCCGATGAGCGGTCAGGCCCTGGCCCAGACCTGGTACATGACGCAGCGCCAGCTGATGTCCATCTTCCGGCAGCCCGTCTTCCTCGCGATCTCCCTGATCCAGCCGGTGATCTGGCTGTTCCTGTTCGGCAACCTGTTCCGGAAGGTCGTCGAGCTCGGCGGCTTCGGCACCACCTCCTACCTGGACTACCTCGTCCCCGGCATCGTCGTGATGAGCGCGCTCGGATCGAGCATGTGGGCCGGGATGGGCACCCTGGAGGAGATCGAGCGCGGCACCCTCAACCGCTTCCTCACCACGCCCGTCAGCCGCAACGCCCTGATGAACGCCAACGTCGTGCAGAACGGCATCGCCACCACCGCCCAGTCCGTGGTCATCCTGCTGCTCGGCCGGGCGGCGGGTGCCGGCTACCCGGGCGGCGCCGTCGGACTGCTGATCCTGGTCGTCGCCTCGGTGCTGCTCGGCACCGTCTTCGGGGCGCTGTCCAACGCCGTGGGCATGATCGTCCGGGAGCGGGAGTCGATCATCGGCATCAACACCTTCCTGCTGATGCCGCTGACCTTCCTGTCCACGTCCTTCATGGCCCCGAGCCAGATGCCCGGCTGGATGCGGGACATCGCCGCCTTCAACCCGGTCAACTGGGCCATGCTGGCCGGACGTTCCGCGCTGGGTGCCGATCCCGACTGGCAGCTGGTCGTCACCCGCTGCGGCGGGCTGGTGCTGCTCGCCCTGGCCTCCGTGGCGCTGTCGACCCGTACGTTCCGCTCGTACCAGAAGTCCGTCTGACGGACAGCCCGGCGACATGGCTGTGCCCCGGTCCGCCGGACCGGGGCACAGGAGCCGGACGTACGGGAGGGCTTACGCCGCGCCCTCCTGCTCGCGTTCCACCTGCTCGTTCCACTGGCGCTTGACGGAGCGCCAGGACTCGTCGTCGTGGCCGAGCCGCCAGTAGCCGGAGATCGACAGCTGGGACGCCGGGATCGCGCGCTCCAGGCGCAGGTGGCGGCGGATGTCCTTCACGAAGCCCGCCTCGCCGTGGACGAACGCCTGGACGTCGCCGGGCGGGAACTCCAGGCCCTTCACGGCCTCGGTGAGCGCCTCACCGACCGGGCGGCCGGCCCGGTGCAGCCACGTGATCACGACGCCGTCCGGCGTGGCGGTCTTCTGCTCCTCCGCCGCGTCCTCCACCTCGACGAACGCGCGCACCACCGCACCCGCCGGCATCTGCTCCAGCGCGGCGGCGACGGCCGGCAGCGCGCTCTCGTCGCCCACCAGCAGGTGCCAGTCCGCCGATGCGTCGGGGGCGTAACCACCGCCGGGGCCCAGGAACGTCACCTGGTCACCGGCCTCGGCGCGGGCCGCCCAGGGCCCGGCGAGGCCCTCGTCGCCGTGCACCACGAAGTCGATCGCCAGCTCCCGGGCGGCGGCGTCCCACGAACGCACCGTGTAGGTACGGGTGGTGGGCCACAGCTCGCGGGGGTACTCCTCACGGATGCGGGCGATGTCGAAGGGGTGCTCGTAGTCCGCGCCCTCGGGGGCGAAGCACAGCTTGAGGTAGTGATCGGTATAGCCCGCGAGCGCGAAATCGGCGAGACCGTCACCGCCGAGCACCACCCGGATCATGTGCGGGGTGATCTGCTCGGTGCGCAGGACCTGCGCCCCCTGAGCCTTCGGTGCCCGCCGCTCCGGTCGTTCTGCCACGAGGTCTGCTCCCTGTTGCCGGAAATCGGTGACCGTCGACCGAAGCCGACATAGGCCTTAGGGTGACCTAACCTAACACCTCAGGGGTGCAGTACGTCGAGGAGCCGACCCACCGCTCCACCGAGCCCCCACCGGGCCACGAGGGCCTCCAGCGCGGCCGGGTCGCGCGGCCCGGCCGGCAGCGCCGGATCGAAGTCCGGCAGCGGTACGTCACCGGCGACCCGCACCACCTTCGGTGCGACGGCCACATAGGCGCGGGCCTCGTCGAGCCGCTTGCGCTGCGAGGGCGTCAGCTTCGCCGCCGGATCGTCCACCGCTGCCATGATCCCGGCCAGATCGCCGAAGGCGTCCAGCAGCTTCGCCGCCGTCTTCTCGCCGACGCCGGGCACGCCGGGCAGCCCGTCGCTCGGGTCGCCGCGCAGCAGAGCCAGGTCCACGTACCCGGGGCCGTCCACCCCGTACTTCTCGCGCAGCCATGCCTCGTCCGTCAGCTGGAGGGTGCCGACCCCCTTCAGCGGGTAGAGCACCCGCACCCCGCGGGCGTCGTCCACCAGCTGGTAGAGGTCCCGGTCGCCGGTGACGATGTCGACAGGCCCGGCCGCCCGCCCGGTCAGCGTGCCGATCACGTCGTCCGCCTCGTACCCCTCGGCGCCGACCCGGGCGATGCCGAGCGCGTCCAGCACCTCCGCGATGACCGGCACCTGTGGGGCCAGCGTGTCCGGCGTCTCCTCCTCGTCGGGCACGCCCGCCCCGGTCTCGACCGCCACCCGGTGCGCCTTGTACGTGGGGATGAGGTCGACCCGCCACTGCGGCCGCCAGTCCGCGTCCCAGCAGGCGACGAGGTCGTCCGGCCGGTGGTCCTGCACGAGGCGGCCGATGAAGTCCAGCAGCCCGCGCACGGCGTTGACCGGAGTCCCGTCCGGCGCGCGCACCGAATCGGGCACGCCGAAGTAGGCGCGGAAGTAGAGGGAGGCGGTGTCGAGGAGCATCAGGCGTCGCGTCACACGCCGATGATGCCGCACGGCACCGACAGCGGCCGCCGCGGACGCGGTCCCCGGAAAACCAGGCCGTTTTATGTGATCCAGGTCACTCTTGCGTTTGCTCCGAGTAAGTGGGGGCAGGCGCGCCATCGGAGCGGACCACGTCGCATTTTCAACCAGTGCACGTGCCATGCGGACGGAAGCCGTGCCGCTCCACGGTCTGCCGGCGGGGGTGGCAGACCGTTCTCGGTTCAACACGTGAGGTGTATGTGTCCACGCTGCAAGCCGAGCACTTGTACAAGGTGTTCGGCAGACGACCCGATCAAGCCGTGCAGAAGCTGCGGGGCGGTACCGGCCGCGACGCGCTGCGCGCCGACGGAACGACCGCAGCGGTGATCGACGCGTCGTTCACCGTTGAACCGGGCCAGATCTTCGTCGTGATGGGTCTGTCCGGCTCGGGCAAGTCCACGCTGCTGCGGATGCTCAACGGCCTGCTGGAGCCCACCTCCGGCCAGGTGCTCTTCGACGGCCAGGACCTGACCGCCCTGAGCCCCGCCGAGCTCCGCCACGTCCGCTCCACCAAGATCAGCATGGTGTTCCAGCACTTCGCGCTCTTCCCCCACCGGAGCGTCCTGGAGAACGCCGCGTACGGCCTGGAGGTGCAGGGCGTCCCGCGCGCGGAGCGCAACCGCCGCGCCACCGAGGCCCTGGCGCTGACCGGTCTGGCCGGCTGGGAGAAGTCCTGGCCCGACGAGCTGTCCGGCGGCATGCAGCAGCGCGTGGGCCTCGCCCGCGCGCTCGCCACCGACGCCGACCTGCTCCTGATGGACGAGTCCTTCAGCGCGCTCGACCCGCTGATCCGCCGCGACATGCAGGACCAGCTCCTGGAGCTCCAGAAGCGGCTGAAGAAGACCATCGTCTTCATCACCCACGACCTCAACGAGGCCATGCGCCTCGGGGACCGCATCGCCGTGATGCGCGACGGCGAGATAGTCCAGCTCGGCACCGCCGAGGACATCCTCGTCACCCCGGCCAACGACTACGTCGCCTCCTTCACCCAGGACGTCGACCGCTCCCGGGTGCTGACCGCCGGCGCGATCATGGCCGAGACGGACACCATCATCGGCTCGCTCTGCGACCAGGGCAAGGAGATACGGAACACCGACGACGTGCTGCGGGCCACCCCGGCCACCGTCACCGAGTCCACGCCGATCATCGAGCTGTTCACGCCCTGCTCGCAGAGCCGCGTCGCGGTCGCCGTGACCGACGACAAGGGCAAGCTCCTCGGCGTCGTGCCCCGCGAGCGGCTGCTCGCCGTGCTCGGCGAGCCGATGCCCCCCGCCCAGGCTCCCCAGGACGCCGCTACCTCGCTGAAGAAGGTGGCCGGTGTTTAGGCTCCATCTCGGCGACTGGGTCGACTCCGCGGTCGACTGGCTCCAGACCCACCTCTCCTGGCTCTTCGACGCCATCAGCTCCGTCGTGAGCGGCATGTTCGACGGCATCGCCGCCGTGCTCTCCGCTCCGGCCCCCCTGCTCTTCGCGGGCATCGTCGCCGTCATCGCCTGGTGGCTGCGCGGCCTGCTCGCCGGAATCCTCGCGTTCGTCGGCTTCGCCCTCATCGACTCGGTCGAGTTGTGGGACGAGGCGATGGACACGCTCACCCTGGTGCTCGTCGCGACGATCGTGACGCTGGTGCTGGCCGTGCCGCTCGGCATCTGGGCCTCCCGCTCCAAGACGGTGAGCGCGGTGACCCGGCCGGTCCTGGACTTCATGCAGACCATGCCCGCCATGGTCTACCTGATCCCCGGTGTGATCTTCTTCGGCGTCGGCGTCGTACCCGGCATCATCGCCACCATCATCTTCGCGCTGCCCCCGGGCGTCCGGATGACCGAACTCGGCATCCGCCAGGTCGACGGCGAGCTCGTCGAGGCGGCCGAGGCCTTCGGCACCACCTCCCGCAACACCCTGCTGCGGGTCCAGCTGCCGCTGGCGCTGCCCACGATCATGGCGGGCATCAACCAGGTCATCATGCTGGGCCTGTCCATGGTGGTCATCGCCGGCATGGTCGGCGGCGGCGGCCTCGGCGGCTCCGTCTACCGCGCCATCGGCAACGTCGACGTCGGCCTCGGCTTCGAGGCCGGTGTCTCCATCGTCATCCTGGCCATGTACCTGGACCGGATGACCAGCGCCCTGGGCCGCGAGGTCTCCCCGCTCGCCCGCCGCGCGCTCGCCAAGGCGCAGTCGATGGCCGGCGGTCTGAAGATCTGGCACCACCGCCCGCAGCCCGTCGTCGCCGTCGCGGGCGTCGTCGCCCTCGCGCTCGTCGCCGGCGGCATGGGGCTCTTCGGCTCCTCCGACGACGAGTCCACGACCGCGTCGGACCCGAAGAACATCGGGGCCGGCAAGAAGATCAGCATGGGCTACATCCCGTGGGACGAGGGCATCGCCTCGACGTTCCTGTGGAAGGAGCTGCTGGAGCGCCGCGGCTTCGAGGTCGACGTCAAGCAGTACGAGGCCGGCGCGCTGTACACCGGCATGGCCGGCGGCCAGATCGACTTCGAGACCGACTCCTGGCTGCCGGTCACCCACGCCTCGTACTGGAAGAAGTACAAGGACCGCCTGGACGACATGGGCTCCTGGTTCGGCCCCACCTCGCTGGAGCTGGCCGTCCCCAGTTACGTCAAGGACGTGAAGTCCCTGTCCGACCTCAAGGGCAAGGCGTCCGACTTCAAGGGCCGGGTCGTCGGCATCGAGCCCAGCGCCGGTGAGACGGGCCTGCTCAAGGACAAGATCCTGCCCGGCTACGGCCTGGACAAGGAGTACAAGGTCGTCGACGGTTCCACGCCGTCCATGCTGGCCGAGCTGAAGCGCGCGTACGCCAAGAAGGAACCGATCGTCGTCCCGCTGTGGTCGCCGCACTGGGCGTACAACCAGTACGAGCTGACCAAGCTCAAGGACCCCAAGAACCTCTGGGGCAAGGGCGACGGCATCCACACGCTGACCCGCAAGGGATTCACCGGGGACAACCCCGAGGTCGGCAAGTGGCTCAAGGACTTCAAGATGAGCGAGGACCAGCTCACCAGCCTTGAGGCCCAGATCCAGAAGAGCGGCTCCGGCAAGGAGCAGGAGGCCGTCCGCACCTGGCTGAAGGCCAACCCGGACGTCGCCGACAAGTGGACCCCGGTGAAGTCCGCCCCCGCCAAGGGCGCGAACGGCAAGGACGAGCGCGACCGCCCCGTCGAGATGGCGTGGTTCCCCTGGGAGGAGGACATCGCCGCCACGTACCTGTGGAAGGCCGTCCTGGAGGACCGCGGCTACAAGGTCAACCTCAAGCAGTTCGAGGTCGGTCCGATGTACACCGCGATGTCGCGCGGCCAGCTCGACGTGCAGTTCGACGGCTGGCTCCCCTTCACCCAGAAGAACTACTGGGACAAGTACGGCTCCAAGCTCACCGACATCGGCTCCTGGTACGGCCCGACCTCCATCGAGGTCGCGGTGCCCGACTACGTCAAGGACGTGAAGTCCCTGGCCGACCTCAAGGGCAAGGCGTCGAAGTTCAAGGGCCGGATCATCGGCATCGAGCCCGGCACCGCCACGATGGAGAACCTCAAGAAGAACGTGCTCCCGGCCTACGGCCTGGACGACGAGTACGAGGTCGTCGACTCCTCGACGCCCGGCATGCTCGCCGAGCTGAAGCGCGCGTACGCCAAGAAGGAGCCCATCGCCGTCCTGCTGTGGACCCCGCACTGGGCGTACAGCGAGTACGGGATGACCAAGCTCCAGGACCCGAAGAAGGCGTTCGGCGAGGGCGACCGGCTGCACACCATCGCGTCCAAGGAGTTCCCGCGGAACTACCCGCAGCTGACGAAGTGGTTCAAGGACTTCAAGATGAGCGAGAAGCAGCTCGCCGGTCTGGAGAACCAGATCCAGAAGCTCGGTACGGGACACGAGGAGGAAGCCGTGAAGGCCTGGATGGAGAAGAACCCGGGCATCGCGGACAAGATGGCTCCCCAGTAGGAGCTCGCACCGGCCCCCACCAGGGCCGCAGCCCGTGAAGGGGTGGGTCGCGCCGACGGCGTGGCCCACCCCTTCCCGCGTGACGGTGCGGTCACTTTCCGGGTCGTCCTGGCGTAACGGTGTGCGCGCGGCGCCCGTAACCGGAAGGATGGCGACGGGAGGGAGCCGGACATGGACGAGAAGGAAACACTCCGGGTGGGCGCAGCGGTCCGCCGACAGCGCAGATCCCTGGGACTCACCCTGGCCGCCGTCGCCTCGCGCAGCGGTCTTTCCGTGCCGTTCCTCAGCCAGATCGAGAACGAACGCGCCAGACCCAGCGCCCGGTCCCTGGACCGGGTCGCCGAAGCGCTGGAGACCACCACCGCGCGGCTGCGCGCCGCCGCGGACTCGGCGCGCGCGGTCGACGTCGTGCGCGCCGCCCACGAGGACGGCGTGCACCGGGTGGTGCGCGGACGCCACCAGCTCAGCGCCCTGGAGTTCACCGGGGAGCTCGACCTCGGGCGCGAGTTCCAGCACCGCAACGACGAGATCATGTACGTCGCAGAGGGCGCCGCCGAGGTGGAGGCCGAGGGCCGGGCCTACCGGCTGGTCCAGGGCGACACCCTCTTCCTGTCCGGCGGGGTCCGCCACCGCTGGCGGGCCACCCTCCCGGGCACCCGGCTGCTGTGCGTCGCGGTCGCCGAACACATCGACGCCACGTCCGACCCCAGGCGCTGACCGCCCGGGACCGCCGGCGGCGGGACGCTCAGGCGGTACGGGCCGCCACCGGCGCCACCGGCGCCTGCGGCGGGGCGAGCAGCGCCCCGCTGAGCAGCCCGCGCACCGTACGCACCCCGGCCACCGCCCACGCCGACACCAGCAGCACGTACAGCGCGACGGCCAGCCAGGTGAACGCGGTCAGCCCCGTGTGCCGCGCCAGGCCCGCCGCGCCCGTCACACACGTGCCGACGGGGAACGTGAAGCCCCACCACGTCATCGAGAACGTCATCCCGCCCCGCGCCGCCCGCACCACCAGCGCCACGGCCAGCGCCAGCCACAGCAGGGCGAACCCCATCACCGGCACCCCGTACAGCACCGCGAAGGCGCGCAGCGCGGAGGCGTACGCGCCCCCGACCGCACCCGGTGCCACATCGGCCAGCGCGTTCACCGCGGTCGTCGACTGCCCGAGCGGACCGAGGACCAGGAACAGGGTCGGCGTCAGGGCGAGCGGCAGCGGGCCCCGGTGCACCAGCCGGCCGAAGACCAGCGGCAGCATCACCAGCGTCGCCAGCAGGCTCAGCCCGAACATCGCGTAGCAGCCCAGCAGCAGCGCCTCCCGCCCCTGGCCGGGCGGGAGCTCCGGCACCAGCAGCGGGCCGAGCGCGGCCGACACCATCGGGGCCACCACCGGCAGCAGCCACACCGGGGACGCCGTGCCCGGCTCGGGCCGGTGGCGCACGATCATGAGGTACGGGACCGCCACGGCCGCCACGAGCCCGGTCACCGTGCCCGCCGTGTACAGGACCACGTTCAGCGCGAGCGCCGCCGGATGCCCGATGACGTCCTTGCCGACGACCATTCCGGAGCCCCCGACCGCGAGCAGCGCCATCGACAGGCAGCCGTAGAACGGCGCGACGGCCGGGTCCGCGAGATGGGCGCGCGCCTGGTCGGGGTGGGCCGCCCAGTGCCCGGCCCGGGCGGCCAGCACGGCGGCCAGCAGCAGCGCCGAGACCACCCACACCGCCGTGCACGCGCCCCGCAGTCCGGGGATGTGCGCGGGCAGCGCGGCTCCGGCGCTCGCGACGATCGCGGTGCCCATGACCGTCGCGTACCAGTTGGGGCCGAAGTGCCGCAGCGCGGGCCGCCGGGCGGCTCCGGAGTACGGGGGGAAGGTGCGGGTCCGCGGATAGGTGGCCATGCCACGATTCTCCCCGGCCGGGTCCGGGCCCCACCAGGGAGCACCGCCCTATGAGGTCATAAGGTGGGCTTATGACCAGCGATCCGCCCGCCTCGCCCGCCCCGCTGTCCCACCGGGTGCCCGACCTCGGCGCGCTGGAGCTGCTTCTCGCCGTCGCCCGGCACGGCAGCCTCGGCCGGGCCGCCCGCGACGTCGGCATCACCCAGCCCGCCGCCAGCAGCCGCATCCGCTCGATGGAACGGCAGCTCGGCCTCGCCCTCCTCGACCGCTCGCCCCGGGGCTCCCGCCTCACCGACGCCGGCGCGCTCGTCACCGACTGGGCGCGCCGGGTCGTCGAGGCGGCCGAGGTGTTCGACGCGGGCGCCCAGGCGCTGCGCGACCGCCGCGACTCCCGGCTGCGGGTCGCCGCCTCCATGACCATCGCCGAATACCTGCTCCCCGGCTGGCTCATCGCCCTGCGCGCCGAACGGCCCGGCACCGCCGTCTCGCTGCTCGCCGGGAACTCCGCGGTGGTCGCCGAGCGGCTGCTGAGCGGCGAGGCGGACCTGGGTTTCGTCGAGGGCCTGTCCGTCCCGGAAGGGCTCGACGGCACCGTCATCGCCCACGACCGCCTCGTCGTCGTGGTCGCCCCCTCCCACGCCTGGGCCCGCCGCCGCAGCCCGCTGACCCCGGGCGAACTGGCCGCGACCCCGCTGATCCTGCGCGAGCACGGCTCCGGCACCCGCCAGGTCCTGGACGCCGCGCTCGCCGTGCACGGCCCGCTGGCCCCGCCGCTCCTGGAACTCTCCTCGACCACCGCCGTCAAGGGTGCTGCGGAGAGCGGCGCGGGCCCCTGCGTCCTGAGCGAACTCGCGCTCGGCGAGGAGCTGTCCGCCCGCCGCCTGGTCAAGGTCCCCATCGCCGGGGCCCGCCTGCGCCGCCAGCTGCGCGCGGTCTGGCCCTCGGGCCACCGCCCCACGGGCCCGGCCCGCGACCTGCTCACGCTGACCCGGTCGGAACCCTCCGGGGGTGCGGCCTAGACGGGTTCCGGCGTCGGCCTCCTGGCCCGACCGGGGCCGGTCCGAGAAAACGGGGCGACGCCGCCCGCCCGGGCACGACACCCTTGCGGGACACGGCACCCCACCGAGAGGACGCCCCATGAGCACAGCGCCGCACCTGAGACGCGCCGGCGCGGACGACGCCGCCGAGGTCACCCGGCTGCGCATGGTCATGTTCGCCTCCATGGGCCTCGTCCCGGAGCCCGGCTGGACCCCGGTGTGCGAGGCGTACTTCCGCGAACGGCTCGCCACCGACCCGCACTTCGTCGCCTATGTGATCGACGCGGGGGACCGGCTGCTGTCCAGCACGGTGGGCCAGTACATGTGGTCACTGCCCCGGCCGGGCCGCGCCCCGTACGTCGGGCACATCGCCTCGGTCGCCACCGACCCCGGCCACCGGCGGCAGGGATACGCCCGCCTGACCTTCCGGGCCGTTCACGACCACCTGGTCGAGGCCGGGTGCTCCCGGATCAACCTGACCGCGACCCCCGAGGGCGAGGACCTGTACCGCTCGCTGGGGTACGGCGAGCCCGGCGGACCCACGCCTCTGACCTGGACGGACACGAGGGAGACGCACCGATGACCACCACCGCGCCGCCCGCCCAGGGTGTCCGCCACCACTGGTCCGACCTGCCCGCCGCTGTTCGCAGCGGCGTCGAGGACATCCTCGGCGCGCCGGTCGTCGAGGCCCGCACCCAGAACGGCGGCTTCTCGCCCGGAGCCGCCGCCCGGGTCCGGCTCGCGAACGGAGGCCGGGCCTTCGTCAAGGCAGTGAGCGCCGAGGTGAACCCGGACAGCCCGGACATGCACCGCGCCGAGGCCCGCGTCACGGCGTCGCTGCCCGCGGACGCCCCCGTGCCCCGGCTGCTCGGCTCGTACGACGACGGCACCCGCGTCGCCCTCGTGCTGGAGGACATCGACGGCCGCCAGCCCCGGGTGCCCTGGGACCGGGCCGAGCTGGACCGGGTCCTGGACGCGGTCGGTGACCTCGCCCGCGTCCTCACCCCCGCCCCGGCCGACGCGCCCTCGGCCGTCTGGGGCAAGTCCTCGCTGTTCGACGGCTGGCGCACCCTGCACGCGGCCGGGGGCGACGCGCGCCTCGACCCCTGGGCGGCCGGCCGCCTCGCCACCCTCGCGGAACTGGAAGCAGGCTGGGCCGAGGCCGCCGGCGGGGACACCCTCGCCCACGGCGACCTGCGCGCCGACAACATCCTGCTCACCGAGGACCGGACCGTCTTCGTGGACTGGCCGCACGCGGTGCGCGCCGCCCCCTGGTTCGACCTGCTGGTGATGCTCCCGTGCGTGACGGCCCAGGGCTACGCCACCGGAGAGGGCGGTCCGGACCCGGAGGCCCTGTTCACCGCCCACCCGCTCGGCCGCGACGCGGACCCCGACGCCGTCACCGCCGTACTCGCCGCCGTCGCCGGATACTTCGCGGAGCACGCGCTGCGCCCCGACCCGCCGGGCCTGCCGACGCTCCGGGCCTTCCAGGCGGCCCAGGGCGCCGCCGCGCTGATCTGGCTGCGCCACCGCCTCGGCTAGGACAGGCCCTAGCGCCCCACCGCCTCCACCAGGCCCCGCACCACGCGCAGGTCGTCGCCCGCCTCCGGATGCCACTGCACGCCCAGCACCCAAGGGGCGCCGGGCAGTTCGACCGCCTCCACGGTGCCGTCCGCCGCGTGCGCCGACGCCACCAGGCCGGTGCCGATCCGGTCGACGGCCTGGTGGTGGTAGGTGGGGACGGCGCACACCTCCGGCACCAGCGACGCGTACCGGGTGCCCGGCACCGGCGTCACCGGGTGCGTACCGAACACGCCCGTCGCCCCGCCCGGGCCGCCGTGACCGTCCAGATGCTGCGTCAGGGTGCCCCCGCGCACCACGTTCAGCAGCTGCATGCCCCGGCACACCCCGAGCAACGGCGTCCCCGACTCCAGCGCCGCACCGATCAGCGCCGCCTCCCAGGCGTCACGCTCTGGCGCCGGCGGCCCGGTGCGCGGGTCGCGCCCCGCCCCGTACCGCGTGGGCTCCACGTCCGGCCCGCCCGCCACCACCACCGCGTCCAGCCGGGCCACGGTCCGCGCCGCGAACTCCGGCGCGTCCGGCGGCAGCAACACCGCCAGGCCACCGGCCTCGCGCACCATCCGGGCGTACCCGGCGGGCAGCAGCGCCGCCGGCACATCCCATACGCCCCAGCGCACCGAGGCCTCCAGGTAGGTACTGATCCCGACCAGCGGACGGTTCACCGGGGCCTCCCTCGTACGGCGCGCGGAACACCCCGGCACCGTACCCACAACCACGGCCCAACCCCTAGATTTGGACCGCCCGCCGGCCCGCGACGAGAGGACCCGTCCGTGTCCGACCGAACAGCCCCGCTCGCCCTCTCAGACCTGCGCCGCCTCGTGCACAGCAGCGAGATCGACACCGTCGTCCTGGCCTTCCCCGACATGCAGGGACGGCTCCAGGGCAAGCGCTTCGCCGCCCCCTTCTTCCTCGACGAGGTCGTGCGCCACGGCACCGAGGGCTGCGCCTACCTCCTCGCCGTCGACACCGACATGAACACCGTCGACGGCTACGCCATGTCGTCCTGGGACAACGGCTACGGCGACTTCGCCATGCGCCCCGACCTCACCACCCTGCGCCGGGTGCCCTGGCACGAGGGCACCGCCCTGGTCCTCGCCGACCTCGCCTGGGCCGACGGCGCGCCCGTCACCGCCGCGCCCCGGCAGATCCTGCGCCGCCAGCTCGAACGCCTCGCCGACCACGGCTACACGGCCCACGTCGGCACCGAACTCGAGTTCATCGTCTTCAAGGACACCTACGAACAGGCGTGGGACCGCGGCTACCGCGACCTCACCCCCGTCAACCAGTACAACGTCGACTACTCCGTCCTCGGGACCGGCCGGGTCGAGCCCCTGCTGCGCCGCATCCGCAACGAGATGGCGGGGGCCGGCCTCGCCGTCGAGTCGGCCAAGGGCGAGTGCAACCCCGGCCAGCACGAGATCGTGTTCCGCTACGACGAGGCCCTGGTCACCTGCGACCAGCACGCCGTCTACAAGACCGGCGCCAAGGAGATCGCCGCCCAGGAGGGCATGGCGCTCACCTTCATGGCCAAGTTCAACGAACGCGAGGGCAACTCCTGCCACATCCACCTCTCGCTGCGCTCCACCACCGGCCCCGGACGCTCCGTCATGGCCGGTGAGGACGGGGAGATGTCACCGGTGATGCGGCACTTCCTGGCCGGGCAGCTCGCCGCCCTGCGCGACCTCTCCCTCCTCTTCGCGCCGAACATCAACTCGTACAAGCGGCTGCGCCCCGGCTCCTTCGCCCCGACCGCCGTCGCCTGGGGCCACGACAACCGGACCTGCGCGCTGCGCGTCGTCGGCCACGGCGCCTCGCTGCGCTTCGAGAACCGGCTCCCCGGTGGTGACGTCAACCCGTACCTGGCCGTCGCCGGACTCGTCGCCGCCGGGCTCCACGGCATCGAGCACAAGCTCGAACTCCCCGAACCCTGCGCGGGCAACGCCTACACCGCCGCGTACGACCAGGTCCCCGCCACCCTGCGCGAGGCCGCCGCGCTCTGGGAGGACAGCGAGATCGCCCGGGAGGCCTTCGGCGCGGACGTCGTGGCGCACTACCGCACCATGGCCCGCGTCGAACTGGACGCCTTCGACGCCGCGGTGACCGACTGGGAACTGCGCCGCTCCTTCGAACGCCTGTGAGTACGACGCCTTCGAGGCCCACGACCGTTGTGAGGACCACGTGATCCACGAGCACCACGTCCTGAACCCGGCGACCGGAGAGACCATCGCCACCGTCCCCGCCACCCCGGCCGCCGGCGTGCACACCGCCGTCGTCCACGCCGTCGCCGCCCAGCGCGTCTGGGCCGCGCTCACCCCCGCCGACCGGGCCCGGCTGCTGCGCCGGTTCGCCGCCGCCGTCGACGCCCGCACCGAGGAACTGGCCCTGCTGGAGGTCCGGGAAGCCGGCCACACCATCTCCGACGCCCGCTGGGAGGCGGCCAACGTCCGCGACCTGCTCGACTTCGCCGCCGGGGGAGTGGAACGGCTCAGCGGCCGGCAGATCCCCGTCCCCGGCGGCATCGACCTCACGATCCTCGAACCCCTCGGCGTCGTCGGTGTCATCGCCCCCTGGAACTTCCCGATGCCCATCGCCGCCTGGGGCACCGCCCCCGCCCTCGCCGCAGGCAACGCGGTGCTCCTCAAGCCCGCCGAGACCACCCCGCTGACCGCGCTCCGGCTCGCGGAGATCGCCCTGGAGGCGGGCCTGCCCGAACACCTCTTCCAGGTGCTGCCCGGCGCCGGCGACGAGGCCGGCAACGCCCTCGTCGAGCACCCCGACGTCGCCAAGATCGTCTTCACCGGCTCCACCCGCACCGGCAAGCGGATCATGGCCAAGTGCGCCGACCGGCTGAAGCGGGTCACCCTCGAACTCGGCGGCAAGAGCCCCAACATCGTCTTCGCCGACGCCGACATCGAGGCCGCCGCGGCCGCCGCACCCGGCTCCTTCCTGGACAACGCCGGCCAGGACTGCTGCGCCCGCACCCGCATCCTCGTCGAGCGCTCCGCGTACGACCGCTTCCTGGAACACCTCGCCCCGGCCGTCGCCGCCCACACCGTCGGCGACCCCGCCGACGAGAAGACGCGGATGGGCCCGCTCATCTCCCGTACCCAACTGGAACGCGTACGCGGCTACGTCCCCGAGGGCGCCGCCGCGATCCGGGGGAGCGCGCCCGACGGCCCCGGCTTCTGGTTCCCGCCGACCGTCCTCACCGGCGTCCCGGCGGACGCGCCCGTCGCCACCGAGGAGGTGTTCGGGCCCGTCGCCGTCGTGCTGCCCTTCGAGGACGAGGCGGACGCCGTCCGGCTCGCCAACGCCACCGACTACGGGCTCGCCGGCTCGCTCTGGACCCGGGACGTGGGCCGCGCCCTGCGCGTGTCCCGGGTCGTACGGGCGGGCAACCTGTCCGTCAACTCCCACTCGGCGGTCCGCTACTGGACGCCGTTCGGCGGGTTCAAGCAGTCCGGCATCGGCCGCGAACTGGGGCCCGACGCCCTCACCGCCTTCACCGAGACCAAGAACGTCTTCCTGAGCACGGAGGCCTGACCGGAATGAGCACGGACCACGAGACCATCTGCCGCCGCCTCGTCGGCCGCACCGCCGTCATCACCGGCGCCGGCAGCGGCATCGGCCTGGCCACCGCCCACCGGCTCGCCTCCGAAGGGGCGCACGTCGTCTGCGGCGACATCGACGCGAAGGCCGGCGAGGCGGCGGCCGAAGCGGTCGGCGGCACCTTCGTACGCGTCGACGTGACCGACCCCGGACAGGTCGCCGAACTGTTCCGGACGGCCGACGACACCTACGGCTCGGTCGACATCGCGTTCAACAACGCCGGCATCTCGCCGCCCGAGGACGACTCCATCCTCACCACGGAACTGGAAGCGTGGAAACGCGTCCAGGACGTCAACCTCACCTCCGTCTACCTCTGCTGCAAGGCGGCCCTGCCCTACATGCGCCGCCAGGGCCGGGGCTCCATCATCAACACCGCCTCCTTCGTGGCCCGGATGGGCGCGGCCACCTCGCAGATCTCGTACACCGCGTCCAAGGGCGGGGTGCTGGCGATGACCCGCGAACTGGGCGTCCAGTTCGCCCGCGAGGGCATCCGCGTCAACGCGCTCTGCCCGGGGCCGGTCAACACCCCGCTGCTCCAGGAGCTGTTCGCCAAGGACCCCGAGCGGGCGGCCCGCAGGCTGGTGCACATCCCGCTCGGCCGGTTCGCCGAGGCGACCGAGATCGCCGCCGCCGTCGCCTTCCTCGCGAGCGACGACTCCTCGTTCGTCAACGCCACCGACTTCCTCGTGGACGGCGGCATCTCCGGCGCCTACGTCACCCCGCTGTAGACCTCTCTCCTAGAGTGGAGCGATGAGCTACCCGACGCCGCCCGGCTGGTACCCGGACACCTCCGTGCCCGGCACCGAGCGCTGGTGGGACGGGACGGCGTGGACCGCCCACACCCGGGCGCCCGCCGCCGCGCCCGTCCCCGCCCCGGCCCCGCAGTACGCGGTGCCGCAGCCGGGCGCCACGGGGAGCGGGGGAGGCGGCAGCGCACGGGCCATCGCGCTCGTGGCGGCCGGAGCGGTCGTCGTCGGCGCCGTCATGACCGGGGCCGTACTGCTCACGGGGAACGACGACCCGGCGACCCCGCAGGCCCACACCTCGCCGTCGCCCTCGCGGACCGGCACCGACGAGGCCCCGGGCGACGACGACCCCTCGCCGGACGGCACACCGGCCGCGCAGGACCCGGACGTGCTCGTCGACCAGCTCAACGGCATCACGCTGCCCATTCCCGACGGCTGGGAACGGCCGGAGCGGACCTCGGGCCAGCTCCTCACCATGCGCACCAAGAACTCCTACGACTGCCCCGGCGCGTCCTCCTCCTTCTGCTACCACGGCACGGTCACCACCCGGACCCCCGGCGGCACCGACGCCACCACGCCCGAGGCCCTGGCCGAGGAGGACATCACCGACGCCGCCGACCGGGCGTACGAGGAGGACGTCGTCGGCCGGCGCATCCACGGCGGCATCACCGCCCACCGGCAGGTCGCCGCGGGCGAGGTCGCCGTGGCCGGCCGCACCGGCTACTACATCCGCTGGAAGGTCACCACGGCCAAGGGCCCCGGCGGCTACGTCCAGTCGCTCGCCTTCCCCTCGGCCGTCGGCAGCGAGTCGCCCGTCATCGTCCGGTACGCCTTCGACGCGGGCCCCGACGGACCGCCGCTCACCCTCATGGACACCCTCACCGAGGGCATCCGGCCCATCGGCGACAGCGCCACGGACGGCGGCGTCGGCAGCTCCGTCGAGCACTCGGCCGACTAGGTCCTGTCTGGAGTTCCCCCGCGGCGTCGCGGCGTCCGGCACCGCCGCCTCCGGCGTTGTCGTCGGTCGCCGACGCTCCTTCCCTCAAGTTCTCGGCTTCGCTCGAACAGGGGAGACCCCATTCGGCTCCCTCCTCCGCCTCGGATTCGACGGCACCGGACGCCGCTCCTTCTCCCGCGCTGGAACTCCAGACAGGACCTAGAGGAACGTACGGCCCTCGCCCCGGTACGTCGGCACGGACGCCGTCACCCGGTCGCCCTCGATCAGGTGCAGCGTGTCGAACCGCTCGCACAGCTCACCGGCCTTCGCGTGCCGGAACCACACCTTGTCGCCGATCAGCAGATCGTCCGCCGGGGAGCCCAGCAGCGGCGTCTGCACCTCGCCCGGCCCCTCCTGCGGGTCGTAGCGCAGCCCCTCCGGGAGATACGGGACCGGCAGCCGGTCCGGCCCGGCCGCGCCCGACGCCGGGTAACCGCCCCCGAGCACCGTCACCACGCCCACGCCCGGCCGCCGCACCACGGGCTGCGCGAACAGCGCGGCCGGGCGGGCGGTGAACGAGGTGTAGTTGTCGAACAGGCGTGGTACGTACAGCCCCGAACCGGCGGCGATCTCCGTCACCGCGTCCTCGGCCGCCGTGTGCTGCACGCTGCCCGTACCGCCGCCGTTCACGAACTCCAGGTCCGCCGCCACCGCCCGCACCGCGCGCACCACCTCGGCCCGCCGCACCGCCAGCTCCTTGCGGGCCGTGGCCTGCATCAGCCGGATCGCCCGGGACCGCAGCGGACGCCCCGCCACCGAGTCACCGACGCCCGCGATATGCCCCTCGTACGCCATCAGGCCGACCAGCCGGAAACCGGGCCGCCGCACCACGGACCTGGCCAGCTCGGCCAGCTGGGCGGGGGAGCGCAGCGGCGAGCGCAGGGCCCCGATCCGGACCCGGCCGCCGAGCATCCGCAGCGAGGTGTCCAGCTCCAGGCAGACCCGGATCTCCTGGGTGCCACCCGCCCGCGCCGCGTCGATCAGGTCCAGCTGGGCATGGTCGTCCACCATCACCGTCACAGCCGCGGCGAGCTTCGGGTCGGCGGCCAGCTCCGCGTACGCCGGCCGGTCGGCGGAGGGGTACGCCAGCAACACGTCCTCGAACCCGGCCCGGGCCAGCCACAGCGACTCCGCGAGCGTGAACGACATGATTCCCGCGAACCCGGGCCGGGCCAGCACCCGCTCCAGCAGGGCCCGGCAGCGCACCGACTTGCTCGCCACCCGGACCGGCTTGCCCGCCGCCCGGCGTACGAGATCGTCGGCGTTGGCGTCGAACGCCTCCAGATCGACGACGGCTACGGGGGCGTCGAGATGGGCGGTGGCCCGGTCGTAACGGGTCCGGTCAGTGGCACGGGCAGTCATGGCCGCAGCTTGCCAGACGGTTCTACCGCTGGGTAGGGGGACGATCCGTGCAGATCGGCCGGTGAGCGGGCCGCCCGCTCCCGCCCGGGTCGCCGCAGCCCGTAGAGTGACGCCCACGCGGCGAGCGGCTCCTGTCTGTGCGGGCGAGGGTCCGCACGCGGTACGGAACGGATCAGGGGGACGGATGAGTACCGAGGCGCAGCGCGCTCCCGTGCCACCCCGCCCGGCGACTCCTCCCCGCCCCTCCCGGCCGCCGTCCCACGCCCCGGAGGAACCCGCGCCGCCGCGCCCGGCGGCACCGCCGCACCTCGCCGCCTGGCCGCCCCCCGCCACGCCGCCGCTCCCCGAAGCGGCGCCCCCGCTCCGCCCCCGCCGCCCGTCCCGCCCGGTGGCCGCCGGTGTCTGCGCGGTGCTCGGCCTCGGGCTCATCGGCGGTGCCGCCGCCGGGAGTTGGCTCATCGGCGGCTCCGACGACGATCCCGCAGCCCGCAGCGCGTACACCGTGGGCCGGGAGGCCTGGCACAGCGTCCCCGTGGACACCCTCTTCCCGCGCACCCTGAAGGGCGACGGCGCGGGGCCGGGCGGCGCCGACCGGGTCTGGACGCGGCTCGCCGTCGCCCCGGACAGCGGCTGCGCCACCGCACTCGACCCGCTGCTCGCCAAGACGCTGCGCACGGTCGGCTGCGCCCACGTCCTGCGGGCCACCTACACGGACGCGACGGCCAGCAACCTCACCACCGTCGGGCTGGTCTTCACCGAGGCGGACCCCGCCGCGATGCGGGCCCTGAGCGCCCGGTTCGCCGACGAGCACCTCGACCGGCGCACCGACCTGCTGCCCCGCACCTACCCCGTGAAGGGCACCCCTGCCGCCTCGTTCGGCGCCCGGCAGCGGGCCAGCTGGTCCGTGCGCGTGCTGACCGAGATCCCCGTCGTCGCCTTCGCCGTGTCCGGGTTCGCCGACGGACGCGCGACCGCCTCGCCCCAGCCCGCCGAGCAGGCCACGGCGTCCGGCGCCACGACCCCCGCCGCGCAGGCCGGCCTCGGCCACGAGGCCAAGGGCCTGACCGACCGCGTCGAACGAGCGCTGCGCACCCACGTGGCCGACCTCACGGAGCAGCCGCGATGACCCGCGCCCGCGTCCTCGGCGCCCTCTGCGCCGCCACCGCCCTCGCCCTGCTCCCCGCGACCCCCGCCGGGGCCGACACCATCCGGGCCCAGCAGTGGGGCCTGGCCGCCATGCACACCGACCGGGCCTGGGCGACCACCCGCGGCAAGGGCGTCACCGTCGCCGTCGTGGACACCGGGGTCGACGGCAGCCTGCCCGACCTCGCGGGCCAGGTCCTGCCCGGCAAGGACCTGATCGGCTTCGGCGCGGGGCGCGGCGACAAGGCCTGGGCCCGGCACGGCACCGCCATGGCCGGGATCATCGCGGGCCGGGGCCACGGCAGCGGACGCGCCGACGGCGTCCTCGGCATCGCGCCCGAGGCGAAGATCCTCCCGGTCCGCGTCATCCTCGAAGCGACCGACCCGGCCCGCGCCGAGGCCCGCAAGACCCGGGGCACGGCCCTCGCCGACGGCATCCGCTGGGCCGCCGACCACGGCGCCGACGTCATCAACCTCTCCCTGGGCGACGACAGCGAGTCCGCGCACCCCGAGCCGGGCGAGGACGCCGCCGTCCAGTACGCGCTGAAGAAGGGTGCCGTCGTCGTCGCCTCCGCCGGCAACGGCGGCGAGAAGGGCGACCACATCTCGTACCCCGCCGCCTACCCCGGGGTCATCGCCGCGGCGGCCGTCGACCGGTACGGCACGCACGCCTCGTTCTCCACCAGCCGCTGGTACGCCACCGTCAGCGCCCCCGGCGACGACATCGTCGTACCGGCGCCCGACCGCAAGTACTACGTGGAGTGGGGCACGTCCGCCGCCGCCGCGTTCGTCTCCGGGGCGGTGGCCCTCGTGGAGTCCGCGCACCCCGGTCTCTCGCCCGCGCAGGTCAAGAAGCTCCTCACCGACACCGCGCGCGACGCCCCCGCCTCCGGCCGCGACGACGCGCGCGGCTACGGGATCGTCGACCCGGCCGCGGCCATCGAGGCGGCCGACCGGCTGAGCCCCGCCGACGCGCGCGACGACTCCGCCCCGGCCGGTTACCGCAAGCGGTACTTCGGCGCCGGGCCCACGCCCGAGCCGGAGGACGACGGCCCGGCCGGCCGGCTCGCCCCGGTGGCCGGCGGCCTCGGCGTGCTCCTGCTCGTGGCGGGCGTGCTGCTGTGGCGCGGCCGCTCGCCGTTCACCCGGAACCGCTGACCGGGCGCCGCCGGCCAGGCACTACGCTCGCCGTGTGGCGCAGAAGAACATTCCGGACCCCGGTTACTCCGACGACGACGGCACCGCCGACCCCGCCCTGGCCTCGGCGCTCGCCGCCTGGGCCGAGGACCGCACCGCCGTGGCGCCGGTCCTCGAAGCGCTGAAGGGAGCCCGGCTCCTGGTCCCGGTCGTCGCCGTCCTCGGCGAGGTGGAGGAGGACGAGAGGGGGCTGCGGCGCGAGAAGACGAGCGACATGGCCGTGCCCACCCTCCAGGCCGGGGGCCGCCGCGCCCTGCCCGCGTTCACGTCCACCGCCTCGCTGGCCCGGTGGGACCCGCAGGCCCGCCCCGTCGCCGTACCCCTGCACCAGGCGCTCCAGGCGGCCGCGCACGAGAAGGCCGACACGGTGGTGCTCGACCTCGCCGGTCCGGTGGCCTTCGAGCTGACCGGGGCCGCCCTGCGCGCCCTCGCCGAGGGCCGTACCAGCGCGGACCCGCTGGACGACCCCGCCGTCACCGCCGCCGTCCGCGCTGCGGTCGCGGCCGAGCCCGCCGTGCTCCGCGCCCATCTCGGTCCCGGCAGCGCCGACGGCACCCTGGCCCTGGTCCTCGCGGCGGACGCCGACCCGGCGCGGGCGGCGGGCCGGGTCGCCCGGGCGCTGGCGGCCGACGAGGTACTGCGCGCCCGGCTGGTCCGGGGCCTGGACCTGGCGCTGCTCCCGGCCGGGGCGCACCCGCCGGGTGAGCCCCTGTTCACGCGTTGATCGCCTGTACGGCGCAGTGATGAGCCCCCTGCCGGAAGGACCGGCAGGGGGCTCACTCACGTACGGAAGGGAAGGGTTCAGCCGAAGACCGGGCCGGTGTACTTCTCGCCCGGGCCCTGGCCCGGTTCGTCGGGGACGAGCGAGGTCTCGCGGAAGGCGAGCTGGAGGGACTTCAGGCCGTCGCGCAGCGGGGCCGCGTGGAAGGAGCTGATCTCCGTGGTGCTCGCGTCCAGCAGGCCGGCCAGCGCGTGGATCAGCTTGCGGGCCTCGTCGAGGTCCTTGTGCGCGTCGCCGTCCTCGGTCAGGCCGAGCTTCACGGCGGCGGCGCTCATCAGGTTGACGGCGACCGTCACGATGACCTCGACGGCGGGCACCTCCGCGATGTCGCGGGCCATCTCGTCGAAGCCGGGGGAATCACTGCTGGGGGTCGCGTCACTCATGCGCCTTACGATAGGCCCACGGCGCCGGCCCTCCGCCCGCGGGAGCCGGTGCGTACGCCGGTTGGTGCCCGCCCGGCCGAGCTGCTAACCTTGTGTAACGACCGGCTGGGCAGCTATGTGCCCGGCCCACAAGTGGAGGCTCCGCTCTCCCACCTAGCCGTCCCCAGGACGGCGGGTCACCGGTCAGGTGGTGCCCATCGTTCCGTACGGACGATGGAGCCGCCCGATGCGCCCCGCGGTTCACCGTGGCGGTGTTCCGGTTTTCCAGGAGCCCCGCCTGTGTCCCGTCCGGGGCATTTTTCTTGCTCCGAGGCGGTTGGTCTGTCGAAACAGACGTTACGCGGCTGTCCGCCAGGCGGCCGCGTGGTGCTACCGAGGAGGATCCATCAGCGCCGAGCCCCGCATCAACGACCGGATTCGCGTGCCCGAGGTGCGACTTGTCGGTCCCAGCGGCGAGCAGGTCGGGATTGTGCCGCTTGCCAAGGCCCTGGAACTCGCACAGGAGTACGACCTCGACCTGGTCGAGGTGGCGGCTACCGCCCGTCCGCCCGTGTGCAAGCTCATGGACTACGGGAAGTTCAAGTACGAGTCGGCCATGAAGGCCCGTGAGGCGCGCAAGAACCAGGCGCACACGGTCATCAAGGAGATGAAGCTCCGGCCGAAGATCGACCCGCACGACTATGACACCAAGAAGGGTCACGTCGTCCGGTTCCTCAAGCAGGGCGACAAGGTCAAGATCACGATCATGTTCCGTGGTCGCGAGCAGTCCCGCCCCGAGCTGGGCTTCCGACTGCTCCAGCGTCTCGCTTCGGACGTGGAGGAACTCGGCTTCATCGAGTCCAACCCGAAGCAGGACGGCCGGAACATGATCATGGTTCTGGGCCCGCACAAGAAGAAGACCGAAGCCATGGCCGAGGCCCGCGAGGCCCAGGCCGCCCGCAAGGCGGAGCGCCAGGGGAACAACACCCACGACGCCGAGCCCGCGGGTCAGGCCCCCGAGGCTCCGGCCGAGGCGGCGCCCGAGGCCGAGGCCGAGACACCTTCCGAGGCGTGACCGCAGGGGGTGCCACCCAGGCACCCCCGGGTCCCCCCGGAACCCCCATCAAGATCTGACGCCCCTGCAGTCCGGTGCCCGCACCGAGAGGGGCGCCACTGACGAGGAGAGAACGGCGCGATGCCGAAGAACAAGACGCACAGCGGTGCCAGCAAGCGCTTCAAGATCACCGGCTCCGGCAAGGTGCTCCGCGAGAGGGCCGGCAAGCGCCACCTGCTCGAGCACAAGTCGTCCAAGAAGACCCGCTCGCTGACCGGCACGGTCGTCGTGGCTCCGGCCGACGCCAAGAAGATCAAGAAGCTTCTCGGCAAGTGAGGCCGTCGTCCCCGGTGAATCCGGGGACGCGCCCTCGATCCGACCGGGACCAATTCGTTTCCGGGCCGTGTGAGTACGACCACGGCCCCGCTACAAGGAGTTAACAAGTGGCACGCGTCAAGCGGGCAGTCAACGCCCACAAGAAGCGCCGGGCGATCCTCGAGCAGGCCAGCGGTTACCGCGGTCAGCGTTCGCGCCTGTACCGCAAGGCCAAGGAGCAGGTCACCCACTCCCTGGTCTACAACTACAACGACCGCAAGAAGCGCAAGGGCGACTTCCGTCAGCTGTGGATCCAGCGCATCAACGCCGCTGCCCGCCAGAACGGCATGACGTACAACCGCCTCATCCAGGGTCTGAAGGCCGCCAACATCGAGGTGGACCGCAAGATTCTGGCCGAGCTCGCGGTCAACGACGCCAACGCGTTCGCCGCTCTCGTCGAGGCCGCCCAGAAGGCCCTCCCGAGCGACGTCAACGCCCCGAAGGCCGCCTGACCCAGGCCGCACTTCCTGGCTTCCCCGCCGGACCCGCAGGCGCCCGCCGCCTGCGGGTCCGGTGCGTTGCGCGCCCTGTATCCCGGGGCGCGGCGCACGACCCGGACCTTCGTCACGCAGAGAGGCTCCTCGCCGACATGGGCACCCCCGAACTGATCTCCCCGCGATCGCCGCGGGTCGCCGCCGCCCGGCGGCTGGCCAGGCGCAACTTCCGCGGCAAGGAGCGCAGGTTCATCGCCGAGGGGCCGCAGGCCGTGCGCGAGGCCGCCGGGCACCGGGGTGCCGACGGCGAGCCCACCCTCGTCGAACTCTTCGCCACCGTCGAGGCCGCCGAACGCTACGCGCCCATCATCGACGCCGCCCACGCGGCCGGCGCCCGCGTCCACCTCGCCGACGGCGACGTCCTCGCCGACGTCTCCCAGACCGTCACCCCGCAGGGCCTCATCGGCGTCTGCCGCTTCCTCGACTCGCCCTTCGACGCGATCCTCGCGGCCCGGCCCCGGCTGGTCGCCGTCCTGGCCCACGTCCGCGACCCCGGCAACGCCGGCACGGTGCTGCGCTGCGCCGACGCCGCGGGCGCCGACGCGGTCGTCCTCACGGATGCCTCCGTCGACCTGTACAACCCCAAGTCGGTACGCGCCTCGGTCGGTTCCCTCTTCCACCTGCCGGTCGCCGTGGGCGTCCCCGTCGAGCAGGCCGTACGCGGGCTGCGCGAGGCGGGCGTCCGCATCCTGGCCGCCGACGGCGCCGGCAGCGACGACCTCGACGACGAACTCGACGCCGGCACCATGGGCGGGCCCACCGCCTGGGTCTTCGGCAACGAGGCCTGGGGGCTGCCCGAGGAGACCCGTGCCCTGGCCGACGCCGTGGTGCGGGTGCCCATCCACGGCAAGGCCGAGAGCCTCAACCTCGCCACCGCCGCCGCGGTCTGCCTGTACGCCTCCGCGCGCGCCCAGCGCCCCCGCCGCACCACCGGCTGAGCCCCTCCGCGCCCCCGGCCGCCGACGGAGAGCCGCGACAGGGTGTCGCTCCGTCACCGACGACTAGTAGGGTGACGCACTCGGGGGTGGCCCACTGCACCGGTTCGAGAGGTGGGGTACGGGAATGGCTGTCGGCATGAGCGAGCCGCGCGCGGACGCCGCGGTGGGCGGTCCCGGGCTGGACCCCGACGACCTCCCCGACGGGCTCGTCGTCGCGGACGAGACCGGCCGCGTCATCGTCTTCAACGCCGCCGCAGTCCGCATCACCGCCGTCCCCCGGGCCGCCGCCCTCGGCCGCCCCGTGGAGCACGCGCTGCCGCTGGAGGACCTCAAGGGCCGCCGCTGGTGGGAGCTGACCGACCCCTACGGCGGCCTCGCCACCCGCAGCGGCCAGCCCGAGCGCAACCTGCTGCTGTCCGGCGGCCGCGAGGTCCTCGTCTCCGCCCGCTACGTGCGCGAGACGCCTACCGGACCGGTCCGCCGCCTGGTGATCAGCCTGCGCGGCACCGAGGCCCGCCGCCGCACCGAGCGCAGCCACGCCGAGCTGATCGCGACCGTCGCCCACGAGCTGCGCTCCCCGCTCACCTCGGTCAAGGGCTTCACCGCGACCCTGCTGGCCAAGTGGGAGCGGTTCACCGACGACCAGAAGCGCCTGATGCTGGAGACGGTCTACGCCGACGCCAACCGCGTCACCCGCCTCATCACCGAGCTCCTGGACATCTCCCGGATCGACTCCGGGCGCCTGGAGCTGCGTCGGCAGCCCGTCGACCTCTCCGCCGCCGTCGAGCGCCACGTCCGGGCGCACACCGCGGCCGGCCAGGACCCCGGCCGCTTCCTCGTCCGCACCTGCCAGCCGCTGCCCGCGGTGTGGGCCGACCCGGACAAGGTCGACCAGGTGCTCGGCAACCTGCTGGAAAACGCGGTGCGGCACGGCGAGGGAACTGTCACCATCGACGTGGCACCCGCACCGGCGAAGAGCGACGAGAGGGGAGCGGCCGTCACCGTGAGCGACGAAGGCCCCGGCATCCCCGAGGAGTCGATGAGCCGCGTCTTCACCCGTTTCTGGCGGGGGAGCAAGCGCGGCGGCACGGGCCTGGGCCTCTACATCGTCAAGGGCATCGTCGAGGCCCACGGCGGCACCATCACGGTCGGCCGCGGCCCCGGAGGCGGCGCGGAGTTCCGATTTATGCTGCCCGTGAGCACGCCGGCCTTCCTCAAGTAAGGCACCGAGCGGCCCACGGGCGCCCCACCCGCCCCGCGACCCTTAGACTCGACCCTTGGCACCTTTGCGTCCTCCGGTCTTCGAGCGAGGTCACGGGGGTCCGGGAGCACCCCCGGCACACGCAGCACTCAGCCAATCGGAAGCACGGGAAGAGATGTCGGCACCGAACAAGTCGTACGACCCAGTCGAGGTCGAGGCACTGAAACCGGAAGAGATCGAGCGCATCCGGGACGAGGCGCTCGCCGCCTTCGCCGCCGCGGGTGACCTCGACGCGCTCGCCCAGGCGAAGACGGCGCACACCGGTGGCACCTCGCCCCTGTCGCTCGCCAACCGCGAGATCGGCGCGCTGCCCCCACAGGCCAAGGCCGAGGCCGGCAAGCGCGTCGGCCAGGCCCGCGCCGCCGTGGGCCGCGCCCTCGCGGCCCGCCAGACGGAGCTGGAGGCCGAGCGCGACGCCCGGGTCCTGGTCGAGGAGGCGGTGGACGTCACCCTGCCCTACGACCGCACCCCGGCCGGCGCCCGCCACCCCCTGACGACCTTCATGGAGCGCGTCGCCGACGTCTTCGTGGCCATGGGCTACGAGATCGCCGAGGGCCCCGAGGCCGAGGCCGAGTGGTTCAACTTCGACGCCCTGAACTTCGTGCCCGACCACCCGGCCCGGCAGATGCAGGACACCTTCTTCGTCGAGGGCGCCGACGGCGCGAAGAACGACGAGTCCGGTGTCGTCCTGCGTACGCACACCTCGCCGGTCCAGGCCCGCACCCTGCTCGACCGCGAGCCCCCGGTCTACGTCGTCTGCCCCGGCCGCGTCTACCGCACCGACGAGCTCGACGCCACGCACACCCCGGTCTTCCACCAGATCGAGCTCCTCGCCGTCGACGAGGGCCTGACCATGGCCGACCTGAAGGGCACCCTCGACCACATGGTCCAGGCGCTCTTCGGCCCGGACATGAAGACCCGGCTGCGGCCGAACTTCTTCCCGTTCACCGAGCCGTCCGCCGAGATGGACATGGTCTGCTACGTCTGCCGCGGCGCGTCCGTCGGCAACCCGGACCGCCCCTGCCGCACCTGCGGCAGCGAGGGCTGGATCGAGCTCGGCGGCTGCGGCATGGTCAACCCCAAGGTGCTCACCGCCTGCGGCGTCGACCCCCGGAAGTACAGCGGATTCGCCTTCGGGTTCGGCATCGAACGGATGCTGATGTTCCGCCACAACGTCGAAGACATGCGAGACATGGTCGAGGGTGACGTCCGGTTCACCCGGCCCTTCGGGATGGAGATCTGATGCGCGTCCCGCTTTCCTGGCTGCGGGAATACGTCGACCTGCCGGCCACCGAGACCGGCCGTGACGTACAGGCCAAGCTCGTCGCCGTCGGCCTGGAGGTCGAGACGGTCGAGCAGACCGGCGCCGGCCTCACCGGCCCGCTGGTCGTCGGACAGGTGCTGACCATCGAGGAGCTGGAGGGCTTCAAGAAGCCGATCCGCTTCTGCACGGTGGACGTCGGCACCGCCAACGGCACCGGCGAGCCGCAGGAGATCGTCTGCGGCGCCCGCAACTTCGCCGTCGGCGACAAGGTCGTCGTCGTCCTGCCCGGCGCCGTGCTGCCCGGTGACTTCGCGATCGCCGCCCGCAAGACGTACGGCAGGACCTCGCACGGCATGATCTGCTCCGCCGACGAGCTCGGCATGGGCGACGACGGCACCCACGGCATCATCGTGCTGCCGCCGGAGCACGAGGCCGGCACCGACGCGATCGAGCTCCTGGAGCTCCGCGACGAGGTCCTGGACATCGCCGTCACGCCCGACCGCGGCTACTGCCTGTCCATGCGCGGCGTCGCCCGCGAGGCCGCCATCGCCTACGGCCTGCCGCTGCGCGACCCGGCCCTCCTGGACGTGCCCGCGCCCAACGCGTACGGCTACCCGGTCAAGGTCTCCGACCCGATCGGCTGCTCCCGCTTCACCGCGCGCACCGTCGTCGGGCTCCAGCCCGAGGCCCGTACCCCGATCTGGATGCAGCGCCGGCTGCAGAAGGCGGGCATGCGGCCCATCTCGCTCGCCGTCGACGTCACCAACTACGTGATGCTCGAACTCGGCCAGCCGCTGCACGCCTACGACCGGACCCGCATCGACGGACCGATCGGGGTCCGCCGCGCCGAGCAGGGCGAGAAGCTCACCACGCTCGACGGCGCCGCCCGCGTCCTGGACTCCGGCGACCTCGTCATCACCGACAACCGCGGCCCCATCGGCCTCGCGGGCGTCATGGGCGGTGCGGACACGGAGATCGCCGACGCGGCGGAGGGCGCGCACACCGCCGAGGTCGTCATCGAGGCCGCGCACTTCGACGCGATCTCGATCGCCCGCACCGCGCGCCGCCACAAGCTGCCCTCGGAAGCGTCCAAGCGCTTCGAGCGCGGCGTCGACCCGCAGGCCGCCGCCGCTGCCGCGCAGCGCACCGTCGACCTGCTGGTCCTCCTGGCCGGCGGCACCGCCGAGGCGGGCGTCACCGAGGTCAGCGCCCCGTCCGCGCCCCGCACCATCACGATGCCGGCCGACCACCCCGACAAGGTCGCCGGTGTCGCCTACGGCCGCGAGACCGTCGTACGCCGCCTCCAGGAGGTCGGCTGCGACGTCTACGGGCAGGACGAGCTCCTGGTCACCACGCCGTCCTGGCGTCCCGACCTCGCCGAGCCGAACGACCTGGCCGAAGAGGTCATCCGCCTGGAGGGCTACGAGAACCTCCCGTCCACGCTCCCGACGCCGCCCTCCGGCCGCGGGCTCACCGACCGCCAGCGGCTGCACCGCCGCGTCGGCCGGGCGCTCGCGGGCGCGGGCTACGTCGAGGCGCTGAACTACCCGTTCATCGGCGAGGCGGTCCTCGACCAGCTCGGCCTGGAGGCGGACGACGCCCGCCGCCGCACGGTCCGGCTCGTCAACCCGCTCTCCGACGAGGAGCCGTCGCTGCGCACCACGCTGCTGCCGGGTCTCCTCGGCGCACTGCGGCGCAACGACGGCCGCGGCAGCCACGACCTCGCGCTCTTCGAGACCGGCCTCGTCTTCCGGCCCACCGGCCAGGAGACCAAGCCCGTCCGGCTGCCCGTGGACCGCCGCCCCTCGGAACAGGACATCGCCTCGCTCGACGCCGCGCTCCCGCGCCAGCCGCGCCGCGCCGCCGTCGTCCTCGCCGGCGCCCGCGAGCAGGCCGGCTGGTGGGGCAAGGGCCGCCCCGCCGACTGGGCGGACTCCGTCGAGGCCGCGCGGACGATCGCCCGTGAGGCCGGGGTCGAGGTCACCGTCCGCGCCGACCGGCACGCCCCCTGGCACCCGGGCCGCTGCGCCGCGCTGTACGTGACCGTGGCCGGCGAGGAGACCCTGTTCGGACACGCGGGCGAGCTCCACCCGCGCGTCATCAAGGAGCTCCACCTGCCCGAGCGCACCTGCGCCATGGAGGTCGACCTCGACATCCTGGAGCAGGCCGTCGACGGCGTCCTGCGGGCGCCGCGGATCTCCACCTTCCCGGTGGCGACCCAGGACGTCGCGCTGGTCGTCGGCCAGGACGTGCCCGCCGCCGACGTGGAGCGGGCGCTCCGCGAGGGCGCGGGCGAACTCCTGGAGTCGCTGCGGCTGTTCGACGTGTTCACGGGCGAGCAGATCGGCGAGGGCAGCAAGTCCCTGGCGTACGCGCTGCGCTTCCGCGCCGCCGACCGCACCCTGACGGTCGACGAGGCGAGCGCCGCCCGCGACGCCGCGGTGGCCCTGGCCGCCGAGCGCACGGGCGCGGTACTGCGCGGAGCGTAGTCCCGTCCCGCCGCACGAAGGAGGGGCGCATCCGGCCACCGGATGCGCCCCTCCTGTGTGCTCGCCGTCCGTCCCCGCCGCGGAGTGTCGGGCAGGCCGGCGGGGTGGACTGCGCGGGAAGCGGGCCGCCCTGCTGTACGAGGGGGAGCAGACGGCCCGTCCGCGCCCTGCGAGAGGAATCATTCAAGCGGGCCCCCGGCCGCTACGGCAGCGTGCGCGGCGGGACGGTTCGGGCATTGCGTTCACACCCCGTGTGAATCGTGCTCCACTGGGGCGACACGTCCTGGCGTGCCGAACCACCGGAGGGGGACATGGGGCCCAAGGAGCCCAACACCGCGCTTGAGGCCCTGATCGAGGAGGCGGGCGTCTCCCGGGCCGGACTGGCCGCCCATGTGAACCGGGCCGGCCGTGCGCGCGGTCTCGGACTGCGTTACGAACACACCGCCGTCGCCCGCTGGCTGAAGGGGCAGCGTCCGCGCGGCCAGGCGCCCGATCTGATCTGTGAGGTGCTCGGAAACCGCCTGCACCGGGCCGTTTCGCTGGACGACATCGGCATGGCGGTCCGCGACGGCAACCCGCCCGCCCAGGGCTCCTCGCTCCCCGGCTTCGTCGAACGGGCCACCGCCGTGTGGCGCTCCGACGCCCAGCAGCGCCCGCACGTCGTCACCGTCCCGGCCGTCACCGGGACCGGCGCCGTGATGCCGGTCTGGGAGTGGGAGAACCCGCCGGAGGACGCCGACGTGTCGCGGACCGGGCCGACCGGGGTCGGTGCGGCGGACATAGCAACGCTGCGGGCCGCCCGTGAACACTACGAACTGATGTACCGCAGAGCGGGCGGAATCGCGACGCGTCCGCGCATCGTCGGCTTCCTCAACGCCGGGGCCGCCCCGCTGCTGCGCGGCGGCTACAGCGATGCGGCGGGCCGTCAGCTGCACCGCGCCACGGGCGCCCTGGTGGCCGTCGCGGGCATCTGCGCCTACGACTCCGACGCGCACGGCCCGGCCCAGCGCTACTTTCACCAGGCGCTGCGGCTGGCCAAGGCGAGCGGGGACCGGGGCCTCGGCGGCTATGTGATCGCGCTGCTGGTCAACCAGTCGCTGTTCCTCACCGAGTACCGCCAGTCCGTCGCCTTCGCGGAGGCGGCCCTGCGCGCCGCGGGCCGCGAGATCACCCCGGCGCTCGCCGCCGACCTCCACGCGATGCAGGCCAAGGCGTACGCGAGGCTCGGCGACCGGACGGGCGCGCTGACGTGCATCGGCCGCGCCGAGTCGGCGGCCTCCCGCATCCGCCCGGGCGGTGAGCCGGACGAGACGGGGTACGTGCAGCCGGGCCTGGTCGATGTGCAGGTCGCGGATGCGCTGCTGAGCCTCGGGGACCTGTCGGCGGCCCGGGAGCACGCGGTGGCGGCGGTCCGGACGCCCGCGCACGACCGGGGCCGGGTACACCGGCTGGCCATGCTCGCCACGATCGAGCTGCGCCGGGGCGAGGCGGACCGGGCGGCGGCGACGGCCATCGAGATGGCGGACCGGGTCCGGGGCATGGAGTCGCAGCGGCTGCGCGACCGGCTCCGGGCGGTGCGCGCGGAGCTGCTCGGGAACGGGAGCGCCGAGGCGGAGCGGGCCGCCGAACGCGTGGAGGAGGCGCTGCGCGTACCGCTCTGAGCGGAAGTCTGCTGCGATACGGCCACCTACAAACAGAAGGTGGCAGAACCGTGCAGTGGACGAACCTGAACGAACAACCCGTGTACGAGAACCGCTGGTTCCGGGTCAATCTGGCCGACGTCGAGCTCCCCGACGGTGGCCGGCTCGACCACTTCGTGATCCGGCTGCGCCCGGTGGCCGCGGCCACCGTCGTCAACGCGGCGAACGAGGTGCTGTTGCTGTGGCGGCACCGGTTCATCACCGACAGCTGGGGCTGGGAGCTGGCGGCGGGCGTGGTGGAGGACGGCGAGTCACCGGCGCGGGCGGCGGCCCGCGAGATGGAGGAGGAGACCGGCTGGCGCCCCGGCCCGCTCCACCCGCTGCTGACCGTGGAGCCGTCCAACGGCCTCACCGACGCCCGGCACCACTTCTACTGGGGCGAGGAGGCGGACTGGACGGGCGAGCCGTGCGATGCCTTCGAGTCCTCACGCCGCGAGTGGATACCGCTGAAGCTGGTGCCCGACATGATCGCCCGAGGCGAGGTGCCGGCCGCGGGCATGGCTGCCGGGCTGATGATGCTGCACCACTTACGGCTGGGCTGAGTCCCGTCCCGTACGTGCGGGGGCGTCGTGGCCCTCGCCCGTGCGACCCGGTGGCGGGTGGAGCACCGGCGGTCAGCAGTGCCTCTGCCACGGGCCGAGGTACGAGCTGTCGATCTCGTACCGGCCGGCCCCCGGCACCCTGAGGCGCACCCACTCACCATCGCGTTCGATACAGCCGGCGTCGGTGCGCAGCCAAGGGGAGTAGGCGATGCGCAGGTTCACCGTCCCCGCCCTGCGGGTGCGAAGGGTGACCTTGGCGTGGTCGCCGGCGACCACGGACGCGCCGGCGCCGGTGGCCATGGGGCGGGCGTCCTCGACCGCGTAGATCCGCCAGCCGCTGTCGTGCCACACGGGCTTCAGCCAGCCGGGCTCGCTCCTGACGAGTCCGGCCTCGTCCTTCGCCGCGAAGTCGGGCTCGCCGTTCGGCAGGACGACGTACTTCACCGCCCAGCGATCGAGCCACGAGCGGTACTTCGCGGCGGAGAACCGGCCCTCGTAGAAGAGGTCACCGCGCTCCACGTCGACCTGACGATTCCAGCCGCGGGCGAGGTTCACCCGGGGGCCCAGCGCGGTGGTCTCCCGGTGGTCGACCGCCGGCACGACCTCCACGCGGGCCCGGTCCGCGCCCAGCCGGTCCAGCGCCGCCCGTACGCCGTGCGTCTCTGCGGCCCACGCGGGCACCGGCGTGGACATCCTCGTCACGTGAAGGGTGTGCGTCGTGACCCACTGGACGGAGATGACGGCCGCGACGGCGAGCGCCGCCCTCTGCGGCAGGCGCCCCTTGCCGGCGAGTACCGCGGCGAGCAGTACCGGGCCGCCGAACACTTCGGCCAGCCGGACGACGTTGCTTCCCACGGGCGTGGGGAGCGACGCCGACAGGACGACGCCCAGCGCGTAGACCCCGGCGCCGCGGCGGAGCACCCGCCACTCCGGTGGCGCGAGCGCGGCGAGCAGAACGCTGAAGAGAAGCGGCTTCCACAGATCGCTCGTGGACATGGGCATCACGCCGCTGAAGGGGAAGAGCAACGTCGTCAGACCCACCACCGCAGCGGGCGGAGCGCACAGTACGAGGGCTTTGCCGACATCCCGGTCCAGGAGACGGCCCGCGCCGCACACGAGGAGGAACAGTCCCGCCACCGGACTGGCCATGGTGGCCAGCGTGCTGAACACGCCGGCCGCGACGAGGCGTCTGCCGTCCCCCATCACCATCAGGCACGAGGCCAGGGCCAGAGCGACGCCCAGCGCGAAGGTGGACCGGCCCGAGGCGACGTTGGCCCACAGGAACAGCACTGCCAGGAGCGTGGGCCACATCGGGTGACGGACCCCGCTGCGTACGAAGACGCGGCCCACGAGCCATGAGGCGGCCATACCCGAGGCCACGGTGACGGTACGCACGCCGAACAGCGCCATCAGTTGCGGGGCCAGGACGCTGTAGTTGCCCACATGGACGCCCCCGTACCAGCCGAGGCTGTAGGGCGATCCGGGGTGCTCGGCGACAAAACGCGTCCAGGAGACCTGTGCGGCGAGGTCCCCGCCTCCGGTGGCGAGGAGCGCCGCCCACAGAACGTATGCGGGCAGGGCGAGGAGGCAGGCCGAGAGGGGTACGCGATGCCGCTTCCAGAAGGGCGGTAACCCTCCCGGCCCGCTGGTGCCACCGTTCTTTCCCCGGGCGGGCGACTCGGTCGTCGGCGAGGCAGCGGACACCACTGATGATTCCGTTCCGTATGTAGCCGGGAGACCGCACCGGGCGGGCCCGGCAGCAGCGCCGGGCCCGCCGGTGGGACGGTCAGTACGGGTAGAAGCCGGAGCCCGTCTTGCGCCCGAGCCGGCCCGCGTCCACCATCCGCTGGAGCAGCGGGGGAGCGGCGTACAGGGGCTCCTTGTACTCGGCGTACATCGAGTCGGCGACCGAGGCGACGGTGTCCAGGCCGATCAGGTCCGCGAGCTTCAGCGGGCCCATCGGGTGGGCGCAGCCCATCTCCATGCCGTTGTCGATGTCCTCGCGGCTGGCGATGCCCGACTCGAACATCCGGATCGCCGAGAGCAGGTACGGGATCAGCAGGGCGTTGACGACGAAACCGGAGCGGTCCTGGGCGCGGATCGGGTGCTTGCCCAGTATGTCCTGGACCACGGCCTCCGAGCGCGAAATCGTCTCGTCCGAGGTGGTCAGCGCGGGGATCAGCTCGACGAGCTTCTGCACCGGCGCCGGGTTGAAGAAGTGGATGCCGATGACCTGGTCGGGGCGGGAGGTCGCGACGGCCAGCTTCACCAGCGGGATCGAGGAGGTGTTGGAGGCCAGGATCGCGTCCGGGCGGGTCACCACCTGGTCGAGCACCTGGAAGATCTCGGTCTTGACCTGCTCGTTCTCCACGACGGCCTCGATGACGAGGTCGCGGTCGGCGAACTCGCCGAGGTCCGTGGTGAAGCTGAGCCGCCCCAGGGTCTCGTCGCGCTCCTCCACCGTGATCTTGCCGCGCTCGGCGGCTTTCGACAGGGAGTTGTGGAGCCGGGTGCGGCCGATCTCCAGCGCCTCACCGGTCGTCTCGGCCACCTTGACGTCGAGGCCGCTGCGCGCGCACACCTCCGCGATGCCGGCGCCCATCTGGCCGCAGCCCACCACTCCGACGCGTGCAATGTCGGCCATAGAGTCCGTCACCTCGTGCCTTTCGCTGTTCCCGTTCGGCGGCTTCCGTCTGGTTCCGGGCTCCACCACGACTCCCAGACGTTACTCCGCGCCTTACCAGGGATAGCAGTCCGGGGCGTGCATGCTCGGCTCTGGACACTCCGGTGCCCGGATTGCAGGGATTTGTTCGAGTGCGGAGAGAGAGCGGGTGCGACGCGATGCGAGGAATGGCCCGAAGAGGGTTCGTGACCGGTGCGGCCGGGGCGGTCGCCGGTGCGGCGGGAGCGGCGGCGGTGGCCGGTGACGCCGTCGCGCGGCCCCGGCGGGTACGGGCCCTGCCCGGCCCGGCCGCCGGCCGCGATGTGGTGCGGCGCGAGCTGCGCGGGATGTGGGTCGCGACCGTCGCCAACACCGACTGGCCGTCCAGGCCCGGTCTGTCCGCCGCCGCGCAGCGGGCCGAACTGACGGCCCACCTCGACCGGGCCGTGGAGCGGAAGCTCAACGCGGTGATCCTCCAGGTCCGCCCGACCGCCGACGCCCTGTGGCCCTCGGCGTACGAGCCGTGGGCGGAGTACCTGACCGGGACGCAGGGCAAGGACCCCGGCTGGGACCCGCTGGGCACCGCCGTCCGGGAGGCGCACGACCGGGGTCTGGAGCTGCACGCCTGGTTCAACCCGTACCGGGTCGCGAACCACACCGACCCCGGGCGGCTCACCGCCTCCCACCCCGCGCGCCGCAACCCCGGCTGGGTGCTGCCGTACGGCGGCAAGCTCTACTACAACCCGGGCCTGCCCGAGGTCCGCGCCTTCGTCCAGGACGCGATGCTCGACGCGGTCCGCCGCTACGACATCGACGCGGTGCACTGGGACGACTACTTCTACCCGTATCCGGTGGCCGGCCAGAGCTTCGCGGACGGCGCCGCCTACGAGAAGTACGGCGCCGGCTTCCCCGACCGGGCCGCCTGGCGCCGCGACAACACGGACCGGCTGGTCCGCGAGACGGCCGAACGCCTCAAGGCGCTGAAGCCCGGCGTCCGGTTCGGCATCAGCCCCTTCGGCGTCTGGCGCAACGCGGACACGGACCCGGCGGGCTCGCGGACCCGGGCCGGGGTGCAGACGTACGACGACCTGTACGCGGACACCCGCGGCTGGATCAGGAAGGGCTGGCTGGACTACGTCGTCCCGCAGCTGTACTGGCACATCGGCAACGCGGCGGCCGACTACGCGGCCCTGGTGCCGTGGTGGTCCGACACGGTACGGGGGACGGGCGTCGACCTGTTCATCGGGGAGGCCCTGTACAAGTGCGGCGACCCGGCCCAGCCCGCGGCCTGGCAGGACCCGGCGGAGCTGTCCCGCCACATCGACCTCGCGGCCGGACACGACCAGGTCCGCGGGCACGCCTACTTCTCGGCGAACAGCGTGGCCGCGGACCGGATCGGCGCGATGGACCGGGTGGTCGCCGACCACTACCGGACGCGCGCGAGGCCGCCGCGCTGACGGTCAGGGTCCGCGCGCCCGGCCTGCCCCACACGCCAGGCCCTAGGGCCGGGTGCGGGCCGCGCGCTGGGTGAGCGCGATGCAGACCAGGACCGCGACCGCGGCGACCGGGGCCGCCGCGGCGATCTCCTCGCCGAGCAGGAAGAACGACCAGAACAGGGTCAGCAGTGGCTGGGCCAGCTGGAGCTGGCTGGCGCGCGCCACCCCGATCTCCGCCATGCCCCGGTACCAGACGTACAGGCCGAGGAGCGTGGAGACGGCCGACACCCAGACCAGCCCGACGACCCCGACGGAGTCGTCGTCCACACCCGCTCCCTCACCAAGGCCGCCTCGCCCAGCCTGAGGGTGGGCGCGCTCGCCGCCCGGGGCCCGGCCCTGGAACGGCTGCGGGGCATCCAGGTCGTCGACAGCTTCTTCGTACCGCGGCCGCTCCAAGAGGCCGCCCTCGAACTGGTCGGCTCGCCCGCCTGGTCCCGGCATCTGCGCGCCGTGTCCGCCGAGCTCGGCGCCCGGCGCACGGCGATGACGGCCGCGCTCCGGGAGGCCCTGCCCGGGCTCGGCCTGCCGCACATCCCGGCCGGCGGCGGCTACCTCTGGCTGGGCCTGCCCGGCTCCGAGGCGGGCACGGACGAGTCCGCGACGGTCCAGTCGGCGCTGCGCGCGGGGGTGGCCGTAGCCCCGGGACGGCCGTACTTCTCCGCCGAACCCCCGGCCCCGCACATCCGCCTGAGCTTCGTCTCGGTCGCGGGCCCGGCCGAGATCACGGAGGGCGTACGCCGGCTGCGTACGGCGTGGGAGGGCACGCCGGCCGCCGCCTGACCCCTACTCGGGCGTAGGAGTGCGCGAACGACCTCTTGACCCGCGTCGCGATCCGCCCCACGATCACGGCCATGACCGTTCGCGTCTCGCTCGTCGCCGCAGCGCGCGGTTCCTCCCTGCTCGCCGAGCGTTTCGACGACGACCGGCCGCTCGACGAGGCCGGCTGGCACGCCGCGCGGTTCGTGGCTCCGGCGCTGATGTCCCTGGGCGCCGCCGAGTTGCGCTACTGCTCGCCGACGCCGCGCAGCCGTGCCACCGGTGAGGCGCTCGGCTTCCATCCCCTCGTCCAGCCGGCCCTGCGGGACTGCGACATGGGGCGGTGGCGGGGCCGCACCCTCGCCGAGGTCACCGCGCGAGAACCGGCGGCCGTCGACGCCTGGCTGGCGGACCCGCGCTCCGCGCCGCACGGCGGCGAACCGCTGCTCGCGTTCATCTCCCGGATAGGCGGCTGGCTGGACACCCGCCCCGTGTACGACGGCGCGATCGTCGCCGTCGCCGAACCCGCCGTCGTGAGGGCCGCCCTCGTCTACGCGCTGAATGCCCCGCCGTCCTCGTACTGGAACGTCGACATCAGCCCGCTCGCCACCGTCACCCTGACCGGCCTGCCCCGCCGCTGGAGCCTGCGCCTGGAGACGGGGACCCGTTAGGGCGGCGGTGCGACACGTTCAGCCGCCCGTGCGGTTCCGTCGCACGGCGGTCACTCGTCCTTGCCGGACTCCTTGGAGACGAGGATCGCGAGCGCCTCGGTGATGGCCTGCTCGGCGGCCGCCTTGTCGATGCCGAGACCGCTGAGCACGCCGGAGCCGTCCTCGTGCTCCAGCAGGGCGAGCAGGATGTGCTCGGTGCCGACGTAGTTGTGTCCCATCCGCAGGGCCTCGCGGAAGGTCAGCTCCAGCGCCTTGCGCGCGTCGGCGTTGTACGGGATCAGCTCGGGGATCTCGCTGTCGGCGGCCGGCGGGAGCACGGCGGTGGCCGCCTGCCGGACGGCGTCCAGGACCACGCCCTGCGCCTTGATGAACGCCGCCGCCAGCGCTTCGGGCTCGCTGAGCAGGCCGAGGACGAGGTGCTCGGTACCGATCTCGGGGTTGCCGGCCGCCCGTGCCTCGTTCTGGGCGGCCATCACCACGTTCTTGGCGCGCGGGGTGAAGCGGCCGAAGCCCTGGCTCGGGTCGAGGTCGGTGCCCTCTCCGGGGGTCTTGGCGACGAACCGCTTCTGGGCGGCCTGGCGGGTCACGCCCATGCTCTTGCCGATGTCGGTCCAGGAGGCGCCGGAGCGGCGCGCCTGGTCGACGAAGTGGCCGATGAGGTGGTCGGCGACGTCGCCGAGGTGGTCGGCGGCGATGACGGCGTCCTGGAGCTGTTCGAGGGCGTCGGAGTGGACCTTCTTGATGGCGTCGATCAGGTCGTCGAGGCGGACGGGCTGCGACGGGACTACGGGATTCGTCATGCGTCAACCGTAAGTTGACAGTGTTTGGGTGTCAACTATCGGTTGACAGTGCAAGGATCGCCCGCCGGACCCCCCCGCGCCCCGAATGACGAAAACGCGCCGCCCGACGGGATTCGTCGGGCGACGCGTTCGGTCAGCCGGGGGCTGCGTGCCGGGAGGTCCGGGGTCAGAGGATCCCGGAGTCGGAGATGGTGATCTTCGCCTTGGTGCGGCCGCTCTGCGAGCCGAGGGACTCGATGTGCTTGACCAGGACCATGCTGTCCTCGTCGGCGACCTCGCCGAAGACGACGTGCTTGCCGTCCAGCCAGGACGTCACGATGGTCGTGATGAAGAACTGCGAACCGTTCGAGTTCGGGCCGGCGTTGGCCATGGAGAGCAGGCCGGGCTTGGTGTGCTTCAGCTGGAAGTTCTCGTCGGCGAACTTTTCACCGTAGATGCTCTTGCCGCCCGTGCCGTCACCGCGGGTGAAGTCGCCGCCCTGGAGCATGAACTCCGGGATGACCCGGTGGAAGGAGGAGCCCTTGTAGCCGTAGCCGTTCTGGCCGGTGGCCAGCTGGCGGAAGTTCTCGGCGGTCTTGGGAACGATGTCGTCGAACAGATTGAACACGATCCGCCCGGCGGGCTCGTCGTTGATGGTGATGTCGAAGAAAACCTGGCTCGTCATGGATCCCATCCTGACATCTCCCCGGAGCGACCCGGAAACCCGGCCCGTCAGACGCCGGTGCTTCCGTCGATCCGCTCGCGCAGCAGATCGGCGTGACCGCTGTGCCGGGCGTACTCGCCGATCATGTGGTGGTGGATCCAGCGGAGGTTCACCTCGCCGCCCATGAAGGGCGCCGAGTCCTCCGGCGACCGCCCGGCGCACACCGCGCGGGACACGGCGATCTCCTCCTGCCAGGCCGCCAGGGCCCCGGCGAAGGTGGCGCCCCCGGCGAGCTCGAAGCCCCCGTCGTGGCCGTCGGGACGGGTGGGCCCGCCATGGACAGGCGGGACGTCCTCGCCGTTCAGGACCCGGCGGAACCAGTTCCGCTCGACCTCGGCGAGGTGCTGGACGAGCCCCATCAGCGTCAGCGACGACGGCGGTACGGAGGCGCTGCGCACCTGCTCGTCCGTGAGGCCTTCGCACTTCAGGGCGACGGTGGCCCGGTAGAAGTCGAGCCAGCTCTCCAGGCCGGTGCGCTCGTCGGCGTCGAGGGGCGGCATCGGGCGTTCGGTGTGTTCCATGGTCACCGATGCTGTCAGGGGGCACTGACAACGGCGCGGTTACGGCCTCCGGCGCGGCTTGCCGCGCTTGGCGGTCGCGCCGCGCGAACCCTTGGCGCCCTTGGCGCCCTTGGTCCCGCCGGAACCGCCCGAACTGCCCCGGGAGCCCTTGCCCGCCCCCGTACCGGAAGCGCGCTTCGGCTTGTCCTTCTCCTTCGGCCGGTCGGCGGGCGGAGCCCCGGCGCGGCCGCGCGAGCTGTTCACGGTCCGGCCGCGGACGATGCCGATGAAGTCCTCCACCCGGTCGGTGGTCTTCTCCTGCGGCCACGACAGCGCGATGCGCGACTCGGGCGCGTCCGTCAGCGGCCGGTACGTCAGGTCCTTGCGGTGGTGCAGCCGGGCCAGCGACTGCGGGACGACCAGGACGCCGATGCCGGCCGCCACCAGCTCGACGGCGTCCGCCGTGGTCACCGGCCGCTCGACCGCCGGGCGGCCCGGCAGCCGCTCCCAGGCCAGGGAGTCGTCCAACGGGTGCAGCACGATCTCGTCGGCCAGCTCCGCGACGGACACCTCGTCGGCCGCCGCGATCAGATGGTCCTTCGGGACCACGACGACGGTCGTCTCCGTGTACAGGGGGATCGCGCTGAGATCCGTGCCGTCGACCGGCAGCCGCAGGAACCCCGCGTCGGCCTCGCCTGCGCGCAGCAGGCCCTGGGCCTCGGCAGCGGGCACCTGGACGAGGGTCAGGGGGATGCCGGGCAGGCGCTCGTTCCAGATCCGGACCCATTTGGTGGGGGTCACTCCGGGGACGTACGCCAGCCGGAACGAAGGGGTTGCTTCCGGGCCTGTCACCCCGCCAGGTTACCGGCCGTGGTCGAGGGCGCCGCACGCGCTGGATACCCTTGACCCCATGAAGTCCCACCAGACCGCCCAGACGATGAAGCCCGCGACCGCGGCGAAGAAGCTGGGTGTGTACCTCGACGCCACCCCCGCCGAATTCCAGGAGGGTGTCGTCTCGCGCGCCGAGCTGGCGGCCCTCCAGGCCGATCCGCCCCAGTGGCTGCTCGACCTGCGGAGCAACGGCCCGCACCCACGCCCGGTCGTCGCGGCCAAGCTGGGCGTCTCCATCTCGGGCCTGGCCCGCGGTGGGGTCACCGAGCCCCTGACCACCGAGCAGATCGACGCCCTGAAGCAGGACAACCCCGAGTGGCTGCAGAAGGAGCGCGCCACCCAGGCGGACGTCCGCAAGGAGAACGTCCGCATCAAGGAGCGCAACGCCGAGCGCGAGGCGAAGGCGCGGGACGAGCGCGCCTGACGCCCGCAGACCCGTCTGAGGGGCCCGTTCCGCGACCGCGGAACGGGCCCCTCGGCCTCAGTAGCTGTAGAGGCCGGCCCCGTTGCCGCCGCTCAGGCACCACGAGGAACCGGCGGGCGGCGCGGGCAGGCGCGTGGAGTACGTGGTGACCGAAGTGCGCGGCGCGTGCGCCCACCACCAAGCTGCCGACGCGCCCGCTCGAATCCGTAAGACCGGTGCCGCCGATCTGGCGGAAGCGCTGGGGACCGGCCTCGCGGATCTCCCCGGCCGCCATTACGCCTGCTGGGAGACGCCCGTGGAGTACGGCGTCATCCGGAACGGCTTCGAGCCGGCCTGACACGCGTCGTACGCGCGCACCACGCGGCCGGGGCCGGCACCGACGGGCCCCGGCCGGCGAGCGAAACACCCTTCAGCGGCCGGCCAGCAGGGTCAGGGTGTCGATCACCCGGTTGGAGAAGCCCCACTCGTTGTCGTACCAGGCGGACACCTTGATGTGGCGTCCGTCGACCCGGGTGAGCTCCGAGTCGAAGATGGACGACGCCGGGTTGCCGGTGATGTCGGCCGACACGAGCGGGTCCTCGGAGTATTCGAGTACGCCCGCCAGCGGGCCCTCGGCCGCCGCCCGGTACGCCTCCAGCACCTGATCGCGCGTCACGTCCCGGGCCACCGTGGTGTTCAGCTCGACGATCGAGCCCACCGGGACCGGCACCCGGATCGAGTCGCCCGAGAGCTTGCCCTCCAGGCGGGGGAGCACCAGGCCGATCGCCTTGGCGGCGCCGGTCGTGGTCGGCACGATGTTCACGCCGGCGGCGCGGGCGCGGCGGGCGTCGCGGTGCGGGCCGTCCTGGAGGTTCTGCTCCTGCGTGTAGGCGTGCACGGTCGTCATGAAGCCGTGCTCGATGCCCGCGAGGTCGTCGAGCACCGAGGCCAGCGGCGCGAGCGCGTTGGTGGTGCACGAGGCGTTCGAGACGATCGTGTGCAGCTCGGGGTCGTACGCGTCGCTGTTCACCCCGTACGCGAGCGTCACGTCCGCGCCGTCCGACGGCGCGGCGACCAGCACCCGCTTCGCACCGGCGTCGAGGTGGGCGCGGGCGGCCTTCGCCGAGGTGAAGCGGCCGGTCGCCTCCACGGCGATGTCGACGCCCAGCTCCGCCCAGGGAAGCCGTGCCGGCTCCCGCTCGGCGAGCACCTTGATACGGCGGCCGTCGACGACGAGGGTGTCCCCGTCCACGGTGACCGGGCGGCCCAGCCGGCCCGCGGTGGTGTCGAACGCCAGCAGCCGGGCGAGGGTGGCCGGCTCCGAGAGGTCGTTGACGGCGACCAGGTCGAGGTCGCTGTCGCGTTCGAGCAGCGCGCGCAGCACGTTGCGTCCGATGCGGCCGAATCCGTTGATGGCGATGCGAGTCATGTGAGATGTCCCTTCTCTCTTCGCCCTCCACGATCGCGCCCGCCGCGGGCCCGGGACAGCGGCGTGATCGCCACGGTCCGCAAGGATCCCGCCAGCCGGCCGAGGACCGGACGCGCCCTATTCGCCCCTGGTGAAGGTGCGCCGGTACTCGCTCGGCGTGGTGCCCAGGATGCGCTGGAAGTGCAGCCGCAGATTCGCGCCCGTCCCGAGCCCCACATCGGCGGCGATCTGCTCCACGGCCCGCTCGGAGCGTTCGAGGAGCTCGCGAGCCAGGTCGATCCGGGCCCGCATCACCCACTGCATCGGCGTGTACCCGGTGTCCTCGACGAACCGCCGCGAGAACGTGCGCGGCGAGACCGCCGCGTGCCGGGCGAGCGCGTCCAGGGTCAGCGGTTCGCCGAGCCGGTGCAGCGCCCACTCGCGGGTGGCCGCGAACCGCTCGCCCAGCGGCTCCGGCACACTGCGCGGCACGTACTGCGCCTGGCCGCCGCTGCGGTACGGGGCCGCGACGAGCCGCCGCGCCGCGTAGTTGGACGCGGCGACACCGAGGTCGCCGCGCAGGACGTGCAGGCACAGGTCGATCCCGGAGGCGGCGCCGGCCGAGGTGAGGACGCTGCCCTCGTCGACGAACAGCACGTTCTCGTCCACCCGGATCAGCGGGTACTTCGCCGCGAGGGCCCGCGTGTAGTGCCAGTGCGTGGTGGCGCGGCGGCCGTCCAGCAGCCCGGTCGCGGCGAGCGCGAACGCCCCGGTGGAGATGGCGGCGAGCCGCGCCCCCCGCCCGTGCGCGGCGACCAGCGCCTCGATCACCGCCCGCGGCGGGTCGTCCCGGTCCGGCTGCCGGTACCCGGGCACGAAGACGATGTCCGCCCAGCCGAGCGCTTCGAGCCCGTGCGTGACGAGGTACGCCAGCCCGTCACCGCCGGTCACCGGCCCCGGGGCCGCGCCGCACACCCGTACCTCGTACGGCATGCTCGCCCGGGTCGTGAACACCTGGGCCGGGATCCCGACGTCGAGCGGCTTCGCACCGTCGAGCACGAGGACGGCGACGCGGTGCAGACGGGGGCTGGGGGAGGGGGCCGGCATGGGCGTGAGCGTACGTGCCCGGGGCGCGCCGGGCCGCGAGCCTCAGTCGAGGCAGAACTCGTTGCCCTCGACGTCCTGCATGTTGAGGCAGGACTCGTTCTCGCCGTCGGCCGGCAGCAGCTTCCCGCGCACCGCGCCGAGCGGGAGGAGCCGCGCGCACTCGGACTCGATCACGGCAAGGCGCTCCTCGCCGACGAGGCCGGTGGCCACCCGTACATCGAGGTGCAGCCGGTTCTTGGCGACCTTGCCCTCGGGGACCCGCTGGAAGTACATACGCGGACCGGCGCCGGTGGGGTCGGAGGCCGCGAACCACGTGTTCCGGCTCTCCGGCGGCAGCGAGGCGTTGTACGCGTCCCAGGAGTCGAACCCCTCCGGCGCCCCCGGCGCGACATATCCCAGCACCTCGCACCAGAAACGTCCCACGCGCTCGGGGTCCGCGCAGTCGAAGGTCACCTGAAGGTGCTTGATCGTTGCCATGTGATCACCCTAGAGGCCGGATCGGGTGCCACTCCAGGGGAATTCTTTGCATAAAAGTGCATCACTGCGTATAGTCATGCCATCGACTAGGAGGCTTTCGATGGCGGTACGCGCAGCAGTGGCAGGAGCGAGCGGATACGCGGGCGGGGAACTGCTCCGTCTGCTGCTCGCCCACCCCGAGGTGGAGATCGGCGCACTCACCGCCAACTCCAACGCGGGCCAGCCCCTCGGCGCCCTGCAACCGCACCTGCGCCCGCTCGCCGGCCGCATCCTCCAGCCCACCACCGCGGACGTACTCGCCGGGCACGACGTCGTCTTCCTCGCCCTGCCGCACGGCCAGTCCGCCGCCGTGGCCGAACAGCTCGGCGACGAGGTTCTGGTGGTCGACATGGGCGCCGACTTCCGCCTCCGGGACGCCGCCGACTGGGAGAAATTCTACGGCTCGCCGCACGCCGGCACCTGGCCCTACGGGCTGCCCGAGCTGCCCGGCGGGCGCGCCGCCCTCGAGGGCAGCAAGCGGATCGCGGTGCCGGGGTGCTACCCGACCGCCGTGTCGCTCGCGCTGTTCCCGGCGTACGCGGCGCAGCTCGCCGAGCCGGAGGCCGTGATCGTCGCCGCGTCCGGGACCTCCGGCGCGGGCAAGGCGGCCAAGCCCCACCTGCTCGGCTCCGAGGTGATGGGCAACATGACCCCGTACGGCGTCGGCGGCGTCCACCGCCATACGCCCGAGATGATCCAGAACCTCAGCGCCGCCGCCGGCGAGCCGGTCACCGTGTCGTTCACGCCGACCCTCGCGCCCATGCCCCGCGGCATCCTCGCCACGTGCAGCGCGAAGGCGAAGCCGGGGACGACCGCCGAGGGCGTACGCGCCGCCTACGAGAAGGCGTACGCGGACGAGCCGTTCGTCGACCTGCTGCCCGAGGGGCAGTGGCCCGCCACCGCCGCCGTGTACGGCTCCAACGCCGTGCAGATCCAGGTCGCGTACGACGAGGCGGCCGGGCGGATCATCGTGATCAGCGCCATCGACAACCTCGCCAAGGGCACCGCGGGCGGGGCCCTGCAGTCCATGAACATCGCCCTCGGACTGCCCGAGGACACAGGTCTTTCCACGATCGGAGTCGCACCGTGAGCGTCACGGCAGCACAGGGGTTCTCGGCGGCGGGCATCGCCGCCGGAATCAAGGAGAACGGCAACCCGGACCTGGCCGTCGTGGTCAACCAGGGGCCGCGATGCGCCGCCGCGGGCGTCTTCACCTCCAACCGCGTCAAGGCCGCCCCCGTCCTCTGGTCGGAGCAGGTCGTCAAGGGCGGCGAGGTCACCGCCGTCGTCCTCAACTCCGGCGGCGCCAACGCCTGTACGGGCCCGCAGGGCTTCCAGGACGCCCACGCCACCGCCGAGAAGGTGGCCGCCTCCCTGAACAGCGCCGGGTACGACGAGACGGGCGGGCACGGTGCCGGCACCATCGCCGTCGCCTCCACCGGGCTCATCGGCATCCCGCTTCCCATGGACAAGCTCCTCCGAGGCGTCGACAAGGCGGTCGCCCAGCTCACCCCGCACGGCGGCGAGAAGGCCGCCATCGCCATCAAGACCACCGACACCGTGCACAAGACCGCCGTCGCCGGCGGCGAGGGCTGGACCGTCGGCGGCATGGCCAAGGGCGCCGGCATGCTCGCCCCGGGCCTGGCCACCATGCTCGTCGTGCTCACCACCGACGCCGACGTGGACGCCGCCGGGCTTGACGCCGCGCTGCGCGACGCGACCCGCACCACCTTCGACCGGGTCGACTCGGACGGGTGCATGTCCACCAACGACACCGTGCTGCTGCTGGCCTCCGGCGCCAGCGGGACCGTCCCGGAGCAGAGGGAGTTCGCCGAGGCCGTCCGGACCGTCTGCGACGACCTGGCCCGCCAGCTCATCGGGGACGCCGAGGGCGCCTCCAAGGACATCCGGATCGAGGTCGTCAACGCCGCGACCGAGGACGACGCCGTCGAGGTGGGCCGTTCCATCGCCCGTAACAACCTCCTCAAGTGCGCCGTCCACGGCGAGGACCCCAACTGGGGCCGGGTGCTCTCCGCCATCGGCACCACGAAGGCCGTCTTCGAGCCGGACGCGCTGAACGTAGCCATCAACGACGTCTGGGTCTGCCGGGGCGGCTCGGTCGGCGAGGACCGCGACCTCGTCGACATGCGCTTCCGCGAGGTCAAGATCACCGCCGACCTCGCCGCGGGCACCGAGTCCGCCGTCATCTGGGCCAACGACCTCACCGCGGACTACGTCCACGAGAACAGCGCGTACAGCTCATGACGACGGCGCGGAAGCACACCGCACTCCCGAAGGCGCAGATCCTCATCGAGGCGCTGCCCTGGCTGACCCGGCACAACGGCAAGACCGTCGTCATCAAGTTCGGCGGAAACGCCATGATCGACGAGGAACTGAAGGCCGCCTTCGCCCAGGACGTCGTCTTCCTGCGGCACGCCGGCCTCAAGCCCGTCGTCGTGCACGGCGGCGGCCCCCAGATCAGCGCACAGCTCGACAAGCACGGCCTGGTCAGCGAGTTCAAGGCCGGCCTGCGCGTCACCACGCCCGAGGCGATGGACGTCGTACGCATGGTGCTCGCCGGCCAGGTCCAGCGCGAGCTGGTCGGCCTGCTCAACCAGCACGGGCCGCTCGCCGTCGGCATGACCGGCGAGGACGCCCACACCATCACCGCCGTACAGCACCGGCCCACCATCGACGGCGAGCTCGTCGACATCGGCCGGGTCGGCGAGATCACCGCCATCGACACCGGCGCCATCCAGGCCCTGCTCGACGACGGCCGCATCCCGGTCATCTCCTCCATCGCCCGGTCCGCCGACGACAACCACGTCTACAACGTCAACGCGGACACCGCCGCCGCCGCACTCGCCGCCGCGCTGAACGCCGAGACGCTGATGGTCCTCACCGACGTGGAGGGGCTGTACGAGGACTGGCCCAACAGCGACGACGTGATCAGCCGGCTCACCGCCACCGAGCTGGAGAAGCTGCTGCCCGAGCTGTCCAGCGGCATGGTGCCCAAGATGCAGGGCTGCCTGCACGCCGTACGCAACGGGGTCGAGACCGCCCGCGTCATCGACGGCCGGGTGCAGCACTCGATCCTGCTGGAGATCTTCACCGACGAGGGAATCGGCACGATGGTCGTGCCCGACGCGCAGGGGGAATCATGAGCAACGCCGAGCTTTCGCAGCGGTGGCAGCACGCGCTGATGGACAACTACGGCACCCCGAAGCTGTCCCTCGTGCGTGGCGAGGGCGCCCGCGTGTGGGACGCGGACGGCACCGAGTACCTCGACTTCGTCGGCGGCATCGCGGTCAACGCCCTGGGCCACGCCCACCCCGCCGTCGTCGAGGCGGTCACCGCCCAGATCTCCGCCCTCGGGCACGTCTCCAACCTGTTCATCGCCGAGCCGCCCGTCGCGCTCGCCGAACGGCTCCTCTCGCTCTTCGGCCGCACCGGCAAGGTCTTCTTCTGCAACTCGGGCGCCGAGGCCAACGAAGCCGCCTTCAAGATCGGCCGGCTCACCGGACGCACCCACATGGTCGCCACCGACGGCGGCTTCCACGGCCGGACCATGGGCGCCCTCGCCCTCACCGGCCAGCCCAAGAAGCGCGAGGCCTTCACCCCGCTGCCCGGCGACGTCACGCACGTCCCGTACGGCGACGTGGAGGCGCTCCGGGCCGCCGTCACCACCGACACCGCGCTCGTGATCATCGAGCCGGTCCAGGGAGAGAACGGCGTCGTCGTCCCGCCCAGGGGCTATCTGGAGGCCGCCCGGGAGATCACCCGGGCCACCGGCACCCTGCTCGTGCTCGACGAGGTCCAGACCGGCATCGGCCGGTGCGGTACGTGGTTCGAGCACCAGGCCCACCAGGGCGTGGAGCCGGACGTCGTCACCCTCGCCAAGGGGCTCGGCGGCGGGCTCCCGATCGGCGCCGCGGTCGCCTTCGGTGCGGCGGCGGACCTCCTCGCACCCGGCCATCACGGCACGACGTTCGGCGGCAACCCGGTCGCCTGCGCCGCCGGCCTCGCGGTGCTGGACACCCTCGCCGCCGACGGCGCCCTCGACCAGGTCAAGCGACTCGGCGAGCGCGTCCGGGAAGGCGTGGAGGCGCTGGGCCACCCGCTGGTCTCCCATGTCAGGGGCTCCGGGCTGCTGCTGGGTATCGTGCTCACCGAGCCCCTCGCGCCCCAGGCGCAGCAGGCGGCTCAGGGGGCCGGCCTCCTGGTGAACGCGCCCGCGCCCGATGTCCTGCGGCTGATGCCGCCGCTGACCATCGGTGACGCGGAGGTGGACGCGTTCCTCCGGGCGCTGCCTGGCGCCCTCGACGCGGCATACGGGGACGGACGATCCGGAGAGAAGCGCTCCGGAGAATGAGGCGACGACGATGACCGAGGCGCAGGAATCCGAGTTCGGCGGGCCGTCGGTGCCGCAGACCCGCACGGCGCGCCACCGCCGGATCGTGGACATCCTCAACCGGCAGCCGGTGCGCTCGCAGAGCCAGCTGGCCAAGCTCCTCAGCGATGACGGGCTGAGCGTCACCCAGGCGACGCTCTCCCGGGACCTGGACGAGCTGGGCGCGGTGAAGATCCGCAACACCGGCGGCGAGCTGATCTACGCGGTGCCGAGCGAGGGCGGATTCCGCACCCCGCAGGCACCGCTGGGCGGCTCCGCCAAGGAGGAGCGGATGCGCCGGCTCTCCGCCGAACTGCTCATCTCGGCGGAGGCGTCGGCCAACCTGGTGGTGCTGCGTACGCCGCCGGGCGCCGCGCAGTTCCTGGCCTCGGCCATCGACCAGGCCGAACTGCACGACATCCTGGGCACCATCGCGGGCGACGACACGCTCATGCTGATCAGCCGCGACCCGGCCGGCGGGCAGGCGCTCGCCGACCATCTGCTGCGGCTCGCGCAGAACGAGCGCTGACGGCGGGCGCCGACGTCAGTAGTGGGTGACCGCGGTCGCGCCGGCGACGGTGCCGATCGCGATGTGCGGGCTGCGGGCCGGATCGGCCCAGGCCAGGATGCGGTCCATCGCGTCCGCCGGTACGGAGACGCAACCGGCGGTCGCGCCCTTCCCGTTGACGTGCAGGAAGATCCCGGCGCCCCGGCCGCGTACCGGCTTGTCGTAGTTGAAGCCGATGACGAGCGCGCGGGCGTACCGCGTGGGGTACGCGGTGATCTGCTCGGACTCCGACGCCCGGCAGTCCGGGGGCAGCGGCTCGGCCCAGCGGTTGTAGGCGCGCGCCTCGTTGTCCTCGCACCACCAGGACCCGGCGGTGGCCCGCCGGTACGGGAAGCGGGTGCCGGCGGGCGCGGCCGCGACCCCGAAGGCGTACGGCAGGTCGTAGACGCCGGTCGGTGTCGTGTACGTGCCCTGCGTGCGGGTGGCGCCCTCGGTGAGCCCCTTTGAGCCGAACCGTGCGACGGCGGTCCCGGCGGGGGTCCACCTTCCGTTGCGCAGGTCCCACCAGGTGAGGGTGCCGACGGTGGAAGAGGTGGAGTCCGCCGTGGCGGTGATGAGCTGGGTGCCGCCGCCCGTGTCCGCGAGCCGCGTCGGCAGCGGGGCGGTGACCAGCGGCGGCCGGCCGGCCCCGGCGACGGTGCCGAGGGCCAGCAGGACGGCGGCGGTCGTCACGAGTCCTCGCATGCCACGGACTGTAGGCCGCCCGACGCCCCGTCATACGGAAGCGCGGTCGGCGGGTGCGCCGTTCAGGGCGCGGGCGGCATCGCCGGCAGGGGCAGGGGGAGTCCCGGCAGTCCGTCGATGCTGGTGGCGATGTGCTCCTTCTTCTCGAAGTAGGCGCTCAGCGAGGCGTCGTCCTCCCGCGCGAAGCGCTGCCCGTGCAGTGTGCGGTCCTGGTCGTACGTCATGAAGGGGACGCCGTAGCCGCAGGTGTCCCGGATCAGCTCGGCCGTGACCACGATGACCGCCCGCAGCCCGTGCGCGGAGGCGTCGACCCCGGCGAACCGGCCGAGGAGTTCCGGGAAGCGGGGGTCGTCGCGGAAGACGGGCTCGCCCCGGCCGTGCACCCGCACGATGTTCGGCGGGCCCTGGAAGGCGCACCACATGAGGGTGATCCGTCCGTTCTCGCGCAGATGGGCCACCGTCTCGGCGTTGCTCCCGGCGAAGTCCAGGTACGCCACGTGCCGCTCGTCCAGCACGGCGAAGGAGCCGCTGACGCCCTTGGGGGAGAGGTTGACCGTGCCCTCCCCGTCCAGCGGCGCGGTCGCCGTGAAGAACACGGGCTGTTCCTCGATGAAGGTCCGCAGCCGGCCGTCGATGCGTTCGTATGTTTTCCCCATGGGGCGAGTATCGACGGCGGTCCCCGGAGTGCCGAGGGAATTTCGCCCCTCGGGACGGCTGCGAGCGAGCGACCGACACCCGCTTTGACAAGTCATGCAGAGCTCTGCATAGTTATGCCTAACAGTGGCACTTCCGAGGAGCACGCAGTGAGTAACGGCAACGGCAACGGCGACGTACGTCTCTGGGGCGCCCGCTTCGCCGACGGACCGGCCGAGGCGCTGGCCCGGCTGTCCGCGTCCGTCCACTTCGACTGGCGGCTCGCGCCGTACGACATCGCCGGCTCCCGTGCCCACGCCCGCGTCCTCAACAAGGCGGGCCTGCTCACCGAGGACGAGCTGAACCGGATGACCGCCGGGCTCGACCAGCTCGAAGCGGACGTGGCCGACGGCTCCTTCACCGGCACCATCGCCGACGAGGACGTCCACACCGCCCTGGAGCGCGGCCTGCTGGAACGGCTCGGCCCCGACCTCGGCGGCAAGCTCCGCGCCGGCCGGTCCCGCAACGACCAGATCGCCACGCTCTTCCGGATGTACCTGCGCGACCACGCCCGCGTCATCGGCGGCCTGGTCGCCGACCTCCAGGACGCCCTGGTCGGCCTCGCCGAGGCCCACCCGGACGTCGCCATGCCCGGCCGTACGCACCTCCAGCACGCCCAGCCGGTGCTCTTCGCCCACCACGTCCTGGCCCACGTGCAGTCGCTGTCCCGGGACGCGGAGCGGCTGCGGCAGTGGGACGAGCGGACCGCCGTCTCGCCGTACGGCTCCGGCGCGCTGGCCGGGTCCTCGCTGGGCCTGGACCCGGAGGCGGTCGCGGCCGACCTCGGCTTCGAGCGCGGTTCGGTGGGCAACTCCATCGACGGCACGGCCTCGCGGGACTTCGTCGCCGAGTTCGCGTTCGTCACCGCGATGATCGGCGTCAACCTCTCCCGGATCGCCGAGGAGATCATCATCTGGAACACGAAGGAGTTCTCCTTCGTCACCCTGCACGACGCCTTCTCCACCGGCTCCTCGATCATGCCGCAGAAGAAGAACCCGGACATCGCCGAACTCGCCCGGGGCAAGTCGGGCCGGCTCATCGGCAACCTCACCGGCCTGATGGCCACGCTCAAGGCCCTGCCGCTCGCGTACAACCGCGACCTCCAGGAGGACAAGGAGCCGGTCTTCGACTCCTGCGACCAGCTGGAGGTCCTGCTCCCCGCCTTCACCGGCATGATGGCGACGCTCACCGTCAACCGGGAGCGCATGGAGGAGCTCGCCCCGGCCGGCTTCTCGCTCGCCACCGACATCGCGGAGTGGCTGGTCAGGAAGGGCGTGCCGTTCCGCGTCGCCCACGAGGTCGCCGGCGAGTGCGTCAAGGAGTGCGAGCACCACGGCATCGAGCTCGACGAGCTGACGGACGAGCAGTTCGCGAAGATCTCCGAGCACCTCACCCCGGAGGTCCGCACCGTCCTCGACGTGGCCGGCGCCCTCGCCTCCCGCAGCGGGCGCGGCGGCACCGCCCCCTCGGCCGTCGCCACCCAACTGGCCGAGGTCAAGGCGGACCTCGCCGTGCAGCACGCCTGGGCGGACGCGCACAAGTAGTCGCGGACGCATCGCGGGCTACGTTGGAGGGTAGGCGCGTCCTGCCCGACGACGAGGAGCCCGCGATGCCGTTCGCCCGACTTTCCGAAGCGACCACCCCCACCGCCCACATCGGGCTCGGCCTGGCCGCCGTCGGCAGGCCCGGCTACATCAACCTCCACCGCGACCGCGACCTGCCGGCCGACCGCTCGCCCGACGCCCTGCGCGACCGTACGCACGAACTCCTCGACGCCGCCTACGCGCAGGGCGTCCGCTACTTCGACGCCGCCCGCTCCTACGGGCGCGCCGAGGAGTTCCTGGCCGGCTGGCTGACGGCGCACCCCGAGGCGGACGACGTCGTCGTCGGCAGCAAATGGGGGTACACCTACACCGCCGACTGGAGCCCCGACGCCGAGGCGCACGAGGTGAAGGACCACAGCCTCGCCGCGTTCGAACGCCAGCGCGCCGAATCCGCCGCCCTGCTCGGGGACCGGCTCGACCTGTACCAGATCCACTCGGTGACCCCGGACAGTCCGGCGCTCACCGACAAGGAACTCCACGCCCGCCTCGCCGAACTGGCCGCCCAGGGCGTCAGCGTCGGCCTCTCCACCAGCGGCCCCGCCCAGGCCGAGGCGATCCTCGCCGCCCTCGCCGTCACGACCGACGGCGCCCCCCTCTTCCGTACGGTCCAGGCCACCTACAACGCGCTGGAGACCTCGGCGGGGCCCGCGCTCGCCGAGGCGCACGCGGCCGGGCTCACCGTCATCGTCAAGGAGGGCATGGCCAACGGCCGGCTCGCGGGGGACCAGGCGCCCGCCGTGGTCCGGGAGATCGCCGGCGAGGAGGGGCTCGGCAGCGACGCGGTCGCGCTGGCCCTGGTGCTCCATCAGCCGTGGGCCGGGGTCGTGCTCTCCGGCGCGGCCACCGTCGCCCAGCTCTCCGGCAACCTCCATGCGGCCGTCCCCGTCCTCGACGAGGAGCGGCGGGCCCGGCTGGACGCCCTGGTCGAGGAGCCGGAGGCGTACTGGCGCCACCGCGCTTCACTGCCCTGGAGCTGAGCCACAGGGACGCCACTCACCCGAATGAGACATCGGTGTCTCATTCGGGTTAGTGTCGTCTCATGACTCTTGACCGTGAGCAGGTGCTGCGCAGTGCCGCCGCCCTGCTGACCCGTAAATCCACCGCCACCATGGACGAGGTCGCCAGGGCGGCCGGCATCGGGCGCGCCACCCTGCACCGGCACTTCGCCGGCCGGGACGCGCTGGTGAGGGCGCTGGAGGAGCTGGGCATCCAGGAGTTCGAGGCGGCGCTCGACTCCGCCGCGATGGACGAGGGCACCAGCGAGGAGGCGCTGCGCCGGTTCGTCGTCGCCGTCGAGCCGGGCGCCGGACTGCTCTCGTTCCTCGTGACCGAGAACCAGCTCTTCGAGGGCGACGACCAGAACGCCGGCTGGGACCGGCTGGACGCCCGCGTCGCCGCCTTCTTCCGGCGCGGCCAGGAACGCGGCGAATTCCGCATCGACCTGACCCCGGCGTGGCTGACCGAGGCGCTGTACGGACTCATCGGCAGCGGGGCGTGGGCCGTTCAGGCGGGCCGGGTGGCCGCGCGGGACTTCCCGTACATGATCGTCGAGTTGCTGCTCGGCGGCGCACGCCGGAGCGTGGAGCAATGAGCAGTGTCGAAGAGCAGCCGGAGCCCGCCGTCGAGCCGTACCGCCCCGGGCGGTGGATCGCGCTGGCCGTCCTCGTCCTCGCCGTGCTGCTGGTGGCCGTCGACGCGACCGTGCTCGGCCTGGCGACCCCGTTCCTCAGCGAGGACCTGGAGCCGACCGGCACCCAGCTGCTCTGGATCGGTGACGTCTACTCCTTCGTCATCGCCGGGCTCCTCGTCTCCATGGGCAGCCTCGGTGACCGCATCGGCCGCAAGAAGCTGCTGCTGTGCGGCGCCACGGCCTTCGGCGCGGTCTCGGTGCTCAACGCGTACGCGCACACGCCCGAGATGATGATCGTGGCGCGGGCGCTGCTCGGCGTCGCGGGCGCCACCCTGATGCCGTCCACCCTCGCCCTGATCCGCAACCTCTTCCACGACCCCCGCGAGCGCAGCCTCGCCATCGGCATCTGGGGCGCGATGGCCTCGGCCGGTGCGGCCGTCGGGCCCGTCGTCGGCGGCTTCCTGCTCGAACACTTCTGGTGGGGCTCGGTCTTCCTGATCAACCTGCCCGTCATGGCGGTGCTCGTGGCGGTCGGCGTCAAGATGATCCCCGAATCGAAGAACCCGGCACCCGGGCCGTGGGACCTGCCGAGCGTGGGTCTCTCACTGGTCGGCATGATCGGGGTCGTCTACGCCGTCAAGGAGATGGCCGCGCACGGCGCGAGCTGGATCTCCGCCCTGGTGGGCGTCGCCGGCCTGCTGGCGCTGATCTGGTTCGTACGCCGTCAGTTCCGGCTCCCCGCCCCGCTGCTGGACATGCGGCTCTTCCACCACCGGGGCTTCTCCGGCGCGGTCCTCGCCGACCTGCTGACCATCCTCGGCCTGTCCGGGATCGTCTTCTTCCTCTCCCAGTTCCTCCAGCTGGTCCAGGGCCGCGGACCGCTGGAGGCCGGGCTCGCCGAACTGCCCGCCGCCGTGGGAGCGGTCACCGCGGGCCTGCTGGCGGGCACGGTCGCCCGGCGGCTCACCGTACGGGTGGTGGTGGCCGGCGGGCTCGGCGCGATCGGCCTGGCGCTGGCCGCGGTCGCCGCCGTCCACCGGGACACGGCCTACCCGCTGATCGGCGCGCTGCTCCTGATCGTCGGCGTCGGCGCGGGCTTCGCGTTCACCGTGACGTCCGACGTCATCCTCTCCAGCGTCCCCAAGGAACACGCGGGCGCCGCCTCCGCGGTCTCCGAGACGGCGTACGAGCTGGGCGCGGCGCTCGGCATCGCGCTGCTCGGCTCCATCGTGACCGGCGCCTACAAGGACTTCACCGCACCGCCCGGCACTCCGCCCGCCGTCTCGGACGCCGCGCACGAATCGCTCGGCGGCGCCGTGGAGTCCTCGCACCTGCTGCCGCCGCACGAGGCCGCCGAGATGGTCACCGCCGCCCAGGACGCCTTCGTGGGCGGGCTGCACCTCGCCTCGGTCATCGGCGCCGTCGTCCTCGTGGCCACGGCGGCCGCCGCCTGGTTCCTGCTGCGCGGGCAGGAGCTGGAGGAGGGCATCGTCCACGAGTAGCACCGGCCCCGGACACGCGTGAGGGCCCGCCCCGGCCGGGGCGGGCCCTCACGCGTGCGTCAGCGGATCAGGCCGCCTTCGCCTTCGTCGCGTACATGTCGACGTACTCCTGTCCGGACAGCCGCATCACCTCGGTCATCACGGAGTCCGTCACCGCCCGCAGCACATAGCGGTCGCGGTCCATGCCCTCGTACCGGGAGAACTCCATCGGCTCACCGAAGCGCACCGTCACCTTGCCCGGCCGGGGCAGGCCCGAGCCGCCCGGCTGGAGCTTGTCCGTGCCGATCATCGCGAACGGCACCACCGGCGCGCCCGTCATCAGCGTCAGCCGCGCGATGCCCGTACGGCCCCGGTAGAGCCGGCCGTCGGGGGAGCGGGTGCCCTCCGGGTAGATCGCGAAGGCCTTGCCCTCCTCCAGGATCCGCCGGCCCGTCATCAGCGCCGCGACCCCGCCGCGCCCGCCGTCGCGGTCCACCGGGATCATGCCCACGCCCGTGAAGAACCAGGCCATCAGCCTGCCCTTGATTCCCTTGCCCGTGACGTACTCGTCCTTGCCGATGAAGAACACCGGCCGGTCGCAGCAGATCGGCATGATCATCGAGTCGATGAACGTCAGGTGGTTGCCCGCCAGGATCACCGGCCCGGAGCCCGGGATGTTCTCGATGCCCTCCGTCCGGGGACGGAACATCAGGCGCAGGATCGGTCCGAGCACTGCCTTGATGAGTGCGAGACGGGACAACGCTTCCTCCGGTGTTGTGGCCGGGCCGGCCGGGGCGACGGATTGTGAAGGTCCATGCAGGTGAGGACGATACTCGCGGGTACCGGCCGATCGCACATCGGGTTCACGCATCGGATACAGCGTGTTGACATGTGTTCGCGCCATGTTCTTCCAGGTGCCGCCCCCAGGAGCGTGCCCCTGCCTACGCTCGATCCTCGCTCGACAGGTGCCGTACATCACATGCGAGGAGCATTCATGACAGAGCGTGCGCAGGCCGCGCCGGGACGACGGACCGTCATCGGGGCGGGGGCCGCCGTCCTCGGAACCGCCGCCCTGGGCGTCACCACAACGGCGCAGGCGGCCGGCCGGAACGGCGGACACGGCGGCGGCCACCGCCTCGACCTGCCCGTCCCCACGGTCATCGGCCACCGGGGCACCAGCGGCTACCGACCCGAACACACCCTGGGCTCCTACCAGCTCGCCCTCGACATGGGCGCGCACATCATCGAGCAGGACCTCGTCCCCACCCGCGACGGCCACCTCGTCTGCCGCCACGAGAACGACATCACCGCCACCACCGACGTCTCCGCGCACCCCGAGTTCGCGAACCGGAAGACCACGAAGCCCGTCGACGGCGTCTCCCTGACCGGATGGTTCACCGAGGACTTCACCCTCGCCGAGCTGAAGACGCTGCGCGCCAAGGAGCGCATCCCGGCCAATCGGCAGAAGAACACGCTCTACGACGGCCGCTGGGAGGTTCCCACCTTCGAGGAGGTCCTGCGCTGGGCCGACCGCGAGGGCCGCCGCCGCGGAAAGCCCGTCTGGCTGTACGTCGAGACCAAGCACCCCACCTACTTCCGGGGGCTCGGGCTCGGCCTGGAGGAGCCGCTGGCCAAGCTGCTGCGCCGCTACGGGCGGCACCGCGCCCAGTCCCCGCTGATCCTCCAGTCCTTCGAGCCGGGCAGCATCCAGCGCCTGGCGCGGCTCGTCGCCACCCCGCGCATCGTCCTGCTCTCCGGCACCGGCACCCGGCCCTGGGACTTCGAGGTGTCCGGCGACCCGCGCACCACGGACGACCTCGTGAAGCCGGCCGGCCTGAAGTGGATGGCCTCCTTCGCCCAGGGCATCGGCCCCACCCTGGACCTGATCATCCCCAAGGACGCCGCCGGCCGGCTCACCGAACCCACCACCCTGGTGCGCGACGCCCACGCACAGGGCCTCGTCCTCCACCCGTACACGATGCGCAACGAGAACACCTTCCTGCCCGCCGACTTCCGGCGCGGCGGCGACCCCAACGCGTACGGGGACGCCTTCGGCGCGTTCGCCGCGTACTTCGCGACCGGGATCGACGGGATCTTCTCTGACAACCCGGACACCGCCCTGCTCGCGGCGGCGGACTTCGCGGCGAAGAGGTAGGACGGCGGGCCCGACTCCCCGTCAGTACCCGGCTCCCGTCACATCCCAGGGGAGTTGGCTATGTCACAGGGGAGTTTGGGCCCCATCCGTTCCCGTCGCCTTGGATGTCTGCGCAGAATGCTCGCGGCGGAGGTTGTCGCTCCTGGAGCGTGGGAAAGGAGCCGTAGACAACCGGCGGATCAGGTGAGCGGGAGGCATGCGCACATGGGCATGAGCGTGATCATCTCGGCGGCGGACGCGCAGGACGCCGAAGAGATTCTGAAGCTGCAGTACCTCTGTTTCCAGAGCGAGGCGGAGCTGTACGGCAATTACCGCATCGACCCGCTCGTCCAGACCCTCGACTCGGTCCGCGCCGAGATCGCGGAGAACCTGGTGTACGTGGCCCGGCTCGGCGACGAGGTCGTCGGCTCGGTACGCGGCTCGACCGACCAGGAGGGCACGGGCCAGATCGGCCGGCTCTGCGTCCACCCCCGCCTCCGCGGCCACGGCCTCGGCGCCCGGCTGCTGCGGGCGGCGGAGGCGGGCCTCACCGACGAGCGCGCCGCCACCCGCTTCCGGCTGCACACCGGCCACCGCAGCGAGGCCAACCTGAGGCTCTACCAGCGCGCGGGCTACGCCACCGTGGGCAACGCCACCGGCAGCGACGGGGTCATGATGATCCTGCTGGAGAAGGAGGCCCAGGCCCCCGCCGCGTACGTGGCCAGCGCCTAGCCGTACCCGTATGGCGAGCGCCGCGCCCCAGCCGTTACGCGGTACGGGCGCGGCGCAGCCACATCATCCCGGTCACCGGCAGGATCACCGGGATGAACAGGTAGTCCCGGCCGCAGTACGACCACACGGTCGCGTCGGCGAACGCGGACGGCTCCACCAGCGTCCACGTCCCCACGACCAGCACCCCGACGAGCTCCGCGGCGCAGCACACCAGTGCGGTCCGGCGCGCCCGTTCGCCGCCGCGCACCAGCGAGTACGTGATGAAGCCGTAGACGGCCGCGGCGACCGCCGACAGTACATAGGCCAGGGGCGCGCGGCCGAAGTCCAGGATCATCTGGACGATCGAGCGGGACGCCGCCGCCACGGTGAACACGCCGTAGAACCAGACCAGGACGCGCCCGGGACCGGTGCCGAGGTCGAAGGGGCGCTTCTCGCCGCCGGCCGTCGCCTGCGTGGTGTCGGTGTCGGTCACGGTCAGCTTCCCCAGATGTCGTAGAGCCGTACTTCGAGGACGGCCAGGACGACCGCGCCCGCCGCCACCGTCACCGAGCCCCAGCGGGTCCGCTCGCTCAGCGACAGGAACCCCGCCGCCGGCACGGCGAGGAACGCCCCGGCCAGATAGGCGATGAAGATGGTCATGCCCTGCTCGGGCCGCTCGCCGCGGGCCAGCCGCACGATCCCCACGACCAGCTGCGCCAGGGCCAGCAGCGAGACGACGGCCATGCCGATGAAGTGCCAGTCCTTGGTGGGCTGGTCCCGGTAGGCGGCGAATCCGCACCAGGCGGCGAGGGCGAGGGCGGCCGCGGCGACCGCGACCGTCAGGGCGTCGAGCATGAGCCGAGGGTATTACGGCGCGCCGGACCCGCCGCGTGCGCCCCCGGTTCGCCGCGGGAAGCGCGCCAGGGCGGTCGATGGTGGCCTTGACCACAGAGTGCGCCGCTTCCGATCGCCGGGAAAACAACGACACCGGCCACTCCTTGAGTACATAAGAGCAGGTCAGAGCCGTGTGGCTGGAATTCGTCGGCTGATACGAGTCTGCCGTACCGCCTCATCCACCGCTGTCCGCTATTCGGACAATCGGTCCGGCGGGAACCTCACGTCTGTTTTACTTGTGCCCATGACCACGACGAGCAGCCGCATCCTTGCGACCGAGGCGATCACGACGCCCGGTGCTCGTTGTATGGGTCGAATGCGCGCCTTCTGAGGGCCCACGACCGAGCCTCGCGCCCCGAAGCGAGACCCCTTCCCCCCGGCCGTCCGCACCCAGCGGAACGAGCCCGCACGGGCCCCGGCCCGCGGTGACCGCCGCGCCCGGCCGCCCCGGGAAGCTGCTCGGAACGTCCGATCGAAATGTCCGGATCACCCCCGGACGCATGCCCCGTGCCCGGCGGACACCGCGCCGCGCACTCGACAGTGACGGAAACCCCTGTGATCACCACGACGGGCCTCACGAAGGTCTACCGGTCGCGCGACCGGGAGGTCACCGCCCTGGACGGCGTCGACCTGCACGTTCGCGAAGGCGAGGTGTACGGCGTCATCGGCCGCAGCGGCGCCGGCAAGTCCTCCCTGATCCGCTGCGTCAACCTCCTGGAACGCCCCACCTCGGGCACCGTGACCGTGGCCGGCCAGGACCTCACCGCCCTCGCGGGCCGGGGCCGCCGGGCCGGCAAGGAACTCCGCGAGGCGCGCAGCCGCATCGGCATGGTCTTCCAGCACTTCAACCTGCTGGCCTCCCGCACCGTGCGGCGCAACGTCGAACTCCCGCTGGAGATCCTCGGCGTCACCGGCCGCGAGCGCTCCCGCAAGGCCCTCGAACTCCTGGACCTGGTCGGCCTCGCCGACAAGGCCGAGTCCTACCCCGGCCAGCTCTCCGGCGGCCAGAAGCAGCGCGTCGGCATCGCCCGCGCACTCGCCGGCGACCCCAAGGTGCTGCTCTCCGACGAGGCGACCTCCGCCCTGGACCCCGAGACCACCCGCTCCATCCTCCAGCTCCTGCGCGACCTCAACCAGCAGCTGGGGCTCACCGTCCTGCTCATCACGCACGAGATGGACGTCGTCAAGACCATCTGCGACTCCGCCGCGCTGATGCGGGGCGGCCGGGTCGTCGAGTCCGGCACCGTCGGCGAACTGCTCGCCACCCCCGGCTCCGAGCTGGCCCACGAGCTGTTCCCCGTCGGCGGCACCGCCTCCGCGCCGGACCGCACCGTCGTCGACGTCACCTTCCACGGCGAGGCCGCCGCCCGCCCGGTGATCTCCCAGCTCTCCCGTACGTACAACATCGACATCTCGATCCTGGGCGCCGCGATGGACACCGTCGGCGGCAAGCAGATCGGCCGCATGCGCATCGAACTGCCCGGCCGGTTCGAGGAGAACGTCGTCCCGATCGGCTTCCTGCGCGAGCAGGGGCTCCAGGCCGAGCTCGTCGACGGAACAGACGCCGAACCCGTCACCACCCCCGCACCGCTCACCAAGGAGGTGGCGAAGTGACCTGGTCCGAAATGCAGCCGCTGCTGACCCAGGGCACCGTCGACACCCTCTACATGGTGCTGTGGTCCGCCCTCGTCACCGTCCTGGCCGGGCTTCCGCTCGGCGTCCTGCTCGTCCTCACCGACAAGGGCGGCCTGCTGCAGAACACCCCGGTGAACAAGGTCGTCGGTGCGATCGTGAACATCGGCCGCTCACTGCCGTTCATCATCCTGCTGATCGCCCTGATCCCCTTCACCACCTGGGTCGTCGGCACCTTCATCGGCCCCACCGCGATGATCGTGCCGCTCGCCGTCGGCGCCGTCCCCTTCTTCGCCCGGCTCGTCGAGACGGCCGTCCGCGAGGTCGACCACGGGCTCGTCGAGGCCGTCCAGTCCATGGGCGGCTCCATCACGACGATCGTCCGCAAGGTCCTCCTCCCGCAGGCCCTGCCATCCCTCGTCTCCTCCATCACCACCACCGTCATCGTGCTCATCGGCTACTCCGCGATGGCCGGCGCGGTCGGCGGCGAAGGGCTCGGCTCCAAGGCCGTCACCTACGGATTCCAGCGCTTCGACAACCGCTTCATGCTGATCACCGTCGCGCTGCTGATCGTCATCGTGACCCTCGTCCAGCTGATCGGCGACCTCGCCGTCCGCCTGCTGGCCCGCCGCGGCCGCACCTCCTGACTTCTCTCCTCACCAAGCCCGCACTCCTTGTCCGGGCGCTCCACCATCACCACCTGAAAGAGGCACTTTTCGTGCGTACCAGCATCAAGATCACCGCCGCCGCCGCGGCCACCACCGCCCTCGCCCTCGGCCTCACCGCCTGCGGCACGGACTCCGACCCGGCGGCCAAGAGCGGCACCGGCACCGACACATCCAAGGCCCTCGTCGTCGCCGCGTCCCCGACGCCGCACGCCGACATCCTCGGCTTCGTCAAGAAGAACCTCGCCGACAAGGCCGGCCTCAAGCTGGAGGTGAAGGAGTTCACGGACTACGTCCTGCCGAACACCGCCACCGAGACCGGCCAGGTCGACGCCAACTTCTTCCAGCACCAGCCCTACCTGGACGACTTCAACAAGAAGAACGACACCCACCTGGTCTCCGTCGGCACCGTCCACCTCGAACCCCTCGGCCTCTACTCCAAGAAGGTCAAGGGCCTCGACTCCATCAAGGCCGGCCAGACCATCGCCGTCCCCAACGACACCACCAACGAGGGCCGCGCGCTCCAGCTGCTCGCCGAGAACAACCTCATCACCCTCAAGGACGGCGTCGGCACCAGCGCCAAGCTGAGCGACATCACCGACAAGAAGGGCCTGGAGTTCAAGGAGCTGGAGGCCGCCACGGTCCCGCGCGCTCTGAACGACGTGGACGCCGCCGTCATCAACGGCAACTACGCCATCGAGGCCAAGCTCAAGCCCGGCAAGGACGCCCTCGTCCTGGAGAAGGCCGACGGCAACCCGTACGCCAACATCATCGCCGTGAAGAAGGGCAACGAGAAGGACGCCCGCGTCCAGAAGCTCGTGAAGCTCCTCCACTCCGACGAGGTCAAGAAGTTCATCGAGGACACCTACCAGGGCTCGGTCATTCCCGCCTTCGGTGACGCCGCCAAGTCCTGACCCGTACACGGCACTTGCCCCAGGAGCCCCGCACACCCCGCCCGGGAGGTGCGGGGCCCCGCCGTACGGACCCGGCCATGCACGCGGTCCCGGTGATGCTGCATGCTGTGCATTTACACGGTCTTCGGCATGGAGCTGCGCATGACTTCCACCTTCCCGGACATCTCCATCAGCACGGACCGGCTGGTGCTGCGCCCATTCGACATGGCGGACATCCCCGCGTACATCGAGATGATGAACGACGAACTCGTCACCGCCTGGACCGGAGCGCCCCACCCCTACACCCAGGTCGACGCCGAACGCTGGGTGCGCAGGATCGCTCCCGCACACCGCACCAAGGGCGACGGGATCGCCCTGGCCGTCACCGAGTTCCTCACCCAGCGCCTCGTCGGCTCCGTACGGCTGCGCAACACCGACTGGCGCACCCTCTCCACCGAGGCCGCCTACATCACAGCCCCCTGGGCGCGTGGCGAGGGGTACGCCACCGAGTCCGTCCTCGCCGTCGCCCAGTGGCTCTTCCGCGACCAGGGCTTCGAACGCATCGAACTGCGCACCGCCGCCGACAACACCGCCTCCCAGCAGGTCGCGCAGAAGCTCGGCTGCATCAGCGAGGGCGTCCTGCGCAACGCCCGGATAGCGCGCTCGCAGACGCAGGACGGAGGATGGACCGACATCCGCACCGACCTCATCGTCTGGGGCCTGCTCCCCGAAGACCTCGAAGGCGTCGCCGAACAGCTCGCCGACGCCGGCGGCTACGGCACCTACAACGACTGGAACTGACCGGCGCCGGGGCCCCGGCGCCCCATCGGGGGGGACCGGGTAACCTCACCCTGCCCGCCTCCGGGCATCCCCGCCCCGCCTGCGACGACTCCAGGAGAATGACACCAAGATGGCCGACCGGGTCACAGTGATCGGCTGGGACGGCTCACCGCTGACCAGAGCGGCCACCGCAGCGCTCTCGGCCGCCACCCTGGTCGCCGGCGCCGCCCACCACCTCGCGCTGCCCGAAGTGCCCCGGGACGCCGAACGCATCCGCCTCGGCTCCGTCGACCTCGCCGCCCGCCGCATCGCAGGCCACCGCGGCAGCGCCGTCGTCCTCGCCGACGGAGACCCCGGCTTCTTCGGCGTCGTCCGCACCCTGCGCGCCCCCGCGCACGGCCTGGAGGTCGAGGTGGTCCCGGCGGTCTCCTCCGTCGCCACCGCCTTCGCCCGCGCGGGCATGCCGTGGGAGGACGCCCAGACGGTCGTCGCCCACCCCCGTACGCTGCGCCGCGCGGTGAACGTCTGCCGCGCCCACCACAAGGTCGCCGTCCTCACCTCGCCCGGCGCCGGGCCCGCCGAACTCGCGCTGCTCCTCGAAGGCGTCCACCGCACCTTCGTCATCTGCGAGGAACTGGGCACCGACCGCGAACAGGTCACCGTCGTCACCTCCGACACGGCCGCCGACCACGTCTGGCGCGACCCCAACGTCGTCATCGTCATCGGCGGCGGCCCCGAGCGCCAGGAGGACGCCTGGATCGCCGGCCGCCACCCCGCCTACCCCCAGGGCGTACGCGGCTGGGCCCTGCCCGTCGGCGCCTACCCCGACCCGGGCGCCCGCCCGACGGGGGTGAGCGGCGAGGGCGAGGGCCCCGTCCTGCGCGCCGCCCAGCTCGCCCACCTCGGCCCCCGCACCGGCGACCTCGTCTGGGACATCGGCTCCGGCGGCGGCGCCCTGGCCGTGGAGGCGGCCCGCTTCGGCGCCGCCGTCCTCGCCGTGGACAGCGACCCGGCCGCCTGCGCCCGCACCACGGCCGCCGCCCGCGCCTTCGGCGTCCAGCTCCAGGTCGTCGAGGGCCGCGCCCCGCACGTACTGGAACGGCTGCCCGAACCCGACGTCGTACGCATCGGAGGCGGCGGCGTCCCCGTCGCCACCGCCGTCGCCGACCGCAGGCCGGAGCGGATCGTCACCCACGCCTCCACCCGCGACGAGGCCGAGGCACTGGGTGCCGCACTGGCCGGAAACGGCTACACGGTCGCCTGCTCGCTCCTCCAGTCCGTCGAACTCGACACGACCGCCTGGTCGGAGCGCGAACGCACGGTCGTCTTTCTGCTCTCCGCACTGCGTTCGGACCTTGCCCCCTGACCCGTCGGCAACCGGTGCGAGGTAGGCTGGCCGATCGTCGCACCGCTCCAGGACGTTCGTCGCTTCGTTCGTCAATGTCCGGAAAAGGGAACCGTTTTGGTCCCCGCTGTGGTACGGCAACACCCTGGGACGCGCAACGTGGCGCAGTCCACAGCGGGCCGTGGCGAAATGACCTGCCGCGGCGGCGAACGACCGCGAGAATGCAGGATGTCCGCGACCGATTCGTGCCGCGCGGCGCGCCCGCTCGTCCCACTGGACGAGCACCGCGTGCCGTGTCCGGGCGTCCCGGGCGCAGGGCCGAAGGAGCACTGACGATGGGCGAGGGGAACGCATGAGTGACACCGGCCGGATCCCGGGCGAGGGACTGCCGGAGAACGCGGGCACGGTGGAGCAGTCGGGCGTCCCCGCGCCGGACTCCTACACCTACCTCGAACCCTCCGCGCAGACCACCGAGGACGACGACCTCCTGCTGATGCCCCGCGCCCAGGGCGCCTGGGGCGAACCCCAGCCGGCGGACCGGGCCACGGGCCACTACGCGGACGCCGCGCAGGGCGCCTACCAGCCGCAGTTCCACCCCCAGCCGGCCGACCCGGCGCACGCCCAGGGCCCCGTCCAGCTCCAGGAGCAGGTCCCGGCGTACGCGATGCACCAGGCCGCCGCCGAGCCGCCGCCCGAGACCGGCCCCGGCGCGCACGAGTCCGGAGGCCGCGACTCCGGCTCCGTCGACCTCGGCACCGTCCGCATCCCCTCCCCGGCCCCGCAGCCCCAGCCCGCCCCCGTCCGCCGCCCGCTGCACCGCGGACCGGCCTCGCCCGAGCCGTCCTACGGCGGTACGTCGGGGGCCGGCGTGGTCCGCTCCCTGGCCGACCGCGGCCCGGCCGGAGCGCAGCCCCAGGCCGCCGCCGCCCGCCACGCGGGCCCGGCGACCGCCGAACCCGAGTACTTCGACCCGCAGCCCGTGCAGCAGCCCCTCCCTGGCCCGCAGCTCGGCGAGATCCCGCCGCAGAACGCGTGGTCGGCGCAGGCGCCGACGGCGGCAGCAGAAACGGTCGCTCCGGAAGCGGTGGCGGCCGAGGCCGCCGGGGTGGAGCCCGCGCCGGTGGAGCCGGTGGCCGAGGCGCCCGCGCAGGCCGGGCCCGTGCCCGTGCAGCCGGTGGCCGAGGAACCGGCGGTGGTGACCGAGGCGCCGGAGGCGGAGCCGGACGCGGCGGAGGCGGCACCTGCCGAGACCGTCGTCGTTCCGGAGGCCGCGCCCGAGGCCGTGCCGGCCCCGGAGGCCGTGGCCGCTCCGGAGGCCGCGCCCGAGGCTGTGCCGGCCCCCGAGGCCCACGTTGCCGACGCAACGGCACCCGAGGCCGCACCGGCCGCCGAGGCGCAGGTCGCCGACGCCCCGGCACCGGCGAACGAGACCGCCGCAGCGGTCACCGAGCCGGCCACCGAACCGATCGCCGAGCCGGTCGCGCACCCTGCGCCCGAGCCCGTCCAGGTCGCTGAGCCGGCCCCGGTCGCGGAGCCCGAGCCCGCCCCGGCCGCCGAGGCGGAGGCCGCTGTCGTGGCGCAGCCCGAGCCGGCGACCGTGCCCGAGACCGCACCGGCTGCCGACCCCGAACCCGTCACCGTCACCGTGGCCGAGCCGACGCCCGCCGTCGTCGCGGAGCCCACGGAGCCCGAGCCCGTCGCCGTGGCGGTACCCGCACCGGCCCCGGAGCCCGAGCCCGCCCCCGTAACCACGCAGGAAGCCGCCCCCCTGCCGGAGGCGGACGCCCCGGCCGTCGTCACGCCCCCGGCGTCCGAGCAGCCGATACAGCCCGAGGCGTCCGCCCCGGAGCCGGAGTCGGGCCCCGAGGTCATCGAGACCCCGGACCTGAGCGACGAGGCGGAGCCCGTACAGCCCGAGGCGTCCGAAGAGGCGCCCATCGCGCCGCCCGCTCCCGGTTACGACGACGCCGAGCGGGAGGCGGTCCTGCGGGTCATGCGGGAACGCCGTGACATCCGCAACGGCTTCCGCAGCGACCCCGTCCCGCACGAGGTGCTGCTGCGCGTCCTGGAGGCCGCGCACACGGCGCCCAGCGTCGGGCACTCGCAGCCGTGGGACTTCGTGGTCATCCGGTCCGCCGAGACGCGCCGCTCGATGCACGAGCTGGCGCAGCAGCAGCGGGAGGCGTACGCGCAGTCGCTGCCGAAGGCCCGGGCGAAGCAGTTCAAGGAACTGAAGATCGAGGCGATCCTCGACACCCCGGTCAACATCGTCGTCACCGCCGACCCGACGCGGGGCGGCCGCCACACGCTCGGCCGGCACACCCAGCCGCAGATGGCCCCGTACTCCTCCGCGCTCGCCGTGGAGAACCTCTGGCTGGCGGCACGGGCCGAGGGCCTGGGCGTGGGCTGGGTCAGCTTCTTCGACGAGCGCGAGATGGTGCGTGCGCTGGGGCTGCCCGAACACCTGGAGATCGTGGCGTACCTCTGTGTCGGGTACGTGGACGAGTTCCCCGAGGACCCGGAGCTGATGCAGGCGGGCTGGTCCAAGCGGCGCCCGCTGTCCTGGGTCGTCCACGAGGAGACGTACGGCCGCCGCGCCCTGCCCGGCGAGGCACCGCACGACCTGCTCCAGGAGACGATCTCCAACATCCGCCCGCTGGACGCCAAGGCGCTCGGCGAGGCGTGGGAGCGCCAGAAGCGGATGACGAAGCCGGCCGGTGCGCTCGGCATGCTGGAGATCATCTCGGCGCAGCTGTCCGGGCTGTCCCGGATGTGCCCGCCGCCGATCCCCGAGCCCGCGGCGGTCGCGGTCTTCGCGGGCGACCACGGGGTGCACGCCCAGGGCGTCACGGCGTGGCCCCAGGAGGTCACCGGCCAGATGATCGCCAACATGCTCGGCGGCGGCGCGGTCTGCAACGCGTTCGCCTCGCAGGTCGGCGCCGAGGTGTGCGTGGTCGACGTGGGCGCGGTCGCGGAACTGCCCCCGATGCCGGGCCTGCTGCCCCGGAAGGTGCGCGCGGGCACGGCGGACTTCACGACCGGCCCGGCGCTCACCCGCGAGGAGGTCCACGCGGCGATCGAGGTCGGCGTCGAGACCGCCCGCGATCTGGTCGCGGCGGGCAACAAGGGCCTGCTGACGGGCGAGATGGGCATCGCCAACACGACGGCGTCGGCCGCGCTGATCTGCGTGTACACGGGGATGGACCCGGCCGAGGTGACCGGCCGCGGCACCGGCATCAACGACGAGATGCACGCCCGCAAGATCGACGTGGTCCGGCGCGCCCTCGAGCTCCACCAGCCGGACCCGGCCGACCCGATCGGCGTCCTCGCGGCCGTCGGCGGCCTGGAGCACGCGGCGATGGCCGGCTTCCTGCTGGGCGGCGCGTCGCTGCGTACGCCGGTGATCCTGGACGGCGTGAGCGCGGGCGCGGCGGCGCTGGTGGCCCGGGCGATCGCTCCGGAGGCGCTGGCCGCCTGCATCGCGGGGCACCGCAGCGCGGAGCCGGGCCATGTCGCGGCCCTCAACAAGCTGGGCCTGCGCCCGCTCGTCGACCTCGACCTCCGCCTCGGAGAGGGCACGGGGGCGCTGCTCGCGCTCCCGATCGTGCAGAGTGCCGCGCGTGCGATGCACGAGGTGGCGACGTTCGACTCGGCGGGCGTGACGGAGAAGTAGCGCGGCTCGTTGCGGGGGCGCTGCCCCCGTACCCCCGCTCCTCAAACGCCGGAGGGGCTTGATTGTGGCGCGGCCACTTTCAGCCTCGCCGGCGTTTGAGGCGCGGGGTCCGGGGCGGCGCCCCGGTTTCGGGAAGGGGCGGGGAGGGGGCAAGGCCCGCCGCAGCCGCCCCGCCCACCCCGTATCGTGATCCCCACCCACCACATTCACGCCGCTCCACCGCCGCAGCGGCCCGCGCTTCCGCACCGCCCCGAGGAGCCCGCACCACCATGGCCACGCACGCCGATCGCCCCGCCTACCCCGTCGGACTGCGCCTCAGCGGGCGCCGCGTAGTCGTCGTCGGCGGCGGCCAGGTGGCCCAGCGCCGCCTCCCCGCCCTCATCGCGGCCGGCGCCGACATCGTCCTCGTGTCCCCGTCCGCCACCCCGTCCGTCGAGGCGATGGCGGACGCCGGCGAGATCCGCTGGGAGCGCCGCCGGTACGCCGACGGCGACCTCACCGACACCTGGTACGCGCTCATCGCCACGGACGACGACGCGGCCAACGAGGCCGCCTCCGCCGAGGCGGAACGCACCCGCACCTGGTGTGTCCGCAGCGACGACGCGGACGCGGCCACCGCCTGGACCCCGGCCACCGGCCGCAGCGAGGGAGTGACCGTCGCCGTGCTCACCGCCGGCGCCCACGGCCGCGACCCGCGCCACTCGGCGGCCGTCCGCGACGCGATCGTCGAGGGCCTGCGCGACGGCAGCATCGCCGCCCCGCACCACCGCACCCGGACCACCGGCGTCGCCCTGGTCGGCGGCGGCCCCGGCGACCCGGACCTGATCACCGTCCGCGGCCGCCGCCTCCTCGCCGAGGCGGACGTCGTCATCGCCGACCGGCTCGGCCCGCGCGACCTGCTCGACGAACTCCCGCCGCACGTCGAGGTCATCGACGCCGCGAAGATCCCGTACGGCCGCTACATGGCCCAGGAGGCCATCAACAACGCGCTGATCGAGCATGCCAAGGCGGGCAAGGCGGTCGTCCGGCTCAAGGGCGGCGACCCGTTCGTCTTCGGCCGGGGCATGGAGGAGGCCCAGGCGCTCGCCGCCGAGGGCATCCCGTGCACCGTCGTCCCCGGCATCTCCAGCTCGATCTCGGTCCCCGGCGCGGCCGGCATCCCCGTCACCCACCGCGGCGTCGCCCATGAGTTCACCGTGGTCAGCGGGCACGTCGCCCCCGACGACGAGCGCTCCCTGGTCGACTGGGAGGCCCTCGCCCGGCTGCGCGGCACCCTGGTCCTCCTGATGGCCGTCGACAAGATCGGCGCCATCGCCCGCGCGCTCGTCCAGCACGGCAGGTCGCCCGAGACCCCGGTCGCCCTCGTCCAGGAGGGCACGACGGCCGCCCAGCGCCGCGTCGACGCGACCCTCGCGACGGTGGCCGAGCGCGTGGTCGCCGAGGAGATCCGTCCGCCCGCAGTCATCGTCATCGGCGACGTCGTCGAGGTCGGCACGGCCACCGCGCCGAGCGGCAAGTAACCAGTGCCGACGGTCCCACGGGACCATCGGCACCCCACACCGGACAAGGCAGCAGCAGAACCGTGGCTGAACTCATCACCGTCGACGACCCCGACGACCCGCGCCTGAGCGACTACATCAACCTCACCGACGTCGAACTCAGGCGCAGGAAGGAGCCCGCAGAGGGCCTCTTCATCGCCGAGGGGGAGAAGGTGATCCGGCGCGCCCTGCAGGCCGGCTACGAGATGCGCTCCATGCTGCTCTCGGCGAAGTGGATCGACCTGATGCGCGACGTCATCGACGAGGTCCCGGCCCCGGTGTACGCGGTCGCCCCGGACCTCGCCGAACGCGTCACCGGCTACCACGTCCACCGCGGCGCCCTCGCCTCCATGCAGCGCAAGCCCCTCCCGGCCGCCGGGGAACTCCTGCGCACGGCCCGTCGCGTGGCCGTCATGGAGGCCGTCAACGACCACACGAACATCGGCGCGATCTTCCGCAGCGCCGCCGCCCTGGGCATGGACGCGGTCCTCCTCTCCCCGGACTGCGCCGACCCGCTCTACCGGCGGTCCGTCAAGGTCTCGATGGGCGCCGTCTTCTCCGTCCCGTACGCCCGTCTCGACACCTGGCCGGTAGGCCTGGAGGCCGTACGCGAGGCCGGCTTCAGGCTCCTGGCGCTGACGCCCGCCGAGAAGGCCGTCAGCATCGACGAGGCGGCGCCGCACCGGATGGACAGGGCCGCCCTGATGCTCGGCGCCGAGGGGGACGGCCTCTCCGCCCGCGCCCTCGCCGCCGCCGACCAGTGGGTGCGCATCCCGATGGCACACGGCGTGGACTCGCTGAACGTCGGCGCAGCGGCGGCGGTCGCCTTCTACGCGGTGGCCACGGGCCGCCCGGAGAACTAGTTACCGCCGGCCCTGGCTCTGGCCGGGGCTGTGGCCCAGGTCCACGCCCAGCCCCCGGGCCGGGCCCTGGCAGCCCTGTGCCGCCGCGATCCCCAACGCCACCAGCAGCGTCACCACCACGAAGACCACGAGCCGCTGCCGCAGCAGCTTCGGGTTGGCCGGGCGCCGGCCCGTCGAGGTCGTCCGGGTCCCGGGCCGGGTGCCCGGCCTGCCGTTCGTCGCGTTGGTGCCCTGCGGCCGCCGGCCCGGCCGGGTCCCCCCGCGCGGCTGCTGCTGCGCCGGGCGGCCGCCACCGGTGCGGGCCGGGGCGGGACGCGCCGCCGACGGCCGGTTCTGCGGACGCGACCCCGGCGCCGGACCGGCGGCCCGGCGGGTCTGCTGCTCCGTGTACGGGCCCTCCAGGCGGCCGGTCGGCCGGTCCGCCTCCTGGGCCGAACGCTGGACGGGCGGCCGGCTCTCGTGCAGCCCCTGGGCCTCCCGCGCCGCGATCTCCTTGAGCCGCATCGACAGCTGGAGCGTGCTCGGGCGCTCCTCCGGGTCCTTCGCCAGACAGGCGCTCACCAGCGGTGCCAGCGCGTCGTGCACATCGAACAGCTGGGGCTCCTCGTGCACCACCCGGTACAGCATGACCTCGGAACTTCCGTGTCCGAATGGTGAGTCGGCCATCGCCGCGTACGCAAGCGTGGCCCCGAGCGAGAACACGTCCGTCGCCGGGGTCACCGCCGCGCCCCGCACCTGCTCGGGCGCCAGGAAACCGGGCGAGCCCACCGCCGTACCGACGTGCGTCAGCGTGGACGCGCCCGTCGACCAGGCGATCCCGAAGTCGATGATCCGGGGGCCCTTGGGGGAGAGGAGGATGTTCGACGGCTTCAGGTCCCGGTGGACCACCCCGGCCTCGTGCACCGCCACCAGGCCCTCGGAGAGCGCCGCCCCGATCGAGGCCACCTCCGCGGCCGACAGGGGGCCCTCCTCGGCCACCTTGTCGTGCAGCGACGGGCCCGGCACGTACTGCGTGGCGAACCAGGGGCGGTCCGCCTCCAGGTCGGCGGCGACCAGCCGGGCCGTACAGCCGCCGCGGATCCGCCGGGCGGCGGACACCTCGCGCGCGAACCGCGACCGGAACTCCTGATCCTCCGCCAGGTCGGGGCGGATCACCTTCAGCGCCACCCGCTGGCCGCGCCGGTCCGAACCCAGGTAGACGACACCCATGCCACCGGCCCCGAGCCGCCGGTGCAGCCTGAACGAGCCGACGACACGCGGGTCCTCGCGCCGGAGCCGCATCATCGCCATGTCTGCCCATCCCCGCTGCCTGGTACGCCTGACGAGGCACAGCTTACGTACCCGCCGCCCGGGGCGCTCAGAGGCCGCGCCCTCACGGGAGATTCGATTGTCAGTGCCGGGTGGGAGACTTGAGGAGTGGTCAGGGAGCCGCGGATCCAGGCGCCCCGGCCCGTGCGAGATCTCAAAGGTCCGTCGCAGAAGGGGGATTGGATCAATGAAGGGCGATCGAGTCGAGATAGTCGTGGACGCCGGGGACAGCACCCGGACCTACGAGGTGGTGGCCTCCCGGGCCGGCCGCAGGGTGGAGACCGCGGTCCGCAGAGGGGTGGTCGAAGTGAGTGAAGTCACCAGGAACGGGTCCGTGGTGCGCACGGCCCGCTTCATGGCGACCAGGGTGCTCGCCCTGGTCGAACAGCCGGTCCCCAGGGAGGACAGCTCCGAGCGTCCCCTCAGGGAAGACCCCGGTCCCGCGTAGCCCGGTCTCCACCCAGGGGAGTACGCCGAGCGCGGACGGCTCATCCTCCGGGAGGCCCGGGATTCGGTACGCGGGCATGACGCCGCCCGCCGGCCGGATCCCTAATGTTGAAGTCAAGCGGCGGGCGTCACACTCGTCCCCCGAGGTCAAACGCCCGCCGCCCCACATCAGGTCAGGAGAGGAACCATGGCTGACACGGCAGCACGGACGGTGGTCCGCACGCGGACACGCAGCTCGTACGCCACGTCCGGCCGTCGCCACCCGCTGGTGGCGACCGCGATGGTCCTTCCCCTGGCGGCCCTGCTCGTCGTCGTCTTCGGCGGCTGGGAAGCAGTGGTCACACAGGCGTCGTCCGTGGGCGTGATGCTGGGGCGCTGAGCGGCGCCCCGGGTCCGGAAGAGCGGTCCGGACCGGGACATCCGGCCAACAACCCCGTGGGGACGGGGGTGCGGCGGACGGCAGCGTTTGTCCGGTCAGCTGGGGAGCTGACCGGACATCGCGCTGTCCGGGGCCGGACGCGCCGGGCCGCCGTCGCCCTTCCGCGTACGCTCTGCCCGGGCCGTGTCCGTCGGCCCGTCCGTACCACCGGGGGAGACCGTGACCGCCCTACTCGTTCGTGCCTTGGGGGACCTTGCCCATCGGGCGGCCCACGCTCCCGGTGACTGTTCCTGCCCGCCGCCGGTCGTGCTCGCCGACCGGGACGACGGGACCGTCGTCCGCAGCGGCCCCGTCGTCGCCAAGGCACATGCTCCCGGTACGGACCCCGTTGACCTGGGCGTACGGCTGCGCCTGGCAGCCGCCCCGTGGCTGGCGGACACCCTCCTCGCGCCCCGGCCCGGCGCGCACCTCGCCGAGCTGCACGGCCGCCCCGTCACCCTGTGGCCCCACGGCGAGCCCGTCGACCCCGGTGATCCGGACGCCGCCCCATGGGAGGAGGCCGGGGCGCTGCTCGCGCGGCTGCACCGGACCGAGATCCGGGGGCCGTTCCCCGCCATGCGCGGACCCGTGAAGGCCGCGTTCGCCGTGGCCCGGATGCGCACCGCCCGCCCCGGCGACCCGGCCGTCGCCCCCGTGCTCACCGCCTGGCGCGGGCTGCCGGGCTGGGCACGGGGCGAGGCACCGCCCCCGGCCGGCCGGGGGACGTACCTCTGCCACGGCGACCTGCACCTGGGCCAGCTCGTACGCCACCCCGCCCCGCACGGCCCCTGGCTGCTCATCGACGTCGACGACGCCGGTCACGGCGACCCCGCCTGGGACCTCGCGCGCCCCGCCGCCTGGTACGCGGCCGGGCTGCTGCCCCCGGAGGTCTGGCTCCGTTTCCTGGACGCCTACCGGGCCGGCGGTGGCCCCGCCGTACCCGGCGACGGCGACCCCTGGCCCGCCCTGGACGTGCCGGCCCGCGCGCTGACCGTGCAGACCGCCGCGCTGGCGTGGGCGAAGTCCGCGGCGGAGGACCGGGCTCCGGATGAGGTGGAACAGGTCATGATCGACGCCTGTGCCCGAATCGCCTCGCTCCCGCCCGAGTTGGCGGCCGAACGCACGTCGTAGGGTGAACCGACCGTCGGCGGGCATGCATTCCGGCGACGGCGAACCGACGGCGAGGAGTGAGCCCGAACATGCAGTGCCCCAAGTGCCACGCACAGATGCACACGTACAACCGCAACGGCATCCAGATCGAGCAGTGCAGCGGCTGCCGGGGGATATTCCTGGACTACGGCGAGCTGGAGACGCTGACCCGCATCGAGTCCCAGTGGGCGCAGCAGGCCCCGCCGCCGGCCGCCCCGCCGCAGGCGTACCCCTCCGCCCCCGCGCCCGCCTGGGGTGCCCCGCAGCACGGCGGCCACCACGGTCACTACCGGCAGAAGAGCTTCGGCCGCATGCTCTTCTCCTCCTGACCGCGCCCGGTGGGCCCCGGCACCCGTGCCGGCGGCCCGCCCGCTCGCGCGCGAGCACGACGAAGCCCCGGTCGCCGAGACGACCGGGGCTTCGTGAAAGTGCGCGATACTGGGATTGAACCAGTGACCTCTTCCGTGTCAGGGAAGCGCTCTCCCGCTGAGCTAATCGCGCAGGCGAACCTGCGTGTACTGCGTGCGCGATACTGGGATTGAACCAGTGACCTCTTCCGTGTCAGGGAAGCGCTCTCCCGCTGAGCTAATCGCGCGGGTGATCCTTGCGGACCGACGATCCTTGCGGATCAGTGGACGATACTGGGATTGAACCAGTGACCTCTTCCGTGTCAGGGAAGCGCTCTCCCGCTGAGCTAATCGTCCTTGGAGGTGGAGACGGGATTTGAACCCGTGTAGACGGCTTTGCAGGCCGTTGCCTCGCCTCTCGGCCACTCCACCAGGGGCGGGAGACCGGGAAGGTCCCCACCTTCTGCGAGCGGACGACCAGGTTCGAACTGGCGACCTCAACCTTGGCAAGGTTGCGCTCTACCAACTGAGCTACGTCCGCTTGTCATTCCCGGCCCGCTTGCGCGTCCCGGCGACGTGTTGAACTCTAGCGGATTCCGGGGCCAGTACAAAAACGCGTTTGTGCAGCGTGCTGAGGTGCGCTTGCCCCGGCGCAGCTCACCGCGGGCCGCCCTACACTCACGAACGTGCACGACCTCGCTCCCATGGCCCGCTTCGGCGGCCTCGTCGCCTCCGGTCTGCGGGACGTGACCAGTGATCCCGCGGCCCTCGACTCGTCCGGATTCTGGGCGGTGTGCGCCGGTTTCGAGGGCTCGCTGCTCTGTGCCCGCTTCGACACCGTGCGCCCCGACCCCGTGCCCGCCCCGGCCCCCGGCGCCTGGCGCGGCCCGGCGGCCGGCGACTGGACCTCCTCGCTCGACCGCGAGGCGTACACCGAAGGCGTCCGGCGCATCCGCGCGTACATCGCGGCGGGCGAGGTCTACCAGGCCAACCTCTGCCGCGTCCTGAGCGCACCGCTGCCCGACGGGGACGCGGCGGACGTGGACGCCCTCACCGCGCTGCTGGCACGCGGCAACCCCGCCCCGTACGCAGGAACGATTCGGCTCCCCGCGCACGGCGTCGAGATCGCCACCGCGTCCCCCGAGCTCTTCCTGCGCAGGGACGGTCGCACGATCGAGTCCGGGCCCATCAAGGGCACCGGCCGCACCGAGGCGGACCTGCTGGAGAAGGACCACGCCGAGAACGTGATGATCGTCGACCTGGTCCGCAACGACCTGGGCCGGGTCTGCGCCACCGGATCGGTCACCGTCCCCGACCTGTGCGCCGTCGAGAAGCACCCCGGCCTCGTCCACCTCGTCTCCACCGTGCGCGGCCGCCTCGCCGACGGCGCCGGCTGGCCGGAGATCCTCACCGCCGCCTTCCCGCCCGGTTCGGTCACCGGCGCGCCCAAGTCCAGCGCGCTGCGGATCATCCGCGAACTGGAGACCGCCCCACGCGGCCCGTACTGCGGCGGCATCGGCTGGGTCGACGCAGACCGGGCCACCGCCTCGCTCGCCGTCGGCATCAGGACCTTCTGGACCGACCGCGCCGGACCCGCCCCCCTCCTGCGCTTCGGCACCGGCGCCGGCATCACCTGGGGCTCCGATCCGGAACGCGAATGGGACGAGACCGAACTGAAGGCGTCCAGGCTGCTCGCTGTAGCGTCGGGCGCATACGAAGCAACCGGAAGGACCGCGCCATGAGGATCTGGGTCAACGGCGAGCTGCGCCCCGCCGACGACGCCCGGGTGTCCGTACTCGACCACGGGCTCACCGTCGGCGACGGCGTCTTCGAGACGCTCCGGGTCTCCCAGGGCCGCCCCTTCGCCCTCACCCGCCACCTCGACCGCCTGACCCGCTCCGCACAGGGACTCGGCCTGCCCGCCCCCGACCTCGACGAGGTGCGCCGAGCCTGTGCCACCGTCGTCGACGCCAACCCGGTGGAGCTCGGCCGACTGCGGATCACGTACACCGGCGGCATCTCGCCCCTCGGCTCCGACCGGGGCGACGCGGGCCCCGGCCTGGTCGTCGCGCTCGGCGAGGTGAGCCGCCGCCCCGACACCACGGCCGTCGTCACCGTGCCCTGGACCCGCAACGAACGCTCCGCGCTCACCGGCCTCAAGACCACGTCGTACGCGGAGAACGTCGTCGCCCTCGCCCGCGCCCACGAGCAGGGCGCGTCCGAGGCGCTGTTCGCCAACACCGCGGACCGGCTCTGCGAGGGCACCGGCTCCAACGTCTTCGTCGTCCTGGACGGGCAGCTCCACACCCCGCCGGTCGCCTCGGGCTGCCTGGCCGGCATCACCCGGGCGCTCGCGGTGGAGTGGACCGGGGCGCAGGAGACAGACCTGCCGTTCGACGTCCTGGACCGGGCCGAGGAGATCTTCCTGACCTCCACCCTGCGTGACGTCCAGGCCGTGCACCGGGTCGACGGCCGGGAGCTGACGGGCGTGCCCGGGCCGGTGACCGCGAAGGCGATGCGCGTGTTCGACGAGCGGGCCGCGGACGACGTCGACCCGTGATCGCCGCGCCCGCCGCCCGGCCCGTCTCCGTAAAAACGGGTGACGGGCCCGCGAGCAGGGGATAGAACCCCTCTGATGACGACGACACTGCGGCCGTCCGGGCCGTTCCAGCCAGGCGCCGACGGCGCACAGCGACGCGCGTACGACGTGTGCGACAACGGGCGCCCCGTCGGCTCCGTGGAGCTCGCCCTCGAACCGGGGGCGGGCGGGGCCACGGGGGTGGTCAAGGAGCTCTGGATCGACGAGGCCGTCCGCCGCCGCGGCAGGGGCACCATCGCCGCGCTGGCCGCGGAGGAGGTCCTGCGCGGGTGGGGCTGCACCCAGGCGTTCACCGAGGTGGCCGCCGGTGACACCGCCGGGCAGCGGATGGCCGACGCCCTCGGCTACACCGAGCGCAGCCGGCACATGCTCAAGCCCCTGCCCGAGCAGCCGCCGGCCCTGCCCGCCGGTCTCACCGCGCGCCCGATGACGCCGGAGGAGTTCGCGGTCTGGGAGGGCAAGGCGGTCGCCGGGTACGCGGAGAGCCTGGTGAGCCGGGGCTTCCCGCAGGAGCGGGCGCTCGAGATGTCCCGCGCCTCCCACGCCCGCTACCTGCCGGACGGCCTCGCCACCGAGGGGGCGCGGCTGGACCACCTGATCCACGAGGGCGAGACGGTGGGCAACGTCTGGGTGTCGCCGTTCGAGATGCACCCCGGTCTGCGGGTCGCCTACGTCTTCGACGTGGAGGTGCGGGAGGCCTTCCGGGGGCGGGGCCACGGGCGGGCGCTGATGCTCCAGGCCGAGCGGATATCCCTGGCGGCGGGCGAGACGCGGATCGGCCTGCACGTCGTCACGGCCAACACGCCGGCGCTGCGGCTGTACGAGTCGCTGGGCTACGTACTGACCAAGTCCTACCTGGCCAAACCGCTGTAGGCGCCCGCACGTCCCGGACCTCAGACCTCCCCGGCGAGCAGCCGGTCGGCGATCTCCTCGATCCGCTCGCGGAGCCCCTCCTGACTCTTGCCGCCGTCCAGCCGCTCCCCGCCGATGACGTACGTCGGCGTGCCGGTCACCCCGATCGCCTTGCCCTCGGCCTGGTCCGCGTCGACGATCAGCATGTGCCGGCCGTCGATCAGCGCGGTGTCGAACTCCTCGGCGTCGAGACCCAGCTCGCCGGCCACCTCGACCAGCAGCTTCTCGCCCCGCGCCCCGAGGTCGTCGGTGCGGGCGAGGACCGCCTCGATGTAGGGCCATCCGCTGCCCTGGGCGACGGCCTCCTCGGCGGCCTGCGCGGCGGCGTACGCGTGCTTGTGCTTCTCCAGCGGGAAGTGCCGCAGCCGGATCTCCAGCCGGTCCCCGTACCGGGCCCGCAGGGCGTGCACATCGGTGAGGGCGTGGTGGCAGTCGGGGCACTGGAGCTCGCACCAGACGTCGAGGACGACCGGTGCGGCGGGGGAGGAATCGCTCATGGGGCCAGTCTCGCAGGGCGCGCGCCCCTGCCTCCTCCCGGCACGGTCCGTACGGCACCTGGGGAGGAGCCCGGCCCCTGAGATCTCCCTGATACGGGCCCGGGGCATGGCCGCCCGACGGGTGATCGGTGCAGGATGGAAGGGACGTATCCCCCTGCGCCAGGAGGCACCGATGCTTGCCGAGACCATTTGTTCCGCGGTGTCCGCGGCGGGCCTGGGCATCGCGGCCGTCACCGCGTACCGCAAGCGGTTCCTCACCGCGACCAGGATCGCCGCCTACTCGCTGGTGCCGGTCGGCCTGGTGCTGACGGGCGTCGTGAAGTGGGTGTCGGACATCGCCTTCAAGCCGAGCGTCTGGCTGGGCTTCGGCCTGCTGGGCGTGGCCTGGCTGCTGTTCATGATCACGCGCGCGGTCGAACGCAGGGGCGGCGGCAGCCGCAAGGAGCGCAGGGCGGCCGCCCGCGCAGCCCGGGACGAGGCCGTGGCCCCGGGAGCGTCGGCCCCCTCGCTCGGCGCGGGCGCCCCGGCCGCGGGCACGCGCTCGCGGAGCAAGCCGGAGAAGAAGTCGGGCCCGTCCGGAGCCGGTGAAGACTTCAGCGACATCGAGGCCATCCTCAAGAAGCACGGCATCTGACCCCGGGGCCGCCCGGAGCCGTCGAGCCCCGCCGCACCCCGCGGCGGGGCTCACCCCGTCCCACCAGGTGAATCGTTTCGCCCGGGATTCCTTGACCCTGCCTCGCGAGGCCGCATAGCGTCCCGCTGGGCCGTGAATCCATTCGCTCCGGCCCCACGACACCGGGGGCGGGACGCGTGGCGCGTGCGGCGGACGGCCCCCTTCCGCATGCCCGAAACGGAGACGCCATGGCCCTGTTCGACCTGCCCCTGGACCAACTGCGCACCTACCGCCCCGACCCCGACGAGCCGGAGGACTTCGACGCGTTCTGGCAGCTCACCCTCGACGAGGCCGCGGCCCGTCCGCTGGATGCCGAATTCGCGCCGTACGACGCGGCGTTGCACGCGGTCGACTCGTACGACGTGTCGTTCGCCGGCTGGGGCGGGCACCGGATACGCGCCTGGCTGAACGTGCCCGCGGGCGCCGAGGGCCCGCTGCCGACCGTCGTCCACTACCTCGGCTACGGCGGCGGACGCGGGCTGCCCCTCGACCACCTGGTGTGGCCCGCCGCGGGCTGGGCGGCCCTGGTCGTGGACACCCGGGGCCAGGGCGCGGTCAACCACCACTCCGCGGGCGCCACCCCCGACCCGCACGGCGCCGCCAACCCGCAGTCGCCCGGCTTCATGACCAACGGCATCCTCGACCCGGAGACGTACTACTACCGCCGGGTCTACACCGACGCGGTGCGCGCCGTCGAGGTCGCCCGCAGCCACCCGGCCGTCGATCCCGCCCGCATCGTCGTGAACGGCGCCAGCCAGGGCGGCGGCATCACCCAGGCCGTCGCGGCCCTCAGCCCGCACGTGAAGGCGGCGTTCGTCGACGTGCCGTTCCTGACGCACTTCCGGCGCGCCGTCGAGATCACCGACGAGGACCCGTACCAGGAGATCGTCCGGTTCCTCGCCACCCGGCACGGCGCCGAGCCCCAGGTGTTCCGCACGCTGTCGTACTTCGACGGCGTCAGCTTCGCCGCGCGGGCCACCGTGCCCGCGCTCTACTCGGTCGCCCTGATGGACGCGATCTGCCCGCCCTCCACGGTCTTCGCCGCCTACAACCGCTGGGCCGGGCCGAAGGAGATCGAGATCTACCCCTGGAACGGCCACGAGGGCGGCACCGGCGTCCACCGCCAGACCCAGCTGCGGAAGCTGCGCGAACTCCGCTGAGCCGCCGGACCCGGGCAGGGGGAACGGCGGTTAGGAAATGTGTTGGGCGATCGGACGCCGGAGCGATTAACGACGCCCCCGTGACGGGTGAACTCCCGTGGTGAAGAGGCATGTTGGTAAGCAGCACCCCCCGGACTGCGTCATGATCGTCCCGAAATGGTGGACACCTCCCGGGGCGACGCCCCCGCACCCCCTGGCGAAGAGCCGCGCGGCTGCCTCTTCGCGCTTTCCCAGCCCCCTCTGATGATCTTCCTCACGGTCATCGGCACTCTGCTGCTGATGGCCGCGTTGCACGATCTCTTCATGCTGTGAGCGGTCAGCCGGCCGCTTCCCTGCGGCGCGCCCGGTACGCGGCCACGTGCAGGCGGTTACCGCAGGTGCGGCTGGAGCAGTAGCGGCGGGAGCGGTTGCGCGAGAGGTCGACGAAGGCGTGCCGGCAGTCCGGCGCCTCGCACCGCCGCAGCCGCTCCGTCTCGCCCGCCACGATGATGAAGGCGAGGGCCATGCCGCAGTCGGCCGCCAGGTGGTCGGCGATCGAGGCGTCCGGCGAGAAGTAGTGCACGTGCCAGTCGTAGCCGTCGTGGGCGGTGAGCTGCGGCGTGGTGCCGGCGGCCGCGACCAGGGCGTTCACCAGCCCGGCGGCGGTCCGCGCGTCCCCGGCCGCGAAGACCTCGGCGAACCGGGCGCGTACGTCGTGCACGGCCCGCAGGTCCTTCTCGTCGAGCGCGCCGACCCCGCTGACCCGGTGGCGTACGGCGAACGCGTGGAGCGCCGCGATGCCGGGGAGTCCGTCGGCGGGCGGCGCCCCGTCCCCTTCCGGCTCGCTCTCCGGCGCGGTGTTCACCAGATCGACCACTAGGTCGAGGGCGATCCGGGTGTCGTGGGGGATCAGCACGCTTTCGCTCCCTGGCCTCCGGCGGACGGGCGCCCGCCGATGCCGGACGACTCTACTGGCTCGGCCGCGACGCGGACCGGCGCCGGTCACCACGGTGGATCCGTGGTCACCGGCGCCGGTGTCAGCCGTATGAGGTTGTCCGCGCGACGCCGTCTCCCCGAGTCGGACGGCGTCGTGCAGCTCTCGGCCTGGCTCAGCTCTCGGCCAGGATGTGTGAGAGCTCCGTATCGAGGTCGAAGTGACGGTGTTCGGTGCCCGGAGGAACCGCGGCGTCGGTCCGCTTCAGGAACGACTCCAGGGCCCGTGCCGGGGCCTCGAGCAGTGCTTCGCCCTCTGGGGAGCTCAGCGCGATACAGACGACGCCCTGGCCGTGACTACGGGATGGCCAGACGCGGACGTCTCCGGTGCCGGTGGGCCGGTGCAGCCCCTCGGCAAGGAGGTCACGGGCGAAAACCCACTCGACCGTCTCCTCCGCTCCGGTGTGGAAGGTGGCGTGCACGGCATACGGATCGGCCGTGTCATACCGCAGGCCCGCGGGTACAGGCAGTGAGGACTCGCTCGACACAACGAGGCGCAGGTGCAGCTCGCAGCTGACCGTGGTGTTCATAAGCGCCAGGGCCTTTCGCTCAGTGTGCGCTCGGGGATTCGCACGTCGGCGAAATCGACATGCCACCTACGGTGCCGTTGTAAACCCCTCTGACTGTTTTGTGTTGCTTCGGGTAGCTCGTACAGCGGTGTGTAACTTTGCGTCATGCGGCCATTCCAGTGACGCGCGGCGGTCCGGTAGGTTGAGGTCATGAATGCGGAGAGTGACGGGCGGGACGGGGCCGCCGCGGCGGCGGAACCGGCTCCCGCGGCGGGGGAAGCGCCCCGCGACGCGACGGGGGACGTCATACCGGGAGTGACCAAGGAGGACCGCGCACTCGGCTCCAGGGCACCCGGCTTCATCAAGGCCTCCAGGGCACTGCATCTGAGCTGGCAGGTCGGCGTCTTCGTGGTCGGCCTCGCCGTCGTGGTGGCCGGCATCATCATGCTGCCGCTGCCGGGACCCGGCTGGCTGGTGATCTTCGGAGGCATGGCGATCTGGGCGACCGAGTTCGTCTGGGCCCAGCTGGTACTGCGCTGGACCCGGCGCAAGGTCACCGAGGCCGCCCAGCGGGCGCTCGACCCCAAGGTCCGCCGGCGCAACATCATCCTCACGGTCACCGGGCTCGTGATCATGGCGGTGCTCGCCGGGATCTACGTGTGGAAGTTCGGGATCGTCATGCCGTGGAAGATCGACGAGTGACCCCGTGAGGTGGTCGTGGGGCGCCGCTGACATGGGGTAATGTTTGGCGTGCGCCCGGGCGATTAGCTCAGTGGGAGAGCGCTTCGTTCACACCGAAGAGGTCACTGGTTCGAACCCAGTATCGCCCACCCCGGACCAACGGCCCGGAAGCTTCGAAAGCTTCCGGGCCGTCGGCGTTCCCGCCCTCACCGCATCCGCCCCAGCACCTCCCTCACCCGCCGGGCGTCGCGCAGCCGCTTCTCGTACGTCGCCCCCACCACGAGCAGCAGCACCCCGGCCAGCGCCGGCGCCACCCACCGCGGCAGCGCGCCCGCCACCTGCACCACGTACGGCGTCAGCTCGTGCAGCGCGTCCAGCGCCAGCACCACGCCCCCCAGCACCAGCAGCGCCTGTAGCCGCAGCCGCGCACCCGCCAGCGTGATCACCAGGGCCGCCACCCCCAGCAGCAGCGGACGCGTCCAGTGCGGGTCCGCCCAGGCCGCGACCAGCGACGGCACCAGCGTCACCGACAGCCCCGCCCCGTACGCCGTCCACGACGAGGCCGACGGATCGCGGCGGCGGCGCAGCACCCCGACCACCAGCGCCGGCACGGTCACCGGCAGGGTGTACGCCTCCGGGGCCGACACCCCCGACACCGAGAGCCGCACCCAGGCCGCCAGGACGAACAGCCCCGTCGCCAGGTACCCCGCGAACGGACGGCGTTCCGGCCGCAGCGCCGTCCCCGCCGCCAGCACCCCGCACAGCGCCAGCACCAGCGCCAGGAAGCGCGCGTCGCCCGCCGCCGCAGCGACCGCCACCGCACCCGCCGCCGCACCGGCCACCTCGACCGGCAGCGCCACCGGGTGCCCCTTCAGCCGGGCACCCAGCAGCACCGTCGCCGCCGGGACCACCAGCAGCAGCGGAGCCGCCTCGTACACCGCCAGCCCCAGCGAGGCCCCCAGGGCCGCCGGCAGCACGACGGCGCACACCACGGCAGCACACGCCGACGCCCGCACCACCCCCGCCGACGCACCCTCCTGCCGGTCCAGGGCGACCGCCAGGGCCACGAACACCGCCACCAGCAGACCGGACGCCGTGTACGTGGCCGCCTCCGCCGCCGACGCCAGCAGCCCGGCCACCACCGCACCGCCCGCCCCGACCACTCCGGCCGTCAACGCAACGCCCCGCGCCCCCCGCCGCAGCGCGCCCACCGCCGCACCGAACGCCACCACCACCAGGACCAGCTGCACCGCGAGGGCCGCCGCGAAGGACTGGTCCAGCGCGGCCGGCAGCACCATCAGCCCCGCCCAGCCCAGCGCCACCGCCGTCGAGCCCGCCGCACCGCGCCAGGCCGGCCCGGACACCGCCACAGGCCCGGCCCACCGGAGCAGCCCCTCCCACCACCGGAACGCCGCACCGCACGCCCCGGCCACCAGCAGCAGCACCACGGGGGCGTACGCCATCTCCGCCCACGGCAGGTCCGTCGCCCCCACCGCGCCCCGGGCCCCGCCGCGCGGAACGCCCGACCACGGCGCGCCCAGCCGGGTCACCGGACCCGCCGCGACCACCGTCACCGGGGGTAGCGACACCAGCACCGCGCCGGCCGCCACCAACCCGGACGCCCATCGGAGCCCCCGGACCGCCCCGGCCCCCAGCGGAGCCCGTACGGCGAAGAGCAGCACCCCGGCGCTCAGCAGGTACGCCGGCACCGGCCAGCCGTCCGGCAGCCCGGCTGCGGGCACCCCGCCCACCGCCGCCACGGCGGCCGATCCGGCGACCACGCCCCCGGCCACCGCGAACGGCACCGGAGCACTGCGGGCCCCCGCCAGGGCGAGCGCGGCACCCGCCAGCAGCAGCGCCCCCGGCGCCACCGCGCCCGCGGGCCCGGACGCCGTCAGCGACTCCACGAAAGCCACCAGCAGCCCGGCGCCGCCCGTCGCACACAGAGCGACGCACGCCATCACCCGCACCGAAGCCCGCCCGGCCCGCAGCGCCACCACACCGTCCAGCGCGGCCGTCGCCAGCAAGGCCCCGGAGAACCACAGCGGGCCGCCGCCCGCCGCCCACGTCCACAGCACCAGCGGCAACTGCGCGACGAACACCGCCAGCGGCAACGGCAGCCGCAGCCGGTCGAGCAGCAGCCCGTACGCCGCCCACAGCACCGCGAGCACCGCCGCGGCGGTCGCCGTGTAACCCGCACCGTCCGCACCCGGGACCGCCACCACGTACAGCGCGTACGCGTCGAGCACCATCAGCACCGAGGTCAGCGCCGCCAGCGCCTCAGCCGTCGAGGACAGCTTCCGCCGCAGCAGCACCGCCGGCGCGATCAGCCCCCCGGCCGTCAGGGCCGTCAGGACCGCACTGCGCCCACCGATCCCCATCTCGCCCCAGCTCACCAGCGTGAACGCCAGCGCGGCGACCGTCAGCAGCAGCCCGCCGAGGACGAGCAGCACGTTCTGCACACCGCGCGCGGGAGCCGGAGCGGCCGGCGGGCCGAACGCCCCCGCGACCTGACCCCGGGGCGCCGTCCCCGGGCCGGGACCGGTGGCAGGCGGCGCAGCGGCGGTGCTCAGCACCTGCACCAGCCAGGCGCGTCGGGTCAGCAGCTGGGCCCGGCGGGCGTCGAGCCGGACCAGTTCACGATCGAGGAGCGCCAATTCCTCGGCGGGCGGCGGCACATGTTCCATGGACGCGAGTGTGCTGCGCGCCACGCCGGCGGACATGGGCACACGTACTCAGATCCCCGCCTGAGTACGAGCACGGCGCGGGCCGGGAGATGTGGTTTGAACCCCGGCCGCCCGGCCCTGTATGGTTCAACCCGTTCCCGGGCGATTAGCTCAGTGGGAGAGCGCTTCGTTCACACCGAAGAGGTCACTGGTTCGAACCCAGTATCGCCCACCCGGGAGAGGCCGGTCCGTCAGCACCACCGACGGACCGGCTTCCGCGTTTCCGGAACCCTGCCCAGGTCCCTCAGGCCGCGGTACGCAGCTCCGGGCGCAGCGGCCAGGCCGGGTCCACCGTCTCCGGCGTCCCGCTGCGGGCGAACCACGCCTGGAGCCCCCGTGCCTGAGCCGCGTGCCACACCGCCTGGAGCGTGTGCAGCTCCGCCGGCGTCAGCCGTTCCAGCCTGGTCGTGAACCGGCGTCCCACCGCCCGGACCAGCTCCAGCGAGGCCGTCGCGTCCGCCGCCGCGTCATGCGCACCGTCCAGCAGCACCCCGTACAGCCCGCACAGGTCCGTGAGCGTGCGCCGGCCCTTGCGGTAGCGGTCCAGATGCTTGTCCAGCACCCGGGGATCCAGCACGCACAACGGCGACCGCTCCAGATAGGCGCCCAGCGACGACGCGCGATGCCGCTTCAGTTCCCGGTCCAGCAGCGTCAGATCGAACGGTGCGTTCATCACCACCAGCGGCCGGCCCGCCGCGGACTGCTCCGCCAGCGCCCGGGCCATCTCCTCCACCGCCGGCGCGGGCCAGCGGCCGTTGCGCTGGAGGTGGTCGTCGGTCAGCCCGTGGATCTCCGTCGCACCCGGGGGCACCGGCACCCCGGGGTTCACCAGCCAGCGGGTGACCCGCACCGGGCCGTCCGCCCGGTCCTGGACGACGAGGGCGGCCGAGACGATCCGGTCCTCCTCGACGTCCACACCCGTGGTCTCCGTGTCGAAAGCGGCCAGCGGCCCTTCGTACCAATAAGTCATCCCCGAACTCCTCGCGCACGCACGGCAGATGGCGTGATTCCCCTGCCCGGTTCGGTGATACCCGCGCCCTTTGCCTGATACGCCGTTTGCGGGCGGCTCCGTGCGGTGACAACACAAGTACCGGAAGCGGAAGTTGACCGCCCGGCATCTCCCACCCCCATCGGCACGGCCCGGAAGGCTTACGGAGCCATGGCGCTCGCGCAGCCCGAACCGAGCGGGCTGCTGCCCCAGCGGACGGCACCGCTGCGCGGCGCACTCGCCACCACCGCCTGCATGGAGACCCTCCAGGTGGGCTATCTGCACGCCGTCGCCGCCGCGGCGGGCTGCTCGCTGTCGCAGCCCTTCCCCGACAACGGCATCGACTGGCACGTCAGCCACGGCGCCCCCGGCCATGTCGTCGACGACGAGGTGACCATCAAGGTCCAGCTGAAGTGCACCTACCAGATACCGCCCCGGCCACCCGGCCGGACGTTCTCCTTCACGCTGGACAACGCCCACCTCGTGAAGCTCGCCCGGACGCCCGTCTCGGTGCACAAGATCCTGGTCGTGATGCTCGTGCCGCGCAGCCAGGACGACTGGCTGCGTGCCGGACCCGAGAGCCTCGACCTGCGGCACTGCTGTTACTGGACCAACCTGGCCGGCCACCCCGTGACCGGCCGCCACCGGACCACCGTGCGGCTCCTGACCTCGCGCGTCTTCGACGACCGGGCGCTCTGCGAGATCATGACCCGCGTCGGGGCGGGAGGGAGACCCTGATGCACGAGTCCGTACGCGTCCACGGCGAGGCCGCCCCAACCTCCTGGGGCCTGCCCGACCCGGCCCGCGTCGACCCCGCCGTCCTCGGCGCCCTGCTCGCCCGGCACGGCTGGCAGCGGCGCGGCGGGGGCGAGGGCCCGTACAGCCGCTGGATTCCGCCGGGGGGCAGCGCCAGCCTGCTCGTCCCCCGCACCAGGGCCTTTCCCGACAGCGAGGACCTGCTGAGCGAGGCCCTGACCGCGCTCGCCCGCAGCGCCGCCCCCTCCGCCCGCGAGATCCTGGTCGCCCTCACCGTCCCCAGCGACGAGATCCGCTGGCGGCGGGAGGTCCCGGAACCCGCCGCCGGAGCCGCCGACTGGCTCGGCGCGGAGCAGCTGCACACCGCCGCCCGGCAGATCCTGCTGGCCGGCGCCCTCGCCGTACGCGGCCGGGCCGGCTACCACGGCGCCCGCCGCCGCAGCCGCGCCCTCGGCGCCCTCGGCCCCGTACTGACCGGCCCCGGGCCCGGCGGCCGGTCGCTCACCGCGTTCGTTCCCGTCGCACCGGGCCGGCCCGTCGCGGTGCGCCTCCACCACGCCCTGCACGCCACCCGCGAGGCCGTCGACTACCAGCGGGCGACCGGCGGCATGGAAGCCTTCGACAACGCGGTCGCGGCGGGCGTCAGCCGCGAACTCACCGAGGCACTCGTCGCCCTCGTCCGGGGCTCGGAGGGCGCCGCCATCGCGCTCGACTGGGCGCCCGCCGCCGGAACGCCCGACGGCTGCCCCGCCCGCCCCGAGCCCGTCGAGTTCTCCCCGGGCGACCTGCCCGCCCTGCGCCGCGCCGGCGCCCGCTACCTGCGCGACGAGCCCGCCGTCACCGTACGGATCACCGGCGCCGTCGTCCGGCTGCGCCGCTCCGGGCCGCGCGGGGCCGGAGTCGTACGGCTGCGCGTGCTCGCCGGCGCCGAGGTGCCGCACGTCCGGATCGAGCTGGACGAGGAGGCGTACCGGATCGCGGGCCAGGCCCACCTGGTGGGGCTGCCGGTACGGGTGGAGGGCCGGCTGGAGAGCCGGCTGGAGAGCCGGGGCGGCTTCCGGCGGCTGACCGGGGCCTCGCAGGTCGTCCCGGTCCAGGTCGACGACGAGGAACGGGACCGGCTGATGAAGTCCCTCCAGGAGAACGTGGACTTCTTCGAGGAGGCGTGCGCGGGGGAGTAGGCCGGAAACCGGCCCTTTCGCAATGGGAGCCCTCGGCTCGGTACGATTCCTTCTGCACGCGCCAGAGGAGTGCGGTGCGCCCCCTGAGTCAGGAGAGACCGGTGTCAGACGTCCGTGTGACCATCCAACGCGATTCCGAGCGGGAAGAGCGCGTGGTGACGACGGGCACTACGGCGGCCGAGCTCTTCCCCGGCGAGCGCACCATCGTCGCGGCCCGCGTCGGCGGCGAGCTGAAGGACCTCGCGTGCGAGCTCCAGGACGGCGAGACCGTCGAGCCCGTTCTGATCTCCTCCGAGGACGGCCTCAACATCCTGCGCCACTCCACCGCGCACGTCATGGCCCAGGCCGTGCAGGAGCTGCACCCCGAGGCCAAGCTCGGCATCGGCCCGCCGGTCAAGGACGGCTTCTACTACGACTTCGACGTCGAGAAGCCGTTCACGCCCGAGGACCTCAAGGCCATCGAGAAGCGGATGCAGGAGATCCAGAAGCGGGGCCAGAGGTTCTCCCGCCGGGTCGTGACGGACGAGGCCGCCCGCGAGGAGCTGGCCGACGAGCCGTACAAGCTGGAGCTCATCGGCATCAAGGGTTCCGCCTCCTCGGACGACGGCGCGGACGTCGAGGTGGGCGGCGGCGAGCTGACCATCTACGACAACCTCGACCCGAAGACCGGCGAGCTGTGCTGGCGCGACCTCTGCCGGGGCCCGCACCTGCCGACGACCCGGTTCATCCCGGCCTTCAAGCTGATGCGGAACGCCGCCGCGTACTGGCGGGGCAGCGAGAAGAATCCGATGCTCCAGCGCATCTACGGCACCGCCTGGCCCACCAAGGACGAGCTGAAGGCGCACCTGGAGTTCCTGGAGGAGGCCGCCAAGCGGGACCACCGCAAGCTCGGCAATGAGCTGGACCTCTTCTCCTTCCCGGACGAGATCGGCCCCGGTCTCGCCGTCTTCCACCCCAAGGGCGGCGTCATCCGCCGGGCCATGGAGGACTACTCGCGCCGCCGGCACGAGGAGGAGGGCTACGAGTTCGTCTACTCGCCGCACGCCACCAAGGGCAAGCTCTTCGAGAAGTCCGGCCACCTGGACTGGTACGCCGACGGCATGTACCCGCCCATGCAGCTCGACGACGGGGTGGACTACTACCTCAAGCCGATGAACTGCCCGATGCACAACCTGATCTTCGACGCGCGCGGCCGTTCGTACCGTGAACTGCCCTTGAGGCTGTTCGAGTTCGGCACGGTGTACCGGTACGAGAAGTCGGGTGTCGTGCACGGCCTGACCCGCTCGCGCGGCTTCACGCAGGACGACGCGCACATCTACTGCACCAAGGAGCAGATGGCCGAGGAGCTGGACCGGACGCTCACCTTCGTCCTGAACCTGCTCCGCGACTACGGTCTCACCGACTTCTACCTGGAGCTCTCCACCAAGGACGAGACCAAGTTCGTCGGCTCCGACGAGACCTGGGAAGAGGCCACCGAGACGCTGCGCCAGGTCGCCGAGAAGCAGGGGCTGCCCCTGGTCCCGGACCCGGGCGGCGCCGCGTTCTACGGCCCGAAGATCTCGGTGCAGGCGCGGGACGCCATCGGCCGGACCTGGCAGATGTCGACCATCCAGCTCGACTTCAACCTGCCGGAGCGGTTCGACCTGGAGTACACCGGTCCGGACGGCTCCAAGCAGCGCCCGGTCATGATCCACCGCGCCCTGTTCGGCTCCATCGAGCGCTTCTTCGCGGTGCTGCTCGAGCACTACGCGGGTGCGTTCCCGGTGTGGCTGGCCCCGGTCCAGGCGGTCGGCATCCCGATCGGCGACACCCACATCCCGTACCTCCAGGAGTTCGCGGCGGAGGCCCGGAAGAAGGGCCTGCGTATCGACGTGGACGCGTCTTCGGACCGGATGCAGAAGAAGATCAGGAACCATCAGCGCGCCAAGGTGCCGTTCATGATCATCGTCGGTGACGAGGACATGAACGCGGGCACGGTGTCCTTCCGGTACCGCGACGGCTCGCAGGAGAACGGCATCGCCCGTGACGAAGCGATCGCCAAGCTCGTCGACGTGGTGGAGCGTCGCGTGCAGGTGTGAGTGTTCCCCGCACGAGCGGGGTGGGCCCCCGGTGAGCTAGTCGCTCGCCGGGGGCTCCTTCTCGTCCTCCCGCCGGAACACCTGGATCAGCCACGACGAGAACGCGCCCGTCACCGCCCCCAGAAGCCCCAGGCCGCACGCCATCAGCCCCGCCGCGATGGTCCGGCCCACCGCCGTGACCGGCACGGCGTCCCCGTAGCCCACCGTCGTCAGCGTCGCGCACGCCCACCACACCGCGTCCCCGAACGTGCGGATCGAGGCGCCCGCGGCGTCGTGCTCCCAGTGGTAGACGCTGAGGGCCGCCGAGAAGCCGAGGAGCACGGCCGTCATCCCGGCGTACGAGATCACCCGGGCGTACAGGCCGAGGCGCGGCCGCTCCCGCTTCTTCTGGACGGCCGTGTAGACCTGGACCATCCGCAGCGGGCGCAGCAGTGGCAGGACCAGGACGAGGGTGTCGAGCCAGCGGACGCGGGGGAAGCGGGGGCCGAGGCGGCTGAGCCGGAGGCGCACCGCGTAGTCGAGGATGAACAGCAGCCAGGTCGCGCCGACGAGGACGAGGGAGAGGTCGTGCCAGGGCTGGGCGTCGTGCGGGGCGAGGACGCGGAAGGCGTAGCCGGCGAGGAAGACGAGTGAGGCGCCGAGGAGCGGGATCTCGGTGTGCCGCTCCCAGTGGGTGAGGGCGGGAGGGGGCGGTGCCGGGGTGCGCGCGCTCATCGGCCCAGCATCGCGGTGCGTGAGCGGGATCGGCCCCGGCGACACGCTCCGCGCAGGTGAAGCAATATGCTGGCCGGCATGACGAGTGAGCCGGAGCAGCAGATCGGAGTGGGGACGCCCGACGCGTTCCAGCGCCTGTGGACGCCCCACCGGATGGCGTACATCCAGGGGGAGAACAAGCCGACCGGCCCGGAGTCGGGGGACGGCTGTCCGTTCTGCGGGATTCCGGAGCTGTCGGACGAGGACGGACTCGTCGTCGCGCGCGGTGCGAAGGTCTACGCCGTGCTGAATCTGTATCCGTACAACGGCGGGCACCTGTTGGTGGTGCCGTACCGGCATGTCGCGGACTACACGGAGCTGGACGGTCCGGAGACGGCGGAGCTGGCCGATTTCACGAAGCGGGCGATGACCGCGCTGCGGGCGGCTTCGGGTGCGCACGGTTTCAACATCGGGATGAACCAGGGTGAGGCGGCGGGGGCGGGGATCGCCGCGCATCTGCACCAGCACCTGGTGCCCCGGTGGGGTGGGGACGCCAACTTCATGCCGGTCGTGGGGCACACCCGGGTGCTGCCGCAGCTGCTGGCGGACACGCGGAAGATGCTGGCGGACGCCTGGCCGGCCGCCTGATCCTCCTGCTCGCTGTGCGGGGCGCTCCGGATGTCTTCCGGGGCGCCCCGTTGGCGTACGCGGGGGCGGCTACGCGTCGTAGAGGTCGGCCTTGCCGGGGGTGGGCTGCTGGACGAGGCCGCTCAGGACCGACGAGCGGTTGTTGAAGCGCTCGGTGTCCACGCCGTGCTCCTCCAGGACCTTGATGGCGGCGTTGTGCACGACGCGCAGGACGGGGGTGGCGGCGCGCATGGCGTCGTCGGCCATGAAGCGGTGGCGCCAGGGCTTCTCGGCCCAGGCGTGGCGGAGGCCGAAGGGTTCGGGCAGGGCGATCTTGCCGCCGAGGTAGTCCAGGAGCGGCGGGTACCAGGTGAAGGGGGCGCGCAGGGCGAGCCGGGTGACCTCGTGGGCGTCGACGAGGGAGAGGGTGATGTCGCGGGTCTCCCAGAACCGGACGGTCTTGTTGACGGTCCTGGTCTTCGCGGCGGGCTTGCTGGTGAAGAGGGAGTGGACGGGGCCGAGGGCGTGTCCGGTGACCTCGATGCGCAGGGTCTCGAAGAGGACGGTGACCGTGATCATCATGGTGATGACGAGCTGGCCGTCCCAGAGGGTGAACTGGACGCCGAGGTAGTGCCGGTCGCCGCCACCGAACTGCTGGTGGTTGCAGATCCGCTGTATCTCGTGGGGCTTGATCTGGAAGGTGGCGACGTCCTCGCCCTCGCGGCGGGTGACGGCGTCGGCGTTCTCCCCGATGGGGGTGACGATCCAGTGGGTGACGGACGGGGTGGGGAAGCCGCCGGTGTTGAGGGGGCCGCGTTCGAGCAGTTTCAGCTGGTCGTGGATGACGCGGATGACGTCCCAGCTGCGGAACTGGTGGATCTCCTTGCCGGGGTCCTTGGCCACGAGGTCTTCGGCGAGCTGCCAGCTGCCCCAGCGGGTGCCCATGCCGAGGATGCCCTTGGGGCCGGCGTAGAAGACGGAGTTGGACTGCTGTTCGGCGGAGAGCTTCTCCAGGCCCTGGCGCAGGGCCTCGCGGGCGGTCTCGTTGGGGTTCTTCGGGACGGCCTCGGGGATCTTGGCGACGACGCCGCCGCCGGAGAGCAGGCCCTCCCAGCGGGTGCGCATGTCCTGGGCGGACTTCTCCGCGATGCGTTTGGCGATGTACCAGCCGACGACGGGGGCGACGACCATGGCGCGGAGGTAGAGCCCGAGGAATCCGGTCAGCGGGAGCTTGATCAGGAGGAAGATCACGCCGATGCCGACGAGGGGGAGCAGGCTGTTGCCGAGGGTGGTGAGCAGCTTGTCCTTGGTCTTCGCGAAGCTGTCGCGGACCCGGAAGGCGATGACCCACATCAGCATGCCGGGCAGGAACAGGAAGCCGAACAGGGCGGTGACCGCGGTGAGTTTGGTGTCACGGGCCTTGCGCAGGCGGCTCGCGGAGAGGCAGTGCTCGACGACGGTCTGCGGGTCGCTGCCGAAGGACTGGATGAGCGCTTTACGGGCTCCGCCGAGCATGCGTTCCTGGACGGCGCGGGAGAACGCCTCGCCGAGGTTGGGCTTGAAGTAGTCGGACTTGAAGAGCTTGGAACCGCCCGTCTTCACTGCGGATTTGTGCCACTCGCTGTTGGCTTTGAGGATGTCCTCCACCGGGCTGTCGCGGTACGCGGCGGAGGCGAGGGCGTTGGTCGCCACCGCCGCGCCTGCCGACCCCTGGAGCGGAATCTGCGCTCCGGGAGAGAAATCGAATCCGTTGCTGGCCACTGTCGCCCCCACTCGCCACCGAGGAACCGCTCCTGCGGCTGTTTCCCAACTGCCGTGCCCGGCACACTTTCTGAGCTGGGGTCTCAGCGTATCGTCCGGATACGTCCGCCGTCCGGCCCTGTGGACAACGGCCGGGGGGAGCGGCGCTTTCGCGTCATTGCTGCTGGGCGTGGACGCGGTCGGCGAGCTGGGCGGGCATGGGCTCGTGGCGGGCGTACGCGCGGTCGAAGCGGCCGGTGCCGCGGGTCAGCGAGCGCAGGTCGACCGCGTACCGTCCGATCTCCAGTTCGGGTACGTCGGCGCGTACGAGGGTGCGTCCGGTGCCCGACTGCTCGGTGCCGGTGACCCGGCCGCGGCGGCCGGACAGGTCGCTCATCACCCGGCGCGGCGGCTGCGGCGACGCCCGCGGCATTCCGAGCTTGGCACTCCGCGCGGAGCGCGTCCATACGGGCGTCCGGGGTGCCCGGACGGTGAGCGCCGCGGGGCGTGACTAACATGGGCGCGGAGGGTGCTGAAGGCCCTGGCCGTGCTCGCGGTGTCCGGCACGCACGTCTGCGGTGTTGCCGAAACGCCTTCATGGCTCCGCCATGGAGACGCTCCGGCGCCTTGCAGCCGCACGCACCGGACACCGCTCCCTGATCCGGCCAGGGCCTTCAGCACCCTCCAGCCGGTGGCCGACGGGGCCAAGCGGCCCACCTACCCCTCGGGAAGGCCATGCTGAACAAGTACGCGCGTGCCTTTTTCACGCGTGTCCTCACGCCGTTCGCCGCACTGCTCCTGCGCCTCGGCGTGAGCCCGGACGCGGTCACCCTGATCGGCACGGCCGGGGTGATGGCCGGTGCGCTGGTCTTCTTCCCGATGGGGGAGTTCTTCTGGGGCACGATCGTCATCACGATCTTCGTTTTCTCCGACCTCGTCGACGGGAACATGGCCCGCCAGGCCGGCGTCTCCAGCCGGTGGGGCGCCTTCCTGGACTCCACGCTCGACCGGGTCGCCGACGGCGCGATCTTCGGCGGCTTCGCCCTCTGGTACGCGGGCAGCGGCGACGACAACATCCTGTGCGCGGTCGCGATCTTCTGCCTGGCGAGCGGCCAGGTGGTCTCGTACACCAAGGCGCGCGGTGAGTCGATCGGCCTGCCGGTGGCGGTCAACGGGCTCGTGGAGCGTGCCGAGCGCCTGGTGATCTCGCTGGTGGCGGCCGGTTTCGCGGGTCTGCACAAGTTCGGCGTGCCGGGCATCCAGGTGCTGCTGCCGATCGCGCTGTGGATCGTCGCCGTCGGCAGCCTGGTGACGCTGGTGCAGCGCGTCGTCACCGTCCGCCGCGAGGCCGCGGAGGCGGACGCGGCCGACGCGGCCGCGCAGTGAGCGGCGCCGGCGCCGACGCGCGGCCCGGCGCGAAGGAGCGGCTGAGCGACGCGCTGTACGGGCTGGGCTGGGCGGCGGTCAAGACGCTGCCCGAACCGGCCGCCCGGGCCCTCTTCCGCACCCTCGCCGACCAGGTGTGGAAGCGGCGCGGCAAGAGCGTGCTGCGTCTGGAGGCGAACCTCAAGCGGGTCGTGCCGGACGCGGACCCGGCCGGGCTCGCCGCCCTGTCGCGCGCCGGGATGCGCTCGTACATGCGGTACTGGATGGAGTCGTTCCGGCTGCCCACCTGGAGTCCGGAGCGGATCAAGGCGTCCATCGACGTGACGGACGCGCACCGGCTGACGGACGGGCTCGACTCGGGGCGCGGGGTCATCCTCGCCCTGCCGCACCTGGGGAACTGGGACCTGGCGGGGGCGTGGGTCACCACCGACCTGAAGGTGCCGTTCACCACGGTCGCCGAGCGGCTGAAGCCGGAATCGCTGTACGACCGGTTCGTCGCCTACCGCGAGGGCCTGGGCATGGAGGTGCTGCCGCACAACGGCGGCGCCGCGTTCGGGACGCTGGCCCGGCGGCTGCGGTCGGGCGGGCTGGTCTGCCTGGTCGCGGACCGCGATCTGTCGGAGTCGGGGGTCGAGGTGTCGTTCTTCGGCGACACGGCCCGGATGCCGGCCGGCCCCGCGCTGCTCGCCCAGCAGACCGGCGCGCTGCTGCTGCCGGTGACGCTCTCGTACGACGACACGCCGGTCATGAAGGCGCGCATCCACCCGCCCGTCGAGGTGCCGGAGTCAGGTGACCGGGCGGCGAGGACGTCCGTGATGACACAAGCCCTGGCCGACGCGTTCGCCCTGGGCATCGCCGAGCACCCGGAGGACTGGCACATGCTGCAGCGGCTCTGGACCGCCGACCTCGAACCCCGCGGAGACCGGAGCGGAGACCAGCAGTGAAGATCGGCATCGTCTGCCCGTACTCCTGGGACGTACCGGGCGGAGTGCAGTTCCACATCCGTGACCTGGCCGAGCACCTGATCCGGCTCGGCCACGAGGTGTCCGTGCTGGCGCCCGCCGACGACGAGACGCCGCTGCCGCCGTACGTGGTCTCCGCGGGCCGGGCCGTGCCGGTCCCGTACAACGGCTCGGTGGCCAGGCTGAACTTCGGGTTCCTGTCGGCGGCGCGGGTGCGGCGCTGGCTGCACGAGGGCACCTTCGACGTCATCCACATCCACGAACCGACCTCGCCCTCGCTGGGGCTGCTGACGTGCTGGGCGGCGCAGGGCCCGATCGTCGCGACGTTCCACACGTCCAACCCGCGGTCCCGGGCGATGATCGCCGCGTACGCGATCCTGCAGGCCGCGCTGGAGAAGATCAGCGCGCGGATCGCGGTCAGCGAGTACGCCCGCCGGACCCTCGTCGAGCACCTCGGCGGGGACGCCGTGGTCATCCCGAACGGCGTGGACGTCGACTTCTTCGCCCGCGCCGAGCCCCGGCCCGAGTGGCAGGGCGGCACGATCGGCTTCATCGGGCGCATCGACGAACCCCGCAAGGGCCTCCCCGTCCTGATGCGCGCGCTCCCCGCGATCCTGGCCGACCGCCCGGACACCAGGCTGCTGGTGGCCGGCCGGGGCGACGAGGAGGAGGCCGTCGCCTCACTGCCGAAGGAGATGCGCTCACGCGTGGAGTTCCTCGGCATGGTGAGCGACGAGGACAAGGCGCGGCTGCTGCGCAGCGTCGATGTGTACGTGGCGCCCAACACCGGCGGCGAGAGCTTCGGGATCATCCTGGTCGAGGCCATGTCGGCGGGCGCGCCGGTCCTCGCCAGCGACCTGGACGCCTTCGCGCAGGTCCTGGACCAGGGCGCGGCCGGCGAGCTGTTCGCCAACGAGAACGCGGACGCACTGGCCGAGGCGGCGATCCGGCTGCTGGGCGACCCGGAGCGGCGCGCCGAGCTGAGCGAGCGGGGCAGCGCCCATGTCCGGCGCTTCGACTGGTCGACGGTCGGTGCGGACATCCTCGCGGTGTACGAGACGGTGACGGACGGCGCCGCCTCGGTCGCGGCGGACGAACGCACGGGGCTGCGGGCCCGGTTCGGGCTGGCCCGGGAGTAGGGCCTGTCCCGGTAGCCTTGCCGCCCGTGACCGTAACCCTCATCATCTGGGCCGTCGTCGTGCTCGTCGCGATCGGCCTGTACCTCAGCTGGACCGCCGGACGCCTCGACCGGCTGCACACCCGTATCGACGCGGCCCGGGCAGCCCTCGACGCGCAACTGCTGCGCCGCGCCTCGGTCACCCAGGAGCTCGCCACCTCCGGCGTCCTCGACCCCGCCGCGTCGATCGTGCTGTACGAGGCCGCGCACGCCGCCCGGCAGTCGCCCGCGGACCACCGCGAGGTCGCCGAGAGCGAGTTGAGCGCCGCCCTGCGCGCGGTGTTCGGCGAGAGCGCGCAGGTGGAGGCGGTGCGGGAAATCCCCGGCGGTGAGGAGGCGGCGTCCGAGCTGGCGGCCGCGGTGCGGCGGGTGCCGATGGCGCGCAGGTTCCACAACGACGCGGTCCGGGCGGCGCGGGCGCTGCGGCGCCACCGCACGGTGCGCTGGTTCCGGCTGGCGGGGCACGCGCCGTTCCCGCTGGCGTTCGAGATGGACGACGAGCCGCCGGTGGCCCTGGCGGACCGCCCGGGCAGCTAGGGCCTGTCCGGCGGACAGTGGCCCCTCCCCAAACGCGGGGGTGCGGGCCAAAACGATCCACCGGCCTCTCATTGGCCCTTGCTGTGGACTGGTGCCGGGGAGTTTGCTCGGGAGTGCGTCATTCGGCGCTCCCGCATTCGCTCCCCCCAGTGAGGTCATCCGTGTCCACGCTTCCCAGCACCCCGCACTCCGCCGACACCCCGGCCACCGGCACCGCCCGCGTCAAGCGCGGCATGGCCGAGCAGCTCAAGGGCGGCGTGATCATGGACGTCGTCAACGCCGAGCAGGCGAAGATCGCCGAGGACGCGGGCGCCGTGGCCGTCATGGCCCTGGAGCGGGTGCCGGCCGACATCCGCAAGGACGGCGGCGTGGCCCGGATGTCCGACCCGAACATGATCGAGGAGATCATCGAGTCGGTGTCCATCCCGGTGATGGCCAAGTCCCGCATCGGACACTTCGTCGAGGCGCAGGTCCTGCAGTCCCTCGGCGTCGACTACATCGACGAGTCCGAGGTCCTGACCCCGGCCGACGAGGTCAACCACAGCGACAAGTTCGCCTTCACCACCCCGTTCGTCTGCGGCGCCACCAATCTGGGCGAGGCGCTGCGCCGTATCGCCGAGGGCGCGGCCATGATCCGCTCCAAGGGCGAGGCCGGCACCGGCAACGTCGTCGAGGCCGTCCGCCACCTGCGCCAGATCAAGAACGAGATCGCCCGGCTGCGCGGCTACGACAACAACGAGCTGTACGCCGCCGCCAAGGAGCTGCGCGCCCCCTACGAGCTGGTCAAGGAGGTCGCCGAGCTGGGCAAGCTGCCCGTCGTGCTGTTCTCCGCGGGCGGCGTCGCGACCCCGGCCGACGCGGCGCTGATGCGCCAGCTCGGCGCCGAGGGCGTCTTCGTCGGCTCCGGCATCTTCAAGTCCGGCGACCCGGCCAAGCGCGCCGCCGCCATCGTGAAGGCCACCACCTTCTACGACGACCCGAAGATCATCGCGGACGCCTCCCGGAACCTGGGCGAGGCCATGGTCGGCATCAACTGCGACACGCTGCCCGAGACCGAGCGCTACGCCAACCGCGGCTGGTAGTCACCGATGAGCGACACCCCTGTGATCGGAGTCCTGGCCCTCCAGGGCGACGTACGGGAACACCTGATCGCCCTGGCCTCGGCGGACGCCCTGGCCAGGCCGGTCCGGCGTCCCGAGGAACTGGCCGAGGTCGACGGGCTGGTCCTGCCCGGCGGCGAGTCCACCACGATGTCCAAACTGGCCGCCCTGTTCGGCCTGCTGGAGCCCCTGCGCGAGCGGATCGCGGCCGGGATGCCGGTCTACGGCACCTGCGCCGGGATGATCCTGCTCGCCGACAGGATCCTCGACCCCCGCTCGGGCCAGGAGACGCTCGGCGGCATCGACATGATCGTGCGCCGTAACGCTTTCGGGCGGCAGAACGAGTCCTTCGAGGCGTCCGTCGAGGTCGCCGGAATCGACGGCGGACCCGTGGAGGGCGTCTTCATCCGGGCCCCCTGGGTCGAGTCCGTGGGCGCCGGGGCGAAGGTCGTCGCGGAGCACGGCGGACACATCGTGGCCGTACGGCAGCAAAACGCCCTCGCCACGTCATTCCACCCGGAACTGACCGGAGACCACCGCCTCCACGCGTACTTCACCGAGATGGTGCGCGCGGCCGGGTGACTCGATCCCGGTAGGATCTCTCGGGTTCGTACGGAATTTGGTGACGCGAAGGAGAAGGCAGATGTCCGGCCACTCTAAATGGGCTACGACGAAGCACAAGAAGGCCGTGATTGACGCCAAGCGCGGCAAGCTCTTCGCGAAGCTGATCAAGAACATCGAGGTCGCGGCCCGCACCGGTGGTGTGGACCCCGAGGGCAACCCGACCCTCGTGGACGCGATCCAGAAGGCGAAGAAGAGTTCGGTCCCGAACAAGAACATCGACTCCGCGGTCAAGCGCGGTGGCGGTCTCGAAGCGGGCGGCGTCGACTACCAGACGATCATGTACGAGGGTTACGGGCCCAACGGTGTCGCGGTGCTCATCGAGTGCCTCACCGACAACCGCAACCGTGCCGCGTCCGACGTACGGGTCGCCATGACGCGCAACGGCGGCTCGATGGCCGACCCGGGTTCCGTCTCGTACCTCTTCAACCGCAAGGGCGTGGTCATCGTCCCCAAGGGCGAGCTGACCGAGGACGACGTGCTCGGTGCCGTCCTGGACGCGGGCGCCGAGGAGGTCAACGACCTCGGTGACACGTACGAGGTCGTCAGCGAGGCCACCGACATGGTCGCGGTCCGCACCGCGCTCCAGCAGGCGGGCATCGACTACGACTCGGCCGAGGCCAACTTCCTGCCCACCATGCAGGTCGACCTCGACGAGGAGGGCGCCCGCAAGATCTTCAAGCTGATCGACGCGCTGGAGGACAGCGACGACGTGCAGAACGTCTTCGCCAACTTCGACGTCAGCGACGAGGTCATGGCGCAGGTCGACGCCTGAGCCGCGTCTGACACAGCCGTTGTGGACGGGCCGGCGGGGGGACACACCCCGTCGGCCCGCCGCGTTGTCGGTGCCGACCGATAGCCTGCTGGAACAGTTGACCGATCGGCAGGGAGGGGCGGACCGTGCGGGTACTCGGCGTGGACCCGGGACTGACCAGGTGCGGGGTCGGCGTCGTCGAAGGCGTCGCGGGGCGGCCCCTGACCATGCGCGGCGTGGGTGTCGTGCGCACCCCGGCCGACGCGGAGCTCGGTGACCGGCTCGTGGCGATCGAGCGCGGCATCGAGGAATGGCTCGACGAGCACCGCCCCGACTGCGTCGCCGTGGAACGGGTCTTCGCCCAGCACAACGTGCGTACGGTGATGGGCACCGCCCAGGCCAGCGCCGTCGCCATGCTCTGCGCGGCCAGGCGCGGCCTCCCGGTCGCCCTGCACACCCCCAGCGAGGTCAAGGCCGCCGTCTCCGGCAGCGGACGCGCCGACAAGGCACAGGTGGGAGCCATGGTGACCCGGCTGCTGCGACTGGACGCCCCGCCGAAACCGGCCGACGCCGCCGACGCCCTGGCGCTCGCCATCTGCCACATCTGGCGCGCCCCCGGCCTCAACCGCCTCCAGCAGGCGCACGCGGCCGCCGCCCGCACCCCCCGCGTCCCGCGCACCGCAGCCGTTCCCGTCCGGAAGGTCCCCCGATGATCGCCTTCGTCAGCGGCCCCGTCGCCGCGCTCGCCCCGACCACGGCCGTCATCGAGGTCGGCGGCATCGGCATGGCCGTCCAGTGCGCACCGGGCACCCTGGCCTCCCTGCGCATCGGCCAGGAGGCCAGGCTCGCCACCTCCCTCGTCGTCCGCGAGGACTCGCTGACCCTCTACGGCTTCGCCGACGACGACGAACGGCAGATCTTCGAACTGCTGCAGACCGCGAGCGGCGTCGGACCCCGGCTCGCCCAGGCCATGCTCGCCACGCATACCCCGGACGCCCTGCGCCTCGCCGTCGCCACCGGTGACGAGAAGGCCCTCACCGCCGTCTCCGGCATCGGCAAGAAGGGCGCCCAGAAGCTCCTGCTGGAACTGAAGGACCGGCTCGGCGACCCGGTCGGCGCCCACGCCCCCGGCCAGGGCATCGGCGCCGCCGTCTCCTCCTCCTGGCGCGACCAGCTCCAGGCCGCCCTCATCGGCCTCGGCTACGCCACCCGCGAGGCGGACGAGGCGGTCGCCGCCGTCGCACCGCAGGCCGAGGAAGCCCTCGCCGCCGGCGCGACGCCGCCCGTGCCGCAGCTGCTGCGCGCCGCCCTGCAGACCCTCAACCGGGCGCGCTGAGCGGCGCGGGCCACCCTTCTCCGCCCGGCCGGCCACCCCCGGCCGGGCACCGATACATCCGAGGCGGACAGACGAGATGAACTGGGACGACACCGAAGCCGGCACGGACGACCGGCTCGACGAGCGGCTGGTCGACGCCGGCGCGGACGGCGACGACACCGCGGTCGAGGCGGCGCTGCGCCCCAAGGACCTCGACGAGTTCGTCGGCCAGGAGAAGGTGCGCGAACAGCTCGACCTCGTCCTCAAGGCCGCCCGCGCCCGCGGTGCCACCGCCGACCACGTGCTGCTCTCCGGCGCGCCCGGCCTCGGCAAGACCACCCTCTCCATGATCATCGCGGCGGAGATGAACGCCCCGATCCGGATCACCTCAGGACCCGCCATCCAGCACGCGGGCGACCTCGCGGCGATCCTCTCCTCGCTCCAGGAGGGCGAGGTGCTGTTCCTGGACGAGATCCACCGCATGTCCCGGCCCGCCGAGGAGATGCTGTACATGGCCATGGAGGACTTCCGGGTCGACGTCATCGTCGGCAAGGGCCCCGGCGCCACCGCCATCCCGCTGGAGCTGCCCCCCTTCACCCTCGTCGGCGCCACCACCAGGGCCGGCCTCCTGCCGCCCCCGCTGCGCGACCGCTTCGGCTTCACCGGGCACATGGAGTTCTACGCCCCCGCCGAACTGGAACGGGTGATCCACCGCTCCGCCCGCCTGCTCGACGTCGAACTGGACGCCGACGGCGCCGCCGAGATCGCCGGACGCTCCCGGGGCACGCCCCGTATCGCCAACCGGCTGCTGCGGCGCGTGCGGGACTACGCCCAGGTCAAGGCCGACGGCCGGATCGACCGGGAGATCGCCGCGGCGGCCCTCAGGGTGTACGAGGTCGACGCCCGCGGCCTGGACCGGCTGGACCGGGCGGTGCTGGGCGCGCTGCTGAAGCTGTTCGGCGGCGGCCCGGTCGGCCTGTCCACGCTCGCGGTCGCCGTGGGGGAGGAGCGCGAGACCGTCGAGGAGGTCGCCGAGCCCTTCCTCGTACGGGAAGGACTGCTGGCCAGGACGCCGCGCGGGCGGGTCGCCACACCCGCGGCGTGGGCCCATCTCGGAATGGTGCCGCCGCAGCACGGCGTAACGGGACAACAGGGCCTGTTCGGGGCGTGATGCGTCACAGGTTGACCGGAAGCGGAACCACGGTGCCATGCTGGGCGTTGTTCCATCGATGCGGACTCGCTTAGACTCCGCCGATGCCGCCCTTAAAGGGTCGGTGTGCCCACCCCCGTAGACCAGGCCGCTTTCCAGTGCGGTCGTGCGAAGGAAACTCGTCCCGTGAATCCCGTGACTCTCCTCCCCTTCATCGTGCTCATCGGGGCCATGTTCCTGATGACGCGGTCCGCCAAGAAGAAGCAGGCGGCGGCTGCGGCCATGCGCAATGACATGCAGCCCGGCACCGGCGTCCGGACGATCGGGGGCATGTACGCCACCGTCAAGGAGCTTCACGACGACACGGTCCTCCTCGAGGTCGCTCCCGGCGTCCACGCCATCTACGCCAAGAACGCCATCGGCGCCGTCCTGGACGACGCGGAGTACAACCGCATCGTTCACGGCGACACCCCGGAGCTCGACGTCGACGGCGCGGTCGTTCCCGACGACGCCTCCTCGCTGACCGAGCTCGACGCCACCGACGACGCCAAGACCGACCTGGTCAAGAAGACCGACGCGGACGAGGGCGACGAGGTCAAGGCCGAGGACGAGAAGAAGTCCGACGGCAAGGCCGACGGCGAGACCGACGCGAAGTAGCACACACGACGCGGGGAGGCCGTGAGCCGACAGGCACCCGGCCGGCCCCGGTCCGTGCGCTCCTTCGCGGGGGCGGGCCCCCACTAAACTTCGTGGCCGCTCGGGCGCACACCCGGCGCGGGGCGGTTGGACAGGGAGAAACGACAAGGTGGCAGCACCGAAGAAGGGCCGGGGCGCGGCCGGCGGTCAGGGGAAGCCAGGGCGTTCCCTGACGCTGATCCTGATCGTCATGGCCGCCCTCACGGGCGGGATGTTCCTGGCCAAGCAGCCGACGCCGCGACTCGGCATCGACCTGGCGGGCGGTACCTCCATCACGCTGGAGGCCAAGGCCGAGCCGGGCCAGGAAAAGGCGATCAACAAGACCAACATGGACACCGCGGTCGAGATCATGGAGCGCCGCGTCAACGGTCTTGGCGTCTCCGAGGCCGAGGTCCAGACCCAGGGCACGCGCAACATCATCGTCAACATCCCCAAGGGCACGGACTCCGCCCAGGCCCGGGCGCAGGTCGGTACCACGGCCAAGCTGTACTTCCGGCCGGTGCTGACCGTCACCCAGGGCGCACCCACCCCCCAGCCCAGCGCCTCGCCCTCCGGCAAGGCCAGCGGCTCCCCCTCGCCGAAGGCGTCCGCCTCCGAGAAGGCGACGGACGGCGACAAGGCCGCCAGCCCCTCCTCGAAGCCGTCCGCGTCCGCCACCACCCAGGGCCGCGCGGTCACCGGCGCCCTGAAGGCCGACTCCTCACCGTCGCCGAAGGCCAGCGAGTCCGCGTCCGCCGAGGACCAGGCCGCCGCCGCGAAGCTCCAGAAGCAGTTCGAGGAGCTCGACTGCTCCAACGACGCGTCGCGCGCCAAGGCCGCCCAGGGCAGCAAGGCCGGCGACACGGTCGTCGCCTGCGGCCAGGACGACGGCCTGAAGTACGTGCTCGGCCCGGCCGAGGTCTCCGGCACCGAGGTCGACAGCGCCAAGGCCGCCTTCGACCAGCAGCGCGGCATGTGGCTCGTCCAGATGGAGTTCACCGGCAAGGGCTCCAAGCAGTTCCAGACGATCACCAAGAAGCTCTCCACGCAGCAGGAGCCGCAGAACCAGTTCGCCATCGCGCTGGACGGCGAGGTCGTCTCCGCCCCCCGCGTCAGCGAGCAGCTGAGCGGTAGCGCCGAGATCTCCGGCAGCTTCACCCAGGACACCGCCGAGGCCCTGGCCAACCAGCTCTCCTACGGTGCGCTCCCCCTCTCCTTCAAGGAGCAGAGCGTCACCACCGTCACCGCCGCGCTCGGCGGCGAGCAGCTGCGGGCCGGCCTCATCGCCGGCGCCATCGGCCTCGCCCTCGTGGTCATCTACCTGGTGGCCTACTACCGCGGTCTGGCGTTCATCGCCCTGCTCAGCCTCCTGGTCTCCGGCATCCTCAGCTACACGATCATGTCGCTGCTCGGCCCGGCCATCGGCTTCGCGCTGAACCTGCCGGCCGTCTGCGGTGCCATCGTGGCCATCGGTATCACCGCAGACTCGTTCATCGTGTACTTCGAACGCATCCGGGACGAGATCCGCGAGGGCCGCACGCTGCGGCCCGCCGTGGAACGCGGCTGGCCGCGCGCCCGGCGCACCATCCTGGTCTCCGACTTCGTGTCGTTCCTCGCCGCGGCCGTGCTGTTCGTCGTGACCGTCGGCAAGGTCCAGGGCTTCGCGTTCACGCTGGGTCTCACCACCCTGCTCGACGTCGTCGTGGTGTTCTTCTTCACCAAGCCGCTCATGACGATCATGGCCCGCAAGAAGTTCTTCGCCAGCGGTCACCCGTGGTCCGGTCTCGACCCGAAGCGCCTGGGCGCCAAGCCGCCGCTGCGCCGCTCCCGCCGTACCAACGCCCCCACCGAACCGAAGGAGGCGTGAGATGTCGCGACTCGGGAATCTCGGCGCCCGTCTCTACCGAGGCGAGGTCGGCTACGACTTCATCGGCAAGCGCAGGATCTGGTACGGCGTCTCGGTCCTGATCACCATCACGGCCATCGTCGGCCTGGCGGTCAGCGGCCTGAACATGGGCATCGAGTTCAAGGGCGGTGCCGTCTTCACCACCCCGAAGACGAGCGTGTCCGTCGACCACGCCGAGGACGTGGCGTCGGAGGCCTCGGGCCACCAGGCCATCGTCCAGAAGCTCGGCAACGGCGGTCTGCGCATCCAGATCACCGAGGTCGACACCGCGAAGTCGGACCAGATCAAGGACAAGCTCTCCGACGAGCTGTCCGTCCCGTCGGAGAAGATCGCCGCCGACCTGGTCGGCCCCAGCTGGGGCGAGCAGATCGCGAACAAGGCCTGGACGGGCCTCGGTGTCTTCATGGTCCTGGTCGTGATCTACCTGGCCATCGCCTTCGAGTGGCGGATGGCCATCGCGGCCCTGGTCGCGCTGATCCACGACATCACCATCACGGTCGGCGTCTACGCCCTGGTCGGCTTCGAGGTCACCCCGGGCACCGTGATCGGTCTGCTGACCATCCTCGGTTACTCCCTCTACGACACGGTCGTCGTCTTCGACAGCCTCAAGGAGGGCACGAAGGGGATCACCAAGCAGACCCGGTGGACGTACAGCGACGTCGCCAACCGCTCCATCAACGGCACGCTGGTCCGTTCGATCAACACCACCGTCGTCGCGCTGCTGCCGGTCGCCGGTCTGCTGTTCATCGGCGGCGGTGTCCTCGGCGCCGGCATGCTGAACGACATCTCGCTCGCCCTCTTCGTCGGCCTCGCGGCCGGTGCGTACTCCTCGATCTTCATCGCCACCCCGCTGGTCGCCGACCTCAAGGAGGGTGAGCCGCAGATGAAGGCCCTGAAGAAGCGGGTCCTCGCCAAGCGCGCGGCCGCGTCCGCCAAGGGCGAGGCCACCGAGGCGGAGCAGGACGACGAGGACGTGACCGACGCGGAGGACGCCGCGCCCGCCGGTGCGGTCGTCGGCCAGCGCCAGCAGCCCCCCAGGGGCCACGGCCGGACCTCGGGGAAGCGTCGATGACCAGCACCGCCGAGAGCACGAGGGAGCTCCTGCTCAGCCGCATCCGTGACGTGGCGGACTACCCGAAGCCGGGCGTGATGTTCAAGGACATCACCCCGCTGCTCGCGGACCCGGTCGCGTTCACGGCCCTCACCGACACCCTCGCGGAGCTGTGCCTGCGGCACGGCGCCACGAAGATCGTCGGCCTGGAGGCCCGCGGCTTCATCCTGGCCGCCCCCGTCGCGGTCCGGGCCGGCCTCGGCTTCGTACCCGTGCGCAAGGCCGGGAAGCTGCCGGGAGCCACGCTCAGCCAGGCGTACGAGCTGGAGTACGGCACCGCGGAGATCGAGGTCCACGCGGAGGACCTGTCGGCAGAGGACCGCGTCATGGTCATCGACGACGTCCTGGCCACCGGCGGCACCGCCGACGCCTCCCTGGAGCTCATCCGCCGGGCCGGCGCCCAGGTCGCCGGGGTCGCCGTCCTCATGGAGCTGGGCTTCCTGGACGGCCGGGCCCGGCTGGCCGACGGCCTGCTCGGGGCACCGCTGGAGGCCCTGATCACGGTCTGAGGACCTCCCGCACCACCACCGAGGGGCACCCGGGAACATCCGGGTGCCCCTCGGCGTTGTGAGGGCTCTCACGGTCCCCGGGGGAGGACCGGCCGTCGGGTCGTTACGATGGCCCTTCCGGGTGTGTCCGGATCCGCACGAGGAGCGCTCTTGCCAGACGAGGCCCAGCCAGTCGCCGCCCCGCAGCCCGACAAGCCCGAGGCGGCCCCCGTCACGCCCGCGACGCAGCAGCCCGCGGAGAAGCCGAAGCCCCCGGCACCCCAGCCCGGTACGGGCCCGGCGTCCGCCGAGGCGGGCGGCCCCGCACCCGCTTCGCCCGCCCAGCCGGCCGCGCCCGCCCCGACCGCGCCCAAGCCGCCGGCCAAGCCCGCGGCCGGGTCCCCGGCACCGACCGGTCCGGCGTCCCGGTCCGGCGGCTCCTCCAACCGCGTCCGGGCCCGCCTCGCCCGCCTCGGCGTCCAGCGCTCCAGCCCGTACAACCCGGTCCTCGAACCGCTGCTGCGCATCGTCCGCGGCAACGACGCCAAGACCGAGACCTCCACGCTGCGCCAGATCGAACGGGCCTACCAGGTCGCGGAGCGCTGGCACCGCGGCCAGAAGCGCAAGAGCGGCGACCCGTACATCACGCACCCGCTCGCCGTGACGACGATCCTCGCCGAGCTGGGTATGGATCCGGCCACCCTGATGGCGGGCCTGCTGCACGACACCGTCGAGGACACCGAGTACGGCCTGGACACCCTGCGCCGCGACTTCGGCGACCAGGTCGCCCTGCTCGTCGACGGCGTCACCAAGCTCGACAAGGTCAAGTTCGGCGAGGCCGCGCAGGCCGAGACCGTGCGCAAGATGGTCGTCGCCATGGCCAAGGACCCGCGCGTCCTGGTCATCAAGCTCGCCGACCGGCTGCACAACATGCGCACCATGCGGTACCTCAAGCGGGAGAAGCAGGAGAAGAAGGCCCGCGAGACGCTGGAGATCTACGCCCCGCTCGCCCACCGCCTGGGCATGAACACCATCAAGTGGGAGCTGGAGGACCTCGCCTTCGCGATCCTCTACCCCAAGATGTACGACGAGATCGTGCGGCTGGTGGCCGAGCGCGCGCCCAAGCGCGACGAATACCTCGCCATCGTCACCGACGAGGTCCAGGCCGACCTGCGCGCCGCCCGCATCAAGGCCACCGTCACCGGACGCCCGAAGCACTACTACAGCGTCTACCAGAAGATGATCGTGCGGGGCCGGGACTTCGCCGAGATCTACGACCTGGTGGGCATCCGGGTCCTCGTCGACACCGTCCGCGACTGCTACGCGGCGCTCGGCACCGTCCACGCGCGATGGAACCCGGTCCCCGGCCGGTTCAAGGACTACATCGCGATGCCCAAGTTCAACATGTACCAGTCGCTGCACACCACGGTGATCGGTCCCAGCGGCAAGCCCGTCGAGCTCCAGATCCGTACGTTCGACATGCACCGCCGCGCCGAGTACGGCATCGCCGCGCACTGGAAGTACAAGCAGGAGGCCGTCGCGGGAGCCTCCAAGGTCCGCACCGACGTCCCCAAGAACACCGGCCGGGGCCAGGACACGGTCAACGACATGGCGTGGCTGCGCCAGCTCCTGGACTGGCAGAAGGAGACCGAGGACCCCAGCGAGTTCCTGGAGTCGCTGCGCTTCGACCTCTCGCGCAACGAGGTCTTCGTCTTCACGCCCAAGGGCGACGTGATAGCGCTGCCGGCCGGGGCGACCCCGGTGGACTTCGCGTACGCCGTCCACACGGAGGTCGGCCACCGGACGATAGGAGCACGGGTCAACGGGCGGCTCGTACCGCTGGAGTCGACGCTCGACAACGGCGACCTGGTGGAGGTCTTCACCTCCAAGGCGGCCGGTGCCGGGCCCTCCCGCGACTGGCTGGGCTTCGTCAAGTCGCCCCGGGCCCGCAACAAGATCCGCGCCTGGTTCTCCAAGGAGCGCCGCGACGAGGCGATCGAGCAGGGCAAGGACGCCATCGCGCGGGCCATGCGCAAGCAGAACCTGCCGATCCAGCGCATCCTGACCGGCGACTCGCTGGTCACCCTCGCGCACGAGATGCGCTACCCCGACATCTCGTCCCTGTACGCCGCGATCGGCGAGGGCCACGTCGCCGCCGCGGGCGTCGTGCAGAAGCTGGTCCAGGCCCTCGGCGGCGAGGACGCGGCCAACGAGGACCTGGAGGAGAGCACCCCGCCCTCCCGCAGCCGCAACAAGCGCCGCTCCAACGCCGACCCCGGGGTCGTCGTCAAGGGCGTCGACGACGTGTGGGTCAAGCTCGCCCGCTGTTGTACGCCCGTGCCCGGCGACCCCATCATCGGCTTCGTCACCCGGGGCAGCGGCGTCTCCGTGCACCGCGCCGACTGCGTGAACGTCGACTCGCTCTCGCAGCAGCCGGAACGGATCCTGGAGGTCGAGTGGGCGCCCACGCAGTCCTCGGTCTTCCTCGTGGCCATCCAGGTCGAGGCCCTGGACCGCTCCCGGCTGCTGTCGGACGTCACCCGGGTGCTGTCCGACCAGCACGTCAACATCCTGTCCGCCGCCGTGCAGACCTCACGCGACCGGGTGGCCACCTCGCGCTTCACGTTCGAGATGGGCGACCCCAAGCACCTGGGCCACGTCCTGAAGGCGGTGCGGGGCGTGGAGGGCGTGTACGACGTCTACCGGGTGACCTCCGCCCGCAGGCCGTAGGAGAAGGCCCTACGCGTCGACCTCGTACTGGCCGTACTCCAGGAAGTAGCGCATCTCCTCGGGCGTGCCCTGGATGGCCTCGATGACGGCGGCGCGCATCGCGTCGCTGATGTCCGGCTCGCCGAGCATGCGGAAGAGGGCGACGCTGTCGTCCTCGGCCTGGGCGAGGCGGTAGCCCGTCTCCAGCCACTGGCGGGTCTCGGCCGGGTCGTCGTCGTCGAGGAGCGCGTTGATCTCCTTGATGACGCGCTTGCCGGAGTCCGGGTCGCCGAGGATGCGGAAGAGGGCGACGCGGTCGTCCATCGCCTGCGCCGCGGCGTAGCCGGTCTTCAGCCACTCGCGCATCTGTGCCACGTCATGGCTGTCGAGGAGCGCGTTGATCTCCTTGGTGACGGCCTTGCCGGAGTCCGGGTCGCCGAGGATCCGGAAGAGGGCGACACGGACGTCGTCGTCGGACATCTCGTCCACCGGGACGTCGGGGCTCCAGACCGCCGGCGCGGCGGCGACGGCGGTGGTCGGGGACGCGGTCCCGGCGGCGAAGGCCGGGCCGGACAGCAGGAGGGCGGGGGCCATGGCGGCGGCCGCCGCGATCAGGACGACGCGGGACGATCTCATCGAAAGAACCTGCCTCAACTACGGGAACGTACAAGGGAATCCGGCCCAGCCGTGCGGCCTGCCGGTGCGAAGATCGTCACCCCCGGGGCCGTTCCGTTTCATTGCCTGTTCCCGGCAGTCGTCGCCCCCTCGTCATTGCCCTGCGCACGCGGAGGGGGCCTCCCCGCGTACACGGGAAGGCCCCCTCCGGACTGCTGCGCGCTGTCAGCCGCCGAACTCCTCCAGGCCCTTGAGCGCCTGGTCGAGCAGGGCCTGCCGGCCCTCCAGCTCGCGGGCCAGCTTGTCCGCCCGGGCGTTGTTGCCCGAGGCGCGGGCCGTGTCGATCTGTCCGCGCAGCTTGTCCACGGCCGCCTGGAGCTGACCGGTCAGACCCGCGGCGCGCGCCCGCGCCTCCGGGTTCGTCCGGCGCCACTCGGTCTCCTCGGCCTCCTGGAGCACCCGCTCCACCGCCTGCATCCGCCCCTCGACCTTCGGACGGGCGTCACGCGGTACGTGGCCGATGGCCTCCCAGCGCTCGTTGAGGGCCCGGAACGCGGACCTGGCCGCCTTCAGGTCCGTCACCGGCACCAGCTTCTCGGCCTCATCGGCGAGCTCCTCCTTGAGCTTGAGGTTCTCGCCCTGCTCCGCGTCCCGCTCCGCGAAGACCTCGCCACGGGCGGCGAAGAAGACGTCCTGGGCACCGCGGAAACGGTTCCACAGGTCGTCCTCGGCCTCGCGCTGGGCGCGGCCCGCCGCCTTCCACTGGGTCATCAGGTCGCGGTAGCGGGCGGCCGTCGTCCCCCAGTCCGTGGACCCGGAGAGCGCCTCGGCCTCGACGACCAGCCGCTCCTTGACCTTGCGGGCCTCCTCGCGCTGGGCGTCCAGCGAGGCGAAGTGGGCCTTGCGGCGCTTGGAGAACGCCGAGCGGGCGTGCGAGAAGCGGTGCCACAGCTCGTCGTCGGACTTGCGGTCGAGCCGGGGCAGGCCCTTCCACGTGTCCACGAGGGCACGGAGCCGCTCGCCCGCGGAGCGCCACTGCTCGCTCCGCGCCAGGTCCTCGGCCTCGGCGACCAGGGCTTCCTTGGCGTGCTTCGACTCGTCGGCCTGCTTCGCCTTCTGTGCCTTGCGCTCCTCGCGCCGCGAGTCGACCGTCGCGACGAGCGCGTCCAGCCGCTTGCGCAGCGCGTCCAGGTCGCCGACGGCGTGGTGCTCGTCGACCTGGCCGCGCAGGTGCTCGATGGCGGTCGTCGCGTCCTTCGCGGACAGATCGGTGGTCTTCACCCGCCGTTCGAGGAGGCCGATCTCGACCACAATTCCCTCGTACTTGCGCTCGAAGTAGGCCAGGGCCTCCTCCGGTGAACCGGCCTGCCACGATCCGACGACCTGCTCGCCGTCGGCTGTACGCACGTACACGGTGCCCGTCTCATCGACACGGCCCCACGGGTCGCTGCTCACAGCGCCTCCTCCACCTGATGCCCGCGAGGGGATCACCCCCCTGGCATCGTCCACAGTTTCCTGGGGCGGGCAGCGCCCGCCCTGCACGACGCCAATCTAGGCGACGGGCCGCCCGGCTGTCCGCACTCGGCGAGGCCGGATTTATTCGGCCCCGCCGTGCGCCCGCCCCCGGGATCACACCTTGTCGACGGTGAGCTTCGAGATGTTCACGGCCTTCTTCGGTGCACCGTCGGCGCCGCCGCCGTCCACACCCGCCTTGCCGATGGCCTCGACGGTCTTCAGCGACTTCTCGTCCATCGTGCCGAACGGCGTGTAACTGGGCGGCAGTTTGCTGTCCTTGTACACGAGGAAGAACTGGCTGCCGCCGGTGTGCGCCTGACCGGTGTTGGCCATCGCCACCGTGCCCGCCGGGTACGTCACCGCGCCGTCCGCGCCCGCCTTGCCCAGCGCCGTCAAATTCTCGTCGGGGATCGTGTAGCCGGGGCCGCCCGTGCCGTCGCCCTTGGGGTCGCCGCACTGCAGGACGAAAATGCCGTCCGTGGTCAGCCGGTGGCACTTGGTCCCGTCGAAGAACTTCTTGTCGGCCAGCGACTTGAACGAGTTCGTCGTGTGCGGGGTCTTCGACGCGTCCATGGTGAACGCGATGTCGCCCTGGCTCGTCTTGAGCGACATCGTGTACTCGGCCTTCTTGTCGATCTTCATCGCCGGCTCCGGCTTCGCCTCCTCCGTGGCCGAGGGCGAGGGCGAGGGCGCGGGCGAGGCCTCGGCGGACGGGCTCTGGCTCGCCGCCGCGTCCGTCCTGTCCTTGTCGTCGTCCCCGCTGGTGGCGAGGTACGTGGCACCGCCGATGACCGCCACCACGGCCACCGCCGAGGTGATGACGAGCGCCAGCCGCCTCGTCCGGCGGCGCGCCTCCTCCCGGCGCTGCTGCTGCCGCTCGTACTTCTCCCTGGCGAGCTGCCGCCGCCGCTGATCGCTGGTGACCACCGGGTGTTCTCCCTTGTACGTCGTGTGTTCGGGCCTGGGTTGCCCCGTACCGTATATGGGTTAGCTGTGGAATGAGGAGCGCCGGTAGGCTCTGAACTGCTGCGACCTCGCAGCCGCCCCTGCCTGTAGGACGACCATTAAGGACGATCGTGCTGATTGCCGGGTTCCCCGCCGGGGCCTGGGGGACCAACTGTTACCTGGTCGCCCCCGCCGCGGGTGAGGAGTGCGTGATCATCGACCCGGGCCACCAGGCCGCCGCCGGGGTCGAGGAGGCGCTGAAGAAGCATCGGCTGAAGCCCGTCGCCGTCGTCCTCACCCACGGCCACATCGACCACGTCGCCTCGGTCGTCCCGGTGTGCGGCGCGCACGACGTCCCCGCCTGGATCCACCCCGAGGACCGCTACATGATGAGCGATCCGGAGAAGGCCCTCGGCCGCTCCATCGGGACGCCGCTCATGGGCGAGCTGACGGTGGGGGAGCCGGACGACGTCCAGGAGCTGACCGACGGAGCGCGGCTGCGGCTCGCGGGCATGGAGTTCGGCGTCTCGCACGCGCCCGGCCATACCAAGGGGTCGGTGACGTTCAGGATGCCCGAGACCCCGGAGGTACCCCAGGTCCTCTTCTCGGGCGACCTGCTCTTCGCCGGCTCCGTCGGACGCACCGACCTGCCCGGCGGCGACCATGCCGAGCTCCTCGAGTCGCTGGCCCGTGTGTGCCTGCCGCTCGACGACTCGACCGTGGTGCTGTCCGGCCACGGCCCCCAGACGACCATCGGCCGCGAGCGCGCCACCAACCCGTTCCTGACCGGAATGAGCGGTGTGGACGCGCCCCGGCGAGGAATGTGACGAGAGCGGAATCGTGAGCACCTTCAAGGCCCCCAAGGGCACGTACGACCTGACCCCGCCGGACTCCGCGAAGTACCTCGCGGTGCGTGAGGCGATCGCCGCACCGCTGAAGAACTCCGGCTACGGCTACATCGAGACCCCGGGCTTCGAGGACGTGGCCCTCTTCTCGCGCGGCGTCGGCGAGTCCACCGACATCGTGACCAAGGAGATGTACACCCTCACCACCAAGGGCGGCTCCCAGCTCGCCCTGCGCCCCGAGGGCACCGCGTCCGTGCTGCGCGCCGCCCTGGAGGCCAACCTCCACAAGCTCGGCAACCTGCCGGTCAAGCTCTGGTACTCCGGCTCGTACTACCGCTACGAGCGCCCGCAGAAGGGACGCTACCGCCACTTCTCGCAGGTCGGGGCCGAGGCCATCGGCGCCGAGGACCCGGCGCTCGACGCCGAGCTGATCATCCTGGCCGACCAGGCGTACCGCGCGCTGGGCCTGCGCGAGTTCCGCATCCTGCTGAACTCGCTGGGCGACAAGGAGTGCCGGCCCGTCTACCGCGACGCGCTCCAGGGTTTCCTGCGCGAGCTGGACCTGGACGAGGAGACCCGCCGGCGCATCGAGATCAACCCGCTGCGGGTCCTCGACGACAAGCGCCCCGAGGTCCAGAAGCAGCTGACCGGCGCCCCCGTGCTGCGCGACTTCCTGTGCGACGCCTGCAAGGCGTACCACGAGGAGGTCCGCGACCTGCTCAACGAGGCGGGCGTGATCTACGAGGACGACGAGAGGCTCGTCCGCGGCCTCGACTACTACACGCGCACCACCTTCGAGTTCGTCCACGACGGCCTCGGCTCGCAGTCGGCGGTGGGCGGCGGCGGCCGCTACGACGGCCTCTCCGAGATGATCGGCGGCCCGGCGCTCCCGTCGGTCGGCTGGGCGCTCGGCGTGGACCGCACGGTCCTGGCCCTGGAGGCGGAGGGCATCGAGCTGGAGCTGCCCTCCACCACCAGCGTCTTCGCCGTTCCGCTGGGCGAGGAGGCCCGCCGGGTCCTGTTCGGCGTCGTCACGCAGCTGCGCCGGGAGGGCGTGGCCGCGGACTTCGCGTACGGCGGCCGGGGGCTGAAGGGCGCGATGAAGAGCGCCAACCGCTCGGGCGCCCGGTTCACGATCGTCGCCGGTGAGCGCGACCTGGCCGAGGGCCACGTCCAGCTCAAGGACATGGAGTCCGGCGAGCAGACGCCGGTCCCGGTGTCCGACGTCGTCGAGACGGTCCGCGCGCGCCTGGCGTGAGACGTGCCTGGGGGGCGGCCTGCCCGCCCCCGGGGCCACGTCAACCTGAGGAGCGCGGATTCATCCCGCACGGTGATTCCGTCCGCGCTCTCGGTGACGTCCGGGTGACGGCCGGCGGGCGGTGATCGCCCTCGTCGTGGCTGCGGGGCGGGGGTTCCGCTCCTACGCCGCCCCGTATTCATGTGCACGTCTTTATGTGCATCGAACGGAAGAGCGGCCGAGCTGTGCGGCACAATGACCCTGCCCCAGCAGGCTACTCAGTGACGGAAACGGCGATATGACGACTGCAGCGGTTGACCATCCCTCCTCCGACCAGGACGAGCGCGGCGGGAAGCGGACCATCGGCGGCAGCCGTGCGCTGGCCATCCTGCTGGTGATCACGGGCGCCGCCGGAACGCTCGCCGCATGGGTCATCACGCTGGACAAGCTCAAGATGATGGAGGACCCGTCCTTCATTCCGGGCTGCAGCCTCAACCCCGTGGTGGCCTGCGGCAACATCATGAAGAGCGAGCAGGCCTCCGCCTTCGGCTTCCCCAACCCCTGGCTCGGCATGGTCACCTACCCGGTGATCATCGGTATCGGCCTGGCCCTGCTCGCCGGTGCGCGCTTCCGCCCGTGGTACTGGCTCGGCATGAACGCGGGCACGCTGTTCGGCGTCGGCTTCTGCACCTGGCTCCAGTACCAGTCGCTGTACAACATCAACTCGCTGTGCCTGTGGTGCTGCCTGGCCTGGGTCGCCACCATCTTCATGTTCTGCTACGTCACCACGCACAACATCCGGCACGGGATCATCCCCGCGCCCTCCTGGCTGCGCAACGGCATCACCGAGTTCCACTGGGTGCCCCCGGTGCTGTGGATCGGCATCATCGGCATGCTGATCCTGACCCGCTGGTGGGACTTCTGGACCAGCTGACCTGCTGAGACCTGCGCCTCCCTCACCGCCGGGCCGGACATCCGGCCCGGCGGCGTTGTCAGTGGGGTGGCATAGGCTTCGAGACGTGGAGCCCGACCTCTTTACCGCAGCTGCCGAAGACCGCCAGGAGAAGGACCCGTCCAGCAGCCCCCTCGCTGTCCGGATGCGTCCGCGTACGCTCGACGAGGTCGTGGGCCAGCAACACCTGCTCAAGCCGGGCTCGCCGCTGCGCCGCCTGGTCGGCGAGGGCAGCGGGGGACCGGCGGGGCCCTCGTCGGTGATCCTCTGGGGCCCGCCCGGCATCGGCAAGACCACCCTCGCGTACGTGGTCAGCAAGGCGACGAACAAGCGGTTCGTCGAGCTCTCCGCCATCACCGCGGGCGTCAAGGAAGTGCGCGCCGTGATCGACGGCGCCCGACGCGCCACCGGTGGCTACGGCAAGGAGACCGTCCTCTTCCTCGACGAGATCCACCGCTTCTCCAAGGCCCAGCAGGACTCCCTGCTCCCCGCCGTGGAGAACCGCTGGGTCACCCTGATCGCCGCGACCACCGAGAACCCGTACTTCTCCGTCATCTCCCCGCTGCTCTCGCGCTCGCTGCTGCTGACGCTGGAGCCCCTGACCGACGACGACCTGCGCGGTCTGCTGCGCCGCGCCCTCACCGACGAGCGCGGGCTGGGCGGCGCGGTGACGCTGCCGGAGGACGCGGAGGGGCACCTGCTGCGCATAGCGGGGGGCGACGCGCGCCGGGCGCTGACCGCCCTGGAGGCCGCCGCCGGGGCGGCGCTGTCCAAGCAGGAGACGGAGATCACGCTCCTCACGCTGGAGGAGACGGTCGACCGGGCCGCCGTGAAGTACGACCGGGACGGCGACCAGCACTACGACGTGGCGAGCGCGCTGATCAAGTCGATCCGGGGCTCCGACGTCGACGCGGCGCTCCACTACCTGGCCCGCATGATCGAGGCGGGGGAGGACCCCCGGTTCATCGCCCGGCGGCTGATGATCTCGGCCAGCGAGGACATCGGCCTCGCCGACCCCACCGCGCTGCCCACCGCGGTCGCCGCGGCCCAGGCGGTGGCCCTGATCGGCTTCCCGGAGGCCGCGCTCACCCTCAGCCACGCCACCATCGCCCTGGCGCTGGCCCCCAAGTCCAACGCGGCCACGCTGGCGATCTCCGCCGCCCGCGAGGACGTCCGCAAGGGGCTGGCCGGTCCGGTCCCGGCCCATCTGCGCGACGGCCACTACAAGGGCGCGGCCAAGCTCGGCCACGCCCAGGGCTACGTCTACCCGCACGACGTGCCCGGAGGCATCGCCGCCCAGCAGTACGCGCCGGACGCCGTGACCGACAAGCGGTACTACCGCCCCACCCGCTACGGCGCCGAGGCGCGGTACGCGGACGTGGTGGACCGGGTCAGGGAGCGGCTCGGCCGGACGGACGGAGAGGAAGGGGCGGGCCCGGCCTGAGCGGGCCCCGCGCGCCTCTCAGCCGGCCGCCGCCGCGAAGAGCGTGTGCATGGCGTGGCTGAGCTCCACCACGTCCCGCACCGGCCGGGGGAACTCGAAGCGGGCGTCGAAGCAGCCGCCCTCCTGCTCGCAGAAGCGCACCCGCAGCCCGAACCGGTCCAGCGCCAGTGGCACCACCGCCGGCCGGTGCTCGGGGCAGGAGCACACGGCCCGCCGGCCGAGCAGCTCGCACAGCGACGCCAACTCCTCCGTGTGCGAGGAGTAGAGGTGCTGGAGCAGGTCGGCCTCGTGGAGGGCGAGCGGGTCGGGGGCGGCGTCGCGGAAGCTGTCCGCGTCGACGCACTCCACCCCGCACAGGTCGTCGGTGTGGGCCTCGCTCGTCTCCAGGCGCAGCATCATCCGCCCGGGGCCGGCCATGCCGGGCACGGAGGTCAGCCAGCCGCTGACCCGGGCACGGCCGCGGATACGGTGGGGTACGGAGACCGGGGCGACGTCCGTGATCTCCAGCACGGCCGGCAGCTCGTCGTCCTGGGCGTGCGTGGCGGCCCGGACGGCCGGGGATTCCGCGGGGAACTCCAGGAACAGGTCGCCGTCGGGGCCGACGCCCCGGGACAGCGGCATGAGCTGGTCCGAGCCCACTGTTTCGAGCCCGGGCACGAGCAGTACCGCGGAGCAGGTACTCTGTACGAGAGTTCGTGTGCGCTCGGCTGCTGACGGCATCCGTGTGATTTCAAGCCCGCTGGGACGCGGCTGACCACGATCTGATCGGTCCTCCGTCATCTCGACGCCATCAGGCGCGTCGATGCTGTCTGTGCTGTCCGTGACGTGTGTGGTGTTCCCAGGGCGAGACATGCGATCTCCTTGAGTAAGGTGAGCCTAACCTAACCTACAACGGAGGTCTGGAGAACGTGCCTAATCAGTCGCGTCCCAAGGTCAAGAAGAGCCGCGCGCTCGGCATCGCGCTGACGCCGAAGGCCGTCAAGTACTTCGAGGCCCGCCCCTACCCGCCGGGCGAGCACGGCCGCGGCCGCAAGCAGAACTCGGACTACAAGGTCCGTCTGCTCGAGAAGCAGCGTCTGCGCGCGCAGTACGACATCAGCGAGCGCCAGATGGCGCGTGCCTACGACCGCGCCAAGAAGGCCGAGGGCAAGACGGGCGAGGCGCTCGTCGTCGAGCTCGAGCGCCGTCTCGACGCGCTGGTCCTGCGTTCGGGCATCGCCCGGACCATCTACCAGGCCCGCCAGATGGTCGTCCACGGCCACATCGAGGTCAACGGTGGCAAGGTCGACAAGCCGTCGTTCCGCGTCCGCCCGGACGACGTCGTCCAGGTCCGCGAGCGCAGCCGCTCCAAGGTCCCCTTCCAGGTGGCCCGCGAGGGTGGTTACGACACCGACGGCGAGACCCCGCGCTACCTGCAGGTGAACCTGAAGGCCCTGGCCTTCCGCCTTGACCGGGACCCGAACCGCAAGGAAATCCCCGTGATCTGCGACGAGCAGCTCGTCGTCGAGTACTACGCCCGCTGATCCAGGCGTAGCCGCTCTTCACCGGCGCTCAGGCCCGCCCCTTCCCGGTCCCCGGGGAGGCGGCGGGCTTTCGCGTTCTTCCGGGCGCGGGCCCGGCGGCCCCGGCCGGCTCCCCGCCCCCGGCCTCCCCCTGCTCGCGCCCGTCCGGCCGCGCCAGGAGCGCCCGGGCGACCGCCGCGTCGGGCCCCAGCTCCCCGCCCGCGCCCAGCGCCGCCGCGTACCGCGTCCCGCCCAGCTCGCGCCGGGCCAGCTCCGCGCAGCGGGCCCTCGGCGCCCCGTAGTGCGCCGAGCCGAACAGCGGCAGCCCCACCGATGGCCAGATCCGGTCGGCGGCCCCCTGGAGCAGCGCCGCCTCGGCCGCGTCGCCCTCGGTCACCGTGACGAGGGCCAGCAGTTCCAGGGCGAGTACGGTGCCGAGCAGGTCGTGGAACGTCCGGCTGATGGACAGCGACTCCTCCAGCAGCCCCCGGGCCCGCTCCGGACACCCGCGCTGCAGGGCGGCGTGGGCCAGGACGTACAGCGCGTAGCTCAGGGCCCACCGCTCGCCGTGGTCCTCGCAGATGTCCCGGACCTCCTCGCAGATCGCGACGGCCTGCTCCGGGTCCCCCAGGAAGCCGGTGGACATGGCCAGCTCGACCTGGGCCATCAGGACGTTGCTGTTCAGCTCGCCCAGCTCGCGGTAGCGGCCGAGCGCGTCGCCCAGCAGATCCCGGGCGCGCTCCATGTCGTCGGTGACCAGGGCCAGGCAGCCGGTGCGGTGCACGGCGTACGCGGCCGCGGCGGCGTCGCCCGCGGCCTCCGCCTCCTCCCGGCACTCCGTCAGGGCGGAGATCGCGCCCACCGGGTCGCCCTGGAGGACCGCGACGTAACCCAGCACCCACAGGGCCTTCAGCCGCGAGGCGTCGTACGGGGTCTCCTCCTCCAGGACGTGGTCCAGCCAGTGCCGGCCCTCGGACAGCCGCCCGCAGCCAACCCACAGGAACCAGAGCGTGGCCGCCAGGTACTGGGCGAGGTGCGCCTCCTGCGGGGTCTCCAGCGAACACTCCATGGCCCGGCGCAGGTTCGGCAGCTCGCTCTCCACCCGGGCCGCCACCTCCGCCTGCCGGGGGCTGAACCAGTCCAGCTCGCACCAGGTCGCCAGCCCCAGGAACCAGTCGCGGTGCCGGCGGCGCAGCCGGTCGGTGTCCCCGGTGGCGGCCAGCCACTCGGCGCCGTACTCGCGCACCGTGTCCAGCATCCGGTAGCGGGTGCCCACGGGGGAGTCCTCGCGCAGCACCACGGACTGCGCCAGCAGCCCGGAGAGCACGTCGAGCACCGAGTCGGCGGGCAGGTCGGGGCCGCTGCAGATGTACTCGACGGCCTCCAGGTCGAACTGCCCGGCGAAGACCGAGAGCCGGGCCCACAGCAGCCGCTGCGGCGGGGTGCACAGCTCATGGCTCCAGCCGATGGCCGTGCGCAGCGTCTGGTGCCGGTCGAGGGCGCCCCGGGTGGATCCGGTCAGCAGCCGGAAGCGGTCGTCGAGGCGTTGCAGCACCTGCTCGGTGGACAGGGCCCGCAGCCGTCCGGCGGCCAGTTCGAGGGCGAGCGGGATCCCGTCCAGCCGGCGGCACAGCTCCAGGGCCGGGCCGCGGCTGCGGTCGGTCACCCGGAAGTCCGGGCGCACCCCGGCGGCCCGCTCGGCGAACAGCCGGAGCGCGTCCTCGTCCGTCATGGTGGCGAGCGGGTGGACGGCCTCGCCCTCCACTTCCAGCGGCAGCCGGCCCGCCGCGAGCACCCGCAGCCGCGGGGCGCGGCGCAGCAGCTCCCGTACCAGCGCGGCGCAGTCGTCCACCAGGTGTTCGAAGCCGTCGAGGACCAGCAGGAGGTCGCGGTCGGCGCAGTGCTCGACGAGGGCGGCGCGGGGTGGCCTGACGGTGTGGTCGTTGAGGCCGAGGGCGTCGGCCACGGCGTGCTCCAGCAGCCCGGCGTCGTGGACGGTGGACAGCTCCACCAGCCACACCCCGTCGCAGTACCGTTTCTCCAGCAGGGCCGCGGTCCTGCTGACCAGCCGGGTCTTGCCGACGCCGCCCACCCCGGTGACCGTGACGAGTCTGGAGTCCTCCAGCGACCGCGCCAGTGCGGCCAGTTCGCTCTCGCGCCCCACGAAGTCGTTCAGCTCGGCGGGCAGGTTGCCCGGGTGCGGGAGCCTGCCGGTGTCGCGGCCGGCGTCCGGGGTACCGGAGTCGTCGTCGGGCGAGAAGGGGGGCTGAGGGCGTCGCATGAAACACGCAGAGTACTGGCTTGAAAGCACTCCGTACAATCTCGTCTCCCGGACTCCCGTCGCCCGGCCGGTCGGGCGGTACGGGGCGTGAGCCCCGGCGCGATAGGCTCGGGGGAAGGTGACCGGCCACCATGCGGGCCCTCGCCGCAGAGCAAGCGAACAAGACAGAGACAGACGACAAGCCAGAGAGCGGTGCACTGTGTCCGGTGGTGAGGTGGCCGGAATCCTGGTGGCCGTCTTCTGGGCGATCCTGGTTTCGTTCCTCGCCGTCGTGCTGGTGAGGCTTGCCCAGACGCTCAGGGCGACCACCAGACTCGTGGCGGACGTGACCGAACAGGCCGTCCCCCTGCTGGCGGACGCGTCCGCGACCGTACGCTCCGCGCAGACCCAGCTCGACAAGGTCGACGCCATCGCGACGGACGTACAGGAAGTCACCTCCAACGCATCGGCGCTCTCCACCACCGTCGCCTCCACCTTCGGCGGCCCGCTGGTCAAGGTCGCGGCGTTCGGCTACGGCGTACGGCAGGCCATCGGCCGCCGCTCCGCCCCCGAACCGGAGGCGCGCTCCAGGCGCGCGGTGATCGTCGGCCGGACCGTACCGTCGGCGCGCGGCAGGAAGCGCAACGGCCGAAATTCCCGCGGATCTAAGGACTGACGCAGCGATGTTCCGCCGTACGTTCTGGTTCACCGCCGGCGCAGCCGCCGGGGTGTGGGCCACCACCAAGGTCAACCGGAAGATCAAGCAGCTGACCCCCGAGAGCCTCGCGGCGCAGGCCGCGGACAAGGCGATCGTCGCCGGTCACAAGCTCAAGGACTTCGCGCTGGACGTCCGCGAGGGCATGGTCAGGCGCGAGGCCGAACTCGGCGAGGCGCTGGGCCTGGAGGCCCAGGACGCCCCCGAGCTCCCCGTGCCGCGCCACCTGGCCGTCGAGGCGGCCGAGCCGGAGACCCACCGGGCCCCCGCCACGTACCGCAAGCTCCCCTATAACTCGTACAACCGGAATGAGGACCACTGATGGAGTCGGCAGAAATTCGTCGCCGCTGGCTGAGCTTCTACGAGGAGCGCGGTCACACCGTTGTCCCTTCGGCGTCGCTCATCGCGGACGACCCGACTCTGCTGCTGGTCCCCGCCGGCATGGTGCCCTTCAAGCCCTACTTCCTCGGTGAGGTCAAGCCGCCCGCCCCGCGCGTCACCAGCGTGCAGAAGTGCGTGCGTACGCCGGACATCGAGGAGGTCGGCAAGACCACCCGGCACGGCACCTTCTTCCAGATGTGCGGCAACTTCTCCTTCGGCGACTACTTCAAGGAAGGCGCCATCGCGTACGCCTGGGAGCTGCTGACCGGCTCCGTGGCGGACGGCGGCTTCGGGCTCGACCCCGAGCGCCTGTGGATCACCGTCTACCTGGACGACGACGAGGCCGAGGCCATCTGGCGCGACAGGATCGGCGTCCCGGCCGATCGCATCCAGCGCCTGGGCAAGAAGGACAACTTCTGGTCCATGGGCGTCCCCGGCCCGTGCGGTCCCTGCTCCGAGATCAACTACGACCGCGGCCCCGAGTTCGGCGTCGAGGGCGGCCCGGCCGTCAACGACGAGCGGTACGTGGAGATCTGGAACCTGGTCTTCATGCAGTACGAGCGCGGCGCCGGCGAGGGCAAGGACGACTTCCCCATCCTCGGCGACCTGCCCTCCAAGAACATCGACACCGGTCTCGGCCTCGAACGCCTCGCGATGATCCTGCAGGGCGTGCAGAACATGTACGAGACCGACACCCTGCGCGTCGTCATGGACCGCGCCACCGAGCTGACCGGTGTGCGCTACGGCGCGGCCGACGCCACCGACGTCTCGCTGCGTGTGGTAGCCGACCACATCCGCACCTCCGTCATGCTCATCGGAGACGGGGTCACCCCCGGCAACGAGGGCCGCGGCTACGTGCTGCGCCGCATCATGCGCCGCGCCATCCGCAACATGCGCCTGATGGGCGCCACCGGCTCCATCGTCAACGAGCTGGTCGACGTCGTGATCAACACCATGGGTCAGCAGTACCCGGAGCTGATCACCGACCGCAAGCGCATCGAGACCGTCGCGCTCGCCGAGGAAGCCGCGTTCCTGAAGGCCCTCAAGGGCGGCACCAACATCCTGGAGACCGCGGTCACCGAGACCAAGGCCTCCGGCGGCACGGTCCTCGCCGGCGACAAGGCGTTCCTGCTCCACGACACCTGGGGCTTCCCGATCGACCTGACCCTGGAGATGGCCGCCGAGCAGGGGCTCTCCGTGGACGAGGACGGGTTCCGCCGCCTGATGCAGGAGCAGCGGGCCAAGGCCAAGGCCGACGCCAAGGCCAAGAAGACCGGCCACGCCGACCTGTCCGCCTACCGCGAGGTCGCCGACAACTCCGGCGTCACCGAGTTCACCGGCTACACCACGACCGAGGGCGAGTCGACGATCGTCGGCCTCCTCGTCGACGGTGTCCCCTCGCCCGCCGCCACCGAGGGCGACGAGGTCGAGGTCGTCCTCGACCGCACCCCGTTCTACGCCGAGGGCGGCGGCCAGCTCGCGGACCAGGGCCGCATCCGGCTCGACAGCGGCGCCGTGATCGTCGTCCGCGACGTCCAGCAGCCGGTCCCGGGCGTCTCCGTGCACAAGGGCTCCGTCCAGGTCGGCGAGGTGACGGTCGGCGCCGCCGCCCACGCCGCCATCGACTCCACCCGCCGCCGCGCCATCGCCCGCGCCCACAGCGCCACGCACCTCACGCACCAGGCGCTGCGCGACGCGCTCGGCCCGACGGCCGCCCAGGCCGGTTCGGAGAACTCCCCGGGCCGCTTCCGCTTCGACTTCGGCTCGCCCGCCGCCGTCCCCGGCACGGTCCTGACGGACGTCGAGCAGAAGATCAACGAGGTCCTGGCCCGCGAGCTCGACGTGCAGGCCGAGGTCATGTCGATCGACGACGCGAAGAAGCAGGGCGCCATCGCCGAGTTCGGCGAGAAGTACGGCGAGCGGGTCCGCGTCGTCACCATCGGCGACTTCTCCAAGGAGCTGTGCGGCGGTACGCACGTGCACAACACCGCCCAGCTCGGCCTGGTCAAGCTGCTCGGTGAGTCCTCCATCGGTTCCGGCGTGCGCCGCATCGAGGCCCTGGTCGGCGTCGACGCGTACAACTTCCTGGCCAAGGAGCACACGGTCGTCGCTCAGCTCCAGGAGCTGGTCAAGGGCCGCTCCGAGGAGCTTCCGGAGAAGATCGCGGGCATGCTCGGCAAGCTGAAGGACGCCGAGAAGGAGATCGAGAAGTTCCGCGCGGAGAAGGTCCTCGCGGCCGCCGCCGGTCTCGTGGACTCCGCGAAGGACGTCCGGGGCGTCGCCCTGGTCACCGGCCAGGTGCCGGACGGCACCTCCGCCGACGACCTGCGCAAGCTCGTCCTCGACGTGCGCGGCCGCATCCAGGGCGGCCGCCCGGCCGTCGTCGCGCTGTTCACGACGGCCAACGGGCGCCCGCTGACCGTCATCGCGACCAACGAGGCGGCCCGCGAGCGCGGCCTCAAGGCCGGCGACCTCGTCCGTACCGCCGCCAAGACCCTCGGCGGCGGGGGCGGCGGCAAGCCGGACGTCGCCCAGGGAGGCGGCCAGAACCCCGACGCGATCGGTGACGCCGTCGCCGCCGTCGAACGCCTCGTCGCCGAGACGGCGTGACCACGGACATGCCGCAGATGCGCCGCGGTCGCCGGCTGGCGATCGACGTCGGGGACGCCCGGATCGGGGTCGCCTCGTGCGACCCCGACGGCATCCTCGCGACGCCGGTGGAGACCGTGCCGGGACGCGATGTCCCGGCCGCCCACCGGCGGCTCGGCCAGATCGTCGAGGAGTACGAACCGATCGAGGTCGTCGTCGGCCTGCCGCGCTCCCTGGGCGGCGGCGAGGGGCCCGCGGCCGCCAAGGTGCGCGCCTTCACCGATGTCCTCGCCCGAGCGGTCGCACCCATTCCGGTGCGGTTGGTGGACGAGAGGATGACCACAGTGACGGCGAGTCAGGGGCTGCGTGCCTCGGGCGTGAAGTCCAGAAAGGGCCGTTCCGTCATCGACCAGGCTGCCGCTGTGGTGATCCTGCAGAACGCTCTGGAGTCGGAGCGCGCTTCGGGCAATCCGCCGGGCGAAGGCGTCGAAGTGGTGGTCTGATCGCAATACGGTAACGTTCCGCGCGATGCGGCGGTGTTCGAACAAACACCGCACAGCAAAGAGGCGGAACATCGTCTCGCGGCTCAAGGGGATCGATGACTGAGTATGGCCGGGGCCCCGGCTCCGAACCATGGCATCCCGAGGACCCCTTGTACGGGGAACAGGGATGGGGCGGCCAGCAGGCTGCCAACGGGCAGGCCCAGTACGACGGCCAGAACCAGTACGACGGCCAGAACCAGTACGGCGACAGCACGAACCAGTACGGCGCCCAGCAGCAGTACCCGCAGGGCCAGTACGACCCGTACCAGCAGCAGCCGCACGATCCCTACGCGCAGCAGCAGCAGCACCAGCAGCAGGACCCGTACGCGCAGCAGCAGCACCAGCAGCAGGACCCGTACGCGCAGCAGCAGCACCAGCAGCAGGACCCGTACGCGCAGCAGCAGCACCAGCAGCAGGACCCGTACGCGCAGCAGCAGCACCAGCAGCAGGACCCGTACGCGCAGCAGCAGTACCAGCAGCAGGCGTACGGGCACCAGCACCCGCAGGACCCGTACGGCCAGCCGCAGCAGCAGCCGCAGCAGCCGCAGCCCGGCTACGACACCGGCTGGGACACGGGCCAGCAGGCGATGCCGCCGTACGAGGGCCAGCCCGTCGCCACGTACGGCTACGACGAGACGGGCGACTACTACGGCACCCCTGAGGCGTACCCGCCCCCGCAGCCCCCGGGCCGCCGCGAGGCCGCACCGGCCCCGGCGCCCGAGCAGGCCCCGGACTGGGACCCCGAGGAGCCGCCGGAGGAGACCCACCCCTTCTTCACGGGCGTGGACGAGAAGGACGGCCGCAAGGCGCCCAGGGACGACGACTACGACGACGATGACGACGACTCCCGGGACTCCCGCCGCGGGGACGGCGGTGAGCGCCGCGGCAAGGGCAAGAAAAAGAAGAAGGGCCGCAGCGGCTGCGCGTGTCTGGGCGTCTCCCTCGTCCTGGTCGCCGGCGTCGGCGGAGCGGGCTACTTCGGCTACTCGTTCTACAAGGACAAGTTCGGTCCGGCCCCCGACTACTCGGGCAGCGGCTCGGGCTCGGTCGAGGTGGAGATCCCGAAGGGCTCGTACGGGTACGACATCGGCAACATCCTGAAGAAGGCGGGCGTCGTGAAGAGCGTCGACGCCTTCGTCTCGGCGCAGAACGAGAACCCGAAGGGGAAGTCGATCCAGGCGGGCGTCTACCTCCTGCACTCGGAGATGTCGGCGTCCGAGGCCGTGAAGATGATGGTCGACCCGAAGAGCCAGAACCTTCTGATCATTCCGGAGGGCACGCCGAACCGGCTGGTGTACGCCTCGATCGACACGAAGCTGGGTGTCGGCAAGGGGACGACCGCCAAGGTGGCCAAGAAGGAGGCGGGCAGCCTCGGCCTGCCGGGCTGGGCGAAGAACCACGAGGAAGTTCTGGATCCCCTGGAGGGCTTCCTCTACCCCGCCGCGTACCCGGTGACGAAGGGCATGAAGCCGGAGACCGTCCTCAAGTCGATGGTCTCCCGCGCCAACGAGGAGTACGAGAAGGCCGACCTGGAGGCCAACGCCAAGAAGCTGAATCTCAAGAGCCCCTGGCAGCTGATCACCGTCGCCAGCCTCGTCCAGGCCGAGGGCAAGTACAAGCACGACTTCGACAAGGTCGCACGGGTCGTCTACAACCGGCTCAAGCCCAACAACGTCGAGACCAACGGCCTGCTCGACTTCGACTCCACCGTCAATTATGCGAAGAAGTCGAGCACGCTTGACATTGGCCCGGTGTCGGAGCAGCGGAACTTCAAGCACCCGTACAACACCTACTACATTCACGGTCTGCCGCCGGGCCCCATCAACAACCCCGGTGAGGCCGCTCTGCATTCGGCGATCAAGCCCACCCCCGGCCCCTGGTACTACTTCGTTTCGGTGACCGAGGACAAGACGGTCTTCGCCGTGACCAACGACGAGCACAACCGGAACCGGGAGAAGTACGAGAAGGAGCAGTCCGGGCAGTGAGCACACACCGACGCGCGGCCGTCCTCGGCTCGCCCATCGCGCACTCGCTCTCCCCGGTCCTGCACCGGGCCGCGTACGCCGAGCTCGGGCTCGACGGCTGGTCGTACGACCGGTTCGAGGTCGATGAGCAGGCGTTGCCCGGGTTCATCGAGGGGCTGGACGGGAGCTGGGCCGGGCTTTCGCTCACCATGCCGCTCAAGCGGGCGGTCATCCCGCTGCTCGACGGGATCAGTGACACCGCCGCCTCCGTCGAGGCCGTGAACACCGTGGTCCTCGGCGGGGACGGCCGTCGCACCGGCGACAACACCGACATCCCAGGCATGGCCGCCGCCCTGCGTGAACGCGGCGTCGAGAAGGTGGAGTCCGCCGCGATCCTCGGCGCCGGCGCCACCGCCTCCTCCGCGCTGGCCGCCCTGTCCGGGATCTGCTCCGGGCCCGTCACCGCGTACGTCCGCAGCGCGGCCCGCGCCGACGAGATGCGCGGCTGGGGCGAACGGCTCGGCGTCGAGGTCCGCATCGCCGACTGGGCCGAGGCCGACCGGGCGCTGACCGCGCCCCTCGTCATCGCGACCACCCCCGCCGGCGCTGCCGACGCGCTGGCCGGAGCCGTTCCGGAGCGGCCCGGCACGCTCTTCGACGTGCTGTACGAGCCCTGGCCCACCCGGCTCGCCTCCGCCTGGGCCGAACACGGCGGCGCAGTCGTCGGAGGTCTCGACCTCCTCGTGCACCAGGCCGTCCTCCAGGTCGAGCAGATGACGGGCCGCTCGCCCGCCCCGCTCGCCGCTATGCGCAAGGCCGGGGAACAGGCGCTGGCCGCCCGCTGAAGCCCGCCCGGCCCCGGCCGCGCCGTCCGTCTGCTGGACCGGCGGCCGGTCGGGGGCTCCGTCCGTGGGAGGATCGGGGGCGGCGGGCCAGGGCCGCGCACCCGGTCGCGCCGCTGGATTTCAGGCGCGAGCATGAGGAGCACCGTTGAGCAGGTTGCGCTGGCTGACCGCGGGAGAGTCGCACGGGCCCGCACTGGTGGCGACGCTGGAGGGCCTTCCCGCCGGTGTCCCGGTCACCACGGAGATGGTGGCGGACGCGCTCGCCCGGCGGCGGCTCGGTTACGGCCGCGGTGCGCGGATGAAGTTCGAGCAGGACGAGGTCACCTTCCTCGGCGGTGTCCGGCACGGCCTCACCATGGGCTCCCCGGTCGCCGTGATGGTGGGCAACACCGAGTGGCCCAAGTGGGAGCAGGTCATGTCGGCCGACCCGGTCGACCCCCAGGTGCTGGCCGAGCAGGCCCGTAACGCCCCGCTGACCCGGCCCCGCCCCGGCCACGCCGACCTCGCCGGCATGCAGAAGTACGGCTTCGACGAGGCCCGGCCGGTCCTGGAGCGCGCCAGCGCCCGGGAGACCGCCGCCCGCGTGGCCCTCGGTGCCGTCGCCCGGTCCTACCTCAAGGAGACCGCGGGCATCGAGATCGTCAGCCATGTCGTCGAGCTGGCCGCCGCCAAGGCACCGTACGGGGTCTACCCCGTCCCCGCCGACGTGGAGCGGCTCGACGCCGACCCGGTGCGCTGCCTCGACGCCGACGCGAGCAAGGCGATGGTCGCCGAGATCGACCAGGCCCACAAGGACGGCGACACCCTCGGCGGCGTCGTCGAGGTGCTGGCCTACGGCGTCCCCGTCGGCCTCGGCTCGCACGTGCACTGGGACCGCCGGCTCGACGCCCGCCTCGCCGGTGCGCTCATGGGCATCCAGGCCATCAAGGGCGTCGAGGTCGGCGACGGCTTCGACCTCGCCCGGGTGCCCGGGTCCAAGGCGCACGACGAGATCCTGGCCACCGAGGACGGCATCAAGCGCGCCTCCGGCCGGGCCGGCGGCACCGAGGGCGGCCTCACCACCGGCGAACTGCTGCGCGTCCGCGCCGCCATGAAGCCGATCGCGACCGTGCCGCGCGCCCTGGCCACCATCGACGTGGTGACCGGCGAGGCAGCCAAGGCCCACCACCAGCGCTCCGATGTCTGCGCCGTGCCGGCCGCAGGCATCGTCGCCGAAGCGATGGTCGCCCTGGTCCTGGCCGACGCCGTCGCGGAGAAGTTCGGCGGCGACAGCGTCACCGAGACCCGCCGCAACGTGCAGTCGTACCTCGACCACCTCCAGATCCGATGAGCGGCCCCGTCATCGTCCTGGTCGGGCCGATGGGCGTCGGCAAGTCCACGGTCGGCGAGCTGCTCGCCGGCCGGCTCGGCTCCGGCTACAGGGACACCGACGCCGACGTCGTCGCGACCGCGGGCAAGCCCATCGCCGAGATCTTCTACGACGAGGGCGAGGAGCACTTCCGCGCACTGGAGCGGGACGCCGTCCGCGCCGCCGTCGCCGAGCACACCGGCGTCCTCTCGCTCGGCGGCGGGGCCGTCCTCGACGAGTCGACCCGCGCGCTGCTCGCCGGCCACCCGGTCGTCTACCTCTCGATGGACGTCGACGAGGCGGTCAAGCGCGTCGGGCTCAACACCGCCCGCCCGCTGCTCGCGGTCAACCCGCGCCGGCAGTGGCGCGAGCTGATGGAGGCCCGCCGGCACCTCTACACCGAGGTCGCCCGCACGGTCGTCGCCACCGACGAGCGCACACCCGAAGAGGTCGCCCAGGCGGTCCTCGACGCACTGGAGCTGCCGGACGGGGCCCCGTCCGGCCGGGAGAACACACCATGACCCAGCAGGCACCCACCCGCGTCCACATCGCAGGCAGCGCGGGCACCGACCCGTACGAGGTACTGATCGGCCGACAGCTCCTCGGCGAGCTGCCCGGGCTCATCGGTGAGCGGGCCAAGCGCGTCGCGGTCCTCCACCCCGAGGCGCTCGCCGAGACCGGCGAGGCGGTCCGCCAGGACCTCGCCGACCACGGCTACGAGGCCATCGCGATCCAGCTGCCCAACGCCGAGGAGGCCAAGACCGTCGAGGTCGCCGCCTACTGCTGGAAGGCGCTCGGCCAGACCGGCTTCACCCGCACCGACGTCATCGTCGGCGTCGGCGGAGGCGCCACCACCGACGTCGCGGGCTTCGTCGCCGCGTCCTGGCTGCGCGGGGTGCGCTGGATCGCCGTACCGACGACCGTGCTCGGCATGGTCGACGCGGCCGTCGGCGGCAAGACCGGCATCAACACCGCCGAGGGCAAGAACCTCGTCGGCGCCTTCCACCCGCCGGCCGGGGTCCTCTGCGACCTGGCCGCCCTGGAGTCGCTGCCGGTCCACGACTACGTCTCCGGCATGGCCGAGATCATCAAGGCCGGCTTCATCGTCGACCCGGTGATCCTCGACCTGATCGAAGAGGACCCGCAGGCCGCCCGTACGCCCGCCGGCCCGCACACCGCCGAGCTCATCGAGCGCTCCATCCGGGTCAAGGCCGACGTGGTCTCCAGCGACCTCAAGGAGTCCGGCCTCCGCGAGATCCTCAACTACGGCCACACCCTGGGCCACGCGATCGAGAAGAACGAGCGCTACAAGTGGCGCCACGGCGCCGCCGTCTCCGTCGGCATGGCATTCGCCGCCGAACTGGGCCGCCTGGCCGGCCGCCTGGACGACGCCACCGCCGACCGGCACCGCGCGATCCTGGAGTCCGTCGGGCTGCCGCTCACCTACCGCGGCGACCAGTGGCCCAAGCTGCTGGAGAACATGAAGGTCGACAAGAAGTCCCGCGGCGACCTGCTGCGCTTCATCGTCCTGGACGGCCTCGGCAAGCCCACCGTCCTGGAGGGCCCCGACCCGGCCGTGCTGCTCGCCGCCTACGGGGAGGTCTCCGCATGACGCGCCGGGTCCTCGTGCTCAACGGCCCCAACCTCGGCCGGCTCGGCTCCCGCGAGCCCGACGTCTACGGCTCGACCTCGTACGCCGGGCTCGTCGAGGCCTGCCGCACGCTCGGCAAGGAGCTCGGCTTCGACGCCGACGTGCGCGAGACCAACGACGAGGGCGAGCTGATCCGCTGGCTCCACGAGGCCGCCGACGGTTCGATTCCGGTCGTCATCAACCCCGGTGCCTTCACGCACTACTCGTACGGCATGCGGGACGCGGCCGCCCAGCGCACCGCACCGCTGATCGAGGTGCACATCTCGAACCCGTACGCACGGGAGGAATTCCGCCACACCTCGGTGATCGCCCCGGTCGCCACCGGCACCGTGGCCGGATTCGGCATCGGCTCCTACCGGCTCGCGCTGCGCGCCCTGGCGGACGAACTCACGGACTGAGCAGGCGCCTCGGGCACCCCAGACCCTTCCCGGCCGTTGTCCGTGTGGCGGCCGGGGAAGGTACGGTTGCCGTTGCACCAGCGCCAGTTGCCTGTACGAGACGGAGTTGCACCGGATGCAGCACGCAGTGGGGGCCCCGCTGCCTCCGCCCCAGGGTCCCGGAAACGGCCCCGTAGGCTGGCCGCACCAGGCCCAGCACCCCGGCCCGCCGCCCCGGCCCCCGGCCGGCCCGCCCGCCGGGCATCCCGGACCGCCGCCCGCCGGCCCGCCCGCGCCGCAGGGCCAGGGCTGGAGCGGACCGGCGCCGCACCAGGCCCCGGCCCCGGTCTCCCGCGAGACCACCGGGCACATCCAGCTCCCGCCGGGCAGGCCCGTACCGCTGCCCGCCCCGCCCGCCGGACCCGGCACGGGCAACGCGACCCTCGCAGTGCTCCTGATCGGCCCGGCGGGCGCCGGCAAGACCACCGTGGCCCGGCTCTGGGCGGCCCGCCGCCGGGTGCCCACCGCCCACGTCAGCCTCGACGACGTCCGCGAGTGGGTCTGCTCCGGCTTCGCGGACCCGCAGGCCGGGTGGAACGACCAGTCGGAGGCCCAGTACCGCCTGGCCCGCCGCACCTGCGGCTTCGCCGCCCGCAACTTCCTGGCCAACGGGATCTCCTGCATCCTCGACGACGCCGTCTTCCCCGACCGGCCCGTCGTCGGCCTCGGCGGCTGGAAGCGCCACGTGGGCCCCGGGCTCCTGCCGGTCGTGCTGCTGCCCGGCCTGGAGATCGTCCTGGAGCGGAACGCCGAGCGCAGCGGCAACCGCCGCCTCTCCGACGAGGAGGTGGCCCGCATCCACGGCCGGATGGCCGGCTGGTACGGCTCCGGGCTGCCCATCATCGACAACTCGACGTACGACGTGGAGACCACCGCCCGGGTCCTGGACGACATACTCGCCCGCTCCCTGGCCAGCCCTCCCGCCTGGTGAGCCCGCGGAGCCCCCGCCCACGGCGGCCCGACCCCCGGTCGGGTGCGCTGACCGCGCGGGCCCGGCACCCCGCTCGTACGCTCGACGCATGTCAGAGGTGTACGCCGTCCGACGCGGGCTGCTCCGCGACCGGTGCGCCGCAGTCGGATCCGCGGCCGCCCTGGTCTCCCGTCCCGCCAACGTCCGCTACCTGGCCGGGGGAGCGCCCCCGGGTGCCGTGCTGCTGCTCGGCCCCGGCGAGGACGTCCTGCTCTGCCCCCGCCCGCCGACCGGCGACCCGGCCGACGGGCGCACCGACGAGCACCTGCGGGTGGACCTGCTGCCGGTGGCCGGCGGGGACCCGGTGGTCGCCGCGGCGGACCTCGCCGCCGGGGCCGGCGCGGAGTCACTGGCCGTAGAGGAGCACGACCTGACGGTCGCCCGGCACCGGGCGATGGCCTCGGTCGCCCCGAAGCTCCGGCTGGCCGATCTCGGCGCCACCGTCGAGCAGTTGCGCATCGTCAAGGACGAGGAGGAGATCGGCTGCCTGCGCATCGCGGCCGAGATCACCGACCAGGCGCTGGGCGAACTCCTCGAATCGATCCTCGTCGGCCGCACCGAACGGCATCTGGCACTGGAGCTGGAGCGCCGGCTGGTCGACCACGGCGCCGACGGCCCCGCCTTCGCGACCTCCGTGGCGACGGGCCCGAATTCCGGCCGGGGCCGCCACCGGCCCACCGACCGCCGGGTCGAGGAGGGAGATTTCCTCTCCGTCTGCCTGGGCGCGAACTACCACGGCTACCGCTGCGAGATCGGCCGGACCTTCGTCATCGGGACGGCGCCCGCCGACTGGCAGATCGAGCTGTACGAGTTGGTTTTCGCCGCTCAGAGGGCCGGCCGCGAGGCCCTGCTGCCCGGCGCCGAGTACCGTGACGTGGACCGTGCCGCCCGCCATCTCCTGGACTCCGCGGGCCACGGCGAGGGCCTCGCGCCCTTCACGGGCCACGGGGTGGGGCTCGAAATCGACGAGGACCCGCAGCTGGCACCCGCCGCCATGGGTAAACTGGACGCTTGTGTGCCGGTCACCGTCGAACCGGGGGTCCACCTCCCGGGCCGGGGCGGGGTCCGGATCGATGACACGCTCGTCGTGCGCCCCGAGGCGGACGGCGGACCCGAGCTACTCACCATTACGACCAAGGAGCTGCTCGCGCTCTAGCGCGCGTCCTCGGTCGTTCCACCAGCTTCAGTCCAGGAGATTCCGCAACCGTGGCTTCCACGAACGACCTCAAGAACGGCCTGGTGCTCAAGCTCGACGGGGGCCAGCTCTGGTCCGTCGTCGAGTTCCAGCACGTCAAGCCCGGCAAGGGCCCGGCCTTCGTGCGCACCAAGCTCAAGAACGTGCTGTCCGGCAAGGTTGTCGACAAGACGTTCAACGCCGGCGTGAAGGTCGAGACGGCCACCGTCGACCGGCGCGACATGCAGTTCTCGTACATGGACGGCGAGTACTTCGTCTTCATGGACATGGACACGTACGACCAGCTCATGGTCGACCGCAAGGCCGTCGGTGACGCCGCCAACTTCCTGATCGAGGGCTTCACCGCCTCCGTCGCCCAGCACGAGGGCGAGGTGCTCTACGTCGAGCTGCCGGCCGCCGTCGAGCTGACCATCCAGCACACGGACCCGGGCGTCCAGGGCGACCGCTCTACCGGCGGCACCAAGCCCGCCACCCTGGAGACCGGCTACGAGATCGGCGTCCCGCTCTTCATCAGCACGGGCGAGAAGATCAAGGTCGACACCCGCTCAGGCGACTACCTCGGCCGGGTGAACAGCTAACCGTGGCTGCCCGGAACACGGCCCGCAAGCGCGCCTTCCAGATCCTCTTCGAGGCCGACCAGCGCGGCGAGTCCGTGCTGACGGTCCTCGCGGACTGGGTGCGGCACTCGCGGTCCGACACCCGTCAGCCGCCGGTCACCGAGTACACGATGGAGCTCGTCGAGGGGTACGCGCAGTACGCGGACCGGATCGACGACCTCATCGTCACCTACGCCGTGGACTGGGAGATCGACCGCATGCCGGTCGTCGACCGGAACATCCTGCGGCTCGGTGCGTACGAGCTGATCTGGGTGGACGCGACCCCGGACGCGGTGGTGATCGACGAGGCGGTGCAGATCGCCAAGGAGTTCTCCACCGACGACTCCCCGTCCTTCGTGAACGGCCTGCTGGCCCGCTTCAAGGACCTCAAGCCGAACCTCCGCCGGGAGCAGTGAGCCCGGCGGCGTTCCGCCGACGAAGGGCCCATGGCTGAAGCCGTGGGCCCTTCGGCATGTCCGGCCCCGGCCGCGCTCCCGCAGGGCGTACGAGAAAGCCGGGCCCGGCAGGGCACCCGTGAGGGGCCCCGCCGAACCCGGCGGCACGTTTCTTCGAGGGGCTGCTCAGCCCTCGTCGTGGGCGACGGCACGGCGTGCGTCCGCGTCCAGCACGCCCCAGCTGATCAGCTGCTCCGTCAGCACGGACGGCGACTGGTCGTAGATCACGGCCAGCGTGCGCAGGTCGTCCTGGCGGATCGACAGCACCTTGCCGTTGTAGTCGCCGCGCTGGCTCTGGATCGTCGCCGCGTAACGCTGGAGGGGGCCGGCCTTCTCCGGCGGCACGTGCGCCAGGCGCTCCAGCTGGAGGACGAGCTTCGGCGGCGGCTCGGCGGCACCGCCGGGCGTCGTGCCCGGCAGCAGCTCCTGGACGGGAACGCCGTAGAAGTCCGCCAGCTCGGCAAGGCGCTGCACGGTCACGGCACGGTCGCCGCGCTCGTACGAACCGACCACGACGGCCTTCCAGCGGCCCTGGGACTTCTCCTCCACGCCGTGGAGGGAGAGGCCCTGCTGGGTGCGGATGGCACGGAGCTTGGCCCCGAGCTGTTTTGCGTATTCGCTGGACATAAGGCTCCCCGGACGCTGGAACGTTCGCGGCTGGGCCGCGTGGCTGGTAACTCACTGTGAGGTTACGCAGCGTTACTTGGCCGCGTCAAGCTGAGATGGTCCGTACCGGCTCTCCCCGGGGGCGGGGCAGAGGTCCGGTGCAGGCCCTGGTAACGTGGAGGACGCAAATTCGACGTCCTTTAAGGTCCGTCCCGTGAGGCGGAGAAGGAGGTCCGTTTCTTATGGACGCACAGTACGACGCCACCGGCAACGCGGCACGCCCCGTTCTGGAGGCTCCCGACATCGCCCGGGTTCTCACCCGTATCGCCCACGAGATCGTCGAACGCGCCAAGGGCGCCGACGACGTGGTGCTCCTCGGCATCCCGACCCGCGGGGTCTTCCTCGCCCGCCGGCTCGCCGCCAAGCTCGAAGAGATCACCGGCTCCACGATGCCGGTCGGCTCCCTCGACATCACCATGTACCGCGACGACCTCAGGCTGCGCCCCGCGCGCGCCCTGGCACGCACCGAGATCCCCGGCGAGGGCATCGAGGGCCGCCTGGTCGTCCTGGTCGACGACGTCCTCTTCTCCGGCCGCACGATCCGCGCCGCCCTCGACGCGCTCGGCGACATCGGCCGGCCCCGCGCGGTACAGCTCGCGGTCCTCGTCGACCGCGGCCACCGCGAACTGCCGATCCGCGCCGACTACGTCGGCAAGAACCTCCCCACGTCGCTGCGGGAGACGGTCAAGGTCCAGCTCGCCGAGGAGGACGGCCGCGACGCCGTGCTGCTCGGGGTCGAGCAGGCCGCCCCCGCGGTCGAGCGCTAGCTCTCTGTCCGTACGGCCCGCCCGCCGTGCGGCGGCTTCCGCGCGCCCGCATGCCTGAAACCTCCAGCCACCCGGAGAACACCCAGATGAAGCGTCACCTCATCTCGGCCGCCGACCTCACCCGCGACGACGCCGTCCTGATCCTCGACACCGCCGAGGAGATGGCCCGGGTCGCGGACCGGCCGATCAAGAAGCTCCCGACCCTGCGCGGCCGTACCGTCGTCAACCTCTTCTTCGAGGACTCGACGCGTACCCGCATCTCCTTCGAGGCGGCCGCCAAGCGGCTGTCCGCGGACGTCATCAACTTCTCCGCGAAGGGCTCCTCCGTCTCCAAGGGCGAGTCGCTCAAGGACACCGCCCTGACCCTGGAGGCGATGGGCGCCGACGCCGTCGTCATCCGCCATGGCGCCTCCGGAGCCCCGTACCGGCTGGCCACCTCCGGCTGGATCGACGGCGCGGTCGTCAACGCCGGAGACGGCACCCACGAGCACCCCACCCAGGCCCTCCTGGACGCCTTCACGATGCGCCGCCGGCTCGTCGGCGCCGACGCCGGACTCGGCAAGGACCTCGACGGCCGCAGGATCACCATCGTCGGCGACATCCTGCACAGCCGGGTCGCCCGCTCCAACGTCCACCTGCTGAACACGCTGGGCGCCCACGTCACCCTCGTCGCCCCGCCCACCCTGGTCCCGGTCGGCGTCGAGCAGTGGCCCTGCGACGTCAGCTACAGCCTCGACGACGTGCTGCACCGGTCCGACGCTGTGATGATGCTGCGTGTGCAGCGTGAGCGGATGAACGCCGCGTACTTCCCGACCGAGCGCGAGTACTCGCGCCGCTACGGCCTAAACGGCGAGCGCATGGCGAAGATGCCGGAGCACGCCGTCGTCATGCACCCCGGCCCCATGGTCCGCGGCATGGAGATCACCGCCGAGGTAGCCGACTCCGACCGCTGCACGGTCGTCGAGCAGGTCGCCAACGGCGTCTCCATCCGCATGGCCGTGCTCTACCTGCTGCTCGGCGGCTACGAGTCGGCTGCCCCCAGCACCCCTACCGCCGCCCGTACCGAGGAGACCAAGTAACCATGAGCAAGATCCTTATCCGCGGTGCGAAGGTACTCGGCGGCGACCCGCAGGACGTTCTCATCGACGGCGAGACCATCGCCGCCGTCGGCACCGGCCTCGACGCCGGCGACGCCACCGTGATCGAGGCCGCCGGCCAGGTCCTGCTGCCCGGCCTCGTCGACCTCCACACCCACCTGCGCGAGCCCGGCCGCGAGGACTCCGAGACCGTCCTGACCGGCACCAAGGCCGCTGCGGCCGGCGGATTCACCGCCGTGCACGCCATGGCCAACACCTTCCCGGTCGCCGACACCGCCGGCGTCGTCGAGCAGGTCTGGCGGCTCGGCAAGGAGTCCGGCTACTGCGACGTGCAGCCGGTCGGCGCCGTCACCGTCGGCCTGGAGGGCAAGCAGCTCGCCGAGCTCGGCGCCATGCACGACTCCGCCGCCGGGGTGAAGGTCTTCTCCGACGACGGCAAGTGCGTCGACGACGCGGTCATCATGCGCCGCGCCCTGGAGTACGTGAAGGCGTTCGACGGCGTCGTCGCCCAGCACGCCCAGGAGCCCCGCCTCACCGAGGGCGCCCAGATGAACGAGGGCGTCGTCTCGGCCGAGCTGGGCCTCGGCGGCTGGCCCGCCGTCGCCGAGGAGTCGATCATCGCGCGCGACGTGCTGCTCGCCGCCCACGTCGGCTCCCGGGTGCACATCTGCCACCTGTCGACCGCCGGCTCCGTGGAGATCGTGCGCTGGGCCAAGTCCAAGGGCTGGAACGTCACCGCCGAGGTCACCCCGCACCACCTGCTCCTCACCGACGAGCTCGTCCGGTCCTACAACCCCGTCTACAAGGTGAACCCGCCGCTGCGCACCGAGGCCGACGTCATGGCCCTGCGCGAGGCCCTCGCCGACGGCACCATCGACTGCGTCGCCACGGACCACGCCCCGCACCCGCACGAGGACAAGGACTGCGAGTGGGCCGCGGCCGCCATGGGCATGGTGGGCCTGGAGACCGCGCTCTCCGTCGTCCAGCAGACGATGGTCGAGACCGGGCTGCTCGACTGGGCAGGCGTCGCCGACCGCATGTCGGCGCGCCCCGCGGCCATCGGACGGCTCGAAGGACACGGCCGCCCCGTCTCGGCGGGTGAGCCTGCCAACCTCACCCTGGTCGATCCGGCATACCGTGGAGAGGTGGACCCCGCGGGCTTCGCCTCCCGCAGCCGCAACACCCCGTACGAGGGGCGCGAGCTGCCGGGCCGAGTGACCCACACCTTCCTGCGGGGCCGTGCCACGGTCGTCGACGGGAAGCTCGCGTGACAACACAGACCCTTTACCAACTGGCCGCCGAGCAGAAGTCGGCGGAAGTGACCGACTGGTCCGCCCGGATCAGCTGGGTGATCGGACTCGTCGTCCTCGTCGTGTTCGTCTACTGGCTGATGCGCCAGGGATGGAAGTGGCGCGGGAACCTCCAGTCGGACCTGCCCGCCCCCGCCACCGTCCCGGACGGCTACGCGGACGGCGAGAAGCTGCTCACCCTCTCCGGCCGCTACCACGCGTCGACCACGGCCGGGCAGTGGCTCGACCGGATCGTCGCCCACGGCCTCGGCACCCGCAGCCGCGTCGAGCTCACCCTCACCGCGGACGGCCTCGACGTCGTACGGCCCGGCGCGGCGGACTTCTTCGTGCCCGCCGCCGACCTGCGCGGCGCCCGCACCGAAAGGGCACTGGCGGGCAAGGTCCTGCCCGAGGGCGGCCTCCTCGTCATCACCTGGGCGCTCGGCGACCAGCTGATCGACTCCGGGTTCCGCTCGGACCACTCGGCCGAACACCCCGCCTGGGTCGACGCCGTCAACCACCTCACCAGCACTACGGAAGGCATCGCACGATGACGACCTCCACCCGGGGAGCCCAGGCTCCCGCCGTACTCGTCCTGGAGGACGGCCGCATCTTCCGCGGCCGCGCCTACGGGGCTGTGGGGGAGACCTTCGGCGAGGCGGTCTTCTCCACCGGCATGACCGGCTACCAGGAGACGCTGACCGACCCCTCGTACCACCGCCAGGTCGTCGTGATGACCGCCCCGCACGTCGGCAACACCGGCGTCAACGACGAGGACCCCGAGTCCAAGCGGATCTGGGTCTCCGGCTACGTCGTCCGCGACCCCGCCCGCACCCCCTCCAACTGGCGCTCCCGCCGCACCCTCGACGAGGAGCTGGCCGGCCAGGGCGTCGTCGGCATCAGCGGCGTCGACACCCGAGCCCTCACCCGCCACCTGCGCGAGCGCGGCGCCATGCGCGTCGGCATCTTCTCCGGCGACGCCGTCACCGACGAGGCCGCGATGCTGGCCCGCGTCCAGGAGGCGCCCGAGATGAAGGGCGCCGACCTGTCCGCGGAGGTCGCCACCAAGGAGGCGTACGTCGTCCCCGCGATCGGCACCAAGAGGTTCACGGTCGCCGCGGTCGACCTCGGCATCAAGGGCATGACCCCGCACCGGATGGCCGAGCGCGGCATCGAGGTGCACGTGCTGCCCGCCACCGCCACGCTGGAGGAGATCTACGCGGTCGCCCCCGACGGCGTCTTCTTCTCCAACGGCCCCGGCGACCCCTCCACCGCTGACCACCCGGTCGCCCTGATGCAGGGCGTCCTGGAGCGCGGGACCCCGCTCTTCGGTATCTGCTTCGGCAACCAGATCCTGGGCCGCGCGCTCGGCTTCGGCACGTACAAGCTGAAGTACGGCCACCGCGGCATCAACCAGCCCGTGCAGGACCGCTCGACCGGCAAGGTCGAGGTCACCGCGCACAACCACGGCTTCGCCGTCGACGCCCCCCTCGACAAGGTCTCCGACACCGCCTACGGCCGCGCAGAGGTCTCCCACGTGTGCCTGAACGACCAGGTCGTCGAGGGCCTCCAGCTGCTCGACCGGCCGGCCTTCAGCGTCCAGTACCACCCCGAGGCGGCCGCCGGCCCGCACGACGCCGCGTACCTCTTCGACCGCTTCGTTTCCCTGATGGAGGGCCAGCGTGCCTAAGCGCTCCGATATCCAGTCCGTCCTGGTCATCGGCTCCGGCCCGATCGTCATCGGGCAGGCCGCCGAGTTCGACTACTCCGGCACCCAGGCGTGCCGCGTGCTCAAGGCCGAGGGCCTGCGCGTCATCCTGGTGAACTCCAACCCGGCGACGATCATGACCGACCCGGAGATCGCCGACGCCACGTACGTCGAGCCGATCACCCCCGAGTTCGTCGAGAAGATCATCGCCAAGGAGCGCCCCGACGCGCTGCTGCCCACCCTGGGCGGCCAGACCGCGCTGAACACCGCGATCTCCATGCACGAGAACGGTGTGCTGGAGAAGTACGGCGTCGAGCTCATCGGTGCCAACGTCGAGGCCATCAACAAGGGCGAGGACCGCGACCTCTTCAAGGGCGTCGTCGAGGCCGTCAAGCAGAAGATCGGCTACGGAGAGTCCGCCCGCTCGGTCATCTGCCACTCCATGGACGACGTCCTCGCCGGCGTCGACACCCTCGGCGGCTACCCCGTCGTCGTCCGCCCCTCCTTCACCATGGGCGGCGCCGGCTCCGGCTTCGCCCACGACGAGGAGGAGCTGCGCCGCATCGCCGGCCAGGGCCTCACGCTCTCCCCGACCACCGAGGTGCTCCTGGAGGAGTCCATCCTCGGCTGGAAGGAGTACGAGCTGGAGCTGATGCGCGACCGCAACGACAACGTCGTGGTCGTCTGCTCCATCGAGAACTTCGACCCGATGGGCGTCCACACCGGCGACTCCATCACCGTCGCCCCGGCGATGACCCTCACCGACCGCGAGTACCAGCGGCTGCGCGACATCGGCATCGCGATCATCCGCGAGGTCGGCGTCGACACCGGCGGCTGCAACATCCAGTTCGCGATCGACCCGGCCGACGGCCGCGTCATCGTCATCGAGATGAACCCGCGCGTCTCCCGCTCCTCGGCGCTCGCCTCCAAGGCCACCGGCTTCCCGATCGCCAAGATCGCCGCCAAGCTGGCCGTCGGCTACACGCTCGACGAGATCCCCAACGACATCACCGAGAAGACCCCGGCCTCCTTCGAGCCGACCCTCGACTACGTCGTCGTGAAGGCCCCGCGCTTCGCCTTCGAGAAGTTCCCCTCCGCCGACTCCACCCTCACCACCACCATGAAGTCGGTGGGCGAGGCCATGGCCATCGGCCGGAACTTCACCGAGGCCCTGCAGAAGGCCCTGCGCTCCCTGGAGAAGAAGGGCTCGCAGTTCACCTTCACCGGCGACCCCGGCGACAAGGCCGGGCTGCTGGCCGAGGCGGTCCGCCCGACCGACGGCCGCATCAACGCCGTCATGCAGGCGATCCGGGCCGGCGCCACCCAGGAGGAGGTCTTCGACGCCACGAAGATCGACCCCTGGTTCGTCGACCAGCTCTTCCTGATCAAGGAGATCGCCGACGAACTGGCCGCCGCCGACAAGCTCGGCCCCGAGCTGCTGGCCGAGGCCAAGCGGCACGGCTTCTCGGACGTCCAGATCGCCGAGATCCGCGGCCTGCGCGAGGACGTCGTCCGCGAGGTGCGCCACGCGCTCGGCATCCGCCCGGTCTACAAGACGGTCGACACCTGCGCCGCCGAGTTCGCCGCGAAGACGCCGTACTTCTACTCCTCCTACGACGAGGAGAGCGAGGTCGCGTCCCGCACCAAGCCCGCGGTGATCATCCTGGGCTCCGGCCCCAACCGCATCGGCCAGGGCATCGAGTTCGACTACTCCTGCGTCCACGCCTCCTTCGCGCTCAGCGACGCCGGCTACGAGACCGTGATGGTCAACTGCAACCCGGAGACGGTCTCCACCGACTACGACACCTCCGACCGCCTGTACTTCGAGCCGCTGACGCTCGAGGACGTGCTGGAGATCGTGCACGCCGAGTCCCTCGCGGGCCCGATCGCCGGCGTCGTCGTCCAGCTCGGCGGCCAGACCCCGCTGGGCCTGTCGCAGGCGCTCAAGGACAACGGCGTGCCCGTCGTCGGCACCTCCCCGGAGGCGATCCACGCCGCCGAGGACCGCGGCGCCTTCGGCCGCGTCCTGGCCGAGGCCGGTCTGCCCGCCCCCAAGCACGGCACCGCCACCACCTTCGCCGAGGCCAAGGAGATCGCCGACGAGATCGGCTACCCCGTCCTCGTACGCCCGTCGTACGTGCTCGGCGGGCGCGGCATGGAGATCGTGTACGACGAGACCCGGCTCTCCTCGTACATCGCCGAGTCCACCGAGATCAGCCCCAACCGGCCGGTCCTGGTCGACCGCTTCCTCGACGACGCCATCGAGATCGACGTCGACGCCCTCTACGACGGCACCGAGCTCTACCTCGGCGGCGTCATGGAGCACATCGAGGAGGCCGGCATCCACTCCGGCGACTCCGCCTGCGCGCTGCCCCCGATCACCCTCGGCGGCCACGACGTCAAGCGGCTGCGCGCCTCCACGGAGGCCATCGCCAAGGGCGTCGGCGTCCGAGGGCTGATCAACATCCAGTTCGCGCTCTCCGGCGACATCCTCTACGTCCTGGAGGCCAACCCGCGCGCCTCGCGGACCGTGCCCTTCACCTCGAAGGCGACCGCGGTCCCGCTCGCCAAGGCCGCCGCCCGGATCTCGCTGGGCGCGACCGTCGCCGAGCTGCGCGAGGAGGGCCTGCTGCCCAGGACCGGCGACGGGGGCACGCTGCCGCTGGACGCGCCGATCTCCGTCAAGGAGGCCGTCATGCCGTGGTCGCGCTTCCGCGACATCCACGGCCGCGGCGTCGACACCATCCTCGGCCCGGAGATGCGCTCCACCGGCGAGGTCATGGGCATCGACTCGGTCTTCGGCACCGCGTACGCCAAGTCGCAGGCCGGCGCCTACGGACCGCTGCCCACCAAGGGCCGCGCCTTCATCTCGGTGGCCAACCGCGACAAGCGCTCGATGATCTTCCCGGCCCGCGAGCTGGTCGCCCACGGCTTCGAGCTGCTGGCCACCTCCGGCACCGCCGAGGTCCTCAAGCGCAACGGCATCAACGCCACGGTCGTGCGCAAGCAGTCCGAGGGCGAGGGCCCGAACGGCGAGCCGACCATCGTCCAGCTGATCCACGAGGGCGGTGTCGACCTCATCGTCAACACCCCGTACGGGACCGGCGGCCGGCTCGACGGCTACGAGATCCGCACCGCGGCCGTCGCCCGCTCCGTGCCCTGCCTGACCACGGTCCAGGCGCTCGCCGCGGCCGTCCAGGGCATCGACGCCCTCAACAACGGAGATGTCGGCGTCCGTTCCCTCCAGGAACACGCCGAACACTTGACCGCGGCCCGCGACTAGGAAGCCCACAAGGGGGACACCGGAAACGGTGTCCCCCTCTTCATGAGGACACCGTGACACCGTGATGTACAAGTTCTTCTTCCAGCTGGTCTTCAAGCGCATGGACCCCGAGCGCGCCCACCACCTGGCCTTCCGCTGGATCCGCCTGGCCGCACGCGTCCCCGTGCTGCGCACCTTCGTGGCCGCCGCCCTCGCCCCCCGCCACAAGGAGCTGCGCACCGAGGCCCTGGGGCTGCGGATGCACGGCCCCTTCGGTCTCGCCGCCGGCTTCGACAAGAACGCGGTCGCGATCGACGGCATGGCGATGCTCGGCTTCGACCACGTCGAGATCGGCACCGTGACCGGCGAGGCGCAGCCCGGCAACCCGAAGAAGCGGCTCTTCCGCCTGGTGGCGGACCGCGCGCTGATCAACCGCATGGGCTTCAACAACGAGGGCTCGGCCGCCGTCGCCGCCCGGCTGGCCGCCCGCAACCCGGTCTTCCGCACCACCGTCGGCGTCAACATCGGCAAGACCAAGGTGGTCGCCGAGGCCGACGCCGCCGCCGACTACGTGAAGTCCACCGAGCGCCTCGCCGCCCACGCGGACTACCTCGTCGTCAACGTCTCCTCGCCCAACACCCCCGGCCTGCGCAACCTCCAGGCCACCGAGTCGCTGCGCCCGCTGCTCACCGCCGTGCGCGAGGCGGCCGACCGGACCGTCACCCACCGCCGCGTCCCGCTGCTCGTCAAGATCGCCCCGGACCTCGCGGACGAGGACGTCGACGCGGTCGCCGACCTCGCCGTCGAACTGGGCCTGGACGGCATCATCGCCACCAACACCACCATCGCCCGCGAAGGCCTGGGCCTGAAGTCCCCGGCGGCCCTGGTGAAGGAGACCGGCGGCCTGTCCGGCGCCCCCCTCAAGGAACGCTCGCTGGAGGTCCTGGGCCGCCTGTACGGGCGCGTGGGGGACCGGATCACCCTGGTGGGCGTCGGCGGCATCGAGAACGCCGAGGACGCCTGGCAGCGCATCCTGGCCGGCGCCACCCTCGTCCAGGGCTACAGCGCCTTCATCTACGAGGGCCCGTTCTACGCCCGCGCGATCCACAAGGGCCTGGCCGCACGCCTGGCCGCCTCCCCGTACGCCACCCTCGCCGACGCCGTCGGCGCGGAATCCCGGAAGGAAACGGAATGACCCTGGAACCCTTCGGCGCCCGGCTGCGCCACGCCATGGACACCCGAGGCCCGCTCTGCGTCGGCATCGACCCGCACGCCTCCCTGCTCAGCGCTTGGGGACTCCCCGACGACGTGGCGGGCCTGGAGCGGTTCACCCGTACGGTCGTCGAGGCGCTGGCCGACCGGGTCGCCGTGCTCAAGCCGCAGTCCGCGTTCTTCGAGCGGTTCGGCTCGCGCGGCGTCGCCGTGCTGGAGAAGGCCGTCGAGGAGGCCCGCGCGGCCGGTGCCCTGGTCCTGATGGACGCCAAGCGCGGCGACATCGGCTCCACCATGGGTGCCTACGCGGCGACCTACCTGGACAAGGACTCGCCGCTGTTCTCGGACGCGGTCACGGTCTCGCCGTACCTCGGCTTCGGCTCGCTGCGGCCCGCGCTCGACGCGGCGGCGGTCTCCGGCGCCGGCGTCTTCGTCCTCGCACTGACCTCCAACCCGGAGGGCGCCGAGGTGCAGCGCGCCACCGCCGCGGACGGCCGTTCGCTGGCGCAGCTGATGCTCGACCACATGGCCGCCGAGAACGCGGGCGCCGAACCGCTCGGCTCGGTCGGCGCGGTGGTCGGGGCGACGCTCGGCGACGCGGGCGTGGACCTGGCGGTCAACGGCCCGCTGCTCGCCCCGGGCATCGGTGCGCAGGGCGCGACGCCGGCGGATCTGCCGGGTGTCTTCGGCGACGCGGTCCGCAATGTGGTGCCCAGCGTCAGCCGGGGCGTGCTGCGCCACGGCCCGGACGTGGCGGGGCTGCGCGAGGTCGCGGAACGCTTCGCTGACGAGGTCCGCGCGGCCGTCTCGGACCGCTGACCCTGCCACGTAACCGTGTGTTGACGGAATCCTGAGAAAAAAACTCGGTGGTTATGCCCGAAAAGTCCTGGTCGGCAGAGGCTGACCAGGACTTTTCGTCTGTTCTCGCTGACTCCGGCGGCCTTGGCCGCTAGTCTCCGTCGAGGGCCGACGAGCACAGGTTGTTCGCGGCTCACCAGGTGAGCGGCGATCCCGCTGCCTCACCGGTCCGTATCCGACAGATCGACATCCGAGGTGACGTAGGCGTGGCTCTTCCGCCCCTTACCCCTGAACAGCGCGCAGCCGCGCTCGAAAAGGCCGCCGCGGCTCGCCGGGAGCGGGCCGAGGTCAAGAATCGACTCAAGCACTCCGGTGCCTCCCTCCATGAGGTCATCAAGTCGGGCCAGGAGAACGACGTCATCGGCAAGATGAAGGTCTCCGCCCTGCTGGAGTCCCTGCCCGGTGTGGGCAAGGTCCGTGCCAAGCAGATCATGGAGCGGCTCGGCATCTCCGAGAGCCGCCGCGTGCGGGGACTTGGCTCCAACCAGATCGCATCCCTGGAGCGTGAGTTCGGCGGCAGCGCCGCCTGACGTTCTCAGGCACCCCTGAGAAGCTGGATAATCGCTTCATGGCTGCAACATCCCGGGGGACGTCCCCCGTACCCCCGGACGTACGTCCGCGGCTGACCGTGCTCTCCGGCCCCTCGGGGGTCGGCAAGAGCACGGTCGTCGCGCATATGCGCAAGGTCCACCCCGAGGTGTGGCTCTCGGTGTCGGCGACGACCCGCAAGCCCCGCCCCGGCGAACGCAACGGCGTCCACTACTTCTTCGTGGACGACGGGGAGTTCGACAAGCTCATCGCCAACGGCGAGCTGCTGGAGTGGGCCGAGTTCGCCGGCAACCGCTACGGCACCCCGCGCCGCGCCGTGCAGGAGCGGCTGGAGGCGGGGGAGCCGGTGCTCCTGGAGATCGACCTCCAGGGCGCCCGGCTGGTCCGCAAGTCCATGGCCGACGCCCGGCTGGTCTTCCTCGCCCCGCCGAGCTGGGAGGAGCTGGTGCGCCGGCTCACCGGCCGGGGGACCGAGGCGCCCGAGGTGATCGAACGGCGGCTCGGCGCCGCCAAGATCGAGCTGGCCGCCGAATCGGAGTTCGATACGACGCTCGTCAACACCTCCGTCGAGGATGTGGCACGTGAGCTGCTAGCCTTGATGCTGGAGGCTTCCGGCCACCGTGCCGGCGGCGAGTGACCACCGGCGGCGGGGGCCGCGGCAACAAAGCCCCTGACTGTCAAAGATTTCTTTGATCTTCATCCCCTTCGGAAGGCAGAGCGTGTCCTCTTCCATCACCACGCCCGAGGGCATCATCAACCCGCCGATTGATGAGCTCCTCGAAGCAACCGACTCGAAGTACAGCCTCGTGATCTACGCCGCCAAGCGCGCGCGCCAGATCAACGCGTACTACTCGCAGCTCGGTGAGGGCCTCCTCGAGTACGTCGGTCCGCTCGTCGACACCCACGTGCACGAGAAGCCGCTCTCGATCGCGCTCCGCGAGATCAACGCGGGCCTGCTGACGTCCGAGGCCATCGAGGGCCCCGCGCAGTAAGCAGCGACGACGCACCTTCACCCCGGGCCCGGCGGACATCCGCCGGGCCCGGGGTGTGTCTCCGGGCCGACCGTCCGGCGCGCGTACCCGTGAGGCAGCATGGAGGCGTACGTACGCAGGGTGCGTAACCGAGTGCGGGGAGACGCAGTGGACAAGCCGAAGGTCGTTCTGGGGGTCAGCGGCGGCATCGCCGCGTACAAGGCGTGCGAGCTGCTGCGCCGGCTGACCGAGTCCGGCCACGACGTACGGGTCGTCCCCACCGAGTCCGCCCTGAACTTCGTCGGCGCGGCCACCTGGTCGGCGCTCTCCGGCCACCCCGTCTCCACCGAGGTCTGGAACGACGTCCACGAGGTGCCCCACGTACGGATCGGGCAGCACGCCGACCTCGTCGTCGTCGCCCCGGCCACCGCCGACATGCTGGCCAAGGCCGCCCACGGACTCGCCGACGACCTGCTCACCAACACCCTGCTCACCGCCCGCTGCCCGGTCGTCTTCGCCCCGGCGATGCACACTGAGATGTGGGAGCACCCCGCCACCCAGGAGAACGTCGCGACCCTGCGCCGCCGCGGCGCCGTCGTCATCGAGCCAGCCGTCGGCCGCCTCACCGGCGTCGACACCGGCAAGGGCCGGCTCCCCGACCCGGGCGAGATCTTCGAGGTCTGCCGCCGGGTACTCGCCCGCGGCACGGCCGCCCCCGACCTGGCGGGCCGTCACGTGGTGATCAGCGCCGGCGGTACGAGGGAGCCCCTCGACCCCGTCCGCTACCTCGGCAACCGCTCCTCCGGCAAGCAGGGTTACGCGCTCGCCCGCACCGCCGTCGCCCGGGGCGCCCGGGTCACCCTCGTCGAGGCCAACACCGGACTGCCCGACCCGTCCGGCGCCGACGTCGTCCACACCGGCACCGCGATCCAGCTGCGCGAGGCCGTGCTGAAGGCGGCCCGGGACGCCGACGTCGTGGTCATGGCCGCCGCCGTCGCCGACTTCCGGCCCGCCCAGTACGTCACCGGCAAGATCAAGAAGAAGGACGGCCAGGAGCCCGCCCCCATCAGCCTCGTCCGCAACCCGGACATCCTCGCCGAGGTCGCCGCCGAGCGCGCCACGCCCGCGCAGATCGTCGTCGGCTTCGCCGCCGAGACCGACGACGTGCTCGCCAACGGCCGCGAGAAGCTGCGCCGCAAGGGCTGCGACCTGCTGGTGGTCAACGAGGTGGGGGAGCGCAAGACCTTCGGTTCCGAGGAGAACGAGGCCGTGGTGCTCGCCGCCGACGGGACCGAGACACCGGTGCCCCACGGGCCCAAGGAGGCGCTCGCCGACACGGTCTGGGACCTCGTTTCGGCCCGCCTCGGATGAATTTCCGGTGACACGCCGGGGCCGGCACGACCCGTGCGACACGGGCGCGGACCGTGCGGGCGGCGGGCTTCCGGGGCCTTCCGGCCCTGGTGGGACACGTCACAGCACGGCCAAAGGGCGAGACACGTTGTCCGGCGCCCCGGCCCGACCGATAAACTGCACTCCGGACCGTGCCCGGGCGCAGCTCCCGGACCGTCCGGCCAATGATCAGCCAGCAGCCGCTGCAACCCCAGGGAGCGATGTGTCCCGCCGTCTCTTCACCTCGGAGTCCGTGACCGAGGGCCACCCCGACAAGATCGCCGACCAGATCAGCGACACCATTCTCGACGCGCTCCTGCGCGAGGACCCGTCCTCCCGCGTCGCCGTCGAGACCCTGATCACCACCGGTCTCGTGCACGTCGCGGGTGAGGTCACGACCAAGGCCTACGCCGACATTCCGACGCTGGTCCGCAACAAGGTCCTGGAGATCGGCTACGACTCCTCCAAGAAGGGCTTCGACGGCGCCTCCTGCGGCGTCTCGGTGTCCATCGGCGCGCAGTCCCCGGACATCGCGCAGGGCGTCGACACCGCCTACGAGAAGCGCGTCGAGGGCGATGAGGACGAGCTCGACAAGCAGGGCGCCGGCGACCAGGGCCTGATGTTCGGCTACGCCTGCGACGAGACCCCCGAGCTCATGCCGCTGCCGATCTACCTCGCGCACCGGCTCTCCCGCCGTCTGTCCGAGGTCCGCAAGAACGGGACCATCCCGTACCTGCGCCCCGACGGCAAGACCCAGGTCACCATCGAGTACGACGGTGACAAGGCCGTCCGTCTCGACACCGTCGTCGTCTCCTCGCAGCACGCCAGCGACATCGACCTCGACTCGCTGCTCGCGCCCGACATCCGCGAGTTCGTCGTCGAGCACGTGCTGAACCAGCTCATCGAGGACGGCATCAAGCTCGACACCGAGGGCTACCGCCTCCTCGTCAACCCGACCGGCCGCTTCGAGATCGGCGGCCCGATGGGCGACGCCGGCCTGACCGGTCGCAAGATCATCATCGACACCTACGGCGGCATGGCCCGCCACGGCGGCGGTGCCTTCTCCGGCAAGGACCCGTCGAAGGTGGACCGCTCGGCCGCCTACGCGATGCGCTGGGTCGCCAAGAACGTCGTCGCCGCCGGCCTCGCGGCCCGCTGCGAGGTCCAGGTCGCGTACGCGATCGGCAAGGCCGAGCCGGTGGGCCTCTTCGTCGAGACCTTCGGCACCGCCGCGATCGAGACCGAGAAGATCGAGCACGCCATCGGCGAGGTCTTCGACCTCCGCCCGGCCGCGATCATCCGCGACCTCGACCTGCTGCGCCCGATCTACGCCCAGACCGCCGCGTACGGCCACTTCGGCCGCGAGCTGCCCGACTTCACGTGGGAGCGCACGGACCGGGTGGACGCGCTGCGCGCCGCCGCCGGTCTGTAGGGACGGCCCAGGCAGTTTCCCGCCGGAGCCCGGACGCCGTTACGGTGTCCGGGCTCCGGCGTTCCGATGCCCGGGGGTTGCGGGGGAGGACGGGCGCCGTTGTCCGAGGCGTCTGGTAGGGATGGAGCTGTGAGCAGCGAGAACGAGCGGTCCGACGAGCCCGGGCCCGGGGCGCCGGAACAGCTTGCGCTGATCCGGGAGACCGTGCGCCGGGCGGACGTGCCGCGCGCCAAACCGCGCACCTGGCGCGGGGCCGCCCTCGCCGAGGAGCTGCCCGTCGCCCGCGTCCTCGTCAACAAGGGCGCGCTCCACCTCGACCAGTACTTCGACTACGCCGTCCCCGAGGAGCTGGACGCCGACGCGCAGCCCGGGGTGCGGGTACGGGTCCGGTTCGGTGCCGGGGGCCGCAACGTGCGCGGCGGCCGGCGCGAGGGCGGCGGTCTCATCGACGGCTTCCTCATCGAGCGGCTGGCCGAGTCCGACTACAACGGGGCGCTCGCCGCGCTCGCCTCCGTCGTCTCCCCGGAGCCGGTCCTCGGCCCGGACCTCCTCGCCCTCGCCCGCGCCGTCGCCGACCGGTACGCGGGCAGCCTCGCGGACGTCCTTCAGCTCGCCGTCCCCCCGCGCAACGCGCAGGCCGAGTCCAAGCCGTCGCCCGCACCCCTGCCCGCCCCCGCGCGGCCCGTTACCGGCAGCTGGGAGCGGTACGAGCAGGGGCCCGCCTTCCTGTCCGCGCTGGCCACCGGGGGCGCTCCCAGGGCCGTGTGGACCGCGCTGCCCGGACCGCACTGGCCCGCCGAGATCGCCACGGCCGTCGCCGCGACCCTGTCCTCCGGGCGGGGCGCCCTCGTCGTCGTCCCCGACGGGCGGGCCGCCGCCCGGGTCGACGCCGCGCTCACCGCCCTGCTCGGCGAGGGGCGGCACGCGCTGCTCACCGCCGGCTCCGGGCCCGGCCGGCGCTACCGGGAATGGCTCGCCGTGCGGCGCGGGTCCGTCCGGGCGGTGGTGGGGACCAGGGCCGCGATGTTCGCGCCCGTCGCCGACCTCGGGCTCGTCGTCGTCTGGGACGACGGCGACTCCAGCCACAGCGACGACCGCGCCCCCTTCCCGCACGTCCGCGAGGTCCTGGAGCTGCGGGCCACGCACGGGCGGTGCGCCTTCCTGCTCGGCGCCCTCAGCTGCACCGTGGAGGCCGCCCAGCTCGTCGAGAGCGGCTGGGCGCTGCCCCTGCGCGCCGGCCGGGAGCAGCTGCGGGCCGCGGCGCCGGTCATCCGTACCGTGGGCGACGGCGAACTCGCGCGGGACGGGGCGGCGCGGGCCGCCCGGCTGCCCAGCCTCGCCTGGCAGACCGTCCGGGACGGGCTGCGCACCGGTCCGGTGCTGGTCCAGGTGCCCCGCCGGGGTTACGCCCCCCGGCTCGCCTGCGAGCGCTGCCGGGAGGCCGCCCGGTGCCGGCAGTGCGCGGGGCCGCTGGAGGCGCCCGACCAGCAGGACCTGAACTGCGCCTGGTGCGGGCGGGCCGAGACCTCCTGGCACTGCGTGGCCTGCGGCGGGCGGCGGCTGCGCGCCCAGATCGTCGGCGCCCGGCGCACGGCGGAGGAGCTGGGCCGGGCGTTCCCGGCCGTGCCGGTCCGGACCTCCGGGCGCGACCATGTCCTCGACTCGGTGCCGGACCAGCCCGCGCTCGTCGTCAGCACGCCTGGCGCCGAGCCGGTCGCCGAGGCCGGTTACGCGGCCGCGCTGCTGCTGGACGGCTGGGCGATGGTCGGCCGGCCCGACCTGCGCGCCGGTGAGGAGGCGCTGCGCCGCTGGACGGCCGCCGCCGCGCTGGTCCGGGGGCGGCCCGAGGGCGGCACGGTGGTCGTCGTCGCGGAGCCGACGCTGCGGCCGGTGCAGGCGCTGGTCCGCTGGGACCCCGTGGGGCACGCCCGGCGGGAGCTCGCGGAGCGGGCCGAGCTGGGCTTTCCGCCGGTGTCCCGGATGGCGTCGGTGACGGGGGCGCCGGAGGCGCTGGCGGCGTTCCTCGCCGGGGCCGAGTTGCCTTCGGACGCGGAGGTGCTGGGGCCGGTGCCGGTGCCGGCCGCGGAGCCCGGGCGGCCCCGGCGGGCGTTCGAGGCGCCGGTGGGGGAGGTCTGGGAGCGGGCGTTGGTGCGGGTGCCGCCGGGGAGCGGGGCGGCGTTGGCCGGGGCGTTGCGCGTGGCGCGCGTGGCGCGCGGCGGGGGTGGGGTGCGGGTGCGGGTGGATCCGGTGGACATCGGCTGAGGGCGTTGCCGGGTGCGGGTGCGGGTGCGGGCGCGTGCCGCTCGGCGTTTTGTCCTCAAGCGCCGGACGGGCTTGGTTGTGCGGGCGTGCGTTGGTGGGTGCGGGTGTGTGTCGGGCGGGGTCCTGTCCTCAAGCGCCGGACGGGCTGGATGGGCCGGACGGGCTTGGTTGTGCGGGCGTGCGTTGGTGGGTGCGGGTGTGTGTCGGGCGGGGGCTTGTCCTCAAGCGGCGGAGGGGCTGGATGGGCTGGGCGGGTTTGGTTGTGCGGGCGTGCGTTGGTGGGTGCGGGTGTGTGTCGGGCGGGGGCTTGTCCTCAAGCGGCGGAGGGGCTGGATGGGCTGGGCGGGTTTGGTTGTGCGGGCGTGCGTTTGTGGGGCGGGTGTGTGTCGGCGGGGGGCTTGTCCTCAAGCGGCGGAGGGGCTGGATGGGCTGGGTGGGCGCGGTTGGGTGGGGCGGCCGTGGCCGGGGCGTGAGTGCGCCGCCCCCCTCGCGGGCGCGACGGGGGCGGCCCACTCGCCTGTGGGTCAGCCGTTGCGCGGGCCCGGGAACGGGTTGGGGCGGTCCGCGGGGGGCTGCGGGGTGCGGGCGGCCGGGACGGTGGGGGCGCGTTGGGGGACGACCTCCGCGGCGTCGGCCGCCGTCGGCTGGGGGGTGGTCCGCCGGGCGCCGTAGCGGCGGTGGACGGCCTGTTTGGTGACCCCGAGCGCGGAGCCGACCGCGTCCCAGGAGAAGCCCAGCGAGCGGTCGAAGTCCACGGCCGCCGTGACCAGCGTCTCGACGCTGTCCCGCAGTTCCTGGGCCAGTCTGACCGTGGGGGCCGGGGCCCTCCCGTAGACGACGAAGCCCGCGGACGGGCCGGAGCGGCGCGGACGGTAGACGTTGCCCAGCTGTGCGGTGAGCGTGCGCAGTGCGTCCACCTGCCGCCGGACCCGCTCGATGTCCCGCACCAGGAGGTGCAGGCTGGCCCGCGCTTGGGCGTCGTGGGTTGCGTGGTCGGCCATGAAGAAGCCTCTCGAACCGGCGTTGAAAGGGATCGGGCCGCACCAGGGCGGCTCGCTTCGGTCAATCTCTCTTGACCAACGCCGCACCCGGGGATCTGGTCACGCTCAGGGGGCGTATGAGCACGTGCGAGGGGCGCGCAACTACGCGTACGCCCCCCGGGTCCCGGCCCCATAGACTTGTGCGTTGCTCGTCACCGTAACGTTTCGGCCTGAGAGTCCGGCCTGAGAGGCAGTCAGCCACCCATGAAGCTCGTCTTCGCCGGCACCCCCGAGGTAGCCGTTCCCGCCCTGGACGCCCTGATCGCCTCCGACCGCCACGAGGTGGCCGCCGTCGTGACGAGGCCCGACGCGCCCGCGGGGCGTGGCCGGCGGCTGGTGGCCAGCCCGGTCGCCCAGCGTGCCGAGGAGGCCGGGATCGAGGTGCTGAAGCCCGCCAGGCCCCGGGACGAGGACTTCCTCGCGCGGCTGCGGGAGATCGCGCCGGACTGCTGCCCGGTCGTCGCCTACGGCGCGCTGCTGCCCAAGGTGGCGCTCGACATCCCGGCCAGGGGCTGGGTCAACCTGCACTTCTCGCTGCTGCCCGCCTGGCGCGGCGCGGCCCCCGTGCAGCACGCGGTGATGGCCGGCGACGAGGTGACCGGCGCCTCCACCTTCCTCATCGAGGAGGGGCTCGACTCCGGGCCGGTCTACGGCGTCCTCACCGAGGAGGTCCGCGCGACCGACACCAGCGGCGACCTGCTGACCCGGCTGGCGTTCGCCGGTGCCGGGCTGCTCGCCGCGACCATGGACGGCATCGAGGACGGCGCCCTGCACGCCGTGGAGCAGCCCGCCGACGGGGTCACGCTCGCCCCCAAGATCACCGTCGAGGACGCCGAGGTCCAGTGGTCCGCGCCCGCCCTGCGCGTCGACCGCGTCGTCCGCGGCTGCACGCCCGCCCCCGGCGCCTGGACGCTGTTCCGGGGCGAGCGCCTGAAGCTGGTCCAGGCGACCCCCGCCGTGGACCGGTCCGAGCTCGCGCCCGGTGAGCTGTCGGTGGGCAAGAACAACGTGTTCGCCGGCACCGGGTCGCACGCGGTCGAGCTGCTCTGGGTGCAGCCGCAGGGCAAGAAGCCGATGCGCGCCGCGGACTGGGCGCGCGGGGTCCGTATCGCCCCCGGCGAGCTGCTCGGGAACTGAGGCCCGGGACGGGGACGTAGGCTGGGAGGGTTCGTCCTCTCACCTCCAGCGGAGCACCTTTCACGTGAACGACCAGCCGCGTCGCCGTCCCGCCAAGCCGCACCGCCGCCCCCAGAAGGACCCGGTCCGCTTCCTCGCCTTCGAGGTCCTGCGGGCCGTCGACGAGCGCGACGCGTACGCGAACCTCGTCCTGCCGCCGCTGCTGAAGAAGGCCCGCGCCAAGGGCGACTTCGACCACCGGGACGCGGCCCTGGCGACCGAGCTGGTCTACGGGACGCTGCGCCGCCAGGGGACGTACGACGCGATCGTCGCCGCCTGCATCGACCGGCCGCTGCGCGAGGTCGACCCGCCGGTCCTGGACGTGCTGAACATGGGCGTGCACCAGCTGCTCGGCACCCGTATCCCGACCCACGCGGCGGTCTCCGCGAGCGTGGAGCTGGCCCGGGTGGTGCTGGGGGAGGGGCGCGCCAAGTTCGTCAACGCGGTGCTGCGCAAGGTCTCCGCCGACGACCTCGACGGCTGGGTGGCGAAGGTGGCCCCCTCGTACGAGGACGACGCCGAGGACCACCTCGCGGTCGTCCACTCGCACCCGCGCTGGGTCGTCTCGGCGCTCTGGGACGCGCTCGGCGGCGGCCGGGCCGGCATCGAGGACCTGCTCGAAGCGGACAACGAGCGCCCCGAGGTCACCCTCGTCGCCCGCCCCGGCCGCTCCACCACCGCCGAACTCACCGAGGAGCTCGGCGAGGAGAACGCGCTGCCCGGCCGCTGGTCGCCGTACGCCGTGCGGATGGCCGAGGGCGGCGAGCCCGGCGCCCTGACCGCCGTGCGTGACGGCCGGGCCGGGGTCCAGGACGAGGGCAGCCAGCTCGTCGCGGCGGCTCTCGCGGCCGCGCCGCTTGAGGGCAGCGACACCCGGTGGCTGGACGGCTGCGCGGGCCCCGGCGGCAAGGCCGCCCTGCTCGCCGCCCTCGCGGCGGGCCGCGGCGCCGCCCTGCTGGCCGCCGAGAAGCAGCCGCACCGCGCACGCCTCGTGGAGCGCGCCCTGGCCGGCAACCCAGGCCCGTACCAGGTGGTCACCGCCGACGGCACCCGCCCGCCGTGGGGGCCCGAGACCTTCGACCGCGTCCTCATGGACGTGCCCTGCTCCGGCCTCGGCGCGCTCCGCCGCCGCCCGGAGGCCCGCTGGCGCCGCCGCAAGGAGGACCTGGAGGGCTTCGCGCCCCTCCAGCGCGGACTGCTGCGCGAGGCGCTGAAGGCCGTACGCGTCGGCGGTGTCGTCGGGTACGCGACCTGCTCGCCGCACCTCGCGGAGACCCGGGTCGTCGTCGAGGACGTGCTCAAGGGACGCGGTGGGGCGCCCGTCGAGGCCGAGTGGATCGACGCCCGCCCGCTGATGCCCGGGGTGCCCGCACTGGGCGACGGACCCGACGTGCAGCTCTGGCCGCATCTGCACGGCACCGACGCCATGTACCTGGCTCTCCTCCGCCGTACCGGCTGACCGCAGACCCCCGCGCCGGGGCGAAACACCGCGAAACGCCGGGAATGCGCGAACCGTAATGATCCCGTGAGGCTTTGGAGCGCACCGAAGCGGGGAAGTGACGCAGAACATGGCAGGCTTGGCCCATGGCCCAGATCAACCCGAGTATTCTCTCCGCCGACTTCGCGCGCCTCGCCGAGGAGGCGAAGGCCGTCGAAGGTGCCGACTGGCTCCATGTCGATGTCATGGACAACCACTTCGTGCCCAATCTGACCCTCGGCGTTCCGATCGTGGAATCGCTCAGCAGGGCCACGGACACGCCGCTGGACTGCCACCTGATGATCGAGGACGCGGACCGCTGGGCACCGCAGTACGTCGAGGCGGGGGCCGGGTCGGTCACCTTCCACGCCGAGGCCGCCGCCGCTCCGGTGCGGCTGGCCCGCGAGATCCGCGCCAAGGGCGCCCGCGCCTCCATGGCGCTCAGGCCGGCGACGCCCATCGAGCCGTACGAGGACCTGCTCCCCGAGCTCGACATGCTGCTGATCATGACGGTGGAGCCGGGCTTCGGCGGCCAGGCGTTCCTGGACATCATGCTGCCGAAGATCCGCCGCACCCGTGAGCTGATCTCCAAGCACGGCCTCGACCTGTGGCTCCAGGTCGATGGCGGGGTCTCCGAGTCCACCATCGAGCGGTGCGCCGAGGCGGGCGCCGACGTCTTCGTCGCGGGCTCCGCCGTGTACGGCGCCGAGGACCCGGCCGCCGCGGTGCGGGCCCTGCGCGCCAAGGCCGACGGGGCCATCGGCTCGGCCGGCTGGGCCTGCGCGCACTGAGGTCGCGGCGGTGCGGGCGCGCGAGCAGGAGGTCGTCCGGGCCAAGGGCAGATGAACGGGGTCCGACGGGACCGGTCAGGGATCGCCGTATCTGACAGGATGAACGGCGTATCAAGAGCGTGAACAGCAGTGAGGAGAACGCGGTGTCTGCAATGTCGGCGGGCCGGTCCGCCCTGCGGATGGGGCCCGCGGAGCTGGTGCAGGCGGCGGCCATGGCCCGCCGCTTCTACCTCGAGGGCAAGTCCAAGATCCAGATCGCCGAGGAGTTCGGCGTCAGCCGTTTCAAGGTGGCCCGCGTCCTGGAGACCGCTCTGGAGCGTGACCTCGTACGGATCGAGATCCGTGTCCCGGCCGAGCTGGACGCCGAGCGCTCCGACGCGCTCCGCGCCCGCTACGGTCTGCGCCACGCGGTCGTCGTCGAGTCCCCGGCGGAGGAGCAGGACGACGCCGCGGACCCGGAGAACCTCGGCGAGGTCGCGGCCGACCTGCTCGGCGAACTGGTGACCGAGGGCGATGTGCTCGGACTCGCCTGGGGCCGCTCCACCATCCACATGGCCGCCGCCCTCGACCGGCTGCCCCCGTGCACGGTCGTGCAGCTCACCGGGGTGTACGACGCCGGCACCGCCGAGCGCGGTTCGGTGGAGGCCGTGCGGCGCGCCGCCCAGGTCTCCGGCGGCGAGGCCCACCCGATCTACGCGCCGATGCTGCTGCCGGACCCGGCGACGGCCGCCGCGCTGCGCCACCAGACGGGGATCGCCCGCGCCTTCGACTACTTCGACAAGGTGACGGTCGCGGCCGTCTCCATCGGTTCCTGGGAGCCCGGGATCTCGACCGTGCACGACATGCTCTCCGACGAGGAGCGCCGGCACTACGCCTCGCTCGGCGTCGCCGCCGAGATGTCGGCCCACCTGTTCGACGCGGAGGGCCGCCGGGTCGGCCGGGACCTCGGCGAGCGGTGCATCACCGTCGAGACGGACCGGCTGCGCCGGATTCCCGAGGTGGTGGCCATCGCGGGCGGGCAGCGCAAGGCCGCCGCGATCGGCGCGGTGCTGCGGTCCGGCCTGGTCACCAGCCTGGTCACGGACACCGCCGCCGCCGACTACCTGCTGACGGAGTCCGCGGCCCCGCGCCGGCCGGCCCTGGAGCGCGCGGACCCGGACGGCGACTGACCGTACGGGCACACGGGAGAGGGGCGAGCGGTCACAGGCCGCTCGCCCCTCTTCCCGTACGGCCGGTACTCAGTCCTGGGACACGCCCAGCACCGTGGCCTCCAGGTACTGCTCGGGCTGCTCGTACTGGCTGACGTCGGCCGGGTTGTAGCGGGGCGTCTGCCGGGACCAGTCGAGGTTGCCGCGCATCCAGCTGCGCATGCCGTCGAGGTACGGCTCCAGCATCGGCGTCAGCTGCGGATAGGCCTCCAGCAGCTCGGACTCCGCCTTCAGGAAGCGCTCCGTCTCGACGGCGATCTCCGCGCAGACGTGCTCAAGCGCCTGCTGCTTGCCGTAGCCACGGTGGTGGCGGGCCAGGTGGACCAGGTTGTGGATCTCGCCGAGCACCTGTTCCTTCTCGTACGAGTACACGTCATTGGCCCAGCAGACGTGGTTGCAGGACGCCTCCAGCGCGGTGATGAACCGGGGGTCGTTGTGGATCGACGAGGGTGCCTCGATGCCCGCGACGATCTCTATCAGGTCCATGCAGACGATGATCGCGCCGGTGTGGCGGCGCTTCTCTATGTACAGCTCCTCCGACGGCACCACGCCCGCCGCCCGGTTCCCGGCCTCCCAGGTGGTGGCGGTGGTGAGGTACTTCTTCAGGTGCCAGGCGAACCGGCGCCGCCAGTGCACCGCCGCGGTCGGCGTCGTACGTTGCCACAGGTCCATGAGGGCGACCACGGCGGCGGGCAGCTCCTCGTTCTCCATGACGCCGGTGCGGGTGCCCTCGACGACGGCCAGCATCAGGGCGACGACGTCCCGCACCCGCTCGGGGCTGCGCCCGAGGTGGCCGTCGTCGAGCTGGTCGTCGACGAGGAAGAGCCAGACGAACCAGTCGGCGACGAGGTCGAGGTTCTCACTGTCGGCGGTCGGGTAGACCATCCCGACGAACGCCCCGAAGTCCGCCTGCTCGAAGCGCTCCCTGGCCGAATCGCGGTGCACCAGACCGGTGTTGCGGGTCCAGGCGTCCAGATGTTCCCGTACGTGTGCGACGTGCGGGTTCGTCCGCTGGGGGAACGGGCAGTAGATGTCCGGCAGTTCGTTCTCCACGGGCGGGTCGTGATCCTCTCCGGTCGTACGGGTGACGGAAGTTGAGCATGCTCCGTCCGTTCCTCCGGGGCGCAGTGGTGACCCACGGGACCTGCGGGTTTGAAGCTACCTGACCCCCTGTCACCAGGTCCAGGGCAGATGATCGGGAATGGTTGAAAGCTGTTCGGGTAAGGTCTGTGGGCAAGGCAGGTTGCACTTGCCCGGGACTCCCGCAGCGGTCCTTCGTAGGAACGTACGAGGGCGGGAGTCATTTGCTGTGTCTTCGTTGAAGCGACCTGCGCCATTTCGTATGAAAAAATGAGTGTTATGCGTTTTCTTGAGCCCGGCACCGGTCGCTACACAGAGTCCTCCTCGGTCCCGTACGACCTCACGTACGACGACGTCTTCATGGTCCCGGGCCGGTCGGCGGTCGGATCGCGCCAGGCCGTCGACCTCTCCTCGCCCGACGGCAGTGGCACCACCATCCCGCTGGTCGTCGCGAACATGACCGCGATCGCGGGCCGCCGGATGGCCGAGACCGTTGCCCGCCGCGGCGGCCTCGTCGTCATCCCGCAGGACATCCCGATCGAGGTCGTCACCGAGGTCGTCTCCTGGGTGAAGACACGCCACCTGGTCCTCGACACCCCCATCGAGCTGTCCCCGGGCCAGACCGTCGCCGACGGGCTGTCCCTGCTGCACAAGCGCGCGCACGGCGCCGGGGTCGTCGTCGACGCCGAGCGCCGCCCCGTCGGCGTGGTCACCGACCACGACCTGACCGGCGTGGACCGCTTCACCCAGCTCTCCGAGGTCATGTCCAAGGACCTGGTCCTGCTGGACGCGGACATCGACCCGCGCGACGCCTTCAACAAGCTCGACGGCGCCAACCGCAAGCTCGCCCCCGCCGTCGACGCGGACGGCCGCCTCGTCGGCATCCTCACCCGCAAGGCCGCCCTGCGCGCCACGCTCTACACCCCGGCCACCGACGCGGCCGGCAAGCTGCGGATCGCCGCCGCCGTCGGCATCAACGGCGATGTGGCCGGCAAGGCCAAGCAGCTCCTCGACGCCGGCGTCGACACCCTCGTCGTGGACACCGCGCACGGCCACCAGGAGTCCATGATCAGCGCCGTGCGCGCGGTCCGGGCACTGGACCCGCAGGTGCCGATCGTGGCGGGCAACATCGTCGCCGCCGAGGGCGTGCGCGACCTCATCGAGGCCGGCGCGGACGTCATCAAGGTCGGCGTCGGACCCGGCGCCATGTGCACCACCCGGATGATGACCGGCGTGGGCCGGCCCCAGTTCTCCGCCGTCCTCGAGTGCGCCGCCGAGGCGAAGAAGTACGGCAAGCACGTCTGGGCCGACGGCGGGGTCCGCCACCCGCGCGACGTCGCCATGGCGCTCGCGGCCGGCGCGTCCAACGTGATGATCGGCTCCTGGTTCGCCGGCACGTACGAGTCCCCGGGCGACCTCCAGCAGAGCGCCGACGGCCGCTTCTACAAGGAGTCCTTCGGCATGGCGTCCGCGCGCGCCGTGAAGAACCGCACCTCCGACGAGTCCGCGTACGACCGCGCCCGCAAGGCGCTCTTCGAGGAGGGCATCTCCACCTCGCGGATGTTCCTGGACCCCGCGCGCCCCGGCGTCGAGGACCTGATCGACTCGATCATCGCGGGCGTCCGATCCTCCTGCACCTACGCGGGCGCGGCCTCCCTCGCCGAGTTCGCCGAGAAGGCCGTCGTCGGCGTCCAGAGCGCCGCCGGCTACGCGGAGGGCAAGCCGCTGCACGCCAGCTGGAGCTAGGGGGCGTTCAGGCGCTGTCCGGCCCTGATCCGCCGGACCGGTCCTGACCCGTGGTCTACTGCCGGGGGGCGGCACACCGTCCCCCGGCATCGTCATGCCCGGCTCCGCCCGTGCTCCCGCAGAGAAGTGACCCGTACGACGTGCGACTGAACGACCTCGACGAACGCATCGTCCACGCCCTGGCCGAGGACGCCCGCCGCTCCTACGCCGACATCGGCTCGATCATCGGCCTGTCCGCGCCCGCCGTGAAACGCCGCGTGGACCGGCTGCGCGCCGAGGGCGCCATCACCGGGTTCACCGTGCGGGTCGACCCGGCGGCGCTCGGCTGGGAGACCGAGGGGTACATCGAGATCTACTGCAGCCGCAACACCTCACCGGATTCGATCAAGCAGGGCCTCGCCCGTTATCCCGAGGTCGCCTCCGCGTCCACGGTCACCGGCGACGCGGACGCGCTCGTCCAGGTCTTCGCGGCGGACATGCGGCACTTCGAGCAGGTCCTGGAGCGGATCGCCGGCGAGCCGTATGTGGAGCGGACGAAGTCCGTGCTGGTGCTTTCGCCGCTGTTGCGGCGGTATTCGTCCGGGTCGCCGGGGTAGCCCTCGCGCGTGGGGGTGAGCCCGGTCCTCCGGCGAGGGTTCCGTCCTCAAACGCCGGACGGGCTGGGGTGGTCCTCGCGCAATGAATCGCCGTGCCCCGCCCGAACCGCGCAACGGATCGGCGGTCGATGCGCAACGGTCGCGCCTTGTCCGGGCCGAACGGCTGAACGTACCGTTTCTACGTCCCCGCCCCGCCCGTATCGACCGAGGTCAGCCATGCCGCCGTTGCGCACCGCCCTGCTCCAGAGCTCCGGACGCCCCGGCTCGGTGGCCGGCTCCGTCGAGCTGCTGGCGGACGCCGCGCGCCGCGCCGCCGCCACCGGCGCCCGGCTCCTCGTCTGCCCCGAGCTGTACCTGACCGGGTACGCCATCGGTGACGACGTCCCCCGGCTGGCCGAGGCCGCCGACGGGCCCGCCGCCCGCGCCGTCGCCGAGATCGCCGTGCGGCACGAGATCGCCGTCCACTACGGCTACCCCGAGCGCGAGGGCGACACCCTGTACAACTCCGCGCAGCTCATCGGCCCCGACGGCACCGCGCTCGCCAACTACCGCAAGACCCACCTCTTCGGCGACTTCGAGCAGCGCTGGTTCGCCCCCGGCGGGCAGCCCGTGGTCCAGGCGGAGCTGGACGGCATCCGCATCGGCCTGCTGACCTGCTACGACGTCGAGTTCCCGGAGAACGTACGGGCGCACGCCCTGGCCGGCACCGATCTCCTGCTGGTCCCGACCGCGCTGATGCACCCCTTCTCGTTCGTCGCCGAATCCCTCGTCCCGGTCCGCGCCTTCGAGAGCCAGCTGTACATCGCGTACGTCAACCGGACCGGCCCGGAAGGCGAGTTCGACTTCACCGGGCTGAGCTGCCTGGCCGGACCCGACGGCACGGTCCGCGCCCGTGCGGGACGTGGCGGGGAACTCGTCACCGCCGACGTCGACCCCGCCCTGCTGGCCGCCTCCCGGGCAGCCAACCCGTATCTGCGCGACCGCCGCCCCGGCCTGTACGGCTCCCTCGTCTGAGCCCGCCCGCCCCCGTCACGTCTTCGCCTTTCCCGCAAGGAGCCCGTACCCCATGACCGCCGTGCCCCCCGCCGTCCAGCACACCGAGGAAGCGGCCCCACCGATCACCATGTTCGGGCCGGACTTCCCGTACGCGTACGACGACTTCCTCGCCCACCCGGCGGGCCTCGGCCAGATACCGGCGACCGAGCACGGCACCGAGGTGGCCGTCATCGGCGGCGGGCTCTCCGGCATCATCACCGCGTACGAACTGATGAAGATGGGCCTGAAGCCGGTCGTCTACGAGGCCGACCGCATCGGCGGACGGCTGCGCACCGTCGAGTTCGAGGGCTGCGCCACGGACGGCGAACCGCTCACCGCCGAGATGGGCGCGATGCGCTTCCCGCCCTCCTCGACCGCCCTCCAGCACTACATCGACCTCGTCGGCCTGGAGACGAAGGCGTTCCCCAACCCGCTCTGCCCGGCCACGCCCTCCACCGTCGTCGACCTCAAGGGCGAGTCGCACTACGCCCGGACCATCGACGAACTCCCGCAGGTCTACCGCGATGTGATGGACGCCTGGAACGCCTGCCTGGAGGAGGGCGCCGACTTCTCCGACATGAACCGGGCGATGCGCGAGCGCGACGTCCCCCGGATCAGGGAGATCTGGTCCCGGCTCGTCGAGAAGCTCGACAACCAGACCTTCTACGGCTTCCTCTGCGACTCCGACGCCTTCAAGTCGTTCCGGCACCGCGAGATCTTCGGCCAGGTCGGCTTCGGCACCGGCGGCTGGGACACCGACTTCCCCAACTCCATCCTGGAGATCCTGCGCGTCGTCTACACCGAGGCCGACGACCACCACCGCTCCATCGTCGGCGGCAGCCAGCAGCTCCCGGTGCGCCTGTGGGAGCGCGAGCCGCAGAAGACCGTGCACTGGCCGCTCGGCACCTCGCTGTCCTCGCTGCACGGCGGCGAGCCGCGCGGCGCGGTCACCCGGCTCAACCGCACGGCCGGCAACCGGATCACCGTCACCGACGCCTCCGGCGACATCCGCACCTTCCGGGCGGCCGTGTTCACCGGCCAGTCCTGGCTGCTGCTCTCCAAGATCGCCTGCGACGACGCGCTCTTCCCGATCGACCACTGGACGGCGATGGAGCGCACCCACTACATGGAGTCGTCCAAGCTGTTCGTGCCCGTCGACCGGCCCTTCTGGCTGGACAAGGACGAGGTCACCGGGCGCGACACCATGTCGATGACGCTGACCGACCGGATGACCCGGGGCACGTATCTGCTGGACGACGGGCCGGACCGGCCGGCCAGCATCTGCCTCTCGTACACCTGGTGCGACGACAGCCTGAAGTGGCTGCCGCTCTCGGCGACCGAGCGCATGGACGTCATGCTGAAGTCGCTCGGCGAGATCTATCCGAACGTCGACATCCGCAGCCACATCACCGGCAACCCGGTCACCGTGTCCTGGGAGAACGAGCCCTGGTTCATGGGTGCGTTCAAGGCCAACCTGCCCGGCCACTACCGCTATCAGCGGCGGCTGTTCACCCACTTCATGCAGGACCGGCTGCCCGCCGACAAGCGGGGCCTGTTCCTGGCGGGTGACGACATCTCCTGGACGGCCGGCTGGGCCGAGGGGGCCGTGCAGACCGCGCTGAACGCCGTGTGGGGCGTCATGACCCACTTCGGCGGCACGACCGACGCGACCAACCCCGGCCCCGGCGACCGCTTCGACGAGCTGGCGCCGGTGGAACTTCCCGAGGACTGAGCCGAACCCCCGGCCACGAGCCCGTGGCCGGGGGTTCGGGCACGTACAGCGCTCAGCCGTCGGTCGGGGCTGCGGCGTGCGGTCCGCCGACGAGCAGCCGGTCCACGACCCGCGCGGTCGCGAGGCCGTCCCCGGGCTCGCAGAAGTCCCTCTTGAACTGCGCGTACTTCTCCCGGTACTCCGCTTCGACGGCCTCGACGTCGCGCAGGGCCTTGACCAGCTCTTCGGAGGTCTTCAGCAGCGGGCCGGGCGCCCGGGTGGTGAGGTCGAAGTACAGGCCACGCAGCGAGTCCCGGTAGTGCTCCAGGTCGTAGGTGAAGAACAGCATCGGCCTGCCCGAGTGCGCGAAGTCGAAGAGCACCGAGGAGTAGTCGGTGATCAGGACATCGGCGACGAGGTACAGATCGGCGATGTCCGGGTAGCGGGTGACATCCCACACGAAGCCCTGGCCGGCGCCCGGCACGCTGTCATGGACCCTGGGGTGCTTGCGGAAGAGCAGCACGTGGTCGTGACCGAGTTCGGCCTGGGCCGCGGCCAGGTCGATCCGCAGATCGAGTTTGTACATCTTGTTCGCGTGCCGCTGGTCCTCCCGCCAGGTGGGAGCGTAGAGCACCACCTTCTTGCCCTCGGGCAGGCCGAGCCGCTCCCTGACCCGCGCGGCCCGCGCGTCACGGTCGGGGGCGTGGAAGACGTCGTTGCGCGGATAGCCGCTCTCGAGCAGGTCGCCCTCGATGGAGTACGCCCTGCGCATGATCTCCGTGGTGTACGCGTTCGGCGACACCACGAAGTCGAACTGCCGATAGCTGTGCGGCAGGCCGGCAATATAGGCGGGACTCGCCGAGGGAGAGCCGAGCTGGTCCTTACCGAGCTTCTTCAGCGGCGTGCCGTGCCAGGTCTGTACGACCTGTTGCCCGGGGCGGGTGACGAACCAGTCACCCACCGGCGTGTTGACGACGACGTAGCGGCTGCGTGCCAGTGCCTCGAACCACTCGCGGGTGCCCCGGCCCACCAAAGTCGCTTCCGGCGGCATCTCGGGCAGCCCCGCGTCCTGGGTCCAGATGTGCTCGACCTCGACCCCTCGGCGCACCAGCTCCTCGTAGACCGCCCGCGGGGAATCCGAGAACTGCTTGCCAGAGAAGCTTATGTAGAGGACCGCCTCGCGCAAGGGGAGCTTGCGCTGCTCGTGGAAGTACGTCTCGCGCAGTATGCGCTGCCGGTAGACGCTGTGCTCATCGGGGCCGAGCAGCCGCTGCGGCTCGATGTAGATGCGGTCGAAGTGGCGGCGGTCCACGGTGTAGGGGCGTTGCGGGCCGCTCACGGACATGGGCAGCTCCTGCACCTGTTCCGGACGCAAGGTCACCGGGACGTCGGCGGACTTGTCCCAGGCGTCCGAGTCGCGGAAGAACAGGTACCAGCGACCGGGGCACAGGGGCAGCTCGGGGCCGTGCGTCTGCGGGGCGGCCTCGGTATTGATCCGAAGTGTGAACCGCCCGTCGGCGAGCTCGACGGGCAGCTCCTTCTCCTCGAAGCGGACGCCGTGCCGCAGGATGAACTTCTTCCCGGCCGCCGCCTCACCGGGATACGTGCCCTCGAGTACCAGCTCCCCCGACTCCGTCACCGTCATCGCGTCGACGACGGGACGTACGGCTCGCGTTGCCAGCACCAGTCTGCCGGGCCCGTTGCGGTGGATGGCCAGCTCACGGCCGGGAGTGAGCCCATGCCTTGACGTCGTGAAGCCCTCGGCGAGGAGCGCGTCCTGGCCCTGCCCGTCGTCTCCGCGCAAGGTCACCTTGAACTGCCGGTTCTTGGTTCCCGGCAGGTCGTTCTCGGCCAGCTGGGCCAGGCTGAAGACCGCCTGGTGGCGTCGGAACGCGTCGGTCGAACCGGACAGGGGAGCGAGCGGGCTGTCGAACCTGTTGTCGCCTTCGACGATGCTCACGGCGGTGGGGGCCTCGACGCCGCCGCGCCCCCTGGTGACGATCCGCAGTTCGCCGTCCTCGACAGTGCAGGACTCGACCTCGACAGCGGGCTGCCGCACCGTGATACTCACGGCGTTCTTGGTGAAGCCGACCACGAGATGTGAGCCGTCCGCCAGATGACGCACCTGGTTGTGCCCGGCCGTGCCCGCGTCGTGCTGGCGCACCCGGGCGCCGTAGGTTCCGCCCGGTCCCGGTATCCCGACGTAGAGGAACCACTGGCCGGCACCGAGCCCGGCGATCTCGTGCAGCCGACGAGCGGGAACGACGACTTCGAAGCCCGACTGGTCGTAGCAGTGCATGGTCTGTTTGGAGGCGGCGGTGGCCTGCCTGTCCGTGGTGCGGCGCATGCGCAGTTTGATGCGACGGCCGGTCTCGCCGTGCTCCAGCACCGCGGAACGGCCGATGACGCGGCCCGACTGCCGCGGCAGGTTCGCGACAAACGCGTACCCTCGCCACACCAGATCGTCGCCTCGCCAGTCGACCGAGGTGAGCTGCGCCGTCACCGGCAAGTCGCGAGGCTGGAGCGTGGTTATCCGTTCAGGCAGCGCGAGGCTCCGCAGCCCCGGCAGCACCAGACGCGGGTGCCTGACGCCTGCCACGTGAAAGGTGTTCGGGTTCTTGCGCTGGTACCTGATCACCTTGATGAGATCCTCGGTACGCCCCTCGGCAGCGAGGTACCACATGACGCGCGCAGCCGGACGGAGGCCGGTGAGCGCCTTCTCACCATGGACGTCGAGCAGTTTCCGCGCCGCGGCGCTCAACTCCGCGCGCTCGGCCTGCGAGCTCTCGGGGAAGAAGCGCAAGGCCCTCTGCACTTCTGCCGGTGCGAGATCGGCGAGAGACTGCGCCATGAATAACGCCCTTCTTCAATGTGGCAGTCGACTTTGAGTCGTCGCGCGTCAACCGAGCCTGCCTGCGATTGGTGCGGAATTATCGTACGCAACCAGGGAGAGGGCACTTGCCGAAGTCGCGTGCGATCGGCCGGGCCCGGAGGCGAGGGTAACCGCAGCTCGGAAGATGTAAAGCCCCGTTCCGACAACGTCAAACCCGTTGTCACCCTCGCGCATCCCAAGCGCTTTGAGAATGTTTCGCCCGGATTCTCCCGAACGGGTTTGCGGCGGAACGGGTGCTGCGGCGCTTGCGGGCGCCTCAACTCGTGATGGTTGTACGGAGCTCATGGAAAATTCTGTGACGTAGCTTACAACAACGCCCTTTAATTCTCAGGGGTCTCGACAACCCCGGGCTCGGTCTTCAGATGCGCGGGCGCCAGGGCCCGAAGGGCGTGGTAGCCGAGGACGACGATCAGCGTTCCCAGCGCGATGCCGCTGAGCTCGAAGTTGTCGGTGAGTGTCAGGCTGACGTTGCCGATTCCCACGATGAGTCCCGCGGCCACGGGCACGAGGTGGAGCGGGTTGGACAGGTCGACGCGGGAGCGGACCCAGATCTGGGCGCCCAGCAGGCCGATCATGCCGTAGAGGATGACGGTGATTCCGCCGAGGACCCCGCCGGGGATGGCGGCCACGACGGCACCGAACTTGGGGCAGAGCCCGAACAGGATCGCGAAACCGGCGGCGCACCAGTAGGCGGCCGTCGAGTAGACGCGGGTGGCGGCCATGACGCCGATGTTCTCGGCGTACGTGGTCGTGGCAGGACCGCCGACGGACGTCGACAGCACGGTGGCCGCGCCGTCGGCCATGATCGCCGTTCCGAGCTTGTCGTCCAGCGGGTCGCCGGTCATCTCGCCCACGGCCTTGACGTGTCCGGCGTTCTCAGCGATGAGCGCGATGACGACCGGCAGGGCGACGAGGACCGCGGAGAGGGAGAAGCCCGGGGCGTGGAAGGTGGGAAAGCCGACCCAGTCGGCCTTGCCCACCCCTGAGAGGTCGAGGCGCCAGTGGTCGACCGATTCCGTTCCTCCGGCGGGGGAGTGGATCTTGCCGAAGACGCGGTCGAGGACCCAGGAGACCAGGTAGCCGAAGGCCAGGCCGAGGAAGATCGCGATGCGGGACCAGAAGCCGCGCAGCACGACGAGGGCGAAGCCCGTGAAGAGCATGGTGAGCAGCGCCGTCCACTGGTCCTGGGGCCAGTACGTGCCGGCGGTGACGGGAGCCAGGTTGAACCCGATCAGCATGACTACCGCGCCCGTGACCACCGGTGGCAGGACCGCGTGGATGATGCGGGCGCCCAGAGCGCGGACGACCGCCCCGCACAGGAACAGGACCGCGCCGACGGCCAGCAGTGCGCCGGTGAGGGTCGCCGCGTCGCCGCCCTGGGTCTTGATGACCGCGGCCACGCCGATGAACGACAGGCTGCTGCCGAGGTAGCTGGGGATACGGCCCCGGGTGATGAGGAGGAAGAGGATGGTGGCCACACCCGACGCCATGACGGCCAGGTTGGCGTCCAGACCCATCAGGATCGGGGCGACGAAGCAGGCCCCGATCATGGAGACGACGTGCTGTGCGCCGAGGCCGGCCGTGCGCCCCCAGGCGAGCCGCTCGTCCGGTCTCACGACCTCGCCGGGTGCGAGGCTCTTGCCGTCGCCGTGCAAGGTCCAGCGCACGCCGAGGCCCATGGTTGCTCCCTGTGTGTAGGTGCATGAGCCCGTATCGGCGGGACACGGCGCTCATCGCGGAAAAGACCAGCGCCATGGTAGTGGTGCCCGGCTCGCGCCCCCCGGCCGGACCCACCCGTTCCGGTTCGCCGGTTTCGCGGAGTCGGGGCAGGTCAGGGGCGGGGCTCGGCCGCCGGTACGTCGCGGACCGCGCTTCCGGCCACCGGCTTGCGGTCACCGGCTCGCAGCACCCCGGCCCCCAGCACCAGACCGAACGCCAGCACCGACACCAGGCCGAACGACACCACCAGCGAGGTCGCCTCGGCCAGTGAACCGATCATCGACGGGGCGATGAGCCCGGAGGTGTACGTGATCGTGGCGACGCCCGCGATGGCCTGGGCCGGCCTGGGTCCGCTGCGACCCGCCGCCGCGAAGGCGAGCGGGACCACCACGGCGATCCCGAGCCCCATCAGCCCGAAGCCGCACATCGCGAGGGTCACATGTGGAGCGGTGACCACCAGGACCCCGCCGACCGTGGCCAGGACGCCGCCCGCCCGTACGGTGCGCACGGCGCCGAAGCGGTCGACGATCCGGTCGCCGGCGATCCGGGCGACCGCCATGGTCAGCGCGAACGCGGTGGTGGACGCGGCCGCGAGACCGGCCGAGCTGTCCAGCGTGTCGCGGAGGTAGACCGCCGACCAGTCGAGGCTGGCGCCCTCGGCGAACACCGCGCAGAAGCCCACCGCACCGATGACCAGGGCCGACTTCGGCGGCAGCGCGAACCGCGGCGGCGGCTCCTCGTCCGGCTCGCTGCGCAGGTCCAGCACCCACTGGCAGGCGGCCAGGCCCACGAGGGTCAGGACCAGCGCCGCTGTCAGGTGGTGCAGCCGGGCGTCCGCGCCCACATGGGCGGCCACCGTGCCCGCCGCCGAGCCGATCAGGGCGCCCACGCTCCACATCCCGTGCAGCCCGGACATGATCGACTTGTCGAGACGGTTCTCCACCTCGACCCCGAGCGCGTTCATCGCGACGTCGGACATGCCTGCCGACGCCCCGTACACGAACAGCGCCCCGCAGAGGGTGAGCAGGTTGGGTGCCAGTGAGGGCAGGATCAGGGCCAGCGTCCACAGGGCGAGCAGGCCGCGCAGGGCGGTCCGCGCGCCGAAGCGGTGGCTCACCGCCCCGGCCAGCGGCATGGCCACCGAGGCGCCGATCGCGGGGAACGCGAGGGCGATGCCGAGCTGGCCGGCGCTGACGCCCGCGTGGTCCTGGATCCAGGGGACCCGGGTGGCGAAGCTGCCGGTCACCGCCCCGTGCACGGTGAAGACCGCCGCTACGGCGTACCGGGCCCGCCGCACCTCGCCGGTGCCGAAGACCGTAGCCGTGGATTCCGTCGTCATACCGCCGTTTCCCTCCCCTGGAGTCCTTCTCCACGATGCGGGCGATAAACTATCAGGAACCCTGCCTGATAAATAGACCGCCCGCGCTTCGGGCTCGGCGGTGATCTGGAAGGATTCCGGCATGCCCGCATCACCGAGCACCGCCCGGGCCATCAACGACCGGCTCGCCCTGCGCCATCTCCAGCAGGACGGCCCCCTGACGGCCACCCAGTTGAAGACCCTCACCGGGCTCTCCCGGCCCACCGTCGCGGACCTCGTCGAACGCCTCCGGGACGCGGGTCTGATCCATGTCGTCGGCGAGACCGGGGCCGACCGCCGGGGGCCCAACGCCCGGCTCTACGGCATCGTCGCGGACCGCGCCCTGCTGGCCGGCCTGGACGTGCGCACCGACAGCGTCGCCGTCGTCGTCGCGGATCTGCTGGGCGCGACGCTGGCCGAGGCGACGCTGCCGATCGGCAGCGAGACCGAGGGGGACGACGCCGTCGAGCAGGCCGTCGCCCTGCTGGCGGCCACCGCCCGCAGTGCCGGGAGCGCGCCCCTGCACAGCGTCGGCGTCGGCGCGCCGGGACTCATCGACCCGGTGACGGGCGAGCTGCGGGACAGCACCGGCCTGCCCTCCTGGCACCGCAGCCTGGTCCGGGCGCTCCAGGAACGGCTGCCGGCGACGGTCCTCGTCGAGAACGAGACGAACCTCGCCGCCGTCGCCGAGCACCGCGCCGGCGCGGCCCGCGACCACGACACGTTCGTCCTGCTCTGGCTCGGCCACGGGGTGGGGGCGGCGGTGATGCTCGACGGGAAGCTGCGCCGGGGGGCCTCGGGCGGTGCTGGCGAGATCGGCTTCCTGCCGGTGCCGGGCACGGTCGGAACGCCCTCGGCCGTCAACTGCGACGGGGGCTTCCACTCGTTGGCGGGTTCGGTGCCGCTCTGTGAACTGGCCGCCGGTTACGGCATCGCCGTTACGGAGGAGGGCCAGGAGCCCGGTGCGGCGGCGGCCGTCCGGGCGGCGCTCGCGGGGGAGGGCGACAGCGAGGGCTTCCTCGACGCCGCCGCCGACCGGATCGCGCTGGGCGCGGCCGCGGTGGCGTCGGTCCTCGACCCGGGGCTGGTCCTGCTCTCCGGGGAGGTGGGGCACGCGGGGGGCGGCGCGTTGGCCGCCCGGGTCTCGGGGCGGCTGAAATCGATGTCCCCGCTGCGGACGGAGGTCCGGGCGGGGCTGCTGGGCGGCACGGCGGTCCGCCGGGGGGCGTTGCTCGCGGCGCGGGAGGCGGCGCAGGAGGCGCTGTTCGCGCCACAGTCAAGCCCGTCCGGCGTTTGAGGACGGAACCGGTTCGCCCGGTCCGGGGCGGGGGGTTCCGTCCTCAAACGCCGGACGGGCTTCAAAGGGAACGGTCAGCAGGCGCCCAGGTCCTGCCAGACGCCCCATTCACCGGTGGAGCCGGGCTTCTCGCCCTTCGTCCACCACTTCGCCTTCCACTGGTGGCCGTCCTGGCTCACCGTCGTACCGGCGCCGTACTCCGCGCTCGCGCTCCACGCCGCAGCCGCGCACGTGCCGCCCGACGGGTCCGGGCCGGGGCCGGTCGTGCCCGACGGGTCGGGGGCCGGCGTCGAGCCCGTGTCCGGTTCGACGACCGTCGTACCGCGGGCCAGGTCCGCCGCCAGGGCGTAGGACTTGCCGCCGAAGGTCACCGTCCAGTTGGACGGGGTGGACGTCGGCAGGTAGTACACGAAGTCCACCTGGACCGACGCGCCGGGCGCCAGGCTCTGCCAGGACGGCAGCTTCAGGGAGACGCGGTTGTAGTCGCCCTTCAGCCCGCCGACGTTGTTCGCGGCCGTGTGGTCGCTCCGGACGATCGTGGTGCCGAAGCCCGACTGGTCCTTGGCGTTGGCGGGCGCCGAGGTGGAGTAGTCGAACTGGAACTCCGTGCCGCCGGGCAGCGTCGCCTTCGTGTTGTTGGTGATCGTCAGCTTGGGGCTGATCGGGTAGTTGGAGTCGCCGAGCGGGAACTGGCCGAAGGACACGTCGATGTCCAGGGCCTGCGTCGGCAGGTCGATCGTGGAGCGCTTCGCCCCGTACGGCGCGGCCTTCTTGAAGGTGTCGTACATCGTCGAGGTGAGCGTCGAGCCGGGCTCGTACTGGCCCTTGGACGCGTTCCAGCCGTAGTCGCCGGCCAGCTCCCAGATCATCGTGCCGCCGATGCCCTTGTCGGCCACGTAGTCCGCCTTGGCCTGCACGGACTGCTCGTCCTCGGTGGAGAGGAAGACCTTCTTCTCGGCGTTCCACAGCCACGGAGCGACGAGCGTGGAGTCGTAGTTGCGTACGTAGGCGCCGGTCAGCTTCGTGTCCGCGGGGAACCCGTAGTCCGTGACGTAGTCGCCGACGATGCCCTTCTCCAGGTTCTTGGCGTGCCACATCGGGTTGGAGCCGGCGGGCGCCTCCTTGCCGTTGGTGTCCTGGTCGTGCCAGAGGTTGTCGATGCCGACGGCGCCGTCACCGCACTTGGTCAGCCCCGCACCGGCCGGACAGTCGGTGGAAGCCGCCTTGCCCCACAGGCCGTTGGTGCCGCCCTGCACGTTCTTGAAGCCGCGGGTGTAGTACGGCAGGCCGATGTTGATACGGCCGGACGGCATGGAACCGCGGAAGTAGTGGTACGCCCAGTCGGTGTTGAGGTAGCCGGTGCCGCCGTACTGCGAGGTCGAGTAGACGCTCGCCTGGGCGAGTTCGGCGTCCTTGCCGTCGTCGAACAGCGCGGCGTTGGGGCCGACGTACTCGTTCCAGGCGCCGTGCAGGTCGTACGACATGATGTTGACGTAGTCCAGGTACTTCTGGACCTGGAAGGTCTCCATGCCGCGCAGCAGGTAGCCGGACGAGGGGGCGGCGACGCTGAGCAGGTAGTGGTGGCCGTCGGCGGCGGAGGCCCGGTCGAGCTTCTCGCGCAGGGTCTTCATCAGCGCGGCGTAGCTCTTGACCAGACCCGCCCGGCGGGCGTTGGACAGCGTCCAGTCCAGCGGGTTCCCGGCGTCCTTCATGGTGGTCGGGTACTCGTAGTCGATGTCGACGCCGTTGAAACCGTACTTCCGGATGAAGTCGACGGTCGAGTCCGCGAAGGTGTTGATCCCGGCCTGGTTGACCGAGCCGTCGGCGTTGGCGGCCATCGAGTAGAAGCCGCCGGAGTCGACGCGCTTGCCGCTGTCGTCGAAGTAGCCGCCGGTCTCGGCCCAGCCGCCGACGGAGACCATCGTCTTGACGTTCGGGTACTGCTTCTTGAACTTGCTCAGCTGGTTGAAATGGCCCTTGTAGGGGAGGTCCGGGTCCATTTCGGCGCCCTTGACGCCCGGCCAGGTCATGCCGGTGGAGGCGTTTTCCGGCCCGTCCGCGCCGACGGAGATCTTGTTCGATCCGTCGACGTGGGCGAAGGCGTAGTTGAGGTGGGTGACCTTGTCCCAGGGGATGTCGGAGGCGAGGTAGGCGGGCTTGCCGTCCTTGCCGGTCCGCCAGTTCGTGAAGTAGCCGATGACGCGCCGCGGGTGGTCGGCGCCCATCTTCTCGCGGCCCTCGGAGTCGTACACGGAGCAGTAGGGGACGGCGACGCCCGGCGTCTCGTAGAGCCCGTCGGGGCGACAGGACTCCTGGTCGGCGGCTTGCGAGGGGGTAGCGGCGAGCGAGCCGATCAGCAGCGCGGCGATGGAGACGCCGGCGGCGAGGAGCGAGGCTCTCGCGCGAGTGGGGGACAGCACGTTCGGTTCCTCCTGGGGAGGTCGGCAGAACACAACTGACAAGGGGGTGGGTCGTGTTGGGTCCCGGGCGTGCGCACACCAGGAAACCGGTCCTCGGAGGTGACGCAGAGATTAAGAGGACTAGACCAGTGCGTCAATAGGTCTGGACCAATCGCGATCCATTCCTCTACGGGTGTCCGAAAAGAGCCCTTGTCACGGGCTGTCTGTGAGCCACTCCACAGCGTTCACCCGTATGGCTCATGCCCGCTCGTGGCACACTGATCGTGTACCAGCAGCAGCGCACTCCGGGGTCGGTGCAATTCCGAACCGGCGGTTATAGTCCGCGACCCGTCCGCATCCAGCGGCCGGTTGACCAGGTGGGATTCCTGGACCGACGGTTAAAGTCCGGATGGGAGGCAGTGCGCGGCGGGCCGTTTCGCGGGTACGCCGCCGTCGGCGGATGGTTTCCGGACCTTCCGGCATTCCGGCATTCCGGCGTCCCTGTCGTGCGTTCCCGCTTCTTCTGTCGTCATCGACAGGCCCCGGAGTCCGTGCCCGAAGAGGCAGGAGGACCCGGTGGACACCGCAGCCGACACCACCGCCATGCGCCGAGCCATCGCGCTCGCCGCCCGCGGCCTCGGCTCCACCAGCCCCAACCCGGTCGTCGGATGCGTCGTCCTCGACGCCGCCGGGCAGACCGTCGGCGAGGGCTTCCACCAGCGCGCCGGCGGCCCGCACGCCGAGATCCACGCCCTGCGCGCGGCCGGCGACCGGGCCCGTGGCGGCACCGCCTACGTCACCCTCGAACCCTGTAACCACACCGGCCGCACCGGCCCCTGTGCCCAGGCGCTCATCGAGGCCGGCGTAGCCCGGGTCGTCTACGCCGTCGGCGACCCGAACCCGCAGGCCACCGGCGGTGCCGACACCCTCCGCGCCGCCGGCGTCCGGGCCGAGGCGGGCCTCCTCGCCGACGAGGCCGAGGCGGGCAACGCCGCCTGGCTGACCTCGGTGCGCCGGGGCCGCCCGCACGTCACCTGGAAGTACGCGGCGAGCCTGGACGGCCGGGTCGCCGCCGCCGACGCCACCAGCCGCTGGATCAGCTCCGCCGAGTCCCGCGCCGACGTCCACCGGCTGCGCGCCGAGGCGGACGCGGTCGTCGTCGGCTCCGGCACCGCCCGCGCCGACGACCCCCAGCTCGGGGTGCGCGGCGTCGACGGCGCGGTCCAGCCCCTGCGGGTCGTCGTCGACACCCGCGCCACCGCCGTCCGGCCCGGCGCCCGGGTCCTCGACGCCTCCGCGCCCACCCTGGTCGCGGTCGCCGAGGACGCCGACGCCCGCCACCTGCCCGACGAGGCCGTCCTGCGCCTCCCGCGCGCCCACGGCGGGCCCGGCCTCGACCTGACCGCCCTGCTCGCCGCCCTCCACGAGCGCGGCGTGCGCTCCGTACTCCTCGAAGGGGGCCCGGTCCTGGCCGGTGCCTTCGTCGCCGCGGGACTCGTCGACAAGGTCGTCGGCTATCTCGCCCCCGTCCTCCTCGGCGCGGGACCCGCCGCCCTCGCCGACGCCGGAATCCCCACCCTCGCCGAGGCGTTGCGCCTCGATGTGACGGAGACCGTCCGCATCGGCCCCGATCTGCGCGTCACCGCCGTTCCCGGCCCCGCCCGGAAGGAAAACTGAGTGTTCACCGGAATTGTCGAAGAACTGGGTGAGGTCACCGCCGTCGAGCAGCTCGACGACGCCTCCCGCTTCCGTCTGCGCGGCCCCGTCGTCACCGAGGGCGCCAAGCACGGCGACTCGATCGCCGTGAACGGCGTCTGCCTGACCGTCGTGGACCTCGGCGAGCACGAGTTCACCGCCGATGTGATGGCCGAGACGCTGAACCGCTCCAGCCTCGGCGCCCTGACGACCGGCTCCCGCGTCAACCTCGAACGCCCCATGGCGCTCGGCGGGCGGCTCGGCGGCCACATCGTCCAGGGCCACGTCGACGGCACCGGCCGCATCCTGGAGCGCCGGCCCTCCGAGAACTGGGAGATCGTGAAGATCTCGCTCCCGGCCGCCCTCACCCGGTACGTGGTGGAGAAGGGCTCGATCACCGTCGACGGCGTCAGCCTGACCGTGGTGGACGCCGGACCCGACTACTTCACCATCAGCCTCATCCCCACCACCCTCGCGCTGACCACGCTCGGCATCAAGGGGCCCGGCGACCCGGTCAACCTCGAAGTGGACGTCATCGCGAAGTACGTCGAGCGACTGCTCGGCGACTCCGCCCCGCAGACCGGCAAGGACCCGAAGTGAGCGCCCTGCACTGGCTGAACTCCGAGGCCTTCACCGTCCTCGACCAGCACATCATCTGGTCCGACATGATCGGCAACACCATCGGCCTGATCGCCCTCGCGCTCGGCTGGCTGCGCTCGATCTGGACCTGGCCCGCCCAGCTCCTGTCCGGCGTCGTGCTGGTCGCCGCCAACGTCTCCGTCCAGCAGGCGGGCAGCGTCGGCAAGCAGGTCATCGTCATCGCGGTCGCCGTCTGGGGCTGGCAGCAGTGGACCCGGGGCCGGCAGCAGGCCCAGGACGGCTCCCTAGCGGTCCGCTTCGCCACCTGGCGCGAACGCGGCTACCTGGTCGGCGGGGCCGCCCTCGGCACCCTCGCGGTCGGCGGCCTGTTCACCGCCTTCCCCTCGCTCTCCTGGAGCCCGTGGGCGGACGCCTACATCTTCGCCGGCACGCTGGTCGCGATGCTCGCCCAGGCCCGCGGCATGGTCGAGTTCTGGTTCGCCTGGCTGCTCGTCGACCTGGTCGGCGTCCCGCTGAACTTCCACAGCGGACTCGCCTTCTCCGGTCTCATCTACGTCGTCTACGGCGCCCTCGTCCTGTGGGGCATGCGCGACTGGTGGCTGCGTACGCGGACACCCGCTCTGGAAGGAGCCACGGCATGACTGCCCGGCCCACCTGGCTGCACCCGGACCACGGAGCGCCCGTCGAGGACCTCGCCCTCGACCCCGTCGAGCAGGCCGTCCGCGACATCGCGGCCGGCCGGCCCGTCGTGGTCGTCGACGACGAGGACCGCGAGAACGAGGGCGACCTCGTCATCGCCGCCGAGAAGGCCACCCCCGAGATCATCGCCTTCATGATGAGCGAGTGCCGCGGCCTGATCTGCGCGCCCATGGAGAGCGACGAGCTGGAACGGCTCGAACTGCCCCAGATGGTCGACCACAACACCGAGTCGATGCAGACCGCGTTCACCGTCTCCGTCGACGCCTCCGCCGCCCACGGCGTGTCCACCGGCATCTCCGCCGCCGACCGCGCCACCACGCTCCGCCTGCTCGCCGGCGGTACGGCCGGCCCCGGCGACTTCGTGCGCCCCGGCCACGTCTTCCCGCTGCGTGCCCGCTCCGGCGGGGTGCTCGTGCGCAACGGCCACACCGAGGCCGCCGTCGACCTGGCCCGGCTCGCCGGCCTGAGGCCCGCCGGGGCGATCGTCGAGATCGCGGGCGAGGACGGGGTCATGCTGCGGCTGCCCCAGCTGGTGCCGTTCGCCCGCAAGCACGGCCTCACGATCATCTCCATCGAGGACCTGGTCGCGTACCGCCGCAGCAGCGAGCCCACCGTCCGCCGCGAGGCCGAGGTCCGTCTCCCGACCCGCTTCGGCGCGTTCACCGCGTACGGCTACCGCTCCACCGTGGACGGCGTCGAGCACGTCGCGCTGGTCCACGGCGACATCGAGGACGGCGAGGACGTCCTGGTCCGCGTCCACTCCGAGTGCCTGACCGGCGACATCTTCGCGTCCGAGCGCTGCGACTGCGGCCCCCAGCTGCACGCCTCCATGCGCCGCATCACGGACGAGGGGAGCGGCGTCGTCGTCTACCTGCGCGGCCACGAGGGCCGGGGCATCGGCCTGCTCTCCAAGCTGCGCGCGTACGAACTCCAGGAGCGGGGCGTCGACACGCTCGACGCCAATCTGGAGCTCGGCCTGCCCGCCGACGCCCGGGACTACGCGGCCGGCGCCCAGATCCTCAAGGACCTCGGCGTGCACAGCCTGCGCCTGATGACCAACAACCCCGACAAGACCGCCGCGATCATCCGGCACGGCCTGACCGTCACCGGCCGCGAGCCGATGCCCGTCCAGGCCGGCGAGCACAACCTGCGGTACCTGCGCACCAAGCGCGACCGCATGGGACACGACCTGCCCTGGCTCGACGCCGCCACCGCGTCGACCTGCGGCAACCAGTAGCTCCACCAGCAGTCACCCGTACAGAGAAGCCAGGAGAGACATGAGCGGCAAGGGCGCACCCGAACTGTCCGTACGCAACTGCGGTGACCTCCGTGTGGCGGTCGTCGCCGCACAGTGGCACGAGAAGGTCATGGACGGACTCGTCGACGGCGCCCTGCGCGCCCTGCACGAGCTGGGCATCGACGAGCCGACCCTGCTGCGGGTCCCCGGCAGCTTCGAGCTCCCGGTCGTCGCCAAGGCGCTCGCCGGACGCGGGTACGACGCGATCGTCGCCCTCGGCGTGATCATCCGCGGCGGCACCCCGCACTTCGAATACGTGTCCCACGGCGTCACCAACGGCCTCACCCAGGTCGCCGTCGACACCGGCGTCCCGGTCGGCTTCGGCGTCCTCACCTGTGACACCGAGGAACAGGCGCTCGACCGCGCGGGCATCGAAGGGTCCAACGAGGACAAGGGGCACGAAGCGGTCACCGCCGCCGTCGCCACCGCCGCCACACTGCGCTCGGTCAGCGAACCCTGGCGCTGAGTGCGGGCCCGGCACCCCGTATTCTGAGCACATCATGGCGAACAAAACCTTCGAAGAGCTCTTCGCCGAGCTGCAGCTCAAGGCCGCCAACGGCGACCCCTCCACCTCCCGCACCGCCGAGCTGGTGGACAAGGGGGTCCATGCCATCGGCAAGAAGGTCGTCGAGGAGGCCGCCGAAGTCTGGATGGCCGCCGAGCACGAGAGCAAGGACGCCGCCGCCGAGGAGATCTCGCAGCTGCTGTACCACGTCCAGGTGATGATGGTCGCGCGCGGGATCTCCCTCGACGACGTCTACGCCCACCTCTGAGCCAGGCCCCGCACGCTCCCGTACGTCATCCCGCCACACCTTTCGCAAAGGAAACCCGACCTCATGCTGCGCATCGCCGTCCCCAACAAGGGTGCTATCTCCGGGCCTGCGATGGCGATGCTCCATGAGGCGGGCTACAAGCAGCGCAAGGAGTCGAAGGAACTCGTCCTCGTCGACCCCGCCAACGAGGTCGAGTTCTTCTACCTGCGCCCCCGCGACATCGCCATCTACGTCAGCTCGGGCCGCCTCGACATCGGCATCACCGGCCGCGACCTGCTGCTCGACTCCGGCGCCGAGGCCGAGGAGATCCTCCAGCTCGGCTTCGCCCGCTCCACCTTCCGCTACGCCACCAAGCCCGGGACCGTAGCGGGACCGCAGGACTTCGGCGGCCTGACGATCGCCACCTCCTACGAGGGCATCGTCGCCAAGCACCTCGCCGAGTCCGGCGTCGACGCCTCCGTCGTCCACCTCGACGGCGCCGTCGAGACCGCCATCGAGCTCGGCGTCGCCCAGGTCATCGCGGACGTCGTCGAGACCGGCACCAGCCTGCGCAACGCCGGCCTCGAAGTCATCGGTGAACCCATCATGACCTCCGAGGCCGTCGTCATCCGGCGCACCGGCGCCCCCGCCGAAGAGCCCAAGGTCCAGCAGTTCCTGCGCCGCCTCCAGGGCGTCCTGGTGGCCCGCAGCTACGTGATGATGGACTACGACTGCCGCGTCGAGCACCTGGAACGCGCCGTCGCCCTCACCCCCGGCCTGGAGTCGCCGACCATCTCCCCGCTGCACCACGAGGGCTGGGTCGCCGTCCGCTCCATGGTCGCCGCCGCCGAGGCGCAGCGGATCATGGACGACCTGTACGACCTCGGCGCCCGCGCCATCCTCACCACCGCGATCCACGCCTGCCGGCTCTGACGGCGGGGACGGAAGAAGAGCACGATGTCAGCCCCCACACCCCCGCCCGGCCTCCCGGCCCTGCCGGTCACCTTCCGGCCGACCCGCACCCGGGTGGTCCTGCTGGCCGTCGGCGCGGCGATGTTCGCCGTCATCACCGTCGTCGCCTTCACCCTCGAACAGCTCAGCGGGGGAGAGCGGGTCAGCTTCGTCTTCACCGCGCTGCTGTTCTTCGGCGTCCTGGCGCTGCTCAGCCGCCCCAAGGTCGTCGCCGACGAGGAGGGCGTGACGGTGGTCAACCTCACGCGCACCCGTCGCCTCTCCTGGGCGCAGATCGTCCGCGTCAACCTGCGGGCCGGCGACCCGTGGGTCTTCCTCGACCTCAGCGACGGCACCAGCATGCCCGTCCTCGGCATCCAGCCCGGCATCGCCAAGCAGCGGGCCATCCGGGACGCCCGGGCCCTGCGCGCCCTCGCCGAGAACCACGGCACGGGCACGGACAACGGCTAGGTCCTGTCTGGAGTTCCGCCGCGACGCCGCGGGGGAACTCCAGACAGGACCTGGGGGGCGTCTTGCCCCGTACGGCCCTGCGTTGATTACTCTGGAGGGTGGCGGCGCCCCGTGCGCGCCCCGCCCCGCCCGAAGGCCCACGCGGCCGGCGGGGATTTTCCTGCGACCCGAGGAGTGACTCCCTCCAGCAATGGACGGATCGTCCGGTAGTACCTGCGCCGCCCCCTCCGCGGAGGCGGCGGCATGACAACCCCCCTCTTGCTGCTCAGCGCGGCATTCCTTCTCATCCTCGCCAACGGCTTCTTCGTGGCGGCCGAATTCGGTCTCGTCACCGTGGAACGCGCGGACGCCGAGCGTGCCGCCGCCGAGGGCGACCGCCGGGCCCGCTCGGTCACCGACGCCCTGCGCGAGCTCTCCTTCCAGCTCTCCGGCACCCAGCTCGGCATCACCATCACCTCCCTGGTGGTCGGCATGCTCGCCGAGCCGGCGCTCGCCCAGCTGCTGGACGGACCCCTCGCCCTGACCGGCCTGCCCGACGGCGCGATCCCCACCGTCAGCGTGGTGACCGGCATGCTGCTCGCCGCCGCCGTCCAGATGGTCATCGGCGAACTCGTCCCGAAGAACTGGGCGGTCTCCCACCCGCTCACCGTGGCCCGGTTCGTCGCCGGACCGCAGGCCCGCTTCACCCGCCTCTTCCGGCCGGTCATCGGCGCCCTGAACACCGCGGCCAACCGGCTCGTACGCCTCCTCGGCGTCGAGCCCACCGAGGAGCTGGCCTCCGCCCGCACCCCCGGCGAGCTGGTCTCCCTCGCCCGGCACTCCGCCGAGGCGGGCACCCTCGAACAGGACACCGCCGACCTCTTCGTACGGACCCTGTCGCTCGCCGGGCTCACCGCCCAGCACGTCATGACCCCGCGCGTGAAGGTCAGCGCCCTGCAGACCTCCGCCACCGCGGCGGACGTCCTCAACCTCACCCGCGCCACCGGCCTGTCCCGCTTCCCCGTCTACCGGGAGCGCATCGACGAGGTCGTCGGCATGATCCACCTCAAGGACGCCCTGGCCGTCCCGGCCCCCGACCGGCTGCGCACCACGGCCGGCCGGATCGCCGTGCCGCCGCTCCTGGTGCCCGAGACGCTGCCCGTCGAACAGCTGCTCCAGCGGCTGCGCAAGGAGCAGCCGATCGCCGTCGTCGTCGACGAGTACGGCGGCACCGCCGGCGTCGTCACCCTGGAGGACATCATCGAGGAGCTCGTCGGCGAGGTCCGCGACGAGCACGACGCCGAGGGCGCCGACCGCCCCGAGCTGGCCCCCGCCCCGCCCGAGGACGGCCGGCCCGCCTGGGACGCCGAGGGCAGCTGCCGCGTCCTCACCCTGCGCCGCATAGGGCTCGACGTGCCCGACGGCCCGTACGAGACGGTCGCCGGACTCGTCGCCGATCTGCTGGGCCGCATCCCCGCGCCCGGCGACCGGGCCGAACTCCCCGGCTGGCGGATCGCGGTCCGCCAGGTCGGCCACTACCGCGCCGAGCAGGTCCGTTTCGTGCGCGTGGCCGAGCGGGCCGGTGCGCACGCCTCGGAACCGGCCGTCCTGGAGGCCGCGCGATGAGCCTCGTCCAGCTGGTCTTCGCCGCACTCCTCGTCCTGGCCAACGGCTTCTTCGTCGGCGCGGAGTTCTCCCTCGTCTCCGTGCGCCGCAGCCAGGTCGAACCCCTCGCCGCGGCCGGTTCCGGCCGCGCCCGCCAGGTGCTGTACGGCCTGGAGAACCTGCCCCAGATGATGGCGGCGGCCCAGTTCGGCATCACCATCTGCTCCCTGACCCTGGGCGCCGTCGCCGAACCCACCGTCGCCCACCTCCTGGAGCCGGTCTTCGCCGCCGTGCACCTGCCCGAGGGGCTGATCCACCCGCTCGGTTACGTCCTCGCGCTCGTCCTCGTCGTCTTCCTCCACCTCGTCATCGGCGAGATGGTCCCGAAGAACCTGGCGATGGCCGCGCCGGAGAAGACCGCGCTCTGGCTCAGCCCCGGCCTCGTCGGCTTCGCCCGGCTCTGCCGGCCGGTCACCGCGGCGCTCGGCGCCTGCGCCCGGCTCGTGCTCCGCCTCTTCGGCGTCGAACCGAAGGACGAGGTGGAGGCCGTCTTCACCAGCGAGCAGCTCAACCGCCTGGTCGAGGACTCCGGTCAGGCCGGTCTCATCGAACCCGACGCGCAGGAACGCCTGGAGGACGCCCTGGAGCTGGGCAGCCGCCCGGTCACCGACGTCCTGCTGCGCCGGGCTTCGCTGGTGACCGTCGACCCGTCGGTCACCCCGCGCCGGATCGAGGAGCTGACCGTCCGCACGGGCTTCTCGCGCTTCCCGGTCTGCGCCGAGGGCGGCGGCCCGTTCATGGGCTACCTGCACGTCAAGGACGTCCTCGACCTGGAGGACCGCGAGCGTGCGGTGCCCCAGCAGCTGTGGCGCCCGATGGCGACCGTACGGGCCGAACTCCCGCTGGACGACGCCCTGACGGTGATGCGGCGCGCCGCCACGCACCTCGCCCAGGTCGCCGACGCCTCGGGCCGGGTGCTCGGCCTGGTCGCGATGGAGGACGTCCTGGAAACGCTGGTCGGCGAGGTGCGCGACCCGGCGCACCGGGTGGCGGAGCCGCGCCGCACGGAGGAGCGGACGACGGACCCGGACGGCGCGGGCGCCCTGGTCGGCTGAACCGTCTGCGTGAACCGGCCACCGGAACGCTCCGGTGGCCGGCCGCACGGTTCACAGCGCCGGCGGCTCCTGCTGCCCCCGGCCCACCGGTCCGCGCCCCGACAGCACCTCGCCGTACGCCTGCATCAGGTCCGGCAGCCGCAGCGTCGCCAGGTCGTCCCGGGTGGGCACCGTCGTACAGCCGGAGAGCCGCAGATCGCGGTAGGCGCAGCTCTTCTCGTACAGCGTCCGCAGGAAGCGGCCGTTGCCCAGCTCGTCCAGCCAGCCCTGGCCGACGACATGGCCGCTGATCGAGCGCAGCTCCTCCAGCGACTCCTCGTCCCAGACGTCGCCGTTCTCCGCGGCCAGCACCTCGCCGATCGCGGTGAGCTCCAGCGGGCGGTAGCTGGGGAAGTCCACCCGGGTGGTGAAGCGTGAGGAGAGCCCCGGGTTGGTGGACAGCAGCCGGTCCATGCCCTCCGGGTAACCGGCCAGGATGACGACGAGGTGGTCCCGGTTGTCCTCCGCCCGCTTGAGCAGGACCTGAAGGGCCTCGTCGCCGTACGCGTCACCCTTGCTGTACCCGGTGTTGGAGAGGCTGTACGCCTCGTCGACGAAGAGCACCCCGCCGAGTGCCGAGTCGATCAGCTCGTTCGCCTTCACGGCGGTCTGGCCCAGGAACTCGCCCACCAGGTCGGCCCGTTGTGCCTCCACGAGGTGGTCGCCGCCGAGCAGGCCGAGCGCGTAGAAGACCCGGCCCAGGATGCGGGCCACCGTCGTCTTGCCGGTGCCGGACGGCCCGGAGAACACGAAGTGCCGCTTCGGCGGCTGTACGGGGAGCCCCTGGCCCGCCCGCAGCCTCGCCATGTTCAACTGCGCCGACAGGGCCTTCACCTGCCGCTTCACCGGCTCCAGACCGACCATCCGCTCCAGCTCGGCCAGCGCCTCGGCCAGCAGCGCCGGGTCGCTGGGCCCGGCCGGGAAGGGCTGCGCCGGCACCGAGGTCTTCGCCCGTACGCCGCCGGGCAGCGGGGAGACCCCGGTACCGGGCGGGTCGGCAGGCTCATTGCCCGGCGAGAGCTCCCTGCCGTCCGCCTGATCGGTGCCCGGCGATGGCGCGGGCTCCGTCAGGCCCTCCGCGTAGAACCCGTCCGCCTCCACGCCGGTCAGGGACACGGCCGCGAGACCGGACATGTCGTCGGGGCCGTCGAGCCCGTCGTAGTCCGCGATGGCGGCGAGGCGCGCTGAGGTGTCCATGAAGGCGGGGTCGATCCGGTGCACGGCGCGGTACAGCGGCAGGGCGGCGGCACTGCGGCCGGTGCCCTCGTGCGCGCGGGCCAGCCAGTAGCGCAGCTCCTTGCGCTGCGGCTGCTCGCTGCGGCAGCGCATCAGGGCCGTCGCGAGCATCGGCTCGGCCTGCCCGTACATCTCCAGCCGCACCCGCGCCATCCCGCCGAACAGCCCCGCCTCGATGCCGAGCATCGGGTCGTCGATCAGCCGCTCGGTGTGGCGTACGAGCTGCTCCCAGTCCTTGACCAGATAGGAGCGGCAGGCATGCAGGAAGCGGACCTGGGGATCGGTCTCCACCGGTGGCAGCGCGGCCAACGCCCGGTCCAGCTCGGCGACATGGCGGCCGTCCAGCCAGTGCGAGGCGTGCGCGAGGAGCAGGTCGCGCGGGCTCTCCAGGACCGGCTGCACCCACCATCCCAGCCAGTACCACGAGTTGAGCGTGCGCCGGTAGCGGCCGCGCTGTTCGCCGAAGCGGTCGCGGTGGCGGTGCATGTGCAGCAGGGCCGACGCCGTGTCGACGCGCAGGGCGTGCAGCCCCAGCCAGGCGTCCGCCATACCGGGGTCCTGTCGCACGGCGGCCCGGAACTCCTCCTCGGCCTGCGGATAGGCGCCCATCGTGTAGGCGTCCACGCCCCGCAGCCAGGCGAGGTCGGCGGGGGCCTGCGCGCCCTGCGTGCCGAAGTCCATCAGGTCCCCCACAAACGTGCCCCCAGGATGTCCCGCCGCCCGAAGGCCCGCCGAGGCGCGCCGAACCACTGTGCCGAGGACGGGAATTGACCGCACCGAGAGGCATCGTACCTGTGCGGTGCGTATCCGACGAAGGGTGCCGCAGGCCCCGGACGCGTCGTGACCCAGGGTGAGGGCGAGGGGAAGGGAGAGGTGCGGGGAGCACAGGACGAAGCCCCCGATCACGGGGGAACAACCGGGGGCTTCGCGTCTGTGGGGGCTCCGAAAAGCCGCACATTGAGAACGTAAGACCTGTACCGCCCCCGGGTCAAGCGGAGTTGAGGTGGTTGCGAGTCGATTTCCGGCTGCTCAGTACAGAGGTGCGAGTCGGTCACGCCGGGTGACGAAACGGTTCGTCACCGCTCCCGCAGGGGTCCCTTGCGCCACTCGTACCCCTGGGGCAACTGCCGTACCAGAGCGTCCGCCCAGGGACGGGACGGGTCGGCCGAGAAGTGCGCCGTCTCGGCCGCCACCCAGCCGTCCCAGAAGGAGCGCAGTGCGGGGCCGTCGCGCCGCCGGCCGCGCTCCCAGGACTCCTCGGCGCCGAGGTCCATCCACAACAGCCGCGCCAGCAGGGGCCGCAGAGCGCTGCGGCCGGCGCCGACCCCCTCGATGAGGATCACCGGGGCCGGCTCCAGGGCCCTGGCCGGTCCGAAGGCGCGGGCCGTCCAGTCGTACGGCGCGTAGTGCGCGGTCTCGCCGCGCGACAGCGGTCCCGTCACCTGCCCGTGCAGCCGGCCCGTCCAGGCGAACAGCTCCTCGTGCGTCGCGAGGTCGTCCAGGTGCAGTACGGGCGCGTCGCCGAGCGCTGCCGCGAGCCGGCCGGCGAAGGTGCTCTTGCCCGATCCCGCGTGCCCGTCGACGGCGATCAGCCGCACCGGCCCGCAGGACGGCGGGAGGGCGCGCAGCCGGGCGGCGTGGGGAGCGAGGTCGTCCATGCGCCCAGCCTACGAGCCGGGGCGCGTGCTGGGCCGTTCGGCCCAGCCGCAGGTCACGCCAGTGGTAGAGACCAATATTGATTGACCGGCACGGGCCGAAACGCTGGCCGAACCGGGACGCGAACCGCGATAGTTGGCGCACTGTCGTGCACCGCAGCCCCATTCCGCCGACGACCGGGGGTCTCGCCCATGCCCAGTCCCACCACACGCCGGACCGTGCTCGCCGCCGCCATCGCCGCGGCCGCCGGCGCCGGAGCACTGTCGTCCGCCGCCTCCGCGTCCGCCGCCCCCCGCCGCGACAGGCCGGCGCCGCCCTCCGTGGACAACCACGCCTGGACCACGTACACCGACTGGCGCTTCGGCCGGAACGCGGGGACGCGCGCGGTCGCCGGCCGCCGTGCGGGCCTCGCCCTCGCGCACCCGCTGGGCCGTACGGACTACACCGACCCGCACACCGGCACCACCGCCGCGTGGGAGTACGCGACCTGGACCTCGCCGGTCCACCGCTCGTCCGTCCCCGCGACCGAGGTCATCGCCTCCTGGAACGCGGACACCCCGGCCGGCACCTGGATCAGGATCGAACTGCGCGGCCGCTACTCGGACGGCACCGAGACCCCCTGGTACGTGATGGGCTGCTGGGCAGCCGGCGACGGGGACATCCGCCGCACCTCGGTGGACGACCAGAGCGACGGCAAGAGCTCCATCTGGACGGACACCTTCTCGGTGGACGACGCCGCGAGCGGCCTGCGCCTGCTGTCGTACCGCCTCCGGCTGACCCTGTACCGCACCCCGGGCACCCGGCTCACCCCGACGGTGTGGCGCGTGGGCGCGATGGCCTCGGACATCCCGGACCGCTTCACGGTGCCGGCGAGCACCCCGGGCCTGGTCCGCGAACTGGCGGTGCCGCGCTACTCCCAGAACGTCCACGTCGGCCAGTACCCCGAGTACGACAACGGCGGCGAGGCGTGGTGCAGCCCCACCTCCTCCCAGATGATCATCGAGTACTGGGGCCGCAGGCCCTCCGCCGCCGACCTCGCCTGGGTCGAGCCCGGCATACAGGATCCCCAGGTCTGCCACGCCGCCCGCTTCACGTACGACAACCAGTACGAGGGCTGCGGCAACTGGCCCTTCAACGCCGCCTACGCGGCCACGTACCGCGACATGAGCGCCGCCGTCACCCGCCTCGGCTCCCTGAAGGACGTGGAGACCCTGGTCCGCGCGGGCATCCCGGTCATCACCTCGCAGTCCTTCCTCAAGGAGGAGCTGACCGGCGCGGGCTACGGCACCTCCGGCCACCTGATGACGGTCATCGGCTTCACCGCGGACGGCGACGTCATCGCCAACGACCCCGCCTCCCCGGACGACGACGCGGTCCGCCACGTCTACAAGCGCCACGAGTGGGAGACGATCTGGCTGCGCACGAAGCGGTACGACGCGAACGGCAACGTCAAGTCCGGTACGGGCGGTGTCTGTTACGTCTACTGGCCGGCCCACCCGAGCCCGGCACAGCGCTGGGCACTGAGGTCGTTCGGCCTGGTGTGAGGGTGCGGACCGAACGCCCCTGCGGTTCGGTCCGGCCTGTCAATTCCCTTATCAGCGCGGTAAGTTGGACTCTCGGGCTCCACATGCGCGGACCCCCGCGGAAGAGCGGGCTGATGGAAATGTTCAACGGGACAGCCGTCGCCGGGGAGCCGCGCCTGGAACAACGCATGGTGGTTCGGGATCTACCTCGGAGGGCCGTATGTCTTTCCTCGGGCGCGGGAACAACGACGGACTCGGTTCCGCCGTGCGCTTCAAGCACACCGAGAAGAGCGACAGAGCCACCTACCACGTCCACACCGGGCCGGGCCGGCAGGCCGCGCTGGACTTTCTCCGCAGCACGCCCGTGCGGGACGAACTCGTCTACGTCATCGTGGAGACGCCGGAGGGGAACTTCGGCCGGGACCTCATCTATCTGTTCCGTGAGGCCGACGGCGCGACGATCGAGCTGGCGGAGCGCCCCCGGAGCCAGAGCCCCACACCGTCGAGCACGCGGTGCGCCTGGTGCGGCTGCGTGGTCGTGCCCAGTGTGATTCCGCTGAACGACGAGATGAAGGGCACGGTCACGTCGTACAGCACATATGCCGAACTCGCCGGGCTGGTGAAGACCGGGGGCGGGTTCCGCTGCGACCCCTGTGCGCTGCTCCAGTGCGCCGTGTGCAGCGGGCTGGCGAGCGTCCGGGGGAGCGCCCGTGCGCCGGCGTGCCTGGCCTGTGGCGGAAAGGTGTCGACCCGGATGGAGGTGGGCACCGTCGGGCGGTCGCACCTGGGGAAGGCGGCCGGGCCCGATGCCGAGAACATGGTCACGTTGCCGTACGACCCCCTGGGGGACGAACTGTGGGGCATGGCACCGCTGCGCGTTCCGTGGAGCATCGACGTCCCGGGCCTTCTGAGCCGGAAGAGCCTGCCGTACCTCTGGCCGGACGACAGCGACTACCTGAGCTACATCGGCAGCGGGGAGCGGGCCCAGGGCCTTCTGCGCGCCAGCTGGATCAACGTCTTCCTCCACCATCCCAACCCCGATGTGGTCCTCCAGTGCCTGCGCAGCGCACCGCCGGACAACATGCTGAACTTCGCCTCGCTCGCCGACCTGCTGGCGCGTCCCACGGCCGCGTCCCACGTCAAGGAGGAGGCCGCGCGGGTCTTCTGGCGGCTGGGCGACGGCCCGGCCGGATACACGCTCAACGTCCTGCTGTCGCGGGGCCTGATCCCGTCCGGCTACGAAACCGACGCGGTGCACCGGGCACTGGGACTTCTGCGGGCGGCGTGTCCGCGGGAGCGCGCCGGCTGGTTCGAGACGCACCTGACCGGGCCCGACGAGGACGAGGAGTGAGGGCGGCGGCTCAGACCCCGATGTGGACGTAGGAGGCCCAGAAGAACGGCCCCGGGGCCGCGCCGTCGGCATCCGAAGCGCCGATTCCGTCGCGAGCACGGCGGACGGAGTGGTGCAGGGCGTACGCGGCACCGCCCAGGGCGAAGCCGCCGCCGGCGCTGCGGAGCCGGGTGTAGAAGTCGTCGGCGACCCGCACGGAGAGCTGGTCGTCGATCTCCCAGAGCGTGCTGATGACGTGCGAGTAGCCGGCGAGCTGGAACGCGGACGCGAGATGGATCGACTCGTCGAGGAGCCGCACCGGCCCGGTCGCCGCCGTGCTGCACGCCGACAGGTAGGCGAGCCGCGCACCGTCGAGCGCCACCGGCGTGACGCTCGCGGCGGTCAGCGGTGCGCTCGCGTGGTCCTGGAGCAGCAGCCGGCTGTGCGAGGGCCGGACGGGATCGCTGGCGCCGTGGCAGGAGAAGTGCGCGATCGGGTGGCCGGGCAGGCGCTCCAGTACGGAACGCCTGGTCGGCGCCTCGATGCCGCCCAGGCCGGCGTCCTGGGCGGCGAGCAGTGTGAGGCGGGGGAAGTGCCGGCGCACCACCCCGACCTCCTCCGCCACGAACGGCAGGCGGCCCAGACCGGGAAGTCCCGGCGTGGTCGGCATCGCCACCGCCAGGACATGAGGCTCCGGCGCGGATCCGGTGGCGGCGGCGGTACGGGCGGATTGCCGGGTGTGGATGAGCGCCCGCAGCGACGGGGTGTAGGAGGAGACCACCCGGTCGATGACCGTTCGCGGACACTGCTCCGCACGGGCCGTGCGGTGGTGGCCCGCTGCGTGGACGGGCAGCAGGCTCAGCAGGCCGCATGGGACCCACCAGACCCGGTCCCATGCGGCCGGTTCCCCTTCGGCGGCGGATTCCGGGGGCCGGCCCCGGTATCCGAGGGCGGCCAGCACGGGACCCGCCGCGGCGTCCCACAGCCATTCCAGTACGGATAGCATCCGGGCCTCGCCCCGCTGCTCCTCGGCCGGGTTCCCCATCAGGACCGACTGACGGGCCGAGAGGAACGCGGAAACGCGCTCGCCGAGTTCCTCCTCGCCGAGGCCCGGCAGCGGCAGCGCGGTGACGCCGGTCCGGGTGAGCAACAGGGCGTGGCTGCCGTAGGCGCTGACGTTGAGGACCACCACCGGCCCGGCCTCCGCGGCGTCGAGCAGTTCCTCGGGACGCGGCGGCAGACCGAAGGAACCGAAGCCGTCCAGCGATCTGATCCGGGCCAGCGTCGCGGCGAACTCGGCGGCGAGTCGAGGCCTTTCGCGGGGACCGCCGACGGCCGGAGCGGCCGGATCCGCACTGGACGCCACGGCCCCTGAGGAGAACTCGGACTCCGTGAACCGGTCCAGCTGTTCCCGTAGTCCGGCGAAGCGCGCGGCCAGGTCCGGATCGCTGCGGCGGAGCGCGGACAGATCGTCGCGGCCGTCGAGCGTCTGGCTGATGAGCACGCCGCGCCCGGCCTCCAGCAGACTGAGCGCCCGGCCCGGGCGGTCGGCCCCGGGAATCCGGTCGTCGGCCAGGACGAGCGACGCCGCTTCGAGGGCCAGTCCGGCCAGACCACCCAGCGCGTGCTCCTGGTCACTGCGGACCAGCCGCCGGGGACTCGCCTCCGGCAGCAGCCGCACCGCCTCCACGAGCAGATCCGTCGCGCCGGGCAGATCGCCGGAGGCCACCAGGTCGGCCGCGGCCAGCCGGGCCGCGCCCAGGCGCTGCCGGACCGGCGCCGCCTTCACGGCCGTGGCCTCGACACGAGCCGCCGTGGCGGCTCTCCGGTCGTCCGGGATGCCCGTGTGCGTGTAGCGGGCCCGCAGCACACCGGCGAGATTGACGAGGAACCTGGCCCGCTCGGGATGCGTACCGGAGATCAGCGCGACGCTCCTGCGGCCCGCCGCGACGGCCTCGTCCAGGTCCTCCCCGCCCCCGGTCCGTTCGTACCGCAGCCCCAGGGCGTAAGCCAGATTCGAGCAGTACCGGGCCAGATCCTCGTCCTGGAAGTGGGCCGCGGCCACGGCGCCGCGGGTCACCTCGATGCCCTCGTCGAGATCCTCCAGCCGGCCGCCGCGCTCGAACCTCGCCATCAGGGCGTTCCCGAGGTTGGACAGGCACATCGCCCGGTCGGCCCGGTGGACGCCGGTCGCCACGGCCTCACGCCCGCAGGCGATCGCCTCGTCGACGTCGCCGGGGCCGTCGCTGCGCCGGGACCGTTCCCAGAGCAGCAGTCCCAGCGCGTTGAGCGCCCTGGCCCGGCCTCGGCGGTCGATGGACGGCATGCCCAGCACCGCGCGCTGGACCTGGACCGCCTCGTTCAGGTCCCCGAGGGACCCGGTCTGCCGGTAGCGCTGGTACAGCAGGGTGGACAGCACGCCGGAGTAGACCTCCCGCTGTCGCGGATCCTCGTTCGCGGGGCCCAGGGCAGCACGGCAGAGCGCGACGGCTTCGTCCAGATCGGCGACCGCGCCGGTCCACCGGTTTCTGCGCTCAAGGGCCGATACGAGGATCCCGTCGCGGCCGGCCGCCGATGCGGGCCGGGAGCCGTCAGCCGTGCGGCTCCCGGCCGTCCGCGCGAGGCGCACGGCCTCGTCCAGAGGGGCGGTGTCCCCCGAGAGCCGGCCCTGGAGCGACAGTCCGTGGACGAGCTGGGCCAGATACGTATCCCGGACCGGCCGGCCCTCGGGCGTCATGCCGAGTGCCTCGCGGCTGCTCGCCAGGGCCTCGTCCAGGCCCTCCGCCGATCCGGTCAGCTCGCAGTGGTCGACGAGGGCCCGGGAGAGGCCGTGCAGGCACTGGGCCTGGAAACTCCCCTCACGGGGGCGGGCACGGGCGGCGCGCCGGGCCAGGACCACGGCCTCTTCCAGGGCCTCGGCGCGCCCGGTGGCCTCGACGAGCCGGCCCAGGCTCCGCGCCAGCTGGTGGAGCGCGGTTTTGCGGGCGGTGCCCGGACGGCTCAGCGCGACCGCCGACCGTTCGAGGGCGATCGACTCCTCCAGGTCCTCGACCGATCCGAGGAAGCCGAACCGCTCGCCGAGCGCGGCGCCGAGGCTCTCCAGCGCTCTGCGGCCGTCCGAGATCTGCGCGGGCGGCAGGGACACCGCGATCCGGGCGAGGCGGACCGCATCGTCCAGGTCGTCCTTCCGCTCGGACACCTTGAACCGCTCCAGGAACACGGCCCCGAGCGCCGCGAGGCAGCGGACGTTCGTCCGGGCCAGGGACACGGCCTCCTGTCCGGCGGCGATGGCACGGTCCAGGTCCGCCGGCTCCCGGGTTTCGTTGAACCGCAGAAGCGTCACGGCGAGGAGGTCGTGGAGATGCGGCACCCGGCCCGCGTCGTCCGGGGAGAGCGCCGTGACGGCCGCGCGGAAGGAGGAGACCGCCTCGTTCAGTTCCGCGAGGGACCGGGTGTGCTCGAACCGGTCCCAGGCGGCCGTGGCCGCCCGACCGTGGGAATCCGCTGCTCCGGGGGAATGCACCGAAGACACCCCTCACCTCAGGGCAGTCGGATCCGCTGGGGGTCCGCGGTGATCCGGTCGAGCATCCGGTTCAGTTCGGCCGGTTCGATACCGGCCGGGACTTCTAGCCGGGCCCCGGAGGCGAACTCGATCACGATGCGCTGTCCCTCCCGGGCCGAGACGCGGCTCAGGATCCCGCTCACCAGCGCGGTCAGGGCGGAACTCACGGCCGCGACGGTCGCCACCAGGACCGCCGGGTCGGTCGTGCGGAACCTCGACCGGGGCTGCCGCAACGCCACCGACACGCCGTCGCCCCAGGTGGCCCCACGGCTCAGTTCCGTGTGCACGTCCTCCGGCGCCCGGGAGTCCGACGCGATGACCACGCGCCACTCCGGCGACTCCAGCACCATCTCGCGGACCCCTCTCGGCATGCGGTCAATGCGGCCTGTGCAGTGGTGAGTTGGGGGTCGAGTATGACACAGCGGCAGTGTCGTGAGGTCACCGGTCGTGTCGGAGCCACCCCGGAGAGTCCCTTCGCCGGTGCGGCGCGGACCGCCGCCCCGCACCGGGCGCCGCGGGGTGGGCCGCTCTGTGGTGTCGGGCACAGCCGGAGCCCGTCCCCGCACGCCCCCGGCCGCCCCGCGCCCGCCTGGTGCCGGGCTCCGGCGGCTGTAGGCGTCCCGCCGGTCCCGGCGGGCGGTCCGGGGGGGTGACGAGCGTCTCTACCCAGCTGCGCCCCGGGCTGGCACGGTGGTCGGGTCCCGGCCGGGTGCTGGGTACACCTTCTGCCGGCCGACCGAACGAGATGCCATGAGCGCGACTGCCGCCACCCTCACCGCCGCCCGCCGCCGAGCCCGCACCGGTGGCCCCGACGACGGACCCAAGCTGCTGGAGCACGTGATGGGCTGGACCCTCGTGGTCGTGGTCGCCATGCTCGTCACCCAGCTCGGCCTGCTCTAGTACGTACGCCGGGGGCGGGGGCCCGACCGGCTCCCCGCCCCCGGCGTTCACCGCGCTACCGGCTCAGTCGATCGCCTTGATCAGCTCGCCGTCGGTGGTGTCACCGCTCAGCTCCCAGAAGAAGGTGCCGCCCAGGCCCTGCTGGTCCTTGTACGCCATCTTGGTGCCGATGGTGGCGGGGGTGTCGTAGCTCCACCAGTCGGTGCCGCAGTGCGCGTACGCCGTGCCCGCGACGGTGCCCGTGGTGGGGCAGGTGTTCTGGAGGACCTTGTAGTCCTCGATGCCCGCCTCGTACGTGCCGGGGGCCGCGCCGGTCGCCGTACCGCCCGGCTCGTCCTGCGTGACACCCGTCCAGCCGCGCCCGTAGAAGCCGATGCCGAGCAGCAGCTTCGAGGCCGGGACGCCCTGCGCCTTCAGCTTGTCGATGGCCGCCTCGCTGTTGAAGCCCTCCTTGGGGATGCCCTCGTAGGAGGTGAGCGGCGAGTGCGGGGCGGTCGGGCCCTTCGCGTCCCAGGCACCGAAGAAGTCGTACGTCATCGGGTTGTACCAGTCGACGTACTTCGCCGCGCCGCCGTAGTCGACGGCGTCCAGCTTGCCGCCGTCGGAGCCGTCCGCGCTGATCGCCGAGGTGACCAGGTTGTCGCCGCCGAACTTCGTACGCAGCGCCGAGAGCAGGTTGCCGTAGGCGTCCCGGCCGCTGGTGTCACAGGTCAGGCCGCAGGCGTTGGGGTACTCCCAGTCGATGTCGATGCCGTCGAACACATCGGCCCACCGCGGGTCCTCGACCAGGTCGTAGCAGGAATCGGCGAACGCGGCCGGGTTCTTCGCGGCCTCACCGAAGCCGCCGGACCAGGTCCAGCCGCCGAACGACCAGATGACCTTCAGGTCCGGGTGCAGCTTCTTCAGCTTGCGCAGCTGGTTGAAGTTGCCGCGCAGCTCCTGGTCCCAGGTGTCGGCGACGCCGTCGACGGACTGGTCGGCGGTGTACGCCTTCTCGTAGTCGGCGTACGAGTCGCCGATGGTGCACTTGCCGCCCTGGACGTTGCCGAAGGCGTAGTTGATGTGCGTGAGCTTGACGGCCGAGCCGGAGGTCTCGATGTTCTTGACGTGGTAATCGCGCTGGTAGACACCCCAGTTGGTGAAGTATCCGACCACCTTGTCACCGGCCGCTGTGGGGGCGGCGGGTGCTGATGCCGGTGCGGCGGTCCGGGGCGCGGCGGGGGCCGCGCCGGCGGAGCCGGTGCCGGCGACGCCGAGCAGGGCCGCGCCCAGGGCGGCGGTACACGCGGCAGCGGCGACAGCCCGGAGACGGGCTCCCGGGCGATGCGGTCCGGTCATGGTTGCTCCTCGTGGGGGAGGGGACGTGCCAGTGGACGACCGGCTTCCGGCGCTCGTACAGAGTTGGCATGAACGCGGAAAGCCGGTTCGCCGGGAACCGTAGGTGGACTAGACCAGTTGGGTCAATGGTTCGGACCAATATCGATGATCGCTGTGCCCCGCGAAGTCCGTCGATCCGTATGTCCGGTCAACCGGTGACGGATACCGTCCGATCGGGCATACTCGACCCGCCACAGCCGCCTGCCTGCGCCTCTCGTAATCCGGGAGGGCAACATCGGCTGGGCAGCAGTGATTTCGGGCATCGCCCGGAGATCCCCCCGGCGGCGCCGCTCACACCCCGCGCGCGCGACCGCCGCAACGCCCGACAGGGAGGAGAGCGCCGTCATGTCCGACCGTGCCCCGCAGTGGGTCGAACGCCGACTGCCCACCGAGGAGTCCAACCAGCTCATCGACCTCGTGCGCGACATCGTCCAGCGGGAGATCGCGCCGCGGGCCGCCGAGGAGGAGGAAGCCGGCCGCTTCCCCCGCGAGGTCTTCACCCTGCTCTCCGAGTCCGGTCTGCTCGGACTGCCCTACGACTCCGAACACGGCGGCGGCGACCAGCCGTACGAGGTCTACCTCCAGGTCCTCGAAGAGCTCAGCGCCGCCCGGCTCACCGTCGGCCTCGGCGTCAGCGTCCACTCCCTCGCCTGCCACGCGCTCGCCGGCTACGGAACCAAGGACCAGCGGACCGAACACCTCCCGGCGATGCTCTCCGGCGGCCTGCTCGGCGCCTACTGCCTCTCCGAGCCCGCCTCCGGCTCCGACGCCGCCTCGCTGCGCACCAAGGCCGTACGGGACGGCGACGACTGGGTCGTCACCGGCACCAAGGCGTGGATCACGCACGGCGGCATCGCCGACTTCTACACCGTGCTGGCCCGCACCGGCGTCGAGGGCGCCCGCGGCATCACCGCCTTCCTCGTCCCCGGCGACGCCGCCGGGCTGAGCGCGGCCGTCCCCGAGAAGAAGATGGGCATGAAGGGCTCGCCCACCGCCCAGCTGCACTTCGACGGCGTGCGCGTCCCCGACGCCCGCCGCATCGGCGACGAGGGCCAGGGCTTCGCCATCGCCCTGTCCGCCCTCGACTCCGGCCGGCTCGGCATCGCCGCCTGCGCCATCGGCGTGGCCCAGGCCGCGCTGAACGAGGCCCTCGGCTACGCCACCGGCCGCAAGCAGTTCGGCCGCCCCATCGCGGACTTCCAGGGGCTGCGCTTCATGCTCGCCGACATGGCCACCCGGATCGAGGCCGGCCGTGCGCTCTACCTGGAGGCCGCCCGGCTGAGGGACGCCGGCCGCCCCTTCTCACGCCAGGCCGCCATGGCCAAGCTCTTCTGCACGGACGCCGCGATGCAGGTGACCATCGACGCCGTCCAGGTGCTCGGCGGCTACGGCTACACGCAGGACTTCCCCGTCGAACGCCTCATGCGCGAGGCCAAGGTGCTCCAGATCGTCGAGGGCACCAACCAGATTCAGCGGATGGTCATCGCCCGCCACCTCGCGGGCCCTGAGTCCCGCTGACCCGCAGCGGGCGCTCCGACCACACGGGTGTCGTCATGATCCGGTTCCAGTCCTGGTCATGGCGGCCCGGCAGGGTCCGGCCGGTGCTCTCCCAGTGCCGCAGCAGCGCACGGTAGATCGGCGGATCCGTCGAGTGGGGCACCGCGCGCGGAACCGAGCGCGGCGGTTCGGACTGCGAAGCCGGTACGGAGCCGGGCTGCGGAACCGATTCTTCGGGGGCCGGAGCGGCGAGACGGCGGCGACCGGGGCCGGCCGTGGGGTGCAGCAGGGTCATACCGGGCCAACGCCAAGCGGCGCAGCGGGGTCACTGGCTGTTCGATTCGGGCGAATGTTCACCCGGTTCTCCCCGGCTGCCGGGCCGCTCTCGCACCCCGGCCGCACGTTCGGGAAGAGGAGCCTCAGGCGGCCTCGCGCCGGACCTGGCGGGGCACCCGGATCGGGCGGGAGCCCGCCCCGCCGGCGTGCGAGAACGGCTGCGTCCGCCAGTCGAGCCCCTGTGGAAGCGTCAGCAGCAGGGCGGTCTCCTGCTCCTGCGCACCGTCCGCCTCCGCGGGCCGGTCCCCGGCGGCACGCCCCGTGCCGGGGCACACGGTGAGCACGAACGGATTCCACGGGGACGGGCACAGAGCGTGCTCCGGGAGCACGTCCTCGTCCGCGAGGAGCGCGATGGGCTGCGCGCAGTCCGGGCAGACCACCCGGTGCATCTCGAAGATGTCGTACACGTCGGGAGCGGCGTCGTCGAACGGATCAACAGGCTCCGGTTCGGTGCGCGCGGTGAGCTTCAGGCTTGGCATGGGAAATCCCCCCTCGGATGGGCCGACAGAACGCTGTGGCCTCGGCCACAGCAAGCACTTCCCGCCGCCGATCGGCCGTAACCGTTCCGTGTCCCACTACTGGCGCGTAAACCTGTGGCGTTGGTCACATGCCCGCCGCAGGTGCCGTCCCAAGGGCTGGGCAGCTGTGCCGGGAACGACTCATGGCCATAGATTGATCCATATGGAGGAGCTGGACCGTCACATCGTGGAGTTGCTCGTCAAGGACGGGCGGATGAGCTACACCGACCTGGGCAAGGCCACCGGCCTGTCCACCTCGGCGGTTCATCAGCGCGTCCGCAGGCTGGAGCAGCGCGGGGTGATCCGGGGCTATGCCGCGGTCGTCGACCCCGAGGCGGTCGGCCTGCCGCTGACCGCGTTCATCTCGGTCAAGCCCTTCGACCCGAGCGCCCCGGACGACATCGCCGAACGCCTCGCCGGAGTCCCCGAGCTGGAGGCGTGCCACAGCGTCGCCGGCGACGAGAACTACATCCTCAAGGTGCGCGTGGCCACCCCCCTGGAGCTGGAGAACCTGCTCACCCGCATCCGCTCCCTCGCCGGCGTCTCCACCCGCACCACGGTCGTCCTGTCGACCCCGTACGAGGCACGCCCGCCGCAGATCTAGGGGGTGCGCACGGGGGAGGGCCCGGCAGGCGGGAGACTGGTCCCCATGACCGAGAGCACCGCCCCCCAGAGCGAACACCGCACCGTGCTGCTGCGCGGTGGAGAAGTCCACAGCCCCGCCGACCCCTTCGCCACCGCCATGGTGGTCGAACGCGGCCATGTCGCCTGGGTGGGCTCCGAAGGGGCCGCCGACGCCTTCGCGAGCGGCGTCGACGAGGTGATCGACCTCGAAGGGGCCCTGGTCACCCCCGCGTTCACCGACGCCCACGTCCACACCTCGTCGACCGGCCTGGCCCTCACCGGACTCGACCTTTCCCGCGCCCGCACCCTGGGCGACGCCCTCGCCCTCGTCCGCGCCCACGTCTGCGCGCACCCCGCCGGCCGGGTCGTCCTCGGCCACGGCTGGGACGCCACCCGCTGGCCCGAGCAACGCCCGCCCTCGCGCGCCGAACTCGACGAGGCGGCGGCCGGCCGGCCCGTCTACCTGCCCCGGATCGACGTGCACTCGGCGGCCGTCACCACCGCCCTGCTCGACCTCGTCCCCGGTGTCACCGCGATGGCCGGCTACCACCCCGAGGGCCCGCTGACCGGCGCCGCCCACCACGCGGTGCGCGCGGCCGCCCACGACGCCGTGCCGCCCGCCCAGCGCGCCGAGGCCCAGCGGGCCGCCCTGCGCCACGCCGCGTCCCTGGGTATCGGCACGGTCCACGAGTGCGGCGGGCCCGACATCTCCGACGAGGAGGACTTCACCGGGCTCCTGAAGCTCGCCGCCGAGCAGCCCGGCCCCCGGGTCTTCGGCTACTGGGCCCAGCAGGTGACCGACGAGAAGGACGCCCGGCGCGTCCGCGAACTCGGCGCGGTGGGCGCGGCCGGCGACCTCTTCGTGGACGGTTCGCTCGGCTCGCACACCGCCTGCCTGCACGAGCCGTACGCCGACGCCCCGCACTCCGGCACCGCCCACCTGGACGCCGGGCAGATCGCGGCCCACGTAGCCGCCTGCACCGAGGCGGGCCTCCAGGCGGGCTTCCACGCCATCGGCGACGCGGCCCTCACGGCGGTCGTCGACGGCATCAGGGCCGCGGCCGAGAAGGTGGGCCTCACCCGGGTGCGCGCCGCCCGGCACCGCGTCGAGCACGCGGAGATGCTCACCCCCGAGACCGTCGCCGCCTTCGCGGAGCTGGGCCTCACCGCCTCCGTCCAGCCCGCCTTCGACGCCGCGTGGGGCGGCGAGGAGGGCATGTACGCCCAGCGCCTCGGTGCCGCACGGGCCGCCACCCTCAACCCGTACGCGGCGCTCCTGCGGGCCGGTGTGCCCCTCGCCTTCGGCTCCGACAGCCCGGTGACCCCGCTGGACCCGTGGGGGACCGTACGGGCCGCCGCCTTCCACCGGACGCCCGAGCACCGCGTCTCCGTCCGGGCGGGCTTCACCGCGCACACCCGGGGCGGCTGGCGGGCCGTGGGCCGGGACGACGCGGGGACCCTGGTGCCCGGTGCCCCGGCGGACTACGCGGTCTGGCGGACCGACGAGCTGGTGGTCCAGGCTCCGGACGACCGGGTCGCGCGCTGGTCGACCGATCCCCGGTCCGGGACGCCGGGACTGCCGGACCTCAGCCCCGGCGTCGACCTCCCGGTGTGTCTGCGCACGGTCGTCCTCGGACAAACTGTCTACGTAAGGCCGAACGAGTGACGTGCGGATGTGCCGCTCCGCCGATCGGAGGCGGTCCGGCTCTTCCGCCACCTGGGGATCTTCGGGACTGACCAGGCAATTTCGGTAATCGATGCAGGTCAGGCAACTATTGACAGAATGCGGCCATCGGCCGGTAGGTTCGGCCGAGTCCACCACAGGACGTCCGACCGGTGAAGCCTCCACGCAGTCGTCGAACGCCGCTGGGTCACGGGGTGGTGTGCCGCACCGGCGCACCACCACTGACAGCCAGGTTCAGCGCCCGCGCCTCGGGGGCGAGGGAAGGTTTCAGCCGGACGGAGGGTGCGACCCGGGTGGGGCCCGGACGTTCAGTAGACAACGGCTCTAGGTCGACCCGCAGCCAGCGGGTCCCAGGTCGGCCCGAAGGACACCGGGCCCCGATCCGCACTTCTGTCCCTGATTCCGCTCTTCTGTCCGCCGCGGCTCCCGCGCCACCCCCACCGGGTCGGCATTCCGCGCCGCCGCGCTCGATATGGTGTGCATCTGCGTACGGACGTGAGGGGCAGTAAGTGAACGACGGCGGTCAGCGGCAATTCGGCCCGCTCGGCAGTGTCTTGGTGATCATCCCGACCTTCGACGAGGCCGAGAACATCAAGCCGATCGTGAGCCGGGTGCGTGCCGCCGTCCCGGAGGCCCACATCCTGGTCGCCGACGACAACAGCCCCGACGGCACGGGCAAGCTCGCCGACGAGCTGGCCGCCGTCGACGACCACGTCCACGTGCTGCACCGCAAGGGCAAGGAGGGGCTCGGCGCGGCCTACCTCGCCGGCTTCCGCTGGGGCATGGAGCACGAGTACGGCGTCCTCGTCGAGATGGACGCCGACGGCTCGCACCAGCCCGAGGAGCTGCCCCGGCTGCTCACCGCGCTCAAGGGCGCGGACCTGGTCCTCGGTTCCCGCTGGGTGCCCGGCGGCCGGGTGGTGAACTGGCCCAAGTCCCGTGAGTTCATCTCGCGCGGCGGCAGCACGTACTCCCGGCTCATGCTCGGACTGCGCACCCGGGACGTCACCGGCGGCTACCGGGCCTTCCGCACCGAGACCCTCAAGGGCATCGGCCTGGACGAGGTCGCCTCGCAGGGCTACTGCTTCCAGGTCGACCTGGCCCGCCGCGCGGTCGAGGCCGGCTTCCACGTGGTCGAGGTGCCGATCACCTTCGTGGACCGCGAGGCCGGCGACTCCAAGATGAGCAAGGACATCCTGGTCGAGGCGTTGTGGCGGGTGACCGCCTGGGGCGTCACCAGCCGGACGAACAAGGTGCTCGGCCGCCGTACGACCTGAGCCGGCCACTCACCCTTTTACGGCGTACGGACGCGTGGCCAGGCACACTGGGGGCATGACGACCGGTACACCGCCCCCGACCGCCCGCAGGCGCTCGCGCGCCCGGACCTTCGTACCCCTCGCCGTCGCCGCCTGGGCGGTGCTGGAGATCTGGCTGCTGATCCTGGTGGCGGACACCGCGGGCGGGCTGACCGTCCTGATCCTGTTGGCCGCCGGGATCGTCCTCGGCGCCGCGGTGATCAAGCGGGCCGGCCGCCGTGCGTTCCGCAACCTCACGGAGACGCTTCAGCGGATGCCGGGGCAGCCGGGCGCGGACGGCTCCACGCCTGCGGCTCCGGAGAGCAGCCGGGGCAACGGCTTCCTGATGCTCGGCGGACTGCTGATCATGATCCCCGGCCTGATCTCGGACGTGGCCGGGCTCCTGCTCCTGGTGCCGCCGGTGCGTAAGGCACTCAGCGGGTACGCGGAGCGCTCGCTGGACCGGCGCATGCGCGCGGCCGCCGCCCCCGGCGGCTTCTCGGACGCCTTCCAGCAGGCCCGTATGCACCGCCCCGACGGCAAGGTGGTCCAGGGCGAGGTCATCCGCGACGAGCCGCCCCGCGGCAACCCCGGCCCGAACGACGGGCCGCGCCCACCGCTGACGCCGTGACCTTCCAAGCCCGTCCGGCTCTTCCGCGGTCCCGTCCAGCCACATCAAGCCCGTCCGGCGATTGAGGACATCTTTGGCCTCGGCCGGACGGGCCGCCACGACACGACAAAGCCGCGGGCCCGGCACGCATACGTACCGAAACCCGCGGCTTGTCGCGGAACCGTGCTAGCCGGTCAAGCAGACTTCCTGCTGTCTCGGGGGTGCACAGCGATATTCATCGCCCCGGAGCGCAGGACCGCCAGCCGCTCGGCCAGCACTTCCTCCAGCTCCTCGCGCGTACGCCGCTCCATGAGCATGTCCCAGTGCGTACGCGCAGGCTTGCCCTTCTTCTCCTCGGGGCCGTCCCCGTCCACCAGGAGTGCCTGGGCGCCACACGCCTTGCACTCCCACTCCGGCGGAATTTCCGCCTCTACCGAGAAGGGCATCTCGAATCGATGTCCGTTCTGGCATGCGTACTCCACCGCCTGGCGCGGGGCCAGATCGATGCCGCGGTCCGTCTCGTAGCTGGTAACCACGAGTCGCGTGCCGCGGAGAGCTCGCTCACTCATGAATCGTGCCTCCCGGGCTTGTCGCCCACAGGACAGGTGTCGCTGTCGTCGTCAATCGGTCAACGTCCGGTCGGCGGCAAAGATTCCCGTTGCCGGTCATGCGTCGCCCGTCGAACCGCTGATTTTCAGGTTTCCCAGGGTTCAAGTACCCGCCCATACCCGGTTTGTCACCTTTGACGGAAGTTGTCACCCAACGGTTCGTGAAGTTCCACTCACCGTAACGGTCACCCGGGGCAGGCCAAAGGCGTACACTACCGGCCTTTTACTTCAACGTCTAAATCCGCTCGGGTACGGGGTTTCCCGCCGCCGCCACCGCTCGCCTGACCGGGACCCGGGCGAGCAGCACCGAACCGACGACGAAGAAGACCACCAGCGAGATGATCGCGTCACGGTAGCTGCCGGTCAGCTGGTACGCGAGACCGAACACCAGGGGCCCCAGCCAGCTCAGCCCCCGGTCGCTCATCTCGTACGCCGAGAAGTACTCGGTCTCCTTCCCGAGCGGCACCAGGTGCGAGAACAGCGAACGCGACAGCGCCTGGCTGCCGCCGAGCACCAGCCCGATCGCCGCCGCGAGCACGTAGAAGAAGACGGGCGACCCGGCCGGCAGGAAGTATCCGGCGACCAGGATCAGCGTCCATACGGCCAGGGAGCCCAGGATCGTGTGCTTCGCGCCGTACACCCTGGCCATCCGGCCCATCGCCAGCGCCCCGGCGACCGCCAGCACCTGCACCAGCAGCACCGCCGTGATCAGCGTCGACTGGCCGAGGCCGAGCTCCTCGGAGCCGTACACCGATGCCTGCGAGATCACGGTCTGCACGCCGTCGTTGTAGACGAGGTACGCGAGCAGGAAGGACAGGGTCAGCGGATGGCGCCGCATGTCGGCCAGCGTGGCCCGCAGCTGCCGCCACCCCGAGCCCACCGCCCCCCGGCCGGCCGGACCCGCCGGGGCCCCGCCCCTCGCCACCGCGCGGTCGCGCAGCCGGAGCAACGGAATGACCGTGAAGACGCCCCACCACAGGCCCGCCGACGCCAGGCAGATCCGTACCGCCTGGGACTCCGAGAGCCCGAAGGAGTCGTGGCCCGAGTAGAGGATCAGATTGAGGACGAGGACCAGCGCCCCGGACGTGTAACCGAACGCCCAGCCCCGCGAGGAGACGTCGTCGCGCTCCTCGGGCTCGGCGATCTGCGGCAGGTACGCGTTGTAGAGCATCATCGCCACCGCCGTCGCCGCGTTCGCCACGATGAGCAGGAAGGCGCCGAGCAGATAGCGCTGACCGTCCAGGAAGAACATCGCCGTCGTCGCGGCCGCCCCGGTGTACGCGGCCGCCGCGAGGAGCGGTTTCTTGCGCCCCGTACGGTCGGCCGCCGCGCCCACGACGGGCATCAGGACGATCGCCAGGACAAGTGAGGCGGAGACCGAGTACGCGAACAGCGACCCGGCGCGGACCGGGATGCCGAGCGGGTGGACGAAGCCGTCGGGGTCCGCCGCGGCCTTCGCGACCGAGGTCAGGTAGGGGCCGAGGAAGACCGTGATGACACTCGTCGAGTAGACGGAGCACGCGAAGTCGTAGAAGTACCAGCCGCGCTGCTCCCTGCGCCGTTCGGCCGGGCCGTCCGGACAGCTCGTGCCGTCGGCCGGCTCGGCGGTGTCTGCGGTCTCGGCCGTCATGCTGCCCCCTGGAGGTCTCCCCGTGAGGACGCCGCCCGGCCGGCGTCGCGGTCAGACCCAGGCCCCCCGCTCGCTCAGCACCGTGCGCAGCGTCTCGATGTGATCGGTCATGATGCCATCCACACCGAGGTCCAGGAGAGCGGCCATCCGCTCCGGTTCGTTCACCGTCCACACGTGCACCTGGAGCCCCCGCGCGTGGGCCTCGCGCACGAAGCGCCGGTCGACGATCCGCACGCCGTTCTGGCTCTCCGGCACCTGCGCGCACACCGCCCCGGCCCGCAGCGCCGCCGGGATGCCGTACGAGCGCAGCCGCAGCCCGAGGATGCCGCGCACCCCGTACGAGGTGGCCAGGCGCGGGCCGGCCAGCCGGTGCGCCCTGGCCACCCGCGCCTCGGAGAACGAACCGACGCACACCCGGTCCCAGGCGTCCGTCGCGCGGATCAGCTCCACCAGCGGCTCCAGGGCGGCCTCCGCCTTGATGTCCACGTTCCACCGGGCCTCCGGGAACGCCTCCAGCAGCTCCTCGAACAGCGGCAGCGGTTCGCGCCCGGCGACCCGGGCCCGGCGTATCCCGCTCCACGGCAGCTCCGCGAGGCGGCCCCGGGCGTCCGTCACCCGGTCGAGGGTGGCGTCGTGGAAGGCCACCAGCCGGCCGTCCGCCGACGCGTGCACATCGGTTTCGAAGTAGCGGTACCCGGCGTCGGCGGCGCGGCGGAAGGCGGCCGCCGTGTTCTCGATGCCGTCCGCCGCGCCGCCCCGGTGGGCGAACGCGAGCGGAGCGGGGTGGTCCAGATAGGGGTGGCGTTGGGAAGTCACCGCCGCAGTATGGACCGCCGGGGCGAGGGAGCCTCCCCCGAGGTGCCCTCGTCCTCCGGGATCGCGAAGACGCGCAGGAAGACCTGGGCGAGCGGCCCGATGGCCACCGCGTACAGGACCGTGCCGACGCCGAGCGAACCGCCGAGCACGAACCCGGTGACCACGACCGCGATCTCGATCGCCGTGCGCACCAGCCTGATCGACCTGCCGGTCCGCCGGTGCAGCCCGGTCATCAGGCCGTCGCGGGGGCCGGGGCCGAACCGGGCGCTGATGTAGAGGCCCGTCGCCACGCCGTTGAGGACGATCCCGGCGACCATCACACCGGCCCGCGCCACCAGGCCGTGCACCTCCGGGACCAGGGCGAGCGTGCCGTCCATCGCGATGCCCACGGCGAACACGTTCGAGACCGTGCCCAGGCCCGGCCGCTGCCGCAGCGGGATCCACAGCAGCAGGACGATCGCGCCGATGATGATCGAGACCACGCCGATGCTGATCCCGGTCCGCTCCGCGAGCCCCTGGTGCAGCACGCCCCACGGCTCCAGACCGAGGCCGGCCACGACCAGCAGGGCCGAGCTCGCCCCGTACAGCGCGAGACCCGCGTACAGCTGGACAAGCCGTCGGGTGAGGTGCGCCCGCTGCGGGACGAGGGTCTTGGACAAGGGGTACCCCCTGAAGTGGTGGTGTTGGACCGCTCCGTGTCACTCTGTGGCAGGTGATTGGCCGCCAACCATGGCCAATCCGAGGAAGGTGGACTGATTCTCATGGCGCAGTGGACTTCGGCGGTCGGGGCGGCCCAGCTGGCCCGGCAGCTCCAGGCCCAGCAGCAGCGGCCGGCCGGCCCCGGCAGCCGCCGCCCGCCCGCCTACCGTGCCCTCGCCGACGGTATCCGCCTGCTCGTCCTGGAGGGCCGGGTCGCCGTCGCCGGCCGGCTCCCGGCCGAACGCGAACTGGCCGTCGCCCTCGCCGTCAGCCGCACCACGGTCGCCGCCGCCTACGAGGCGCTGCGCGCCGAGGGCTTCCTGGAGTCCCGGCGCGGCGCCGGCAGCTGGACCGCGGTCCCGGCCGGCAACCCGCTGCCCGCCCGCGGCCTGGAACCGCTGCCGCCCGAGGCCCTGGGCTCCATGATCGACCTGGGCTGCGCCTCGCTGCCCGCCCCCGAGCCCTGGCTGACCCGGGCCGTCCAGGGCGCACTGGAGGAGCTGCCGCCGTACGCCCACACCCACGGCGACTACCCGGCCGGGCTGCCCGCCCTGCGGCAGATGATCGCCGACCGCTACACCGCCGACGGCATCCCGACCATGCCCGAGCAGATCATGGTCACCACCGGCGCGATGGGCGCGATCGACGCCATCTGCCACCTCTTCGCCGGCCGCGGCGAGCGGATCGCGGTGGAGTCGCCGAGCTACGCCAACATCCTCCAGCTGATGCGGGAGGCGGGCGCCCGGCTGGTGCCGGTGGCCATGGAGGAGGGGCTCGGCGGCTGGGACCTGAACCGCTGGCGCCAGGTCCTGCGGGACGCCGCGCCCCGGCTCGGTTACGTCGTCGCGGACTTCCACAACCCCACCGGCGCGCTGGCCGACGAGGACCGCCGCCGCGCCCTGGTGGACGCCGCGCGCTCCGCCGGCACGGTCCTGGTCGTCGACGAGACGATGCGGGAGCTGCAGCTCGACGAGGACGTGGCGATGCCGCGCCCGGTCTGCGCGTTCGACCCGGCCGGCTCCACGGTCCTCACCGTGGGCTCGGCCAGCAAGGCCTTCTGGGCGGGCATGCGGATCGGCTGGGTCCGGGCCGCGCCCGACGTGATCCGCAGCCTGGTCGCCGCCCGCGCCTACGCCGACATGGGCACCCCGGTCCTCGAACAGCTGGCGGTGAACTGGCTGATGCGCACCGGCGGCTGGGCGGAAGCGGTGCGGCTGCGCCGGGAACAGGCCCGCGAGAACCGCGACGCGCTGGTCGCCGCCGTGCGCCGGGAGCTGCCGGAGTGGGAGTTCTCCGTGCCCGGCGGCGGGCTGACGCTCTGGGTGCGCACCGGCGGCCTGTCCGGTTCGCGGCTCGCGGTGGCCGGGGAAGGGGTCGGGGTGCGCGTCCCGTCCGGGCCCCGGTTCGGGGTCGACGGGGCCTTCGAGGGCTACGTACGGCTGCCGTTCACGGTCGGCGGCCCGGTCGCGGAGGAGGCCGCCCAGCGCCTCGCCCAGGCGGCCCGCCTGGTCGGCGCGGGCGCGGGGGCCGGCATGGAGGCACCGCGCACCTTCGTCGCCTGACGGCCGCCGTTCCGTGGCAGGGCCCCCTTTACGCGGGGTGGCCACGGACCCCGCCGCCGAACGAGGCAGGAGGGCCCGGCAGTACGCCGGGCCCTCCTGCCTCGTTCCCACTGTCTCAGTCGCTGACGGCCACGGCCTCCGCATCGACGGGCGCGGCCACGGCCTCCGCATCGACGGGCGCGGCCACGGCCTCCGCATCGACGGGCGCGGCCACGGCCTCCGCCCCGACGGGCGCGGCCACGGCCTCCGCCCCGACGGGCGCGGCCACGGCCTCCACCCCAGCGGTCACCGTCTCCGTCCCGGCCGGCGCCGGCTCCGGCCCCCCCGCCTCGACCGCCGTGCGCCGCTCCGGCAGCAGGCTCAGCACCGCCGCGCGCTGCGCCTCGCTGGTGGCGTCGTCGTACGGGTCGGGCGTGGCCGGGACCTGGAGGCGCAGGACGGCTCCCGCGCCGAACCGGGCGTAGCCGCGGCCGGGCGGGGCGTCCGTCGGCGGGGTGGTGTGCGGGCCCGTGCCGAGCACCGCCTCGATCTGCCCGGCGGAGCAGCGGCCGAGCACCACGCGGGCCCGGGTGTGCGTCCTGACGGTCTCCCCGAGGCCGTCGATGTGGTCGAACGCCTCCGCCAGCACCACGACGACGTTGGCGGCCCGCCCGTGCCGCAGCGGGATCTGGAGCAGTTCGGGCACACCGGGCGTCCCGTCGCCGGCCGGCCGGGCCAGTGCGCTCGGGCGGTCCAGCAGGATCCACAGCGGCCGCGTGAGGTCCTCGGGGACGGGGTCCCCGGCCTGCCGGGCGCGGTTCGCCTCGATCAGCCGGCGTTCCGTCTCGTTGGCCGCCCACTCCAGGGTGGACAGGGCGCCGGCCGGGCCGCACTCGACGGCCAGGACGCCTTCGCGTCCGGTGAAGCAGGCGTACTCGCCGGTGCCGCTGCCCTCGACGATCAGGATGTCGCCGTGCTGGAGCGCCTGGAGGGCGACGGACCGCAGCAGTGAGGTGGTGCCGCTGCCGGGCTGCCCAGCGACGAGCAGGTGGGGTTCGGTGGAGCGGGGGCCGGTGCGCCAGACGACGCCCGGGGCGTCCCGGGTGCCGGTGTCGTCGTTCACGGGGAGCGTGCGCTGCACGGCGTCCTCGTCGGTGAACCCGAGGACGGTCTCCCCGGGGGCGGTGACGAAGCGCTGGGCGGTGAGCGAGGTGGGCAGGGCGTCGAGCACGCTCATCACGAGCCGGTTGCCCTCCTCGTCCCAGTCGAAGCGGTACTCCCGGCCGCGGCCCGATTTGGCGTGCAGCAGCTGCTCGATCCGGGCCCGGGAACCGGGCTCGCTGTCGGTGAAGTACGCGGGGTACGAGACCTGGAGGCGCGAGACGCGGCCGTCGCCGTCGAACTCGTAGCCGCTGAAGGCGTTCTCCCACTCGCCGCCGTGGCTGAACAGCGGGCTGGGGTCCTCGGCCGTGGAGAAGTACGGCACGAGCGCCTCGTACAGGGACCGCAGACGGGCGGTCTCCGCCTCGTCGGGTCCGGTCTTGACGGGGGTGCGGTCCCGTCCCGTCCATGCAGCTGCGCCCATCACCGCGACGAGGGCCAGCAGCGGCCCGTACGGGATGAGCGCGACCACGAGTACGCAGGCCGCGACGAGGAACAGCGTGGGACCACGCCGGTCCTTGGGCGTCGCGGCCCACTTGTGCCGTCCTGCGCCGGCCAGCATCCGCAGGCCACGTGTGAGCGTGATCAGCGGATGGAGCACGTCGGTGGCGCTGTCGGCGGCCGTGCGCGCGATCTCCCGACTGCGGGTGATCGAGGCGCTGCCGCTGCTCAGAATGCGGGGGAGTGGTCGCCGGGCCACGTCTGTCTCCTGTGTCTCCTGAAGGCCGGTGCGGGGGCGGAGGGTCAGAACTTGATCCCGCCCAGGAGTCCGGCCAGGCTCGCTCCGCCCGCGGTGATGCTCGGTGCGATGGCGGTGCCGGCCAGGTAGAAGCCGAACAGGGCGGTGACGAGGGCGTGCGACGCCTTGAGGCCGTCCTTCCTGAAGAAGAGGAAGACGATGATGCCGAGGATGACGACGCCTGACATGGAAAGGATCATGAGTGGTTCTCCTGGTTGGGGGGACAGTCACCATGAGTCCTTCCAGGCTCACCCCAAGTATCCATAGGGCAAAAGGCGCAATCGGGTGAAAAGGGTGATTATCCACTCGACTGGCGGATGTGAGGTCCGGACCGGATCACACACCCGTACGGGCAGTACCCTGTCGGTTCACTCGCACGGCCCGCGCCGTGCACGTCCCGGCCGCCGACGGCGGCGTCAACGGTCAAGGAAGGCGGTACCCCGATGAGCGAGACCCCCGATCCCGAGGTGGTCGAGCTGGCGTCCAAGGTGTTCGACCTGGCGCGCGGCGGCGACTGCGACGCCCTCGCCGCCTACGTGGACGCCGGGGTGCCCGCCAACCTCACCAACGACCGGGGCGACACACTCCTGATGCTCGCCGCCTACCACGGGCACGCCCCCGCGGTCACGGCCCTCGCCGCCCGCGGCGCCGACCCGGACCGGGCCAACGACCGGGGCCAGACGCCGCTTGCCGGAGCCGTCTTCAAGGGCGAGGAAGCGGTGGTACGCGCCCTGCTCGACGCCGGGGCCGATCCGGCCGCCGGAACGCCCTCCGCGGTGGACACCGCACGCATGTTCGGCAAGGGCGACCTGCTGGAACTCTTCGGCGCCCGCTGAACGGGTTCGCCGTAAATGTGGTCGCGGTGGCGAAATGGCTGGGTCATCATGACGTCGCGGGCCCGATCCGGGTCACCCGACGAGAGGCAGAGGAAGATGTTCTACACCAGGCAGAAGACGGCGGTCGGCGAATCATGTTGCTGCGCGGCCTAGTGCTCCCCGAGCACGTGGAACTGCACAGTCCCGGTTGCGTCGACAGCTTGATGTGAGGCCTTCCCCCATGTTCGATCCGTTCATAGCGCCGAGCGGCACCCTGCTCGGCCTGCTGCAGAGGGGCCGCGGCGACGGCACGCTCCACGCGCTCGCCGCACCGCGCTCCGAGGCCCTGGCGGCTCTCAACCACTGCGTCCTGAGCGACCCCCGCCACGACTGGCAGGCGGAGAACCGCTCCCTCTACTACGCACGCCTCTACCTCGACCTCGACGGCGGCGTCGAGGAGATCGAGCGGCACCTGTCCGACCCCGAGGACCACCTCGACACGGACGACTCACGGACCGGCCTCGCCCTGTCCGTCCTCGGTCACCTCGCCTCCTACGGGCGCGGCGACGCCCTCGCCGTGCTGCGGGGCTACGCCGCGACCGGCTCCAACTGGGCCTGGGCCCTCGACGAGCTGGCCCTGCGCGACGACGACGCGGGCCTGCGCTCCCTCGCCGAACCCGTGCTCGCCCGGTTCCCGGACGATGCCGAGGGACGCGCCGAGCTGGCCGCCACCGTCCGGGACGCCTATGAGCCCCGCCCCTGGCGCCTGTGGGCCGACGACCCGCGCGAGACGGTCGGCACCCGCGTCCGGGCCGCCTCCGAACAGGGGTCCTTCGACCGCTGGCAGCGCCAGATGCGCCCCGGCGGCCCCCGGCCCGGCTGGAGCGTCCGGGCGGTCTTCGACTGGGCGCGGCAGGGGCTGGAGCGCGGCAGCCTGCTGCACGTGCCGGCCGCCCGCTGCCTCGCCGCCGTCGCCGGCCCCGAGGACCGGCCCGAGATCGTCGAGGCCGCCCGCAGCGGACCCGACGCCGCCCGCTGCGCCGCCCTCCACTATCTGGCCGCCGAGGTCCGCGACCCCGTCGTGCTCGACCTCATCGAGGCCGCCGCCACCGAACCCCGGGGCACCGTCGCCGACGGCGCCGTCACGGCCTTCGAACGCATGTGCGGCGAGGACGCCGTGGAACGCGCCCGCCGCTGGGCCCGCAGGCCCGACGCCCTCGGCGCGTCGGCCGCCGGTGTGCTGGCCGGACGCGGCGGTCCGCAGGACGCCCCCGCCGTGCTCGGCGCCCTGCGCGACGCCGTACGCGGCGACGGCCCCGACGCACCCCGGCTGTGGCCCCTCGTCGACGGCGCCGGCCGGCTGGGCATCGCCTGCGCCGCCCCCGTACTGCGCCACATCTACCGCGAGACGTCCTCCTCCCAGCTGCGCGGCCGCACCGCCCGCGCCCTGGCCGCCACCGACCCCTCCTTCGCCACCGGGTTCGCCGTCGAATGCCTGTGGGACTGCGAGGAGACGACCCGCGAGGTCGCCGCGCTCCACGCCGAGACCGGTGACCTGCGGGTGGCCGAGCGGCTGCGCCGGCTGGCCGCCGACCCCGCCGAGGAGGCCGAGGTCCAGTCGGCGGTACGCAGCAGGATCGGCCCGGACGCCCCGGCGGTCTGAGCCGCCGGACACCGTCCCGTACGAGGGCCGCACCTGGCCCGCAGGAGTGCAGCGCGTCGGGGGCGCGCCGCTCCGGCCCGCCCGGCACACCACCGCCGGGCACCCGCGCCGCAGCCCCGCGCCGCGCCCTGTTCCGTGATCACCGGACGGCAGGCCAGTATGGGGGTATGACCGGGCGCTGGGAGTTCTGGATCGACCGTGGCGGCACCTTCACCGATGTGGTGGGACGGCGCCCCGACGGGCAGCTCGTCACCCGCAAACTCCTCTCGCACGACCCGGACCGCTACCGGGACGCCGCCGTCGCCGGAATCCGGCTGATGCTCGGCCTCGCGCCCGGCGAACCGGTCCCCGCAGACCGCGTCGCCGCCGTCAAGATGGGCACCACCGTCGCCACCAACGCCCTGCTGGAGCGGCGCGGCGAACCGACCGCCCTGGTCATCACCGAAGGGTTCCGGGACGCCCTGCGCATCGCGTACCAGAACCGCCCCCGCCTCTTCGACCGCCGCATCCTGCTCCCCGAAGCCGTGTACGACCGGGTCATCGAGGTCCCCGAGCGCATCGACGCCCACGGCCGCACCGTCACCCCGCTGGACCGGGAGGCCGTCGCCGCGCGGCTGCGCGAGGCCCGCGCCGACGGGCTGAGCAGCGCGGCCGTCGTCCTGATGCACGGCTACCGCCACCCCGCCCACGAGCAGGCGGTCGCCGCCGAGGCCCAGGCCGCGGGGTTCACCCAGATCAGCTGCTCCCACGAGGTCAGCCCGCTGATCAAGCTCGTCCCGCGCGGCGACACCACCGTCGTCGACGCCTACCTCTCACCCATCCTGCGCCGTTACGTCGACTCGGTCGCCGCCGAACTGCCCGGCATCCGGCTCATGTTCATGCAGTCCAACGGCGGGCTGCGCGAGGCCGCCCACTTCCGGGGCAAGGACGCGGTGCTCTCCGGGCCGGCCGGCGGGGTCGTCGGCATGGTCCGCACCTCCGGGCAGGCCGGCCACGACCGGGTCATCGGCTTCGACATGGGCGGCACCTCCACCGACGTCTCCCACTACGCGGGCGAGTTCGAACGCGAACTGGGCGCCGAGGTCGCGGGCGCGCGGATGAGGGTGCCCATGATGAACATCCACACCGTCGCGGCCGGCGGCGGCTCGGTCCTGCACTTCGACGGCCGGCGCTACCGGGTCGGCCCCGACTCCGCGGGTGCGGTGCCGGGACCCGCCTGCTACCGCCGGGGCGGGCCGCTGACCGTCACCGACGCCCAGGTCATGCTGGGCCGCGTCCACCCGGCGCACTTCCCCGCCGTCTTCGGCCCGGACGGCGCCCAGCCGCTCGACGCGGACGTCGTACGGGAACGCTTCGAGGAGCTGGCCGATGAGGTCGCCCGGGCCACCGGCACCAAGCGGACGGCGGCCGAGACCGCGGCCGGCTTCCTGGAGATCGCGGTCCTCGCCATGGCCGGCGCGGTCAAGAAGATCTCCGTGCAGCGCGGGCACGACATCACCCGCTACGCCCTCACCGGCTTCGGCGGGGCCGGCGGCCAGGCCGTCTGCGCCGTCGCCGACGCCCTCGGCATCGACACCGTCCTCGTACCGCCGCTGGCCGGTGTGCTGTCCGCGTACGGCATCGGGCTCGCCGACGCCACCGCCATGCGCGAGCAGTCCTTCGAGGCCGCCCTCGACACCGGCACCGAGACCCGGGTGCGAGAACTCTGCGACGAGCTCGCGGAGCGTACGAGCGCCGACCTGCGCGCCGACGGCGTGCCCGTCGACGCCATCTCGACCCGCGCCCGGGTGCTGCTGCGGTACGAGGGCACCGACGCGAGCCTGCCCGTGGCCCTGGACACGGCCGGCGCCATGACCGAGGCGTTCACCCGTGAACACCGCGCCCGCTACGGCTTCACAGCCGACCGGCAGCTCGTCGTGGAGACCGTCTCCGTCGAGGCGACCGGCACGGCCGGCGGCCACGAGGAGATCCGGCCGGCTGGACGCGACGAGGGCGCCCCCACCACCCCGCGCCCCTACGACACCGTGCGGATGTTCGCGGACGGCCGGTGGCGGGACGCCCCGCTGCACCGCAGGACCGACCTCAGGGTCACCGACACGGTCCTGGGGCCCGCCGTCGTCGCGGAGGCCGACGCCACCACCGTCGTCGACCCCGGCTGGCAGGCCGAACTCGCCGCCGGCGGGCACCTCGTTCTCACCCGGGCCCGCCCCCGCCCGGCCCGGCAGGCCGTCGGCACCCAGGTCGACCCGGTGATGCTGGAGGTCTTCAACAACCTCTTCATGTCCATCGCCGAGCAGATGGGCGTGACCCTCGAGAACACCGCCCGCTCCGTCAACATCAAGGAGCGCCTCGACTTCTCCTGCGCGCTGTTCGACGCGCACGGCAACCTCATCGCCAACGCACCCCACATCCCGGTGCACCTCGGCTCCATGGGCGAGTCCATCAAGGAGGTCCTGCACCGCAACGCCGGCACCCTGCGCCCCGGCGACGTGTACGCCATCAACGACCCGTACCACGGCGGCACCCACCTGCCCGACGTCACCGTCGTGACACCGGTGTTCGACGAGAGCGGCGACGGGCCGGTGCTGAAGTTCCTGGTGGCCTCGCGCGGCCACCACGCCGAGATCGGCGGCATCACCCCCGGCTCCATGCCCGCCTTCAGCCGCACCATCGAGGAGGAGGGCGTCCTCTTTGACAACTGGCTCCTGGTACGCGACGGCACCTTCCGCGAGGACGCCACCCGCGAACTCCTCACCACCGCCCCGTACCCCTCCCGCGACCCCGACACCAACCTCGCCGACCTGCGCGCCCAGATCGCCGCCAACGAGAAGGGCATCGCCGAACTTCGCGCCATGACGGGCCAGTTCGGCACCGAGGCCGTCGACGCCTACATGGGGCATGTGCAGGACAACGCCGAGGAGTCGGTGCGCCGCATCATCGCCGGGCTGGACGACGGCCACTACCGGTACGAGACGGACAACGGCGCTGTGATCGAGGTGACCCTGACAGTCGACCGCGAGGCCCGCGGCGCGGTCATCGACTTCGCCGGTACCTCACCGCAGCAGCCGGGCAACTTCAACGCCCCGAAGTCCGTGGTCATGGCCGCCGTGCTGTACGTCTTCCGCACCCTGGTCGCCGAGGACATCCCGCTCAACAGCGGCTGCCTGAACCCGCTGGAGATCCGTGTCCCGGAGGGCTCCATGCTCGCCCCCGCCCCGCCCGCCGCCACGGTCGCCGGCAACGTCGAGACCTCTCAGGCCGTCACCGGCGCCCTGTACGCGGCCCTGGGCGTCCAGGCCGAGGGCTCCGGGACCATGAACAACCTCACCTTCGGCAACGACCGGGTGCAGTACTACGAGACCGTGGCCAGCGGCTCGGGCGCGGGCGAGGACTTCGACGGCACCGACGCCGTCCAGACCCACATGACCAACTCCCGCCTCACCGACCCCGAAATCCTGGAGTGGCGCTACCCGGTCCTGCTGGAGAGCTTCCGGGTACGCGACGGCAGCGGGGGAGCCGGCCGCCACCCCGGCGGCTGCGGGGTCGAGCGCCGCATCCGCTTCCTCGAACCGGTCACCCTCGCCCTGCTCACCGGACACCGCCGCGTGCCCCCGTACGGCATGGCGGGCGGTGCACCCGGCGCGCTCGGCAGCCAGCACATCGAACGCGCCGACGGCGGCCGCACCGAGCTGGCCGGCTGCGACAGCGCGGACGCCGGCGCGGGCGACGTGCTGGTGCTGCGCACCCCCGGGGGCGGGGGATACGGGGAGCCGGACGCTGAGGGCGCGCAGGCCTGAGCGGCCCCGCCGGGTGCGGCCCTTCTGCGCCGTTTCGACCGTTGTCGGTGCGAGGACCTAATCTGTGCACCGTGACTTCGCCTGCCTACACGGACAACGCTGCGCCCCAGCTCAGCGCGGGGCCGCGGCCCGCACCGGGCCCGGCCGCCGACGAGGGGCTGTCCCGTCGGCTGCGCGCGCTCGCCTGCACGGCGCCGCTGCACGACCTGGACGTGCGCAAGGCGAACCTCGCCGGTGAGTACAGCGGATACGCGATGGCCGAGGTCGCCCTCGCGGCGATCGACCACGTCACGCTCAACATGGACTTCGACACCGGCGCGGACCACGACCAGATAGTGGCCAGGCTCCTCCCGCGCGTCGCCGCCCAGGCCCCCTCCCGCCCTGCCGCCGAGCACGAACGGGTCGCCCGCTGGGTCCTGGAGAACCTGATCAACGTCGGCAGCGTGGACCGAGGCTTCCGCGCGGTCTACGGCACCTTCGGGCCCGACGGCGCCTACGTCCGCCGCGACTACGACTTCAAGCTGATCGAGGAGGTTCCCGGGCACGGCGGCAGCGTCTACCTCAGGGCCACCGACGAAGCGGTCAACGTCCTCGTCGGCGCCCTCGACACGGACGTCACCAGCGCCCAGATCGCCGCCGAGGTGAAGCTGGAGGTCCTGATCAGCCGGGGCAGGCTCGCCGACGCCCAGCTCGCCGCCGAACAGGCCCGCTACCGGACCGTGCAGTACGCGGAAACGCTGCGCAAGACGCTCGACGCCACCCGGCGCAACGTCCGCGCGGTCGACTGGCTCAACGCCGTGCCCGACATGATCGCCGAGGCGCTGGACCACGTCGCCGACCGCTACCGCCACGAGAACGCGATCCTCACCAACATCCGCAAGGCCCGCGACGAGGCCGAGGACCCCGAGCACAAGCGCCGCGCCGCCGAGCTCGTCGACATCGTCAAGGACTGCATCCGCCGCCACACCCAGCTCCAGTCCCGGCTGCTGGAGGCCGGCCCGCTCTTCCGCGCCGAGCAGGACCGCCAGGCCTTCGCCGCCCCCGCCGCCCGCACCGGCCTCGACCTGTACGGGCAGCTCCTCGGCCCGCTGCTGCCGCTGCCGGTCGAGCAGGCGAGCCGCGCCACCGACGCCTTCTTCGCGCACGGCACGGGCCTGCGCACCCCGGTCTCCGTACGGGTGGGCGACCTGGTCGACCTGCTCCTCAGCCCGCCGCCGGCCCGCGAACACCTCGGCGCGGAGATGCCCGAGCCGGACCTGATCGCCACGCCGGACGACAGCCGCTTCAGCGAGGAGCAGCTGGCCGCCGCGATGGAGCTGCTCGACCTGGAGCACGACGCGCCGCGCCGGCTCTCCGGCCTCCTGGCCGACGCCCGCCGGCGCGACCCGGACCTGCCCTACCTGGTCGCCCTGCTCGCGGTGCACGCCGCGAGCCCTCCGGTCGGCACCGCCTACCGCCAGGGCGAGCGCCGCCTGCTGTTCTCCGTCGACGACGGCACCCCGCTCGACGACGAGGAGTTCGGCGGCGCCGACCTGATCGTGGGCACGGCCCTGCTCGACGCCGCCGGCATGGCGGCGGACCGCTCGGAGGCGCCGTGACAGCCCCTGGCCCCGGGCCCGCCCGCAGCACCTTCCGCAGTACCTTCCGCACCAAGGAGCGAGTGTCGTGAGCGACCACCACGCAGAGCACGCCGACGCGTGGAGCGAGCCCGCCGACCGGCCCGCCTCCGCCTACGAGCCCGACCGGCCCGCGCCAGCACCGGCCGCCGTCACCCCGGCGGACGCGGCCGACGCCGCCCGGCTCGTCGCCTTCGGCCTCCAGCCCAAGCTGCTGCCCGCCCGCGACGCCGAGTACGCCGAACTGCTCCGCCGCTACCGGGAGGACCCCGCCTTCGCCCGGCTCGCCGACGCCGTCGCGACCGGCCTCGGCCTCATCGTCCTGGAGGTCTCGCCCCGGGCCGGCATGGCCGTCACGGCGGGCGAGGACTCGCTCTTTGCCGTCCGCATGGGCGACTACGCGCGCCGCGCCTCGTCGGACAGCGCCGACCGCTTCCTGCACGGCCTTGCCCACCTCGCCGTCGCCGCGATGGCCTTCCCGCGCCCCGAGGACCTCGCCGACGACGCCTACATCGGCCGGATCACGGTCAACGGCGTCGACGCCTTCGTCCGCCAGGCGTGCAACCGCCTGGAGGAGCGCGCCGAGGAGCAGGGCGACAACACCGACCCGGCCAGCGACGCCCCCGGCCTGGAGGCCGGCTGGCGCGTCTACGCCCGGCGCAGCGCCACCGGCGCCACCAAGGACGCCCGCCGGCTCGCCGGTTCCACCACCGGCATCATCGGCAAGGCCGTCGCCTTCCTCACCGACTCCGGCTTCCTCCAGCGCACCGGCGACGACGCCGGAGGCACCTACCGCACCACCGCCCGCTACCAGCTCCAGGTACGCGACATGGCCGGCAGCGCCGCCATGGCCGAGCTCCTCGACCTTGGCGTCGTCCCCGTCACCGACGGAAGCGCCACCCTGCTGCCGCCCCCGGACCCCGACGACCTGGAACTGGTGGCCGACGCGGGCCTGCCGTTCCACGGCTGACCCGCCCCGCCACCGACGCCTTCCCTCCGCTCCCCGAACGACGAGAGTCCGCCGCCATGTACGAGCTGTCCCGGGTCCGCCTCTACTCCATCGGGCCGGCCGGCGCACGCTACGCCGACACCGTGCTCGACCTGCGCGGCGTCGGCGAGCCCGTGCCCCGTCCCGCACCCGCGCAGGCGGAGTTCTTCGAGGACGAGCCGGTCGGCCCACCGCGCAGGCCCGCGCCCGCCGGCGTCCTCTTCCTGGAGAACGGCGGCGGCAAGTCCGTCCTGCTGAAGCTGATCTTCTCGGTGATGCTCCCCGGCCACCGCAACACCCTCGGCGGCGCCAGCTCCGGCGTGCTGCGCAAGTTCCTGCTCGCCGACGACTGCGGGCACGTCGCCCTGGAATGGCAGCACACGCTGACCGGCGAGTGCGTGGTCGTCGGCAAGGTCAGCGAGTGGCGCGGACGCCAGGTCTCCAACGACCCCCGGAAGTTCGCGGAGGCCTGGTATTCGTTCCGGCCCGGCCCCGGGCTCGGCCTGGACTCGCTGCCCGTCGCCGAGTCCACCGCCGTCGGCCGCCCTGCCGAAGGCGTCTCCGGCGCCCGCGGCAGGCGCCGCACCATGAAGGGCTTCCGGGACGCGCTCACCGAGGCCGGCAAGTTCTACCAGCACCTCGACGTGCACTGGGAGGAGATCCACGACCGCTGGAACGAGCACCTCGGCGAACTGGGCCTCGACCCCGAACTCTTCCGCTACCAGCGCGAGATGAACGCCGACGAGGGCGAGGCGGCCGGCCTCTTCGCGGTCAAGAAGGACTCCGACTTCACCGACCTGCTGCTGCGCGCCGTCACCGACACCCGCGACACGGACGGCCTCGCCGACCTCGTCAGCGGCTTCGGCAACAAGCTCGGCCGCCGCGCCGAACTCACCGCCGAACGCGACTTCACCGCCGGCTCCGTCGACCTCCTGGGCCGCATCGTCGACGCCGCCGGGACCCGCGCCCATGCCCGCGACATCCACGCCGGAGCCGAGCGCCGCACCCGCACCCTCGCCCGCCGGCTCTCCGCCCGGGCCGGTGAGGAGCGCGGCCGGGCCGCCGAGCTCGCCCAGCAGGTCACCGGCGCCGCCCATACCGTCACCGGCGCCGAGGAGAGCCGCGGCCGCAGCGCCCTGATCGCCGCCGAACTCGCCTACCGGCACGCCTCGCTGGCCCTGACCGCCGCCGAGAAGAGCGCCGCCGCCCAGCGCCGCGAACTGGGCGACGCCCGCACCCTGCACTCCGCCTGGCAGGCCGCCGAAGCCGTCCTGCGCCACCGCGCCGCCGCCGACCGCTCCGCCCGCGTCGCCGCCGCGATCCTGGAGGCCGAGCGCGACGCCGCCCCCGCCCTCGCCGCCCGCGCGACCGCGGCCGCCGACCTCGTACGGGCCCTGCACACCGCCGCCGAGGCGGGGGAGAGCCGGGCCAACGAGGAGGAGGGGCGCTCCGACGCCCTGCAGAGCGCCGGCGAGGCCGCCCACCGGGACGCCACCACCGCCGCCACCGAGGCCCAGCGCGCCCGCAGCGAGGCCGGCCACCTGCGCCAGCGCCTGGCCGAGGTCGAGCAGGAGACCGCCGAAGCCGTCCGGGCCGGCTGGCTCGACGACACCGCGCCCCACGCCGACCCCGCCAGGGCCGCCCTCGCCGCGAACGACGCCGAACAGTCCGCCGTCGCCGCCTGGGACACCGCCCGCGAGGCCGCCGGAGCCACCGCCGACCGGGCCCGGCAGGCCACCGCCGACGAGAGCCGCGCCGAACTCGCCGCGGCCCGCGCCGCCGACGCCGCCCGCGCCGCCGAGCAGGCGTACGAGGCCGAGCTGAGGGCCGCCGGTGCGATCGCCGCCGAACCCCGCCTCGCCGAACTGCTCGGGCTGCCCGGCGCCCGGACCGGCGGGGCCACCCAGACCGGCGGCGTCCCCCGGCCCCGGCAGGCAGCCGCGCCCGGGGCCGAAGCCACCGACGGCGATCCGCACGTCACCGACGAGGCCGCAGGCTCGGACGGCGCCCCCACCGCGGGCCACCCCCTGACCGCCGACGAATTCGACCGCGGCGCGGACGAGCTGCGCGACCTGCTCGACCGGAGCGTCGCCACCGCCGAACGCCGCCTGTTCGAACTGCGCACCGCGGCGGCCGACGACGCCCGCATCCTGGGCGCGCTCGGCGACGGTGGCCTCCTCCCGCCGAGCCCCGACGTCCTGGCCACCGTGGAATACCTCGGCGAACAGGGCATCCCCGCCCTGCCCGGCTGGCGCTACCTCGCCCAGGCCGTCGACCCCGCCGACCACGCGGCCGTCCTCGCCGCCCGCCCCGAGCTCGTCGACGGCGTCGTCATCACCGACCCCGACGCCCACGCCCGTGCCCGCGACGTCCTGGGCGCCGCCGCCCTGCTGCCCCGGTCCGCCGTCGCCGTCGGCACCGCCGCCGCCCTCCTCGCCCCCGTGCCGGATCCGGGCAGCGGGGCGGCCGATGGCGTCTTCCTCGTACCGCCGAACCCGGCCATGCACGACGAGCACGCCGCCGACGAGGAGCGCCACGCGCTGCGCAGCCGGGCCGCCGCCCGTGACGAGGACATCCGCGTGCTCGCCGCCCGCCTCGGCGCCGACCGCGCGCTCGCCGCCCGCATCGGATCCTGGCGCGCCGACTGCCCGCCCGGCATGCTCGCCGAACTGGCCGAAGCCGCCGGTGCCGCCTGCACCGCCGCCGAGACCGCCGAGGTCGCCCTCGCGGAGGCCCGCGCGATCCGCGCCGAGGCCGACGAGGCCGCCGCCGACACCGCCCGGATCCGCGAGGAGCGCCAGGAGGCCGCGCAGCGCGCCCGCCGGGCCGCCGACGCGCTCGCCGGACTCGCCTTCCGGCTGCGCGAACGGGCCGGCTGGCAGGCGAAGCTGCGCGAACTGACCGATGAGGCCGCGGAGTGCGAGGCCCGCGCGACCGTCTTGCTGGAGCGCGCCCGGGCCGCCGACGAGGACCGCCGCGCCACCCAGCGCGCCGCCGACGACGCCCGCCGCACCGCCCGCGCCCTGCGCGCCGAACGCGCCGAGATCGCCGGCGCCCCCGAACACCTCCCCGACCTCGGCGAGGACGCCCCGCGCCAGGCGCTGCCCGCCCTGCGCGAGGCGTACCGGGCCGCGTCCCAGCTGTACGAGAAGGTGGGCGTCGGCGCCGACCTGCGCGCCGAGCAGGCCCGCGCCGAGAGCGACGAGAGCGCCGCGCTCGCCGAGCTGGACCGCCTCACCAACAAGGTCCGCACCCGGGCCGCCCAGCTCCTGGAGGGCACCGACGGCGCCGACGGACCGTCCCGGCAGGCCGCCGCCGCCCGCGCCGAATCCCTCGTCCAGCTCCTGGAGACCCGGGCGTCCGCCGCCAGCGAGCAGCTGGGCCGGCTGCGCGGCGAGGCCGAACGTCTGGCGCCCGCCGACGGCGAGAGCCTGCACACCGAGCTGCCCGACGACCAGGTGCCTGCCGACGCCGAACAGGCCCAGGCCCTCCTGCGCACCGCCACCGCCGAACTGGCCGCCGCGACCGCCGCGCTGGACACCGCCCGGGCCGCCCACGCCGAGCTGCTGCACGCCCACCGCGCCGCCGAGGACGCGGCGGGCGGCTTCGACGAGACCGCGGCCCTGCTGCGCGACCTGCTCAGGGACCACGGCGCCGAGGACGACCCGGAGGAGCCCGAGCCGTATCCGGGCAGCCTGGAGGAGGCCCGGCAGTCCGCCGCCGAGGCCCGCCGCTCGCTGCGAGGCTGCGCCGCCGACCTGTCCGCCGCCGAGGCGGCCGTCCGGGAGGCGAGCGACGTCCTCGTACGGCACGCCAACTCCACCCGCTACGAGCAGGTCCGCACCCCCGCCCGCCAGCAGATCCGCGAGCTGCCCGCCGCGGCGCTCCCCGAGCACGCGGAGAAGTGGGCCACCGCCTTCGCGCCCCGGCTGCGCGTCCTCACCGACGAGCTGGCCCAGCTGGAGCGCAACCGCGACTCCATCGTCGACCGGCTGCGCGGCCTGGTGGAGTCCGCGCTCACCACGCTCCGCTCCGCGCAGCGGCTGTCCCGGCTCCCCGAGGGCCTGGGGGAGTGGTCCGGGCAGGAATTCCTCCGTATCCGCTTCGACGAGCCCGACCAGGCCACCCTCACCGAACGGCTCGGCGAGGTCATCGACGAGGCGACCAGGGCGGCCCTCAGGAAGAACTCCGACCTGCGCCGGGACGGCATGTCCCTGCTCCTGCGCGGCGTGCAGGCGGCCCTGGAACCCAGGGGCATCGCGGTGGAGATCCTCAAGCCGGACGCCGTCCTGCGCGCCGAGCGCGTGCCCGTCGGACAGATGGGCGACGTCTTCTCCGGCGGACAGCTGCTCACCGCGGCGATCGCCCTGTACTGCACGATGGCCGCCCTGCGCAGCAACGACCGGGGCCGCGACCGGGCCGAGCACCGGCACGCGGGCACGCTGTTCCTGGACAACCCGATCGGCCGGGCCAACGCCACCTATCTGCTGGAGCTCCAGCGCGCGGTGGCCGACGCGCTCGGCGTACAACTGCTGTACACCACGGGCCTGTTCGACACGACGGCGCTCGCGGAATTCCCGCTCGTCATCCGCCTGCGCAACGACGCGGACCTGCGGGCCGGGCTGAAGTACATCAGCGTCGAGGAGCACCTGCGCCCCGGGCTGCCGCAGCAGGACCCGGGCAGCGAGACGGTGCACGGCGAGATCACCGCGACCCGCATGTTCAAGCGCGGCGCCCCGGCCCCTCGGACACCGGACGCGTCGGAGACCGTCGAGGAGACCCGGACCCCGTAGCGCCCGGGCGGAGGGGCGGTCAGGCCCGCGACAGCCGGCGGTCCGCGCCCCGGCGCCCTATCCGCGCCGCGTCCCGCTGCGTGGCACGGGCCTCACGCCGCGCCCTGCGCCGCTCACGGCGCAGGGCCCGGGCCGAGCTGCTGGGCTCGGAGACCACGCCGTTGCGCTGGTTCCACACCTGGCGGGTGACCCAGACGTCCAGCACCGCCCACGTCGCGACCACCGTGCTCGCCACCCCGCTCAGCACCATCGGGAAGGAGAGCCAGGACCCGGCCAGCGCGGTCAGGAACGCCACCATCGCCAGAATCACCGTCAACGACATGACGAGCACCGCCCGCACGGCCGCCGTGCGCACCGGATCCGGCATCCGCCTGCGCGTCGCCGGCTCCTCCACCCACAGCGGCTGCCGGGGAATGTCCGCCCGCTCCGGCGCGCTCAGCTCCTCCGCCGGCTCCACCGCGCCCTCACGCTCCTGTGTGTCCAAGGCCCTTCACTCCCACCGCTGTCCGACTCAAGGGTTGCTGCCCGGCATACACCCCTTCTACGCGGACCGTCCGTCCCGTCCGCCCGAGCGTGTCCCGTTGGTCCCCCCTACCCCCGTACAGGCAGACGAATGGCCAGGGGTGAAGATTCCTCCCAGCTGTCACGAAACGAAGAATTCCAGCCAACCGGGACGTGAAGGAACGTGCCACTCCTCAGGGCGTCTTCTGTCGCTTTCGTGAATTTCATCTCCCGGAATACCAGGACAAGCCATGGTCAACTCCCGGCAACGCGGCCGAAAATCGTCCGGACGTGCCTTCGAGTTGCCTGTGTGTCAGTAGTAGGCTCGCGCCGTTTGTTGACGAGACCCGTCCCCGCCCCACGGGGATGACCTGGGGGAGGCCATGCGCTTTCGCGGAAAGTCCATCCGCAGGAAGATCGTGGCGTTGCTCGTGGTGCCGCTCGTCTCGCTCACCGCCCTCTGGGGATTCGCCACCTATCTCACCGGGCGCGAGGCCGGGAAACTGCTGAGCGGGAGCACCGTCGTCGAGAAGGTGGGCCACCCCCTCGAGGACACCGTCCGGGTCATCCAGAACGAGCGCCGCCAGACCCTCGTCTTCCTCGCCGACCCGCGCGCATCCGACGCCCTGCCCGTGCTGAGCCGGCAGCGCGCCGCCACCGACCGGGTCGTGGCCCAGGTCCGCAAGAGCGCCGGGGAGAAGGACATCCGCGACGCGCTCGGCCCGACCGCCGAGACCCAGCTCACCTCGATACTCGGCGCCGTCGAAGGACTCGACGCCCTGCGCGACTCCGTGGACAAGCGCACCATCGGCCGGCTCAAGGCGATGGCCTACTACAACCGGCTGATCGACCCCTGCTACCGGTTCCTGACCGGCCTGCACACCATGGAAAGCGTCTCCATGGACCAGCAGGTCCGGGCGCTGACCGGGATGTCGCGCGCCCGCGAAATGCTCTCCCGGGAAGACGCCCTGGTCGCCTCCGGCCTCCTCGCCGGCCGGCTCGCCGCCCCCGAACTCCGCCAGATCTCCGACCTCGTCGCCCAGCGCACCCTGCTGTACGAGACCAGCCTCGCCCTGCTCCCCGCCTCCGAACGCAGGCGCGTCGAGCAGTACTGGCAGGGCCCCGACAGCGAACCGCTGCGCTCCGCCGAGGAGCGGATCATCGACCAGGGCCCCACCACCAGCCCGCGCACCGCCGACGCCGCCCGCTGGCAGGAAGTCGCCCCGGCCGCCCTGGACCGGCTGGCCAACGACTCCACGGAGATGAACAACCGCTTCCAGGACCGTGGCAAACCCGCCGGCTACAGCGTCCTCATCAAGGCGGGCATAGCCGGCGTCCTCGGCTTCCTCGCCCTGGTCGTCTCCGTCTTCGTCTCCGTACGCATCGGCCGCGAGCTGGTCCGCGACCTCTCCCGGCTGCGCAAGGACGCCCATGAGGTGTCCGGCGTACGGCTGCCGAGCGTGATGCGCCGCCTCGCCGCGGGTGAACAGGTCGACGTGGAGACCGAGTCCCCGCACCTCCAGTACGAGCGCGACGAGATCGGCCAGGTCGGCCAGGCCCTCAACACCCTGCAGCGCGCCGCAGTCGAAGCCGCCGTCAAGCAGGCCGACATGCGCCGCGGTGTCTCCGAGGTCTTCGTCAACCTCGCCCGCCGCAACCAGGTCCTGCTGCACCGCCAGCTCACGCTCCTGGACGCCATGGAGCGCCGCACCGAGAACACCGACGAACTCGCCGACCTCTTCCGCCTGGACCACCTCACCACCCGCATGCGAAGGCACGCCGAGGGCCTGGTGATCCTCTCCGGGGCCGCCCCCTCCCGGCAGTGGCGCAAGCCCATCCAGCTGATGGACGTGGTGCGCGCCGCCGTCGCCGAGGTCGAGGACTACGAACGCATCGAGGTCCGCCGGCTGCCCCGGATCGGCGTGGGCGGCCCCGCCGTCGCCGACCTCACCCACCTGATCGCCGAACTCCTGGAGAACGCCACGGTGTTCTCGCCGCCGCACACCGCGGTCCAGGTGCACGGCGAGCGCGTCGCCAACGGCTTCACCCTGGAGATCCACGACCGCGGCCTCGGCATGCCCCCCGACGTCCTGCTCGACGCCAACCTGCGGCTCGCCGAGACCCCCGAGTTCGAGCTGTCCGACACCGACCGCCTCGGCCTCTTCGTGGTCAGCCGGCTCGCCCAGCGGCAGAACGTCCGGGTGTCCCTCCAGACCTCCCCGTACGGCGGCACAACGGCGGTGGTGTTCATCCCCGCCGCGCTCCTCACGGACGCCCCCGAGTCGCACGGCTCCGGCTTCCGCCTCGACCGCAGGTCCGAGAAGGCCATCGCCAGCAGCAGGCCGGGCGCCGCCGAGGGCCGCCCCGAGGCCGACGACCACGTGCCGGGCCGGCCGAGCGGCCTCTCACCGGTGCCCACCGGACTGGCCGGCCCCGCCCTGCTGGACGGACCCGTCGAGCTGGAGGGCGACGAGCCGCTGGACTTCACCCGCGACCCGGTCCTCGAAGCGGTGGCGGGTCCGGGGCTCGACCCCGTGCTCGACGGGGTCGCCGACCTGGAGGACACCGAGAGCGAACGCGGCGGCATCTTCAGGGCCCGCGCACTGCGCCGCGACGGGGACCGCGAGCAGCACCAGCAGGCCGCCGACGACGGCGTACGGGCGCTGCACCCCGAGGGCACCAGGCCGCTGCCCCGCCGGCGCCGCCCGCCGACCCTGGTCACCGACCGGGGCCGCCGGGTCGACGGGCCGGGCCGCGCCCACCCCGGCTCCGAGGACCGCGAACCGGTCCGCCCGGTGGACCGGCTCCGCCCCGCCGAGCCCCCGCAGCCCACCGGTCTGCGCAAACCCGCCGGGCCGACGGTGCCCGCACCCCGTACGCCCGAACCCGCCCCGGACACCGTGGGCGGACTGCCCCGCCGCGTCCGGCAGGCCAGCCTCGCCCCGCAGCTGCGCGAGGGACCGGACAGCCGCACGGCGCGACCCGCCCCGGTCGAGAGCGCCGACGACATCGGGCGGGACGCCGAAGAGGTACGCAGCCGTATGGCCTCGCTCCAGCGCGGCTGGCAGCGAGGCCGCCAGCAGAACGCCGAGGACACGTGACCGGCCACGGCGACACAGCACCAGGAACCACTCCGGGAGGGGACGGTCCATGACCGCACCGAACGCCGCAGCACCCGAATCCGAACGCCAGGGGTCGGGCGAACTCAACTGGCTCCTCGACGAACTCGTCGCGCGCGTCGCCAGCATCCGCAAGGCGCTGGTGCTCTCCAGCGACGGTCTGCCCACCGGCGCGTCCAGCGACCTGACGCGGGAGGACAGCGAGCACCTGGCCGCCGTCGCCTCCGGCTTCCACAGCCTGGCCAAGGGCGTGGGCCGGCACTTCGACGCGGGCAGGGTCCGCCAGACCGTCGTCGAACTCGACGAGGCGTTCCTCTTTGTCACCGCGGCCGGCGACGGCAGCTGTCTCGCCGTGCTGGCCGAGTCCGACTCGGACGTCGGGCAGGTGGCGTACGAGATGACGCTCATGGTCAAGCGCGTGGGCAGCCACCTGGCCAACGCGCCCCGGACGACCGGTCAGCCCTCCGGGGGGTGAGCGGACGCCATGAGCGCCGCATCGCCCGGCTCGCCGCAGACCCCGGAGAGGCCGCGGACGCCACGCTGGTACGACGACGACGCGGGGCCGGTCGTCCGCCCCTACGCGATGACCCGAGGGCGCACCGGCAGCGGGTCGCGCCACCGTCTCGACCTGATCGCGATCGTCGTGCCCGAACCCGCGGCCGACGAACCGGACAGGGACCAGCTGCTTGCCCCGGAACACGTCGAGATCCTCGAACTCTGCGATGAGCTCCCGCAGTCGATCGCCGAGCTCGCCTCGTCACTGGACCTCCCGGTGGGGGTGGTCCGGGTCCTGGTGGGCGACCTCGTCGACGAGGAGCTGGTGCACGTGACCCGTCCCGTTCCGCCGGCCGAGCTGCCGGACGTGAACATTCTCCGTGAGGTGATCAATGGCCTTCGGGCGCTCTAGCCGCAACAGGCGGCCCGTGGAGCCCGTCACCCTCAAGATCCTGGTGGCGGGCGGCTTCGGCGTGGGCAAGACGACGCTGGTGGGCGCGGTCAGCGAGATCAGGCCGCTGCGCACGGAGGAGACGCTGAGCGAGGCCGGGCGTCCGGTGGACGACCTGGACGGTGTCGAGGGGAAGACCACGACGACCATGGCCATGGACTTCGGGCGGATCACGCTCCGCGAGGACCTGGTGCTGTACCTCTTCGGCACGCCGGGGCAGGACCGGTTCTGGTTCCTCTGGGACGAGCTGGCCCAGGGCGCGCTGGGGGCGGTCGTGCTCGCGGACACCCGGCGCCTGGAGGACTGCTTCGCGGCCGTCGACTACTTCGAGCGCCGCGAGATCCCGTTCGCCGTCGCCGTCAACTGCTTCGAGGGCACGGAACGTTTCCCCGAGGCGACGGTACGGGCCGCGCTCGACCTGGACCCGGGGGTTCCGCTCCTGATGTGCGACGCGCGGGACCGGCCGTCGGCCCGAGACGTGCTGGTGGCCGTGGTCGAACACGCGCTGGCCCGCGCGGACCGCCCGCGCGAGCCCGTGACGACCCTAGGGCCTGTCTGACAATTCCCGTCTGCCGCGCGACGACGGGAATTGTCAGACAGGCCCTAGACCGCGCGGCCGTTCTCCGCGAGCCACTTCTCGGCGGTCTGCGCCAGCTCGTGGTCGCGTCCGGCCAGCATCATCCGGATCATCTGCGCGTCGCCGCGCAGCGACCAGGCGGGGTGCCCGAAGGTGGCCGGGTTGTTCTTCTCTATCAGGAAGTGCGCGGGCCAGGCCGTGCCGTAGCCGATGAGCGGCAGGGCGGCCAGATACCGCTTGCGGCCGCGCGCCAGCCCGTACGCCGTGATGGCGAGGCCGGTCAGGGTGCCGGTGAGATGTACCCAGCGGGTCGCCGCCCGCGAGTGCATCGCGACGTAGTACGGCCAGAACTCTTCGTACGACTCGAACGTCTGCTGTGACATACGGGCACCGTAATGGCTCACCCGGCAACCGGAAACGGCTGCGCCGCGTCCGAAGAGGAGAACGGGCGGCCGGAACCCACGGGGGTGGTCCCGACCGCCCGTTCCGCGCGCGGCGGGCCGGCTCAGTGCCCGGCGACGGACCTGCGGGCCACCGGGAAGTCGAAGTAGGTGTGGGGGAACGTCTCGGGCCGGAAGGTGTAGTGCCACCACTCCTCCGCGAGGTTCACGAAACCGGCCTCGGTGAGCGTCTTCCTGAGGAACTGCCGGTTGGCGCGCTGGACACCCCGGACACGGGGATCATCCGTGTGCGAGAGCGTGTCGAAGCAGTCGAACCCCGTGCCCATGTCCACCGAGTTGTCCGGGAAGCGGTCGGCCTTCGGCGCGTAGCACGGCACCAGCCTCTCGCCCGGACGGTACGGCCTGGTCGGCAGGGCGGGCAGCCGCACCAGCGTCAGGTCCACCGTGCTGCCCCGGCTGTGACCGGACTTCTCCGCGATGTAACCGTCCGCGAAAAGCCGGGACTTGTCGACCCGCGGATAGAACTCGCCCTTCATCGTCTCGTCGTCGAGGTCCTTCGCCCACCGCACGAAGTGGTCGACTGCCCGCTGCGGGCGGTAGCAGTCGTACACCTTCAGCGAGTAGCCCTGCCGCAGCAGCCGGAGCTGGGCGCGGTGCAGGGCCTCGGCGGCGGGCCGGGTCAGAATGCAGAGGGGCTGGCGGTAGCCGTCCACAGGCTCGCCCATGAAGTCGTGGGCGGTGGGGTAGCGCATCTCCTGGATGATCGTGGGGTCCACCGAACTCAGCGGGACGAACTCGCCGGGCGCCTTGGGCTCGGGCTTCGCCTGCGCCACCGGCGCGGTGACGGTCACGGCGAGCAGGGCGGCGGCAGTGGCCGCCAGGGCACGGAAAGCGGTCGCGATACCTGTCATGAGCACATCTTCCATCGTGCGGAGCCACCCGGAAGGGGATCCGGTACAGTCCGCGCGTGTCCGCCACCGGTTCCCCGCCCGGTCACCACGAGGACCGGTGGCCCCACGAGGAAACGGAGCAGCCCGTGATCCACTCCCACTGCGCCGCCTGCGGAGCCCCGTACACCGGCCTCCCGACCCCCGGCACCTGGCCCCGCACCTGCGCCGTCTGCGGCGAGACCGCCTACCGGAACCCGCTCCCGGTCGCCGTCGCCCTGCTCCCCGTCACCGACGGCCACACCACCGGCCTCGTCGTCATCACCCGCACCATCGAACCCGCACGCGGCGGCCTCGCCCTGCCCGGCGGCTTCATCGACCACGCCGAGGACTGGCAGCACGCCGTCGTACGCGAACTGCGCGAGGAGACCCGCATCGAGGCACGCCCCGAAGACGTCCGCCTCGCCGACGCCCTCAGCTCACCCGCCGGGCACCTGCTCCTCTTCGGAATCCTCCCCGAGCGGCCCGCCGCCACCCTCCCGCCCTCCGCCCCCACCGACGAGACCTCCGGCCACACCCTCCTCACGGCCCCCGCCACGCTCGCCTTCCCCCTCCACACCGAGGCCGTCCACCGCTGGTTCGCCGGCCGCTACCGCTGAGCCCCCGCACCACCACGACCCGCCGGCCGGCTTCCGTACACCCCGCACCGGACGTGGCGGGAGCACATAACCGGACACGGAAGCATGTACGGGCAACCCTGGTGCGAGAGACGATCACATGGCATCGTCCGTGACGTCGCCTCACGCGCACACCCCGCACGTGCGCGCGACCTGCGCACACACCGCGTACCCGCTACAGCCAGGGAGCCGCCCCCATGACCTCAGCAGCCGACGAAGCCCCCCTGTGGCAGCCCGGCCCCGACCGCATCGCGGCCGCCGCCGTCACCCGCTTCCAGAGCTGGGCCGCCGAACACCACGGCGCACCGGCCGAGGGCGGCTACGCCAGTCTGCACCGCTGGTCCGTCGACGAACTCGACACCTTCTGGAAGGCCGTCGCCGAGTGGTTCGACGTGCGCTTCTCCACCCCGTACGAGCAGGTCACCGGCGACCGCTCGATGCCCGGCGCCACCTGGTTCCCCGGCGCCACCCTCAACTACGCCGAACACGCCCTGCGCGCGGCCGAGGACCCCCTGCGCGCCGACGCGCCCGCCCTCCTCCACGTGGACGAGAGCCACACCCAGGCCGCCACCTCCTGGTCCGAGCTCCGCCGCCAGGTCGGCTCGCTCGCCGCCGAACTGCGCGCACTCGGCGTCAACCCCGGCGACCGCGTCAGCGGCTACCTCCCCAACATCCCGCAGGCCGTCGTCGCCTTCCTCGCCACCGCGGCCGTCGGCGGCGTCTGGACCTCCTGCGCCCCCGACTTCGGTGCCCGCAGCGTCCTCGACCGCTTCCAGCAGGTCGAACCCGTCGTCCTGTTCACCGTCGACGGCTACCGCTACGGCGGCAAGGAACACCACCGCGCCGACACCGTCGCCGAACTCCGCCGCGAACTGCCCACCCTGCGCGCCGTCGTCCACATCCCGCTGCTGGGCACCGAAGCCCCCGAAGGCGCCCTCGACTGGGCCGCCCTCGTCGCGGCCGACACCGAGCCCGTCTTCGAACAGGTCGCGTTCGACCACCCGCTCTGGGTCCTCTACTCCTCGGGCACGACCGGCCTGCCCAAGGCCATCGTCCAGTCCCAGGGCGGCATCCTGCTCGAACACTTCAAGCAGATCGGCCTCCACTGCGACCTCGGCCCCGAGGACCGCTTCTTCTGGTACACCTCCACCGGCTGGATGATGTGGAACTTCCTCGTCTCCGGCCTCCTCACCGGCACCACCCTCGTGCTGTACGACGGAAGCCCCGGTCACCCCGACGTCAGCGCCCAGTGGCGCGTCGCCGAACAGACCGGCGCCACCCTCTTCGGCACCTCCGCCGCCTACGTCATGGCCTGCCGCAAGGCCGGCATCCACCCGGGACGCGACCTCGACCTCTCCCGCGTCCAGTGCGTCGCCACCACCGGCTCCCCGCTCCCGCCCGACGGCTTCCGCTGGCTCCACGACGAGGTCGCCGACGACCTCTGGATCGCCTCCGTCAGCGGCGGCACCGACGTCTGCAGCTGCTTCGCCGGCGCGGTGCCCACCCTCCCCGTCCACATCGGCGAACTCCAGGCCGCCTGCCTCGGTACGGACCTCCAGTCCTGGGACCCCGCCGGCGAACCGCTCACCGGCGAGGTCGGCGAACTCGTCGTCACAAAGCCGATGCCCTCCATGCCGGTCCGCTTCTGGAACGACCCCGACGGCAGCCGCTACCACGACAGCTACTTCGACGTGTACCCCGGCGTCTGGCGCCACGGCGACTGGATCACGATCACCGACCGCGGCTCCGTCGTCATCCACGGCCGCTCCGACTCCACCCTCAACCGGCAGGGCGTCCGCATGGGCTCCGCCGACATCTACGAGGCCGTCGAACGCCTCCCCGAGATCCGCGAGTCCCTCGTCATCGGCCTGGAGGAACCCGACGGCGGCTACTGGATGCCGCTCTTCGTCCACCTCGCCGAAGGCGCCACGCTCGACGACGCCCTCCGCGACAGCATCAAGCGCACCATCCGCGAGAACCTCTCGCCGCGTCACGTACCGGACGAGGTCATCGAGGTCCCCGGTATCCCGCACACCCTCACCGGAAAGCGCATCGAGGTTCCGGTCAAGCGCCTGCTCCAGGGAACGGCCCTGGAAAAGGCCGTCAACCCCGGCTCGATCGACAACCTCGAACTCCTCCACTTCTACGAGAAGCTGGCCCGCGAACGCCGCTGACCGCACCACTGTCAGTGCCCATGATTACGCTGAGTGAGCAATGTTCGACAGCGCACTGGGGGAAATCATGGCGCAGACCAGGAACAAGCGGACCACCGTCCACGGACGGACCGTCACTACCACCATGCGACGCACGCTGCGCCGCGAAGCACCCACCACCATCGGCCTGCTGACCGATGAACAGGACTTCGCGGCCATGCGGCGCTACCGCACCTTCACCTTCGACGACCACCACGTCTACCTGGAACAGGTGGAGGCCCTGCTCAAGGCCCTCACCGCCCAGGGCGTGCACACGACGGTCGCCCTCTTCGACCCGCAGGAGTACGCGCAGTACTGCGCGGAGGCCGGCATCGCCCCCGACACCCCGGCCGGCCGCAGCCGCTTCACCGCGGAGATCGCCGCCTGCGGAGCCACCGTCCCCTACGACGGGCAGCCCCTCGACGCCCTGATCCCGGTGCTCGTCGGCCGAGCGGTCTGCCGGGCCACCTGGGAGTACGCCACCATGCTCCTGGCCGGTCTCGGCGACTGTGCCGACTGCGGCCAGGACATCGGCCACGCCGCCTTCGACCGCGCCTCCCACCTGCTGGAACGGACCCTGGAGGCGGCCGGACCCGGCATCCACCACCTGGTCTGCAGCACTCCCACGGAGCACGACCAGCTGCTCGCCGCCCTGCACACCGACCGGGCCACCGCCGGCCCCGCCCGGCTCGACAGCGAGGAGGGCGCCGAGTTCGTGAGCGTGCTCGCCGTCGGCATCGCGCTGGAGAGCCACGGCGGAGTCGTCCTGCGCACGAGCACACCCGGCGCCCCGGACCGGGTGCACGGCTGGCGGCTCAGCCGGGGCAGCCTCGCCCCGCTCACCGCGGGCGAGGTCTTCAGCGCCTACTGCACCGACGCCGACACGGGCGAACCCGTCGCCCCCGAATCCGGCGTGGAGTACTGCGCGGGCTTCGACATCGGAGCGGACGAACCGGAACAGCACCACTGACACGGCGAAGGGGCTTCCCGCCGGTCATCGGCGGAAAGCCCCTTCACCACTTGGCGTCCGGCGCCGGACTACTCGCCCGACAGCACCGCCTGCGCGGCCCGGCGAGCTTCCTCGGCGGAGTCCGCCGCACGCGCGGCCGACGCGGCCCGCTCGCACTGCGCGAGCGTGTACTTGGCCAGCGTGGCGCGCACATAAGGAATGGAGGCCGCGCCCATAGACAGGGAGGTGACACCCAGACCGGTCAGCACACAGGCGAGCAGCGGATCGGAGGCCGCCTCACCACACACACCGCAGCTCTTGCCCTCGGCCTTGGCGGCCTCGGCGGACAGCGCGACCAGATCCAGCAGAGCCGGCTGCCACGGGTCCTGGAGCCGGGAGACGGCACCCACCTGACGGTCGGCGGCGAAGGCGTACTGTGCCAGGTCGTTGGTGCCCAGCGACAGGAACTCCACCTCCTGCAGCACCGAGCGCGCCCGCAGCGCGGCGGACGGGATCTCGACCATCGCACCGAACTTGGCGTTCAGCCCGGCCTCGCGGCAGGCGTCGGCGAAGGCCTTGGCGTCCGCGCGGTCGGCCACCATGGGCGCCATGACCTCGAGGTAGACGGGAAGCCCCTCGGCCGCCTTCGACAGAGCGGTCAGCTGGGTACGCAGCACGTCCGGGTGGTCCAGCAGGCTCCGCAGCCCGCGTACGCCCAGCGCCGGGTTCGGCTCGTCCGCCGGGGTCAGGAAGTCGAGCGGCTTGTCCGCCCCGGCGTCCAGCACCCGCACCACGACACGGCCCTCGGGGAAGGCCTCCAGCACCGCCCGGTACGCGGCGACCTGCTTCTCCTCGGACGGCGCCTGCTTGCTGTCGTCCAGGAAGAGGAATTCGGTACGGAACAGGCCCACGCCCTCCGCACCCGCCTCGACGGCCGCCGGCACGTCAGCGGGACCGCCCACGTTGGCGAGCAGCGGCACCTTGTGGCCGTCCGACGTGGCACCGGGGCCGGTCGCCGCGGACAGCGCGGCCTTGCGCGCGGCGGCGGCGCTCTCCAGCTCCGCCCGCTTCTCGGCGCTCGGCTCGACGAAGATCTCGCCGGTGCTGCCGTTCACGGCGATCATCGTGCCCTCGGCCAGCTCACCGGCGCCGGGCAGAGCGACCACGGCGGGCACACCGAGCGCCCGCGCCAGGATCGCGCTGTGGCTGGTCGGCCCGCCCTCCTCGGTGACGAAGCCGAGGACCAGCGCGGGGTCCAGCAGGGCCGTGTCGGCGGGGGCGAGGTCCCGGGCGATCAGGACATAGGGCTCGTCGCTGTCCGGGACACCCGGCATCGGCACACCGAGCAGGCGCGCCACGATGCGGTTGCGGACGTCGTCGAGGTCGGCGACCCGGCCCGCCAGGTACTCGCCGGCACCCGCGAGCAGGGCCCGGTACGAGGCGAACGCGTCGTACACACCACGCTCGGCCGTGCTGCCGACGGCGATGCGGCGCTCGACATCGGCCATGAGCTCCGGGTCCTGGGCCATCATGGCCTGGGCCTCCAGCACGTGCTGGGCCTCGCCGCCGGCCAGGTTGCCGCGCGCGATGAGGTCGGCGGCCACTGCCTCCACGGCCTGCCGGGCCCGTCCCTGCTCGCGCTCGGCCTCTTCGGCCGGGATCTGCTTGGCCGGCGGTTCGAGCACCGCGGTGCCCATGTGCCGTACCTCGCCGATCGCCACACCGTGGCTCACGCCTACGCCTCGCAGCGTTGTCTCCATTGCACCCGTCTCCGGTCGTGCGGGGGTCGTTGCCTCCGCGGTGGTGGATATCCAGTCGGCTGTCACTGCGCCGATCGCGTTACTGCCAACCGAACAGCGTGTCGCCGACCGCCACGTCGCCGCTCTCCACGAGGTCGGAGAGGGAGTCGGCCGTCGCCTCCAGCGCCACGATCGGGCACACAGGGGACTTGCCGGCCTTCTCGACGGCGGAGGGGTCCCACCGGACGATGCCCTGGCCGCGGGTGACGGTGTCACCCTTGCTCACGAGCAGCTCGAAGCCCTCGCCGTTGAGCTGGACCGTGTCGATACCGAGGTGCGTCAGTACACCGTGGCCCTCGCTGTCAACGACGACGAACGCGTGCGGGTGGAGGGAGACGACGATCCCGTCGACGGGGGCGACGGCCTCCGAGGCCTCGCGCACGGGGTCGATGGCGGTGCCGGGACCGACCATCGCGCCGGCGAAGACGGGGTCGGGTACGGCAGCGAGCCCAATGGCACGTCCGGCAAGAGGGGACGTAACAGTGGTCATGGGGGGCCTCCCAGTGGAGCTTCGAAGGTGCCGCCGCGGCTAGATAGGAGGACGGCGTACTGCTCAGCAGCGTAAGTCATAAGAAGTCCCGGTTCCGCCCGAGTCCTGATGGTTCGAGGACCTAGGGGCGCACCGGAAACGGTTTGCCTCGACTCTCGGCAGCCTGTACTGTCGTACTCCTGCCTGGCCCCAACGCGACTTTGAGTCGGGGGTCGGCAGCGGCTTATTGAGCCCAAACCCTAACCCGAAATCGGGCACCCGCATGTCTGCGGGGGGCCGGTCAGGGAGAGCGAAAAGGTTTGATAGAGTCGGACACGCCGAAAGGGAAACGCGAAAGCGAAGAACTGGAAAGCGAAAACCGCTTGACCCGCTTCGACCGGGAATCGGACACGAAAGAGTCTGATAGAGTCGGAAACGCAAGACCGAAGGGAAGCGCCCGGAGGAAAGCCCCAGAAAATGTTCTGAGGGTGAGTACAAAGGAAGCGTCCGTTCCTTGAGAACTCAACAGCGTGCCAAAAGTCAACGCCAGATATGTTGATACCCCGGCCTGCTACGGCAGGTTGGTGGTTCCTTTGAAAGTCCTGCGGAACCTTCGGGTTCGGCAGGCAAAAACACAGCGAGGACGCAGTGGACGACGGGTCTTATTCCGATCTTGTCGTTCCGCTCTCGTGATGTGTTGTCCCGATTACGGGAAAACATTCACGGAGAGTTTGATCCTGGCTCAGGACGAACGCTGGCGGCGTGCTTAACACATGCAAGTCGAACGATGAAGCCCTTCGGGGTGGATTAGTGGCGAACGGGTGAGTAACACGTGGGCAATCTGCCCTTCACTCTGGGACAAGCCCTGGAAACGGGGTCTAATACCGGATAATACTTTCCTCCTCCTGGAGGAAGGTTGAAAGCTCCGGCGGTGAAGGATGAGCCCGCGGCCTATCAGCTAGTTGGTGGGGTAATGGCCTACCAAGGCGACGACGGGTAGCCGGCCTGAGAGGGCGACCGGCCACACTGGGACTGAGACACGGCCCAGACTCCTACGGGAGGCAGCAGTGGGGAATATTGCACAATGGGCGAAAGCCTGATGCAGCGACGCCGCGTGAGGGATGACGGCCTTCGGGTTGTAAACCTCTTTCAGCAGGGAAGAAGCGAAAGTGACGGTACCTGCAGAAGAAGCGCCGGCTAACTACGTGCCAGCAGCCGCGGTAATACGTAGGGCGCAAGCGTTGTCCGGAATTATTGGGCGTAAAGAGCTCGTAGGCGGCTTGTCACGTCGGTTGTGAAAGCCCGGGGCTTAACCCCGGGTCTGCAGTCGATACGGGCAGGCTAGAGTGTGGTAGGGGAGATCGGAATTCCTGGTGTAGCGGTGAAATGCGCAGATATCAGGAGGAACACCGGTGGCGAAGGCGGATCTCTGGGCCATTACTGACGCTGAGGAGCGAAAGCGTGGGGAGCGAACAGGATTAGATACCCTGGTAGTCCACGCCGTAAACGTTGGGAACTAGGTGTTGGCGACATTCCACGTCGTCGGTGCCGCAGCTAACGCATTAAGTTCCCCGCCTGGGGAGTACGGCCGCAAGGCTAAAACTCAAAGGAATTGACGGGGGCCCGCACAAGCAGCGGAGCATGTGGCTTAATTCGACGCAACGCGAAGAACCTTACCAAGGCTTGACATACACCGGAAAGCATCAGAGATGGTGCCCCCCTTGTGGTCGGTGTACAGGTGGTGCATGGCTGTCGTCAGCTCGTGTCGTGAGATGTTGGGTTAAGTCCCGCAACGAGCGCAACCCTTGTTCTGTGTTGCCAGCATGCCCTTCGGGGTGATGGGGACTCACAGGAGACTGCCGGGGTCAACTCGGAGGAAGGTGGGGACGACGTCAAGTCATCATGCCCCTTATGTCTTGGGCTGCACACGTGCTACAATGGCCGGTACAATGAGCTGCGATGCCGCGAGGCGGAGCGAATCTCAAAAAGCCGGTCTCAGTTCGGATTGGGGTCTGCAACTCGACCCCATGAAGTCGGAGTTGCTAGTAATCGCAGATCAGCATTGCTGCGGTGAATACGTTCCCGGGCCTTGTACACACCGCCCGTCACGTCACGAAAGTCGGTAACACCCGAAGCCGGTGGCCCAACCCCTTGTGGGAGGGAGCTGTCGAAGGTGGGACTGGCGATTGGGACGAAGTCGTAACAAGGTAGCCGTACCGGAAGGTGCGGCTGGATCACCTCCTTTCTAAGGAGCATCTAGACCCTTTCGGGGGTCCAGAGCCACTACGTCGGCAAATGTTCGACGGTGGTCAGCTCATGGGTGGAACGTTGACTACTCGGCACGGCACATGAGTCTTCACTAGTACTGCTTCGGCGTGGAACGTGAGGGTTGATGGGTCGGGTCGGGCACGCTGTTGGGTATCTGAAGGTACGGCCGTCATGGTCGTCCTTCGGTTGCCGGCCCCAGTGAACTTGTTCTTAGGAGCAGGGTGATGGGTGGCTGGTCGTTGTTTGAGAACTGCACAGTGGACGCGAGCATCTGTGGCCAAGTTTTTAAGGGCGCACGGTGGATGCCTTGGCACCAGGAACCGATGAAGGACGTGGGAGGCCACGATAGTCCCCGGGGAGTCGTCAACCAGACTTTGATCCGGGGGTTTCCGAATGGGGAAACCCGGCAGTCGTCATGGACTGTCACCCGCTGCTGAACACATAGGCAGTGTGGAGGGAACGAGGGGAAGTGAAACATCTCAGTACCCTCAGGAAGAGAAAACAACCGTGATTCCGGGAGTAGTGGCGAGCGAAACTGGATCAGGCCAAACCGTATGCGTGTGATACCCGGCAGGGGTTGCGCATGCGGGGTTGTGGGATCTCTCTTTCACAGTCTGCCGGCTGTGAGACGAGTCAGAAACCGTTGATGTAGGCGAAGGACATGCGAAAGGTCCGGCGTAGAGGGTAAGACCCCCGTAGCTGAAACATCAGCGGCTTGTTTGAGAGACACCCAAGTAGCACGGGGCCCGAGAAATCCCGTGTGAATCTGGCGGGACCACCCGTTAAGCCTAAATATTCCCTGGTGACCGATAGCGGATAGTACCGTGAGGGAATGGTGAAAAGTACCGCGGGAGCGGAGTGAAATAGTACCTGAAACCGTGTGCCTACAAGCCGTGGGAGCGTCGCGCATCGAGCTTGCTCGGTGCGTCGTGACTGCGTGCCTTTTGAAGAATGAGCCTGCGAGTTTGCGGTGTGTTGCGAGGTTAACCCGTGTGGGGAAGCCGTAGCGAAAGCGAGTCCGAATAGGGCGGTTTAGTAGCGCGCTCAAGACCCGAAGCGGAGTGATCTAGCCATGGGCAGGTTGAAGCGGAGGTAAGACTTCGTGGAGGACCGAACCCACCAGGGTTGAAAACCTGGGGGATGACCTGTGGTTAGGGGTGAAAGGCCAATCAAACTCCGTGATAGCTGGTTCTCCCCGAAATGCATTTAGGTGCAGCGTCGTGTGTTTCTTGCCGGAGGTAGAGCACTGGATAGGCGATGGGCCCTACCGGGTTACTGACCTTAGCCAAACTCCGAATGCCGGTAAGTGAGAGCACGGCAGTGAGACTGTGGGGGATAAGCTCCATGGTCGAGAGGGAAACAGCCCAGAGCATCGACTAAGGCCCCTAAGCGTACGCTAAGTGGGAAAGGATGTGGAGTCGCAGAGACAACCAGGAGGTTGGCTTAGAAGCAGCCACCCTTGAAAGAGTGCGTAATAGCTCACTGGTCAAGTGATTCCGCGCCGACAATGTAGCGGGGCTCAAGCGTACCGCCGAAGTCGTGTCATTCATACGCATAGGGCCAACGCCTGTATGGATGGGTAGGGGAGCGTCGTGTGCCGGGTGAAGCAGCCGCGGAAGCGAGTTGTGGACGGTTCACGAGTGAGAATGCAGGCATGAGTAGCGATACACACGTGAGAAACGTGTGCGCCGATTGACTAAGGGTTCCTGGGTCAAGCTGATCTGCCCAGGGTAAGTCGGGACCTAAGGCGAGGCCGACAGGCGTAGTCGATGGACAACCGGTTGATATTCCGGTACCCGCTTTGAAACGCCCAATACTGAATCAGGCGATGCTAAGTCCGTGAAGCCGGCCCGATCTCTTCGGAGTTGAGGGTAGTGGTGGAGCCGATGAACCAGACTTGTAGTAGGTAAGCGATGGGGTGACGCAGGAAGGTAGTCCAGCCCGGGCGGTGGTTGTCCCGGGGTAAGGGTGTAGGCCGTGTGGTAGGCAAATCCGTCACACATTAAGGCTGAGACCTGATGCCGAGCCGATTGTGGTGAAGTGGATGATCCTATGCTGTCGAGAAAAGCCTCTAGCGAGTTTCATGGCGGCCCGTACCCTAAACCGACTCAGGTGGTCAGGTAGAGAATACCGAGGCGTTCGGGTGAACTATGGTTAAGGAACTCGGCAAAATGCCCCCGTAACTTCGGGAGAAGGGGGGCCATCACTGGTGAGGGAACTTGCTTCCTGAGCTGGGGGTGGCCGCAGAGACCAGCGAGAAGCGACTGTTTACTAAAAACACAGGTCCGTGCGAAGCCGTAAGGCGATGTATACGGACTGACGCCTGCCCGGTGCTGGAACGTTAAGGGGACCGGTTAGCTGCTCTTCGGGGTGGCGAAGCTGAGAACTTAAGCGCCAGTAAACGGCGGTGGTAACTATAACCATCCTAAGGTAGCGAAATTCCTTGTCGGGTAAGTTCCGACCTGCACGAATGGCGTAACGACTTCTCGACTGTCTCAACCATAGGCCCGGTGAAATTGCACTACGAGTAAAGATGCTCGTTTCGCGCAGCAGGACGGAAAGACCCCGGGACCTTTACTATAGTTTGATATTGGTGTTCGGTTCGGCTTGTGTAGGATAGGTGGGAGACTTTGAAGCGGCCACGCCAGTGGTTGTGGAGTCGTCGTTGAAATACCACTCTGGTCGTGCTGGATGTCTAACCTGGGTCCGTGATCCGGATCAGGGACAGTGTCTGATGGGTAGTTTAACTGGGGCGGTTGCCTCCTAAAGAGTAACGGAGGCGCCCAAAGGTTCCCTCAGCCTGGTTGGCAATCAGGTGTTGAGTGTAAGTGCACAAGGGAGCTTGACTGTGAGACCGACGGGTCGAGCAGGGACGAAAGTCGGGACTAGTGATCCGGCAGTGGCTTGTGGAAGCGCTGTCGCTCAACGGATAAAAGGTACCCCGGGGATAACAGGCTGATCTTCCCCAAGAGTCCATATCGACGGGATGGTTTGGCACCTCGATGTCGGCTCGTCGCATCCTGGGGCTGGAGTCGGTCCCAAGGGTTGGGCTGTTCGCCCATTAAAGCGGTACGCGAGCTGGGTTTAGAACGTCGTGAGACAGTTCGGTCCCTATCCGCTGTGCGCGTAGGAATATTGAGAAGGGCTGTCCCTAGTACGAGAGGACCGGGACGGACGAACCTCTGGTGTGCCAGTTGTTCTGCCAAGGGCATGGCTGGTTGGCTACGTTCGGAAAGGATAACCGCTGAAAGCATCTAAGCGGGAAGCCTGCTTCGAGATGAGTATTCCCACCAACTTGATTGGTTAAGGCTCCCAGTAGACGACTGGGTTGATAGGCCAGATGTGGAAGCCCGGTAACGGGTGGAGCTGACTGGTACTAATAGGCCGAGGGCTTGTCCTCAGTTGCTCGCGTCCACTGTGTTAGTTCTGAAATAACGAACAGCCGTGTCAATATCCGGTTGGTTCAATTTCATAGTGTTTCGGTGGTCATTGCGTTAGGGAAACGCCCGGTTACATTCCGAACCCGGAAGCTAAGCCTTTCAGCGCCGATGGTACTGCAGGGGGGACCCTGTGGGAGAGTAGGACGCCGCCGAACTCCTTTTAGGAAGAGCCCCGTGCCCTTGTGGCACGGGGCTCTTTCGCGTTTCCGGGAGCACTCCGGACCCCTGTGCACCGCCGGCGAGGGCTGAGGGTAAGGTCAGGGGGCATCATTGGCACGTTCTTGACACAGGAGGCCCCCGGGTGGAGGTCCAGGAGACCCGCGTTCAGACGGACCGGGTACTCACCATCCCCAACATCCTCAGCATGGCACGCCTCGTCGGCGTACCTGTCTTCCTGTGGCTGATCCTCCGCCCCGAGTTCGGCGGGCCCAAGAGCGATAGCTGGGCCCTGCTGGTCCTGATGTTCAGCGGCGTCAGCGACTACCTCGACGGCAAGCTCGCGCGCCGGTGGAACCAGATCAGCAGCCTGGGCCGGCTCCTCGACCCGGCCGCCGACCGGCTCTACATTCTTTCCACTCTCGTCGGACTCACCTGGCGCGAGATCCTGCCTCTCTGGCTCACCATCGCCCTCCTCGCCCGCGAGCTGATGCTTCTCGTGATGGTGGGAATCCTGCGCCGGCACGGCTATCCGCCGCCCCAGGTGAACTTCCTCGGCAAGGCGGCCACGTTCAACCTCATGTACGCATTCCCCTTGTTGCTGCTCAGCGACGGGCATGGTTGGCTGGCAGAGGTGGCCACTGTTTTCGGATGGGCGTTCGCAGGGTGGGGTACAACCCTCTATTGGTGGGCAGGAATCTTGTACGTGGTTCAGGTCCGCCGCCTCGTCAAGGCGGATGCAGTAGCCGATTGAGCTCGTTGATGTGGTGCCGTGCAACGCTGCCGGCCCGCGGCTGATGTCAAAGAAGCTGCCCTGACGGGTCAAGTCGGCTCGACCGTCGTCTCTCAAGGAGGACGTTTCCGACATGAAGGCCGTCGTGATGGCTGGCGGCGAAGGCACTCGCCTTCGCCCCATGACCTCGAGCATGCCCAAACCGCTCCTGCCTGTGGCCAACCGGCCGATCATGGAGCATGTGCTCCGGCTGCTGAAACGGCACGGGCTCAACGAGACGGTGGTGACCGTCCAATTCCTCGCCTCATTGGTGAAGAACTACTTCGGGGACGGCGAAGAGCTCGGTATGGAGCTCAGCTATGCCAACGAGGAGAAGCCGCTTGGCACCGCGGGCAGCGTCAAGAATGCCGAAGAGGCACTGAAGGACGACACCTTCCTCGTCATTTCCGGCGACGCGCTCACCGACTTCGACCTCACGGATCTGATCGCCTTCCACAAGGAGAAGGGCGGCCTGGTCACCGTCTGCCTCACCCGCGTTCCCAATCCCCTCGAATTCGGGATCACGATCGTGGACGAGCAGGGCCAGGTCGAACGGTTCCTGGAGAAGCCCACCTGGGGCCAGGTCTTCTCGGACACGGTGAACACGGGCATTTACGTCATGGAGCCCGAGGTCTTCAACTACGTCGAGGCCGACGCGTCCGTCGACTGGTCCGGGGACGTCTTTCCGCAGCTGATGAAGGAAGGCAAGCCCATCTACGGCTACGTCGCCGAGGGCTACTGGGAGGACGTCGGCACGCACGAGAGCTATGTGAAGGCCCAGGCCGACGTGCTCGAGCGCAAGGTCGACGTGGAGATCGACGGCTTCGAGATCTCCCCCGGCGTCTGGGTGGCCGAGGGCGCCGACGTGCACCCCGACGCCGTGCTGCGGGGCCCGCTGTACATCGGGGACTACGCCAAGGTCGAGGCCGGCGTGGAGATCCGCGAGCACACGGTCATCGGGTCGAACGTCGTCGTCAAGAGCGGCGCCTTCCTGCACAAGGCCGTGGTCCACGACAACGTGTACATCGGCGACCACAGCAACCTGCGCGGTTGTGTGGTCGGCAAGAACACCGACATCATGCGCGCCTCCCGTATCGAGGACGGCGCAGTCATCGGCGACGAGTGCCTCGTCGGTGAGGAATCGATCATCCAGGGGAACGTCCGCGTCTACCCCTTCAAGACCATCGAGGCCGGCGCCTTCGTCAACACCTCGGTGATCTGGGAGTCGCGCGGCCAGGCCCACCTCTTCGGAGCGCGCGGCGTCTCCGGAATCCTGAACGTCGAGATCACCCCCGAACTGGCCGTCAGGCTGGCGGGTGCGTACGCGACGACGCTCAAGAAGGGTTCCACCGTCACCACCGCCCGGGACCACTCCCGAGGCGCCCGGGCCCTCAAACGCGCGGTGATCTCCGCACTCCAGGCCAGTGCCATCGACGTACGCGACCTGGAGAACGTACCGCTGCCCGTCGCGCGTCAGCAGACCGCGCGAGGAAGCGCCGGCGGGATCATGATCCGGACCTCCCAGGGCGTGCCCGACTCCGTCGACATCATGTTCTTCGACGAACGCGGAGCGGACCTCTCCCAGGCCCGGCAGCGGAAGCTGGACCGGGTCTACGCCAGGCAGGAGTACCGGCGGGCCTTCCCGGGCGAGATCGGGGACATCTACTTCCCGTCCAGCGTCTTCGACTCGTACACCGGATCGCTCCTGCGCAACGTCGACACCACGGGGATCGCCGACGCCCAGCTCAAGGTCGTCGTCGACGCCTCCAACGGCAGTGCGGGGCTCGTGCTGCCGAGTCTCCTGGGGCGGCTGGGCGTGGACGCGCTCACCATCAACCCCGGGCTCGACGAATCGCGCCCGACCGAGACGGCCGAGGCCCGGCGCAACGGCCTCGTGCGCCTGGGGGAGATCGTCTCCTCGGCGCGGGCGGCCTTCGGCGTCCGCTTCGACCCGGTGGGCGAGCGGCTCTCGCTGGTCGACGAGCGGGGCCGGATCGTGGAGGACGACCGGGCCCTGCTGGTCATGCTCGACCTCGTCGCCGCCGAGCGGCGCAGCGGACGGGTGGCGCTGCCGGTGACCACCACCAGGGTCGCCGAACAGGTCGCCGCGTACCACGGCACACAGGTCGAGTGGACGACGACGTCGCCCGACGACCTGACGCGGGTGGGGCGTGAGGAAGGCACCATCTTCGGTGGAGACGGCCGTGGCGGCTTCATCGTTCCCGAATTCGCCAGCGTCTTCGACGGAACGGCCGCGTTCGTGCGGCTCATCGGGCTCGTCGCCAGGACCCAGCTCACGCTGAGCCAGATCGATGCCCGCATCCCGCACGCCCATGTCCTGCGCCGTGACCTCGCGACACCCTGGGCCGTGAAGGGGCTCGTGATGCGCCGGGTCGTGGAGGCGGCCGGGGACCGGGACGTCGACACGACGGACGGCGTACGGGTCGTCGAGGCGGACGGGCGCTGGGTCATGGTCCTGCCGGACCCGGCGGAAGCCGTCACCCACCTGTGGGCCGAAGGTCCCGACGACGCCTCCGCCGAGGCCCTGCTCGACGAGTGGGCGGCGGTCGTCGACAGCGCGGGCGACTGACGTGGAGCCGCCGGGACGCGCGAACGAGCACCCGTCCCGGCGGCGCACCGGCCGCCCCTTCCCGCAGGCGGCCGGCCATCGGTGGGGCCATTCGGCGTAAGCCGCCGCGACATGCGACGATGTGCGGCATGTCGCAGCAGCCCCCCGGTCGGAGCACGGCCCCGCCGTCCAAGCGCCCCGACGCGTCCATGTTGCTGCTGACCAACGTGATGGAGCACAGCCTGGACGACGGGTACGCCGAAGCGGCGGCCCGGCGCGAGGCCGACGGGCGATCCGGCATGCCCCGTACGCTCAAGGCCAAGCTCGGCTTCGCGGCCTGCCTGGTCCTGGCCGCCCTGGTCGTCACGCTCGGGGCGGCCCAGGCACGGGTGACCGCGCCGGTGCTGGCCAAGGAGCGGCAGGAGCTCATCGACCGCATCGACGCGGAGACGGCGGCGGCCGACACCCTGGAGACCCAGGTGGAGGAAGTCCGCGACGACGTGAGCAAGCGCCAGCGCAAGGCCCTCCAGGAACACGGGGGCGACCAAGGCGAGCTGGTGGCGCTGCTCTCCGGGGCGACGCCCGTGCAGGGTCCGGGGATCAAGGTCGTCGTCGACGACGCCGAGGACACCGACCAGGGGGGCGGCGGGCCCCGCGAGACCAGCGGCTTCTCCGACACCGGGCGGGTCCGGGACCGGGACATGCAGCGCGTCGTCAACGGCCTGTGGGAGTCCGGCGCCGAGGCCATCTCGATCAACGGACAGCGGCTGACCGCCCTGTCGGCGATCCGGGCCGCGGGCGACGCCATACTGGTCGACAACAGACCGCTCGTGCCCCCCTACACGGTGCTCGCGGTGGGGGACGGCAAGAAAGTGGCTGCGGCCTTCCGGGACAGTGCCGACGGCAGGTACCTGCAGTCGCTCAAGGACAGCTTCGCCATCAGGACCGCCATCTCGGTCCAGGAGAAGCTGAGTCTTCCGGCCGCCCCGAGCCTGATCGTACGGACAGCAGAGCCATACAAGGCCGCAGACACAGGGAAGGGCACATCGTGATCGCCGTACTGGGCCTCGTCGTGGGAGTCGTGGTCGGACTGTTGGTCCGGCCCGAAGTTCCGGCGATGGTCGAGCCCTATCTCCCCATCGCCGTCGTCGCCGCGCTCGACGCGGTCTTCGGCGGGCTGCGGGCCATGCTCGACGGGATCTTCGTCGACAAGGTCTTCGTGGTCTCGTTCCTCTCGAACGTGGTCGTGGCGGCGCTCATCGTCTTCCTGGGCGACAAGCTGGGCGTGGGTGCCCAGCTCTCCACCGGTGTGGTGGTCGTGCTGGGCATCCGGATCTTCTCCAACGCCGCCGCGATCCGCCGGCACGTCTTCCGGGCTTGATGCCGATGAGCAACGACACGTTCGACGACGGCGGCGAGCAGCCGGGCCGCCCGCCGGCCGGCTCTCCCGAGGAACTCACCGGGCGCCAGCGGCTGATCGCAGGCATCTGGCCGCCCCGGGTGACCCGCGCCCAACTCATCGTCGCCCTGCTGCTGTTCGTCCTCGGCCTGGGGCTCGCCATCCAGGTGCGGTCCAACAGCGACAACAGCGCCCTGCGCGGTGCCCGCCAGGAGGACCTGGTGCGCATCCTCGACGAGGTGGACGACCGCACCCAGCGGCTGGAGGACGAGAAGCAGCGCCTCGACGCCCAGCGCACGGAGCTGGAGAACAGCTCCGACCAGGCCGAGGAGGCCAGGAAGCAGACGGTCGAGAAGGAGCGTCAACTCGGCGTGCTCGCGGGCACCGTGGCGGCGCACGGCCCGGGCATCACGATGACGGTCGACGATCCCGGGGACGCCGTGCGGCCGGACATGCTGCTCGACGCGCTTCAGGAGCTCAGGGCGGCCGGGGCCGAGGCCGTGGAGGTCAACGGTGTGCGCGTGGTGGCCAATACGTACTTCTCCGGCGACGGGGGAGCGGTCAAGGTCGACGGACGCAAGATCTCCGCGCCGTACGTCTTCAAGGTCATCGGCAAGCCGCAGGATCTGGAACCGGCGCTGAACATCCCCGGGGGTGTGGTGCAGACGCTGGAGAAGGAGCAGGCCACGGTGCATGTGGCCCGGGCCGACGACATTGTCGTGGACGCCTTGCGACCGGCGGAGCGGCCTGACTACGCTCGGTCGTCGGGCCAGTGATCCCCCGGCGCCCGGGCGTCGGGGAACACGAGCGGACGGTTGCGGGGGGTCGCCGCATCGTAATCGTGGCGCGTGGTGGAAACTGTCGAGTGGATACGGACGTTGTGAAGATGTCCGGGTCGGCAGGTGTGTTCATTCAGGGTTCGTCCTGCCCCACGGGCGGGTCTGTTTCGGTCAAGGGGAATCGCCCGTGAAGTTGTTTGGGAAGTTGTTCGGCAAGAGCGCTCGCGATGAAGCCGCACGTCATCGCGCGCCGCGCCATGGTCAGCCCGACGAGCAGGGCGCGGAGCGCCCGCTCTTCCGCGACCAGGTGGCAGGCCAGGGGGGTGACTATCCGGGCGGTCCCGGCGCGTCGTCCGTTGACCCTGCCGGTCCCGGCGCAATAGGTTTCGGAGCCCCGAGCCAGGAGGCTTCGTCCATGCCGGTGTGTACGAGGTGCGGCCACCGCAACGCCGAGGCCAGCCGTTTCTGCTCCAACTGCGGTGCGCCGCTGCGGGGCGGAGTCCCCGAGCGCGCCTCGGAGACGACGTCGACCATCTCGATCTCGGGCCTGGAGGCGTACGAGGCGGAGGCGACCGGCCAGACGGCCGTGCCGTCGCTGTCCCCCGAGGCGCAGGCAGCCGTCGACGCCCTGCCGCTCGGTTCGGCGCTCCTGGTGGTGCGGCGCGGGCCGAACTCCGGCAGCCGCTTCCTGCTGGACGGCGAGCTGACCACGGCCGGCCGTCACCCGCAGAGCGACATCTTCCTCGACGACGTGACGGTCTCGCGCCGTCACGTCGAGTTCCGTCGCAACGCCGACGGCAGCTTCACGGTCGGGGACGTCGGCAGCCTCAACGGCACCTATGTCAACCGTGAGCGGATCGACTCCGTCGCCCTGTCCAATGGTGACGAGGTGCAGATCGGCAAGTACCGGCTGGTCTTCTACGCGAGCCAGCGGGGCATCTGACCCGCCCCCGGACGCCGTCCGGGGGGAACCCCAGGAAGGTCCATGCTGAGAACACCGAGCGGCGGTGCCGGACACGGCACCGCCGCCGACGACCGGCCGATGAGCATCGGCACGGTGCTCCTGCAGCTGCGGGAGGAGTTCCCCGAGGTCACCATCTCCAAGATCCGCTTCCTGGAGGCCGAGGGGCTCGTCGATCCGCAGCGGACCCCGTCCGGCTACCGGAAGTTCGTCGCAGCGGACGTCGAGCGGCTCGCCCAGGTCCTCCGGATGCAGCGGGACCACTACCTGCCGCTCAAGGTCATCCGTGAGCACCTGGACGCCCTCGCCCGGGGGGAGCAGGTCTCCCTGCCCTCCCAGGACGGTGAGGGGGACGAGTCGGACGGTGACGGCACCGGTGTGCCGGGCCGCGCCACGGCCGCCCGCATCGGCCGCTCCGAGCTTCTCGTCGCCGCCGAGGTCACCGAGAGCGACCTCGATGACTGGGAGTCGTACGGCCTCGTCGCGCCCTCGCCCGACGGCGGCTACGACGCCGAGATGGTGACCGTCGCCAGGCTTGTGGCGGATCTGGGGCGATTCGGTCTGGAACCCCGTCACCTGAGGGCCATGCGGGCCGCCGCCGACCGGGAGGCGGGACTCATCGAGCAGGTGGTCGCGCCGCTCCGCCGGCACCGGAATCCGCAGACCAGAGCCCATGCCGAGGCGACCGCGAAGGAGCTGGCGGAGCTCTCCGTACGGCTGCATTCCGCCCTCGTGCACACGGCTCTGCAAGTCCGGCTCCACTGAAGCCGGACCAGCCCGACTACCCAAACCTGCCGAGCACGTCCTAGGGTTGCTGTGTGAACGAGCTCGACGTTGTGGGTGTCCGGGTGGAAATGCCCTCCAACCAACCGATCGTGCTTCTGCGTGAAGTGGGAGGCGACCGGTACCTCCCCATTTGGATCGGTCCTGGCGAGGCGACCGCGATCGCCTTCGCCCAGCAGGGCATGGCTCCGGCCAGGCCGCTGACCCATGATCTCTTCAAGGACGTGCTCGAGGCCGTCGGTCAGGAGCTGACCGAGGTCCGGATCACGGACCTGCGCGAAGGGGTTTTCTACGCGGAGCTGGTCTTCGCCGGCGGTGTCGAGGTGAGCGCGCGGCCTTCCGACGCGATAGCGCTCGCCCTGCGCACCGGCACGCCGATCTACGGCAGTGACGGGGTGCTCGACGACGCGGGGATCGCCATCCCCGACGAGCAGGAGGACGAGGTGGAGAAGTTCCGCGAGTTCCTCGACCAGATCTCTCCGGAGGACTTCGGTACGAACAACAGCCAGTGACGTCGTCGGGGGCCGCCGTCGGCACAACCGATCAGCCTTTCCCCGTCAACGGTCACGCGAAACCACCCTCAGGGTGATTATCACTCGGCGTGCCGAGTGTGGCGATCGTTGACGCACCCCGGGTGACTGCCTACCTTCGAGTGGGCAGGTCAAGGACGGAGGTCGGCGTGAGAAGCAGCGGCGACGGTACGGCAGCGGGTGCGCCGTATTCGCAGCAGGGGAGTAAAGCCGACCGAACCATGAGGCAGTCGGCTGTGCCGGCTGCGGTGGTGGGGGGCGGCGTGGCATCGGCCGACGACATCGGCTATCGCGGGCCAACGGCGTGCGCGGCGGCGGGGATCACCTACCGGCAGCTCGACTACTGGGCCCGCACCGGTCTCGTCGAGCCGAGCGTCCGGCCGGCGTACGGGTCGGGCACCCAGCGGCTCTACAGCTTCCGGGACGTCGTTCTGCTGAAGATCGTGAAGCGCTTCCTCGACACCGGCGTGGCGCTCCAGAACATCCGGACCACGGTCCAGCACCTGCGGGCCCGCGGCTTCCAGGACCTGGAACGCATGACGCTGATGAGCGACGGCGCGACGGTCTACGAGTGCTCCTCGCCCGCCGAGGTCGTCGATCTGCTGCAGGGCGGCCAGGGCGTCTTCGGCATCGCCGTCGGCGTGGTGTGGCGGGACGTGGACGCCGCGCTGTCCCAGCTGCACGGGGAGCGCGTGGACACGGGTGAGACCCTCGTCGGGCACAACCCCGCCGACGAGCTGGCACGGCGCCGCAACCGGGCCGTCTGAGCCGCTGAGAGCGGCCGCCCGGGGTGTGAACCGCGGGCGGCAGCGCCGTGAGGCGCGGCGATTGTCAGTGCCGTAGGGCAGCATCGGCAGGTGTGAGAGCCGCGCCCACCATCCTCCATCTGGACATGGACGCCTTCTACGCCTCGGCGGAGCAGGCGGCGAAGCCCAGCCTGCGCGGCAAGCCGGTCGTGGTGGGCGGGCTCGGCCCGCGCGGGGTCGTCGCGACCGCCTCGTACGAGGCACGGCGGTTCGGGGTGCATTCGGCCATGCCGATGGCGCAGGCCAGACGGCTGGCGCCGAACGCCGCGTATCTGGTGCCGCGCTTCACGCTGTACCGGTCGGTGAGCGACCAGGTCATGGAGCTGCTGGGCCGGCTCTCCCCGCTGGTGGAACCGCTCAGCCTGGACGAGGCCTTCGTGGACCTCGAAGCCGGGGACATGGCCGACGACACCGCCTCGGCCCTGGAGATCGGCCGGCAGCTGCGCGAGGCGATCGAGGCGGTCACCGGACTGAGCGGTTCCGTCGGGCTCGCCGGCTCCAAGATGCTCGCCAAGATCGCTTCCGAGGAGGCCAAGCCCGACGGGATACGCCTGATCGCCCCCGGCACCGAGCGGGAACACCTCGCGCCCATGCCGGTGCGCACCCTGCCCGGTGTCGGCCCGGCCACCGCCGACCATCTGCGCCGTGCCGGCATGACGACGGTCGACGACCTCGCCGAAGCCGGTGAGGCCGAGCTGATACGGCTGCTGGGGAAGGCGCACGGCGCCTCGCTGCACCGGATGGCGATCGGCCTCGACGACCGGCCCGTGGTCGCGGAGCGCGACGCGAAGTCCGTCTCGGTCGAGGACACCTTCGACATGGACCTGCACGACCGGGTCCGGGTGCGCACCGAGGTGGAGCGGCTGGCCGACCGGTGCGTCCAGCGGCTCAGGGGCGCCGGTCGCTCGGGGCGCACGGTGGTGCTGAAGGTGCGCCGTTACGACTTCTCCACGCTGACCCGCTCCGAGACGCTGCGCGGCCCCACGGACGACCCGGCGGTGGTCCGCGAGGCCGCCGCCCGGCTGCTGGAGTCCGTGGACACCACCGGGGGAGTTCGGCTGCTGGGCGTCGGCGTCACGGGGCTCGCCGACTTCACCCAGGAGGACCTGTTCGCCCAGGCCGCCGGTGAGCGGGCGGCCGCGGTCCCGCCGGAGGACGCCGGAGCGCGGCCGCAGGACGACACCGGCGGCCGCGAGCGGCCCGCGGAACCCGAGCCGGGACAGCCGGGGCCGGACGACGCGGAGCAGCTCGCGGCGCGGCGCTGGCCGGCCGGGCACGATGTGTCCCACGAGGCCCACGGACACGGCTGGGTGCAGGGCAGCGGGGTCGGCCGGGTGACCGTGCGGTTCGAGGAACCGGGGTCGCCGCCCGGCCGGGTGCGTACGTTCCGCGTCGACGACCCCGCGCTGCGGGCCGCCGAGCCCCTGCCGCTCGTCCGGGACGCGCCGGACTACTCCTCCTGGCCCGCCAGCCGGCCGAAGTCCCGGTCCGGGGCCGGTTCGCCGGGGGCGGCGTCCAGGCCGTAGTGCCGGTAGAGCTGGAGCTCCTGCTCCGGCGAGAGGTGGCGGCCCACGCCGAAGTCGGGCGCGTCCTTGATCAGCGCCCGGTCGAAGGGGACGCGCAGCGCGTCCTCGACGAACTCGCTGGGCTCCAGCGGGACGAAGGCGTCACGGCTGAAGAGGCCGGTGCGCACCGCCGCCCATTCGGGTACCCCGGTCGCGTCGTCGAGGTACACCTCGTCCACGGTCCCGATCTTGGTGCCCTTGCGGTCGAAGGCCTTGCGGCCGATCAGGCTGCGCGGGTCGATGTCGGTCTGCACGGTCCCTCCCACACTGGTCGCGGCTGGTCCACAGGGACTACAGAAATGCAGTTCCGTGGGCTTGGCCACTCGAGAATTCTCGTCGTGTACCCCGCTGGTAGGCTGGTCATGGCTGCTGACCCCGTGCGGGAGAGTCGTCCGGAGCCCATCCGGAGGACGCCGAAGGAGCAAATCCTCCCCGGAATCTCTCAGGCCCCCGTACCGCACGGACGAGGTCACTCTGGAAAGCAGGGCGGGTTGCGCGCGGCCGATGGGCCGTACGGAACCTCTCCCTCACCGACGGTGAAAGCCGGCGCCCGCGTGGTGCCGGTGAAGCTCTCAGGTTGAGATGACAGAGGGGGAGGCCGTTCGGGCACCCGGCGCCGCGGTGCCCCTCGCAGGTCGTGACAGACCAGGAGGCCTCCACCATGACCCCCCGTCGCACCCCGCTCTCCCAGCTGGAACAGGGCATCCCCTTCGAGCAGCGCCACATCGGCCCGGACGCCGAGGCGCAGGCGAAGATGCTCGCCCAGGTCGGCTACGGCTCGCTGGACGAGCTGACCGCGGCCGCCGTGCCCGACGTGATCAAGAGCGCCGAGGCGCTGAACCTGCCGGGAGCCAGGACCGAGGCCGAGGTGCTGGCCGAGCTGCGCCGGCTCGCCGACCGCAACCAGGTCCTCGCCCCGATGATCGGGCTCGGCTACTACGGCACGTTCACCCCGCCGGTGATCCTGCGCAACGTCATGGAGAACCCCGCCTGGTACACGGCCTACACGCCGTACCAGCCCGAGATCTCCCAGGGCCGCCTCGAAGCGCTCCTGAACTTCCAGACGATGGTCGCCGAGCTGACCGGCCTGCCCACCTCGGGCGCCTCACTCCTCGACGAGGGCACCGCCGCCGCCGAGGCCATGTCGCTGGCCCGGCGCGTCGGCAAGGTCAGGAACGGCGTCTTCCTGGTCGACGCCGACGCCCTGCCGCAGACCGTCGCCGTCATCGAGACCCGCGCCGAGCCGACCGGTGTCGAGGTCGTCGTCGCCGACCTCACCGACGGCATCCCGGCCGGGATCGCCGAGCGCGGGGTCTTCGGTGTGCTGCTCCAGTACCCCGGCGCCTCCGGGGCCGTCCGGGACATCAAGCCCGTGATCGACCAGGCGCACGAGCTGGGCGCGATCGTCACCGTGGCCGCCGACCTGCTGGCCCTCACCCTGCTCACCTCGCCCGGCGACCTCGGCGCCGACATCGCCATCGGCACCACGCAGCGCTTCGGCGTGCCGATGGGCTTCGGCGGCCCGCACGCCGGCTACATGGCGGTCCGGGACAAGTTCGCCCGCAGCCTGCCCGGCCGCCTCGTCGGCGTCTCCGTGGACGCCGACGGCAACAAGGCGTACCGGCTGGCCCTGCAGACCCGCGAGCAGCACATCCGCCGCGAGAAGGCCACCAGCAACATCTGCACCGCGCAGGTGCTGCTCGCCGTCATGGCCGGCATGTACGCCGTCTACCACGGCCCCGAGGGCCTGCGCACGATCGCCCGGCGCACCCACCGTTACGCCGCGATCCTGGCCGAGGGCCTGCGCGCCGCCGGCGTGGACGTGGTGACCGGTTCCTACTTCGACACGCTCACCGTCCGCGTCCCCGGCAAGGCCGGCGAGGTCGTCGCCGACGCCCGCGAGCGTGGCGTGAACCTGCGCCTGGTCGACGCCGACACCGTCTCCCTCGCCTGCGACGAGACCACGACCCGTACCCAGGTCGCCGCCGTCTGGGCGGCCTTCGGCGCCGACGGGGACGTCGAGGCTCTGGACGCCACCACCGGGGACGCGCTCCCCGAGGCGCTGCTGCGCGCCGACACGATCCTGACCCACCCGGTCTTCCACCAGCACCGGTCCGAGACCGCCATGCTGCGCTACCTGCGCAAGCTGGCCGACCGCGACTACGCGCTGGACCGCGGCATGATCCCGCTCGGCTCCTGCACGATGAAGCTGAACGCGACCGCCGAGATGGAGTCGATCACCTGGCCCGAATTCGGCGCGCTGCACCCGTTCGCGCCCGCCGAGCAGGCCCAGGGCTTCCTGACGCTCATCCGCGAGCTGGAGGAGCGGCTGGCCGAGGTCACCGGTTACGACGCGGTCTCCCTCCAGCCGAACGCCGGTTCGCAGGGTGAGTTCGCGGGGCTGCTGGCCGTCCGCGCGTACCACCGCGCCAACGGCGACGAGAACCGCACCGTCTGCCTGATCCCGTCCTCCGCGCACGGCACCAACGCCGCGAGCGCCGTGATGGCCGGCATGAAGGTGGTCGTCGTCAAGACCGCCGACGACGGCGAGGTCGACATCGATGACCTGCGCGCCAAGATCGCGCAGTACCGCGACGAGCTGGCCGTGCTCATGATCACCTACCCGTCGACGCACGGCGTCTTCGAGGAGCACGTCGCCGACATCTGCGCCGAGGTGCACGACGCCGGCGGCCAGGTCTACGTCGACGGCGCCAACCTCAACGCGCTGGTCGGCCTGGCCAAGCCCGGCCGGTTCGGCGGCGACGTCTCGCACCTGAACCTGCACAAGACCTTCTGCATCCCGCACGGCGGCGGCGGCCCCGGCGTCGGCCCGGTCGGCGTGCGCGCGCACCTGGCGCCGTACCTGCCCAACCACCCGCTGCAGCCCGCGGCGGGCCCGGAGACCGGCGTGGGACCCATCTCGGCCGCCCCGTGGGGCTCCGCGGGCATCCTCCCGATCTCCTGGGCGTACGTACGCCTGATGGGCGGCGAGGGCCTGAAGCGCGCGACGCAGGTCGCCGTGCTCGCGGCCAACTACATCGCCACGCGCCTCGAACCGCACTACCCGATCCTGTACAACGGCCCGGCCGGGCTGGTGGCGCACGAGTGCATCGTGGACCTGCGGCCCATCTCCAAGGCGACCGGGGTCAGCATCGACGACGTCGCGAAGCGGCTCATCGACTACGGCTTCCACTCGCCGACCATGTCGTTCCCGGTCGCCGGGACGCTGATGATCGAGCCGACCGAGAGCGAGGACCTCGCGGAGCTGGACCGCTTCTGCGACACGATGATCGCCATCCGCGGTGAGATCGAGAAGGTCGCGTCGGGGGAGTGGAGCGCCGACGACAACCCGCTCGCCAACGCCCCGCACACCGCCGCCGCGCTGGGCGGGGAGTGGGAGCACGGCTACAGCCGCGAGGTGGCGGTCTTCCCGGCGGGCGTGTCGGCCGCCGACAAGTACTGGCCGCCGGTGCGCCGGATCGACGGTGCGTTCGGTGACCGCAACCTCGTCTGCTCGTGCCCGCCCCTGGACGAGTACGACAACTGATCCGGAACGCCTGATCGAAGCGGTGTGACGCGGACACGCGTCGGGGCCGGTGCGGAGACTCCTCCGGGCCGGCCCCCTTTTTTTCCGTACGGGCCGCTCAGGCGGCCTTCATCACCCGGCTCGCCGCCAGGGGCCTGTGCGGGGCGATGATCTGCCCGTCCGGGAGCAGCTCACCGGTGTCCTCGAAGAGCAGGACGCCGTTGCACAGCAGGCTCCAGCCCTGCTCCGGGTGGTGTGCCACCTGGCGGGCGGCTTCCCGGTCGGCTGAGTCGGCTGTCGGGCAGGGTGGCTGGTGCTGGCACATGGAGGGGTTCTTTCGCTGCGTCGAGTTGAGTGGTGTGCGGTGTGAAGAGGTGTTCATGACCGCCCCCGTATCGATCGGTCGGATCCCAGTGTTGCCCTACGGGCGTCAATCCGCAGGGATTTCGCCGCAGCGCTTCCACTCCTCCCATGACGCGTCACCCGGGCGGACGGTTCTCCTCAACTGCACTGTCACTTCGGGTGGTTCGGGGTGGCCGGATGGGACTAGTCCGGATGGGCCGATCGCCCCATGCCAGTGAGCGCGCTGTGCCCCGTCGCCGGGCGAGGGCGACGGGGCACAGCGCGCTGCACGGACGGCCGGCCGCTTCAGGCCGGGGCCGGGGAGCCCAGCAGCGGGCCCGGGCCGGGCATGATGCGGGTGGTGATGACGGGCAGCAGGTCGGCTGCCCGGTGCGGGCGGTGGGCCGCGAAGCCGGGCGGCGCCGGGGCCAGCGGCACCAGCAGGTCGGCCGGGGCGGGGGCGCCGCAGGACGCGTCGGCCTCCGGGTCGCCGTGCAGCCACAGGGCCAGCATGTAGAGGTCGGGGATGGACAGCAGCCTCGGCTGGTAGTGGCCGCCGATCCCCTCCGCCTGGCGCAGCGCCAGCTCCGTCGAGGCGATGTACGGGCCCTCGAAGAAGTGCGAGAAGGCCCAGCCGTCCGCGGTCAGCATGGTGTCCGCCGCCGCGACCGCCCGCTCCGTGCTGCGGATCTGGAAGCGCCAGGCGGCGAGCCGGGTCGCGGGGGCGATTCCGCCCGGGGCGAGGTCCAGCACATGGACGGGCAGCGGGTGTTCGGGGCTCAGCGGTCCCTGAGCGGACCGCAGGGCGGGCGTACGGGCCTCACGGACCGCGGTCGGTGAACCGAGCGCCGCGAGAACGCTGCGCAGCGCGGGCGCGGGGGCCAGGGGAACATGCAGCGGCATAATTGGGTCGCCTCTCACTTCGGAGACACGGTGGTGCGCGGGCGGGTGCAGACGGCGCTGTCGGCGTGCGGGGCCAGAGGAGGCCGGTGACTGAGCCGGTGCGTCAACTCTCTGCCTCGTCCGCGGAGTTTATACGACACGTGTTCACGCGGTGTTTCCACTAGCTGTCGCGGCTATCGCCGACAAGGCGGTATCCGGACTTTATTATGCGGAGATCATGCTGATTCGGCGCGAGCGGCGCAGCCGCCGCCTCGGGTTTTTCCCGCGCCGCGGTCGGCCGAAACCCATCGGGGCTTTACCGGCCCGCCGTACGAGGAAACCGGCCGCTGCCTCATGCCGAGTGAATGTGCCGGGGGCTCCGGCGCTCAGATTAGCGGGTATGCGCCCTCCGCGGGGCGTTACGGATCACGTCCTGCGGGCATTATCGATCGTGATGCGAGCGGCCCGGGCCGCGTGCTGGCCACTCGAGGAGGGACACTTCGATGGGGGAGAAGGTCGTCGCGGGCGCCTTTGACCTGTCCGACCGCCAGAAGTACCGGAAGAAACTGCACCAGTGCCTGGAGGCACTGTCCGGGCTCCTGGCGGAGCGGCGGTTCGACCGGCCGCGCAACCTCATGGGCATGGAGATCGAACTGAATCTCACGGGCGCCGACGCCATGCCGAAGATGTTGAATGGGGAGGTACTGGAGCGCATCGCGAGTCACGATTTCCAGACGGAACTGGGGATGTTCAATCTGGAGGTGAACATAGTCCCCCATCATCTGTCGGGGCGCGTTCTGGATCAGCTGGCCGAAGAGCTGAGGACCGGGCTCGGATATGCCGACCGGAAGGCCGGTGAAGTCGATGCCGGGATCATGATGATCGGAATCCTGCCGACGCTCGGCCGCGACGACATGGTCCGGTCCAATCTCTCCGACGTAGACCGCTACGCCCTCCTGAACGATCAAATGGTGGCGGCCCGCGGCGAGGATTTCTCGCTCGATATCGAAGGCGTCGAGCGGCTGGTCGCCACCGCCGGATCGATCACCCCGGAGGCGGCCTGCACCTCGCTGCAACTGCATCTCCAGGTGACGCCGGAACGCTTCGCCGACGTGTGGAACGCGGCGCAGGCCGTGGCCGCCGTCCAGGTGGCGCTGGGGGCCAACTCGCCCTTCCTGTTCGGCCGGGAGGTGTGGCGCGAGTCCCGGCCGCCGCTGTTCGAGCAGGCCACGGACACCCGGCCGCCCGAGCTGCGCAACCAGGGCGTGCGGCCGAGGACCTGGTTCGGGGAGAAGTGGATCGGTTCGGTCGAGGAGCTCTTCGAGGAGAACCTCCGCTACTTCCCGCCGCTCCTGCCCATCTGCGACGAGGAGGAGCCGCTGCGCGTCCTCGCCGACGGCGGGGTCCCGCAGCTGAAGGAGCTGGTGCTGCACAACGGCACGGTCTACCGCTGGAACCGCCCGGTGTACGGGATCGCCGACGGCGTTCCGCACCTCCGCGTGGAGAACCGGGTGCTGCCCGCCGGCCCGACCGTCGCCGACGTCATCGCCAACACCGCGCTCTACTACGGCCTCGTCCGGGCCATGGCGGAGGAGTCGCGTCCGGTGTGGACCCGGATGCCGTTCTCCGCCGCCGCGGAGAACTTCGAGACCGCGTGCCGCCACGGCATCGACGCCGAGCTGCTGTGGCCCCGGCCCGGCCGGTCGGGCGGGCTGACCCGGGTGCCGGTGGTGAAGCTGGTGCGCGACGAGCTCCTGCCGCTGGCCGCCGCCGGGCTCGACGCCTGGAACGTCGAACCGGTGGACCGGGACCACTACCTCGGGATCATCGAGGAGCGGTGCAAACGGCGGACGAACGGGGCGTCCTGGCAGGCGGACACCTACCACCGGGCGCGCGAGGCGGGGATGGACCGGGGCGCCGCCCTCGCCGCGATGACCCGGCGTTACGGCGAGCTGATGCAGGGCGGCGACCCGGTGCACAGCTGGCCCGCCGGCATCCCGGCGCCGTGACCCGGCCGGCGGCGCCACGGGCGTGAGCCCGCGGTACGGGTACGGGGGCGCCCCCCGTACCCGTACCGCGTCGTCGTTACCGTTCGGCCGCGCGGACGCCCTGGCCGGCGGTCATGACGGCCTGCAGGATCACCGCCTGGATCTCGGCCGGGTCGTTCACCTGGTAGCCGCCGCCCCCGGTGACCTCCGCGATCTCTTCCAGCTCCGCGCTGTCCGCCTCGGGTCCGACCGCGATGGCCAGCAGCGGGACCGGGCGCGTCGGGTCGGCGAGGGACTTCAGCCGGGCGACGAGGTCGGAGCGCGAGATGGACCGGTCGTCCTGGTTCGAGCCGTCGGTGAGGATCACGACCGCGTTGAACTTGCCCTTCACATACGTGCGCTGCGCCTCCTTGTACGCGGCCAGCGCGGTGTCGTACAGACCGGTGGCGCCGTCCGGCACCGGTTGCAGCGCGGCGAACGCGGCGGCGAGCTTCTCCCGGTGGGTGCCGCCGCCCTTCGTGTCGTCCCCGAGCCGGGCGGTCGTCACGAGCCGACGGTAGTCCCTGTCGCCGTCGAGCCTGGTCGCGAACTCCCAGAGCCCGATCTCGTCGTTCGGCGTGAACTGGTTGAGCGCCTGGACCAGCGATGCCTTGGTGACGTCCATCCGGGACTGGTTACGGCCCGGCACGATCGCGGCCATCGAGCCGGACGCGTCGACGACGGTGGTCAGCCGCGCGCTCTGCACCGTGATCGTCCACATGCCGAGCGTCTTCTGGAGCGTCTCGTCAGACGGGGCGGCCGGCTGGGTCGCGTCGTACGGCTGGGGGGATCTGCCACCGGCCGCGGCGACCAGCTTCTCGTCGGCCTCGCCGTCCGTGGTCCGGAAGCCGTGCTCCTTGAGGGTGCTCAGGGAGTCGTCCTCGAAGAGCAGGGTCATGAACCGCATCGCGGCCCGGCCCTCCTCGGTGGTCCGGTGCTGGTTGTCGACCAGCGTGAACGGATAGTCGAGCAGCGGCGTGCCGTCCTCGGGATAGAACAGGTCGAGCTTGCCGTCGCCCGTCGACTCGGCGTTGTGGGCGAAGGCGGCCTGTTCGGAGAGCAGCACCGCGTGATTGCGCGCCGGGTTGCCCTGCTCGGCGTCCGAGCCGTCCTGCGGCAGGGTGGCCACGACCTGGGTGTCGCCGTCCGACATCCGCTGGGCGAGCAGCTTCGCGGTGGCCGCTACCCGGGTGTCGCTGTCGCCGCCCTGCTTTTCCGAGGAGGCGCCGATGCTCGTGAGGGCCAGCAGGCCGGTGGCCGAGCGCCCGGGGTCGGCGGCGCCGAGACGTACCTGGTCGGACTCCATGGCCGCACCCGTCAACTCGGCCCACGAGTACGTCTTCTTCGGCCAGCCGAGGCTCTTGGCGGCGGTGGGCACCGCGGCGAGGGCGACCGGTGAGGTGGCGATGGACTCGCCCGAGGTGATCGGGACGCCGTCCCCCTCGCCCTTGGCGCGGCCGATCCACAGATCGGAGTCGGGGAGCCATATCTGGTAGTCGGGCGTGCTGGTGCCGTTCGCGAGCGCGTCCGCGACCTTGTACGAGTCGCGGGGCACGACGTTCACGTCGAAGCAGCGGCCGTCGGAGCGCACCTCGTCCTCACGTGCCCGGTCGGCGACGGCACGTACGGCGGGGGCGATGTCCGGCGAGGTCATCATGGTCAGGTGGACCGCGCCCTCCTCGCACGACTTCGAGAACGGGAGCAAGCCGCCCTGCGCAGCTATCGCTGTTCCCCCCGCCACGGCGAGAACGAGCAGGGTGGCGATGACCACGGTACGGCGGCGGCGCGGCGGACGGTCCCCGCCTCCGGCCGCCGTGCGGTCATCGGGCAAGCTGTGACGTCCCATGTCGGTGGTGCCCCTCCTTGGAGATGTACAAGGAAAAGGGGGACCACACCATCGGCAATGGTGCTCGTCCCCCGGCCTGTCACGCATGATCTTCGTACCTGCATTCGAGACCCTAGCGGGGCGGTGAGGGACTTGGGACGCGAATGCACAACTGAGAGCAGGTGTACAGGTGGAGGCGGGGTACGTGGCTGATTCCTTTCCCCAGGAGGCCGTGTCACGACGGATTCTCCGGTCCGAGACGGTGCTGGTGCTGGCACTCTCGCTGGGCGCGAGCGGCGTGTCTGCCCTCATCAGTTTTGTCGGATCGCTGACGAAACCGGGGGGTTTGAAGGATCAGGCGGCGACCCTCAACAGCTCTGCCGCCCCGGGCCGTCCCTGGCTGGATCTCGCCTGGCAGCTCTTCGGGATCGCGACCGCGCTGGTGCCCGTCGCCCTGGTGGCGCATCTGCTCCTCAGGGAAGGGGCGGGGCTGCGGGTCCTCGGCTTCGACCGCACCCGGCCGGGTCAGGACGCGGCGCGCGGCGCGGTGGTCGCGGCGTGCATCGGCAGCGCCGGGCTGGCGTTCTATCTGGTGGCCAGGGCCGCCGGGTTCAACCTCACCGTCGTCCCCGAGTCGCTGCCCGAGGTGTGGTGGAAGTTCCCCGTCCTCATCCTGTCGGCCGTCCAGAACTCCGTACTGGAGGAAGTGATCGTCGTCGGGTACCTGCTGCGCCGGCTGGGGCAGTTGGGGTGGACGCCCATGGCGGCGCTGGTGGCGAGTTCGGTGCTGCGCGGCTCGTACCACCTCTACCAGGGCATCGGCGGGTTCATCGGCAACATGGTGATGGGGGTCGTCTTCGTGCTGCTGTACCGGCGCTGGCAGCGCGTGGGCCCGCTGGTCGCGGCACACGCGCTGCTCGACATCGGCGCGTTCGTCGGGTACGCGCTGCTCGCCGGAAAGGTGGGCTGGCTGCCCACGCCGTGAGGCCGCGCCCTACGGCGTGACGAGCAGTTCGCCGTCCAGGACCGTGACCGCGCGGCCCGTCAGCATCGTGCGCGCGCCGCGCAGCGAGGTCCGTACGAGACCAGAGCGGGCCGAGGCCTGGAGTCCGGTCAGCTCGTCGCGGCCGAGGCGGGCCGACCAGAACGGGGCCAGTGCGGTGTGGGCGCTGCCGGTCACCGGGTCCTCGTCGATGCCGACGGCGGGGAAGAAGCCCCGCGAGACGTAGTCGTACCCATGGCCGGGCTCCGCCGCCGCCGTGGCGATGACGCCGCGCCGGGAGAGGCCGGCCAGCGCCGCGAAGTCCGGGGCCAGGCCCCGTACGGCCGCCTCGTCCTTCAGCTCCACGAGCAGGTCCCCGACGTGCGGACCGGTGTCGTGCACTGACACCGGCTCCGCGCCCAGGGCCTCGGCGAGACCGGCGGGAGCGGGTTCGGGCGTCAGCGGGGCGGTAGGGAAGTCCAGCGTGAGCGAGCCGTCCGCATGGGCGGCCGAGGTGAGCGTGCCGCACCGGGCGGCGAAGCGGACGGTGCCGGTCGCCGCGCCTGTGGTGTGCAGGACGTGGGCGGTGGCCAGCGTGGCGTGGCCGCACATGTCCACCTCGGTGACCGGGGTGAACCACCGCAGCGCCCAGTCCGCCTCGCCGCCCGGCGGCAGCGGGTGGGCGAACGCGGTCTCGGAGAGGTTCAGCTCGGCGGCGACCCGCTGGAGGAAGCCGTCCTCGGGGAAGCCCTCGGGGCCGAACAGCAGGACGCCTGCGGGGTTGCCGGTGAAGGGGCGGTCGGTGAACGCGTCTACGGTGCGAATCCTCATGGGCCGACCGTAGGCGTGGCTGCCGCCGGGCAACCAAGGCCAATCGCGGGCCGGTGGCCCCGAATCGAGCACCGGCTTGACCTTGTCACGGTGACAAGGGCTTCACTGAGCCGCGAGGAGGTGGTCCGGATGACCCTGCCGAACGAGGACACGGCCACGAAGCGCGCCCTGCACGGGCTGGAGCACGGTGACGCGTCGGTCCGGCTGCGGACCGCGATGGCGGTCGGCTCGGCGCCGGACGCGCGGCTCGTCGACCGGCTCGTGGAACTGTGTGCGACGGAGCCCGACTTCTCCGTACGGGAGATGCTGACGTGGGCGCTCACCCGGCATCCGCGCGAGCTGACCGTGCCCAGGCTCGTCGACGAGCTCCGCTCGGAGCGTACGCAGGCACGCAGCCAGGCCCTGCACACCCTGTCCAAGACCGGCGACCGGCGGGCATGGCCGGCGATCACCCGGGCGCTGCTGACCGACCCGGACGACGAGGTGGCGCGCACGGCCTGGCGGGCGGCCGTCGTCCTCGTCCCCGAGGGCGAGGAACCCGGGCTTGCCGATGTGCTGGCCGGCCAGCTCGGGCGCGGCGGGCGCGAGACGCGGCTGAGCCTCAGCCGGGCGCTGATCGCGCTCGGCGCGCCGGCCGGACGGGCACTGGACGCCGCGGCCACGCACCCCGAACCCCGCGTCCGGGAGCACGCGCTCGCCACCGAGGAGCTGCGGCGCGACCCGGACGCCGGATTCGACTTCGCGGTCGAGGAGGCGAAGCGGAGGGTCGCGCTCGGGGCGTACGGTCAGGAGGGGTGAGAGACGGTGCTGATCGGTGAGGTGGCGCGGCGGTCCGGGGTCAGCGCGCGCATGCTCAGGCACTACGAGTCGCTGGGGCTGGTGCGGCCCACGGGACGCAACGACGCCGGGTACCGCGAGTACTCCGGCGACGACGTCCGGCGGATCTTCCACATCGAGAGCCTGCGGTCGCTCGGCCTGTCGCTGCGCGAGGTGGGGCGCGCCCTGGACGATCCCGGCTTCAGCCCGGCGGAACTCGTCGACGATCTCGTGCGGCGGACCCGGGAGCGGATCGCGAGCGAGACGGAGCTGCTGACGCGGCTGAGCCGGATCGGGGCCGCGGAGCCTGAGGGCTGGGAGGAGGTCCTGCGTACCGTCGCCCTCCTCCAGGCCCTCGGGTCCAGCAGTCCCGGCACCCGCCAGCGGGCGGCGCTGTCCTCGGGCGGTGAGGCGCCAGTGCCGGTGGAGGCCCTGGTCGAGGCGGTGCTGAGCGAGCGGGACCCGAGCGTGGCCGGTGCCCTGCGGTGGGCGCTGGCCCGGGCGGGCGACGGGCTCGCGCTGCTGGCCGAGGGGCTGGACTCGCCCGTGGCGGAGGTCCGCGCCCGTGCGGTGCGGGCGGTCGCCGGAATTCCGGGCGAGGCGGCGAACGCGTTGCTGCGGGAGGCTCTCGGGCACCCCGACGCCGCGGTGCGCCGGTACGCGGCTCCGGCGCTGGGTGCGCGCGGGGTGGCCGAGGCGGCCCCGACGCTGATCGACATGGTCGCCGAGGCGGTCCGGGACGTGGACGCGGCCGACGCTCTGGGCGTGCTGGCCGCCGAACCGGGGACGGCCGAGCGCATCGCCGCCGGACTCGTCGACCGCCTCGCCGACCGCGTCCTCGACGCCGCCGCCCGCCGCCGCCTCACCCAGGCACTCGCGGACATCCCGGGCCCGACGGCGTCGCGCGCGCTCGCGGAACTCGCGCGGGACGGGGACCGGGGGGTGTCGGTGACAGCGGTGTACCTGCTCGGGCTGCGGGGCGAGGGGTGACGCCGGGTGGGCTTCAGCCTCTGGCGGCGGTGAGGGCGGCTGTGTCCATGTAGTCGCGGACGTGGGTGATCAGGCCGTCGCGGACCCGGAGCACGAGCAGACCGGGCACGGTGAAGGTGCCGCCGCCTGGGGGCCTTGCGACGACCACGTGCTCGGCGACGATCACCTCCGGGTCGGCCGTCTCGTACGCGGACACCGTCCTGACCTCGTCGATCCGTACGGGGCTCGCGCCCCAGACGGCGCCGTAGCCCGTGCGTACGGCCTCGCGGCCCTCGTAGCGCGGCGGAAAGCCGGGGGCGGTGAAGGGGAACTCGTGCAGCGCGCCGGGCGCGTACAGGTCGGCGAGATCGTCGGCGGACTTGTCGAGCATGGCGCGGTGATAGGCGGCCAGGGCCTGGCGGGGGGTGCGGACAGCGGCGGCTTCCTGGTGGGGCATGGACGGCTCCATTCGCTCAACGTCTGTTGAGCGTGACCGTAGGCCGGGAGAGGGTGTTCGGTCAACGGCTGTAGAGTCGCCGCGTGACCTCGCCTCGTCAGACCCGCGCCGACCGTCGCCGTGCCACCGAGGAGCGCATCCTCGACAAGGCGCGGGAGGAGTTCGCCGCCAAGGGGTTCGACCGGACCACCATCCGTGCGGTCGCGGGTGCGGCCGGTGTGGACCCGGCCCTGGTCATGCAGTACTTCGGCTCGAAGCGTGAGCTGTTCGGCCGGGCCGTGCAGACCTTCACCGCACCGGCGCCGGAGGCCGCGGACGCGGACGCGTTCGCCGACCGGATGCTGGCCACGCTGGGCCTGAAACTGGGCGGTCTGCCCGAGGGGACGCTCGCGGTGCTGCGGTCCATGCTCACCGATCCGGCGGCCGCCGATCATGTGCGTACCGCGCTCGGCGGACAGATCGCCGGTGCCGGTGCGGCCGTCCCCGCGCCCGACGACCGCGAACTGCGCGCCGCCCTGGCCGTCACCACGCTGCTCGGGGTGACGATCGGTCACCAGCTCCTGGAGCTTCCCGCCCTGCGCGAGGCATCGCCCGACCGCATCGCCGCGTTGCTGCGGCCCGCGCTCAACGCGCTGGCCGAGGCCGCGCCGGGGCCCGACGCCGCCGGAGCATGACCGGACTCTGCCCTACTCCGACTCCAGCAGGCGGTCCAGGGTCCGGCGGCCCAGCGCGCTCATCGTCGGGTTGCTCTCGGCGTAGTACCAGACGAGGCCCATCGCCTGTTCGAACGCCCAGGCCCGGCCGCGTTCCCATTCCAGGTCGTCGCAGGAGAGGGCGCGCCGGAGTACGTTCCGGGGGCCGGCGTCCAGCAGGTGCCAGGCGCCCACCAGGTCCAGGGCGGGGTCGGCCGGGGCGAAGCCGCCGGTGTCGAGTACGCCGGCGAGGCGGCCGTCCGCGACCAGGACGTTGCCGGGGATCAGGTCGCCGTGGCTCATCACGTCGGGGCTCGTACGGGGCAGCTCGCGGAAGTCCCGCCACAGCCGGCGCAGGCGGTCCACGTCGAGCAGGCCCTCGCTCTCCCGGAAGCAGGTCGCCATCCAGCCGTCGTGGTCGGCGATCACACCACCGCGGTTGTCGCCGTCGAACCGGCGTCCCCGTGTGCCGGCGCCCCGGAGGCCCCCGATGAAGCCCGCCAGGTCCAGCGCGAAGGCGTCCGACGCGCCCGGGTCGGCGTCGAAGGCGTTCGTGCCCGGCAGCCAGGTCTGGACGGACCAGGGCATGGGGTAGCCCGCGCCGGGGCGCCCCAGCGCGACGGGTTCCGGGACGGGGAACCGCGACACCGCCGCCAGCTCCGCGGCCGCCCGGGCCTCCCGTTCCAGGGCCGCCAGCGCCTCGCCGGTGCCGGCCGGGCGCAGCGGGAATCGCGCCGAGAGGGTGTCCCCGATGCGGAAGATGGCGTTGACCGTCCCGGTCGAGGCCAGGGGGCGGACCGCCTCGCCGCTCCACTGGGGGAACTGGTCGCGGATCAGGGCGGCGACGGTCCCGGTGCTCAGGTCGAGTTGGTCGGCGTGCATGGTCAGCCAGTATGGGGAGGCGGGAGCGAGGGGGCGACCGGGTTTCGCGGACGCCGGTTCAGGTACTTCAGTGCGGGAACGTCCTCGGCGGACGCTGACGGGGCAGTGTGGTGCGGAACTCCTCGATGACGGAACTCACCTGCCGCATCAGCGCGGTCCGCTCCAGCAGGCCGAGGTAGAGGTTGCGGCGGGCCAGTCCGGGCAGGTCCACGCAGAAGTACATCGCCATCAGCGGGTTGATGAACAGCTCGCTGTCCTTGGTCCTTTCCGTGAACCGGACGTTGCCGAAGTCACCGCGCACGGCGGCGGCCACGGATCCGTTCACGATGCTCGGGTGGCTCGCCGTGTGGCGCTGGGCGTGCGCCACCGCGTCGAGGTACAGCGCGCCCTCCCGGCCCGACCCGAGCAGTGAGAACGCGCCGAGATAGGAGCCGTCCCGGTCCAGAGCGGCCAGGTTCTCCAGCACGAGCGAGTGGTTCACGCCGTGATACGCGTCCACCCCGAAGCCGAGGCAGGCCACCAGCCGGTGCGGGACCTCGTCCAGTCCGCTTACGGCGGCGAGGCTGGCCATGTCCTCCTCCGGGGTGCCGAGGCCGTGCTCGTCGCCGCGCATCAGGATGTCGGTGCCGCCGTCCACCAGCACGATCGCGTCGACACCACCGAGGTGCTCGATCAGCGTCCGGTAGGCCGCCCGCAGCGGCCCGACCCCGATGCTCGGGAAGGCGTACACGGTCGACGGCAGATCCTGCGTCACGAGCCACCGGGCGAGCGTCCGTTCAGGGAAGTAGTCGCCGCGCACGGGGGTGTCGGGGCCGATGGCCGCGACGTCCTGGTCCACCCACACGTCGAGGTCCAGGCCGTACAGGTCGGCGAAGGACAGGTTGGCGAGGTGCACCTCCTTGCCCGCCGACCGCAGCGCGAATGCGAGCGGAAGCCCCGCGTACACGTCGAAACCGCCGCCCGCACCGGCGATGAGCACCCGTCGCGCGTCGCGCAGACGGGTGAAGAAGGCGGGTTCCCCCAGAGAAATCACCGCATGACGCTAGCAGGAGGGCGGGGCGGCACCGGGGCGATCGGGCCTCATGAGAACGGTGACGGATCGGTGCGACGGCGCAGAGGTTGTCATGCGATCGGTTCCGATATATCGTTGAGGCATCGCGACAGTACAGCGATACCCGTAAAGATCAACGTAGGAAAAGGAGAACGGTCATGCGTTCACATGGATTCGAGCATGGACATGGACATGGCTACGGGCGTGGCCCGGGCGGTCCCGAGGGACGACGTGGGGGATTCGAGGGGCAGCGGGCGGCGTTCGGGCCGTTCGGTCCGCCGTTCGGCGGGGGCCCTTTCGGTGGCGGGCGGAACCGTGGCGGCGGCCGGGGGAGGGCGCGGCGCGGTGACGTACGCGCCTCGATCCTGGCGCTGCTCAAGGACCGGCCGATGCACGGGTACGAGATGATCCAGGAGATCGGCGAGCGCAGCGGCGGGGCCTGGCGGCCCAGTCCGGGCTCGGTGTACCCGACCCTGCAACTGCTGGAGGACGAGGGGCTGATCACCAGCGCGAGCGAGGGCGGCAAGAAGCTGTTCACGCTCACCGACACCGGTCGCACCGAGGCGGAGACCGGGTCCGAGGCGCCCTGGGAAGAGGCCGGGCGAGGTGTCGACTGGGAGAGCATGAACGAGATCCGGCAGGCCGGGTTCGGTCTGATGGAGGCGTTCGGGCAGGTCTGGAAGACCGGCTCGGCCGAGCAGCGCGAGAAGGCGCTCGCGGTCATCAACGACACGCGCAAGAAGCTGTACCTCATTCTCGCCGACGAGCACTGAGCCCCGGCCATGGGCCGGGTGACAGTCGGAGAGGGAGAACCGGGAGGAGCCCGGCGGTTCAGGCCGCCGGGCTCCTCTCCGTTCACGCCTCAGTTCTGATGGGCCTGTTCGGGGCCCGTCCGCCAGATCAGCGCCGCGTCGAAGCAGTCGGACGCGCGCGGATGCGGTCCGTCGTCGTGGCAGTGGAACGCGGACCAGAACAGATCCGCCGGCAGCGCGTCGAGCGGTGCGTGGACCCGGTAGACGTAGTCGCGCCCGTCGAGCGCCGGCAGGGACACCAGCCAGCTCACCCCTGATCCCTCCCGCCGCGCCGCGCACAACCGCTCACGTCTGTGGGACGTGTACGGGAGGGCCGTCGGTTGCCCCGTGTCCGGCTCGATGTGCGGGCCGGTGTGCCGACAGGTGTCACCGGGGTGACGCTCCTGACCGCAGCTGTCATGATGTGCCGATGCACGCGTCTCAGGGGAGAAGCGCCGGCCTGGGACTCGCCCTCGCCTCGGCCTTCGCATTCGGCGGTTCCGGAGTGGCGGCCAAGCCGCTCATCGAGGCGGGGCTCGACCCGCTCCACGTGGTCTGGCTGCGGGTGGCCGGGGCCGCGCTCCTCATGCTGCCCGTGGCCTGGCGCCACCGGGCGCTGGTGCGCGACCGGCCCGTGCTGCTGCTCGGCTTCGGGCTGCTCGCCGTCGCCGGTGTGCAGGCCTGCTACTTCGCCGCCATCTCCCGTATCCCGGTGGGCGTCGCGCTGCTGGTGGAATACCTGGCTCCGGCGCTCGTCCTCGGCTGGGTGCGCTTCGTCCAGCGGCGGCCGGTCACCCGGGCGGCGGCCCTCGGGGTCGTCCTCGCCGTCGGCGGCCTGGCCTGCGTGGTCGAGGTGTGGGCCGGCCTCGGCTTCGACGCCGTCGGGCTGCTGCTCGCGCTCGGGGCCGCCTGCTGCCAGGTCGGCTACTTCGTCCTCTCCGACCAGGGCGGCGGCGAGGCGTCCCGGGGCGGCGCCGAACCCCCGCATCCGGTCGGCGTCATCGCGTACGGGCTGCTCATCGGCGCCCTCGTGCTCACCGTGATCGCCCGGCCGTGGGGCATGGACTGGTCGGTGCTCGGCGGCTCCACGGTCATGGACGGCGCCGAGGTCCCGGCCTGGCTGCTGCTCGTCTGGATCGTGCTGCTGGCCACCGTCATCGCGTACGTCACCGGCGTGATCTCCGTACGGCTGCTGTCCCCGGCGGTCGCGGGCGTCGTCGCCTGTCTGGAGGCGGTCATCGCGACCGTGCTCGCCTGGGTGCTGCTCGGCGAGCACCTGGCCGCCCCGCAGCTCATCGGCGGGGCGCTGGTCCTGGCCGGCGCCCTCATCGCGCAGTCGGCCACGCCCCGGCCGCCGTCCGGCCCCGTCGCCTCGGGGACGGGGGCGCGGGACGCGGTCGCGGAGCGGGCCGACACCCGTCGTTAGGACGCCGTCAGGTACGCCGGTACGTCGATCGACGGGTCCAGGTCGTCCGCCGGGACCGGCGCGGCGTACGCGGGGGCGACCGGAACGACGCCGGCCCAGTGCGGCAGGCCGGTGTCCCGGGGGTCGTCGTTCGGCCCGCCCGTACGGATCTTCGCGGAGACCTCGCGCAGGTCGAGGCGGATGACGGCCGTGGCGGCCAGCTCCTTGCCGTCGGCCGGGCGTGAGTCCTTCGAGCGGCCCGGCACCACCTGGTCCACGATCGTGTCCAGGGCGATGCGCCGCTCCTCGGGGTCGGTCACCGTGTACGCGGTGCCGTGGACGACCACCGAACGGTAGTTGAGCGAGTGGTGGAAGGCGGACCGGGCGAGCACCAGGCCGTCGACATGCGTCACCGTCAGGCACACGGGCAGCCCTTCGTCGTCGCGCCCCGCCGACCGCAACGGCCGCGAACCGGTCGAGCCGTGGACGTACAGCCGCTCGCCGACCCGGCCGAAGAGCGTCGGCAGGACGACCGGCGCGCCGTCGCGCACGAAGCCGAGGTGGCAGAGGTAGGCGTCGTCGAGTATCGAGTGGACGGTCTCGCGGTCGTACGCGGCCCGGTCGGGCGACCGGGTGGGGAGCGTGCGGTCCGTCGGCTCGTAACCGGATGGGGCGTCCGGGGACGTGGTCTGCTGGGGTGCGGTCTCCGGCATTGCGGACTCCATTGCACTAGTGCATACTTTCATTTGTGCTAGGAGAGTATCGGATCAGTGGGCGGCGCGCACAGGAAATCGCTGCCAGTGTCGAGCGCGGGGTCGGTTCGGGAGAGCTGGCGCCGGGTGAAGTGCTGCCGCCTATGCGGGAGTTGGCCGTGCACTTGGAGGTGAACCCCAACACCGTCGCGGCCGCCTACCGCATCCTGCGTGAGCGCGGGGTGATCGAGACCGCCGGCCGCCGGGGCAGCCGGATCAGGCCGCGCCCCGCGAGCACCGCGCGCGGCTCGATGCGGGTCGAGGCGCCCCCGGGCGTACGGGACCTGGGCGACGGGAGTCCGGACCCGGCGCTGCTGCCGCGCCTCGGCGAGGCCTTCGCGGCGGTCGCCGAGCGGTACGCGCGCGAGCCCGGCCTGTACGGGGAGGCCCCCGTCGACCCGGAGTTCGCCGCGCTGGCGCGCGCCGCAATGGACGCCGACGGGGTCCCGGCCGGGCCGGTGGCCGCGGCCTCGGGCTCGCTGGACGCGATCGAGCGCGTCCTCGTCGCCCATCTCAGGCCCGGTGACCTGGTCGCGGTCGAGGACCCCGGCTGGGGCGGGCTGCTCGACCTGGTGCCCGCCCTCGGCATGCGGCCGGTCCCCGTCGCACTCGACGACGAGGGGCCGCTGCCCGACGCGCTGGAGGCGGCGCTCCGGGCGGGCGCACGGGCCGTCGTCGTCACGGACCGGGCGCAGAACCCGACGGGCGCGGCGGTCTCCGGGGCGCGCGCGGCGGAGCTGCGGACCGTCCTCGCCGGGCACCCGGAGGTCCTGCTCATCGAGGACGACCACGGCCACGCCATCGTCGACCTGCCGCTGCACCCGCTGGCCGGTGTCACCGACCGCTGGGCGTTCGTCCGTTCGACGGCCAAGGCGTACGGGCCCGACCTGCGGGTCGCGGTGCTGACCGGGGACGCGGTCACGGTCGACCGGGTGTCCGGACGGCAGCGGCTCGGGCCCGGCTGGGTCAGCCGGCTGCTGCAGCGGACCGTGGTGCACCTGTGGCGTACCGGCTCCGTGGACCCGCGCGAGGTGGCCCGTTCCTACGCCCGCCGCCGGGACGCCCTGGTGCGGGCGCTGCGGGAGCGGGGCGTCGAGGCGTACGGCCGCAGCGGGATGAACGTGTGGGTGCCGGTGAGCGACGAGACCGGGGCGGTGGCCGGCCTGTTGCAGGCGGGCTGGGCGGTGGCGCCCGGGGCCCGGTTCCGTATCTCCGCACCCCAGGCGATCCGGATCACCGTGTCCCCGCTCACCGACGCGGACATCGGGCCGCTGGCCGACGCGGTGGCCCGGGCGGCGGGACCGGCGCGGCCGCTGAGCTACGGGTGAGGGCGGGCCCGGCCGGTCACGCGCGCCGTCTGCCCTGCGTCAGGGCTGCGCCCGCCAGGACGATCAGCGCGCCGACCGGGGTGTTCCAGCTCAGCCGCTCGCCGAGCACGGCGACTCCGGCGGCGGTGGCGATGACCGGGATGAAGTAGGTGACCATCTGCGCGGTCGTCGGCCCGACCTCGTTGACCAGGCCGTACTGGAGCAGCACCGCGAGGCCCGTGCCCAGCGCCCCGAGGGCGACGACGGCCAGCGTGGGCAGGGCGGGGAAGCTGCCTGGGGCGGTGGTGAACAGCGGTGTGACGACCGCGAGTTGCACGGTGCCCAGGAAGAGCTGGCTGCCGGTGAGCGCGAGGGTCGACGCGCCGCTGCCCGCCAGCGTGCGGCGTACGTAGATCCAGCCGACCGGGTAGCTGAGCGACGCCAGCAGGGCCATGGCCGTACCGCTGAAGTCCAGTCCGGAGAAGCCCTGCCAGGCGCCCAGCACCGTCAGGACTCCGAGGAAGCCGAGCCCGAGTCCGGCGACGCGGCGCCGGGTCGGCCGGTCCTCCGAGAGGGCGACGAGCGACAGTGCCATGCCCCACAGCGGCGAGGTCGCGTTGCAGATGCCCGCCAGCGTCGACGGGATGCTCAGCTCGGCGTAGGCGAACAGGGAGAACGGCAGGGCGTTGAGGAAGAACGCCGCCACCGTCAGATGGCCCCAGGTCCGGGCGGAGCGCGGCAGCCGCTCCCGCTTCACCGCCATCACCACCGCCAGGACCGCGGTCCCCGACAGGAGCCGCCCGAGCGTCACCTGGAACGGCGCGTAGGCGTCGGTCCCCACCTTGATCAGGAGGAAGCTGAAGCCCCAGATGAGCGAGAGCGCCGCGAACCGCAGCCGCCAGTCCAGGGCCGGGCGGCGGGCGGAAGTGCCGACGGGAGCCCCGGGCGGCGCGGCGGGGGAGGCGGACGGCTCGGTGGCGGGTCTCGGTGCGGTCGGAGCGCTCATGGGACCACGATGACCTCGTCCACTTCGTAGCACAAGTGAGAATTTGTGCGCTGATTCGCGTAGCATCGCTTACATGTTGAACCTGGAGCGGCTGCGCACCCTGGACGCCCTGGCCAGGCTCGGTTCGGTCAGCGGCGCGGCCGAGGGGCTGCACGTCACGACGTCGGCCGTTTCGCAGCAGATGGCCAAGCTGGAGCGCGAGGTGGGCCAGCAGCTCCTCGCCCGGAACGGACGCGGGGTGCGGCTGACCGACGCGGGGCGGCTGCTCGCCGACCACGCGGCGCGCATCCTCTCGCAGGTGGAGCTCGCCCAGTCCGACATCGAGGCCCAGCGCGGCGAGGTGGTGGGCGAGATCCAGCTCGGGGCGTTTCCGACGGCGGCGCGCGGCCTCTTCCCCGCGACGCTTCTGTCCCTGCGCGCCGGCCACCCCGAGCTGCGGGTGCGTACGCTGGAGTTGGAGCCCGAGGACGGTATCCGGGCGGTGCTCAGAGGTGACATCGATCTGGCGGTGGTCCTGGACTGGAGCAACAAGCGGCTCCCGGTGCCCGGCGGACTGACCCGGGCCGAACTGCTCGACGACGCCCCCGACATCGCGATGCCGGCGGACCACCCGCTCGCCGGCCGGTCCGAAGTGGACCTGGAGGACTTCGCCGACGACGACTGGGTGTCCTGGCCCGAGGGCGAGTTCTGTTACGACTGGCTGATGTTCACGCTCCGCTCGAAGGGCATCGAACCCCGCATCGCGCACCTCGCGGGCGAACACCACACCCAACTCGCACTGATCGCCGCCGGGATGGGGGTGTGCGTGGCGCCCCGGCTCGGGCGGGGACCGGTGCCCGACGGGGTGCGGCTCGTTCCCGTACGCCAGAAGATGCGGCGGCACGTCCACGCGGTGTGGCGGACGGACGCGGACCGGCGGCCGTCGATCCGGGCGGCGGTCGCGGCGCTGCGCGAGGCGGGCCGGGAGCTGGACGAACCCTTCGGGTGAGGGGACGCACGCCGTCAGCTTCCCAGCGCCTTTTGCAGGAAGTTCCGCTCCAGCAGCAGCAGTCCGCTCGCCGTGCGGTCCTGACCCACCAGGTGTCCGGCCCCCGACAGCGGCAGCACCGTGTGCGGCCGGCCCGCGGCGAGCAGGGCGGCCGACAGGCGAAGCGTGTGCGCCACGGCCACGTTGTCGTCGGCCAGTCCGTGCACCAGCATCAGCGGCCTGGTCAGCGAAGCGGCCTCGTCCAGCAGCGAGTTGCGCGCGTAGTTCTCCGGCAGCACGTCCGGGTGACCGAGGAAGCGCTCCTCCCAATGGGTGTCGTAGAGCCGCCGGTCCGCCGGGGCCGCGCCCGCCACCGCCGCGTGGAAGACCTCCGGGCGCCGGAGCACGGCGGCCGCCGCGAGGTACCCGCTGAATGACCAGCCCCGCATCGCCACCCGGGTGAGGTCGAGCGCGGGGTGGGCGTCGGCCGCCGCACGGAGGGCGTCGATCTGGTCCTCCAGGACGGCCGTCAGCCGGTCGCCGTGCACCGACTTCTCCCACTCCTCGCCCCGCCCCGGGGTGCCCCGCCCGTCCGTGACGAGCACCGCGAACCCCTGCTCGGCGAACCACTGGGCCACCGCCGTCCACCACGCCCGCACCTTCAGAACGACCTGCATGCCGTGACCGGCGTACGGGCTCAGCAGCACCGGCAGCGGTCCGTCGCCCGGCCGGTGCCACGACGGCAGGTGGAGCCGGCTGCGCAGCTCCCGCCGGCCCAGGCTCAGGGCCAGGGGGCGCGGCGTGACGAGGGGTTCCTCGGCCAGGACCGCGATCCGGCCGGTCTCCGCTCCCGCCCGCAGCACGGTCACCGTATGGCCGTCCGGGGTCCTGCTGTCGAGCACCACGGTCGAGCCGCCGGCCGCCGCGGTGTGCACACCGGGTGCCGCGGAGACGCGGACCAGGCCCTCGGCCGTGCCGCACGACCAGACGTGGACCTCCGTGGGCTCCCCGCCGCCCGTGAAGTACACCCGCCCGTCCGCCTCACCGAGCACCTCGCGCACCTCCAGGCCCGGGGGTGTCGGGACACCGCCGACGTCCAGCCCCTGGGTGTCGCCGCCGGGGCGCGCCGGGACGACGAGCGCCCCGGACGACAGGCGCAGCGGGGTGCCCGGGCGCAGGGCCACCCAGGCCGGGTCGTGCTCCCGGTGCACGGTCCTGGTGGCGCCGGTCCGCTCGTCCACCTCCACGACGTGCACGGTCCGCTGGTCCCGGGACTGTACGGAGACCAGCGGGCCCCGGTCGTCCCAGCCCGCCGCCACCACGTACTCGAACGCCCGGTCCGTCCAGGGGCCTTCCGGATGCCCGTCGCCCGCCGCGTCGGGGAGCCGGGCGGCGGTGTGCTCGCCGGAGATCCGGACCAGGTGCAGGGAGACCTTCGCGTTGGCCGTGCCCGCCGCCGGGTAGGGCAGTTCGCGGGGCGGGCGGTCCGGGTGGGCCGGGTCGGTGAGGTAGCGGCGTTCGACGCCGGTGGTGTCCGCGCGGGCGACCAGGAGGGCGTCGCCGCGCGGGGACCACCAGTAGCCGCGCGTACGGCCGATGGACTCCTGCGACACGTAGTCGGACAGGCCGTAGGTGATGTGGGCGCCCTCCGGTTCGGCGAGCGCGCGGTCGCCGGTGCCGTCGGCCCGTACCGTACGCAGCGCGCCGCCGCAGACGTACGCGATCAGCGAGCCGTCGGGGGAGGGGCGGGGGTCGACGGCGGGCCCGGCCGTCGACAGCGGGCGGGGTGCGGAGCCGTCGGTGCGGACCACCCAGAGGGTGCCCGCGAGGGCGAATGCCGCCAGACGCACCGAGGCGTCGGTGGCGTACGAGACCACCCCGGAGGAGGTTTCGCGGGCGCGTTCGCGCCGGGCCCGCTCCTCCGGCGGGACCTCGCCGGGGTCCTCCTCCGCGAAGCCGGGCCCGAGCGGATCGGCGAGCAGCCTCTCCGCGCCGTCCTCGTACAGCCAGAGCCGGCTCACCGGGTCGGTGCCCGACGTGCCCCGGACGAACAGGACCCGCTCGCCGTCGGGGGAGACGGTGAACTGCCGGGGCACGCCCAGCGAGAAGCGGCGGGTGCGGGCGAACTGGGCGGGGAACAGGTCGGCGGGCGAGCCGGAGGGGTCTGTCATCTCGACACCATGACAGGTGGTGTGGCGCGAAAGCCGTCCGGGGCCCGTCCGCCGTGGACGGGCCCCGGAGCGGGAATCAGGATCAGTGCGTGGGAGTCGCGGCGGGCTGTGCCGCGGCGGTCTCCTCCGCGAGGCGCTCCATGCCGCTCTGGGTGCGCAGCGGCTTCTCCTTGATGAAGATCACCGCGATCAGCGCCAGGAAGGCGAAGGGGGCGCCGATCAGGAAGACGTCGGCGGTGGCGACGCCGTACGCGTTCTCGACGATGACCCGCGCCGGCTCGGGCAGGGTGCTGAGCTCGGGGACGCCGCCGCCCGTGCCGTCCGCCGCGCCGCCGAAGCCCTTCTTCAGCTCCTCGGCCACCCGGTGGCCGAGGACGGCGCCGAGCGCGCTCGTGCCGATGGCGCCGCCGAGGCTGCGGAAGAACGACAGGACCGAGGTGGCCGCGCCGAGTTCGGAGGCGGGCACGTCGTTCTGGGCGGCCAGCACGAGGTTCTGCATCAGCATGCCGACACCGACGCCGAGGACCACCATGTAGACGCTGAGCAGGCCGAACGAGGAGTCGGCGCCGATCGTGGAGAGCAGTCCCATGCCCGCGGTCATGATGATGCCGCCCGCGATGAGGAAGCCCTTCCACTTGCCCCGGGCGGAGATGATCTGGCCGGCCACGGTCGTCGAGACCATCAGACCGAGGATCATCGGCAGGCTCATCAGGCCCGCGGTCGTCGGGGACTTGCCCAGCGAGATCTGGAAGTACTGGGAGAGGAACACCGTGCCGCCGAACATGGCCACACCGACCAGCAGGCTCGCCACGGTCGTCAACGCCACCGTGCGGTTGCGGAAGATGTCCAGCGGGATGATCGGTTCCGCCACCCGGGACTCGACCCACACCGCGGCGGCCAGCAGGACCACGCCGGCGGAGACGAGAGCGGCCGTCTGCCAGGACGCCCAGTCGAAGTTGTTGCCCGCGAGGGTCACCCACAGCAGCAGCGAGCTGACACCGCTCATGATGAGGACGGCGCCGACGTAGTCGATCTTGACCTCGCGGCGGATCGTCGGCAGCTTCAGGGTCAGCTGGAGCAGCACGATCGCGAGCAGCGCGAACGGCACGCCGATGAAGAAGCACCAGCGCCAGCCCAGCCAGGAGGTGTCCACCAGGACCCCGCCGATGAGCGGCCCGGCGACCGTGCCGACGGCGAAGACGGCGCCGAAGATGCCGGAGTAGCGGCCGAGTTCGCGCGGCGGGATGATCGCCGCCATCACGACCTGGGCGAGCGCGGTGAGACCGCCCGCGCCGATGCCCTGCACGACACGGCTGACGATGAGCAGCCCGACGCTGTGCGAGAAGCCCGCGACGAGCGAACCCACGACGAACATCGACAGGGAGAGCTGGATGAGCAGCTTCTTGTCGTACAGGTCGGAGAGCTTGCCCCAGATCGGCACGGTCGCCGTCATGGCGAGGAGCTCGGCCGTGACGACCCAGGTGTACGAGGACTGGGTGCCGTGCAGGTCGGCGATGATCCTGGGCAGGGCGTTGGAGACGACCGTGGAGGCCAGGATGGCCACGAACATGCCGGCCATCAGGCCTGACATGGCCTGGAGTATCTGGCGGCGCGTCATGCCGGACGCGGGCCCCTCGGTCGCACCGGCGGCGCCGGTTTCGGGTGTGACGGCAGCGGTCATCGGCTGACGTTCCTCATTCTCTGGTGACTGGCTCCGCGGTCGGTGGTGCCGCGCGGAGTGGTGGTGCGGGGGTGGCGAGCGGGCCGGCGGGACGCGCCGGGCGGGCTCAGGCCTTCAGACCGGCGGCCAGGGAGGCGAACGCCTCGCGGTACAGGCTCTGGAAGGTACGTGTGCGGCCCGTGGCCACCCAGACCTCGACCGCGGCCCGCACGGCGGAGACGGACACGTGCGCGAGGAGCCGGGGATACAGGTCGGTCTCCGGGTCCTGGCCGAGGCGTTCGGCGACGACGGCGACCATGGCGGTCTCGTCGGCGCCCCGGGCGGCCAGGAAGTTGGGGAGCAGGGCCGGGCTCTTCTTCAGGACCGCCATCTGGAGCTCCCAGCGCTCGTGGTCCTCCTCGATGGAGGCGAGTTCCTGGGCGATGGCCTCGCTGAGGGCTTCGAGCGCGCTGAGGTGCTCCGGGGCGTTGAGCACGGTCCGGCGGGTGCGTTCGGCGTTCTCCTGGCCGGGGCGCGTGATGGCGTCCTCCAGGCACGGGAAGTAGTTGAAGAACGTGCGCACGGAGACGCCGACCGCGTCGGTGACCGCTTCCACGGTCACATGCTCGAAGCCGCGGTCGGCGGCCATGCGCAGGGCCGCGTCGGCCAGGGCGTCACGTGTGGCGCGCTTCTTGCGTTCACGCAGCCCCAGGGGCGGGTCGTCGCTCATGAAGGTGCATGCTATGCAATTTTGCAGGCTGGGCAAAATTTTAAACGGCGCCCGCAGGGGCCGGGCCCTACCGGGAGGCCCCGGCCGGGAGCGCCGCGAGGACCTTCTCGACGATGCCGAGGATGGCGTCGTCGTCGGGAAGCGCGGCCCCGGACTCGCTCCACACGGTGAAGTCGAAGGAGCCGCCCGGGTCCTTCCGGTCGAGTGCCACGGTCAGCGTCCTGGCCAGGGGGCCTTCCGTGGCGGGCCCGCCGGACGCGTCGCCCCCGATGCGGAACTGCATGAGGTGGTCCGACGTGAAGACCGCGGGCCGGCCGAGGGCCTTGTCCGCCCGGTGGTCCAGTGTCTGGGGCGCCAGCACCTTCGTGTACAGGGCGATCGTCATGTCGTTGTACGTTGCCGACAACTCCACGGTGTACGTGTCGAACTGGACCCGGGCCTCCGGCTCGGCGACCTTGTCGGCGGTCAGGGCCGCGGTGCCGCTGTTGCCGTACGCCACCTTCGGCTGCTCGCCGGGCGTTCCGAGGAGGTCCGCCAGGTCGGCGCGGTTGAGCGCCTTGCACAGGTCGTCGCCGGTGACCGCCCCCGGCGTCAGGGCGTACGCCTTCGGCAGCTTCTTCTCGGGTTCGTCGTCCGAGCAGGACGCGGGCTTCCGGGCGGCGGCGGTGCTGTCCCCCGTGACGCGGGGAGCCAGCCACACCGCGCCCACGAGGGCCCCGACCAGGGCCAGGGCCACGAAGACCTGCGCCCAGGCGTTGGGCTCCTTCTTCTTCGGCACCGTCGGCCCGGCGCCGGGGCCCGGCTGCGCCTGCGGTGCCGGGCCGGCCGCCGCCTCCCGGCGGGCGCGCCAGGCATGGGTCACCATGCGGATGCGGTACGCGGTGACGACGAGGACGGCCGCGCCGAGACCCGCCATGAGCCAGCGGCCTTCGACGAGGGCGTTGCCCACCATGCCTACGCCGAAGAGGGACCCGAAGAGGATCAACAGAGGTTCGCGTACCCAGAAGGGCAGAACGCGGACGATGAGACCGAGCATCCGGTGATCTCACCAGAGCGTGATCATCCACGCTGTGATGGAGGCCACAATTCCGGGCAGGTTCGGACCTGGTGGGCGGTGGGGACGACGCTGGCCCCGACCGGGCTCAGCCTGACCGGCACGGCGACCCGTCCACCGTGCTGCGGCCCGGTGACGAGTGCCGGTCGAGGCCGGTCCTGCGGTTCGGCACCCGGGACCGACCGCCATGTCAGGAGCGGGTCAGGCGCCCGCCCTCCGCTTGTTCCACACGTCGAAGCCGACCGCCGCCAGCAGCACCAGGCCCTTGATGACCTGCTGCCAGTCGGTGCCCACCCCGACCAGGTTCATGCCGTTGTTGAGCACACCGAGGACCAGGCCGCCGATGATGGCCCCGAGCACGGTGCCCACACCGCCGCTCATCGACGCCCCGCCGATGAACGCGGCGGCGATGGCCTCCAGTTCGAAGTTCACCCCCGCCTTCGGCGAGGCCGCGTTGAAGCGCGCCGCGAAGACGAGACCGGCCAGCGCCGCGAGCATGCCCATGTTGAGGAAGACCGCGAAGGTCACCTTCCGGTCCTTGACCCCGGACAGCTTCGCGGCGGGCAGGTTGCCGCCGATCGCGTACACATGGCGCCCGATGACCGCGTTGCGCATGACGTAACCGAAGCCGACCAGCAGCACGGCCAGGATCAGCAGGACCACGGGCGCGCCCTTGTAGCTGGCCAGCAGCAGGGTCGTGACCAGCACGGCGGCGACCAGGGCCGTCACCTTCAGCGCGAACAGGCCCGTGGGCAGGGTGTCCAGCGTGAACTCCCGTTGGCGCCGGCGGTCCCGCAGCTCCTGGAGCACCACGTACCCGGCCAGTCCCAGACCCAGCAACAGGGTGATGTTGTGGTAGTTCGTCTCCGGCCCCACCTCGGGCAGGAAGCCGTTGGCGACCCTCTGCATGCCCTCCGGGAACGGGCCGAGCGTCTGGCCCTTGAGGAAGATCTCCGTCAGCCCGCGGAACAGCAGCATCCCCGCGAGCGTCACGATGAACGAGGGGATGCCGACGTACGCGATGAAGAAACCCTGGAGCGCCCCCGCGACCGCCCCCAGCAGCAGGGTGAGGAGGACCGCGACGGGCCAGGCGAGATGGTGCTCGACCATCAGCACCGCTCCGACACCGCCGACCAGGGCCATCAACGAGCCCACCGACAGGTCGATGTGCCCGGAGATGATGACGATCATCATGCCGATGGCCAGGATGAGGATGTAGCTGTTCTGCAGCACCAGGTTGGAGACGTTGCGCGGCAGCAGCAGGTCGCCCCCCGTCCAGACCTGGAACAGCAGCACGATCAGGCCGAGCGCGAAGAGCATGCCGTACTGGCGCATGTTCCGCCGTACGCCGTCCAGGAGCACCCGGACGACCGGCCCTCCCGTCGGCGGTGCCCCGCCCTTGCCGGAGGGCGGGGTGGCCTTCGTGTGGGTGCTGACGTCGGTGCTCATGCGTGCTGTCCTTCGGTGGGGGTGGTGCCCGCGGTGGCCACCGGTGGTACGGGGGTGTCCTGGGTCATGTGCCGCATCAGCACTTCCTGGGTGGCGGCCTCGCGGGCGACCTCGCCGGTCAGCCGGCCGGCGGCCATGGTGTAGACGCGGTCGCACATGCCGAGCAGTTCGGGCAGCTCGGAGGAGATGAAGAGGATCGCCTTGCCCTCGGCGGCGAGCCGGTCGATCACGGTGTAGATCTCGAACTTGGCTCCCACGTCGACGCCGCGTGTGGGCTCGTCCAGGATGAGGACGTCGGGCCCGGTGAGGATCCACTTGCTGAGGACGACCTTCTGCTGGTTGCCGCCGGAGAGACGGCCGACCGGTTCGAGGACGTTCGGCGTCTTGATGTTCATGGTCCGCCGGTACCGCTCGGCCACCTTGCGTTCCTCGTGGCCGTCGACGACACCGCGCCGGGCGAGGTCGCCGAGGGAGGCGAGCGAGATGTTCCGGCTCACCGAGTCCCCGAGGTCGAGACCGTAGTGCTTGCGGTCCTCGGTGACGTACGCGATGCCGTTCGCGACCGCCTCGGGGACCGTACGCGTACGCACCTCGCGGCCGTCCTTGAGGACGGAGCCCCGCTCGTAGTGGCCGTAGGAGCGCCCGAAGACGCTCATCGCGAGTTCGGTCCGGCCGGCGCCCATCAGCCCGGCGATGCCCACGATCTCCCCGCGGCGGACGCGGAGCGACACCCCGTCGACGACCTTGCGGCCGCGGTCGAGCGGGTGGCGCACCGTCCAGTCCCTGACCTCCAGGGCCGGGCGGGCGTCGGCCCCACCCGTGTACGGCGTCCGGTCGGGGAAGCGGCTGTCGAGGTCCCGGCCCACCATGCCGCGGATGATGCGTTCCTCGGTGGTGGCCGGGTCGTTGACGTCCAGGGTCTCGATGGACCGCCCGTCGCGCAGGATGGTGACGGAGTCGGCGATCCGGGCGATCTCGTTCAGCTTGTGCGAGATGATGATCGAGGTGATGCCCTGGTCCTTCAGCTCCCGCATCAGCCGCAGCAGCTTGGCACTGTCCTCGTCGTTGAGCGCGGCGGTGGGCTCGTCGAGGATCAGCAGCCGTACGTTCTTCGCCAGCGCCTTCGCGATCTCCACCAACTGCTGCTTGCCCACACCGATGTCGGCGACCCGGGTCTCCGGGTGGTCGTCCAGGCCGACCCGCTTGAGCAGCGCGGAGGCGCGGCGCAGCGACTCTCGCCAGTTGATGATCCCGCGCCGGGCCGGCTCGTTGCCCAGGAACACGTTCTCGGCGATCGACAGATGGGGGACGAGGGCGAGTTCCTGGTGGATGATGACGATGCCGCGCTGCTCGCTGGCCCGGATGTCCTTGAAGTGGCACGGTTCGCCGTCGAAGAGGATCTCGCCCTCGTACGAGCCGTGCGGATGGACGCCGGAGAGCACCTTCATGAGCGTCGACTTGCCGGCGCCGTTCTCCCCGCACAGGGCGTGCACCTCGCCGCGCCGCACGGACAGGGTCACCTCCGAGAGCGCCTTGACGCCGGGGAACGTCTTGACGATGGAGCGCATTTCCAGGACCGGGCCGGGCGCGGCGGGGGATTCGTGCCCGGCGGAGGTCACCCGAGCTCCTTGGCGTTGATGTAGCCGGAGTCGACGAGGATCTTGCGGTAGTTCGACTTGTCGACGCTGACCGGGTTCAGCAGGAAGGCGGGCACGACCCTCTTGCCGTTGTCGTAGGTCGAGTCGTCGTTGATCTCGGGCTTCTTGCCGTTCAGAACCGCGGTCACCATGTTCGCCGCGACCTCGGCCAGCGCGCGGGTGTCCTTGTAGACGGTCTGGGTCTGCTGGCCCGCGATGATCGACTTCACGGAGGCGACCTCCGCGTCCTGACCGGTGACGACCGGAAGCGGCTTGGCCTTGCTCCCGTAGTCGTCGGACTTCAGGGCGGACAGGATGCCGATGGAGATGCCGTCGTACGGGGAGAGCACGGCGTCGACCCGTGCGGTGGAGTACGAGGAGGTCAGCAGGTCGTCCATGCGCTTCTGCGCGGTGCCGCCGTCCCAGCGCAGCGTGGTGACCTGGTTGAGCCGGGTCTGCCGGGACCGTACGACCAGCTGCTTCTTGTCGAAGTAGGGCTTCAGCACCTTCATGGCGCCGTTGAAGAAGTACTTGGTGTTGTTGTCGTCGTTGGACCCGGCGAACAGCTCGATGTTGAAGGGGCCCTTCTTCGCGCCGTCCTTCAGCCCCAGCTTGTCGACGATGTACGTGGCCTGGAGCTCGCCGACCTTCTCGTTGTCGAAGGAGGCGTAGTAGTCGACGTGCGGGGAGCCCAGGATGAGCCGGTCGTACGAGATCACCGGGATGTCGGCGTCCGCCGCCTGCTGCAGGACGTTGGACAGGGCCTCGCCGTTGATGGCGGCCACGACCAGCGCGTCGACGCCCTGCGTGATCATGTTCTCGATCTGGGCGACCTGCTGGTCGGGATCGTCCTCGCCGTACTGGAGGGTGGTGGCGAACCCGGCCTTCTTGAGGCTCGCCGTCATGTTCTTGCCGTCGGCGATCCACCGCTCGGAGGACTTGGTGGGCATGGCGATGCCGATGGTGACGTCCTTCTTGTCCTTCTTCTCCTCGCTTCCTCCTGCGCTGTCCTGTCCGCAGGCGGTGAGCAGCAGGGCGCAGCCGGTGGTCACCGCCACGAGGGCGGACGCGGCTCGGAAGTTCTTCATGGGCATGACCTGACAATCCCGTCGTCGCGGCGGCCTTGATGGAGCTCGATTGTTAGCGCTCGCATCAATGGGTCGCAAGAGGCCGCAGCGCCTTTTCTTGCGTCGACGCATGGCCGTAACCGGAGGAAAGGGAGGTAATCGTGGTGCACCTCGCAGGTTTGAGCTGTCGGTCGCGCTACGTGCGGTGGTCGGGGTTGCCGCCGGGCCGTCCCGGAACGACAAAAGTGCACAAGGCCCTTGCCTCAGAGGATTGTGAGCGCTAACAATCATCGGGGTTCCATTGCCGCCCCCGCTCCCCCCTGACGAGAGAGACCGCATCGTGACGCCACACGCCTCTTCCGACTCCGTCGACCCGCACCACCCCGACGCCTGCACGGTCGGCGTGGACTTCGGCACCCTGTCCGGGCGCGCCGTGGTGGTCAGGGTCCGGGACGGCGCCGAACTCGGCTCGGCGGTCCACGACTACTGCCACGCCGTCATAGAGGACCGCCTCCCGCCCACCGGCGTACCGCTGCCCCCCGACTGGGCGTTGCAGCACCCCGAGGACTGGCGCGACGTGCTCCGCACCGCGGTCCCGGCGGCGGTCGCGGCCGCCGGGGTCGACCCGGCCCTGGTCATCGGCATCGCCACCGACTTCACCGCCTGCACGGTCCTGCCTGCCACCGCGGAGGGCACCCCGCTCGCCCTGCTGCCCGAGTGGTCCGGCCACCCGCACGCCTGGCCGAAGCTGTGGAAGCACCACGCGGCCCAGGGACAGGCCGACCGCATCAACGCCCTCGCGCACGACCGGGGCGAGAAGTGGATCAGCCGGTACGGCGGCAGAATCTCCTCCGAGTGGCAGTTCGCCAAGGCCCTCCAGGTGCTGGAGGAGGACCCCGAGGTCTACGCGGCGTGCGCCCGCTGGATCGAGGCGGCCGACTGGATCGTCTGGCAGCTGACCGGCGCCGAGTCGCGCAACACCTGCACCGCCGGCTACAAGGGCATCCACCAGGACGGCGCCTACCCCTCGCCCGGCTTCCTGGCCCGGCTCCATCCGGACTTCGCCGACTTCCCCGCCACCCGCCTGGAGCACCCGCTGTCGGCCCTCGGCTCACGCGTCGGCGGCCTGAACAGCCGCGCCGCCGCGTGGACCGGCCTGCCCGAGGGCATCGCCGTGGCCGCGGGCAACGTCGACGCACACGTGGCCGCCCCCGCCGCCGGAGCCGTCGAGAACGGGCGGCTGCTCGCCATCATGGGCACCTCCACCTGCCACGTCCTCAACGGCGCCACCCTCGCCGACGTCCCCGGCATCTGCGGAGTCGTCGACGGCGGCATCGTGGACGGCGCCTACGGCTACGAGGCCGGGCAGAGCGCGGTGGGCGACATCTTCGCCTGGTGGCTCCGGCAGGGCGTACCGGACGACTACCGCACCGAAGCGCGAGACGCCGACGAGGACCTGCACCAGCTCCTGACCCGCAAGGCCACCGGCCGCCAGGTCGGCGCGCACGGACTGGTCGCCCTGGACTGGATGAACGGCAACCGCTCCACCCTGGTCGACCACCACCTGTCCGGGGTCATCGCGGGGCTCACCCTCGACACCCGCCCCGAGGACGTCTACCTGGCCCTGCTCGAATCCACCGCGTACGGCACCCGGGTGATCGTCGAGGCGTTCGAGGACGGCGGGATTCCGGTGGAGGAGTTCATCGTCACCGGCGGGCTGAAGAAGAACGCCCTGCTCATGCAGATCTACGCCGACGTCCTGCGCCGCCCCGTCTCCCTCGGCACCTCCGAGCAGGGGCCCGCGCTCGGCTCGGCCATCCATGCCGCCGTGGCCGCGGGCGCGCACCCCGACGTGCGGACCGCCGCCGCCCGCATGGGGAGCGTCCAGCGCCACGCGTACACCCCCGACCCCGGCCGGGCGGACGCCTACGACGCGCTGTTCGCCGAATACCGCGCCCTGCACGACCACTTCGGCACCGGCACGGACCTGCTCCTGCACCGGCTGCGGAAGATCCGCAACGCCGCGCGCACCGCCACCGCCGGCTGACCGGCACACCTTTCACCGGGACCGCCAGGCCCGGATCTCTCTTCCCCGCACAACCGAGGAGCACACCCGACATGACGCTCGCCCAGCCCGACCGCGAGATCTGGTTTCTCACCGGCAGCCAGTCCCTCTACGGGGACGAGACCCTGGCCCAGGTCGCCGACCAGTCACGGGTCATCCGCGACACCCTCGCGGACCAGCCGCAGATGGCGGTGCGCCTCGTCTGGAAGCCGGTACTCACCGACGCGGCCGCCATCCGCAGGGTCTGTCTGGAGGCGAACGCCGACGACCGCTGCGCCGGCCTCATCGCCTGGATGCACACCTTCTCCCCGGCCAAGATGTGGATCTCCGGCCTCGACGCCCTGCGCAAGCCGCTGCTGCACCTGCACACCCAGGCCAACCGCCAACTGCCCTGGTCCACCATCGACATGGACTTCATGAACCTGAACCAGGCCGCCCACGGCGACCGCGAGTTCGGCTTCGTGCAGACCCGCCTCGGCGTCCCCCGCAAGACCGTCGCCGGCCACGTCACCACCCCCGAGGTCGTCGACCGCATCGCCGGCTGGGCGCGCGCCGCCCTGGGCCGTGCCGAGCTGTCCGGCCTCAAACTCGCCCGCTTCGGCGACAACATGCGCGACGTCGCCGTCACCGAGGGCGACAAGGTCGAAGCCCAGCTGCGGTTCGGGGTCTCGGTCAACACCTACGGCGTCAACGACCTGGTCGCCGCGGTCGACGCCGCCGACGAGGACACCGTCACCGCGCTCGTCAAGGAGTACCAGGACCTCTACGCCCTGGCCCCCGAACTGCGCCCCGGCGGTGAACGCCACGACTCCCTGCGCTACGCGGCCCGCATCGAGGCCGGGCTGCGCGCCTTCCTCACCGAGGGCGGCTTCCACGCCTTCACCACGAACTTCGAGGACCTCGGCGGACTGCGCCAGCTGCCCGGCCTCGCCGTGCAGCGCCTGATGGCGGACGGCTACGGCTTCGGCGGCGAGGGCGACTGGAAGACCTCGGTCCTGCTGCGCACGCTCAAGGCCATGGCGCACGGGCTGCCGGGCGGCACGTCCTTCATGGAGGACTACACCTACGACCTGACGCCCGGTCAGGAGCTCATCCTCGGCGCCCACATGCTGGAGGTGTGCCCCTCGCTCACCACGGCGACCCCGGCCTGCGAGATCCACCCCCTCGGCATAGGCGGCCGGGAGGACCCGGTCCGGCTCGTCTTCGACGCGGCACCCGGCCCCGCCGTCGTCATCGGGCTCGCGGACATGGGCGACCGGTTCCGCCTCGTCGCCAACCACATCGACGTCGTCACCCCGCCCGAGCCGCTGCCCAAGCTGCCCGTCGCCCGCGCCGTCTGGCGGCCCAGCCCCGACCTGCGTACGTCCACCGAGGCGTGGCTGACCGCCGGAGCACCGCACCACACCGTGCTCACCACCGCGCTCGGCGGCGAGGAGCTGGAGGACCTCGCGGAGATGCTGCGCACCGAACTCGTCGTCATCGACCAGGACACCACCATCCGGCGCTTCACCCGCGAACTGCGCTGGAACCAGGCCTACCACCGTCTGGCCCAGAGCCTGTGACCGCCGCCGACGCCCACACCAGGATGGAGCCCACCGTGGCCGGGACCGTATCGAAAGAGCTGCGCCGGGAAGTGCTCGAAGCCAACCTCCGCATTCCCCGGGCCGGGCTCGCCACCCTCACCTGGGGCAACGTGAGTGGCGTCGACCGGGAGGCCGGCGTCTTCGTCATCAAGCCGTCGGGGGTCTCCTACGACGCGCTGGGCCCCGACGACCTCGTCGTCGTCTCACTGGCGGACGGGGGCGTCGTGGAGGGCCGGCTGCGCCCGTCCACCGACACCGAGACCCATCGCAGCCTCTACCTGGCCTTCCCCTCGATCGGCGGGGTGACCCACACCCACTCCACCCACGCCGTCGCCTTCGCGCAGGCCCGGCGCCCGATACCGGTGCTCGGCACGACCCACGCCGACACCTTCAACGGGCCCGTCCCCGTCACCGCCGCCCTCACGCCCGAGCAGTGCGCCAAGGACTACGAGTACAACACCGGGCAGGTCGTCGTGGACCTCCTGGAGCGCGACGACACCCGGGCCAGGGAGGTGCCCGGCGCCCTGGTCGCCCACCACGGCCCCTTCACCTGGGGCTCCGACGCCACCAAGTCCCTGGAGCACGCCATCGTCTGCGAGGCGGTGGCCGAGATGGCCCTGCACACCATCGCCCTGGGCGCGGTCGAACCCCCGCAGCACGTGCTGGACCGCCATTTCACCCGTAAGCACGGCCCGGACGCCTACTACGGCAACCCCGGAGCCGCGTAGAGCCACCGCGTGACCGGTGCCCGGGCCCCGCACGCCGTGTGCGGGGCCCGGGCACCGGTCATCGCACGGCTTCGCACGTGGCGCCGGCCGCGAACTCAGCCGTCCCGTGGTCGCGGACGAGCCGCGCCGTCGGTGCCGGTGGCCCGGGTCAGTGGCCGAGGGGTGCCCGCACGCTATCGCGCCGGACGAGCTCGGGGGTGATGACGGGCTGGGCGCCCTTCGTCTCGGCGCCGTTCATCAGGCCGAGCAGGAGGTCGAGCGTGGTGGTGGCCACCGCACCGAAGTCCTGGCGCACGGTCGTCAGCGGCGGCGAGTAGTACGCCGACTCCGGCACGTCGTCGAACCCGACGATGCTGACCTGCTCCGGGACCGAACGCCCCCGCTCGGTCATGGCCCGCAGGGCGCCGAGGGCCTGGTGGTCGTTGGCGGCGAACACCGCGGTGACGTCGGGCATGCGCGCCAGCATCTGCCCCGCGCGGTACCCGGAAGCGGCGGACCAGTCGCCCGTGCTGATCGGCGGCACCTCCGCGCGGGCCTCCTGCAGCGCCCGGCGCCACCCGCGGATGCGGCCGGCCGCGTCGAACCAGTCCGGCGGGCCGGAGATGTGCCACACCGTCTCGTGCCCCGCCTCCAGCAGGTGCTTCGTGGCCTGGTAGGCGCCGTGCTCCTGGTCGACGGCCACCATCGGGGCGCCGCGCTCGGGGTCGCCGTCGATCGTGACGAGAGGGACCTCGGCGGGCACCCCGGCCAGCGCCTGGTCCGCCGAGGCCGTGGGCGCGATGACCACGATCCCGGCCACCCGCTCGTCGCGGTGGCGTTCGACGGCGGCGGTGATCGAGGCCGGGCCCAGCTCGGGCACCCGGTGCACGCTCACCGCGAAGCCCTGGCGGGCGGCGGCGATCTCGAACGCGGCCAGGAGCGAGGAGGGGCCGTAAAGCGTGGAGTTCTGGGCGATCACGCCGATCAGCTGGGACCGCCCGGTCACCAGGGCGCGCGCCGCGCGGTTGGGCCGGTAGCCCAGCTCCTTGACGGCGGCGAGCACCCTCAGCCGGGTCTGTTCGCGCACGTTGGGGTGGCTGTTGAGCACCCGGGACACCGTCTGATGGGACACGCCCGCGAGCCGCGCGACATCGGTCATCGCGGGCTCCCGCACCACTGGACTCGTCGCCGTGGCGTCCTCCACACCCATCTCCTCCTGACGGTGACCGCCCTGCTCCGGCTGCCGGCCGGAGCAAAGGGTGATCCGCATTGAACATTCAATCTACGCCCCGGCCAAGGTACGGCCCCGAAGTGCGTGGCCACCGCACTGCCCCACCCCGCGCAGACGAATAGTGAGCGCTAACACTGCCGTCCACAACAAGTCCGCCCCGATGCCGAATTGTGGTTTCCCCAGGGGTTGACGCCACAAATGTTAGCGCTCACTGTTGACGCCCGTGGCCCCGATCACACGAGGTCGGTGGCAGGGACGCACGGTTCACGATGGAGGACGACGCTGTGTTCAAGAAAATTGCCATGGTCGGCTGCGCCCTGGCGCTGGCCACGCTGACGGCCTGCGGGAGCGGCGACGGCGGCGGGTCCAAGGGGTCCGGCGGCGACAAGCTGGTCATGGGCTTCGCCCAGGTGGGCGCGGAGAGCGGCTGGCGTACCGCCAACACCAAGTCGGTGCGCGAGTCCGCCAAGAGCGCCGGCATCGAGCTGAAGTTCTCCGACGCGCAGCAGAAGCAGGAGAACCAGATCAAGGCCATCCGCTCCTACATCCAGCAGAAGGTCGACGTGATCGCCTTCAGCCCGGTCGTGGAGACCGGCTGGGACGCCGTCCTGCTGGAGGCCAAGCGCGCGAAGATCCCGGTGATCCTCACGGACCGGGCCGTCGACTCCTCGGACACCTCCCTGTACAAGACGTTCCTCGGCTCCGACTTCGTCGAGGAGGGCCGCAAGGCCGGCAAGTGGCTGACCGAGAACGCCAACGGCCCGGCCAAGGTCGCGGAGATCCAGGGCACCACCGGCGCCGCCCCGGCCATCGACCGGCAGAAGGGCTTCAAGGAGGCCACCGCCGGCAAGTCCGACATCAAGGTCGTGGCCTCGCAGAGCGGTGACTTCACCCGGGCGGGCGGCAAGCAGGTCATGGAGGCGCTGCTGAAGTCGCACCCCGACATCAACGTCGTGTACGCCCACAACGACGACATGGGCCTCGGCGCCATCGAAGCGATCAAGGCCGCGGGCAAGAAGCCCGGCACCGACATCAAGATCATCACGGTGGACGCGGTCAAGGCCGGCATGCAGGCCCTGGCGGACGGCGAGATCAACTACATCGTCGAGTGCAACCCGCTGCTCGGCGACCAGCTGATGGACCTGGCGAAGAAGGTCGTCAAGGGCGAGGAGGTCCCGGAGCGCGTGGTCACCGAGGAGACCGCCTTCACCTCGGAGCAGGCGGCCAAGGTCCTCAAGGACCGGAAGTACTGACAGGCGCCGCGGCCCCGCCACCGGGACGGGTGGCGGGGCCGCTCCCTCCCTTGACGAAAGCACGGGTCATGACCGATTCCTCAGCGGCCGGCGCCAGTCCGGTCGTCGACATGCGCGGCATCACCGTCGAGTTCGCCGGCATCAAGGCGCTCGCGGGCGTCGATTTCCGCCTGTTCCCCGGTGAAGTGCACGCCCTCATGGGTGAGAACGGCGCGGGCAAGTCCACGCTGATCAAGGCCCTCACCGGGGTCTACCGGCCCACGGCCGGCACCATCCGGCTGGAGGACTCGCCGGTCGAGTTCACCACCCCCGGCCAGGCGCAGGACGCCGGGATCAGCACCGTCTACCAGGAGGTCAACCTCTGCCCGAACCTGTCGGTGGCCGAGAACATCCTGCTCGGCCACGAACCGCGCAGGCTGGGTGCCATCGACGGCAGGGCCATGCGGGCCCGCGCCGCGGAACTCCTGGCCCGGATCGGTCTGACCATCGACCCGGCCTCCGTACTGAACAGCCACTCCATCGCCGTGCAGCAACTGGTGGCGATCGCCCGGGCGCTGGTGGTGGACGCCCGGGTACTGGTCCTGGACGAGCCGACCTCCAGCCTCGACAGCGACGAGGTCGAGGAGCTGTTCCGCATCGTGCGCGTCCTGCGCGACGAAGGCGTGGCGATCCTGTTCGTCTCGCACTTCCTCGACCAGGTCTACGAACTGTCGGACCGGATGACCGTGCTGCGCAACGGCACGCTCGTGGGGGAGTACCTGCCCCAGGACCTCGACCGCATGGGCCTCGTGTCGGCGATGCTGGGCCGCGAACTCGGTGTCCTCTCCGAGGTCGAGCGCCGCTCGGAGCAGCGGGCACCGGGCAGCGCCCCGGTCCTGGCCGCCCGCGGGCTCGGCCGGACCGGCGCGATCGAGCCGTTCGACCTGGAGATCCACGAGGGCGAGGTCGTCGGCCTCGCCGGCCTGCTGGGGTCCGGCCGGACCGAGCTCGCCCGGCTGCTGTGCGGCGCCGACCGCGCCGACAAGGGCACGCTCTGCGTCGACGGGGAGACGGTCCGGCCCCGGGGACCGCGCTCGCTCATCGCCAAGGGCGTCGCCTTCTGCTCAGAGGACCGCAAGGCCGAGGGCGTCGTCGCCGACCTGAGCGTCCGCGACAACCTGATCCTCGCCACCCAGGCGTCCCGGGGCTGGGCGCGGCCGGTGCCCCGCCGCACCGCCGAGGCGATGGTGGCCGAGTACATCGAACGGCTGGACATCCGCCCCGCCGACCCCGACGCCGTGATGGGCAACCTGTCGGGCGGCAACCAGCAGAAGGTCCTGCTGGCCCGGTGGCTGGTGACCCGGCCCCGGCTCCTCATCCTCGACGAGCCGACCCGCGGCATCGACGTCGGCGCCAAGGCACAGATTCAGAAAGTGGTCGCCGAACTGGCGGCCGAGGGCATGGCGGTGCTGTTCATCTCCGCCGAACTGGAGGAGGTGGTACGGGTGTCCGACCGGGTCGTGGTCCTGCGGGACCGGCACAAGGTGGCCGAACTGTCCGGCGGCGACGTCTCCGTGGACTCCGTCATGTCGGCCATCGCGGCCGACGCCCACAGCGGAGTGGCGGTGGCCTCGTGATCCGCGGACGTCTGCTCTGGCCGCTGACAGCACTCGCCGGCCTCCTCCTGCTCAACGTCGTCTTCACGCACTCCTTCCTGGCACTGCGCATCCAGGACGGCCACCTGTACGGAAGCCTCGTCGACATCCTGCGCAACGGCGCCCCGACCATGCTCATCGCGGTGGGCATGACCCTGGTGATCGCCACCCGCGGCATCGACCTGTCCGTGGGCGCGGTCGCCGCCATCGCCGGGGCCATCGGCTGCACCTGGATCGCCGACGGCGGGGACGTGCCGACCGCGGTGCTCCTCGCCCTGGCCGTGTGCGTGCTGCTCGGGCTGTGGAACGGCTTCCTGGTCTCCGTACTCGGCATCCAGCCGATCATCGCGACCCTCGTCCTGATGACGGCCGGACGTGGTGGCGCGATGCTGCTCACCGAGGGCCAGATCGTCACCGTCGACAGCTCCGCGTACCGGCAGATCGGCGCGGGCTTCCTCGTCCTGCCGATCGCCATCCTGATCAGCCTCGTGGTCCTCGGCGGGGTCGCCCTGCTGACCCGCCGCACCGCCCTCGGGATGCTGGTCGAAGCGGTGGGCGCCAACCCCGAGGCCAGCAAGCTGGCCGGAGTGCGCTCCCGCACGATCACCTGGACCGTGTACGTGTTCGCGGCGTTCTGCGCGGGCGTGGCCGGCCTGATGATCAGCTCCAACGTCAGCGCCGCGGACGCCAACAACGCGGGTCTGTGGATCGAGATGGACGCCATCCTGGCGGTCGTGATCGGCGGCACTTCGCTCGCCGGCGGCCGCTACTCGCTGGGCGGGACCCTCGTCGGCGCGCTCGTGATCCAGACCCTGACCACCACCGTCTACACCATCGGCGTACCGACCAACGTGACCCTGCTGTTCAAGGCGGTCGTGGTGATCACCGTGTGCCTGCTGCAGTCACCGCGCATGGCGCGGATCATCGGCGGCCGGCGCAAGACCCCCGTTACCGCACCCCGATCCCAGAAGGTGGCCGCAGGATGAGCACATCGGCCCTCGCGTCCGTACGACTGCGCCTTCCCCAGCGTTTCCTGCCCGTCGTCGCGACCCTCGTGGTGTTCGCGGTGACCTTCGGGGCCGGCTCGGTGCGCTACCAGGACTTCGCCTCCGGTCAGGTGGTGGCGAACCTCTTCATCGACAACGCCTTCCTCATCGTGCTCGCCGTGGGCATGACCTTCGTCATCCTCACCGGTGGCATCGACCTCTCCGTGGGCGCCGTCGCCGCGCTGTCCACCATGATCGCCGCGTCCACCCTCCGGGCCGGCTGGCCGCCCCTGCTGTCCGTACTCGCCGTCCTCGTCGCGGGAACGGTCCTCGGCCTGCTGATGGGCCTGGTCATCCACTACTTCGACGTGCAGCCGTTCATCGTCACCCTGGCGGGGATGTTCCTGGCCCGGGGGCTGTGCTTCCTCATCAGCGTCGAGTCGGTGTCCATCAAAGACACGACCTTCCGCGACTTCGCCACCGGCACGATCGAGCTGCCCGGGGACGTCACGGTCACCTACAGCGTGCTCGTCGCCCTGGCCGTGGTGGCCGCGGCGGTGTACGTCCTCCACCTCACCCGCTTCGGCCGCACGGTGTACGCGGTCGGCGGCAGCGAGACCTCGGCGCGGCTGATGGGGCTGCCCACCACGAGGGCCAAGGTGGGCGTCTACGCGGTGAGCGGCTTCTGCTCGGCCCTGGGCGGCCTGCTGTTCGCGCTGTACATGCTCTCCGGCTACGGCCTGCACGCGGTCGGCATGGAGCTGGACGTCATCGCCGCCGTCGTGATCGGCGGAACCCTGCTGGCGGGCGGGGTCGGCTATGTGGCCGGCTCGATGGCGGGCGTGCTGGTCCTCGGCACCGTACAGGCGCTGATCTCCTTCGAGGGCACCCTCAGCTCCTGGTGGACCAAGATCGTCATCGGCGCCCTGCTGCTGGCCTTCATCGTCCTCCAGCGCGTCATCGTGCGGCAGCCCCGGTAGCCCGCCCCACGCGCACGCCCGTCCGTGAACACCGAGGAACAGCGCATCCGCCCCACCGGACTCTCACCCGACGAGCGAGACGAGGAGCGCACACCCATGAGCCCGGCACTCTCCCGGCGCACCCTGCTGCAAGCCGCGGTGTTCACGGCGGCCGCACCCGCCATCGGTATCTCCCTCCCGACGCCTGCGGCCGCCGCACCCCTTCACCGACGCCTCGGGCCGCGCCCTGCACGCCACCCTCCGCCGCACCTGGGGCGCCCCCAGCCCCCCGGGCTTCCTCGCCGCCCATCCGGAAACGCAGTTCATCGAGCTGGAATCGATGACGACCGGCAACTACACCAAGGTGTGGGCGCCGTACTACACCGCACACAAGATCCTGCGCGGCCTGCTCGACGCCCACCTCGCCACCGGCGACGCACGCGCACTCGACCTCGCGTCCGGGCTCTGCGACTGGATGCACTCCCGGCTCTCCGCACTGCCGGCGGCGACCCTGCAACGCATGTGGGGCATCTTCTCCAGCGGGGAGTTCGGCGGCATTGTCGAGGCGATCGTGGATGTGCACGCCCTCACCGGGAAGGCCGAACACCTGTCGCTGGCCAGGCTGTTCGACCTGGACCGGCTCATCGACGCCTGCGCCGCCAACACCGACATACTCGACGGCCTGCACGCCAACCAGCACATCCCGATCTTCACCGGCTACGCCCGGCTGTACGACGCCACCGGCCAGGACCGCTACCTCACGGCCGCGAAGAACGTCTGGGACATGGTGATCCCGCACCGCATGTACGGCATCGGCGGCACGAGCCAGGACGAGTTCTGGAAGGCCCGCGACGCCATCGCCGGAACCATCAGTGCCACGACCGCCGAGACCTGTTGCGCGTACAACCTGCTCAAGCTCAGCCGCACCCTGTTCTTCCACGACGAGAACCCGAAGTACATGGACTACTACGAGCGCGCTCTGTACAACCAGATCCTGGGCTCGAAGCAGGACCGCGCCGACGCCGAGAAGCCGCTCGTCACGCATCTGATCGGCCTGACGCCCGGTCATGTCCGGGACTACACACCCAAGCAGGGCACGACCTGCTGCGAGGGCACCGGAAGCGCGGACTCGGGCGTCGCCAACCCGGCCCGCGCGGACGGCACCACGCTGCTGGACGAGATCTGGTCGGCCGCGCCGTTCGCCTCCAAGTACGCCTTGGTGAACCGGGTCCGGACGACGGTGGACAGCTGGGTCTCCGCGGGCCTGCTGCCGCGGGCGGACGGCCAGAAGGCCCTGGCCACCGCCCAGAGCGCGTCGTACGTGGCCTGAGGCGCCTCGCGTCAGCGGGTGTCGGCCGCCGCTCCGAGCGCGGGGGAGACCGTGAACAGCGCGAGCGCGGGAAGATCCTGCTGCGCTACCACGACCTGGCTCCCACGAGACCTTGTCCGCTGACGCGGACGCGCTGTCAGTCCTTGAGCGCGGCGGCGAGGAAGTCCAAGGCGAGCTTGCGGGCCACGTTGGCGGCGCGGGTGTCGCGGAGGCTGTCCAGGAGCAGGAAGTCGTGGACCATGCCGGCGACGCGGACGGATGTGACGTCCACCCCCGCCTCGCGCAGCTTGTTGGCGTACTTCTCGCCCTCGTCCCGCAGGACGTCCGCCTCGTCGGTGATGACCAGCGTCCTGGGCAGGCCCTTCAGCTGGTCCAGGGAGGCTCGCAGCGGGGAGGCGTGGTGCTCGGCACGCTGGGCGGGATCGGTGGTGTACGCGTCCCAGAACCACTTCATGCCGTCGCGGGTGAGGTAGTAGCCCTCGGCGAACTGGTGGTACGACGGGGTGTCGAAGTCGGCGTCCGCCACCGGGTACAGCAGGCACTGGGCCCGGAGGCCGATGCCCCCGCGCTCCTTGTTCATCAGCGCGAAGACGGCGGACATGCAGCCCCCGACGGACTCGCCGGTCACGGCGATCCGCGAGGTGTCGAGCCCGTGCTCGGCGCCGTGCTCCAGAACCCATCGGCCCACGGCGTAGTTCTGCTCGACCTGCGTGGGGTACCTGGCCTCCGGGGCCCGGTCGTAGACGGGGAAGACGCCCGCCGCGCCGGCCCCGACCGCGAGTTCACGGAAGAGCCTGTCATGCGTCTTGTCGTCACCGAAGACCCAGCCCGCGCCGTGGATGTAGAACAGCACCGGCAGCGGCCCGGTGGTTCCCGCCGGGCGGATGAGCCGGGTACGGACCGTGCCCCACTCGCCCGCGTCGACGTCGACCCATTCCTCGTCCACCTCGGGGCGGGGCACGGACGTGTCGCTCTGCAGGCCGAGCAGGATGTCGCGGCCCTTCTCCGGAGGGACCTCGTAGATCCGCGGATGCGGGTCCGTGGCCTCGCACAGCTCCTTCGCGGCCGGTTCCAGATAGGGAGTGATCGGAGGAGGAAGGTCACTCATGTCCGCTCCATGTCATGGGCACCGGGTGCCCGGCTCGTACGGCTGTCCCGACCGCGGCCCATGGGCCCCCGAGTGGGCGTAGACGGCCCGAACCTCATCGTTCGCCCCCCTCCGGCCCTCCGCAACCGGGCTGGACCGGCCCAGGTCCCGATGTGCCCCGCGGCGCCGCCCGGACCCCGGCAGGCAAGGTCCCGACCCTGGATCGGCTGAGCACGTCCAGGACCGCCGGGCGCCCCTCCAGGCTCCGCGAGGTCGCCGCGTACCTGGAATCCATCCAGGGGGCGAGCTGAACAGCCCCCGCCCCCTGAGCGACATCGACCCCCCGGACGACCACGACGTCGTCCTCTGCCCCGGCGGCGGCATTCGCGGCAGGCGACGCGGACGGGGCGTGGCCGTTCGAGGGCTACCGGATGACGGGCCTGTCGAACCTGGAGGAGAAGTTCAACAGCTTCGGCCGCAGGGCCGTCCGGCTGCTGGAGGACCAACTCCGGGAGAGCGGTGCGAAGTGCTCCGAGGCCCGCCTGCCGCTGCTGTCGTACGTGGTCGTGGACCGCAACCTCTGCACAGGGCGGATCCCCCCGTCGTCCGGACGCCTCGCGGAACGCCTCGTCGCCGACGTCTCAGCGGCCGCTCGTACCCGTCGGCGCGCAGACGGCCCGCTCCCTCATCCGGACGCCGGACGCAAGCCGCGCCATGGCCCTGATCGGCAACACCCCTGACGCCTACGGCCAGACCTGGCACCTGCCGGTCGACCCGGACCGCCTCGCCTACGCCGATATGGTCGAGGTGGCCGGGGAGGTCACCGGCCGCCGGCTCCGGTACACGGTGCTGCCCGAGGCGCTCTTCCGGATCGGCGGGCGCTTCGTCGGCCAACTCGGCGAAGTCCAGGAGCTGTTGCCCCGCCATCGCGGCGACAACATCTTCGGCACAGCGAAGTTCGCGACCCGCTTCCCCGATTTCCCTGTCACCTCCTACCGCACGGGAATCACCGAGATCCTGGGCGCTTAAAGGGAGTTGCCCCACTTCGGGCTGGTGCGGATGTGGCCCGTGGGGAAACATTGGGCCCGCGTGGCACGGAGTCGCCCGTGCCACCGTCGTACGACGTGAAGAGGGCCGATGACTGACGGGCAGGGCAACCAGGTGGCGGTGGACGGAATCGACACGGGCACACCGCACTCGGCGCGCGTGTGGAACTACTGGCTGGGCGGCAAGGACAACTACGAGGTGGACCGCCGGCTCGGGGCCATGATGGAGGAGTCGTACCCCCAGATCATCGAGATAGCGCGCGCCTCCCGGGCGTTCCAGGCACGGGCCGTGCGCTATCTGGCAGCCGAGGCGGGCGTCCGGCAGTTCCTGGACCTCGGCACCGGCCTGCCGACGGCCAACGCCACCCACGAGGTCGCCCAGGGCGTCGAGCCGACGGCACGCATCGTGTACGTGGACAACGACCCGATCGTCCTCGCCCACGCCCGGGCCCTGCTCACGAGCCGGCCCGAGGGCGCCACGGACTACGTGCACGCGGACCTGCGGGACGCGGAGACGGTCCTGCGCGAGGCCGCACGCACCCTGGACCTCAGCCGCCCGGTGACCGTGATGCTGCTCTCGACGCTGGGACACGTGGCGGACGCGGACGACGCCGCGGCCCTCCTCCGCGGCTACCTGGACGCGCTGCCCGCCGGCAGCCATCTGATGCTGTGCGACACCATCGGGACCCCGGAGACCCGGGCCGCGTCCGACGAGTACGCCAGCGGCGGCGCCATGCCGTACACCTCACGGCCGAAGGAGATCGTCGCGACGTTCGCGGACGGGCTCGAACTGGTCGAGCCCGGCTTCGGCTCGATCAGCCTCTGGCGCCCCGAGGAGCCGCCCACCGGGGCCCCGGTCGACCAGTGGGGCTTCGTGGCCGCCAAGCGGTAGTTGCCCCGGCCCGGGGCGGCCGGGCCCCCAGGCCGCTCGTGCGGGCTGTCCGGGGAGCCCGGCCGATTACCCCCGTCTCAGCCCTGCCCGGGGCCCGGCCGGTCGGCGTCGCCCGGACGGCGGTGCAGTGGCTGTTCGGGCGTGGGCCGCCGCTCGGGCGGGGAGATCGCGAGGGTGACGGGCTCCTGACCGTTCACGTGCGCCTCCGTGCCGTGGTGGTGGATCGTCAGCGGTTCACCGATCAGAAGCGAGTACGTCGCCCTGTCGGGCCCGATCTCCACCTGGAGGCACCGGCCGCGGAACTGGAGCCGGAAGGCCAGGCGGCTGAACTTCTCGGGCAGCCGGGGCGCGAAGCGCAGGCTGTCGCCGTCCCGCCGGGTGCCGCCGAATCCGGCGACCAGCGCCATCCACGTACCGGCAAGCGAGGCGATGTGCAGTCCGTCGCGGGTGTTGTGTTCCAGATCGGCCAGGTCCATCAGCGCGGCCTCGGCGGTGTAGTCGTAGGCCAGCCGCAGATGCCCGGTCCGGGCGGCGACGACGGCCTGGCAGCACGCCGACAGGGAGGAGTCCCGTACGGTCAGCGGCTCGTAGTAGGCGAAGTTCGCGGCCAGCTGGTCGTCGTCGCAGTGGGTTTCGAACCAGCTGCCGCAGGTGTACATGGCCAGCACCAGATCGGACTGCTTGATCACCTGCTTGCGGTAGATGTCGAAGTAGGGGAAATGCAGCATCAGCGGGTACTGGTCGGCGCGTGTGTTCGCGAAATCCCAGCGCTGGTGGTGGGTGAAGCCGGCGTGCTGCTCGTGCACGCCGATCTCCTCGTTGTAGGGGATGTGCACGGCCTCGGCGGCATCCCTCCAGGCGGCGCTCTCCTCCTCGTTCACACCGAGGCGGGCCGCTTCCTCCGGGTGGCGTTCGCACACGTCGGCCGCGGCGAGGAGATTGGAGCGGGCCATGAGATTGGTGTACGTGTTGTCGTCCACGACGGCGCTGTACTCGTCCGGCCCCGTGATGCCGTCGATGTGGAACACACCGTGAGCGTCGTGATGGCCCAGGGAGCGCCACAGCCGCGCGGTTTCCACCAGGAGTTCCAGGGCGGTCTCGCGTTCGAAGGCGGTGTCGCCGGTCACCGCCGTGTGGCGCACCGAGGCGTGCGCGATGTCGGCGCCCACGTGAAAGGCGGCGGTCCCGGCCGGCCAGTACGCGGAGCCCTCCGAGCCGTCGATGGTCCGCCACGGGAACGCGGCACCGCGCAGCCCGAGCTGGGTGGCCCGGTCCCGGGCGGCGGGCAGGGTGGCCTGCCGCCAGCGCAGCGCCTCGGCGACCGCCTTGGGCTCGGTGTAGGAGAGGAGGGGCAGCACGAACATCTCGGTGTCCCAGAAGGCGTGGCCGTCGTACCCGGAACCGGTCAGCCCCTTGGCCGGGATCGCCCGTTGTTCGGCGCGGGCACCGGCCTGAAGCACATGGAAGAGGGCGAAGCGGACCGCCTGCTGGATCTCCTCGTCGCCGTGCACCTCGACGTCGGCACGGGCCCAGAAGTCATCGAGGTAGGCCCGTTGCTGGGCCACCAGTTCGTCCCAGCCGCCATGCGCGGCCGCAGCCAGTGCGGCCTCGACCTGATCGCTCATCGCGGGCCGGGACCGGGCCCCCGACCAGCCGTGGGCGACGGTCTTCTGTACCCGCAGCCGCTGTCCCGGGTCCAGGACGGAGGTGATGGTCAGGCGGGCGACATCCGTGTTGCTCTCGCTGCTGGTGGTGATCTCCCCGGGGGCGTCCACGACGTGGTCGGCGGCCACGGCGACCCTGAGGCCGCTGCGCCGGGTGCGGTGGACCAGACGCAGCCGCGACCCAACGGCCTGGTCCTCCTCCGGCTCCAGCGGGGACTGCAACGCCTTGGCCGTCCGCGGATCGCCGTCGGACGAGGGCAGACTCTCGTTGGTGACCAGCTCCGACTGGATGACCACCCTGGTCCGGCTGTCGACGGGCTCCACCTCGTACTGCACGGCGGCGATGGCGCGCTGGGTGAGGGAGACGAGGCGGGTGGAACGCACCCGGACGGTCGTACCCGCCGGGGAGGTCCACTCGCAGCTGCGCTCCAGCACACCGCGCCTGAAGTCCAGGGTGCGTTCGTGCTTGCCGAGCCGCCCGTAGCGAAGGTCGAAGGGCTCGTCGTCCACCAGCAGCCGCAGCAGCTTTCCGTTGGTGACGTTGATGACGGTCTGGCCCGATTCGGGGTAGCCGTAACCCGCCTCGGCATAGGGCAGCGGGTGCAGTTCGTACACCCCGTTGAGGTAGCTGCCGGGCAGGCCGTGCGGTTCGCCCTCGTCGAGGTTGCCGCGCCAGCCGACATGTCCGTTGGACAGGGCGAAGACGGATTCGCTCTGGGCCAGGAGATCGAGGTCGAGAGCCGTCTCGCGCACGCGCCAGGGCTCCACGGTGTACGTCCGGTTGGTGATCACTCGCTGCCTCCGAGTTCGGCGAGGTCCTTGACGACACGGTCGGCGCCATGGGCGTACAGCGCGTCGGTCTGCCCCACGCGGTCGACGCCGACGACGAAGCCGAAGTGCCCGGACCTGCCCGCGTCCATGCCGGCCAGCGCGTCCTCGAAGACGGCGGCCCGGGACGGCTCCACGCCGAGGTCCCGGGCGGCGGCCAGGAAGGTGTCGGGGTGCGGTTTGCCCGGCAGTTTCCGTTCTCTGGCCACCACGCCGTCGATCCGTACGTCGAACAGCTGCTCGGCGGCGATGGAGCGCAGCACGTCGCGGGTGTTGGCGCTGGACGAGACGATCGCGGTGGCGAGCCCGGCGGCACGGACCGCGTCGATGTAGCGCAGCGTGCCCTCGTACGGCTCCACACCGTCGGTACGGATCTTCTCCAGCAGGAGCTCGTTCTTGCGGTTGCCGACACCGTTGACGCTCCGCGTGTCCGGTGGGTCGTCGGGGGTGCCCTCCGGCAGTTCGATGTCCCGGGAGGCCAGGAAAGAGCGGACGCCGTCGGCCCGGGGGCGGCCGTCGACGTACTGGTCGTAGTCGGAGTCGGTGAAGGGGCGGAAGTCCGCTCCGTCACGCTCGCGCAGGAAGGCGTCGAAGGTCGCCTTCCAGGCGGCGGCGTGCACCACCGCCGTCCTGGTGACCACCCCGTCGAGATCGAAGAGACAGGCCTGGAGGCCTTCGGGAAGTCCGAGCTGTGTCGTCATGATCCCACAGTTCCCCGCCGGGGCGGGTCCGATCGGATGACACGCTGTGAGGTGCGCCGCCTACCCGCCCGGACCCGAGGCCGGCGGTGGACTCACCGCCTGCTCCACTTCTGGTTGTCCTGGCCGTTGCAGTCCCAGAGCTGGAGGCGGGCGCCGCCGCCGGTCTGCGCGTTCTTCACGTCCACGCACTTGTTGGCCTGCGGGTTCACCAGGTCGTGGTCGGCGCTCAGCACGAACTGCTGGGCCGGGTTTCCGCTGCACCACGCGATCTGGATCACCGCGCCGTTGTCGTGCGAGCCCCAGGCCACATCCATGCAGAGGCCCATCGAGCGGATGGTGCCGTCCGGGCGGAAGTCCCATTTCTGCCAGTTCTTGCCGGTGCAGTTGGCTATCTGGAGGGGGGAGCCGTCCGCGCCCTTGTGGGCCACCATCTCGATACAGCGGTTGGAGGCGTGGCCGAAGAGCGTGGTGCCGGGCGCCGCGGTCACCGTGGTGGTGACGGCGGGCTTCGGGGCCGTCTTCTTCTTCGGCTTCTGCGGCTTCTGCGGCGTCTTCGACGGCTCCGGGTTCTTCGGTGCCTCCTGCGTGCTCCTCGGCACCGCCGGGCCCCCCGCCACGGCGCCCGTCTTCGGCTTGTGCTTCCCGTCGTCCTCCTTGCCCTTGCTCGCGGACGGCGACGGAGACGGCGACGAAGGGGCCGGGTCGGCCGATCCGTAGACGCCCGGCTCCGCGCCGTTGCCCGAGTTGTTCAGCACCGTGCCCGCGTCGGCCACCCGGTCCGCCGATCCGCCGTTCCCCGGCCCCGATCTGTCCAGCGCCCCCGACACCAGGAACGGCACCCCGATCAGCAGTGCCCCCGCGATGGCCGCACCGGCCAGCAGGCCCCGGGACGGGCGGCCGGAGGGACGGGAGGCCGCGGATTTGCCGCCGTCGCCCACGTGGGTCTGGGGCTCGGCCTCCGCCTCGGCCTCCGCCGTGGCCGTGGCCGTCGGGTCGGCGTCCGGAGCCGCCTGCGCGGCCGCCGCGTGCGGTACCTCCGGTGAGGGCGTGCTCTCCGGGGTGGACGTGCTCTCCGGGGCGGCCGGCTCCGGCTCCGCGGTCTTCGCCGGTTCCGGAGACGCCGCTGCTGCCGGCGCCTCCGGAACCGACATCTCCGGCTCCGGTGTGGTCGGCGTCGCCGACTCGGCCGGCGTGGCCTGGTGGTGCGGTTCGTTCGTGCCGGACATGGTCTTCCTTTCGGGGCGGTGGTGCGGGGATCGGGCGGTGCCCGTGGTCAGGCGCCGGGTGGGGTGGCCGAGAAGCGGCGGCCGTCGAAGTACAGGTTCAGCGGGTCGCCCTCCTCCGGTCCGAACGCGCGGACGCCGTCGCCGGGTCCGAGCACCCGCACCGGCCGTCCGGTATCCCGGGCGACCAGCGCGGCCAGGGTCGCCACGTACGCCGGGGAGTCGGGGCGTGCCAGGACCAGCGCGAGGCGCGCGGCTTCGTCGAGTCCGGCCTCGTCCACGGTCACCCGGCCGCTCTGGAGGATCGACTGGGCGCGCAGCGCGTCGGTGAGGGCATCGATCCGGGCAAGATCATCGATGCTCACCAGCGTCTCGCCCTCGGGGAGTTCGGCGTCCTCCGGGGCCCGGCGTGCCGCCACGTCCGTACGCGCCCACGCGCGCAGCGCGCCGTGCGGGTCACGCGATCCGGTCCACGCCGGGGCGTCGCCCGACGCGGTGAGCAGCCGGGAGAGCGAGGCCACGAAGGAGTCCGGACGCTCGCCCCGGGGGACCGGGGGAGGGCCGCCCGCGTCCTCGGCGTCCTCGTCGTCGCCGTCCTCCTCCGAGTCCGTGTCGGACGCGTCGGTCTCCGCGTCGGACTCCTCCTCGATCCTGGGCGGCGCCGGCCGGCCCGTGCGGATCGGCCAGCCCGCCGGTGTACGGGCGAACGAGCCCGTCGGGAGCGGCACCGTGCCGTCGCCCGCCGCCGCGCGCTCCGCCTCCAGGAGGGTCACGAGGTCGGTCAGGTCGTTCTGCGCGTTGCGCTGCCTGTCCGCCTGACGGGCCTGTTCGGCGAGGGCTTCGCCGACTCGGCGTTCGAGGCCGTCCACCCCCTGCTGGGCCGTGTCCAGTGCCGTGACCGTGGCGTCGTGGCGTTCGGTTGCCGCGGTCAGGGCCTCGCGGGCCTCCCGGTCGGTCCGCGACGCCGTCGTGGCCGTGTCACGGGCGCGGGTCAGCGCGGTGGCCGCGGCGCCGGCCGCGTCGCGGGCCATGTCACGGCGCCGGGCGGCGTCCTCGGCCGCGTGCCGGGCGGCGTCGGCGGCGCGCTCGGCCGTCTCGGCCGCCGTCCTGGCCGTCTCCAGCGCGGCGCGGGCACCGTCCCGGCGTACGGTGCGGCGACCGACCGACCCGTTGGACCTGTCCGAGCCGCCGGACCGGCCCGACCTGGCCGAACCGCCGGAGCTGGAACCGCCGCGCTCGGCCGCCTCGGCCACCGCCTCCCGCAGGCTGCGTTCCGTCGCCTCCAGATGCTCCCGCGCGTCGCGGACCGCCTCCCGGGCCTCCTCCGCCTCGTGGGTCGCCGCCGTCGCGCGGGACCGGCGGTCCTCGGCGTCGGCCGTCAGCTCCGCGACGCGGGTGCGGCGTTCCCGGTCGGTGCGTTCGGCGGCGGTGACCGCGTGGTCGGCGGCCGTACGGGCGTCCCGGGCGTCCCGCGCGGCGGCCCGGGCGTCGTCCACGTCCCGCCCCGCACGCGCCACCGGTGGGCGGGCCTCGTCCAGTGCCCGGCGCGCGCCGGGCAGTTCGGCCTGGAGCCCCGCCTCCTCGGCGCGGGCCGCCTCCTCCGCGTGCGCCGCCGCGTCCAGCGCCCCGACCTGTTCCCGGACGGCCGCCCAGCCGGCGCCGTCCTCCTCAGGGCCGGCCGGCTCCGGTTCGCCGTCGGCGTCGAAGCGGCGGAAGCGCACGCCCTCGTCGTCGCGCAGCGCCAGCTCGACCGGACGGCGCAGCAGCGCTGCCGCCCCGGCGGCGGCGTACAGTGCGCGGGCCGTCTGCCCGGGACCGCCGTCCACGGCCAGCCATATCTGCACGCCCTCCACGGCCGCCCCGTCGTCCGCCCGGACGCCGTCCGCCAGCAGCGTCGGCAGGTCGCGCAGCGGCCCCGTGCGCCAGTCGCGCAGTACGGCGTCGGCGGCGGCACCGGCCGGGGCGCCCGCCGCGTGGGCGCGGGCGTCGGCGGCCTCCCGCACCAGGGCGGCACCGTCGAACGTCCCGGCGTCGGTGCGGGCGCCGGTCACACCGAGGCCCAGCAGATCGCGCTCCAGGGGGCGCATCCGCACCGTGCCCGTCACGTACCGCACGCCGTCCGGGCCGTGCACGGTGATCAGCGCGTCGGCGAGGATCTCGTGGCTTCGGGTGCCGCGCGAGCCCTCCGGGGCGCTGGTGTTGCCGTGCTTGAGCCAGTCCCGGCGGGTGCCGCTCACGGCGGCGCCGGGGCCGGGGGCCTGCGGCTGGCGGGCCAGCACCGGGACGGTGAAGTTGACGATGTGCCGGTTGTCGTCGGAGGCGGCGAGCCCGCCCTGCGCCGCGAGCCCGGCGGTGACGCCCGCCTGCGAGGAGGACGCCGCGCCGAACGTGCTCAGCCGCAGCCGGTCCACCGTCACATCCCCCGTGTCGGTGACCGGGCGCGGTCGGTACAGCTCCACCGTGAGGCGGGGCGGGGTGCCCGGCGCGCCCTGGACGGGGTAGGCGCCCGGCATCGTCGTGGTCGGACCGGCCGGGCCGCGCGGGTGGTCCAGCGAGAGGGTGCCGGACTGGATCAGCTCACCCACGCGCACGGCCGTGGCGTCCGCCGAGCCGGATGCGGTCAGGGAACGCCAGGAGCGGGTCAGCGCCGGCGCCACCTCGCCCAGCGCCGCGGCCAGTTCCGCGCCGCCGTCGAAGGCGTACACGGGGGCCGGGCCGTGCGGCACGAAGCGGTCCCCGGTGACCGTGGGCCGTGCGGTGTGCCGGGCCACCGGCAACGGCGCGGGCGCGGGGGCCGGGTCGCCGGTCTCGCTGCCGGTGAACCGCAGCGCGGCGGCGGTGTACACGGTGGTCGTCCGCGCCGGCCGGCCGCCGAACAGGTGCGCGATGCGGTCGGCGAGCGTGGCGTCCGCCTCGGTGAGGCTCAGCACGCCGTGCTGGAACAGGCTGCCCGGCAGGTCGAGCAGCCACTGCGCGGCCGGGGTCGACCGCACCTCGGCCACCACCCGGTACGGCACGCCCTCGAAGTCGGCGGCGCTGTCGGTGCGCTGCCAGAAGCGGTCCTCGGCGGAGCGGGTGACGCGCGCCGCGTTGCCGCGGGTCGTGTCGGCGCTGAGCAGCACGCCCGCCCGGTCGGTGCGCGGGCCGCCGGTGGGCCGTGGGAAGCGCGACTGGAGCTGTACGAACCCGGCGTGCCGCACACTGCGCGCCGTCCGGTCGGTCACCGCGGAGGGCACATGGCCGAGGAACTGCTCGATGCCCGACCCCGCCGCCGCCGGGTGCCCGCGCAGCGCACGCAGCGCGTGGTCGTCGGCGTCCGGCTCGGTGCGCAGCGTCACCTCGACCAACTGGGCTCCGCCGTAGCCGAGATAACGGAACCGGAAGCGCTGCACATGGCCGGGGCCGCGACCGGCGAGGGTGCGCAGGCCGGCCGTCGACGACAGGTCCGCGATACGGGTCGCCACGCCCGGCAGATGGGAGGAGTGGCCGGGCCGGGTGATACCGGGCGCCTCCTCCTCGATCAGCGCGAGGAGCCGCTGCCGCAGCACGTCGGGGCGCTGCACCGTGCGCGTCGCGTCGGTGAACTGGTCCACCGCGAGCACGCTGCCCAGACCCACTTCGCGGGAGGCCGTGAAGCGGCGCGGCAGCGGCACCGAGCCCACCGCCGGGCCCGGTACGGCAAGACCGGGCACGCCTGCGAACCACGCGGCGTGCCGCCGGATCTGCGCCGGGGTGGCCAGGAACCGCACCCCGTCCGTCAGGTCCAGCGCCACGGTCACCGCGCGGCCCTCGCCCTGCCCGAACGCGTTGCCGACGACGTTGCGGCGGCCCCGGCGGAACGTCACCAGCAGCGTCGCGTCGGCCGTGATCCGGTGCTGGGTGCCGCTCTCGGTGGCGGTGCGGTAGGCGGTCGTCGTGGAGCCCAGCGCCCGCGACCGCTCGCTCCGGGCCGTGCGGGTGTAACGGCCCGACGGGTTCAGTGTGCCCGGCCGGGACGCCGGCGGCGCGCTCTCCTCCTGACCGGTGCGGTCGGCGCGGGTCACCAGGACGCCGTCGAAGTCGTTGCCCGCCGCCTGGTCGGCGGCCGGTGTCTGGCTCGACGACGTGTTGCGGACCGCGCGGAGGCCGCCCGCCCACTGCGAGGTGCCTGCCGCGCCCCGCTGCTGCGCCGCTCCGTCGGTGGCGCTCAGACCGGTCTCGAAGTACTGCGCGAAACCGTCCGTCGCCCGGGGCCGCCGCAGCACGCCGCGGATCTCCACCGACAGCACCTCGTCCGAGGCGAGCCCCGGCAGGGTCAGGCCCTCCACCACGTAGGCGCCCTTGAACACCTGGTGCCCCCGGGCCAGCAGTGCGGCGGGGTTGCGCGCGGCGGACAGCATCTCCGCCGCCACCGTCGTCGGATCGGTGGCCGCCGCGCCCGCCAGCGACTCGCCCAGCGCCCGGCCGGCCCGCGCCACCGGACGCGGGGTGTGCCCGGCGACCGCGTCCCGCACGTCGTCCAGCAGACCGCGCGCCGGATGCCCCGGGTAGGTGTTGCCGAGCACCGCGCGGAACGCCGAGTCCAGCGCGGCGGACGCCTGGAACACCTCCATGATCGCGTCGTCCGGCAGCAGCACCGTGTCCGGCAGCGCGGCGCCGTCCTCGCCGGTGAGGTCGAGCAGGTCCCGGTCGGCGTCGGTGGCCGCGCGCAGCACCGGCGCCGGGGGAGCCGCCGGCACCGGCGCCCCGGCGGGAAGCGTGCGGTGCGTCGGCACCGAGAGGCGCAGCGTGCCCGGCACCCGGTCCGGCGGCGGACCCAGCGGCTCGGCGGGCGGGGCGCCGTGCGGCACGAACGGCACCTCCACCGTCTCGTGCGCGAAACGCACCGACGGCTGCTCACCGGGGCCCTCGTACAGGTCCAGCGCGAGATCGGCCGGCACCTCGAAGACCTCGCTGCGCTGCCCGGCCCCACTCCCGATGAACAACTGGTCGTGCCCGACGCCCAGCTGCACGCTGTTGTCGTGCCGCACCTGGTCGCCGCGCACATAGTCGCCGCTGCCGCCCAGCGTCCACGAGCCCTTCGGCAGCCCGAACGAGCCGCCACCGCCGTACGAGAGGCCGTACGACGAACCGCGGTGGTCGGCGCCCGCCGCCGACAGCGACGCCACGCCCATGCCCTGCACGTCCGGCAGCACCCGGCTGTGCACGCTGTCGCCGTCGCCGCGCACCGCGCTGAGCACCAGCCGCACCCGCCGCGTCCCGGTCGCGGTCGGGATCTCCAGGAACAGCGAGTGGCCACCGTCCAGCATGGCGTCCGTGGCGGCTCGCTGCCCCACCTCCGAACGACCCTGCTCGAACCGGCGCAGATTGTTCAACTGTGCCTGCACCAAGGCCTCGTCGGGCAGCACCCGGTTGCGTCCCGGTGTGTCGCCGGGCAGGAAGCCCTCCCGCCGCAGCCAGTTCTCGGCGTGTACGAAGAGGGGTGCGGCGCCGTCCACGGCCAGCGGCGTCGCCGTCGTACCGACCGACCGCAGGTGCTCCAGCTCCGCGGGCAGCCGCCGCAGCTCGTCCGCCGCCGGTGCGTGTCCGTTGGCGTCCTCGGCGGTGAGCAGTCGCAGGTGCATGCCGCGCGGCCAGGCGTCCGGGGTGAACTCCCGCCGCCCGCCGCCCGGCAGGTGCAGGACCAGGGTGTGCCGCACCTCGGCCGGGGCCAGCAGATGGCTGCGGTTGGTGCGCACGGCGTGCATCAGCGCCGTACTGCCGCTCTGCACCAGCTCCTCGTGGGTGCCCGCCTGCGCGGACACCCGCCCCAGCACACCGCCGCCGGGCCGTTGCGAGGCGTTCGGATGCCCCTGCGACCGGTCCGCGGTGAGCGCCGGTCCGACGCTCCCGGACAGGGTGAGCCCGCTGCTGAACCGCGACTGCGAGTCCAGCTTGACCACCTGCGTCAGATGGCTCTCCAGGTTGATCTTGCCGGCCACGCTGCGCCGCAGCGGTTCGCCCACGACGACCTCGGTCCGCAACTGGAACATGCCCAGGGCGCGCCCCGAGGTGTCGAGCAGCACCGGCGAGAACACCCCCCGGTCCCGCTGCATGGGCAGGGTGCCCCGCAGCAACGGCTCCGACAGGAACGTCTCCAGCTCCGCCGCCGAGTCCTCGTCCAGCGTGCTCAGTGCGGTGCCGAAGAAGCCCAGCGCCTCCGCGAGCAGCCGCTGCGGCTCGGCGACCGTGTCCACGCCCCACACCGGCAAGTCGTCCAGGCCGGCCGCCTCCGGCAGCTCATCCGCCTCGTCCCGAGCGAGGTGCTGCGGGAACCAGAACGTCACCGGCCCGTGCGCCTGTGGCGGCCCCCAGGTGACCGGCGGCGCCAGCCGTGGCGCGTCCACCCGCACCTCCCACGAGGCCGTGAAGTCGTACGGCTCCGAGGGCTCGTTGCTGCGCTGCGCCGACGTGGTCTGCACGACCGTCGTCACCGACGACGTCGAGGACAGCTGGTTCAGGGTCATCGCCAGCGTCAGCGCCACGTCGACACCGCGCACCGGGATGGCCCGCGTCACCGGGAAGAGGCCCGTCCACGGCAGCAGCAGGGTGCGGACCGTGCCCGACGCTTCAGCGGACACCGACTCCTGGGTGCCGATGCCGCGCCGCTCCACGCGCACGTCCCGCTCGGCGCCCTCCGTCTGCCCGTATCGCGCCGACGCCACCGGGTTCGACAGCCGCATCCGCACGTCCACGGTCCGGTCGCGGCCGTCCACCCGGACGGTGAAACGAAAGCCCAGACTGCCGCGCACATAGGGCAGGTTGAGTATCAGCTGCTCGCCGCTCGCCACCGCCCTGAGCTGCTCACGCACCGGGTGCGTGTCCGGGGCGTGCGCCAGCCCCAGTGCGCCCATCACCTGCCGGTGCAGCCCGTCCACCACCGCCGGAGGCAGCGGCTCCAGGTACACCAGGCCCACGTTGCCGTCCAGTTGGGCGCCGTAGGCGAGCACGTAGGTGGAGGAGGGTGCGGGCACCGGTGCCCGGGAGGTGGGCCAGGCGGGGGCTTCGGTGGCCGGGACGGGAGTGGTGTCCGGATCGGTGGGGGTGTCGGTGACCGCGTCCGTGTGGTCGTGGAGGCGCGGCCCGGCATCGGTGACGTTCTCGATGGTGGCGAGGTAGCGGTGGGGGAGGGAAGCGGGCGCGGGGGTGTCGATGGTGGCCATGAGGCCGTCGGTGCGGACGGCGGTGGCGTCGGGGTGGTTGCGGAAGAGGAAGTCGTTGTCGCGCTGTTCGTCGGGCAGGCCGAGGTAGTGCAGGAGTTCGTGCAGGAGCTGGCTGTCGGTGTGGTTGAGGTCGAGGTGGGTCTGGTCGGGCCGTGCGGGGGCGTCCGTGTGCGTGAGAGTGATGACTTCCGGGTGCTCCGGGCTGTCGACGAGGTTGACGTTGACGTGGAGCTGGTCGCCCGAAGTGGGCAGCGCGTAGCCGGTGTTGAGGTGGTGGTCCACGAGCCGGCCGAGGCGCTCCGCGAGCCGGGCGGTGTGCTGGGCGTCGGCGGCGTTGACGGGGAGGTTGAGGGTGTAGTCGCGTACCCACTGGCCGCTCGGGGCCTGGATACGGCGGACCTGGGCGCGGATGAGGGTGGTGGCGCCGGAGAGGAGTCCGGACCGGGGGGCGTCGGCGGTGGGGTCGGCGTGCGGGTCGAAGCGCTCGGTGCGGAGGGTGGCAGGGCGTGCGTGCGGGCGGAGGTGGTGCCAGGTGTCGGGGTGCGCGGGCCGTGCGACACGGGGTGCGGGTCGGTCGTCGCTGGGGTCGCGGCGGGGGGCGGGGCGGCGGCGCCCGGCGGGTCGGGTGCTGGGCGCGTCCTGCGGGCCGCGCGGCGCACTGGACGTCGGGATCGCGGTGAGCGGGGCCGCGTCGCTGGCCGTGTAGTGGTTCAGCCCCCAGTAGTGGACCTCCAGGACCCGGCCCGCGGTGGGTGAGCCGACGCGGGTCACCGTGCCGAGGCCTGTCGTGGGATCGGGCCGCAGCACCTCCACCGTGACGCCGAGGGTGTCGGCGAGCAGCGGCAGGAACATCTCGCCCTGGTCGCTCTGCCAGGCGCCGGACCAGTTCCGCACGGCGGCGAGGGCGTGGTTCAGCTCCTCGTCCGTGAAGGGCACGGTGCTCTCGGTGTAGGCGGAGTCGATGACCTGACGGAGCTGGGCGTCGTCCAGTTCGTCGAGGGAGGGCAGCCGGCCGGTGTCGCGCAGGTGGTTGAACATCCGGATGACACCGGGGTCGGCCGGGCGGTCGGTCACCCCGTCCTCGGTCAGCGCGGCGTCGTAGCGCGCGTTGAGGTCGCTCAGCTCCTCGGGCCGGCGCAGTCCGTCGATGCCGTAGCGCCGGGCGGTGGCGAGGAGTTGGGAGCGGTTCATGGCGGCCGTGGTCCGGGTGAAGTGCGGTGCCGGCGTCTGGCGTACCTGGCCCACCACGTCCTGCGGCAACGGCCGTCCGCCCCCGTGCGCGTCGAGCAGCCGCTGTTCTGCCGCCGAGCGGAGGTGGTCGGCGGCGATCAGCAGATGGTTGCGGGCCTGCCGGGCCGCGGGGGAGGTGTCGCTGCGGGCGGCCAGGCCCAGACCGGCGCGCACCTCGTCGGTACGGCCCAGCCAGGCATACGTCTCCGGGGCCCGGGTGCTCAGTCCGGGCACCCGCTCGCGGACGCGCTGCGGGTCGGTGCCGATGAACGTGTAGAGGATGCAGCGGCCGTCGCCGATCGTGGGCACGGTGTTGCCGCGCGGCGCGCGCACCTGGAAGGGCTCGGAGGGGGGTGGCGGCGGGGCCGCGCTCTCCGGGTCGGGGTCGGGGTCGGGGTCCGGGTCCGGGTCGGCGTCGGATTCGGAGCGGGTGTCGCTGTGGGCGTCGCCGTCCTTGCCGTGCTCGGAGGTGCCCTCGCTCTTGGGCGGGACCGAGGGCACCGGGTCCGGCACGGTGAGCGCGGTCTCCACCTCGGACGGGTCGTCACGGTCGTCGGAGTCGTGGTCGCCGGAGTTGTGGTCGTCGGAGTTGTGGTCCGAGACGACCGAGCCGGTGGAGTCCGGATCGGCGTCGGAATCGGTGTCGTCCCCGGTGGCGGGGGTGTTGCCGGTGGAGGGGCCGGCCGTCCTGGGTAGCCCGGAGCCCGGCGGGTGCGGGGGCATGGAGGACAAGGACGACCGCGAGGGCGGCACCGCTACGGGCCCGTTCGCCAGGACCGGCCCCGCCGCCGCAGGCAGGGCGGTCTCCGCGGCGGCGCGCCGGGTGGCGGCGTCGTCGCGGCGGCCGAGGATGTCGTCCAGCGCACGGTCGATCTCGCGGAGGCTCAGCTCGGCCCGGTCGTGCGACTCCTGCGCGTCCTGGCGGGCCAGGTCGGTGTCGTCGGCGTGGCCGCGCGCCGTGTCGGCGTCGGAGCGCAGTTCGCGTGCGGTGTCGCGGAGGTCCGGGAGCGGGGCTTCGAGCTCCTTGAGAGCTGCCTCGTCCCGGGCGAGGGAGACCTCGGACTGCCGGAGGTTCGTCCGGTCGAGCGCCACCTTCTTGCGGACGCCGTCCAGTTCGCCATCGATCCGGTCGACCTCGGCGGTCGCGGCGTCGATCCGCTCGGTCAGCCGCGGGTCGACGGGCGGGGGCGTCGCGGGGGCGGCCGTGGGCGTGGACGAGGTGCCGGTCCCGGTGTCCGCGGGCGTCGACGAGGTGCCGGTGTCCGTGGGCTTCGATGAGCTGCCGGTCCCGGTGGCCGGGTCCGGCGCGGGGGGCGCGGCGGCGGTCTCGTTCAGGGCGTCGAGGCGGGCCTGCGCCGCCTTCAGGCCGGCGTCGAGACCGCTCTGCCGGCGCCCGCCCTCGGTGAGGGATTCCGTGAGCGCGTCGATCGTGCCGCGGGTGGTGGCGATGTCCGTGGTCAGCTTGTCGATCCGGCCTTCGAGGTCGCTGACGTCCTGCTCGGCCGCGTCGGCCCCGGTCTCCGCCGAGGTGGCCGCCCGGTCGGCGTCGTCGGCAGCCTTGCGCCCGTCGTCCAGCGTCGTGACCGCGTCGCGCAGGCCGTCCACCGCGTCCGTCCGCAGGTTCCGCATCTCGGTCTCGTCGGCGAGGGCCTGCGCGTGGTCGCCGTGCGCGCGGTGCAGATCGTTCGCGACGGTCTCGAAGCCGGACCAGGCGCGGTCCAGCGCCGGATCGCCGAGGGGCGGCGTGCCCTCCGTGCCCGGCGCCCCGGAAGGGGTGGCCCTCAGGACACCGTCCGGGCCGAACGACCAGAACCGCAGCCCCTCCGGCCCACGCGTCACCAGCTCCACCGGATGCCCGGTGAGCCGGGCCGTACGGGACGACCCGTACAGCGCGAGGGCGAGCCGGGAGCCGTCCGGGTCCGCGCCGGTCGCCAGCCAGAACTGGTACCCGTCGTCGTCAGGATCGACCCCGGCGATCAGGGCGTCCGGCAGGTCGCGCGGGGGTGTGGACGCCCACTGCCCCGGCGCGGTGCCGGTCTGCGAGGCCAGCAGCGCGGGCAGGTCGTAGACACGCGGAAGGGGCCGGGGCGGGGTGATGCCGTGGCCCAGCGCGTCGCGCTCCTCGATGCGGAGGGTGGCCGTACCGGTGACGTGCCGCACCCCCTCGGGGCCGCTGACCTGGATGTGCACGTCCGCCTGGACCTCGTACCCACGCGTTCCGCGCCCGTCGGCCGGGGCACTGGTGCTGCCGGTCTTCAGCCACTCGCGGCGCCCGCCCGAGACGTTGCCGCCGAAGTTGCTGGGGTCGATGGGCCGTTGGAGTACGGGCGGGGTGGCGCCGACCAGATTGCGGTCGGGGTCGTCGGCGCTCAGCACGAACGGCAGGGACAGGCCGAGGCCGGTGTCGTTGCCGGACACCGTGCCCGAGGTGTCGGTGACGATACGCAGCCGGTCCACGGCGATGTCGCTGCTCTCGGTGACCACCCGGGGCCGGTACAGGGACACCGTCAGAGTGGGCCCCTCCGGGGAGTCCAGGAGCGGGAAGGCGCCCGGCATGGTCGGCAGCATCCCGCCGACCTGGCGCGGGTTGTCGAGCGTGATCGAACCGGCCTGGAGCAGCTCCCCGAGACGCACCGAGGCGTTCTCGTCCGAGGTGGAAGCCGGCTGCGCGCGCCAGCCGCTGCCGGTGGCCGGCGCCACCTGGTCGAGAGCCGTGTAGAGCTGGTCCCAGGCGCTGAAGCCGTACACCGGGACGTTGCCGTTCGGGTGGAACAGCCCGTCGTCGCGCAGCGCGGGCTGCCCGTGCGGCGCCGGCCGCGGGTCGACCCGGGACACCGAGACGGGGACCGGCAGCGGGTTGCCGCCGCGCGGGTCGGCCGTCTCACCGCCCGCGAACCGCAGGCTGACGTGGGCCGGGACCCGGGTCCGGCCGCCGATCTCGCCGGCCAGGGTGCGGCTGATCCAGTTCCGGGTCGTCGCGTCGGCGTCGCTCCAGGCGATGAACCCGCGCTGCACCAGCGCGCCCACCACGTTCGGCGGCCAGTCCGTGACCCAGGTGGAGCGGACGGTGGCGACCAGTTCGTAGTCCAGGCCGTCGAAGTCGGCGGCGTTGTCGGTGCGGAGCCAGAACCGGTCCTCGGCGGTCCGGCCCCGCTTGTCGGTCTTGACACTGGCCGACGTCCACTGGGGGGAAGGGCCGAGCCGGTCGGTGCGGTCGTCCGCGTCGGGCCGGGTGAAGCGGGCCGTCGGATTGAAGGTGACCCGGTGCTGCCGGCTCACCGTGTTCGCGGTGGACCGGCCCGCCGGGGTCTGCGACGTCCAGCTCTCCAGCCCCGACTTGTCGCCGGGGACGGCGATGCCGCGGCGCGCGCCCCGGTTGGCGGCGGTGGTCGTGGGCCGGGCCGAGAACGTGACCTCGACCAGCGCCGCGCCGCCGAAACGGTGGTGCCGGAAGCTGAACCGGGCCTGTCCGCCGCCGCGTCCGATCAGCGCGCGTTTGCCCGCGGTGCTCGTCTGGTCGGCGATCAGGGTGGCGACGCCGGGCAGGTATGAGGCGTGGCCGGGGGTGGTGACGCCGGGCGCGTACCGGTCGAGGAGGCCGCGCACCTCGTTCTGGAACCGCTGGCGCTGCGCGGTGCCCGGCCGGCCGGTGGGGCCCAGTTCGGTGACCGAGGTGACCGAGGCCAGGCCCAGCGTGCCGTCCCGGACATAGCGGCTGGGCAGTGGCGGGCTCGCCAGGCCTGTGGGCGGCACGTCGGCGGGCAGCCCCTCGACGCCGCCCATCCACTGCCGGTCGCGACGCAACTGGCTGTCGGTCATCAGGAATTGGAGGCCCTGCGGTACGTCCACGGCGAGCTGGACGGTCTGCCCGTTGGCGTAGCCGACGAAGTTCGCGAACGCGTTGCGGTGCCCGGAGCGGATGGTGATGACATAGGTGAGGTCGGCCGTGACCCGGTGCTGGATGCCCGTCTGGGTCGGTACCCGGTTGGTCGTCGTCGTACTGATCGAGGTGTCGGACTTGTCCGCCTTGCGGGCGTACTGGTAGCGCAGGGACGGGTTGAAGCGGGACGGCTGCCGGGTCTCCGCCGTGCTGGGCTGCGGTGTGGAGGTGGCGCCGTCCTGCTGCGTGTTCGGCTCCGGGTCGGTGGCGGGGGCGGGCGACTTCGGGTTGTTCTGTGTCGCCGTGCCCGCCAGCCCGAACTGGTGCGTCTTGCCGAGGCCCTTGAGCTGCTGCGCCGAGTCGGCGGCGGCGACGTCCGACTCCATGTACTGGCTCGTGCCGGACGTCAGCCGGGGGTGGTGTGCGACGGCCTGGATCTCCACGGAGAGCTGCCCGTCGGCGCCGAGGCCCGGCAGGGTCAGGCCCTCCACCACGTAGCTGCCGCCGAGTATCTGCTGTCCGCGCGCGACCAGCGAACCGGGCGAGAGCGCCGCGGCCCGGGACTCGGCGGCCACCGTGGTGGGGTCGGCGAACGGGTTGCCGGTGAGCGAGTTGCCGACGAAGCCGGTGAAGCGGCTCAGCAGCGAGGGCGCCGGAGCGAGGGAGACCGGACCGGGGGCCGGAGCGGTGGTTCCGGTGGTGGGTGCCGCGCCGGTGACGATGCGCTGGAAGGCGTCCTGGAGGGCCTCCGAGCCCCGCATCACGTCCACCAGGGCGTCGTCCGGGACCCGCACCACGTCAGGGCGCGGCCGGCCGGTGTTGTCCGTGAGGGCCAGCCGGTCCCGGTCGAGCCGCGAGACAGGGCGTACGGTGAACGGCCGGCCGGCCGGCTCCGGCGCCGGGGCGTCCAGGGTCCGGCCGTGCGGCACGCCCAGCCGGACGGTGCCGGGCACCCCCGCCAACACGGTGCCCGGCGCGGACTCCAGGTCACCGGGCGGGTGCGGCCGGGGCTCCGGGGTGCCGAAGCGGACCTGCGGCCCGGGGCCCGTGCCCTCGTACAGATCGAGCGTGAGGCGGGCCGGTACGTCGAACTCGTGGGCGTCCTGGCCCGAGCTGATGAAGAACTGGTCCTGCCCGACCGTCGACGAGGTGGTGTTGCCGAGCGAGGCGTTGCCGACGTACTGGTAGTCGCCGGTGCCGCTCAGCGTCCAGGAGCCGTTCGGCGTGGGAATGCTGGGGCCGCCGCCGAAGCCGAGGCCGCCGCTGTAGCTGTTGCCGAGTCTGCCGTTGCCGCCGGCCGTCGACGAGGACACGCTGATGACGGCGACGCCGGGGAGCACTCTCCTGTGTACGGGCGGCCGGTCCCGGTCCGCGTTCGCGCCGAGCACCAGCCGCACGCGGCGCCGCCCCGTCGACGAGGGCGTCTCCAGGAACAGCGAGTGCCCGCCGTCCACCATGGAGTCCGTCGCGCCCCGCAGCCCCAGCCCGGAGCGCAGTTCCTGGAGCCGCCGCAGGTTGTTCAACTGCGCCTGCACCAACGTTTCGTCGGGCATCCGGCCCCGGCGCGGCGCGGTCGCGGGCGGTGGCAGGAAGCCCTGGTCGCGCAACCAGGTCTCGGCCTCCGCGAACAGCGGGGCCGCGCCATCCACACCGAGCGGCGCCGTCGACTGCCCGATCGAGCCGAGCGACGCCAGCTCGGCGGGGAGCTGCCTGACCTCGGACCCGGCCGGCGTGTGGCCCCGGGCGTCGTCCGCGCTGAGCATGCGCAGGTCGAGGCCGTGCTGCCAGGTTCCCGGCGCGTACGAGTCGGTGCTGCCGTCCGGCCGGATCAGGGTGACGGTGTACGAGACGTCGGCCTCGGTCAGCAGATGGCTGCGATTGGTGCGCAGCGCGTGCACGGAGGCCGCCGAGGAACTGGTGCCGAAGGCGTTCTGCGCGCCGAGCTGGAGGGTGCCTTTACCGCTGAAGCTCCCTCCGACGGAGACGGTGGCGTCCGGGTGGTCCGGCCGGGTGTCACCGGTGAACGACGGGCCGATGCTGCCGGTGAGGGCGACACCGCTGTTGAACGTGGTGTTCTGGTCGTTCTTGACCGTGTTGACGAGGTGGCTCTCCAGGTTGATCTTCGCGTCGATGCTCTTGGCGACCGGCGCGGTCGGCGTGACCCGCGCGTCCAGCCGCACCATGCCGACGGCCCGGCCGTTGCCGTCCGTCAGCACCGGCGAGTACAGCCCGCCGTCGCGCTGCATCGGCAGTGTGCCGCGCAGCACCGGCTCGGAGAGGAAGTCGGCGAGCTGCGAGGAGGACGTGGCGTCGAGGTCGGCGCGGAAGTGCGCCGCCGCGCCCTCGTACAGCCGCCGGGGGTTGAGCACCGAGTCCACGCCCCACAGCGGCAGGTCGTCCAGGGCGGCCGGGGCGGGCAGTTCCTGGGCGGGGTCGGCGTCCGCGTCCACCAGGTGCTGCGGGAACCAGGCGGTGACCGGCCCGTGCTGCCGCACCGGCGACCAGCCGTCGGCGGGTGCGCCGTCGCTGGTCGAGGCGGTCGGCGCGGGAGCGTCCACGCGGACCTGCCAGTTGCCGTCGAAGTCGTAGGCCCGGGACGGCTCGGCGCTGCGCTGGGCGGTGGTGGTCTGCGTGACCTGGGTGACGGTGACGGAGCCGTCCGCCTGGTTGTGCGTGATGGTCGCGGACAGCGCCATGTCCAGCGAACGGACCGGACCCGACGCGGTGATCGGCAGCGAACCCGTCCAGGGCACCGGGATCGTCGAGAACGTGCCGGACGGCTGCGCCGAGACGTTCTCCCGGGTCCCCTGGCCGCGCCGCTCCACGTGCTTGTCTGGGTCACTGGTGTCCAGCTCCCCCTGCCGCGCGGACGGCCGCCCCCCGCCCAGGGCCAGCCGCACGTCCACGCTCCGGTCGGTGCCGTCGACGCGCAGCGTGACGCGGTGGCCGCCGAGGCTGCGCAGGTACGGCAGGTGCTGGGCCATCTGCACCGCCGACAGCACGTCCCGCAACTGGGCGAGGACCGGGTCGTCGGGGCGCGGGGCCGGCCGGCCGAGGGCGGTGATCACCTGCCGGTGCACGGCGTCCACCACGTCCGGCGGGAACGGCTCCATGAGGACGAGCCCGACCTGCCCGTCGTGCCGCCGCCCGTAGTCGCCGAGGTAGGAGGGGCGGGGCCCGCGCCCACTGGTCGTCTCCGGCTCCGGGTCCGGATCGGGCAGGGGAGTGGTGTCACCGTCCGCCGTGGTGAGCGTCAGCTCCGGCACCACCGGCGGGGGCGTCGCCTCCTCGGAGATGACGACGGGCGGGGGCACGGTCGTGTCGTCCGGGACCGGCGCGGACGTGGTGCTGATCGGGACCATCGGCATGGCTTCGGCGTCCGAGACCGGGTCGACGACGGGCGCGGTGGCAGACGTCGTGGCAGGCGGGACGACCGGTGCCGGCGGGTCCGCGCCGAGGTCACCGGTGACCGGCACAGGAGGCGTCGCGGCGTCGCGCCGCTCACCGTCGAGGCGCGGCCGGGGCGCGTCGGGGGGGTCGCCCACCAGCGTGCCGATGAGCTGGAGGTGCCGGGGCCGCAGCCCGCCCGCCCGGTAGCCGGCTGTTTCCGGCGGGGAGACGGGGACGGGGGCGCCGGTGGCCGGGGGCGCGTCGCCCATCAGGCTCTCGTTGCCGCCGCGGTGCGGCGCGGCCGGGTCGAGGCCGCTCTCGTCGCGCAGGCCGAGCTGGTGGCCGATCTCGTGGGCCAGCGCCGAGTCGGAGATGTCCGCCGGCCACGAGTGGTGCGTGGTGGGCACGCCGTCCGCCGGGTCGGTCAGGGTGACGTCCAGGTGCGGCGTCCGGTCGGCTTCGGCCGGGACGACGGTGACGTGCAGCCGGCTGCCGTCGGGCAGGCGGTGGTCCGGGGTGTTGAACACCCTCCGCACACCCTCTTCGAGCCGCTGCCGCACCCCGTCGACCTCCGGGCCGAGCTGCGGGTCGCCCGTGACGCGGTAGGTGACGGTGAGATCGGTGACGGGCTCACCACCGTGCGTGAACTGCCGTACGTCGAAGGAGGAACGCACCACGTACTGCGTCGGCCTGCCGTCCGGACCCGTGGGCCGCGAGACCGGGTCCACCCACGTGTGACTCCGCGGCGTCGGCGTCGCCCCGTTCCGCGCCTCCTCGAAACTGCCCGGCGCGGGGTGGGACGCCGGGGCGACGGGCGGCGTCGGGGTCAGGACCACCGGCTCCCGTACGTCGTCGGCCACGGGGTCCGGTGCGTCGTTCCGCACGGGGTGCGGCACGTCGTTCCGGTCGGGGTCCGGCGTCGGGTCCGAGGACGACGTGTGCACGGGCGTCGGGCGGGGGGCGGGGCTGACGGCCGGAGCGTCGCCGGGTATGCCGTCCGGGGCGGTTCCCTCGGGGAGACCGGTCGGCGGCGGCGTGGTGCTGCCGGTGACGATCGGCTTGGGCGCTTCGGTGACAGGGGCGTGGGTCTCGGTGTCCCCGGTGCCGTCGGGGTCGGTGATGTCGCTCTCGGCGATGCTGTCGGTGTCACTGAACACGGAGTCCGTGTCCGAGTCGCTCTCGGTGTCGGAGCCGGTGTCCACGCCGGTTCGGGTGTGTGCGTCCGCGTTCGTGTTCGTGTCGGTCGTCGTCGTGTCGTCGGACCGCGGCGAACTCCCCGGACGCGGCGTGCCGTTGCCGGTGTGCGGCTGCTGCTGAACGGTCTGCACCGGAGGCGGATTGCCGGGCGCCGTCACCGGAGGGGCCGTCGTCGGCTTCTGGACCGCCGACGGATCGGTCACCGGGTGAACGTCGGGGTCGGTGACCGTGACGTTGCCGTCGAGGTCCGGGACATCGCTGTGGACGTCCACCCCCTCGATCGTGACGGGGTCCACGTGCACGCCGTCGAAGTGCACGCCGGACGGACCGTGGGCGGTGACCTTGCCGCCGGGCACGTCCACGTCGAGGCCGGGCGACTGGGTCGGAGGCCGGAGGGTGACCGGCCCGTTCCGCCCGCCGCCCGTCGGGGACGGGCCCGGAGCCGGCACACCGTCGCCCGGCCCCGGGGTGGGCGCGCCCGGACCGGGGCCCTTGCCGTCGCCGTCGCCCGGGCGGGGAGCGTCGTCCGCCGTGGACTCGTCCGGCGTGTCCGGGAGGTGCGCGGTGTTCACGGTGGGCGGCTTGGTGAAGTTGAACTTGTTGCCCAGGGCGGACGCGCCCTGCCCCAGGTGCCGTTCGCTGACCGCGCTCAGTCCGCCGCCCAGGAAGGTCATCGGGCCCTCGACGGGGAGGTGGAAGATCGCGGCCGTGGCCAGCTCGCCCAGCGCCTCCGCTCCGCCCTCGGTGAGGAAGTGACCGATGTCCTCACCGAACTCGTGCTTGATCCTGTCCCCGAGGCCGGGGGGCGGGGTGGGGGGCGGCTTGGGCAGCGGGACCGGATTGGGCTTCGGCGTGGGGGTCGGCTCGGGGCCCGGCTTCGGCGTCGGCTTCGGGTCCGGCCGGTGGGAAGGCCCGTCGTTGAGGTGATGGTTGTCGAACTTGTCGTTGTGGAACTTGTTGCCGTTGCCGTCGATGCCCTTGAACGGGTTGTTCCCGCTGCCCCAGAGGTTCTTGAAGTTCTTCTTCAGGTTCTTGAGGATGTCGTTGAGGAACCCGTGGAACAGGCCGGTGAACGCGCCGAAGACACCGTCCTGGACGATCTGCGACCAGTCGAAGCCGTGCGGCCGCCGCCCCTTGGGCGCGCCCAGCATCATCGCGAGGCGAACGGCGAACGTCGTGAACGCCTCTTCGATCATCTCGGAGAGGGCCGGCAGCAGGTGGGTGCGCTTCATCAGCCAGTCGAGCAGCGTGAGGATCGCCACCCGGCTGCGTGCCTTGGCGACCGCCGCCTGGCTGGAGGCCGAACCGCCGGTGAAGATGGACAGCACCATGATGATGGCCAGTTCGATCAGCAGCCGGATCAGCTCGGCGATGATCTGCCACTTGGCCTCCATGATGTCCATGGAGGACTTGGTGCGCGCCTTCTCCAGATCGTCGAGCTGGTCGGCGAAGTCCTTCAGGTAGTTCTTGCCGCCGTTGTCGAGGAACAGGTGCATGGCCTTGACGTACTGGTTGCCCACCTGCGGCGGCAGCGAGCGCCCCACGCCACCCGCGGTCTGCTCGATCAGGTCCGACAGGTCCCGCACCCGCCGCCCCAGCCGCCCGTAGGGCCGGCCGTTGGCGAAGGCCATGTCCTCGTCGGCCTGCAGCATTTTCTCACCGATCAGCACGAACAACAGATTGTTCAGCTGCGGTGAAACCTGAATGCTCATGGGGCGCGGTCCGGTCCGTCAGTGCCTGCCGCCGCCGTGCGTGCCGCCGGAGACGTTGCTGTTGTCGATGTGGGACTCGTGGATCGCGTCGAGGTTGCCGCCCTGCGTGGTCAGGACGCTCTTCAGGTTGGCGAGCGTGCCGTCGCCCACGCCGACGATGGCCTCGGTCAGGGCCTTGCCGGTGCTCACCGCACCCTCCCGCTGCTTCTTCTCCTGCGGGACCATCGTCTTGGCGTAACTGTCGTCCCTGCCGGGCCAGTCGCTGGTCGCCGACACGTCGTGGAAGAACTCGTTGAACATGTCGACGGCGTAGTCGCTGATCGCCTGGAGCTGCCGGGTGCCGCCGGTCAGGCCGGGGAAGTTGGCGTAGTACGCGTTTTCCGTCATCGTCTCCTCAGTCCTCCGGGTCCTCGCTGATCTCGTCACGGAGCCGGCCGGAGCCGCGGCGGCGCTCCCCCTTCGGACCCTCCAGCACGCCGGGCCCGAAGATCTTGTTCCAGTCCACGTCGAAGCCGGTGAGTTCGGGCGCCTCCGCGTTCGCGTGGGTGAAGGGCTCGAAGGTGGACATCACCCGCCGGGCCATCCGGGCTCGCGCCTCCTGCGCCGCCTCCAGCACGCTCGCAGCCAGCTGACCTGCGGGCATCGTACGGTACTTGTCGTCCAGGAAGGTCAGTGCGGTCATGTCGCCCTGGGCGGAGACGGTCACCTCGACCGAGCGGTCCGCGGAGCGCACCGTCGCCTCGGCGTGCGTCAGTTCGCTCTCGGCGCGCGCCACGGCGGCCTCGGTCGCCTCCAGTTCCGCCATCGCCTTGGCGAGCCGCTGTTCGATCGACTCACTGTTCACCGTGCACTCCCTCTCCGTTCTCTCTTGCGTGGCCCCGTGTGCGTCCTCAGCGTCCGATGACCGCCGGGGCGCCGCCGTCGTCGGTGCCCCACACGTCGTCGTCCTCGGCCAGCCACGCCTCGCGGGCGCGGTCGCCGCTCTCCGTGGACGTGCCGCCCTGGCCGGAGGCGCCGGGCCCGCCCACCGGGTACGGGGAACTGGAGGTGGTCGGCCGGGTGTACACGACGTCCTCGTCCTCGTCGACTCCCACGGCCCGTCCGGCGCGCCCGCCCCGAGCACCGCCGACCGGGTCGGTGAGGACGGCCCGGGTGCGTTCGCTGGTGCCCCCCTGGCCGCCGCCGCCCGCACCGCCCATGCCGGGCATGCCGCCGCCCCCCATGCCCATCGGGTTGAGCGGCGTGCCGTTCGCGGACTGCGCCGCCGAGTTGGCGTTGAGCGCGGCGGCGCCGGGGTTGGCCGACCCCAGGGAGCCGCCGCCGTACGGGGTGCTGTCGTAGTCGTCGTAGTAGTCGTCGAGGCCGGCGTCCGGGCCGCCGGGCGCGTTCAGCGAGCCGCCCGGTCCGTGGGTGTTCAGGCCGGACGTGTGGGTGAGCGGCGACGAGGTGTGCGGGCCGTCGAGGCCCTGGGTGTTGAGCCCGTCGGTGTCCGGACCGTTGTGGTCGAGGCTGTCGAGGTCCGGGATGCGGGTGTTGAGCGACGACGGTCCGTCACCGTTCAGGTCGGTCGTGGTGGTGTGCCCGGCGGGGTCGGTGGTGGTGAGCCGGCCCGTATCCGGGTCGAGGATCTGCTGGGAGCCGTCGGGGAACTTCGTGGTGAGTGTGCCGTCGTTGTTCAGGGTGGTGGTGGACCCGTCGGGGTTGGTGAACGACCCACCGGGGTTGAGCTGGTGGGTGGTGACGTTGCCCGAGGGGTCGGTGACGGTGACCTGGCCGGTGTCCGGGTTCAGGACCTCCGTCGAACCGTCCGGGAAGTGCGTGCTGACGGTGCCGTCGGGGTTGAGCTGCGCCGTGGACCCGTCCGGTGTGGTGAAGGTGTTCGGGGCCGGATTCAGGTCGGTGGTGGTGGTGTGTCCGGCGGGGTCGGTGGTGGTGAGCTGCCCGGTTTCCGGGTTGAGGGTCTCCGTCGAGCCGTCGGGGAACTTCGTGGTGAGTGTGCCGTCGTTGTTCAGGGTGGTGGTGGACCCGTCGGGGTTGGTGAACGACCCACCGGGGTTGAGCTGGTGGGTGGTGACGTTGCCCGAGGGGTCGGTGATGGTGACCTGGCCGGTGTCCGGGTTCAGGGTTTCCATCGAGCCGTCGGGGAACTTCGTGGTGAGCGTGCCGTCGCCGTTGAGCTGGGACGTGGAGCCGCCCGGGTTGGAGAAGGCGCCGTCGGTCGGGTTCAGCGTCGACTCGGACAGGCTGCCGTCCGGGTTGAGGGTCTCCACATGGCCGGTCTTCGGGTCGAGGGTCTGGCTCGAACCGTCCGGGAAGGTGGTGGTGAGTGTGCCGTCGTCGTTGAGCGTGGTGGTCGATCCGTCCGGGTTCAGCAGGCTGGTGCCCGGGTTGAGCTGCGAGGTCGACGTCACACCGTCCGGCGAGGTGCTGGTGACCAGGCCGGTGCGCGGGTCGATGGTCTGCGTCGAGCCGTCGGGGAACTTCGTGGTCAGTGTGCCGTCGTCGTTGAGCTGGGTGCTGCCCCCGAGGGGGGTGTTCAGCAGCGACGAGCCGCCCTTCCCGTCCTTGTCGCCGAGGCCGTCGGTGTTCAGGGCGTTGTTCAGCAGCGAGGTGACCGGAGGCACCAGTGCGGCCGGGTCCGGCCCTCCGAGCGGGGAGTCCGGGTCGCCGTTCAGGCCCGGGCCGTCGCCCGGACCGAGCCCGTCGCCCAGTCCGTTGTTCAGCCCGTCGTTGAGCGTGGTGAAGTTGTCGTTGATGCCGTCACCGAGGTTGTTGACGCCGTCACCCAGGCCGTTGAGACCGTCGCCGAGGCCGTTCAGGCTCTCGTTGAGGCCGTCGTTGATCCCGTTGAGACTGTCGTTGAGCCCGTCGTTCAGCCCGTTCAGGTTGTCGTTGAGCCCGTCGTTGAGGTCCTTGAATCCGTCGCCGAGGCCGTTGAGACTGTCGTTGAGCCCGTCGTTGAGGTCCTTGAATCCGTCGCCCAGGTCGTCGAGGCTGTCGTTGAGCCCGTCGTTGAGGTCGTTGAGACCGTCACCGATCGTGTTGATGTTGTCGTTGAGGCCGTCGAGGTAGTCGTTCAGCTTGTCGTTGTTCGCATTGGCCTCGTCCTCCGCGATGTCGGCCTCCTCCTTCGCGAGGACCTCGGCCAGCGTCTCGGAGTTCTTGTCGGTGACCTCCTGGTCGAAGGCGTCCGTCACATCGGTCCAGGCGGACTTCACATTGCTGAGGGCGTCGATGGCCGGCTGCTTCAGCACGCTGTCGGCATGGTCCGACCAGCTCTTGACGGCCGCGTCGGCGATCTTCTTCCAGGTGGTGTGCTGGGTGAGGTCGCCGTACGCGGAGGTCTGCTTGAATTCGGACGTGGTCGAGTAGGTCTTGTACGAGCCGCCACCGCCGTAGCCGCCGTAGTACTGGGTCTTCACGTTCACGTGCTGGATGTTGTCCTTGAGGACGAAGGCGGACACCTCGTCCAGCACCTTCACCAGGTGCCTGTGCGGGTCGTGCTTGCCGTCCTTGGCCCAGTTGTTCCACGCCGTCTGGAGGTCGGTGACCGCGTCCTTGAGCGCGGTCTGCGCGGCGGCCAGGGCGTCGCTCAGCTTCGACTTGGGGACGTAGCCGCCCACCGTGGTGTTCTTCGGGCTGTAGTCGCGGCCGCCCAACTGGGAGACGTAACCATCGTAGTTGGTCTTCAGCTCCTTCAGCAGGTGCCAGAAGAGGCTGGCCGCCTTGCCCTTCCACGCGGCCTGGTCCTCGCCGAGCGACTTCATCCACCCGTTGACGACGTCCGAGTGGTCCTTGAAGAACTGCATCGCCCTGTCGAAGGACTGGCCCGTCTCCTCGAAGGACTTGAACTCGACAGCGTTGCCATCGAGGACCGACAGGTTGCTGAAACTCCAGCCCTTGGTGGTGTGGTTGTTCAGCAGCTCGTCCAGAGCCAGTTTGCTGCCGGAGATGTACTGGGCCATCGGGCCGGAGTCCCACTGGACATGCGAGTACGAGCCCTCGAACTCACCGCCGCCGGAGATCGCTCCGTCCCCCCACAGGTCGGCGCGGCCGTCCTCGCCCACGCCCACGCCGATCATCACGATCCGCGCCTTCTTCAGACTCACGCTGTTGTGCGCGCCGTCGCCGCCCGCGTCGTAGAAGGCCAGGTCGTAGTCCTCGCCCTTGCTCTTCTGGAAGCCGCTGAGCGCCGTGTAGTCCTCGGTGGACACCGCGCGCATGGTCTGCCCGGAGATCTCCATCCGGAACAGCTTGAGGTCGGAGAAGTCGTCGCCGCTGTCGCTGCTGAGGGAGTTGAACAGGCTGGAGCGGGCCGGGATGGTGTAGCCGGTGAAGTTGGTGATCGCCTGGCCGTAGTAGTCGTCCGGGTCGTAGGTGGGCGTTCCGGAAGTACTTTTGCCGTCGTCGGCCATGGCACGGACTCCGCTGCTGGGGCTGAGGGGGTGGGGGAGAGGAGGACGCGGGGTCCGGCGTCAGCTGCCGGAGCCGGTGCCGCTCATGTCGTCGTCCACCGTGTCGAAGATGTCCATCAGCTTCTCGCCGTCGATCGAGGTCAGGCTGGCGCCCTGCGTCTTCAGCAGCGTGGTGATGGTCTCCTCGAGGGCGGACTCGATGTCGTCGAAGAGGACCTTCTGGCTCTTGAAGATGCCGTCCAGCGCGCCGCCCTGCGTCTTCAGCGCCTCTATCAGTGCTGAGCCACCGGTCGGGTCCTCGCTGTCGCCGCCGCCCATCAGGCCGATGCGCAGCATCTTGGCGTCGCCCGACGCCGAGCCCTTACCGGTCTCCGCGACCAGGTTCTTCAGCGAGCGGACGCCCCCCTCGTTGTCCTTGCGGATGTTGAGCAGGTCGGTGATGAAGTCCCCGACATCGTTGTTCTTGAAGTTCTTGAGCGCCGTCGAGTCCAGATGGGTCAGGTCTGCCATGGGTGCCTCCGGTGGCGGGACGCGCCGGACCTGCTATTGGCACGGCGACGGTACGGGGAGATGCCACTGCCGCGCCGACCGAGGGCGGGCCGGTCGGCGCGGTCGGGACGCGTGCTCAGCGGCCGATGGTCACTTCGGACCACATCTGGCTGAGGGAGTTCTCGCTGTACTTGTAGTTGCCGGAGATGTCGCTCAGGAGCTGCGCGTGCGAGGTGAGCAGCGTCTCCATGTTCTGCACCGCGCCGTCCCAGGCGGCCTGCTTCTGGCGGTACGTGTCGCCGTCGTTGCCGTACCAGGTCTTGGACAGCTCGCTGAGCTCTGCCTCAAGATTGGACAGCGTCTGGGCGATCGCCTTGGTCTGCATCACCATGTCGTCTGCCGCGTTCGACATGTGGTTGTAGCTGACGTAAATGAAACCGTCGCTCAGATTGTCTGCCACGGTCTGCCTCTTTCACACGGTGTTGAGGGGGGGTCTGTCCGGTAGGTCACCGGGAGGCCCTGGTGCCGACGAGGCGCACGGGTCAGCCGACCAGCTGATCGAAGGCCGACTGCGAGGTGTTGTACGCCTGGTTGATCGCGTCGTTCGACGAACCCTGGGTCTTGTTGTGCTCGACAAGGCTCTGGTTCAGCCGGTCGATGACGTCCTCAAGGTTCTTGAGGATGACGTTGCACTGGCCGTCCCACTGAGCGAGGAGCTGGCCGTACTGGCCGCCGTCGCTGCCCTGATAGCCGGAGCCCAGGGTGGACTTGGTGCCGTCGACGTCCTGGCGGATCTTCATGATCCCGCTGAAGGCCGATTCAAGGGCCTGGATGCCGTTCCGGGTTGATGACTCGCTTGACTGCTGGCCGTCTCCCGCCATCGTCCCACCTTTCGTAAGTCGGATCTTGGTACGAGCAACTTGAGCCTAAAGTGCGGCAAGTTGAGAAGACAACAAGCTGAGGTAGATCTGAGGTTGGAGTTCGAAATTTTCCCGGGTCATCAACTGGTGGGAAACCACCCGGCGACGGGGGAGTTCAGGAGTCGGAAGCGGCCTTCCCGGTAACCGAATCGGCCGCCCGGACAGCCGGTGACGCGACGTCGGTCCGGCACTGCGTCGCGGGACCCGGCCCGGCCTTCCTCTGGTCCGTGCCCGGTTCGGACCGCGCCGCGGCCTCCGTGCTCAGGTCGGGGCCGGTGGGCAGCAGCGACAGCAGCGTGGACGGCACTCGCACCGCATCGCCGTCGGAGTACCCGAGGGCGGCCAGCGCCTCCGCGTCCGCGACGCGGTACTTCACCCCGTCGTCGCCCACCAGGAACGTGGTGTTGCCGACCGTCGCGCCGGCCGCGCCCAGCACCCGTACCAGCGTGCCGTGCCCCGGGCGCGTCACCACATGATCCACCGCCACACAGGCCGGGACCAGCACCGTGGAGTCGGCCGCGGCGTAGGGTGACAGCGCGACCTGGTCGATCCGCACCGACGTCACCCGTACCTCGCCGCCGTCCGGATCGACCCGCGTGCACGCCGCCTGCCCGGCCGGCAGCCGCAGCGCCGCCGGCGGGCTGTCCGGCAGCCCGGCCACCGACGCGTCGGTGCCCGCCGTGCCCGGCGCCTGGTGGGATCGCAGATCGGAGACGCCGATGGCGACGGCTTCCGGGGACGCGCCGTCGTACGCCTTCCTGCGGGTCTCCGGGTCGCCCAGCAGCAGCGCCGCCTGAGTGGCCGTCACCGCGTGCAGGCCGTCCGTCTGGAGCACGTAGTCCTGACTCACGGAGCCGGCCGTCATCCGGAACACCTGTCCGACCCGGGTCTTCCCGCCCGCCAGCGCCGGACCCGCCCCGCCCCGGTCCGCGACCTTCGGGGTGGCCAGCTTCGGGCCGGTGACCAGGGCGTCCAGGAACGCCGCCGACACCGGGCGGGGCGTCACCGCGCCGTAACCCAGCGACTCCGCGGCACCCGACCTCCGGTCCAGCTCCAGCCGGCTGCCCTGCCACATCAGGTACGTGCGGTCGTCCGGCCCCCGCACCACGAGCGCCGAACCCGCACCGATCGGCCGCGTCTCCACCGGCGCACCCGGCACCAGGGTCGTCTCCTCGCCGTCGCCCGTGGAGCACACCTCCCACGCCGACGTCTCCAGGTCGCCCGAGCCCGGTACGCCGTCCGGGGCGCCGGTGATGCCGACCGGTGTGCCCACCGGCGTGCCCTTCAGCGACCTCGTGCCCACCGCCGTGGTGTCCAGGTCCGCGCCGCCGATCAGCAGCGCCGACGCGTAGTTGCGCACCGGCCGCAGCCGGCCGTCCGCGTACAGGTAGCGGGCGCCCGTGTCCTTGTTGACGATCAGAGTGTCGCCGCCGCGCCAGGCGTCGTTGCCGCCCGGCCGGAGCAGCCCGTACACGAATGCGCCGGCCGAGACGAGGATGGCGACGATGATGCCGATCAGCGCACCGCGGGTGGTGCGCCCCAGCGGACTCTCCGGGGCGTCCGGATCGGCCAGCAGCATGCCCGAGGTCAGCCGCCCCATCATGAACGTGTGCGCTTGCACCTGGTCGCGCTTGGACCGCACGGTCGCCTCCTGCTCTCAGTGGTTCGTCGTCGTCACGGTGCCCGGTCGGTCCGTCATCCGTTCCAGCCGCGCAGGGCGCCGAAGACGCCCAGCAGCCAGAGGGTGAGCGGCAGCAGGGAGACCGCCAGAAGGGTGTGCAGCAGCTCGGCGGCCCGGCCCCAGTACGGCACCAGACGGCGGCCCGGCACCGTCCACACCGCGATGGTCAGCACCGTCGCGACCACCAGCAGACCCGCCACCAGGAGCACCCGGTCCACACCGGTCAGCGCCAGACCCCAGCCGAAAGCCAGCAGCAGCAGCCCCCACGCGCCCGGCAGCACCAGCACCAGCCGCTGCGTGGTGTTCACCAGGCCCCGGCCGTGCAGGAGCAGCAGCAGCGACAGCGCCAGCGCGCACAGCAGCGCGGGCAGCGCGGGCCGGTGCGCGAGCGCAACCAGGCAGGCCGAAGCCAGCACACCCGTCGCACCGTACAGCGCGGTCATCCACTCGCCGGCCAGCTCGGTACGGACCGCGACATCGTTGCCGCGGTAGGGCTCGATGCCCTCCTGGAGCTGCTGGGCGTTGGTCGGCAGCGCCGGCATCCGCATCCCCGCGAACCGGAACGACAGCGCCGGCACCAGACCGCCGAGCAGCACCGTCAGCATCGCCACCACGCCCGCCGCGGCGGCCGCCCGCAGGTCGAAGAGGGTCATCACCGCACCGCCCACCGCCGTTGCGAACGCGGTGAGCGCGGAGGCCAGGAAGAGCGGCGTGCGCACCGCGGTGGCCGCCAGCGCGAGCACCGCGCCGCCCGCCCAGGCCGCCGCCGCGCCCAACAGCCGGGCGCCCAGCACCTGGTGGGCCTGGGGCCCGCTCAGCTCGCCGCCCGGTACCAGCCAGCCCGCCAGCGCCAGCGCCGGCGCCGCCAGCAGACCGAGGACCGCCCCGGTCGCCCCGTCGTCCACCGCCCGGCTCGCCGAGGCCGCTCCGGCCAGCAGCAGCGCGCCGGCGGCGACGGCCGCGCCCGCCCGCAGCGCCACCGGCGTACCCGGCCACGCCAGCAGCGCCAGACCGGCCAGAACGGCCACCGCGACCAGGGCGCGCAGCAGGTGCCGCGCCGCTCCCTCGTTCCAGTCGTGCAGCCGGTCCCGGGTGACCGAGGCGATCCCGTCGACCAGGTCGTCGAGGCGCACCTCGGGCAGCGCTTCGGTGCGCGGTCGCAGATGCAGGACGTCGCCGTCGGTCAGCCCCAGCGTCGCCAGCGTCGCCTCCTCGTCCAGCGGCCGTCCGCCGAGGCGCTGGAGTATCCAGCCGTCGTGTTCGAGGCCGGTCTCCTCGATGTCCTCGCCCGCGTACCGCAGCACCGTCGGCAGCAGGTCGGCCACCGGCACGTCGGAGGGCACGGAGAGGTCGATGGTGCGGCCGGGGGCGCGCACGGTCAGGTGGCACAGGTCGGCCACGGAGGTGTCGGTCATACCGGGGCTCACGTCTCCTGAGCGTCGGAACGGAGGGCGTGGCGTGCGGTGTTGCAGGCCACTGGAGGGGAGGTGGCGCGAATGAGATGGGAGACAGTCGAACGGTCGGGAGCGTGCGGAGGGAGGGGGTGACGTGGACTTACGGAGTTGACGGGGTGCACACTACTGTCACTCCCGGAGGCCGTCGTAACGGGAGCCCCGGTAACGTGCACGGCACACATACCGGCCGGCCGCCGCAGGGCTCCGCCGTCCGTACGGCCTGCCCGTACCGCGCCCGCCGGCGTCGGCACCCGGACCGTGAGCCTCCTCCACGTGCCGCCGCGCGCGCGAAGACCACTAAGGAGCCCCAGCGTTGAGCGTGGTCCTGTTCCGTCGTCCGGCCCGCCGCCGCGGACCCGACATGCCGAGCGGCGAGCTGACCCTGCAGGAGCCGCCGACCCTGATGGAGACCGTGCCGGACACGTCCGCGGTGTGGACGTATCTGCCGATGGCGATGATGTCGGTCTCCATGATGCTGATGTTCCTGCGCATGGGCGGCCAGGGGTCCGGCATCTTCATGTACATCGCGCTCGGCATGATGGTGCTCGCCGCCGCCGCGATGATGGTCGGTCAGGTCATGCGCAAGGCGGGCGACCGCAAGCAGCGGCTGCGCGGCGAGCGCCGTGACTACCTGCGCTACCTGGCGCAGAGCCGGCGCACCGTGCAGCGCACCGTCGTCGAGCAGCAACTGGCCCTGGCCTGGCGCCACCCCGAGCCCACCGTGCTGCGTTCCATGGTGCGTACCACCCGGTTGTGGGAACGCCGCACCAAGGACGTCGACTTCGCCGAGCTGCGCATCGCCGTGGGCGACCAGCAGTTGGCCCTGCGGCTCAACCCCGTCTCGACCAAACCCGTCGAGGACCTCGAACCGCTGTGCGCGCACGCCCTGCGCCGCTTCATCCGCGCCTACAGCACCGTGCCCGGCCAGCCCATCGCGCTCTACCTGCGCTCCTGGTCCCGGGTGCTGCTGCGCGGCGACCAGGACGCCGCGCGGGGCATGCTGCGCGCCGCGCTGAGCCAGCTCGCGGTCTTCCACCCGCCGGAGGAGGTGTGGATCGCGGTCTGCGCCGACGACGAGCACCGCGCCGAGTGGGAGTGGGTGAAGTGGCTCCCGCACAACCAGCACCCCCAGGAGACCGACGGCGCCGGACCGCTGCGCATGGTCGCCTCCGCGTTCACCGACCTGGAGAACCAGCTCGGCAGCGAGTTCTCGGAGCGGCCCGCCTTCGACCCGGACGCCCTGCCCGGCCGCGACGAGCCGCTCGTCGTGGTCGTCGTGGACGGTGCAACCGTCCCGGCCGGCCACCGCTTCGACGGCCCCGGCTACCGCAACGCCGTCGTCCTCGACCTCTCTGGCACCCTCACCTGGCGCCCCGGCCGCACCACCCTCCGCCTCGACGTCACCCCCGAGACCGTCGCCCTGGTGCGCACCGACCGCAGCCGCAAGGAGCAGACGACCGTCCTCGGCCGCCCCGACCAGGCCGGCCCGGTCGCCGCCGAGACCCTGGCCCGGCTGATATCCCCGTACCGGATGAGCCTCACCGCGGACGCGGTCGAGCCGCTCTCCGCCGACATGGAGCTCACCACCCTGCTCGGCATCCCCGACCTGCACCGCCTCGACCCCGAATCCCTGTGGCGGCGGCACAGGGCCTCCGCACGGCTGCGGGTGCCGGTCGCCGTCGGCGCGGACGGCCGCCCGGTGGAGCTGGACATCAAGGAGTCCGCGCAGGGGGGCATGGGCCCGCACGGCATGCTCATCGGCGCCACCGGCTCCGGCAAGTCCGAACTGCTGCGCACCCTCGTCCTCGGACTCGCCCTCACCAACTCCTCCGAGACGCTCAACTTCGTCCTCGTCGACTTCAAGGGCGGCGCCACCTTCCTCGGCCTGGACGAACTCCCGCACACCAGCGCCGTGATCACCAACCTCGCCGACGAGGCCGCCCTGGTCGAGCGCATGCAGGACGCCCTCCATGGCGAACTGCTGCGCCGCCAGGAACTGTTGCGCGCGGCCGGCAACTACACCTCCGCCCTGGAGTACGAGCGGGCGCGCGCCGGCGGCGCCGACCTCGCCCCGCTGCCCAGCCTCTTCGTCGTCGTCGACGAGTTCAGCGAACTGCTCGCATCGCACAGGGAGTTCATGGAGCTGTTCGTGATGATCGGCCGCCTCGGCCGGTCCCTGGGCGTACACCTGCTGCTCGCCTCGCAGCGCCTGGACGAGGGCCGCATGCACCAGCTGGAGTCGCATCTGTCCTACCGGATCGGGCTGCGCACCTTCTCCGCCATGGAGTCGCGCGGCGTCCTCGGCGTCCCCGACGCCTACGAACTGCCCTCCCAGCCGGGCAGCGGTTTCCTCAAGAGCGGCGTCGAGGCGCTGACCCGGTTCCGCGCCGCCTACGTCTCCGGGCCCTACCGCCGTCGTGGCGGCGCCGTCGCCCAGGCCCGCGTCGCCAGCCAGGTCGTGCCCTGGACCGCCGAGTACGTGGTGCCCCGCGCTCCCGCTCCGGCCACCGTCGAACCGGAGGCGGAGGAGACGGACGACGGTTCCAGCCTGCTGTCGGTCGCCCTGGACCGGCTGCGCGACGCGGGCCCGCCCGCCCACCGCGTGTGGCTGCCGCCGCTGGGCGCCCCGTCCCCGCTCGACGTCCTGCTGCACGGCCTGACCGTCGACCCGGAGCGCGGACTGACCGCGCCGCGGTGGAACGGCACCGGCAAGCTGCGGGTCCCGGTCGGCCTCGTCGACAAGCCCTTCGACCAGCGCCGCGACCCCCTCGTCGTGGACCTCGCGACGGCGGGCGGCCACGTCGCCGTCGCGGGCGGCTCGCAGAGCGGCAAGTCGACCGTGCTGCGCAGCCTCATCATGGGCCTCGCGCTCACCCACACCCCGCGCGAAGTGCAGTTCTACTGCCTCGACTTCGGTGGTGGCACTCTCTCCCAGCTCACCGGGCTGCCGCACGTCGCCGGTGTCGCCGCCCGCCTCGACGCGGACCGGATCGGCCGCACCGTGGCCGAGGTCACCGCCGTGCTCACCCGACGCGAGCAGTTCTTCCTGGAGCACGGCATCGACTCGATGGCCACCTACCGGCGCCGCCGCGCCGCCGGGGAGTTCCCCGACGAGCCGCACGGCGACATCTTCCTGGTGATCGACGGCTGGTCCACGGTCCGGCAGAACTTCGACCAGTTCATCCCCACGTTCAACCAGATCGCCACCGGCGGCCTCAACTACGGCGTCCACCTGATCGTCGCGACCTCGCGCTGGCTGGAGCTGACCGCCCCGGTGCGCGACCAGGCCGCGACCCGCCTGGAACTCCGGCTCGGCGACACGATGGACTCCGTGGTCGACGTCCGCAAGGCGGCCGGCGTGCCCCGTACGCCCGGCCGGGGGCTCACCGTCGACTCCAAGCTGCACTTCCTCTCCGCGCTGCCCCGAGGCGACGGCTCCAGCGACCCGGAGACGCTGAGCGAGGGCGTCGGCGAACTGGTCGAGCGCATCGCCGCCGCCTGGCACGGGCCACGCGCACCGCAGGTGCGGATGCTGCCGCACCGGCTGCCCGCCTCGGAGCTGCCCGAGCCGGAACTCGGCCAGGGCCAGAGCCTCAGGCTGCCCCTGGGCCAGGACGAGGAGACGCTGGACACCGTCTGGCACGACTTCTCCCGCACCCCGCACCTCGTCGCCGTCGGCGACACCGAGAGCGGCAAGACCAACCTGCTGCGCGTGGTGGCGGACGCGATCGTCGCCCGCTACTCGCCGACCGAGGCCCGTATCCTCGTCGTCGACTACCGCCGTGACCTGGTGGAGGCGGTGCCCGAGGAGTACCGGCTCGGGCACGCCGTCTCCGTCGACGCCCTCAAGCAGCTCGTCGGCGGCTCCGCGAAGGCGCTGCGGACCCGGCTGCCCGGTCAGGAGATCACCCCGGCCCGGATGCGCAGCGCCGACTGGTGGACCGGCCCCCGGCTGTTCGTCCTCGTCGACGACTACGACATGGTCGGCGGCGGCACGGTGATGGACCACCCGTTCGCACCGCTCTTCGACCACCTTGCGCTCGGCCACGAACTGGGCCTGCACATCGTCGTCGTACGGTCCGCCACCGGCGCCGGACGCGGCCTCAACGACCAGCTGCTGCGGCGCCTGGACGAGGTCAACACCCCGGGCGTCCTGATGTCGACACCGCCGTCCGAAGGGTACGTCTTCGGGAACGTGAAGCCGCGAGTGCTGCCGCCGGGACGCGCGCTGCACATCGTGCGGCGCAAGCCGGTACTGATCCAGACGGCGCTGGCGGGCGGGACGGAGGAGGAGTAGGCGGCCTCGCTTATGCACCCCGCACCGAGGCTGCCCCGCGCCCCTGCCGGGGCGCGGGGCCGTATCCCTCAGGGGCGCCGGGCAGACGGCCGCCAGCCCCTACGACGGCCCCGGGGGATGATCACGGCGAGCCAGACGACGGTGACCACCACGGCCACACCGGCCAGCGTCGGCCACATGGCGCGGCGCAGCGGCCCGGCCGCCCGGTCCTCCGGCATCCGCACCGGGGCGGCCGACTCCTTGTCCGCGGCCGGTCCCAACGGCGCCTTCGCGGCCGTGGAGGCGGAGGCGAGCACCGCGGTCACGGCGGCGTACGGGTCGACCCTCGGCACGGCGTCCGGGTAGGCCGAGGACCGCAGCAGTTCCGCGGTCTGCGCGGCCGTCAGCTCCGGGTGCACCGATCGCACCAGGGCCGCCGCCCCCGCCACGTACCCGGCGGCGAGCGAGGCCCCGGAACCGATGTAGTGGCCGTTCTTCGACGGACCGATCCCGACCACCCCGTCACCGGGCGCCGCGAGCTGGGCGCTCCCGGTGGTGTACGAGCCCGTCGGCCGCTCACCCTTGGCGTCCACGTCGAGTACGGACAGCACACCGTCACCGGCGGCCGGGTAGTAGTCCCGGGCCGGGACCTCCTGGCCCACCCCGCCGGCCGGCGAGTCCGGCACGGCGGCGGCGACCAGCAGTACGTCCTTCTTCGCGGCCAGTCGCACCGCCGACCTCAGGGCGGCCGTGTCGCCCGGGAAGGCCGCCGACACGGTCACCACCTCGGCACCGGCCCCGATGGCGGCCTCGATGCCCGAGGCGACCCGGCCGGGGGTGGCCGCGCCGCGCTCGTCGGTCCCGCGCACCGCGACGATGGCCGACCGCTGGGCGACGCCCGCGAACTTCACGCCCTTGTCCGACTGCGCGGCGATCAGCCCCGCCACGAAGGTGCCGTGCCCGACACAGTCCTTCCCGGCCGCGCCGACCGCCGTCACGCGGCCCTTCAGCGCGGGCGCCGAGGTCGAGACGCCGGTGTCGACCACGCCGACCTTGACCCCGGAGCCGGAGGCGAACTGCCAGGCCCGGCCCAGCTGGAGGCTGACCTGCTCCCACGGCACGGCGGTGGCCTGCCGCCCCGAACCCTCAGTGCAGCCGGCGTTGCCCGTCAGCTTCGTCCTGAGTACCGGCAGCTCCACCGTGTTCCCGCCGGCCGCCGCGGCGCTCATGGCACCGGCACCGCTCAGAGCGGCCGTCAGCAGCAGCGCCAGCGCACCGGCGGCGGCCCGGGACGGATTCCTCCCGCGCATCGCCGTCACGCCCCCGCCCCGCCGGAGGCGGACGCCGACACCGGGTCGGCGAGATCCTCCGGGAGCAGCAGCCGCAGATCGTCCAGGCTGGGCGCGGCCACTCGGCTGAGCCGGCCCGCCTGCCGCGTCATCATCCGCTCCAGCACCTGACGCGCCGTGCGCGCGTTGCCGAACGACCGGTCGCGCGGCAGGGTGTCGAAGTGGTGCCGCAGTACCGAGCCGAGCCCGGTGCCGCACTCGTACCCGGCCTGCAGCGCGTGCTGGCGGACGATGGTGACGAGTTCGTCGGACGAGTAGTCGGCGAACTCGATCTTCCGTGAGAACCGCGAGTGCAGCCCCGGGTTGGAGGCCAGGAAGCCCTCCATCTCGTTGGTGTAGCCGGCGACGATGACCACCACCTGGTCGCGGTGGTCCTCCATCAGTTTCAGCAGCGTGTTTACGGCCTCCCGGCCGAAGTCGGCGCCGGACGCCTCCCGAGGCGTGAGCGTGTACGCCTCGTCGATGAAGAGCACGCCGCCCAGCGCCCGCTCGAAGACCTCCTTGGTGAGCTGCGCGGTGTGGCCCACGTACCGTCCGACCATGTCGGCGCGGGACACCTCGACGAGCTGGCCCCGTGGCAGCACGCCCAGGGAGACGAGGAGTTCGCCGTAGAGCCGGGCCACCGTGGTCTTGCCGGTGCCGGGCGGTCCGGTGAAGACGAGGTGGTGGCTGAGGCGCGGCACCGGCAGCCCGGCGGCCTCCCGCTGCCGGGCCGTCGAGACCAGGTTGACCAGGTCCGTGACGTCCCGCTTGACCGCGGAGAGCCCGACCAGGGCGTCCAGGCGGCTGAGCGCGTCGTCCCCGGCGTCGGCACCGTCCGGACCGGCCTCGAGGTCGCGGGCGGCCTGCTCGCTGATGTCCTGCGGCAGCAGCAGGGTGAGGTCCCTCTCGGTGACCTGGGCCTGCGAGGCGAGCCGTACGGCCTGCCGGTCCACCATCTCCTCGAAGACCTGCCGTGCCGCACGGCCGTTGCCGAATCCGGCGTCCTTCGGTATCCGGTCGAAGTGTGTCGCGAGCGCCTTGCGGGTCTCGTCGCTCAGCACGTACTGGTGGCGCCCGCACATGCTCTCCACGATCTCCACCAGTTCGGGGACCGAGTAGTTCTCGAACTCCACGGTCCGCGAGAACCGGGAGGCCAGACCCGGGTTGGAGCCGAGGAAGCCGCGCATCTCACCGGAGTAGCCGGCGACCACCACCACCACGTCGTCGCGGTGGTCCTCCATCAGCTTCAGCAGCGTGTCCACCGCCTCCCGGCCGAAGTCGGCGCCCGAGCCGCGCGAGTCGGAGGTGAGCGCGTACGCCTCGTCGATGAAGAGCACGCCGCCCAGCGCCCGTTCGAAGGTTTCTGTGGTCTTGATGGCGGTACCGCCGATGACCTGCGCGACCAGATCGGCCCGGGAGACCTCGACCAGGTGACCGGACCGCAGTGTCCCCAGCTCGGCCAGGATCGTGCCGTAGAGCCGCGCGACCGTCGTCTTTCCGGTGCCGGGCGGACCCGCGAAGACCAGGTGCCGGCTCATCGGCGGCGCGGACATGCCGAGTTGGGCGCGGCGCCGGGCGAGCTGGGTGAGGTTGACCAGCGTGCGGACCTGTTCCTTGACGTTGTCCAGGCCGATCAGGTTCTCCAGCGCGGCCATCGGGCCGTCCGGGCGCCCGGGACCGTCCGACTCGGGCACGGTGCCCGCCGGATCTGTGCCCTCGACCTCGCCGTAACCCCAGGCGTCCCGGGCCTCGTTGCCCGTGCTGTTCAGGTTCTCCACCGCGAGCCGGCCGCTCGCCCTGGACTGGACGAGCCCGCCGCCCCTGTTCTCGCGCACGGTGCAGCCGACCACCGAGACCGGCGACTCGGTCTCCACCCGGATGCCGTCACGGCCGTTCCCCGCCGCCTCGCAGCCGTTGAGGTTGGCGCGGCCGCCCTCGCGGACCAGGAAGCCGTGGTCGGTCGCGGCGGCGGCACGCACCCGGGTCGCCGTCAGCTCGCCGCCGTTGTCCACGACGACGCCGCAGCCGCCGGCCGACACCAGCTCGCCGTCGCGCAGTGCCGCCGTGCCCTCGCCGCCGATCTCCAGACCCGCGCCGCCGGGTCCGGTCACCTTCAGACCGGCCAGGTAGACGTTGCCGCCCGAGGCGACCGTCACTCCGGCACCGCCCGGCGACTCCACCGAGCAGTCCTCCACCCGGCCGCGTCCGCCGTCGGTCACCGAGACGCCGGTGCCGCCCGTGCCGGTGATGCGGGCCCTGCGCACCAGCGGGTTGGCGCCGCCCCTGACCACCACGCCGGTGCCCCTGACATCCAGGATCTCCACGCGGTCCAGCTCGGCCGCCGAGTCCTCCTCCAGCAGCACGGCCTCGGCCTCGCCGTCCCGGACGGTCAGTGAGGTCAGGGTGGGCGAGGAGGAACCCGCCACGCGCAGCGCCGCTGCCTGGGCGCCGCTCAGCCAGCAGTCCTCGTACGTGCCCCGCGAACGGTCGGTGACGAACAGGCCGTTGCCCGCCGTGCGGGACGTGCGGCAGCGGCGCAGCACCGGGTCGGCGCCGTGCGACACGATGATGCCCTGGCCGGTGGTGCCGTTGACCCGCACGTCGTCCAGCTCGATCCGGGCGGCGCTGGTCAGGTGCGCGCCGATCGCGGTGTCGTGGATCACGGTCCGCAGCACCCGGACCGCGCTGCGCTCCTCCAGTGCCAGCGCGGGCTTGTCGGTCGAGGAGAGGTCGCAGTCCTCGACGGAGACCTGGGCGTCTCCGTTGGCCAGCAGGCCGTTGCCGCGCGCGTCGCGCACAGTGCAACCGCGTACCGTCGCCCTGCCGCGCTCGCCGATCACCACGCCGCTGGTGCCCAGGTGCTCGAACGTGCACGACTCCAGCGAGCTCTCGCTGGCCGAGGTGACGACGACGCCCGCGCCGGTCCGGCTGGAGACCCGGCACTCGCGCATGGCCAACGAGCCGGAGTTGCGGGCGAGGACGGTGGCCCAGGACGCGCCGGAGACGTCGCAGCCCTGCATCGCGACCTGCCCGTGCGAGGCGTCCACGACGGGAGCCTCCTCGTCCTGGCCCTGCACCACCAGATCGGTCAGCATCAAGGCGTCGGCCCGCAGCGAGACCGCGGTCCCGGTGCGCGGCGCCAGGCGGACGCTGCCGCGTGACTGCTCGGCGACGATGGTCACGCGGGTGGTGACGACGAGGTTCTCCTCGTACGTCCCCGGCCGCACACTGAGCACCGCCCCTCCGCGTGCCCTGGCCAGGGCCTCTGCGATCGTCCGGGCGTCCCCGGTGCCCTCCGGACAGATCGTCAGTACCTGGCGCACTCCGCTGACCTCCTTGTATCGGCACCCATGGGTTGCGGTCGGCCCCATCATGCCTTCCTCCCACCTGCGATCCCACCCCGGTCCGGCCGCCGGGGCGGCCGGACCGGTGAGCTCCGCGACGCGGCGGAGGGCGGCGTACCGCGCATTACGGGATGTTCCGCAACCCCCTTACCCGGGCTGGGATTTCTCCGAGACCCATTGTTCATCCAGAGATATGACGTGTCCCCCACATGTGTGCGTGAATGAGAGCGCTCGCAGGGACGTACGACGAACTACGGGACGGATGGGGCCAGATGACGGACCGGGCCGGAACGGCCGCGAAGGCGACGACCGAAGAGGCTGCGGCGGCCCGCGCTCACGCCTCCGGGGCCGCCCCCGAGCCGGAGGCGGCGCCCGAGACCGCCGCTGCCGGCGCCGCAGCTCAGGAGGAGACCTCGGCCGGCACGCGCCCCGTGCAGGCGCCGGACGTGGGGGACGGGGCCTCGGCACCCGAGGCGGAGGCCGGGGCGTCCGCTTCCGCCCCCGAGGCGGCGGCGGAGCCGGCAGCCGCCGAGCCGGGCGTCGCCGAGGCGCTGGCCGCTTCGGCGCCCGAGGACCCCGAACCCGGCGCGGCTGCCCCGGCCGGGCGCCCGAGCCGCCCCCTGCTGGCGGGCGCCGCCCTGCTGGGCGCCGCACTGGTCGCCGTGCCGGTCCTCCTCATGAGCCGCCACGGTGAGCCCGAGCGGCACGACACCACCGTCGCCAACCAGGCGGGCACGCTGCTGGGCGGCGGGGAGCCGACGAGCGAGGGGGCGCAGGCGTACGCGTCGTCGAGCGCGTCGCCCTCGAAGCCGGCGAAGCCGAAGAAGACACCGACACCGAAGAAGGCCGTGCCGAAGCAGGCTCCGGTCGTGGCCCCGGTGGCGCCCTCGCCGTCCCCGACGAAGAAGCCCCCGCCCGAGCCGACCCCGAAGAAGACCCCGAAGAAGACGCCGAAACCGACCCCGAAACCGGTGAAGAAGCCGTCCCGGGCGGCGGACATCACGGTCACGGCCACCAGGGTGCTGCGGGCCGGCGAATCCATCGAGGCGAACAGGACGAGGCTGCGGATGCAGCGCGACGGCAACCTCGTCGTCTACGACGAGAACGACAAGCCCCGCTGGGCCACCATGACCTTCGGCAACAACTACCAGGCGGTCTTCCAGGCGGACGGCAACCTGGTCGTCTACACCGCCGACAGCCGCCCGGTCTGGGCCAGCAAGACCCAGGGCCACCGCGGCGCGATCCTGCGCCTCCAGAAGGACGGCAACCTGGTGATCTACTCGGGAGGCGCTCCGGTCTGGGCGTCGAAGACCCAGCACTGAACGCGCCGCCCGTCGAGCGGGCACACGTCCGCACGACGGACCAGCCCCTCCGGCGGCGTCCCTCGCCGGCGGTCACCCTCGGTTACGATGCTCACTCATACCGGAGGGTGGCGGCGAGCGACGCCGTGCCACCGACGGTCCGCTCGGGCAGAAGAGATGGGTGGCCTGGGAAAGTGTTGCAAGAGGTTGTAGCGACCCGCTACGTCACGCCCCTGCGTGAAGGCGGCTCGCTCCCCGGGATCGTCGAGGCCGACGACCTGGGCACGTACGTCATGAAGTTCACCGGCGCGGGCCAGGGCCGCAAGACCCTCGTCGCGGAGGTGATCTGCGGGCAGCTCGGGCGGTGCCTCGGGCTGCGCGTGCCCGAGCTGGTGCAGATCCAGCTCGACCCGGTCATCGGCCTCGCCGAGCCCGACCAGGAGGTGCAGGAACTCCTCAAGGCCAGCGGCGGGCTCAACCTCGGGATGGACTTCCTGCCCGGCTCGCTCGGCTTCGACGCCCTCGCGTACGAGGTCGACCCGCGCGAGGCCGGCCGGGTCGTCTGGTTCGACGCGCTGATCAACAACGTCGACCGGTCCTGGCGCAACCCCAACATGCTGGTCTGGCACGGCGACCTCTGGCTCATCGACCACGGCGCCACCATGATCTGGCACCACAACTGGCCCGGTGCCCAGGCGTCCGCCGCCAAGCCGTACAACGCCTCCGACCACGCACTCGCCCCGTTCGGCCCCGACATCGCGGCGGCCGCAGCCGAGCTCGCCCCGCTGGTGACGCCCGAACTGCTCGCCGAGGCGGCGGCCGACGTCCCCGACGAGTGGCTGGTGGACGAGCCGGGCTTCGACTCGACGGACCAGCTGCGCCGGGCGTACACGGACGCGCTGCTCACCCGGGCGGCCACCATCCATGAGCGGATCATCATGGACGCGCCCACCCCCGACAAGCCGTCCCAGGCGCCGGGCTGGATCACCGAGCGCCTCGCCCCGGGCGGCCGCGCATGAGCGAGCGCCATGTCTTCGAGTACGCGCTGCTGCGCGTCGTCCCCCGCGTCCAGCGCGGGGAGTGCTTCAACGCCGGGGTGGTCGTCTACTGCCGCGCCAAGGGCTTCGTGGCCGCCCGCACCGAGCTCGACGAGACCAAGCTCAAGGCGCTGGACCCCGGCGCCGACGTGACCGGGGTCCGCGCCGCGCTGCACGCCGTCGAGGGAGTCTGCCGCGGCGGTACGGACGCGGGCCAGGCCGCCGGCGACGACGCGGGCCGCCGCTTCCGCTGGCTGATCGCGCCGCGCTCCACCGTCGTACAGCCGGGGCCTGTGCACAGCGGCCTGACCGCCGATCCCGAGGCCGAGGTGGAGCGGCTGCTCGACCTGCTGGTGCGCTGACACGCGCCCCGGGCCGCCGTCCGAGCACCGCGTGACGGCGGCCCGGCGGAGTGTGACATGCGCCGCTGCGCCCGTGTGCCGTTGACACCGGGTGCCAGGGCTTCTAGCGTCACGTCTGCTGAAGGTACTAAGCGGTTGCTCAGTCATCGGGCCGGTTCTCTCCGGGAACGCCCCGACGTCCGCTGAGCCGCTATCCAAGGGCGAGGAGAGCCAAGCATGTCCACCAGCGAGCAGCGCGTAGCCATCGTGACGGGAGCGGCCCGGGGCATCGGTGCCGCCACCGCGGTACGTCTGGCGGCCGAGGGCCGTGCCGTCGCCGTACTCGACCTCGACGAGGCGGCCTGCAAGGACACCGTCGAGAAGATCACCGCCGCCGGGGGCACGGCACTCGCCGTCGGCTGCGACGTGTCGGACAGCGCGCAGGTGGAAGCCGCCGTCGCGCGGGTCGCCGCCGAGCTCGGCGCCCCGACCATCCTCGTCAACAACGCCGGCGTGCTCCGCGACAACCTTCTCTTCAAGATGAGCGAGTCCGACTGGGACACCGTGGTGAACGTGCACCTCAAGGGCGCGTTCCTGATGGCCAAGGCCGTCCAGAAGCACATGGTGGACGCCAAGTTCGGCCGGATCGTGTCGCTGTCCTCCTCCTCGGCGCTCGGCAACCGCGGCCAGGCCAACTATGCGGCGGTCAAGGCAGGCCTCCAGGGCTTCACCAAGACCCTCGCCAAGGAGCTCGGCAAGTTCGGGATCACCGCCAACGCCGTCGCGCCCGGCTTCATCGTCACCGAGATGACCGCGCAGACCGCCGCCCGCGTCGGCATGGGCTTCGAGGAGTTCCAGGCGGCCGCCGCCACCCAGATCCCGGTCCAGCGCGTCGGCGTCCCCGACGACATCGCCAACGCCATCGCCTTCTTCACGGGCGACGCCGCCGGCTTCGTCTCCGGCCAGGTCATGTACGTCGCCGGCGGACCGCTCAACTGAACGGAAGGGCTGCGGACATCATGACTGTGCAGGACAGCGGCAAGGTCGCGCTGATCACCGGCGCGAGCCGGGGCATCGGCTACGGCATCGCGCAGGCGCTCGTCGAGCGCGGCGACCGGGTGTGCATCACCGGGCGCAACGAGGACGCCCTGAAGGAGGCCGTCGAGACGCTCGGCACCGACCGGGTCATCGGCGTCGCGGGCAAGGCGCATGACGAGGCGCACCAGGCGGTGGCCGTCGCCCGCACCATGGAGGCGTTCGGCCGGGTCGACTTCCTGGTCAACAACGCCGGCACCAACCCGGTCTTCGGGCCGATCGCGGAGCTCGACCTGAACGTCGCCCGCAAGGTGTTCGAGACCAACGTGGTGTCGGCGCTCGGTTTCGCCCAGCAGACCTGGAAGGCGTGGCAGAAGGAGAACGGCGGGGCGATCGTCAACATCGCCTCGGTCGCCGGTGTCTCCGCGTCGCCCTTCATCGGCGCGTACGGGATGAGCAAGGCCGCCATGGTCAACCTGACCCTCCAGCTGGCGCACGAGTTCGCGCCGGTGGTCCGGGTCAACTCGATCGCGCCGGCGGTCGTCAAGACCCGCTTCGCCCAGGCGCTGTACGAGGGCCGCGAGGAGGAGGCCGCCGCGGCCTACCCGCTCGGGCGGCTCGGGGTGCCGGAGGACATCGGCGGCGCCGCCGCCTTCCTCACCTCCGACCAGTCCGCCTGGATCACGGGGCAGACGCTGGTGGTCGACGGGGGCATCTTCCTGAATGCCGGGGTGGGCTGATCCGGCCTGGGCCGATATGGCCGCGAATGCCTCAAGTGCCCCGCCGGGCCTGCGGATTGACCTGGCGGGGCGCTGCGGTATGGTCTGCCGACCCATGGCTGATCGAGGAGCGTGCACGTGTTCTACCGGGCCAGTCTGCAGGCCGCTGCAGCCCTTGCGTCCCTGTCCTTGCTGGCCGGTTGCGGGCTGCTGCCCGGCGACGGCTCGGAGGTGGACCAGAAGCTCGCGGTCGGGACGACCAGTGAGCCCTCGACCCTGGATCCGGCGGCGGCCTGGGACGGTTCCTGGGAGCTGATGCGCAACGTCTTCCAGACCCTGGTCAGCTTTCCCACCGGCAGTACGAAGCCCGAGCCGGACGCGGCGGAGGAGTGCAGGTTCACCGACCGCACCAGCACGGCCTACCGCTGCAAGCTCCGCGAGGGGCTGAAGTTCTCCAACGGCGACAAGCTCGACGCCGAGGCCGTCAAGTACTCCATCGACCGGATCTCGCAGATCGCGGTCAAGGGCGGGCCCGTCGGCATGCTCGGCTCGCTCGACCGGGTCGAGACCAAGGGTGACGACGTGGTCATCTTCAACCTGAAGAAGCCCGACGCCACCTTCCCGTTCGTGCTGGCCACCCCGGCCATGTCCCTGGTCGCGCCGAGCGCCTACTCCAAGCACAAGATCCGCAACGACGGCAAGGTCACCGGCTCCGGCCCCTACCTGCTGGACTCCTACAAGCAGGGCGACCGCTCCGAACTGGTGAAGAACCCCGACTACGAGGGGTTCGCAGACCGCAAGAACGACGCCGTGACCATCCGGTACTTCAAGGAGTCCGGTGCCATGGTGGACGCGCTCAAGAAGAACGAGATCGACGCGACCTACCGCGGCCTGTCCGCCGAGGACGTCGTCAGCATCGAGGACCAGAGCGGCAGCGACAAGGACAGCGATCTCCAGGTCGTCGAGTCGACCGGCGCCGACATCCGCTTCCTCGTCTTCAACCCGGACGACCCGGCTGCCGGGAAACCGGCCGTCCGCCGGGCGATAGCCCAGCTGATCGACCGGGACGCGCTCGTCTCCAAGGTCTACAAGGGCACGGCCGAACCGCTGTACTCGATGGTTCCGAAGGGCATCGCCGGGCACGCCACCAGCTTCTTCGACACCTTCGGCAATCCCAGCAAGGACAAGGCCCGCCAGATCCTGGCAGACGCGAACATCACGACGCCCGTCGCCATGACCTTCTGGTACACGACCGACCGGTACGGATCCTCGACAGCACCGGAGTTCGACGAGCTCAAGCGCCAGCTGGAGGCGTCCGGGCTCTTCCGCATCACTCTGAAGCACCGGCCGTGGAAGACCTTCCAGGAGGGCTTCACCAAGGGGGAGTACCCGGTCTTCGGCCGCGGCTGGTTCCCGGACTTCCCGGACCCGGACAACTTCATCGCCCCGTTCGTGGGCCAGAACAGCGTCACGGGCGTGCCGTACGTGAAGGACGAGATCACCAAGCAACTGCTGCCCCAGTCCCGCAAGGAGAGCAACCGGGGCGCGGTCGGCAAGGAGTTCGAGCGGGCGCAGAAGATCCTGGTCGACGACGTGCGGCTGCTGCCGCTGTGGCAGGGCAAGCTGTACGTGGCGGCAGGCGATGACATCGGCGGCGGCGAGCGCGCCCTGGACCCGCAGACCGTCATGCAGATGTGGGAGCTGTACCGCAAGGCCAGCTGGTAGTGCCACCGCGCGGGCCCCGGGAGCCTGCTCGCGCACCGCGTTGTCAGTGGCGCCCGGTAGGTTCTGGGATCAAGAACGGATTGCCTACCGGAGGTTGTTCACGTGACCGTCACCGACCTGCTGCCCGAGTCCTGGCGCGGCGTCCTCGGCGAAGAGCTGCAGAAGCCGTACTTCAAGGAGCTCACCGAGTTCGTCGAGGAGGAGCGGTCCGCGGGACCGGTCTACCCGCCCCGGGAGCAGGTGTTCGCGGCCCTGGAAGCGACCCCGTACGACAAGGTGAAGGTCCTCGTCCTCGGGCAGGACCCCTACCACGGCGAGGGCCAGGGCCACGGCCTGTGCTTCTCCGTGCGCCCGGGCGTGAAGACCCCGCCCTCGCTGCGCAACATCTACAAGGAGATGCAGGAGGAGCTGGGCCTGCCCGTCCCGGACAACGGCTACCTCATGCCGTGGGCCGAGCAGGGCGTCCTCCTGCTCAACGCCGTGCTCACCGTCCGCGCGGGCGAGGCCAACTCGCACAAGGGCAAGGGCTGGGAGAAGGTCACCGACGCCGTGATCCGGGCCGTCGCCGCCCGCCCCGACCCTGCGGTCTTCGTCCTCTGGGGCAACTACGCGCAGAAGAAGCTCCCGCTGATCGACGCCGAGCGCCATGTGGTGGTGAAGGGAGCGCACCCCTCGCCGCTGTCCGCGAAGAAGTTCTTCGGCTCCCGCCCCTTCAGCCAGATAAACGAGGCCGTCGCCCAGCAGGGCCACCAGCCCATCGACTGGCGCATTCCCGACCTGGGCTGAGCAGCCTCCGCGCGTCCGCCCGTCCGGGCGGCTAGCGTCGGGAGCCGGACCGGGCGGTTCGGGCGGACGGGTGCGAGGAGGCCGTGGTGACGGAGCAGCGGGAGATGTCGGAGGACGTCTTCATGACCAGGATCGGCCAGGCGGTCATGCTGCTGCACGGAGGAGACCGGGAGGAGGCCCGCAACCGCTTCGGCGCGCTCTGGTCGGAGATCGGCGAGGACGGCGACGCCCTGCACCGGTGCACGCTGGCGCACTACATGGCCGATACGCAGGACGACCCGGCCGACGAGCTGGCCTGGGACCTGCGGGCACTGACCGCCGCCCGGGCGCTGACCGACGAACGCGTCGCCGGGCACCGGGACGCGCTCGCGGTCCAGGCGTTCTACCCCTCGCTGCACCTCAACCTCGCCGCCGACTACGTGAAGCTCCAGCGTCCGGCGGCCGCCCGGGACCATTTGCAGCGGGCCCGGGCGGCCGCGGCCGTGCTGGCCGACGATGGTAAGGACGACGGGTACGGGGGAGGCGTCCGGGCGGCGATCGGCCGGCTGGAGCGGCGGCTGCGCGAGTGGTGACGCGCGCCCCGGGGCGCGCGTCACCACTCGCGCGTCACCGGCCGTACGCGCGGTCGCAGATGCGGGACTGCGGGCTGCCCGCCGGCCAGTGGCCGTAGCCCCGGCCGAGGGCGCAGACCCCGGTCGCACCGCCGGGCGCGGGCAGGGCGGGCGCGGGAGCCGCCGGGGCGATCCGGTGCGGCAGCGTCGGGGCGGGTCCGCGCTCGGGCCGCTGCCGTGCCCTGCCCGGCTCTCCGGGCCGTGCGGCCGGGGGCACCGACGGCGGTTTGTGGGCGGCGGACGGCGAGGCCGAGGCGGAGCGCTTCGCCTTCGGCGCGGCCTCCAGGGTGTCGTGGACGGGCGGCCCGGCGGTCTGCGGGGCCACGTCGTGCGCCGGCCTGTCGGCCCCGGGGCGCGGTGGGGCGGCCGGCTGCGGCTGGACGGACACACACCCCGACAGGACCGCGACCGCGAGGCAGGCCAGGATTTTCACGGCGGTTCTCGTTCGTTGCACGTGATCAACTGTGCGTGGCCGGTGACCAGCCGGTGAGCCCGTACGCGGCAATTGGCCCGCACGAGTGACACCGGTCAGCGCGTCGTGCCCCGGCCGCCGCCGGGATCGCCGACCGGCGGCCGCCGGGGGCCACGTATGCTGCCGGGACGACGACGGAGGCGCCCGGCACACGGCGCTGACCAGCGAGAGGAACACCCTGTGAAGGTCGGTTGCATCGGGCTCGGGGACATCGCGCAGAAGGCGTACCTGCCGGTGCTCGGCACCCTCCCGGACATCGAACTGCACCTGCAGACCCGCACCGCGGCCACCCTGGCCTCGGTCGCCGCCGCCCACCGCATCCCGGCGGACCGCTGCCACCGGGACCTGGAATCGCTGCTCGCCCAGGGGCTCGACGCGGCCTTCGTGCACGCCTCGACCGCCGCCCACCCGGAGATCGTCGGCCGGCTGCTGGAAGCGGGCGTCGCCACGTACGTCGACAAGCCGCTCGCGTACACGCTGGAGGAGTCCACACGCCTGGTCGAGCTCGCCGAGGCCCGCGGTACCGGCCTCGCCGTCGGCTTCAACCGCCGGCTGGCCCCGGGATACGCCCAGTGCGCCGAGCACCCGCGTGAGCTGATCCTCCTGCAGAAGAACCGGGTCGGGCTGCCCGAGGAGCCCCGGACCATGGTGTTCGACGACTTCATCCACGTCGTGGACACCCTGCGCTTCCTCGCGCCCGGCCCCGTCGAGCGCACCGTGGTGAGCGGCAGGATCGTCGACGGTCTGCTGCACCACGTCGTGCTCCAGCTGTCCGGCGACGGCTTCACCGCCATCGGCGCGATGAACCGGCTCAGCGGCTCGACCGAGGAGCGCCTCGAAGTCTCCGGCCAGGACTCCAAGCGCGAGGTGCTCAACCTCGCGGAGGTCATCGACCACAAGGGCCAGCCGAGCGTGCGCCGACGCGGCGACTGGGTGCCGGTGGCCCGTCAGCGCGGCATCGAGCAGGCCGTGCTGGCATTCCTGGACGCCGTGCGCGAGGGCCGCCCGCTGAGCGCCCGCGACGCCCTGGAGACCCACGAACTCTGCGAGCGCGTCCTGCGGGAGCTCGACGCCGCCTAGGAGGCGGCCGCCGCCTTCACCGGCCGCGTACGCCGCCGGGCGCGCAGGGCCCGTACGCCCTCGAACGCGCAGTACACCGCAAGCACCCCCAGCGCCCCGTACAACGCCCAGTCGCCCAGCCGTACGTAGAGCGTCGTGCCGCGGGCCAGCGGCACCCCGTAGACGGCGGTGCCGCTGGTGTCCGTGCCGAGCCGGGTCCCGACCGCCTCGCCGTGCGGGCCGTACACCGCGCTCACACCCGTGAGGGTGGCGTGCACCATCGGCCGGCCGCTCTCCGCCGCCCGCAGCGCACCGAGCGAGGCGTGCTGGGCGGGCGCCCAGCCGTGCTGGAAGGACGACGTGGACGACTGGGCGATCAGCAGCCCGGCCCCGTCCCGGACCAGCCGCCGGCTCATGTCGGGGAACGCGGACTCGAAGCAGACCAGCGGGCCGACGCGCAGGCCGTCCGCGCCGGGCACCCGCATCGTGACCGGGCCGGTGCCGCGCAGCCGGTCCTCGCCCGCCGCACGGCCCATCGAGGTTGCCCAGCCCAGGGCCGACCGGGCCGGGATGTACTCACCGAACGGCACGAGCCGCGTCTTGTCGTACCGGTCGCCGGTCAGTCCGTCCGGGCCGACCAGCACGGCGCTCTTGAAGATGCCGGTGCGGCCCGCCGCGTCGGTCTGCCGGGCGTCCACGTTGACCAGGACGTCCGCGCCCACGGTCCGCGACAGCGCCGCCAGCCGGGCCGTTATGTCGGGCCGCCGGACCGGATCGACGCCGACGCTGCTCTCCCCCCACACGACCAGGTCGACGTCCCGCCCGGCCAGCGACCGCGTCAGCCCTTCGCTGAGGGCGAGCCTGCGCTGGATGCTGCCCGGACCGTTCACGATCCCCGGCTGCACGACGGCCACCCTGGCCGTGCCGGTCCGCTCGGGCTGCGGCGCCCACATCCAGGCCGCGCCGACCACGAGCGCCCCCACCAGGAGCGACACGGCGGCCGCGGCCCGTGCTGCGGAGTGCACCAGCAGCACGGTGAGCGCGGTGTTCACCGCCACCACCAGCAGGCTCACCAGCCACACCCCGCCCACCGAGGCCAGCCGCAGCGCCGGTTCCACCTGCCACTGGCTCGCCCCCAGCAGCCCCCAGGGACCGCCCAGCGCCTCCCAGGACCGCACCAGCTCGATCATCAGCCAGCCGCACGGCACCAGGACCACCGCCGCCAGGGCCGATCGCCCGGTCACCGGCCCCCGCAGCAGCCGGCCCACCAGCACCCCCCACGGCGCCCACAGCAGACCGAGCAGCGCCGCGAGGACCACGATGAACACGTGCAGGCTCGGCATCAGCCAGTGGTGCACGGCGATCATGTAGCCGGTCCCGCCCAGCCAGGCGTCCCGCGCCGCCGCGCGCCCCGTACCGGCCGACCGGATCAGCAACAGCAGCGGCACCAGGCAGACATAGGCGAACCACCACAGCGAGGGCGCCGGGAAGGCCAGGGCCGGCAGCGCACCGGCCACCAGCGCGGCGGCCGCGCGCCCCGGGGTCCGCTCCAGCATCCGTGCGCCCCGCTCGCGCCACCCGGCCCACGACCCCATGCCCCGCCTCCTCGCCCCACCCGCCGGCAGGCCCGTCCGCATCCGATCCCGCTCTTCTTCCCCAGTGTGGACCGGCGGACGCGGCCCGGCCCTCAGCAGGGGACCACGGCCACCGGGCCCATCGCGTGCGTGAGCGTCGTGTGCGCCACCGGCGACAGCCCGAGCCCCAGCGACTCACCACCGCGCCGCCGCCCGATCACCGTCAGCGAGGCGGTGGCGGACGCGGTGACCAGGGTGCGCGTCGCGGAACCGTTGACCGGCTCCTTCATCACCTCGACCTGCGGATACGCCGCCCGCCAGCCGGCCGTCAGCTCCGCCAGCGACCGCTCTGCCGCGTTCGCCGCCGCGTCCCGGTCGAAGACGGGTCCGCCGGACAGCATCGAGGAGAACATCGTCCAGCCGTGCACGATCCGGAGCCGGGCGCCCGGGTGTGCCGCCGCCGTCTCGAAGGCGAAGTCCAGCACCCCTTCGCTGCTCTCGTCGGCGGCCACCCCGGCGACGATGTCCGGGAAGACCTCACCCGTACCGCCGTCGTGCTCCTCGTCGTTCCGGCCCTCGTGCACGATCACCACGGGGCACTTCGCCATGGAGGCCGTCGCCAGGCTGTTGGACCCCAGCATCAGGGAGCGGAAACCGCCGAGCCCCCGCGAGCCCAGCACCACCAGGGAGGCGTCCCGGCTCAGCGAGACCAGCGCCGCCGACGGGAAGTCGAGCGGCGCGAGCGTCGTGGGCCGCAGCCCCGGAGCGGTCCCGGCCACCCGGCGCACGGCCGAGGCCAGCAGCTCGCCCGCCTCCCGCTCCTGCACCTCCTGGTCGGTGCGCCGGGCGAGCTGCCGTACGTGGACGATCAGCAGGGGCAGCTTTCGTGCGACTGCCTCACGGGCCGCCCAGCCCAACGCGTCCATGCTGTGCGAGGAGCCGTCGACCGCCGCGATCACGGGAAGCTCGGTGCCGCTCATGGGTTCCTCTCCGCCGGTTCGTACCTGCTCCGTACGCTATGGCCGTCCGGGCGCCGGTGCCGAGGCGGAAGCGGCCGTCCGGGCCCCGGCACGGCATACCGTCGCACGTCGTAGTGCCTGTGGGCCGGGCCGCCTATGCTCGCGGGATGGAGCAGAGCGAAGTGGTGAAGCGTGTGGTCGGCATCCTCACCGAGGCGGGGGAGATGCGCCGGCTGCTGGAGGAGAACCCCGACCGCGACGACGCCGACACCGACTCGACCGTGGTGACCGCCCTTCTCAACGAGACGATGCCGCGCATCGCGATCCCGGAGGACGCCACCGTCGAGGACGTGGTGGTCGTCGTCGGACGCGAGGTGGGCGGTGCGGTGGAACAGCTCGTCGGGGCCTTCACGCTGGCGTTCGCCATGCTGGCCCAGGTGCACGACGCGGGGCAGACGGACGTCACCTCGGCGGACGTGCTGCAGGACCTCGCCCTGCGCGCCGAGCAGTTCGGCACCGAGGGTCCGGGCGACGCGGAGATCTGACGTAACGCGCCGCCCCCGGTCGAGGCCGGGGGCGGCGCGTTACGGGGGGTCAGCCCGCCGACCCGCCCGCGTGCGGGTTCAGCGCACCGGCGCCCACGAGGATGAACAGCAGCACGCCCAGGACGATCCGGTAGATCACGAACGGCATGAAGCTCTTGGTCGTGATGAACTTCATGAACCATGCGATGACCGCGTATCCCACCCCGAACGCGATGAAGGTCGCGAAGATCGTCGGGCCCCAGGACACGTGTCCCTCGCCCGCGTCCTTCAGCTCGAAGACGCCCGAGGCGAGCACCGCGGGGATCGCGAGCAGGAACGAGTAACGCGCCGCCGCCTCCCGGGTGTAGCCCATCAGCAGACCGCCGCTGATCGTGGCGCCGGAGCGGGAGACGCCCGGGACCAGGGCCATCGCCTGGCAGAAGCCGTAGATCAGGCCGTCCTTGACGCCCAGTTCGCGCAGCGTCTTGCGCTGCTTGCCGGCGCGGTGCCGGCCGCCCGACTCGTCGCGGGCCGCCAGCCGGTCCGCGACGCCGAGCACGATGCCCATCCCGATCAGGGTGGTGGCGATCAGCCGCAGGTCGCGGAAGGGGCCCTCGATCTGGTCCTGGAACGCCAGGCCGAGCACGCCGATGGGGATGGAGCCGACGATGACCAGCCAGCCCATCTTGGCGTCGTGGTCACCGCGCATCGAACGGTCCGTCAGCGACCTGAACCACGCCGAGACGATCCGGACGATGTCCTTGCGGAAGTAGATGAGGACCGCGGCCTCCGTGCCGATCTGGGTGATCGCGGTGAAGGCCGCACCCGGGTCCTGCCAGTCGGCGAACGCCGCGGTGAGCCGCAGGTGCGCGCTGGAGGAGATCGGCAGGAACTCGGTCAGTCCCTGGACGAGTCCGAGGACGAACGATTCGAACCAGCTCATGGGGCTTGGGCCATCCCGGGGTACTCATGCACAGGCCACCGGCGTCGGGCGCCGGCGCGTGCGGGTTGCGGTCGGGCGAGGACAGGGCCGCACCGGGCCCGGTTTCGTCTGTCGGTCGCGGGCAGCGTATCGCCCCCGGGTGAACAGCCGGCGACACCCCCCGCGCGCCCGGCCGGTCGCGGTCCTCAGACGCCCAGACGGTGCCGGCGGCGCCAGGCGACCACCGCCGCGCCGGCCCCCGTCAGCACGATGAACCCCATCGCGGCGAGGAACGCGGGCGAGGTGGGCGAGGACGCCTCGCTGCCCGCCACCACGTAAGCCGCCGTGTTCGGGACCGAGCCCAGGCCCGTCGCCACCAGGAACGGCGGATAACCCATGCGGGAGACGGCTGCGCAGTAGTTGGCGGCGGCGAACGGCACCCCGGGGAAGAGCCGCAGCGCCAGCATCGAGCGGAAGCCGTGCCGGCTCAGCTGCCCGTCCGCCGCCCGCAGCCAGCGCCCGCGCACCAGCGTGCGCAGCGCGTCCTGGCCCAGGACCCGGCCGAGCATGAACGAGATCCCGGCGCCCAGCACCGTACCGCCGAGGGCCGCCGCGAGACCGGCCTGTGTGCCGAACAGCGCACCCGCCGCGAGGTTCAGCAGCGGACGCGGCACGAACGCCACCGTGCAGACGCCGTAGGCGAGTCCGAAGAGCAGGGCCGCCGTGGAGCCGCCGCTCAGCTGCCCGAGTCTCCCGGAGGTCAGCAGCTGCTGCGGTTCGAGCAGCAGCACGGCCGTCGCGGCGGCCACCAGCACGGCGACGAGCAGCGAGAGCCGGGACCACGGCGAGAGCAGCACCCGAGTGCAGCGCACGGCGAGGCCGGGGGAGGGCCGGGTGGCGGGGACGACGTCGAGCATTCGGGGAGAGTAACCGACAAAGGTGTGTGATCGCCGTAATGTGCCCCCGCCGGCCTTCCGGCGGCCCGCGCCCAATCCCCGTACGGCCCGCCGTAATTCGCTCGACGGGCCGACGGGCCGTCGGGGATGATCGGGCCATGTTCCGGTACGCCTTCCTCGCAGCGCCGTCCGCAGTCGCGGACGCGCCGAAGGCTGCCGTGACCACCCTCGCAGCAGTTGTCGCCGCAGCGTTCACCGCTGCCGCAGCGCCCGTCGGCGGCGCCCGAAGCTGACCCTCCCCCGGCTGTCCGGCGGACCCCGCGAGGGGAGGGTCGGCCGGGCCCCGGGGTCTCACGTCACGCTTCGCATCCCAAGGAATGAACCATGCCCAAGACGGCATACGTGCGCACCAAGCCGCACCTCAACATCGGCACGATGGGTCACGTCGACCACGGCAAGACGACCCTGACCGCCGCCATCACCAAGGTCCTCAGCGACCGCGGCACCGGCACCTTCGTCCCCTTCGACCGCATCGACCGCGCGCCCGAGGAGGCGCAGCGCGGCATCACCATCAACATCGCGCACGTCGAGTACGAGACCGGCACCCGGCACTACGCGCACGTCGACATGCCAGGACACGCCGACTACGTCAAGAACATGGTCACCGGGGCCGCCCAGCTCGACGGGGCGATCCTCGTCGTCTCCGCGGTCGACGGGATCATGCCGCAGACCGCCGAGCACATCCTGCTCGCCCGCCAGGTGGGCGTCGACCACATCGTGGTCGCGCTCAACAAGGCGGACGCGGGTGACCCCGAGTTGGCCGACCTGGTCGAGCTGGAGGTGCGCGAGCTGCTGTCCGCGCACGGCTACGGCGGCGACACCGTGCCCGTCGTACGGGTGTCGGGGCTGCGGGCGCTGGAGGGCGACCCACGCTGGGCCGGGGCCGTGGAGGCGCTGCTCGACGCCGTCGACACCTACGTACCGATGCCGGTGCGCTACACCGACGCGCCGTTCCTGCTGCCGGTGGAGAACGTCCTGACCATCACCGGTCGGGGCACGGTCGTCACCGGCGCCGTGGAGCGCGGCACGGTCCGGGTCGGCGACCGGGTGACGGTACTCGGCGCCGGCACCGACACGGTCGTCACCGGTCTGGAGACCTTCGGGAAGCCGATGGAGTCCGCCGAGGCCGGCGACAACGTCGCGCTGCTCCTGCGCGGCGTCGAGCGCGACCGGGTGCGCCGCGGCCATGTCGTCGCGGCGCCGGGCAGCGTCACCCCCAGCCGGCGCTTCACCGCGCGGGTGTACGTCCTGTCGGGACGCGAGGGCGGCCGCACCACCCCGGTCACCACCGGCTACCGGCCGCAGTTCTACATCCGCACGGCCGACGTGGTCGGCGACGTGGACCTCGGCGGGGCGGGGATCGCGCGGCCCGGTGAGACGGTCACGATGACCGTCGAGCTGGGCCGGGACATCCCGTTGGAGCCGGGCCTCGGCTTCGCGATCCGCGAGGGCGGCCGCACGGTCGGCGCGGGCACCGTCACGGAGCTGCTCTGAGCCGGACGGGCCCGTCTTCCCGAGCCCGGGGGAGGCGGGCCCGTCCGTCAGCAGCCCGCACAATGGGGGAGTGAACGAGTCGATACCCGTCATCCGCGACGTGGACCACGGCACCGCACGGCTGCTCCCCGACGTGGACCGGGCACGCGCCTGGCTGCTCACGGTCGACGGCGCGCCGCAGTCCTACGTCGACCTGGACGCGCCCGAGCACCTGGAGTTCGAGTACGTCCGGCGGCTCGGCCACGTCGTCGACTGCGCTGCGGACCCGGGCGAGCCACTGGACGTCCTGCACCTGGGCGGCGGCGGACTCACCCTGCCCCGCTACGTGGCGGCCACCCGCCCCGGCTCCCGGCAGGAGGTGGCGGACGCGGACCGCGGGCTCCTCGACCTCGTCGCCGAGCACCTGCCGCTGCCCGCGGGCGGCGGCATCACCGTGCGTGCGGCGGACGCCCGCGCCCGGCTGGAGGAGACGGCCCCCGGCTCGGTGGACCTGCTGATCGCGGACGTCTTCGGCGGGTCCCGGGTGCCCGCACACCTCACCACCGTGCCCTACGCCCGGGCCGCGGCGCAGGCGCTGCGCCCGGACGGGATCTACGCCGCCAACCTCGCGGACGGGCCGCCGTTCGGCTTCCTGCGCTCGCAGCTGGCCACGTTCGCCGCCGCCTTCGATGAGCTGGCGCTGATCGCGGAGCCGGGCGTGCTGCGCGGCCGGCGCTTCGGCAACGTGGTCCTCGTCGCCTCCCGTGCCCCGTTCGACACGGCGGCCCTGGCCCGCCGGTGCGCGGCCGACGCGTTCGCGGCGCGGGTGGAGCACGGCGCGGCGCTGGAGGCGTTCGTCAACGGGGCCCGGCCGGTCGGCGACGAGGACGCGGTCCCCTCACCCGAGCCGCCCGACGGCGCCTTCAGCCTCGGCTGAGGTGGGCGGGACGAGCGGGACGGCGGCCACCTCGACCGACGCGTTCCTGCGGGTCAGGTTGCGTACGTCCGGCACGAACAGCACCGCGCCCGTGACCAGCACGACCAGGCCGGCGCACCCCCACAGTGCCTGGCCGCGCCCGACCAGCGACTCGACCGGTCCGGCGAGCGCGGTGGCGACGGGCACCATGGCCACCGAGCCGAACCAGTCGTAGGCGGAGACGCGTGACAGCTTCTCCTCGGGGATCTCCTGGTGCATGGCCGTCATCCAGGAGACGCCGAACACCTCGATCGCCGTACCGCTGACGAACATCACCACGCAGAGCCAGGTCGCGGAGAGCGGCACGGCGAGCCCGGCCGACGGCAGGGCCAGCGGGAAGACGCAGAGCGTTCCGGCCAGCAGCAGCCGGCGCGGCTTCCACCGCATCATCAGCAGCGCCCCGGCCAGGTTGCCGACGCCGAACGCGGCCAGCGCGAAGCCCCAGGGCCGTGCGCCGCCCAGTGAGTCGCGGGCGACCAGCGGGCCGTAGACCGCCTCGGCCGCTCCGACGGCGGCCACCACCACGGAGAACTGGGCGACGATGGCCCACAGCCACGGCCGGCCGGTGAACTCCTTCCAGCCGTCCCGCAGGTCGGCGAGCAGCCCGCCCCCGGGCTCCCGCTCCGGGATGTGGCTCACGTCGAGGAAGGCGCGCAGGGCCCCGGCGACCGCGAAGGCCGCGGCGTCCACGGCCAGCACCCAGCCCGGGTCCATCGCCGCGATCATGGCGCCGCCGAGGGCGGCACCGCCGATCGCGGCACCCTGGGTGGACATCCGGAACAGGGCGAAGGCGCGGCTCGCCTGCTCGCCGCTGACGCTCGACATCAGCATGCCCTCGGCGGCCGGGCTGAAGAAGGCCTGCCCGGTGCCGCACAGCGCGGTGAGCAGCATCATCTGCCACAGCTGCGGATCGCCGGCCAGGACCAGCAGGGCGAAGAGGCCCTGCGAGACGCAGTTGAGGGTGTTGGCCGCCACCATCACCCGGTGACGCGGCAGCCGGTCCGCGATCGCCCCGCCGATCAGCAGGAAGAGCACCAGCGGCACGGTCCTGGCGGCGGCGACCAGACCGACGTCACCGCCGTCGCCGCCCGCCTGGAGAACCGCGAACGCCGCCGCGATCAGCGCGCCGTGGGTGCCCAGGGCGGTGATGATCGAGGCGGCGGTCAGCAGCCGGTAGTTGCGGCCCGCCGGGACGGGGCGGGTGGAGCGGGAGGCGGGGGCGGCTGCGTCGGTCACCCAGGGACTATCGCGGTCCCGCCCCCGCCTTCGCAAATGAGTTCCCGCACCGGGCTCAGGACTCGGTGTCGGCGTCGGTGATCGGCACGGTGCGCACCGTGCTCAGGATCTTCTTGATCGTCGCGTCGGGCAGCTCGCCGTCCACACCGACGGCGGCGTACAGCACCCACGAGGAGAACTCGCCCTTGGTGTTCTTGAAGGTGAAGGCGTACGTCTTGCCGTCAGTGGTGCACTTCGACTTCTTCTTGACGTTGGGCGCGGTGGCGGTGACCAGGCTCCCGGTCAGCCCCGACTTGGTGGTGTACTGCTTGGCCTTGCTGATCTTGATGCTCTTCTTCGGCATGTGCTGCGCGAACGCGGCCCAGGCCCAGGTGCCCGCCTCGTTCCGGGCGTTCAGGTCGGCGTCCTTGGCCCCCTCCGCGCCCCGGGTGCCGGCGCCGGCCAGGCTGTAGTTCTCCTCGGTGCCGTCCTTGTCGGAATCCTCCGAGCACCACTTGTCCTTGAGGTCCGCGGGCCCGGTGAACCCGATGAGCGGCGAACCGTCGCCCTTCTTGTCGTCCTCGAAGTACGTGAGCACGCCGGGGGGCGACACCTTCCAGTCGCCGGGCACGTCGAACTGCGTGCCCCACTTCGGGTTGGTCACGACCTTCCAGCCCGCGATCTGCGGCTTGGCCTCCTCGTCGTCGCCGCGCGGGTTGGCCTCGGAGGCGGACTCGGACGGCTTGGCGGGCGCGGACGACTTCTTGTCGTCGGCGACGTTCTTGGCGTCCTTGTCGTCGTCCTTGTTCAGCACGACGACACCGGTGACCGCGGCGGCCACCACGACCGCGGTGGCCGCGACGATGGCCACGAGCGTCGTCTTCTTCTTGCCGTTGTCGTCACCCGGCTGCGGAGAGCCGGGAGGTCCGGCCACCGCGTACTGCGGGACCGTCGGCTGCTGGTACGGGTTGGGCTGTCCATAGCCCCCCTGCCCGCCCTGCTGCGGGTATCCGTACCCGGGCTGCTGGCCCGACTGCTGGCCCTGCTGCTGATATCCCGGTTGCTGATAGGGATTCGGCTGCTGGTACCCCGGCTGCTGGTACGGGTTCTGATTCTGGTCCTGCGGGTTCTGCTCGCCCCCGGGCGGCTGCTGTCCTGGCCACATGGCCAGTAACGATAGAGGGGCCCAGCCCGGCGTGCTACGTCCGCCCCCGTGTGCGAACGGTGAAGGACGGGCGGCGGCCGGGCGGGAAGTGGCCGCGGAGGCATGGCCAAAGGCTCCTACTCATGAGTAACATCTCGGCGCATGAGCGCTGAACAGATGACCGCGGGCGAGATGCTCGCCGCGACAGTCCCCATGGTCCGGACCCTCGACCTCGAATTCCTTGAGTCCACCGCCGACCGCGCGGTGGTCCGCATGCCGGACCGGGCCGACTACCACAACCACGTCGGCGGGCCGCACGCCGGAGCCATGTTCACGCTGGCGGAGTCGGCGAGCGGTGCCATAGTCATCGCCGCGTTCGGCGACCAGCTGGGCCGGGCCGTGCCACTCGCGGTGAGCGCCGAGATCGGCTACAAGAAGCTGGCCATGGGCGAGGTCACCGCGACCGCCGTCCTCGGCCGCCCCGCCGCCGAGGTCGTCGCCGAACTAGACGCGGGCGAGCGCCCCGAGTTCCCGGTGACCGTGGAGATCCGGCGCGGCGACGGCGCCGTGACCGGTGAGATGACCGTGGTCTGGACCCTGCGCCCGAACTCCTGAACCGTACGACCGAAGGGCCGCCCCGCACCGGCCGGTGCGGGGCGGCCCTTCGCGCTGCCCGGCCCGGTGACGCTGAGGGTAGGCTTCCCGTGGTGCGCCGATGAGTTGTCCGGCGGGCGACAGGACATCACACGTAAGGAAACGGCGTTGCACATCCAGGAGTGGCTGGAGACCGTCCCGGCGATCAGCGTGTACGTCCTGGTGGGCGTCATCATCGGACTGGAGAGCCTGGGCATCCCGCTCCCCGGCGAGATCGTCCTGATCAGCGCTGCACTGCTGGCCGCGAGCCACGACGGCATCAACCCCTGGATCCTGGGGGCCTGCGCCACGGCCGGGGCCGTGATCGGCGACTCGATCGGTTACGCCATCGGCCGCAAGGGCGGACGCCCGCTGCTGGCCTGGCTGGGCGGGAGGTTCCCCAAGCACTTCGGCGAGAGCCAGATCGCCATGGCCGAGCGCTCCTTCCAGAAGTGGGGCATGTGGGCCGTCTTCTTCGGCCGCTTCGTCGCGCTGCTGCGTATTTTCGCGGGACCGCTGGCCGGTGTGCTGCACATGCCGTACTGGAAGTTCCTCGTCGCCAACGTGCTGGGCGGGATCGCCTGGGCAGGCGGCACCACGGCCGTCATCTACTCGGTGGGCGTCGTCGCCGAGGCCTGGCTGAAGCGGTTCTCCTACCTCGGCCTGGCCATCGCGGTCCTGATCGGCCTCGCCTCGATGCTCGTCCTCAAGAACCGCGCCAAGAAGGCCGCCGCCGCGCACTCCGCGGCGGCCGTCGAGCCGGAACCGGGGACCGTGCCGGTCGCCGACTGAGCCCCTCAGCCCTCGCAGGCCGCGCGGTGGGCCTTGGCCAGCTCCACGTACCCCACCGCGTTGAAGCGGACGCCCTCCAGCTCCTCCTCGGTCAGCTGCCGCTTCACCTTCGCCGGCACGCCCGCGACCAGCGAGCCCGGCGGCACGCGCATCCCCTGCGGGACCAGGGCCTGCGCCGCGACCAGCGAGCCCGCGCCGATGTGGGCGCCGTTGAGCACGGTGGCCCCCATGCCGATCAGCACGTCGTCCTCGATGGTGCAGCCGTGCAGTACCGCGTTGTGCCCCACCGAGACCCGCTCGCCGACCGTCACCTCGAAGCCGGGATCGACGTGGACGCTGCAGTTGTCCTGGATGTTGGAGTCCGCGCCGATGACGATCGGTCCGCAGTCCGCACGCAGCACCGCCTGGTACCAGAGGCTGGAGCCCGCAGCCATGGTGATGTCGCCGATCGCGACGGAGGTCGGCGCGGTGAACGCGTCCGCGTCGATGGACGGCTCCTTGCCGCCCATGCCCATGATCAGCGCCTGCTCCGCCATCGCGCGTTCCTCCGTGCTCCGGTGCCGTGGGTCGCGGGGGCCACGGTGACAGCAGGCCGTCCGCCCGGGAAACCGTATGCGACGCACCGCCGTCCCAGGACCGTTGGGGTGAAGATCACAGGTCGGGGCCGCCGTCCGGCCGATGGGCGCGGACTACCGTGAGCGCGTGCCCAAGAACAGAAACGCGTTCTCCCCCCTGACCGCCTGGCGGCGGCGCGTCCTGTCCGGGGCCGTCCACCGCTGCTGGCGCTGGGCGCGGGAGGCGGGCGCGGTCACCGCCGAGCACTCAGGGGGACTGCGGTTCGCCCGGATCGGCGAGGGCACCCGGCTGGCGTTCCCGCAGGGCACGGTCTTCGGGGAGCCGTGGATCGAACTGGGCGACCACTGCATCATCGGCGAGCAGGTCACGCTGACCGCGGGACTCATGCCCGACCTGGACCTCGGCCCCGACCCGATCCTCACCCTGGGCGACGGAGTCGTGCTCGGCCGCGGCAGCCATGTCGTCGCCGACACGACGGTGACCATCGGCGCGGACACGTACTGCGGTCCGTACGTCTACATCACCTCGACCAACCACAGCTACGACGACCCGCACGAGCCGGTCGGCAAGCAATGGCCCCGGATGCAGCCCGTGTCCATCGGCCCGGGCTGCTGGATCGGCACCGGCGCGGTGATCCTGCCCGGCGCCCGGCTCGGGCGCAACGTGGTCGTCGCCGCCGGCGCGGTCGTCCGCGGCGAGGTGCCCGACCGGGCGGTCGTGGCGGGTGCGCCCGCCCGGATCGTACGCAGCTGGCACCCCGACAAGGGCTGGCAGCCGCCCCTGCGGACCCCGGCCCCCGTGCCGATCCCCGCGGGCGTCACCCCGGAACAGCTGCTGGCCGTCGCGGAGCTCGAAGAGAGCTGACACCCGCGCTCACCCGGTCGCCAGCAGCACCGTGCCCACCAGCGCGAGTCCGGCGCCCGCCGCCTGCACGCCCCGAAGCCGCTCCCTGAGGAAGCCGCGCGCGGCGAGGGCGGTCACCACCGGGTAGAGCGAGGCCAGCACCGCGGCGACGGTGACCGGGCCGTGCTGCGCGGCCATCGCGTACGTACCGTTGGCCGCCACGTCCGCGAGGCCGACGAACGCCAGTGCCGGAAGCGCCGCCCGGACAGCCGAGGCGCCCCCGTCCTCGGGCAGTGCCCGGCCGCCGCGCCGCAGCGAGACGTACAGCGCACCGCCGCCCACCGCGACATTGGTGAGCCGCTGCACGAGCAGGGCCAGGAACAGCCCGGTCACCGTCGTCGAGGCCTCGGCGATCAGCGACATCACGGCCCCGAAGCCGAAGGCCGCCGCCAGCGTCAGCAGGATCGTCCGCCGCTGCACCGGCGCCCCGCGCAGCTGCGGGCCGCCCGCCATCATGATGCCGGCGACGGCGACCGCGACCCCGGCGCCCTGGAGGAGGCCCGGGCGCTCCCCGGCGACCAGCCCGATACCCACCGGCACGGCGACGCCGAGCGAACCGAGCGGGGAGACCACGCCCATCGGCCCGAGGGCGAGGGCCTTGTAGAAGCAGAGCATCGCCATCGGCCCCACGACGCCCGCCGCGACCGCGAACCAGAGCCGGGGACCCGCCTCGCTCCAGCCGTCCGTGGCCGTCACGATCACCCCCAGCACCGCCGCCGCGATGACCTGTGAGACCACGACCACGGTCAGCGCGGGCGTGCGCCGGGTCAGCAGGCCGCCTCCGAAGTCGGCCAGCCCCCACAGAAGGCTGGTGGCCAGGGCGAACAACGCAGTCATCGGTGCCTCGCAGTACAGTGCGGCGAACGGTTGGGTACACCACACCGTAGTGCAGAATGCTTTACCACGGCATACAAAATATTGGACGGAACGTGACTGACCTCGATCAGCTGACCCAGTCCCTCGCGCGCAACCTCAAGCGCTGGCGCGGGGAGCGAGGCTTCACCCTGGACACGCTGGCCGCCCGCGCCGGAGTCAGCCGCGGCATGATCATCCAGATCGAACAGGCCCGCACCAACCCCAGCGTCGGCACCACGGTCAAGCTCGCCGACGCGCTCGGCGTCAGCATCACCACGCTCCTCGACTACGAACAGGGCTCCCCGGTCCGCCTGGTCCCCGCCGGCCAGGCCGTACGCCTGTGGTCCACCGAGGCGGGCAGCGCCACGACGCTGCTGGTCGGCACGGAGGCCCGCGGCCCCCTCGAACTCTGGTCCTGGCGGCTGATGCCGGGCGACGGCAGCCGGTCCGACCCGCACCCGGAGGGCACGGTCGAACTGCTCCACGTCACCGCCGGCACTCTCACGCTCGTCGTCGCCGACACCCCGTACGCCGTGCCCGCCGGCACCTCCGCCACCTTCGAGGCGCACCACCCGCACGCCTACCGCAACGAGGGCACCGAACCGGTCGAACTCACCATGGCCGTAAGCATTCCGCCCGTCAGATGAGACGCCGCACACCCTCGCGTACGGCGCTGTCAGCGTGACGCGCATGCGCGCACCCGTCGGCTCCTTCGAGGACGCCAGCCCCGCCGTCGACCGTCAGGACATGCTCACCGCACCGGTGGCCGAGGCGGTGCGCACCGGCTGGGGAGGCATCACCCCCGAGCAGGTCCTGCACGTCGACACCGACCCGGAGATCGCCGACACCGCGGCCTTCGTCGCCCACCACGGAGCGGACCTGCTCGACCGCTCGGCGAACTGCGTGGTCCTCTCGGGCAAGCGCGGCGCCGAGGTCACCCTCGCCGCCTGCGTCGTGCTGTCGCACTCCCGCGTCGACGTGAACGGTGTCGCCCGCAAGCACCTCGGCCTGCGCAAGGCGCGCTTCGCCCCGATGGACACGGCAGTCGGCGAGACCGGCATGGAGTACGGCGGCATCACGCCCGTCGGTCTGCCGGCCGCGCTGCCGGGCGCGGTGGTGCTGGAAGGACTGGGCGTGCGCGCGCCAGACAGGCCCTAGGCTCCGAGCCGCGGGATCTCGATGGCCGGGCAGCGGTCCATGACCATGTCGCGCCCGGCCGCCCGGGTGCGCTCGTACGCCTTCTCGTCGACCACGCCGAGCTGGAACCAGACGGCCCGGGCGCCCGCGGCCACCGCCTCGTCGGCCACCGCACCGGCCAGGTCGCTGTTGACGAAGACGTCCACCACGTCCACCGGGAACGGTATGTCCGCCAGCGAGGCGTACCCCTCCTCGCCGTGCACCCGCTCCGCCTGCGGATGCACCGGCACCACGCGCTTGCCGAAGCGCCGCAGCACCTCGGCGACCCCGTAGGCCGCGCGGGCGCGGTTGTTGGACAGCCCCACCACGGCCCAGGTGTCACCGGTATCTTCCAGAATCCTGCGGATCGTCTGCGCATCTGCGTACATGAACCGCACAACCGGCGGCCCGCTCCGGCCATTCCCGCGAGGAAGCATAGGGTGGCGGGATGCAGGAGCAGTACCGGACCGTCGCCCGCGCGGGCGTCCACGAGAGCGAGATCAACCGGTCCCGTTTCCTCTGCGCGCTCGCCCCCGCGGCCACCGAGGAGGAGGCGCAGGAGTTCGTCGCCCGCGTCCGCAGGGAGCACCCGACCGCCACCCACAACTGCTACGCGTACGTGATCGGCGCCGACGCCTCCGTACAGAAGGCCAGTGACGACGGCGAGCCCGGCGGCACCGCCGGCGTCCCCATGCTCCAGATGCTGACGCGCCGCGAGGTCTGCTACGCCGTCGCCGTCGTCACCCGCTACTACGGCGGAGTGAAGCTGGGCGCCGGGGGACTGATCCGGGCGTACGGGGGAGTGGTCGGCGAGGCCCTCGACGCAATCGGCACCCGTACCCGCCGCCGCTTCCGGCTCGCCACCGTCACGGTCGGCCACCAGCGGGCGGGCAGGCTGGAGAACGAACTGCGGGCCACCGGACGGACCGTGCGCGAGGTCCGCTACGCGGCCGAGGTGACGATCGAGATCGCGCTGCCGGACGCCGACGTCGAGGAGTTCCGCCGCTGGCTGGCCGACGCGACGGCGGGCGAGGCGCGGGTGGAACTGGGCGGCGAGGCGTACGACGACGCGTGACCCGGCCCGAGGCGGTGTCCGGCCGGTCCTTCGCGGACGTGCCCTTCGGGCTCCCGGCGGGATGGGACACTGTGGGACGTGAGGGCACAGGGGCGGAGGAAGCGCATGCGGACCGGAGCCGGGTCTTGAGGATTCTGCACACATCGGACTGGCACCTGGGCCGGTCGTTCCACCGGGTCCCCCTGCTCGACGCGCAGGCCGCCTACCTCGACCACCTGGTGGCCGCCGTCCAGGAGCACCAGGTCGACGCCGTCGTTGTGGCGGGTGACGTGTACGACAGGGCGGTACCCCCGCTCAGTGCCGTGCGGCTCTTCGACGACGTCCTGCACTGCCTCGCCGACGCCGGGGTGCCCACGGTGATGATCTCCGGCAACCACGACTCGGCCCGCAGGCTCGGCGTCGGCGCCGGGCTCATCGGCCGGGCCGGCATCCACCTGCGAACCGACCCCGAGCACTGCGCCACCCCCGTCGTGCTCCCCGACGCGCACGGCGACGTCGCGTTCTACGGGCTCCCGTACCTGGAGCCGGCCCTGGTCAAGGACACCTTCAAGGCCCAGCGCGCCGGGCACGAGGCCGTGCTGACCGCCGCCATGGACCGCGTCCGCGCCGATCTCGCCGGGCGCCCGGACACCACCCGGTCCGTCGTCCTCGCCCACGCCTTCGTCGCCGGCGGCGAGCCCAGCGACAGCGAACGCGACATCACGGTCGGCGGCGTCGCCGCGGTCCCGGCCGGCGTCTTCGACGGCGTCGACTACGTGGCGCTCGGCCACCTCCACGGCAGCCAGGCCGTCACCGACCGCGTCCGGTACTCCGGCTCCCCGCTCGCCTACTCCTTCTCCGAGGCCACCCACCGCAAGACCATGTGGCTCATCGACCTGGACGCCTCGGGCGCCGTCACCGGCGAGCGCGTCGACTGCCCGGTGCCGCGCCGCCTCGCCCGGCTGCACGGCCGGCTCGACGACCTCCTCGACGACCCGGCCCTCGACCGTCACGAGGACGCCTGGGTGGAGGCCACCCTCACCGACCCGGTCCGCCCCGCCGACCCCATGGCCCGGCTCACCGAACGCTTCCCGCACACCCTCAGCCTCGTCTTCGAACCGGAGCGGGCACCCGACGACCCGGACATCTCGTACGCCCGCCGGCTGCGCGGCCGCGACGACCAGAGCATCGCGGAGGACTTCGTGGCCCACGTACGTGGCGGCTGCGGGACCAACGAGCACGAACGGGCGGTGCTGCGCGGCGCCTTCGACCACGTGCGGGTCGACGACGGCGTGCGCGAGGTGAACCGGTGAGGCTCCACACCCTGCGCATCACCGCGTTCGGCCCCTTCGGCGCGACCCAGGAGATCGACTTCGACGCCCTCTCCGCCGCCGGCCTCTTCCTGCTGCACGGACCGACCGGCGCCGGGAAGACCTCCGTCCTGGACGCCGTCTGCTACGCCTTGTACGGGGCGGTCCCCGGCGCCCGGCAGAGCCCCGGCACCTCGCTGCGCAGCGACCACGCCCCGGTGGACCTGCCGACCGAGGTCCTGCTCGACCTCACCGTCGGCGGGCGGCGGCTGGAGATCACCCGGCGTCCCGCCCAGCCCCGCCCCAAGAAGCGCGGCGGCGGCCACACCACGGAGAAGGCGCAGAGCTGGCTGCGCGAGTACGACTCCGAGGAGGGCTGGCGGGCGCTCAGCAAGTCGCACCAGGAGATCGGCGAGGAGATCACCCAGCTCGTCGGGATGAGCCGGGAGCAGTTCTGCCAGGTGGTCCTCCTGCCGCAGGGCGACTTCGCGCGCTTCCTGCGCGCCGACGCCGAGGCGCGGGGCCGGCTCCTCGGCCGGCTCTTCGACACCCGGCGCTTCGCGGCCGTCGAGGAGCGCCTCGCCGACCTGCGCCGCACGGCCGAGGCACAGGTCAAGGCCGGTGACGACCAGGTGCTCGCGCTCGCCCAGCGCATCGCCCAGGCGGCCGGCGCCGCCGCCCGTGAGTGCGCACTGCCCGACGTCCAGCCCGGCGACCCGGGCCTCGCGGACGCGGTCCTCGGCTGGGCCGCGACCGCTCGCAGCGGCGCCCGCGAACGACTCGACATCGCTGCCCAGGTCCTGGCCACGGCGGAGCACCGGCACGCCGGGGCCCGCCGCGCCCTGGACGACGAACGGGAACTCGCCGTGCTCCAGGAGCGGTACGCCGAGACCCGGCGCCGCGCCGACGCCGTGGAGGCCGGCCGCACCGCCCACGAGGAGGCGCGGGAGCGCCTCGCGCGCGCCCGCAAGGCGGACCTCGTCGCCCCGGCGCTCGACCTGCGCGAGGAGGCGGAGCGGGCTTACCGGCGGGCGAGCGAGGCCCGGGGCCGCGCCCGGGCACGGCTGCCCGAGACCCTGGCCGACGCGGGCGCCGAACAGCTCGCGACCCTGGAGCACCGGCTCCGCGAGGAACTGGGCGGCCTCGAATCCGCGCGCCGCGCCGAGCAGCGCAGCGCCGAGATCGACGACGAACGCGCCGCCCTGGAGCGGCAGGCCCGGGCCGACGAGGAACTGGTCCGCGACACCGAGGGCTGGCTCGCCGGCTGGGAGACCACCCGCCGGGACCTCCAGGGCCGCCTCGACGCGGCGCTGGAGGCCGCGACCCGCACCGAACTGCTGGCCCGCCGCCTCGACCCGGCCCGCCGCCGTCTCGACGCGGCCCGCCGCCGGGACGCCCTGGCCGTCGAGGTGACGGCCGCCGAGCAGCGCCTCGCGGACGCCCGTCAACAGGCGCTCGGCACCCAGGAACGCTGGCTCGACCTGCGGGAGCGCCGCCTGCGCGACATCGCGGCCGAACTCGCCGGACAGCTGGCCGATGGGGCCCCCTGCGCTGTCTGTGGCGCGCAGGACCACCCGGCCCCGGCCCGCCCCTCCGACGGGCATGTCGACCGGGCGACGGAGGAGGCCGCCGAACGTACGCACCGCGAGGCGGTACAGGCCCGCGAGGAGGCGGAGCGGACCGTCGTGCTGGTCGGCGAACGCCATGCGACGGCCGGCGCGGAGGCGGCGGGTAGCGACGACGCAGCCGGCACCGCTCCCACCGTCGCCGCGCTCGCCGCCCTCGTGGACACCTTCGCCGGTGAGCACGCCGAGGCCTACCGGACCGCCGCCGGGGCGCACGCCGCCCGGGAGGCACTGGCCGCCGCCGAGCGGGAGCAGCGGCGGCGGTCCGAGGAGCGGCAGCGGGCCGAGCAGCGCGCCGCCGCACGCACCTCGCGGCGCGAGTCGCTGGACGGCGAACGGGCCTCGCTCGACGAGGTGCTGGACCGGGCGCGCGGCGGGTACGCCGGCGTCGCCGAGCACGCCGCAGTCCTTCAGAGGCGGATCGCCCTGCTCGTCGAGGCGGCCGGCGCGGTGCGCGAGGAGGAGAGCGCGGCGGACCGGCTGAAGGAGGCCGACGACCGGCTCGCGGACGCCGCGTTCCGGGCCGGGTTCGAGACCCCGGAGGCCGCCGCCGCGACGCTGCTCGACGACGCGGGGCAGCGCACGCTCCAGCATCGGATCGACGCCTGGCAGGCCGAGGCGGCGGCGGTCGCGGACCGGCTCGCCGAGACCGCGGCCCGGGAGGCGGTCGCCCGCCCGCCCGCCGCCCCGGACACGGCCCGCGAGGCGTTCGACCGGGCCGAGCGCGCGCTGCGGGAGGCCGCGGCCGGACTCGACGCGGCCCGGGAACGCTGTGCCGAACTCGGCAGGCTCTCGCGCCGGGTGGCGGACGAGGTGCGCGGGCTGGGTCCGGTGCGCGAGGAGTACGAACGCGTTGCCCGGCTCGCCGGGCTCACCGCGGGCACCTCGGCGGACAACGCGCGCAAGATGCGGCTGGAGTCGTACGTGCTCGCGGCCCGGCTGGAGCAGGTCGCGGCGGCGGCCACCGCCCGGCTGCAGCGCATGTCCTCGGGCCGCTACCAGCTCGTCCACTCCGACGCCCGCACGGGGGGCCGCCGGGCGGGGCTCGGCCTGCACGTCATCGACGCCTGGACCGGTCGCGAGCGCGACACCGCCACGCTCTCCGGCGGCGAGACGTTCTTCGCCTCACTCGCCCTGGCGCTCGGCCTCGCCGATGTCGTGACCGACGAGGCCGGAGGCGTACGGCTGGACACCCTGTTCATCGACGAGGGGTTCGGCAGCCTCGACGACCAGACGCTCGACGAAGTGCTCGACGTGCTCGACTCGTTGCGCGAGCGGGACCGCAGCGTCGGCATCGTCAGCCATGTAGCGGACCTGCGCCGCCGCATCCCCGCCCAGCTGGAGGTGGTCAAGGAGCGGCACGGTTCGGCCGTGCGGCTCCGGGCCGGGGCGGACGGGCTCAGCGACTGATCGCGCGTCCGGGCAGCGGCGAGGAGTAGACGACGCTGGTGGTGACCGACCCGAGCGCGCCGATCTTCCCGGAGACGGTCTCCAGATGGCTCATGGAACGGGCCGTCACCTTCAGCACGAAGCAGTCGTCACCGGTCACGTGATGGGCTTCCACGATCTCCGGCGTGGTGTCGAGCAGGTCGTGGAACGGCTTGTAGTTGCCGTTCGGATACCGCAGGCGTACGAAGGCGAGGATCGGCAGCCCGAGCCGTTCCGGATCGACCACGGCCGCGTATCCGCTGATGACCCCCGCCTCCTCCAGCCGGCGGACCCGCTCGGTCACCGCGCTCGGCGACATGGCCACCGCCCGCGCGAGCTCCGCGAACGAGGCGCGGCCCTCGCGCTGCAGCACATCGAGAATGCGCCAGTCGGTGGCATCCGGGGAATAGTCGCTCATACGGACAGACAACCGTGGAATCCCCGGCGGACCAAGCCCACTGCCGGGGATACCGCCTTCCGGACCGGGGATGCCGATCATAGATTTTCAGGCATGACTTCCCAGCCCGGCGCCGCCGCCGCCCACCCTGTCCTGAGCGTCCCGCCCGCCGAACCGGCCGCGGCGGTCGCCTACTTCGGCGCCTCGCTCGCTTTCCACGCCGACGTCTCGGACGTCGCGGCCGTCCTCGCCGGTGGAGGCGACCCCGGCTTCGTCCTGCTCGACTCGCGGTCCACCGAGTCCTGGGACCAGGGGCACATCCCGGGCGCGGTGCACCTGCCGACGGCGCTCATCGCCGAGCAGGCGCCCCGGCTCCTCGACCCGGCCGTGCCGGTGGTCACGTACTGCTGGGGCCCCGGCTGCAACGGCGCCACCCGCGCCGCCCTCGCGCTGGCCCGGCTCGGCTACCGGGTCAAGGAGATGCTGGGCGGCTTCGAGTACTGGGCGCGCGAGGGGTTCTTGTACGAGACCTGGGAGGGCGGCGGGCAGCGCCCGGCCGACCCGCTCACCGCACCGGCCGGCACCGACGACTGCGGCTGCTGACGACGGCCGGGCCCGGGGAGGGCTCCCCGGGACCGGCCGCCGGCGAACTCAGAGGTTCGACAGCTCGTCGACCAGGTCGTCCAGGCCGAGCGGGCCCTGCGACAGGGCCGCCATGTGCCAGGCCTTGAGGTCGAAGGCGTCCCCGTGCGCCGCGCGGGCGTTCTCCCGGCCCAGCAGCCAGGCGCGCTCGCCGAGCTTGTAGCCGATCGCCTGGCCCGGCATCGAGAGATAGCGGGTCAGCTCGCTCTCCACGAAGTCGGCGGGGCGGCCGCTGTGGTTGCCGAAGAACTCCTGCGCCAGCTCCGGCGTCCACCGCTCACCCGGGTGGAACGGCGAATCGGCCGGGATCTCCAGTCCCAGGTGCATGCCGATGTCCACGATCACCCGGCAGGCGCGCATCATCTGTGCGTCCAGGTAACCGAGCCGGCGCTCTGGGTCGGGCAGGAAGCCCAGCTCGTCCATCAGCCGCTCCGCGTACAGCGCCCAGCCCTCGGCGTTGGCGCTGACGATGCCGACGGTCGCCTGGTAGCGCGACAGGCTCTCCGCCACGTGCACCCACTGGGCGAGCTGGAGGTGATGACCCGGCACGCCCTCGTGGTACCAGGTGGACACCAGGTCGTACACCGGGAAACGTGTCTCGCCCATCGTCGGCAGCCAGGTGCGTCCGGGGCGGGAGAAGTCCTCGGAGGGGCCCGTGTAGTACGGGGCGGCGGCGCCGCCGGGCGGGGCGATCCGGGACTCCACCCGGCGGACCCGCTCGGCCAGCTCGAAGTGGGTGCCGTCCAGCGCGTCGATCGCCTCGTCCATCAGCCCCTGCAGCCACGCCTGGACCTCGTCGACACCCTCGATGTGCTTGCCGTGCACGTCGAGATGGGCGAGCGCCTCCCACGGGCCCGCGCCCGGCAGCACCTTCTCGGCCTCGGTCTTCATCTCGGCGAGCAGCCGGTGGTATTCGGACCAGCCGTACGCGTACGCCTCGTCGAGATCCAGGTCGGTGCCGTTGAAGTAGCGCGACCAGCGGGCGTACCGCTCGCGGCCCACCGTGTCGGGCTCGCCCTCGATCCCGGGGGCGTACACCTCGCGCATCCACCGCCGCAGCTCGTCCAGGGCGCCGGTGGCCTGCGCAGCGGCCTCGTCCAGCTCCGAGCGCAGGCTGTCCGGGCCGCCGGCGGCGAAGTCCTGGAAGAAGCCGTTCGCGCCGTCCCCGACCCACTCGTCGAGCTGCCCGATGAACGTGGCGGTGGGCCGCGGACCGCCGTACAGCTTGCGCTCCAGACCGAGCGCCAGCGACTCCTGGTATCCGGCCAGCGCCGCCGGGACGGCCCGCAGCCGCTCGGCGACGGCCGCCCAGTCCTCGTCCGTCTCGGTGGGCGTGAGCGTGAACACCTCACGGACCGAGTGCGCCGGGGAGTGCAGGTTGGAGACGGCCCGCAGCGCCTCGTCCGCCTCGTGGACGGCGAGTTCGGCCGTCAGCCGCTCCCGGAGCAGCCGGCCGCAGCGGCGCTCGGCGTCGTCGGCCGCGCCGGGCAGCTGCTCCGCGCGGTCCAGCCGCGCGAGGGTGTCCCGGGCCAGCGCGGCCAGTTGTTCCTGGCCGGCGGGGGAGAAGTCGGGAAGGCGGCGAGAGCTTGCCGCGACACCCAGATAGGTGCCGGAGATCGGGTCGAGTTCGATGAATGCGTCGACGTAGGCGTCGGCGACCTGACGCGGCAGTGCGCTGTTGGAAGAGTCTGACATGTGGACATCCTCGTACGCGGAGGGGCCCCGCGTCACTATCAATCGGCGGGACGGACCTGACCCGGCACCGGCCCGGCCGTCGTCCCCGGCCCGGGCGGCAGGAGTGGACCGCACTCCCACTGCTGGAAGATCAGCCGCGTCTCCACCCGGGCCACCTCGCGCCGAGAGGTGAACTCGTCGAGCACGAGCCGCTGCAGGTCCGCCGTGTCCGCCACGGCCACATGCACCAGATAGTCGTCCGGGCCGGTCAGGTGGAACAGGGCGCGCGACTCCGGCAGCGACCTGATCCGTTCGACGAACGGCCCGATCAGCTCCCGGCGGTGCGGACGCACCTGCACGGAGAGCAGCGCTTCGAGCCCCCGCCCGAGCCGGGCCGGGTCCAGCCGCAGCTGGTGCCCGAGGATGACGCCGGTGCGGCGCAGCCGGGTCACCCGGTCCAGGCATGTCGAGGGGGCGACGCCGACCTCGGCCGCCAGCTCCCGGTAGGTGGTCCGGGCGTCGTTCTGCAACAGCCGCAGAATGTGCAGATCGACCGTGTCGAGAGCGACGGAATCAGTCATTCGCCGAACGTAGCACGGGGTTTCGGCAGGCTGATCCGGTGAGCGTTCAGAGTGCTGGCATGGACACCGAATCCGTGCTGCCGCCCTCGACGACAACCCCGTCCCGGGCGCTCGCCACCGAAGCCGTGCACGCCGGACGCGACGACCTCGCGGCCCTCGGCCTGCACGCCGCGCCGATCGACCTGTCGACCACCTACCCCTCGTACGACTCCCGGGCGGAGGCTGAGCGGATCGACACGTTCGCCACCACCGGGGCACGGCTCGACGGGCCGCCCGTCTACGCCCGGCTCGACAACCCGACGACCGCCCGCTTCGAAACGGCACTGGCCCGGCTCGAAGGCACCGCGAGCGCCGTGTCGTTCGCCAGCGGCATGGCCGCGCTGACCGCCGTCCTGCTCGCCCGCGCGAGCGCGGGGCTGCGCCATGTGGTCGCCGTGCGGCCGCTGTACGGGTGCAGCGACCACCTGCTGGGCGCCGGGCTCCTCGGCACCGAGGTGACCTGGACGGACCCGGCAGGCATCGCCGACGCCATCCGGCCCGACACGGGTCTGGTGATCGTGGAGACGCCCGCCAACCCGACCCTCGCCGAGATCGACATCAGGGCCGTCGCGCACTCCTGCGGATCGGTGCCGCTCCTCGTCGACAACACCTTCGCGACGCCCGTCCTGCAGCGCCCCGTCGAGCACGGTGCGCGGATCGTCCTGCACAGTGCGACGAAGTACCTGGGCGGCCACGGCGACGTGATGGGCGGAGTCGTCGCCTGCGACGAGGAGTTCGCTGCCGTGCTGCGCCAGGTGCGCTTCGCCACCGGAGGCGTCCTGCACCCGATGGCCGGCTATCTGCTGCTACGGGGCCTGTCCACCCTGCCGGTACGGGTCCGGGCCGCCTCCGCGAGCGCCGCCGAACTCGCCCGCAGGCTCTCCGCCGACCCGCGAATCGCCCGCGTCCTCTACCCGGAACTCGGCGGCGCCATGGTCTCGTTCGAGGTCTACGGAGACCCGCACCAGGTCATCGCGGGCGTCCGGCTGATCACGCCCGCCGTCAGCCTCGGCAGCGTCGACACCCTCATCCAGCACCCGGCCTCCATCAGCCACCGCATCGTGGAAGAGGGGGACCGGCACGCGTCCGGCGTCGGCGACCGGCTGCTGCGCATGTCGGTCGGCCTGGAGGACGTCGAGGATCTGTGGGCCGACCTGTGCCAGGCGCTCAGCGGCGGGGAGCCCCTACGCCGTGGGCTCAGCGCTCAGCCTGTTCGTACGGCGGCTGCGGCTGCGGGGAGTGTGCCGGGTTCGGGGCAAGGCGCGCGGTGATCACGAGGGTGCCCTCCTCGATCTGGTAGTCGAGCGGCAGCGAGAGCGCGCGCATGGCGGCGACCATGCCGGTGTTCGACGCCTGGGTGACGGCGTAGACGCTCTCGCAGCCGGCCTCGCCGGCCATCGCCACCAGACGGGCCAGCAGTTCGGAGCCGATGCCGCGCCGCTGCCACTCGTCCTCGACGAGCAGGGCCACCTCGGTCTCGTCACCGTCCCAGAGCAGATGGCCGAGGCCGACCAGCCGCCCGGAGGCCGTCTGCACCGCCAGGGTGCGGCCGAAGCGCGGGCTCAGCAGGTGGTCCAGGTAGCGGTCCGCGTCCCGGACCGGGCCGTGGTAGCGCAGCCGCAGGGTCTGCTCCGTGCAGCGCCCGTGCATGGCCACCGCTGCTTCGAGGTCGGCCCGGTCCGCCCGGCGGACGGTGATCTCGTTGCCCTCGGGCAGCGTCAGGACCTGCTCGCCGCGTGGGACTCGGGGGCCGAGCCGGGCGTCGAGCTCCACCAGTGCGCGGGCCCGCGCGAACTCCGTGGGCGTAAACGGGAGATAGGGCCGCTCGACGGTGATGACGCCCCCCGACGGATCGCGCAGCCGCATCACCGTCTCTTCCAGCACCCCTTCGACCGGGGCGCTCTCGCCGGTGGCGCGCCCGCTGACCGACACGGCGGGCAGCGAGTGGATCGTGCACCGGCCGAGCAGCTGACGCAGGGCGAGGGGGAGTTCGGCGGCGTCGAGGGCGGTTCGGGTGGCGAGGCCGAGCACCCGCGTCGGGGCGTCGACCAGGTCGTGGGCGTCGGCCCGCTCGGTCCAGGTGGAGCTGCCGCCGGCGGCCGACACCGCGCGGGCCAGCTGCTGGGCCGGCAGCGAGGCGGGCACCCGCAGCAGGAACTCATCGACCGTGCCCTGCGCCAGCGGGTGCGTCTGGAGCGTGAGGATGTCGATCCCGTGCCGGGCCAGCACCGTGCACAGCGCGGCGAGACTGCCCGGGGCGTCCCGCACGGTGGTCCGCATCCGCCACAGCACGGTGTCGCCGGGCGCGGCCGGCCGGGCCTTCTCGTCGGGCACGTCCGTGTCCGTTCCCGTGCCCGTGGATTCGGGCGGCAGGGGCGGGGCGTGGCTGTGGCGCCGTGCCCACCAGGTGTGGAACGCGGCGGTCGCGGTCAGCGCCACGGCAGAGGCGATGAGCAGGTACGGGCCGTCCGGCTGGTGCCCGATCAGGTTGGCGATCGCGTCGGCGACCGCCACCGCCGTGAACAGCGCGGCGAGTTCGATCATGTCCCGCCGCCAGTGGTGGGGGCGGGGGGCACTCTTCGCGGATGTCGCATCAGTCATGAATCCACTGTGACCGCACCGTGTTGCCTGATCACGAACGCTTTGTGACCGATGGGTTAATCGAGCATCCGGCTTCCTATCGTCGGTTTCCCGCGCGTGGGGAGCGCGTTTCGAAGGCGCGGGCGAGGGCCGTCCGAGGGGCCGGTACGGGGCCCGTCCCTCGGTCGCCGCGCTGGTACGGGGCCCGTCCCGCCTCGGGCCGCCGCGCTGGTACGGGGCCCGTCCCGCCTCGGGCCGCCGCACCGGTACGGGGCCCGTCCTTCGGGCCGCCGCGCTGGTCAGCCGGCTTCCGCCCGGCACGCGGTCTCCAGGCGTATCGCCTGCCTCACCAGCTGGGTCGTCCCGCCGCGCGCGGCCGTCGCGGCCAGACCCGGTACGGGGCCGGTGCGTGGCGGCCCGGAGCGCTCCGCGCACCCCGCCGCCACAGCGAGCAGATCGCTCAGCCCCCGGGGCGCCCGCTCCCGGCCGAGCAGCGCGGGCAGCGCCGGCACCAGCACGGACAGGACCGTCCCGTACGCGCCGGTCTCCGCCGCCGTGCGGACCGCGTCCGCCAGTCGGTTCGGCTTGACCGACTCCTGTTCGAGCAGCACGGCCAGCTCGCCGCCGAGCAGCCCGGCATCCAGCCGCCCCCGCGCCGCCAGCACCAGCAGGGCGTCCACGGCCGCGAGCCGGTCCTCCGCGTGCCTGGCGCCCAGCCCGTATGCCAGAGCGAGATGCATGGCCCCGCCGGCCGGCCCGCCGGTCTCGGCGAGCGCGGGCAGCAGCCAGGTGCGGCCGCGCTCTTCCTGCACGCACGCCGCGACGGAGGGCAGCAGCCAGGCCGCCAGCGTTTCCCCGTCCTCGGGAAGGGTGGCGATCCACTGCGGGGACTCCGCTATCCAGCAGTAGCAGTTCTGGTCGCTGGGGGAGTGCGCGCTCCCGAGCCAGTGGAAGGGCCGCGGAAACTTCTGCCGGACGAGCGGGTTCTCCCCGGTGGCCAGCAGCGCGCGCCGCGCCTTGATCACCGTCTGCCGCAGCCAGTCGCGGCCGATGTGGACGTCCGTGTCCACATGGCGGGGGGCCACGGCCGCCACCGGCTCGTCCGCCCGGAGCCATGCCGCCAGGCGGTCGCCCTCGTCGGTGCGCAGCGCGGCGGCCTGCCTCGCGGCCTCCTCCTCGCCTGTGCGCCGCACCCGCAGCAGGGCCTGGGCGAAGTCGACGGGCCCGGCCGACACGCCCAGCGACCGGTAACCGCGCAGCCGTTCGACCAGTTCCCCTGCGTCGATGGTCCCCGTATGCCAGGTGGGGGTGGCCAGCAGGTACGGCAGCCTGCCCGACCGCACCTCGGCGGCCGCCTCCCACAGCCGGGCGTACAGGATGCCGTTGAGGGCGTCATGGCAGCAACGGCCCGCACCCGTCCGGCGGGCCTGCCCGTCGTGCACGCTCTTCCGCGAGACCCGCCCGAGCAGGGACGCCGCGACGATGTGCAGGCTGTCGTTGTTGCGGAACATCCGCCACTCGGCCTCCCCCTTGGGAGCGGTGGCCCACCACTGGCCGGCGAGCGCGGGCTCCAGGGCCGTGACCAGCTCCTCCCTCCCGGTGTGGGCGTACCGGACGAGCCCGTCCAGGGCCCGTTCGAACGCGGTGATGTCCTCCGGGCCCGGGCCGAGCAGGACCGCTGTCACCACCTCCGTCAGCTCGGCGACCGAGCCGGGCGGCGGGCCGACGGGACGCGGGGCGGGCGGCGGCGGGAGGACCTCCTCGTACGCCGTCTCCGGCTCGTCCTCCAACAGCTCACCGAACACGGCGCGCGCCGCCTCCCGGTGCACCGGCGCCAGCAGCGAGGCCATCCGGGCCGCCTCCTCCCGGACCTCCGGAGTCGCGGCGGGAAGGGCGCGGGCGGCCAGCTTCAGCGCCCGCTCCTGGGCGTCGATATCCGGGTGCCCGAAGACGTCGGCGATCACCGGCAGCAGCACGTCGGCCGTCGAGGCATCCCGGCGCAGCACCTTCCCCAGGTGGATCAACTGGGCGCGCACCAGCTTCTTCTCGGTGCGGAAGAGCACCGATCCGGACACCTCGGCCAACTGCCGCACGGTGAGCCCCCCTTGGGCGTCGAGCCGGGCCAGCACCTCCTGGGCGTGACCGGCCACCGGCGAAGGCCCGTCGGCCGCCATCGCCATCCAGTCGGCGACCCGCGCCGCCTCCTCGTCGGCGGTGGGCTCGAGACCGCGCACCACCAGTAGGCAGAAGCGCAGGTCGACGGGCTTGCCGCCGCGCAGCAGACGCGCGACACAACTGTCCAGCAGGGCCGCACGATCGAGCCGTCCCCCTGCCACCAGGGCGGTCAGGGCGGCCGGCCAGTACGCGCCGGGGGAGCGGCTGTCGACCCAGGCGACCACCGGCGGCAGCTCCGGCATCGTCAGGAGATGCGGAACCAGGACGTCGAGATGCGCGTCCGCCCGCAGCACATCGATCAGCGGCTTCTCGGGCCTCGACTGCCATCTCGTGCCGTTGACCCGCTCGGCCCATGCCCGGACCATGCCGTCGGAGGCGGGCAGCGGGCAGCCCGCCCTGCGGGCCAGCTCCGCGATGAGCCGGTACTCCGCGTCGGACTCCACGGCGCGCGCGGCCAGCCGCCGGGCGAGATCGGCGAGCCAGGCCGGATCGCGGTCACCGAGTACCTCCAGCACCCATGGGTACGGCGAGTGCACCCAGTCGCGCATGTCCCGTGCGCCGAGCCAGGTCGCGCAGCCGGCCGCCCCCGTGTGGCAGCCCGCGCCGGCCACCAGCAAGGCCTTCCGGGCCCTGGTGCGCTCGCCCCAGGCCCAGCCGCGCGCCTCCTTGCGCAGCACCTTCAACTCTTCGAGCGCCGCTTTGCGTCCGCCCCGGTCGAGCCGGGTCAGCAGGGCCTTGATGTCGTCCACGCGGCCCTCACGTACCGCGTCGAGCAGGGTCGTCATCGCACACCTCCGGCGACCGTCGCGCCACGACGGATCATGCGGACGGCCAGGGCGTGCTTGCACGGGCCGCGCCGGCCCCGGTAGTCCGCCCACCACTGGCAGGTGCAGCTGAGCGCACCGGACCGCTCGCGCACCTGGTATTGCCGGTCGCCCGAACGCACCGCCGCCACCTCGCCGTCCAGGACCACCGCACCCTCCCGCGCCAGCTTCCGCGCCGCCACCAGCCGGGGATTGTGCCGCTCGGCGCGGTCCGCGTCGTACGGCAGCTCACGGTGGAAGTACGCCGCGTCCGCGAGGTCGTAGCCCACCCGGCCGGCCGTTCCCAGCCGGACCAGCGCGGCCCGCACCCGCTCCACCGGAAGGCCGGACTCCGCTGCCAGCCGGTCCGGCTCGATCCGCGGCTCCCACGCCAGCAGCACCGAGACCAGGTCCGCGTCGGCCGCGGCGTCGTCCGTGGCCAGCGCCTCCAGGACCCCGCCCTCACCGGAGAACCCGCGCGAGGCGTCGGGCGACAGCGTCAGCGTGAGCCGCATTCCGGGAAGAACGACCTCCCAGGCGCTCGCGGTGGCCGCGCCGTCGGCCACCGGCCCGTACACGCGCAGCGCCGACGCGTACCGCAGCACGCGCTGCAGGGCGGCCAGCCGCTGAGGGCCGGGAAGGCAGACGGCCCCGGGAACCGGGCGGGTCGTGGGCCGCAGCGTCTGCCCGGCCGGCACCACCCACTGCGCACCACGCGTGGCCGGCCCCGACGACCTGGGCAGCGACCTCAGGAACCGTACGGCCTCGGGCGCCGGGAGCTCCGCCCGCAGGTCGAAGGAGGCGGAGACCACCTGCGCCTCGGCGAAGCCCCGCAGCCAGCGGTCGGGCAGCGGCACCTTCTTCTCCACGACGGAACCGCCCGTCGTGGTGACCGCCATCTCCTGCGGGCCCACCCGCAGATGCAGCGGCTCGTCGCCGCCTATCCGCGAAAGCGCCTCCCGGAGCGGATTGTTCACGTCCACATTGGTGGTGCCGTGGCCCGTCCCGACACCTTCCAGTCCCTCGCTCAGCACGTCGAGCCGCGCGTACACCCCGCAGCACCCGGAGAACGACTCGAAGCGCAGCCGGTCGCCGTTGCCCGTCACCACCGGGTCGAGCGAGGACAGCAGCGTCCGCTGGTAGTAGCGCGCGGCTGCGACGTCCGCCACGGCGAGCAGTCCCCGCGCGGCGATGTGCGGCGAGGCGAGGAAGCCCGCGAAGAAGCGCGGGTGGGCCTCGGCGCCGAGCGGAGTGGAGCCGCCGGCCGTCTCCAGGCCGAGCAACCGCCCGGCCTGCGACGAAGCCAGCGCGGAAGGACGTGAGTAGGCCAGGGCCTGCACGGTTCGGGTCATGGAAAAACCGTAGAACCCGCCACTGACAATCGGCCTCCGTCGCAGGTCAACTGGGGTTCCGGCCAAGGCCGGCGAGCGCGCGCACCCCACGCACGATGTCCGCCGGAGCCAGATGCGCGTAACCGAGTACCAGACGTACGCAATCGTCCGCCGGCCGCGCAGCCCCGTACTCGCGCAACAGGCGTACGGCGATCCCCGCACCGGCCGCGCGCTCGGCGAACTCCTCCTCGGGGCCCCAGCCTGCGGGCAGCCGGGCAATGGCGTGCAGACCCGCCGCCACGCCGCTCACCTCGGAGCCGGGGACGTGCTCGGCCAGTGCCCGCGTCAGCGCGTCGCGGCGCTCCCGGTACGCGCGCTGACAGCGCCTCAACTGGCGGTCGTAGCCCCCGCCCGACACGAAGTCGGCGAGCACCGCCTGATCGAGCGCCGGGTTCCCGAGGTCCATCGTCCGCTTCCGGTCGACGAGTTCGGCGGTCATCGACGCCGGCGCGATCAGCCAGCCCAGACGGAGCCCCGGAGCCAGCGACTTGCTCACCGAACCGGTGTAGGCGACGCGTTCCGGATCGAGTCCCTGGAGTGCGCCGACGGGGGCGCGGTCATAGCGGAAGTCACCGTCGTAGTCGTCCTCGACAACGAGTCCGCTCGTCTCCCGCGCCCACTCCAGGAGCCGGCTGCGCCGGGCGGCGGAGTACGCCACCCCGGTCGGGAACTGGTGGGCCGGGGTCGTCACCACGGCCCGCACACCAGAGCGCGTCAGCGGTTCCAGGGCCAGCCCTTCGTCGTCGAGCGGCACCGGCACCGTCGCCACCCCGGCCGAGGCGAAGAGCGCCGCGTGCTCGGGGCTTCCCGGGTCCTCCAGCCCGACCGTCCGAATCCCGCGTCCGCGCAGGACGAAACCGAGCAGCGTCGTCGCCTGCGCCACCCCGGAACAGACCAGCAGCCGCTCCGGATCGGCGACCACCCCGCGCCGCCGCGTCAGCAGTGCGGCCAGGGCGTCGCGCAACTCCGGAAGACCGCGCGGGTCCGGGTAGCCGAGAGCGCCGTGCGGCAGCCGGCCGAGCGCGGAACGGTGGGCGGCGGCCCAGGCGCTGCGCGGGAAGAGCGAAAGATCCGGCGTGCCCGGACGGAAGTCGACGCTGACGCCACGGGCGCGCGGCGCCAGGTCCCGCGCACCACCCGCCGCCGCCCGCGCGGACCCGCTCACCCAGGTCCCCGAGCCCCGCCCGCTGCGCAGATAGCTCTCGGCCGTCAGCTGTTCGTACGCCTCGGTCACCAGGCCGCGCGAGACCCCCAGATCGGCGGCCAGCTCGCGGCTGGACGGCAGTCGTGTCCCCGGCGCCAGACGGCCCGAGCGGACCGCCTCGCGCAGCGCCGCCTGGAGCGCCCGGCCGCGGCCACGGGCCGGAGCGGAGGCCACCGGCAAGAGCAACTCCCAGGCCGCCGAGACGGATTCACGGCCACCGGCAGGCTGATTGGTCCCCGAAGCTGTCATGGAAGTGGACCTTAATCCGAGCCACCGCGCTCCCTAGCGTCGGTCCCATGAACGCGACCTCACTGCGCGGCCCCCTGCTCGCCGCCTTCGCCTGCGTCCTCGTCGGCGCCTCCTTCACGGCCAACAGCGTCCTCGGCGACTACCCGTACGCAGGCGGCCAGGCGCTGCGCTACGGCTTCGCGGCGCTGCTCCTGCTGCCCCTCATCCACCGGGAAGGCGAACCGCGCCCCGCCGCCACCCTGCGCAGGCTCACCGGCCGCCAGTGGGGGCGGCTCGCGCTGCTCGCCGCCGTCGGCATGGTCGGCTTCAACCTCGCCGTCCTGACCGCCGAACGCTCCGCGGAACCCGCTGTTCCGGGCGTCTTCGTCGGCTGCGCCCCGATCGTCGTGGCCGTGCTCGTACCCTTGCTGGAAGGGCGGCGGCCGACACGTCCCGTGCTGTACGCGGCGGCTCTGGTCGCCGCGGGCGCCTGCACGGTCCAGGGATGGGGGCGCACCGACCTGGCCGGCATCCTGTGCTCCGTCGGAGCGCTGGCCGGTGAGGTGGGCTTCGCCGTTCTCGCGGTGCCGGTGCTGCGCCCGCTGGGCCCGAAGCTGCTGTCCGCGACGGTGTGTGCGATCGCGGCGGCCGAGTCGGCGGTGCTCGGCCTGGTGCTGGACGGCGTCGGCTTCCTGCGGATGCCGACGGGGGCCGAGGCGCTGGCGCTGATCTGGCAGGCGGCCGTCGTGACGGTCATCGGTTTCGTCTGCTGGTACATGGGCATGCAGCGCATCGGCGCCGAGCGCGCCACCCTCTTCTCCGGACTGATCCCGGTCTCCGCCGCGCTCACCGCCCCGCTGGTGGGCACCGGCTCCTACGGTCTCGCCCAGGCCGCGGGCTCCTGCCTCGTCGGCCTCGGCGTGGCCATCGGCTCCGGAGTGCTGGGGCGGCGCGGCGAAGACCGGGCGGCCGGTTCAGCGGCTGGTGTCGAGGATGACCCGGGCCACCAGAGCGGGGTCGTCGTTCATCGGGACGTGACCGCAGCCGGGCAGCCGGACCAGCCGGGCACCGGGCAGGGTCTGCTTCGCCCGGAGGCCCTGGCGGCGCAGCAGCAGCCGGTCGCGGCCGCCCCAGGCGATGGTCACCGGTAGCTCCGGTATGTCGTCGGTGAACAGCACGTTCCGGCCGACGGCCAGGGTCTGGTGGAAGCCGGTCGCCCCGCGCAGGGCCAGGGTCTCGGAGGCGGCCGCCGCGGGGGAGCGGCGGCCGGGCCGGGCGTAAATGGTGCTGGTCAGCGCCGTCCGCCCGGCCGCTGAACGGGACAGCCGCTCTATCACGGGCAACGGCATCGACTCCGCGGCCAGCCGCATCGCGCGCAGCGTCCCGAACGCGTAGACCCGCTCGCGCTCGGTCCAGAAGCCGGCGGGCGAAAGCGCGGTCACCGACCGGACCGCCTTGGTGCGCCCCAGCTCCAGGGCGAGGAGCCCACCGAGCGAATTGCCCGCGACGTGCGGGCGGTCCACCCCGATCGCCTCGCAGAACCCGGTGAGCACCGGCGCCACGGTCGCCAGGTCGTACGGGACACCGTCCGGCAGCGCCGGGGAGGCGCCGAAACCGGGCAGGTCGACGGCGACGACCTCGCGCTCCACGGCGAGGATCGGGATCACCGGGTCCCAGGCCTGCCGGTGGTGGCCGATGCCGTGGAGCAGCAGCAAGGGCTCCCCGGAACCGCTGCGTTCGTACGCCACGGACACGGTCCGGGGCCCTCGGGGTGTGTCGACGCTGAACGAGACCGTGCTGGCCATGGCGGTGCTCCCGGTCGTTGCGACACGGGAGGCCGTGCCGACAAGCGGCTAGACATTGCGTCAACAACAACTACCGCCAAGTAGCTTCCAGTTCAAGAGGCCCGTTCGCCTTCGTCATCCGGCGACCCTGCGCCTGGTTTCTTTCGGCCGGTATGGCCGATTATGACCCGTGGTGGGATAATCGTTCCGCAGCCCCACGTGTCTGCCCCTGCGTGGGGCTTTGTGCTGCCTTCGGTGCACCGGTCCGCGAACGTCCTGTGAACGCTGTGCGGCGGACCATCCATTCGCAGGGGCCCCGGCGCAGGATTGGTCTTGACCAAGGGGGTGTGCCGTCCTATGGTCTCAACGTTAAGACAGGAACCTTTAATAAATAACGTCGCGGAAAAAGCCGCTGGGCGATTGCGGAGGACAGGGTGGGGACCACGCAGCTGGAAACGGTGCAGGAGCCGAAGTACTGGCACCTCAAGACCGTGCTCAGTGAGGCACTCGACTCGGACTTTGCGGTGGGGGAGATCCTTCCCAACGAGCGTGAGCTCGCCGCCCGGTTCGGAGTCGCCCGGGCCACGCTCCGGCAGGCCCTGGAACAACTCGAACTCGAAGGCCGGCTGCACCGCCGCCGCGGCGTCGGGACCACGGTCGCCCCGCCGCGCGTGGGCGTGGCGGTCTCCACCGCCCGCAACGACTGGAACGAGGGCGGGGCCGGCGAGGCCTGGCAGGCGGTGGACTGCGAGAGCGCTTCCGCCCCGGCCGCCGTCGCCGCGACGCTCAACGTCGGCGTCGAGGAGCCCCTGCACATCGTGCGCCGCATCCGGACGAGCCACGGCCAGGTGGTCGCCGCCGAGCTGCTCTACGTGCCGTCGTCCTCGGTGCCCGACCTGTCCGGCATAGACGCCCCCTCCGGCGCGGCCCGCGCCCGCAACGTCGTGCGCGAGCTGCACCGGCTCGGCCTCGACGGCCAGGACCGCTCCGTCGAGCTGGGCTCCGCCCGCGCCGACGACGCCAAGGAGCTGGACCGGCTCCCCGGCGCCCCCGTCCTCGTCGTCACCACCCGCTACCTCGCCGCGGGCGGCACGGCGGCGGTCTCGATCGCCACGTACCGGGCCGACACCTGCCGGCTCACCTTCGGCGACTCGGGGGACCTGGAGATCAGCCACCCCGCCCAGGAGCGCCAGGCGTCCTGACCCGGACAGTCACCGGGCGCGAACCCGTCCGGTCGGGACGCGGCACCCAGCGGTCCGTTGCACTCAGCGGCGGGCCACCACCGAGCGGCTGGCCATCACCGAGCGGCGGGCCCGAACGGGAGCCCGTACGACCCCGGACCCGTACCCCACGGCCCGTCGCACTCAGCGGCGGGCCGTCACCGTTCCCTCGACGGCGAACAGCTGCTCCTCCACGTGGTCGAGCGCGAGCCGCAGCGCACCGGTCGCCACCGCGGCCTCGCCGAGCAGCGACAAGGCCACCCGTGGTGGCCGCAGGCAGTAGCGGGCCAGCTCACCCCGGAGCGGGTCCAGCACCCCGTCCAGGCCGGCGGCCCAGCCCCCGACCACCACCAGCTCGGGGTCCAGCGCCAGCACCAGCGCCGCCACGTCATGGACCAGCCGCTGGATGAACCGTTCCACCGCGGCCTGCGCCTGCTCGTCCCCGTGCCGGGCCTTCGCGAAGACCGCCGCGACCGCGTGCTCGTCGAGCGGGTCCAGCGGGATGTCCGTCGTCGACAGCAGGTGCTCCGGCGTCACGTCCCGCCCGAGCAGGTGCAGTGCGCCGATCTCCCCGGCAGCGCCGCCGAACCCCCGGTGCAGCCGCCCGCCGATCAGGGAACCGGCTCCCGGACTCAGCCCCGCCAGCACGAACACGATGTCGTCGGACTCGGTGGCCGCGCCCTTCCAGTGCTCGGCCACCGCGGCCGCGTTGGCGTCGTTCTCCACGAGGACGGGACAGCGGAACGAACGCCGCAGCCGCTCACCCAGCGGCAGTCCCGTCCAGCCCGGCAGCGCGGTGCCCAGCCGGACCGTGCCGTCGGCCTCCACGATGCCCGGACTGCCCACCCCCACCGCCCGCAGGCTGCTGCGGGCCACGCCGGTGCGGCGCAGGACGTCCGCGACCACGGCCCGCACCCGGTCGAGCCGGTCGTCCGCACCGGCGGTCTCCGACACCTCCCGCGAGCCGGCACCGATGATGCGGCCGTCCAGCCCCGAAAGCAGCGCGGAGACACGGTGCGGGCCGATCTCGATGCCCAGCAGGTGCCCGGCCTCGGCCCGGAAGCGGAAGCGCCGGGCCGGACGGCCCTGACGCCGGGCTTCGGGCCCGTCCGGAGCGCACTCGACGACCAGCCCCGCCTCGAAGAGTCCTTCCACGACGCCCTCGACCGTCGGGCGGGACAGGCCCGTGATGCGGGTCAGGTCCGTGAGAGTCGAGGAGGACGCGCCCCGGAGGGCATGCAATACCACCGCGGAATTGATCCGTCGCAGCAACGACGGGTCCCCACCGGTCAGCCGGCCCACGGTGTGTCCTCCCAGCTCGTGCGCATGTCAGGCGGATGGTACTCGCTGCTCAGGGGGAGGGCGACCGTGGGTTGCGGTGCTGTTCGCAAGGGCCCCTGATCAAGCCGGAGCGACGAACCCGGACTCGTAGGCGGCGATCACCGCCTGGGTGCGGTCACGCGCGCCCAACTTCGAGAGCACCGCGCTGACATGAGTTTTCACCGTCTCCACCCCCACCACGAGCTTGTCGGCGATCTCCGCATTGGTCAGGCCTCGGGCCATCAACCGGAGCACAGTCGCCTCACGCTCGGTGAGCGCGGCCCGCTTCAGCGCCTCGCGCGCCTTGCTCGTGCCGTATTCGGCGGCGAGCTGCCGGACCGCCGCCGGGAACAGCAGGGACTCGCCCTCCGCCACCAGCCGGACCGCATGAACGATCTCGGCCGGCCGGGCCCGCTTGAGCAGGAAGCCGTCCGCCCCCGCGCGCAGCGCCTCGTACACATACTCGTCGTTCTCGAATGTCGTCACCACCAGGATCTTCGGAGGTTCGGGCACGGTACGCAGCACCACCCGGGTGGCCTCTATGCCGTCCATGAGCGGCATGCGGACATCCATCGCCACCACATCGGGGCGCAACTGCCGTACCAGGGGGATGACCGCTGCGCCGTCCCCCGCCTCACCCACCACCTCGATATCGGGCTGGGCCTCCAGGACCGCCCGCAGTCCCGCGCGGACCAGGGGCTCGTCGTCGACCAGAAGAACGGTTACCGCCATCGCGTCAGCCTATTCCGTGCAGCGGGAGGCTCGCGTGTACCGTCCACTCCCCGTCCAGGGGCCCCGTCCTGGCCCTTCCGCCCAGGAGAGCCGCTCGCTCCCGGATGCCGCGCAGGCCGCTCCCGCTGCCCGGTGCTCCGGGGGACCCCATGAGTGGATTGCTGACCTCCAACTCCAGCCGGCCGTGCGCGACGCGGATACGGACGCGGACCGGGACCGCTCCCGAGTGACGCAGGACGTTGGTGAGGGACTCCTGAAGGATGCGGTAGCCCTCCCGGGACACCGGCCCCGGCACCAGCTCCAGCGGCCCGGTCACCTCGGCGTCGACCTCGGCACCGGACCCCCGGGCGGAATCGAGCAGCCGGTCGGCCTCGGTCAGTGACGGCCGCTTCCCGGGAGGTGCGTCCGTCTCGCGCAGTACCCGCAGCACCCTTTCCAGATCCTCCAGGGCGTCCCGACCCGTCTCCTCGATCACCGCCAGGGCCCTGCCGGTGAAGTCAGGGTCCTGTGCCGCCCTCGCCGCACCCGCCTGCACCACGGCCACGGTCAGCGCGTGCCCGATCGAGTCGTGCAGTTCGCGGGCGATCCGATTGCGTTCGAGGAGCTGCTCGGTGCGCTCCTCCAGTGCGGTCAGCCGCTGCACCGGTGTCGGACCGAGCAGCCACCGGGCTGCCGCGGTGATGATCTCGCCGCAGCTCACCACCACGGCGAACAGCATCACGACGGGGATGGGCGCCAGCGCTGCGGCCCACCAGTGCGTCCCTAGCCCGGTGGCGAACCCCTGCTCGGTCGGCGCCGAACCGAAGGAGGCCCGGACAAGGTCGACAGCGGTCGTCGACAGCGTCACCGTGGCCAGTCCGGCCAGGCCCGCACCGAGCAGTCGTATCTCCAGCCAGAGAGCGGTCCTCCAGCGCTCCGACCACGAAGTCGACGGCGCCACGGAGATGGAGGCGTCCGGAGCACCGCGCTCCGCGGGAGTGAGCAGCAACTGCGCCTGGATGCCCTCCGCGAGGCGCATTCCCGGTATCAGGCCGACCATCGCCGCGAGAACCATGGGCACCCAAGGCGTGTCCATCGAGATGAACAGCCACACGCTCACGACCGCAGCGGGCATGAGCAGGTGCAGCCAGCGGGTGTACATGACCGAGCGGGTCAACGGGCGAAGGAAGTGGCGCATGCCGCCATCGTGCCAGCGTGCGGGGCAGGCCGACTCCCCCGAGCGAGGGAGGTGATCCACTCGCGCGGGGGAGGAGAGGAGCCGGCCCGGGCGGCGAGGCTGAGGACATGACCAGCATCGAAGTCCACGAGCTCACCAAGGACTACGGCGGCACCCGTGCCGTGGACCGTGTCACCTTCCGAGTACGGCCCGGCCGCGTGACCGGCTTCCTCGGCCCCAACGGCGCCGGGAAGTCCACCACCATGCGGCTGCTGCTCGGCCTGGACCGTCCCACGAGCGGCACCGCGACGATCGGCGGGCAGCCGTACGCGGCACTGCCCGAACCGCTGCGGTACGTCGGGGCCTTGCTCGATCCGCAGTCCGCACACGGGGCGCGGACAGCACGCAACCATCTGCTGGCCCTCGCAGTCAGCAACGGCCTCGGCGCGATCCGGGTCGAAGCGGTGCTGGAGGAGACAGGTCTCGGGCACGTCGGCGGGCGAAGGATCAGAACGTTCTCCCTCGGCATGCGCCAGCGCCTCGGTATAGCGGCCGCGCTCCTCGGGGACCCGGCGGTCGTCATGCTGGACGAGCCGTCGAACGGGCTGGATCCCGAAGGCATCGTCTGGATCCGCGAACTGATGCGGAGACTTGCCCGCGAAGGCCGCACGGTGCTGGTCTCCAGCCATCTGATGAACGAGACATCCTCATTCGCCGACCATCTGATCGTTCTCGGGAAGGGGCGGCTCCTCGCAGACCTTCCGATGCGTACTTTCCTGGAGTCCCGCAGCCGGCCCCGAGTGAGAGTGCGCACGACCGACCCCACCCGCCTCGGCGAGCTCCTGGCCCGCAAGAGATACCAAGCCGCGCCGGGCGAGGACGGCCGATGGACGGTCGAGGACGTCAAAGCAGAGGAGATAGGCGCGATGGCAGCGAAGGAGGGCATCCCGATCGTGGAGCTGATGGACGAGCACACCACCCTGGAGCAGGCATACCTCGACCTCACCGCCGACGCGACGGAGTTCGCGTCCGCCGGACGACAGGAGGTCTGACCATGTCGGCCACCGCTGTTCTGCACTCGGAATGGATCAAGATCAGGTCAGTGCGGTCCGTGTCCGCATCGCTGGCCGCCATCCTTCTCGTGACTATGGCAATCACCGTGCTCACCGCCGCCACCGTCGGTCGGGCGGAGGCGGACGATGCCGACGCCGAGCTGCTCTTCGGGGCCTTCTACGCTCTGAACTTCGGCCAGATCGCCGCCATAAGCTTCGGTGCGACGGCGGTATCGACCGAGTACGCCAACGGCGCGCTGCGCATGTCGCTCGCCGCGGTCCCGAACCGCTCCCGCTTCTTCGTGGCCAAGGCGTCGCTGATCGGTGCCGCAGGGCTGGGAGTAGGGCTCGTCACCAGCTTTGGTTCGTTTCTCGTGGGCCAGTTGTTCATGGGGGAGGACGCGATAGGGCCGGGCGAACCGGGCGCGCTGCGTGCGGCGTTCGGTGGCGGGGTCTACCTGGCGCTGATGGCCTTGTTCGCAGCCGGTCTGACGTTCCTGTCGCGAAGTGCGGTCGCTGTCCTCAGCGTGCTCATACCGTTCATCCTCATCGTCTCGTTCGTGGTCGGAGATATCGCCGGCAGCGTCGCGGACTACCTGCCGGACCGGGCCGGGCAGTTGGTCCTGCACCAGCACCCCGAGGGCAGCCTCGGCCCCTGGGCGGGGCTGGCCATTACCGCGGCCTGGGCCGCAGCGTCCCTGCTCGCCGGCTGGTGGGCGCTGAAGCGCCGGGACGTCTAGGGCCTGATCCGAACGAAGGTCCCTGGGCCCTGATCCAAACGACGGTCTCTGGGCCCTGATCCAAACGAAGGCCCTGGGCCCTGAAGCAAACGAAAGGCCCTAGCCAGCCCTGTTCGTGGGTATGAGAGGGCCGAAACCGTCTCAAAGTGCGGAGCTCGGCTCCGATTGTCAGTGGGGGGAGGTTTACTGACGGCATGACCACCGCACATCACCTCCGACTCATCGACGGGATGCGCACCCGAGAGTTTCCCGCGGAACGTGTCCGGTCGGGTTCGGGAGTCAGCGGTCCCGGTTACCACACGGTGTACCTGCACCTGGACGACGTCTGGGAGGACGACGAGGCAGGCCGGCTGGAGAGGCGCGCCCAGTGTGTCGCGGACCACGAGGCGCTGGTCACGCTGCTCGGCAGCCGGTGGGGCGAGCCGGAGCTGGTCAGTCTGTTCAGTGCCCGGGAGCGGATGGTGTCCGGGGAGGAGATACCCGCGCCATGGGCGGACACCGCCGCGGGGTGCGAATATCTGCAGCTCTGGCACATCGAGGAACGGTGGATAGCGCTGGTCCTCTGCCTGGAGGACGGCGGCTCCGGCTGCGAGCTGAGCGTCGTGGTGACGGAGATAGACCCGCCCTGACCGGGGCTGGGTGCTACGGGCTGCCGGACTCCACGGCGGCGCGCAGCCGGGCGTACTCCTCGGCCATGGTCTGAGTGGTCCAGTGCGCGTTGAGGCCGCTGGGGTTGGGCAGGGCCCACACGCGGGCTCCGCCGACCGTCCGCTCCTGGGGGCCGATCGCGGCCCTGCGGTCGTCGAATGCCGTGCGGTAGGCGGTGATGCCCACGACGGCCAGCCACTGCGGGCGCAGCCGCTCGACCTTGGCGGTGAGGATCCGTCCCCCGGCCCGGAATTCCTCGGCGGACAGCTCGTCGGCCCGGGCGGTGGCCCTGGCGACGACGTTGGTGATGCCGAGGCCGTGGTCGAGCAGCTCGGCCTGTTCGGCGGGGAGGAGTCGGCGAGGGGTGAAGCCCGACAGGTGGAGCACGGGCCAGAATCGGTTGCCGGGAAAGGCGAAGTGGTGGCCCGTGGCGCCCGTCGTCAGGCTCGGGTTGATCCCGCAGAACAGGACGCGCAGGCCGCCCGCGGCCACGTCGGGAACAACGCGGTCACGGGCGGCCTGGAGCTCTTCGGGCGTCATCTGCGGGATGCGGAGGCGGTGGCCGTCGCCGTCAGAGGATGGAGCCCGGGGTGTACCCGGCGGCCTCGGGGTGCTGCTTGGTGATCTCCTCGATCCGCGCGACGAGCGCGGTGACCTGGTCGCCCGCGGCGCCGGTGAAGGAGAGCTTGTCGGCCATCAGCTCGTCCAGCTGGGCGCGGTCCAGCGGGATGCGCTCGTCGGCCGCGAGCTTGTCCAGCAGCTCGTTGCGCTCCGTGCCCTGCTCGCGCATCGCCAGGGCGGAGGCGACGGCGTTCTCCTTGATGGCCTCGTGGGCGACCTCGCGGCCGACGCCCGCGCGCACCGCGCCCATCAGGACCTTGGTCGTCGCGAGGAACGGCAGGTAGCGGTCCAGCTCGCGGGCCACGACGGCGGGGAAGGCGCCGAACTCGTCGAGCACGGTCAGGAACGTCTCGACCAGCCCGTCGAACGCGAAGAACGCGTCCGGCAGGGCCACCCGGCGGACCACCGAGCACGAGACGTCGCCCTCGTTCCACTGGTCGCCGGCGAGCTCACCGGTCATCGACGCGTAGCCGCGCAGGATGACCATGAGGCCGTTGACGCGCTCGCAGGAGCGGGTGTTCATCTTGTGCGGCATCGCGGACGAGCCGACCTGGCCCGGCTTGAAGCCCTCGGTCACCAGTTCGTGGCCGGCCATCAGCCGGATGGTCTTCGCCACCGAGGAGGGCGCCGCGGCCAGCTGGACCAGCGCGGTCACCACGTCGTAGTCCAGCGACCGGGGGTAGACCTGACCGACCGAGGTGAAGGCGTGCGCGAAGCCCAGGTGGCCCGCGATGCGCTCCTCGAGTTCGGCCAGCTTCCCGGCGTCGCCGCCCAGCAGGTCCAGCATGTCCTGCGCCGTGCCGACGGGGCCCTTGATGCCGCGCAGCGGGTAGCGGCCCAGCAGGTCCTCCAGCCGGCCGTACGCCACCAGCAGCTCGTCCGCCGCGGTCGCGAAGCGCTTGCCGAGCGTGGTGGCCTGCGCGGCGACGTTGTGCGAGCGCCCGGCGACGACCAGCTCGCGGTACTCGGCGGAGAGCTTGCCGAGGCGGGCCAGGACGGCCACGGTGCGGTCACGCATCAGCTCCAGGGAGAGCCGGATCTGCAGCTGCTCGACGTTCTCGGTGAGGTCGCGGGAAGTCATGCCCTTGTGGACGTGCTCATGGCCGGCGAGGGCGTTGAACTCCTCGATCCGGGCCTTCACGTCGTGCCGGGTGACCTTCTCGCGCTCGGCGATCGAGGCCAGGTCGACCTGGTCGAGGACGCGCTCGTAATCGGCGAGAGCGGCGTCGGGCACCTCGATCCCGAGGTCCTTCTGGGCGCGCAGCACCGCCAGCCACAGCCGGCGTTCCAGCTTCACCTTCTGCTCGGGGGACCAGAGGACGGCCAGCTCCGTGGAGGCGTAGCGGCCGGCCAGGACATTGGGGATGCGAGGCTTCGCAGACACAGCAGTCACGTGTCCTGATTCTACTGGCGGTTTCTGCAGCTCAGCGCCGAGGTCCGGTTTGTGGGTTGCTACGAACAGCGCGGAACCCGCGCCTCAGCGCTCGCCGCTCTCCAACCGTCGCCACGCGGCCACCGGTGCCGCCGTGCCGTCGCCCTCAGGGGTGACCCAGAACGCCTGCCCCAGCTCGGCGTTGAACTGTGCCCCCGCCCGTCCGTCGCCCGAGGAGCGCCCCGTGAGCCGCCGACCGATCCAGGGCAGCAGGTGCTGCCGGGCGAAGCGCACGTCCTCCGCCCGCCGGGCGGCCCAGCGCAGCGGGGCGGAGGCGGGCAGCGGGGCCTGCCAGTCGCTCTCCGGAGGCAGCCCCAGGGCCTGCCAGACCGCTTCGGCGACCCGGCGGTGCCCCTCGGCGGTCAGGTGCAGCCGGTCGACGTCCCACATGCGCTGGTCGCCCAGTGCCGGAGCGCCGTACAGGTCGACGACCACCGCGTCGTGGCGCGCCGCCAGCTCGTCGACCAGGGTGAACAGCTCCTCCATGCGAGGACGGAACCGCTCCATCACCGGGCCGTTGCGGCCGGGGCTGCGCATCAGCACCAGCTTTTTGCACGACGGCGCCAGGCGCTCCACCGCCTCCTCAAGGCGTCCGCGCACCATGCCCATGTCGCACTTGGGGCGCAGGGTGTCGTTGAGGCCGCCGACCAGCGTCACCACGTCCGCCCGCATGGCCGCCGCCACGTCCACCTGCTCATCCACGATCTGGCTGATGAGCTTGCCGCGTACCGCGAGATTGGCGTACCGGAAGCCGGGCGTGCGGGCGGCGAGCCGGGAGGCGAGGACATCGGCCCAGCCCCGGTACGAACCGTCGGGCAGCAGGTCCGACATGCCCTCGGTGAACGAGTCGCCGACCGCGACGAGACTGGTGTATGAGGCATTGATTTCCATGGCGATGCGATCGTATCGCGGTGCGGTACGGCACCGGCGGGCGATCGGTGGCTCCGGGACGAGGCCCGGAGCCACCACGGGTTCAGCGGCTCTGGGGGCGCCCCACCAGCTCCCGGAGCACGTCCTCCATCGTCACCATGCCCGCCAGCCGGCCGTCCTCGTCGAGCACCGCCGCCAGGTGCGTACGGCTGCGCCGCAGCGCGGTCAGCGCGTCGTCGAGCGGCGTCGCCGTCCGGACCCGAGCGATGGGCCGCATCGAGGACACCGGGAACGGCATGTCACGCGGGGTGACGTCGAGGGCGTCCTTGACATGGAGGTACCCGAGGATGCGCTGCTCGGCGTCCATCACCGGGAAGCGCGAGAAGCCCGTCTCGTAGGACAGCCGCTCCAGCTCCTCGGGCGTCGCCCCGACCCGGATGTACATCACCCGGTCCACCGGCAGCACCACGTCCCGCACCGGCCGCCGCCCCAGCTCAAGGGCGTGGTGCAGCCGCTCGGCCGCCCGGTCGTCGACCAGCCCGGCATCGCCGGCGTCCTTCACCAGACGGGCCAGCTCGTCGTCCGAGAACGTCGCCGCCACCTCGTCCTTCGTCTCCACCCGCAACAGCTTCAGCAACCCGTTGGCGAAGGCGTTGATCGCGAAGATCACCGGGCGCAGCGCCCGGGCCAGCGTCACCAGCGGCGGGCCGAGCAGCAGCGCCGACCGCACCGGCTCGGCCAGTGCGATGTTCTTCGGGACCATCTCCCCCAGCAGCATGTGCAGATAGGTCGCCACCGACAGCGCGATCACGAACGAGATCGGGTGGACCAGGCCGTGCGGCACGCCGACCGTGTCGAAGACGGGTTCCAGCAGATGCGCGATCGCGGGCTCGGCGACGATACCGAGGACCAGGGTGCACAGCGTGATGCCCAGCTGCGCCGCCGCGAGCAGTGCCGAGACGTGCTCGAGCCCCCAGATGACGCTGCGCGCCCGCCGGTTGCCCTCCTCGGCCTGGGGTTCGATCTGGCTGCGGCGCACCGAGATCAGGGCGAACTCGGCGCCGACGAAGAAGGCGTTCACGACCAGCGTCAGCAGACCGATGAAGAGCTGTACGGCGGTCATCGCTCGTCCTCCGACGGCAGGTGGGAACCGGTGAGCGGGGCATGCAGCAGGGCCCGGGCGGCGCGGCGCCCGGAGGCGTCCACCACGTCGAGCCGCCAGCCGGCCAGCTCGATCGAGTCGCCCACGGCCGGGATGCGGCCCACCTCCGTGGCGATGAGGCCCGCGAGGGTCTCGTAGGGGCCGTCCGGCACGCGCAGCCCGATCGCCTCCAGCTGGTCCGTGCGGGCGGCGCCGTCAGCGGACCACAGGACGCGTCCGTCGGCGTCCTCACCGGCCGGCGCGAGATCCGGCGTCTCGTGCGGGTCGTGCTCGTCGCGCACCTCGCCGACGACCTCCTCGACGATGTCCTCCAGCGTGACGACGCCCGCCGTACCGCCGTACTCGTCGATCACCACCGCCATGGCGAGCTTCCCGGACAGCCGGTCGAGCAGCCGGTCCACGGTCAGTGTCTCGGGGACGAGGACCGGTTCGCGCAGCATCTCGGACACCCGCTTGCGGGGCCGCTGCTCGGCGGGGATCGCCAGGACGTCCTTGATGTGGGCGACGCCCACGACGGTGTCGAGGCTGCCCCGGTAGACGGGGAAGCGGGAGAGGCCGGTGGCCCGGGTCGCGTTGGCGACGTCCTCGGCGGTCGCGCCGATCTCCAGCGCGGTGACCTGGACGCGCGGGGTCATCACGTTCTCCGCGGTGAGCTCCGGCAGGTTGAGCGTACGGACGAAGAGCTCGGCGGTGTCCGCCTCCAGCGCGCCCGCCTTCGCGGAGTGCCTGGCCAGCGCCACCAGCTCCTGGGGGCTGCGCGCGGAGGCCAGCTCCTCGGCGGGTTCGAGCCCGAAGCGGCGCACGATCCGGTTGGCCGTGTTGTTGAGGTGGCTGATGAAGGGCCGGAAGAGGGCCGTGAAGACGCGCTGCGGGGTGGCGACGGTCTTCGCCACCGCGAGGGGTGAGGAGATGGCCCAGTTCTTCGGGACCAGCTCGCCGACCACCATCAGGAACACCGTCGACAGGGCCGTACCGATGACGAGCGCAACGGACGACGCGACACCGGCGGACAGGCCGACGGCCTCAACCGGGCCCCGGATGAGCTTCGCGATGGACGGCTCGGAGAGCATGCCGACGACCAGATTGGTGACGGTGATGCCGAGCTGCGCACCGGAGAGCTGGAAGGTGAGGCTGCGGACCGCCTTCATCGCGCTCGCGGCCCCGCGCTCGCCCTGCTCGACGGCCTTCTCCAGCTGGCCGCGTTCGACCGTTGTCAAGGAGAACTCCGCCGCGACGAAGGCGCCGCAGGCAAGGGAGAGCAGTACCGCAACGAACAGCAGAAGCACTTCGGTCATCGGTTCACCTCCGTCCCATGATCGGGCAGGGACTGGCGGACCGCGCGATCTCGGCGGCTTCGGCTACTGGGAGGCTCGCCCATGGGCGGACGCTCACACCTCTCGTCGGAAGGGGCAGGACTGAATCCTCATAGTAAAGGATCGGCAAAGTGGCGCGCTTGTCCGATCACTTCCCTGTGCCCGTCGGGAGCGGCTTCACCCACCTCCGCCAGTGGTTCTCGCGCTGGTAGCCGGCCGCCTGCCAGGTGTGGTGTGCACGCTCGTTCTCCTCCAGGACCATGGCGTCCACCCGCCGTCCGCCCAGCTCGGCGAAGCGGTGCTCCGCCGCCTCCAGCAGCGCGGTCGCGATGCCCTTCCGGCGGTGTTCCGGATGCACGGCCAGCCGGTAGGCGGAGCACCGCCAGCCGTCGAAACCGGCGATGACAGTCCCCACGAGCGCCCCCCGCAACGCCGCGAGCAGCAGCGCCCCCGGGTCTCGGTCGATGAGCCGGGTCACCCCGTCGTGGTCGTCGCTGATGCTCGTGCCCTCCGCCGCCGATCGCCAGAACCGCAGCACGGCGTCGATGTCGGAAGGGGTGGCGCGGCGTATGTCCAGATCACTCATGCGGTGAGCCAATCAGATGATCGTTTCCCTGTGCGAGCGGATTCCCGCTTGCTGCGGGGACGGCTCAGCGCCGTACGGGACGGCTCAGCGCAGTCGTACGGGCAGCGCGTCGACGCCGTACACGATCGACAGCTTGCGGAAGGCCAGATCCTGCGTCGGAACGGCGAGCCGCATCTCGGGAAACCGCCTGACCAGGGCCGGGAAGGCGGAGCGCAGTTCCATCCGGGCCAGCTCCGCGCCTATGCAGCGGTGGATGCCGTGCCCGAAGGCGAGATGCCCGGCCGGCGTGACCCGGTCCACGTCGAACCGCCCGTCGTCCGTGACGTACGCCGCGTCCCGGTTGGCGCCGCTCAGCGAGCAGAGCACCATGTCGCCGCGCGGGATGAGCACCCCGGCGATCTCGATGTCGTCGCGGGCGAACCGGGGGAAGGCGATCTGCACGGCGGAGAGATAGCGCAGCACCTCCTCCACGAACGGCGCCGTCACAGCGTCGTCCGTACGCAGCCGCTCCGCCACCTCCGGGTTCCGCAGCAGTACCAGGGCGCCGAGCGCGATCGTGCTGGCGGTCGTCTCGAAACCGCCGGTGAGCACCCCGTCCGCCAGTCCCGCGAGTTCCTCGTCGTCGACGCTGTCCCCGTGCTCCCGCACGATCATGCCGAGCAGGCCGTCGCCGGGGTCGCGCCGCTGGGCCCGGACGACGCCCCGGAAGTAGTCGAGCGACGCCGACATGGCGCCGAACGGCGCGGTCGTCCCGGCGAACAGGTCGAAGCGGTCCATGGCCAGCTTCTGGAAGTCGTCGCGGTCCGCGTAGGGCACCCCGAGCAGTTCGCAGATCGTCAGGGAGGGCACGGGCAGCGCGAAGGCGTGCACCAGATCGACCGGCCCCTGCGCGGCGGCCATCGCGTCCAGGCGCTCCGTGACGATGGCGTCGATCCTGGGCGTCAGTCGGCGCAGCCGGCGCATCGTGAATTCCGGGGTCAGGATGCGCCGCAGCCGCGTGTGCACCGGCGGATCGCTGAAGCCCAGTCCGCCGGGGCTGTGTTCGGCGACTATGCCCGCGTTGCCCGCGAGGTGGGCGAAGTCGGTGCTGAAGCCCTCGGTGGAACCGAGTACGGCCTTCGACTCCTCGTAGCCGGTGACCACCCAGGCGTCCATGCCGAAGGGCAGGGCCACCCTGGTCACCGGAGCGCTCGCCCGGATGTCGGCGAGCCGCCGCACCGGATCGAGCCCCTCCCTGCGCAGCGGCATCAGCAGCTGTTCCGGGAGCAGTTTCATCGTGGAGGACCCGAGCCCGTGCTTCTGGATCCGCGCCAGGTAGCTTCGTCCGAGCCGGGCGGTGATGCGGGAACGGAACGTCGTCGTACTCAATGTCACTCCATGAGGCGTCGCGAGATCTGGTCGGTTGGCGCGCGTGGGCGCCAGGACGTGGCCGACTGCGGTGACTTCGGCTACCTGAGCAGGAATTATGACCGCGTGTTCGACCGCTGGGAGGACGGGGTGCGGAATATGTCCGCGATACGCGGCCGCGGCGGGCGCGCGGCGCCGCCGGGGCACCCGCTCGCGCCCCTCCTCTTGCCGGTGCTAGCGGCTGCGCGCTAGCGTGATGGGGTGCCCAAGACACAGCTGAACGTTCGAGTGGACGAAGCCACCGCGGAGGCCGCGAGACAGCGCGCGCTCCAGAGGGGGATGAGCGTGAACCGCTACATAGAGGAGCTCGTCAAGCAGGACGCGGGCGAAGTGGGACACACCTTCGTCGAGGCCGCGGCAGACTTCATGAAGCAGTACGAATCGGTGTTCGCCGAGGAGTTCGGCCCGGAGCGCGAAGGCACCCGTTGAACCTCCGGATCCAACTCTCCTGGCTTCTCATGGTCGCGGAGCACAAGACGCCCGGCGACCCGCAGGTGACCGACTGGGGCGCCCTGGTCGCGGCCGTCGCGCGCCACGAGGCGGAGATCTTCGGCAGCCCTGTTTACAGCGATCCGCACTCCAGGGCCGCGGCCCTGCTGCAACTGCTCCTGCACGTCCCGGCGCTTGAGCGGTCCAACGCCATGTTCGCCTCCGCCGTCGCCTACGGCTATCTCGTCGCGTCCGGCACCAAGGTCATCACGTCGCCCGAGCAGGTGCGGGATCTGGCCCTGCTGGTGAAGCAGGGCGAGGCGGACGTCCGCGCCATCGCCGACGAACTGCGCCAGTGGAGCCTGTGACAGGGGCGCGGGGCCTACCGTCGTGCCGCCACCGCGGACCGGCGCCCACGCCCAGCACGCAGGACGAGGTGGGCAGCCGGATTCCGCTCTCGGGCAGGTCGACCCGCCGGCACCGTACGGGACGTGGAGCGGTCGCTCCTGCCGCTCAGCCCAGCGCCCGGTGCCCGCCCAGCGGCTCCGCCAGCCAGCCCGCCGCCCGCGCGCGGAAGTCCGCCGGTGCGAGTGACCCCGCGCCCTCGGGGACGACGCCGAGCAGCGGGGCCCCCGCGGCCACCGGCAGGTCCGCCACATTGCAGCGTGCCGCCAGGTCCGGCGCGGACGGCATGCTGCCGATGACGACGCCCAGGCAGTCCAGCCCCCGGGCCCGCAGCGCCTCCGCCGTCAGGGCCGTGGAGTTCAGCGTGCCCAGACCGGCCGGGGCGACGACCAGGACCGGCGCCGCCAGCAGCCGGGCCGCGTCCGCCAGGGTCGCGCCCTCGTCGTCGAACCGTACGAGCAGCCCGCCCGCGCCCTCGACCAGGACCAGGTCGTGGTCGGCGGCCAGCTTCTCGGCGGCCTCGGCGACCTCGTACGGCCGTACCGGGCGCATGCCCGCCCGGCGGGCCGCCGTCGCGGGTGCCAACGGCTCCGGGAACCGCGCCAGTTCGACCGCCGTCACATGCTTGCCCGCCAGCCGCGCCACCTCGGCCGCGTCACCCGGCTCGCCGGGCTCCAGACCGGTCTGGGCCGGCTTGAGCACCGCGACGCGGCGGTCCGCGGCGGCCGCGGCCACGGCCGCCGTGACGATCGTCTTGCCGATCTCCGTACCGGTACCCGTCACCACAAGGACGTTCATGTCTCAGCCCTCCCGCGCCGCAGCGCACACGGCGCGGCAGATCCGTGCCACATCGTCGTCACCGGTCACGTACGGCGGCATGGTGTAGACGAGGTCGCGGAACGGCCGCAGCCACACCCCTTCACGTACCGCCGCCGCGGTCGCCGCCGCCATGTCCACCTCGTGGTCCAGCTGGACCACCCCGATCGCGCCGAGCACCCGCACATCGCGGACCCCGGGCAGCTCGCGCGCCGCCGCCAGGCCCTCGTTCAGCCCGGCCTCGATCCGCTTGACCTCCTGCTGCCAGTCCTGGCCGAGCAGCAGGTCGATGGAGGCGCAGGCCACCGATGCGGCGAGCGGGTTCCCCATGAACGTCGGACCGTGGGCGAGCACCGGCACCTCGCCGCGCGAGATGCCCTCGGCCACCTCGCTCGTGCAAAGCGTCGCCGCCATCGTCAGATAGCCGCCGGTCAGCGCCTTGCCCACGCACATCACATCCGGGGAGACCCCCGCGTGATCGGCGGCGAACAGCTGTCCCGTACGCCCGAAGCCCGTGGCGATCTCGTCGAACACGAGCAGGACGCCGTACGCGTCGCACGCCTCGCGCAGCACGCGCAGATAGCCGGGAGAGTGGAAACGCATCCCGCCGGCCCCCTGGACCACCGGCTCCACGATCACCGCCGCCAGCTCGTGCGCGTGCCGCTCGATCAGTTCGCGCAGATGCGCCGTGTACGAGGGGTCGGGCTCCGCGTCGTAACCGGCGGGCGGCTCGTCGGCGAACACCTGGCGGGGCAGCGCGCCGGACCACAGCTCGTGCATCCCGCCCTCGGGGTCGCACACCGACATCGGCTGCCAGGTGTCCCCGTGGTACCCGCCGCGCCAGGTCAGCAGGCGCTTCTTGGCGGGCTGCCCGGCCGAGCGCCAGTACTGCAGGCACATCTTCACGGCGACCTCGACCGACACGGAGCCCGAGTCGGCGAGGAAGACGTGGCGCAGCGGCTCCGGGGTGATCTCCACCAGCCGGGCCGCCAGCCGGACGGCGGGCTCGTGCGTGAGCCCGCCGAACATCACATGGCTCATCCGGTCCAGCTGGCCGCGCGCCGCCTCGTTCAGCACCGGGTGGTTGTAGCCGTGCACGGCGGACCACCACGACGACATCCCGTCGACCAGCTCGTGCTGCCCGTGAGCGGGTTCGGCGAGCCGCAGCCGGACCCCGGACGCGGACTCCACGACCAGCGGCTCCTGCCTGCCCGGCATCGGGCCGTACGGATGCCAGACGTGCGCCCGGTCCAAATCCCGGAGTACGGCGGGGGAGAGCGGCTCAGGCATTGGGAGCGAGGTCCGTGCCCGCGCCACGGCGGCGGACCGCCACCAGATCAGTACGGGCACCCGGCACCTGGGCTTCCGGCACCTCGGCGGTGGGAACGGCCTCCGCCTCCGGCGCCTCGCCGCAGGGCCCGCAGCCCTCCGCGTGCGAACCGCAGCTCTCCGGCTCCGAGGCGCAGCTGCCCGCGTGCGAGCCGCAGCCGGCCGCCGCGTCCGCGCGGTGCCGGGGGAGCGTCGTCGTACCCGCACCCTCCACCTCGAAACCGGCGTCCGCGATCATGTCCAGGTCCGCCTGGCCCGCCTGGCCCTCACTGGTCAGGTAGTCGCCCAGGAAGATCGAGTTGACCAGGTTGAGGGCGAGCGGCTGCATCGAGCGCAGATGGACCTCGCGCCCGCCCGCGAGCCGCACCTCCACGTCCGGGCAGACGAACCGCACCATCGCCAGGATGCGCAGACACCGCTGCGGCGTCAGGTTCCACTCCTTGGCGAGCGGCGTCCCCTCGAACGGGATCAGGAAGTTGACCGGCACCGAGTCCGGGTCCAGCTCGCGCAGCGAGAAGACCACGTCGACCAGATCGGCGTCGCTCTCGCCCATGCCCGCGATCAGCCCGGAGCACGCGGAGAGACCGGCCGCCTGCGCCTGGTGCACCGTGTCGACACGGTCGGCGTAGGTGTGGGTGGTCGTGATCTCCCCGTACGTCCCCTCGGACGTGTTGAGGTTGTGGTTGTACGCGTCGGCGCCCGCCGTGCGCAGCCGGTCGGCCTGCCCCTCGGACAGCAGACCGAGGCACGCGCACACCTCGACGCCCTCGTTCTCGTCCTTGATGGCCTCGATGGTCTTCGAGACCCGGTCGACGTCCCGGTCCGTCGGGCCCCGGCCGCTGGCCACCAGGCAGACGCGCTTGGCGCCGCCGGCCACCCCGGCGGCCGCCGCCTTCGACGCCTCCTCGGGCTTCAGCCAGGTGTACTTGAGGATCTCGGCCTTGGAGCCGAGCCGCTGCGAACAGTACGAGCAGTCCTCGGGGCAGAGCCCGGACTTCAGGTTCACCAGATAGTTGAGCTTCACCCGCCGCCCGAACCACTGACGGCGCACCTTGCCGGCCGCGGCCACCACGTCGAGCAGTTGGTCGTCCGGGGTCGCCAGTACGGCGAGCGCTTCTTCGCGGGTCGGCAGCTCGCGCCGCAGCCCCTTGTCCACCAGCGTGTTCAGGAGGTCCATGGCGACGATCCTGACGCACCGCACCGCCCGGAGCCAAGGAGGAACCGGACAACAGAGCTCACGGGGGGTGTGTGCATTGCCACACCGTGCCTTCGAGTGACCGCGGTTAGGGTCTGTGGGCTGCCTACAAGAGGGATCGCCCATGCCCGCCACCCCGTTCGACTGGATCGACGAAGAGGCACGCCGGCGCGCGGACGCGGGGCTCGTCCGCAGGCTGCGGCCCCGGGACGCCGACGCGGAGCCGCTGGACCTCGCGAGCAACGACTACCTCGGCCTGACCCGGCACCCCGAGGTGACCTCAGCCGCCGCCGACGCGGCGCGCCGCTGGGGCGGCGGGGCGACCGGCTCCCGTCTCGTCACGGGCTCGACCGCGCTTCACGCGGAACTCGAACGCGAACTCGCCGCGTTCTGCGGCTTCGAGGCCGCGCTCGTCCTCTCCTCCGGTTACGCCGCCAACCTCGCGGCCCTCACCGCTCTCACCGGGCGCGGCGCCCTCATCGCGTCGGACGCGGGCAACCACGCCTCCATCGTCGACGGCTGCCGGCTCTCCCGGGCCGAGACCGGCGTCGTCCCGCACGCCGACCCGGATGCCTTCCGCAAGACCCTGCGCGGGCACGACGGGCGGAAGCTGGCCGTCACCGACTCGGTGTTCTCCGTGGACGGCGACGCCGCGCCGCTGGGCGCACTGGCCGCCGTCTGCCGGGCGGAGAACGCGGCGCTCCTCGTGGACGACGCGCACGGGCTCGGCGTGCTGGGCGACGGCGGGCGCGGCGCGCTCGCCGCGGCGGGCCTCGCGGGCGACGAGGACGTGGTCGCCACGCTCACCCTCTCCAAGTCGCTGGGCAGCCAGGGCGGCGCGGTCCTCGGACCGGCCCGGGTCATCGAGCACCTGGTCAACACCGCCCGTACGTTCATCTTCGACACCGGACTCGCTCCGGCGGCCGCCGGCGCGGCCCTGGGCGCACTACGGCTGCTGCGCCGCGAACCGGAACGCGCGCTCAGGGCGCGTACGGTCGCCACCGCGCTGTACGAGGGGCTGACGGCGGCCGGGCTGACCGCGGTGCGGCCCGACGCGGCGGTCGTCTCGGTGCGGGCGCCCTCGCCCGAGGCCGCCGTCCGCTGGGCCGCCGACTGCCGTACGGCCGGGGTGGCGGTCGGCTGCTTCCGGCCGCCGTCCGTGCCCGACGGCATCTCCCGGCTGCGGCTCACCGCCCGCGGTGACCTGACGGACGAGCAGGTCGCGCGGGCGGTGGCGACGGTGCGGCAGACCGCGCCCCGGAACTGAGGCGCGGTCCGCGTCAGCGTTTCAGGCCGGAGACGAAGGACGTCCAGGCCGGGGCTGAGAACTCCAGGGGTGTCCTGGCCACATCCTTGGAGTCGCGCACGGCCAGCAGCCGTCCGCTCCCCAGCGGCGCGGTCTCCACGCAGTTGTTCATCCCTGTGCTGCGGCTGCTGCGCCGCCACCGTAAGGCGTACTGAGCGAGGCGATCGGGCATGACGCTTCCTCCGGGCGGTGGGGGGTCACCGATCGTCGCGGTCGATCGCGGCGATCAGGTCCAGCGTGTGCTCCGGCGACAGCGCGTGTGTCTGAAGGGTTCGGAAGGCCGAGCTGTACGCCGCAAGGTCTTCTTTCCGTTCCAGATAGAGGCTACTCGTCAAGTGGTCAAGAACGACCACGTCAAGGTCGGAAGCGGTCGGAAAGGAGAAGATAACGAAAGGGCTGGTGAGGCTCACATACCCGCCGACCGAGAACGGGAGTAACTGGAGTTGCACGTGGGGCAGTTGTGCCACCCGTGCGAGATGGCGCAGCTGCTCGCGCATCACCCTTCGGCCACCGACCTCCCGACGCACCACCGCCTCGTCGAGCACGGCGCTCAGCCGCAGCGGCGGATCGCTCCGCAGCACCCCCTGCCGGGTCAGCCGCACCTCGACCAGCGAGTCCAGCTGACCGGACGGCAGCCCGTCGAGGGAGGCCCGGGTCACCGCACGGGCGTAGTCGGCCGTCTGCAACAGGCCCGGCACCACGGAGGTCTCCAGCGTGCGGGCGGTGCGCGCCTGTGACTCCAGGCTGATGAAGTCGCGGTACTGCGGCGGGATGAGACCCCGGTACGCGTGCCACCAGCCGGCCCCGCCGCCGCCCGCCGAACCGGCGAGCGCGCCCAGGACCTCGCGCAGCTTCGGATCGTCCATCCCGTACGCGTCCAGCAGCCGGTTCACGTCATCCGGCCGCACCCCGCTGACACCTGTCTCGATCCTGCTCACCTTCGACTGGTGCCAGCCGAGCAGTCCCGCGGCCTCCCGGCTCGTGAGCCCCGACGCCTGGCGCAGGCTCCGCAGCTCCTCGCCGAGCTTGCGGCGCCGCACCGCTGGGCCGTGCTGCATCTGATGGCTCCCTCCACTGGCTGCCGAGGGGACAGTGTGGCGCCCGAGCGGGGCCGGGCGGGGAGAGTTCACCGGTTTGAGCGACAGATATATGCATATCTTGGTGGATCGCCGCCGCGGGGGGCAGCATCGGTGGCAATCTGGCGCGAAGCACAACCGGACCGCTCGGCGGGCCGGTACCGGGTGGGAAAGGGACGGCTCGCCATGGCAGACCATCAGGAAGCACGTGTCACTCTGCCGAGCGAGCCGGTCTCGGTCTCCGCGGCCCGGAAGTACGTCGCCCGGGTGCTGGCGGAGTGGGGCCTGCCCGACGACACGGAGACCGCCGACACCGTGCGCCTCATCATCTCGGAGCTGGCCACCAACGCCGTCCTGCACACCTTCGGGCAGTCGCCCACCTTCACGGTCGACCTGCGTCTCGAACGGGAGGAGCAGCTGCGCCTCGGCGTGACGGACAGTCATCCCCGCAGGCCCCAGCGGCTGCCCGCCGCCGTCCAGCAGGACAACGGGCGTGGCATGGTCATCATCCGCTCACTGGCCAAGGAGTACGGCGGCCGGCTGACCGTCACACCCACCGCCGACGGCGGCAAGACCGTCTGGGTGGCACTTCCGTGGCAGGTCCCCCTCCAGCCCTGAGGCCGGCCGGGCCCGCGTCAGCTCACCCGGCCGTACAGGACGCTCCTGGTCCAGATCTTCTCCAGGCGGACCACGGCGCCGGTCTTCGGCGAGTGCCAGATCTTCCCGCTGCCGGCGTAGATGCCGACGTGGTAGACACTGCTCCCGGAATGGAAGAAGACCAGGTCACCTCGTTGCCGCTTGGACGCCGAGATGTGCCTGGTCCTGTTGTACTGCTGCTGGGCCGTCCGGGGGAGTTTCTTGCCGGCCCTCTTGAACGAGTAGAGCGTCAGCCCGGAACAGTCGAAGCTGCTGGGCCCGGTGGCGCCCCATCGATAGGGCGCCCCCTTCTTCGACGCCGCGATCTTCAGCGCCTTCATCGCATGGCCGGCGGCATGCGCCTCGGTCGCGGCACCGGGGACGAACAGCGTGCCGCCGACGGCGGCGAGAGTCATGGCCGAGGCCGTCGTGGCCCGGGCGAGCAGAGACGGGACATGAACCTGCGCACTCATGCGCAACCCTTCGTCAGCCGCCTGTGAAGGATGACCTGTCGGGTTCGGGCTGGCGAAGTTGCCCGGCCGCGCACGGCGGCTTCACCCCGAGGGACAGCCGGACATCCGGCGGTCCCGTAGTGCTCGGGTCCTCCACTCCTGCCGATCCACTCCTGTCGACCAGGCATCCGGACGGCGGCAGGACTCGGCGTCCGCCCGGACCGCCCCGCCGCGGCGGCGGGGGCTTGTCGTCCCAGGGATCTTGACTCACCTCGTGCCGGATTTCCGAGGTGAAACGGCCATAAGTGAAGACCGTCACGGATGGTCCGTTCAGGTGGACACGGGCCGTCCGACCGCCCCGGCCCGCCCCCGGAGTCCTGCCGGTACCAGCGGTGTCGCGAGGGAATCCGCCCCACGCGCATCAGGAAAAGGCAAATCGGACCGTCGCTCGTGAGAGGGAACGCCTACGCCGAACGAGCGAGGAAATCCGGTGCGTCCGTCGGGCGTGTCATGACCGGGCGCGTCAACTCGGGGGATCCGGCGGGAGGGTGACCCGCCCCGCCCGCCGCTCCCCGTCCAGCGCCCGGAGCGCCCGGGTCAACGTGGTGCTGTGGATGCGGGTTTCACCGCGCCGGTGCATCACCGCCAGGGCGTCCCGCAGGGCCGCCGCGTGCGAGGCGAGCGCCTGGGCCGCCCGCAGCGCCGTGTGCGTGTCGTCGCCGCGGGCCGGGTTGATCCGGCCCACCTGGTCGACGACGTGCAGATAGAGGTCGATGAACTCGCTCTCGGCCCGGGTCAGCGCGGGCAGCGGTGGGAACTCCGGCGGCTGCACCACGGGTTCACCGCACGGAGCGCGGCGGCACCGGGACGCGGCTCCGCACGACGTGGTCGACGATCCCGTGGGCCAGGGCTCCCTCCGCGTCCAGGACGAGGTCGCGCTCGGTGTCCTCGGCGATCTGCTCGGCGGAACGGCCCGGGTGCAAAGGAGGAGGCGGCGGAGCAGGAGCACGTGATCAGCTCGGTCTCCTCGATCGGCTCCACCGCGTCCGCTGCCGGCGAACGGCAGCGTTTCGGCATCGCCGCCGAGCACCGCGGGCACCACGGCCGGGATGACTGAACCTCCGTACTCGGCGAAGCGCCCCCGTCCGTCGGGACGGGGGCGCTTCGCGTTGCTGTGCGGGCGTGCGCGGATCAGCCGGCGAGTGCGGGCTCCCGAGCGGCCGTGGTCGGTGCGCTGTCCGGCGCGGCGGTCCCGCGGCGGCCGCCGATGAGGACGGCGGCCAGTCCGAGCACCGCCCACACGCCGAGCGTCAGGGCCGCGCCGCCCGCCGCGGCGCCGTCGAAGAAGGAGACCGACCGCAGCAGCGACCCGCTCGCCCCCGGCGGCAGCAGCTGGCCGATCGTGCCGATGGGCCGGGGGAGCAGCTCGGGCGCGCTGGTCACCCCGGAGAACGAGTTGCCCAGGAGCACCATGAGCAGGGCGCCGAGGCCGATGCCGGGAGTCCCGATCAGGGCGGCGAGCCCCGCGACCGGCGCGCCGATGGCGAGCACGGTCAGGGCGATGGCCCCGGCCTCGCTCCACCAGTCGCCGGTGAGGGCGCCGAGCCAGCTGTCCGTGACCGCGGTGGCCAGGAGCCCCACCGCGACGGCCACGCCCAGCAGCGCGGCCCCGGCCCGTGCGCCCCGCAGCCGGAGCAGGGTCACGGCCGCACCCGCGGCGACCCCGGCGATGGCCAGCGGCAAGATGCTCGAACTGAGCACCGCGCCCCTGGGGTCGGCGGCGGGGGCGGCCACCACGTCCGTGACCGGTACGGCCGTGCCGACCGGGGCCCCGGCGCTCACGGCCTCGTGCAGCAGCTGGGCGACCACGGGGCCGGCCGCGCTCGCCGTCAGCAGTGCGGGGCCCTTCTCGGAGACGACGACCGCGCCATACACGGTACGGTCCTCGATCGCGTCCCGGGCCGCGGCCCCGGAGTCGTAGCGGTGGATCTCGAAGGCGCCGTCGCGCTCCTCGAACCGCTGCTGGAGGCGGTCCGCGGCCGGTGCGGACCCGGCGATCCCGATGGGCAGGTCGCGCGGGGCCGTTCGGGCGGCGGGCCACGCGAAGGCCCACAGGGCGAGGGTCACCACCACCGGCACCAGCAGGACGACCCCCACCATGCGGCGGTTCGGGGTGAGGGACATGGGTCATGCCTCGATTCAAAGAGAATGATCGTTCGTTTTATGACTCTGCCACTGTCGCGCCGCTGCCGCTTCCTTGTCAAGAATGAATGTTCGTTTTAACTTGGGTGCATGGCCCGTGTATCCCAGGAGCACCTCGACGCCCGCCGCCGGCAGATTCTCGACGGCGCCGCGCGCTGCTTCGCCCGCGACGGCTTCCACGGCACCTCGATGCAGGACGTGCTGGGGGAGGTCGGCCTGTCGGCGGGTGCGGTCTACCGCTACTTCGGCGGCAAGGAGGACCTGATCGCGGCCATCGCCACCGAGGCCGTCGAAGGAGTGCGCCGGGCCTTCGAGGGGGCGGCGCGCGACACCCCCGTCCCCGCCCCGGACGTCCTCATCGGCCGGGTGTCGCGGACGCTGTTCGAGAACAGTATGGAATCGGGGCGGGGCCTTGAGCCCCGAGCGTACGCGGGGCTGATCATCCAGGTGTGGTCGGAGACCCTGCGCAGCGAGCGGCTGGCGGCCACCCTCGCCGAGGCGTTCGGCGGGCTGCGCGGGGCGTGGACCGAGCTGGTCGGGCTGTACCGGGAGGCCGGGGTGCTCCGGGCGGACGTGCCCGACGAGCACGTCGCCCGGGCCCTGATCGCGACCGCCCAGGGCTTCATCGCCCAGCTCGCCATGTTCGGCGACACCGGCCCGGAGGTCCTGGAGAACGGCCTGCGGGGGCTGATGTCGATGGACACGGTGCAGGCGGGCTGACCGCGCCCGCCCGGGCTCACCCCTTCCGGTCGTGCTCCGCCAGCCAGGCGTCCTCCGCCGCGTAGTCGAACAGGCTCGTGCCGTACGACCGCAGCATGGCCGGGTACGCGTCCTGCCAGTCCCGCCCCGCCAGCTGCCCGGCGATCCACTCGACGGTCTCCGGCAGCGACTCGGCGTACCCCGTCACCGGCCGGTAGCCGAGTTCCCGCTCGGCCGCCGACATGTCGAACACGATGGGGTGCGGCGCGCTCCACGGCGTCGCGCCGACGCCCTCGGGGGACGGGTCGCCCGGCATCAGCACCGTCTCCGCGCTCCGGCCGAGGACCGCGTCCACCGCCTCGCCGATCTCCGCGACCGTCGGCGCCTGCGGATCGGCGGCGTTCAGCACCCGGGAACCGGGCCGGGCGGCGGCCAGCCGGATCAGCTCCGCCATGTTCGCCGAGTGCACCGGGTGGAAGCGGGACGCCCCGCCGTACGCCAGCACGCGCCGGGTCCGGCCGTCCAGCGCCCGCTTCACGAAGTACAGCTCACGCGGTGAGCGGCAGTGCGGGCCGTGCACCGCGCCCGCCCGCAGCAGCGTGGCGGGCAGCGCGTCGCCGGCCGCCAGGAGATCGCGCTCCAGCCGGATCTTGCGCGTCGCGTAGGTGTCCTCGCCCGGTGCCACGGTGGCCAGTGACTCCGGGATCGGCACCGGATAGCGGGGCTCCCCGCCCGGTTCGGCCTGGGTGTCGAAGCTGTGGCCCTTCTCGTCCTCGTACACCGCGCCGCTGGAGACGACCACGGCCGAGCCGATCCTGTCGGCGAGCCCGGTCAGCTGCCGGGCGTGCTGCCGCCCGTACGCCACCATGTCGACCAGGACGTCGCATCCCGGCCCGAGCGCCGACGCGAGCGCGCCCTCCTCGTCGCGGTCCAGGGCCACCGCCCTGACCCCGTCGTCCCACCCCTCGTCACGGCCTCCGCCGCGCGAGGCCGCCGTCACCTCCCAGCCGTCCTCCGACAGCGCGCGCACAGCGGCCCGCCCTATCTGTCCTGTTGCTCCCAGTACCCATGCGTGTCCCCTGCTCATGCCCCGAACGCTAGGCCCGGGTCACGCCCCTGGCCAGGGCGTTCACCGCTCGCGAATCCGCTCTCGGCGTCGCAACTTCGGGAACCGGCCCGGCTGCTTCTCCTCGGCCGCCTGCTTGGCCTTCACGGCGTACTCGTCGACGTACTCCTGACCGGAGAGCCGCAGGATCGCGTACATGATCTCGTCGGTCACCGCCCGGATGGCCGCCTTCTCGTTCTCCAGGCCCGCGTAGCGCGAGAAGTCCAGCGGTTCGCCGAAGCGGATGGTGACCGGCTTGATGCGGGGGAGCCGCCTGCCGGGCGGCTGGATCTCGAAGGTGCCGACCATCGCGCAGGGCACCACCGGCACCTGCGCCCGGATGGCCATGACCGCGACCCCCACCTTGCCCTTGTAGAGCCGCCCGTCGTGCGAGCGCGTCCCCTCCGGGTAGATGCCCAGCAACTCGCCCCGCGCCAGCACGCCGAGACCCTCGCGGATCGCGGCCTGCCCGGCCTCCTTGCCCGACCGGTCCACCGGGATCTGGCCCGCGCTGCGGAAGAACGCGGCGGTCAGCCGGCCCTTGATGCCGGGGCCGGTGAAGTACTCCGCCTTGGCCAGGAAGGTGATGCGCCGCTTGATGATCGCGGGCATCAGGAAGTGGTCCGAGAACGACAGGTGGTTGCCCGCGACGATCGCGGCGCCGTCGTCCGGGATGTGCTCCGTGCCCTCGATGGCCGGGCGGAAGAGCAGCCGCAGCACCGGCCCGAGGACGACGTACTTGAGGACGTAGTAGAACACGGTCTCTCCCCGGTCTGCGGAATCAGCGGGTCGGTGGGAGAGACATATACCCCGTGGTCGCGAGGCGACGCCGCGACCCCGTACAGCGGCGCGCCCCGGACGGTGCCGCGCTCACATCGCCGCGCCGAAGTCCTGGGTCCACACGATGCCGCCGGGGCTGTCCTGTATGCCCACGCCCAGCTCCTCGAACGAGCAGTTCAGGATGTTCGCCCGGTGGCCGGGACTGTTCATCCAGGAGTTCATCACGTCGGCGGGCGTGCGCTGGCCCTTGGCTATGTTCTCCCCGTACGTGCTCCAGCGGTAGCCGGCGGCGGTGATCCGCTCGCCCGGGCCCGACCCGTCCTGCGAGGTGTGCGAGAAGTAGTCGTGCGCGGCCATGTCCTCGGAGTGGCGCTGGGCGGCGGTCGTCAGCCGGTCGTTGCCGGTCACCGGGGAGCAGCCCTCCTTGGCCCGCTCGGTGTTGACGAGCGCCAGGACCTGGTCCGCCTCCGACGACGCGCTCGGCGCGGGCTGCGCCGGAGCCGGCCGGGTCGCCGTGGACGACTTGGGCGCCGTCGGGCGCTTGCTCGCGGGCGCGGTCTTCTTCGGTTTCGGCGAGGCCTTCGTCTTCGTGGCCTTCGGGCTCGCACTCCTGCGGGGGGAGTGCGAGGCGGAGGCGGACGGCGACGGCGATTCGGACGCCTCGGCCTGCCCGGCCGCCGTGGCGGGGCCGGATGCCTCCGGGGCGGTCGCGACGGAGACCTCGTCGTCACGGTCACCCGTCGACAGGTGTACGGCGGCGCCGCCGGTGCCCAGGACGCCCACCGCGAGCACGGACGCCACCACGGCGTTGCGCCGGCGGCGCCCCTGCGCCTGGTCCCGCCGCAGCGCCGCCCTGCCGGGGCGGCCGGACGCGGCCAGGGGCGTCGTGGCCGCGACCTCGGTCAGCCGCGGGGCCCGCCCCGCCGCAGCGACCGCCATCGGCACCAGCGCCAGCCCCACGAGCAGCCCCTCGGCCGGAACCAGGCCCGAGCCGAACCCGGAACAGACGGTGCAGCCGCGCGCGTGCCGTGCGATGCGCTTGCGCCAGAGCGGCGAGGGCGCCCCGTCCCACCCGGTGAGGATGTCGTCGAGGAGCACGCACCGCGGCTGCGCGGCCAGCGCGCCCACCACCACGCGGGCGGTGTCCAGCTGCGCCTTCATCCGCTGCACCCGTACGGCGGTGTGCTCGGCGGACAGGCTCATCGCGGCGGCCACCTCGGCCCGCGTCAGCTCGCCCGCCGCCTCCAGCCACCACAGCGAGAGCAGCGCCCGGTCGTCCTCGTCCACCCACCGGGTCGCCTCGGCGACCTGCCGGCGCTGCCCGGACAGACCGAGGCGCAGGATCGTCACGTCCACGAAGTCGGCCGCCGGGTCGACCCGGTCCTGGCCGTGTGCCATGGGCTCCACGGGTATCGCCGCGGACTGCCGGTCGCGCCAGTGCCCGCGTATCTCGTTCATGGCGATGGCCACCAGCCAGGAGCGGAAGCGCGCCGGATCGCGCAGGCCCGGCAGCGCCCGCAGCATGCGCAGGACCGTCTCCTGCACGACGTCGTCCACGTCGGCGTGGCCGTTCAGCGCGCGCCCGACGATGTTGTAGAGCAGCGGCAGACAGGACGCGACGAGTTGGTCCTTGGCGTCGGCGTCCCCGGCCCGCGCCGCCTTGATCAACGCCCGTTCGCGGTCCTGGCCCATGCTGTGCTCACTCTTCCGGAGTCCTGTTCTGGCTTCACGCACACCTGGGAGATGCGGCCCGGCGGGGACCATAACAAAAACCCGTCGCTCATTTGTACGTAAAGAGGCTCGGTAGTTGTAGGGGAAAGGGGTCCGGCCCCGCCACGAGGGTGGCGGGGCCGGACCAGGTCACCGGATCATCCGGCGGGTGTTTCAGGGCGCGGTGCCCCAGGAGAGCGCACCGGCCGTGTACACGCCGACCTTCGACGCGTCCGCGTACGAGGTGCCCGTGCCGTGGCTGTAGTCGTCCGCCTCGTTGAAGTTGGACCAGTCGCTCTTGTTCAGCCGCAGCTGCATCTCACCGGTGGAGGCGCCGGCCGCGAGGGTACCGCTCCCGAAGGAGACCTCCAGGTACTGGCTGGCACCGGCCGCCGAACCGTTCGACTTCACCGCCAGGCTCAGCTTCCCGCAGCCGATGACCGCCCAGTCGCACGAGGTGCCGAAGGTGGAGGAGCCGGACTCGGGGGTGAACCAGTAGCGCAGCTTCACCGTGGACAGGTCCACCGCGCTGCTGCCGGTGTTGACCAGCTGGAGACCCATCCGGATCTGGTTGTCGGTCGTGGAGGAGTCGTTGTTCTTGTACTGGACCTTCAGCGCACCCGTCCCGGTGCCACCGCCCGCGGAGGTGGTGACGGAGAGGGCCGAGGAGGCCGCCGAGACGTTACCGGCCGCGTCCTTCGCCTTGACCGTGTAGCTGTAGGCAGTCGAGGCCGACAGACCCGTGTCGGTGTACGAGGTGGTGGTGGTCGAACCCACCTTGGCGCTGCCCCGGTACACGTCGTAGCCGGTGACCGCGGTGTCGTCGCTCGACGCGGACCAGGACAGCGAGACGCTGCTGCTGGTCTTCGCCGTGGACGTCAGACCGGTCGGCGCGGTCGGCGCCTGGGTGTCGTCGTCATCGCCGCCGTTGTCGCCACCGTCATCGCCACCGCCGGTGATCGGCGGGTAGGCGTTGCGCACCAGCTCCTGGAACTGCGCGGAGAACCAGTGACCTGCGACCGGGGAGTTCGGCAGCGCGCCCGTCATGCTGTTGCCGTTGCGCCCGTTGCCCTCATAGGTCGGGTCGCACATCCGGTCCCAGCCCTTGCCCTCGTCGTTCTCCTCGGGCTCGCTGTTGCCGTCAGACTCCCCCGGGGGCTTCGCCCACACATAGGCGTCGATCCCGGGCTCGGGGGCGGCGGTGGGCCGCTCACCGATGCCGGCTCCGCTCTGGTTGCACCAGTTGCCCGCGTGGATGCGCCGGTCGACGCGTCCACCGTTGACGTAGTCGTCCACGCTGGTCAGCGGGCCCGCCGAGGTGGGCCGGTCGGCGCCGCCCCAGCCGTTGCGGGCGGTGTCGATCAGCATGCCGATGTTCGAGTTGAAGCCCTGGCCCACCAGCTGGGTGCGCAGCGCCTGGGCGAACGTCAGCTCATCGGTGTAGTAGTTCCAGTCGACCCACTTGGACTGGCGCACCGTGGTGCCGTTCACCGAATCCGTGATCTTGAAGTTCGGCTCCTTGAGAGCCGAGTAGTTGGCCGTGTTGACGATGAATCCGGAGACATCGTTGACCGTGGCGCCCTCGGAGGTGGCGGCCTTCTTGAACTCCAGGCCCGCCGGGGCCATGTTGCTGTCCCAGCCGAGCCAGCCGTGGTGGGCGGCGTCGATGTAGTTGTAGACGTTGGGAATGGCACCCAGGGTGTGAAGGGCGTAGCCGATGCCCTTCTCGTAGTTGCCGTTCGCCTTCATCGTCGCGCAGTCCTCGGTCGAACCGGCGGTACCGCCCGCGTTGGTGACGATGTTGGGCAGCGAGTCGGGCTCGATGATCGTGACGATGCGCAGGTTCGCGTATGCCGGGTCGGCGAGGATGTCGGCGATCGGATCGATGTATTCGTCCTTGTACCGGTCGATCTCCGTGGCGCCGAGCTCACCGTGGGAGGCCAGCGCGGCACAGTCTCGTCCCGGCAGGTCGTAGATGACGACCTGGAACAGGTCCGCACCCTGGGCGAGGGCGGTGTCCAAGTGGTCGCGCAGGCTCCGCTTGCCTTCCGTGCCCTCGATGGCCGCGATGCGGTCCATCCAGACGAAGGCGGGCGTGTTCGCGATGGCCGCGCCACCCGGCTCGGCTGCCGCCAAGGCGGACCAGTCCGGGTTCACGTACGCCTTGGCGCCCACGTAGGGGTTGTCGACCCGGGCCGCCGCGGCGTCGGCGGTGGTGGGGAGGGCCACCGCCAGGGCCGCGCCCATGGCCAGGGCGGAGGCTGCGGCCAGCCTCCTGCGCATCCGGTTCTTGATGGTGCCTCTGGTACTCATTGCGGCTCCGTGCTCCTCTCGTACGCCTGCGGAAACTCCCCGCAGACGGGTTCATGGGGGGTGCTGCCCGATGGCGGGTTCAGCGGGGTGAGTGGTAGACCCGCCATCGGGAGTGGGTGGGGTGACCGGCGCTCCGGCCGGTCACCGGGGAGGCGCCGAGCGCCTGTTACGGCTCGACTCCCCAGGCCAGCGCGCCGGCGACGTAGGCGCCGACCTTGGTGGAGTCCGCGTAGGAGGTGTTGGTGGCCCGGCTGTAGTCGTTGCTCTCGTCGAAGTTCGACCAGTCGCTCTTGTTGAGGCGCAGCTGGATCTCACCGGTCGACGCGCCGGCGGCCAGGGTGCCCGCTCCGCCGGTGAAGCCGACCTCCAGGTAGCGGTCGGCGCCGGTCCTCGGGCTGGAGACGGCGACCACCGTGTGCGTGACGGTGGAGGAGCCGAGCGCGGCGTAGTCGCAGTACGTGCCGAAGGTGCTCGGTCCGCCGTCCGCGGTGAACCAGTACCGGACCTTGACCGTCGACAGGTCGACGGGCGCGCTGCCGGTGTTCACCACCTGGAGCCCCAGCCGGATCTGGTTGTCGCTCGCGGAGGAGTCGTTGTTCTTGTACTGCACCTTCACCGCGCCCGTGCCCGTCGAGCCACCGGTCTTCGTCTTCGCGAGGACCGCGTCGGACAGCGCCGAGGTGTTGCCGCCCGCGTCCCGCGCCGCGACCGCGTAGGTGTACTCGGTGGCGGCGGCCAGCCCGGTGTCGGTGAACGTCCGCCCGGTCGCGTTGCCCGCCAGCACACCGTTGCGGTACACGTCGTAGCCGGTCACCGCGACGTTGTCGGTGGACGCCGACCAGGAGAGCGAGACGCTGTCCTTGGTGGTCGCGCTCACCGTGAGGCCGGCCGGTGCGGTCGGCGGTTCGGTGTCGCCGCCCGGCTCACCGCCGCCGCCCTCCACCAGCAGCTCCGCGTAGATCGCGAAGGCCAGGGCGAGCGCGGCCTGCGCCCAGAAACGGTGGTACGTGAAGACGGGCGCGTCCCCGCCGTCCAGGTACGCCTGCACCTTCGGCCAGTCCGGGTCGTCCTTGTACCAGCTGCGGATGGAGATGAACGTCGAACCGGGCCGGACCGGGTCGCCGTTGGGCATGGTGCCCGACCAGCCGGACGGGATGTACACCTCGTCCTCGAACCGGTTGTAGTCCAGCCGGGTCTCCGGCACCGAGATGCCCTTGTCCGTGGTGTTCGTCGCCATCGCGTCCAGCAGCGCCTTGGCGAGGGCCGCCGCGTCCTCGTCGCCCGACTTGGCGGCGTAGTAGGTGAGCGTCTTGACGTACGCGGCGCCCACGCCGACGTCGTTGGCGTAGTTGACGACCGAGACATGCAGACCGGCGTTGTCGCCCGGCGACGCGGCGTTCCAGGTGTCCGGCTCGCCCGTCCAGTTCAGGGTGGAGGGGAAGCGGAAGCTGCCGTCGGCGCCGATGGTCGTCTCGCTCGACGCCCAGGCGACCCACTTCGCGAGGACGGCCTCGGCGGTCGCGTTGCCGGTCACGTAGTAGTACGCGGCGACGCGCTCCATGCCCCAGGCCTGGAAGCCGAACCAGTTGTTGCTCGCCGGGTCGTGGTAGACCGGCTGCCAGTCGTACGCCATGCCGTAGAAGGTGGGGGTGCCGGCCGGGGGCGCGCTGTAGCTGCCCTCCCAGCTGTTGGTGCAGCCGCCGGCGAGGGCGCCCTCGCTGGACTGGAGCCAGGTCAGGAACTCCAGCTGCCGGGTCAGGCTCTTGGACCAGTCCGACCTGGCCGTCGCCGACTTGGGGGTGAGCGAGGGGACGTTGGACAGCGCCCACGCGGCGAGCGGGTTCTGATAGCCCTGGTGGGATGCGCCGTCACCGATGCGCCAGGCCCAGCCGCCGCCGCTGCCCGCGGCGGCTCCGCCCCATGCGTAGTACCACGACAGCAGGTAGTGCTGGGAGTCCCGGCCGGATGCGGCCGGGCAGGAGTCCGGGTCGGTGCAGTCGCCGACGCGCTTGAAGTACTTGTCGAACATCGCGTAGCGGAGGAAGTCGCCCATCTTGGCGGCCTTCGCCACCGACGCCGCGACCTGGCTCTCCTTGCCCTGATCGGAGGCCCAGCGGTACGCCCAGTAGGCCGCCTGCACCGCGCGGGCGTCGGCGTCCGGCGCGTTGGTGTACTTCCACTGCTTGGCGTAGCTCTTGTCCCCGACGAACAGGTCGAGGTACCCGTTGGGGCCGCCGTACTTGAAGAGGTCGGTGGTCGGCTGCGGGACGGTCTCCCACACCGACTCCTGCGCACCGCGCTGGTAGGTGTTGATGAAGGACGCGCCGGCGCCCGGCCCGGACTCGCCGCCGGTGCCCGGCTTGTTGCCGTAGCCGTAGACGTTGTCCAGGTCCATCAGCCAGTGCATGCCGTAGACGTCCTTGGTCCCGTAGGACGAGGCGAGTTCGGCCGAGAGCGGGTCGGTGCCCACCGGGACGGTGCTGTCCAGCGCTGAGGGGTAGCCGCTGGGCAGCGGGTGCTCGGGCGCGTAGGTCGCGGGCGCCGAGGGGTTGTACGAGTCGCTGGTGGACTGGTCCGCGTGCTGCGGGATGATGGTCTTCTCCGCCACCGCCCAGGCCGCGTTGAACGGTGCCCAGTCACCAGTCACCCTGCCGTACGCCGCCTCCAGCCACATCCAGAAGCTGACGGCCTCCGAGGTCGTCTGGTGGCCGTGGTCCGGCGCCTCGACCATGAGGGTCTCGACCGAGTGGTACGGGAGACCGTCCGGGCTGAAGTAACCGTTGGCGGCGTCCTTGATCTTGCCGTACTGGGTGAGGAAGGCCTGCGTGTACGGGTCGTCGCCGGCGGCGGCCGCGCGGGATCCGGTACCGGCCTGCGCCGAGGCGGGCCGGGCGATCGCGGTGCCCTGGGCCAGACCGATGGCCAGCACGCTGCCGCCGAGGGCGCTGCTGAACGTTCTACGTGATATCGACACAAATCCTCCAGTGGCGGGTGTCGTCGAGGGGGAGGGGAGGAGGGGAAGCGATGGGGACGGGGTGCGGCGGTTTCGCGGGAGGGTTCACACAAGGGGAGCGGGGGCCTGAGCGTGGCCCCCGGGATCAGGGCTCGATGCCCCAGACCAGTTCGCCACCGACGTACACGGTGACCTTCGAGGCGTCGGCGTACGAGGCGCCGGTGCCGTGGCTGTAGTCGTCGGACTCGTTGAAGTTCGACCAGTCCGTCTTGCTCAGGCGCAGCTGCATCTCGCCGGTCGATGCGCCCGGGGCGAGGGTGCCGCTCGCGAATCCGACTTCGAGGTAGTGGTCGGCGCCGGCCTTCGGGGTGCCCGCTGCGGCCACCCGGTGCGTGATGGTGGAGCAGTCGATCGGGGACCAGTCGCACCAACTGCCGTACGTGGAGGCGCCGTTGTCGCCGGAGAACCAGTAGCGGACGGTCACCGCGGGCAGGTTGACCGAGGCGCTGCCGGTGTTCACGAGTTGGAGGCCCGGCTTGATCTGGTTGTCGCCGGCCGAGGTGTCGTTGGCGCGGTACTGGGCCTTCAGCGTGCCCGGCGTACCGTCGTCGTCGCCCCCGTCGCCCCCGTCGCCCCCGTCGCCCCCGTCGCCCCCGTCGCTGTCGTCGCCCAGGGCGGTGCGTACGGCGGCGTAGGCGGGCTTGGGGGCCAGGTTGTCGTCGTACAGGTTGGCCGCGCCCTCACCCGGGAAGGTGCTCGGAACCCAGGAGTACTTGTCCGTGTAGTCCCAGACCGTGATGCCGACGCACCGCTCGACGGCGAGGCAGGCGTCGACCACCTGCGCGTAGTACGAGGACTGGGTGGCGAGCTTGGTGGCGTCCGCCGGAAGTTGCATGCGCACGTCAAGCTCGGTGACGGCGACGTCCAGGCCGAGATCGGCGAACCGCTGCATGTTCGCCTGCATCTGGTACGGAAACCCGTACTGGATCGCCAGGTGCGCCTGCATCCCGACCCCGTCGAGCGGCACACCCTCGTCGAGCAGGTCGCTCACCAGGTCGTACAGGGCGTCGCTCTTCGCGCCCTTGCCCTCGACGTTGTAGTCGTTGATGTAGAGCTTCGCGTCCGGGTCGGCCGCGTGCGCCGCGCGCAGGGCCTCGGCGATGTAGTCCTTGCCCATGGCGTTGTAGAACGGGCTGGTCCGGAAGGTCCCGTCCTCGTTGAACGGCTCGTTCACCACGTCCCACGCGGCCACCTCGCCGCGGTAGTGGGTGGCTTCCGCGGTGATGTGGTCGGTCATGGCCGTCTCCACCTGCGCGGCCGGCAGCGAGCCCACCCAGTCGGGCAGCTGGCTGTGCCAGACCAGGGTGTGGCCGCGCACGGTCTGGCCGTGCTCCCGGGCGAAGTCGGTGATCACATCGCCCTTGGTGAAGTCGAACTGGCCCCGGGCTGGCTCGGTGGTGTCCCACTTCATGGAGTTGCCCGGGGTGACCTGCCCGAACTCGGCGCCCAGTTTCGCCGCGTAGGCCACGTCGGGAAGCTCGGGGTTGTCGGTGGCGGAGCCGAAGTACTTGCCCTGGGCTGCGGCGAGGTCGTGCAGTGTGTCCTGCGGTGCGGCCGACGCCGGCCCGCCCGCCAGGCCGGTGGCCAGGGCGAGTGCGCCGACCGCGAGGGCCGGGAGCCCCGGGGAGCGGCGGGGCCTACAGCGCTTCACCAAGCTCATGACAAACGCCTTCCTCTGCCGGGCAGCGCGGAACATCACGGGGAGCGCGGCTGCGCCCCGTAACGCCCTTGCCGCACAACGGCGTTGGGGGAGAAGGGAGGGGGTGGAGTGTGCAAGTCTTGATTGTGGGAGCGCTCCCAAGGTGGCGTGGCGACAGGCACCTGTCAAGGGTTGAAGCGCAACTGGCTTACGGGCACGTGAACACGGCCATACGTCGAACGGATGCTGCGCGCAGCGGAGTTGACGGCCGGTAACGAGCGATGGGCGGCTGCGCCGTGCTGCCCGGCGGTGTCGCCCCGTGGCGTTCGCAATCGCATGCGCGGGGCCGCCGGGGCGGCCGGATGCCGGCTTCGGGCGTGCGCACGACTGATCACCCAGGGTGATGAGTGCCTCCGGCGCGGCGATGGGTTCCGCAGCGCGCCGAAGACGCCGAAGCGCAAGGGCAGGGGCGCATTCGACCGGGCGAGGTGCATCCCCGGCCGGTGCGCGCCGGCCCGGCGCCGATGGCCGGCGACGCCCTGAAACGGACGGGGAGTGACGGGCGGGGCAGGAGCGACGACGGCCGCACGGGACGTTTGCGACGCTGGCATCGCCGTCGCCGGACGCGAAGGTGTACGCGTCGACGCACCGCGTGCGCCCGCGCGGGGGGCTGGGGTCCCCGAGGCGGACGGCCCCGCCGCGCGGCACGCCCCTCCGGAAAGTGCGGGTTGCGGCCGGTCACCGTATGCGCTGGTTCACCTGGGCGTAACGCTGCCGGATCGCCGCCCGCCGGCCTGGACAGCCGCATGGGAGCGCTCCAGCCGGGCGGGATCCCACCTCCAGCATCCCGACTCCGACTCACGCTGCGGCAGCGGCCCGGCACGCCGGAAGGACGCCGCAAGCCCGGACGTCGAGTGTGTACGGGAGAGCGCGGTCCCCGGCCGCCCGCACCGGGCGGGCGGCCGGGGACCGGTCCCGTACCGGCAGAGGCGGCCACCGGCCGCCCGCTCACGTCTCCCGCGTAGCCGCCATACCGATCGTGATCAGCCCCAGCAGCACCCAGCCGAACCAGAGCCAGCCGTTGCTTCCCAGGGCCACCGTGTAGGCGGTCACCGCCACCAGGGCTCCGGCGGTGAGCATCCCCATCGTCTTCGTGGATCCGGACATGCGCGCACCCTCCTCATCGGCCGCGCGGCCGTAAAGGCCATCGTCACCCGAAAGGAGGGTCTGCCGCTACTGCCCGCGCGCCTGCAACGACGCGAGATACGCGTTGTACGCCTGGAGCTCCTGGTCCCCGTCGCGGTCCGCGGCCCGGTCCGTGCGCTTCGCCGTGCGCTGCTCCGAGCGGTACCACTGGAACACCAGGGCCACCAGGACCAGTACCGAGGGGATCTCGCTGAACGCCCACGCGATGCCGCCGGCGGCGCTCTGGTCGGACAGGGCTTCGATGCCGAGCGAGACCGGGGGGTCCTTGTACACCTCGATCATCGGCGTCGACGCCATCATGAGGGCGATCCCGAAGAACGCGTGGAACGGCATTCCGGCGAAGAGCTCCAGCATCCGCATCACATAGCCGGGCCGGTGCGGCCCCGGGTCCACGCCCATGATCGGCCAGAAGAAGAACAGACCGACCGCGAGGAAGTGCACCATCATCACGAGGTGCCCGGTCGTCGAGCCCATCAGGTAGTCGAAGAGCGGGGTGAAGTACAGACCGTAGAGGCTGGCGATGAACAGCGGGATCGTGAACGCGGGATGCGTGACGATCTTCATGTACCGGCTGTGCAGCAGCATGAGGAGCAGCTCGCGCGGCCCCTTCGTCCCGCGCGGCGCGACCGGCAGGGCACGCAGCGCGAGCGTCACGGGCGCGCCCAGCAGCAGCAGGATCGGCGACAGCATGCTGATCACCATGTGCTGCACCATGTGCACGCTGAACATGACCATGCCGTAGTCGTTGAGCCGGGTGCACATCACCAGCGCGATGGTCAGCACGCCCACGACGAACAGGACCGTGCGGCCCGCCGGCCACGCGTCACCGCGCCTGCGTAGCCGCAGCACCCCGTACCCGTACAGCAGCACGGCGAGGACGCAGCCGACCAGGAAGAACGGGTCCGCGGAGAAGTGGAGCCCGCGTCCCAGCGTGAACGGCGGCAGGTCCATGTTCATGCCGTGCCCGCTGTGATCCATCTGTTCACTCCCGATGGGAACGCCGGGACGTCCCCGTTTCGTGCTGGTTGTCCCGACCAGAGTAGAACCGCCCCCGGCCGCTGATGCGGCCGGGGGCGGTCTCTCGTGTCGGGGTGTCGCTCAGAGCACGCACTCCGCCTCGGCGTACCGGGCGGCCGGGACCGTCTTCAGGGTCTCCACCGCGTGCGCCAGGGGCACCAGCGTGATGTCCGTGCCGCGCAGTGCCGTCATCATGCCGAACTCGCCCCGGTGCGCCGCCTCCACCGCGTGCCAGCCGAAACGGGTCGCGAGGACCCGGTCGTACGCGGTCGGCGTGCCGCCGCGCTGGACGTGGCCGAGGATCACCGGGCGGGCCTCCTTGCCGAGGCGCTGCTCCAGCTCGACGGAGAGCTGGGTCGCCACGCCCGTGAAGCGCTCGTGGCCGTAGACGTCCTTGACGCCCGACTCGAACTCCATGGTGCCCTCGCGCGGCTTCGCGCCCTCCGCGACCACGACGATCGCGAACTTCTTGCCGGCCGAGAAGCGCCGGCCCACGACCTCGGTCAGCTCGTCGATGTCGAAGGGGCGCTCCGGGACGACGACGGCGTGCGCGCCGGCCGCCATGCCCGAGTGCAGGGCGATCCAGCCGGTGTGGCGGCCCATGACCTCGACGATCATGACGCGCTGATGCGACTCGGCGGTGGTCTTCAGCCGGTCGAGCGCCTCGGTGGCGACACCGACCGCGGTGTCGAAGCCGAAGGTGACGTCGGTGGAGGCGATGTCGTTGTCGATGGTCTTCGGGACCCCGACGATCGGCAGCCCCGCCTCGGAGAGCAGGTTCGCCGCCTTGAGGGTGCCCTCGCCGCCGATGGGGATGATCGCGTCGAGCCCGAGATCCTTGACGTGGCCCCGGGCCGTCTCGACGCCCCCGCGCAGGTGTGCCGGCTGGACCCGGGAGGAGCCGAGGATCGTACCGCCACGGGCGAGGATGCCACCCACGGCGTCCAGGTCGAGCTTGCGGTAGTCGCACTCCAGGAGGCCTCGCCACCCGTCGTGGAAGCCGATGACCTCGTCGCCGTGGTCGACCACAGCGCGGTGGACGACGGACCGGATGACGGCATTGAGGCCGGGGCAGTCGCCGCCGGAGGTGAGCACACCAATTCGCATTGCCCGGGGAACCTTTGCAACGTGGGCCGACGACCGGACCACGTCGTCCGGTTGGATCCCCGCCACCCTACCGGCGCAGGGTGGCGGGACCGAACCCGGCGTCCGCCTGCTGGACGCCGCTCAACTGAGCTGCGCCCGCCTCATCGGACCACCGGTGGAACGCCTGGTCAGGCGGGCTGTGTGGCCGCCGCGACGCGCTCCGCGCGCAGCGCCTCGTACCACCGGTCGTCGGTCGGCGGGAGCGCGTTCACATCGAGGGCCAGCTTCAGCAGCAGGTCCGCGATCATGGGGTTGCGCGCCATCACCGGACCGTGCATGTACGTGCCGAACACGGTGTCGTTGTACGCGCCCTCGGTGCCGTCGCCCGTGCCGTTGCCCCGGCCGAACCGCACCCGGGCGAACGGCCGTGCCGTCGGACCGAGGTGCGTGACGCCCTGGTGGTTCTCGAACCCGGTCAGCGGCGGAAGGCCCAGCTGGGGGTCGATGTCCGCGAGCACGTCGCCGACGCACCGCGCACCCTCGCCGCGCGTCGAGACCACGTCCAGCAGGCCGAGACCCTGCTCGCGCTCACCGAGGTCGTTGATGAACTCGTGGCCGAGAATCTGGTAGCCGGCGCAGACCGAGAAGATGATCGCGCCGTTGGACGCCGCCCGGCTGAGCCCGCCGTCGCGGCGAAGCCGCTCCGCCGCCAGCCGCTGCGGCCGGTCCTCGCCGCCGCCGATCAGATAGATGTCGCCCGACGTGGGAACCGGCTGGTCGCTGCGCACGTCGACGCGCGCCACGTCCAGGCCGCGCTGACGGGCCCGGCGCTCCACCACCAGGGCGTTGCCCTGGTCGCCGTAGGTGCTCAGCAGGTCCGGGTAGACCCACACCAGCCGCAGGCTGTTGTTGCTCATGCTTCGTCCTCTCCGGAGGGGCCCGGGGCCGGGGTCAGTTGCCGACACGGCGGCGCAGATCCTGGAAGGCGGTGTAGTTGGCGATGACCTCGATGCGTCCCGGCGGTGCCTGCTGGACGGCCTCGTCGAGGTTCTCGCAGACCCGGAAGTCGAGTCCGGCCACTTCGAGGCGGACCGCGAGGTCCAGCTTGCGGTCGCCGAGCACGAAGATCGGGTGGCCCGCGAGCTGGGTGTAGTCGACGTCCCACAGCCAGGAGGTGTCCGTGCCGTCCGCGCCGCGCGCGTTCACGGAGAGGATCACCGGGGTGGGCGGCGGGTCGATCAGCGAGAACGTCTCCAGCCAGCCCGCCGGGTTCTTCGCCAGCAGCAGCCGCAGCTCACGGCCGAGGAAGCTCACCACGTCGTAGCGGCCGGCGACGGCCTGCACCTGGTACATCCGCTCCAGCGCCACCTGCGGCGGCACCCCGAAGACGGCGGCGACGGCCGCCGAGCTCGTGGCATTCGCCTTGTTGGCGCGGCCCGGGAGCTGGAGGTGGATCGGCCACGCCGAACCGTGCGGATCGAGCACGTAGTCGCCGTGCAGCACCCAGCTCGGCGGCGGACGGCGGAAACCGCACTCACCGCAGAACCAGTCGTCGCCGGGCCGCTGCATGACCCCGCCGCAGGACGGGCAGGACCAGGCGTCGTCCTTCCACGCCTGGCCGGCCGCGACCCACACCACGTTGGGGGAGGAGGAGGCCGCCCAGACGATCAGCGGGTCGTCGGCGTTGGCGACGATCACGGCCTTGGAGCCGGAAAGACCCTCGCGCCACTTCTCGGCCAGCATCCGGGTCTCCGCGGCCCGGTCCAGCTGGTCGCGCGAGAGGTTGAGCAGCGCGATCACCTTGGGCGTCGTGTCGCGGGCTACACCGGCGAGGTACTTCTCGTCGACCTCGATCACGCCGTACTGCGCGTCGGAGCCGCCGGCCAGCGCCGAGGTGATGCCCGCGGGCATGTTGGCGCCGAGCGCGTTCGAGACGACCGGACCCGCGGCCCGCAGCGCCTCGGCGATCAGCCGTGTGGTGGTGGTCTTGCCGTTCGTCGCCGAGACGAGGATCACGTCCAGGTGCTGCGCCAGCCGCCCGAGCAGGTCGGGGTCGAGCTTGAGCGCCACCCGGCCGCCGATCACCGATCCGCTGCCCCGCCCGGCCGCCCGCGACACCGCCGCAGCGGCCTTGCCCGCCGTCACGGCCAGCTTGGCCCGCGGCGACAACGGCTCCGTGTTGCCTGCCATCGTCCTAGATCCTCCTTGCATCGGTCCGCAGCCCAGCCTATCGATGTCCGGCACTATGACCGTACGGCGGCACCGTCCGGCACCCGGACTTCCTCTGGAACGGAGGAGGACGCGTGCGGGCACCACCGCGTTCTCCATGGGGCCACCGGCGTCGGAAATTCCGGTGCACGGGCGGCCGGGGGAGCGTTACCTTCGACTTATGGACGTCAACGGCATCACCACCACCGCGACCGCGCGAGCGCCCCGCTCGCCGGTTGCCGCCGTCTGACCTTCCCTTCCCCCGGCGACCGGAAACGGTCCGTCGGTGGTGCCGCGGTGTTTTTCGCCAGCGGCCGGGTGACTGAACGGTTCCGTTCTCCGGCGCCTCCCGCGATCGCGCGAAGGAGCCGTCCCCATGGACACCGAACAGCTGGCCCGTACCTTCATCGAGTACTTCGAGGAGCGCGGCCACCGCCGCATCACCGGTTCCACCCTGCTGCCGCCGCCCGGCGACCCCGTGCTCTTCACCACATCCGGGATGCACCCGCTCACCCCGTATCTGGAGGGCCGCCCGCATCCACTGGGCAGCAGGCTGGTCAACCGGCAGCGCTGCCTGCGCACCACCGACCTGGACGAGGTCGGCGACGCCACCCATCTGACCGTGTTCGAGATGCTCGGCAGCTGGTCGCTGGGCGACTACGAGGGGCCGCGGAGTCTGGAGTGGGGATACGGGCTGCTCACCGAGGGCCTGGGGATCGACCCCGGCCGGCTGCACGCCACCGTGTACGCCGGTGACGACCGCACCGAGCGGGACACCGCTTCGCTGCGGGTGTGGCAGGACCTCGGCGTGCCCGTGGAACTGACCGTCGAGGACAACTGGTGGTCCAACGGTCCGGTCGGGCCGTGCGGCCCCGACTCGGAGATCTTCCTGTGGAGCGGCGAGGGCCCGCCCCGCTCGACACCCACGGGTGACGACCGCTGGGTGGAGGTCTGGAACCACGTCACGATGAGCCACCGCAGGCTCGACGACGGCTCGCTGGTGCCGCTGCCGCAGCGCAATGTCGACACCGGGCTCGGTCTGGAGCGGCTGGCCTCGCTGCTCCAGGGCAAGCGGTCGGTGTTCGAGTGCGATGTCTTCGACCCGTGGCGCCGTCTCGCACCGGCCCTCTGGCCGCTGGACGAACCCTCGCTGCGGCTGGTCTGCGACCACCTGCGCTCCGCCGTCGTCGTCCTCGGCGACGGGGTCCGCCCGGCCGTCACCGGACGCGGGTACGTGCTGCGCCGCCTGCTGCGACGGGCCCTGACCGTGCTCCGGCGCGACGATCCCTCGCGCACCCTGGGCGACCTGCCGGCCGAGTTGGTCCGGCACACCCTGGACCATTTCCGGCAGGACACCGACCCGGGCGAGGTACTGCGGGTGCTGGCCGACGAGGAGCGCCGGTTCGTCCGGCTCCTGGAACGCGGGCGGCAGGTGCTGGCCCGGCCCCGGTTCCGCGGGCCGCTGACCGAGGAGGACCTGCACTACCTCCACGACACCCACGGCCTGCCGCGCGACCTGGTCACGAGCCTGCGGGAGGAGTGAGACGGCAGCGGTGCCGGGGGCCGCCCCGGCACCGCTGGAGGTGTTACGGAGTGACCACGTTCCCGCCGAAGGACACGACCAGGTGGCCGTCGGACGCGAACGACCAGGCGAGGGCGCCGGAGTACGCGGAGCACCGGGAGCCGTTCGAGCCGGACCAGAACTGGTTGGAGCCGTCCGCGTCCCCGACGGTCTTGTCGTTGGAGCCGTCGTCGCTGCGGCAGGAGGTGTTGGAGCGGAACACCGAAGTGCCCTTGTCGAAGGAGAAGTTGCGCTCCTCGTTGTCGATGCCGACGTTGTGGGACACGGTCATCGAGCCGGGGTTGCTGTTGTACGTGAAGCCGTGGTGCCCGTTGTTGTAAGCGATGTTGCGCCGCACGATGTGGTTGACCTTGATCTTGTCGCCGCCGAGCTTGAAGCCGTTGCGGTCGCCGTCCTCGTTCACGGTCCCGTCGGAGAGGGTGCCGTTGTCGTAGCTGAGGGAGTCCTCGATCGTCACCGGACCGATGGGGCCGGTGGCCTTCTTGGTGTACAGGTCCCAGCCGTCGTCGATGTTGTTGTGGGAGACGGTGTAGCGGAAGACGTTGCCGGGGCCCGCGGTGAGCTTGGCGGCGAACCCGTCGGCGTCCTCGCCGTCGGAGTCGGCGTTGTCGTGCGACTCGGAGCTCAGGACGAGGTTGTTCGCGGGCCACTCGTCGTCGGGTGTGCTGGAGGAGATCCGGGAGATCTGCAGGCCCGAGTCGTGGTTGAAGCGGGTCACGACGTGCTCGACGACGTTGTCGCTGCCGCCGACGAAGATGCCGTTGTCGCCGGCGTGCTCGACCGTGATGCCGTCGATGTGCCAGTAGTCGCCGTTCACGGCGAGCCCGCGGTTGGCCGGGTCCTCGCTCATCTCCGAGAAGTTCAGCACCGGCTTCTCGCCCGGGTAGGCGGCCATGGTGGTGCGGGCGCCCGAGGTGCCGTCGTTGCCCGGCGGGATGGTGACCGTCTGCCCGTAGCGGTACGTGCCGCCGCGCAGGTAGATCGTCCCGCCGGTGTCCACCCGGCTGATCGCCGAGGCCAGTGTGGTGGGGTCCGACTCGGTGCCGGCCGCGTCGGTGGTGCCGTCCGGTGCCACGTACAGCGCAGCGGCTGCAAAGGAAGCGTTTTCCGGACCCGGTGCGGCTTGCGCCGTGGTGCCCAGGGCGGTGAGGGAACCGGCCAGCAGGCCGACACATGCGAGAACAGGCTTGAGCTGCATCTTCGACTCCAGGTGGGGGGAGTGAACCGGACGGACTGCCGTCCGGCATGGTGCAAGCGCTTTCCGTCGACCGTAGAGTGACGCCATGGGCACGTCAATGGTCATGCATGTGTTCGCTGATCGGATATGTGAACGTTCTGGCGCCTCCACGCGAAGGCCTTTACGCGAAGGTGTACGGGCGCAGCACCATGAGCGAGTCCTCCTGCGTCGCCGCCATGGCGAAGGAGAACCGATCGAGTTCGAGGCAGAGCGCCACGTCATCGGTGTGGGATCCCTCGCGCACCCCCTGCGCCAGCTCGGCGGCGGCGCGCGAATCCCCGGCCCGGCGCAGATACGGCGCCGCGTCCGCCGTCTCCCCGGCCGCCCGGCGGGCGATGTACTGGGCGCACGCCAGGTCCTCGTCGGCGCGCCCGTCCTCACCGGTGACCACGAAGGTGACGTCGTGGCACCCGCGTTCCCGCAGCAGCCGGGCCGTCGCCCCCCGCCACCACGAAGCCGGCGCACAGCACCAAAGACGCGTCCTTCACCGCGAGGGCGCCGACCGTCCCCGCCGTGGTCTTCTGCACCACGGTCCGGCCGCCCAGGTCCTGCGAGCGCAGCTGCCCCGGAGAGTTGACGGCGTCGAACCCGGGCGCGGGCGCCCCGTCCTTGAGCGCCACCCAGTCCGGGCGCCCCGTCCTTGAGCGCCAGCGCCTCGTCGAGCGACCCGGCGAGCACGATCTTCTCCGCGCCCCGGGCGAAGGCCCAGGCCGCCACGGTGTAAGCGCGCATGACATCGACGACGACCGCCACGGAGGGGGTCGCGGACAGCTCGGCGATACCGAGGAAGCGGGCGTCCATCCGCCCATGATCGCCCACGGCCGGCCGTGCCCGCCCGGCACAGTGGAGCACATCACACCGGCGGCCCGGGAAGGCCGCCCGGGTGACCGCGGCAAGGGCGTTGACGCAGGCCTCCGGCGGGCCGTTCGGCGTCTTTGGCACCGCCCCATGGAACGTACGATGGCCGCCATGCGCAACCGCCCGATCCCCGGCAGCTCCGGAATCGTCCGCACCATGAGCCTGCTCGGCGACCCGGTCCTGCACGCGCCGTGTGAACCGGTCACGGACTTCGGTCCCTCGCTCGCCCGGCTCGTCGAGGACATGTACGCCACGATGTACGAGGCGCGGGGCGTCGGGCTCGCCGCCAACCAGATCGGTGTGCCCTCAAGGGTGTTCGTCTTCGACTGTCCCGACGACGAGGACGTGCGCCACCTCGGGCACGTCGTCAACCCGGTCCTGGTGGAGGCGGACGGGATCACCGTGCGCGGGCCCGAGGGCTGCCTCTCGCTGCCGGGCCTGGAGGCCGGTACGCGGCGCTTCGACCACGCGGTCGTCGAGGGCGTCACGGTGGCGGGCGAGCCGGTCCGGATCGACGGCACCGGCTTCTTCGCCCGCTGCCTCCAGCACGAGTGCGACCACCTGGAGGGCCGGGTCTACACCGACCGGCTGACCGGACTGCGCCGGGCCCGGGTGCTGCGTGCGGCCCGCCGGGCACCCTGGGGGCGCACCGACTGACACCCGGCCGACGGCCCGTCAGAATCCGGGGCCGTCCGCGCGGTCGCCCGCCGCGGCCAGCCTGCCCCAGAGGAGATCGGCCAGGCTGCGGACCAACTGCTCGCGCGAGCACGGGCGTTCGCCGAGCCACCAGTCGCCCGCCGCGTGCATCATGCCGACGATGCCGTGGCCCCAGATCCGGGCCATCGCCTCGCTGTCCGGGCCGAGGTCCACCCGCTCCGCGATGACGGTGGCCAGTTCCTCGCCCAGCCGGCGCAGCAGTGGCGCGGAGTGCCGGCCCACGTCGAAGCCCTGCTCGGGGGAGGGGGTCGCGTCGTCGGACGGGTGCATCAGGAAGCGGTACACCTGAGGGCGCGCCTCGATCGCCGCGAGGTAGGTGTCGAGCGTCGACTCGACCCGGGCACGCCGGTCGGCGGGGGCGTCGAGCGCGGCGCGCAGGGCGCTCAGCAGTGCGTCGGTGTGCCGCTTGGCGAGGGCGCGGTAGAGCCCGCCCTTGTCGCCGAAGTGCCGGTAGAGGATCGGCTTGGTGATCCCCGCCTCCGCCGCGATGGCGTTCATCGAGGCGCCGGGGCCGTCCCTGAGCACCACGCGGTCGGCGGCCTCGAGCAGCTCGCGGCGGCGGCGCTCGGCCGTGGTCCGCTGGCGCTCGGCCTGTCGTGTGGTCTCCATGTCGTCTCTCCCACCCCTGGCCGTGCTGTCCGTCGTGCCTGCGCAACGTAACACCCTGTCCGGCGCGGTGCGGATGGCGTCTCATCCGGTTGACAGAGGCTACTTGCCAGTAACAGACTGTTGTTACCGCAAGTAACGACGCGTTTCGACGGCAGCACGTGGAGGGGAACATGGCCGAGTTCACGCTTGAGCTCAACGATGACCAGAAGCAGGTCCGTGACTGGCTCCACGGCTTCGCCGCGGACGTGATCCGGCCGGCCGCTTCCGAGTGGGACGAGCGTGAGGAAACGCCCTGGCCCGTCATCCAGGAGGCGGCGAAGGTCGGGATCTACTCCCTCGACTTCTACGCCCAGCAGTTCTTCGATCCTACGGGGCTCGGCATCCCGATGGCCATGGAAGAGCTGTTCTGGGGCGACGCCGGCATCGCCCTGTCCATCGTCGGTACGGGCCTGGCGGCCGTCGGCGTCCTCGCCAACGGCACCGAGGAGCAGATCGGCACCTGGATCCCGCAGATGTACGGGGACGCCGACGACGTGAAGGTCGCGGCCTTCTGCTCCTCCGAGCCCGACGCCGGCTCCGACGTCGCCTCGATGCGCACCCGCGCGGTCTACGACCAGGCCAAGGACGAGTGGGTGCTCAACGGCACCAAGACCTGGGCGACCAACGGCGGCATCGCCAACGTCCACGTGGTGGTCGCGGTCGTCGACCCCGGGCTCGGCTCCAAGGGGCACGCCTCCTTCATCGTCCCGCCGGACACCCCCGGCCTCTCCCAGGGCCAGAAGTTCAAGAAGCACGGCATCCGCGCCTCGCACACCGCCGAGGTCGTCCTGGAGGACGTGCGCGTACCGGGGCACTGCCTGCTCGGCGGCAAGGAGAAGCTCGACCAGCGCCTCGCCCGCGCCCGCGAGCGGGCCGCCACCGGCGGCGAGCGCGTGAAGAACGCGGCGATGGCCACCTTCGAGGCGTCCCGCCCGGCCGTCGGCGCCATGGCCGTCGGCACCGCCCGGGCCGCGTACGAAGTGGCGCTCGACTACGCCAAGACGCGGACCCAGTTCGGCCGCCCGATCATCGACAACCAGGGCGTCGCCTTCCAGCTCGCCGACATGCGGACGCAGATCGACGCGGCCCGGCTGCTGGTCTGGCGCGCCTCCTGGATGGCCACCACCGGCAAGCCGTTCGAGTCGGCCGAGGGCTCCATGTCCAAGCTGTACGCGAGCGAGACGGCCAAGAAGGTCACCGCCCAGGCGGTCCAGATCCTCGGCGGCAACGGCTTCACCCGCGAGTACCCGGTGGAGCGCATGCACCGGGACGCCGCGATCTACACGATCTTCGAGGGCACGAGCGAGATCCAGCGGCTGGTCATCGCCCGCACCCTGTCCGGCATGCCCATCCGCTGACCGCACCCCGCGGCCCGCGCACACGAGCGGCCCCCGCCTCCCGGCCCACTGCCGGGAGCCGGGGGCCGCTCGCGCCCGCCGTCACGATGGTGTGCACCTGCCATGTACCTGTAGATTCCCCGTGGAGATCGTGACCGGGACATGGAGGGGGCAGAGATGGTGGGGTCCGGTGCGGGACGGGTCGCGGCGGTCGCCGCCGCGGCGTTCGGGCTCGTCGTCACCGCGCAGACGACGGCGTCCGCCGAGCCGCGGACGGTCGAAGCGGTCTTCGGCGGCCACGGGGAGTGGAACGCCGACCCGTACGGCTCCGCCCCCGGGGACTCGATTCGCGCCTGCGACACCGAGGCCGACGGCTGGAGCATCGAGGTGAAGCTCGACATAGGACGCGACGGCACCTGGGACCGCGTCGCGACCACCCGCGGCCACACCTCGCCCTACTGCACGCCGTGGAAGACCGGCAACATCAAGGAGGGCACCCCCGTCCGCGTCCAGGTGACGAACGTGGGCGGCGATGCCACCTACCCCAAGGGCTCCCTGCTGCTGAGCCACGCTTAGGGGGTGTCTTGTCGATCAGGGCCGGGTCCGCGGCGCCTGGCACGGCACCTCGCGGCGTTGCCGAACCGCCCTAATCGCTCCTTCCCCAAGCTCTCAACTCCGTTCGAGCAGGGGAGACCCCACTGAGAACGCTCCGGCGCCTTGCGATGCACCGCACCAGACGCCGCGGCCTATCCGACCCTGACCGACAAGACACCCCCTAAGCAGGCAGCTGCGCCTCGATCGCAGCGACCAGCTCCGGGGCGTCCGGCTCCGTGCGGGGGCGGATGCGGGCCACCGGCTCGCCCGCCGGGGAGATCAGGAACTTCTCGAAGTTCCACTGGACGTCCCCGGACTCGCCGTCGGCGTCCGCGAGCCGCGTCAGCTCCACGTACAACGGGTGCCGGCCCTCGCCGTTCACCTCGGTCTTCTCCAGCAGCGGGAAGCTCACCCCGTACGTCGTCGAGCAGAACGTGTCGATCTCCTCCGCGCTCCCCGGCTCCTGGCCGCCGAACTGGTTGCACGGCACGCCCAGCACGGTGAGACCGCGGTCCCCGTACTCCTTCTGGAGCCGCTCCAGACCGGCGTACTGCGGGGTCAGACCGCACTTCGATGCCACGTTCACCAGCAGCACCGCCCGGCCGCGGTAGTCGCCCAGCGACGTCGGCTCGCCGTGGAGGGTACGCAGCGGAATGTCGTACAGCGTCATGGATGTCTCCTCATCAGTGTCTTCGGGGATCATTCTCGCCCGCCCTCCGGTACGAGGCCGACCGCCTTGTAGTAGAAGGTCGTCGGCTTCAGCACCCCGGCCGGGTCGGCCGCGTAGTCCGGGACGGACCCGCACTCCGTCCAGCCCGCCGCGCGGTACAGCCGCTCCGCCGGGCCGCCGCTCTCGGTGTCCAGGACCAGCAGCGTGACGCCCTCCTCGGCCGCCGCGCGCTCGACCGCGGCCAGCAGTTCCCGGCCGAGACCGCGTCCGCGCGCCGACGGGCGGACCATCAGCTTGGCCACCTCAGCGCGGTGGCGGGCGTTGGGCAGCGGCGTCCGGACCAGACCGATCGTCCCCGCGATGCGTTCCCCGTCCCGGGCGATCCACACCCCCAGCTGCCCCGCCTCCACGGACGCGGCCCGGGCGCGCCACCACTCGGCGGCCACGCCCCGGTCCAGCGGCACGAGGAACCCCACCGACGAGCCGCCGCCGACGGTCTCCACCAGCAGGGCGGCCAGCTCATCGGCGTACGTGACCAGCTCGGGTCCGGACACGGGGGCGATCTCGGTCATGGGGCAGGTCCTTTCCACGGGACGAAGGGGGCGGCACCGACGGGGCCGTACGCCGGTCCGCGCGGAGAGCGGCGTGATCATAAGCCTCCGCTCGCCGAAGGTGCGAGCGGCACTCCCACGGCCCCTGCCCGCCGTAGTGCCGGGCACGCACGCTCGTGCCACGCTGGAACCCGGACGCCCGGTGCGGCACACCGTTCCCGCCGGACGGCCACGCCAACGAAGGAGGCCCGAAATGGCCGGTACCGGCAGCGCAGCACAAACGACTCACGGCACGAGCGGATCGCACCACCCCTTCAGAACGGGCTGGACCGCGTTCGCCGCAATCCTGATGATCTTCGGTGGTGCCATGGCGATCCTGCAAGGGATCTCCGCCATCGCCAAGGACGACGTATTCGTCGCCACGCGCAACTACGTCTTCCAGTTCAACCTGACGGGCTGGGGCTGGATCCACCTCATTCTCGGCATCGTCATCGTGCTCGCGGGCTGTGCCCTGTTCACCGGAGCGCTCTGGGCACGCGTCCTCGGCGTGCTGCTCGCCGGTCTCGGCGCGCTCGCCAACTTCGCTTGGCTGCCGCACTATCCGCTGTGGTCCATCGTGCTCATCGCCATCGACGTCTTCATCATCTGGGCGCTCTGCACGGGCGGGGACCACCGCGCGAGGGCGTGAAGGGGCCGCCTCACGGCTCCCTCAGCAGTACGAGCGTGTCGCCCGGAACCGGCTCCGGGCGCTCGCCGTCCGTGACCGGGACGAGCCGGCCCTCCGGACGCACCACGAACAGCACATGCTCACCGGCCGCGGGCGGGCCGTCCGCGGGCCGCGTCACCACCCGCGCCCCGGCCTCGTACTTCCTGGTGATCTCGGGCCGGGTGAGGCCCGCGTCGAACAGCGACTCGCCCTCCGTGCACGGGGCCACCACACCCTCGCTCGCGGCGGACGGCGCGAGGCGGCGTACCGTCCCCTTGACGTTCTCGCGGAGAGTGAGCGAGGCCAATGCGTTGAAGTCGTCCTCACCGGTGAGCAGCAGCACGTCGGTGATCCCCTCGAGCACCGCGCCGATGCCCTCCGCGGAGGACAGCAGCTCGCCGGGCGCCAGCTCCAGTCCGGCCGCCTCGATCCGCGACCGTTCCTCCTCAGCGCCCGCCCACACCAGCACGTCGAGCCCCGCCGTCCTCAGGGCGCACGCCAGGTCGACCGCCCAGGGCGCCCCGCCCACCAGCAGGGGCCTGGAGCGAGCCGACCGCAGCACCCCGAGCCGCCGCGCCACCGGGAACGCCGTCAGGCCGTAGAGCATCACCGTCGCGACGATCACCACGAACGTCGCGGGCAGGATGCGCTCAGCACCGGCGATGTGGTGCGCGGCGAGTTCGGCCGAGAACGTGGAGGCGGTGGCCGCGGCGACGATGCCCCGGGGCGCCATCCAGCCGATGAACCACCGCTCCGGGACCGGCACATCGGTACCGGACGCCGCCAGGTGCGCGATGAGCGGCCTGGTCACCAGGACGAGCAGGGCGACCAGCGCCAGCGAGGGCAGCACCACGTGCCGCAGCGACGCCGGGGTCACCGTCGCCGAGATGGAGACGAACAGCAGCCCGATGATCAGGGAGACCAGCGTCTCGAAGAACGGCCGGCGCGTGGGCAGCTCCAGGCCCGGCAGGTTGGCCATGGCCATCCCCATGACGACGGCGGAGATCAGGCCCGTGTCGTCGCGCAACGCGTCGCAGGCGGCGGCCACCCCGATCACGGCCGCCAGTTGCACCGACGTCGCCAGCTCCTCGCCGATCCGCACCCGCCCCAGCACCAGCCACAGCACCCCCGCGCCGACCGCGCCCGCCCCGACGCCCAGCGCCGCGCTGGCCAGGAAGTGCCCGAGGCCGCTGCCGAACCCCGGCCGGCTGCCCGCGAGGACCCCGTGGAAGACGAGCGCCCCAAGAATGCCGCCGACCGGGTCGATCAGCGAGCCCTCCCAGACGAGGATCCGCTGCAACCGCTCGGTGGGCCGTACGAAGGCGAGCAGCGGCCCCACGACCGTCGGGCCGGACACGACGAGGATCGCCGCGAGCATGACGGCCGCCTGTGCCGACATGTCCAGCACCGGTACGGCGAACAGCGCGGCGGACACCACCGTCAGCAGCACTCCCAGCCACAGCAGCCGGATCACCACCCGCCGGTTGTGACCTCTGAGCCGCTTCAGGTCCAGCCCCAGGCCGGCGTCGTACAGGATCACCGCCACCGCCAGCGACACCAGCGGCGAGAAGGAGGCCCCCAGCAGCCGCTGCGGATCGACGTCGTCGGTGAGCGCCCCCACGGTGAACCCGGCCGGCAGCAGCACGAGCAGCGCCGGCACCCGCAACCGGCTCGCCAGCAACTGCGACCCGACCGCGAGGACCACGATCAGCCCCAGCCCCACGTACACCTGATCCGCCGTCATCGACCCGCCTCCTCCGGCGCACCCCGGGCGCCGGACGCGACCCGCACAGCAGCGCGCGCGTTCCAGCTTCCGTGCCGCAGGGCGGCGCAAGCGCGAGGGCTCGCGCCCCGGGCGTTCTCCGCGGCCCCGCATCCCCTGTACGGACCAATCGACAGGAGACCCCCCGGGGCCTTTCGTTCGGATCAGGCCGGGCTCGCGGGCTCCGGCACCGCACCCCGCGCCGCCCGACATCCGTCACCGGCGGCACGAGGTCGGTCAGGACGTGCTCCCCGGCACCTGAGCCGTTACGCGGACGGCGCGTCGCCCAGCCGCCGGAACAGGCCCTCCTGCACCACCGACACCAGCAGATGGCCCGACCGGTCGTAGATCCGGCCGCGCGCCAGACCCCGCCCGCCCGTCGCGACCGGCGACTCCTGGTCGTACAGGAACCACTCGTCCGCCCGGAACGGCCGGTGGAACCACATCGCGTGGTCCAGCGACGCCATGTCGAAGCCGCGCGGACCCCACAGCGGCTCCACCGGGATGCGGACCGCGTCCAGCAGCGTCATGTCGCTCGCGTACGTCAGCGCACACGTGTGCACCAGCGGATCGTCGCCCAGCGGGCCGACCGCGCGCATCCACACCGCGCTGCGCGGATCCGCGTTTTTGATCTCGTCCCGCGTCCAGCGCAGCCGGTCCACGTAGCGGATGTCGAACGGCTGGCGCCGCGCCATCCGCTCCAGGGCCTCCGGCAGACCGCCCAGGTGCTCGCGCACCTCCTCGGCGACCGTCGGCAGTTCCTCGGGATCCGGCACCACCCGGGCCGGCGGCAGTTGGTGCTCGAAGCCGGCCTCCTCGGGCCGGTGGAACGACGCCGTCAGGTTGAAGATCGTCCGGCCCTGCTGGACGGCCGTCACCCGGCGGGTCGTGAACGACCTGCCGTCCCGGACGCGCTCCACGTCGTACACGATCGGCACCCCGGGACGGCCCGGCCGCAGGAAGTAGGCGTGCAGCGAGTGCACCGGCCGGTCCCCGTCCGTGGTGCGGCCCGCCGCCACGAGCGCCTGACCCGCGACCTGTCCGCCGAAGACCCGCTGCAGCGACTCGTCGGGACTGCGGCCCCGGAAGATGTTGACCTCGATCCGCTCCAGGTCGAGCAGATCGACCAGGCGCTCGGCGGGGTTCGTCATGCCGTCCTTCTCCACTCTCACAGCTGGCCCACGGACGTGACCCGCACGACCGCCCGGCCCTCCTCATCCGACGCGGCGAGGTCGACCTCCGCGCTGATCCCCCAGTCGTGGTCGCCGTTCGGGTCGGCGAACGTCTGCCGGACCCGCCACACACCGTGCGCCGCGTCCTCGTCGATCTTCAGCAGCTTCGGACCGCGCGCGTCGGGACCGGTGCCCAGCTCCTCGTACTCGTCCCAGTACGCGTCCATCGCCTCGCCCCACGCGTCCTCGTCCCAGCCCGCGTCCGCGTCCAGCTCGCCCAGGTCGCGGACCCGGTCCAGCGCGGCCAGCTCCACCCGGCGGAACATCGCGTTGCGCACCAGCACCCGGAACGCGCGGGCGTTCGCCGTGACCGGCTTGACCTCGTCCGCCCGCTCCTGCGCCTGCTCGGCGGTCTCCACCTCGGGGTTGGCCAGCTGCTCCCACTCGTCGAGAAGGCTGGAGTCGACCTGACGGACCATCTCGCCCAGCCAGGCGATCAGATCCTCCAGGTCCTCGGACTTGAGGTCGTCCGGAATGGTGTGCTCCAGCGCCTTGTACGCACTCGCCAGATACCGCAGCACGATGCCCTCGGTGCGCGCCAGCTCGTAGTTCGAGGTGAACTCCGTGAACGTCATGGCCCGTTCGTACATGTCACGGATCACCGACTTCGGCGACACCGGATGGTCGCCCACCCACGGGTGGCTGCGCCGGTAGACGTCGTACGCGTGCCACAGCAGCTCGCTCAGCGGCTTCGGGTACGTCACCTCCTGGAGCAGCTCCATCCGCTCCTCGTACTCGATGCCGTCGGCCTTCATCTGCCCGACCGCCTCACCGCGCGCCTTGTTCTGCTGCGCGGCCAGGATCTGGCGCGGGTCGTCGAGCGTCGACTCCACCACGGAGACCATGTCCAGCGCGTACGACGGCGAGTCCGGGTCCAGCAGCTCGAAAGCGGCGAGCGCGAACGTCGACAGCGGCTGGTTCAGCGCGAAGTCCTGCTGGAGGTCGACGGTCAGCCGCACGATGCGGCCCTCCGCGTCCGGCTCGTCCAGCTGCTCCACCACACCGCCGTCCAGCAGCGACCGGTAGATCGCGATGGCCCGGCGGATGTGCCGCAACTGCGCCCGGCGCGGCTCGTGGTTGTCCTCCAGCAGATGCCGCATCGCCTCGAAGGCGTTGCCCGGCCGGGCGATCACGGACAGCAGCATCGTGTGCGTGACCCGGAAACGCGAGGTCAGCGGCTCCGGATCGGACTGGATCAGCTTGTCGAACGTGGTCTCCGACCAGGCCACGAAGCCCTCGGGCGCCTTCTTGCGGACGACCTTCCGCTTCTTCTTCGGGTCGTCACCCGCCTTCTTGACCGCCTTCTCGTTCTCGATGACGTGCTCGGGGGCCTGGGCGACGACGAAGCCCGCCGTGTCGAAGCCCGCCCGGCCCGCCCGGCCGGCGATCTGGTGGAACTCACGCGCCCGCAGAGTCCGCACCCGGGTGCCGTCGTACTTGGTGAGCGCCGTGAACAGCACCGTGCGGATCGGTACGTTGACGCCCACGCCCAGCGTGTCCGTACCGCAGATCACCTTCAGCAGACCCGCCTGCGCCAGCTTCTCCACCAGCCTGCGGTACTTGGGGAGCATGCCCGCGTGGTGCACACCGATCCCATGGCGCACGTACCGCGAGAGGTTCTGGCCGAACTTGGTGGTGAAGCGGAAGTTGCCGATGAGATCGGCGATCTTCTCCTTCTCCTCCTTGGTGCACATGTTGATGCTCATCAGCGACTGCGCCCGCTCGACGGCCGCGGCCTGGGTGAAGTGCACGATGTAGACCGGTGACTGCCGGGTGTCCAGCAGTTCGGTGATCGTCTCGGTGATCGGCGTCAGCCGGTACTCGTAACTGAGCGGGACCGGGCGGGTCGCCGAACGCACCACCGAGGTGGGGCGGCCGGTGCGCCGAGTCAGGTCCTCCTCGAACATCCGGACGTCACCGAGCGTCGCCGACATCAGGACGAACTGCGCCTGCGGCAGCTCCAGGATCGGGATCTGCCAGGCCCACCCGCGGTCCTGCTCCGCGTAGAAGTGGAACTCGTCCATCACGACCTGGCCGATGTCCGCGTACTTCCCGTCACGCAGCGCGATGGAGGCCAGCACCTCGGCGGTGCAGCAGATCACCGGTGCGTCGGCGTTGACCGACGCGTCCCCGGTGAGCATGCCGACGTTCTCCGTACCGAACAGCTTGCACAGGTCGAAGAACTTCTCCGAGACCAGCGCCTTGATCGGCGCGGTGTAGAAGGTGACCTTGTCCTGGGCCAGGGCCGTGAAGTGCGCACCCGCCGCGACCAGGCTCTTCCCGGACCCCGTAGGGGTGGACAGGATCACGTTGGCCCCGGACACCACCTCGATCAGCGCCTCCTCCTGAGCGGGGTAGAGGGTGATCCCCTGCGTCTCGGTCCAGGACGAGAAGGCCTCGAAGAGAGCGTCGGGATCGTCGGTCGGGGGCAGCTGATCGATAAGGGTCACGCCCCCATCTTGCCTGTCTTCCGCCCCGATGAGGGAACCGGACGACGGCAGGAAGATCACGGACGATACGCTGCCCTCGCAACTCGGCCACGCCGCAACGGCGGTGGCCGGATCCCGCGCCCGGGCACCGCTCGGCGCACTCGGCGACACCTACGGGGGCTCGGCAGTCATGATGGGACCGGCACACTCTCTGTCAGGGGCAGCGGCCTGGCTGGGGGTGGGCGCCGCGGCGGCCGCCACGGGCCACACCATGCCGTGGCCCGTCCTCGTCGTCGGAGCCCTGATCAGCGCGGGTGCCGCGCTCGCCCCCGACCTCGACCACAAGTCGGCGACCATCTCGCGCGCCTTCGGACCCCTCTCGCGCGGGGTGTGCGAGATCGTCGACAAGCTCTCGCACGCCGTCTACAAGGCCACCCGGATGCGGGGCGACTCCAACCGCAACGGCGGCCACCGCACCCTCACCCACACCTGGGTATGGGCGGTCCTGATCGGTGCGGGTGCCTCGGCCGTCGCGATCAGCGCTGAGCGGTGGGGAGTCCTCGCCATCCTCTTCGTCCACCTCGTCCTCGCCGTCGAGGGGCTGCTCTGGCGCGCCGCCCGGGTCTCCAGCGACGTCCTGGTGTGGATGCTCGGGGCGACCAGCGCCTGGATCCTCGCCGGCGTCCTCGACCAGCCGGGCAACGGCGCCGACTGGCTGTTCACCGACCCCGGCCAGGAGTACCTGTGGCTCGGGCTGCCCATCGTGCTCGGCGCACTCGTCCATGACATCGGCGACGCCCTGACCGTCTCGGGCTGTCCGATCCTGTGGCCGATCCCGTTGGGCCGCAAGCGCTGGTACCCGATCGGGCCGCCGAAGTTCATGCGCTTCAGGGCCGGCAGCTGGGTGGAGATCAAGGTACTGATGCCGGTCTTCATGATCCTCGGCGGCGTCGGCGCGGCGGCCGCGATGAACGTCATCTGAGCCGCCCGGGGGCCGGTGGACCGGCCCCCGGGCTCTGTGTCACCCGTGCCAGGACCGCCAGAGCGCCGCGTACGCCCCGTCCGCCGCCACCAGCTCGTCATGGCTGCCCAGCTCACTGATCCGGCCCTGTTCGACCACGGCGATCACGTCCGCGTCGTGCGCGGTGTGCAGTCGGTGGGCGATCGCCACCACCGTGCGGCCCTCCAGCACCCGGGCCAGCGACCGCTCCAGGTTGCGGGCCGCCCGGGGGTCGAGCAGGGAGGTCGCCTCGTCCAGGACCAGCGTGTGCGGATCGGCCAGGACCAGCCGCGCCAGCGCGATCTGCTGGGCCTGCGCCGGGGTGACCACCAGACCGCCCGAGCCGACGTCGGCGTCGAGCCCGTCCTCCAGCGCCCTCGCCCAGCCGTCCGCGTCGACCGCCGCGAGCGACGCCCACAGCTCCGCGTCCTCGGCGTCCGTACGGGCCAGCAGCAGGTTGTCCCGCAGCGAGCCGACGAACACATGGTGCTCCTGGTTGACCAGCGCCACGTGCGACCGCACCTGCTCCGTCGCCATCCGCGACAGCTCGGCCCCGCCGAGCGTGACCCCGCCGGTCCGGGGAGCGTAGATCCCCGCCAGCAGCCGGCCCAGCGTCGACTTGCCCGCACCCGACGGGCCGACCAGCGCGAGCCGCGTACCCGGCGCGATGTCCAGCGACACCCGGTGCAGCACGTCGACCCCCTCCACGTACCCGAAGCGCACCTCGTCCGCCCGCACGTCACGGCCCTCCGGGGTGATCGCGGCGTCGCCCGCGTCCGGCTCGATCTCCCGGACGCCCACCAGCCGCGCCAGCGACACCTGAGCCACCTGCAACTCGTCGTACCAGCGCAGGATCAGGCCGATCGGGTCCACCATCATCTGCGCGAGCAGCGCACCCGTGGTGAGCTGGCCGACGGTGAGCCACCCCTCGATGACGAACCAGCCGCCCAGCAGCAGGACCGCGCCGAGGATCGTCGCGTACGTGATGTTGATGACCGGGAAGAGCACCGTGCGCAGGAACAGCGTGTACCGCTCCCATGCGGTCCACTGCTTGACGCGCAGATCGGACAGGGCGACCCGGCGCGCCCCCAGCCGGTGCGCCTCCACGGTCCGTCCGGCGTCCACGGTCTCCGCCAGCACCGCAGCGACCGCCGCGTAACCGGCGGCCTCCGAGCGGTACGCCGACGGACCCCGGCGGAAGTACCAGCGGCAGCCGATGAGCAGCACGGGCAGCGCCACGACCACCGCGAGGGCCAGCGGGGGAGCGGTGACGGTGAGGGCGCCGACGAGCAGCCCCACCCACACCACGCCGATCGTCAGCTGCGGCACGGCCTCGCGCATGGCGTTGGCGAGGCGGTCGATGTCCGTGGTGATCCGGGACAGCAGATCGCCCGTACCGGCCCGCTCCAGCACCCCCGGCGGCAGCCGCACCGACCGGACGAGGAAGTCCTCGCGCAGGTCGGCGAGCATCTCCTCGCCCAGCATGGCGCTGCGCAGCCGCATCATCCGGGTGGCCACCGTCTGCACGACGAGCGCCAGCGCGAACACCACGGCGGTGCGCTCCAGATGCAGGTCGCGCACGCCGTCGGACAGGTCCTCGACGAGCCCGCCCAGCAGATACGGGCCGACGATCGAGGCGATCACCGCCAGCGTGTTGAGCAGGGTCACCACGACGAACGGCTTCCGGTGGCGGCGCAGCAGCTGTACGACGTACGCCCGTACGGTCGTGGGACCGGCGACCGGCAGGGTCGTCGCCGTCTCCGGGGCCGCCGGGTCGTAGGCGGGTGGCTGGTGGGCGGGTGTGTGCCGGGCCGGTGTCCCGTGGGCCGGTGCGGCGACGCCGGTCACTGCCTCTCCTCTCATGCCCGTTCCTCGACTTCCTGGTTGGTGCCGATGCCCTCGTGCCGCTCAGGTGCGGCCGCGGGCGCCATCTCGTCGTCGGTGTCACGGGCGACGACCGCCCGGTAGCGCTCCTCGGAGCGCAGCAGATCGCGGTGCGTGCCGACCGCCACGACCGTGCCGCCGTCCACCAGCGCCACCCGGTCCGCCAGGTCCAGCAGCAGGGGCGAGGACGAGAAGGCGACGGTCGTACGGTGCGTGCGCAGCGCCTTGACGCCCGCGGCGACCCGGGCCTCGGTGTGCGAGTCGACCGCGGAGGTGGGCTCGTCGAGGACGAGGGTGTCCGGGTCGGTCAGCAGGGACCGGGCCAGTGCGAGCCGCTGGCGCTGGCCCCCGGACAGGGACCGGCCGCGCTCGGTGATCCGGGTGTCCAGCGGTTCGCAGTCCGGGTCGGGGGAGGCCTGGGCCAGCGCGGCCAGCACGTCGTCGCACTGGGCCGCGGTCAGGGCGGCCCCGGGCTCCACCCGCCCGGACGAGGGCACGTCCAGCAGCTCGCGCAGGGTGCCCGAGAGCAGCACCGGGTCCTTGTCCTGGACGAGGACGGCGGTCCGCGCCGCGGCCGGTTCCAGGTCGTCGAGCGGTACGCCGCCCAGCAGGACGGAGGGCGGCTCGGGGACGTCGGACGGGTCGGGCTGGGCGTGGCCGCCGAGGCGTTCCGCCAGTCGGCCCGCCTCGTCGGGGTCGCCGCAGACCACGGCGGTGAACAGGCCCTGCGGGGCGAGCAGTCCGGTGGCCGGGTCGTACAGGTCGCCGGACGGGACGGTGGTGGCCGTGGCCGCCCGGGTGGTACGGCGCAGCGACAGCACCCGCACGGCACGCTCGGCGGAGGGCCGCGAGAAGGAGTAGGCCTGCGCGATCTCCTCCACGTTCCGCAGGGGGAACAGCATCAGCGTCACCGCGCTGTACACCGTCACCAGCTGACCGACCTCGATCACGCCGTCCCGGGCGAGTGCGGCGCCGTGGATCACCAGGGCCAGCAGCAGGGCGCCCGGCAACAGCACCTGGACCGCGGAGATCAGCGACCACATCCGGGCGCTGTGCACGGCGGCCTTGCGGACCTCCTGCGAAGCGCGCCGGTAGCGGTCCAGGAACAGCTCCTCGCCCCCGATGCCGCGCAGGACGCGCAGCCCGGCCACGGTGTCCGAGGCGAGTTCGGTGGCCTTGCCGCCCTTCTCGCGCTGTACGTCGGCCCGGCGGGTGGCACGGGGCAGCAACGGCAGCACGGACAGGGCGAGGAACGGCATGGCGATCGCCACGAGGATGCCCAGGGACGGGAGATAGACGAGGAGCCCGACGCTGACCACGACGAGTGCCGCGGCGGCGGCCAGGAAGCGGGAGAGGGCCTCGACGAACCAGCCGATCTTCTCCACGTCACCGGTGGACACCGCCACCACCTCGCCCGCCGCGACCCTGCGCGTCAGAAGCGAACCCAGCTCCGCGGTCTTGCGGGCCAGCAGCTGCTGGACCCGGGCCGCGGCGGTGATCCAGTTGCTGATGGCGCTGCGGTGGACCATGGCGTCGCTCACCGCGGTCAGCACGCCCAGCAGCGCGGTCAGCGCGCCGGCCAGCGCGAGCCGGTTCCCGGACCGGTCGACGACCGCCTGGACTGCGAGCCCCACCGCGAGCGGGTAACCCGCGATCGAGCACTGGTGCAGCAGCCCCCAGAGCAGGGACTTGAGCTGGCCGCGAATCTGATTGCGGCCCAGCCAGATCAGGAAGCGGGGACCCGAACGGACGTCGGGATCGCCGGGATCCGAGTACGGAAGATCGCGAATGTGCATGACATCCCAAAGGATCGGAAGAAACCGGGCCCGCGAGGCGCAGCGGAAGCGCGTCGGGGCAGCACTGGATCGCCTGCGGGCTGCGCAGACGGGGGAACCAAACCGTGCAAGCCTCGCGTAGCGCCGGGGACGCGGCAAACGGTTTTATGCCGGGGGAGAGGGACAGCGCGTAGAGCTGCGCGGGCAGGGGCGGGTAAAGATTCGGCACGCTTTCGCCGGGCGGGCCCGGGGCGGGCGAAGGCGCACATCGCCAGGTGCGAGCATGGACGAATGCATATAGCCGGTGCGGTACGAGTGGTGGTCTCGGCGGCCGCCTGTGGTGTCCTGCTCACGACCCTGACGTCCTGCGGCAACGGGGACGACGCGCACAAGGGCGGCGCCGACAGGCCGGCCGCTGCCGAGAAGGGCCGTACGAAGGCTCCGACCACCGACCTCAAGCGCATCCCCGATGTGGGCGACCGGCTCCAGTCTAAGATCCCGGCCGAGTCCCGCCAGGTCGTCGCCGTCTACGGCGAGGGCAAGAACTCCGCGGACTCCACCGTCGTGCTCTACACCAAGTCCGGCTCGACCTGGGACAAGACGGCCGGCTGGAAGGGCCACAACGGCAAGAAGGGCTGGACGGCGGACCATCACGAGGACGACAAGCGAAGCCCCGTCGGCGTCTTCACCCTCAGCGACGCGGCCGGCGTACTGCCCGATCCGGGCGCCCGCATCCCGTACACGCAGACCGCCTCGATCCAGGCGCCGCACTACTGGGCCAAGTCCCACTGGCACGACTTCGACTACGTCATCGCCATCGACTACAACCGGGTCAAGGGCACGCCGCCCAACGACCCGACGCGCCCGCAGGGCCAGTCCAAGGGCGGCAGCATCTGGCTGCACATGGACCACGGCAGTGGCACCTCGGCGTGCGTGAGCGTCTCGAAGCAGGCCATGGAACAACTACTGCGCACCCTGGACCCGAAGCAGCACCCGGTCGTCGTCATGGGCGACCGGGCCAGCCTCCGCGCCTGACGGGTCGCCGCTCAGGCGGGCCCCGGGCGGGTCGCCCACTCCAGTTCCATCAGAGCCGAGTGGTACGAACGGCCCGTCGCCCGGTCCATGCCGATCTCGCACATCCGGTTGGCCGAGAGATACGCGTCGTACTCCCGGGGCCGTACCTCGGCCGCCTCCTTCGCGGTGGCGGACTCCGTCAGCTCCTTGTGCAGCATCCCGCGGTCGCCCGCGAATCCGCAGCACGCGGCATCGTCGGGGATCACGGCCTCGTGCGCGCAGGCCTCCGCGACGGCGCGCAACTGAGCGACGTCGTCCAGGTGTTCCATGGAACAGGTCGGGTGCACCACGGCCGAATCAGACTTCCGCAGCACCGTCAGCTCCGGCAGCAGCTCGTCCGCCGCCCAGACCAGCGAGTCGACCACCGTCAGCTCGCGGTGCAACTGCCGGTTGTCCTCGGTGAGATACGGAACGACCTCATGGGCGATGCCCAGCGTGCAGGAGGAGGCGTCGACGACCAGCGGCAGTCTTCCGCCGGCCGTCCAGCCCCAGGCGGCCTCCACGATCCGGTTCGCCATCACGGCGTTGCCGGAGTCGTACCCCTTGGAGTGCCAGATCGTGGCGCAGCAGGTCCCGCTGACGTCGTCCGGGATCCAGACGGGCTTCCCCGCACGGGCCGACACGGCGACCACGGCCTGCGGCAGGGACGGGCCGCGATGACTGTCCGGGCTGCCGAAGATGCGGTTGACGCAGGCCGGGTAGTAGACCGCGCTCGCCCCCGCCCGGGAGGTGCGCGGCAGCTTACGGGAAGCGGCTCCCGGCATCTCCGGCAGCCACTCGGGGACCAGGTCGGGGCGCACCGCGCGGCGGGCGAGCCGGGTGACGCCCTGCAGCAGCCGGTCGTCGATCCGGCTCGCCGCGGCGAGCGCGAGCCGCGCCGCCGTCTCCGCCTTGCCGAAGTGCTTGGCGGCGAGCGCGGCGATCCGCTCCTCGCGCGGGGAGTGCCGCTGGTGGCGGAAGTCCTTCATCATGGCGCCCGTGTCGATCCCGACCGGACAGGCGAGCTTGCAGGTGGAGTCACCGGCGCAGGTGTCCACGGCGTCGTAGCCGTAGGCGTCGACGAGACCCGTCTCGACGGGCGAACCGTCGGGCTGCCGCATCATCTCCCGCCGCAGCACGATGCGCTGGCGCGGTGAGGTGGTCAGGTCGTGGCTGGGACAGGTCGGTTCGCAGAAGCCGCACTCGATGCACGGGTCGGCGACCGCCTCGACCTTCGGAATGGTCTTCAGCCCGCGCAGATGGGCCTTCGGGTCGCGGTCGAGGACGATCCGCGGGGCCAGGACCCCGTCGGGGTCGATGACCTGCTTCGTACGCCACATCAGCTCGGTCGCCCGCGGACCCCACTCCAGTTCGAGGAAGGGGGCGATGTTGCGGCCCGTCGCGTGCTCCGCTTTGAGCGATCCGTCGAACCGCTCCACCGTCAGCCGGCAGAAGTCGGCCATGAAGGCGGCGTAGCGGTCGACGTCGGACGGGCGCGCCGCGTCGAAGGCCAGCAGGAAGTGGAGGTTGCCGTGCGCGGCGTGACCGGCGACGGCGGCGTCGAAGCCGTGCTCCGCCTGGAGCGCGAGCAGCGCCTCGCAGGCGTCGGCCAGCCGGGAGGGCGGGACGGCGAAGTCCTCCGTGATCAGCGTCGTCCCCGAGGGGCGGGAGCCGCCGACCGCGGTGACGAAGGCCTTGCGTGTCTTCCAGTAGCCGGAGATGGTGCGGGCGTCCCGGGTGAACTCGTTGGTCACCGAGGTGACGGGCCGTACCAGCTCCAGCTTCCGCACCACATCGGCCGCCGCCCGCTCGTACGCCTCCTGGCCCTCCTCGTCCGGGGCCCGGAACTCCACCAGCAGCGCGGCGGTCGCCTTCGGGAGCCCGGCCCAGTCGGCGGGGACGCCCTGCACGCTGACGGAGGCGCGCAGGGTGTTGCCGTCCATCAGCTCCACGGCGATGGCGCCCGCCTCGTTGAACAGCGGCACAGCGGCGGCCGCGGCCGTCAGTGAGGGGAAGAACAGCAGCGCCGTGGAGATCCGGCGGTCCAGCGGCAGGGTGTCGAAGACGACCTCGGAGATGAAGCCGAACGTCCCCTCGGAGCCGACCATGAGGCCGCGCAGGATCTCCACCGGGGTCGAGCCGTCCAGGAACGCGTCCAGCCGGTAGCCGTTGGTGTTCTTGATCTCGTACTTGGCCCGGATGCGGTCGGTGAGTGCGGCGTCGGCCTCGATCTCCGCCTTGAGCGCCAGCAGCCCCTCGCACAGGCGCGGCTCGGCCCGGGCCAGCTCCTCGTCGGCGGCCGGATCGCCGGTGTCCACGACGGTGCCGCTGGGCAGCACGAAGGTGAGCGAGGAGACGGTCCGGTACGAATTACGGGTGGTGCCGGCGGTCATGCCGGAGGCGTTGTTGGCGACGACCCCACCGACCGTGCACGCGATGGCACTGGCCGGGTCGGGGCCCAGCAGCCGGCCGTGCCGGGCGAGGGCCGCGTTGGCCCGTACGACCGTCGTCCCGGGGCGGATACGGGCGCGGGCGCCGTCGTCCAGGACTTCGACGCCCGCCCAGTTCCGCCGGACGTCGACCAGGATGTCCTCGCCCTGGGCCTGGCCGTTGAGACTGGTGCCGGCGGCGCGGAAGACGACGTTGCGGCCCCTGCCGTGCGCGTACGACAGGATCGCGGAGATGTCGTCGATGTCCTCGGGGACGAGGACCACCTGGGGTACGAACCGGTACGGGCTGGCGTCGGAGGCGTACTTCACCAGGTCGGAGATCTTCCAGAGCACCTTGTGCGCGCCGAGCAGGGCGGTCAGCTCGTCGCGCAGTGTCTCCGGAGTGCCCGCGGCCTGCGCGTCGGGGACGCGGTCGTGGGCGGGCGGGCGCACCGCCGAGGGGCGCAGGGTGTCGGGGTCCGGCTCCAGCAGCGGCATGATGGTTCTCCTCGGCGGCTTGTCGGTCCGGCGGCTCGGCGCCGCTTCCCGCGTCCGGTCAGCAGCGGCGCTCCGGCATTCCGTTGACCAGGGCGGTCAGCAGGCCGCCGAGCACCTCGCGCTGGTCGGCGGTCAATGGAGCCAGGATCTCCTCCGCGGCCGCCCGGCGCGCGTCACGCAGCGAGCGGAGCGTGGCGATGCCCTCGTCCGTGATCTCGATCCTGACCACCCTACGACTGTCCGGATCTGGGACACGGCGCACCCTGCCACCGGCCTCCAGGGCGTCCACCAGCGTCGTCACCGCGCGCGGGACCACGTCGAGACGCTGCGCGAGATCCGCCATCCGGGGCGGTCCGTCGTAGTGCGCGACGGTGCGCAGCAGCCGGAACTGCGCCGGCGTGATGCCGATCGGCTCCAGCTGGCGGCTCTGGATGCGCTGGAGCCTGCGCGTCAGCCGCAGCAGCTGTTCGGCGAGCACGCCGTCGGGGTCGGGGGAATCCATGGGGACAACACTATCAGGACCCTGTTCATTGTGAGTATGGGTAACAATGAGCTATGCTCCTGTTCGGCTCGACTGTCACGGTCGCGATTCCCGCGTCCGGGCGGCCCTGCCCGCACGCAGTCCGGGCGCGCCCGCCACCCTCGGCCGCGCCCGCCGCACGCCCCACGAAGGAGCCCATGAAACCCGACGAACCCACCTGGACACCCCCGTCCAAGGACGCCGCCCAGCCACCCGCCGAGCTGCGCAGGATCCTCCGCCTCTTCCGCCCCTACCGCGGCCGCCTCGCGGTCGTCGGACTGCTCGTCGGCGCCTCGTCGCTGGTGTCGGTCGCCTCGCCGTTCCTGCTGCGCGAGATCCTGGACACCGCCCTCCCGCAGGGGCGGACCGGGCTGCTCACGCTGCTCGCCCTCGGCATGATCCTCACCGCCGTGATGAACAGCGTCTTCGGTGTGCTGCAGACCCTCATCTCCACCACCGTCGGCCAGCGCGTCATGCACGACCTGCGCACCGCCGTCTACGCACAGTTGCAGCGGATGCCGCTCGCCTTCTTCACCCGCACCCGCACGGGCGAGGTGCAGTCCCGGATCGCCAACGACATCGGCGGCATGCAGGCCACCGTCACCTCGACGGCGACCTCACTCGTCTCCAACCTCACCGCGGTCATCGCCACCGTCGTCGCCATGCTCGCGCTCGACTGGCGGCTCACCGTCGTCTCGCTGCTCCTGCTGCCGGTCTTCGTCTGGATCAGCCGCCGGGTCGGCCGCGAACGCAAGAAGATCACCACCCAGCGCCAGAAGCAGATGGCCGCCATGGCGGCCACCGTCACCGAGTCGCTCTCCGTCAGCGGCATCCTGCTCGGCCGCACCATGGGCCGTTCCGACTCGCTCACCCAGGGCTTCGCCGAGGAGTCCGAGCGGCTGGTCGACCTCGAAGTGCGCGCCAGCATGGCCGGCCGGTGGCGGATGTCGACGATCGGCATCGTCATGGCCGCCATGCCCGCCGTCATCTACTGGGCGGCAGGCATGGCCCTGCAGTCCGGCGGACCAGCCGTCTCGATCGGCACCCTCGTCGCGTTCGTCTCGCTCCAGCAAGGCCTCTTCCGCCCCGCAGTGAGCCTGCTCTCCACCGGCGTGCAGATGCAGACGTCACTCGCGCTCTTCCAGCGGATCTTCGAATACCTCGACCTCACCGTGGACATCACCGAGCCGGAGAACCCGGTGCACCTCGACAAGATCCGCGGCGAGGTCCGCTTCGAGAACGTCGACTTCAGCTACGACGAGAAGAGCAGCCCGACCCTCAGCGGCGTCGACGTGACCGTGCCCGCGGGAGCGGGACTGGCCGTCGTCGGCCCCACCGGCTCCGGCAAGTCCACCCTCAGCTACCTCGTGCCCCGGCTGTACGACGTGACCGGCGGCCGGGTGACCCTCGACGGGGTCGACGTGCGCGACCTCGACTTCGACACCCTCGCCCGGGCCGTCGGCGTCGTCTCGCAGGAGACCTACCTCTTCCACGCCTCGGTCGCCGAGAACCTGCGCTTCGCGAAGCCGGACGCGACCGACGAACAGATCGAGGCAGCGGCCCGCGCGGCGCAGATCCACGACCACATCGCCTCGCTCCCCGACGGCTACGACACCCTCGTCGGCGAACGCGGATACCGCTTCTCCGGAGGTGAGAAGCAGCGCCTGGCCATCGCGCGGACGATCCTGCGCGACCCGCCGGTGCTGATCCTCGACGAGGCGACGAGCGCCCTCGACACGCGTACCGAATTCGCCGTGCAGGAGGCGATCGACGCCCTGTCCGCCGGACGCACCACGATCACCATCGCCCACCGGCTCTCCACCGTCCGCGACGCCGACCAGATCGTCGTCCTCGACGGCGGCCGCACAGCGGAACGCGGCACCCACCGAGAACTGCTCCAGCAGGACGGACGGTACGCGGCACTGGTCCGCCGGGACACCGAACTGACCCCGGTCGGCGGCTGATGACCGACCGCCGGGAACAGCCTCCCCCGAGACACGACCGGCGCGGGTTAGCGTGCCCGCATGGCGCACCAGACCCCGGAGACCCCGCCCCCGGTCACCCCGCCCCGCCGCAGGACGCGCCTGACCCGACGCGGCCGCCTGACGCTGCTCACCGGCGCCGTCCTCGTCCTCGTCGTGGCCGCAGCCGTGCTCGTCCCCCTGCTCACCAGGGAACCGAAGACCGAGAAGACCGCCCGCACGCTGGTCATCCCCGAGGGGTGGCGCGCGACCCAGGTCTACGCGGCCGTCGACAAGGCCCTCGGCGAGCCCGCCGGCACCACCACGAAGGCCGCACCGACAGCGGACCTGCCGCTCCCGGCCGGGGCGAAGGGGAACCCCGAGGGCTACCTGTACCCGGCGACGTACCCGGTCACCTCCGCGACCACCACGAAGAGCCTGCTGCGCTACATGGCCGACACAGCGGTCGAACGCTTCGGCGCGGACCACATCACCGCCGGCGCGCGACGGAACGACGTGACCGTCTACCAGACGGTGACCATTGCCAGCATCGTCCAGGCCGAGGCCGACACCGAGGCTGACATGGGCAAGGTGGCCCGGGTCATCCACAACCGGCTCGACCGGGGCATGCCGCTCCAGATGGACTCCACCCTCAACTACGCGATGAACCGCAGCACGCTGGACACCAGCACGGGTGACACGAGGATCGAGAGCCCGTACAACAGCTACGCCCGCAAGGGCCTCCCGCCCACCCCGATCGGCAATCCGGGGGAACAGGCGATGACCGCGGCCATCAACCCCACCGCGGGCCCCTGGCTGTACTTCGTCACGGTGGCCCCGGGCGACACCCGCTTCACCGACGACTACGCGGAACAGCAACGCAACGTCGCGGAGTTCAACCGGAACCGCCGGGAGTCGGGGAAGGGGTGAGAGGCCCGCGGCGTGTGGGCTCGAGGGGTGCAGCCTTGCGCGGATCTCAGACGTACGCGGCGGCCCGGGCGAGGTCCTGGACCGGCGCTCCGGCCGCCTCCGCACTCGTAGCCCCGCCCCCAGACGCTCGCCCCAACAGCTCCATGACCTCCCGCACGGCGGCGCGCCCGGCCCGGTTGGCGCCGATGGTGCTGGCGGAGGGGCCGTAGCCGACCAGGTGGATGCGCGGGTCGCGTACGGCGCGGGTGCCCTCGACACGGATGCCGCCGCCGCGCTCACGCAGCCGGAGCGGGGCGAGATGGTCGATGGCTGCGCGGAAGCCGGTGGCCCAGAGGATGACGTCCGCGTCGACACGGCGGCCGTCGTCCCAGGCGACACCGGACGGCGTGATCCGGTCGAACATGGGCAACCGGTCGAGTACCCCCGACTCGCGGGCGCGCCGGATGGCGTCGTTGACGGGCAGCCCGGTCACGCTCACCACGCTCTGCGGCGGCAGCCCCCGCCGGACACGGTCCTCCACCATGGCCACGGCCGCCCGCCCCTGGCCCTCACCGAAGGGCCCTTCCCGGAAGACGGGCGGTCGGCGCGTGACCCAGTGGGTCTCTGCCGCCACCACGGCGATCTCCATCAGATGCTGGGTGCCGGAGGCCCCGCCGCCGACGACGACCACCCGCTGCCCGGCGAACTCGGCCGGGCCCGGATAGCCGGCCGTGTGCAACTGCCGGCCCCGGAAGGTCTCCTGCCCGGGGTAGCGGGGCCAGAAGGGCCGGTCCCACGTCCCCGTGGCGTTGATCAGGGCGCGCGTCGCGTACGTACCCTCGGAGGTCTCGACGAGCAGTCGTCCGCCTGCGCCCTCTCGTACGGCGCCGACCTCGACCGGCCGGTGCACGCGCAGCCCGAAGGCGCGCTCGTACCGGTCGAAGTACGCGCCGATGACCTCGGACGAGGGCCGCTCGTCGTCCGCACCGGTCAGCCGCATCCCCGGCAGCGCGTGCATACCGTGCACCTTGCCGTACGTCAGCGACGGCCACCGGAACTGCCAGGCGCCGCCGGGCGCCGGTGCGTGGTCGAGGACCACGTAGTCCCGGTCCGGCTCCAGCCCCACGCGCCGCAGGTGATACGCGGCGGACAGCCCCGCCTGCCCGGCACCGATCACCACGACGTCCACCGACCGCATCCCGATATCGTTCACGCTTCTACCAACTACGACGGGCCCACGGAACTTCCCGTGGGCCCGTCGCTCAACGGTTTCGCCCCCGGCCCACGGCAGGATGGGCCCATGTCTTCTGCCTTCGCCACCACCGTCTTGCAGCTCACGACGGGCTCGACGGAGACCGTCACCGACCTGACACCGGACTGCGAGCAGTTCCTCACCCGGGCAGCCTCCGGCCGCGACGGCCTGCTCAACATCTTCGTCCCGCACGCCACCGCCGGAATCGCCGTCCTGGAAACCGGCGCGGGCAGCGACGACGACCTCCTCGCCACCCTCCACACCCTGCTCCCGGCCGACGACCGCTGGCAACACCGCCACGGCACCCCCGGCCACGGCCGCGACCACGTACTCCCGGCCCTGGTACCCCCACACGCGACCCTGCCGGTGATCGCGGGACGCCTGGAGCTGGGGACATGGCAGTCGGTGTGCCTGGTGGATACAAATCGCGACAATGCAAACCGTCAGGTCCGCCTGTCATTTTTCGGGTAGGGCTGCGTCTTGCCGTCGCTGTGGGAGTGATGTCCGGCCGCACCAAGTGAGAGAGGTCCAGCTCTGGGCAGGACTGGACGAGCAGTGCTGCGCGGCGATGTGCGCCTGGGGAGGGTGTCATCCGCGAGGAACTCGGCATCACCCGCATCGAACGCGTGCTGACCGACAACGCCTGGGCCTGCCCTTTGTCAGGCCATTGCCGGCAGTGGGCTGACGTCCGCCGCCGGGGCGCCCGGGGATTCCGCCCCTGGGAGCCCAGGAACGCTTGACCTGGAGTGCACTTCAAAATGCAGACTCCTCATCGAGCCCGGACTACCGGGCCGAATGGGAGAACAACCATGAAATGACGGGGGACAGGGCGGTCACAGCGAGAACGTCCTGGGCCGGTGGCGGCGCAGCCGGGGCGTCGGTGACGAGATCGTCATCGCCACCAAGCTCGGCGCCCGTCCCCTGGCTCCCGGCACCGGCTTCGTCGACAACCCGGAGGGTCTGTCGGCCAAGGCGATCCGCGAAGCGGCCGAGGCCAGCCGGGAACGGCTGGGTGTCGACAAGCTGGACCTGCTGTACGCACATATCGACGACCATTCCGTACCGCAGCAGGAAACCGTCGAGGGATTCGGCGCCTTGGCCGCGGAGGGTACGGTCGGACTCCTCGGCGTCAGCAACCAGGCGATGTGGCGGGTCGAACGGGCCCGGGCGCTGGCCGCCGCGGCCGGGCTGCCCGGATGCGAGGTTCTCCAGTACCAGCACAGCCACCTGCGCCCCCGGTTCGACGTGCCGAGCGACCTCTTCCCGGACGGCAGCCTCGGCCACGCCGGCCCCGAATTGTTCGGCTACCTGCGGGCTGAGCCCGCCCTGACCCTCGTCGCCTACTCCCCGCTGCTCGCCGGTGCGTACGTACGCGAGGACAAGCCGCTGCCGCCGGACTACGACCACCCGGGTACCCCGGCCCGGCTCGTCGAGCTGCGTTCCGTCGCCCGGGAGACCGGTGCCACCGTCAACCAGGTCGTCCTCTCCTGGCAGATCGGCGGCGAGCTGCCGGTCATCCCGCTGGCCGGGGCGTCGTCCCTGGCGCAACTGGAGGAGAATCTGGCCGCGGTGGACCTGGAGCTGACAGTTGATCAGCGAGCCCGGCTCGACGCCGTCCACTGACGGTCACGCGGCAGATCGGGGGGCTTCGGCGCCGTAGCCCGGACAGGCGACCGTTCCGTTGCTGAAGAGGTCTACCGGAAGCAGATCCGCCACGTGATCCAGGCCGGGCCGTGGTCATGCGCGGCCTCTTCGAGGGCGATCACGAACGGCGGTAGTCACGCCGCAACGCCAGAGGGCCCAGTGCAACTTGCACACTGGGCCCTCTGACCGGGCGAGGCCTGGAGGGCCACCTGTCGTCAGCCGGCCGGGGCCGGCTCGTCGGTCCAGCCCGCGACGGAGAACGCGGCCTCGTCGCGCAGCGCGGTGAGGGCGCCGGCCACCTGGGGGAGCAGCGGGGAGGGCAGTTCGTCCTCGGAGAAGAAGCCGATCCGGCAGCAGCGGTCCGGCTCCATGTTGCGCGGCTCGCCGGACCAGTGCAGAGCCTCGAAGAAGACGCTGACGCGGGAGGCACCGGCGCGGTTGCGGTGGTGCATCAGATGGCGGAAGGCCAGGTCCTGCGTCTCGACGACGATGCCCGTCTCCTCGGCCAGCTCCCGGACCGCACCGGCTGCAACGGACTCGTCCGCGTTCAGGTGGCCGCCGGGCAGCTGCCACCAGCCGCCGCCGGGGAGTTGGAGGGCACGCCTGCTGAGCAGCAGCCGCCCGTCCCGTTGTCGGAGGACGGTGTGCACGTGGACGACCGTGGTGAACCGGTCAACTGATTCCAGCATCAGGAGCCGCCCTAAAAGTGATCGAAACCGGAATGACACGGGGGAATCGGCCTGGCAGGGCGATCTGACGTGGCATCGCCTGGAGTGCGCCAGTAACAGTATCGCTCTGTCGTGTTGTCGCATAGGATGCGTCAGCTCGTGATGCCTGTGGATCCATCGCCGTTCCCACCGCAAGGGAGCAGAATGCCTGTGCTCACCTCCGGCTTACCTCCCGCTGACGCGCCGTACAAGCGGCCGGAGCACTGGGCGGCTGTCCTCCCCGACCGGGTGGCGGTCGCCGGGCGTGGCCCCGACGACTCGCTCACGTACGCGCAGTGGGACGCGGCGGCCGACCGGCTGGCGGATGCCCTGGAGGCACTGCTGCACGGCCCCGGCCCGGTGGCGGTCCGGATGCGGATGCGTGCCGAGTGGCCGTTGGCCGGCCTGGCACTGGCGAAGCTCGACCGCCGCATGGTCGTCCTCGACCCCGCGGCGGACGCCGCACGGATCCGGCAGGCGCTCACCGAGACCGGCAGCCGAGCGCTGCTCTTCGACGACCCGGCGGCCGAGGTCCGGCAGCACGGCGCGCTGTGGGAGGGGCTGGACCTCGTCCCAGTTGCCGTCGACCCCGGCTCCGGGTGGCTGCGTTCCGGCGCGGACACCCTCGCCGGGCTGCTCGCCCGCCCCGCAGGCATCCGGCGCGTCAGTTTCACCGACGCGCCGCTGGTGCTGTACACCTCCGGCACCACCGCGGCAGCCCGCTGCATCACCCGTCCCGCCGCCACGGACCGGGACTCGATGCGCGGGAAGCGGGAGTACCGGCGGGACATCGCCACCAGTCGGCCCGCGGGCGACAACGACCAGGTGCTGCTCACGCTGCCCCTGCACCACGGCGCCGGCCAGGCCCAGCTGCGCCGGGCGTCGGCCACCGCCGCCACCGTCCACCTGCACGAGCCGTTCGACGCGGCCCGTGTCCCGGGGCTGATCCAGGAGCGCCGCATCACCCACTGGGCCACCGTCTCCGCCCAGTTGAGGCAGTTGAGTGCCCTGCCTGCGGCTGTGCTGGCCGGCCACGATCTGACCTCCCTGCGGGTGCTGAGCGTCGGCGCCGACCCGGTGCCCTTCGTGCTGCGCGAGTGGCTGGCGCAGGCGCTGCCGCACGTGGGGCTGTACGAGAGCTACGGCGCGACCGAGGTCGGCCCGGTCGCGTGGACGGGGCCGAGGGAGGGAGCCGTACGGGGTGGCTTCCGCGGCAGGCCGCACCGCAACGTCGAGGTGCGCGTCGTGGACGCCGCAGGCCGGGACGTACCCGAGGGCGAAGTGGGGGAGCTGCTGGTGCGCACACCGCTGTCCGTCCCCACGGAGGCGTTCCCCGACGGGTACACCCTGATCGGCGACGTGGGCCGGCTCTGCGCGGACGGCACCCTGCATGTGCTGGGACGCACGGCCGACTGCGTGTGGGCGGACGGGGCCGTCCTGCACCCGGGTGAGATCGAGGAGGCCGTGCTGAGCCACCCCCTGGTCGACGACTGTGTGGTCGTCGCCGGGCCCGCGCCGGCGGGGAACGGCACCGCGTGGACGGCGTTCTGCGAGGCACCGGGCCTGACCGGTGCGGAGCTGGCCCGGGAACTGGCCGGCTCCCTCCCGGCTGACAGTGCGAGGAGCACCGGTGAGGCGGTGTTCGTGGAGGTGGTGGGGGAGTTGCCGCGCAACGCGATGGGCAAGGTGCCGCGCTGGACGCTGCGCGAGCGGACCGGCCGGGGCACCCCGGTGCCGGCCCGCGGGGAGGTGCCCGGACATGTCCGCTGACACCAACGTCACCGCGGAGGCGCTCGACCGGGCGTGGGCCCAGGTCCGCTCCGAACTCGCCGCCGACCCGCTGCCCGACCCCGCCGCGGCGGCGCGGTTCGCCGGACAGTGGCCGCAGGTACGCGCCCGCCTGCTCGCCGACCTGGCCGACGGCCGGCACCGGCCCCGGCCGTTCGAGATCGCGGAGGTGCCCAAGGGGGGCGGCGCGCACCGCCCGGTGCCGCTGCTCGACCTCGCCGACCGCGTCGTCTACGCGGCCCTCGTCGGCGAGATGGCCATCCGCATCGACGCGGCCCTCGACGACCACGTGTTCAGCAGCCGGCTGGACACGCAGGGCCGCCGGCGGCACTCCGGCGGGCGCGAATGGCTCAGGTTCGAGGGCGCCGCCCGCGTCCTGCACCGCGACCACGGCGGCAGGGCGCTGCTCGATACCGACGTGTCCGCCTTTTTCGAGACCTTGGATACCACCGTCCTGGCCGCCGACCTCGCCGCAGTGGGAGCGCCGGGGGGCCGGATCGAGAGGCTGCTGGACTTCCTCACGGGGCTCACCGCCGGCTCGGCCCTGCGGGGCCTGCCGCACGACCAGGATGCCACCGCGATCCTCGGCAACCTCTATCTCGCCCCCGTGGACCGGCTGCTGCGCGGCGAGGGGCTGGGCTTCGTCCGCTACCTGGACGACATCAAGGTCTTCGCGCCGGAGGCCGGCAGGCTGCACTCGGCCCGGCAGGCGGTCGAGGACGTCCTCGGCGCGCGCGGGATGGCCCTGGCGCCGCACAAGACGGAACTGCGCGAGGGCGACGCGGTCCTGGCCGGGCTCACCCCGCTCGGCGACGACCCGCGGGAGTTGTTCGACCGCGCGGTGGCGGACGGCGCGGTCCGTCGACGCGAACTGCGCTTCTCGCTCGCCCTGCTGGGCCGCGCCGGTGATACCCACGCGGTGCCGTGGGTGGCGGAACAGGTGGGCGTGATGCCCGAGTCCGCCTCCCACTTCGCGGGCTATCTGCTTGCCGCGCTGCCCACGAGGCCGCCGGCCGCCGGGCTGTGGCCCGCGGCCCTCGACAAGCTGCACGCGCTGCTCGCCGGGGACGCAGGTGAGACGATGGGGGCGACCGGGGAGGTCCACCCGTACACGGCCTTCCACCTACTGCGAGTGCTGACCGCGGTGCCCGGGGGCGACCAGCGGACGGCGCCGCTGCTGCACCGGTTCGCCGACGGCGACGCGTACCCGGGCTATCTGCGTCGCGCCGCCGGGGTGGCGCGGGCCGCGGCCCGATCGGACGCCGCGGCGAGCAGCCGCGCGGTCAGCGCGCCCGATGCACCGCCAGGTCGCACAGGATGCTGAGGGCGTCGGTCGCGGGCCCGGCGGGCAGCCCCTTCAGCAGCATCCGGGCCCGGTCCGCGTAGTCGGCGCAGTCCTGCCGCGCCCTCTCCAGCGCTCGGTGACCGCGCATCAGCGTCAGCGCCTCGGCGTGCCGGTCGTCGTTCGTCACGCCGCCGTCCAGTAGCTCCAGCAGCCGGGCGTCCTGAGGGCCCGCATCGGCCCGCAGGTAGAGCACGGGCAGGGTCGCCACGCCCTCCCGCAGGTCGGTGCCGGGCGTCTTGCCCGACTGCTCGCTCTCGCTGGTGATGTCGAGGATGTCATCGGCAAGCTGGAAGGCCACACCGATGTTCTCGCCGAACTCGGTGAGGTCGGAGACGATTCCGCGGTCCGCGCCGGACATCAGCGCGCCGAACCGCGCGGACGTGGCGATCAGCGAGCCCGTCTTGTCGACGATGACGTCGAAGTAGTGCTTGAGCGGGTCGTCGTCCTTGCGGGGGCCGAGGGTCTCCTTGATCTGGCCGGTGACCAGCCGTTCGAAGGTCACCGTCTGGATCATCACCGCCTCGGGACCGAACCCCGCGAGGATCTGCGAGGCCTTGGAGAACAGGAAGTCGCCGGTGAGGATCGAGACCGTGTTGCCCCAGCGGGCGTTGGCGCTCGGTACGCCCCGCCGCAAATGCGCCTCGTCCATCACGTCGTCGTGGTGCAGGGTGGCCAGGTGGGTCAGCTCGCAGGCGGCGGCAGTCGGTACGACGCCCGGGGCGCCCGGGTCGCCATACTGCGCGGCAAGCAGCGAGAGCGCCGGGCGGAAACGCTTGCCGCCGGCGTCCAACAGGTAGCGCGAGGTCTCCGTGACTGGCCGGTAGACGGTATCGGTGGCCGCCAAGAGGGCCTTGTCCACCGCCGCCATGCCCGTGGTCAGGCCGACGACGAGCTCCTTGTCGAGCATCCCGGCGTTGAACGGTCCGAGATTCAGCATCTGGGGTCTCTCCTGGTGCCGGCGGGCGCCTCGGGGAGCCCGGGAAGGGTGGGGAACACGGACCGGGCGGCCCCTGGGGGCCGAGCGACCGGGTGGACTCAGGCGGCAGAAAGCCGCTGGTCGAGCAGGGGACGCAGGACGGCCGTCACCTCGGCGGTGTTCGCCTCGACGACGAAGTGGCCGCCGGGAACGGTCAGACTGTCCACCCGGCCCTTGGAGAAGTCCGCCCAGGCGCGGGCGGAGTCGGGGGTGACCACGGGATCGTCGGCGCCGGCGATCACGATCAGGTCGCAGCTCACCGGTGCGGGGCACGACCGGGCGTAGTCCTCGAACAGCTCCATGTCGGCCCGCACGATCGGCAGCAGCAGATCGCGCGAGGCCGGGTCGTCCAGCAGGTGGTGCACCGGACCGCCGTAGCGGGCGGCGAAGGCGGCGAGGAACGCCTTGTCGTCGAGTCCGGCGACCGGTGGCAGCAGCGGCAGCAGGCTGGGCGCCGCGCACGACAACAGCACCACGGCGGCCGGCGGCCGGCCCACCGCCTCGGCCCGCCGCGCCAGTTCGAAGGCCACCAGTGCTCCCATGCTGGAGCCCAGCAGTACGAACGGGCGGTCCCAGCGGTCCACCAGCTCGCCGCAGAGCAGGTCGACCATCCGGTCCATGCTCCGCACGAGCCGCTCGCCGGGGCGCAGCAGGTGCCCCGGGTAGTCGGTGGTGACGACTTCGTGGCCGGGCAGCTCGTCGGTCCAGGAGCGGAACGCCATGCTGCTGCCGCCGGCGTACGGCAGGCAGAACAGCAAGGTGGCGTCCCCGTCCGTGGAAGGGGATGTGGGCACAGGATTCGTCATCTCGTCATCCGGTCAGTCGTCCGTGGCGGGCACATCGGTCAGGGGGCGTGCGAAGGCGGCGAGTTCGCGCAGGGTCGGGTGCTCGAAGACGTCCTGGACGGCCACCGGTCGCCCGGCCAGCACGGTGAGCCGGGTCGCCAGCTGCATCGCCGCCAGCGAATGGCCGCCGAGCTCAAAGAAGTCGTCCTCCGCGGAGAGCAGGTCGAAGAAGTCGTCCTCGGCGGTCACCTCGGCGCGGTCCAGGACCTCCCGCCAGACCTTGGCGACCTCCGCCTCGAACGCCTCGGTGAGCGGCGCGAATCCCGCCCTCACCGGGCGCGGCTCGGGCAGCAGAGACCACTGCACCTTGCCGCGGGCGCTGCGCGGGATCGCCTCGACCAGCTCCACCACCGAGGGCACCGAGCCCCGGGGCAGCCGCGCGCGCAGGTGGTCGCGCAGCTCGGTGCCCGTGGCGCCGGGTGCGACCGTGTACGCAACGAGCCTGGCCCGGGTGCCCTCGCCGTGCGGGGTGGCGACCGCGTCGAGTACGGCGGGGTGGCCGCTCAGCACCGTCTCGACCTCGACCAGGTCGACGCGCATGCCGCGGACCTTGGCCTGCCGGTCGGCGCGGGCCAGCCAGTGCAGCCGGCCGTCCGGCGTGTACCGGCCGAGGTCGCCGGTGCGGTGCAGCCGCTCGCCGTCCGCGATGCCCGGGTGGTGCACGAACCGCTCGGCGGTGGCCTCGGGGTCGCCGAGGTATTCGGCCGTCAGGTGTGGCCCCGACAGGTGGATCTCGCCGGTGAAGCACGGCGGCAGCAGTTGCCCCGCCGGTCCGAGCACCCAGGCGCCGACGCCCGGCAGCGGGTGTCCGATCGGCATCGTCGTGGCGCGCACCCGGTCCGGGCCGGTGCGGCCGGAGACGCTCACCATGGTGGCCTCGCTGGGCCCGTAGTCGTTGTGCGGCACGCAGCCCAGGACGCGTACCGCCAGCTCCGCGACCGAGCGGGGCAGCGCCTCGCCGCAGCAGCGGACGGTTCGCAGCGCCGGCCGGACGCCCTGCCGGTCCAGCTGCAGCGCGACGGCCTCGAGGACGCCGGGCACCGCCGCGAGGAGGGTGTCGGCGCGGCCTTCGGCCAGGACCGACGCCACCGCGTCCACGGGGTTGTCCTCCACGCCGTCGGGGATCACCAGCTCGGCGCCGGCCGCGAGCGTGGTGAAGACGTCCCGCATGCCCGGGTCGAAGCTCGGCGGCGGCACCTGCACCACCACTCGGTCGCGGTCCAGTTCGGCCGCGCCGCGTAGCACATGGCCGGCGAACGCGCCCATCGACGCCGCGACGGTGCGGGGCCGGCCCGTCGAGCCGGAGGTGCTGACGACGTAGGCCGTGGCGTCCGGGCCGGCCGCCCACTGCGGCGGCACCTCGGCGGCGCCGCCGGTCGCGACCCAGCGCAACCCAGGGGCGCGCGGCGGCTCGCCGGGGCCGAGTACACCGGTGGTCACCTTCAGCTCGTCGAGCAGGTCCGCGGCGCGTGGTGGGAGCGGCCCCGGCTCCAGGACGAGGACGGCCGCCCCCGCCCGCCACGCGGCGACCACGGCGAGCACCGTGTCGGCCCGCGCCGCGCAGGCCACTGCCACCACCTCGCCGGGCTCCGTGCCCGCCTCGCGCAGTGCCGCCGCGACCGCTCCCGAGCCGGACCACAGCTCGGCGTAGCTGATCCGGCGCCCGGCCGCGGTGACGGCGGTCCGCCCACCGTCCTGCCGTGACCAGCGCTCCAGCGCCGCCAGCAGGTCGGGCGCGCCGTCGGCCGGCAGGGCCGGGCCCACAGACCTGGTCGCGATCTCGGCCTGTCGTTCGCCGTCCAGCAGCGGCAGCTGCCACAGCCGGGCCTGCGGGTCGCGGACCAGTAGCCCCAGCACGTGCAGGTACGTCCGCCAGATCTCCCGGACGGTCTCCTCCTCGAACAGGTCCACCGCATAGGTGACCAGACCGACCAGGCCCTCGGCGTCGGGCACCAGCATCACGTTGAGGTCGAACTTCGCCGCCGAGGTGGTGTCCCACCGGCGTCGCACCGCCAGGTCACCGAAGACCACCGGCGGGATCGGCACGTTCATCAGCTGGAAGGCGACCTGCGCCAGCGGGTTCCTGGACCGGTCGCCCGACGGGCTCAGCTCCTGCGCGAGCTGGTCGTACGTGACGTACTCGGCCGCGTAAGCCGCGAGCGTCCCCTCCTTGGCCTGCTCGACCACCTGGGCGAGCGTCGGATCGCCCTCCAGCTCGAAGCGCAGCGGCAAGGTGCCGACGAAGAAGCCGACCGTGCGCGCCACGCGCGGGTCCGCCCGGCCGGAGGACTGCGTGGCGACGACCACCTCCGTCCGCCGGTCGTAGTGCGCGAGGTCCGCCGCGAATCCGGCCGCCAGCAACATGAACAGGCTGTTACCCGTGCTCCTGGCGGCCTCCCGCAGGGCGCCGGCCAGCTCGGCCGGGAGCTCCAGCTCCAGCGTCCGACCCCGGAAAGAGGGCACCGGCGGACGGGCGATGTCGGTCCGCAGCGAGTTGTCCGGCTCGGCCCCGCGCAGCCTCTCCAGCCAGCGGTTCAGCTCGGCGCGCGCCTCGGGTGTGCGCTGCCGTGCGGTCTGGAGCGCGGCGTACTCGCGGTAGGGCAGCCCGGCCGGTTCCGGTGCCGGGCCTGGGCCGAGCCGCCGGGTGTAGAGCCGTCCGAGGTCCTCCCACAGCACGCCCAGCGACCATCCGTCCGCCAGGATGTGGTGGATGAAAAGGGTCAGCGTGTGCTCGGCGGACCCGGTACGACACAGCAGGACCCGGAAGAGCGGCCCCGCCGACAGGTCCATCGGCTCCTGCCGCACCGCGGCGCACCGCTCCAGGGCGGCCTGCCTGGGGTCCGGCTCGCCGCTCAGGTCGGCGTGCTCGAAGCGGGGGACGACCCGGGCGGCGACCCGCAGCGCCAGCTCGTCCCCTTCCTCGGCGAAGGTGGTCCGCAGCGCCTCGTGCCGGGCGGCCAGGTCGCCGACAGCCCGCCGCAGGACCGGCACCTCAAGGGCGCCGGTCAGGTCCAGCGAACTCTCGATGTGATACGACCAGTTGTCCGGGTAGAGCCGGTCCAGCAGCCACAGCCGCTGCTGCGCCGGGGCGGCGGGACCGGTGATCACGGTCATTCGCCCGCCTCGGCGGCGGCCGTCAGCCTGCGGTCGATCAGCTCGGCCAGTTCGCGCACGCTCAGCCCGCCGAGGATGTCGGCGGGGGCGACCCGGACGCCGAAGGCGTTCCTGATCCGGGCTACCAACTGTGTGGCGTAGAGCGAGTCGCCGCCCAGGTCGAGGAAGTGGTCGTCGCGCCCGATCTGCTCGATGCTCAGCAGGCCGCCCCACAGCGACCCCAGCCGCTCCTCGGTGTCGCCCTCCAACGGAATGAGCGGGTAGGGCAGTTCGGGTCGTGAGTGGACGCAGGAGCCGGTCCCGCCGCCTTGGAGGACGTGGCCGGCCACGACGAACTGGTCGCCGGTGGCGGCCGGCACCCGACGGCTGACCAGCATGTGCGCGGGGCCGGCGCCCAGCGCGTCGCGAAAAGCCAGGACGCCCCGCCGCGCGGTGATGCCCTCGGCACCCGCCGCTTCACCGGCATCGGAACCGCGGCCGCTCACCGGCTCGTTGCCACCTGCCCGGATCACGACGACCTTGCCGATGTGGTGGGCGCGGGACATGAACGAGAAGGCGTCGTCGGCCTCATCCACCCCGAAGGTCCGCACCGGCAGGGGGGTGATCACCCCCTGCCGGAGCAGTTCGGTCACCGAGCGCCAGGCCCGCTCCCACGCGTCCCCGTCGATCTCCGGGTTGTACGCGCTGAAGGTACGCCCCGAGGCGAACAGCCCGAGGTCCAGCGAGGTGTGGGCGAGGATGTCGCGGCGGCCGATCTCGACGAACCGGCCCCGGGGGCGCAGTGTGCGCATACCCGCTGGGATGAACTCCCCGGCCAGCGAGTTGAGTACCACGTCGATGCCGCCCGCGGCCAGGGTCTCCGCCTCGAAGTCCAGCGAGCGGGAGTCCATCACCAGGGTGGCCCCCAGGCCCTTGACCACGTTCCGCTTCGTCTCGTTGCCGGCGGTGGCGAACACCTCGGCGCCGCGGTGGGCGGCGATCTGCATGGCCGCCAGGCCCACCCCGCCGGCCGCCGCGTGCACCAGGACCCGCTCGCCGCGCGCCAGCGCGCCGACGTTGACCAGGCAGTCGTAGGCGGTGGTGAATGCGACCGGGATGGAAGCCGCCTGACCGAAGGTCATCCCGGCCGGGATCCGACAGGCGAGCGCGTCCCGGACCACGACGTAGTCGGAGAAGCAGGACGCGCCGATCGCCATCACCGCGTCGCCGACCCGGAAGCGGATCACGCCCTCGCCAACGGCGGTCACGACGCCGGCGCACTCCAGACCGAAGCGGTGGTCCGGGCCGGGGGCCTCCAGGGCCCCCGCGGCGATCAGGACCTCCTTGAAGTTCAGGCCCGTCGCCCTGACCTCGACCTCGATCTCGCCGGCGGCGGGCTCGTGCCGCTCGGCGGGCACCATGCGCAGGGCGCCCAGGTCGCCCGCCTCGGTGGAGACCAGGCTGCGGTTGGCCGCCGCGGCGGGTTCCGCGTCCGCGCCGGCGCCGAGGTCCGCCGCGACCCGGTCGGGGTCCACCTCGCGCAGCGAATACCCGAGGATGTCGAGAACCGGCTGCCCGGACCCGTTCTCGATGCGTACGTCGAAGCGCAGCGAGCCGCTCTCGCCGGACTCCCGGTGCGTGATACGGCTGACGATCCGGGCCGGCATCGGGGCGTGCACGGTGATCCGCTCGTAGGACATCGGCAGGTGGACGCGGTCGCTGACGCCGGACACCAGCGCGCCGGCAGCCGTGTCCAGCAGAGCCGGGTGGACCCCGTAGCGGCCCAGGTCGTCGGTGAACCGCGAGGGGAGCCGGCAGTCGAGCAGCAGCTCGTCCGCGCCGCTCCGCCAGATCCGCTCGATGTTGTCCCAGCGCGGGCCGAAGGTGATCAGGTCCGAGCCCGGCAGGCTGCCCGGCTCGCCGCTGCCCGCCGGGATCTCCAGCCGCTCCTTCGGCTCGGCGACCGGAGCGCCGGGCTCGATCCGGCCGACGGCCTGGCGGTACCACTGCTTGTCCGGACCGAGACCGCAGACGGTGACCGCCATCTCGTCGTCGCCGGCGGACCCGTCCACGCGCACGGTGAAGGCGAGCGCGGGGCCGGGGGCGCTGAGCGGCCGCAGCAGGTCCAGCTCGGTGATGTCGAAGCCGGTGGTGCCCAGATGCGCTTCGGCGGCGGACCTGACGAACTCGACGACGGCGGTGCCGGGCACCAGGGACCGGCCGGCCACCCGGTGTTCGTCCAGGATCCAGTCGGTGCCCTGGCGCAGCTCGCCGCGGAAGACGCCGTACCCCTGCCCTTCGGCGCGCGCGGAGAACACCGGGTGCTCGAAGGGACGCCAGTCCTCGCCGTCCGCCTCGGTGGCGGCCGTGGTGCGTGAGCGCGTCGCCTCCTTGACCGCCATGCCGCCCTCGGTCCAGGCGTCGAAGCCCAGCGAGACCGTGCGGCGCCCGGCCGCGGTGCGCCACTGCGCGAAGGCGTCGAGGAAGGCGTTGGCGCTGCAGTAGTCGGTGTGGCCGAGGCCGCCGACCACTGCGGACATCGAGGAGCAGTAGGCCGTCCACGCGGTCGTGGCGTCGGCGACCACCTCGTCCAGCACCAGGGCGCCGTCCACCTTCGGCGACATCACCTGGCGGACGTGCTCGTCGTCCAGCACCGCCGCCAGCCGCCCGCTGGGCACACCGGCGGCGTGCACCACGCCGTGGAAGGGCCCGTAGCGCTCGCGCACCTCACGCATCGCCTCACGATCGGCGGCGTCGGCCCGCACGCAGTGCACCGCCGCGCCCGCGCGGCGCAGCCGGAGCAGGGCCGCGGCCCTCTCCCGCCACTCCGGCGAGGTGGCCGGGTCCTCGGCGACGCGCTCCCACGTGTCCTCGGCGGGCCATGCCGAACGGTGCGTCAGCACCAGCGTGACGCCGTCCGACTCCGCCGCGTCCTCGGCCAGGGCCAGGCCGATTGCGCCCAGGCCGCCGGTGATCAGATAGCTGCCACCGTCCCGCCACGGCCGCCCCGCGGTCAGCGCGGGCAGCGGCTCATGGGCCAGCAGCCGGCGTATCCCGGCCCGGTGCGCGACGGTGCGGGCCGTCACGGGCCTGCCCAGCTCGGCCAGCACCAGCGCGGCAGCGGCCTTCGGCTCCAAACCTGCCGACAGGTCCAGCTCGGCCAGGCGCACCGTCGGGTACTCCTGCGGCAGCACCCGGCAGGGGCCGGTCAGCAGGGCCATCACCGGGTCGATCGGATCGCCCGCCGCCACCTGGTGTCGGTCGGTGGTCACGACCAGGACGTCCAGACCGCGCTCGCCGCGGTGGGCGGCGACGCCGCGCACCGCGGTGACGAGCGGCCAGAACCCCTGCTCCAGCGCGTCGGTGACGCGCCCGGCGAGCGGGCCCTCCCCTGCGCCCCGGTCGGGGAGCCCGGCGAAGAGCACCGTGTCGATGCCGGACTCACCCGCGGCGAGGAGTTCGTGCAGCATCCGCAGGTCGTCGTGGTCGCCCGGGCGGACGACCAGCCGGGAACCGGCCGGGTCCAGTTCGGGACGGTCCCCGGGCAGCAGCGGCACGACGTGGTGCCCGGCCGCCTCCAGCGCCGCCGCCAGCGCGTCGGCGGCGGCGGAGACCGCGGGCCGCGGCAGCAGCACGCGCCGGGGCCCGGCCGGCGCCGGCGCGGCCTCGGGCGGCGACGCGACCGTCCAGCGCGGCACCTGGAGCCAGCCCGTGAGCCGGGACGAGCGCCGCAGGTCCGGCAGTTCGACGGGGGAGTGGTCCCGCGTGACGTCGATCCAGTGCTCGGAACGCTCGAACGGGTAGCCGGGCAGCGACACCTGGTGTGGCTCCAGGCCGGCGAACTGCCGGTCCCAGTCGATCCGCCCGCCCTGCACCCAGACGGCGCCGAGCAGCTCCGCGGTGGTCTTCGGCGCCCACTCGTTCCGCATCCACGGAGTGACCGGGCGGCTCTCCGCCGCGCCGCCGGAGTTCTCGAACATGCGGGTGAGCGCCCGGCTCGGTCCGGCCTCGACCACGGTGACGGGGCCGTCCTCCAGCACCGTGCGCGCCGCGTCGCGGAACCGCACCGGCTGGAGCATGTGGCGGACCCAGTACTCGGGGTCGGCCATCTCGTCAGGCCCGAGCTCGCGGCCGGTGACGGTCGAGACGATCCGCATCGACGCCTTGCCGAACCGCACCTGCGCCAGCAGCGCCCGGTACTCCGCCACGATGCCCACCATCAGCCGCGAGTGCGCGGCGTTGGAAGTGCCGAGCGGGGTGTGCCGCAGGTCCGTCTCCTCCAAGTGTGCCTGGAAGGCGTCGATCGTCTCGGTCGCCCCGGACACCACGCACTGCCCCACGGCGTTGACACACGCGATGTCCAGGTCGGCGGGCAGAATCGCGCGCAGCTCGTCCTCGTCCATGCCGACGGCCAGCATCGCGCCGTCCGGCGTCTCCTCCTGCATCAGGCGCCCGCGGGCGGACACCAGCCGCAGTGCGTCGGACGTGCTGAGCACCCCCGCCACGCAGGCGACGGCATACTCGCCGAGGCTGTGGCCGACCATGGTGTGCGGGACGACGCCCGCGGCGATCAGCGAGGTGGCGAGCGCGTACTGGGAGACGAACATCGCGGGCTGTGCCCACAGCGCGCGGCTCAGCCTGTCCGCGGCGGCCTCCTCGTCGCCCGGCTCGGGGTAGAGCAGCGTGCGGACGTCGAAACCGGCGATGTCCAGGGCGAGTTCGGACAGCTCGTCGACGGTGCGCCGGTAGGCAGCGTCGCCCTCGTACAGCGCGCGGCCCAGGCCCGCGTACTGCCCGCCTTCGCCCGCGAAGGCGAACACCACCGGCAGTTCGGCCTCCGGAGCCACCCCGCTGATCGTCGTCGCGCCCGAGGTCAGCTGGGCCGCGGCCTCCTCGGGGGTGGCGGCGGCGACGAAGGTGCGGTGCCGGAAACGCTTGCGGCCCCGCGCCAGCACGTGGGCGGCGTCCGCCGCCCGTAGCCCGGGGCGCGAGCGCAGCGCCAGGCCGTGGGCGGTGCGCAGCGCGGCCAGCGCGTCGGCTGAGCGAGCCGACAGTACGAACGGCAGGGCCCGTGCTTTCTGCTCGTCCCCGGAGTCCCGCGGTACGGGCAGGACGGCCGGGGCCTGCTCCAGCACCGCGTGCGCGTTGGTGCCGCCGACGCCGAAGGCGCTCACGCCGGCCCGGCGCAGCCCCTCGAACGGCCGGGACTCGGTGGGGATGTAGAACGGCGAACCGGTCAGCTCGATGCCCGGGTTGAGGCTGTTGAAGTTGACCATCGGCGGGATCTCCGCCCGCTCCAGCACCAGCGCCGCCTTGATGATCCCGGCGACGCCCGCGGAGGTGCCCAGATGGCCGATCTGCGCCTTGACCGCACCCAGCGCGCAGCCCGCGGTGTCGTCGGCCGCCGGGCCGAACGCCGAGACCAGCGCGGCCACCTCGATCGGGTCGCCGAGCGCGGTGCCGGTGCCATGGGTTTCCACGAAGCCGACGGTCGCCGGGTCGACGTCGGCGGTCCGCAGCGCCCGGCTGATCACCTCGGCCTGGCCGTCGACGCTCGGCCCGGTGAAGGTCATCTTCTCCGAGCCGTCGTTGTTGATCGCCGAGCCCTTGATGACCGCGATCACCCGGTCGCCCTCGGCTATGGCGTCCGACAGCCGTTTCAACACGACCAGGCCGCCGCCGTTGCCGAACACCGAGCCGTTGGCGTCCGCGTCGAACGGGCGCAGCCGTCCGTCCGGCGAGCAGATCGAGCCCTCCTCGTAGAGGTAGCCGTTGACCTGCGGGGTGTGCAGGTTCACACCGCCCGCGAGGGCGATGTCCGACTCGCCGAGGAACAGGCTCTGGCAGGCTAGATGGACGGCCACCAACGCGGTGGAGCACGCGGTCTGCACGTTCAGGCTCGGCCCGGTCAGGCCCAGCCGGTACGAGATCCGGGTCGCCAGGAAGTCACCGTAGTTGCCGATGTCCGCCTGCAGGCCGCGGATCGAGCCGTCGAGGTGGTCCTCGGGGTCGAACTGCGGCTCGATGTAGCGCAGGTACGCGTGCCGGCCGCCGCCGACGAACACGCCGACGTCACCCGGGTAGCGGGACGGGTCGTAGCCCGCGTCCTCCATCGCGTGCCAGCCGAGTTCGAGCATCAGCCGGTGCTGCGGGTCCATCAGCCGGGACTCGCTGGGGGTGATGCCGAAGAAGTCGGCGTCGAAGTCGCCTGCACCGTCGACCAGGCTGCTCACCCGAATGTAGTCGGGGTTGGCCAGCAACTGCTCGGGTATCCCGGCGGCCCGCAGATCGTCCTCGGTGAAGTGGGTCAGCAGCTCGCGGCCTTCGCGAATGCGCTCCCAGAACGCCTCGGGGCCGGGTGCGCCCGCGAAGTTGCAGGCGATTCCAATGATGGCGACATCTGTGGGCGAGACCTCCGTGTGGTGGTCAGTCATGGCTGTTGCTCTCCCGTCCCCGAGCCGATCGGCTGCGCCGCGCAGCGGCGAGAATCTGGTCCGGAGTGCGCTGGTTGAGCCTCCGGTGGTGGGTGGTGCCTGGAGCGACGGCGGGACCGGTCCGCTCGTTCCGCCCGGAAGCTTCGAGAAACTCGGCGAAGCGGCGGGCTGTCGGGAACCGGAACAGGTCGTGCAGGGCGAACCCGCGGTCGAGGATGCGCAGCAGCCGCAGGTAGAGGGGCAGGACCAGCAGGGACGTCCCGCCCGCGTCGAAGAACGACACGGTGGGGGAGTCGACCGGGCGGCCAAGCACCTGCGCCCAGGCGTCCAGGAGCTGCCGCTCGACGGCGGTCGCGGCCGCCCCACCGGCCGGTGAGGCGCTCGGAGCGGGCAGCGCCGACCGGTCCAGCTTGCCGTTGCGGGTGAGGGGCAGCCGGTCCAGGAACTCGACGTACGAGGGCACGGAGTAACCGGGCAGCTCCGCACGGGCGTGCTCCAGCAGCGCTTCCGCCGTGAGCGGCCCGCCGGCGGCGGCCACCACGTACGCGGCCAGCGCCGGTCCCCCCGCGGGCGCCGGTGCCGCGGTGACCGCGCAGTCGGCGACCAGCGGGTGGCGCAGCAGTACCGAGGCGAGTTCTGCGGGCTCCACGCGGTGGCCGCGGATCTTCATCTGCCCGTCCGTGCGACCCAGGAACTCCAGTTCGCCGTTCGCGCGGCGGACCAGGTCGCCGGTGCGGTAGTGCCGCCCCAGCCCCTTGGCGGGCTCACCGAAGCGGCCCGCGGACGCCGGGTCCTGCCCGGCGGGACCGAGGTAGCCGAGTGCGACGGCGGCACCGCCGACGTGCAGCTCACCTGGTGTGCCGTCCGGCACCGGCCGGCCCAGCGGGTCGAGCAGCAGCACCTCGGCCCCGCTGACCGGCCGCCCGATCGGCGGCCGCTCCGGCCAGGTCGACGGGTCGCCGGCCAGCCGGAAGGCGGTGACGACATGCGTCTCGGTGGGCCCGTACTGGTTCACCACGCTGACGCCCGCGGCCGCGCACAGCCGCCGTATCTCCCCGCTCACCACCAGCGCCTCGCCCGCGGTGATCACCGTCTCCAGCTGCCGCGGCGTGCCGCCGAGCGCCTCGTGGACGGTCGCCAGCTGGTGGAGCACGACAGGCGGGAGGAACGCCGTCTGGATGCCGCTGCGGTTGAAGGTCGCCAGCAGCTCCTGTGGGTCGCGCCGGGTCTCCTCCGGCACCACCACGAGCGTCCCGCCGCCCGCGGCAGCGGTCAGCATCTCCTGCACGGAGACGTCGAAGGACAGCGCGGCGAACTGACTGATCCGGCGGCGTCGCGCGAACTCCGGCTGGGCGATCTGCCAGCCGATCAGATTGGCGACGGCCCGGTGCGGCATCGCGACGGCCTTCGGCTCGCCGGTCGAGCCGGAGGTGAACAGTACGTACGCCTCGTCCTGCGGCTCCGCGCCGTGCCACGAGGACAGATCCGCCGTCCCCCCGGGGCCGTCCGACAGCACCGCCGCGCCGCTGCGGAAGGTCGCCGCGGAGGTGGGCCGGTCGGACAGCAGCACTTCGCCGCCCTGCCAGGCGGTGTCCGCCGCGGGAACGTCGGCCGAGCGGAGCGCGAAGCCGCAGCCGATGCCGCGCACCATCGCCTCCTGCCGCCGGCGCGGCAGCGTCGGGTCGACGGGAACGTACACGCAGCCCGCCGCCCACAGACCCAGCAGGGCGACCAGCGGGTCGTGGCCGCGCCGCAGGAAGCAGGCCACCCTGGTGCCGGGCCTGACCGCGTGCTCCACCAGCCGCTCGCGCAGCCGGGACACCCTGGCGGCCAGCCGCCCGTACGTCATGTCGGTGCCGTTGTGGCTCTGCACCACCTCCGCCGGCGCCCGGCGGACCTGCTGGGCCACCAGCGACAGCAGCGGCTGGACGCGCGCCGCTCCGGCAGCCGGTGCCGCGTCCCGTCGCTGCCGGGCCAGCCGGTCGGCCAGGCCCCGCACGGCCGGCTCGTCCGGGTGGGCGCCGGCCGTGCGGACGAGCTCGACGAACAGCTCGCCGTAGCGCCGCGCCTGCCCGGCGGAGAGCACCGACGTCCGGTAGCCGAGTGTGACGGCCGGGGCCTCGCCGAACGGGTCCTCGTTGACGGTGACCAGCAGCTCGAAGTCGGTCTCCTCGCGATAGCGGATGTCCCGCAGCCGGATGCCGAGCGCGGCCAGGTCGTCGTAGACGTGGAAGTCGGTGTAGTTGAAGGCGGTCGGGCACAGCCGCCCGAGGCCGGCGTCGGTCTGGATTCGCTCGAACGGGTAGCGGCGGTAGGGGTAGGTCCTGGACTCGTTGAGGAAGGATTCGGCGAGCAGCTCCCGCCACGTCTGGTCGCCGCCGCGCACGCGCAACGGCAGCGTGTTGAGGAACAGGCCCAGACCCCGGTCGCCGCCCTCGTCCTCGATCCGCCCGCTGGTGACGACACCGGTCACCACCTCGGGCCGGCCGGTGACCAGGGCCAGCAGCGCGGCGTGCGCGGCGAGGTAGGCGGTCTTGACCGGTACGTCCGACGAGCGGGCGAGCGCCCGTATCCGCTCGCCGTACGCCGCGGGGATCGGCACCGTCACGGTGGCGACGGGCGCCTCGGCGGCGCCGGTGGCATCCTGCCCGCCGGGCAGCCGGGAGGGCTCCGCGTCGCTCAGGTACCGCTGCCAGAAGCCGCGCTGCGCCGCGTCGTTCTCGGCGGCCCGCTCCAGCGCCAGGTAACGGCCCATGAGCCCCTCGGCGGCGCCCGCGGCCGGCCCGTCGGACAACACCGCGGCGTGCGCGGCCAGCAGTTCCGTGATGAGGGAGGCGGCGCTCCAGCCGTCCAGCACGCAGTGGTGTACCGACAGCGAGAGCGTCCAGCGCTGTTCGCCGACCCGGTGGACGAACAGCCTCAGCAGGCCGGGCTCCGTCCAGTCGAAGGGCCGCTCGCGCTCGGCGGCCGCCCAGTCATCCAGCCACCGCTCGCGCTCCTCCTCGGCAACACCGGTGAGGTCGTCGAGGACGAGGTCCGGCGCGGCGGACGGGTATACGACCTGGAGCGGGGTGACCGGCCCGTCCGCTACGAACGCGGTGCGCAGCACCGGGTGGCGGCGCACCACCGAGGCGAACGCCGCACGGAGCGCGGCCTCGTCGAGGGTGCCGTCCAGGGTGTAGCTGAGCACGTCGTGATAGACCCGCTCGCCGTCCAGGACGCTGTGCAGCAGCATGCCCTGCTGGAGCCTGGTCGCCGGGAAGGCGTCCTCAGCCCCGTCCGGCACCCAGCGCACCTCCTCCTCGGCGAGCAGCGCGAACGGCGCTGCGGACGCCCGCGGCCCGGCGTCCATGTCGGTGAGCGCCTCGGCGATCCGGCGCGGTGAACGCAACGCGTAGACGTGGGCCAGCTCCGCGCCCAGGCCCTCGCCGCGCAGCCTGGCCACCAACCGCACCGCGGTGATGGAGTCGCCGCCGAGCTCGAAGAATCCGTCGTCCGGGCCGCAGGCCGGCCGGCCGAGCACCGCGGCGACGGCCTCCCGCACCCGGGTGACGCGATGGTCCTCGGCCTCGTCGGCGGCACCGCCGGACGGCTCGGCGAGCGGGTCGGGCAGCCGGGCGGTGTCCAGCTTGCCGTTGACGGTACGGGGAAGCCCGTCGAGCAGGACGACCGCTGCGGGCACCATGTAACCGGGTAGCCGCCGGGCCGCCAGCGCCCGCAGCTCCTGCGGGTCGTACGGGCCGGGGCCGTCCATCACCAGCGCGGCGGCGAGCACCGGCGGGCGGCCGGGCCGCCGCACCACCCAGGCGCGGGCGCTGCGGACCTGCGGCAGCGCCAGGAAGGCGGCGTCGACCTCGCCGAGCTCGATCCGGTAGCCCCTGATCTTGACCTGCTGGTCGATACGGCCCAGGTACTCCAGCCGCCCGTCCGGCAGCAGCCGCCCCTTGTCACCCGAGCGGTACATCCGCGCGCCGGGAACGGAGGAGAAGGGATCCGCTCCGAACGGGTCGCGGGCACCCTCGGGCACCACGAGGTAGCCGGCCGAGACACCGGGCCCGCCTACGCAGATCTCGCCGGGCACGCCGAAGGGCGCCAGCCGGTCCCGCTCGTCCAGGACGTACAGGGCGGTGTCCGGCAGCGGACGGCCGATCAGCCGCCGGGTGCCGGCGGCGTCGGCGGCGGCGAGCGGGTAGAACGAGCTGTGCACGGTGGTCTCGGTGATGCCGTACATGTTCGACAGCCGGGGCTGCTCGTCGCCGTACCGGTCGAACCAGCGGGCGAGCGAGGCGAAGCTCAGCGCCTCCGCGCACAGCACCAGGTGCCGCAGGCCCGCGAACGCGTGCCCGGCCTGTAGGGACGCCTCACGGAAGCCCTCGAAAGCGGTGGGGGACAGGGTCAGCATGGTCGCCCGCTCGGCTTCGACCAATGCGGTCAGCGCCTCCGGGTCGCGGGTGACGGCCGGTTCCGCGACCACCACCCGGCCGCCGTGCAACAGGGCGCCGTACAGCTCCCACACCGAGGCGTCGAAGGCGAAGCTGTGCGCGTTGACCCACACGTCGCGGTCGGTGAAGCCGAACAGCTCCCGGGTGGTGTCGAAGAGCCGTACGACGTTGGCGTGCCGGACCTCGACGCCCTTGGGCCGGCCGGTGGACCCCGAGGTGAACAGCACGTAGGCGGGGGCGTCCGGGTCGTCGGGCCCGGCGACGGCCGCCACGGTCCCGGGCTCGGGGGTTTCGGTGTCCACCGGTTCGGACGCCACGCCGTCCAGCGGCGGCGCGGTGTCGCCCCGGCGGACCAGCAGGGCGGTCAGCCCGGCCAGGTCGGCGATGCGCTGCTGGCGTCCGGCCGGCTGATCGGAGTCGACCGGTACGTACGCGGCGCCGGTCTTGAGCACCGCGAGCATGGCGATCACCAGCTCGGCCGACCGGGGCAGCCGGATGCCGACCCGGGTGCCGGGTCCGGCCCCGAGCCGGACCAGCCGGGCCGCCAGCGCGTCCGCTGCCGAGTCGAGCACGCGGTAGGTCGTGTCACGGCCGCCGGCGGTCACCGCTATGTGCTCGGGGTGGGCCGCGGCCTGGCGGGCGATCAACCTGTGCAGCGCGGCGCGGCCGTCGGACGGCGCGGTGGCGGCCAGTGCGAGCAGCGCCTGCCGCTCCTGCTCGCCGGGCAGGTCCAGGTCGACGACGGGACGCTCGGCCGCCGCGGCGCCCTGCTCGGCCACCCGCAGTACCTGCTCCGCCAGCCGGCGGACGGTCTCCTCGCAGAACCGGTCGGTGTCGTAGTCGCAGACCAGCGCCTTGCCCTCGCGGTCGGCGAGGAAGGCGATGTCGCAGCCGGACAGCCGGCGGCGCAGGGCTCGCGTGCCCTGCGCATCCACCGGGCCGACCAGCACCCGGGGCCCGTCGCAGGCGTCGTCCACCGTTCCGGCCGGAGGGCTCCCGACGGCGGCGCGGACGTCGCCGAATCCGGTGGACGGGCCCACGTCCACGCCGATGCGGTGCACATGTGCGGCGCCGCCGTCGATCTCGACCCTGCCGATGACTGCGCGCGGGGCCTCCTGGTGGCGGGCGAGCAGCACCGCGACGGCGGCGGCCAGGTCGGTGTCCGGCGGTACGCCGTCCACCCGGACCCGAGCCCTGCGGTACGTGGGCGCGAGCGGTCGTGGAGCGGCGAGCGGGAACGACGAAGCGCCTTCCCCAGGGGCTCCGTCCTCAGCGTGCTGCACGTGTCTCCTCGGCGTGCGACGGGTCGGCGGCGCCGACTCGGCGGATGATCAGGCGGTCCATCACCAGCGCGTCCAGGCCGGCGTCCAGGAAGGTGTCCACCGCCTCCCGGGGGGTGCGGACGATCGGTTGTCCCGCCACGTTGAACGAGGTGTTGAGCAGCACCGGCAGCCCGGTCCTGGTTTCGAAGGCGCGCAGCAGGCCCCAGAAGCGTGGGTTGTCGGTCCGGGAGACGGTCTGCACACGCGCCGAGCCGTCCACGTGGGTGGTGGCCGGCATCCGGACGGCGTGCTCGTCGCGCACATGGGCGACGAAGAGCATCGCGGCGAACATGTGCACGTCCTCGGGGTCCAGCTCGAACAGCCCGGCGGCGGCCTCGGCGGTCACGGCGGGCGCGAACGGGCGGAACGACTCGCGCTTCTTGACCAGGGCGTTGATGCGGTCGCGCATGTCGGCGCGGCGTGGGTCGGCGAGGATGCTGCGGTTGCCCAGGGCACGCGGCCCGAACTCCATCCGGCCCTGGAACCAGCCGACGACCAGCCCTTCGTTCAGCAGCCCGGCCACGGCAGAGGTCAGCTCGGCGTCGTCGGCCGCCTCGGTCACCCGGACCCCGGCAGTGGTGCGGGCGGCCCGCTCGCACTCCTCGGCCCCGTAGCGCGGGCCGAGCAAGGTGCCGGGCTCCGGCTCCGGGCGCTCGCCGGACTGCCAGGCCGCGTACAGCGCGGCGCCGAGCGCCGCCCCGTCGTCCCCGGCCGCGGGCTGGACGTGCACCTCGTCGAACAGGCCGCTGCGCAGGACCACCCCGTTGGCCACGCAGTTCAGGCCGACACCGCCGGAGACGCACAGCCGGTCGAGCCCGGTCTCGGCGCGGACCGCCCGCAGCAGGTGGAGCTGCGCGCGTTCCAGGACCGCCTGGAGGGCGGCGGCGATGTCCATGTACCGCTGCTCCATCGGCGCCCCGGGGGATCTGCGCGGGCCGAGCAGCCGCTCCAGCTCGGCGAGCGCCGGCCGGTAAGTCTCCTTGTCGAGGTCGGTGACGTTCTCCAGCAGGACCGGGACGCGGTAGGTCCCGTCCGCGGCGAGCTCCACCAGACGTTCCAGGACGCGGCGGTGCCGGCTCGCGTCGCCGTGCGGGGCGAGGCCCATCACCTTGTACTCGCCGTCGCCGAAGCGGAATCCCAGGTAGAGGGTGAACAGGCCGTAGAGCAGTCCGAGCGAGTCGTGCGCGCCGATCGCGCGTACGGTCTCGAAGCCGTTGGGGCCCGCGGCCAGCACGGTGGCCGAGTGGCGCTCGCCCAGCCCGTCGGAGACCAGCACCAGGGCGCGGTCGAATCCGCTGGGGAGGTACGCGCCGGCGGCATGGGCCAGGTGGTGCGGCACCGGCAGGAAACGGCCGCCGAGGTCCGTACCGAGCGCCTTCTCCGCGACGGCTCGATTGGCCTCGGGGGCGAGCACCTCGCGGTAGAGATCGTTGTAGTAGCCCTGCTGACCGAGGTAGAAGTCGCGCTCCGGCCCGTAGGAGAAGCAGTGGGCGACCAGGTCGAGGTCGTCGGGGCCGATGCCGGCCTCCGACAGGCAGAAGTGCGCGGCTGCCGCGGGGAAGGCCTCGGAGTGCTTCTGCCCGTCGAACCGCTCTTCGGCCGCTGCCGCGGCCACTCGGCCGCCGACGACCAGGCCGGCCGCTGCGTCGGCCCCCTGGAAGATCGCGTACTCGCTCTCCGTGAGCTCGGAAAGCCGGTCGCGTTTGAACCTGCGGGCCCCGTCGAGTCCGCTGAAACCGAGAACACGCATCCCCGGCAGAATTTGCCCCGCGCTGCTCATCGATAACCCCTCCCCAGGGTCAATGGCTTCCATCCAAACATTGGACACACAGCCAATGGCCGTTGGTGCGAAGAAACTGCCCGCACTGAATCGGCATCATCATTCGGTGGGAGGCGCGGCCAACTGTAGGTCGGCCCCCGGGAAACTGTCAACGATCACAAAATGCGGACGCCGGGGAATCCCAGGCGTCCGTTTTGGGTGCCTCCGATAAGGTTGCGGGGCAGGTAAAAATTCCGGCTCGAAGGTTTTGCGTTCCTTTGGGATTACCGGCCGGGGGTGGGCTGCGACGCCCGCTTATGCCGGTCAAGAGACTGGAACTTCCCTGTGTTGCAGGGCTCTTGGCGGCAAGACGCGTCTTGACAGTGCGGTGGTGACGCGTAAATCTACTGAAGTTCTGACACGGGTCCGGTGCCCTGGCGGCGTTGCTGCGGCACTGAATGACCCGGTATTGCGGAAGCTCTGACATACGGAAGGCCCGGACACTACGGGCCGAGATTTCCCGTCATCCTGTCACCGCAAGGCACGGCTTTTCCCTACCTTCCCGTCGTGTGTGTACGCGACCAGATCGACCGAGTGAGGGCCAGCTGCAATGACCGAATCCGAAATGTCGGCCGGTGAATTCGTCAAGGACGAGCGGTACGACAGGTTCCACAAGCGTGGTGAACCCGTCACCTGGTGGGACTACCAGGGCGGTCGGTGGCTCGTGACCGGTTACGAGGCCGTCTGCGCGGCGGCCAAAGACCCCGAGACCTTCGCGTCACGCCACGAGATGCCCAACGGGGCGAGCCCGTACTCGGGGGTGATGGTGCCGGCCACCCCGGTGCGCGCGGTGCCGATCGAGATCGACCCCCCGCTGCACCAGGAGTACCGCAAGCTGCTCAACTCCCGCTTCTCGCCCACCGCCGTGCGCAAGATGGGGCCCCGCTTCCTGGAGTTCACCACCTGGTGCATCGACAGGTGGATCGAGACCGGCCGTGCCGACCTCTTCCACGGCCTCGCCAAGCTGGTCCCCGCGATGACCACCATGGACCTGCTCGGCCTGCCCGTCGAGGACGCCGAAATATTCGCCGACGCCGTGCACGTTCGCGGCGAGGACCGGTTCACCCTCAACGACGCCTGGTCGCGGCTGCTCAGCAGGACCACCGAGACCATCGTCGCGCGCCGCGCGGACCCCAAGGACGACCTGGTCTCGCACCTGCTCGCCGCCGAGGTCGCGGGCCGGAAGTTCACCGACATGGAACTGGTGGAGATCTGCTTCACCTTCGTCATCGGCGGCATGGCCACCACCGCCCGGCTCGCCCTGGGCGCGCTGTCCTACCTCGGCGCCCACCCCGACCGGCGCGCGGCCATCGTCGAGGACCCCTCCCGGCTCCCCGCCGCGATGGAGGAGTTCCTGCGCTACTACAGCCCGGTGCCCTTCCTGTCGCGCACCGCGACCAAGGATGTCTGCTTCTACGGCAAGGACATCAAGGAGGGCGACCGCGTCGCCATCGGGTACGCCCCCGCCAACCGCGACCCCGAGGTCTTCGACGAGCCGTCGGAGATCATGCTGGACCGCCTGCCGAACCGGCACGTCGCGCTGGGCCAGGGCATCCACTTCTGCATCGGCGGCGGCCTCGGCAAGGCGGAGGCGACCACCATGGTCGAGCAGGTACTCAAGCGCCTCCCCGACTACCGCATCAGCTCCAAGAGCCTGTCCGTCGACGTCGGTCAGCCGAACAACTGGGAGGCCCGGGTCTCCCGCGGCCTGCACATCGAGTTCACCCCGGGCGAGCGGATCGGCGGCACGTCGTCCTTCGACCTCGCGTCCCTCTCCTAGGCGCAGCGACATGAAACTGCTCTCGGCGGAATGGATCGCCGAACGGCTGCGGCTCGGCTCCGCCCTGCCCGCAGCGCCCGGGGCCACCGCCCTCGTCCAGCACGTGGTCGAGGCGGGGCCGGACGGAACGGTCGAGTACTACGACGACATACGGGACGGCCGGCTCGCCGACAGCGCTCTCGGCCGCCACCCCACTCCGCAGGCCGTGATCAATTACCGCTGGCCGGTCGAACTCGCCATGCTGCGCGGTGAACTCGACCCGGTCGGCGGCGTGCTGAGCGGACGCATCCTGATCGACGGGGACATGAACAGCCTGCTGCCCCTGGTGCCGGTGCTGCAGACCTCGGCCGCCATCGACGTCCAGCGCGCCCTTGACGGCCTTCTCGACCCGTCGTGACGCCACCGCACCGACCACAGGATGGAGAGCCCGTCGTGGACACACGACCGTCCGTGACCTTCCCCATGCCGAGGAGCAACCCCTTCGACCCGCCGCCCGGCTACACCGCCCTGCAGGGCCAGGAGCCGCTGACGCTCGCCCGGATGGCGGTCGGAAAACGGCAGGACGTGTGGCTGGTCACCCGCTACGAGGAGGCGCGGGCGATCCTCGCCGACACCGCACGTTTCAGCTCCGACTCGCGCGACCCCGGCTACCCGCTGGTCCGCGCCTTCAGCCGGATGATCCGGGACGACCCGCCGGAGCACACCCACTTCCGGCAGATGCTCACCTCGGAGTTCCTCGGCCGCCGCATCACAGCGCTGCAGGACGACGTCCAGCGGCTCACCGACGAGCTGCTGGACGGCATCGCCACCCGCGAGCAGCCGGTGGACCTGGTCAAGGCGCTTGCCATGCCGCTGCCGTCGCTGGTCATCTGCCGCCTGCTGGGCGTGCCGTACGACGAGCACGAGTACCTCCAGCAGCGCACCGCGGCCGCGCTCAGCAAGGAGTCCACCTCCCGCCAGATCGACCAGGCCATCGACGACCTGGGCGACTACCTGGAGAAGGTCGTCCGCACCAAGATGGACGCCCCCACCGACGACCTGCTCAGCAGGTTCGTGGTCGGCCAGGTCCGGTCCGGGCAGTGCCGTTACGAGGACGCCGTTGACATTGCCCGACTGCTGCTGGTCGCCGGGCACGTCACCACCGTGAACATGATCGGTCTGGGAGTCCTGACACTGCTTCAGCACCCTGACCAGCTCGATGAATTGCGCCGCGATCCGGCCCTCATCGGCGGCGCGGTGGACGAGCTGCTGCGCTACCTGTCGATCACCGGGGGTGTCGCCCGGGTCGCGACCGAGGACGTCGAGGTCGCCGGCCGGCTCATCCGCGCCGGGCAGGGCGTCCTGGTGCTGCACTCGGTGGCCAACCGCGACCCCCGCGAGTTCCCCGACCCGGACCGCTTCGACATCCACCGCGACGCCCGCCGCCACCTCGCCTTCGGCCACGGCGCACACCTGTGCATCGGGATGCTGCTGGCTCGGATGGAGATGCGCGTCGTGCTGAGCACCCTGCTGCGGCGCTACCCCGGACTGCGTCCCGCGGTCCCGGCGGACGAGATCCCCTTCCGGCACGAGATGCGTATCTACGGCATCCACGAGCTCCCGGTCCTGTGGTGAGCGAGGCCACGGCCGGGACCGCAGCCGGACCCGCCACGTCCCATCCGCTCACCCTGGAGCAGCGGATGGGACTCAGCCGGGACAAGATCCGCCGCTGGCGCCTCACACACAGCTGGCGGATCCGGGGCCCGCTGGACGCGGACCGCCTCCGGGCCGCGCTGGCCCTCGTCGTTGAGCGTCACGACCCGCTGCGGATGCGGCTGGTGCGCACACCGGACGGCATCCGGCAGACCTTCGCACCCGCCACGGCCGCGCACCCCTGGTTCGGCCGCTCCACGGTGACGCCGGACGGACTGGCCGCCGCCGTCGCCGAGGCGGTCGGGCACCGGCTCGACCTGTTCGGCACCGGGCCGCTGCGCGCCGACCTGCTGACGGCCGCGCCGGACGACCACGTACTCGTCCTGACGATCCACCACATGGCGTGGGACGCATGGTCAGCCGGCGTCCTGTGGCGCGACCTGTGGACGGTGTACGCCGCGAACGCCCCGGACCTCGCTCCGCTGCGCACCGGCTACCCGCGGTTCGCCGACGCCCAGGCCGCGCACGGTACGGTGCCGACCCCCGCGCAGCTGGCGCACTGGCGGCAGGTCGTCGGCGAGTCGCCCGGCCCGTGGCCCGCCCCCGGCTCGGCGCCCCCTCCGGTCCGAAGCGAGGACGGTTCGGGCGGCGCCCGGCTCGTCGCCGCCCGCCCCGGCCCCGGCTTCCCGCGCCGCCTCGGCGCGTTCGCCCGCGCAGCCCGCGTCACCGCGGCCAGCGCCACCACGGCGCTGTGCCTGCTCGCCGTCGGCAGGGCGCTGGAGCAGCCCTCGCTGCTGGCCAACTACCAGTACCACGGGCGCGACCGCGAGGAGGAGTGGGACCTGGTCGGCATGTTCTGCCGCCGCTTCCCCGTCCGCGCTGCCCTCGACGAGGGAACCGAACTGGGCGAGTTCGCCCGCCGGGTCCAGCGCGGGCTGACCGAGGGCGCGGCCCGCTCGGCCGCCCCCTTCACACTGCCGGGCCTGCGCCGCCTCCTTGAGGACGAGCAGCCGGCGGACGCGCCCGCCGTGGCGTGGCACCCGGGCCTGTCCCCGATCACCGTCAACGTCGTCCCCGGCCGGATGCGCGGTTCCCCGGCCGGCCGGACACCGGCGCCCGGGCTCACCGTCGAGCCCTACGCCGCCGCCGAGCCGGGCCCCGAACCCGTCGCCCGCTACGCCGGGCAGCTCTGGGTGATCGCCACCACCGACCCCGAACCGGTCTTCTACGCCGACTACGACCGCACGGTCGTTTCCGACACCGCAGTCCAGCAAGTCTCCGGCCACCTGGCCCTGCTCACCTCGGTGGCCGACGCGGCCGCGGCGGCCCGGCGGCTGGGCGACCTCGGCTGAAACGGCGTCCGCTGCCGCCGGTACCATCGGTGACGCAGCGACAACAACGGAATCCAGTTTGCTACGGAGCACGCATGCGCGATCAGGCCATCGGTGATTTCCTCCAGCAGTTGGCGGACCGCGTCCCGGCGCCGGGCGGTGGGGCGAGCGCCGCCCTGCACGCCGCCCAGGCGGCCGCCCTGCTCGGCATGGTGGCCCGCTACAGCGAGGGGCCGAAGTACGCCGAGCACGAGGCCGTGATCAGCCGCGTCCGCACGGAGACGGACGACGCGCGCGCGCAGGCCCTGCAGCTCGCCGAGGACGACGCGCTGGCGTTCGGCGCGGTCGCCGCGGCCTACGGTCTGCCGAAGGCCACCGACGAGGAGAAGGCCGCCCGCTCGGCCGCCATCGCCGACGCCCTGATCGGTGCCGCCGAGCCGCCCGCCCGCACCATCGAGCTGTCCACCCGGCTGGCCGAGCTGGCCGAGCTGCTCCTCCCGGTCGGCAACCGCAACGTGCTCAGCGACGTCGCCGCCGCGGCCGAGGCCATTCGGGCCGCCGCCACCACCGGCCAGGTGAACGTCGAGGTGAACCTCGGCGGCATCAAGGACGAGGCAGCGCGCACCGCGTTCGCCGCCCGGGCCGCCGCAGCCGACCACGTCGCGGCACGGACCGCCGCCACCACCGCCGCCGTACGCAAGGAGATCAACCGGTGACCGCAGCTGTCCTCTCCGGCCGGGAACTCGCTGCCGCGATCCGCGCCGAGACCACCGAGCTCGCCGCGAAGCTGGCCGCTCAGGGCCGGCCCGTCCGCCTGGCCGTGGTCAGCGCCACCGACGACGAGGCCAGCGCCTGGTACGTCCGCTCGATCGCCGGCGCGGCGGCCAAGTGCGGGCTGGTGTGCGACGTCGTCGACCTCGGCCCGCAGGCCACCACCACCGAGGTCGCCGACACTCTGCGCCGCCTCAGCGACGACTCGCAGGTGCACGGCGTCATCCTGCAGACGCCGCTGCCGGCCGGCGCGGCGCTGGAGGACCTGGCGTCCGCGATCGCACCCGAGAAGGACATCGACGGGGCCAACCCGCTGTCGCTCGGCCGGCTCGCCGCCGGGCTCCCGGCGTTCGCCCCGGCCACGGCCGAGGCCGTCGTCCGGCTGCTGAAGCACCACGGGATCGAGCTCGTGGGACGGCACGCCGTCGTCGTCGGCCGGTCCACCGTCGTGGGCAAGCCCGCCGCGCATCTCCTGCTCGACCAGGACGCGACCGTGACCGTCTGTCACTCCCGCACCGCGGACCTCGCGGCCGTCACTCGTACGGCCGACGTCCTGGTCGCCGCAGTCGGGCGCGCCGGCCTGCTGAGCGCCGACCACGTCCGTGACGGCGCCGTGGTGATCGACGTCGGCACCAACCCCACCCCGGACGGGGGCCTCGCCGGCGATGTCGACCCGGCCGCGGCCGAACGGGCCGGCGGCCTCACTCCGGTCCCCGGCGGCGTCGGCCCGGTGACCACCGCACTGCTGCTCCGGCATGCCGTGCAGGCCGCCGAGAGCTGAGCCTCGTCGGTGGTCCGCCGGGCGCCTTTCAGCGCGTCCGGCGGACCGCCTCCTCCTTCTCCCAGGCCCGCAGCACCTGTTCCTCCCGCTCGGCCGGCAGCCACTCCGCGGTGCGCACCGCCCTGCCCAGCTTCTCCGCCGGGATCCGCCGTAGCCACGCCCAGGTGTCCGCCACCGTCTCCGCCAGCGGGCGGTAACGTGCACCCGCCGCGATCCCCGCGCCGGGATCCACGTCGTAGATCCCGGCGCCCTCGCCCCCGGCAGGCACCCAGACGGGCAGCTCGGTCCACGGGACCACGCCTGTGCCGGCCAGCCACCGCTCGTCGACCCGCACCAGCCGGCCCGCGCTTCCCGTCACCTCGGCACAGGCGTCCAGTAGGCCGCCCATCGTCGCGTGGCCGGGCGGGCAGCTGATGTTGTACGCCCCGCCGAGCCCCCGCCCAGCGGCGTGCAGGATCCACTGCGCGAGGTCGCGGACGTCGACGTACTGGACGCCTCGGTCGGGGCTGCCCGGTGCCAGGACCGGTTCGCCCTCCGTGGCCGCGGCCATGCGCAGCAGCCACCTCGGCAGCCGGCCCGGGTGCTCCCACGGGCCGAGGACCAGGCCGGGACGCGACAGCAGCGCGCGGTCGCCCATGACCTCCACCACCGCCCGTTCCGCGGCCGCCTTGCGGGCGGGGTAGTCCTCGGTGCGCGAGCCGGGGGACGGCGGGCGCAGCGGGGCCGCCTCGGTGAGCGGCCTGGGGACGGGCCAGTGGTAGGCCATCAGGCTGGAGACGTAACCGTAGTGGCCGACGCTGCCGGCCAGCAGGGACGCCGACTCCCGCACCGCCTCGGCCCGCCCCGCCCAGGTGTCGACGACCGCGTCCCATGAACGCCCTCGCAAGGCGGCGAGGTCGGCGGGATCGGTGCGGTCCCCGGTCAGCCGCTCCACCTCGCCCGGGCCGCGGCCCGAGCGGTCCCAGTTGAAGGTGGTGACCTCCCAGCCGCCTGCGAGCGCGGCCTCCACCACCGCCCGCCCGACGAACACCGAACCGCCCAGGACCAGCAGCCGCACCGTGGATCATCCCCCCGTAGACAGCGTCGGCGCGGACGCTACTCCGCCATTCCGGCAGGGGACAAGAGGTACTGGCCGGCTGCCGTGCCCGGTGTCGTGGACCGCCGCGGCGGTCCACGCACGTCACCGCGGCACCGCAGTCCGGACTCCTCGGCCGCCCTGCGGAGGCGGGGCCCTGCCTGCGCATCCGCACTTCCGGCACGCGCCCTGGAAGCAAGGACATTGGACCGTCTGTCATCTCCGGACGATGTGTCTAACCTGAGGGATCCAGCCAAACGACAGCACGTCGAGCGAAGGGGAGCCGGAACCGCCCATGAACGACGAACAGCCTCCAGCGGTCGCCGTAGCCGACCTGTACGACCGGTCCGGGCGGCGCTATGCCCTGGACGACCCCCGCTGGCGGGGCGAGGACGGCAGTCCGCTCGCCGTCAGTGCGCTGCCGGGTCTGCGGCCCGGACAGATCGACACCGCCGAACGGTCCCTGTGGCGCTATCACACGGTCCTGCCCGTCCCGTTCGCCCGCCGGGTGAGCCTGGGGGAAGGGTGTACGCCGATGATCCCGGTCGACTGGGCGGGGCAGCGGGTTCACTTCAAGCTGGAGTGGTTCAACCCGACCTCCAGTTTCAAGGACCGCGGGGTGTCGGTGATGATCTCCCACCTGGCGGCGCACGGCGCGGATCGCGTCCTCGAGGACAGTTCGGGAAACGGCGGTTCCGCGGTGGCCGCCTACGCCGCCGCTGCCGGAATCGACGCCAAGATCATCGTGCCCGCCGCCACCTCGGCGGCCAAGATCCTCCAGGCCCGGGCCTACGGGGCCGAGATCGAACTCGTACCGGGCACCCGCGACGAGGTCGCGGACGAGGCGATCCGGCAGTCGCGGCAGATCCCGTACGCCAGTCACAACTGGCACCCCATGTTCATCCAGGGCACCAAGACCGTCGCCTACGAGATGTGGGAGTCCCTCGGTTTCACCGCGCCCGACAATGTCGTCCTCGTGGCCGGGGCCGGCAGCAACGTCATCGGGTGCGACCTCGCGTTCGGCGAACTGCTCGCCGCCGGTCAGATCGACAGGCGCCCCCGCCTGTTCGTCGGGCAGCCCGAGCACTGGGCGACCATCGCCGACACGTTCAACGGCGTCGACCCGGGCTCCCGCGGCGAGCGGGTGCCGACGATCGCCGAGGGCGCGTCCATCGCCCATCCGGTCCGGCTGCCCGAGGCGGTGGAGGCCGTCCGCCGCTCCGGCGGAGCCGCGTACGCCGTCCCTGAGTGGGAGATCCGCGCCGCGGTCCGCGCCCTGAGCGCGCGCGGACTGTACGCCGAGCCGACGAGCAGCGTCGCCGCGGCGACCCTTGACCACTTCATCGCGACCGGGGAGATCGCCCCGGACGAAACGACCGTAGTCGTGCTCACCGGCGCGGGCCTGAAGTCGGCGGAGACGATGGCCGCGGTGTTCGCCGGGCACGGTGACGACTCCCGGGAAGCGAGCAGCGGACGATGACCGGCGCTACCGGCCGGCCCGCCGGTGGGGACGACGAGCACCTCGTTACGGGAAGCCGAACGCATCGCTGTCGCCATCGGGCGCGTGTTCCCCGGTCTGTGCGAGGTCGCCCTGCACGATCTGCGCCGGCCCGACAACGCCATCCGCGCCATCGAGAACAACCTGTCCGGACGCCAGGTGGGCGACCCCGCCACCGAACTGGGCCTGCGCCGCATCGCGGATCCCGGTCACATCGCTCGGTATGCCGGACTCCTACCCCTCCCCGTTGTGCCCTGGCAACGTCCCGCCTTGGTGGCCGGACTTCAGCCCGGCACGACCGGGCCTCGTGCGCTACGGGCCCACGACCGTGAGCAGGTCCACGACGAAGACCAGTGTCGAGCCCGGCGGGATCAGATGCGAGGGGGACTGTTTGCCGTAGCCGAGACGCGGGGGAACGATGATCTCGCGGCGGCCGCCGGGCTTCATTCCCCGTACGCCCCGGTCCAAGCCCTTGATGGCCTTGCCGCCGCCTACGGCGAACTTGAACGGGCGGTTCTGTTCCCAGGAGGAGTCGAACTCCCGCCCCGATGCGAACGCGACCCCTACGTAGTGAACCTGGATGACCCTGCCCGGCTGCGCCTCCGGTCCGTCCCCCTCCACGAGGTCGCGGGTCGTGAGTTCGGTGGGCGCGTCACCCTCCCGGATCTTGATTTCAGGCTTCGTCGGTTCGTTCATCGCGGTCCCCATCGTTCGCCACCGTGCTCCCTTGCCGGGAGGCCGGACCATGGACCTTCCATGTGGCAGGCGATCACGCTATCGGCCGATGAGAGACCTCGGCGCCCTTCGACTGTCAGCGGCGGGAGGCAGGACGCGCAGCATGACGACGACCGGGGTGGCCGGTTCGGCGGTCCGGGGGACTGCGGCACGCCGACTTTGCCGTGTCGGGAACAGTGGGTCCGGCCGGGGCGGTTGCATCGAGCGGGGGCCGGAGCCGTACGGGTGCGGGAGCACCGCCGGAGTCCGGGGCCCGGGAGCGCGGCGCGTTTGCCGCGTGCCCTTGTCCAGGCGTAATCAAGCAGAAGGACCGTGACATGACCGACCGGCCGTTGACGATCATGGCAGTGCACGCCCACCCCGACGACGAGGCCACCAGTACCGGAGGTGTCCTCGCGCGGTATGCGGCGGAAGGCATCCGCACGGTGCTGGTGACCTGTACCGACGGCGGTTGCGGTGATGGGCCGGGAGGCAGTAAGCCGGGCGACCCCGGGCACGATCCGGCGGCCGTTGCCGTGATGCGGCGCCGGGAGCTGGAGGCGAGCTGCGAGGTGCTGAAGATCAGCGACCTGGAGACGCTGGACTACGCCGACTCCGGGATGATGGGCTGGCCGAGCAACGACGCACCGCATTCCTTCTGGCGTACCCCCGTGGAGGAGGGTGCCGCACGGCTCGCGGCGCTGATGGAGCACTACCGGCCCGATGTGGTCGTCACTTATGACGAGAACGGCTTCTACGGCCACCCGGACCACATCCAGGCCAACCGCATCACCATGGCGGCACTGGAAATGACCGAGCTGACGCCGAAGGTGTACTGGACGACGGCGCCGCGCTCGATGATGCAGCGCTTCGGGGAGACGATGCGGGAGTTCGGCGAGGACATGCCGGAGCCCGACCCCGAGGAGGCCGCCGCGCTGGCCGAGATCGGCCTTCCCGACGAGGAGATCACCACCTGGGTGGACATCACCCCGTTCAGCGGCCAGAAGTTCGACTCGCTGGCCGCGCACGCCAGTCAGGGCGAGAACATCTTCTTCCTCAAGATGGGCAAGGAGCGGTTCGGTGAGCTGATGGGCATGGAGACCTTCGTACGCGTCAAGGACACCACCGACGCCGCCGTGCCCGAGAACGACCTCTTCGCCGGACTGCGCTGATCCCGACGGCAGACAGTCGCCTCCGGGGCAGGCCGGGACCGTCCCGACCTGACCCGGAGGCGTACGCACGGCTCAGTGCTCGCAGAGGGAGAACTCCCGTTCGTAGAGCTGTTCGTTGTGCTCGTCGACGAAGAACTTCCGCTCCCGCATGAGCTGTTCGCGGTACTCCTCCGCCTGGGCGGGCGTCATGGTCGAGGTGCCGGCCCAGGGCTGCTGCGGCGGTACGTCGGAGGTCGAGACGATCGTCCGCTCCGGGTCGACCAGGAAGAACGCGAGGATCTTGCGGTGCCCGGCACGGGTGGGGTCCGCGAGACCGAACGAACCGACCCGGTGCTGCAGGACGTTCGGGAAGGCCAGGCAGCGGCCCGCGGGGGTGGATGCCGCACCCAGCACCTGGTTCAGCGCGCCCTCGTTCTCCAGGCCGTACACCGCACGCACACCGTTGTCGTCGCTCTGCTCGTACTCCGGCTCGTCGAGGGCCGTCCGGAAGCTCAGCCGGCTGTCCGTGATGTTCTCGCTGTCCCAGTAGTAGATGCCGGTCGACACGATCCGCTCGTTCAGCATCCCCTCGACGTGCCAGGAACCCCCGGCGTACTCGGGTTTCTCCGGGGTGAGGTGGATGGTGGCGAGCTTGACGATGACCTGGAGGCGGCGTCCGCGCAGGTCCACCGGGGCGAATTCGTCCGGCAGCGCGGGCGGGGCGTAGTCCGGGGCGTCCGGGATGACCGGCTGCCGGTTCTCGTACCAGTCGTCCAGGGCCTCTTCATGCGCCTGGACCGCTTCTTCGTACGCCTCCTTGTCGCTGAAGTCGTCCTCCTCCGGGTAGTCCGGCTCGTCGTCTTCGTACCAGCCGTACGGGTCGGCCGCGATCCGCAGAGGCCGCGGGTGGCGCAGATCCGTGAGTACGTTCTCCAGCAGGGGGCGCATGCGGCCGAACAGCTCCGGGAGAACCGAGGCCAGTTGTCCCTGCCGCTCGGGGTGGACGTTGTTCACGTACGAACGGAACGCCACCTTGCCGTCCGCGTCGATGTCGACGTCCGTGGGCAGCCACTGGAACGTGTCCGAGAACTCGTGCTTCGAGTAGTGGTTCGTCGGGTTCTCCCAGGCGCGCTCCGGCCCGCCGCTCACGCCCCGTACCAGGCAGAACAGCGAGGGGTGCACCAGGTCGAGCACCTGGCCGTCCGAGCCCGGGTGCCAGTCCTTCTCCTCCTCGGGGACCTCCTCCAGCACCCGGACCGCCTCGCGCAGCCGCGACCGCAGCTCGTCGTCGATCAGCGTGTCCGACTGCCAGACCCCGTCGACGGCGGACACCTCGATGCCGGTCCGGGCGTCCCGCAGCTCCGCGTAGCGCGCGAGTTCGGCCAGCACGAAGCGGATCTGCGCCTCGGTCAGCCCCTGGGCTATCGCCTCGCTCGTCCACCGGGCGACGATGTCGGGGTCGTTCATCTTGTCGAACCATCCCGGCTTCGCCCGGAGGTGCGCGCTGCACTCGATCATCTCCAGCTCCCGCAAGGTGCGGGGCTCCTTGTACAACGGGGAGTGGGAGGCTTGGAACGGCAGCGGGAAGGTGGACTTGCCGGTCAACTCTTCGAATCCTTCCGGGTGGTGAGTGGTGGCCGGAAGGATACGGGAGCCGACTGACATCGCCCCCGGGCGCGGACTAGACGGTCCGGCGCAGCGCCAGGAGCGTCGCGTCGTCGGTGCGGTGGGGGCCGTCCAGGTGGGCGACGAGCCGTTCCGCGTAGTCCTGGAGCCCGGCGTGCCCGCCGCCCGGGGCGGCTTCCCGGAAGCAGCACTCGGCCGCCTGCAGGAAGCGGCGCGTGTCCGCGTCCGGGTCGGCCGGCCGGCGCTCCGTCAGGCCGTCCGAGTACATGAGGACGACGTCGCCGGTCTCCAGCGGTGTCTCGGTGGCGCTGTAGACCGTGTTCGGCAGCACGCCCAGTGTGAGGCCGGGGCCCCCGGCGGGCGCCGGGAGCTGGGACGCGCGGCCGTCGCGCAGCAGAACGGGGCGCGGATGCCCGGCACAGGTCCAGCGGAGCAGGCTGAGATCCGGGTGGTAGCGGGCGACGATCGCGGTGGCCGTGGACTCCCTGTCGTCGGCGGCTGCCACCTCGTTGAGCCACTGCGTCAGCAGCTCGACGGGCTGCGAGGTGTACGCGAGACCCGCGAGCGCGTACCGGAGTTCGGCCATCAGGGTGACCGCTGCCAGGCCGTGGCCGCGGGCATCGCCCAGCGCGACCAGCAGGCGGCCGTCGGGCAGGCCCCGGGCCTTGTACCAGTCGCCGCCGACCCCGGCCCCGCGGGCGTCGGGGCGGTAGACGGCCGCCGCCTCCAGCCCGAAGTTCTCCAGTTCGTCCTGGAAATGGGGGAGCACCGCGTCGCGCAGGACGTCGGCGACCTCCGCGACGGCCTCGGCACGCTCGTGCTCGCGGCGCGCGTCGCGTTCGGCGCGCCGTGCCGCCTCGCGCCGCCGCCGGTCCGAGGTGACGTCGACGAGGACGGCCCGCAGCGCCCACACCAGGCTGCCGGGGACGATGCGCACGGGCTCGGCGACCATCCGGAACACCCGCTCGCCGCCCCGGAAGCGCAGCTCGCAGTCGGTGGTGCGCTTGCGCAGGATGACGTCGTACAGCGCCTGGTACAGCGTGGAGCGGCTGTCCGGTGTGGCGGCTGTGGCCAGGTCGCTCAGGCTGGGCTCCGGGGCGTCGTCGGCGAGGCCGAGGACCTGGCGGAAGCCGCGGGAGGGCTGGACGCCGTCGTCGGCCAGGTTCCACTCCACCCAGCAGGTGCGTACGAGCTGCTGGGCCGCGGCGGCCATACGGAGCCGGCCGCCCGGCTCCCACGTCAGCAGGAAGTGGTCGCCGCAGGGCGCGATACGCACCTCCGCGCTGATCCGCACCGGCCCCGTGCGGGTGCACACCAGCCACTCCACCGTGTCGCTCTGCTGCGGTGCGCGCTGGTGGTACGCGTCGGCCAGCATCCCCGGAATGGCCGTGGACGCCAGCGAAGGGATGCGTTCGAACAGCGGCACCGGCCCCGTCCACGGGGGCACGGCGTCCGCGGGGAACCGGGAGGCCGCATAGGCGCGGGCCGTGGCGTTGCGGGCCAGGAGCACGACGTCCTGGATCTCGTCGTCCTCACCGACCACGGGGGCCAGGAGCAGGGCCGCCACCGGGAGGGCGTCGAGCACGTCCTGGCAGGTGGGCGGGACGGAGGCCGCGACGGCCGGGGGCGAGGGGTTGGGCGGTCCGGCCCCGTAGCGCTCGGCGTACGCGGTGACGCGCCGCCGCTGCGCGTCCAGCAGGGCCCGGATCGCCTGCAGCTCCAGACGTGCGCGCGGGCCGCCCGCCGGAGGGGAATCGTCCACGGGCATGTCGGGCCTCTCGGTGCGGGTGTACGGGCGGCGCCGGAACAGCATCGGGGCGGGGGAGCGGGGATGCCAGTCGGGATGGGCCGGTGGTGGCAGCGGCGGTGCGTTGCGGTGGGGCGGGCCCGCACTCGCCCCCGCCTCCACGGCCGACGCCGGAAGGCGCCCCGCGCACAGGCGTGGGGCGCCTCACCGTCACGACCCGCGCGGTCAGCCCGTCGCGCAGGAGACCGTCGGCCAGGCCCAGGAACCGTTGGTCTGGATGGTCACTCCCCAGTTGTTGCCGCTGCCGTTGGGCTTCGCGGTGAGCACCTGGGCGCTCGGGTAGGTCGCGCTGATGTTCCAGGTGGTGAGGATCTTCTCGGGTGCGGGTACGCGCATGGTGACGGTCCAGTTGCCGCCCCCGGTCACGGAGACGTTGAGGTTGTAGCGGTCGCCCCACCGCGGTCCGGCGGAGAGGGTCGCCGTACAGCCGCCGGTGTTCCCGCCCCCGCCGCTGTCGCCGTCGGGGGCGACGGCCCGCCCGGTCTGCGGCGAGATCATGCCCGAGCAGAGGCCGCGGGAGGCGAGCGACTGGGCGATGCGGGGGATGGCGGCCAGGGTGTTGGCCGGCCACTCGTGCATCAGGATGACCTGGCCGTTGGAGAGCCGCGACACGGCCTGCACGATCGCGTCGGTGCTCGCCCCGTTCCAGTCCTGCGAGTCGACGTCCCAGATCACCTCCGTGAGACCGTACTTGGCCTCGACCGTCCTGAGGGTCGCGTTGGTCTCCCCGTACGGCGGCCGGAACAGCTTCGGGGTCCCGCCGCCCGCGGCCGCGACGGCCTGCTGGGTGCGGGAGATCTCCGAGTCCATCTGGGCCTGGCTCTGCTGGGTGAGGTGGGGGTGGGTGTAGCTGTGGTTGCCGACCCACATTCCCGCGTCGACCTGGGCCTTCACCTGCGCCGGGTAGGACGCGGCGAACTGGCCCTCGTTGAACATCGTGGCCCGCAGACCGTTCTGCTTCAGGGCGTTGAGCAGGGCGGGGGTGTGGTCGTTGGACGGGCCGTCGTCGAAGGTCAGGCCCACGTAGCCGTTGCAGGCGGCCGCCTGTGCCGGGGCTGCGGCGGTGGCGGTCAGGCCCAGGGAACTCGCCGCGGTGAGCACGAGGCCGGCTGCCAGGACGGCAGGGCGGCGGCGGGGACGGAGACGCATGGGGGTCCTCCTGATGAGGGGTGCTCCGGCCACGCCGGGGGCGGCCGGTCCTGAGCACGGAGTTTTTGGTGGCCCTCCCGTGCTGTCAATGGTTTCGACAGATCTTTCGAAAGCGTCGGACCGGTAGGACGGCCTCTATGTGGGATCGTGTTGCACGTCGGGGGAGTTGGACAGGGGCTGACGTCCCGTAGAGATTGAGGTCCGGGCTCGGCGATACGTGTCGGAGGCAGAACCTCTGTCGAAACTTTCGGTTCTACGGAGGGGCTGTCCGGTTCGGGTGGTGGTCGCCGTATTGACAGTGGGCAGTCAAGTTCGCTGTGATGGGTGGGAGCGCTCCCATTTATGAACTGCCCTACGGTTCCCCGCCCGAGGAGGCGCACATGCCCATACCCGTCCCGCGATTGCCGCGCAGAGCCTGGACCGCCGCCGGAGCCGTGTGCGCGCTGGCCCTGTCGCTGCTCGTCGCCGTGCCCGCCAGCGGTTCGGCCGCGGCGGCCGGATGCCAGGTCGACTACACCGTCAACGAGTGGACCGGCGGCTACACCGCCGAACTGCGGGTCACCAACGAGGGCCCGGCGCTCAGCGACTGGCGGCTGACATGGACGTACGAAGGCGACCAGCACGTCACCTCCGCGTGGAACGCGGGCGTGACGCAGACCGGCCACGCCGTGACCGCCGTCAACACGGCCTGGAACGGGGCCCTGGCGGCCGGCGGCACCGTCGGCTTCGGGGTCCAGGGAACCTCGGGGTCGGGTGGCCCGGCGCCCGCCGGCTTCGCCCTCAACGGGGTCTCCTGCGGCGGTGACGGCACCGCACCCCCGACCACGCCGCCTCCCACGACGCCGCCGCCCACCACTCCGCCGTCCGAGGACTGCGGCGACGCCGTCGTCTGCGACGACTTCGAGAGCCAGACCGGTTCGACGCCCGCCGGGAACTGGAAGTTCACCGCGCCCGACTGTCAGGGCACCGGCGCGGCCGCTGTCGACACGGAGATCGCGCACAGCGGCACACGGTCGCTGCGGCTGGATGGGAAGGCCGGCTACTGCAACCACGCCTTCGTGGCCTCCACCGCGGACCTCTCCGCGGTCGGCCCCGTGTTGTACGTACGCATGTGGGTGCGCCACACCACGGCGCTCCCGGCCGCGCACGTCGCGTTCGTGTCCATGCCCGACAGCTCCCAGGGCGGCAAGGCGCTGCGGATCGGCGGGCAGAACGGGGCCCTGCAGTGGAACCGCGAGAGCGACGACGCGACGCTCCCGGCGCAGAGCCCGACCGGCGTGGGCCTGAGCCGGCCGCTGCCGACCGGCACCTGGCAGTGCCTCCGGTTCGCGGTCGACACCACCGCCCCGGGGCTCGACACCTGGCTCGGCGACGAACAGGTGCCGGGGCTGCACGCGGACGGCGAGCCCACGCGCGACATCGACGACCAGTGGCTCTCCCGGACCACTCCACCGCGCCCCACCGCCCTGCGGCTGGGCTGGGAGAGCTACGGAGTCGGCGACGACACCCTCTGGTTCGACGACGTGGCCGTCGGCTCCTCGCCGGTCGGCTGCTGACGGACGGCCGTACCGGCGCGGGCTCCGGAAGGGGCCTGCGCCGGTACGGAAGGCCCGCCCCCCGGCCGCCCAATCTTCAAGAAAGCGCAATGGTCTAGGCCAACGCATTGACGTGAATGCGTCACCCTCCGATCCTTGGCGGCACCTTCTCCCGACAGGAGCCTCCATGAGACGTCTTCGCGCTCTGCTCTCCGGCGTGGCCACCGCCGCCCTGGCCACCGCAGGGCTCGCGGCCTTCGCCGCGCAGCAGGCCTCGGGTGCGTCCGCCGACGCCACCGCGCTCAGTAACCGGTGGTACGCCGCCGCGCCCTATCTGATGCCGCACGACAACAATCCGCCGGACGCGGGCGCCATCATGGACGCCACCGGCCTCAAGGCGTTCCAGCTCGCCTTCATCCTGGCCCCCAACGGCGGCGGCTGCAGCCCGACCTGGGACGGTACGTCGCCGGTCTCCTCGGACACCGCCGTCGCCTCCGTGATCAGCGCGATCCGGGCCAAGGGCGGTGACGTCTCGGTCTCCATCGGCGGGTACGGCGGAACGAAGCTCGGCCAGACCTGTTCCGACGCTGCCTCCACCGCTGCCGCGTACCAGCAGGTCATCACCAAGTACCAGCTCAAGGCCATCGACTTCGACCTGGAGGAGCCGGAGTACGAGAACACGGCCGCCATCGCCCGCGAGATCGGCGCCGCCAAGATCCTCCAGCAGAACAACCCGGGCCTCTACGTCTCCGTCACCACCGCGGCGACCGCAGACGGCACCGGCTGGTTCGGCAAGCAGATGCTCAACGAGGCCAAGGCGCAGGGCTTCACGCCGAACAACTTCTCCATCATGCCGTTCGACGGCGGGTTCAACGGGGCCGCCGCCCAGACCGGCGCCCTGACGAACTTCAACTCGATCCTGCGGTCCACCTTCGGCTGGGACGAGGCGACCGCGTACGCGCACGAGGGCTTCTCCGGGATGAACGGCCGCAGCGACACCGGTGAGTACTTCACCCAGGCCGATTTCCAGACCGTCCTGGACTTCGCCACCAGCCACCACATGGACCGCTTCACCTTCTGGTCCCTCAACCGCGACCGTCAGTGCACGCCGCCCGACAACAACGGCAAGACCTCCGGCACGTGCAGCAGCGTGGCGCAGTCGGCCTGGGACTTCGCGAAGTACTCGGTGAAGTTCGCCGGTGCCACCCCGCCCACCACCACCCCGCCGACCACCCCGCCCCCGACCGGCAGCTGCACCGCCGCCGCGTGGAGCAACAGCGCCGTCTACACCGGCGGTGCCACCGTCTCGTACGGGGGCCACACCTGGAAGGCCAAGTGGTGGACCCAGAACGAGACCCCCGGCAGCACGGGTGAATGGGGCGTCTGGCAGGACCTCGGCGCCTGTTGATCCGCTCCGCCGCCCCGGCCCCGGCCGGGGCGGCTCGTACCCCCGCGGGTGCCTGCACGTGTCACCCGCTTTGCTCACCCCCACCACCCTGCGACTAGTTTGTGTCCAGCACAGACGGGCGGTCCGTGACAGCAGAGGTGCACGGGGACGAGAGGTCGGGAAGAGTGTCGCTGCGCGCAGGCGATCCAGCCGAGATCGGCGGTTATCCGCTGGAGGCGCGGCTCGGCTCAGGTGGCATGGGCGCGGTCTTCCTGGCCCGCACGAGTTCCGGCCGGCCCGTCGCGATCAAGCTGATCCACCAGCAGTTCGCCGGCGACTCCGAATTCCGCACCCGCTTCCGGCAGGAGGTAGCGGCGGCACGGCGGGTGAGCGGCGCTTTCACCGCCGCCGTGGTGGACGCCGAGCCCGAGGCCGACCAGCCGTGGATGGCGACCACCTACATCGAGGGCCCCACGCTCGCGCAGCGCATCGCCGACGAGGGCCCGCTGAACGGAGCCGGACTGCGGAGCCTGGCCATCGGGCTCGCCGAGGCGCTGCGCGACATCCATCGGGTCGGCGTCGTCCACCGCGACCTGAAGCCGTCGAACGTCGTGCTCGCGCCCGAGGGGCCGCGCGTCATCGACTTCGGCATCTCGCGCGCCGCCGACCAGCAGACGCTGACGATGACCGGACGCGTCATCGGCACCCCGCCCTTCATGTCACCGGAGCAGCTGCAGGCGCCGCGTGGTGTCGGGCCGCCCTCCGACGTCTTCTCGCTCGGCACCCTGCTGGTGTACGCGGCCACGGGCCACGGCCCCTTCGACGCGGACAGCCCCTACCTCACGGCCTACCAGGTGGTGCACGACGAGCCGTCGCTGGACGCCGTACCCGCGGAGCTGCGTACGGTCGTCGAACCGTGCCTGGCCAAGGAGCCCGAGGGCCGCCCGTCGGCCGACGAACTCCTGGAACTGCTGCGTGACCTGCCCGCCGACCTCGGCGGACCCGGCGCGGGCGCGACGGGCCGCACCCGCGATGTGGCCACCCAGCACCACCTCGCCACCCGGGACACCCGGGCGCCGAGCGCCCCCGCCGCCCCGGAGGGGACCGGCTCCCTCATCGGGCGCAGGCTGCGCGGGCGGTGGCGGCCCGTGCTGGCGGCCGCCGTCGCCGTGGCGGCGATCGGCGGGGGTGCCGCCGTGCTGCAGTCGGGCGGCTTCGGCGAGGACCCGGCCGAGGGCAAGGGCAGCACGGTCGCGGCGTCCGCCGCCTCGCTGCCGGACGGCTTCCGGCCCTGGCGCGTGACCGTGCCCGGCGAGCAGGAGGACATCCCCGACGAACTGCGCTGCGTCGCACGCGGTGACGCCGTGTTCTGCGGGGGCGGCGGGGTCGTCGCCACCCGGATCAACGTCCGGGACGGCTCGCGCGCCTGGACGGTGAAGAGCCCGGGCGTCCCCGTCCAGGGCATGCACCTGGTGGGCGCCACCGACGACACCGTGATCGGTTACCGGTTCGCCGCGCAGGACGACCCGCGGGGGCGGGGCGACGAGGTGGTGGCCGTCGACGCCGACAGCGGCAAGGAGCTGTGGTCCACGCCCTCCGGCGCCCAGTCGACGGCCGTCACGGGCCGGACCCAGGACGCCGTCGTCCTCGGCTCCACCGTGATCACCGTCAACGCCTCGGACGACGCCTTCGAGGCCCGGGACGCGCACAGCGGCGAGCTGACCTGGACGGCGCCCTTCCCCGGAGGTTCCCGGTGCGCCCCCGTCCTGGCTGGCAACGTGCTGCTGGCCATGTGCGTGACCGACGCGGAGATCCAGACCCTGGCGGAACGCCGCCCGGTCGTCCACACGCTCGACCCGGCCAAGGGCAGCTGGGGCCGGGCCATCGCGCTGGACGGGCCCGGCGTTCCCGTGGGCGCCGCCGACGGCCGGCTCGTCCTGCTCCAGGAGCACACCGAGGGAACGGCGCTCACCGGCTACGACGCGGTGACGCGGCTCGACCCGGTCTCCGGGAAGGTCACGAACACCCCACTAAACACCACGTACGAGGGCACGCCCGGAATGGCGGACGGCACCGTGTACGTGAGCACGCAGACCGGCCGCGTCACCGCGTTCGACCCCGCCACCGGGCGCAGGAAGTGGGCCCGGCAGACCAGCGTGGAGGGGGCGTCGGGCCCCGCCGCCGGGAACGGCGCGCTGTTCTTCAGCTCCGCCACCGGCCGCGTGGTCGCGCTGTCGCCGTCCGACGGTTCGACGCTGTGGGCGACGGACCCCCGAGCCGACGGTCTGACCGGCGAGGTGGGCGCGAGCCCGCGCGTGGTCGTCGCGGGGCGCGCGGTCGTCGTGGCCGCGGACGGGAACACCCTCTTCGCCTTCGACACGCAGCACCCGCCTAAGTCCGGCTGACCGGCGATGGCCTCCTCAGCCGTCCAGCAGGCCAAGGCGCTCGCCGATCCGGGCGGCGGCCGGCCGGTGCAGCTCGTCGACGAGCCGGCCGTCGGCGAGCAGTAGCACCCGGTCCGCGTGGGCCGCGGCGACGGGGTCGTCGGTCACCAGCACACAGGTCCGCCCCTCCCGGTCCACCCCGTCCCGCAGGAGCGCGGCGATCTCCCGGCCTTCGGCCGCACCGAGGGCGCCGGCCGGCTCGTCCGCGAACAGCACATCGGGGCGTGCCACCAGCGCCCGGGCGATCGCCAGCCGCTGCTGCCGGTCCCCGGAGAGCTGCCCCGGCCGGTGCCGCTCGTATCCGGCGAGCCCGGCCAGGGCGAGCACCTCCCGGACCCGGTCGGGGCCGGCGAACAGCCCGACGTTCTGCTCCACGGTCATCGACGGCACCAGGTTGAACGCCCGGGACACGAACCCGACCCGGTCGCGCCGCAGCTCCGCCAGCCGCCGCTCGGGCAGCCTGGTCACCTCCGTACCTCCCCAGCGGACGGAGCCCCGGGACGGCCGGTCCATCCCCGCGAGGCAGTGCAGCAGGGTGGTCCTGCCGGAGCCGGCGGGCCCCATGACCGCCGTGAACGTACCGGGGGCGAGGTCCACCGACACCCCGCGCAGCGCCCGGACGGCGGCGCCGCCGTGTCCGTACGTGCGGTGCAGGTCCTGTGCCCGGACGGCGGTTCCGGTACCGATGTGTGTCGCTGTCGAAGTCATGACTTCATCCTGGCCGTCCGGACCGTGCCGATCGATCCTGCCCGCACCCGGACCGGGGGTACGGGAAAGTGAACCACCGCCGGGGTGGAGACCCCGCCCCGTCTACAGTGGGCCGCATGAACCGCTGGACCGAGCTGACCGGAGAGACGTCCGGGGAGGACTACGCCGCCCGCTTCGCGGCCCTCGCCCGCAGTGGCAAGGACATGCACGGCGAGGCGAACTTCTGCGCCGCCCTGGTGCCCATCGGCGCGCGCGTCCTGGACGCCGGCTGCGGCACCGGCCGCGTCGCGATCCGGCTCGCGGAGCTCGGGTACGACTGCACCGGGGCGGACGTCGACGCCTCGATGCTCGCCGTGGCGCGGAAGCAGGCCCCCGCACTGCCCTGGTTCCGGGCCGACCTGGCCGCGTTCGACCCGGAGGCGCTCGGTGTCGAGCCGGGCTTCGACCTCGTCGTCGCCGCCGGGAACGTCATGGCGCTGCTCGCCCCAGGCACGGAGGCCACCGTCGTCGCCCGTCTCGCCGGTGCCCTGCGCCCGGGCGGTCTGCTGGTCGCCGGGTTCGGCCTGGACGCGGCCCACCTCCCCGTACCGCCCGGCCTCACGCTCGCCGAGTACGACGACTGCTGCGCCGCCGCGGGGCTCGCCCCCGTCGACCGCTTCGCCACCTGGGACGCCGCCCCGTACGACGGCGGCGGCTACGCGGTCAGCGTCCACCGGCGGGACGACCGGTAGGGCCCTGTCTGCAGGACGGACCCGGCCGGCCGACGACGTGTCGCACCTGATCGCGCGAGAGCTCAATCCCCCTGGTCCGAACCATTGTTCCGCGGAGGGCAATACGCGGCGGCCGTTGATCCATTCCATCGCGTGTTCGTATTGACTTGGACTAGGTCCATCGTAGGATCGGTTCCGGCCGAAGCCAGGGCAGGACGCCCCCGGGGGCGAAACCGGTCAGGCCGCTTCACCCGCCACATTCTCAGAGCACCGAGATCCGCCCCGTCCGGAAGGAATTCCATGACTGAGAACCACGACGCGATCGTCACCGACCCCAAGTCGGAGGAGGCCGGCGGCTGCCCCGTCGCGCACGGTCGCGCGCCGCACCCCACCCAGGGCGGCGGGAACCGCCAGTGGTGGCCGGAGCGGCTCAACGTGCGGATTCTCGCCAAGAACCCCGCCGTGGCCAACCCGCTCGGCGAGGACTTCGACTACACCGCGGCCTTCAACGCCCTGGACCTGCCCGCCGTCAAGCGGGACATCGCCGAGGTGCTGACCACCTCGCAGGACTGGTGGCCCGCCGACTTCGGCAACTACGGCCCCTTCATGGTCCGGATGGCCTGGCACAGCGCCGGCACCTACCGCATCAGCGACGGCCGCGGCGGCGCCGGCTCCGGCCAGCAGCGCTTCGCCCCGCTCAACAGCTGGCCGGACAACGCGAGCCTCGACAAGGCGCGGCGCCTGCTGTGGCCGGTCAAGAAGAAGTACGGCAAGAACATCTCCTGGGCCGACCTCCTCGTCCTCACCGGGAACGTCGCCCTGGAGACCATGGGCTTCAAGACCTTCGGCTTCGGCGGCGGCCGCGTGGACGCCTGGGAGCCCGACGAGGACGTGTACTGGGGCCCCGAGACCGCCTGGCTCGGCGACGAGCGCTACACCGGTGACCGCGAGCTGGAGAACCCGCTCGGCGCGGTGCAGATGGGCCTCATCTACGTCAACCCGGAGGGCCCCAACGGCAACCCGGACCCGATCGCCGCGGCCCGCGACATCCGCGAGACCTTCCGCCGCATGGCGATGAACGACGAGGAGACCGTCGCGCTGATCGCCGGCGGCCACACCTTCGGCAAGACGCACGGCGCCGGCCCCGCCGACGCCGTCGGCCCCGACCCCGAGGCGGCCCCGATGGAGCGCCAGGGCCTCGGCTGGGAGAGCTCGCACGGCACCGGCAAGGGCGGCGACACCATCACCAGCGGCCTCGAAGGCATCTGGACGGACACCCCCACGACCTGGGACAACAGCTTCTTCAACATCCTCTTCGGCTACGAGTGGGAGCTGTTCAAGAGCCCCGCCGGCGCCCACCAGTGGAGGCCGAAGGACGGGGGCGGCGAGGGCACCGTGCCCGACGCGCACGACCCGTCGAAGAGCCACGCCCCGACCATGCTCACCACCGACCTCTCGCTGCGCTTCGACCCGGCGTACGAGCAGATCTCGCGGCGCTTCCACGAGAACCCGCAGGAGTTCGCCGACGCCTTCGCCCGCGCCTGGTACAAGCTGACCCACCGCGACATGGGCCCGGTCGTCCGCTACCTCGGTCCCGAGGTCCCGCAGGAGACGCTGGTCTGGCAGGACCCGCTGCCCGCGCGCACGTACGAGCTGGTCGACGCCGCCGACATCGCCGCGCTCAAGGAGAAGGTCCTCGCCTCCGGCCTGTCCGTCTCCGAGCTGGTCTCCACCGCCTGGGCCTCCGCCTCGTCCTTCCGCGGCAGCGACAAGCGCGGCGGCGCCAACGGTGCCCGCATCCGCCTCGAACCGCAGAGCGGCTGGGAGGTCAACGACCCGGACCGCCTCGCGGGAGTCCTGCGTACGCTCCGGTCCGTCCAGGAGTCCTTCAACGCGGAGCAGCAGGGCGGCAAGCAGGTCTCCCTCGCCGACCTGATCGTCCTCGCGGGCGCCGCCGGGGTCGAGAAGGCGGCCAAGGACGCCGGGACCGGGATCGAGGTCCCGTTCACCCCGGGTCGCGTCGACGCCTCGCAGGAGCAGACCGACGTCGAGTCCTTCGTCGAGCTGGAGCCGGTCGCCGACGGCTTCCGCAACTACCTCGGCAAGGGCAACCGGCTCCCCGCCGAGTACCTGCTGCTCGACCGGGCGAACCTGCTGAACCTGAGCGCGCCCGAGATGACGGTCCTCGTCGGCGGTCTGCGCGTCCTGGACGCCAACCACCAGCAGACCTCGCACGGTGTGCTCACCGACGCCCCCGGCACGCTGACCAACGACTTCTTCGTCAACCTGCTCGACATGGGCACGACGTGGAAGTCCACGGCCGACGACCAGAGCGCCTTCGAGGGCCGCGACGCCGTCACCGGTGAGGTCCGCTGGACCGGCACGCGCGCCGACCTCGTCTTCGGCTCGAACTCCGAACTGCGCGCCGTTGCCGAGGTCTACGCGAGCGACGACGCCAGGGAGAAGTTCGTGCGCGACTTCGTCGCCGCCTGGGACAAGGTCATGAACCTGGACCGGTTCGACCTGGTCTGAGTACGCCGCAAGGGCCGGCCCCCCGCGCGGGGGGCCGGCCCTTGCTGTCGCGCGGGTCCGGTCAGGCGGTGGCCACCGCGAAGACGTGGATGATCCCGCCGTCCGTGGTGGACGGCAGCGTCACGCTCGCGAGCTGCTTGCCCGCCTGGAGTGCGATCGGCGCGGTCGTGAAGACCTCGGTGCCCACCGGGTCCTTCCCGCCGCCCTGCACATCGCGGTACTCGGTGTGCACCGCGACCGTGTTCCCGTACGACGGCTGCTGCGAGCCGCCGCCCAGCGTCCAGTCGCTGAAACCGATCCCGGCCTGCTGCGTCGTGCCGTCGGTGTACGTGAGCGTCACCGTGCCCGACGCCTTGCCCTCGGCCGCGCTGCCCAGGAAGGCGAGCTTCGTGTCACCCTGCGCGGAGGGGACGTTCAGCACCTGGGGGCCCGTACCGACCACCTCGATGTTGTCGGGGTCACCGGCCTTCACCTTCGGCCAGGTGAAGTCGAAGCCGCCCGAGGAGACCGTGCCGCCCGGCTCCGCACCGGCCGCCGCGAGCGCCTCGGCCGAGTAACTCCAGCCCTCACCGTCGAAGTTGGCCTGCGGATTCTTGTCGTCCGCCGAGATCCCGGTGCTGTTGCGGTTCCACAGCAGGCCGTTCTTCTCGGCGACCGTCACCGCCGCCGACGTCTTCGGCAGGTCCGTCCCCGTCGAGGACGTCAGCGTCACCGGGACCGTGTAGTAGCCCTCGGCGGTGTCCTTCCCGGCCGACACGGTCAGCTTTGCCTGCGCCGCGCCGCTCGCCGGGACCGTGAAGTCCCCCTCAGACGGTGTGACGTTGACCCCGTCCGGCGCCTCCGCCTTCCAGTGCACGGTGGTGGCCTCGGTCTCCAGGCTCTGTACCTTGACCACGGTCTGCGCGCCCTCGGCGCCCGGCTCGACCTTCAGCTGGTCGGGCGAGGCCCCGGTGAAGTACTTGAGGCCGCCGCCGGGGAAGGACGGCGGGGCGTCGGCCGGTGCGCTGCCCCAGGAGGTGTCGGGCGTCGTGCCCAGCGTGAAGTCCAGCCGGCCGCCGCGCTCGACGAGCGAGTCGCCGACCCAGGGCTTCGTGGACGTACGGCCGTTGACCTTCAGGCCGTGGATGTACGTGTGGTCCGCCGACGCGGCCGGTGCCTCGATGGTGATCTTCCTGCCGTGCCCGGTGTGCACCACCGCGTGCGGGAACAGCGGGGCGGTGAGCGTCAGATCGGCGCGGCTCGGGTTCTGCGGATACATGCCGAGCGCGGAGAAGACGTACCAGGACGACATGGTCCCCGCGTCGTCGTTGCCCGGGATGCCGCCGGGACCGTCGGTCCACAGCTGGTCCAGCTCGGCGCGGACCGTCTCCTGCGTCTTGTACGGGGCGCCGAAGTAGTTGTACAGGTAGGGCGCGTTGATGTCGGGCTCGTTCGTCGGGTCGTAGCGCGTGTCGTCCTTCGCCGAGAAGTCGAACTTCCCGTCCGGCATACGGAAGAACGCGTCGAGCCGCTCCATCGCGCGCGCGTTGCCGCCCATCGCGCCGGCCAGTCCGGCCACGTCCGAGTAGACCATCCAGGTGTACCGGGCGCTGGTGCCCTCGACGAAGCCGGCGCCGGTGCCGGGGGTGAAGGTGCCCGCCCAGCTGCCGTCGGACTTCCGGTCGCGTATGTACCCGCCGTGCCCGGTGGCGTTGGCGTCGAAGACGTTGGTCCAGTTGCCGGACCGGTCGAGGAACCTCTTCGCGTCCGCCTTGTTTCCCAGCCGCCGGGAGAGCTCCGACAGGCCGTAGTCGGCCGCCGCGTCCTCCAGCGTCTCGGCCGCGCCGCCCCAGCAGTGGCAGTTGTCCGCCGGTACGTAGCCGAGCTCAAGGTACTTGTCGAGCGCGGGGCGCTGGCCCACGCACTCGACGTTGCAGCCGGAGCTGTCGGAGTCGTTCGCGGTGGGCACGGTCGCCGCCTTCACCAGCGACTTCAGCGCGCCCCTGACGTCGAAGTCACGGCCGCCGAAGGCGTAGATGCCGGCGAGCGCCGCGTCGGACGGGTCGCCCGACATCACGCTCGTCTTGCCGTTCTCCAGCAGCCAGCGGTCCCACTCGCCGTCGCGCTGGCTCGCGTAGTTGAACAGGGACTGCGCGTAGTCGCTGCCCGCCCTCGGGTTGAGCAGCGCCATCAGCTGCACCTGGGCCCGGTACTGGTCCCAGCCGGAGAAGGTGCCGTACTGCGCCTTCTGGCCCTTGACGAGCCGGTGCGGCTTGCGGTCGGCGCCGAGGTAGCGGCCGTCCACGTCGCTGGTGAGGGTCGGCTCCAGCATCGAGTGGTAGAGCGCGGTGTAGAACGCGGTGCGCCGGGCGTCGGTGCCGCCGCCGATCTCGACCGCCTTCAGCGCCTTGTTCCAGTTCGCCGCCGCCTGCCGCTTCACGAGGCCGAAGCTCTTGCCGGGCCCGTTCTCCTTACGGAGGTTGGCCTCGGCGTTCGCGGCGCTGACGTACGAGACGGCCACCTTGGCGCCCGCCTCGGTGGTGCCGTCCGCGAAGGTGACGTACGCGCCGGACCCCTTGCCCTCCACCGCGTTGCCGGACGAGCTGTAGCCCGTACCACCGGAGGCGGAGGTGGAGCCGGGGGAGAGGGTGCCGTCCTTCCAGGTGCCGACCTTCGCGAAGGGCTTGTCGAAGTGGGCGGTGAAGTACAGCGTGTAGAGGTCCTTGCGGTTGTTCGCGCTCTGCGGTCCGCAGAAGTTGCCGGCCGTGACGGACCCGGTCACCGTCCGCGCGGCCTTGTCGATCCGCACCGTGGCGTCGGTGCTGCCGGTCTCCGAGTTGGAGGTGCGGAAGAGCATGCTGGCCGGCTTGTCCGCCGGGAAGCCGAACTGCCCGGACCCGGTCCTGGCGGTCGTGGTGAGCGCCGCCGACGCGCCGCTCGCCAGGCCGACCTCGTAGTACCCGGCGGACGCCGTCTCGTCGTCGTGCGAGAAGTCGCTCGCGTACTTCGCGTCGGTGGTGTCCGAGGTGGGGGAGGAGTCGACGTCACCCACGTACGGCATGATCGGGATGTCGCCGTTCGCGCCCGAGCAGCCCACACCGTTGAGGTGGGTGAGACTGAAGCCGCGGATCTTCTTCGCGTCGTACTGGTAGCCGCCGGGAGCGGGCGTCGAGACCTGCTTGCCCCTCGAGTTCTGCGGACTCCACGCCAGCATGCCGAACGGCTGCACGGCGCCCGGGTAGGTGTTGCCCGCGTTGGACGTGCCGATGAGGGGATCGACGTACGACACCGGGTTCTTCACGGTGTCCCTGCCCGGCGCGGCCGAAGCGGGGGCGGCGGCGGCCGCGAGCCCCGCGACGGCCATGGCGGCGGCCGTGACGGAGCCCACGGCCCGGAGTGCGGCGTGCGTACGACGTTTGTGCGTCTGTGGCACCGTTCCTGCCCTTCTGATGTGACGGACGGTCAACGCGGCGGGAGCCGGGCGCCGTGACCGCGGAGGAACGGCGTCGCCCCGACAACGTTGTCAACGACGTGAGGATGCTCCTCCTGCCGGTCCGGGGTGTCAAGGCTCCCCGGAATCCGTCCGTCCGGCCGGGCTGCCCTCCCGTGCAACAGCCCGGCCCGCGCACCCGGTTGATCCGGGTGCGCCCATCAGCGCAGGGACGCCGGAAGAGCCTCCCGGTGCAGGATCCCCAGCCGCTGCGTGGCGCGGGTCAGCGCCACGTACAGGTCACTCGTCCCGAACCGGCCGGGCTCCACCACCAGGACGTGGTCGAATTCGAGGCCCTTGGCCTGCCGGGGCCCGAGCAGCACCACCGTGCGGGTCAGATCCGGCTCGGCGCCGGGCGTGACCCCGTCCAGAGGGGCGGCGATCTCCTCGTGCAGCTCGTGCGGCGCGATCACCGCGAGGCGCCCCTCGGCAGGCGTCAGCTCGGCCACCGCCCGCGCCACCGCGCCGGCCAGGTCCGCCCCGGTGTCCCGGACCCACGGGACCTCGCCCGTGGACCGCACCGACCCCGGCGGCTCGAACGACGGGTCCTCGGCCCGCAGCACCTTCGCGGCGACCTCCATCACCTCGGCCGGCGTACGGTAGTTGACCCCGAGCCGCACATGCTCGTACCGGTCACCCACGTACGGCTCCAGGATCTCCTGCCACGAGCCGACCCCCGCCTCCTCCGAGGTCTGCGCCGGGTCGCCCACCAGGGTCATCGACCGGGTCGGCGACCGACGCATCAGCAGCCGCCACGCCATCGGCGACAACTCCTGCGCCTCGTCCACGATGATGTGCCCGAACGCCCACGTCCGGTCGGCGGCGGCCCGCTCGGCCGCGCTGCGGTGGTCGGCCTCCTCCTGGCGCTCCGCCATCCGCTCCGCGTCGATGATGTCGTGCGCGGCGAGCAGCTCCGACTCCTCGTCCTCGAACTCGAAGGACTCCGAACCCCTGGACAGTTCGAGCACACCCTGCGCGTACGCGATCCGCTCCTGGCGCTCCGCCTCGGCCCGGACCCGCTCGGCGCTGTCGTCGACGCCGAGCAGCTCGGCCGCCTCGTCCAGCAGCGGCACGTCGGCCGGCGTCCAGGTGTCCTCACCGGGCGCGCGCCGAATGTCCTCGGCGTCCGCCTCCGGCAGATGGACCGGCTCGGCCAGGTAGCCGGCCAGGAAGCCCTGCGGGGTGAGCGGCGGCCACAGCTCGTCGATCGCCGCGTGCACCTCCTGGCTGACCGCGACGGCCTTGCCGAGCTGGGCGATGTCGTCCGGCCCCAGGAAATTGGGACCGCCGTACGGGTCGGCGCCGATGCGCTCGGTGAGCTGGGCGGTCAGCGCGTCGATGATCCGGAACGCGAAGTGCGGCCGGGCCAGGTTGTGGGGCAGCCGGGTGTCGCGGGCCGCCTGCCGGGCCTCGTAGGCGATCTCCCAGTCCAGGATCAGGTCGCCGTCGTCGTGCGGGACGATCAGCGGGGCGCCCGGTTCGGGCAGCAGCTGCCGGTCGCGCACCGCGAGCTCCAGCGCCTCGGCCATGGCCGCGCCGCCCTTCACCGCGGCGGCCCGGGGCGTGTCCGCGGAGCGCGCGTGGACGCCGGGGAAGAGCTCGGCCTGCGTGGCGAGCAGGACACCGGTCTCACCGAGCGCCGGCAGCACCTCGCCGATGTAGCTGAGGAAGGCCGGGTTGGGGCCCACGATCAGGACCGCGCGCTTGGCCAGCAGCTCCCGCTGCTCGTACAGCAGGAACGCCGCCCGGTGCAGGGCGACCGCCGTCTTCCCGGTGCCGGGGCCGCCCTCGACGACGAGGACACCGCGGTGCGGCGCGCGGATGATGCGGTCCTGCTCCGCCTGGATGGTCCGCACGATGTCGGCCATGCGCCCGGTGCGCGCGGATTTCACGGCGGCCAGCAGGACGGAGTCGCCGCTGGGGTCCTCGAAGCCGGTGCGCTCCCGGTCCTCGATGTCGAGGATCTCGTCGTGCAGCTCGGTGACCGTGCGGCCCTCGGTCGTGAGGTGGCGGCGCCTGCGCAGACCCATCGGGGTGTGATGGGTGGCGAGATAGAAGGGACGGGCGACCGGGGCGCGCCAGTCGATCAGCAAAGGCGTGTGTTCGGTGTCGTCCTCGCGGATTCCGATACGGCCGATATGGTGTGCGACGCCGTCCGAGAGATCGATACGGCCGAAACAGAGCGAGCCGTCCACCGCGTTCAGAGCGGCGAGCAGACCGGAGCGCTCGGCGACCAGGACATCGCGTTCGAGCCGGGCCTGCTGGCCGGTGCCGACCGGCGTCAGGGCGTCCTGGACCTGCTCGGCGGCGTCACCACGCAGCACGTCGACACGGTGGTGGAGCCGGTCGATGTATTCCTGTTCCTTCTGCAATTCGGCGCTTTCCCGAGTTGACAAAACAGCTCCCTGACGGATATGGTGATTCTTGTTGGCCCCCGGTGAGGGGCCTTTTCTGTGGGCGCACAGAACCACTCAATATACCTGGGAAAATCCCCGGGCCGCAATTGCGGCCCGGGGATTTCTCTTTGCCGTGCGGGGCTCAGATCTCCTTCAGAAGCACATCCGTCGTCGTCACGACCGCGCAGCGGCCCGCCGCCCAGCGCAGCGCCATGTCGTGGTCCTCGCGCGAGAAGTCCGCGACCGCGTCCGCCACCACGAACGCCTGGATGTCGCGCATCCACGCGTCGGCGGCGCTCATCAGCACCCCGATGTGCGCGTACACCCCGGTGATCACCAGCTGGTCGCGGCCGTCGTCGCGGATCAGGGACTCCAGCTCGGTGCGGACGAAGGCGCTGTACTTCCACTTGGTGAGCGCCGTGTCGCCCGGTGCGGGCGCCACCGCCTCCGGCGCCGCCAGGGCCACCGGGTCGTCCGCCACCCCCGGCCCCCAGAAGTCGAGCTGGAGGCCGCGCTCCTCGGCGCTCTGGCCGCCGCGCTGCGCCGAGTGCACCACCGGGATCCCGGCGCGCCGGCTCGCCTCGATGATGCGGGCGGTGTTCGCGAGCATGCCGGTCAGCGGCTGCTCGCCGGGGCGGTACGCGCGCAGGAAGTGGTTCTGCAGGTCGTGGACGAGCAGCACGGCGCGGGCCGGGTCGACGGTCCAGCCGACCCGGTTCGCCGGGAGCTCGTCCGCGCAGGGCAGGGGGTAGGGGGCGATGGCGGGGAGTGGCATGGGGGAGCCTTTCGGTGCCGCTCGGGGCGGATTCAGTGCTGTGTGACGGGGGCTGACGGGGCGTCGGCAGCCGATGGCCCGGATTCGGTGCGCAGGCCCTTCTTGCTGACCTTGCCGATCCCCGTCTGCGGGAAGACGTCGACGAACTCGACGAGATCGGGCACCTTGTACGCGGCGATCCCGCGCTCGCGCACATGCCGTTTCACGGCGAGCGCCCCGAGCACTTCGGCGCCCTCGCGCAGGATCACGTACGCCAGGGTGCGTTCACCGAGGTACGCGTCGGCCACCCCGACCACCGAGACGTCGTGCACGGACGGGTGGGCGAGGATGATGTTCTCGATCTCCTCCGGCGCGACCTTCTCGCCACCCCGGTTGATCTGGTCCTTCGCCCGGCCCTCGACGACGAGATGGCCGCTGGGGGTGCGGCGCACGATGTCGCCCGTACGGTAGAAGCCGTCCTCGGTGAACGCCGACCTGTTGTGGTCGGGGGCGCGCCAGTAGCCGCGGATGGTGTACGGGCCCCGGGTCAGCAGATGCCCGAAGTGCCCCTCGGGGACGTCCAGTCCGGCATCGTCCACGACGCGGATCTCGTCGTCCTCGGAGATCGGCCGGCCCTGGGTGGTGACCACGGTCTCCTGGTCGTCGTCGAGCCGTGTGTAGTTGACCAAACCCTCGGCCATGCCGAAGACCTGCATCAGCCGGCAGCCGAGCGCGGGCTCCAGCCGGCGGGCCGCCGTCTCGCTGTACTTGGCGCCGCCGACCAGGACCAGCTCCAGGCTCGACAGGTCCTGCTCCGCCGCCGGGGCCGCGTCGGTCCACAGCAGGGCGAGCGGCGGCACCATGCCCGTCATCGTGACCCGCTCGCGCTCGATGACCGGAAAGGCGGTCGCCGGGTCGGGGCGCGGGCACAGGACGACCGTGCCGCCGGCGTACAGCGTGCCGAGCCAGCCGGGCGAGCTCATCGGGAAGTTGTGCGCCGCGGGCAGGACCACCAGGAATCGGGTGTCCGCGTCGACGCCGCAGATCTCGTTGGAGCCGCGCAGCGAGTAGATGTAGTCGTCGTGTGTACGGGGGATGAGCTTGGGCACCCCGGTGGTGCCGCCGGACAGCTGGAGGAAGGCCAGGTCGTGCGGCTCGGGCTCGTCGTCCGGCTCGCCCGTCTCCTCGCACGGCACGTCGGACAGGGCGGTGTGCTCACCCGGGTCGCCGACGACGAACACGTGCTTCAGGGTGGGCGCCTGCTCCTTCACCGCCGCGGCCAGGGTCCGGTGGTCGAATCCGGCGTGCCGGTCCGGGATCACATAGGCGACGGCCTCCGCGAAGGAGCAGAAGTAGGCGATCTCCGTCTCCCGGTGCGCGGGCAGCGCGTAGACGGGCAGCGCGCCGATGCGGAAGAGGGCGAAGACGACCTCGGCGAACTCGGCGGCGTTGGGCAGCTGGACGACGACCCGGTCGCCCTTCGCAATCCCGCGCGCCCGGAAGCCGGCCGCCAGCCGGGCCGCGCGCTCGTCGAGTTCGCGGTACGTCCAGGCGCGGCGCTCGGGGGCCGGGTCGACGATCGCGACCCGGTCGCCGTGGGCCTCGGCCCGTTCGCGCAGCATGCCGGTGAACGTCTCGCCGCGCCAGTGACCGGCCGCCCGGTAGCGGGCGGCGAACTCGGCGGGCCAGGTCGGGGCGTCTTCGTACGGTGAGGCAGTCATCGTTGAGGTCTCCAGTGGGGAGGGCTGCGAGCCGCTTTCGGGGGCGCCGGGCGGACGGGTCAGGCGCGCAGGGTGGCGCCGCCGTCGACGTACAGGTCGTGCAGGGTGATGTGGCGGGCCCGGTCGGACACCAGGAAGGCGACCGCCTCGGCGATGTCGGACGGCTCGGCGATCCTGCCCAGCGGTATGCCCGTGCGGTAGCTCGCCAGGTCCCCGGCGATGACGCGCTGCGCGGCGGGCCCGTCGTCGCGCGCCTCGCCGGCCGGCCACATGCCGCGCTGCATGTCGGTGAGGGTGGAACCCGGCGAGACCGTGTTGCACCGGACGCCGAGGGGCGCCAGCTCCAGGCCGAGGCACTTGGTGAACATGACGGCGGCCGCCTTGGACGCGGCGTACGCCGCCATGGTCGTACGGGGGATGCCGGCGGCGTTGGACGCCACGGTGACGATGCTGCCCGCACCGCGCGCGGCCATCCGGCGTGAAACGGCCCGCGATACGTGGAACACCCCGTCGGTGTTGACGGCGAACGTGGCCGCCCAGTCCTCGTCGGTCAGCTCGGCGACCGGTGAACACCGCAGTATCCCGGCGACGTTGACCGCGATGTCGAGGGCGCCGAGCGTCTCCTCGGCCTCGGCCACGAGGGCTTCGACGGCCGCCGCGCCCGTCACGTCCAGCCTCCGTGCGACGACGCTCCGGCCGTACTCCCGGGCCAGGGCGTCCACGCCTTCGGGGGCCGCGTCGGTCGCCAGGACCCGGCAGCCGCGTGCGACCAGGACGCGGACGACCGCCTCACCTATGCCGCGTCCGGCTCCTGTCACGAGGGCCAGGCGGCCGGTGAGTTCCAGGTCGTCGGAGGGGGCGGAACGGCCGGAGTCATGCGTGGAATGCGGCGCCATGGCCTGGGGTCTCCATTTGCCGATGAGGGGTGAACGGGGCCGTGCCGGACGATCGACGTCGTTTCAGGGCAGGGGCGTGCCCCGGTGCCGCCGCCGACATCCCGACACACTTAGGTAAGCCTAACCATATGTTGATCGTGTGGGCGAGGGGGCCGGAAGGCGGATTTCCGGCCTTCCGCATGGCTCCTGTGCCCCTTTTGTCACTTTATGGGCCAAAGGTCAACAGTGGGCACTTGGGGAGGGTTTGATGCTGCCCAAGGCCATCGAAACGGACTAATGCCCCACTTCGGTCGCAGTGGGCAGCGTCACGTTCGCCGTTTCTGACGCGTAATCCGATCTCGCGGTTCCCAGGCGTGCCAAGAAATTTGACTCCCCCTGCCGAGAGCGATCATGAGCATTTCCTTTGATTGATCTTGCAAAACAATTGTGATCAGCAATTCTGGGCTTGTTCCGGCCGTCGTTTCTCGCTTACGGTCCCGTCATCAATCCGGATGGAACGCCGAATCCTGCCGCCGTCCGGGAACCCGACCACCCACGTACGGCAGGAGCGGGGGACCCAGGTTTGCCGCCGGTCCGGAATCCGGAGCGGCTAGGGGTGAAGTCGCCATGCGCGACCGGACATCTCCAGTCCGAACCCGACAGCTCACCTCGTAGGCGACGGAGAGGAAATACGCCATGCCCATCACGGGTAAGCACCGTCGTGCCAAGTCCGCGTCCCTGACCCGCGGTTTCATCGCCGTGAGCGCGGGCGGAGCCGTTCTCGCGCTCCCCCTGATCACTGCCGGATCGGCCTCCGCCGCCCCCGCCAAGTCCGTCGTCGCCGAAAGGGCCGCGGCCCCGACTTCCGTCGCCGGCAAGGAAATTGCCGTGCGCAAGGCCACGCCCACCACGTATTCCGTGGTCTCCGGCGATTCGCTTTACAAGATCGCGCAGGGACATTCCCTCAGCGGTGGCTGGGAGCGGCTGTACAAGGACAACCGCGGTGTTGTCGGCAGCAACCCCGACCTCATTCACCCGGGCCTCAAGCTCACCATCGGAGCCAAGTCCGAGGCCGCCGCCCCGAAGGCCGCGGAGAAGAGCGAATTCAAGGCGGAGACCGCCGAGAAGAACGGCGACACCGCGCCCCGGACGGAGAGCGCCGACCGCGCCGACCGCTCCGAGCGCACGGTCGTCCCCGTCGCCGAGAAGACCGCCGCCGCGCCCGCCGAGGCCCAGACGGTCGCGTACACCGACGACCTCGACGGCTGGATCAAGGAATCCCTGGCCGTCATGGCCGAGCACGGCATCCCCGGCAGCTACGACGGCATCTACCGCAACATCATGCGTGAGTCCTCGGGCAACCAGTTCGCCATCAACGACTGGGACATCAACGCCGTCAACGGCACGCCCTCCAAGGGTCTGCTCCAGGTGATCCAGCCCACCTTCGACGCCTACCACGTGGCCGGTACGTCGACGGACATCTACGACCCGGTCGCCAACATCACGGCCGCGTGCAACTACGCCGCCGCCACGTACGGCTCCATGGACAACGTGTTCGGCGCCTACTGATCCCACCCGGCCCCGTGCTCGGGGCGGAGCCGTGAGGAGGGGCGGAGGAAGCGAATGCGCTTCCTCCGCCCCTCTGCGTGTGCCGGTAAATACATGGTGTTCGACGTCGTGGGGTCCCGCCCCGGAATGCGTCGGGCGGGCCGGGCGTGGATGCTGGAACGGTCAGCGTCTCTAGGAGGTCAGTCATGAGCATGCTCGACAAGATCAAGGGCATGATCAAGGGGCACCCCGATCAGGCCCGGCAGGGCGTCGAGAAGGGCGGGGACTTCGTCGACAAGAAGACCGGCGGCAAGTACGGCGGCCAGGTCGACTCGGCCCAGCAGAAGATCAACGACCAGCTCGGTGACCGCCGCCCGCCCGACGAGGGCCGGTAGGAGCCTGCACGGACCGTGAAGGAGCGGTGGCCGCCACACCCGTGGCGGCCACCGCTCCGCCGCGTGGGAAGGCCGGACACACCCGGCCCCCGGCCGCGAACCGGCGGAAGGAAGGCGCGGACCCGGCCCCTCTCCGACGTGCGCGTACCGGCCGGGCGGGAGCATCCTGGCTGTGTGACCTGGCACGGTGCGGCCGGGCGGGTGCCGCTCGGTCCGGGCGACGGCCTTCCCGGGAGACCGGACGACGGACGGGCACCGGACGATCTGTCCCTGGTGCTCGCGCAATCAGTCGTGAGCGCCATCGACGCAGTCGGCGGCCTGGCCGGCGGGATCTATCTGCCCTCCGGCACCCCCGGCCTGCTCCGCCTGGCCGTCCTCGCCGGGCTTCCCGGACCGCTGTTCCGCCCCTGGTGGCGGATGCACGTGAACCGGCCGTTCCCGATCGCCGAGGCGTTCCGCACCGGCAGCCCCGTCTACCTCGCCGACGCCGAGGACGCCATGCGCCGCTTCCCGCAGCTCATGGCCGGCCTGCCGTTCCCCTTCGGGTCCCTGTACGTGCCGGTCCTGCGGGGTCACGAGCCGGTCGGCGTCCTCGTCGTCCTGCGCGCCGCGACCGGGGACGAACCGGTGTCCGCCGCCGACCGGGACCGGCTCCAGCGCATCGCCCGGAGCCTCGGCACCGAACTGGCCGCCCTGGCGGACTCCGGCACCCGGCCGGAGTGGGACGGGGAACCGCTGCCCGTCCAGCTGCCCGCCGAGACCTCGCCGCCGGTGCGCATCGGCCGCTTCGACTGGGACCTCGGCACCGGCACCGTCCAGGCGGACGCGGACCTCGACGCGATCCTCGGCACCGGCACCGGCGGCTTCCCCGGCACCATCGGGGCCCTGGCGGCCAGACTGGCGCCCGAGGACGTCTACGGCCTCTGGGCGCTGGCCCGGCAGGCGGCGGACTCCCACGGCCCCGTCGTACGCCGGATGCGCCTGCGCGGCCCGGACGGCCGCTCCCACCTGCTGGAGGTCTCCGGGCGCCGGGACGACGACGCCGGCCCGGGCGGACACCTCACCGGCTTCCTGGTGGACCTGGGCATCGGCCCGGTCGTCGCCGAGGCCGCCGACCGGCTGCCGCGCGGCATCTTCTCGCTCGACCGCTTCGGCCGGATCACCTACGTCAACCCGCTGGCCGAGGAGATGCTCGGCCGGGCCCGCGCGGAACTGGTCGGGCGGGTCTTCTGGGAGGCGCTGCCCTGGTTCGCGAACCCCGCGTACGAGGACCACTACCGGGCCGCGATGATCTCCGACGCCCCGGTGCACTTCCTCGCCCGGCGCGACCCGCCGCCCTGGCTCTCCGTCTCCCTGTACCCCGGGCACGACGGGCTGACCGCCGTCCTCACCCACACCGACGAGCCCGCCTACACCCCGGGCTCCGTCGTCTCGCCCGGCCTGGGACTCGGCTCCCCGGCCGACCGGTCCGCCGCCCTCTACCGCCCGGTCGCCCTCGCCATCGCGCTCACCGAGGCCGTCACCGCCCGCCAGGTCTCCCGCGTGGTCACCGAGGAACTGCTGCCCGCGTTCGGCGGCCGGCAGCTGGCGATCTACCTGCTCAAGGAGGGCCACCTCTACCTGGAGTGGGAGACCGGCTTCCCGCAGGGCTTCCTCGACCGGTTCGACGCCGTAGGCCTGGACGCCCGCATCCCGGGCGTGGAGACCCTCACCACCGGGCGCCCCATCTTCTTCGAGTCCATGCAGCGTCTGGCGGCCGCCTACCCCGGCATCCCCATGGACGCGGACGTCGGCGCCCGCGCCTTCCTGCCGCTGATCGCCTCCGGGCGGCTCGTCGGCTCCTGCATCCTCGGCTTCGACCGGCCGCGCGGCTTCAGCCCGGAGGAGCGTACGGTCCTCACCGCCCTGGCCGGCCTCATCGCCCAGGCGCTCCAGCGGGCCCAGCGCTACGACACCGAGGCCGCCCTGGCCCGCGGCCTCCAGGACGCCCTGCTGCCGCACCGGCTGCCCGCCGTCCACGGCATCGACACCCAGGGCCGCTACCTCGCCGGCACCCAGGGCATGGACGTCGGCGGCGACTGGTACGACGTGATCGAGACCCACGGCCGGCTCGCCCTCGTCATCGGGGACGTACAGGGCCACGGCGTGGCCGCCGCCGCGACCATGGGCCAGCTCCGCAGTGCCGTACGGGCCTTCGCGCTCAGCGGCCACGACCCGCAGGAGGTCATGAGCGGTACCAACCGCCTGCTCATCGACCTCGACACCGGCCAGTTCGCGAGCTGCTGCTACATCGTGACGGACCCCGCCACCGGCCGCACGCACGCCGTGCGCGCCGGGCATCCCCAGCCCGTCCTGCGCCGGCCCGACGGCACCGCCGAGGTCATGGAGCTGGCGGGCGGCATCGTCCTGGGCATCGACGCCGACGTCGCGTACCCCGTCACCGAGCTCCACCTGGACCCCGGCGCGACGCTCGCCCTCTACACCGACGGCCTCGTCGAGCAGGCCGGCACCGACATCGACATCGGGGTCGAGCGGCTGCGCGGCACGATCGCCGGCCTCGGCGCCGTGCCCCTGGTCGACACCGCCGACCACGTCATCAGCCGGGCCCGGCTGGCCGCCGACCGGCCCGACGACATCGCCCTGCTGCTCGCGGCCAGGTGGACCGACGACGAAACCGTGCGCGGGTGGCTTCACGGCGTGTGACGCAACCAGCGCCGCTCACGACGGCCCCACCGCCCGCCCGTGCCCCGGGGCAGCGGCGGACAGCGCGACAGCGAGCTCCGCGACGGCCGGCAGATGGTCGTTCAGGAAGAAGTGCCCGCCCGGCAGGACCCGCAGTTCGAACGGGCCCGTGGTGTGCGTGCGCCATGCCCGTACGTCCTCCGGAGGCGCATCCGGGTCGCTGTCACCGGTGAGGGCGACGACCGGGCACGCCAGGAGGCCGTCGCCCGGCACGTAACCGGCGACGGCCGCGTAGTCGGCACGCAGCGCGGGAAGGATCACGTCGAGCAGGTCGGGGTCGGCCAGCACGGCGGGATCGGTGCCGCCCAGCGCGCGGACCCTCGCGATCACCGCCTCGTCGCTCTCCAGCCGCTCCCCGGCCCCGAGGCGCGAGGGCGCCCGGCGGCCGGAGACGATCAGCGCCGCCGGACCGTGGCGCCCGGACAGCCGCAGCGCCACCTCATGGGCGAGCGAGGCGCCCATGCTGTGCCCGACGAAGACCCGCGGCCCGGCCGGCGGCGGTCCGCTCTCCAGCGCCTCGGCGACCAGGTCGGCGAGCCGGTGCAGATCGCGGACGGGCGGCTCGCGGTAGCGGTCCTGCCGGCCCGGGTACTGGACGGCGCGCACGTCCAGCGAGGCGCGGACGGCGGCGGACAGCGGACGCCAGAAGCCCGCCGCGCCGCCCGCGTGCGGGAAGCAGACCAGCTCGGCGCGGGCGTCCGTGGAGTGGTAGCGGCGCAGCCAGGCGTCCTGGCGTACGGCGGCCACCTCAGCTCGCCACGGGCAGGTCGAGGAGGCGGTCCGACGTGAGGATCGCCTGATGCAGCCTGCGCAGCGACCGGCAGGGCTCCAGGCCCGGTTCGGACCGCTCGACGGACAGCTCCAGGCAGGCGGGCCGCTCCTCCTCCACCCAGGTGGCGAAGCGGGTCAGGAGGACCGGACCCTCGGGCGTGCCGTCGGCCGCCGTGAGGAACTTGCGCAGCTGTGAGAGGTAGCCGTGGACGGCCGCCGAGGCGCGCCGGGGCGACCCCGGCCCCCACGGCTCATCGATGATCTGATTCTTGGTGGTCACGCGTCCGGCTCCGACGAGCAGGGTGGCCAGGGTCACCGAAACGCATGGGGTGCGGCCGGCTTCGGAGCGGCTTCGGTACGGGCGGGAACGCCGGCGGCATGCGCCTCGCCCTCGCCCGGCATCTGCGGTCCTTCGCATCTTCATTGATCGCTTTCGGTCAGATCCGGGTCTGCACGCCGCCTGTCGACCAGGGAGTCAGCGGCGCCGGAGGCCCGGCGCGGGCACGAGCCGGACCGCCGTGTTCAGGACATGGTCGATCGCGTCGCGCGAGGGGTGCTCCGTGAGGTTGGTGAGCAGCCGGGCCAGCGTGTTGAGCAGGGCCGGCGAACCCATCACATAGCGGTTCAGCACCGGCTGGAAGCCCGACCGGCTGAAGATCAGGTCGGCGGCCGTGTTGCCGAGCCGGTAGTAGCGGCCCCACCGGCGGTTCATCTCGGCCGGGTAGTGGCGCAGCGCCCGCTCCCGCCTCGGCCCCGGCGGCAGCGCCAGCGCGAGCGCCGTCGTCTCGGCGGCGACCTCGCCCGCCTCCAGGGCCTGCCCGATGCCCTCGCCGTTCCACGGGCTGACCATGCCCCCGGAGTCACCGACCAGGAGCAGCCCCCTGGTGTACAGCGGGTGGCGGTTGAAGCCCAGCGGGAGGGCGGCGCTGCGCACGGGCCCCTCGGCGTTCTCCTCCCGCAGCCCCCACTCGGCCGGGGTGCGGGCCAGCCACCGGTCCAGCGTGGCCCGCAGGTCGGCGCTGCCGAGCCGGCGGTGGGGGAGCGCGCCGAGCCCGACGTTGACCCGGCCGTCGCCCATCGGGAAGATCCAGCCGTACCCCGGCAGGTAGGCATCGCTCTTCGGGAAGCGGAGGTCGGCCCACAGCTCCAGGAAGTCCTCCCGCGAGCGCTCCGGGCTGCGGTAGTAGCGCCGGGCGGCCGTGGCGATCTGCCGCTTGGCGTCCCGCTCAAGACCCATGGCCAGTGCGATCCGGGCCGAGGCGCCGTCGGCGGCGATCACGACGGGTGCCCGGTGCGCCACCGTGCCCGCCGCGGACACCGCCGTCACCCCGGTGATCCGCCCGGCCCGGTCGGTCACCGGCTCCTTCACCTTCACGCCGGTACGCAGCCGGGCACCGGCCGCGACCGCGTGCCGGGCCAGAATGTCGTCGAAGTCGTGCCGGCTGCGGGTGAGCCCGAAGTCCGGGAAGCCGCCCAGCGCCGGCCAGTCGATCTCCACCTGCCGGGGCCCGGCCACCCAGCGCATGCCCCGCGACCGGGTCCAGCCCGGGGTCTGGATGTCGACGCCCATGCGGATCAGCTGGTGCACCGCGCGCGGGGTCAGGCCGTCCCCGCACACCTTCTCGCGGGGGAAGCGGGACTTCTCGAGCAGCAGCACGTCGACCCCGGCCCTGGCGAGGTGGTAGGCGGCGGACGAACCGGCCGGGCCCGCACCCACCACGATGACCTGGGCCTCCTCGGCCGCGCCGTGGGCGGCCTCCTCGTCCGACGGCGACTGCTCTGCACGCGTCTCCCGCATGGGGCTCCTCTCCTCGGCCGGGCACCGCCGCCGGGACGACGGCCCTGTACGCCGACATCCTGCCAATTTCCCGGGCCCCGGGGCGGGTGATCGAGAAAGGAGTGCCCGGCACCGCGCCGTTCACACGCAGCGCCCCGCGGCTCAGCCCGGCGGCCTGCGGCCCGAATCGGCGAGCAGCCGCTCGATGCGGTCGAAGCGCTCGTGCAGCAGCCGCTCCGTGTCGTCCCGCATCCTGCGCGCGGCATGCTCCGCGTCGGCCGCCAGCCGGTGCCGCCGTCGCTGCTCGTGCCCCACGAACCAGGTCGCCAGGGCGGCCGTGACCATCCCGTACGTCGTGATGCCGACACCCATCACGACGGCGGCCACGATCCGCCCCCACAGCGTCACCGGGAAGAGATCCCCGTAACCGACGGTCGTCGCGGTCTCCACCGACCACCACAGCGCCCGCGGATACGAGGTGATCGTGGCGTCGGACGCGTGCCGCTCGGCCAGGACCACCAGCCAGGAGCCGGTCAGCATGGTCACGGCGAGCAGCACTGTCGCCCAGCCCGCCGCCTTGAGATGCAGCGAGCGGTTCTCCCGGCCGAGCAGCAGCTCGACCGCCTTGGTCAGGAATACAGGCACCATTTCCGGATCATCGGGCGGCCGCGGCGCTCCCGGCGGCCGGGCACGCACCCGCCGCCCCCGCGTCACCCGATCGCACCGGGCCGGGACCGCCGGGGAAAGCGGACTGGGCCCGCCCACCGATCGCCCCGCGACGATCCGTGTTAAACCTGAACATGTGGGTGGTACAGGTCGATTCCGGGCGAGGTTTCACCGCTCCGCCCGGCGTCCGCGTCGACACGATGGCGGCCGCCCGGGCGGTGGCACACCCACGCCCCCCGGACCGCCGCCCGAGCGGACCTCACCGGGGCGCCGACTGCGCGCCCTGTTCAGTGTCCGCACCGTCGCCGGTCAGTTCTTCATCCTCATGCTCGGCATCGTCGTCCTGCTCGACGCCGCCGCCGTCGTCGCCCTCGTCGTGCAGGGCCGGCGCGACAGCATGAGCGCGGCCCGCGCCCAGTCGCTGAGCGTCGCGCAGACCTTCGCGCACGCACCGGGGGTGGCGGCCGCCCTCGACAGCAAGGACCCCACGGCCGTCCTCCAGCCGCGTGCCGAGGAGATCCGGCAGAGCACCGGCGTCGAATACGTCGTCGTGGCAGGCACCAACGGGATCCGCTACACCTACCCGGACATCGCTCTCATCGGCAAGCAGATCCCCGGTCCCTACAAGGACGCCCTGGAGGGCGGGCCCGTCACCCGGACCGTCGACGCCGGCCGGGGCAAGGCCGTCAGCTCCGCGGTGCCCGTCCCGCGCAAGGACGGAACGGCCGCCGGCCTGGTCGCGGTGGGCATCAAGGTCGAGGCCGTCAACCGGCTGGCGTACCCGAGCATCCCGCTCACCATCGGCGCCGGGATCACCGCCCTCGTCCTCACCATGGCCGGCGCCATCCTGGTCGGCCGCCGCCTCAGCCGCCAGACGCGCGGCCTCGGCCCTGCCGAGATGACCCGGATGTACGAGCACCACGACGCCGTGCTGCACGCCGTGCGCGAAGGCGTCCTCATCATCGGCGCCGACCACCGGCTGCTGCTCGCCAACGACGAGGCCCGGCGGCTGCTGGACCTCCCGCGCGACGCCGAGGGCCGCGCGGTGACCGACCTCGGCCTCGCGGCGGGTACCGCGGAACTGCTGGCCTCCGGACAGGTCGCCACCGACGAACTGCGCCCCGCCGGGGACCGGCTGCTCGCCGTCAACCTCCGCCCCACCGAGGAACGCGGCGGCCAGCCCGGCATGGTCGCGACCCTGCGCGACACCACCGAACTGCGCGCCCTCACCGGCCGCGCCGAGACCGTGCGCGAGCGGCTGACGCTGCTCTACCGGGCGGGCGCCCTGATCGGCACCACCCTCGACGTCACCACCACCGCCCAGGAACTCGCGGACGTCGCAGCCCCCGGCTTCGCCGACTGCGTCACCGTCGACCTGTCCGACTCCGTCCTGCGCGGCGAGGAACCGCGGCCGCCCACCGGCGACACCCTGGACCTGCGCCGCACAGCCGTCAGCCGCGCCGTCGAGAACCAGCCGTTCCACCCGGTCGGGCGCGTCATCGGCTACCTGCCGACCAGCGCCGACAGCTTGGGCACCGGCGTCGGCCACACCTGGATCGTCTCGGATCTGGCCGCTTCCCGGCAGTGGCGCGAGGCCGACCCGGACAAGGCCGCCCACCTCATGGACCACGGCTACCACTCACTGCTCTCCGTCCCGCTCCGGGCCCGCGGTGTCATCCTGGGCGTCGCCAACTTCTGGCGCGCCGGGAACGAGGAGCCCTTCGACCTCGACGATCTCTCCTTCGCCGAGGAACTGGTGGCCCGCGCGGCGGTCAGCGTCGACAACGCCCGCCGCTACACCCGCGAGCACCAGATGGCCGTCACCCTCCAGCGCAGCCTCCTCCCGCGCGGCCTGCCCGAGCAGAACGCCCTCGACGTCGCCTACCGCTACCTCCCGGCGCAGGCCGGCGTGGGCGGCGACTGGTTCGACGTGATCCCGCTGTCCGGCGCCCGGGTCGCCCTCGTCGTGGGCGACGTCGTCGGACACGGGCTGCACGCGGCGGCCACCATGGGCCGGCTGCGCACCACGGTCCTCAACTTCTCCACGCTGGACCTGGCCCCCGACGAACTCCTCGGCCACCTCGACGAACTGGTGGTCGGGATGGACCAGGACGAGGAGACGGGCGGCGCCGCGATCACCGGCGCCACCTGCCTGTACGCGATCTACGACGCGGTGTCCGGCCGCTGCACGGTCGCCCGGGCCGGCCACCCAGGGCCCGCGCTCGTGCTGCCCGACGGGACGGTGAGCTTCCCGGACATCCCGGCCGGGCTGCCCCTCGGGATCGGCGGCATGCCCTTCGAGATGACCGAGCTCGAGGTTCCCGAGGGCAGCCGCCTCGTCCTGTACACCGACGGGCTGGTCGAGCGCCGCGACCGGGACATCGACGACGGCCTGGAACTGCTGCGCCGCTCGCTCGCCGACCGCGACCGCACGCCGGAGGAGACCTGCGACGACGTGCTGGAGGCCATGCTGCCCAGCCGCCCCGGCGACGACGTGGCCCTGCTGGTCGCCCGGACCCGCACCCTGGACCCGTCCCGGCGCGTCCAGTGGGACGTCCCCCCGGACCCCGCCGCCGTCGCCGGTGTCCGCCGGCAGGCCATCCGCTGGCTCTCCGACCAGGGGCTGGACGAGGAGGGGTTCGTCACCGAGCTCATCCTGAGCGAACTCGTCACCAACGCCATCCGCTACGGCTCCGAGCCCATCAAGGTCCGGCTGCTGCACGACCGGTCCCTGATCTGCGAGGTGTCCGACTGCAGCAGCACCTCCCCGCACCTGCGCTACGCCGCCACGACGGACGAGGGCGGCCGGGGCCTCTTCCTGGTCGCGCAGTTCGCACAGCGCTGGGGGGCCAGATACACCGACAGGGGCAAGGTCATCTGGTCCGAGCAGACGCTCGGCGGCCCGCCCCCGGCGGCCGAGTGGCCGCTTTGACCACGACGACGCGGGGCCCGGCACACCGCCGGTCCCCGCGCCGCTCACTCACCTCGTACGACCTGTGTCACCTGCCGTCCGTCACGGGAACGACACCACGTTCGACGGAACGGTGGAGGTCCCGGACGTGGGCGATCCGGTGTTGTTGATGACGTGGTTGTACTGGCCCTGGCCGCCGAGTGAGACGACGAGCAGGTCGTGGAACTTCACGCCGGCCTTGACCGGGGCCTCGAAGCCGTGGTCCTGGCGGATGCTCGGGTCGACGTTGAAGTAGCAGTAGCTCCCCAGCCCCCAGCCCTCGTGGGTGTTGACCGAGTCGTCGACCTTGTAGGCGGCGTAGCCCTTGATGCCGCCGTTCTGGACGGCGTCCTGGTTGGGGGCGTCGTAGGCCTTCTCGTTCTGGAAGAAGATCGTCTTGCCGTTCTCGCCGGACCAGCGGACGTCGTACTTGTTGAAGTGTTCGACGAACAGGCCGGTGGCCAGGACGTTGTCGCCGTTGACCTGGAGGCCGTAGTCGGAGCGGTTGGTGTCCCAGCCGATGCCCTCGCCGTGGTCGGCGCGCCACAGCCAGGTGTGGTCGATGATCGTGTCGTTGCTGTTGATCACCATGCCCGTGGTGGCCTTGCCGGCACCGGCGCCGCCGACCCGGACGAACACGTCCTGGACGCTGGTCGGGTTGGCGGAGTGGTTCGCGGACGCGCCGTCGGGGCCGACCTGGACGAGCACCTGGGAGTTCTGCGGCCCGGCGTCGATGAGGAGCCCGGCGAGCTTGACGCCGTCCACGTCACCGACCTTGAGGGCGGTGACCCCGTTGTCGGGGATGATCGTGGCGAGGCCGAGCCCGAGGACCACGGTGTCGGCACGGTCGATGTTGATCGTCTGGTTCACGTGGTAGATGCCGGGCGTGAACAGCAGGTGCAGACCCTGCTGGACGGCCGCGTTGATGGTGGCGGCGGAGGCCCCCGGCTTGACGACGTAGAACTGGCTCAGCGGAATGGACTGGCCCTGCGGGGTCCCGCTCCAGGAGACACCGCGCGCGTTGGTGCGCTTCGCGGGGACGAACACCTTGTAGTCGTTGCCGTCCAGGTAGAGGAACGGCTTCTCGCGGGAGACCGGGGTGTTGTCGAGTGTGGTGTACGGGGGGTTGGGGAAGCTCTGGGCCGGGGCGCCCTCGACACCGGAGAACGTCATGTTCCAGACGCCGTTGCCCCAGCCGCCGATGGAGCTGTCGCGGGTGTACCACTGCTGCTGCGAGTACGGGCCGACCTGGCCGTCGATCTTGCTGTCGGCGATGTACCCGCCACTGGCCCAGCCGTAGCCGTTCGGGGCGAGGTTGAGGCCGCCCTTGACGTGCATCCGGCGGAACGGCGCGGCCTGCGAGACCGCCCAGCGGTCGGTGCCGTTGACCGGGTTGAGGGCCAGGTTCTCGGCCGAACGCCAGAAGTTCTGCGTCGCGTTGCCGTTGAACCAGCCCGCGTCGACCGTGACGTCACCGTTGAACGTGGTGTCGTCGGGCTTGAGGCCGAGGCCGGCGATCGAGGTGTAGAAGCCGATCTGCGCGTTGATGTTGTTGTACGTGCCCGGCTTGAACAGCAGCGCGTAGCGGCCGGTGCCGAACTGTGCGGACTCCTGCTGGTGGAAGATCTCGTCGACCTTGCCCTGGATGTTGGGCGTCGACGGGTCGAAGACCAGGACGTTCGGGCCGAGGTCGCCGCCGCCCGGAAGCTGCGGGCCGCCGTCGCCGCCGGTGGTGCCGAACACCTGGAACTCCCAGAGGGAGTAGCCGTACTGGGTGGCGCGGGCGGTGCCGGTCAGCCGGACGTACCGGGCGGTGCCCGAGACGTTCAGCGACTCGTCGCCGCCGGGGCCCGTGGTGGTCGAGTAGGCCGTGCTCCAGGTGTTGTTGTCCGTGGAGAACTCGATCTTGTAGCTCTTGGCGTACGCGGCCTCCCACTTCAGCGCGATCCGGCTGACCGAGGCGGAGGTGCCCAGGTCGACCTTGATCCACTGCGGGTCGGAGAACGTGCTCGACCAGCGGGTGCCGTTGTCGCCGTCGACGGCGGCGGTGGCGGGGGTGCCGGCGCCCTCCTGGCTTGATGTGGTCACCGTCTTGCCCTGCGAGAGCAGGGAAGGGGCCGCGTCGGCCGGGGTCGAGGGTACGAAGGCGAGGAGCGAGACGACGAGACCGGCGACGGCGGCCAGCACGCCGGTACGTCTTCTTCCGGAGGAAGGTGCGGGTCTGCGGAGCGAGGGGGGTCCATACATGGGGGCTTGTCTCCTGAGTCGCGGAACGGGTGCACGACACGAAGCCGGAGAGCGCTCTCTCCGGCGATGGGGATACTTCACCCCCGGCTCACGACACGTCAATAGGTGTGCAGCGACGGCTTGTTGGGGTGGACTTGAGGTCAACAGTTGACGACGGAAAGCTCACGTGTGTCCGTGTTGCGGCCATCTTGACAGCGCCCGCTACAAGGGAACTGACATGGCGTCGGTTCAGGTGATGACGGGGCAGGTACGAGGAGTGCATGAGGCGACGTGGATCGTTGCCACCGCAATCATCGATCGGGTACGGAGAGCGCGGGGGTCCGAACGGCCGAGCCTGTTACCGGACATGTTCTTGCCGCCCCGGGGACAGCGGGCCCGGGCCCTCGCTATCCTCCGGGGCATGAGCCGTGAGCGTGGCGCCGGAAGCGGCGCTGACCAGGCACGACGAGGCCCCGGATGACCGAGGTGACGGGCGCCGCGCCGGCGGACGCCCGGAGCGTCAGGGCATGGCGGGTGTTCGGCGCCCGGCTGCGTCACTGGCGCAGGCGGGCCGGTCTCACCCAGGCCCAGGTGGGGGCCCGGGTCGGCTACGACCACACCGCCATCAGCAAACTCGAACACGGCAGCCGCAGGACCCCGCTGCCGCTGGCCCGCCGCCTCGACGACCTCCTGGCGGCCGGCGGAGACCTCGTGGCCGCCTGCGAGGACGCAGAGCGGGCCGACGCGGGCGAGCGGGCGCCCGCCGCTCCCGCGCCGCTGCCGGACCCGGTCGGCCAGGGCCCGCTCCCCGGCGAACCGGCCGGCGGGGCGCTCGCGGCGATGCTCCCGCCCGGGGCCGTACTGCCCCCACGGCTGCCCGCGTACGGGCTGGTCTGCCCGCTGCACGGCCGGGACGGGTGCACGGTCCCGGCGCTCACCGACGTGGTCGCCCTGCACGCGCGCTTCTGCTCGCTGGGCCCCGACACCTCGTCCCGGCCGGCCCTGGACACCGACACCGTGCACGCCCTGACCGCACTGCTCGCAGTCTGCCTGCGCGCCGACGAGGAGCACTCCTGGCCCGGCGCGACCGCGGTCGTCGAGCGCACGCTGCACGCGATGCTCCGCTGGATGGCGCTTCCGGCCGCCCCGTATCAGCGGCAACTCGCGCCGCTGGCCGCCGAGTACGCGCAGTCGGCCGGCTCGCTCAGGCTGCTGTGGGGCCGCAACGGCACGGCGATGGCCTGGCTCGACCGGTCCCTGGTGTGGGCGGCCATGGCGGGCCACGTCGGCGCGCAGGTCGCGGCGCTGAGCGACATGAGCACCCTGGCCCGGCTCGAGGGCGACGGCCCCTCCGCGCTCGCCTACGGCGAAGCCGTCCGCCGGGCCGCCGCGGGCCGGCACTGGGCGGGGGCCCTGAGCGATCTGTACCAGGCACGCGGCCACGCGGTGCGCGGTGACGCCGACAGCACCCTGCACCACATCGCCCGTGCCTGGACCCAGATGGACCGGGCCGACGAGCGGGACGAGACGGAGGCGCCCTGGCTCTCCGTCGCCTCCGTGCGCCTGCGGGTGGAGTCGGGCGCCGCCGGCGCACTGCGGGACCTCGCCGCCGCGACGGGGGAGCGCCGCTTCGCGCTCCGCGCCCTCGACGCGGCCGGCACCGCGATCAGGCTGCTGCCGCCCGGCATGCACTCGGCCCGGATGCTGTTCCTGGCCCGGACGGCGGACGCCTACGTCTGCGCGGGCGAACCGGCCGCCGCGCCGTCGGTGGCCGGTCCGGTCCTGGACGGCAGGGTGCATCCCCCGACGCTGCTCGGCCAGGAGCTGCGCGGACTGTACGGACGGCTGGCCGCCCGTACCGGCGGCGGGACCGAGACCGACGACTTCGTCCGCAGACTGGCCGCCGCCGTCCGCTGAGAACGCGCCGAGGGACGGAGCGTGTCCACCACGCCCCGCCCCTCCCTTTCACCCCTACGGTCGGGTCAGCTCACGTCGAGGGCCACATCGTCCACGACGAAGCTGGTCTGCAGATAGGCGTCCTCCTTGCTGGTGAAGCCCAGCGTCACCGTCTGCCCGGCGGCCGACGTGACGTCGAAGGTCTTCAGCGCATAGCTGTTGGTGGCGTCGAGATTCGAGTACGTGGCCAGCGTCCGCGACCCGAGCTTCACGGTGAACGTGTCGTACGCGTTCCCGTCGGGCGTTTCTGCGGTGTCGGTGCGCAGGTAGAACGACAGCCGGTACGTCGAGCAGCCGGCCGGCACGGTCAGTGACTGGGTGGCGGTGTCGCTGTGGGTGCTGCCCCAGCCGCCGAACCACGCCTGGTACGAGCCGCTGTGCGCGGGCTTCTCGGAGGTCCGGTTGTTGATGACGCCGTTCGTCTGCGTCCAGGGCGACGTCCCGTTCTCGAAGCCGCCGTTGGTCACCACCTGCCGGGGCTGGCAGTTGCCGCCGCCACCGACCACGAGCGAGTACGTGGTGGTGTGGGTGGCCGTCCCGGTACCGGTCACGGTGAGCGTGTACGTACCCGCCGCGGCCTGGGCGCCGGCGGAGACGGTCATCGTGGCCGACGAGCCGGACTGCACGGAGGCCGGCGAGAAGGAGACGGTGACGCCGCTCGGTGCACCGGACGCCGTCAGCCGGACGCTCTGCGCGGAGCCGCTGGTGGTGGCCGTGGACACGGCCGCGGTGACCGAAGCGCCCGGCTGGACGCTGCCCGAGACCGGGTTCACCGAGACGGAGAAGTCGTCGGCCGGCGCGGTGGAGCCGACGGCCGTCTTCCACAGTGTGTAGGCGACCCCGTCGGCACTGCGGTCGAGCGCGGTGGCGTTGATGTTGGAGGTGGTGTCGCAGGACTGGTGGTAGCAGGGGTCGTACGAACGGCCCGCCGTGCCACCCCACTTGGACGCCTGCGCCGAGGTCTTGGTGTCACTGGCGCCGGTCGCGTAACCCGAGGTGGCGATCCCGCCCTGCTGGAAGGAGTAGTCGTCGGAACGGCCCTGGCCCTCCACGTTCTCCTCCGGGGCGAGCCCGAGGGAGGCCCAGTACTCCTTCATCGGCGCCGAGGCGGCCGAGTTGAGGTTGTTGATGAAGTAGCCGCCGTTCACCGAGGCGACCATGTCGAAGTTGTAGTACGCGGTGATGGCGCTGCGCTGGGCCGAACTCAGCTGGTTCACGTAGTACTCGGAGCCCTGGAGCCCCTGCTCCTCGCCGTTCCACCAGGCGAACCGGACGTGCTTGGTCATGGTCGGGTTCTGCTGGGCCAGGGCGAGCGCGTTCTCCAGCAGGGTCGCCGAGCCGGAGCCGTTGTCGTTGATCCCGGGCCCGGCGGAGACGCTGTCCAGGTGGGCGCCGAACATCACGGTGCGGTCGGCGGGCCCGCCCGGCCAGTCAGCGATGAGGTTCTTGCCGGAGTAGCTGCAGGTGGCGCAGGTCTGCTCGGTGACGGTGTAACCGGCCGCCTGGAGCTTGCCCTTCACGTAGTTGAGCGAGGCGGTGTACCCGCTGCTGCCGGCCCGCCGGTTGCCGCCGTTCTGCGAGGCCAGGGTGTTGAACTGGGCGAGGTGCGCCTGCACGTTGGCGACGCTGATGTCGGGCGCCGTACCGCCGGGGTTGCCGCCGCCGTCGTTGACGGTCAGCGTGTACTGGGCGGTGTGCTCCTGGGTGCCCGCGCCCTTCACGGTGAAGGTGTACGAGCCGGGGGCGGCGGCCGACGTCGTCGACACGGTCATCGTGGACGTGGCGCCGGACTGCACCGAGGAGGGGCTGAAGGAGACGCTGGCCCCGGCGGGCAGGCCGCTCGCGGACAGGTTCACCGTCTGGGCGCTGCCGGAGGAGACCGTCGTACGGACGGTGGACGTCACCGAGCTGCCGGGCTTCACCGAGCCGGAGGCCGGGTCCAGGGACATCGAGAAGTCGTTGTTGCCGCTCGGCGAGCAGGCCGGGTCACCGCTCTGGGCGGGCACGCTGACCGCGTCCCACGCCGCCTTCGCGCGGTTGTACAGCACGCAGGTGGCGTCGAGGTTCTTCGCCGCGGTGAGGGTGGCCGTGCGGTAGCGCTTGTACGTCATGCCGCTCGTCTTGAGGAGCATGCCGCCGTAGAAGACCTTGCCGGCGCTCTGGATGCCGACACCGGTCACCGACGAGCTGTTGCAGGTGGGGCTGGAGGGCTTGCCGCCGCCGGGGTTCGAGCCCTCGGCGAGCAGGTAGAACCAGTGGTTGAGGGGCCCGGCCGCCGCGTGTTCCTCGGTGTTGGGTATGGAGGAGCTGTAGCAGTTCGGGTCACCGATCTGACCGGGGTTGTACATGATCCGGATCGGCCCGTTGCCGACGAGGTTGATCTTCTCGCCGACGGTGTAGTCCGGGTCGTCGTACGGGGTCGGCTCGTTGGTGTACGCCTCGGTCAGCGCGCCCATGATGTCGCCGGTGGCCTCGCCGAGACCGGACTCGTTGTTGGCGCCGCCCGGGGTGTACTGGTCGATGCCGTGGCCGAACTCGTGGCCCACGACGTCCATGGCGCCGATCCACTGGTTGGCCTGGTTGTGGCCGATCGAGACCGTGGAGCCGTCCCAGTAGGCGTTGACGTCGTTGAGACCGACCTTGACGGGCCAGCTGCGGCCGTTGCCGTCGTGGCCGTTGCGCCCGAGCCAGTCGCGCAGCATGTCCCACTCGTGCTGGGCCGCCCACATGACGTCGACGCAGCCGGTCTCCTTGCTGGACGCGCTGCCGGTGCCCCAGGAGTCGGTGGACTTGGTGAACACGCTCCCGGTGCTGTAGTCGGCGCAGCTCAGCCCGGGCCGGTTCGGGTCGCGCAGCGAGTAACGTCCGCCGGACGAGGTGGTGTTGATGGTGAGCGGGGACGGCCCGTTCCACTGGCTGTTGCCGGTGCCGGCCCTGACGTCGTCGTAGCTGTCGATGACCGCGCCGGTGCCCGCGTCCACGAACACGTGCAGCCGGCTCGGCGCCTTCGCGGTCCGGCCGGTGAGCACGGTCTCCCAGGCGAGCCGCGAGCGCTTGTCGGTGGCCCGTACGACGAGCCGGTGGCTCTCGACCTTGTCCACCGTACGCAGCTGCTTGCGGGAGGTGGACTCGGCGGCCTTCGCGGAAACGGTCGCGGTGGTGGGCACGTTGATGCGCCGCGAGACCGCCGACTGCGAGCCGCGTACCCGGCCCTTGGAGTCGGCCACCACGACGGCGTCCCCGCCGACGACGGGCAGGCCGCGGTAGGTGCGCTCGTACGCGACGGAGTAGAGGCCGTTGACCCACGGGGTGACCATCCGGCGCTCGTAGCGCTCGTCCGGCCCCTTGGCCAGGGTGTCGAGCCCGCTGGCGGCCGCCTTGTCGGCGGCCGAGACGGCGGCGGTGAGCGCCTTGGGGGCCGGCGGCGGTGCGGGTTCCGCGGAGGCCGGCTGACCGCTGATGGCGACCAGCATTCCGGCGAGGACGGCCAGGGTTGTCCCGGCCGTCATCGGTCTGCGTTTCATCGAGGCTCCTCGTTTCGTGGGGAGCCCGGTCACGGGCAGCGGCGTGGGGAGACGCGCGCCCGCCCGTACGGCGGGCGGGGCCGTCCGACGGGTGGTGTCCGTGATCGAGCGACCGAACACTCACACGTGGTCATGACCTCGTCAACGAACTGCGGCACCGCGAAAGGGGGTTGGCAAGTCTCGTCAAGTCGCCGATCTGACCGTCAACCGGATCGGCTTCGGCGCCATGCGGCTGACCCGGAACGGCGCGGCGTTCAGCGACGAGCGCACCCCGCACGACCGCGACCGGGCCGTCGAGCTGGGCGTGAACCACATCGACACGGCCGCCTTCTGCTTCTCGCCCCTGCGCTCCGCCAACGAGCTGATCAACCGGGCGCTCGGTCCTTACCCGGACGACCTCGTCATCACCACCAAGGTCGGACCGGGCCGCGGCCCCTCCGGCGACTGGACCGACTGGGCCCGTCCCGAGCAGCTGCGCGGCCGGGTCCAGGAGAACCGCTACGGCATCGGCGAGCGGCGCGCCGACTCCCAGGAGGTCATGCGCATGTGCGGGGAACTGGGCATCGCCTTCGTCCCCTTCTACGCCACGCGGGCACCGGCAACCCGGCCCACCTGGAGGCCAGTGTGGCGGCGGGCGCCCTGCGGCTCACCGCGCTCGGCCAGCCCACCGGAGCGGACGTAGCATGATCCCCATGGAGCAGCGCGAACTGGGCAGGACCGGACGGAACGTATCGGTCGTCGGACAAGGCACCTGGCAACTCGGCGGGGACTGGGGCGACGTCCGCGAGGCGGACGCACTCGGGGTGCTCGACGCGGCCGTCGAGGCGGGAGTCACCTTCTTCGACACGGCGGACGTGTACGGGGACGGCCGGAGCGAACAGCTCATCGGCCGCTATCTCAAGGAACGGCCCGACGCCGGGGTCTTCGTCGCGACGAAGATGGGCCGCCGCGCCGACCAGGCGCCGGAGAACTACACCCTGGAGAACTTCCGCGCCTGGAACGACCGTTCCCGCGCCAACCTCGGCGTCGACACGCTCGACCTCGTACAGCTGCACTGCCCGCCCACCCCCGTCTACTCCTCCGACGAGGTGTACGACGCGCTGGACACGCTCGTCGCCGAGCGGCGGATCGCGGCCTACGCGGTCAGCGTCGAGACGTGCGCCGAGGCGCTGACGGCCATCGCACGCCCGGGTGTCGCGAGCGTCCAGATCATCCTCAACCCGTTCCGCCTCAAGCCGCTGGACGAGGTGCTGCCGGCGGCGCGGGAGGCCGGGGTCGGCATCATCGCGCGGGTCCCGCTGGCCTCCGGGCTGCTGTCGGGCAAGTACACCGCGGACACCGTCTTCGCGCCCGGCGACCACCGCACGTACAACCGGCACGGCGAGGCGTTCGACCAGGGCGAGACCTTCTCCGGCGTCGACTACGGGACCGGGGTGGCGGCCGCCGCCGAGTTCGCCACGCTCGCCCCCGAGGGCGCCACCCCGGCGCAGACGGCGCTGCGCTGGATCATCCAGCAGCCGGGCGTCACCAGCGTCATCCCCGGCGCGCGCTCGACGGAGCAGGCACGGGCCAACGCGGCCGCCGCCGCGCTCGACCCGCTGCCGCAGAGCACGCTGGACGCGGTGCGCGACCTGTACGACCGCCGGTTCCGCGCGGCGGTCCACGACCGCTGGTAGCGGCCGTCTGCTACCGGCCGGTCCCGGGAGCCGCCGGCGCGGTCGTCGAGGTGCCGTCGTCCGGCGTGGTGGCCGAGCCGGTGTCGGGGGAGAACAGGCTCATCCCCAGGAACACGGCGGCCAGGAAGGCGATCGCGCCCGCGATGGCGCTGGCCACCCGGGGCCGGCGCCGGATCGCCTCGCCCGCGGTGCGCCGCCGGGGCTTCGCGGTCCGGGCCGCCGCTCGCCGGCCGTGCCCCTGACCGTGCCCGGCGGGGGCCTGCGGCAGCCGGTACGTGGTCGGCGCGGCGGCGTCCGCCCCGGGAGGCGGGGCGGACACGGCGGCGAAGGGTGCGGGCGTCGCCGGGTGGGGCGCGTGGGCGACGGGCTGGTGCGCGGGAGCCGGGTGGTGCTGGGGCAGCGCCTCCGCGTGGCCCCGCCAGGCATCGCTGTGGAACCAGTCGGCGACCTGCTGGGCGGTGGGCCGGTCCTCCGGCTGCTTCGCCAGCAGACCGAGCAGGTAGGCGTCGAAGGCGGCGGAGACGTCCACGCCGCGCTGACGCAGCGGCACCGGCGGGGTGTCCACGTGCTGGTAGAGGGTGGCGGTCGCGGTGTCCGAGCGGAACGGCGGCTGCCCGAGCAGCAGTTGGTAGATCACACAGCCCAGTGAGTACATGTCGGACGCGGCGTCGGCGGTGCGGCCGAGCGCCCGTTCCGGGGCGAGGTAGAGGCTCGTACCGACGATGTGACCCGTCGTCGTCAGCGCGGCGGACGGATCGTCGACGAACTGCGCGATGCCGAAGTCCCCGATCTTGACGGTGCCTTCGCCGTCCAGCATGAGGTTTCCGGGCTTGATGTCGCGGTGGACGACGCCCTGCCGGTGCGCAGCGGCGAGACCGGCGGCCGCCTGGCCGGCGATGTGCGCGGCCTGCTCGGGCCCCAGCCGCTCCTGGGCCAGCAGCAGGTCCGCCAGGCTCCGGCCCTCGACCAGCTCCATCACGAGGAAGAGCCGGTTCTCCCACGCGCCGAAGTCGAAGACGGCCACCAGGTGGGGGTGGCTCAGCCGGGCGGCGGTCTGGGCCTCCAGCCGGAACCGGGCGGTGGCCGATTCGTCGGCGTGTTCGCCCAGCAGCAGTTTCACGGCGACGGCGCGCCCGAGGACTTCGTCGGTGGCCCGCCAGACCTCACCCATCCCGCCCCGGCCGATGGCGGATATCAGCCGGTACCGACCAGCAACCAGCACCTGTGCACACCTGTCTCGATAGCTAGGGGGGTGTCTGGTAAATCCCCGTGGCGTCACGTCGCCTGGCACGCACGCTCGCGGCGTTGCCGAAAAGCCCTAGTAGCTCCTTCCCCAAGCTCTGACGAGCAGGGGAGGCCCCATCCGAGGACTTCCCGGCGCCTTGCGATCGCACGCACCAGGCGACGCTCCTTCTTCCACGGGGATTTACCAGACACCCCCTGGGGCGTCGGCCCGGACCGAGGGCCGCTTCGACTGCCGCGGCGGCGGCCTCGCCGGGGCGAGGCCGGGTGGGGGAGCGCGGCAAGATCAGGATATCCGGCGCGCGGACCCCGTACGACCGTCGGTCCTCAACGGCCGCCCGCGGCCGACCGGCCCACCGACTCGACGAGGGGCAGCAGCCGGTGCGGCACGCGTTCGCGCAGCGCCATCTCGGTCCGGGTCCTGACCACGCCGGGCAGCCGGATGAGCCGCTGGATGACGTCCTCCAGATGCCCGTTGTCCCGGGCGACGACCCGGGTCAGCAGGTCGCCGCCACCCGTGGTCGAGAAGGCCTCGACGATCTCCGGCACGGCGGCGAGCGCGTCACCGACCTCGTCGAGATGGCCCTGGGTGACCTCCAGGTGCACGAAGGCGAGGACGGGGTGGCCGAGCGCGGCGGGGGAGAGGAAGGGGCCGCTGCCGGTGATCACACCGTCCCGTTCGAGCCGGTCGATCCGAGCCTGGAGGGTGCCCCGGGCGATGGACAGGATGCGTGCGTACTCGCGCACGCTCGTCTGCGGCTGCTCGATGAGCAGCCGCAGGATACGGGTGTCGAGCGCGTCCACCGCCATGCTTCGCCGGCCTCTTTCGGTGCGTCCTTCGGGGGCCAGCGACTGTACCAACGGCATCGGTACGCACCCGGTCGCCCCGTGGCCGGACGTGCCCCGCACACGGGCGGGTGGCGCGGGGCACGGACCGGACGGTCAGAACTGCACGTCGGAGCAGGCGTAGAAGGCGTTGCCGGTGTCGGAGATCGTCCACACGCCGAGGATCAGGTGCTTGCCGGACTTCTGCGGCAGCACGCCGGAGTGGCTCACCGTCGAGCCCGGCTGCCTGCCGCCGAAGGGCACGGTGAGGAACGGCTGCGGGTCCAGGTCGGCCCGGGTGAGGGGCTTCGTGGGGTCGTAGCCGTCCTTGGTGATGTAGTAGCGGAAGTCGGTCGTGGCGTGACGCGCCTCGATTCGCCAGTTGAACGTGTAGCTCTGGTTGGCGGTGACCTTGGTGGCGGGCCAGGCGCCGCCGCGCGGGTCGTCGAGCTCGGAGAAGCGGCCGATGCCGCCCGAGCAGATGTGGCCGTCGGCCGGGCCGCGGGTGGGGAAGCCCTTGGGGCCCTCGACGCTCGGCGGCTCCCACTGGATCTGCCCGCAGTGCTTGACGGTGCCGATGCCGCAGAGCTGCTGACGGCTGATGGGGGAGTCGGTGTAGCCGTGGCTCTGGGCGGGGGCCGAGGTGGCCAGCAGGGCCGCCCCGGCGATCCCGAGCCCGGCGAGTAACGAGGTGATCTTTTTGCGCATCCTTCGCTCCTGGAGATGTGGGGTGATGTCCGGAGAGTGCTGCGGTCTAGACCAGGGGTGAGCGTAGCGACGGCAATTTGACATGTCTAGACCAAGGAAAGAGGTGCTGCGCGGACGCACCCCGGCGGTGCTGGTCCGTTGGCTACCGGCTGGTAGCGCATATATGCCTTCGTATGGGCCAATGGCTCAGTGGATCGAGCTCAATTTGAGCCAACCGCCCTTCGGATGGTCTGATGGATCCGTCGATGGCGCTGCGGACCTCCGCGGCGCCTTTTTCGTGCCTGGAGGGAGAACCGGTGGACCGGAGCGGGGGAGCAGTCGTGCTGAAGAAGGCGTTCGTGGCCGGGGACCCCGGACGGCTGCGGCTGCGTTTCGCCTGCCGCGCGGTGCTCGGCATCGGGCTCGCCGTGGTGCTGTGCGGGCTGGTCGGCCACTCGCTCGTGGCGGCGATCACCGGCGGCCTCGCCGCGCTGCTCGCCCTGTTCACCGTGACGGACCCCACCGTCCGGGGGCAGGCGGTCACCACCGCGCTGCTGCCCGCCGTCGGCTTCCCGGTGCTCGCCCTCGCCGCCGTGCTCCACGACCACCCCGCCGCCCGCGACGCCGCCTTCCTCGCGGTCATGGGAGCGGGGGTCTACGCGAGGCGGTGGGGGCCGCGCGGGCACTCCCTCGGCGTGTTCGCGTTCATGGCCTTCTTCACCACGCAGTTCCTCCACACCCTGCCCCGCCAGCTCCCCGAGCTCTACTCGGCCGTCGCCCTGTCCCTGCTCTCCGCGGCGGCCGTCCGCTTCGGCCTCTGGTGCTACGAGCGCCGGCTGACCGCCCCCGCCGTGCCCGCGCCGCCCGCCGGCACCGGCCTGGCCCGGGTCACCACCCGCCAGGCCGTCCAGGCGGTCTCCGGCGGGGCCGCCGCGCTGCTGGCCGGACAGCTCATGTCGGACCAGCGCTGGTACTGGGCCGTCGGCGCCACCTGGTGGGTCTTCGTGAACACCGCCTCGCGCGGCGAGACGCTGGTACGCGGCTTCCGCCGGGTCCTGGGCACCCTCATCGGCATCCCGATCGGCCTCGCCGCCGTGATCCCGGTGCACGGCGCGCCCGTGCCCACCGCCCTGATCGTCGCCGCCGGGGTGTTCGGCATCTTCTACACGGCCGCGGTCTCCTACACCTGGATGATGCTCTCCGTGACGGTCATGGCCGGCGCACTCTACGGCTCCCTCGGCGTCCTCGATCCCGCGCTGCTCGCCCTGCGGCTCGGCGAGACGGCCGTCGGCGCCCTCGGCGCGATGCTCGCGGTGCTGCTCGTGCTGCCCGTCACCACGCACGCCACGACCGACGCCTGGATCCAGCGCGCCCTGCGGTGCGTGCACGCCTGCACCGAGGAGGCCGCCGCCCGGCTCTCCGGCTCCGCCACCGCCGACCCGGCCCCGCGCGTCGCCGAGCTGGAGGCGCTCCTCGGGCGCGTCCGGCTCTCGCTCGCCCCGCTGGTCCACCCGCTCAGCCCGCTGCGCGCTCGCAGGGCCAGGGCCGGGCACGTCCTGGCCCTGCTCGACGAGTGCGCGCGGGAGGTGCGCGGCCTCGCCTCGGTGGCCGCCGACCCGGAGGCCTCCCACGACGCCCGGCTCGCCGCCGCCTGCTGGCGCGTCGAGAACGCCGTCGAGGCCCTCACGGCCCCCGAGCGGCCCGCCCGTACCGCCGTCACCGCCGCCGTCCCGGCGCACCCCGCAGCCACCGAGCCCGCCCTCGCCCACCTGCACAGCCTGGAACGCGCGCTCGCCGAACTCGCCGCGCCGCTGCACAGCCCGCCGAGCGCTCCCCTGGCCACGGCCTGATCCGGACCCTCGCCACCACCCGATCCGGTCCCTTGGTCTAGACCGCACCGCCGCACTGCTACCGTCGCCGCAGAAGATCACGACGGCCACGTCCGCCGCGCACAGCCGGCGGGGAGGAGCAGCGGTGGACAGCAGCAACAGAGCGGGACGGGCATTCATCGGGTCGTTCACCTCGGCGGGCGGGCGGGGCGTCACCGTCGCCGCCGTGGACGGGGAGACCGGCGCGCTCACGGTCCTGGGCGCCACCGACGCCGTACCGGACCCCTCCTACCTGGCCCTCGGCCCCGGCGGCACCGTCCTCTACGCGGTCAGCGAGACCGAGCCGGGAGCCGCGGCGGCCCTGGACGTCACGGCGGACGAACCCCATCCGCTCGGTGAGGTCCGGGCGGTGGACGGCGACGGCCCCACCCACCTCGCCCTCGCCGCGAACCACCTGGTCACCGCGAACTACGGCTCGGGCAGCGTCAGCGTGCTGCCCGTTGCCGGGGACGGCACGCTCGGCGCCGTCGCCGCGGTCCTCGCGCACAAGGGCGGCGGACCGGTCGCGGACCGCCAGGAGGGCCCGCACGCCCACCAGGTCCTGCCGGACCCCTCCGGGGACTGGGTGCTCAGCGTCGACCTCGGTACCGACTCGGTACGCGTCTGCGCGCTCGACCCGGCCACCGGGGAGCTGCGCCCGCACGCCGAGACGGCCCTGCGCCCCGGCACCGGGCCCCGCCACCTGGCCTTCCACCCCTCCGGCCGGCACGCCTACGTGCTGAACGAGCTGGAGCCCACCGTCACCGTGTGCCGTTGGGACGCGACCGCGGGCGTCCTGGAACCGGTCGGCGAGACGCCGGTGCTCCCCGAGGGCGTGACCGGCGAGAGCTACGCCTCCGAGGTCGTCGTCGCCCACGACGGCCGGTTCCTGTGGGCGGCCAACCGGGGCCACGACAGCATCTCCGTGTTCGCGCTCGACGCGACCGGCGAGCACCCGTCCCTGGTCACCACCGTGGACTGCGGCGGTCACTGGCCGCGCGACCTCGCGCTCGACCCGGCCGGACGCCGGCTCTACACGGCCAACGAGCGCAGCGGGAACGTCGCCTGGTTCACGGTGGACCCGGAGACCGGCGTCCCGCGCCACGACGGCTCCCTGGATGCCCCGGCGGCCTCCTGCGTGATCTTCGGCTGATCGCTCCCGGGTGCGACTGAGGCCCCGTACGGGACTGCCGTCCGGTACGGGGCCTCACGCATGCCGAAGAGGTCAGCGGGCCTGCGCCCCCTGAGCCACCGGGGGAGCGATCCCGAGGGCCGAGGTGTACATCGAGAGCACCAGCTTGCCGATCGCCGGGTACGCGCCCAGCGGCTCGGCGGTCGCGCAGCCGGCCTCCTTCGCGGCGGCGTCCAGCAGGCCCTCCGCCACCTCGGGGCCCACCAGGTACGGCGCCACGGCCAGCTGCAGCGAGCCGGAGCCCTTCAGCTGCTCCGCGATCGCGGCGACCGAACCGTCCACGTCGAGCGCGGCGGCCATCACCGGCACCGCGAGCCGGGCCGCGAGCAGCATGCCGGTGATCCCGGCGGCCTGCACGGCCTCCTCGCCGCCCACCGTGGCGAGCACGATCCCGTCGGCGGCCGTCGCCACCGTGAAGAGCCTCGCCCGGTCGGCGCGGGCGAGCCCGGCCTCCGACAGGCGCACGTGCAGCGCCTCGGCCAGCAGCGGGTGCGGGCCGAGCACGTCGGCCAGCTCCGCCGGGGCGCCGCTGTCGGTGATCGCCTGACGTATGCGCTGCACCAGCGCGCTGTCCGGACCCACGAGCAGCGGGACCACGACGGCGGCGGGGCCCTCGGGCTCGGCGACCTCACGGCCCACGGCCAGCGCCTGCTCGTAGCGCGCGGTGCGCTCGGCGGCGGAATGCGCGACCACGGAGGTCAGCGTCGGGTACTCGGCGTCGTCGCCGTCGACGTAACCGATCAGGGCGTTCAGACCGGGCAGCTCGGAACGGGCGATGCTGATGACTTCCTCGGCCAGACCACGGCTGTCCGGGGAAGGCGTACCGGGAACGGCGAGAACGAGCGCGGCGGCGCCCTCGGGTGCGGCCACGGGCTCCGGGCGGCGGTGCCGTCCGGACTGGCGAGGTCGCGGCATTCGTACAGGCAGGCCGGAAGCGGGCCCAGTGGGGGTGCTCATGGCGCCGCATGCTACTGGTTTCGGACGGCTCCCTGCGCGGGGAGGGTCCGGTCGAGCGGCCTCTGTCCGCTTTTGTCTGATCGGCGGCTTACCGGGCAACTGCCCTGATCTGTCGTCAGCGTTCATGGGCCCGCCACCCTACGACCGCGGTGAGGCCGTGGGAACGCACAGCAGCGTCGGGTGGTGCGGCAGCCGCAGACCGCCGGTGGCCAGGGCCTGGGCGATGCGCAGGGCGCCGATCAGCGGATCACCCGAACCGGGGACCGCCCGTGCCCGCGGCAGCAGTTCCGCCAGTTCCTCCCGAAGGGGTACGAGCAACGGCTCGCCCATCCGGAACAGCCCGCCCGTGAGCGCGACTTCGTACGCCTCCTCGTCCGCCTTCGCCTCCGGGCACACCGCCGCGGCGGCCTCCGCGATGTGGGCGGCGGCGGCCCGCAGGATGCCTTCGGCGACCGGGTCGTGGTCCGCGCACGCGGCCACCTCCGGCGCGAACGAGGCCAGCAGGGCGGGCCGGTCGGCGCGCGGATAGAGCAGACCGGGCAGCTCCTGCGGCGGGCCGAACACCGCCTCCAGCCGGGCCAGCAGTGCCGGTGACCCGCCGCGCCGACCGTCGTACGCGCGCATCGCGGCATCGAGCCCGGCCCGCCCGATCCAGGCCCCGCCCCCGCTGTCGCCCAGCAGGTGCCCCCAGCCATCCGCCCGCCGCCACCGCGTCAGGTCCGTGCCGAGCGCGATCAGCCCGGTGCCGGCGGCCACCACAGCGCCGGGCCGCTGCCCGACCGCACCGGCGTACGCGGTCACCGCGTCCGCCGCGAGCGCGATCCGGCGCACGCCCAGCGCGTCGGCCAGGGCGCCCGGCAGTTCGGCGCGCAACTCGTCGCCGAGCGTGGCCATGCCCGCGGCGCCGACCGCCGCGGCGGTGATCCGGGCACCGTCACCGAGCCCGTCGAGCAGGCCGCGCACGACGGGCAGCACCTGCTCCAGGAGGTGGGCGGCGTCGATGCCGCGCGGCCCGGTGCGTACGGGACCGCCGCACTCGGCGGTCTCCGACGGGGCGTCCGCTTCCGCCGTGCCCAGCGCCACCCGGAGTCCTGAACCGCCCGAATCCACCCCGAGGACATACGTGCCCGGTTGTCCGTGTGACGTCATGGACCGGCTCCCGGGGGACGAAGGGGTGAGGGACGGGCAGCACCCTATCCCCGGGGGACCGCGTTGCGCCGGTAGGGTGATCTTTCGTGACAGCGCGACCGTTGAACGAAGTAGTCGAGCCCGGCTGGGCCGACGCCCTCGCCCCCGTGGCCGGGCGCATCGCCGAGATGGGCGATTTCCTGCGTGCGGAGGTCGCGGCCGGCCGCACCTACCTTCCCTCCGGGGCGAACGTGCTGCGCGCGTTCCAGCAGCCCTTCGAGGACGTACGCGTCCTGATCGTCGGTCAGGACCCCTACCCCACGCCGGGGATGGCGATCGGGCTGAGCTTCGCGGTCTCCCCGGACGTCCGCAGGCTGCCGGGCAGCCTGGAGAACATCTACCGCGAGCTCCACGACGACCTCGGCCTCCCCCGGCCGTCGAACGGCGACCTGACCCCGTGGACCCGCCAGGGCGTGCTGCTGCTGAACAGGGCGCTGACGACCGCGCCCCGCTCGCCCGGCGCGCACCGCGGCAAGGGCTGGGAGGAGGTCACCGAACAGGCCATCCGCGCACTGGTCGCCCGCGGGAAGCCGCTGGTGTCCGTGCTCTGGGGACGCGACGCCCGCAACCTGCGCCCGCTGCTCGGCGACCTGCCGGCCATCGAGTCCGCGCACCCGTCCCCGATGTCCGCCGACCGCGGCTTCTTCGGGTCCAGGCCGTTCAGCCGGGTCAACGAACTCCTGGCCGCGCAGGGTGCCCAGCCGGTGGACTGGCGGCTTCCGTAACCGGCTTACCGTAGCGGCTTCCGTGAAGCTCACACGTCGACCGCCGCCGCCCGTACGCACAGCACGTCCGGCAGATGCGAGGCCAGCTGCTCCCAGCTGTCCCCGTCGTCCGCGCTGGCGTACAGCTCGCCGTTGCGGTTGCCGAAGTACACGCCGGCCGGGTCCGTGTCGTCCGTGCACAGCGCGTCGCGCAGCACCGTGCCGTAGTGGGCGCTCTCGGGCAGGCCCGCCGACAGGGGCTCCCAGTGGGCGCCCGCGTCCGTCGTCCGGAAGACCCGGCAGCGGTGCTCGGCCGGCACCCGGTCGGCGTCGGCGTTGATCGGGAAGACGTACGCCGTGTCCGCGCGGTGCGGGTGGGCGGCGACGGCGAAGCCGAAGTCCGAGGGCAGGCCCGCGCCGATGTCCGTCCAGTTGCCCCCGGCGTCGTCGCTGCGGAAGACGCCCCAGTGGTTCTGGAGGTAGAGGCGGTCCGGGTCGGCCGCGTCCCGGCTGACCTTGTGCACGCACTGGCCGAACTCCGGGTCCGGGTCGGGCAGGAAGACCGCCGAGACCCCCTTGTTGGCCGGGGTCCAGCTCGCGCCGCCGTCGGTCGTCCGGAACACCCCTGCGGTGGACACGGCGACCGTCACGGCGCGGGCGTCCCGCGCGTCGGTCAGGATCGTGTGCAGCCCCTCGCCGCCTCCGCCCGGCACCCACCGCGAGCGCGTCGGGTGCTCCCAGAGCGGGCGCACCAGCTCGAACGACTCGCCCCCGTCCTCGGACCGGAAGAGGGCGGCCGGCTCCGTGCCCGCGTAGACGACGCCCGGCGCCTCGGATCCCGCCGGCTGCAACTGCCACACCCGCTCCAGCGAGGTGCCGGTGAACTCGGGGAACTTCACCGCCGGGGTCTTCGGCTCGACCCAGGTCGCGCCCAGGTCGTCGGAGTGGAAGACGGACGGGCCCCAGTGCGCGCTGTCCCCGCCGACGAGCAGCCGGGGCCGGTCGCCCCGGGTGTCGATGGCGACCGAGTAGACCGCCTGCGCGTTGAAATGCGGCCCCTCGAACTCCCACGTACCGCCGCGCCTGCGGCCGAGGAAGAGCCCCTTGCGGGTGCCCACGGTGAGCAGTACATCGGTCATGACCGAACCTCCCGAAACGCCGTTGTGCCGGATACGCGCCAGTCTGTACCCCGGCACTGACAACGGCGTGGACAACGGCCCGGGGCGTCCCCGGTCCGGGCGGTCCCCGGCTCAGCGGCAGGGCGGGGCCGTACTGCTGCGGACCACCAGATTCGTCGCCAGGTCCACGCGCGTCGTCGCGGGCTGCCGGCCCCGGCCGAGGTCGAGGACCAGCCGGGCCGCGGTCTCCGCCATCTCGATCAGCGGCTGGCGCACCGTGGTCAGCGGCGGACCGATCCACCGGGTGAGCGGCAGGTCGTCGAATCCGACCACGCTCAGGTCCTCCGGGATGCGCAGACCCAGCTCGCGCGCCGCCTCGTACACCCCGAGCGCCTGGAGGTCGTTGCCGGCGAAGACGGCGGTCGGGCGGTCCGCCGAGCGCAGCAGCTCCATGCCGGCCGCGTACCCCGCCTCGTGCGAGAACTCGCCCTCGCGGATCAGAGACTGGTCGATCGGTACGCCCGCCGTCTCCAGGGCGGCGCGGTAACCGTCCACCCGGGCCCGGCTGCACATCATCCGGGACGGTCCGCTGACCACGCCGATCCTACGGTGGCCGAGCCCGGTGAGGTGGCGGGTCGCGGCGAGACCGCCCTGCCAGTTCGTCGTGCCAACCGACGGGATGTCGTCGCCCGGGTCGCCGGCCGGGTCCACCACGGCGTACGGGATGCTGCGACTGGTGAGCTGTGCGCGCTGGGCGGCGGTGAGGTCGGACAGCACCAGGATCACCCCGACCGGCCTGCGGGCCAGCACCCCGTCGACCCAGGTCTGCCCGGGGCTCAGACGGCCCGCGCTCTCCGAGAGGACCAGGCTCAGACCCTCCTCGCGCGCGACGTTCTCCACCCCGCGTACGACCTCCATGGCCCACGCGCTGTCCAGCTCGTGGAAGACCAGGTCGATGAGTTGCGACTGCGTGGTCGAGCCGCGTCTGCGGCGGTAGCCGTGCTGCAGCAGCAGCTCCTCGACCTTGGTGCGCGTACCGGGCGCGACATCGGCGCGCCCGTTCAACACCTTCGAAACTGTCGGAGCCGAGACTCCGGCCGCTCGGGCGATTTCCGCCAGCGTGGCAGTGCCGTCGGACGGCGCTGCGGCAGGCGCATTCTCCTGATGTGACTGGACGTTTGCGGGGCTCATGCAGCGAATCGTAACCGCCCGGCGCCCGAACGGAGGCGGGAGCCCCGGCGAAAAATTCGCTGTCCGCGACCTCTTGACTGGCCGGAAACCCAACCGTACGGTTCCGGCAACATTCGCAAGCAACTCCGAAAGATTCGACAGAGGTGCGGTCATGCGGTCGGGAATTTTCACTCAGGGCAAGCGTGCGGCGAGATGGACAGCGGCCGGTGCGGCCATGGTCATGGCGGGAGTCCTGGCGGGCTGCGGATCGGACAGCGGCAGCGGCAGTGGTGGCGGCGGCACGCTGACCGCGTACGTCTACGGTGACGACGCGGTGAAGGTGCAGCAGGCGGCGGTCAAGGAGTTCAACAAGACCTCCGACGTCAAGGTCAAGCTCGTCTCGGTGCCCGGTACCGACTACGTCAACAAGCTCCGCAGCGCCATGGGTTCCCCCAGCGCCCCCGACATCTTCTTCAACTGGGGCGGCGGCTCCATCAAGCCGTACGTCGACGCGAACCAGCTGGTCGACCTGACCTCCACGTTCAAGGACGACGCCACCCTGAAGGACGGCTTCCTGCCGTCGATCGTCACCGCCGGCAGCCTCGACGGGAAGGTCTACGGCGTCCCGATGCGCGGTATGCAGCCCGTGATGCTCTTCTACAACAAGACCCTCTTCGCCGAGAACGACGTCGAGGTCCCCAAGACGTGGGAGGACCTCCAGAAGGCCATCAAGACCTTCAAGGGCAAGGGCATCACGCCGTTCGCCCTCGGCGGCTCCGACAAGTGGCCCGAGCTGATGTGGATGGAGTACCTGCTCGACCGGATCGGCGGCCCCGACGTCTTCCGCAAGATCCAGAACGGCGACAGCTCCGCCTGGGGCGACCCGGCCGTCCTGAAGACCGCCCAGACCGTCAAGCAGCTCGTCGACGACGGCGCCTTCGGCAAGAACTTCAACTCCGTCGACTACGGCAACGGCGGTGCGCCCACCCTGCTCAACAAGGGCAAGGCGGCCATGCACCTGATGGGCTCCTGGGAGTACTCCACCCAGCTCGGCAAGGCACCCGACTTCGCCAAGAAGGACCTCGGCTGGACGAACTTCCCGACCGTCGCCGGTGGCGTCGGCGACCCGGCCGACGTGGTGGGCAACCCCACCAACTACTGGTCCGTGAACGCCCGCACCAAGCACAAGGACGCGGCCATAGCCTTCCTCAAGACCATGGCGTCCAAGTCCTACGCCCAGGCCCTCGTCGACAACGGCGACGTGCCCACCACCTCCAACGCCGCGTCCATGCTGAGCGGCTCGCCGAACCCGAAGTTCGCCACCGACCAGTACCAGATGGTCCAGAAGGCCCCCGACTTCACCTTGTCCTGGGACCAGGCGCTGGAGTCCAAGATCGCCACCCCGCTGCTCACCGAGATCAGCAAGCTGTTCGCCGCCAAGTCCACGCCCGAGCAGTTCGTCGCCGCGATGAAGGCCGTCAAGTAACGATGTCCCACGTTTCCTCGTCACCGAAGGTGCGCGGAGGACGGAAGGCGGCCGCCGGCAACGTCGGCCGCCCCCCGGTCGCCTGGGCCCTGCCCGGCATCCTCTTCTTCGCCCTTTTCGCGATCGTCCCGCTGGCGATCGCCGTGTACCTCTCCTTCTGCCACTGGGACGGGCTCAACTCCCCGACCTCGGCGGGCACGGCCAACTGGACCCGGCTCTTCAAGGACCCGGAGTTCCGCCAGGCCGCCTGGCTCAGCCTGCTCCTCACCACCATCAGCTGGGCCTTCCAGACCCCGGTCGCCCTGCTGCTCGGTGTCTGGGCGGCCGGCCGGCAGCGCAGCCGCGCCGTGCTCTCCGCGATCTTCTTCGTCCCGCTGCTGCTGTCCACCACGGCCATCGCGATGCTGTTCCACGCGCTGCTCGACCCCAACTTCGGGGTCATCAAGGAGATCGGGCCCTGGTTCGGCATCGACCCGAACATCATGGGCTCGTCCACCGGCGCCCTGCTCACCGTGGCGTTCGTCGGCGGCTGGCAGTTCATGCCCTTCCACACCCTGATCTACCAGGGCGGCACCCGGCAGATCCCGCAGGTCCTCTACCAGGCCGCCGAGATCGACGGCGCGGGCATGTTCCGGCAGTTCTTCCACATCACCCTGCCGCAGCTGCGCAACACCATCACGACCTCCTCGGTCCTGATGATCGTCGGCTCGCTGACCTACTTCGACACGGTGCTGATCATGACCAAGGGCGGACCCGGGACGGACACCACCATCCTGCCGTACCTGATGTACCGCACCGGTTTCCAGACCTACGACCTCGGGTACGCCGCCGCGATCGCGACCGCCCTCGTCGTCGTGGCCACCGCGATCTCGCTGATCCTCGTCCGCTTCAGCGGCTTCGGGAACATGCGCTCCACCCGGGAAGGTATGTGACGCGATGTCGACCGACACCCGCCCCGCGGCGCGACCCGCACGGCCCCTGACCCGCACCCGCCCCGCCGCCGTCCGGCGCCGCCGCAGGTGGGGCAACCCGCTGGCCGGCCTCGGCTCGCTGGTCTGGCTCGTGCTCGTGATCGTCCCGCTCTACACGCTGGTCTCGTCCTCGCTGATGCACCAGGACGAGGCGCTGAACGGCGACCCGCTGGCCGTCCCGGCCAACCCGACGCTCGAGAACTACCGCACGGTGCTGGACAGCGGCTTCTCCACGATGCTCTCCAACACGGCGATCGTCGCCGTGGCGACCACGGCGATCGTGCTGGTCCTCTCGATCCCCGTCGCGTACGTCGCGGTACGCACCCGCAGCAGGCTCTCCGGACTCGCCTTCCGCACCTTCCTGCTCGGCGTCGCCATCCCCGCCCAGGCCGTGATCGTGCCGCTCTACCTGCTCATCAGCAAGATGGGCCTGTACGACAGCCTGCCGGCCATCATCCTGCCGACCGCGGCGTTCGCGATGCCGGTGGCGGTGCTGATCCTGAGCGGCACCATGCGCGACGTCTCCGAGGAGATGTACGAGGCCATGGCGCTCGACGGCGCCTCGTCGCTGCGAATGCTGTGGCAGCTGGCGATCCCGATGTCCAAGGCGGGCATCAGCACGGTCGCGATCTACACCGCGCTCCAGGCGTGGAACGGCTTTCTGTTCCCGCTGATCCTGACCCAGTCCGAGGAGAACCGGGTGCTGACGCTCGGCCTCTTCAACTTCATGTCCCAGTTCGGGGTGAACATCCCGGCCGTGCTCGCCGCGATCGTGCTCTCCGTCGTGCCGATCTTCGCCGTGTATTTGGTGGCCCGCAAGGCCCTGGTCAACGGACTGATGGGGGTGGGCGGCAAATAGCGCACTCATGCCGCCACGTACCACCGCACTCTTGAGAGGAATCCCCGCCGCCATGGCAAACCCCCCTGTTCCGCATGCCCGCAGGACCGAAGCGGCCACCGCCGTCGACGGCCCCTGGCAGGACCCCGCGCTCGCCCCCGAGGAGCGTGTGGCCGACCTCGTCTCCCGGATGACCCTCCAGGAGAAGACCGCCCAGCTGTACGGAATCTGGGTGGGCGCCGACGCCGACGGGGACGGGGTCGCCCCGCACCAGAACGAGATGGTCGGCGCCATCGACTGGGACGCGCTGATCCCGCGCGGCCTCGGCCAGCTGACCCGCCCCTTCGGCACCGCCCCCGTCGACCCCGCCGTCGGCGCGATCTCGCTCGCCCGCGCCCAGCAGGCCATCGCCGGCGCCGGCCGCTTCGGCATCCCGGCGCTCGCCCACGAGGAGTGCCTCGCCGGCTTCACCGCCTGGGGCGCCACCGCCTACCCGGTCCCGCTGTCCTGGGGCGCGGCCTGGAACCCGGACCTCGTCGCCGAGATGGCCCACCGGATCGGCGGCGACATGCGGTCCGTGGGCATCCACCAGGGCCTCGCGCCGGTCCTGGACGTGGTACGCGACCTGCGCTGGGGCCGCGTCGAGGAGACCATCGGCGAGGACCCCTACCTCGTCGCCACCATCGGCACCGCGTACGTGAAGGGCCTGGAGTCCGCCGGTGTCGTCGCCACCCTCAAGCACTTCGCCGGGTACGCGGCATCGGCCGGCGCCCGCAACCTCTCGCCGGTCCGGGCCGGGGCCAGGGAGCTCGCGGACGTCATCCTGCCGCCCTTCGAGATGGCCCTCGTCGAAGGCGGCGCGCGTTCGGTCATGCAGTCCTACGCGGAGATCGACGGGGTGCCGTCGGCGGCCGACCCCGCCCTGCTCACCGGACTGCTCCGCGACACCTGGGGCTTCGAGGGCACCGTCGTCGCGGACTACTTCGCCATCGGCTTCCTGGAGACCCTGCACAAGATCGCCGAGGGCCGGGCCGACGCCGCCCGCCTTGCCCTGCGCGCCGGGGTCGACGTGGAACTGCCCACCGTCCGCAGCTACGGCGACGAACTCGCCGCCGCCGTCCTGGCCGGTACGGTTCCCGAGGAACTCGTCGACCGCGCCCTGCGCCGGGTCCTCCTCCAGAAGTGCGAGCTCGGGCTGCTCGACCCCGACTGGACCCCGCTGCCCGCGCTCCTGCGGGACGCCGACCCGGAGCAGGCGCGCGAGACCATCGACCTGGATCCGCCGCGCAACCGCGCCCTCGCCCGCGAACTCGCCGAACAGGCCGTGGTCCTGCTCGCCAACCCGCAGGGGGCGCTGCCGCTCGCCGGTACGGGCCGGATCGCCGTGGTCGGGCCCCGCGCCGACGACGCGCTGGCGATGCTCGGCTGCTACTCCTTCCCGAGCCACGTCGGCGTGCTGCACCCCGAGACCGCCATGGGCATCGACATCCCCACCGTGCTCGACGCGGTGCGCGGCGAGTTCCCCGCCGCCACGGTCACCGGCGCCCCCGGCTGCGAGGTCGACGGCACCGACACCTCGGGCATCGCCGAGGCGGTCGGCGTGGCCCGGGACGCGGACGTGTGCGTCGCCGTGCTCGGGGACCGGGCCGGGCTCTTCGGGCGCGGCACCTCCGGCGAGGGCTGCGACGCCGACGACCTGTCGCTGCCGGGCGTCCAGGGCGAACTGCTCGACGCGCTGCTGGACAGCGGCACCCCGGTCGTCCTGGTCCTGCTCACGGGCCGGCCGTACGCGCTCGGCCGCTGGGCGGACCGCACCGCCGCAGTGGTCCAGGCGTTCTTCCCCGGCGAGGAGGGCGGCCCGGCCCTCGCCTCCGTGCTCTCCGGCCGGGTGAGCCCCTCCGGCCGGCTGCCGGTCTCCGTCCCGCGCCACCCGGGCGGCCAGCCGTGGACCTACCTCCAGCCGCCGCTCGGACTCGCCAACGGGGTCAGCAACCTGGACCCGACACCGCTCTACCCCTTCGGCCACGGGCTGACGTACACCTCCTTCGCCTGGGAGCCCGGCGCCCCCGCCCCGGAGGAGATCCCCACCGACGGCTCAGCCGACATCGAGCTGACCGTCCGCAACACCGGGGACCGGGCCGGCGCGGAGGTCGTCCAGCTGTACGTGCACGACCCGGTCGCCCAGACGACCCGGCCCGACAACCGGCTCATCGGATACGCCCGGGTGCCGCTCGACGCGGGCGAGGAGGCGCGGGTGCGCTTCCGGTTCCACGCCGACCTGGTCTCCTTCACCGGGATCGGCGGGCGGCGGGTCGTCGAGCCGGGCGCGCTGGAGCTGCGGCTCGCGGCGTCCAGCGGTGCCGGGGACATCCGGCACACGGTGCACCTGCGCCTCACCGGTCCCGAGCGCACCCTCGACCACCGGCGCCGGCTGGTGTGCGACGCGGTGGTCGAACCCGTGCCGGCGGTCGCCCCCGTACGGGGCTGACCGCCTCCGCACCACCGGGCGGGGGCGCCTCGGCCTTACCGCAGCGCCCCCGCCCGGTCCACAGATCCACGAAACTTTCGAAACACCCACACTCGCGCACGCCCTCCCGGTAACCGGGAACCCGGTCGTGCGCCTCTCGAAAGGTTTCTGTCATGCGCAAGCCAATCAAGGCCGTGCTGGTCGGCACCGCGGCCGCTGCCCTGCTCGCCCCCTGCACCATCAACGCCTTCGCCCACTCCGGCCACGACGGCGGGCCCAAGGGCCGCCCGGCCACCACGCTCGGCGCCCTCGGCAAGCGTGCCGGCCTGCGCATCGGCACCGCCGTCGACATGACGGCCCTGGCCGACGACGCGCCCTACCGGGCCAAGGCCGCGAGCGAGTTCAGCTCCGTCACCCCCGAGAACGTCATGAAGTGGGAGGTCGTCGAGCCGAGCCGCGGAACGTACGACTGGGCGGCGGCCGACGAGCTCGTCGACTTCGCCCGCGCCAACGGCCAGCTCGTGCGCGGCCACACCCTGCTCTGGCACAACCAGCTGCCCGCCTGGCTCACCACCGGCGACTTCACCGCCGACGAGCTGCGCGCCGTCCTGCGCAAGCACATCACCGACGAGGCCCGCCACTTCAAGGGCCGCATCTGGCAGTGGGACGTCGTCAACGAGGCGTTCAACGACGACGGCACCCTGCGCGACAGCATCTGGCTGCAGAAGCTCGGCCCCGGCTACATCGCGGACGCCTTCCGCTGGGCCCACGAGGCCGACCCCAAGGCCAAACTGTTCATCAACGACTACAACATCGAGGGCGTCAACGCGAAGAGCACCGCCCTCTACGACCTCGTCGCCCGGCTGCGCAAGCAGCACGTACCGATCGACGGCGTAGGCATCCAGGGACACCTGTCCGTCCAGTACAACGCGCCCCACGACATCGCCGAGAACATGAAGCGGTTCGACGACCTCGGCCTGGAGACCGCGATCACCGAGGCGGACGTCCGCATACCGATGCCCTCCGACAGCACCAAGCAGGAGGCACAGGCCGAGGGCTACGACGTACTGCTGCGCGGCTGCCTGCTGACCCGCAAGTGCACCGACTTCACGGTATGGGGCTTCACCGACAAGTACTCCTGGGTGCCCGACACCTTCGAGGGTGAGGGCGCGGCCAACCTCTTCGACGAGAACTACCGGGCCAAGCCCGCCTACAGCGCCCTGCGCGACGACCTGCTGCTCGTCGCGGGCCGGCGCTAGCACGGAGAGGGAGAGCAGGATGGACAACGACACCCCGCGGCCCGCCAGCCGCGGGGCGGTGCTCGGCCTCGGGCTCACCGCACTCACCGTCACACCTCTCGGCACCCTCGGCGGGCTCACCGGCGAGGCGTCGGCCACCTGGCACGGCCCCGCGGCCCGGCCAACCGACCCCGGCGCCTACATCTCGTTCACCGCCTCGCGCGGCAGCTTCCCGCTGGTCAGGCACGGGCGGGCGACGCCGGTCCTGGTCAGCGTCCGCGACCGGCCGGGCGTCGTACGGGTCGCGGGCGACTTCCGGGACGACATCGAACGTGTCACCGGCACGGGGCGGTCCCGAAGGACCGAGAGATCACGATCATCGGGACCGTGGGCCGCAGCCCCCTGATCGACCGGCTGGTCGCCGACGGCCGGCCCGACGTCTCCTCGATCCGGGGCAAGTGGGAAACCAGCCTCCAGACCGTCGTCGACAAGCCGCTGCCCGGGGTCGAGCGCGCACTCGTGATCGACGTCTCGCCCTGGTACTGGTGGGACGACGTCGTCCCCGTACCTGCACGCGCTGCGCGAGGCAAAGTTCACCTTGACGCTCCCAGGACCCCCCGTCCTTCAGGTCTTCGACAACGTCACCACCGTGCACCGCGTCACCGCCCCCGGCACGCATGTGCTGAAATTCTGGATGGTCGATCCGACGGTGGTTCCCCAGAACCTGGTGATCGACACCGGCGGCCTCGAACCCAGCTACCTGGGCCCGCCGGAGAGCCTCCGGCCGGACTGAGCCCGGGGGACCGGAACTCGGGAAGGTACGCAGCGATGACGAACGAGCACGAGGACACCGGCATCCTGGACGTCGCCCCCGCCGGGGCGGAGGTCGCGATCCGGGCCGCCACGCCGTCCGGCGAGCTCACCTTCCTGTGCACCCCCGCCCGGGCCCGGGAACTGGCCGCCGCTCTCGGCCTCGCGGCGGACGAGGCCGAGAGCGGCCCGGCGGACCACGTCACCGTCAGGGCCGACGAGCTGCGCCGGGGCGACGTACGCGACGGCGACCGCCCCATGACGGTGAACGCCGTTCGCACCGACGCGGGCACCGCCCATGTCACCTGGTCCTCGGGCGCCGGGCGCAGCTGGAACCAGATGTACGACGCGGACGCCTCCATCCCGCTCCGCCGCCGGGGGCGTGAGGTGGGCGCCTGAGCAACCCCCGGCCGCCGGCCGGGCCCCCTCGCGCGCCGTTCCCGCGTGAGGCGCACCCTGGAAGGGAGACCTTCCGGAGGTGAAGCGCCATGACCCGAACCGCTGTCGGCTGGCACATCGAGCTCGAATTCGAGGAGGACACCCACCGCACCCGCGCGGCCGCCCTGGTGCGGCTCTCCGACGGACAGGAGGTACGCGCCCAGGGCTATGCCAGCCGCCACCCCTCGGACGCCGAGCAGCCCCGGGTGGGGGAGGAGGTCGCCGGAGCACGCGCGCTGAACGAACTGGCGATGAAGCTGCTGACCAAGGCCCACGACGAGATCGACGAGGCGGCCGGCCGCAGCTCGTACCCGCTGAAACCCCGCTGACCGGAATCCGCGAACCACTTGTACGAGAGTGGTCGTAATTTGACGGGCGTCGTACTACGGGATGTATCGTACTAGCGATCCTTCCGTACCCGGCGAAACGGAGTCCGTCGTGAGTGCCCTCTTCGAGCCCTACACCCTCAGGTCGCTTGTCGTGCCCAACCGGGTGTGGATGGCGCCGATGTGCCAGTACAGCGCCGCGCCGGAGGGGCCCGAGACCGGTGTGCCCAACGACTGGCACTTCGCCCACCTCGCCGCCCGCGCCACCGGCGGCACCGGCCTGATCCTCACCGAGGCCACGGCGGTCAGCCCCGAGGGCCGGATCAGCCCCGCCGACCTCGGTATCTGGAACGACACCCAGGTCGAGGCGTTCCGCCGGATCACCGACTTCGTCAAGGCGCAGGGCTCCGCGGTGGGCATCCAGCTCGCCCACGCCGGCCGCAAGGCGTCGACCGCCGCGCCCTGGACCGGCGGCGGCCCCGTCGGCCCCGACGCGCACGGCTGGACGCCGGTCGCCCCGAGCCCGCTGCCCTTCGACGAGGGCTACCCGGTGCCGCACGAGCTGACCGCCGACGAGATCGCCGGCGTCGTCGACGACTTCCGCGAGGCCGCCCGCCGCGCCGTCGAGGCGGGCTTCCAGGTCGCCGAGGTGCACGGGGCGCACGGCTACCTCATCGGCCAGTTCCTCTCCCCGTACACCAATCGCCGCACCGACGAGTACGGCGGCAGCTACGAGAACCGCGTCCGCTTCGCCCTCCAGGTCGTCGACGCCGTGCGCGAGGTGTGGCCCGAGGACCTGCCGGTCTTCTTCCGCGTCTCCGCGACGGACTGGCTCACCGAGAACCCCGAGGACGAGCGCGAGGGCTGGACCGCCGACGAGACCGTGCGCCTTGCGGCGGAGCTGAAGGAGCACGGGGTCGACCTGCTCGACGTCTCCACCGGCGGCAACGCGCCCCGCGCCCGCATCGAGACCGGCCCCGGCTACCAGGTGCCCTTCGCCGAGCGCGTCAAGAGGGAGACCTCGCTGCCCGTGGCGGCCGTCGGTCTCATCACCGACCCGCAGCACGCCGAGAAGATCCTCACCGAGGGTCGCGCGGACGCCGTCCTCCTCGGCCGCGAGCTGCTGCGCAGCCCCTCCTGGGCCCGGGACGCCGCCCGTGCGCTGAACGGCACCGTACACGCTCCCGCCCCGTACGGCTACGCGATCTGACCCACTCTCAGGGCATTCCCTTTCGCCCTCGGCCGCCCCCTTCGCACCCAAGGTGTGCGTAGGGGGCGGTCTGCGTGGACCGCCTGCCGGGCTCGCGCCGACGATATTTTCTATCGTTGAAAAATCCTCATGCACGACTGTTGTTTTGCGTTTGATGCTGTGGCTCAATGTTCGATTGTGTGCTGTGCCTCACAGGTTCGAGGCACGTCAGCTCTCTCGACAGGACGACGCCTTGAGACCACAAACGCCCCACCCCCGCGCTCTGTTCAGGACGGCGGCCTGCGCCGCCGCGCTGTTGATCCCCCTCGGTGCGACCCTCGTTCCGGCCGCCGCGGCCGCTCCCGCGAGCGCCGCCTCGACCACGTTCAAGGCCGGTGACCCGGCCACCACCGTCCATGGGCTGAAGGGCGAGTACTTCAGCATGTCCGCGCCCGGCGCGCGGGACTTCGACAAGCTCGGCGGGGTCGCCCTCGAACCGCAGATCAACTTCCCCGGCCTCACGGGCACGTTCGAGTCGACCACCGGACAGACCGAGAACACCACCGCCCGCTGGACCGGGTTCATCACCGCGCCCGAGGACGGCGACTACACGTTCGCCGCCAGCGGCGACAACGGCTTCCGGCTCTTCATCGACGGCAAGGCCGTCATCGACCACTGGCAGCCGGACTGGGACAACGAGCAGACCAGCGAGCCGATATCGCTCAAGGCCGGCGAGCCGCACGAGTTCAAGCTGGAGATGTTCCAGGACGTCGGCGGCGCCAACATGTTCCTGCGCTGGTCCAGCGCGAACACGGCCAGGCAGTTCGTCCCGGAGTCCGCCTTCACCCCGCCCGCCGACTTCGAGGTCTACCCCGTCGGGCTGAGCGTCGCGGACAACGGCACGGAGCTGCACGCCGTCTTCGAGGACAAGGTCAGCGACTACGCGTCCCTGAAGGACCACCTCACCGTCGAGGCCGACACCACCCCGATGCCGGTCAAGTCCGTCACCCGGGCCCGCAGCGGCAAGGAACTCGTCGTCAAGCTGGACGCGGCCGTCCTCAAGGACCAGCGCGTCAAGATCACGTACGACGGGAAGGCCGGCCTCAAGTCGGGCGGCGAGACCGTCCCCGAGATCAACCGCACGGCCACCAACAAGTCCACGCACCGTCTCACCACCAAGTGGGGCGACAAGGTCGACCGCAACCACCCGCTGCCCGAGTACCCCCGGCCGCAGCAGGTGCGCGACAAGTGGCAGAACCTCAACGGCCAGTGGGAGTTCGCCGGGGCCGCCGCCGGTGAGAAGCCCGTCTTCGGTAAGAAGCTCGACGAGCGCATCACCGTTCCGTACCCGGTCGAGTCGCAGCTCTCCGGTCTCGAACGCCACGAAGACCACATGTTCTACCGCAAGCTCGTCACCGTCCCGAAGAACTGGGCCGTCAAGGGTGACAAGCACGGTAAGAGCAACCGGCTGAAGCTCAACTTCGGTGCTGTCGACTACCAGGCGACCGTCTGGGTCAACGGCAAGCAGGTCGCCGAGCACACGGGCGGCTACACCGCCTTCAGCGCCGACATCACCGACGCGGTCAAGGGCAGCGGCCCGCAGGAGATCGTTGTCGCGGTCACCGACACCACCGGCCCCGACCAGCCCACCGGCAAGCAGTCGGCCAACCCCGGCGGCATCTTCTACACCGCCTCCTCCGGCATCTGGCAGACCGTCTGGATGGAGCCCGTCGCCCCGGCGGCCGTCGACTCCCTGACGACCACCCCGGACATCGACAAGGGCCGCCTCGCCCTGAAGGTCAACTCCGAGGACGCCTCGAAGTCCGCCACGATCTCCGCCGTAGCCCGGGACAAGAAGGGCAAGGTCGTCGGCAGGATCAGCGGCCCGGCCAACCGCGAGCTGAGCCTCCCGGTCGCCAAGCAGCACCTGTGGACGCCGGACGACCCGTACCTGTACGACCTGGAGGTCACCTTCAAGGACGGCCGGTACAAGGACACCGTCGACAGCTACTTCGGCATGCGCTCCGTCGGCATCGCCAACGTCGGCGGCTACCAGAAGATCGTCCTCAACGGGAAGCCGTTCTTCTCGCTCGCCCAGCTCGACCAGGGCTTCTACCCGGACGGCCTGAACACCGCGCCCAGTGACGACGCGCTGGTCTTCGACCTGAAGGCGCAGAAGGAACTCGGCTTCAACTCCGTGCGCAAGCACATCAAGGTCGAGCCCGCCCGCTGGTACTACCACGCCGACCAGCTCGGTCTGTTCGTGTGGCAGGACTTCGTCTCCGGCAACCTCACCAACGAGAAGGGCCACCAGGCCTTCCTCGACCAGGGCGCCGAGATGATGAAGCAGCTCCACAACTACCCCTCGATCGGTTCCTGGATCGTCTTCAACGAGGGCTGGGGCGAGTGGGACCGCACCGAGACCGGCAAGATCACCGAGCAGGTCCAGGCCGCCGACCCCTCCCGCATCGTCAACGCACACAGCGGTGTCAACTGCTGCAACTCGAAGGGTGACTCGGGCAAGGGCGACATCATCGACCACCACGACTACAACAACACCGACCCGGCCTTCCCGGACGCCAACCGCGCCGCGATGGACGGCGAGCACGGCGGCTTCACGCTGCGGATGCCCGGCCACATGTGGCCCGGCGCCCCGACCGTGATCTACAGCGGCGTCGCCGACAAGGCCGCGCTCACCGCCAAGTACGTCGAGAACACCCGCAAGTACTACCTGGAGGCGGCCGGCGCCGAACTCTCCGGCTCCATCTACACCCAGGTGACCGACCTGGAGAACGAGCTCAACGGCCTCTGGACGTACGACCGCCGCGAGATCAAGGTCGACGCCGCCCAGGTCCGCAAGATCAACCGCGAGGTCATCGCCGCCGGCGCCGCCGCCGGCACCCGCACCCCCGTCAAGGGCGGCGGCTCCTGGTCCCTCGACGAGAACAAGGGCACCAAGGCCGCCGACAGCGGCCCGAACCACAAGGACCTCACCCTCTCCGAGGGCACGTCCTGGACCACCGGTGTGCACGGCTCCGCGCTGAAGTTCGACGGCGAGGGGCAGTACGCGGAGACCAACGGCCCGGTGGTCGACACCACCGGCGACTACACCGTCTCCGCCTGGGCGTCCCTGGACGCGCTCCCGGGCAACTACGGCACCGTCGTCAGCCAGGACGGCCGGCGCCAGGAGAACCCGTTCTACCTCCAGTACGGCCAGGGCGCGTTCGCCTTCTCCACCCCCGGCGCCCACCGCGCCCGGGCGGAGATGACCCCGGAGCTCGGCCACTGGTACCACCTGGTCGGCGTCCGCAGCGGTGACGAGATCAAGCTGTACGTGGACGGCAAGCTCGCCTCCACCGCCCCGGCCGGATCGGCCGACGTCAGCAGCGGCGCCCTGTCCGTGGGCCGCGCCAAGTGGTCGGGCAACAACACCGACTTCTGGAACGGCTCCGTGGACCAGGTGCAGGTGTACGACAAGGCGCTCACCGACCAGGAGGTGACCGCCCTGTACGACGGCGGGAAGGCGTAAGCCCCCCTGCCCCCAGGACCGCTCCCGGCGGTGCGCGGCGACGGCCCGCACCGCCGGGAGCTTCCGGCTGCCCGCGCTTTCCCTTAACCGGCGCTGCTCTCGCGGACCAGCAGACGGTGCGGGACGACGATCCGGCGTGCAGGCAGCCCGGAAAGCCGGCCGAGCACGCGCTCGCTCAGGCACTGCACCGCCCGCTCCGCGATCTGCGCCCGGTCCGGGGAGACCGTGGTCAGCGAAGGCGTGGAGAACCTCCCGTCCTCGATGTCGTCGAAGCCCACCAACGCCAGGTCTTCGGGCACCCGCACCCCCTGCTCACCGGCCGCCCGCAGCGCCCCCAGGGCCAGTTCGTCGCTGAAGCAGAACACCGCGTCCGGACGCTCCGGCATAAGCAGCAGCTCGCGCAGCGCCCGCGCCCCCTCCTCCCGGTGCAGGTCCGCCACCTCCACCTCGGCGACCGGGCCGAGCCCCGCCTCCGCGAGCCCCTGCCGGAACCCCTCGGCGCGCAGCTCCGCCGTGCCGTGCCCCAGCGCGGACTGCAGCCCGATCGCGGCGACCCGACGGCGGCCGGCCGCCACCAGGTGCCGCGCGGCGTCCCGGGCCGCCGCCACGTTGTCCAGCGCCACATGGTCGATGGACCCGTGCGGATCGAGTTCGCCGAGGACGACGAGCGGCAGCCCGCCCGCGAGCGAGGCCAGTTCGGCCGGGGGAGCCGACCAGGGGCTGATGATCATCCCGTCCACCTGATGGCCCTCGGAGCCGTCGAGCAGCCGCCGCTCCAGGTCCGCCCGGCCCCCGGTGCGCTCCAGGAGCACGGTCCAGCCGCGCTCCTGGGCCGCGTCGATGAGGAGACCCGTGAGCGCGCCGAAGTAGGGGGAGTGGATCTCCGGGACGGCCACGCCGATGAGGCCGGTACGGCCCTGGCGGAGGTTACGGGCGGCGAGGTTGGGCCGGTAGCCCAGCTCCTCCACCGCGGCCAGCACACGGGCCCGGGTCGCCGGGGCGACGGCGGCCGCGTTGCTCACCACGTTGGAGACGGTTCTGACGGACACGCCCGCGAGCGCGGCGACGTCCTTGAGTCTCGCTGCCACGTTCGGTGCTCCTGCTCTCTGCCGGCGGGCGGAGGGTCCGCGCCCTGTGCGCAGTGACCGTAACAGGTGGTGCGAGGTCCGTCCGTACAGGCTCTTGCCACGTTGCTTGCAACGTTGCAATATGGGGGTGCTCCGAACGAAGGAAGGACCACACCATGACTGAGGCCGCGACCACCACCGCACCGTTCCCGCCCGCCGAGGACGCGGTGCGCGACCTGCACGGCGCCGGGATCACCGCCTGCTGCGGGGCGTTCAGCCCGCAGTGGGCGGACCGGATACGCGAGGACATCGACGCCGCCTTCGCCGAGGCGCGCGGCCGGGAGGGCGGCGCGGTCGGCCGCGGCCCCCACCGCTACTACGTGGAGATCCACCCGGAGCAGCTGCGGGGCTTCGTGGACCTCGTCGACCACCCCTGGGTGCGCGCGGTCAGCGAGGCGGTCCTCGGCCCCGGCTACCGCATCGTCGAGCTGGGCTTCGACGTGCCGCTGGCCGGTGCGGTCAACCAGCCCTGGCACCGCGACTTCCCGATGCCGGAGGAGACCCGCCGCGACCGCCGGCTCACCTCGCTCGCCTTCAACCTCACCGCCGTGGACACGCGCGAGGACATGGGGCCGTTCGAGATCGCGCCCGGCACGCAGTGGGACGACGACGCCCGCTTCGGCCACGCGATGTTCCCGCGCCGCGAGGACTACCCGCGCTACGAGGCCCTGGCCGAACGCAAGTTCCCGCAGCGGGGCGACATCTCGGCGCGCTCGGCACTGACGATCCACCGGGGCACGGCCAACCAGTCGCAGGACCCCCGCCCGGTCCTGGTGCTCGGCGTGGACGCCCCGGGCGCGGGCAACGACGGCCACCACGACATGGCGGTCACCCGCGGCTTCTGGGAGTCGCTGCCCGAGCGGGTCCGGGCGCACCTGGGCTGCCCGGTGGCCGACGCGCTCGAGCCCATCGTGCAGAAGCACACCATTGAGGGGCTGGTCATGGGCGACGCATGACGAAACCGGGGACCGGCGGCGGTCCGCCGGTCCCCGGTGCTCATCTCAGGGAGCCCAGGGCGCCTCCACCGCCCAGGTGGTGTCCTCGGTGAAGGTGGCCGGGTTGTCCCAGTCGTGTCCGCCGCCCGGGGTGGCCAGCCACACCTCCGAGTTGATGTGCCGCAGATAGCTGCCCGGCAGGTTCGCGCTGGTCAGCCGCACACCACCGTTGCCGGCGACCGCGCACCAGGTGGCGTCGGCCCTGTAGAGCGCGGACCCGTCGTTCGCCTCGCGCCGGACCCGGAAGTCCCGGTGGCGCAGGTACTCGCCGGGGTAGTTGCGCGACTCGAACGAGTAGCAGTTGCCGTTCGCCAGGCCGGGCACGACCTTCCAGGTGGCGTCGTTCTTCAGCAGCGCGCCGCTGTTGCCGTCGACCACCTCGGTGAAGGCCAGCGAGTCCTGGTGGCGCAGGTACTTGTCGGTGTACCCGGGCGTGGTGACCCGCAGCGACTTGTAGCCGCCGGTGGGCAGGGTCACCGGCGGGGCCGGGTTCTTCGAGGCGTTGACCAGGGCCTGGTTCGCCGCCCGCACCCGCGCCGCGTCCACCTTGACGACCTGGCGGTCGTAGGTGAGCAGCCCGTTCGCCTCGTTCTCCACATCGGTGATCTCGGTGTAGACCGAGGCGGACAGGCCCGCCGGCAACTGGCCGATCCGGATGCCGTCGATCAGCCCGACGAACCGGTCGTTCAGCGCGGAGAGGCTCGGCTGGTCCTCGTAACTGAATCCGCCGCCGGGGAACCACTCGTGCCCCGGGACCTTGTAGCCGAGGCCGCCGAACTCGCCGAGGACCGCCGCGCGGGTGGCGGTCGGCGCGGTGTTGCCGGGGCCGACGTAGACGTGGTTGTCGACCACGTCACCGTTGCCGCCGTCCACCGCGCCGCAGCAGTTGACCCCGCTCATGTTGTCGACCAGCCGGGTCGGGTCGTACGCCTTGACCTCGTTCGCGATCCTGGCCTGGTCGTACTGCCCCCAGCCCTCGTTCTGGTCCACCCACATGACCAGCGACGGCGAGCTGCGGTGCTGGTCGATGATCGCGTGGAACTCGGCCTCCCACTGGGTGCGGGCCGCCGCGTCGGGGGTCTTGCCGGTGTCCATGGCCGGCATGTCCTGCCAGACCAGCAGCCCCAGCTTGTCCGCCCAGTAGAACCAGCGCTGCGGTTCGACCTTGATGTGCTTGCGGACCATGTTGAACCCGAGGTCCTTGTGGGCCTGGAGGTCCGACTTGAGAGCGGCGTCGGTCGGCGCGGTGTAGATGCCGTCCGGCCAGTAGCCCTGGTCCAGGGTGCCGGTCTGGAAGACGAACTTCCCGTTCAGGACCGGCCGAAGGACGTTGTCGACCTTCGCGATCGCGATCGAGCGCATGCCGGCGTAGCTGCCGGCCGAGTCCGTCACCGCCGAGCCGTCGAGCAGCTCCGCCCTGACGTCGTAGAGGAACGGGTCGTCCGGGGTCCACAGATGGGTGTTCGGCACCGGTACGGAGATCCGGGAGCCGACCGTACCGGTGGCGGAGCCGACCACGGTACCGCCGCTTGAGACGGTGACCCTGGCCGTACGTCCGGACGCCGAAGCGGCCTGCACCTTCACCCGCAGGGTGCTGTCGCCCAGGTTCGGGGTCATGTCCAGCCGGGTGATGTGCGCGGCGGCGACGGGTTCCAGCCAGACCGTCTGCCAGATGCCGGAGGCGGCGGTGTAGAAGATGCCGCCCCCGTTGTGCGGCTTCACGTCGTTGATCCGCTGCTTGCCGACGGCCTGGCCACCGGTCTGCGTCGGGTCGTAGACGGACACCACAATCGTGTTCGTGCCGCCGTTCAGCTGGGGCGTGATGTCGTACGAGAACGAGTCGTACCCGCCCTTGTGCGCGCCCGCCTGGGTGCCGTTGACCCAGACCGTGGTCTGCCAGTCGGAGGCGCCGAAGTTGAGCACGGTCCGGCGGCCGTTCCAGTCCGACGGCACGGTGAAGGTGCGTTTGTACCAGAGTTTGTCGTTCTCGGTGATCCTGCGCTGGATGCCCGAGAGCGCGGACTCGGCGACGAATGGCACCCGGATCCGGTCGGTGAACGCCGATGGCTGCCCGGCGTCGCGCCCGGTCACCGCGAAGTCCCAGATGCCGTTGAGGTTGGCCCAGTCGGGCCTGGTCAGCTGAGGGCGCGGGTACTCCGGCAGCGGCTTGTCGACCGGGACCTGGCTGGTCCAGGGCGTCGTCATCGGCGGGGCCTTGGGCGACCAGGACGCGGCGCCGGCCGGCGAGGCGCCGACCCCGACCAGCGCGGAGGACACCAGCGCCAGCAGGCCGGTCGTCGCGATCGCCCGTCTCCACCACGGCCTCGGGCCGGGCACACGTAAACGGCTCACGGTTCGTCTCCTTGATTCGGTTCGGCCCCCGGGGACGGGAGCGGTATGGGGGAGGTGCGGGGAGCACCTGGAATCAGACGAGCTGCCAGAGGTGGTCGTCGGTGCCGTTGTCGTCGAACTGGACGACATGGGCGCTGTCGGCCGTGGACATGTTGTCGACGCCGAGGACCTTGCCGGAGTGCCGGTTGCGGATGCGGTACCAGCCGTCGCCGTCCGGGACGAGCTGCCAGAGGTGGTCGTCGGTGCCGTTGTCGTCGAACTGGACGACATGGGCGCTGTTGTCCATCGACATGTTGTCGACGCCGAGGACCTTGCCCGAGTGGTGGTTGCGGACGCGGTACCAGCCGTCGCCCTCCGCGACGAGCCGCCAGTCGTGGTCGTCGGTGCCCGTGTCCCCGAACTGCACGACGTGCGCGCTGTTGGCGGTGGACATGACGTCGACGCCCAGGACCTTGCCGGAGTGGCGGTTGCGGATGCGGTACCAGCGGTCGGCGAGCCAGGGCCGCGCGTCCGGGTCGGCGGTCGGGAAGGAGGTGACGCGCAGCCGGGCCGCCCCCATCGGGACGAGCGTGACCTCCTCCACCGGCTCGGTGCTGCGCGCCGGCGAGTCCTGGAGCGGGGCGACCACGTGCTCGTCGTCGGCCGTCCACTCCGGGATGCGGCGGGCCTTCGCGGTGATGGACAGCGGCGTGCCGTCGAGCGTGAACGGGTTGCCGGCCTTCACCCTGCGCGCGGTGTGGTGGCGCAGGGACGCGGCGGGCTTCTTCGCGTCCAGGACGAGCCCGTAGTTCCACGGGCCGGTCGCGTGGACCGCGTACTCGGGAAACCGGTCGGTGCCGCCGATGCGCTCGTACGTCTCGCCGATGCGCAGCGAGTATGTGAGCGGACCGCGGTCCACGCTGACGGAGCCGTGGTTGTCCGCCCAGGTACGGACGCTGGTGCGCTGCGGGAGCCGCAGGGTGACCCGGTCCCCGTCGGCCCAGGTGCGGTCGATCCGGGTGAAGGCGGGGCCGGCCGGGGCGTCGACGCGCCGTCCGTTCACCGCGATCTCCGGGGCGTCGCACCAGGCGGGGACGCGCAGCACCAGCGGGAAGGCCAGCCGCTTCGGGGCCTTCAGGGTCAGCGTGACGGTGTCCGTGAAGGGGTAGTCCGTCTCCTCGGTGAAGGTGACCTCGGTGCCGTCGGCGACCTTGGCCGTCACCTCGCAGGCGGCGTACATCGCGGCGGCGAGCCCGCCGTCGGGGGTGGCGAGCCACAGCTCCTCGGTGAAGTACGGCCAGCCCATGCCGTAGTTGTGCGGGCAGCAACGGTACTGGTCGACGCCGGGCAGGAACGCCTGCATGGCGAAGCCGTTCTGGAACTGGCGCTCCGACTTGGGCACGTTGTCCAGGTCGACGCTGTTGGCGCTGGTGATGTAGTGGATCGCCTTCCCCGAGGGGTCGAGCGAGGCGGGCAGCGAGTTGAACGCCAGTTCTTCGCAGCGGTCGGCCCACAGCGGGTCGCCGGTGATCCGGGTCAGCAGTTGGTGACTGGCCATGAACTCGACGATGCCGCAGGTCTCGAAGCCCTGGCGGGGGTCGCCGTGCCCGGGGCGGGCGTTCTCGTCGCCGGCGAAGCCGCCGCCGGGGAACTGTCCGTACTGGTCCATGGCCTTGCCGTACGTCCCGTACGTGTCCCGGGTGTCCTGGGCCGAACCGCTGCGCAGCGCGTACTGGGCGGGCTCGCGGAAGCCCTGCGCGATGTTCACGTTGTGCGGGTTGACCAGGTTGTCGCCCCAGTCGGCGCCGTACGTGTGGATCTTGTCGGCGAGGTCCAGCAGGAAGGTGTCGCCGGTGCGGTTGAACAGCCAGAAGACGCTGTCCAGGCCGTCGCCCCAGCGCAGGGCGATCCAGCTGGTGTTGAAGGCGCCGGGGCCCTGGGCGTTCATGTACCGGAAGAAGCGGCTGAGGAAGGGGATGATCCGGGTGTCGCCGGTGTACTCCTGCCAGGAGCGCAGGGCCTGCACCAGAGGAAGGAACGGCCAGAAGTCCGGGCCGCCGTTCAGCGAGGTGCGCAGGGCCTTCGGGCCGAAGAACCCGTCGGACTGCTGGGTGGCGAGGATCCCGTCGAACCAGCGGCGCACCGAGGCCAGCGCCTTCGCGTCGCCGGTGACGATCGCCAGGTCGGTGTAGCCGCGCAGCCAGTACGGGACCTCCTCCCAGCCGCCGAGTTCGGGGCGGACCCAGCCGGTGGCCGAGAAGTCCAGGAAGTGCGAGAACTCCTCGTACCGGCCGCACAGCCCGTCGAGCTGGAGCTTCAGCTGTCCGGCGAGCCAGCCGCGCGCGGTGACCTTGCCGGGCGGCAGCTTCAGGAAGGCGGTGGGCTGCAGGGGCGCGGCGTTGGGGGAGTAGTGGCCGCCGTGCGCGGGACGCGCACGGTGCTCGGCGGCGGTCGCGGTGGCCGACCAGCGGCCGGCCGCCGTGGTGGCGGCGACGGTGGCGAGGGCGCCGGTCATGAGTTGTCTGCGGTTCAGGGGCATGGGGGAGGGCTCCTGCTCTGCCGGACACGCGGCTCCGGCTCAAGGAATGCGCATGACAAAAAGAGGGTCGTCGCTGCGCGGCGGTCCGGACCGGACGCGCGCATGACGAAGAGCGCCGTCACGATCCGGGCGGAGGGTGCGGTGCCTCTTCTGCAACGTTGGAAAATGGGGTTCCGGCGGTATGACAGCACGCCCTCGGGCGGCTGTCCAGAGGATCGGCGGCATTGCTTTCGCCGGGCCCCGGCGTCCGGGGAGGTCCGCTCCGACACATTTTGGAAACGCATCGACAACGCTCTTGCCGCCCGTGCCGCGCCGCCTATATAACGTTGTAAACCGAGCCGCCGAGAGGCCGCGCAGGCTCTCACGACCACAGTTTGTGCAGCTAGGGGCCGTCTCCTAGCGGGGCCGTGAGTGCAGTGACATCAGCCGCCGTGCAGCGGCCGATGCATCGTCCAGCCATGACCGACCGCACGCCCCTCGGCGTGCCGTCAACCCGCCAAGGAGCTCCCGCGCATGATGATCCAGCGCCGATCCCGTACCCTCGCCGTGGCCTGCGTCCTCGCCGCCACCGCCACGCTGGCTGTTTCCGGCTGCTCCAAGTCGGAGGGCTCGGACAACAACGCGAGCAGCGACAGCAGCCAGGCAGCGCAGGCGGCCAAGACCCCCGAGTCGTCGTCCGGTTCCGGCTGCTCGCTGCAGAGCTACGGCGCGCCGAAGCTCGACCTGAAGAACGCCGTGGTCGGCTTCTCCCAGTCGGAGAAGGAGGCCAACCCCTTCCGTATCGCCGAGACCCAGTCCATCAAGGACGAGGCGCAGAAGCTCGGCGTCAAGAAGCTCCTCACCACCAATGCCCAGTCGCAGCTGCCCAAGCAGATCAGCGACATCCAGGACATGCTCGCCCAGGGCGCCCAGTTCCTCATCATCGCCCCGCTGAACTCGGACGGTCTGGAGCCGGCCCTCAAGGCCGCCGCCGCCAAGAAGGTCCCGGTCCTCACCGTCGACCGCAAGCTCAACGCCACCGCCTGCAAGGACTACGTGGCTTTCCTGGGCTCCGACTTCGTGGAGCAGGGCAAGCGCGCCGCCGACGCGATGATCAAGGCGACCGGTGGCAAGGGCAAGGTCGCCATCCTCCTCGGTTCGTCGGGCAACAACGTCACCACCGACCGCACCAAGGGCTTCGTGGACCAGCTCAAGGCCAAGGCCCCCGACATGGAGATCGTCGCCCAGCAGACCGGTGAGTTCGCCCGCGACAAGGGCCAGTCGGTCACGGAGCAGCTGATCCAGTCCAAGCCCGACATCACCGCCATCTACGCGGAGAACGACGAGATGGGCCTCGGCGCGGTCACCGCGGTGAAGGCCGCCGGCAAGAAGCCCGGCAAGGACATCAAGATCGTCTCCGTCGACGGCACCCGCAACGCCGTCAAGGCCATCGTCAACGGCGAGTACAACGCCGTCATCGAGTCCAACCCGCGCTTCGGCCCGCTCGCCTTCGCGACCGCCCAGAAGTTCTACAGCGGCGAGGAGATCCCCGAGAACGTCATCATCAGCGACCGCGCCTACGACGAGTCCAACGCCAAGTCCACGGTCGGCAACGCGTTCTGATCCCAGCCGGCCCCATCTGCCCGTACCGGCTCCGTCGGTTCACCGCCGCCGTGGCGCTCCCTCGTCACGGCGGCCACCGGGCCCCCATCCTTGGAAGAGCGGAAGGCCAAGACCAGCCATGGCACCACCCGAAGCAGTACCGCAGCCGCCGGAGCCGGCCGCCGACGTGAAGGGGACGAGCGCGACCGGAACGGCCCTCGCGGACGAGCCCGGCGCGGCTCCGGCCGTCCTGGAGGCCCGCTCGGTCAGCAAACGGTTCCCGGGCGTCGTCGCCCTCGACGGCGTCTCCTTCTCCCTGCGCGCCGGCGAGACCCACGCCCTGGTGGGGGAGAACGGAGCCGGGAAGTCCACCCTCATCAAGGTCCTCACCGGCGTCTACCGCCCCGACGAGGGCGAGCTGCGGCTGGCCGGCGAACAGGTCTCCTTCAACCGGCCCTTCGAGGCCCAGCAGGCCGGGATCTCCACGATCTACCAGGAGGTCAACCTCGTCCCGCTGATGAGCGTGGCGCGCAACATCTTCCTCGGCCGCGAACCCAAGAACCGCTTCGGCCTCATCGACTTCCCCCGGATGTACCGCGAGACGAGCGAACTGCTCGACGGCTTCGGCGTCCGAGTCGACCCGAAGCGCCCCCTGCACACCCTGGGCATCGGCACCCAGCAGATGGTCGCCATGGCCCGAGCCGTCTCCGTCAACGCCCAGGTCGTCATCATGGACGAACCCACCTCCTCGCTGGAGCCCCGCGAGGTCGAGACCCTCTTCCGGGTCATCGAGGACCTCCGCGGCCGCGGCATCGCCGTCCTCTACGTCAGCCACCGCATGGACGAGCTGTACCGGATCTGCGACCGCGTCACCGTCCTGCGCGACGGCCACCACATCCACACCGGGGACCTCGCCGACCTCGACCGGATGAAGCTCGTCTCGATGATGCTCGGCCGCGACATGGCCGAAGTGCGCCGCGAAGGGCTCACCAACTTCGGCTCCGAGGGCCACGAAACCGCGCGCACCCCGGTGCTCACCGCCACCGGCCTCTCCCGCGACCACCAGCTGCACGACATATCCCTCGACCTGTACGCGGGTGAGGTCCTCGGCCTCGGCGGGCTCCTCGGCTCCGGCCGCAGCGAGACCGCGAAGGCCATCGCCGGAGCGCTCGGCCTGGACTCGGGCGAGGTGAGCATCGGCGGACGCACTCTGCGCCGGCTCACCTCCGCGGGCGCCATCCGCGCCGGCATCAGCCTGCTGCCCGAGGACCGCAAGGCCGAGGGCATCGTCCCCGGCCTCTCCGTCCGCGAGAACATCGTGCTGGCCGCGATGCCCCGGCTCTCCCGGGCCGGCATCGTCTCCCGCGCCAAGCAGGACCGTATTGTCGACATCTTCATGAAGCGACTGCGGATCAAGGCGGCGAGTCCCGAGCAGAAGGTCGGCGAACTCTCCGGAGGCAACCAGCAGAAGGTCCTGCTGGCCCGCTGGCTCTGCCTGGAGCCCAAGGTCCTGCTGCTCGACGAACCCACCCGGGGCATAGACGTCGGCGCCAAGGCCGAGGTCCAGAGCCTCATCGACGATCTCGCCCGCGAGGGCCTCGCCGTCCTGCTCATCTCCTCCGACATCGAGGAACTGATCGAGGGCGCCGACCGCATCGTCGTCCTGCGCGGCGGCGCGGTCGCGGGTGAACTGGCGGGCGACGAGGTGGCCGAGAGCCATCTGCTCGAAGTACTCGCCGACCACTCACCGGCAGCCGCGGACAAGGCGCCGGCCGCCAAGGAGGACCCCCGATGACCCAGGCCGCAGTCACCACCCCCGCGGCGCGGCCACTGGCCCGGCTGCGCGACCCCGCCTGGTACCAGGAGTACGGCGTCTACCTCGCCGTCGCAGTCGTCCTCGTCTTCAACGCCCTGTTCACCGAGCACTTCATGACGGTGGACAACCTCCGCACCCAGCTCGTCCAGGTCGCCCCGATCGTCATCGTCGCCCTCGGCATGGCGCTCGTCATCGGCACCGAGGGCGTCGACCTCTCCGTCGGCTCGACCATGGCCCTGGCCGCCGCGCTGCTGCCGCTCTACCTCGGCTACGGACTGGTCCCCGCGCTCGTCATGGCGCTGCTGGCCGGTGCCCTCGTCGGAGCGGTCAACGGCACCCTGGTCTCGCTCGTCGGACTCCAGCCGATCGTCGCCACACTCGCCCTGTTCGTCGGCGGCCGGGGCATCGCCCTGGTCATGGCGGACAGCCAGCTCAAGCAGATCGTCAACCCCGACCTGCTCTCCCTGGGCACCGGCTCCTTCCTCGGCATCCCGCTGGTCGTCCTCATCGCCGGCGTCCTCGCCGTCGCCGTGGCCTTCCTCGTCACCCGGACCACCTTCGGCCGCCAGGTCGTCGCCATCGGCGGCAACCGCTCCGCGGCCGCCCTGGCCGGCCTGCCCGTACGGCGGGTGCTGATCGGCGTGTACGTGCTCTGCGGAGTGCTCGCCGCCCTCGCGGGGGTCCTGGCCACCGCCCGGCTCACCGCCAGCGACCCCTCCTCGCTCGGCACGCTCATGGAACTCTCCGCCATCACGGCGGTCGTGGTGGGCGGCACCCCGCTCAACGGCGGCTCCATCCGGGTCCTCGGCACCGTCGCCGGCGCCCTGCTGATGCAGCTGCTGCGCGCCACCCTCATCAAGCACGACCTGCCCGACTCCACCGCACAGATCGCCCAGGCGGCCATCATCATCGCCGCCGTCTACGTCGCCCGGGAGCGTCGGTCCCGATGAACGAAACCTCACCTGCCCCGGCGGCCCCCGCCCCGGCCCCGCACAAGACCCCCGCGACGTCCGGCGGCACCACGCCGGAGCCCGGCGCCAAGGCGCAGCGCCCGGCCGGCCGGAGGATCGCCGAACTCCTGCAAAGCCAGGGCGTACTGGTCGTCCTCCTGGCGGTCGTGATCGTCGCGTCCTGCATCTACCCCACGACGTTCTCCACCCTGGACAACGCCCGCGGAGTGACCATCCAGGCCTCGTTCCTGGCTGTCGTCGCGCTCGGGATGACCATGGTCATCATCACCGGCGGCATCGACCTGTCCGTCGGCTCCGTCTTCGCCCTGGGCGGGGTGCTCGCCGCCTGGGCCTCCCAATGGGGCATCCTGCCCGCCCTGTTGGTCCCGCTCGTGGTCTGCGGCGCGATCGGCCTGCTCAACGGGTTCCTCGTCGCCCGGGCCGGAATGGCCCCGTTCATCGTCACGCTCGCCACCCTGCTCGGTGCGCGCGGCCTGCTTCTCGCGATCACGGACGAGGGCGCCACCACCTACCTGGTGCCCAAGGACTCCGCCTTCGCCGAGCTCGGCCAGGGCGCGCTGTGGGGCTTCGGCTACCCGATCTTCATCGCCCTCGCGCTGTTCGGCCTCGGCGGACTCCTCCTCCAGCGCACCTCGTTCGGGCAGTCGATCTTCGCCGTCGGCGGCAGCAGCGACGCGGCCACGCTGATGGGCCTGCCCGTCGCCCGTACGAAGATGCTCGTCTACACGCTCAGCGGGCTGCTGGCCGGGCTGGCCGGGGCGCTCAACGCCGCCCGGCTCTCCTCCGGAGTCACCATCATCGGCGTGGGCATGGAGCTCGACGCGATCTCCGCCGTCGTCATCGGCGGCACCCTCCTCATCGGCGGCGCCGGCTCCATCAGCGGAACGCTCTGGGGCGTCCTGCTCCTTCAGGTCATCCAGAACCTGATCAACCAGATCGGCACGTTGAACTCCTCGTACCAGTCGGTCGTCAGCGGCGGCTTCCTTATCGTTGTCGTCGTGGCCCAGCGCTATCTGGCGCGCAGCCGCAGAACCACCTGAACCGGTGCCGGGGCCCCACGGCCCCGGCACCGTTCGAGCCGATCGAGCCGAACCGGCGGGAGCCGGACCACCGCGCGTCACCGCGCGACAAGTCGATTCAGGGAGTGCCGTGGGCGTCAGCCTCAAGGACGTTGCGCAACGGGCGGGCGTGTCCATCAAGACCGTGTCGAACGTGGTGAACAACTATCAGCACGTCACACCGAAGATGCGCGCCAAGGTGCAGCAGGCCATCGACGAGCTCGGCTACCGGCCGAACCTCACCGCGCGCCATCTGCGCAAGGGCCGCACCGGGATCATCGCCCTCGCCGTCCCCGAGTTCGGCAACCCGTACTTCGCCGAACTGGCCGGCGCGGTCGTCGACGCCGCCGCCCGGCACGACTACACCGTGCTGGTCGACCACACCGGCGGACTGCGCGAGAAGGAGCTCCTGGTCAGCCAGGGATTCCGGTCCCACGTCATCGACGGACTCATCCTCAGCCCGATTCACCTGGAGACCGAGGACCTGATGGCGCGCACCGAGACCGCGCCCCTCGTCCTGCTCGGCGAGCGCGAGTACGAGGCGCCGTACGACCACATCGCCATCGACAACGTCGCGGCGGCGCGCGAGGCCGTACGCCATCTCATCGGCCTCGGCCACCGCCGGATCGCCTTCCTCGGCTCCCGCACCGGCCGCGAACGCCAGCCCGCCCACCTCCGGCTGCGCGGCTGGCGCGAGGAACTGGCCGCCGCCGGCATCGAGCCCGACGAGGCGCTGGTCGTCGTCACCGACGGCTACGGCCGCGAGGACGGGGCCTCCGCCATGGCAGCCCTGCTGGACCGGGGCGAGCGGCCCGACGCCGTGTTCGCGTACAACGACCTCATCGCCATCGGCGCCATGCGCACGCTCTCCGCACGCGGCCTGCGCATTCCCGAGGACGTCGCCGTCGTCGGGTTCGACGACATCGAGGAAAGCCTCTACGGCGCCACCACGCTCACCACCGTGGCGCCCGACAAGGAGGCCATCGCCCGGCTCGCCGTCGACAGCCTCGTCGAGCGCCTCTCCGGCGACCAGGTGACCGAACCCAGGCGGCCCCGGCCCGGCTACCGGCTCGTCGTCCGCGAATCCACCGTTCCCCGGCCCGCCGCCGACAGGCCCTAGGGGGCGGACTCCCCGCCACCCCTGGGGAGTCCGCCTCCGCCCACGGCCCACCCGTCCGGCCGCTCAGGCCTTCCGATCGCCCCAAGGATCATTGATGCCTCGCCCCACCGTGCACAGCAAACCGTTCGGCGCCCACGGGCCCACGGACGTCGACATCTGGACGCTCGACTCCGGCACCGGAGTCCGGGCCGAGATCCTCACCTACGGCGGCATCCTGCACCGGCTCACCGTGCCCGACACCGCCGGCACCCCGGCGTCGGTGGTCCGCTCGCTGCCCGCCCTCGACGACTACACCGGCAAGAACCCGTTCTTCGGCGCCCTCGTCGGCCGGTACGCCAACCGCATCGCGCACGGCAGGTTCACCCTCGACGGCACGGAGTACCAGGTCCCCGCCACCGACCGGGGCCACGCACTGCACGGCGGCCCCGACGGCTTCCACACCCGCGTCTGGGAGGCGGCCGGCTCCGCAACCGACGAGGCGGCCGTCCTGCGGCTCACGCTGCACAGCCCAGACGGCGACATGGGATTCCCCGGCGCCCTGGACGTGACCGTGACGTACACCCTCGACACGTCGGGCACCCTCGCGCTCGACTACGCGGCGACCACCGACCGCGCCACCGTCGTCAACCTCACCAACCACGCCTACTTCGACCTGACCGCACGGGGCGACATCCTCGGCCACACCCTCCAGGTGGACGCCGGGCACTATCTGCCGGTCGACGAGGAGGGCATCCCCGAGAGCCCGGCCGTGCCCGTCACCGCCACCCCGTTCGACCTGACGGCGCCTCAGGTGCTGGCGGACCGCGTCGCCCTGACGGACGAACAGCTACGCCGGGCGGGCGGGTTCGACCACTGCTGGGTCCTCGACGCTCCCGGCGGACTGCGCCGCGCCGCCCGCCTCACGGCCCCGGACGCCCGACGGGTCATGGAGGTGTGGACCACCGAACCCGGCATCCAGGTCTACACCGCCAACCAGCTGGACGGCACCCTGGCCGACCCGGACGGCGGCCACCACGAACGGCACAGCGCCGTCTGCCTGGAGACCCAGCACCTGCCCGACTCGCCCAACCGCCCCGACCAGCCCGCCACGGTCCTGCGCCCGGGCGAGGACTTCCGCAGCCGCACCGAGTTCCGCTTCCCGCACCTGTCGGGCGCATGAGCGCCGGGCCCGTCAGCTGACCTTGCGGCCCTCGGCCATGGCGGCCACCGCCCGGCCCAGCCTGGCCGCCCGGACCTCGGGCGACGGAGCCGTCATCAGCCGCAGGAGCACCAGATAGCGGTCGGACCTGCCGAGCCGCTCGTAGAACCGGCCCGCCGCCTCGTCCGCCGCCAGCGCGGCGGCGAGATCGGCGGGCACGGTGGCCAGGCTCTGCGAGGGGTACGCCGCCTCCCACCGCCCGTCCGCACGCGCCGCCTCGACCTCCGCGAGCCCCGGCGCGCGCATCCGCCCGGCCGCGATCAGCGCCTCGACCTTCTCCACGTTGACCAGCGACCAGACGCTGCGCGGCCGGCGGGGCGTGATCCGCTGGAGGTAGTACACCTCGTCGCAGGACCTGCGCTGCCCGGTGATCCAGCCGTAGCAGAGGAGGGCGTCGGTGTACTCGTCGACGGTCACCGACGCCACCCCGGAGTTCTGCTTGGCGATCTTCATCCAGAGCCCCGCACCGTCCGCGTGGTGCTCCTCCAGCCAAGCCTCGAGAGCCGCGGCACTCGCGAAGGCCAGGGCGTTCTCCTGGATGTCGGCCTTGCCCGTCATGGCTGCGCCTTCCGCTCGGGGCCGGCTCCCGTCGGCCGGCCGCACCACCACGCTAGGCACCCTTCAGGACAGTTCTTGACCTATACGTGAAACTACGACGAGCCTCGTAGTATGGGAGCCCCATGCGGAGCGACGATGCGGAGAGCGACCGTGACCCCTGCCAGCACCACCGACCCGGCAGCGGGCGCGCGCACCCTGGCCCACCCCGCCCGCGAGGACATCAGGCTCGAAGCGGTCCTGCACGCGCTCTCCGACCCGGTGCGGCTGTGTGTCGTACGCGAACTGGCGGCCGCCGAGGGTGAGCTCACCTGCTCCTGCTTCGACCTCCCGGTCACCAAGTCCACCACCACGCACCACTTCCGGGTACTGCGCGAGAGCGGCATCGTCCGGCAGACGTACCGGGGCACCGCCAAGATGAACGGGCTGCGGCGGGACGCGCTGGAGGAGCTGTTCCCCGGACTGCTGGACCGCGTACTCGAAGCGGCCGCCCGCGAGGCGGACCGCCTCGCGGAGAGGTGACGCGGGAGGCCCATCACCCGTCGTCACGCCCGTTTCACGGGCCGTAGTACTTCATTGACCGATCAGCCGCGACGGGACATGCTGTACCCCCGCCACGGCCCGGTTCCGGCGGCGCAGGGGATCGCCGGAGCCGGGACGTCTCAGGCCGCGGGCCTGTCGCTGCCGTTGGTCGCGGCGGCCCACTCGACCAGCAGACGCTGGTACTGCTCCTCGTCCTCCGGGGAGAGGTGGCCGCCCGAGCGCCGCCACAGGTCGCGAATGTCTGCATTCACCACTGCTGCGGGGCGTACGGAACCGGACGGGCACTGAGTCGGGGACATGGCTACCAGGCTAAGGCCACGATGTGACAATCCGACCCATTGGGCGTCAGGGACATCTCTCACATGTGTCTCAGGCAACCTTCTCGGTCAGTCCGAGCTCCCGCAGTCCGTACGGCCGCTCCTGCACCGGCAGATGGCGCACGAAGCGCACCTCGCAGCCCAGCGCCGCCGCTCCGCCGTCGGCGTCACGGTTGTCGCCGACCATCACCACATCCGTCGGGTCCTGTCCCAGAAGTGTGCAGGCCGTGTGGAAGAGGCGTGCGTCCGGCTTCTGGACGCCGTGCTCGAAGGAGAGCACATACGCGTCCACGTACTGGTCCAGGTCGTGCGCCCGGAACACCGGCCGCAGGTCCCAGCCGATGTTGCTGACGATCCCGATCCGGACGCCGGCCTCGCGCAGCCCCGCCAGGACCTCCGCCGCATCCGGGTAGGGCCGCCAGGCGTCCGGGCTCAGATGACGGTCGTACAGCGCGTCGTACAGACCCTGGTCGGGCAGCGGGACCTGGCGGGCCAGACCGGTGTACACCGCGCGGTGCAGCTCCGCGCTCTCGTCGCGGTGCGCCCAGCCGTCCGCCAGCTCCCCGGGCATCCGCTTCGGGCCGGGCCCGCCCGGCAGCGCGCCGAACGCCTCCAGCTCCGTCGCGTACCGCTCGAACGCGTTCTCGTCCACGCTCACCCCCCGCTCGGCGAGGGTCGCGGCGAGCCAGGAACGGACGGATTCGATCCGGAACAGCGTCCCGGAGAAGTCGAAGAGGGCACCCTTGATCGGCATGGCACCGATCCTCGCCGACCAGTCGGCGGCGGGCAAGGGCGCCTGTTCAGCCTCCCGGAACGCCCAGGAAACCCTGGTCAGAACCCCGCGCCGTGGCGCTCCGGAGCGGCAGCCTGCCACCGTTCGAAGCCGCAGACCGCGAACGCGGCCAGCGCCGCCCCCAGGAGCCACCCGCCCAGGACGTCGGACGGCCAGTGCACGCCCAGGTACACCCGGGTGAGACCGACCCCCAGCACCGACACGGCCGCCGCGCCCACCGCCGCCCGCCACAGCCGGGGCCGGGCGCCGGACCGGTGCAGCAGCCACAGCAGCAGCCCGCAGCTCACCGTCGCCGTCATCGCGTGCCCCGACGGGTAGGCCGCGTACGAGGCGGAGTCCACCGGGTCCGCCCACCAGGGCCGGTCCCGGCCCACGGCGGCCTTGACGCCCTGCTGGAGAAGCGCGGAGAGCAGGGTCGTCGCCGCGACACACGCCGCGAGCGGCCGGGCGCCGCGCCACCACAGGGCGACCACCGCGACGGCGATCAGCGCGCGGAAGGCCCACGGATCCCACAGCCAGTCCGTCAGCAGCCGGTTGACGTGGACGAAGCCGGGCTCGGTCACCGCCCGCCGGTGCAGCGCGACCGCGACATCGAGGTCCAGGTCGGTCAGCGGCCGCCAGCGGGTGACGACCAGGGCCGTCACCGCCCCGCCGAGCACCGCGCAGACGGCCCCCGCCCGCGCGAGGGGCGAAGCGGCGGAGACGTGGCCGACGGGGGAGAGCAGCGGGAGATGCATGGCACGATCCTCGCCGACGGGCGCCACCTGCGGCCATTTCAGCGCGCCGGACAGGCCCGGGCTACTTCAGAGCGCTGAGACCCGGGACGAACGCCACGAGCAGCGGCACCACGGGGACCAGGGCCGCTGCCGCGGTCAGCCGCAGCCGCCGCCCTGCCGTCAGCCTGCCCGCCGGAGCCAGCAGCCGGTTCACCCGCTGCGGCAGCTCCGCGTCCGCGGTCGGGCAGGGGCCGAACACGCCCCTGTCCTCGTTGAGTTCGACCAGGGCGAGCGCGATCGTCAGCCGGCCGAAGCGCCGCGAGGCCACATCGTCGGCGGCCAGCTCGACCAGCCGGTGCATCTCGTTCCGGAACGCCGCGAACACCGGCACCTGCGGGAACCCGGAGGCCAGCGCCTCCGAGCAGTTGAGCAGCCAGTCGTGCCGCGCCTGTGCGTGGCCCTGCTCATGGGCCAGGACCGCGTCGAGCTGTCGCCCCTTCAGCCGGCCCAGCGCGGCCGTGGTGATGACGAGTTGGGGCGCGGCCCCGGGCAGCCACCAGGCGTCGGGGCGCTCTCCTTCCAGCACCACCAGCCGCCCGCCCCCGGGTTCCTCGCCGGGCATCAGCGGGGCGCGCACCAGGAGTTCGGCCCGCCGCTGCCTGCGCCGCAGCTGCGCGCGGTGGATCACCCGGGCCAGCATGGCGGCCGTCCACACCCCGCCGAGGGCCAGCAGCACCGCCATCACCGCCGACCACGGCCCGTGGCCCGCGAGCGCGTACGCGTCGACGACGGCGTGCGGAGCGGGTGCGAAGACGTGGCCGCGCACCGCCTGCCACGCCACGGCGGCGCTGAAGGTCATGGAGAGGGCGAACGAGAGCAGCACGGCGGCCACCACGCACTGCCACACCCACAGGGCCACCACGGGCTCCCGCTCCGGCCACTCGGCCCGCGCCATCAGGCGCGGGGCCACGACGGCGGCCAGTGCACCGATCAGCAGCAGCGCTAGGGAGACCCACATGGCGCCAGCCTATGAGGGCCCCGCCACACACGGATACGGGTCCGCGCGCCAAGTGACGCACACCACGGAGGCAGGGCTTCCCCGTCTCACAGGGTGAGCAGCATCGCGAACATGGCTATGCCCATGGTCAGCCGGCAGGCCGGCGCCAGCTCCGGGAGGGCTCCCCAGCCCGAGGGCGAAGGACCGCCGCCGGTGGCCGCCACGGCCACCGGCACCAGCCGGGCGCCCGAGCGCAGCACGTACACCGCGTAGTAGGCGAGGAGCAGCCCCGTCAGCAGGGGTATGCCGCCCGCAGCGGCCATGCCGTGGCCACCCATCGTGTGTGCGGCGTGGCCGCCGTGCGCCCCTCCGCCGGCCCGGGCCATCACGACGGCCATGTAGACCATCGCCGACGAGCCGACCAGGTGGTGCAGATGGTGGCCGCTGCGCCGGGAGAACCACAGGGCCCGCAGCGCCGCCACCCCGAACAGCACCGCGTACACCCCCCACCCCCAGGTGGGCGGGGCGACGGCGGCGGCCGGCACGGCCATGGCGGCCATGCCGAACCCCATCAGCGCCTCCGCCCGCGCGGTCCTGCGCTCCTCCTCGCTTCCCGTACGGGCGCGCAGCAGGCAGTACGAGCCCGTCACCGCGCACAACGCCATCAGCAGCCATCCGGACATCGCCGGTCCGTGCACAGCACCCTCCCCCCGGGCGAACGACATCGCCGTCGGTTAGTCGATGCCCGGGGCCGCACGCCCGTACGCGGCGCACTGGGGTGCGGGGGAGCGCGCGGCGGGAGCGTTTCCGCGACGTACCTGGTGCGGGCGGCCCCGCGCGCCCCGGGAGATCCGCCCTGAGCAGGGACGAGGCCGGCGGAGTTACGCTGCTGGGGCACCGCTCTCGCACGAATTCGGAGAAACACCGCCATGGACACCGCGCCGCCCCGGGACACCGGGAAGCTGACATTCCGCGACGCCACCGAGGCGGACGTTCCCGCCCTCGTGGAGCTGATCGAGTCGGCGTACCGCGGCGACAGCAGCCGCGCCGGATGGACCACCGAGGCGGACATCCTCCAGGGCCAGCGCACCGACCCGCAGGGGGTGCGCGAGGTGGTCGAGAGCCCCGGCAGCAGGCTGCTCGTGGTGGAGCGCGACGGCGCCCTCGTCGCCTGCTGCCAGCTGGAGCACCGCGGCGAGGTCGCCTACTTCGGCATGTTCGCGGTCCGTCCCGCGCTCCAGGGCGCCGGTCTCGGCAAGGTGATCATCGCCGAGGCCGAGCGCACCGTCCGGGCGAGCTGGGGCGCGCGGGAGATGCACATGACCGTGATCTCCGCCCGGGCGGAGCTCATCGCCTGGTACGAGCGCCGGGGCTACCGCCGTACGGGCCGGCTCTCCCCGTTTCCGTACGGTGACGAGCGGTTCGGCATCCCGCAGCGCGACGACCTGGCCTTCGAGCTGCTGATCAAGGAGCTCGAAGGCTGACCGTCACGCGGTGGCGCCGCCCCCGCGCCGGATGTCGGGGTGGTCGGTGGTCACGCCGTCGAGCCCGAGCCCCTCGGCCAGCCGCAGCTGGTCCTGGGTGTTGACCGTCCAGCCGAACACCGTCAGCCCTTCGGCGTGGGCCTTCTCGACGAGTTCGAGCGTGATGCGCCGGATGTTCAGCACCAGCCGGGTGGCGCCCACCGCCTTCGCACGGTCCAGCAGGTTCCCGCCCCACCGGCTCGCCACGAGAGCAGTCCGCACGCCCGGCACGAGCTGCGCGATCTCGGCGATCGCCTCGTCGTGGAAGGAGATCACCTCGACGCGCTCGACGAGATCGCGCTCGTGCATCACCCGGGCCAGGGTGCGAGCGGCGGCCACGTCCTTGATCTCCGCCTGGAGCGGAGAGCGCACGGCGTCCAGGACCTCCTCGAAGACGGGCACCGGCTCGCCCAGGCCGGCGTCGAGCGCGCGCAGCTCGGCGAGCGTCTTCTCCGCGATCGCGCCCTCGCCGTCCGTCGTACGGTCCACGTCCGCGTCGTGCATGACGGCCAGTGCGCCGTCCTTGCTCAGATGCAGGTCCAGCTCGATGAGGTCCACGCCCTCCCGCTCGGCGCGGACGAACGAGCGCAGGGTGTTCTCCGGCTCGATCCCGGCCGCTCCGCGATGACCGATCGTGAGAAGAGACAAGGCACGCTCGCTTCCGTCGACACTCTGTTCCCCGTGCGCTGCTTCTGCCCGCACGGCTCGGTGCTATGACCGCGATCGGCAGCCTAGTGGCCCGCGCACGCGGGGCCGAGGAAGGGCGGGACCGCTCGCGCAGCGCGTCCGACACCCGCCGAAGAAGCCGCTGAGTCGGCATGCAACAGGAAAAACAGCGGTGACCATGGGGTGTCGGCAGGATAATTTTCACAACCCCACTTGTCCCGGGGACTCGCGCGTGGATACGGTGGTCGGACGCGAGGTTCTCCCGTGGAGGAAGTGTGATGACGGAAATTCTTGTGCACGACGCCGAATCCGGCGACATAGCTGCTGCCGCGCGGGTGATCGAGCACCCGGCCTGGCCCGCGCTCAAGAATGCCGTGGAGGAGATCCGTCCCTGGCAGTCGAAGGACGGCTCCATCGACTTCGACGCCGAGGGCGCACCTGCCCCGGCCTTCGCCGAGGCCGCCGTGGGACGGGTGATCGCCGCAGTCGAGCAGCTCTCCCCGCTGCTGCCGCACGACGCCGCGTACCACCGGGCCCTCGTCAAGGACCTGCGCGGCTGGGTGGGCGGTGGCTTCGACGTCCCCGACTTCCTGGACTCCCTGCTGGCCTTCCAGCCGGCCAAGGGCCGCGCCGACGGGCTCCAGCACCTGGTCGTCTTCGCGATGTACACCCAGAACGGCAACCCCGACCGCAACCTCGAAGCGGTCGTGCTGCGGATGGTCTGGCCCGAGTGGCTCGCCGAACTGGAGGCCACCCGCTACGACAACCCGCTCTTCTGCGGCATCACCTTCGAGGACTTCACCTCCGGCTACGACACCAACTCCGCGGTCCTCTTCCCGGAGACCATCGCCGTCCGCGAGGCCCCCGAGCGGTTCAGCTGGGGCGGCATCTTCTGCGACCGCGAGGCCGCCCGCTTCCGCCGCGTCACCGAGGCGTCCGTCGAGCTCCTCGGCGTGGACCTGCCCGACGACATCCGCGCGATGATCGGCGACCAGCAGCGCTGCGAGCAGGCATTCGTGCTCTGGGACATGGTCCACGACCGCACCCACAGCCACGGTGACCTGCCGTTCGACCCCTTCATGATCAAGCAGCGCCAGCCGTTCTGGATGTACGGCCTGGAGGAGCTGCGCTGCGACCTCACCGCCTTCAAGGAGGCCGTGAAGCTGGAGGCCGAGGGCAACGCCCACGGCCGCGACGTCCAGTACGCCGTGCTCTTCGACCGGATGTTCCGCTTCCCGGTCACCGGCGAGCGCGTCCGCAACTACGACGGCCTCGGCGGCCAGCTCCTCTTCGCGTACCTCCACAAGCACGACGTCGTCCGCTGGACCGACAACAAGCTGCGGATCGACTGGGAGCGGGCCCCGCAGGTCACCAACCAGCTCTGCGGCGAGATCGAGAAGCTCTACCGCGACGGCATCGACCGCCCCAAGATCGTCCACTGGTTCGCCGCGTACGACCTGGTCTCCACCTACCTCGCCCCGCACCCCGGCTCCCGCTGGGCCAAGGGCCCGGACGCGCTGGATCTCTCCCAGCCGCCGCGGAAACTCGTGGACGACGTGCTTCCGGACGAGTTTCCCCTGAGCATGTTCTATGAGGCCCTCTCCAAGAAGCTGAAGCACGTGATCGCCTCCACCAAGGGCATCACCGCCTCGGACGCGGGGAAGGCTGCCGCGTGAGCACAGGTCACAAGGAGGCGGAGGCCATGAACGGAACAAGCACGGGCGACGCGAGCGGCGCGCTCGAGGGCGCCGTCGTCGCCGTCGCGGGAGCCGCAGGACCGGCCGGCCGGGCCACGCTGCTCCGGCTCGCCGAGGCGGGCGCGGTCGTCGTCGCGTCGGACTCCCACCCCACCCGCCTCGCCGAAGCCGTCGACGCGGCGCGCTACGCCCACGGCGGCGCGACCGTCACCGGCGACACCGTCGACCTCCTCGACCTGGGCGCCACCCGGGAATGGGCGGCCAAGACGGAGAAGGAATTCGGCCGAGTCGACGGCGTCGTCCACCTTGTGGGCGGCTGGCGCGGCAGCGCGAACTTCGCCGAGACCGACCCCGCCGACTGGACGCTGCTGGAGAAGCTGCTGATCCGTACGGTGCAGAACACCTCGCTCGCCTTCCACGACTGCCTGCTGCGCAGCGACCGCGGGCGCTACCTGCTGACCAGCGCCGCGGGCGCGAGCAAGCCCACCGCGGGCAACGCCGCCTACGCCGCGGCCAAGGCCGCGGCCGAGGCGTGGACCCTCGCGCTCGCCGACTCCTTCCGGAAGGCGGGGGGCGAGGACGGCCCGCGCAGCGCGGCTGCGATCCTGGTCGTGAAGGCACTGGTGCACGACGCGATGCGCGCCGAGCGCCCGAATGCGAAGTTCGCGGGCTTCACCGACGTCGGGGACCTGGCCGATGCCATCGTCGGCGTCTGGGACCGGCCCGCCCCGGAAGTGAACGGAAAGCGCCTGTGGCTGACCCCGCAACCGTAAGGACCGACGCGCGTCGCCACCACGACCCGCAGGTACGCGGTTTCGCCAGTGACAACTACGCGGGAACGCACCCGGAGATCCTCGCCGCGCTCGCCCTCGCCAACGGCGGTCACCAGATCGCCTATGGCGAGGACGACTACACGGGCCATCTCCAGCGCGTGATGCACAGCCACTTCGGCCCCACCGCGGAGGCATTCCCGGTCTTCAACGGCACCGGCGCCAACGTGGTGTCGCTCCAGGCCATGACCGACCGCTGGGGCGCGGTCATCTGCGCCGAGTCCGCCCACATCAACGTGGACGAGGGCGGCGCGCCCGAGCGGGTCGGCGGCCTCAAGCTGCTCACCGTCCCCACCGAGGACGGCAAGCTCACGCCGGAGCTCATCGACCGGCAGGCGTACGGCTGGGACGACGAGCACCGCGCCATGCCGCAGGTCGTCTCGATCACGCAGAACACGGAACTGGGCACCGTCTACACGCCCGACGAGATCCGCGCGATCTGCGAACACGCCCACGGGCACGGCATGACGGTCCACCTCGACGGAGCCCGCATAGCCAACGCGTCCGCGTCCCTGGACGTGCCCATGCGTACGTTCACCAACGCCGTCGGCGTCGACGTGCTGTCCTTCGGCGGCACGAAGAACGGCGCCGTCTTCGGCGAGGCGGTCGTGGTCCTGAACCCCGACGCGGTCCGGGCGATGAAGCACCTGCGCAAGCTGTCCATGCAGCTCGCGTCCAAGATGCGCTTCGTCTCCGTGCAGCTGGAGGCGCTGCTCGCGGGCGACCTCTGGCTGCGCAACGCCCGGCACGCCAACGCCATGGCCCAGCGGCTCGCGGAGGGCGTGCGCGGAGTCGGCGGTGTGGAGATCCTCTATCCCGTGCAGGCCAACGCCGTCTTCGCGCGGCTCCCGCACGCGGTGAGCGAACGGCTGCAGAAGCGCTTCCGCTTCTACTTCTGGGACGAGCAGGCCGGCGACGTGCGCTGGATGTGCGCGTTCGACACCACGGAGGAGGACGTCGACGCGTTCCTCCTCGCGCTCAAGGAGGAGATGGCCGCGGCCTGACGGCCACCAGGAACAGCGCCGGGGGTGCGGACGGTACCGTCCGCACCCCCGGCGTGATGTTTCAGCCGCGCTCGCGCACCTCGGCCGGCGTCGGAGCCGTACCGCCCAGGTGGGCGGGGACCCACCACGTGTCACTGGCGTCCTTCGGCCGGACCGGATAGGCCCGCTGGGCGGCTTCGAGCAGCTCCTGTACCCGCTCGCGCAGCCGGCGCGTGATGGCGCCCGCGTACTGGTCGGTGGGGGCCTCCACGGGCTCGCCGACGCGGATGGTGATCGGGGTGTGACTGCGCTTGAAGCTGCGCGGCCGGCCCTTGGTCCACAGCCGCTGCGTGCCCCACAGCGCCATCGGGACCAGCGGCACCCCGGCCTCCTGCGCCAGGCGCGCCGCACCCGACTTGAAGCTCTTGAGCGTGAAGGACTCCGAGATCGTCGCCTCGGGGAACACCCCGACGATCTCCCCGGACCGCAGCGACTCCAGCGCGTGCGCGTACGCGTCCTCGCCCTGTTTGCGGTCGACGGGAATGTGCTTCATGCCGCGCATCAGCGGCCCGGAGACCTTGTGCCGGAATACGGATTCCTTGGCCATGAAACGGACCAGCCGCTTCTGCGGCAGTGCCGCGAGCCCGCTGAAGATGAAGTCCAGATAACTGATGTGGTTGCTGACCAGAACAGCGCCACCGGTCTTCGGGATGTGCTCCGAACCCTGAGTGTCGATCTTCAGGTCGAGCGCCTTGAAAAACGTGCGAGCGGCGCCGATGACCGGCCGATAGACGAGTTCTGCCATCTGGGGAAGACCCTTTCTTCAGCGCCCGCGGAGGTTCTCCCGGCGGAAGTTACGCAGCCGTAGGTTTTCGGCATTGGGGCGATCGTGCCCCATGCGGTGACGCGGTGGCCAGTCCCGGCAGCCCCGGGCCGCGAGATTCTCGTCACGTAGGGCGGCCGGGAATGCCCGCGCCGCAGCGGGCGCTGACCCTCTGCGTAGAGCTCTGACAGGAGGACGGCAGTGGACGGGCAGGCGCGTACGGAGAGGCTGGACCCGGCAGGACTCGGCGCGGAACTGGGGGAGCGGGCCACGCTCGTGCAGTTCTCCAGCGCATTCTGCCAGCCCTGCCGGGCGACGCGCCGTACCCTCGCGGAGGTGGCCGCGATGGTCGACGGGGTCGCTCATGTGGAGATCGACGCGGAGTCGCACCTCGCGCTCGTACGGGCCCTCGATATCAGCCGCACCCCGACCGTGCTGGTCCTCGACGCCGGGGGCCGGATCGTCCGTCGGGCCGTCGGGCAGCCCCGGACCGTCGACGTCGTCGCCGCACTCGGGCAGGCGATGTGACGGGCCGTGATGCTTCTCCCACCTGGTGGGACGCCCTTGACCGCAAGCACCAAGCATCGTCAGTCTGACGCTATGCCGTCAGATCCCCTTCTCCATGGCCGGGCGTACATCGACCTCGCCCGCACCGCCGGCGCGTGCTGTCCGGATGCCTGAGCATCCACGACCCCGCACCCCCGACGCCCAGAAGGACATCTCCATGACGGCAGCACCCGGCCTCGGCACCCCGCGCACCGCGTCCCCGGACCTCCTGCGTTCGGTGTTCCGGCAGCACGCCGCCGGAGTCGCCGTGATCACCGCCGCCGGCGAGCGCCCCGTCGGCTTCACCGCCACCTCGCTCAACTCCGTGGCCGCTGAGCCGCCCCTCATCTCCTTCGGCGTCGGTACGTCGTCCTCCAGCTGGCCGGTGATCGCCACGGCCGAGCATGTCGGCGTGCACATACTCGGCGAGCACCAGCAGGAGCTGGCCGCCACCTTCGCCCGCAGCGGCGCCGACCGGTTCGGCCCGTCCACCTTTTGGCGCAGCGGCCCGGAAGGCGTTCCGCTGCTCGACGGCGTGCTCGCCTGGCTGGTCTGCCGGGTCGTGGCCCGGGTCCCGGCGGGGGACCACCGCATCGTGATCGCGCAGGTGGTCGAGGGCGACCCGGCGGGCGGCGGCCGGCCACTGGTCTATCACCAGGGCCGATTCACGGCTCTGCGAGACTGAGGCGAACCGGGTGGTTCCCGGGCGTCGCGCGTTGGGCAGATCACAGTGCAAAGCGCTTGCTCATTGGCCACCCACTCGATGTACTGGCGAGTAATATGACGGTCGGAGGCGTCGGTCGCCTCGACCGGAAAACGCCCCATCAGGCGCCTATGCTGCGTGCAACAAGGCAGCCCGGAAATGACGATGCAGTAGGAGAGCCGGCGTGAGCTTGAGGATCGTTGTCTGTGTGAAGTACGTGCCCGACGCGACCGGTGACCGGCATTTCGCCGATGACCTGACGTTGGACCGTGAGGATGTCGACGGTCTGCTGTCGGAGCTGGACGAGTATGCGGTCGAGCAGGCGTTGCAGATCGCGGAGGCGGCTGATGATGCGGAGGTCACCGTGTTGACGGTGGGTCCGGAGGATGCCAAGGACGCGTTGCGCAAGGCGTTGTCGATGGGTGCGGACAAGGCTGTTCACGTCGAGGACGACGATCTGCACGGCACGGACGCGCTGGGCACGTCGTTGGTGCTGGCGAAGGCGATCGAGGAGACCGGGTACGACCTGGTTGTTTCGGGGATGGCGTCGACGGACGGGACGATGGGTGTGGTTCCGGCGCTGCTCGCGGAGCGGCTGGGTGTGCCGCAGGTGACGCTGCTGTCGCAGGTGTCCGTCGAGGGCGGTGTCGTGCGTGGGCGTCGTGACGGGGACAGTGCGTCGGAGGAGCTGGAGGCGTCGCTCCCGGCGGTCGTGTCGGTGACCGACCAGTCCGGTGAGGCCCGGTATCCGTCGTTCAAGGGGATCATGGCGGCGAAGAAGAAGCCGGTGAAGTCCCTGGACCTGGACGATCTGGGTATCGACGCCGACGAGGTGGGTCTGGCGGGTGCCTGGACCGCGGTCGACTCCGCGACCGAGCGTCCGGCCCGCACCGCGGGAACGATCGTGAAGGACGAGGGCGAGGGCGGCAAGCAGCTGGCCGAGTTCCTGGCCGGCCAGAAGTTCATCTGAGCCCCGGCGCCCCCTCATCACCCCCGCCTACTTCGCACACGCAGGAGATTGAAGTCCCATGGCTGAAGTTCTCGTCTATGTCGACCACGTGGACGGTGCCGTCCGCAAGCCCACCCTGGAGCTGCTGACGCTTGCCCGCCGCATCGGCGAGCCCATCGCCGTCGCCCTGGGCAACGGCGCCGCGGACACCGTAGGCGCGCTTGCCGAGCACGGCGCGGTCAAGGTGCTGACCGCCGATGCCCCCGAGTTCGCCGACTACCTCGTGGTGCCGAAGGTGGACGCCCTCCAGGCCGCCTTCGACGCTGTGTCCCCGGCCGCCGTGCTGCTGTCCTCCTCCGCGGAGGCCAAGGAGATCGCGGCCCGCCTCGCGGTCCGGATCGGCTCCGGCATCATCACCGACGCCGTCGACCTGGAAGCCGGCGACCAGGGCCCGGTCGCCACGCAGTCCGCGTTCGCCGCCTCGTACACCACCAAGTCCCGTGTTTCCAAGGGTGTCCCGGTCATCACGGTCAAGCCGAACTCCGCCCCGGTCGAGGCGGCCGCGGCCGCCGGTGCCGTCGAGACCCTCGCGGTCTCCTTCTCGGCGCAGGCCACCGGCACCAAGGTGCTCTCCCGCACCCCGCGTGAGTCGACGGGGCGTCCGGAGCTGACGGAGGCGGCGATCGTGGTCTCCGGTGGCCGTGGTGTCAACGGTGCGGAGAACTTCGCGGTCATCGAGGCGCTCGCGGACTCGCTGGGTGCCGCGGTGGGCGCCTCCCGTGCGGCGGTGGACGCGGGCTGGTACCCGCACACCAACCAGGTCGGCCAGACCGGCAAGTCCGTCTCGCCGCAGCTGTACATCGCCTCGGGTATCTCGGGTGCGATCCAGCACCGGGCCGGGATGCAGACCTCGAAGACGATCGTCGCGGTCAACAAGGACTCCGAGGCCCCGATCTTCGACCTCGTCGACTACGGCGTCGTCGGCGACCTCTTCGACGTCGTCCCCCAGCTCACCGAGGAGATCAACACCCGCAAGGGCTGATCCTCGGACAGCAGGCACGCGCAACGGCCCGGGGCCGCACGGTGAACGCACCGTGCGGCCCCGTGGCGTTTCCGGGCACCGTTGACTCGGATGCGGCGGCCTTATAACTTCACTATACGGATTGTTGTTTCCGGGAAGCGGAAACAGTCAGAGTCTGGAGGGTGCGGACGATGGGTCAGCAGGAGAAGGTGGCGACGAGCCTCGCCGGAGCGGTCAGCGACGGGATCAGCGCGTCCCTCGCGGCGGTGGACGCCGAACTCGCCCGCCGGTACCCGGGCGACCCCGGCACCCGCCAGCCCGTGCACACGGTCTACGTACCGGGCGACACCTTCAAGGCCGGCACCCTGCGCACCTGGGGCGACGAGGCGCTGAAGGCGCTCGACGAGCACGCCCCCGACGCATCGGCCCTCGCCGGGGTCCTCGGGATCCCGGACGAGCTGGCCGGCCCCGTGTACGACCGGGTGCGCGCCAAGCTGGAGCGCGAGCCGGTCGAGGACCTCAGGATCGACTTCGAGGACGGCTACGGGCCCCGCCCCGACGCCGAGGAGGACGAGGCGGCGGCCCGCGCGGCCCGGCTCGTCTCGGAGGCGTACGCCAACGGCACGGCGGCGCCGTACATGGGCATCCGGATGAAGTGCATGGAGGCCGCCGTCCGGGACCGGGGCATCCGGACCACGGACGTCTTTCTCACCGGCCTGATGCGGGCGGGCGGGCTTCCCGAAGGGCTCGTCCTCACCCTGCCGAAGGTGACGTACCCCGAACAGGTCACCGCCTTCGTCCAGCTCCTCGACGCCTTCGAGCAGGCGCACGGGCTGCCGGCCGGGCGGCTCGGCTTCGAGATCCAGATCGAGACCAGCCAGTCCATCCTCGCCGCCGACGGCACCGCCGCCGTGGCCCGCATGATCGACGCGGCCCGGGGCCGGGCGACCGGTCTGCACTACGGAACGTTCGACTACAGCGCCTGCGTCGGTGTCAGCGCCGCGTACCAGGCGAGCGACCACCCGGCCGCCGACCACGCGAAGGCCGTCATGCAGGTCGCCGCCGCCGGCACCGGCGTACGCGTCTCCGACGGCTCCACCAATGTCCTGCCCGTCGGGCCCACCCGGCAGGTCCACGAGGCGTGGCGGCTGCACTACGGCCTCACGCGCCGCGCCCTGGCCCGCGCCTACTACCAGGGCTGGGACATGCACCCGGGTCACCTGCCGACCCGGTACGCGGCCGTCTACACGTTCTACCGCGAGGGCCTGGAGCAGGCAGCCGCCCGGCTCGCCGCGTACGTGTCCAAGGCCGGCGGCGACGTGATGGACGAACCGGCCACCGCCAAGGCGCTCAGCGGCTACCTGCTGCGCGGCATCGACTGCGGCGCACTGGACACCGACGAGGTGGCGAAGCTGACCGGGCTGACCCGCGCCGACCTCGACGCCTTCGCCTCGCCCCGGCGGGGCTCCCTGACGGTCACCGCGCCCTGAGGCGTGTCCTTCAGGCCGGCGGGATCTCGCCCGAGCCGCGGGCGATCAGCCGGGTCGGGAGCTCCACGCGCGCCGGGGTGTGGTTGGCACCGTCGAGGCGCCGGAACAGGTGCTCGGCGGCGGTGCGGCCCACCGCCGCCGCGTCCTGGGAGATGACGGTGATACCGAGCAGGTCCGCCAGCTCGATGTCGTCGAAGCCGACCAGTGCGACCGGCCGCTCCCGTTCGGCCAGTACGCGCACGGCGGTCACCGTCACCCGGTTGTTGCCGGAGAACAGCGCCGTCACGGGCTCCGGGCCACCGAGCATCGCCTCGGCGGCGGCGCGGACCCGGCCGGCGTCCGTGGAGCCGAGCGACACCCAGGAGTCCTCGACGGTTATCCCGGCCTCCGCCATCGCGGTGTGGTAGCCGCGCAGACGCTCGGTCGCCGTGTGGATGCGCGGCTGGTCACCGATGAAGCCGATCCGCCGGTGGCCGTGTGCGATGAGATGGGTGACGCCCTCGTGCGCCCCGCCGAAGCTGTCCGACAGGACCATGTCCGCCTCGATCCGCCCGGCCGGGCGGTCCACGAAGACGGTCGCCACCCCGGCCTTGATCTCCGGCTCCAGATAGCGGTGGTCGTCGGCGGCCGGGATCACGATCAGCCCGTCCACCCGGCGCGCGCACAGGGCGAGGACCAGTTCCTGCTCGCGCTCCGGGTCCTCCGCGCTCGACCCGTTGATGAGCAGGGCGCCGTGCGCACGGGCCACCTCCTCCACCGCGCGGCTCAGCGGCCCGTAGAAGGGGTCCGCGAGGTCCTCCAGGACCAGGCCGATGGAGGCGGTCCTGCCCTTGCGCAGCACGCGCGCGCTGTCGTTCCGGCGGAAGCCCAGCGCCTCGATGGCCTCCTGCACCCGGCGCTCGGTGTCCGGGGTGACCCCCGGCTCGCTGTTGACCACGCGCGAGACCGTCTTCAGTCCCACCCCGGCCCGGGCGGCCACGTCCTTCATGGTCGGCCGGATGCCGTAACGGGGCTCGGGATGACGGGTGGTCTCGGCCACGGTGCGCTGTCCTGTCGTCGGTGCGGGCGTTCCCGGCGGGCCGCGGCTGCCGCCGCGCGGGCTCCCGGAGGGTGTGGCGTCGAGCATAGGCCCTGGACAACGTTGTCAAGGGAATGGAGACTAGGCAGACTGTTCACCTGAGCCGCAGGTCCCGCCCCTCACCACCCGGAGCCACACCGATGCATACCGACCTCGTCGCCGCCCTGGACATCGGGGGAACCAAGATCGCAGGCGCGCTGGTGGACCGGGACGGCACCCTCGTGGCCCGCGCGCAGCGCCCGACGCCCGCGCGGGAGAGCGGCGAGCGCGTCATGGAGGAGGTCGGCGGCGTCCTGGCAGACCTGACCGCGTCGCCGCGCTGGAGCGACGCGACGGCCGTCGGCATCGGCAGCGCCGGGCCGGTGGACGCCGCCGGAGGCACGGTCAGCCCGGTCAACGTGCCCGGCTGGCGCGGCTTCCCGCTGGTCGAGCGGGTCAACGACGCCACGGGCGGCCTCCCGGTCACGCTGGTCGGCGACGGCGTCGCCATCACCGCCGCGGAGCACTGGCTCGGCGCCGCGCGCGGCCACGACAACGCGCTGTGCATGGTCGTCTCGACGGGGGTCGGCGGCGGACTCGTCCTCGGCGGCGCGCTGCACCCCGGGCCCAGCGGGAACGCCGGCCACATCGGGCACATCAGCGTGGACCTCGACGGCGACCTGTGCCCGTGCGGGGCGCGCGGCTGCGTCGAGCGCATCGCGAGCGGCCCCAACATCGCGCGCCGTGCGCTGGACCGGGGCTGGCGGCCCGGCCCCGACGGGGACGCGTCCGCGAGGGGCGTCGCGGCGGCCGCGCGGGCGGGCGACCCGGTCGCCCTGGCCTCCTTCGAGCGCGCCGCGCAGGCCCTGGCCGCGGGGATCGCCGCGACGGCGACCCTGGTCGAGATCGACATCGCGGTGATCGGCGGCGGGGTCGCCGGTGCCGGTGACCTCCTGTTCGCCCCGCTGCGTACGGCGCTCCGCCGGTACGCCACCCTGTCCTTCGTCCAGCAGTTGACCGTGGTCCCCGCCGTCATGGGCAACGACGCGGGCCTGGTGGGCGCGGCGGCGGCCGCCCTCACCGCGCGGACGGGCGCGGGGGAGGGCGTACCGGCGCGGGCGCACTGACGCCCGGCGCCCCCCCGGCCGACGGGCTCAGCAGGTCATCCGGAGGTCCCCCCAGTCCGCGTGGTCCGAGTCGACACCGTCGCCGCCGTCCGTGACCACCAGGCGGACGACCTGCGCCCCGGTCACGTCCGCCGAGAGCGGCTGCGGCGGCATCGCGTTGGTCAGGACCCCCGTGGACGCGGCCTTCGTGCCGTCCGCCCAGATCTCGAAGGCCACGCTGCCCTTGGTCCCCTTCTCGTCGTCCACGCCCACCTGTGCCGTCACGCTGCTGCACGCGCCGCCCGCGTAGAACTCGACGCTGCTCGCCGCGTGGACCCCGAGGCCCTTGGCGTACACCTGGCCCCCGATGGTCAGCGGGTGGCCGTCGCCCGCGGCGCTCTCCCCGTTGCTGGTGTCCTTCTCGACGGGCCCGTAGCCGTTGGACGCGCCGAGCTGCGGCAGGTCGCTCAGATAGCCGCCGCCCGCAGGCGCGGGCACCACCACATGGGCCTGGAACGGGACGGACGACCGCACCCGTTCACCGGTGGGGGAGCGGTACCGGGCGGTGAGCGTCAGGTCGTAGCCGCCCGGGGCCGTCCCCGCGGGCGCCGTCACCTGCCAGCGGGTGGCCAGCGTCCGGCCGGTGGGCAGCGCCGCCGTCCTCGTCGCCGAAGCGGCCTCCACCCGCCAGCCGGCCGGGCCGGTGAGCTCGGCGGACACCGTGAGGGCGGGCGTGCGGCCCAGGTCCGTCACCTCGGTCGTCAGCGACGCCGTGCGGCCCGCCTCGACCAACGGGCTGCCCTCCAGAGAGAGTTCCACGGCCGGGGGGTGCGCGGCCCAGCGCCGGTCGGCGGCGACGCGCAGCAGTACGGTGGCGTGGGCGGGAACGGTCGCCGAGAGGCTGCCCGCCGTGTTGCGGGTGGTGTGGTCCCACAGGTCGCGCACGGTGTACCCGGAGGCATGCGGCAGCCCCACCGCGGCGGCCGTGGTGGAGATCCGCTGGGCGCTGCCGGTCTCGTTGAACAGCGCCACCGCCCGGCTGCCGTCCTGCATCTCCTTGGCGACGACCCAGCGTCCGGCCTCGGAGGAGAGCACCTCGCCCTGCCTGCCCAGCGGGTCCTGGTCGACGGCGATGACCTCCTCGTTGGAGAGGATGCCGAACGTCTCCTGCGAGGCCGTGCGCAGATCGGCCCCGATGAGCAGCGGCGCCGCCATCACCGACCACATCGAGAAGTGGGTGCGGTACTCGGTGTCCGTCATCCCGCCGTTGCCGACCTCCAGCATGTCGGGGTCGTTCCAGTGGCCGGGGCCGGCCGCGGCGGACAGCGGGAGGTTCTGCTTCATGATCGCCAGCATGCTGCCCCAGCTGTCGTTGATGTCGCCCGTGGTGCGCCAGAGATTGCCCAGTTCGGCGGCCCATTCCCAGGGCTTGTTCTCGCCCCATTCGCAAATGCTGTAGACGATGGGCCGGCCGGTCGCGGCGAGCGCGTCCCGCATCGTCGTATAACGCTTCCTGGCGTCCACGCCCTGGTTGTTGCAGTTGTCGTACTTGAGATAGTCGACGCCCCAGTCGGCGAACTGCTGCGCGTCGCTGAACTCGTGGCCGAGCGCGCCGGGAAGTCCCACGCTGTCGCAGGTCCTGGTGCCCGCACTGGTGTAGATCCCGAGTTTGAGTCCCTTGGAGTGGACGTAGTCCGCGACCGCCTTGATGCCGTGCGGAAAGCGCACCGGATCGGCTTCCAGTTCTCCTTCCGCGTCGCGCTGCGGCACCGCCCAGCAGTCGTCCAGATTGACGTACTCGTACCCGGCGTCCTTCAGTCCCTTCTCGACGAGGATGTCGGCGATTCCCTTGACCATCGCCTCGTTGAACTCGGCGCGGCAATGCGTGGAGTTCCAGTTGTTGAACCCCATGGGAGGGGTGAGGGCGAGTCCGTTCGCTGCCCGGACGCCGGCGGCCGGTGCGGGACCGGGCGTCTGTGCGGCGGCGGGAACCACGGCCCCCGCCGCGCACAACAGGGCTGCGGTCAGGGCTCCGAGGACTCTGCGGCGGCTCGCTCGGCTGGGACGGCTTGGAAGGTGACGCATCGTTACGTTCCTCCGTACTCGTGCCGGATCATGTGGCGACATGTGCACGCCAAGGCGGGCGATTACGTTAGAGCGTGTTGAAGTCTGTTGGAAGAGGGCGGGCGTTCGAAGGGCTACATCTCGTCAAAACCCTTGACTGCGCTCCACGTTGAGGGTGAGATCCAAGCGCACGTTCGGTTGTGTTCGGTTGCCTTCCGGAGGGCGGGGTCATGGCACACTCGTACGACAGAACGGATCTGCCCGGCAGTGTCGCGGGGCATCGGATGTCCCGGCGGAGCCTGCTGCGGGGAGCGGCGCTCGGTGCCGGTGCGGTCACGCTCCCCGCCCTGCTCACCGCGTGCGGCGGCGGTCCCGGCGGGGACGGCAAGACCATCACCCTGGGATCGAATGCGTCCGACCCCATTCCCAAGAAGGCGTTCGCCGACGCTTTCAAGGCGTACGCCGGACAGTCGGACGGCCGCAAGGTGAAGGTCAACACCGTCGACCACAACACCTTCCAGGAGAACATCAACCGCTATCTCCAGGGCAAGCCCGACGACGTCTTCATGTGGTTCGCCGGGAACCGCATGCAGTTCTTCGCGAAGAAGGGCCTGCTGCACGACATCAGCGACAACTGGCAGCACTACACGGGATTCTCCGACGCCCTCAAGGATCAGTCCACCGGCGAGGACGGCAAGCAGTACCTCACCCCGTATTACTACTATCCCTGGGCCGTCTTCCACCGGAAGAGCCTGTTCGCCGAGCGCGGCTATCAGGTGCCGAAGACGCTGGACGAGTACGTGGCGCTCGCCAAGCAGATGAAGAAGGACAAGCTCGACCCCATCGCGTTCTGCGACAAGGACGGCTGGCCCGCCATGGGCACCTTCGACTACATCAACATGCGCTGTAACGGATACGAATTCCACAAGAGCCTCATGGCCGGCGAGGAGGCATGGACGGACAAACGCGTCCGGGAGGCCTTCGACACCTGGCGGCGCCTGCTCCCGTACTGCCAGCCCGGCGCCAACGGCCGCACCTGGCAGGAGGCCGCCACCAGCCTGCAGAAGCGCGACGCGGGCATGACCGTCCTCGGCCTCCCGCACCCCGGCGCGCAGTTCCCCAAGGACGAACAGACCGACCTCGACTTCTTCCCGTTCCCCGTGATCAACCCCGAACACGGCCAGGACGCCGTCGAGGCACCCATCGACGGGTTCCTGCTGGCCAAGAAGTCCAAGAACCTCAAGAACAAGAAGTCCCTGGAGAGCGCCAAGGACCTGCTGAAGTGGCTGGCCACCGGCAAGGCCGAGGACATCTACCTCAAGAGCGACCCCAACAACATCGCGGTCAGCGACGAGGCGGACACCTCCGGGTACTCCGCGATCCAGAAGAAGGCCGTCGCACTCGTCTCGGGCGCCAAGCAGATCTCACAGTTCCTCGACCGCGACACCCGCCCCGACTTCTCCTCCACGGTGATGATCCCGGCGATCCAGAAGTTCATCAGCAGTCCGAACGACGTGGACGGCCTGGTCAACGACATCGAACGGCAGAAGAAGACCATCTTCGCCTCGGACTGAACCGGGAGTACGCACCGTGTCGTTCATCTCGGGGCGGCGCACCGGGCGACGGGGTTCGCGGCGCTACACCCGCCGCGACCTCGTCGTGCTCGGCGCCCTGCTCGGCCTGCCCGTCCTGCTCGACCTCGCCATCGTCTGGGGGCCGACCCTGGCCTCCGTCGCCCTCTCGTTCACCAGCTGGGACGGGATCGGCGACATCGAGTGGGTCGGTACGCGCAACTACGTGAACCTCTTCACGAACTACCCGCAGTTCTGGCCGGCCGCCCGGCACAACCTGCTCTGGCTCGCCTTCCTCGGCCTCGTCGCCACCCCGTTCGGGCTGCTGCTCGCCGTACTGATCGACCGGGGTGTGCGGTTCAGCCGCTTCTACCAGTCCACGCTGTACATGCCCGTCGTGCTCTCGCTCGCCGTGGTCGGCTTCATCGCCCAGCTCGTCTTCTCCCGCGACCAGGGCGCGCTCAACGCCGTGCTCGGCGACACGGACTCGCCGACCGACTGGCTCGGCGATCCCGACCTCAACATCTGGATGATCCTGCTGGCCGCCGCCTGGCGCCACACCGGCTATGTGATGATCCTCTACCTCGCCGGACTCAAGGCCGTGGACCCGTCCCTCAAGGAGGCGGCCGCGATCGACGGGGCGAGCGAGGCGCAGACCTTCTTCCGCGTCGTCTTCCCGACCCTGAGGCCGGTCAACGTCATCGTCGGCGTCATCACCGTCATCGAGTCGCTGCGCGCCTTCGACATCGTCTACGCGGTCAACCACGGCCGCAACGGCCTCGAACTGCTCTCCGTGCTCGTCACCGACAACATCATCGGCGAGGCCAGCCGGATCGGCTTCGGCTCCGCCATCGCCGTCGTCCTGCTGACCGTCTCCCTCGGATTCGTGGTGACGTACCTGGTCCAGGAGCTCCGAGGGGAGAAAGACCGATGACCACCACGCAGGCCACCCCCGTACGCCCGGCGCCCGCCGCCCCCGCCACGGCCCGCCGCCGGCTCCGCCCGGGAAGGCTCGGCGTGCACGCCTTCCTGATGGCGGTCTCGCTGGCCTTCCTCGCCCCGCTGCTGCTCGCGGTGTACGCGTCCCTGCGGCCGTACGACGAGACCTCGGAGCACGGCTACTTCTCGCTGCCGCGCCATCTCTCCCTGGACTACTACCGGCAGGCGTTCACCGACTCCGGCATGACGAAGTACTTCGTCAACACCATGATCATCGCGATCCCGGGGGTGCTGGTCACCCTCTTCCTCGCCTCGTTCGTGGCCTTCGCGCTGGCCCGGCTGAAGATGCGCGGCGGGCTGGTCCTGCTGATGCTCTTCACGGCCGGCAACCTGCTCCCGCAGCAGGTGATCGTGACCCCGCTGTACATCGTCTTCAACCGGATCCCGCTGCCCTACTGGATGTCCGACTCGATGACGATGTTCGACTCCTACTGGGCCGTCGTCCTGGTGCAGATCGGATTCCAGCTCGGCTTCTGCGTCTTCGTCCTGGCCAACTTCATGCGCACCCTCCCCAAGGAGATCCTGGAGGCGGCAGTGGTGGACGGGGCCGGTGTGTGGACGCAGTTCTGGCGGATCACCCTGCCGCTGTGCCGCCCCGCGCTCGCCGCGCTGGGCACGCTCCAGTTCACCTGGATGTACAACGACTTCCTCTGGGCGCTGGTCTTCATCTCCGACGGCGACAAACTGCCGATCACCTCCGCGCTGAACAACCTGCGCGGTCAGTTCTTCACCGACTACAACCTGCTTGCCGCCGGCTCGGTGATCGTCGCCCTGCCGACCCTCATCGTGTTCCTGCTGCTGCAACGGCACTTCATCGCCGGTCTCACGCTGGGGGCCGGCAAGGGGTGACGCGGTCCCCTGACCGAGGCCTCCGGCCGGTGACCCGCCGCGGTTCGCGCCCACCCGCCGATGTCAGTGGCGGGTGCGATCCTGCTCGCATGGACGAGATCATGCGACGGCGGGTGTACGGCGCCGACCACGACGACCCCGACCCGGGTCCCCGGCCGGGGCGCGAGTACCGCGAACTGGTGGGCGGACCGCTCGACGGCCTGCTGCTCGACGTGACGGGATGGACGCCGGTGGCCCTCGCGGACGGCTCCGCCCTGGTCACCGAGATCGGCGCCTACGGCCCCGGCGGCCGCGCCGAGTACGGGCCGCGCGCGGACGAGCCGGACAAGTGGGACTGGCGGGGCGATACGCCGTAGCCGGATCGTGGCCGCCCTCACTCCCGTACGCGCAACGCGTCGCCCCGGGCGGGTTTCCGCGGCAGGGTGTTGCGGGCAAGCCACAGGGGGCTGCTACGGAAGAGGGGGAACCGTGATCGTCTGGATCAACGGTGCGTTCGGCGCCGGCAAGACCAGCGCCGCGCGTGAACTGATCGATCTGATCCCGAACAGCACCTTGTACGACCCGGAACTCACCGGGACGGGGCTGCGGAACCTGCTGCCCCAGAAGAAGCTCGCCGAGGTGACCGACTTCCAGGACCTGCCGATCTGGCGGCGCCTCGTGGTGGACACCGCCGCCGCGCTGCTCGCCGAGCTCGGCGGGGTGCTGGTGGTGCCGATGACACTGCTGCGACAGGAGTACCGCGACGAGATATTCGGCGGCCTCGCCGCCCGGCGCATACCGGTGCGCCATGTACTGCTCTCACCTGAGGAAACGATCCTGCGTGAGCGCATCGCCCACCGGGCGGAGTTCCCCGGCGACGGGGACGACGTGGACCCGACGGGCGACTGGGCGTACGACCGCATCGAACCGTACCGCTCGGCCCTCGGCTGGATCACCGGGGACGCCCACACCGTCGACAACAGCGCGCTCACCCCGCGCGAGACGGCCGAGCGCATCGCGGAGGCCGTACGCACCGGGGCCGCCCCGGCCTGCGAGATCGTCCAGACACCCGAGCCGACTGCGGAGACCGTCGCCGCCGGGGTGCTGCTCTTCGACGAGCACGACAGGTTCCTGCTCGTCGACCCCACCTACAAGCCCGGCTGGGAGTTCCCCGGCGGGGTGGTGGAGGCCGGCGAGGCGCCCGCACAGGCCGGCATCCGGGAAGTGGCCGAGGAGATCGGCATCCGGCTCGAACGGGTGCCCAAGCTCCTCGTCATCGACTGGGAGGCGCCCGACCCGCCCGGGTACGGAGGGCTGCGGCTGCTGTTCGACGGCGGTCTGCTGCCCCGGGCGGACGCCGAGCGGCTGCTCCTCCCCGGCTCCGAACTGCGCGGCTGGCGGTTCGTCACCGAGGCGGAGGCGGCCGCCCTGCTGCCGCCCACCCGCTTCGAGCGGCTCTGCTGGGCGCTGCGGGCCCGGGAACGGTCAGCCGTGCTCAACCTGGAGGCCGGCGTCCCCGTCGGCTGAGGCCCGCAGCACCGCGGCGGCGTCCTCGGTGAGGGGGGCGCCGTGACCGAAGCAGACCGTGGCCGGTTCCAGGGCGGCCAGCCGCCGGAACGAGGCCACGGCCTGCTCGCGGTCGACGTTGAAGACGCCCGGCATCACCTGGCCCACCCCGGCCACGCAGTCGCCCGTGAACAGGACGCCGTGCCGGGGCAGATGCACACCGATGGAGCCCGGTGTGTGCCCGGGGGAGTGGACCACCCGGGCCCCGCCCCCGAACGGCAGGGTCACACCGTCGGACAGCTCGGTGTCGGCCCGGGTCGGGGGCGCCGGAGGCACGGTCAGCGCGTGCTCGTACAGCGGGCGTTCCCAGTCCAGGAGCACCGGCTCCCCGACCTCCTCCTCGCCCCGGATCACCGGCGCGTCCAGCCGGTGCGCGAGGATCTCCGCACCATGGCGGCCGGCCAGCTCCTGAGCGGCGCCGTAGTGGTCCCGATGGCCGTGGGTGATGACGATCCGGGCGATGTCGGCGGGGTCGTGGCCGAGGCCGCGCACCGCCTCCTCGATGGCGGACGCCGCGTTCACGTCGCCCGCGTCGATCAGGGTCAGCTCCGTCCCGTCGCGCCAGAGGTACGCCTGGCCGGTCGGGAAGCGGAACATGTGCAGTTGCGGAAGCACTTCGACGAGATCCATGCGGCGAACGTACGGCGAGCCGCCCGGCCACCGCATGGATCTACGTTCTCGGCGAGCTTCGCCCAACGCGTAGCCCGGTCCCCGTGCGGACTCAGACCGCCTTGGACGCCGCGTAGTTGCGCAGGAACAGCGCCTCGGTCACCGACAGCCGTTCCAGCTCCTCGGGCGAGACGCTCTCGTTCACCGCGTGGATCTGGGCCTCCGGCTCGCTCAGCCCGATCAGCAGGATCTCCGCGTCCGGGTACAGCTCGGCCAGCGTGTTGCAGAGCGGGATCGAGCCGCCCATGCCCGAGGACTGCATCTCCTGGCCCGGGTACGCGACCCGCATGGCGTCGGCCATCGCGGCGTACGCCGGGCTCGCGATGTCCGCGCGGAACGGCTGCCCCTGCCCGACCTGCTCGACGGACACCTTCGCGCCCCACGGGGCGTGCGCCAGCAGGTGGGCGGTGAGCAGCTTCGTCGCCTCCTCCGCGTTCTGCCCCGGCGGCACCCGCAGGCTGATCTGGGCCCGGGCGCTCGCCTGCACGGAGGGCGTCGCGCCGACCACGGCCGGGCAGTCGATGCCGATCACGGTGACGGCGGGCCGCGCCCAGATCCGGTCGGCGACCGTGCCGGTGCCGATGAGCCCGACCCCGTCGAGGACCTTGGCGTCCTTGCGGAACTCCTCCTCCGGGTACTGCAGACCGTCCCACGCCGTGTCCGCGGCCAGGCCGTCGACGGTCGTCGAACCGTCCTCGGCGCGCAGCGAGGCGAGCAACTGGATCATCGCGGCGAGCGCGTCGGGCGCGGCACCGCCGAACTGCCCGGAGTGCAGGTTGCCCTCCAGCGTGTCCAGCTGGACCCGCAGCATCGTCATGCCGCGCAGCGTCGAGGTCACGGTCGGCAGCCCCACCCGGAAGTTGCCGGTGTCACCGATCACGATGGTGTCGGCCGCCAGCAGTCCGGGGTGCGCCTCGGCGTACCGCTCCAGACCACCGGTGCCCTGCTCCTCCGAACCCTCCACGATCACCTTGACCGAGACGGGCACCCCGCCGTCCGCCTTGAGGGCGCGCAGCGCGAGCAGATGCATGATGAAGCCGCCCTTGCAGTCGGCCGTGCCCCGGCCGAACCAGCGGCCGTCACGCTCCGTCAGCGCGAACGGCGGGGAGAGCCACGCCGACTCGTCGAGCGGCGGCTGCACGTCGTAGTGCGCGTAGAGCAGTACGGTCGGAGCGCCCTCCGGGCCCGGCAGGAGACCGTAGACGGACTGGGAGCCGTCCGGGGTGTCGAGCAGTTCGACGTCCTGGAAGCCTTCGGTACGCAGCGCGGCGGCGACCCACTCGGCGGCGGCCTCGCACTCGCTCTTCGGGAAGACCGCGGGATCCGCCACCGACTGGAAGGCCACCAGCTCGGTCAGCTCCGCCTTGGCGCGGGGCATCAGCGAGGCGACGGTCTCGGAAATCGGATGGCCGGTCATGGGGCACGCTCCTGGTAGGTGCGACGTTATGTGTACGTTTCCTGGTACTCGCCCGCCTGGAGTGCGGCGTCGCGGGTACGTCGGAGACTCGGCCGATCCTCCCACAGCGGATCTCGGCCACAACGCGCCGTAGGATGCCGTGAGCAGCTTGGGCCACTGGTCGGATCGGGAGCAGAAGCACATCGTGAGCAGCGAGAACGCAGACGCCGGACATGAGCACGAAGAGTCGTCCGTGTGGGACGTCGTCGTAGTCGGCGCCGGACCGGCGGGAGCCTCCGCGGCATACGCGGCGGCTGTCGCCGGCCGCAAGGTACTGCTCCTGGAGAAGGCGGAGCTGCCCCGTTACAAAACGTGCGGCGGCGGCATCATCGGATTTTCGCGCGACGCGCTGCCGCCCGGGTTCGAACTGCCGCTGAAGGACCGGATCCACGCGGTCACCTTCTCGCTCAACGGCAGGCTGGCGCGCACCCGCCGCTCCAAACGGATGCTCTTCGGGCTCATCAACCGCCCCGAGTTCGACGCGGGGCTCGTCGAGCAGGCGCAGAAGGCCGGTGCCGAACTGCGCACCGGGGCGACCGTCTCCCGGGTGGAGCAGCACGGCGCCGCGGTGCCCGACCGGCGCACGGTCGCCGTGGTGCTGTCCGGCGGCGAGACCGTCCTCGCCCGCGCGGTGGTGGGCGCCGACGGCAGTGCCGGGCGGATAGGAGCACATGTCGGGGTCAAGCTCGACCAGGTCGACCTCGGCCTGGAGTCGGAGATCCCGGTCCCGCCCACCGTCGCGGAGGACTGGGCGGGCCGGGTCCTCATCGACTGGGGCCCGATGCCCGGCAGTTACGGCTGGGTCTTCCCCAAGGGCGACACCCTGACGGTCGGCGTGATCTCCGCGCGCGGTGACGGCGCCGGGACCAAGCGGTATCTGGAGGACTTCGTCGCGCGGCTCGGTCTCGCCGGGTTCGAGCCGACGATCTCCTCCGGCCATCTGACGCGCTGCCGCACCGAGGACTCGCCGCTCTCGCGCGGCCGGGTGCTGGTGTGCGGGGACGCCGCGGGCCTGCTGGAGCCGTGGACCCGCGAGGGCATCTCCTTCGCGCTGCGCTCGGGTCGGCTCGCCGGTGAGTGGGCGGTGCGCGTCGCCGAGGCGCACGACGCGGTGGACGCCCGCCGCCAGGCGCTCAACTACGCCTTCGCCGTCAAGGCCGGGCTCGGCGTCGAGATGAGCGTGGGCCGGCGCATGCTGAAGCTCTTCGAGCGGCGCCCGGGTCTGCTGCACGCCGTGCTGACGGGCTTCCGCCCCGCGTGGAACGCCTTCGCGGGCATCACCCGCGGCACGACCTCGCTGGCCGAACTGGTCCGTTCGCACCCGCTGGCCCAGCGGGCACTCTCGGCGATGGACCGTTAGAAGGCGGGATTTCCGGGGGCTGGCGCACCGTCCGGTGTGTCAGCCCTTTTCGCTGATCAGGAAGACGGGGTGGTCGGGGCAGGCCGCCAGGAGCTCGGTGTCCGTGGACTTCGCTGTGATGCCCTGGAAGTACTGGTTGACCTCCCAGCCCCAGCGCTCCAGGTACGCGCGGATGACGGCCGCCTTGTGCGCGTCGTCCGCGATCTCCACGGCCGTGAAGTTCCGCGTCCTGCGGCCGGTCCGCAACTCCCCGCCGCCCGCCGCCCGCATGTTGCGCACCCACTGCGAGTGGCCGCGGGCGGAGACCAGGTAGCGGGCGCCCTCGTAGGTGTGGGGGTTGACCGGGACCCGCTGCATCTTGCCGCTCTTGCGGCCCCGCACCGACAGCTCCTGCGAGCCGAGCAGGCTGATCCCGTGCCGCGCGAGCCAGCCGACGAGGCTGTTGAAGCGGACGTTGAGCGGGCTGCCCTGCAGGTAGTACGGCTGCGTCTGCGACATGGTGTGACCCCCACGGTGGAGAGAGCGTTTCCGAGAGCAGTGCTCTCGCTTGAGATCAGTGTGCACGGAAGCGGTGTTCAAAAGCAAGAGCACTGCTCTCATTATTGGTCGCTGCTCTGCCCGCGTGGCAGACTGAGCCTCATGAGCGCTATCCGGGGAGCCAGGGAACGGGCCCGCATCGAGGTCACCGCCGCCATCAAGGACGAGGCGAGGAAACAGCTCGCCGCCGAGGGCGCGGCGAAGCTGTCGCTGCGCGCCGTCGCGCGCGAGCTGGGCATGGTCTCCTCGGCCCTCTACCGCTACTTCCCCAGCCGCGACGACCTGCTGACTGCCCTGATCGTCGACGCGTACGACGCGGTCGGGGAGGCGGCCGAGCGGGCCCACCGCACCGCCGCCCAAGCCCCCGGCGCCCCCTCCACGGGGCTGGCCCGCTGGGTGGCCGTCGCCTGCGCCGTACGCGACTGGGCTCTGGCCCACCCCCACGAGTACGCGCTCATCTACGGTTCGCCCGTGCCCGGCTACACGGCACCGCAGGACACCGTCGGCCCCGCCGCGCGCGTCGGCATGGTGCTCATCGCCATCGTCGAGGAGGCCCACCGCGACGAGGGCCTGGCGCTCCCGCCGCTCCCCGACGAGCTGCGCCCGGAGGCTGAACGGCTCGCCGCCGACATCGCCCCCGGTCTGGCCCCGGCGGTGGCCGCCCCGCTCGTCGCGGCCTGGTCCCAGCTGTTCGGGCTGGTCTCCTTCGAGGTGTTCGGCCAGTTCAACCGGGTGGTGGAGGCGCGCGAGGTCTTCTTCCGCCATGCCGTCACGGAGCTGGCCCGCACAGTCGGCCTGTTGGGCCGGCGCGGCTGACGACGGCGGACGTACGGCGGGGGCGCGGGGCGGGCCCGGCCCGCACGCCCGCGCCCCCGCCGTACGGTCAGGGCGTCACGACCAGGTGATCGAGGAGTTGTCGCGCCACAGCCGGGCCGGCTCCTCGTCGCCCGTCACCGTGAGGGCGGTGAGCGGGAGCCGGTTCCACAGGGTGAGGTAGAGCGTCTCGGCCGGGCCGCTCAGCTCGCAGTCCACGGCGGACGTCGGATCCGGCGCCTCCTCGCGCACCGCCGACGGCGGCTCGGCGGACAGCCGTACGGTCCACACGGTGCCCGCGTCCGTGGCCCGGACCCGCAGCGTGCGCGGGGTCTCGGTGCGCACGCGGCTCTTGGGGCGGGCGTGCATTCCGCGCAGCAGTTCGTCGATGCCGTCCAGGGCGTGGTCGACGGCGACGGGCGAGAGGGCGCCGCCGCGCGCGGACTCGGCGTCCACCCGGTGGATCGTCGTCTCGTGGACCTGGCGGCGGGCCCAGAAGGCGAGCGGCGAGGAAGCGGGGAGGAACGACCAGCACTGCAGGTCCCGCGGAGCGTTCTCCAGCGCCTCCACCAGAAGCCGGTGTCCCTCCCGGAAGTGGGCCACCAGTTCCGCACCGTCCAGCTCCGGCTCCCCGCTGTCGGGGACGTACGAGGTGTGGCCCTCGCGTACGAAGGCGGCGGCCCAGGCGTGCACCATCGCGGTGTGCCTGAGCAGATCGCGTACTTGCCAGCCGGGACAGGTGGGCACCGGCGCCCCGGTCCCGGCCGTGTCGGCCGCGTCGGCGAGGAGGCGGCCCTCGGCGGCCAGGGTCTCTATGTGTTCCGTGATCTTCATGGCCGGATTGTGCCAGCCGGTCAGGCACCCTGGGGGTGGGCCGCGCGGGTCCGGCGGGCACCGCCGCGTACGAGCCGGACGAACCAGCCCAGCGCCAGCGACTGCACCAGCACGGACACCGTCAGCGCCAGGTACATGAACCAGGCCGGGCCGAAGGACTCCGCGCCCGCGAGCGAGCCGCCGAGCAGGAACAGGAACACGGTCGGCGCCGCCAGCAGGAACAGCCACACACCTGCGAACGAGGCGTCGTCGTGGGTGACCAGCAGGGTGTCCACGGTGACGAACACGGTGACCACGGCGACCGCACCCAGGTAGAGCAGCGACGCGGCGTTCCCGAAGGTGAGCCGTGCGAGCGTGCGGATCGTCTGCTGGTTCATGGCCGGCATGTTCATGGTGTGCTCCCCGTCGATGGCTGTGTCTCCATCGTGCGCGGGGGGAATCGTTCCTGCCTGAGTACCGCTACTCATCCGCTCAGGTGTGCGCCACCTTGCGGGCCCTGTACCCCAGGGCCGCCGCCGCGCCGGCCAGCACCGCCACGGTGGTCAGGGCCACCGGCAGCGAGAACCAGTCGGCCAGGAAGCCGATCGCGGGCGGCCCGAGCAGCATGCCGCCGTACCCGAGCGTCGAGGCCGCGGCGACTCCGCCGGGACCGGCCAGCTCGCCGGCCCGGCCGACCGCCACCGGGAAGATGTTGGCGAGCCCGAGCCCGGTCACCGCGAAGCCGAGCAGCGCCAGCCAGGCCGTCGGGGCGAGCGAACCCAGGAGCATCCCGGCGGCCGCCGTCGCGCCGCCCGCCACCAGCGTGCGGGTCTGGCCGAGCCGTTCGAGGAGGAGGGTGCCGCTGAGCCGGCCGGCCGTCATCGCCAGCGCGAACAGCGAGTATCCGGCGGCGGCCACCCCGGGCCGGGCGTGCAGGTCCTGCTCCAGGTGCAGGGCGCCCCAGTCGGCCAGCGCGCCTTCGCCGTACGCGGTGCAGAGCGCGATCACGCCGAACAGCAGCACCACCTTGCGCGCCCGCCCGGACAGCCGCTGGGCGGGCTTGCCGGCGGACGGAGCGTCCGCCTCCTTGGGCGCCTCGGGGGCGGGGTGCCGCAGAAGTTCCGGCCCGGCGGCGGCGGTGACGACCAGTCCGATTCCGGTCAGGAAGAAGAGGTGAGTGGCGGGTGAAAGGCCGCCCGCGACGAGCCCGCCGAGGCCCGCGCCGATCATCCCGCCGAGGCTGAACGCGGCGTGGAAGCTGGGCATCACGGGGCGGCGCAGCGCGGTGACCAGGTCCACCGCCGCGCTGTTCGCCGCCACGTTCATCCCGCCGTACGCGGCGCCGAAGACCAGAAGCACGAGCCCCAGCGACAGGGCCGAGTGCGTCTGGGCGGGCAGCGCGATGCTGAGGGAGAGGAGGACACCGCAGACGACGGTCACCGCGTGGCTGCCGAACCGGTGGCAGAGCCGGCCGGTGAGCATCATGGTGATCACGGCGCCGGCGGAGACGCCGAGGAGTGCGAGGCCGAGGGTGGAGGCCGAGGCGCCGGTCTGGTGCTTGATGGCCGGGATGCGGACCACCCAGCCGGCGAAGAGGAAACCGTCGAGGGCGAAGAACACGGTCAGCGCGGTACGGAGACGGGCCGGCGGGAGCGGGGCGGTGTTGCCGCCAAGTCCCCCCGGGAGTGCCGTCCGCAGTTTGTTTAGTTGCGGCACAAACTCAGCATAGGGGCGGCCCGACAGCCGGCGCAAGACGGATGCCCCGCCCGGCCCGAAGCGCGGGGCGCGTGGGTGCGCACCCGGGGCAAGTCGGCCACCACGGCGTCAAACGCACCCACGGATCATGGGAGACTCGCCCCCATGAACGGCAAGGCGACCACCACCCGGACGAAGTTGGAGAGGGGCCGCAGCGCGCTCGGACCCGCCCTGGAACTGGTCCATACCGGACGTGCGCCCACGCGTGCCGTCCTCACCTCCGAGCTGGGGGTCACCCGGGCGACGGCGGGCGCGGTCGCCGCCGAACTGGAGGCGCTCGGCCTGATCCGGGTCGACTCCAGCCCCGGTTCGGCCGCGGGCTCGCAGGGCCGGCCCTCGCACCGGCTGGCCGTACGGGAGTCCGGGCCGGTGGCCGTCGCCGCCCAGGTGCACGCGGACGGCTTCCGCGCCGCGCTCGTCGGGCTCGGCGGCCGGCTCGTCGCGACCGCGCCCGGCTGCGTCACCATCACCGCCGACCCGGCCCAGGTCATCGGCGAGGTCGTCGACGACTGCGCCCGGCTGCTGCGGGACAGCGGACTGCGGTGCGTCGGGGCCGGACTCGCGGTGCCGTCGGCGGTCGCCGAGCCGGAGGGCACCGCCCTCAACCCGCTCCACATCGCCTGGCCCGCCGGCGCCCCGGTCCGCGAGATCTTCGCCACCTGCGTACGCGAAGCAGGCATCGAGGGACCGGCGTTCACCGGCAACGACGTCAACCTCGCCGCGCTGGCCGAACACCGGCACGGCGCCGGGCGCGAGGCGCAGCACCTGCTGTGCGTGGCCACCGGACACCGCGGCGTGGGCGGCGCGCTCGTCCTCGACGGCCGCCTGCACACCGGGAGTTCGGGTCTCGCCCTGGAGGTCGGCCACCTCACCGTCAACCCGGAGGGCCGCCCCTGCCACTGCGGGGGCCGGGGCTGCCTGGACGTCGAGACCGACCCGCTCGCGTTCCTCACCGCCGCCGGACGCACCCCGGGCCCCGAGGAGTCCCTGCTCAAGCAGTCGGGTGACCTGCTGCGCAACGAGTACGAGGACCCGGCGGTGCGCACGGCGGCCGAGGAGCTGATCGACCGGCTCGGCCTCGGGCTCGCCGGTCTCGTCAACATCCTCAACCCGGACCGGATCATCCTCGGCGGGCTGCACCGCGCCCTGCTCGACGCCGACCCCGAGCGGCTGCGGGCGGTGGTGGCCGACCGCAGCCTGTGGGGGCGCAGCGGAAGCGTGCCGATCCTGCCCTGCACCCTCGACCACAACAGCCTGGTCGGGGCGGCGGAACTGGCCTGGCAGCCGGTCCTGGACGACCCGCTGGGGGCGCTGGCCTGAGTGGGCTCAGACCCCCGGCGCCTCGAACGCGAACGCCCGGGCCGCGTTGGCGACCAGCACCGTCTCCATGACCTCGGCGCCCAGCACCTCCTCGAGCCGGGGCCGCAGCCGGCGCAGCAGGTACGGCATGCCGGGGGTCTCCGGCACCGTCGTGTCACCGCCCAGCAGCAACTGCCCGGTGAACCCCGCCCCGGCCAGCTCCGCCAGTTCGTCCGGCAGCCGCCAGTCCGTCGCGTGGTTGGCCCGCGAGGGTCCGTCGAATGCCAGGAAGGCCCCCGCCCGCGCCGCCTCCCGCTGCGCCGCCCCGTCCGGGGAGCGGCCGAGGTGGCCCAGGATCACCCGGTGCGGCGGGACGCCCAAGTCGCCGCACAGCAGCTCCAGGACGTCGAGCGCGGCCGTGCCCAGCTCCAGGTGGACGGCGATCGGCGCGCCCGTGTGGTGATGGGCCTCGGCCGCCGCGGTCATGGTGAGGCGGGCGTGTGCGTCGAGCGTGTGGAAGGCGCCGGCCACCTTGATCAGACCGGCCCGCACGCCCGTGGCGCCGATGCCCTCGGTCAGCTCCGCGACGAACATCGCGGCGAGGTCGCCCCTGATCCGGTCCAGCAGTTCCGGCGGGTAGTGCACCGCCTGGTGAAGCCCCGTCGCGGCCACCACGTGCGCGCCCGTCGTACGAGACAGCTCCGCCAGCGCGCCGGCCCCGCGGCCCATGCCGTGCGGCGTCCACTGCACCACCGCCCGGCCGCCCAGCGCGTGGAAGGCGCGCAGCCGCTCGGCCGCCGGTCCGGGGTCGTCCAGCTCCTGGCCCGGCAGCGCGGGGCTGCGCAGGAAGAGGTGGTCGTGCGCGTCGCAGACCCCCAGCTCACCGGGCGGGATGTCACCGAGGACGGTGCGGACCAGCGCTACCACTGCCGCCCCTCCCCGAGCCGGTCCCGCTCGGGGCTGCTGAGGTGGAGCACCTGGTAGCGCTCACCGGGCGCCTTCGGGGCAGGGTCGTCCCAGAGCGTGAAGTGGAGGAGTTCCCAGTGCCGGGGGTCGGCCGCCAGTGCCGTGGCCACCGCGCCGGGGGCCTTCGCGAGCCGCCGGCTCTCCTCCAGCGCGGCCTCCACCGCGTCCGCCGGGGCGGCCGACTGCGGCACGGTCGAGCGGTGGCGGGTGGCCGTGCGGGGGAGTGCGCCCGATGCCGGGCCTTCCTCGTACGAGAGTCCGGTCCAGTGCTGCACCGCGGGCCGGCCGAAGTCCTGGACTACGCCCTGGAATCCGGAGCCCCAGAGGAAGGCGTTCATGCCTTCGGGCCGGGTCCACAGGTAGAACGGCGCGTACTGGTTGACCGGGGAGTCCTCGCCCCGCTCCCGCATCAGGTACGCCTTGATCCCGAGCCCGGGGAAGTCGTCGAGGAGGTGGCCCCTGGTCGCGACGCGGTGGCGGATGACGCCCATGTCGTAGTCGGCGGGGAGGGTGATCTCGTACTGCATGGCGTGCATCGAAGGCTCCTCAGGATGCCGGGTAGTCGGCGACGCGGGTGTCGGTGTGCCAGTGGATGGTGCTGCCGTCCTCGGCGGCCTCGACGACGGCGAGATGGGTCATGAACGTGCGCGGCGACGCCCCGTGCCAGTGCCACTCGTCCGGCTCGATCCACACGGTGTCGCCCGCGCGGATCGTCTCGACCGGGCCGCCCCGGCGCTGCACCAGGCCCTCGCCCTCGGTGACGTGCAGGACCTGGCCGTGCGGGTGGGTGTGCCAGGAGGTGTGGCCGCCCGGTGCGAAGTGCACGCTGAACATCCGCAGCCGGGACGGCGGTTCGGGGGCGGCGATCTCGTCGAGCCAGACGGTGCCGTTGAAGTGCGCGGACGGCCCCTGCTGGGTGTCCGGGCGGTTCCTGCTGATACGCATGGGCGGCTGCTCCTGAAGCGGTCCGTGGGTCAGGCGGGCGGGGCGAGCAGGGCGAGCAGTCCGCGGACGCCCGCGTCGAAGGAGTCCGTCGAGCCGGCGGCGCGGGCCAGCACATAGCCGCCCTGCACCGTCGCGACGATCGACGCCGCGATGTCCTCGGGCACCAGGCCGGGAGCGAACTCGCCCGCGCCGACGCCCTCCCGGACGATCGCGGCGAGCCGGCCGCGCAGCCAGGTGATCGTCTCGTCCACCGGCTCCCGCAGCTCGTCGCTCGCGATGATCTCCGGATCCATGGTCAGCCGCCCCACCGGGCAGCCGCGCAGGACGTCGCGCTCGCGCAGCAGATAGGCCGAGATCCGCTCGTACGCCGACCCGGGCGCGTCGAGCACCCCGCCCGCGGCCTCCCGCATCTCGTCGGCGGTACGGCGGATGGCGGTCAGCGCCAGGTCCGGCTTGCCGGTGAAGTGGTGGTACATGCTGCCCTGGCCCACCTCGGCGTGCTGCTGGATGGCCTTGGGACTGGTGCCCACGTAACCGCGCTCCCACAGGAGCTCCCGGGTGGCCTCGATCAGACGGTCCTGAGTGCTCATGCGGACAGTGTACATACTAGTAGGTACAGAATGGGGGCGGCTCATGCGGAGGGGCTCGCTGCCGTGCGACACGGAAGCGGGGCATCCCACGTGGGATGCCCCGCTCCTGTGGTCTCAGCCCACCACGGCCGACCGTGCCGTCGACGGCGGTGAACCCTCCAGATGCTTCAGGCCGCTCAGGTCGAACGGCCCGTCGGTCGTCGCCCCGTACACGAGCGACGGGCGGGCGAGCCGGTCCGGTGCGGGGAGCGTGAACCACACGACCTTCCCGGACTCGCCGCGGGGACGGACGCCCCAGCTCTCGCTGACCGCGGCGATCAGCGCGAGCCCGCGCCCCGAGGTGCTGGAGTCGTCGGCCTCGCGCACGGTCGGCAGCCGTGGGTCGTGGTCGTGGACGGACACCGTGAGCCGTTCGAGCAGCAACTCGATCTCGACGGTGCATGACTTGTCCGGCTGTGCGTGCCGGTGGACGTTGGTGAGGAGCTCGGTGACGCCCAGCGCTGTCTGGTCGATCAGAGAATCGAGATGCCAGTAGCGCAGTTGCGCCGAGATGATTCTGCGGACCTGACCGATCCGCGACGGCAGGGCCTGGAGCTCCACCGTGCAGTGCCTGCTTGGCTCGCTGATCACGGCTGCGACTCCCCGAAATAGGTCCGGAAGAAGACGAAGGGACGGATCCAGCACATGGCTCGCTGCTGAGTCCGGGCCGGCGGCCTGGATCACAGTGTCACCGCCGGTACACCATGAGTGACGTGACTCCAATGTCGCTCAGGGCATACGGCTCCGCAACTCGCGGTGCCGCCCGCCGCGCCGCTCTCAGCTCCGCCGCCCTCCCGCGCTGTACAACGCCTCCAGGAACCGGTGCGAGGGCGCCACGTCGCCGGGCTTGCCGTCCGGCGGCCGCATCGTCAGCCGGTACCGCGTCCCGTTGACCCGCGCCACCGTGGCGTCCGCCCCCGCGAACCAGGGTCTGCCCGCGCTCACCGTGCCCACCGGCGCGCTGTCGATCTCCCGCCCGTAACTCGTCAGGAGGGCCACCCGGCCGTCCTTGACGGTCACCTGCCCCGCCCTGGTGACCGAGCGCGCCCACCGGTCGATGCGTACGCCCGTCGCGCTGAACTCCGTCACGCCCGTGGTGCTGAACTCCGTTTCGGACATGGCCCCTTCGCCCCCTTCGTCATGCTTCTGAAACGAAGTGTGCCCATCCGGGGGCGCCCGCACCAGAGCGGGACGGTACGTAAACGGCGCATTCGGGCCGCGTGGGGGCACCGAGGTCCGGCCGCGACACCAAGGCAGTGCTATGGACCATCAAAGTCAACGTTTGTGCAGGTGGGGGGCTTATCGTGGGCCGCGTCGAGACCGGTCGTACGAGGAGAAGCGCGCAAATGGACACCAGTGAGCACGGGCACGGCGGCGCAGCCGCGGCGACCGTCGACATCGACCGGTCCGACCCGGCCTACCGCGCCTGGCTCAAAGAGGCCGTCCGCAAGGTCCAGGCCGACGCCAACCGCTCGGCCGACACCCATCTGCTGCTCTTCCCGCTGCCCGAGAGCTGGGGCATCGACCTCTATCTCAAGGACGAGTCGACGCACCCCACCGGCAGCCTCAAGCACCGGCTGGCGCGTTCGCTCTTCCTGTACGGGCTCTGCAACGGCTGGATCCGGCCCGGCAAGCCGGTCATCGAGGCGTCGAGCGGTTCGACCGCCGTCTCGGAGGCGTACTTCGCCAAACTGATCGGGGTGCCGTTCATCGCCGTGATGCCCCGCACCACCAGCCCGGAGAAGTGCCGCCTCATCGAATTCCACGGCGGCCGCTGCCACTTCGTCGACGACTCGCGCCGGATCTACGAGGAATCGGCGCGGCTCGCCACGGAGACCGGCGGCCACTACATGGACCAGTTCACCTATGCCGAGCGGGCCACCGACTGGCGGGGCAACAACAACATCGCCGAGTCCGTCTACCAGCAGCTGAGGCTCGAACGGTATCCGGAGCCCACCTGGATCGTCGCCACCGCCGGCACCGGCGGCACCTCGGCGACCATCGCGCGCTACGTGCACTACATGCAGCACGACACCAGGATCTGCGTGCCCGACCCGGAGAACTCCTGCTTCTTCGACGGCTGGACCCACCACGACCCGAACGCCACCAGCGACTGCGGCTCCCGCATCGAGGGCATCGGCCGGCCGCGCATGGAACCGAGCTTCGTGCCCGGGGCCATCGACCGGATGATGAAGGTCCCGGACGCGGCGAGCGTCGCGGCCGTGCGCGCCCTGGAACGGGCCATCGGACGCAAGGCCGGCGGCTCCACCGGCACCGGGCTGTGGAGCGCCTTCAAACTGGTCGCCGAAATGGTCGCCCAGGGCGCCGGCGGCAGCGTCGTCACTCTGATCTGCGACCCCGGCGACCGCTACCTCGACAAGTACTACTCCGACTCCTGGCTGACCGCCCAGGGCCTCGATATCGCCCCGTACACCCGGACCATCGACCACTTCCTGGCCACCGGCAGCTGGCCGGAGGCCTGACCGCTCAGCCGTACCCGCGCGCGGGCCGGTCCAGCATGACGTCGAGCACCCGGCCGAAGACCCGCTTCCCCGCACCGGCCAGCACCGGGTCGGCCCAGCGTGGCAGCAGCCGCACGCTCAACTCCTCCACCCACACCACATGGGAGCCGGCCCTGTTCGGATACACGTCGATCGACGCCCGGCCCAGCACCATCCGGCCGCGCTTCTCCAGCCGGCACATCCCCGCGCGGCTCCCGGCGGGCGGCGACCAGCGGACCACTTCCATCGGGTCGTCGAACGCCAGAGGACCCACTCCGGTGCGCGCCACGAAAACCGTCCCCACCCGGGTCGGCAGCCCCGTCGGCACCGTGATCGTCGTCAGCGGCACATGCGCGGCATGCCGTTCCCAGTCCGTCACCCTGCGCCAGGACTCGGCGGCGGGCAACGAGGTGAAGCGCTCGATCCGGAAGACGGCCACACCCCGATCCTAGGGGGTGACGGCCCTGTCACGAGCGGAGCGGAATCCTCAGCCCGCGGACTCGTCGCCTCCGGCCACCAGCAGCCCCGGCAGATGCTCCTCGATCTCCGCCCGCGCACCCGCCGGCAGACCGGCGTCCGTGACGAGCGTGCTCACCTCGTCCAGCGCGGCGAACGAGCTCAGACCGACCGTGCCCCACTTCGTGTGGTCGGCGACCACCACCACCCGTCGGGCCGACTGCACGAACCGCCGGTTCGTCTCCGCCTCCGCGAGGTTCGGCGTGGAAAGCCCCGCCTCCACCGAGATCCCGTGGACCCCGAGGAACAGCACGTCGAAGTGGAGCGCCGCGATCGCCCGGTCGGCGACCGGACCGACCAGCGAGTCCGACGGCGTACGCACCCCGCCGGTGAGGACGACCGTCGCCGCCCCCGGACGACCGCCCGGCGCTCCGGGCCGCTGCGCGGCGTGGAACACGTCCGCGACCCGCACCGAGTTCGTCACGACCGTCAGGTCCGGCACGTCCAGCAGATGCTGGGCCAGCGCGTACGTCGTGGTGCCCCCGGACAGGGCGATCGCACTGCCGGGCACGGCCATCGCGGCGGCGGCGCGGGCGATGTCCTCCTTGGCGGTGAGCTCCAGCGTCGACTTGGCCTCGAAACCCGGCTCGTGCGTGCTCGCCTCGACCACGGGCACGGCACCGCCGTGCACCTTCTCGATCACTCCCTGCCGGGCCAGCGCGTCCAGATCGCGGCGCACGGTCATGTCGGAGACGTTCAGCTTCCGGGTCAGCTCGTTGACCCGCACCCCGCCGCGCCGGCGCACCTCGTCGAGGATCAGCGCACGCCGCTGCTCCGCGAGCAGATTCTGATTCTCGCTCAACGCTGGGCCCCGCCCTTTCCTCTGGCCGTACAGGAGTCCGTATCGACGGAGTCATCCTGCCACGCGGTGTCGCGGACCGTCGCCCTGGGGAGATTCGATAGGAACGACGCGGCCATCCGCGCCCGCCCGCGATCGCGGTGACCGGGCATCAGCCGCCTTCCCCCTGCGAGAGCGAGACCCACGTGCCCCCTCCCACCCATGCCCCGCGCAGCACCGGGCCCGCGCTTGAATTACTGGTCCACGGGGTGGGCGGGACCACCCCCCAGGACATGCTCGTCGACCCGCGCACGGTCCGCGTCACCGGCGACACCACTGCGGCCATCTACCGGCGCTCCACCGATGTCGACGCCGAACAGCACCCCGAGCGGTACCGCGACAAGCCCATCGCCGAGGCGTACTGCTGGTCCAACCTCACCTCCGGCAACGGTTCCCGCGCGCTGTGGCTGCTGCTGCTCCCGTTCATGGTGATCAACCTCGCCCACTGGATGCGCCCCACCGCCCGGCGGCGCCCCCGCGCCATCCGGCTCTACGGCGTCCTCGTGCGGCTCGTCGCGCTCAGCCTCACCGTGCTGCTGACCGCCGCCGCCTGCGAGGTGGCGCTCGACCTCACCGCCTGGCAGTGCGCGGGCGTGCCGGTCTGCTCGGGACGGCGCTCGTGGCTGGGCTTCCTCTCCGCCGAGCAGGGCGGCTGGTGGTCCCAGCCCGGCCGCCGCCTCGCGCTGGCCGCCGTGGTGCCGGCCGCGCTGGTCGGGCTGCTCTGGTTCCTGTCCAACCGCACCTGGAGCGCCTACGAGTCCCAACGGCCGCTGACCGGGGCGGCGGACGCGGACGACGAGGACGAGCCGGGCGAGACACCCGCCCCCGACCCCGTGCGCCCCGCGCTCGGCCGGCCCGGATTCTGGTACGGGCGCCGCCTCGTCGCACGGCTGCGCGCCGCCCACACCGCCGCCGGCTTCCTCACCGTCGCCGCGGCCGTCACGGAGGCCGCCGCCCGCCACGACCGCGCCGTCGCCGGACCGGTCGCCCCGGTCCTCGGCCGGCTCATCGAGGGCGCGCTCGCCGGCGGGCTGATCGTCGTGCTCTGGGTGGTCTGCCGCCGGGGCCGCAGCGAACGGCGCCTCGACAACCGGCTCGACCGGGCCCTCATCACCTGGCTGCCCGGCGCCGCGCTGGCCCTCCTCGTCCTCGCCGCCGTCCACGCAGCCTGGTCCCGCCCCGGCTGGACCTCCTCCGGAAGGCTCCCCGGTGACGTCACGCTGTTCCGGGCGGTCAGCGTCGCCGAGGGCATCCTGGTGGTCCTCCTCGCGGCGATCTCGCTCGACCTGTACCGGCGCAGCCCCGAGCCGCGCACCGTCCTGCGCGGCCTCGGCGGACCGGCGGTCGCGATGCTCGCCTGCGCGCTCGGCGGCGTGATGACCGGCGGTGTCGCCCAGCGCGTCGCCGACTGGCTCGACGGACCCGGCAGCCCCGGCATGGGGCGCAGCGCCTTCATAGACGGGCCACCGGTCCTGCTCAGCTGGCAGGCGTCCGTCATCCCCGTCCTCCTGCTGCTGCTCCTGATCCCGGGCGCCTGGCTCGGCCTGCGGACCTGGCTGGTCGCCCGTCGGCTGGAACCCGTGGTCGACGCGGAGTACGGCGAGCCCTTTCCCGATCCGTCACGGACCAAGCGGATCGCCCGCATCCGGGCCACGGCCGCGCTCACCGACTCGGCACCCGGCATGCTGGGGCTCGTGTCCGGCGCCACTCTGTTCCTGGGCGCGGGGGCGGTGATCGGCTCCTGGACCACCGGCGAGGTCCCCGGACTCGCGCTGGACGGCAGCGGGCCGTTCCTCGAATCGGTGGCCGAAGCGGCGCAGTCCACCGGCTCCTGGCTGGTCGGCTTCGGCTTCCTCGTCTTCGTCGCCTGCGGCAGACGGGCCTACCGCGACGCCTCCGCCCGGCGCACGATCGGCATCCTCTGGGACGTCGGTACGTTCTGGCCGCGCGCCGCCCACCCCTTCGCCCCACCCTGCTACGCGGAACGCGCCGTGCCCGACCTGGCGTCCCGCATGTCCGGCTGGACCGGCCGCACCCGGGGCCGCCTCGTCATCTCCGGTCACTCGCAGGGCAGCGTCCTGGCCGCCTCCGCGGTCTGGCAGCTGCCCGCCCGCACCCGCTCCCGGGTCGCTCTGCTCACCTACGGATCACCGATCGAACGGCTCTACGGCCGATGGTTCCCGGCCTACTTCGGGCCCGGGCAGCTCCACGGGCTGCACCGCTCCGTGCACTGCTGGCGCAATCTGTGGCGGGCCACCGACCCCATCGGCGGCGAGATCCGGCTCGGTGAGGAGTCCGGACCCGAGGTCGACCGTGGCCCCCTCAGGGACCCGCTGGTCTACGGGCGGACCCCCGAACACCCGCTGCCGGAACCGGTGCTCGGCCACTCCGACTACCAGGCCGACCCCGTGTTCGCCGAGGAACGCGCCGCCCTCCTGGAACGGCTCGACCCCGTCCTGCCCCACCAGGCGGACCCGGCCGAGGACCTCAGGGCAGTTCCGGGAGGTCCTCCGGGTACAGCAGAGTGAGATCGTCCGTGCTCGGATCGGCGAGCTGGGCGACCCGGCCGGCGTGCCGCTCGACCATCGACTCGAAGGTCTGGCGAGCGGTGCGCCCGTTGCCGAAGGCCGGGCCCTTGGGCAGCTCGGTGAAGTACTTCAGCAGCGCCTCACCGGTGCCCGACGCCAGGCTGTACTCCTGCTCCTGGGACTGCTGCTCGACGATCCGCAGCAGCTCGGCCGGGTCGTAGTCGCTGAACGTGATGGTCCGCGAGAACCGGGACGCCACACCGGGGTTGACGGTCAGGAACCGCTCCATCTCCTGGGTGTACCCGGCGACGATGACGACCACCGCGTCCCGGTGGTCCTCCATCAGCTTCACCAGTGTGTCGATCGCCTCCCGGCCGAAGTCCCGCCCGGAGTCCTCGGGCGACAGCGCGTACGCCTCATCGACGAACAGCACCCCGCCGCGCGCCCGGTCGAACGCCTCCTGCGTACGGATGGCGGTCGAGCCGATGTGCTCACCGACCAGGTCGACCCGGGAGACCTCGACGAGATGGCCCCGCTCCAGCACACCGAGCGCGGCCAGGATCTCGCCGTACAGCCGCGCCACCGTGGTCTTGCCGGTGCCCGGGGAGCCCGTGAAGACGAGATGACGCCGGACCGACGCCGCCTTGAGGCCCGCCTCCCGGCGCCTGCGCCCCACCTCGATCATGTCCGTGAGGGCCCGCACCTCGCGCTTGACGCTGTCCAGGCCGACCAGAGCGTCCAGCTCACCCAGGACCTCCCCGGAGGTGCGCGCGGGCTCGGCCGGTGCCGCCGGCGCGGCCTCCACCGGGCGCGGCGCGGGGACCGAACCGAGCAGCCCGGGCGAGGACTGCGCGGCCGTCAGGACGGTGGCCGGCGGGGGAGTGGCGGTACGCAGCCCGCTCTCGTCGCTCGTGCAGTCCTCCACGACCAGCCCGCTTCCCGTGCCGTCCCCGTGGCCCGGGCCCTCGGGGAACTCGTAACCACCGCGGGCGCACCGCTCGGTGCGGCACCGGGTCAGCGTCGTCCGGCAGCCCTCCATCACATGGAAGCCGTACCCCTCACTGCCCGTCACCCGGCAGCCGTTGAATGTCCCGCGGCCCTCGGCCGACACATAGAACCCGGCCTCGGCTGGCGAAGTCACCGTGCACCGCTCGATCACCGGGTCGGCGCCCTTGGTGACGATCACGCCCGTCTGCGCCGCGTCCACGGTGCAGTTGTTCAGCGTGCCGCCGCTCCCGTGGTCCCGGAACCAGGCGCCGGTCGACGCCTCGCGGATGCGGCAGTCGTCGAGCTGCGCGGTCGCCCCGTCGCTGACCGACACCGCGGTGTTGCGGACCTGGGAGAGATCACTGTCCACGACATCGGCGCGGGAGCCCCGGTCGAGGACGAACAGGGCGTCCGGCACGTCGTGGACCCGGCAGGAGTCCAGTATCACCGTCGCCCCGTCGCTGACCCAGACCGCCGGGTAGTCGCCCGTACTGTCGTGGATCTCGCACTGGTTGGCATCGACCCGGGTGCCCGGGTCCCACACGGAGAGGCCGTTGCGGCCGAAGCGGCGCACCGTCGAACGGGTCAGCGTCAGCACCGCCCGCGAACGCAGGTCCACCGCGTTCTCCGGGATGTCGTGGATGTCGCAGTCGGCCAGCGTGAGCACCGCGTCGGTGTCCAGCGTGACGCCGTCCGCCGAGGTGCGGTGCACGGTGCAGTCGGTGAGGTGGGCGGAGGCCCGAGCCGTCACCTGTATCCCGCTGCCCTTGATCTCGTACACCTCGCAGCCCAGCGCCTCCAGGCCGCTGCCCTCGCCGGTCACCGACAGGCCCGCGCCCGAGGCGTGGTGCACCCGGCAGCGCTCCAGCCGGGGATGACCGCCGTCCCGCACGGCGACCCCGGACTGGCCGGACGAGACGATCTCGCACTCCTCGAACACGCCGCCGGCGCCGTCGAGTACGGCGATGCCGACGCCGGCCGGATTGTCCACGGTGCACCGGCGGACGGTGGGGCGGGCGGCGCCCCGCACCTCGACGCCCGAGGCGGACCGGGTCACGACCCGCACGTCCGTTATCTCCGGGGCGCCCTCCTCGATGAGCACGGCCGGGGCCGCCGAGTCCTGGCCCTCCACATGGAGGTCCTGGACGATGGCGGAGGCGCGCAGTGTCAGCGGCACTCCGTCGGCGGGGGCGATGCGCACGGAGCCGACTGAGCCCTCGGGACCGCGCAGCGTCACCGCGCGGGCGATGACCAGGTTCTCCCGGTAGGTGCCGGGCGCGACGGTGAGCACATCACCGTCCGCCGCCGCTTCGAGCGCCGCGGTGAGGGAGGCGTATTCGCCCGTGCGGCGCCGCCACCGCGATGTGCCGGTGTGCGTCACCTGGACCGTGCCCTGTGCCATGGCGCTGTCGTGTCCCCGCCTCGTGCGTGTGTGATGCCCGTGTCGCCGGCCTCGCGGCAGCGACCAGCCGGGGTCCGCCTGCCGGAGTGAGCGACGGGCGGGCCGGTCCACCGTAGCGCGCGCCGAGGGCCGGAGTTGACCCGATCCGCAGGTCCCGGCACCCGCCCCGGCGGATCGGGACCGGGAGGCTCGCCCGGCTCCCTCTAGCTGCCCGTGCCCGTCCTGCCCCAGTCCGGACCCACCGCGGCCCACGCCCGGTCGATCCGTTCGTACCGCCGTCGCGTCATGCGCCACATGAGCAGGCGCCGGCCGCACTCGATCAGCAGGGCAGCCAGCATCGCGGTACCGAACCCGGCCAGCACCGCGTGCGTGTGCGCCGTCGGCATGTCCATCGGCCGCAGCGCCGGACCGCCGTCCCGGTCGGTCCAGATCCGGACCCGCGCGCCGGGCTCCGCGTTGCGCGAGGCGGTCGTCACCGTCGCGGTGCGCGCGGTGCCGTCCGGGGCCTGCCACTGCGCGACCACCTCGGGGCGCGTCACCCGGCCGGTGGATATCTCGGGGTCGGTGACGAGACGGGTGGCGGCCGCCCGGCGCACCACGACGGCGGTGGTGAGGTGACGATCGGCCCGCTGGGCGCGCACCGACGCCTGCAGCGCCGCGTCGGTCCTGGCCCCGCAGAGCCAGCCGAGTGCCGGAGCCGCCAGCATGAGCAGGAAGAACGCGAGCAGCGCCAGCCACGCCTCGCACCGGTCCGTCGCCCGGCGAAGCGGGTTGTGCCGCCAACGCCAGACACCCGACATAGCCCGCACCGTCCCGCACCCCCTTCCGTATCCGGCCCCGATCCGCCGGAAAGGCCCCGGGCCGCGCGGTGGGGGCGGCCCACTGTGCTCAACGCGCGGCCCGTCGCCCTGAGTTCCCGGCGTCCGTCGGCACCCTCAGCCGAGTATGCGTACCGGGTCGCCGGTCCGGATGACCCCCCGGGCGTCGGGGATCAGATTCTGGCCGAACAGCAGCTGCCCGCCGACGCGGCGGTGGCGGGCGAGCGTGCGCAGGGGTTCCTTGCCGCGCTCGGCGGTCTCCTGGTCGGTCGTCGTGATGACGCAGCGGCCGCAGGGCTTGACGATGCGGAACGGCACGTCACCGATCGCGATCCGGCTCCAACCGTCCTCCGCCCAGGCCTCCGTGCCGCTCACCACTGCATTGGGCCGGAAACGGTCCATCGGCAGCGGCCCCTCCCCGGGGTGGTCGCCGCGTGCGATGAGCGCGTTCAGGGCGTCGAGTGAGGCTTCGGTGGTGAGCAGCAGCGGAAAGCCGTCCGCAAGGCCGACGGGCTCGCCCGGCCGCGCGTACACGGTGTCGATGTGCCGGCGCCGGTCCGGGGCGTCGAGGTGGACCAGCCGTACCGGCACGCCGAGGCGGTCGCCGAGCCAGGCGTGGGCCTCCGCGGCGGCCTCCACCACCTCGACCCGGTCGCCGTGGAGCCGTACCCCGACCCTTTCCCCCGGCTCCGGGACCTCCACGGTCAGGGCCGCCCTCCCCGGCGCGGACAGGGTGACACCGCCGTCCGGGGCGGGCACGGCGGAGACCAGCGCCATGCGGGCCAGTTGGCGCTGTGTGACGGCCGTACCCCCGGCGTCGACGAGCATCCAGCGGCGGTCACCGTCGAGTCCCCATGGCTCGACGACGGCCTCGCCCACCGCGTACGCGGCCAGCGACTTGACCGGGTGAATGCGGACGGCGCTCAGCTCGGGATGGTGCATGCGCCCATTTTGACAGGCGTGACGCCCCGGGCCGCGCTCCGGCTAGTAGCCCCGGCCGCCCTGGTAGGGCCGGCCGTACGGATCGTCGTACGGCGACTGCGTGGGAGCCGCCGGGCGCGGCGCCGCGGGGCGCATCGACTCGTAGCCCGTGCTCGGCGCCGGCCGCTGCTGCTGCGGCGGGGGCGCCTGGTACATCCCCCGGCCGCCGGACGGCTGCTGCGGGATGTAGGGCGCCGGCGCGTGTTGCAGCTGCGGAGACTGCATCGGCGCGTAGCTCTGCTGCGCGGGCGGCTGCGGGTAGCCGTAGGACGGCTGGGGCTGGGAGGGCGCCGCGGGAAGAGCCGGCAGGGCCGCGGGGAGCGCCGGCAGGTAGCTGTTGCCGGTGTCGTAGGCGGCAGGCACTCGGATCGGTGCGATCTGAGGGGTGCCCCGCTCCGCGACCAAGGAGTCGTAGATCGGAGTGTCGGGGAACGACGGCGCGGCGTAGTAGCCGCCACCGTAGGTGGAGCGGGGGGAGGTCATGACACCTAAGTTAAGCCCACGATGTGCAGATTGGGGAGTCCCAATTTTATGGTCATCGGATTTACCCTCACTCTGGCAGCCTGACCTGCCGAAACATCGTTGTCTTCCCAGGCCCGTACCCGCAGGAATCCCCCTTGATTCACCGCCGAACCGCGACCCTCATTCCGGTGCTCTCCGCACTGGTGCTCACCGCATGCGCACCGGACTCGACCGCTCGGCCCGAAAGCGGCCGCGAGGCGGTGAGTGAACGCCTGGCCGCGGCCGACGACGCGCCCTACTCGGCGGCCCTCGAAGCCGTGACCCGCTCCGGGTCGCAGCGGCTCCAGCTCATGGAGGGGCGGATCAACCTCAACGCACCGCTCACGGGGCGTACGAAGGACACGACCGACCAGTACACCGAGGACGTCGTGATGACCCGGCAGAAGGTCTACCGGCGCGCGGTGGGAACGAGCGGCGCGTGGCAGGAATTCCCCGCGGCCGTGGCCAAGGGCGGCATTCCCACCGACCGGCTTCCGCAGTTCGTGCGCCTCATGCTCGATCACAGTGCTTCGGTGGAACAGGGGAGCGAACCGCTGCACGTGTCGGCCCGTCTCACCCCGAAGCAGATCGAATCGGTGGACCGGACCGTCGGCCGCAATCTCCGTCCCGCCACGTCGGTCGACGCGGAGGCGTGGATCGACGAACAGGGCCGGGTCGTCCGCGTACGCCAGAAGATGCACTTCGCGTCCGCCCCCGACATTCGCGCCTCGCTCGAACTCACCGATTTCCGAAGCGCAATTGCCGTGAGCGCGCCCAGCGGGCGGTCATCAGGTCCTGAGAACGCCGAAGCCCGGGAAAACAGTCGCCGCGTCCACGACTCCGGGCACCCGGACACGTACCTCTGTGGTTCCGTGGCGGGGCCGGCATTAGGTTGACCCGGAAAGATCTCGGCAGCGGACTCGTGATGGGGGCGAGCATGACCATGCAAAAGGGAACCAATGTCCCAGTGGCGGCCCAGGCCGTGCGTGTCGAACTGGGGTGGCGCACCGCCCCCGGGACACCGGACGTGGACGCCTCCGCGCTCCTTCTCCTCGGCTCGGGAAAGGTGCGCAACGACGGGGACTTCGTCTTCTACAACCAGCCGTCCCACACCTCCGGCTCGGTACGCCACGAGGGCAAGCGCACCGCGGGCGGCGCTGCGACCGACACCCTGGCCGTCGACCTGGCGCGGGTGGAACCGGCCATCGACCGCGTGGTGCTGGCCGCTTCCGCGGACGGCGGCACCTTCGGGCGGGTGAGCGGACTGTACGTACGGGTCCTGGACGCGGCGAACGGCGCCGAGCTGGCCCGCTTCGAGAGCTCCGACGCCACCGTGGAGACGGCCTTCATCCTCGGCGAGCTCTACCGGCGCCAGGGTGCCTGGAAGTTCCGCGCGGTCGGCCAGGGCTACGGCTCCGGACTCGCGGGGCTCGCCACGGACTTCGGGATCTCCGTGGACGAACCCCATCAGCCCCGGGCGGCCTACCCGGCCACCCCGCCGCCTCCGCAGCCCCAGCCGACGCTCGCCGCACCGATGGCGCCCCCGGTGGCCCCGCCGGTCCCGCCGGCACCTCCGGCGCCGCCCGCCCCTCAGCCCGTCCGGCTGACCAAGGTGACGCTCACGAAGGAAGCGCCGTCCGTCTCGCTCACCAAGCAGGGCGGCACATCGGGCGCCATGCGCGTCAACCTCAACTGGGAGGTGCGCAAGCAGTTCAAGGGATGGGGCAGCAAGCTCGGCCGGGCCGTGGCGAACCACTCGGACCTCGACCTCGACCTCTGCGCCCTGTACGAACTGACCGACGGCCGCAAGGGAGTCGTCCAGGCGCTCGGCAACGCCTTCGGCGCACTCAACCAGCCGCCCTTCGTCCAGCTCGACGGCGACGACCGCACCGGCGCCGTCTCCACCGGCGAGAACCTGACGATCAACCTCGACCACAAGGCGCAGCTCCGCCGCGTCCTGATCTTCGTCACCATCTACGAGGGAGCGCGCAGCTTCGCCGACCTGCACGCCACGGTCACCCTCCAGCCCCAGCACGGCGCGCCGATCGACTTCTCGCTGGACGAGTGCACGGTCCCGTCCACCGTCTGCGCGCTCGCGCTCATCACCAACACCGGGAACGACCTCACCGTGCAGCGCGAGGCCCGCTACCTGGTGCCGCAGCGCGGCGTCAGCCCCCAGCGCACCATCGACCAGGCCTACGGCTGGGGCATGAACTGGACCCCCGGCCGCAAGTGACCCCGCCCGGATGCCACCGGGTCACCGGTCCGGTGCGGCCTCGGGACGGGCGTACGTACGCCCCTTCCAGGCCGCACCGCGGCCCCGGTAGTGCTGCACCGCCGAATCGACGGTCATCAGCAGATACAGCAGCGCGGTGAACGGCAGCAGCGGGGCCAGCCACAGCGACTGCCGGTAGTAGCCGAGCATCGGCATGTACGTCCCCACCATGACCGCCCACGCCAGCCCCCCGGCCCACGCAGCCACCGCACCCCCGCCCAGCACCCCGGCGACCAGCGTCACCGGCGGGGCGAGGTAGACCAGCGCCAGCCCGAGCACCGTGCCCAGCAGCACCAGCGGATTGTGCCGCAGCTGGGCGTACGCGCTCCGCGAGACCATCCGCCACAGATCCGCCAGGCACGGATACGGCCGCACGCTGTCCACCCGGTCCGCGAGCCCCAGCCAGATCCGGCCTCCCGAGCGGCGTACCGCACGGGCCAGCGACACGTCGTCGATCACCGCCTGCCGGATCGAGTCCGGCACCCCCGCCCGCACCGCCGCCTCCGTCCGCAGCAGCACACAGCCCCCCGCCGCGGCGGCGGTCCGGCCGCCCTTCCGGTTGATCCACCGGAACGGATAGAGCTGCGAGAAGAAGTAGACGAACGCCGGCACGACGAGCCGCTCCCAGACGCTCGCCACCCGCAGCCGCGCCATCTGCGAGACCAGGTCGAAGCCGCCCGACTCCGCTGCCGCCACCAGCTCCCGCAGGCTGTCCGGCTCGTGCGCGATGTCGGCGTCCGTGAGCAGCAGGTACTCCGGCTCCCGGGTACGGGCCAGCGCCATCCCGTGGCGTACGGCCCAGAGCTTGCCCGTCCAGCCGGGCTCGGGCTCACCGGGCGAGACCACGGTCACCGGCAGGCCCCCGTACCGCACGGACAGGGCGCGGGCGACGTCCCCCGTGCCGTCCTTGCTGCAGTCGTCGACCAGGAAGACCTCGGCGGCCCCCGGGTAGTCCTGCGCCAGCAGCGACGGCAGGCTGACCGGCAGCATCTGCGCCTCGTCGCGCGCGGGCACGACGACCGCGACCGAGGGCCAGCCCTCCGGATCCGCGCGGCTCGGCAGCCGCTGGTCGGTGCGCCAGAAGAACCCCTGGCCCAGCAGCAGCCAGACCCATGCGACAAGCGAACCCACGGCGATCCAGGCAACGGCGCTCATTGGCGGAAGTCTGCACCACTGAGCGGGGACCGCAAGGGTGGTCGACTATGGTGACCGGGTGAAGATCGCGCTCATGGACTCCGGAATCGGACTGCTCGCCGCCGCCGCCGCAGTACGCCGGCTGAGGCCGGACGCCGATCTGGTGCTCTCCTCCGATCCCGACAACATGCCCTGGGGCCGCGCCCCCGAGGGCGTGAAGGCCCACGCGCTCGCGGTGGCCCGGGCCGCCGCCGAGCACCGGCCCGACGCGCTGATCGTCGCCTGCAACACCGCCTCCGTGCACGCGCTGGAGACCCTTCGGGCCGAGCTGGAACCGGGCCTGCCCGTCATCGGCACCGTCCCGGCGATCAAGCCCGCCGCCGCGGCCGGCGGCTCCGTCGCGATCTGGGCCACCCCAGCCACCACCGGCAGCCCCTACCAGCGCGGGCTGATCAGCGACTTCGCCGGGTCGGCCGCCGTCACCGAGGTGCCCTGCCCCGGACTGGCCGACGCCGTGCAGTACGCGGACGAGGCCGGCATCGAGAAGGCGATCGCCGCCGCCGCCGCGCTCACCCCGCCCGACGTGCGGGCCGTCGTCCTCGGCTGCACCCACTACGAGCTCGTCGCCGAGCGCATCCGCACCGCCGTCGGCACGCCGGGCCGGCCCCCGGTCGCCCTGCACGGATCAGCCGACGCCGTCGCCGCCCAGGCGCTGCGCCGGATCGGTGCCGGACCCGCTCCGTCGGCCGAACCCTCCTCGTCCATCGCGGTCATCCTCAGCGGACGCGCCGCAGAGCTGCCGCAGGCCGCTCTGGCCTACCCGGAAGGGCGTGGACTGGCCGCCGTCGGCTCCGTCCACTGACCTCCCGGCGTCCCGCCGGAACCCCTCGCGCGCACGTTCTTCAGTACGCTGCTGGGCATGAGGGAGCACGCCCGAGAGCCGAAGCGCACCGGAACCGGAACCCACTCGCAGGTCTGGGTCGGCCGGGCCACCAACCGCACCCAGTGGGTCCTCGCGGCCCTGGGCGCCGCCTGCCTGGCCCTGGGCATCCAGCTCGCGGTCAGCTCCAACTGGGCCTCCGGCATCGCCCCGCTGCTGATGTCGGTGATCGGCTGCGTGGCCGCCGGCCTGCTCATGCTGTTCGGCACCCTCGCCTTCGTGAACGTGGCCGTCCGCGTCGACGGCGACGCCCTGGAGGTGCGCTGCGGCCACATGGGGCTGCCGCGCCGCCGCATCCTGCTCACCCATGTGGTGGCCGCCGAGTTCGCGCCCCAGGTGACCCCCCGGCAATGGGGCGGCTGGGGCTATCGCTGGCGCCCCGAGAAGGGCACGGCCGTGGTCGTGCGCCGGGGCGAGGGGCTGGTGCTGCGGCTCGGCGACGGGCGCACCTTCACCATCACGGTGGACGACGCCGAGGCGGGCGTACGGTTCATCCGCGCCCGCCTGCATCTGCCGTCCTCGGGCTTCCCGGCCGGGGCCTGACCTCCGCGGGCGGTCCGCCCGGCCCGTCGGCCCCGATCGGCCGCCTCGCCGACGCCAGCCCGGCCAGCAGCCCCGCGCCCGCCGTCACCGGGGTGAAGCTCAGCGCGTTGCCCACGCTCGCCAGCGCCGCCAGGGCCGTGAGCGTCGCGCCCGCCGTCAGGACCACCGCCGTGGGGCGCGGCGAGCGCCACAGCGCGTACAGCAGCCAGCCGAACGCGGCGCCCAGCAGCACCACCCCCACGACCCCCTGCTCGGCGGCCTGCTGCCAGGGCGCCGAGTGCGGCTTGCCGTCCGAACCTAGGCTCTGCTGCGCGGTCGGGCTCAGCTCGTCGAAACGGCCGGGACCGGTCCCGAGCACCGGATGCTGCTCCGCCAGCCGCGCCGCGTCCTGCCACAGATCGACCCGGTTCCGCGTGAGCTGACCCTCCAGGGAGACCGTGAGCCCTTCGGGCAGCACCTCCTCGGCCACCGCCCACGAGGCCCCGACGATCAGCCCGGCCACCAGCGCGAGGCCGGTGAGACCCAGCAGACGGCGCCGCGTCCGGGCGGCGGCCAGTGAGCACACCAGCACCCCCAGGGCCGCAGCGAATCCCGCCACCGAGTCCAGCGCGAGCGAGGTACCGGCCGTCCCGAGGGCCAGCAGCCGCAGGACCGTGCGCCACGGACCCTTCCCCGCGGCCGCCGCCGCGCAGCAGGCGGCACCGGCGGCGAGGACCAGCAACGCGGCGGCGGCACCGGTCTGCCCGGGCGTCTGGTCCGCGGTGGCCGTCGCACCCGGCATGCCGTGCCGCCAGGCGAGAGCCAGGAGCAGGGCCACCAGCGCCGCGCCCGCCGCGGTGACCACCGGCAGCAGCGTGCCGCAGATCCGCCCGCAGGCGAAGCCCGCCGCGACGGCGAGCAGCGCCAGCAGCACCCCCTCCGGCCGGGTCTCGCGGCCCGCCGCGCTGATCAGGGACCAGATCGCACAGGCGGCGAGGATCAGGGAGCCGGCGGCATCGGAAGCGGAATGGTTCCCGGGCGTCTCCGCGAAGTCCCGCCCGGTTCCGGACGCACGGCCATCGGGCCCCCGCCGCTCTGTTTCAGCCATCACGTCCGTCCCCCGGCCTGTGACCGTCCCGTACGCCAGGGCCGGAGCCGGCCCGTCGGCGGGGGACTGGCGCACAGGTTAACGGCCACGCCGCGCATATGGGCGGAAGATGCGGAGAAATGATGCGGTGGTCGGGATTCCGCCATCAGGACGGGGCTCCCCCGCGGGCAGCCGGTCACCGTAGACTCCGCCGGGTGAGCACCACCATCGCCCAGGTCGGCGAACCGCAGAGCCCCGCCCCCGCCCCCGGGAAAGGCGGCTTGCCGAAGCGCCTCGTACGGCCCGGGGCCGCCGTCATCTCCGGCGTGATGCTGTATCTCAGCTTCCCGCCCCGCCCCCTGTGGTGGCTGGTTCTGCCCGGGTTCGCCCTGCTCGGCTGGGTGCTGTTCGAACGCCGGGCGCGCGCCGCCTTCGGGCTCGGGCTGCTCGCGGGGCTCGGCTTCATGCTGCCGCTGCTGCACTGGACCGGCGAGGAGGTCGGCCCGGTGCCGTGGCTGGCCCTCGCGGCGGCCGAGGCGCTGTTCATCGCGGTCGGCTGCATCGGCATCTCCGCCGTCTCCCGGCTCCCCGGCGGACCGCTGTGGGCGGCCGCTGTCTGGACGCTGGACGAGGCGGTCCGCGCCCGGGTGCCGTTCGGCGGCTTCCCCTGGGGCAAGATCGCCTTCGGCCAGGCGGACAGCGTCTTCCTGCCGCTCGCCGCGCTCGGCGGCACCCCGCTGCTCTCCTTCGCCGTGGTGCTTTGCGGCTTCGGCCTCTTCGAGGCGGTACGCCGCTTCGTCCACCACCGGGCCACCGGCGAACTGCGTCTCGCGGCGACCGCCGTGGCGGCGGCGACCGTCCTCGTACCGGTGGCCGCGGCCTTCGCCGCGCTGCCGCTCGTGGACGACTCGGCCGAGGACGGCACCGCGACCGTCGCCGCGATCCAGGGCAACGTGCCCCGCCTGGGCCTCGACTTCAACTCCCAGCGCCGCGCGGTCCTGGACAACCACGCGAAGCGTACGGAACAGCTCGCCCGGGACGTGAAGGCCGGCAAGGTCCCGCAGCCGGACTTCGTGCTGTGGCCGGAGAACTCCTCCGACCTCGACCCGTACCGCAACCCGGACGCGCGGATCGTCATCGACGACGCCGTCAAGGCGATCAAGGCCCCGACCGTCATCGGCGCGGTCGTCGAGCCCGACACGGGCCCCCTGCGCAACACCCTCATCCAGTGGGACCCGGACAAGGGCCCGGTCGCCACGTACGACAAGCGCCACATCCAGCCTTTCGGCGAGTACATGCCGATGCGGTCGTTCGTACGCCTCTTCAGCTCGGACGTCGACCGCGTGCAGCGCGACTTCGGCCCCGGCAAGAAGGTGGGCGTCTTCGACCTCGCGGGCACCTACACCGGACTCGTCACCTGCTACGAGGCGGCGTTCGACGACGCCGTACGCGACACGGTCGAGCACGGCGCCCAGCTGATCGCCGTCCCCAGCAACAACGCTACCTTCGGCCGCAGCGAGATGACCTACCAGCAGCTCGCGATGTCCCGGGTGCGCGCCGTCGAGCACAGCCGGTCCGTCGTCGTCCCCGTCACCAGCGGGGTCAGCGCGATCATCCGCCCGGACGGCACGGTGGTCGAGAAGACGAAGATGTTCACCCCGGACGCCCTGGTCGACGAGGTGCCGCTGCGCTCCTCGCTGACCCCGGCGACCCGGATGGGACCGCTGCCCGAGGGCGTCCTGATCCTCCTCGCGCTCGGCGCGCTCGGCTGGGCGGGCGCGCTGGCGGTGCGTGCCCGGCGGGTCCGCTGAACGGGCGGCGCGCCGCATAGGGTCGGCACATGGCCATTCCTGACTTCATCCGCGAGATCCGTGCCACCGCCGGGCAGCAGTTGCTTCTGCTGCCCGGCGTCACCGCCGTCGTCTTCGACGACGAGAGCAGAGTGCTCCTCGGCCGGCGTGCCGACACCGGCGAGTGGTCCGTGATCGGCGGCATCTCCGAGCCGGGCGAGCAGCCCGCGCTGACGGCGGAGCGCGAGGTGTACGAGGAGACCGCCGTGCGCTGCGTCGCGGAGCGGGTCGTGCTCACCCAGGCGCTGCCACCCGTCCAGTACGACAACGGCGACCGCTGCCAGTTCCTCGACATCACCTTCCGCTGCCGTGCCACCGGTGGCACGGCCCGCGTCAACGACGACGAGTCGCTGGAGGTGGGCTGGTTCCATGTGGACGCGCTGCCCGACCTGGCCGATTTCGCGCTGTTGCGGATCAAGCAGGCGCTGACCGACGGACCCACCTGGTTCGAGTCAGGCGTCCCGCAGTAGTGGCGACGCGAGGGAGCCGGGCGGACCGCATGCGGCCCGCCCGGCTCCTCCGTTTGCCCGGATCAGACGCTGTGCGCGGCGTCCCGGGGCGCCGCGGCCGCGGTGTCGGACCCGGGTCCGACCTCGGCGAGGTTGCGGTGCCGGGTCTCCTTCGCGCAGACCAGGGCCAGCACCGTGAGCAGCGAGGCGGCGATCACGTACAGGGCGATGGGCGTCGAGCTGTCGAAGTCGGCGAGCAGGGCCGTGGCGATGAGCGGCGCGGGCGCGCCCGCCGCGACGGACGAGAACTGCGCGCCGATCGAGGCGCCCGAGTAGCGCATCCGGGTCGCGAAGAGCTCCGAGAAGAACGCCGCCTGCGGCGCGTACATCGCCCCGTGGAAGAACAGCCCGACCGTGACGGCGAGCAGCAGGTTCCCGAAACCGCGGGTGTCGATCAGCGCGAAGAACGGGAACATCCACAGCCCCACACCGACCGCGCCCACCAGATAGACGGGCTTGCGCCCCACCCGGTCGGAGAGCGCGCCCCACATCGGGATCACGGCGAAGTGGAAGGCCGAGGCGATGAGCACGGCGTTGAGCGCCGTCTGCTTGCTCAGGTCGGCGGCGGTCGTCGCGTAGACGAGGATGAACGCGGTGATCACGTAATAGCTGATGTTCTCCGCCATCCTGGCGCCCATGGCGACCAGCACATCGCGCCAGTGGTCCCGCAGCACCGCCACGACCGGCGTCTTCTCGGCCGCCCCGGAAGCGGTCTTCCGCTCGTCGGCACGGGCCAACGCCTCCTTGAACAGCGGCGATTCGTCGACAGAGAGACGAATCCACAAACCGAGGATCACGAGTACCCCGGACAGCAGGAAGGGGATGCGCCAGCCCCACGACTCGAAAGCCGCGTCCGAGGTCAGCGCGGTGAGTGCGGAGAGCACCCCGGTGGCCAGCAACTGTCCGGCCGGGGCACCGGTCTGCGGCCACGACGCCCAGAACCCGCGCCGCTCCGCGTCCCCGTGCTCCGACACCAGCAGGACGGCCCCGCCCCACTCACCACCGAGCGCGAACCCCTGCACCAGCCGCAACAGCGTCAGCAGCACGGGCGCGGCGACCCCGACGGTCGCGTGCGTCGGGAGCAGCCCGATCGCGAAGGTCGCCCCGCCCATCATCAGCAGGCTCAGCACCAGCAGCTTCTTGCGCCCGAGCCGGTCGCCGTAGTGCCCGAACACCAGCGCCCCGACGGGCCGGGCGGCGAAGCCGACCGCGTAGGTGAGGAAGGACAGCAGGGTGCCGACGAGAGGTTCGGAGTCGGGGAAGAACAGCTTGTTGAAGACCAGCGCGGCCGCTGACCCGTAGAGGAAGAAGTCGTACCACTCGACGGTCGTGCCGATGAGGCTGGCGGCGACGATGCGCCGGAGGTGCGAGGGCGGTGGGGGAGCGGATGCTGCGTCGGCCATGGGTACCACTTCCGGGCGGTCGGCGGGGACGGGGACGTGTCGCCACACCGTAGGAAGGGGCAGGTCAGGGGCGTATGTGGCGGGACACCATAGTGCAAGGTGGACGAGTGCGCTCAGCCACCATGGCAGCCCCCCGCGGGCCTTCTAGCGGGCCCGGGAGCGCTATGGGAGCAGCTGTCTCTGTTGCCCTGATGTGGCGTGATTTGGCGGTGCGGTGCTGACTTCCGTGCTGACTGAAAGCCCACGTCATCACTCCTCTTTACCCCTCCCCGTGCTGACTTGGTGCTGACTAGGGAGAGGCCGCTCACTGCCCCAGGCCGCGCGGCGTCTGGGCATCAGGTGTCAAAACGTCCAGCGCGTCGTCAACGACCTCGTATCGCTCGGACTGGCCGACCTCGTGGTGAACCCGGGCCACCGTGCCTCGCCTCTGCTGACGCCGATACCCGCTGGCACGGACGGGGGCGCAGGTGGGTCCGGCCCTTGCGTCGACAGAGTGCAGGCCGATCAGGCCGTAGTCCTGCCGTCAGTGGTGAGAGAGGGGGGAGCGGCCCGGGCGGGCACCGAGCGGCCCCGCTCGGCGGCAGTCGGTTCGGTCATGGCGGCATCTGGGGCAGCAGTCATGCAACTCCTCACGGGACGGATAACCGAAGCCTCCAGCACGGTAAGGCGATCCTCGCTAGCCTCGTCCTGGTTGTCCTTGTCCACGGCATCGTGAATCGCCGCGACACGCGTTCATGCTCAGTGATGGCGGCAGACTGTCAGGCGTGGCCCTGGAACGAGGCTCCGATCCATGAGGGCCTGGGCCGGCTCGTGGCCTCGGAGAATGATTGATCAAATATTCGATCATCACAGGGGTTTCACTCTGTCGGACAAAGATGACATAAATGGTGCCGGGGGCATGTGCCTGTTTCCCTTGGGGTGGGGGCGGGTTCTTGGCGCCGGCGGTGGTGGAGCGCCGGTCAGGAACCTCGCGGGAGAGGAGTACTCATGGGCGGGGCGCGAGCGGTCTCCCCTGCGGCGCGGCGCATCGTGGCGCTGGTGCGGGAGTTAGCTCCAGGGATCTCGCGGCGGGATCTCGCGGCGGAGGCGACCCGGCGGATTCCGGGGCTGCCCGAGCCCAGGCTCGCGAAGCTGATCGCCGAGGCCGTCGCCGGGGGTCTGCTGCGGGTGGACGGCGACCGCCTCCTGCCCGGCGCCGCCCCGGAGAACCCTCCCGGTGACCAGGCGTCCGCGAACGCCACGAGGCCCCCGGACGACAGTACGAAGACCTCCGACCTGACGGACTCCGAGGGCGGGGTGTTCCCTGGAAGATCTGTCCTCAGGGCCGTCGCGCTTGACATCGAGAGCGTCGTACGCACCACCGCCACCGCACCCTACGTTCGGCGTCATGTCTACGACGTGGCTGCCGTTCGGTTCGGCGCGGATGGCGAATGGGTAGCGGCGCGTCCCCGCTGGCAGCGGTATGTCAGGTTTCCGGGCGACGGCGACGAACTGCGTGATGGGCCCGTGCGGGACGCGGTACTGAACAGGGGTGTCGACGCCGCTCGGGCATGGGCGGAGCTGCGCGACATCCTCGCGGACGCCGATGTCGTCGTGGCCCACAACGGCACAGTCCTGGACTTCCCCGTCGTCAGTCAGGCGGCGTCGGAAGCCGGTGTCGAAGATCCGCTCGCCGCCGTACGGTTCGTCGACACGCTGTACCTCGCCCATGCGATGTGGCCGACGGCTCCCTCTCACCGGCTCCAGGACCTGGCCCCGGCACCCGGTCCTCGTGAAGCACGGCCGCGCGCGCACACCGCGGACGGTGACGCCGCCCTCCTCGTCCGTCTCCTGGAGCGGGCCGCGGCTGAATTCGCGGAGAAGGCCCCAGAACTGCGTGCCCTCGTCGCCGACGCCTGCCCCGACTCCGACGCATGGCGGCTGCTGCGGGAGCTCACCGAGGGGGAGCGGGCCTCCGCCCGGGAACTCCACATCTGGGAGCAGACGGACGTGGCCCGCCTCCTGGGAGCGGAGGTCGCACAGCATCCGCCGCGCCGGAACACGGACGGCCGGATGCCCGGCCGTGGCGCCGTCCTCGTCCCGGCCGCGCTTCGGGGGCCCGACGGCAGGGTCGACGCGACCGCTCTCGCCCGCGTCGTGCACGGCCCCCATGTCGAACCCCGACCCGCTCAGCAGCGCATGACGGCAACCCTGCATCAGTGGACCAGCGACGGCCTCAGCGGGCTGCTGGAAGCCCCCACCGGCACCGGCAAGAGCTACGCGGTGCTCGCTGCGGCGCTGGACTGGCTTGCCGGTGGCGATGACCGCACGGCGGTCATCGCCACGTATACCAAGCAGCTCCAGAGCCAGATGGCGAAGGACGTCCAGGACCTGGAGCGGGGACTGCCGGGGGTCCTGGACGTCACCGACCTGGTCAAGGGACGGTCCAACCGTCTCTCTCTCGCCGCCCTCACCAAGGCGCTCGCTGATGCCACACGTGCGCGGGCGTCCCAGGGACCGCGCCGAGGCCGGGCCCGCCGGCAACCGGCCCCCTGCTTTCGTGAGCTGGCCGTCCTGCTGGCCCTGCGGCTGATCGCGTCCAAGGAGGCCCCTCGGTCCTGGACGGCGAGGTCCGTCGACCCGGTGGATCTGCCCGCCTTCTGTACGGACTACATGGGCCCTGCGCTCCCTTTCTGGTTGGAGTCGCTCTCCCAGCGCGACGGCGACTATGGTCCCGCCGCGGGCAATCCCCTCACCGCGCACACGGACACGGTCCGTGAGGCCATCGGCAGCCACCGCCTCATCCTCGCCAACCACGCCTTGGTCCTCTCCCATCTGGACGACCTCCGTGCCGCCGGTCCGAACGTCCTTCTAGTCCTCGACGAGGCACACGAGTTGGAGAACGCCGCCACCACCGCGCTGACCGTCGCCGTGGACTACCAGGACCTCGAGGAGGCACTGGCCGAGCACCTCGCCTGGGTGGCCGACGCCCGTCCCGGCCCGGACCGGGAGCGGGGCCTCACCGTGACCACGGAACTGGAACGGCTGCTCGACGACGAACGGCTCCCCAAGCTCGCGGCCCTGGCCTTCGACGCCCGGGCCAAGGGAGTGGGCGTGCGGATCGGCAACCGGGCGACCACGCTCGCCGGCCCCCACACTGGCACCTCCGGCACCCGGGACACCCGACGGCTGTCGCTGCTCCTGGAGCGCGTCGCCCGGGAACTCGTGGGCTGTCGCATCACCCTGGAGCGGTACGTCGCCCAGAATGCCACCTCTCTCGACCCGCTGGTCCGCGAGCGCCTCGACGCGATCGCCCTGCACACCGACACCCTCACCACGGCCCTCGGCCGGATCACCTCGGACTTGGGTGACTTCCTCGATCCCGCCCGCACTCTGGACGAGCACCTCCCCTCCCGCGTCGTTCACCTGGAGGAACTTGCCGAGCCGAAGACGGAGCTGCGCTCCTACCGCTTCCGCATCGCCACCAGCCCCGTCGACCTGCCCGCCGACCCGGAGTGGCGGCGCTACCTGGAGTCGTTCGACCGCGTCCACTACGTCTCCGCGACCCTGCGCGTCGCAGGGGAGTGGGACTTCGTCCTCGACAGGCTGGGGCTCCCGCAGGACCTGCCGGCGATCGCGCTGCCTTCCCCATTCGACCTGAGCACCCAGGCCGAGGTGGTCTGCTTCTCCGACTTTCCGTCCTGGGCCGAACAGGAGGAGGGCGCAATGCGTACCGTGGCGCATCAGGCGGCCGGATTCGCCACCGAGGTGACACGGGAACGCCCGGACGGAAACGGCTTCGACGGCGGCGGCATGATCCTCACCACCGCGCGTTCGACCGCCGCCGGCATCGGCTTCCACCTCGTCGAGGAACTGCGCTCGCGCGGCCTGGACACACCGGTCGTCGAAGCACTCACCCTCGGCAACAGCCGCGCCTACCAGGCGTTCACTGACCGGCGGGACGGTGGAGGATTCCTCGTCGGCACCAAGGGTCTCTGGCAGGGGGTCGACGTCTCCGACCCCGCGCGGCTCAACCTCGTCTGGATCAACAAGCTGCCCTTCGCGCCGTTCGCCGCCCCGATCGTCGAAGCCCGGCGCGCGGCCGTCGCCGAGCGGGCGGCCCAGTCGGGTCACCCCGACCCCGAGGGCGCCGCCACCGAGCACTACTACCTGCCGCTCGCCGCCCTTCAGCTTCGACAGGCGGTCGGTCGGCTCATCCGCTCCGACCGGCACCGCGGAGTCGTGATCATCAGCGACCGCAAACTCGGCGGACAGAGCAGCCTGCGCCGCTCTTACCGGCGGGCCTTCCTCGGCAGCCTCGACGAGGGTCTGCGGCGCCCCGACCCGGACAGCGGCGAGGTCGGCGGCGGCAATGTCACCACCATGGCCGAAGGGTGGCGCCGTATCTGGGAGTTCATGGCCGCCCACGGAATCCTGGACCCGGTCCGGGCCGCAGAGCTGTGCACCGGCCCGGCGCTCGAACGGCACACCCTCCTCCCGTACACCCGACGCATCCGCGCGCTGGAGCTGACTCCCGACGAGACCCTCAGGCTGCGCGACAAGGGCCTGCTCGCCGAGGAGGTGCGGGAGCGCTGCGCACAGATCGGCGGTCTGCTCAGGCTCTCCGACGAACCCGTCGCTCTCAAGCCCGCCCAGCAGGCCGTCATCACCGCCGTGGCCGAGGGACGCAACGTCCTCGCTCTGCTGCCCACCGGCTTCGGCAAGAGCTTCACGTTCCAGCTGCCCGCCCTGGTCCTGCCTGGTGTCACCGTGGTCGTCAGCCCGCTCGTGGCGCTCATGCACGACCAGGCCCTCGAACTCAACCGGACCATCGGCGGAGCGGTCCGTGCCCTCATCTCCCCACTGCGGGAGTCCAGCAGCAGAGCAGGCAAGACCGAGGTCGCCGACCAGCTCCTCGGCCGCGCCGACCTCGGGATACGCCTGGTGTACGTCAGCCCGGAACGCCTGTGCCAGCGACGCTTCCGCGAGATCGTACGGGCAGCCGCGGCGGCCGGCCGGGTGACCAGGATCGCCGTCGACGAGGCCCACACGCTTGCGCAGTGGGAGGACTTCCGGCCCAGCATGCGCCGGGTCAGCCGGTTCCTTGACGAGTTGCGCCGGGACCACGGGGTGGCCGTCACTGCGGTGACGGCCACCGCCAACAGAGCCGTACACGAGGCACTGCGCGAGGGACTGTTCGGCCTGCCCGGGGCGGTGCCTTCGCCGGGTTCGGCCCGGGCGGCCGCCGAAGCGGATCATCACGGCGTCGTCGGCGGTCTCCTGACCGTCCGGGAGAACCCCATCCGGCCCGAGCTCGCCGTCTTCCGCCGTTCTCTGGACCGGCCCGGACAGGGAGGTGTCGCGGGCCTGGCCGAGCGTGTCGTCGACGCATTGGAAGGCCACGCCATCCTCTACTGCCTCACCGTCAAAGAGGTCAACACGCTCTACACGCATCTCCGCGAGTACGTCGGCGACGCCGGCGCCCGCGTCCTGCGGTTCCACGGTCGCCTCACCGAGGCGGAGAAGGCGGCCGCCATGAATGAGTTCCGCGAAGCCCCGCGCGAGGACGACGACGGGTTCCGCCCCCTGGTCGTCGTGGCCACCTCCGCGTTCGGACTCGGCGTCGACAGGCCCGATGTCCGCACCGTGATGTGCGTGTCCCCGCCCACCGACCTGGCCGCTCTGTACCAGCAGATCGGCAGGGCGGGACGGGACGCCGTACGCAGGGACCCGGCCGCCCCCACCCCCGTCAACAGCGGCCTCGCCCTCGCTACGAGTCGGGGCATGCGCTTGGTCCGTTTCATGACCGGCCAGGAACTGCCGGCCTTCGTGCTTCGGCGCGCGGGCCATCTCGTCCTCGCGGAGCGCGGCGGAACGCTCGACCCGGTGCGGCTGGCCGAGGCCCTGATGGCCGACGACGCCGCCACCGGTGAGCTGAGCGAAGCCGACCTGGAGGACCGGTACACCCAGGACCGCTACCGGAGCGGCGTCATGCGGGCCTTCAGCGCCCTCGCCGACCTCGGGGCGGTGGAGGACCTCGGCGACCACCCTCCCTACTGCGCGATCAAGCCGGGCGACCTCGGGCCGCCATCGCATTCGGTGGATCAGCCCGGCGGGCAGCCGACCGATCCTGCACGCATCGAGTGGGCCGCCGTCGACATAGCCCTGTCCTGGGACACCCCGGCCAAGGTGGACGTCCAGGCGCTCGACCGGGAACTCGCCATCTGCTGCCCCGACTACCGGTCCATCGCCGACGGCCCTGCGGCGACCTGGGAACTCCTCGCCGACCTCCACGACCGAGGGCTGCTGGATGTCTCCGCAGCGCCGAGCCGACGTCTCGTCACCGGTCTCACCGTGCACACGGACACCCTCCCCGACGGCTATCTTCCACTGCTGTCCCGGCGCGGCAGCCGAGCCGCGGCGGAACTGGCCGAACTGAGGCGCTTCTTCGAGGCGACCACCGTCTGCGCCCAACGGGTCTTCGGCGACTACTTCGGCGTCAGCGACCTCCCGGAAGGCTGCTGCACCACCGCCGGCTGCCGCTGCTCCGCCTGCTGGAACACCGGAGACCAGCCTGTGGACGAACGGCGTCCCGCCGTCGCGGACGCCTTCTACAGCCGCCCCCACGGCAACGCCCGTACCGACACGGGACTGCGCGAACAGCGCATCGACCTTCAGATCCACCGGCTTCTGCAGCTTCAACCGGCAGGAGCCCATCCCCGCAGACTCTGGCACGCGCTACGCGGTGACGAGTCCTCCTACAGCCCGAGGCACCACAAGATGATCCTCCTGCCCAAGGTCCTGCGGGAAAGCCGTCACTTCGGAGGCCGTGCCGACCTCCCCTACGCCGCGGTCGGTGCCGGCCTGACGCGACTGGCCGGGGGCGGGGTCGCCGCCGAAGGACCGGACGGCCTCTGGCGCGCGATCCGCCCGGCACGACGAGCGCCGGGGGCCGTCGCAAGGGAGGACACAGGAGCGTGACGGACACGGACGGTACGGACATCTGGCGGCCCTATGTGGGCCGCCCCGTGCTCACCTCAGGAATGACCGCCGGACACCGGACCGCACCTCCGAAGGAGGTGGCCAGGCTCCGCCGTTACCTGGAGGCGGTCGTCGCCGACCGCAACTGCCCGGTGCATACGGCGGTCGCCTTCAACGCCGCGTACTTCGGCTACGAAACCGGTGGAGAGGGCTACGGAAACGGGGCGTTCGACCTCGACGCCTTCCCGGTCCTCACCCTGGGGAACGAGGGGGCGTCCCGTCCTGTCGGCGCGCTCGTGCGGATCAGGACGGGCTCCGACCCGCTGTATGCAGAGGTCGTCTACAAGGAGGGCCGTCATCCCGCGATCCGGGAGGACGGCGAGGTGCCGGCCTGGGTGTCGGGAGCACCGTCCGCTGCTCAAGGCCCCGAGGAACAGCCGGCGGAGTCCCCCGTACGCAGAGAACTGCTTGTGCCCGATTTCACTGCTTTCGGCCCCGCACTCGAACTCGACGACACGAAGCTCAAAAGACTGCGGACCCGGGGAAAGTGGCTCGACGAGAACGGCCATGTCCTGGTCGACGCGGGCTACGCCACCCATGGGGAGGCCGCCCGCGACGACACGACGGCCTTCATGGACTACCTCCTCTCCGACCAGAAGGACTGGCTCCTCAGCCCTCTCGTCCCCGTATCCGTCGCCCATCTCGCCGACGGTGACGACGAGGAGCGGCTGCGAGCCGCCCTCACCGGCTTGCTGGACGTGATCGCTCACGCTCTGCGGACGGCCGACAGCCTGCGCAGCTGGGGCCCCTACGCGTTGACCCGCGCGCGCATCGGGGCCGGACTGTGCCAGGACGGACCGCTGGGCGACGCGGACCTGTACTCCCTCGCCGGCTCCCTCGAGCGCGCGGCCACCCCCAGCACCCTCCGCCGGCGCGGCCTGAGCGGCGCCCGGACCGCGTACACCGCCATCGCTCCCTGGCTGCGCGGTGTGGCGGGCGTCGAACCACTGATGACCGGCACCGAGTACGCCGTCTCGGTCTGCCGGGCCAACCTCGCGGTGGCGGACTTCCTCCGCGGCGAGACCGACGACGGCCTGCTCAATGGCAGCGACGTGCGGATCACCCTGGACGACAGCTTCGAGAGCGGGGGCATCTGGCGCTCCCACCACCCCGGCTCGGATGAGGCGGACGGCAGCGACCCCCTGGTCCCGGCGGGACGTGGCTGGCGCGACACGATCGCCCCGCCCGCGCCTCGCGCCGCCGAGCCTCCGCAGGGCACCCACGAGGACGAGGAACCCGCTGATGTCCCGGCCGCCGAGATCCCTCCTGCCGACGCTCCCCTTGTCGACGCTCGCCTCACCGACGAGGAGAGGATCGGCCTCGGGCACTACCTCCGGATCAACGACAGCGAAGTCTGCTGGCAACAGCCGCTGCGCCTGGCCCACCTGCTGGAGGACAGGCTGCCGCTGAACCGGATGGTCCGGGACGCACTGGCGTATCTCGGACCGGAACGCGTCACCGTACGATTGGAGGTCCGCCACCCCGGCGTCGAGATCGACCCGTCCGAGGAAGTGCAACAGGTGGCGCTGGACGTCACCGGCGAAACCGGGATGCTCCACACCGTCCAATGGCCCATCGACTTCTTCCCCGGACTCCGCCTGCAGCTCCAGTGGCCGCGCGGCGGCACGGTCTTCAGGCTGTCCACCGTCGAACTGGAGGAGCCCGTCGACATCGACGGACAGCTGTTCACCCACCAGTACGACCCGCAGGTGCTGACCCGCGATGGTGCTCCGGGGAGCGCCCGTGACGGCGACTCGCCTGCCGGGCTCGACGACAAGCGACTGGTGCTGCGCGCCGTACGACGTTTCGGCCGGCTCACGCCCGACGGCCACGCCCTGCTCGACCGCGACGCACTGCCCGGGGGAATCTATGACGCCTCACCCGCTCCCCACCAAGTCACCGATGTGGAGCGGGCCCTGGAGGAACTGGTCGCCGAGCGACACCTCTACACCGACGTCGGCAGCCGCGGTGCGGACGGCGAGCCCCATCACCCCCCTCTCGACGGCGAGCCCCGCATCCTCCTCGTGGGCTACGCGCCCAACCCCGTCGTCGTACCGCGACCGGGCTCGGGAAGCAGCGGGCTTCCCCAAGGCGCGGGCGTCGAGTACGTCGTCCACGGGTTCCTGCGGAGACTGCCTCCGGGAGGGGAACCGAGCGAAGCACAGCGCGCCGCCTACCGCGCGAACTGCCGCCGCGTCGGAAAGGCCGACGGATGGGAACTGCCCCGCGGCTACACCTTCGTCACCACCCACGTCCGCCGGCGCTGACGGACACCCGCCCGCCGGAGGCACCCGCTGGGCTCGGGCCCCACCGCGCTCACCGACCCCCAGCCCGTTTGCCGCACATCACCACGCACACATCGACACGAGAAGTCGGATATTGAATGGCCCTTACCTATCCGGTGGTCACAGACCTACCGTTCTCGCCACAGGGCGTGCCCGTCGCACTCCTCCAGGAGTTGCGCTCCGCCCTTGAGGAGCTCGGGCCAGTCGTGGACACCGCTCTCGCGGAACTCACCGTCGAGGAAACGGGACTGGCGCTCAACTCCCTTGCCTCCAAGGATCGCCAGGCGATCATGCACAGGCTCGGATTCCGCAGAATCGTGCCGCGACGGTTCGGGCAGGCGCTGAGCGAACAGGTCCTCCGACGGATCCAGCGGCTGGAGCGGGCCGGCGAGCGGAGCCACTCCGCATCGCACCTCACCAGCCGCATCGTGAGCGACATCCTGGGCGATGTCATGGAGGACCTGCCCGAACGCCGCGGCGACAGCTCCGCCGACCGATGGGGCGCACGACTCGTCCGCCTCGCGGTCTTCTGCCGGGTCCAGGCGTCCGTATTCGACGCACATCTCCTCGTGCGGACGGCCGAGCGTGGCTGGTATGGCGTCGAGGCGGACGACGCTGCACTTGAGACAGTCCGCGCCGCTGCTCAGCACGTCATCGATGCGGTGCCGGACTACCGGCCCCGTGAGGCGTTCGGCGCCGGCATCGTCGGTGAGGGCGGGGACAGCGGGATCGTGGACGGGGAGGAGCAGGCAGAAGGCCGGGGAGCCACGGCCGTCGACCTCCATCCTCACACCGTCGACGACGACGCCGGAGAAGAACGGACGGAGGTAGAACGCCCCGTGGAACAGACCACGTTGCAGAGACTCGGTGTCCTTCAGGAGGAACTGACGGACGTCTTCGGCGAGGCAAGGATCGCCGCCGACCGCGTGCGGCTCGCCCTGAAGGAGGGCCGTCCTCCGGCGGCTTCCGATCTGGAGTCCCTCGTCGTAGTCGGGCCCGCGTTCGCCCGGGCCCGGACGGTGCTCGAGGAATCCGGTCTCACCGAGGTCGTCGATCGTCTCGACGACCTCGGCGGCGCCGTCGAGGCCTACCGTACGACCGCGGAGCGCATCGAGAAGGACGGCCTTGCACGCCGTGCCGTCGCGACAGTGCTCACTCTCGGCTGTCCTCCGGACAGTGCGGTGGCGGGTGTGATCGCGGATGCCAGACAGCGGGCCGAGCAACTCCTCGCCGTGCACCAGTGGGACGAGCAGGACGAGGCATGCGCCCACTTCCTCACCCTGCTGGTACGTCTCGTCGAGGTAAGGGACGCCGAGGTTCCCCAGCAGACGCTTGTCGAGGTCCAGCAGCAGCTCTCGCTGGCCCACCCTCCGTACGCCGTGGCCGCCGTCCTCCACGAGCAGATCACGATGTCGCCCCTATCGGAGTTGGACACCAGGGCACATGTGGTGGTCGAGCCGCCCTCGGATGTGCCGGACGAAGGACAGGAACGGCGGGAGGCGGCGGTCCGGGAGGTCGCCCCCGACACCCGTACCGACCTGGACGGGCAGGAGGTGGACGGAGTAACCGTTGCCGCCACCGGAGAAACCGGATCCGGCAGGAAGGAGGAGCCCGCCGCGCAGGTCACCCGGTCCGAGTGGCATGTGGCCGACCTGCTGGAGAAGGCATCTCGGACAGGCGCGGCGTCACCCGTCGACACCGGCACCGAAGCGGTCGCGGCCGAAACCAGTGCCGAGGTCGCGTCCCGCCCGGAGGGTGGCGACGGCGGACCGCGGCAGGACGTCGAGCCGATCCTCGCGCGCCTCATCGCCGAGAAGCGCTTCGGGCTCGCCGCCCACCTCTCCACCACCGCGGGCCGTTCCCAGGCGGAGGCCGCGGTGTTGCGGCTGTCCGCCGCGTCGGCGCTGCTGAACCCCCGCTCCGACGGGGCCGCTCGGTTCGTCGAGGACGCCCTGCGCACCTGGGACCCTCGAGAGGGCGCCGTGGCCGGCGGACTGGAACTGCTCCTGCTCCCCGTTCTCGTGAAGGCGGCGCTGGTGACCGGTGCGCCGGTAGTCGGCGCTCAGCTCCGAGCGCTCTCCCAGCACCTTCCTGACAGCCTCCAGAAGGTGGCAACGGAGACGGCCGAGCGCACCTTGAACAGCGCACTGATCCTGGCACCGCTGCACACCGTCGTCGCCGACGCCTCCCAGACCGAGAGTCGGCTCCAGGACGCGGTCGCGACGTGCCAGAACCTACTGGTGGTACCCAGGATGCGGTTCCAGCGGGCGTCCCAGATGGTGAAGCTGTGGCTTCTGCCGACCGGCTTGCTGGGCAGCGTACTGACGGCCATCGTCCACCGCTCCGCCGCCGCCGCGGACCTTGCCGACGCTCTGCTGGACCGGCTGGACCGGACCGCGCGCATTGAGGACGAGATCGACCGGATGGACGCCGAACTCCGCGGCACCGGCGGGCGCGTCATCAACGGACCCGGACGCAACAACGTGCGCCACCTCCTGGAGCGCGTGCGCACTGCGGTGTGGGAATGGCGCACGGTCCAGCGTGAGCTGGGAAACGTCCAGTCCGAGGAGACGGCGTGGGCCGCCGACTCGGTGGCCGGGCTGAGGCTGTCCCTCCTGGGACTCCGCAAGGGTGTCATGAGCGACCTGGCCACAGCCGGCCAGCGGTCGCGTCCCGTGGGCAAGGCCACCGCGATCGCCTCGGAGGAGATGCTCACCGAGGTCTTCGACGAACTCGAGTCGGGGACGCCTCCGGCGCGGTATGGCAGCGAGGCCGACGTCTCGAAGCTGTTGGACATCGAGCTGTACAAGCTGCCGGACTGGCCGGGAACGGATCCCACCGTGCCCGGCCTGATCGCGGCAGTTGACCGGACGTGGGAAGAGGCGATCGGCTTCCAGACCGCGCGGGACGGCTTCACCGCCGTACGGATGGTCCTGAACCTCGACGAACGGGGGGTCCTGCCCGCAAACCACACCCTGGACACGCACAGGGATCGCGTCGCCCGCCTCGCGCAGACGGAGAAGGAGCGCCACAACGCACTCGCCGACAAGGCACGTGAGCTCGGGGCGGAACTCCGCCGCGCTCAGGCAGACGCGGCCCTCACCGACGAGCAGGACGTCAATCTCCAGGAGCTCCTCGCGGACTCCGCGCCGCGCACCGAGAGTGGGGAACCGCGCGAGCTGTACGTAATCCGCCGCAATCTGGACCGGGTGGCCTCGCTGATTCCGCACCACCGCAAGGAGGCCGCGAACAGGCTCAGGGCACGGCTCGCCGCCCTGCCCGAAGTCAGCGAGGAGGACCGCAAGCGCGTTCTGCACAACCTGGCCACCGACCACCTGGCCACCGCCGCGGAACTGGTCTACTTCCTCGAACTCGGCGAGTCCGTCCCGGAAATCAGGGCCGAGGACTCGCACCTGGAAATGTTCTTCCCCGCCGTACCCGACACCCTGCCCAGCGGCATCACCCCCGATCTGGTCGAGGCCGTCCGGTACCGACGGCAGTTGGGTGAGTCGGCCGTGCTGGACTACTCGTCCCTGTCCGAGGGCGAGGCAGAGCGGGCCGCGGACGCCCTCGAACGCTGGGCCAAACTCGCCACGACCCGGGACCGGGCCAACATCAACCCCCGGGTCGACCTGATTCCGGCCCTGTCCCTTCTCGGCTTCGAGGCAAGGAAGGCCCTTCCCCTGCGCGAGCTGCGGTACGGCAACGACTACCGATTCTTCGAACTCGCCGAGACGGAGGTCACCGGCAGGGCCTGGGCGCCCGCCTTCGGCTCGCAGATCAAGGACCGGGGCAACAAACTGCGCGCGCTCCTCATCTGGGGACGCCCGGCAGCGAAACTGCTCCTGAGCCGTATCACCCAGGACCCCGACGAAAGCAGCCTGCTCGTCGTCCATTTCGGGACGATCGACAGCCGGACCCACACCGAGCTCGCCGCTGCCTCGCAAGGCGGGAAGCCCATCCTCGTCGTCGATGATGCGGCACTGGCCTACCTCGCCGCACACGGCAACCGGCGGGTCGACGCCGCAACCGAGACTCTCCTGCCGTTCTCCGGGGTGAACCCGTACATCAAGGAGAAGCGGGGCCAGATCGGCCGTGAGATGTTCTACGGACGCGACCGCGAACGCAAGAGCATCCTCGACCCGGACGGGACGCAGATCATCTACGGAGGCCGCGGCCTCGGAAAGTCGGCACTGCTCGCCGACGCGGGTGACCGGTTCGTGGAACAGCGTCCGGGATCGCACCGCAAGCTCTACCTCAACCTCGACAAGATCGGCATCGGGAAGGGCACCGCACTCGGCGCGGCGGCGATCTGGACCACCCTGGACCAGGAGCTGACCAAGGGAGGCGTCCTTGGGGGGCCTCGCCGTAGGGGACCGCAGCCGGAACCGTGGCAGCGGGTCACGGACGGCATCGCCGCCTGGCTGGAAGAGGACTCCGACCGGCGACTGCTCATCCTGCTCGACGAGTGCGACCGCTTCTTCGAGGCCGATGTGCCCGAATGCACCGAGACCCGCCGCCTGCGCGGCCTGGGCGACACCTCGCGCGGCCGCGCCAAAGTGGTCTTCGCCGGTCTGCACTCCGTTCAGCGCTTCACCCGCCTTGCCAGGAACGGACCCTTCAGCCATCTCGCCCAGACGCCGACCGTCGTCGGACCGCTCACCCCGCAGTTCGCCGCCGATCTGATCGTCCATCCCATGCGGGCTCTGGGCTTCGAGTTCGAGGACGTTGACCTCGTCAACCGTGTCCTGGGATTCTGCTCGTACCAGCCCTTCCTGCTGCAGATTTTCGGCAGCCGGATGGTGCAGGTCATGCAGGACAAGCGGGCACGGCAGCCGATGCTTCCGCCGCCGTACACCATCGAGGCGGGCGACGTGGACGCCGTGGAGCAGGACGCGTCGCTGCGCTCCGACATCACCGCGGCCTTCAAGGACACGCTCGCCCTCGACGACCGCTACAACGTCGTGGCCAACGTCCTCGCCCAGCACGCCCGTGATAACGGATTGGAGACGAGGCTCAGCGACAGGGATCTGCGCGACGAGTGCGCCGGCTGGTGGCCGCAGGGCTTCGACAAGCTGGACAGCGAGGGTTTCAGAGCCTACCTGCAAGAAATGGTGGGGCTCGGCGTCCTCGCGCCGAACCATGACGGACAGGGCTGGCACCTGCGAGGTCCGAACGCCCTGCGCATGATCGGCACCGCTCAGGAGATCGAGGCACGACTCCTCGGCGCAGAGCGGGAGTACCGGCTGGAGGAGGCCGTCGTCCTGGAGAGCCGCCCCGGCCTCGACGACGGACGGCGCTCCGCGCCTCTGACGATCAACCAGATCGACTACCTGCTCGGCGAGCGGGGGAACCAGGTCCGCGTCGTCCTGGGCACCCGTGCGACGGGCATCGGGGACGTGGAGCGCACTCTGCGGGACGCGACGGGCCGGGTGGCCGGCTGGATCCTCCCACCGATCGGTAGCGCCAACACCTTCCGCAAGGAACTCGCTGCCGGCCGGAACGGAGAGCGGCGCCTGCTGATCAGCGACCTCACGCTGGGCAGTGACAAGTCCTGCCGCCAGTCGCTGGAACTGGCTACGACGACACTCCCGACCGCCGCCGAGGCGACGCGGTCGGTGGTCCTGGTGTCCAGTCCCGAACAGCTCGGCTTCTGGCGTGATCTCCTCACCGACTTCGACGCGGCCGCCGGAGACGGTGTCACGGTGGTGGTGCTCCGCCGCTACGACCGGCGCGGGCTGAGGGACTGGACACAGCAGCACAGCGCCTACGAGACGGAGGAGCGGCTGAGCAGGCTGGCCGCGATCACCGGAGGCTGGCCGATCCTGCTGGATAAGGTCCTGGTCCTGCGCGACCGGTACCGGGATCAGGACCGGGCCTTGGAAGAACTGGAGAAGTGGCTGACGCGCAAGGAGAACGCCCAAGAGCTCGTCGATGCCGCGGGCATGGCGCAACCCTCCCTGACCGACGTGGACGGTGAGGACGAACTGGTCAGGCGCGCCTACGAGGCCGTCGTGGCAGAACTCGGCACGGGATGGAACCCTGAGGCCGACTGCGCGACCGCGGCCGAACTCGCCGGCCTCTCGCCGGACGACGCACAATGGGCCCTCACCTGCCTGGAGACCCTCCAGGCCCTGGACAGGGACGGCACCCGTCTGCGCGTCGAACCTGTCCTCTACGCGGCGCTCGGCACCCGCGGCAGCAAGGAGTGATCGGACCGTGGGGGCCGTGTCCCAGGGGCACGGCCTCCACGGCTCTGTTTTTTTGGAGCCATCCTGCAGGCGGGGATCACACGCCAATCATGGGTGGCTGCTGTCAGCGGTCGCGGATCCCACTCGCCGGGCTCGTCACCAGCGCGGCGGGCTGCTGGGGGCAGGGAAGTCTGGCCTCCGAGCCGCAATTCGGCGAACTGGCCGAGATCCCGGGCATTGACTCTCACCGACGCGCAGCCGTCACCGGAATTGAATCGATCTCCCTGAAGGAGGTTAAATGCACCGCCCGGCAGGACCGTCACTCCGCGGAGGGCCGGGGGCCGGTCACCCGGCCCGGGTCCGGGACCGTGCGGCCGGGTGCGCTTCGTGTGCGAGGGGCACCCGGCCGGCGCCGTTCAGCGCATCGCGGCCACCAGGGCGTCGCTCGCCGAGCACCACAGCTGGCGGGCCTCGGAGAAGCCCTGTTCGCGGAGGGTTTCGAGGTGCCAGCCCGTGGCCGTGGGGCGGTCGGCGTGTGCACCGGCGGGGCGGGGTTCGCGCGGGTCGCCGAGCAGGGCGAAGCGGCGGGCGGCCGCTTCGCCGAGGGCGGGGTCGTCGGCGACCCGGCTCCACCAGTCGGCCCAGTCGAGTGCACCCTGCCGGCGCTGCTGTTCCCGGCGTTCGGTGAGCAGGGCGTCCATGGCGGCGTTGAGGCGGGGCGCGGACTCGTCGTACATGTGGTCGGCGTTGAGGAACACGCCGCCCTCGCGCAGCAACCCGGCCAGGGTGCCGTACAGGCGGCGGAGCGGTTCGGTGTCCAGCCAGTGCAGGGCGGTGGCGGTCACCACGGCGTCGAAGGACCGGTGGGGGAGCCGCGCGGCCCAGCCGGGCTCGGTGAGGTCCGCCTCGACGAAGGTGACGCGGGCGTCCCCGGCGAAGTGGCCGCGCGCGATCGTCAGCAGGGCGGGGTCGACGTCCACGCAGACGGTACGGGCGTCGGGGAACCGGCGCAGGACGCGGTCGGTGATGCTGCCGGTACCGCAGGCGAGGTCCAGAACGACCGGGGCGCGGCCGGCGACGGCCTCGACGGCGTCCGTCATGACCCGGAAGCGCTCCTCCCGGTCCGGCATGTACCACTCCTGCTGGCGGTCCCAGCTCGCCTGCCACTGCTGCCAGTCGGTGGAGGACGGGGCGTTGCTCATGGTGCGGGTGTTCCCTTCACTGGTTGCTCCGTTCCGGCGCCGGCGCCGCGGCGCCGAGGTTCTGGGACCGCAGCAGCAGGCGTGTGGTGCCGGCGGTGGGCGAGGAGAGGACCGTACGGCTGTCGCCGCGCTCCACGACGGCGCCCGCGTCGAGGACGACCAGGTCGTCCGCGAGCCGCCGGACGAGGCCGAGGTCGTGGCCGATCCACAGCACGGCCGTGTCGCTCGCCTCCCGGAGGCGGGTGATCTCGGCCAGGACGAGGCCGGTGCTGACGGCGTCGAGGGCCGTGGTGATCTCGTCGCAGATGAGCACGTCGGGCTCGGCGAGCAACGCCCGTGCCAGGGCCGCGCGTTGCAGCTCGCCGCCCGACAGGGACGCGGCGTGCCGCGTGGTGTGTTCCGACGTGAGCCCGAGCCGCTCCCACAGCTCCCGGGTCCGCCGCTCGGCCTCCGGGGTGGTGAGCCCGTGGAGCCTGACGGCGGTGCGGGCGACCTGTTCGAGGACGGTGCGCCGGTCGTCGAAGGAGTTGCGCACCTCCTGCCACACGTACTGCACGCCCCGGATCTGCCGGGTGGTGCGACGGCGGAGTACGGGCAAGGGCTCGCCCCGGTGGGTGAGTCCGCCGCGGTGGCGCTCGTGCAGTCCGGCGAGGCAGCGGGCGAGGACGGTCTTTCCGCTGCCGGAGGGGCCGACGACCGCGGTGCACCCGCCCTCCGGGACCTCTAGCGACACCTCGTGCAGGACCTCGTCCCGGCGCCCGGGGCGCAGCCACGCCGTCAGGTTCCGCGCCTCCAGTACGGCCCGCGCCGGCTTGGCGGACGCCGTGGACGCCGGGGGAGCGGGCGGGGCCGCCGGAGCCGGAAGGAGCTCCTGGGTGGGGCCGGCCGCGGTCACCCGGCCGCCCTCCAGCAGCACCGTCCGGGCGGCCACCGCGCGGACGAGGTCGTGGTCGTGGCTGAGGAGCAGGAGGGTGTAGCCGTCGGCGGCCAGCCGGTTCAGCTGTCCGGCGAGCCGGAGCCGGGCCACCGTGTCCAGGCCGGTGCTGGGTTCGTCGAGCACCAGGACGCGGGGACCGCAGGCCAGCACCTGCGCCAGGGCCACGCGCTGACGCTGCCCGCCGGAGAACTGGTGCGGGAAGCGGCGCCGGGTCGCCTTGTCGTCGGGCAGGCCGGCGGTGCGCAGGGCTTCGGCCGCGAGTCCGGCGGCGGCGGAACGGGCGCGGGTGCCGCGCTCATCGGAGAGCCCGTGCAGGCGGGCGAGTTCGGTGAGGACGGAGCCGACGCGCCGGGCGGGGTTGAGCGCGTGGGCGGGGTGCTGGGGCATGTACGACACGACCCTGCCGCGTACGTCCCGCCCGGCGCCGGTCGGCCCGTCGTCGCCCACGACCTGGACGCCTCCGATCCGTACCGTGCCGCTCAGCCGTACGCCGGGCGCGGCGTCGCCCAGCAGGGCCAGCGCGGCGGTGGTCTTGCCGCTGCCGGACCGGCCGACCAGGGCGGTCACCTGGCCCGCGGAGACGGTGAGGCCGACGCCGTCCAGGAGCCGTGCCGCACCGGCCAGGGCGGTCAGGCCCCGGACCTCGATCACCGGTTCCACGCCCCGGCCCTCCCCTCGGTCCGCGTGGCGCGCGGCAGCAGACCGTCCGCCAGCAGATTGACGCCGACCACGAACATCACCAGCATCAGCGTCGGCGCCAGCACCGCCCACGGCTGTACGAACAGCGCCTCCCGGCTCGCGGCGATCACCACGCCCCAGTCCGGGGAGGTCGGATCGAGCCCGAGGCCCAGGAAGTTGGCGGCGGCCACGGTGAAGACCGCGCCCCCGACCCGGGTACCGGCGTCCGCGGCCGCCACCGGCAGCACGGCCCGCCCGACGTGACCGAGCAGGATGCGCGCCGGGGACTCGCCCTGGAGGCGCATCGCCTCGGCGACGGGCCCACCGGCCGCGTCCAGCGCCGCCGCCCGCAACAGCCGTGCCACAGCGGGGACGTTGAGCGCGGCCACCGCCAGCGCCACGGCGACCGGATGCCCGCGCCAGCCGACCCCGACCACGCTGATCACCAGCAGGGACGGCAGCGGCAGCAGCAACTCCACGGGCCGCATCAGCAGGTCGTCCAGCCACCGGCTGCGGGACGAAGCCGCGGCCAGACCCAGCACGGCGCCCACGAGCACGGCCAGCGCCACCGCGGCACACGCCACCCCCAGCGCGCTCGTCCCGCCGCGCAGCACCAACGCCAGCACGTCCCGGCCCAAGGCATCCGTCCCGAACAGGTGTCCGTCGCCCACCGCGTAGGGCATCCCGTCCGAGGCGATGGCGGAATCAGTGACCAACGGACCCAGGACGGCCGCGGCGACCGGTGGGACCGACAGGAGCGCGCCTCCCAGTGCGCGACCGGGACGTACACCGGCACTCATCGCAGCACCTCCGAGCGGGGAGCCAGCCGGTGGCTGACGAGATCCGCCACCAGGTTGAGCAGGCACGCCACGGCCGCCAGGGTGAGGGTGAGGGCCTGGACCGTGGGGACGTCGCGGTTCTGGACGGCCTCGACCAGCGCGGTCGCGGTGCCCGGGATGGCGAACACCGCCTCGACGACCAGCACCCCGCCGAGCAACTGATCGCCCGTACGTGCCAGTTCCTGCACGCCCGGTACGGCCGCGTTGGGCAGCACATGCCGCAGCACCAGCCGGGCGGGCGGCACCCCGAGACGGCGGGCCTGCACCGCGTACCCGGCGTGCAGCGCCGTGACCGTACCCGCGCGGATCTGCCGCGAGAGCACACACACGGTCCGGGCGAGCAGCACCACCACCGGCAGCACGAACAGCTCCGGACGCCGCCACCACCCGTCGTCCGCGCCCACCCACGTCGACGGCAGCCAGCCCAGGCGCAGCGCGAAGACACCGACCAGCAGCAGGGCCAGGACGAAGTCCGGTACGGAGGTGAGCGTCAGCGTCACCGCGGAGACGACCCGGTCGGTGCGGCTGCCCTCGCGCAGCCCGGTCAGCAGGCCGACCCCGACCGCCAGCGGCACCAGCAGTACGAGGGTGACCGCGGCCAGTACGGCCGTCACCGGGACCGAGGCCGACAGCACCTCCCTGACCGGGGTCCCGCCGACCAGCGAGGTCCCGAGGTCGCCGGTGAGCAGGCCGTGCGCCCAGTCGGCGAACCGCTCCGCCACCGGGCGGTCGAGCCCCATCTGCTCCCGGAGCCGGGCGACCTGCTCCAGCCCCGCCTGCTCGTTGAAGTCGACGGTCGCGGCGTCGCCCGGCAGCAGATCGGTGAGCAGGAAGACCATGACACTGAGCGCGGCGAGCTGGACGAGTGTCCAGGCGGACCGCCGCAGGGCGTGGCGGAACACCGGCGATCAGGCCAGCCACACGCGGTCGAACCTGGCCCAGTCCACGGTGTTGGGCGGGGCCTCCTTCACACCGTGCACCGTGGACGCGACGGCGTTCAGCCACTCCGGGTGGCCCCAGAGCACCAGGCCGCCCCGGTCGCGCAGGGTCGTCTGCACAGCCCCGTACCGGTCGGTGCGCCGCTCGTCGTCCACCATGGCGCGGGCGGCGGTGAACGCGCTGTCGAAGTCCTCGTGCTGCCAGGCGCTCTGGTTCTGCGGGGCGTCGGTGAGGAGCCGTTCACTGATGTACGTGGGGATGGTCATGGCCCCGCACCGGTGATTGGTGATCGTGCCCTTGGTCAGGGCGTCCGTGAAGTAGGACTCCGGCGGCCCGTTGACGACCTCCACCTTGAGCCCCGCCTCCCCGGCCTGCTCGGCGAAGAGATGGGCGGCCTGGGGGAAGCCGTCGGCGGCGGTGGAGGTGTAGAAGGCGACCTCCTTGTTGTACAGGCCGGTCCGCTTCAGCAGCCGCCGGGCCTCCGCCACGTCCCGCTCGCGCTGCTCCAGCCCGTCCGGGTAGTAGGTGTACCCCTTGCCGTACAGGTCGTTGCCGATCTCCGCGCGGCCCGAACAGACCACCTCCACCAGCCGCTTGCGGTCCACCAGCAGCTTGACGGCCATCGCCGCGTCCGGGTCGTCGAAGGGTGCCCGGTCCGTCTTCAGCGCGAACCCCTGCACCCCGCTGCGCCTGGTGGCCACCATCCGTACCCGGTTGTCGTGGGCGACGGTACGGGCGAACGTGGGCGTCATCTCGTGCGCGAAGTGCACCTCCCCGCTGCGTACGGCGGCGGCGCGCGCCTCGGTCTCCGCGGACAGGATGCGTACCTCGTCCACGTACGGAGCCCCGTTCCAGTGGTCGTCGAAGCGGCGACCGGTGAAGCCGCGCCCGGCGGTGAACGAGACGGACCGGAACGGGCCGGTGCCGACGGGCTCCGTCGGGTCGTCCCAGCCGTCACGCACGATCGGCGTCCCGGTCATCGCGAGCTGACTGGGCAGTTCGGCGTTGGGCCGGGTGAGAGCTATCTCCACACCCCGCCGGCCGACCTTCCGGCAGTTGACCAGGTCGATGTGGGACAGGGAGTTCTTCGCCAGGTGGTCGGCGGCGTCCGGGTCGAGGATGCGGGACAGGCTGTACAGCACGTCGTCCGGGCCGAGGCGATGCCCGTCGTGGAACCGGGCCTCGCGCAGCTCGAACCGCCACACCCGGGCCTCGTCGTCACTGGACCAGGAGCGCGCCAGTCGCGGGACCGGGCGCAGCGTCGAGTCCAGCTCGACGAGCTTGTCGAAGACGGCCTTGTGCCGGGCGATGTCCACGAACTGCCGCTGCGCGTGCGGGTCCATGGTCTCCTTCACCCCGGCTCCGGGAAAGGCCGCGCGCAGCGTCCCGCCCTTCTTCGGCGCGGCGGACCCGGAATCCTCGGACGAGCAGCCGGTGAGAAGACCGGCTCCCGCGGCGACCGCCGCGGCGAGAACCCTCCGGCGGGTGGGGGTGACCGGCATGGGAACGACCTTCCTGCCTGCTGCTCCTGAACCATGGCACACGCATCCAATACGTAATTGCAATATATGTGCAACAAGGGGGTGTGTGGGGATGATCACTCGGGGGTGCGGTTTTCCGAACGGCCGATTCGGGGGCGGGCACGATCGATCGCCGCGCTCCGCCCGCCGACGATGAGGACATGGTTGAGACGACGACGGATATCGGGACGGGCACAGCCGCCCGGGCGGAAGGCCTGCACCGCGAGTACGGACGCGGAGCCGCCGCCGTACGGGCGTTGCGCGGGGTGTCGGTGGGCTTCGCGCCCGGTACGTTCACGGCGGTGATGGGGCCCTCGGGCTCCGGGAAGACCACCCTGCTGCACTGCCTGGCGGGCATGGACCGGCCGACGCGGGGCTCCGTGTTCTGGGGCGGTACGGAGGTGTCCCGGCTGCCCGAGCGGCGGCTGGCGGTACTGAGGCGCAGCCGGGTCGGGTTCGTGTTCCAGGCGTTCAACCTGATGCCCGCCATGACGGCCGCGCAGAACGTCGAGCTCCCTTCCCGGCTGGCCGGCGAGCGGCCAGACCGGGACCGGGTGCTGGACGCGCTGGCCCGGGTGGGGCTGGCCGGGCGCGAACGGCACCGGCCCGCCCAGTTATCCGGCGGGCAGCAGCAGCGGGTGGCCATCGCCCGGGCACTGGTCTCCCGGCCGGCGATGCTCTTCGCCGACGAACCCACGGGCGCGCTCGACCGCGCCACCGGCCACGAGGTCCTCGCCCTGCTGCGCGCCGGTGTGGACGAGGACGGCGGCACCTGCGTGATGGTGACCCACGACCCGGTCGCCGCCGGGTATGCGGACCGGGTGCTGCTGCTCGCCGACGGCGTGGTGGTGGACGAACTCGACCGCCCCACCGCTGCCCAGGTCGGCGAACGCCTGAGCAGGCTGGGCGGGGGAGAGCGGTGACCCTGCTCGCGCTCGGACAGGTGCGCCGCCGCCCCGCCGCCTTCGCCGGCCTGGCGGTCGCGCTCTTCCTCGCCATCGCCACCCTGACCCTGTTCGGCCTGCTGTTCGCTACCGACAGCACCACCCCGGCGGCAGCCCGCAAGGCGGCCGACGGACCCGGACTGATGGTGATCGCCGGAGCTTTCGGCGAGATCGCCGTGCTGGTCGCGTTCTTCGTCGTGGTCAACGCGCTCGGGTTCGCGATCCGCAGGCAGCACCGGGAGCTGGCGCTGCTCCGTACCATCGCGGCGACACCCCGCCAGGCACGGCGCCTGATCCGCGGTCAGGTCGTGGCGACCACACTGGTGGTGGCCGCGCCGGGTTGGGCCGTCGGCGCCGCGGTGGCCCGGGGCCTGCTCGCCGCATTGCAGCGGCGGGGGATGGCTGCGCCGGGTGTACGGGTGGCGGACACCCCGCTGCCCATGCTGGTGGCGCTGGCCGTCGCACTCGCCGTAGGCCTGGCGGCCTCGGCCGTGGCGGCGCGGCGCATCTCCCGGATCGCCCCCGCTGCCGCCCTCACGGCGAGTGCGACCGAGCACGGGCGGACGGGCGCGCTGCGTCTGCTCGTCGCGATCGGCGCGTTGACCGGCGGCGGGTTCCTGCTGCGGCTGGCCGCGACACGGCCGGCCGAGCAGGTGGACAAGGCGGCGCAGGCGGCCTTGCTCAGCTCGCTGGTTCTGCTGGTCGCCGTCGCTCTGGCGGGCCCGTTCGCGGCGCGCGTCCTGGCGGCCGCGCTGGGTGCGCCGGTACGGGTGCTGGCACCCGGTGCGGGATGGCTCGCCGACGCCAACCTGCGCGGGTACGCGCGGCGGCTGTCGTCCGCCGTGGTGCCGGTCGCCCTGCTCGTCGGCCTGTCGGGCACCATGCTGGTCATGACAAGCACCGCCGAACACGCCGCGGGCGCGGCGGCGTCCAGCGCCACCTCCGCCACGGACGTCTGGCTGCGCCAGGCCGAGCTGGCCATGCTCTCCTGCTTCGCCGCGGTCTCCACCGTCAGCACCCTGGTGGCCGTGACCGCCGAACGCCGCCGCGAGTTCGCACTGCTGCGGCTGGTCGGGGCGACCCGGCCGCAACTCCTGCGCATGCTGACCGCCGAGGCGGCGCTGACCGCGGCGGTGGGCGTCCTGCTCGGCGCCGCGGTCGCGGGCGCCGCGTCGGCGGCCTTCAGCACTGCGGTCAGCGGGTCGCCGATGCCGTCCCTCCCGGTGGCCGGCTGCTGGTGGATCGCCGCGGGCGCGACAGCGCTGACCGTCCCCGCCATCCTGGCCACGGGCCTTCGCGCGGTGCGCGGACCGGCGGCGGCGCAGGCGGCAGGCAGCCGTGGCTGAGCGGGGCGACGGCACCGCCCATGCACGGGTGCCCGTCCCGGGAGCGCGGGCGGGCGGGCCGCCGGCATCCGCCCCGGGCGTGACGCGACCACCCACCTCGGGCGAGCCCGTGCCGGTCCCCGGAGCCGGCCGTGGCTGACCGGCGGCGGTACCTGTCCGTCCGGGGCGGCGAGTGGGCCTTCGCGGTCGCGGGGCTGCCGCTCGCACTGCTCGGCGGGGGCTACGCACTCGCTGTCCTGTACGCGGGGGGCCTGCTCTCGCTCACCGTGTTCGGCCTGCCGTTCGTGGCGGCAGCGCTGGCGGGCGCGCGCGGCCTGGGCGCGCTGCACCGGCGGCTGGTCGGCCGGTTGCTCGGCGAGCCGGTCGAGGCGCCGGACGGGCTGCCCCGCACGGAGGGTGCGGTCGCTCGGGTGCGGGTCGTACTGACCGACCCGATCGCCTGGCGGTCGTTGCTGTATCTGCTGCTGCGGCTGCCGCTCGGTGTGCTCGGGTTCGCCGCGGCGGTGGTGCTTCCCCTCGGCTGCCTGTGGCTGGCCGGTTTCCCGTTCTGGGTACGCGTCCTCGAACCGGGGCCGCGTCCCGTCACCTGGATCGACGTCACCTCCACGCCGCTCGGACTGGCGCTCCTCTCGGCGGCGCCCGGAGCCGTCCGGGTGCTGAGCGGCGCGAACCGGAGGCTCGCCCGGCTGCTGCTCGGACCGGCCCGGACCCAGCGGCGCGTACGGGAACTGGAGACCGCCCGGGCCACCCTGCTCACGCAGAACACCGACGAACTCCGCCGCCTGGAACGCGACCTCCACGACGGCACCCAGGCGAGGCTGGTCGCCCTCGCCATCACCCTCTCGCTGGCCGAGGACGAGCTTGCCTCCGCCCACTCCCCGGAGTCCGTACGGCTGCGCACCCTGCTGGAGCGTGCCCGCAACCAGACCGACGACACCGTCACCGAGCTGCGACGGCTCACTCGCGGCATCCACCCGGTGGCGCTGGACGGCGGTCTCGCCGAGGCGCTGCCAGGACTCACCGCCACTTCGCCCGTGCCGGTCGCCCTGCGCCTCGACCTGCCGGAACGGCCGGACCACGTGGTCGAACGCGCCCTCTACTTCTGCGCCGCCGAACTGCTCACCAACATCGCGAAGCACAGTGACGCCCGCTCGGCCGAACTGGAGGCGGCCGCGTCCGGCGGCCGCGTCCGGCTGACCGTGCGTGACGATGGCCGCGGCGGGGCGGTGATCGGCGTCGGCACCGGGCTGACGGGTCTGGCCGAGCGGCTCGCGGCGGTGGACGGCGCCCTGCGGATCGACAGCCCGTCCGGCGGGCCGACCGTGGTCACCGCCGAGCTTCCGGCCAGGTTGTGACGTCTCGTCAATTGGCCTCCTCCGCAAGGTAGGCGAGGACGGCCTTCACCCGGCGGTTGTCGGTGTCCGTGGCCCGTAGGCCGAACTTGGTGAACACGGCCGCGACGTGCTTCTCCACCGCCCGCTCCGACACCACCAGCAGCGCGGCGATCGAGCGGTTGGTGTGCCCCTGCGCCATCAGCTCCAGTACTTCGCGTTCGCGAGGAGTCAGGGTGTCCACCCTGCTGCGCTGCCCACCGCGCATCAGCTGGGTGACGATCTCCGGGTCGAGCGCCGTGCACCCGCCGGCGACCCGGTGAAGCGCGTCCACGAACTCGGAGGTCCGCGCGACGCGTTCCTTCAACAGGTACCCGATGCCCGCCGCGCCACCGGCCAGCAGCCGGGCGGCCCAGGTGGTCTCTACGTGCTGGGAGAAGACCAGGATGCCCACGTCGGGCGTCTTCGCACGGATCTCCACGGCAGCGCGGATGCCCTCGTCGGTCTGCGTGGGCGGCATCCGGATGTCCACCACCGCCACGTCGGGACGGTGCTGGTCCACCGCGGCGATCAGCGCGGGCGCAGTCCCGGCGGTGGCGACCACCTCACACCCACGGGCGCCGAGCAACTCGACCATGCCGTCACGGAGAACAACGGAGTCCTCGGCCAGTACTACGCGCAGACGCCTGTCGATCACCCCGCCATTATCGCCCCCGCGGACGTCCCGCGAGCGTCAGACTCCGAGCTCGTCGCACAACGCGACGTAGGCCTGGAGGTGATCCGGGTTGTGGCGGAAGGTGCCCAGGCCGATGACGTCGAAGGCATCCGCTGCGGCGGTCGCCCGCACGCCCAGCGCCTCCAGGGCCTGATTGATCGTCGCCCCGTCAGGTGTCACGCGCATCTCCCCGTCGAACGTGGCCGCCCACTGGCCGCCCGTGCCGCCGAAGTACTCGGTCTGGATGACGGCGAACCGGGGCCGCGGCTCATGGGTCACCTCGCACACGAGGTCGCGCAGAACGGCGTCGCCCGGGAACGTCACGCTCTCCGAGAGGATGCCTGGCGGCAGGTCGAGCCGGGCCGGGTTGCCGCGCACCGCGGCCCAGTAGGCGGAGAAGTAGTGATCGATCGGAAACACGCTGATGCCCGCGTACGTGAGTCGGGCGTGCAGCCCCAGCGACTCGGCCCTAGGGGTGTCGAGTTGTCCCGTCACGACGAGAGCGCACACAGCGTGGGTCATGCGGGCATGGTAGCCAGCGGGACGCGTGGTGATCAGCGGTTGGCCGGAGGGGACATGAGTGGGGAAACGATGGTGCGGCCGAGGAGTTCGAGCGCACCGCGGACTGGCTGCGGAACGAGTCGAAGAGTCCTCGTGGCAGCAGTCCGCGCCGCGGAGCCGGAGGCCGAGGAGGAAGCCGCCGCCGCCTCGACCAGCGCGCTGTCCGTCTCCGTCATCAGCCGGGGCGTGATCCTCCGTTCGGCGTACGTGGCGACCGCCGTCGAGCCCCGGCCCAGCGCGGCGGCGAGCGCGACCACCAGCAGGGCGGGCACGGCTCCGTGCAGCCGGTCGCCCGCCGGCCCGGCACCCAGGACGGGCTTCATGGCGTGGGCGGTCGCGGTCAGCAGTACGGCGGCCGAGAGGCCCGTGACGGCCTGGCAGCCCAGGAGCAGTTGTACGGCGAGCCGGTCGGTCCGCCACGACAGCCGCGCGATGCGGCCCAGGACGGCGGGGATCTGCCCGCACATCCTGCGGAACGAGACCTCGGCGAGCGGATTGACGGAGTACTGCCCGCTGTAGGTGATCTCCGCCGGCGGTGGCGGAGGGGGCGTGGTGGACTGCTGCGTGTTCGTGGCGGCCGAGGTCAACGTGGTCCTCCTGGCGTTCGTCCGGCGTGGATGTGAAGCTCAACGACCGCGCCGGAATATCGAACACATGTGTTTCGGTCGGCCTCGGAATCCCGGGGTTGAGCGGGCGGCGGCGCGTGGAGAATGCACGGACCCGGGCCCCGCAACAGGTCTGCGAGGCGGGGGGTTGGCCGAATCGCCGAGGGTGGCCCCGGATGGCCCTGGCTTGATCGTCCTCGTCCGGGGTAGCGAAGGGGCATGGCCACTGCGAACACAGCCGCCGCCGGCGGATACGTACAGCCCGAGGTCGACGTGCGGGCGCTGACCGAGGTGCTCGACGGCGACTACGCGGACATCCGCGATCTCGTCCGGACCAACCTGGTGGCGTACGCCTCCGTGCTGGAGGAGGCCGAGGAGCTCGGCATCGACGCGTTCCGTGAGCGGGTGCGGGAGATCGTGGTCGAGATGGCCGCGACCGGGCAGACCGGGATGGGGTTCCCGCAGGAGTACGGCGGGGGCGGTGACGTCGGGGCCTCCATCGCGGCGTTCGAGACGCTGGCCTACGGTGACCTGTCGGTGCTGGTGAAGGTGGGGGTGCAGTTCGGGCTCTTCGGCGGGGCGGTCCTGCAGCTGGGCACCGCACGCCACCACAAGGCGTATCTGCCCGATCTGATCACCGGGCGCCTGATGGGCTGCTTCGCGATGACCGAGTCCGGGCACGGCTCCGATGTGCAGTCGCTCGGGACGGTCGCGCGGTACGACCACGACACCCGGGAGTTCGTCCTCACCACCCCCGGCGACGAGGCGTGCAAGGACTACATCGGCAACGCGGCCCGCCACGCGGAGCTCGCGGTCGTCTTCGCCCAGCTGGAGGTGGCCGGGAAGGCCGAAGGGGTCCACGCGTTCGTCGTACGGGTCCGGCAGGACGGCGAGGTGGTGCCCGGCGTCCTGATCGAGGACGACGGCCGCAAGATGGGCCTCAACGGCGTGGACAACGGCCGCATCCGCTTCGACGGCGTACGCGTGCCGCGCGAGGCCCTGCTCAACCGGTTCGCCGACGTCACCGCCGACGGCGTTTACGAGAGCCCGATCGAGAACCCCGGACGGCGCTTCTTCACCATGCTCGGCACGCTGGTCCAGGGCCGGGTCAGCGTCGCCGGCGCCGGGGTCGGCGCGGCCAAGGTGGCCCTGACGATCGCCACCAGGTACGCCGTGCGGCGGCGGCAGTTCGCAGCGGCCCCGGGCACGGACGAGCAGCTGCTCCTCGACTACGGGCTGCACCAGCGCCGGCTGCTGCCGCTCCTCGCCCGTACGTACGCGCTGCACTTCGCGCAGGACGTCGTACGCACCCAGCTGCACGACGTCTTCTCCGGCGTCCAGGACGACGAACAGGCCCGGCGCCTGCTGGAGTCGCGGGCCGCCGGCACCAAGGCGCTGGCCACCTGGCACGCCACCCGGGTCGTCCAGGAGTGCCGCGAGGCGTGCGGCGGCGCCGGGTACCTCAGCGTCAACCGGTTCGCCGCGCTCAAGGCGGACAGCGACATCTTCACCACGTTCGAGGGCGACAACCACGTTCTGCTGCAACTCGTCGCCAAGGGGCTGCTCACCCATTACGCGAGCGAGTTCGAGGACCTCGACCAGCTCGGCACCGTCCGCCACGTCGCCGGGATCGCCGTCGAGACGGTCATGGAGAAGACCTCGGTCCACAAGATGCTGGAACGGGTACGGGACCTGCTGCCGGGGGGCGACGAGTGGGACCGCGAGGCGGGGCTGCTCGACTCGGAGTACCAGCTCGCCATGGTCCGCTTCCGCGAGGAGCACATGCTCGCCGGGGTGGCCCGCAGGCTCAAGCGCGGGATCGACGAGCACCGCGACCCCGGCGCCGTCTTCTCGTACGTGCAGGACCACGTCATCGCCCTCGCCCGCGCGCACGTCGAACGGCTGGTCCTTGAAGCGTTCGTCGAGAAGGTGCGCGCGTTGCCCGACGACGGCGGCAACAAGGAGGCGCTGGGCCTGCTGTGCGATCTGTTCGCCCTGTCGACGATCGAGGCGGACCGCGCCTGGTTCATGGAGCACGGCCGGCTGACCGTCCAGCGCTCCAAGGCGATCAGCCGCGAGGTGAACGACCTCTGCCGCAAGGTCCGCCCGCTGGCCGTCGACCTCGTCGACGCCTGGGGCATCCCGGACGAGATGCTGCGCGCCCCGGACCTGGTGGGCTGAGCCGAGTCAGGCGGTCCCGGCGCGGGCGGCCGAGGCCGCCAGGGTGGTGTACGGCATGGTGAAGCGGCCGCCGAGGAGCGCGCGCTGAGCCGCGTCGCGGCCGACGCCGACATCGACTCGCTCGCCGACGTTGTACAGGGGCCGTGACCCGGGGCACCGCCCGTCCGGATACGTACGGCGGATGAGTACGACCGCTCAGCCGTACGGGCGTTCCGGCGGCAACGATGGGGGTTCGTCCCGAGCGAACCGGAGAAACCCATGCTCAGCCGCCTTGCCGGTCAACTGGTCCCTGCCGTCGGGCGGCTGACGCTCACCACCGACGACGGCGCCGTCCTTCCCCCGGCCGGGATCATCGCCGCCAACCACACCTCGTTCGCGGACCCCGCGATCGTCCTGGCCGCGCTGCGCCGCCTCGGCGCCCGCCCCGTCGTCATGGCGACGGCGGGCCTGTGGAGCGTGCCCCTGCTCGGCAGCGCGCTCGCACGCGAGGGTCATATCCCCGTGTATCGCGGCGACCCCCGCGCGGCGCGGGCGGTCGACCTCGCCCAGGAGGCGCTGGAGCAGGGCCGGCACATCCTGATCTACGCCGAGGGCGGCCTGCCCCTCCGTAAGGACGCGGCCGAAGCCGAGCCGGGCGCCTTCCGACGCGGCCTGGCCCGGCTCGCGCACCGGACCGGCGTGCCCGTGATCCCGGTGGGCCAGGCCGGGGCGCGCCGCGTCACCTCCGGCTCGGCCGTCAAGCAGCTCGCGGGCCTGGCCACCGCGCCGCTGCGGCGCCCCCGCCTCCACGTCCACGTCGGGTTGCCGCTGCGGCTCGACGGCGACGGACCGGCGGCCACCGCACAGGCCAGGGCCGCCGTCACCGCCGCGTGGCGGGCAGCGGCCGCCCGGCTGGGCGAACCGGCCGCCCTGGCGGCCTGAAGCCGGGCCGGCGGGCGCTCAGAGCTCGGCGCCCACCGCGCTCAGGAAGGTGCGGAACTTCGCGGCGGTCTCAGCGGTTTCCGCCGCGGGTTCGGACGCGGCGACGATGCCCGCGCCGGCATAGAGCCGGAGCGTGCGCTCCTCCGCCTCGGCGCAGCGGATCGTGACGACCCACTCGCCGTCCCCGTCCGCGCCGCCCCAGCCGACCATGCCCGTGAAGTAGCCCCGGTCGAACGGTTCGGTCTCGGTGAGCACCTGCCGGGCCGTGGCCGTCGGCGTGCCGCACACCGCAGGCGTGGGGTGCAGTGCGCAGGCCAGGGTGAGGGCCGAGATGTCCGGGTCGGTGAGCGTGCCCGTGACCGTCGTGGACAGGTGCCACATGGTGGCGGTACGGATCAGGGTCGGCCGGGGCGGGACGGTCATCCCGGAGCAGTACGGGGCGAGGGCCTGGTGGACGGCGTCCACGACGACGGCGTGCTCGTGGAGGTCCTTCGCGGACTCCAGGAGCGCGGCGGCCCGGCGCACGTCCTCGGCGAGGTCGTCGCTGCGCGGGGAGGAGCCGGCGAGGGGGTTGGCGACCACCTGGCGGCCCCGGCGGGAGACGAGGAGCTCGGGGCTGGCGCCGATCAGGGTGCGGCCGGGTCCGGTCGGGAGCGCGAAGGTGTAGCCGGACGGATCGCGGCGGGCCAGGCGCTGGAGCATGGCGGGCACGTCCAGCGGTGCGGGGGAGGTGAGTTCGAGGGTGCGGGCGAGGACCACCTTGCTGAACTCGCCCCGCCACATCCGCTCCACGGCCGAGGCGACGCCCGCCGCGTAGACCTCGGGCTCCGGCACCGGGCGGATGTGCCAGCCGGTGGAGTCCGCCCCCGCCGATGGCAGGGCGATCAGCGGGTCGGACGAGAGGGGCGGGGCGACGCGCAGCGCCGCGGGCACGCTCAGGGCGGCCGGCGCGGTGTGGTCGAACGGGATCGCGCCGATCACCACCGGCGCCTCCTGGCCGGCGGCGGCGGCCTCGGCAAGCGCGACCGACACCCGCTGGTCCACCGGTTGCGCACCGTGCGGCACTTGGCGCGCGGGGCCGTGGGCCAGCAGGGTGCGCCGGGGGGTCGCGAGGAAGCGTGCGCCGGCCGCGTAGTCGTCCAGGAGGGAGGTTGCCGCCCCGGTGGCCGGGTGGGCCGCGGGAATGTGCGTGGCGACTCGGGATGCCGTCGACACGGGGACTCCGTTCTCGATGGCCCGTCAGCGGGGGCCAGGGATGAGGATGCGGGGAGGCGCTGCGCCGGACCGGCGCGGCGGGACGCCTGCGGCGGGTCTTCACCCGGAGCAGCACCTACGGTAGGTTAGGTGAGGGTAACCTAAGTTTGCTTGTCGCGCAGGAGGGTCAGGGGGTGGCGCATCGTGTGGCCCGTATTTGAACTGCGCGTATGGGCGGCCTGATTGGACGAAGGGATGCCTGTGTCGCGTCTCTCGATGTTAGGTTAGCCTTGCCTGGGCCTGAGGGGGACTGTATGGGGGCGTGGAATGTGGGAGACACCGGCCCGCTCGGTGCCGGAGGCTCCGTACTGTGCGTTCCCTGGCGAGGGGTGTCGCGCGCAAGGCGCTAGGCCGTGTCCGTGATGCCCCGCCGCGCGCCGTCATGGCCGGCCGAGCCGTCGCCTCCCCCTTCCTCTTTCATGAACAGCCCTTTACCGGACTGCTGTTCACGTGCACGCCCCGCGCCCTGCCCCGTACGCACCGCAACTCCCGCTCCGGCCCGCTGTCGGCGCCCACCCCCGAAGGAGAACTCCGATGAGTCAGACCTTGTCGCCCGACCGTGTCAGGGCCGACATCGCCGAACTGCTGGGCTGTGAGCCCGGCGAGATCGCCCCCGACGAGAATCTGGTCGACCTCGGTCTCGACTCGATGCGGATCATGGTCCTGGTCGAGCGCTGGCGGACGGCCGGGGCGACCTCGCTGGAGTTCCCCGACCTGTTCGAGCTGCCCGAACTCGGCCACTGGCAGACCCTGCTGGCGGGTGAGGCCGCATGAGCCGCACCGACCACCGCGACCGCCACCTGGACAGGATCGCCGAGGTGCGCGCCGGCCGGCACGCCGAGAAGGTCGGCTACCCGATCGGCATCCGGGAGGCCGAGGTCGTACGTACGGTCAACGTCGGCGCGGGTCTGCTGCGGGTGACCCTCGGTGGCCCCGGCACCGAGGGTTTCGAGGCGCACGCGCCCGACGAGCACGTGAAACTGCTCTTCCGGGAGGCGGACGGCACCCTGCGGCTGCCCGAGCGCAACGGGACGATGCTGCGCTGGCCGAGGCCGCTGCCCACCTCGCGCGAGTACACCGTGCGCCGTTACGACTCCCTCACCGGTGAGCTCGACATCGACATCGCCGTGCACGAGGGCGGACTCGCCTCGGACTGGGCCGGCAAGGCGCAGCCCGGCGACACCGTCCACGTCGCCGGCCCGCCCGGCGGGCTGATCGTCCCGCACACCTACGACCGCTATCTGCTGGTCGGCGACCTCACCGCCCTGCCCGCCGTCGCGCGGTGGCTGGAGGAACTGCCCAGGTCCGCCAGGGGCTGGGCGTTCGTCGAAGTCGCGGACGCCGACGAGGAGATCGAGCTGGCCGCGCCCGAGGGCTTCGAGGTCCGCTGGCTGCACCGCGGCGGCGCCCCCGCCGGATCGGGTGACGCGCTCGTCCGGGCCGTGACCTCGGTCACCGTCCCCGAGGGGGAGCGGGCGTACGTGTGGGTCGCCGGCGAGGCCGGGCAGATCAAGCCGCTGCGCCGCTGGGTCCGGGACGAACTGCGCCTGGAGAAGGCCGACTACGACATCACGGGCTACTGGAAGCGCGGTGTCGCGGACTTCGACGAGGACCACGAGCAGGAGCCGGGGCACGACCACGGCGACCACGACCACAGCCACGACCACTGATCCACCGGCGGCACCGGGGGGTTGAACCCCCCTCGGGTTGTCCTGCCGAAAGACCATCAACTAAGGTGAGCCTTACCTAAGTAGCAAGGAGTTCGGAAATGTCCATACGCAGATCGTCCGGTCTGGTCGGCGCCCTCGCGCTGGCCCTCGCGCTGACCGGATGCGGGTCATCATCGGACGGCGGGTCGGACTCCGCCTCCGAGAAGAGCAGGACCCGGGTGTTCACCGCGGACAACGGCAAGATCACGATCCCGGCGAACCCGAAGCGTGTGGTGGCCACCGGCTACGCCGTGCCCGCGCTGATCGAGGCGGACGCACCGCTGGTCGGCATCTCGTCGTGGAAGCGTGGCGAGCCGATGATGACCAAGGAGGACCTCGCCACCTACGAGAAGCTCAAGAAGGTCGCCGGCGAGCAGGCGGCCGAGACCAACTACGAGGCCATCGCCGAGGCCGAGCCCGACCTGATCGTCATCGGTGTGCCGGCGCCCGTGCTCGGCGACATCGACATGAAGCGGCTGAAGTCGATCGCCCCCGTCGTCGCGATCGGCCCGAGCCTGCCGTCCGCCTGGCGCGACCTCTCCCGCAAGCAGGCCGACGCGGCCGGTGCGGTCAAGCAGTTCGACGCACAGAAGAAGACGTACGACACCAAGGCCGCCGAGCTGGCCGCCAAGTACAAGGACGTCCTGCCGAAGCTGAAGCTCGGCCACGTCGGCGCGTACGGTGACGCCGCCAAGGGCACCTTCCAGCGCGAGTTCAACGGCTCCTGGGGCACCAACATCGCCGAGGACCTGGGCGCCACCTACTACGGCAAGGTCAAGAAGGCCGGTCCGGGGTCCGCGGCCGTCAGCGAGTACCCCTCCATCGAGGAGCTGCCCGCCGCCTTCCGCGAGGCCGACGCCCTGACGTACTCGGTCAACGCCGACGGCAGTGTCCCGCCCTCCGTCAAGTACGTCCTGGACTCCAAGCTCTGGAAGAACCTGCCCGCCGTCAAGGCCGGCAAGGCCTTCCCGTACCGCTACACCGAGGCCGCCACCTACGGCGAGGCCCTGATGACCCTGGACGCGATCGACGAGTCGCTCGCTCCGCTGCTGAAGCGGTGACCGTCGCGGGCCGCGCGTCCGAGACGGCGGGAAACCGGCGGGCCGTCCCGCAGGCCGCCCTGCTCGTCGGCGGACTGGTACTGCTGGCAGCTCTCGCCGTACTCAGCATGGGCGTCGGGGCCCGCCACGTCGCCCCCGGCGAAGTCGTGCGCGCACTCTTCGACTACCAGGGCACGGACGACCACGTCGTCGTACGGGACGTGCGGGCACCGCGTGCGCTGCTCGCCGTCGCCGTCGGTGCCGCGCTCGCCGTCGCGGGCGCGCTCATCCAGACGCTCGCCCGCAACCCGCTGGCCGAGCCCGGCATCCTCGGGGTCACCGCAGGCGCCGGGTTCGCCGTCACCCTCGGGTCGGCGGCGGGCCTGGCCGGCGGTCAGGCCGGCGAACTCGGCTTCGCCGTCATCGGATCCGTGGCCGCGGCGCTCCTGGTCGCCGCGGTCGGCCGCACATCACCCCTGCGCCTGGTGCTCACCGGTGTGGCGGTGACCGCAGTGCTGAACGGCGTCGCCCTCGGGCTGCGCCTCATGCTCCCCGACACCTTCGACCTCTACCGGTTCTGGTCGGTGGGGACGCTGGCGGGGCGCGAACAGGCTTCCCTGTCCTGGCCGTTGACCGCCATCGCCGTGTCCCTGGCCGGTGCGCTGCTGCTGAGCAGGGCGCTCAACGCCCTGACACTCGGCGAGAACGTGGCGCACACCCTGGGGGCCAACGTGGGCCGGGTCCGCCTCATGACCCTCGTCCTCATCACCGTGCTCAGCGGCGCGGCGACGGCCGTGGCGGGACCCATCCTGTTCGTCGGGCTGATCGTGCCGCACCTGGTGCGCAAGCCGGCCTCCGGATCGGTGCCCTGGCTGATCGCCTACACCATGATCCTCGGCCCCGTCCTGCTCCTCGCCGCCGACATGGCCGCGCGGGTCCTGCTGCCCACCGGCGAGGTACCGGTGGCCGTCGTGACCGCCTTCCTCGGCGGCCCCATGCTGATCTGGGCGGTCCGCCGCTACGGGGCGGGGTCCCTGTGAACGTGCTGAAATTCCACTTCGAACGCCGCACGGCGGTGCTCGTCGCCGTCCTGGTCGCCCTGATGCTGGGGCTCGGCCTGCTCGGGCTGTGCTACGGGGCGTCATGGGCGCCGCCCGGCAAGGTGTTCGCCGTCCTCACCGGCTCCGAGCACTCCGTGGTGATCCGGGACTGGCGGCTGCCGCGGGTGCTGGCCGGGCTGGTCTTCGGCGCCGCGCTCGGCGTCGCCGGCGCCATCTTCCAGAACCTCACCCGCAACCCCATGGGCAGCCCCGACGTCATCGGTCTTGACGCCGGCGCCTACACCGGCGCCCTGGTCGCCCTCACCGTACTGTCGGGCACCTCCGCACAGCTCGCCGTCGGCTCCGTGATCGGCGGACTCGTCGTCGCGGCCGCCATCTACCTGCTGTCGCTCGAAACCGGCTTCTCCGGCCTCCGGCTGGTCGTCATCGGTATCGCCATCAACGCGATGGTGACCGCGATCAACTCGTGGATCGTGCTCCGCGCCGACCTGGAGGTGGCGATCGCCGCCGTCGGCTGGAGCGCGGGCTCGCTCAACGGCGTGGGCTGGGACGACCTCGGCATCCCGTTCACCGTGATCGCCGTCCTGCTGGCCCTCATGACCACGAGGGCGCACGCCATGCACCAGGCATCGCTCGGCGACCCGATCGCCGTCACGACCGGCGTCGGACTCGACCGGCTGCGGCTGCTGATGGTCCTGGTCGGCGTCGGCTGCACCGCCACGGTGACCGCCGTGGCCGGACCCATCGCGTTCATCGCGCTGGCCGCCCCGCAGATCGGCCGCCGGCTCGCGGGTGCCGCCGGAGTGCCCCTGCTCCCTGCCGCACTGACCGGGGCGGTGCTCCTCCAGGGCGCCGACCTGCTGGCCCAGATGCTGCTGGCACCCGTCGCCCTGCCCGTGGGCGTCGTGAGCACCGCGATCGGCGGTTGCTACCTGATCTGGCTGCTGACCAAGGAGGTGAGGCGCGCGTGACCGCACGCCTGACGGCGCGGGACATCACCCTGCGCTACGGAGACCGGGTCGTGTCCACACGGCTCACCCTCGACATACCCGACGGCGCGTTCACCGCCATCGTCGGCCCCAACGCCTGCGGCAAGTCAACGCTGTTGAGCGCGCTGGTACGGCTGCTCAAGCCGCACTCCGGACACGTCGAGTTCGACGGTCGCGCGGTCGGTGCCTTCGGCACCAAGGCGCTGGCCAAGCAGCTCGGCTTCCTGCCGCAGGACCCGATGGCCCCCGACGACATCAAGGTCCGCCAGCTGGTCGCCCGGGGACGTTTCCCGCACCAGTCGATGCTGGCCCTGTGGTCGCCCGATGACCAGAAGGCCGTCGACGGGGCGATGGCCGCCGCCGGCGTCTCCGACCTCGTCGACAGGCCCGTACAGGAACTGTCCGGCGGACAGCGCCAGCGGGTCTGGATGGCGATGGTCCTCGCCCAGCAGACGCCCTACCTGCTGCTCGACGAACCCACCTCGTTCCTCGACATCACCCACCAGTACCAACTGCTCGGCCTGCTCGCCAAGCTGCGCAACGAGGGCCGCACCGTCGTCGCGGTCCTGCACGACATCAACCAGGCATGCCGCTTCGCCGACCACCTGGTGGCCATGAAGGCCGGCGCCGTGGTCGCCGAGGGCGACCCCGGGGACATCGTGGACGCCACGCTGATCAAGGACGTGTTCGACCTTCCCAGCGTCGTCGTCCCGGACCCCGTGACCGGCACTCCGATGGTCGTACCCACACTGCAAGGAGAGTAAGTTGCCCACCGCGAGCGTGTCCCCGGACGGCCTCCTCCCCCTGACCGGCGCCCAACTCGGCATCTGGAACGCCCAGCGCATCGAACCCGACTCGCCGTACTACGTCGTCGGCGACGTGGTCGAGATATCCGGCGGCGAACCGGTCGACACGAACGCGCTCGCCCAAGCGGTCCGGGCCACCACCGAGGAGGCCGAGAGCCTGCGGCTCAGGGTGTACGAGACGCCCGAGGGGCCACGCCAGGCGGTCGGCGCCCACCCCGTCGCCCTGCCGCCGCTCGTCGACGTCAGCGCCGAGGCCGACCCCGCCGCGGCGGCCCGGGCGCTCGTCGACGCCGAACGCGCACGCCTCGCCGAGGACTGCCGGGGCATGACGGACCGCCCGCTCTGCTCGCGTACCGTCATCAAGCTCTCCGACCGCGAGGTCTGGTACACCCAGCTCGGCCACCACCTCGTCTTCGACGGCTACACCGCCGCCCTGCTCGCCCGGCGCACCGCCGCCCACTACACCGCCCTGGTGCGCGGCACCGAGCCGCCCCGCTCGACGTTCGGCGCGTTCGCGACGCTCGTCGCCGAGGACACCGCCTACCGCGAGAGCGAACAGGCCGCCGAGGACCGCGCGTACTGGGTGGAACGCTTCACCCCGCTGCCCGACGTCGAGGGGCAGGGGGGCCCGGACACCGCCGGCGCGCCCGCCCGCACGATCACCGCGCGGGCCGAACTGGGCCCCGGGGAGACCGCCGCCCTGCGCGCCTTCGCCGACGCCGAGGGCGTGGCCTGGGGCCAGGCACTCATCGCCTGCTACGCGGCCTTCCTGCACCGCATGCTGGGCCGCACCGACGTGGTCTTCGCGCTGCCGCTGATGTGCCGGACCGGCTCGGCCGCCCTGCGCACCCCCTCCATGGCGGTCAACGTGCTGCCCATGCGCGTGACCGTGCGCGGCGACGACCGGCTCGGCGACCTGAGCCGCCGGGTCGCCACCGCCATGCGAGAGATGCGTGACCACCAGCGCTACCGGGGCGAGGACCTGCCCCGCGACCTCGGCGTGCCCGGCGCGGGGGCGCTGCTGCACGGACGCGGGATCAACCTCAAGGCGTTCGACCTGACGCTCGACTTCGCCGGGGCGGCCGGCACCATGCGCAACGTCGCCGGCGGACCGCCCGAGGACATGGGCCTCAGCGTCCTTCCGACCCGCGACGGCGGGCTCCTCCTCGGCTTCGAGGTCGACGCCCGCAACAAGGACCGGGCCGCCGTCGACCACCTGATGAGCGGGCTGCGCGCCCTGCTGTCCGGACTGCTGGAAGGCCTGCCCGTCGGCCGGATCGCCCTCGCCGGCGACGTCGACGGACTGCTCGCCCAGTGGAGCCCGGCAGCCCTGCCCGGCACCCCCCTCGACGTGCCCGCCGCGTTCGACGCGATGGTCGCGGCCGGACCCGGTCACACCGCCCTCGTCTGCGGCGACGAACGGCTGACCGCCGCCGAACTCGCGGACCGGGTGCACCGGGTGGCCCGCGCCCTGCGCGCCCGCGGCGTCGGCGCCGAGGACGTCGTGGCGCTCGCCCTGCCGCGCTCGGCCGACTTCGTCGTCGCCCTGCTCGCGGTGCTGGACGCGGGCGCCGCGTTCCAGCCGCTCGACGCCGCACACCCGCCCGAGCGGCTGCGCGAACTCATCGACGACACACGCCCCGTCCTCGTCCTCACCGACGGCACGGTCGACGGACTGCCGTGGAAGGCCCTCGCCGACGAGGCCGCGGGACTCTCCGGCGCACCCCTGACCACCGCCGAACTCTCCCGGCCCCGCGACCCCGGACACCTCGCCTACGTCATCCACACCTCGGGATCGACGGGCCGGCCCAAGGGCGTGCTCGCCCGCACCGGCGGCCTCGCCTCACTGCTGCACCACCAGCGGTCCACGGTCGTCGCGGAGGCCGAACGGGCCGCCGGCCGCCGGCTGCGCGCCGCGCACACCTACTCCTTCGCCTTCGACTCCGCCTTCGAACACCTCGTCTGGCTGCTGTGCGGGCACGAACTCCACGTGTACGACGCCGAGACCGCCCGCGACGCCGACGCCCTGCTCGCCGCGTACGCCCGCGACGGCATCGACGTCATCGACACCACCCCCTCGATGGCCACCCCGCTCATCGACGCCGGCCTGCTCGAACTGCCCCCGGCACTCCTCCTCCTGGGCGGCGAGGCCACCCCGCCCGCCCTGTGGCGCCGGGTCGCCGCGTCGGGCGTAGCCGCCCGCAACATGTACGGGCCCACCGAAGCCACCGTGGACGCCACCACCGCGCGCATCGACGACGGCGAACCGGCCATCGGGCACCCCCTCGCCGGCACCCGGGTCCATGTCCTGGACAACGCCCTCCAGCCCGTCCCGCCCGGCACGACCGGCGAACTGTACCTGGCAGGCCCCCACCTGGCCCGCGGCTACCTCGGCCGGCCCGGGGCCACCGCCGAACGCTTCGTCGCCGACCCGTTCGGCGCGCCCGGCGAGCGGATGTACCGCACCGGCGACCTGGCCCGCTGGGTGCCAGGCCGCGGCCTGGAGTACGGCGGCCGAGGCGACGGACAGGTCAAGATCCGCGGCCACCGGGTGGAGACCGGCGAGGTCGAGGAGGCGCTCGCCGCACTCCCCGGCGTCACCGCCGCCGCCGCGCGGGTCCTCTCCTCCCGGCTCGTCGGCTACGTCGTGTCCGCCTCCCTCACCGGCGACGAGGCACGTGACCTGCTCGCCGAGCGGCTGCCCGAGCACATGGTGCCCGCCGCCGTCGTGGTGCTGAGCGGCCTGCCCGTCACCCCCAACGGCAAGCTCGACCGCGCCGCCCTGCCCGCGCCCGCCCTGCCCGGCGGCGGCCGGGAGCCGAGCACCGAACGCGAACGGCTGCTGTGCGCCGTCCTCGCCGACGCGCTCGACGTCGAACGGGTGAGTGTGGACGACGACTTCTTCGCCCTCGGCGGCGACAGCATCACCGCCATCACCGTCAGCAGCAGGCTGCGCGCCCTCGGCCTCGGGCTGCGTCCGAAGGACCTGCTGGCCCGCCGTACCTTCGCCGCGCTCGCCGCCTCCGCCGAGCTGCCGGCGGAAGCGGCCGGCCCGGCGGACGAGCCGGTCGGCCCCGTGCCGGCCCCGCCCATCGTGCGCGCCCTGCTCGACCCGCACCCGGACATCGACACGGTCGCCGGATACGCCCAGTGGACCGCCCTGCACGTCGACGCACTCACCCCCGGCGCGCTGACCAGGGGCGTCCAGACCCTCATCGACCACCACGACGCCCTGCGGCTGCGGGTGGCCGACGGACCGGAGGTCCTGCCCCGGGGCGCGGTCCGGGCCGCCGTGGAGGAGGTCACCGGCGAAGAGGTCACCGCCCTGGCCGAACGGCTCGCCGGTGAACTCGACCCGCGCACCGGCGACCTGGTGCGCACCGCGCTGCTCCGTACGGAGGAGGGCGCGCCGGACCGGCTGGTCCTCGTCGTGCACCACCTCGCCATGGACGGCGTGTCCTGGCGCGTCCTGCTCCCCGACCTCCACACCGCCTGCGCCGGCGGAACCCCCGAACCCGTCGGCACGTCCTGGCGGCGGCACGCCCAGATCCTCGCCGAACAGGGCAGGACCGGCGCCCGGCGCGGCGAACTCGCCCACTGGCGTACGGCACTCGGCTCCGCGCCCCGGCTCGGCGCCCGCCCGCTGGACCCCGCACGCGACACCGTGGCGACCGCCCACCGCTCCGTCACGACCGCCTCGCCCGAGGCCACCGAGGCCCTGCTCACCACCCTGCCCGCCGCCTACCGGGCCGGCGTCGACGAGGTCCTGCTCGCCGCCCTCGTCCTCGCCCTGCGCGGCTGGGGTCTGCGCGGAGACGCCCTCACCGTGACCATGGAGGGCCACGGCCGCGAACACCTCGACCTGGCGCGCACGGTCGGCTGGTTCACCAGCGAGTACCCCGTCCGCGTGCCGGCGTCCGACGACGTGCGCGAGACGCTGCGCGCCGCCAAGGAGGCCCGCCGCGCAGTCCCCGACAGCGGTGTCGGCTACGGCGTGCTGCGCCACCTCGACCCCGAGGCGAGCCCGGAACTCTCGGCGGTCCCGCCGCCGGACGTACTGCTCAACTATCTCGGCCGGTTCGCCCCACCGGCCGCCGACGGCTGGCGGCTGCCCGACCACGACGCCTTCTCGGTCATCGAGCCCGGCGCCAAGGCACTGGAACAGGTGCTGGCCCTCAACTGCTTCGTCCACGAGGGCGACGAACCCCGGCTCGCCGTCGAGTGGACCGCCGCGGGCCAGGTCCTGGGCACCGACGCCCTGGCCGCCCTCCAGGACTCCTGGGCCGCCGTGCTCGACGCGCTGGCCGCGCACGCCCTGCACACCACGGGCGGGCTCACGCCCTCCGACCTGCCGCTGGTGGCCGCCGACCAGGGCGCCATCGACGCCCTGGAGCGCACCGGCCGCATCAGCGACGTGCTGCCCGCCACCCCGCTCCAGGTCGGTCTCTCCTTCCACACCCTGGTCCGGGACGAGGCCGACGCCGACGTCTACGTCGTCCAGGCCGTGACCACCCTGTCAGGCGAGCTGGAGCCCGCCCGCATGGAGCGCGCCGCCCGCGAACTGCTCCGCCGCCACCCCGCCCTCCGGGTCCACCTGGGCACGGTCGGGGACGACGTGGTGCAGGTGATCCCCACCGGCGTCACCCTGGACTGGCGGCAGGACGACGACTTCGCCGCGGCCGCCCGCGCCGACCTGGAGCGCCCCTTCGACCCGGCCCGGCCGCCGCTCATCCGCTTCCTGCTCTCCCGCGTCGGGCCCGCCGAGCACAAGCTCGTCATCACCAACCACCACGCCCTGCTCGACGGCTGGTCCATGCCGATCGTCGGCCGTACCCTGCTCGCGATCTACGCCGAACTCGGCGGCGGCCCCGCCGCACCGGTCTCGCCGCCGCTGTCGGAGTACTTCCGCTGGCTGGCCGGCCGGGACGAGGAGGCGTCGCTCACCGCATGGCGCGAGGCGCTCGCGGGCGTCGACGACGCGACCCGGCTGGCCCCCGCCGGCACCGGCACCGCCGTCGAACGGCCCGGCCGGGAGACCGTCGCGCTGAGCCGCGAGTTCAGCGACCGGCTGCGCGCCTTCGCCCGCGAGCAGGGCATCACCCTGACCACGGTGCTCCAGACCGCGTGGGGCCTGCTGCTCGGCAGACTCACCGGCCGCCGCGATGTCGTCTTCGGCTGCCCGGTCTCCGGCCGGCCCGCCGAGGTCGACGGCGTCGAGTCGATGATCGGCCAGCTCGGCACCACGGTCCCGGTGCGCGTCCGCTACACCGGGGACCGCACGGTGAGCGATCTCATGGCCCAGGTGCACGACGAGAGCGTCGCCCTCGCCGAGCACCACCACGTCGGGCTGCCCGGCATCCAGCGGGCCGTGGGCATCGGTGAACTCTTCGACACCATGCTCGTCATGGAGAACTTCCCGCTCTCCAGCCGCACCCGCACCCCGCTCGCCCCCGGGCTCGACCTCACCGGCGTCGACATCACCGACGCCACCCACTACGCCCTCACCGTCATCGTGATCCCAGGCGACGAGATCACCATCGGCCTCGGCTACCAGCCGCGCGCCTTCGACGCGGACACCGTGCGCGACTACGGCCGCTGGCTGCACCACCTCCTGCACGAGATCACCGAGGACCCGGCCCGGCCCGCCGTCGCGCTGCCCGCCCTCGACGCCGGTGAGCGCGCCCGCATGCTGTGTACCGGCACCGAGATCGTCGCCGCCAAGGAACGCGGCCACTGGCTGGAGGAGTTCGCCGCCTGGGTGCGGCGCAAGCCCGGCGGCGAGGCGCTGGTCTGCCGCGACCGCAGCCTGTCGTACGACGAACTCGACCGGCAGGCCAACCGGCTCGCCCACGCGCTCATCGCGCGCGGTGTCCGGCCCCAGGACCCCGTCGCGGTCCTCATCGGCCGGGACGTCGAGATGACCGTCGCCCTGTTCGGCGTCGCCAAGGCGGGCGCGGTGTACGTACCGATGGACGCGGCCTACCCGCGCGAACGGCTCGCGTACATGTTCGACGACATCTCGCCGGCGGCCGTCGTGACGACCGGCGCCGAACTGCCCGTCGACCGCGACATCCCCGTGCTGCGCCTCGACGACCCGGCCACCCTCGCCTCCGTACCGGACACCGACCCGGCCGAGGCCCGCGCCCGGCTCACCGACGACGCGCTCGCGTACGTCATCTACACCTCGGGCACCACCGGCCGCCCCAAGGGTGTCGGCGTCACCCACCGGGGCGTGCCCGACCTGATGGCCCTCCAGGAGGAGGTCGTCGGCGTCAGCGAGCACGACCGCTACCTGCACTTCGCCTCGACCAGCTTCGACGTCGCGTTCTGGCAGACCATGGTGCCGCTGCTGTCCGGTGGTACGTCGGTCATCGCGCCCGAGGAGGTGCGCGTACCCGGCGACGAACTCCTCGACTACATCGTGGAACACCGCGTCACCGGCGTGAACCTGCTCCCGTCGTTCCTGGCCGCGATGCCCGACGACCGGACCGTCGACCCCGACGTGTTCTTCGTCGTCGGCGCCGAACGGCTCGATCCGGAGCTCGCCCACCGCTGGGGCCGGGGCCGCAGGGCGCTGTTCAACGCCTACGGGCCCACCGAGGTCACCATCAACTCCACCACCTGGCACTACGACCCGGACGACGCCGGACCGCTGCCGATCGGCCGCCCCGACCCCAACGTCCGCGCCTACGTGCTCGACGGCGGACTCCAGCCCGTCGGCGCCGGCGTCACCGGCGAGCTCTACCTCGGCGGCCCGAGCGTGGCCCGCGGCTACCTCGGCCGCCCCGGCCTGACCTCCGGCGCGTTCGTCGCCGACCCGTACGGGCCGCCCGGCACCCGCATGTACCGCACGGGCGACCTGGTCCGCTGGCGGCACGACGGGCAGCTGGTCTTCCTCGGCCGCGCCGACCACCAGATCAAGGTGCGCGGCTTCCGCGTCGAGCTGGGCGAGATCGAGACCGCCCTCACCGGCCACCCCGACGTCCGCGCCGGCGCCGTCGTGATGCGCGAGGGCCGGCTCGTCGGCTACGTCATCCCGACCGACGACGCCGACCTGGACACCGCCGAGGTGCGCGCGTACCTCGCCGAGCGGCTGCCCGACCACATGGTGCCGACCGCGCTCGTCCCGCTCGACCGCCTCCCACTGAGCCCCAGCGGCAAGCTCGACGCCTCGGCACTGCCCGCCCCGGCCACCGTCGCCGCCGCCCGCCGCGAACCCGCCACCGAGGCGGAGGCGCTGCTGCTCGCCGTGTTCCGGGACGTACTCGGCCGCGACGACATCGGCCCCGACGACAACTTCTTCGACATCGGCGGCGACAGCATCGTCTCCCTCCAACTGGTCTCCCGGGTCCGCCGCCAGGGCCTCGGGCTCAGCCCGAAGGACGTGTTCGACGGCGAGACCGTCGCGGGCATCGCCGCCCGGGCCCGCGCCCTGGACGGCGAGGCCGCCCCGGCCGTCGGCGACGCCCCGCTGACCCCGGTCATGCGCGACCTGCTGCACCGCGCCGGGAAGGCCGCCGACGGCTTCTGCCAGTGGGTGGAGGTCTGCGTCCCGGCCGGCGGCGACGAGGCGGGCTGGACAGCCGTGCTCGACGCGCTCCTGGCCCGGCACGACGCGCTGCGCGCCCGCCTCGGCGACCGGGACGAGGTACTGCACATCCCGCCGGCCGGCGAGGTGACCGGCGCCGACGTCCTGATCCGCGTCGAGGCCGGCGGTGACCCGCGCGCCGCTGCCGACACCGCGACCGCCGCCGCACGGGAGGCCATGGACCCGCGCACCGGACCGATGCTGCGCGCGGTCTGGGTGGACGCGGGCCCCGACCGCCCCGGCCGGCTCGTCCTGATCGCCCACCACCTGGTGGCCGACGGGGTGTCCTGGCGCATCCTCCTCGACGACCTCCGGCACGCCCACGACGGGGGAGAGCTGACCCGGCACGGGCAGTCCTTCCTCGGCTGGGCCCGCACCCTGCGCGAGGCCGACCGGCGCCCCGAACTCCCGCACTGGCGGCGGATGACGGCGACCGAGCCCCTCGCCCGGCCGCTCGACCCCACCCGGGACACCGTGGGCACCGCCGCGCACCACGAGATCCGGCTCGACGCGGCCGCAACGCGCGCCCTGATCACCACCCTGCCCGCCGCCCACCGCACCACCCCCGACGCGGTGCTCCTGACGGCGCTCGCCCGTGCGGTACGGGACTGGCGCGGCGTCCCCGAACTGCTGGTCGCCCTGGAGAGCCACGGCCGCCCCCGCGAGGTCGACCTCTCGCAGACCGTCGGCTGGTTCACCGCCGTCCACCCCGTCCGGCTCGACGCCACCGACGACGTGCGGGCGGTCCGCGAGCGGCTGCGCGCCCAGGGCGACGGCCTCGGCCACGGCATCCTCACCACGGCCGGCCTGCTCGACCCGGTCCGCCCGGAGATCGCCTGGAACTACCTCGGCCAGTACCCCGGCGCCCCGGAGACGGAGACGCCGTGGCAGCCGGCCCCGGACGCCGACCCGCTCGGCTCCGACGGCTCCGGCCCGATGCCCCTCCCGTACAGCCTCATGGTCAACGCACTGGTGCGCGACGACGAGCTCGGAGTACGGATCACCTGGCCGGGCGCGCTGTTCACCGGTGCGGAGATCGAGGAGCTGGCGGAGCACCTGAGGACGGCGCTGCTGCGGGTCGCAGCCGCGCCCGAGATCAGCGCGCTCGGGGACCGGCGGGTCGCCGCCGTACAGCCGCTCAGCCCCTTGCAGGAGGTGATGCTGCGGCACTCGCGGACCGAGCGCCCCGACCCGTACACCGTGCAGTCGGTGTTCTCGCTCGCGGGCCCGCTCGACACCGAGGCGCTGCGGGGCGCGGGCGACGACCTGCTGGCCCGGCATCCCCACATGGGCGCGGTGTTCCCCGCCTCCCTGGGGGTCATCCCCGAGTCGCCCCGGCCGGAGTTCCGCGTCACCGACGCGCCCGCCGACGAGGTGCTGGCCGCCGACCTCGCCGAACCGTTCGACCTCGCCCGCGGGCCCCTCTACCGGATCACCGTCGTCCGGCTGGGCCCCGAGCGCGCCGACCTCGTCCTGACCAGCCACCACGTGCTCTCCGACGGCTGGTCCGCGCCGCGCATCCTCGGTGAGCTCTTCGCCCTGTACAGCGCGCGCACCGAGGACCGCGCGCACGGACTGCCGGACCCCGTCCCGTTCGCGGACTACCTCGCCTGGTGCGCGGAGCACGAACCCGACCTCGACGCCTGGGCGGCCGAACTCGACGGACTGCCCGAAGGTGACTACCTGGGTGGCGGCGAGAGCGGCCCGGCCTGGCAGGATGCCGAGGTCATCACGTTCGACGCGGAGCTCGTGGACGGGCTCACCCGGCTCGCCGCCCGGCGCGGGCTGACCCCCAACACCCTGGTGCAGGGCGCTTGGTCGGTGCTGCTGGCCCGGCGGTCCGGTCACCGCGACGTCTGCTTCGGCGCCATGGTCTCCAGCCGCCCTCCGGAGCTGGAGGGCGTGGAGGAGATCATCGGCCTGCTGGCCAACACCGTGCCGGTACGGGCCCGGCTCACCGGCACCCTGGCCGCCGCGCTCTCCGGCCTCCAGTCCCGCCAGCGCGACCTGATCGAACACCACCACGTGGCCCTGCCCGACCTGGAACGGCTCACCGGGCGGCGCAGGCTCTTCGACAGCATGGTGGTGTTCGAGAACTACCCGGTCGACCCGGACCGCCTGCGCGAACCGGCCCCCGGACTCACGGTGCTGGGCACGCGTTTCCGGGAGTCGGCCCACCACCCCGCCACGCTGACCGTCATGCCGGACGGCGACGGCTGGACCGGGGTGCTCGCCCACCGGGCCGGCACCGACGTCGACGGGCTCGCCGGCCAACTGGGCGACCTGCTGCGGAACATGGAACAGCACCTCGACGAGGACGTGCGCGGCCTGCTGGAGAACCGATGACCGGTCGGGCCGCGCCGCCCGCCGAGCGCGTGGACGGAGAACTGCTGCGGATCGCGTTCATCCTGGTCCTCGGCACGTTCATGGCCTCGCTCGACGCCACCATCGTCAGCGTCGGACTCGACCGCCTCACCGAGGAGTTCGATGCCTCCGTCGCCGAGATCCAGTGGGTCTCCACCGCCTATCTGCTGGCGATCGTCGCCGCCGTCCCCGCGTCCGGCTGGCTGGCCGGCCGGTTCGGCGGCCGGCGGACCTGGATCGCGGCCGTGGGCCTGTTCCTGCTCGGCTCGGTGCTGTGCGCGTCGGCCTGGTCCGCGACCAGCCTCATCGTGTTCCGCGTGATCCAGGGCATCGGCGGCGGACTGCTGCCCGCGACCGGACAGGCGCTGCTCGCCCGGGTCGCGGGCCCCGGGCGCACCGGCAAGGTGATCAGCGTCGTCGCCGTCGTCCCGTTGCTCTCGCCGGTGTTCGGACCGCTCGCCGGGGGCTCGGTGCTCGCCGTGGCGCCCTGGCCGTGGCTGTTCCTGATCAACCTGCCGATCGGCGTCGCGGCGATGCTGCTGGCCCGCCGTCACGTGCCGGTGGTGCCCCCGGCATCGCGGCGGACGGCGTTCGACCTGCGCGGAGCGCTGCTGCTCTCACCGGGCCTCGCGGTGCTGGTGTACGGGCTGACCGAGGTCGCCCACGACCGAGCGCTTCCGGCCACGATCGGCGTGGTGGCCGGGGTCGTGATGCTCACCGGGTTCACCGTGCACGGGCTGCGGACCCGGACCACCCCGCTCGTCGACCCCCGGCTGTTCGCCCGGCCGCCCTTCGGCGCCGCCGCCCTCGCGCTGGTGGTGCTCGGGGCCTCGGTGTTCGGCACGATGTTCCTGCTGCCGCTGTACTTCCAGTCGGGGCGGGGGATGTCGGCCTGGGAGGCGGGACTACTGCTCGCCCCCCAGGGGCTGGGCGCGGCGGCCGGCTCGGTGCTGGTCAACCGGACCATCAGCAAGGTCGCGCCGAGGACCCTGGTCGTGACCGGCATCGTGCTGATCCTCGCCGGGACGGCCCCGTTCATCCGGCTCGGGCACGGGGTGCCGGACGCGGCGATCGTCGCGGCGCTGGTGGTGCGGGGCTTCGGGATGTCGATGGTCGGTGCGCCCGTGATGAACATCGTCTACAGCCGGATCGAGCCGGAACAGCTGCCCCGGGCGGCCGGGGCGCTCAACCTGCTGAACACCGTGGGCGGTTCGCTCGGCACGGCGGCCCTGGCGGTGATCCTGCAGAACCGGCTCGCGGTCCGGGGCACGGACATCTCCGCGGCCTTCGGTGACACCTTCTGGTGGGTGCTCGGCTTCTGCCTGTTCGCCGCGGCCGCCGCGACGCGGCTGCCCCGTACCCAGCCGCGGAAGGGGTGACCGGCGGGACATGGGTGTGCCCCCGGCCGAGACCGGGGGCACACCCATGTCCCGCCGGTCAGGGGCGGCTGGTGAGGTACCCGCCCATGGAGGTGAAGAACTCCGTCGCGGGCAGCTCGCGGCCGTCCTCGGTGCGGACCCGGGTGATGGCCAGGCCGTGGTTGCGGCCGGTACGGGCGTCGGCGCCCGCGACGATCACCACGCCCTCGCCCTCGCGGTAGAAGATCCGGCCGGGCGTACCGCCGTACCGGCCCTCCGACACCACGCCGGTCACGACCTCGATCCGCTTGCCGCGGTGGAAGGTGAAGGCGCTGGGGTACGGGGCCGACTGGGCGCGCACCAGGCGCTCCAGGTCCTCGGCCGGCCAGTTCCAGTCGATCCGGATGTCCTCCTCGGACCGCTTGTGGAAGAAGGTGGCCTGCGAGCGGTCCTGCGGGGTGAATTCCGTCTGCCCGTCCGCGATCAGGGCCAGCGCCTTGGTGGTGACGGGGGCGATGAGATCGACGGTCTTGTGGAAGAGGTCGGTGGCGGTGTCCTTCGGGCCGACCGGGACGGACTCCTGCCGGACGATGTCGCCGGCGTCGAGCTCGTCGTTCATCATGTGCGCCGTGACGCCGACCTCGCTCTCGCCGTTGATGAGCGCCCAGATCAGCGGCGAGAAGCCCGCGTACTTCGGCAGCAGCGAGTCGTGCACGTTCAGGGTGCCCCGGCTGGGGAGCGCGAAGATCCGCGGCGGTATCCACGTACGCCAGTTGTTGGCCACGATGACGTCGGGCTCGGCCGCCTTGAGGTGCTCGTAGAGCTCGTCGTCGTCCGGGCGGTTGCGGATCAGGACCGGGACGCCGTGCTCCTCGGCGAGATCGGCGACGGAGTCGCTCCAGATCTTCTCGTACGCGTGCTCACTTCTGGGGTGGGTGACGACCAGCACCACGTCGTGCTCGGAGTCCAGGAGGGCTTGCAGGGTGCGGTGCCCCCAGGTCTGGTAACCGAACATGACGACCCGCATAGGGTTCCTCCTCGACGTAGAGACAGAGCCAGGTAAATAAAGCAAGGCTTACCTTATCTTGCAACGGACGCGCCGAGTGCCCCAGTTGAGTCGGTCATGCTCCGACCGTGTCCGAATTACGCCTGTCGACAAGCGTTGACGAATTAGCTTAGGCTCACCTAAGTTCAGCAGGCCGCGGTTTCGGCGTGCCCGTTCCACGCCCGTTCCCCACATCCGACAGGCGGCTTCCCCGCACGATGGGAGTGACATGTCACAGGCTCGTCCTGGCGACGCAGCACCGGTCCACGATCTCATTGGTATCGGCTTCGGGCCGTCCAATGTGGCCATGGCGATCGCGATCAGCGAGCACAACGCGCGCTCCGGAACGCGGGAAGCGGTGACCGCCCAGTTCTTCGAGCAGCAACCGGCCTTCGGCTGGCACCGGGGCATGCTCATCGACGACGCCACCATGCAGGTCTCGTTCCTCAAGGACCTGGTGACACTGCGCAATCCGGCCAGTGAGTTCAGCTTCCTCTGCTACCTGAAGAGCAAGGGGCGGCTGATCGACTTCATCAACCACAAGAACCTCTTCCCGCTCCGGGTCGAGTTCCACGACTACTTCGAGTGGGCCGCCTCCCAGGTCGACGACATGGTGTCCTACGACCACGAGGTCGTCGGCGTCACGCAGGTCGTCGAGGACGGTGTCGTCGAGTTCCTGGACGTCACGGTCCGGTCGGGGGAGGGGCTCAAGGTCCACCGCGCCCGCAACCTCGTCATGGGCACCGGGCTGCGCCCCCTCGTGCCGGAGGGCGTCGAGCGCGGCGACCGCGTCTGGCACAACTCCGAACTGCTCACCCGCATCGAGGAGCTGGACGGCACCTCGCCGTCCCGCTTCGTCGTGGTGGGTGCCGGTCAGAGCGCCGCCGAGAACGTCGCGTACCTGCACCGCCGCTTCCCCGGCGCCGAGATATGCGCGGTGTTCTCCCGCTACGGCTACAGCCCGGCCGACGACAGCAGCTTCGCCAACAAGATCTTCGACCCGGACGCGGTCGACGAGTTCTACGCGGCGCCCGAGAACGTCAAGCGCCGGCTGATGGACTACCACGGCAACACCAACTACTCCGTCGTCGACATCGACCTGATCGACGACCTGTACCGGCAGATGTACCAGGAGAAGGTGCTCGGCACCGAGCGGCTGCGCTTCCTCAACGTGTCGCGGCTCACCGAGGTCAAGGAGACCCCGGACAAGGTCCGCGCCACCGTGAAGTCCCTCGTCACCGGCGAGGAGACCTTCCTGGACGCCGACGTCGTGGTGTTCGCCACCGGCTACAGCCCTGCCGACCCCCTCGGCCTGCTGGGCGAGGTCGGCGCGCACTGCCTCCGCGACGAGGAGGGCCGGGTCCGCGTCGAGCGGGACTACCGCATTGCTACCGGCACCGGGCTGAACTGCGGGATCTACCTCCAGGGCGGCACCGAGCACACCCACGGCATCACCTCCGCGCTGCTCTCCAACACGGCGGTCAGGGTCGGTGAGATCCTGGACTCGCTGCTGGACCGGAGCGCCAAGTCCGCGCCGGACGAGGCCCGTCCGGTGGCCGACGGCACCGGCGGCATCCGCTAGGGCCTGTATTGAGTTGTGGCGCGGCGTCGCGACGCAACTCAATACAGGCCCCAGGGCCTGTCCGGCCGCCGGAGAGAAGCAGCAGGACCGGGCCCGCCGTCGCCGGCACGAGCCCACCCGAAACCGACGCACACCACCGACGCGGCCGTCTCCGGCCCGTCGGCCCGAGGAGGCACCGCCCGTATGAGCACCAATCCGTTCGACGACCCCGAAGGCCGTTTCCTGGTCCTGGTCAACGACGAGGGCCAGCACTCCCTGTGGCCGTCCTTCGCCGAGGTACCCGGCGGCTGGACGGTCGCCTCCGAGGAGAACACGCGCGAGGCGTGCCTGGAGTACGTCGAGGCCAACTGGACCGATCTGCGGCCCCGTTCGCTCGCCGCGTCGATGGACGCCTGACCTGTGGGACGACGTGCTCCGGCGGGACGGCCCGCCGGAGCGCTCCTGCCCTGTGGCACCGAGGAAGGACCGTCTTGACCACGGCCGCGCGCCCCGTACCCCTGCCCTCCCCGTCGCACCGGAGGGCGCCGCGCGTCCGGACCGCCGGGTCCGGCGACGCCGCCGCGCTCACGGAGCTGTCCCGGCCGTTCGCCCGCGCGGGCGCCCTGCGCAAACGGCCCGCCTCCCTCTACGCGGCCCGCGCCGCGGAGTTCCTCGTGGCACCCGGCGCCGACGGCCTGGAGGGCTGTGTGGGCCTGCGGGTGTACGCGGGGGAGGGGGCGCCCGGGGCGGCCTTGGGCGTCCTCTACAACTTCTGCGTCGCCGGGCACCGGCAGGGGCGCGGGACCGGGGCCGCACTCCTGCGGACCGCGCTGGCGCTGGCGCGCACCCAGTCGCTCGGCGCCCTCTTCACCGCGACCACCGGGGACGGCCGGCTGTTCCGCCGGTACGGCTTCGCCCCCGCGACGGCACGTCAGGCGCCGCGCACCTGGGCCGAATCCCTGGACCCCCGGCGCGACGCGCTGATCCTCACCCGCACCCTCTGAACCGGGCGCCGGGCCGTCCGTGAGCCCGGCCTGGCGCCCCGCACGTCAGACCGGGCTCGCCACGTGGTCCGGGTCGGGCACCACCGTGGTCCCGGTGACGTTCCCGTCGAGGACGCCCCGCAGCACCGCGTGCGGCACCCGGCCGTCCAGCACGTCCGCCCGGCCCACCCCGCCCCGTACGGCCCGCAGGCAGCCCTCCATCTTCGGCAGCATCCCGCTCGCCAGGCCCGGCAGCAGCCCGTCCAGCGCGTCCGCCGTCAGGCGTCCGATCACCTCGGTGCTGTTCGGCCAGTCCGCGTACAGCCCCGCCACGTCCGTGAGGACCACCAGCCGTTCCGCGCCGAGCGCCACGGCCAGGGCGGAGGCGGCGAGATCCGCGTTGACGTTGTAGACCTGCCCGTCCTCGCCCCGGGCCACGGGGGAGACCACCGGTACATGACCCTGCGCCAGAAGAGCCTGCACCATGCCGGGGTTGACCGCGGTGACGTCCCCGACCTGGCCGATGTCCACCGCGACACCGTTCACCCGGGCGGCCCGCCGTACGGCCGTCATCGTGTGCGCGTCCTCGCCGGTCAGGCCGACGGCGTACGGGCCGTGGGTGTTGATGTGGCCCACCAGTTCGCGCTGGACCCGGCCCGACAGCACCATGCGGACGACCTCCATGGTCTCCGCGGTGGTCACCCGCAGGCCCGCCTCGAAGCGGCTCTCCAGCCCGAGCCGGTCCAGCATCGCACTGATCTGCGGTCCGCCGCCGTGCACGACGACCGGGCGCAGGCCCGCCCGGCGCAGCGCCACGACGTCCTCGGCGAAGGCATGTTGCAGCTGTGCGTCGACCATGGCGCTGCCGCCGAACTTGATGACGACGACCGGTCCCGAATCCTCTTCCATTTAGCTTAGCCTAACCTTAATTGGCTCGGTGGTGGTCGAGAAGAAGCCCGTCGGCGGAGGACGTCTCCTCCGCCGACGGGCGGTACCCGGGGGCCGGTCAGCCGATCTCGATCAGCAGGTCGCCCGCCTCCACCTGCTGGACCCGTCCGATCGCCAGGCGGCGCACCACCCCGGCCGACTGGGCGGTGATCGACGCCTCCATCTTCATCGCCTCGATCGTGGCGACCGTCTGGCCCGCCGACACCGACGCGCCCTGCTCCACCTGGAGCGTCACCACCCCGGCGAACGGCGCCGCCACCTGGCCCGGGTCGGAGCGGTCCGCCTTCTCCGCCGCCTTCACCTCGGTCGCCACTGACCTGTCCCGCACCGACACCGGCCGCAACTGGCCGTTGAGTGTGGCCAGTACGCTGCGGAAGCCGCGCTCGTCCGCCTCGGAGATGGCCTCCAGCTCGATCAGCAGCGTCACGCCCGGTTCGAGGGTGACCGGGTGCTCGGTCTCCGGCTCCAGCCCGTACAGGAAGTCCTGCGTCGACAGCACCGAGGTGTCGCCGTACGCCTCCCGGTGGGCGGTGAACTCCTTGGTCGGGCCCGGGAACAGCAGCCGGTTCAGCGTCGCGCGCGGCGACTCGCGCAGCGCCTCGCGGTCCTCGTCCGACAGGTGCGGCGCCCGCGCCTTCTCGGGCCGGCCCTGCAGCGCCCGGGTGCGGAACGGCTCGGGCCAGCCGCCGGGCGGGTCGCCCAGCTCACCGCGGAGGAAGCCGATCACAGAGTCGGGCACGTCGAACTTGCCCGGGTCGGACTCGAAGTCGGCGGCCCCCACGCCCGCGCCCACCAGATGCAGCGCCAGGTCACCGACCACCTTCGACGACGGGGTCACCTTCACCAGCCGGCCCAGCATCCGGTCGGCCGCCGCGTAGCAGTCCTCGATCAGCTCGAAGCGGTCGCCGAGGCCCAGCGCGATGGCCTGCTGCCGCAGGTTGGACAGCTGGCCGCCCGGGATCTCGTGGTGGTAGATCCGGCCGGTCGGCGAGGCGAGCCCCGACTCGAACGGGGCGTACACCTTGCGGGTCGCCTCCCAGTACGGCTCCAGGTCGCCGACCGCCTGGAGGGACAGGCCCGTCGCGCGCTCCGTGTGGTCGGTCGCCGCCACCAGCGCGGACAGCGGCGGCTGGCTGGTGGTGCCGGCCATCGACGCGACGGCCGCGTCCACCGCGTCCACCCCGGCGTCGATCGCGGCGATCAGCGTGCCCAGCTGGCCGCCCGCCGTGTCGTGGGTGTGCAGGTGCACCGGCAGGTCGAACCGCTCGCGCAGCGCGGTGACCAGGGTGCGCGCGGCCGGCGGACGCAGCAGCCCCGCCATGTCCTTGATGGCGAGCACATGGGCGCCCGCCTCCACGATCTGCTCCGCGAGCCGCAGGTAGTAGTCCAGCGTGTACAGGGTCTCGCCCGGGTCCGACAGGTCGGCGGTGTAGCACAGCGCCACCTCCGCCAGCGAGGTCCCCGTGGCGCGTACCGCGTCGATCGCCGGACGCATCTGCGACACGTCGTTGAGGGCGTCGAAGATACGGAAGATGTCCATCCCGGCCGAGGCCGCCTCCGAGACGAACGCCTCGGTGACCTCGGTCGGGTACGGCGTGTACCCCACCGTGTTGCGGCCGCGCAGCAGCATCTGCGTACAGATGTTGGGCACCGCCTCACGGATCTTGACCAGCCGCTCCCACGGGTCCTCCGCGAGGAACCGCAGCGCCACGTCGTAGGTGGCGCCGCCCCAGCACTCCAGGCTCAGCAACTGCGGAGCGGTGTGCGCGACATGCGGCGCGACCGCCAGCAGGTCCCGGGTGCGGACCCGGGTGGCGAGCAGCGACTGGTGGGCGTCGCGGAACGTGGTGTCGGTGACGGCCACGGCCGACTGCGCCCGCAGCTCGGCGGCGAACGCCTCGGGACCCAGCTCGGCCAGGCGCTGCCGCGAACCGGGCGGCGGCGTCCCCGGCGGCAGGGCGGGCAGCTTGTCCGCCGGGTCGATGACCGAAGGCCGGGGCCCGTACGGGCGGTTGACCGTGGTCTCCGCCAGGTAGCCGAGCATCCGGCTGCCGCGGTCGGCCGAAGGACGGGCCCGGATCAGCTCAGGGTGCTCGTCGATGAAAGAGGTCGTGATGCGCCCCGCCCGGAAGTCCGGGTGGTCCAGCACCGCGCCCAGGAACGGCAGGTTCGTCGCCACCCCGCGGATGCGGAACTCGGCGATGGCCCGGCGCGCCCGGCGGGCCGCGTTGGTGAAGTCGTGGCCGTGGCAGGTGAGCTTCACCAGCATCGAGTCGAAGTGCGCCGACACCTCCGCACCCGTGTGGACGGTCCCGCCGTCCAGCCGGACGCCGGGGCCGCCGGGGGAGCGGTACGCGGAGATGGTGCCGGTGTCCGGACGGAAGCCGTTGACCGGGTCCTCCGTCGTGATGCGGCACTGCATCGCCGTCCCGTTGAGCGTGATGTCCTCCTGCGACAGCCGCAGTTCGGGCAGCGTCATGCCCGCCGCGATCCGCAGCTGCGCGATCACCAGGTCGCGCCCGGTGACCTGCTCCGTCACCGTGTGCTCGACCTGGATGCGCGGGTTCATCTCGATGAAGACGTGGTTGCCGCGCTCGTCGACGAGGAACTCGACGGTGCCCGCGTTCACGTACCCGATGTGCCGGGCGAAGGCGACCGCGTCCGCGCAGATCCGCGCCCGCAGCTCGGGGTCCAGGTTCGGGGCCGGTGCGATCTCGACGACCTTCTGGTGGCGGCGCTGGAGCGAGCAGTCCCGCTCGTACAGATGCACCACGTTGCCCTCGGCGTCGGCCAGGATCTGCACCTCGATGTGGCGGGGGTTGATCACCGCCTGCTCCAGGAACACCGTCGCGTCCCCGAACGCGGACCGCGCCTCGCGCATCGCCGCGTCGATCGACTCACGCAGCTCGCCCGGCTCCGCCACCCGGCGCATGCCCCGCCCGCCGCCACCGGCGACCGCCTTCACGAAGACCGGGAAGCCGATCTCCTCCGAGGCCGCGACGAGGACGTCCACGTCCTCCGACGGCTCGGACGACTTGAGGACCGGCACACCCGCCTCCCGGGCCGCCGCCACCGCACGGGACTTGTTGCCCGTCAGGTTCAGCACCGACGCCGGCGGGCCGACGAACGTGATGCCCGCCTCCGCGCACGCCGCCGCCAGGTCCGGGTTCTCCGAAAGGAAGCCGTAACCGGGGTAGATCGCGTCCGCGCCCGCCTTGCGGGCCGCCTTCACCACCTCGTCCACCGACAGGTACGCCCGCACGGGATGCCCCGGCTCACCGATCCGGTAGGCCTCGTCCGCCTTGGCCCGGTGCAGGGAGTTGCGGTCCTCGTGCGGATACACGGCCACGGTGGAGATGCCGAGCTCGAAGGCCGCGCGGAACGCGCGGATCGCGATCTCCCCGCGGTTGGCGACCAATACCTTGTCGAACATCAAACTCCCCAGTCGTGTCACGAGCGTGTGGCGTCAAGGACGGGCGGTACGGCAAGGACACGCGATTTCCGCGTCGGAGACCGTACGGCGGTGGCGAGGTGCTCCGTAACCCTCCGGGACCGGAGCGTTCGACACCGTACCGGAGACTTCCCCCGAGATCGCGAGCGCAAAAGATGGCTTGCGTCACGCCCCAAAACGTCCCCCGGACGCAGTGCTGCCACGGGGACGTTTTGCCGGTCCCTGGCAGTGGGGCCATGCTGGTGGGCATGGCCGACCACGCCGGCCCCGAACCCGTCGCCGCCGTGCGGCGCGCACTCCGTCTGCTGGAGGCCGCCGGGGCGCACGGGGGCGAGGCCACCGCACAGCAGCTGGCCCGGGAGGCGGGGCTTCCCCCGGCCGCGGTGGGCGAACTGCTGCCCATGCTGGTCGGCGACGGCTATCTGAGGGAGCTGGAGGACCACACCTTCGTCCTCGCCGACACCGACCCGGGCGGCGGCCCCGGCACGCAGCCGGTGCCCGCCCGCGTACGGCCCGCCCTGACCGTCCTGCGCAACGACACGTCGGCCGCCGCCTACCTGACGCTCTACGTGGACGGCGAGATCCGGGTCATGGAGATCGTCGACAGCGCGCGCACCCCGCGGGTGGACCTCTGGGTGGGTCTTGAGGAGGCCGGGCACGCCACGGCCCTCGGTAAAAGTGTGCTGCGCGAGCTCGACGATGACGCGCGCGCCGACTACTTCTCCCGGCACGACCTGACCGGGCTCACGCCCCGGACCATCACGCACCAGGAGGAGCTGGTCCGGGAGCTGGACGGCTCGCCCGCACCGGTGGTCATGGACCGCGGGGAGTACGTGCGCGGCACCACCTGCGTGGCGGTGCCGGTCTACAGCGGCGAGCAGGTGGGGTCCCTCGGCATCTCCTTCCGCTCCGACCGGATGTACCGCACCTCGCAGGTCCGCGAGGAGCTGCTGTCGGCCGCCGTCAGCGTGTCCCGCAGGCTCACCCTGCCCCGCTGACGCGCCTTGCCAGGCCCTCAGCCCAGCCTGGTCAGGTCCGGCCGCAGCCGCTGCCACACCGGGTGCCGCAGCCGCCCCGCCGCCGTCCACTGCGACGCGCTGACCTCCGCGACCAGCCGCGGCTCCACCCAGTGCGTCCCGGGCACATCGACCGGACCCGTGAACGGGGACCCCGGGCACGCGAGGACCTTCAGGTACTCCCGCAGCTCGCCCAGCTCCCGGTCCGACATCCCCGATCCCACGGAGCCCGCGTACCGCAGACCGGCCGGGTCGTCCACCCCGACCAGCACCGCCCCCGGCACACCCGTGGGCGCGCCCCTGCGCTGGGTCCACCCACCGATGACCACGTCCAGGGTCTCGACCCGCTTCGTCTTGCGCCAGTCGGGTGAACGGAGCCCCGGCGTGTACAGGGAGGACAGCCGCTTGGCGACCACCCCCTCCAGGCCGCCGCGCACGACGGTCTCCCACGCCTTCGCGCCCTGACCGCGCACATAGGACGGCACCGACCAGTGCGGCCCGGCGGACAGCACCCCGGACAGGACCGCGCGCCGCTCCTCGTAGGCCAGGGAGGTCAGCACCCGGCCGTCGAGGAACATCACGTCGAAGACCACCAGGTGCGCGGGGAAGTCCAGCGCCAGGCGGGCGGCGCGGCGGGCGTTCATGATCCCCATCCGGCGCTGGAGCAGCCCGAAGTCGGACCGCCCCGACGCGTCCAGGGCCACGATCTCGCCGTCCAGGACCACGCTGCGCCCGCGCAGTACGTCTCCGAGGGCGTGCAGCTCCGGATAGGTCGGCGTGACGTCGTTGTGTGCCCGTGAGGTCAGCCGCAGCGTGCCGTCGCCCGGTGCCGTGACGACGCAGCGGGCCCCGTCCCACTTGGCCTCGAACGCCCACTCCGCGTCCGGTACGGGCAGCGGTCCCGGTACGGCCAGCATCGGTGCGATCGAGGGGAGCGCCCCGGAGGCGTCCGAGGAGGTGGGGGCCATAGCCTCCATGATCGAACGGCCGGCCGGTCCCCGCAGTCCGGGACGGTCAGGCCGCCCAGGCCGACACCGTCAGGGTGGCGGCGAGGACCCGCCACAGCGCCCAGGCGCCCGCCCGGCTCGCCGCGCCGCACGGCACACTCCTGGTGCAGGAGGTCTCCCGGTCCTGCCACGCGGCGACGTCCAGGTAGTGGAAGCCGAAGGTGCGCGTGAAGGTGAACCGGATGTGCAGGCCCGCGCCCAGGTCGTGGCCGGGGAGCGTGGCGATCTGGAGACGGTCGCCGGCGGCGGACTCCACGCGCACCGGATTGCCGCCGAGCAGGTCGCACGCGTCACCCGAGCGGACCCGGTCCGGGCAGCCGCCGCTCACCGGGAACAGCCAGAAGTGCCCGGTCAGCTGCCGGCGTACGGCCTCCGGCGTGGTGAACGGGTGCGCCCCGAGTCCGAAGCCGTACCAGTACAGCAGGCGCTCGCCGTCGAGGCAGCGCTCGCGGTCCGGGTCGCAGTCACCGGCCGTGGCCCGTGGGGGAGCCGCCTGCCGGGGCCCGGCGTCCGCGCGGGCCGCCGGGGCGGCGAGCACCAGCGCGAGGCAGGGTGCCGCCGCGAGCGCCAGGGCGCGCCGGGCGCCCCGGCGCTCACGGAACACGGCTCAGCCCGGTGACTCGTCCGGCACCGGGTGCTCCGGATGCACCCCGGCGTTGCGGGCCTCACCCCGCCCGGACCCGGACTCGTCCGGATCGGGCACGTCGTGGCCGTCGTCCCCGTCGCGCCCGGCACGCGGCGGCGTCGGCACGTCCATCGGGTCCTCGCCCTCCTGGACCTGCTGGTCGGGCATGTCCGCGGGCACGGGAGGGGGGCTCGGGGACGCACCCTCGTGGACGGGCCCCTCTGGTCTGCGGTCGGTCATGGAGATCCTCCGTCGTCGTCCCCGCGGGCAGGCGGCGGGGCCATCGGTAGCCTCGCGGCGCGGGTACCCGCAGCGCGCCCGCCAACTCATTGTGGTCCGGCCGGGACGACACGGCATGTCCGCCGGACCCGGCACGACGTGACCCGCTCCCCGGCTCAGCGCCGCCGGGCGAGCAGGAACATCTGCGGTTCGGGGACGGCCGCCGGGACGGCGGGGACGAACATGATGCTCCTGCGCGACAGCACGGTGAACCCGGCCTCCTCCACCAGCGCGGTGAACGCGTCCTCGCCGAAGCTGGTGACCTCCACCGGCTGACCCATGAACGTGCCGCCGACCCCCTCCACGTCCAGCGGCACCGTCGCCACCGCGAGATGACCCTCCGGTCGCAGTACACGCGCGGCCAGCCGCAGCACGTCGCCCTGCTCGGAGCGCGACATCTGCAGCAGCGCGAAGTACATGCACACCGCGTCGAACGTGCCGTCCTCCAACGGGAGCGTGCGGATGTCGGCGCACCGGAATTCGGCCCCGGGCACCTGGCGGGAGGCGATGTCCACCATCACCGGCGAGACGTCCACCCCCAGCACCTCGTGTCCGGCGTCGACGAGCGCCCGGGCCGTCGGCCGGCCCGTGCCGCTGCCGATGTCCAGCACCCGGCCGTGCTCGGGCAGCACCGCCAGGAGCTGGTCCAGCGAGGCGCGGTGCGCGGCCGAACCGGCGAACGCCTCTTCGTATACGGTGCCGAGGGCGTCGAACACCGCCGCCGCTGTGCGAGGTTGTCCCGCTGACATGGCAGACCCCTTCCTGCTTCGGTCGTGTTCCGGTACTCCCACACTTCTACTGCAACGCGCGCACCGCCGCCGCGAAAACCGCCGGAGCCCGGTGTGCGGCCGGCACGATCAGCCGGGCCGTGGCGGGGCGCCGGGCCGCCACCAGCAGCCCGGCCGTCAGCATCCGGTGACGCAGCGTCAGCCGCTGCCAGCGGGCCGGGTACGCCTCCGGCCGGCCCGCGGCCAGGGCGTCCACCGCAGCGCCCGCCGTCGCCACGGCCAGCGCGATCCCTTCGCCGGTCAGCGCGTCCAGGTAGCCCGCCGCGTCCCCGACCAGCAGCACCCGCCCGGCCCGCCGCGCCCGCGCCCGCTGACGCAGTGGACCGGCACCCCGTACGGGCCCCGCCTCCCGGCCCGTCAGCAGCGCGGCGAGCCGGGGGAACGCGGCCAGGTGACGCCCGTACGGCAGCCGCTCCCGGCTGAGCACCGCCACCCCCACCGAGCCGTCGCCGAGCGGTGTCACGTACGCCTCGCCGTGCCGCGACCAGTGCACCTCCACGAAGTCCGTCCACGGGTCCACCCGGTAGTGGCGCCGCAGCCCGTACCGGCGCACCGGCGCCGGGGGGCCGTCGAGCCCCAGCTCCCGGCGCAGCGGCGAGTGCAGCCCGTCGGCGGCGATCAGCCAGCGGGCCGAAAGACCGCACGCCGTCACCCGGTCCTCCTCCTGCCGCACACCGGCCACCTTGCCGGGGACGATACGGACGCCCAGCTCCAGCGCCCGTCGGTGCAGCGCCGAGTGCAGGACGGTGCGCCGGACCCCGAGCCCCGGTCCGCCCCGGAACGGGGCGACCGCGCTGCGCGGGCCCGCCACGTACCGGATGCCGCGCAGCGGCCGCCCGCCCACCGGGACACCCAGGGCCCCCAGCGCCGCCACGCCGCTGGGCATGATCCCCTCGCCGCACGCCTTGTCGACGGGGGCCGGGCGGGGCTCCACGACCACGGTCTCCATGCCGAGCCCCGCGGCCCGGATCGCCGCGGCCAGCCCGGCCGGGCCGCCTCCCGCGACCAGCAGGTCGATCACGCCGGCACGCCCGGAGCGGCGGCGAGCGCCGCCTCCTCGCACCGCACCCGTACGGCCATCAGCACCGCGTTGCACACGGTGAAGACCGCGGCCGTCACCCACGCGCCGTGCACCAGCGGCAGTGCGATTCCCTCGGCCGCGACGGCCACGTAGTTGGGGTGGCGCAGCAGCCGGTACGGGCCGCCCGTCACCAGGGGCAGGCCGGGCACCACGACGACGCGGGTGTTCCAGCGGTGTCCGAGCGTACGGATGCACCACCAGCGCAGGCCCTGCGCGGCCAGGACCACCGCCACCATCGCCCAGCCGAGCAGCGGCACGAACGGCCGGTCCGCCACGACCGCCTCGGCCAGGCAGCCCGCGAGCAGCGCCGTGTGCAGGGCGACCATCGCCGGATAGTGGCCCCGGCCCGACTCGACACCGCCCCTCGCCCGGGCCCAGCGGGTGTTGCGCAGGGCGACGGCGAGTTCGGCGACCCGCTCACCGGCGACGGCCAGCACCAGCACGGCGTACCAGATCATGTCTCCTCCGATCTACCAGCGCAGCAGCACGAGTTCGCTGCAGAAGCCGGGGCCCATGGCCATCAGCAGACCCGGCGAGCCCCGTTCCGGACGGCGTTGCTCCAGGGTGTCGCGCAGCACGTGGAGCACCGAGGCCGAGGAGAGGTTGCCCACCTCGGCGAGCGACCGCCACGTCACGTCGAGCGCCCCCTCGGGCAGCGACAGGACGTCGGACACGGCCTCCAGGACCTTCGGGCCGCCCGGGTGGCACACCCAGTGCGCCACGTCCTTCGGCTTCAGCCCGTGCTCCGCCAGGAATTCGCGTACGTCGTCCGCCAGATGGCGGCGCACCACGTCCGGCACGCCGGGGTCGAGCATCACCTTGAAACCGGTGTCGCGGATGTCCCAGCCCATCACGTGCGCGGTGTCCGGATACATGCGGCTGCGCGTGGCCACCACCTCGGGGCCCTCGCCGGAGCCCCGGCCCGCGCCGAGCGCCACGACGGCGGCCGCCCCGTCACCGAACAGCGCGGTCGCCACCAGGTTCGCCGGTGTCGCGTCCCACCGCTGGAACGTCAGCGAGCACAGCTCCACGGAGAGCAGCACCGCCACGTCGTCGGGCCGGCCCAGCAGGTAGTCGTGCAGCCGGGCCACCCCGGCCGCCCCCGCCACACAGCCGAGCCCGAACACCGGCAGCCGCTTCACATCCGGCCGCAGCCCGAGCCGCCCCACGAGCCGGGCGTCCACGGAGGGTGCCGCCACGCCCGTCACGGACGTGAACATCAGCAGGTCCACGTCCTCGGGCCGCAGCCCCGCCGTCCGCAGCGCCCCGCGCAGCGCGTCGGCGCCCAGATCGACCGCCGCGCCGATGAACACGTCGTTGGCGTCCCCGAAGCCGCGCAGCTCCCCGTACTGCTCCAGGGGCAGCACCATGGTGCGCGTGCGCACCCGGGCGTTCGCGTGCAGCCGGTCCAGGACACGCCGGTCCGCGCCCGGCGGCAGACACGTCCGGGCCACCATGTCGGTGACCTCCGCCTGTGTGTGCCGGTACGGGGCCGGGGTGCCGTGCACGGCCGCGATCCGGGTCATCGCGGGTCCCGCTGAGGATGCGTCATGCGCTCATCCCTGCCCCACGAGAGGGACGAACCACCGCAAACAACCCGTGCGGGTGTCACCTACCATCACGCCATGGGCACCCCGGAACCTCCGCTCACCTCCGCCGCCCCCGCCCGGCCCCTCCACCACACGGCCGCCCTGGCCCGCTCCTGCCACCCGGGCCCGGTGGCCGCGGTGACCGTGATCGCCGCGCTCCTCGCCACGGGGTCGGGTCTTGACGGGGCGCGGCGGGCCCTGCTGGTCGCCGCGGTGCTGACCGGTCAGCTCTCGGTGGGCTGGTGCAACGACGCGTTCGACGCCCGGCGGGACGCGGCGGCCGGTCGCCGCGGCAAACCGGTGGCCGACGGCTCGGTGGGCGCGCGGACGGTGTGGGCGGCGGCCCTCACCGCCGCCCTGCTCTGCGTCCCGCTCTCCCTCGCCTGCGGCCCGCTCGCCGGAACCCTGCACCTCGCGGCGGTCGCCGCGGCCTGGGCGTACAACCTCGGCGTGAAGGCGACGCTCCTGTCCTGGCTGCCGTACGCGACCGGCTTCGCCGCCCTGCCCGCCATGGCCGCCCTGACGGTACCCGGCGGCCCGCCCCCGCCCTGGTGGCTGCCGACAGCCGGCGCCCTGCTCGGCGTCGCCGCCCACCTGGGCGACGTACTCCCCGACATCGAGGACGACCTGCGCGCGGGCGTACGCGGCCTGCCCCAACGCCTCGGCCCCACCGCGACGGCCGCGCTCCTCCCCGTACCGCTCCTGGCAGCCTCCGCCACCCTCGCCCTGGGCCCCCCGGGCCCGCCCGGCCCCTGGGGCACGACGACCCTGGCCCTCGCCCTCCCGACAGCCCTGACCGGCCTCCTCCTCACCCCCAAGTGGCGCAAGGCCCCGCTGGCCGCGGCCGCGATCCTGGCAGCGGCGGACGTGGTGCTGCTGGCGGTACGGGGAGCGGGGTGACCCGGAGCGGCGGCTACCGGCCGCCCGCCACCCGCATGACCGTCCCCGTCGCGTACGACGCGTCCGGGGAGAGGAGCCAGGCGACGGCGCCCGCGATTTCTTCCGGGAGGCCGGGGCGGCCCAGGGGGGTGCCGGGGCCGAGTCTGTCGGGGCGCTCGGGGTCCGCGTGGAATTCGGTGCGGATGACGCCGGGGGCGACCGCGTTGACGCGGATGCCGGCCGGGCCGACCTCCTTGGACAGGCCGACGGTCATCGTGTCGACGGCGCCCTTGGCGGCGGCGTAGTGCACGTACTCGCCGGGGCTGCCCAGCGTGGCGGCGGCCGAGGACACGTTGACGATCGCCCCGCCGCCCGAGGCCGTCATGTCGCGGACCGCGCGCCGCGCGCAGAGCAGGTAGCCGAGGACGTTGACCTCCAGGGCGCGCCGCATGCCCGCCGCGTCGGCGTCGGCCAGGGGACCGACCGGGCCGCTCATGCCCGCGTTGTTGACCAGGCCGGTGACCGGGCCCAGTTCGGCGGCCGCGGTGTCGAAGAGGCGGTCCACGTCCGCCTCGTCGGCCGTGTCCGCCCGGACCGTCACACAGCGCCGGCCCGTCGCACGTACCGCGTCGGCGACCGCCTCGGCCGCCGCGGAGTCCGCGTGGTAGGCCAGCGCGATGTCATGGCCCTCACCTGCCAGCCGTACGCATACCGCCGCACCGATGCCGCGGCTGCCGCCGGTGACCACGGTGACCGGTCGACCGTTCATGGCGGGCCCCACCTTTCGTCGTACTCGCTTGCGGGGCCATCGTAGGCGGGGATGATCAACGGCCCGGCGCCGCCCTGTGAACGCGGCGGTGGACTGCCACCCACTCATGGAAGAGTGACAGTCCACCGGTCTGTGTGCCGTGTCGTCACACGGCGAGGTCGTTGTTCTCGCGGCCGTCCTGCTGCTCGCTCTGCTCCTGGAGCCTGCGGGCCTTCTCCTGGAGCCGGCGGCGCTGCTCCGGGTCGCCGGTGCGCTCCGCGGCCTCGGTCAGGTGCCGGGCCTTCTCGCGCATCTGCTGGGCTCGGTTCACCTCTCGTGCAACGCTCATCGTCACTCCTCGGGGACGGTAGGGGAGAGCGGGCCCCTACAGGGAAGCAGCGCGCCGTCACCAACGCACGCCGAAGCATCACGCACCGTGATGGCCGCAGGTGGGGGTGGGCGGAACGGACCGGCCCCGGGCGCTGGCATGATCGGGGGTATGAACGAGCGCATGATCGCCGCGTGTGACGGGGCGTCGAAGGGTAATCCGGGGCCCGCGGCCTGGGCCTATGTGGTGGCCGACACCCAGGGGCGGCCCCAGCGGTGGGAGGCGGGGCCGCTCGGCACCGCCACCAACAACATCGCCGAGCTCACCGCACTCCAGGAGCTCCTTGAGTCGGTGGACCCCGCCGTGGCGCTCGAGGTCCGGATGGACTCGCAGTACGCGATGAACGCGGTCACCAAGTGGCTGCCGGGCTGGAAGCGCAACGGCTGGAAGACCTCGGCCGGCAAACCCGTCGCCAACCGCGAGCTGGTGACCCGCATCGACGAACTCCTCGGCGGGCGGGCCGTCACCTTCGTCTACGTACCGGCCCACCAGGTGGACGGCGACCCGCTCAACGCCCTCGCCGACCAGGCCGCCAGCGAGGTGGCCGTCACCCAGAGCGCCGCCGGCACCTCGCGCGGCTCGGCCACCCCCGTCCCCGCGCCCTCCCGCGCCACGGAGGGCCGCCGGACCGGCGCCGCGGTGAAGAAGACGGGCGGCACGGGGCGCACCGGCGCCACCATCCGGGCCAGGTTCGCCGGCCGCTGCCACTGCGGGAAGCCGTACGCGGCCAAGGACATGATCGCGAAGAACGACCACGGCTGGGGCCACCCGGAGTGCCGCACGGCCGCCGCCTGACCGCCCCTCCGGAAGCGGCTGCTTCCGGCCGACCGGCCGCGTACGCCCACCAGGTGGGGCGAACCACCCGCGCGGGGCAGCGGCCCGTGCCATGATGCGGCTCCGGTGGTTCACGGTGTGCGCCGCCGGGGGAGCGTCCGGGAACGCCGACACGCTGGGGGGCGTATGGAGAGCACGTCGACGGTGCTGCGTCAGCTGCGCGGTGCGCAGAAGACGGCCAAGGGGGTGTCGCTCTACTCGCGGTACGTGAACCGCCCGGCCGGGAGGATCTTCGCCGTCGGCGCCCACCGGCTGGGCATGACACCCAATCAGGTCACCCTGGTGAGCGCCGCGTTCACCTTCGGCGCACTGGCAGGTGCGGCGCTCGTCCGCCCCGGGCCCGGGCTCGCCGTCCTCGTCTACCTCGGGCTCGCCGTGGGTTTCGCCCTCGACTCGGCAGACGGGCAGCTCGCCCGGATGACCGGGCGCGGCGGGCCCGACGGCGAATGGCTGGACCATGTCGTCGACTGCGCCAAGATGATCCTCGTCCACACCGCCGTACTCATCTCGTTCCACCGCTGGTTCGCCCTGCCCGGCGACGGCTGGCTGCTCCTGCCGCTCGGCTTCCTGTTCGTCGCGGTGCTGACGTTCTGCGCGGGGCTGCTGCGGGAGCAGCTCGGCAAGGCGGCGGCGACCGCCCCCGCCTCCGCCGCGCCTCCGTCCCGGCTGCGGGCCGTGGCGCTGCTGCCCGCCGACTACGGGGTGTTCTGCCTGGTGTTCCTGCTGCTCGGCGACGAGACGGCGTTCCGGATCGGATACGCCGTACTCGCCGCCGTGCACGCGCTGTTCCTCGTCCTGTTCCTGGGCAAGTGGTTCAGGGAGCTGAAAGCGCTCCGGGCGCACTGACGAGCGTCTCCAGCGCCCGGCGCAACTGGGTGCTGGAGGTGTGCACGGTGTACGGGAAGTACACGACCTCCACGCCGACCTCGGCGAAGTCGCGTTCGAGCCTCCTGCCCTTGTCCGTGTCCCGCCAGTCGTCCCCCTTGAAGATGACGTCGAACCTGACCTGCTGCCAGGTCTCGACCTTCTCCGGGACGGTCTCGACGAAGGCGGCGTCCACGTATCGCACGCTGCGCACGATCTCCAGCCGTTCCGGGAGCGGGATCACCGGCCGGTGTCCCTTGGCGAGCGTGGCCATCTCGTCCGAGACCACCCCCGCCACCAGGTAGTCGCACTGGCTGCGCGCGTGACGAAGGATATTGAGGTGTCCCACGTGGAACAGGTCGTAGACCCCCGGCGCGTAACCGACCCTGTGCACCATCCGTTCTCTCCCCCCACGGTGAACGCGATGTCCGCGATAGTCCAACGACCTTACTGTGAAGACCACTTGCTCATCTCATGAACGGATAAGCTCGCTTTTGGGGCTGTTCCTCGGTGGAACACAGGTGGCTCCGGGGGGAAGGCGATCGTCCGATGGAAGACGAAGAGCACCGCAGACCGTTCGAGCACCGGCGCCTGCTGGTGGTCTCCACGAACTACGCGCCGGAACTGACCGGCATCGGCCCGTACGCCGCCCAGCTCGCCGAGCACTGGGCCGCGTCCGGCGCCGACACCCACGTCCTGACCGGCATGCCGCACTACCCGGCCTGGCGGACCGAAGCGGCCTACCGCGGCGTGTGGCGGGCCGAGGAGCGGCGGGCCGGCGTCACCGTCCACCGCAGGCGCCACTACGTGCCGCCCCGGCAGAGCGCGTTACGCAGAGCCGCCTTCGAGGCGAGCGTCCTGGCGCACGGCCTCCTCGCCCCGCCCGCGGTGCGCCCCGACGCGGTGATCTCCCAGATACCCAGCCTCGCCGGCGGCGTCATCGGCGCCCGCGCCGCCCGCCGCCACCGGGTGCCGTACATCCCGGTCGTCCAGGACCTGATGGGCGCCGCCGCGGCCCAGAGCGGCATCCGGGGCGGGGACAGGGCGGCCGCCCTCGCCGCGAGGGCCGAGCGGTTCGCACTGGGCGCCGCCACCCTCGTCGGCGTCATCCACGAGAGCTTCGTCCCCCGCGTCACCGCCTACGGGGTGGACCCCGGCCGCATCCGGGTCGTCCCCAACTGGAGCCACGTGCGCACCCCTTCGGCCGGCCGCGCCGCGACCCGGGCCCGGCTCGGCTGGTGCGAGGGCACACCCGTCGTCCTGCACTCCGGGAACATGGGGCTCAAACAGGGCCTGGAGGTTCTGGTCGACGCGGCCAGGCTCGCCCCCGAGATCCGGATCGTCCTGATGGGCGACGGCAACCAGCGCGACGCCTTGCGCGCCCGCGCCGCCGGACTGCCCAACCTGGACTTCCTGCCGCCCGCGGACGCGGAGGAGTTCACCGACATCCTGGCCGCTGCGGACGTCCTCGCCGTCACCCAGCGGGCCTCGGTCCTCGACATGAGCGTGCCCTCCAAGCTCACCTCGTACTTCGTGTCGGGCCGCCCCGTCGTCGCCTCCGTGGCCGACGAGGGCGGCACCGCCGAGGAGGTACGGCGCTCAGGGGCCGGGCTCCTGGTCGCGCCCGAGGACCCGGCCGCGGTGCTCGGCGCCGTACGCAAGCTCGTCGAGTCACCCGCCGAGGCCGACGCGCTCGGCGCCAACGGACCGCGTTACGTGGACAGGTATCTGGGCCGGGAAGCCGCGCTCGCCCGGTTCGACGCCCTGCTCACCGAGGCCCTGCGGGACCACCGGGAGGGACGCCGCCGATGACCGAACCGATCCGCACGCTGGACGAGCAGGACGAACCCGCGCTGCTCAGGGACCAGTTCCGCCAGCTCCTGCGCTACCGGACCCTCCTCGTCACCGGAGTGCTCCTGGGCCTCCTCGGCAGCGGCTGGCTCGCCCTGAGCGGCGAGGACACCTACGCCGCCACCGGCGAGGTGTCCGTACGCTCCGCCGCCTCCGACCCCTTCGCCGCCGGGGCCTCCGCCGACAAGGGCATCAACATCGGCTCCGAACGCCAGACCGCCGTCAGCGACGCCGTGGGCACCATCGCGGCCGGCACCCTCGCCAGACAGGGTGACACCGTGGAGGTCGGCGCGCTGCTCTCCGGGCTCCAGGTCACCAACCCGCCCAACACCCTCGTACTCAAGTTCTCCTACACCGGCCGCACCCCCGAGGAGGCCAGGGCCAGAGCCCAGGCGCTCGCCGAGGCCTACCTGGAGATACGGCGCGAGCGCACCGAGGACAGCATCGACAACATGGTCGACGGCTACCGCGCCCAGCTCAAACCGCTCACCGAACAGCGCGACCGCCTCGCCGAGCAGGAGACCGGAACGAGCGGCGACGACGTCACCAGCGCACGGGCCAACCTCATCGTCGCCATCTCCGCCCTCAACCAGAAGATCTCCGAACTCCGCGCCCTGGACACCACACCCGGCTACCTCAACAAGAAGCCCGTCGCCCCGCAGCACCCCACCGGGGCGGGGCTGCCGCTGCTGCTCGGACTCGGCGGCGTCGTCGGACTCGCCCTCGGGCTGCTGATGTCGTGGGTGCGGCTCGTCTTCGACCCGGCCGTCCGCTCCACCCGGGAACTCGTCCGCTCGCTGGGCGCCCCACTGCTCGGCACCCTGCCCAGGGAGCGCGCCGGAGCACGCTCCCTGCTCGCGATCGGACGCCCCGGCAGCCGGCTCGCCGAGGAGTACCGGGCGGTCGCCTTCCGGCTCGCCTACGACCCCTCCTTCACCGAACGCCGCCGGCTCCTGGTCACCGCGCCCCGGGGCGACAACGACATGGCGCGCGCCGCCGCCGCCAACCTCGCCGCAGCCTTCGCCGAGATGGGCCGGGACGTCCTGCTCGTCGAGGCCGACCTGCGCACCCCGTCCCTGGCCGCCGAGCTGGGCGCGGCCCACCCGGGCACCCGGGGCGGCCCCCGCTGGGCCACGGGCCGGCAGGAACGCGGCTGGCCCGCCGACAGCCGCGCCAACGTCGACGTCCCCGGCTCGGGCGCCTTCACCCTGGTCGCGGGCCGCCGCACCGAGAACGTGCCGCGCGCACTGACCTCCGCCCCCGTCAGCCGCATCCTCGCGGAGGGCGGCCGGCCCGGGGCGGTCGTCATCGTGCTGGCCCCGCCGGTCCTCTCGTACGCCGACGCCGTCGCCCTCGTCGACCGCGTCGAAGGCGTCGTCATCGTCTGTCAGCCGCGCGAGGTGCACCGCAGCGACCTGGAACGCATCCGCGAGATCATCGGCGCGGCGGGCGGCTCGGTCCTCGGCACCCTCCTCCACCCCGGCTACGGCCGACTGGACCGGCGGGCCCGCCGCAACGCCCCCCGGGGGGACGGGCGGGAACGGCAGCCGGCCACGCAGGAGCCCGCCGCCCCGCAGGGCAGGTACGGCGATCCCGACGTGGCCGCCGTCCAGGGCGACCCGGCCGAGACGCTCGGGCTGCGCACCGTGGACGACGGCCACGGACGCGGCGGCCACAACAGCGCCGCCGGACACAGATGAGGGCCCGCGCCGCGATCGTCTGCTCGGTCGCGGACCAGGGGGTGGCGGCCCTCACCAACATCCTGGTGCTGGTGGCCGCCGCCCGGCTCTCCACCGTCGCCGGCTTCGCCCGCTTCTCCGCCGTCTACCTCGTCTTCACCGTGCTGCTCGGCGTCTCCGGCGCCTATACGGGCCAGCCGCTCACCCTGCGCCGGGGCGGGGGCGAGGACACCCGCGGGGCCTGCCGGTCCGCCGCCTGCTTCACCCTGCTCGCCGCCACCGCCCTCGGCGGACTGCTCGCCGCCGTCTGCGCGCTGCTGCCGGGCTCCACGGCACGGGCCCTGATGACGCTGGGCCTTGTCCTGCCCGTGGTGCTCGGGCAGGACATCGCGCGTTACGCCTTCGCCACGCTGCACGCCCAGCACCTGGCCCTGGCCGCCGACACCCTCCGGCTCGTCTGCGTCATGGGGGCACTGGCCGTACAGCCGCACGGGGCACCGGCCGCCCGACTGGTCGCCGTCTGGGGGCTCTCCGCCCTGCCCGCGCTCCTGCTGTCGGCCGTCGCCCTGCACCGCAGGACCGCCGGCGGACCGGTGGCGCTGCGGCCGCTGCTCGCCAAGGGGCACCTCGGCCGGCGGTTCGTCGTGGAGTTCGGCGTCGGCAACGCCACCTCCCAGCTCTCCGTGCTCGGCCTCGGCGCCGTCGGCAACCCGCTCGTCGTGGGCGCCCTGCGCGGCGCCACCACCCTCTTCGGCCCCCTCAACGTGCTGTTCACCTCCGCCACCGGCTTCGGCCCCCCGCTCCTGGGACGGCTCGCCACCGACCGGCTCCGGGTACGCGCCACCGCCGCACTGGCTGCCGTACTCGCCCTGACGGCCGCCTCCTGGGCCACCGTCCTCGCCCTGCTGCCCGGCTCCGTCGGCCGCCATCTGCTCGGCGCCACCTGGCCCGCGGCGGCGGCGCTGCTCCCGGCCACCGGCAGCCAGTACGCGGCGATGGCCGCCGGAACCTGCGGACTGCTGGCCCTGCGGCTCCTCAACCCGCGCACCACGTTGTCCATCCAGGTGGTGTTCTCGCTCGCCTCCGTGGCGTTCCTCGCGGGCGGATACGTCGTCGGGGGCGTCCCGGGCGCCGCCTGGGGGCTGTTCCTGGGCTCGCTCTGCAAGGCAGCCGCCACCTGGATCAGGGTGGCGCGGCTGCGTCGGCGTACCCCGGCCCGCGACGAGGACGTCAGCGCCGACGCCCTGCCCGCCGCTCCCGGAACGTACTGATCGCGGCCAGACACAGCGCGGCGATCGCCAGCTTCCCCGCCGCCTGGAGGAGCGGCCCGCGCAGCAGGATGAAGGTGTAACCGGCGATCAGCGGCGCGGCGATGGCCAGCACGCTTCCGGGGCCCGGCCCCGCCCGGGTGACGGCCAGGGCGTAGCGGCGGTCGGTGCGGGCCGACGCGTAACCGATCAGCGCCATCCCGCCGATCATGCCGGTCGCTCCGAAATCGACCCAGAACTCCGTCCACAGCGGGGCCGACAGATTGGTCATCCGCAGCCCCATCCACTGCCCGACCCGGACCCCGGTGTCCTCCGGCTTCCCGCTCCACACCGCGCGCGGCACGAAGAACAGCCCGGACCCCGCCAGTTGGCGACCATAGGTGTGGCCCCGGGTGCCGACCCACGAGATGGTGTTGGCGAACATCACCATCTGGTCGTAGTCCTTGGTCACCAGCGGATCGAAGACCGAGGCCGACTGCACGGCCCGCTGGCTCCCCTCCTCGTACCGGAACCTGTCCGCGTACGGGAACAGCACCAGCGCCCCCACCACGCCCGCCGTCAGCACCGTCCGGTAGACCGCCGCACTGCTCGGGAACGCGGCGAACACGAACGCCACCACCACAGTGAGGAACCAGTAACGGGCGTTGGAAACCGGGTTGTTCACGAGCAGGTTCAACGCCACCAGCGCCACCCACACCAGCACCGTCGACGGTCTGCGCCGGGCCCGGTACGAGGTCGCCAGGCGGCGGGTGTAGAAGAGGAGCGCCAGCAGCGCGGGGACCTGCCCGAATCCCTTGAGGAACGCCGAGCCCACATTGGACCCCTCCGCCGCCACCCCGCTCGCCGCGACCGTCTCGTTGATCTCCTGCCGGCTGGCGAAGAAAACCGCGGGCCCGCCCAGCTTCAGTACGTAGAACGCGCTCGCCGCGAACGCCAGCAGCACCAGCAGCCGCAGCCGCAGCGGATGGGCCACAGCTCTCCCGCCGCCCGGGCCCCGCGCGGAGGGCGTCCGTCGGCGCAGTGGACGCCGGGACGCCAGCAGCGCCCCCAGGTCGTAGGCGGCGCACCCCACCAGAACCATCGCGACGGCCGTGACCAGGTCCTGGCGCGGCCCCACCATGGGTGTCGGCGTCTGCCCGATCACCACTTGGGCGAACGGCGCCACACCCATCGCGATGTACACGAACATCCAGAAGACGCCCTGGAGCAGCCGCCGCCGGGTGGAGAGGATCATCGTGGCGAGCCGGGCCCCCGCGTAGCAGGTCAGCACCAGCTGGAGCCAGTACGCCGTGTCCCGGACCTCACTGCCGGGCTGTGCGGCGATCACGGCGGGCAGGAAGCAGACCAGGCCCAGGATGAGCGGCACGGACAGCGCCCGCGACAGCATCGACCAGGCGATCGGCCGCTCCGGCGGCTTGGGAGGACCACCGGACCCCCCCGGCTTCGGCGCGCCCGCGACCGTGGGCTCGTCCCGCCCCCGCGCCGACGTGTGCACCGGCGTCATGCGCACCCCCGGGATCAGCGAACTGATGAACACTCTAACGAATCAGCCCACTTGAGGGTGACCGATGACTACGCTGTGAATACTTGGCCATAGTGGAGGGGAACTCTGGTGAAAGTACTGCACGTTGTCACGCTCCACACCCCGGACCACGCCTTCGGCGGTCCGACGCGAGTGGCGTTCAACCTCTCCAGGGTCCAGCGGGCGCACGGCGACGACGCACGCGTCATGGCCCTCGGCGACGGCTTCCCCGACGGCGAACGTCCCAGCCAGGTCGAGGGGGTTCCGGTCCACCTCTTCCAGGCCCGGCACCTCCTCCCGATGTTCGAGGTCAGCGGCATCACCTCCGCCGCGCTGCTGAACACCGCCCGCCGCATGATGCGAGGCGCCGACCTCGTCCACGTCCATCTGATGCGGGACCTGGTGACCCTGCCCGCGGCGCTCCTCGCGCTCGCGACCCGTACGCCCCTGGTCGTGCAGACCCACGGAATGATCGACCCCACCGAGAAGAGGGTCGCCCAGCTCACCGACCTCCTCGGGGTCCGCAGGGTGCTGCGCGGGGCGGACGCCGTCCTGCATCTGACCGAGATGGAGCGGCTCGATGTGAACGCCGTCGCCGCGCCCGTCCCGCTCACCCGCACCGTCCGGCTGGTCAACGGGGTCCGCCCGCAGGAGCGCAAGCCCGCCCGCGAGCCCGGCCGGCCGTTCACCGTGCTGTATCTGGCCCGGATCCAGGAGCGCAAGCGGCCCGAGGACTTCGTCGCCGCGATGCCGCACGTCCTCGCCCGCCACCCGGACGCCCGTTTCGTGCTGGCCGGCCCCGACACCGGCGCGCTGGCCGGCACCCTCGCGCTCGCCGGGAGGCTCGGGGTGGCCGAATCCCTCGACCACGTCGGCCCGTTGGAGCATGACGAGGTGCTGGCCGCCGACCGCGAGGCCGATGTGTACGTGCTGCCCGCGATCGAGGAGCCGTTCCCCGTCTCGGTGCTGGAGGCGATGTCGGTCGGCACCCCCGTCGTGATCACGCGTACCTGCGGGCAGGCCCCCGATGTGGCCGGGGCGGGCTCGGGCCGGGTGATCGACAGCCGGGTGGGCGAGGACGCGGCCAACGCCCGCAAGGTCGCCGACGCGATCCTGGAGCTGCTTGAGCCGGAGGCCGCCGAGCAGGCGGGCAAGGCCGCCTGGGAGCTGGTGAACGAGCGGTTCACCATCGAGGCCGTCACCGCCACCCTCCGGCGGACCTACGAAGACGTGGTCCGCCGGAGGCGAGGGTGAGCGGCCTGCGTATCAACGAATGGGCTTCTCGCGGGACTTGAGTGCGATCTGCCAGCGGTAGAAGCTCATCGCCAGCGCGAAGTCGAATCCCGCCCGGCCGTCCAGGAAGCCCCGCCTGTAGAGATACATGTAGGCGAAGGACACCACCGGCTTGAACGGCGCCTTGTGGAACAACTGCCCCTGGCGCGACTTGACCTGGCGAACCTGCTCCTTCACCTGGGGGTGGTGCTCCAGCCAGGCCTCCCAGTCCGAGTAGCGGTTGTGCCGTTCGAACCAGGCGGTCACCGGGTCGAGATCCTGGTGCTCGATGGGGTGGGTGAGGGTGCCCACGCCGGCCGCGACCGGCTGGTAGTGGCCCTCCACCTCCCCGATCCCCGGCGCGTCCAGGTCCCCTACTTCCGGGTAGTGGCAGCGGGTCCGGTCGGTCAACGACCTTTTCCGGATGGTGTATCCGTGTCGCAGCCGTTTGCCCGAGAACCAGTAGCCGAGCGGAATGTCGTACGCGGCGGGCTTCGGTGCATCCGGGTCCCGGAAGGCATCCCGCAGCTCGGCCAGCAGCCCGGGGCTGAGCCGCTCGTCGCCGTCGAGCAGCAGGATCCAGTCCAGGTCCGTGCGGACGTTCTCCAGGCACCACTGCTTCTTGCGCGGGTGGCCGCCGTCCCAGGTGTACGTGACCACCTCGGCCCCGCACTCCTCGGCGATCTTCACGGTGTCGTCGGTGCTGTGGGAGTCCACCACGACGACCGCCTCGAAGTGGCCGAGCACCGATTTCACCGCCTCCGCGATGTTCAGCCCCTCGTTCTTGGTGGGGATCGCCACGGCTATCGGGAGTTTCGGCGTACCTGCGGTCATCCCTCGGCTCCTTCGGGCAGCCAGGCGTAGCAGCCTGTGGACGTGAACGTACGGGCGGAACCGGGAATGGTGATCTTCCGCGACTTCCCGGTGCCGGAGGTGCCGGAGGCCAGCTCCTTGCCACCCGCCCCTTCGATGCGCCAGGAGCAGTCCGTGGTGGGGGACGCCGAGCGGTACACGCCCGGCCGGAGCTTCTTCCCGGAGTGCGTGCCGTCCGGGTAGCCGTACGCCGCCTCGTCGACCAGGTCCTGGTGCTGGGTGCAGAGCCCGGCGACGGCGTCCTTCGCGTCGGGGATCTCGCCCGTCACGATCGCGCCGACCGCGGTGTCCCGGTCGGTCTTGACGAGGTAGCGCAGTCTGTCGCAGGTCTCCTGGCCGGTCTGGAGCACGGCCGCCGGGTCAGTCCCCTTCGGCACCCGGTCCTTCAGATACTCCTTCTCCTTCTTGGTGAACGTGCCCGTGGCCGGGGTGATCTGGTCGACGGGTGTTTTCGGGCCCTCGGCCTCGGCGGCCGGAGCGGGCGCATCCGGAGCCGCCGGACCCTCGGCGGGCGGTGTGGCGGGCCCCGTGGTGGACGGTCCTGGAGCGGCGGGCCCGGAGGCCGCGGGGCGCTGGGCGCCCGCGGCCTCCGGGCCGTTCCCCTCCGCGGACGAGCCGCAGGAGGCCAGCGCCACCGCCGTCAGGACGACGACGGCACTGGCCGGGAACGGGTTTCTCATCTCTCAGCCGTTCCTCAGGGCGTAGTGCGCGCTGATCCGGGAAGCGCTCAGCGCGGTCGAATAGACGGCGGTCTCGTCGATCTGCCCGGCGAAGAAGTTGCTCGTCGGGCGGTTCGGCCAGGTGGCGAGGTTGTCCCCGCCCACCCGCCAGTAGCCGGTGTAGTTCTGGTTCTTGGTGTACCGCGAGTTCGAGGCGCGGAGCTGTCCGTCCACGTACAGGGCCATGCCGCCGGAGCCCTGGGTGGCGACCACGTGGTGCCAGGCACCGTCGTTGTAGGCCCCGGGCGTGCTGACGGTCTGGCCGCCGCTGTTGGAGGTGCCGAAGGTCAGACGCCCGTTGTTGAGCATGTACACATGTTTGTCGTACTTGCCGCTCAGCTCCATGGTGTTGGTGCCGAAGCCGATGATCTTTCCTCCCCGGGTCGTCGTGGTCTTGATCCAGGTCTCCACGGAGAACGCCGTGAGCTGGGACCGGCTCCGGTTGCTGTACGCGTACTGGGTGGACCCGTTGAACCCGATGGCGGTCGAGGGCCCGGCCACGGCCGCCGGGGTCTGCCGGTACGAGGGCGAGCCGCGCAGGAAGCCGTTGTCCAGCCCCGCCCCGGTGTCGGCGGCGAAGGTGGACGTGCCCTCGTCGTAGCGCCAGTACAGGGTCGCCCCGTCGGAGAGCACCCTGGCCGGATAGCTCTCGGCCTCGGCCGCCACGGTCGCGCTCACGGCCGGCGACTTGGCGCTGGTGTTGGTGCCGTCGCTCGCGGAGATCCGGTACGTGTGGGTCTCACCGGGCGCGACGTCGGTGTCCGTCCACCGCAGCTGCGGACGGTCCCAGAACACGGAGTAGCCCGTCGTCGTGTGGACGGGGGTGCTCGCCCCGTCCTTGTAGATCCGGTACGTGAGCGTCCCGTCGTCGGTGTCGAAGCTGGTCTGCCAGTTCACGTCCACCTTGTTCGGGGCGACCGTGGACACGCTGACGTTCGGTACCCAGGGAGCCCCGGTGTCCGGACCGTCGGCGAACCGGGTGAGCCCCTGCTGCCTCTCGCTGTTGACCGTGGTGAACTCGCCGCCCACCCAGAGGTAGTGGCGGCCGCCCTTGTCGGTCTGCGCCATCACGCGCGGCCCCACCGGCTCCCCGATCCCGTCGTTGGTGTCGGGGAACCAGGGAAGCAGCTTCGGGTCGCCCACCGACTGGGCCAGCAGGTGCTTGCGCGGCTGGTCGGGGAACTCGCCCATGGACGAGCAGTCGTGCGCGTGACTGCCGCTGTAGAGCACCCCGTTGTGCACGAGGACGGCCTGGGTGGCGCCCAGGCAGGTGTCCCGCCAGCGCTGCTCGAAGTTGCCGAGGTTCAGGGCGATGCGGCCGTCGAACACGCCACCGCCGGTCCCCTCGTTGCCGGTGTAGAAGCCGCCCGCGTCGGTGGTGATGTCCTGGACCGTGGAGTTGTCGTGGATGAACCCCGGGTATGACTTGGTGAGTTGTCCGGTAGTGGCGTCGACGACGGCCAGGGCGTGGGTGCTCGTGCCGTTGATCCGGAAGAAGTCCCCGCCGAGCAGCACGTTCCGCCCGTCCGGAGTCACCTCGACGGCCCGTGCGACTTCGTCGGCGTCGGCCGTGAAGGGCAGCAGCGAGGCTCCGGTCGTGACGGCGGCGAAGTGGCTCCTGGGCTGCCCGCCGACCTGGGTGAAGTCGCCCCCGAGGTACACCGTGTCGTCGGTGACCGCGAGCGCCCGCACGGTGGCGGAGACGGCGACCTTGAAGTCGTCCCGCGGGGTGCAGGTGGCGGTGTCGATGGCCGCGATGTTGCTGACGCCCACGCCGTTCACCGCCCCGAACCGCCCGCCCGCGTACAGGGTTTCACCGTCCGGCGACAGCACGAGCGAGCGTACGGTCGCGGTGCCCGAGGAGAGCGTGAACGACAGGGAGCAGTCGGTGGGCGCCCCGGTCGCGGCGTCGAACGCGGCGAAGTTCACCGCGGGCTGCTCGGAGGTGCCGGAGGCCGCGCCCGGCGGCCGCACGGTCGAGAAGGTGCCGCCCGCGTACACCACACCGTCCGCCGAGGCGGCCATCGACCACACGATGCCGTTGGTCTGCCAGGTGGACAGGTCGTCCGCGGTGATCGAGACGGGCGCGGTGAGCGCGGCGGCCGGGGGACCGGCCGCCGCGGCGGCGCTCAGGGCTCCGGCGAGCAGGCCGAGCGCCGCAGCCGTGGCCCGCGTCCGGCCGCGCCGGCGCCCCGTGGTTGCTTTCATCATTCAGCTCCGAAGGTGAGAACGAGCTGCGGCCCGTGGGCCGCGGTTGCTGCCCCGCCCGGCTGCCACCGGGGGCGGGTGAGGAGACGGGACCCGGGAGCCCCGCCCGTACCGGCGCGTTCTGCCCCACCGCGTCACCGGTGGGGGTGGGGTGCGCGCCGGAGTCGGTTATCTGTCGACCCGCACGGCGGTTCCGGCGAGTTCGTCGGCGAGCCGGCGCACATCGGCGTCGACCATGATCCGGGCCAGCTCCCGCGCCCGTACGGCCGGTTTCCAGCCCAGCAACTGCCCGGCCTTCGAGGCGTCCCCGATCAACGCGTCGACCTCGCTGGGCCGCTCGTACTTCGCGTCGTATCGGACGTACTCGCGCCAGTCGAGGCCGGCGTGCTCGAAGGCGTACTCCAGGAACTGCCGCACGCTTACGCCCTCGCCGGTGGCCACCACGTAGTCGTCCGGGGTGTCGCACTGGAGCATCCGCCACATCGCGTCCACGTACTCGGGGGCGTAACCCCAGTCGCGCACCGCGTCCAGGTTGCCCAGGTGCAGCCGGGTCTGCAGCCCGGCCTTGATCCGGGCCACACCACGGGTGATCTTCCGGGTCACGAAGGTCTCCCCGCGCCGGGGCGACTCATGGTTGAACAGGATGCCGTTCACCGCGAACATGCCGTACGCCTCGCGGTAGTTGACCGTCGCCCAGTACGAGTAGACCTTGGCCACGCTGTACGGGCTGCGCGGGTGGAAGGGGGTCAGCTCGTTCTGCGGGGGCGGGCTGGCGCCGAACATCTCCGACGATGACGCCTGGTAGATCCGGGCGTCGATGCCGCTGGCCCGTACCGCTTCGAGCAGCCGGATCGTGCCGAGCCCCGTGACGTCACCCGTGTACAGCGGCGCGTCGAAGGAGACCCGTACATGCGACTGGGCGCCCAGGTTGTACACCTCGTCGGGCCGGATGTCCCGCAGCAGGTTCACCAGCGCGACCCCGTCGGCCAGGTCGGCGTGGTGTAACACGAACGACCGGTTCTCCTGCTCCGGGCCCTGGTAGATGTGGTCGATCCGCTCGGTGTTGAAGCTCGACGAACGGCGGATCAGACCGTGGACCCTGTATCCCTTCTGGAGCAGGAGCTCGGACAGATACGAACCGTCCTGTCCGGTCACCCCGGTGATGAGCGCGGTCTTCGCCACGTTTCCCCCTTCTGCGGTCGCCCGTGAGGCAGTTGGTCATGGAATCTCAAGGTCTGAGCGATCCGTGGCAAAACATCACCGTTTCACCCGGCTGCTGGCACAATCCGTCAGCATGACGACTGATCTCCCCGGCTCCTCCCGGGAACGAGTCCCGTCCCTGTTGCGCCCCGGCGCCCGCGTGTTCGTGGCAGGCCACCGGGGCCTGGTCGGGTCGGCGGTGGCACGCCGCCTCACCGCCGACGGCCACGAGGTGATCACGCGCGGCCGTGACCGCCTCGATCTGCGGGACGCCGGGGGGACCGCCGCCTTTCTGCGCGACATACGACCGGACGCCGTGGTGCTGGCGGCCGCCCGGGTCGGCGGGATCATGGCCAACAGCACGTACCCCGTGCAGTTCATCGAGGACAACCTGCGCATCCAGCTGAGCGTGATCGCCGGCGCGCACGCGGCGGGGACCGAGCGGCTGCTCTTCCTCGGCTCCTCGTGCATCTACCCGAAGCGCGCCCCGCAGCCGATCCCGGAGAGCGCCCTGCTCACCGGCACCCTGGAGCCCACCAACGAGGCGTACGCGCTGGCGAAGATCGCCGGCATCGTGCAGACGCAGTCCTACCGGCGCCAGTACGGCGCCTCCTACATCAGCGCCATGCCGACCAACCTGTACGGACCCGGCGACAGCTTCGACCTGGAGACCTCGCACGTCCTGCCCGCCCTGATCCGCCGCTTCCACGAGGCCAGGGAGTCCGGGGCACCGGCGGTCACGCTCTGGGGGTCCGGGAACCCCCGGCGTGAGTTCCTGCACGTCGACGACCTCGCCGCCGCCTGCGTGCTCCTGCTGGAGCTCTACGACGACGACGCGCCCGTCAACGTCGGCTGCGGCGAGGACCTCACCATCCGTGAACTCGCCGCGACCGTCGCCGAGGTGACGTCGTATCAGGGAGAGACCGTCTGGGACACCGGCAAACCCGACGGCACCCCGCGCAAGCTCCTGGACGTGTCCCGGCTGACCTCCCTCGGCTTCGCACCGCGCACCCCGCTCAAGGAGGGCATCGCGGAGACGTACACCTGGTGGCTCCGGCAGCAAGCCGCGTAGCCGCGGCCGCCCGGCCGGGTGGCCCGCTCCCGTCCACGACGGGCGGACGACCCGGCCCCGGCCCCTGCCCCTGGCGCGCATCCGCCCCCGCTCTCAGTACGCCCCGCGGCCGTCGGTGACGGCGCGCAGTGTACGGGCCATGAGCCCCATGTCCGTGGCCACCGACCAGTTGTCGACGTACCAGAGGTCGAGCGAGACCGCCTCCTGCCACGAGAGGTCGGACCGGCCGCTGACCTGCCACAGGCCGGTCAGCCCGGGTTTCACCGCCAGTCGCCGCAGCTCGTGCTCGTCGTAGCGGGACACCTCGTCCGGCAGCGGCGGACGTGGGCCTACCAGGGACATGTCACCCTTCAACACGTTGATGAGCTGGGGGAGTTCGTCCAGCGACGAGCGGCGCAGCAGACGGCCCAGCCGGGTGACCCGTGGGTCCCGGCGCATCTTGAACGTCGGGCCGTCGTTCTCGTTCGCCGCCGTGAGCCGGGCCCTGAGCCGCTCGGCGTCCACCACCATCGTGCGGAACTTCCACATGACGAACGGGTGGTTGTGCCGGCCCTGCCGGATCTGCCGGTGGAATACCGGCCCCTTGGAGGTGAGCCGGACCGCCGCGGCGACCAGCAGCAGCACCGGGGACAGTGCGATCAGCCCGCACGCGGCACCCGCCCGGTCCACCGCCGCCTTCAGGGCCGGCTGGAGCCCCCGGCGCAGCGGCGGCACGATGTGCAGCAGGGTGAGCCCGGCCGCCGACGAGGGGCGGATCCGGTCCGCCGCGGTCTCCGAGAGGTGCGAGACCACGGACAGTTCGAGGCCGCCGTCGTGCAGCCCCCAGGACAACCGCCGCAATCGCTCCTCGGTGAACCCCTGGCCCGGGACCACCAGCGCCAGGTCCGCGTCGTGGGCGAAGGCCGCCCCCAGCACCGTCGACGCGTCGTCGTCGGCGGGCGCCGGAGCCAGCCGCCCCGGCACCGCGACCTCGACGCTCAGCGCGGCCGGGCCGACGGGCAGGGCCGCCACGACGCGATAGCCGTGGTCCTCCCGCGACGTCAGCAGCCGCACCGCCCGGTCCACCCCAGTGGCCTCACCGACCACCAGCACCCGGCGCGCCGTCCGGCGCCGCCCGGACCGCGACAGCCGCCGCGCCCACGAGGTGCCCGCCGCCGTGAGGAGGCCGGGGATCAGCGCCACCACGGCCGCCGCCGGGTCGACGGGCGGTTCGACGACGGTCCACAGCACCGCCAGCACACCGATGAGCAGTAACCAGTCCGCGGGTGTGGTCAGCGCCCCCGGCGGGCGGTCCGGCACGCGTAACTCGTACCGCCCCCGCGTGGCCCGGACCCCGCACCACACCAGGGTGGCCGCGAGCGCACCGGCCAGCGCCTCGGGCTGACCGTCGGCGCGCAGCACGAGCCAGCCGGGCAACCCGAGGCCGGCGGATTCCACGCACACCACCAGGGGCAGCAGGCCGGGACCATTGCGCGGCGCGCCTGCACGGCGTTCGCGCCGTACGGTCGGGGCCTGCCGCGGGTGGCCGAAGTCCTGGCCCCGCGGAAGGCCGGACGAGGTCCGTGGTCGTGGCGCCCCCGCCAGTCCCACATGCCCCGGTATATCGGATTCGGGTAGCTCGACATGCCCCATGAACCCCCCAGTCACAGTTGCATCGCCACAAACGGGGCACATCCGCCGATCCCGTGGACTGACGGATGGGCCTTCGCCCGGTGCACGATATCCACACACATGGCATTTCGCTGGAGTTCCGGTGAAGTTCAGACAGTCTCGGTGATCCGTGACTCGTCCCGATCCGTACCGGATCTCAGGTTCTGTGCGCACCTGTCGGTATGTGGGACGCGCCCCAATCGGTTGGTGTGCGGATATGTACCTCGGTCGGTCAACTACGGTACGTGCTCACACGGTTGCGGGGGAGGTATTCGGACCGATCGCCTCCGGGACCTGCCGGGCGGTCTGGGAGAATGCGGCGTCGGGAGCACGTGCCCGGCCACGAGTGGAAGAGGACGTACGGTGACCCCCGCGGAGAAGAACTGGGCAGGCAACATCACTTTCGGCGCGAGGCGGCTGTGCGTGCCGCGATCGGTCCGCGAACTGCGGGACGCGGTGGCCGCCTCCGACGCGGTACGCCCGCTGGGCACCCGGCACTCCTTCAACACCGTCGCGGACACCACAGGCGACCACGTATCGCTCGCGGGGCTGCCGCGCGTCGTCGACATCGACGCCTCGGGGAAGGCGGTCGCCCTGACCGCGGGACTCCGCTTCGGGGAGTTCGCCGCCGAACTGCACGAGCACGGGTTCGCCCTGGCCAACCTGGGGTCGCTGCCGCACATCTCGGTCGCCGGCGCCGTCGCGACCGGCACACACGGCTCCGGGGTGGGCAACCGCTCACTGGCGGGCTCCGTGCGCGCACTCTCCCTGGTGACGGCCGACGGCGGGACGCGGACCCTGGCGCGCGCGGACGAGGACTTCGCCGGCGCGGTGGTGTCCCTGGGCGCGCTCGGCGTGGTGACCTCGCTGGAGCTGGACCTGGTACCCGCCTTCGACGTACAGCAGTGGGTGTACGAGGACCTCCCCGAGGCCACGCTGACCGCGCGCTTCGACGAGGTGATGTCCGCCGCGTACAGCGTCAGCGTCTTCACCGACTGGAGCCCCGGACCCGTCGGGCAGGTGTGGCTGAAGCAGCGGGTGGACGGCGAGGGGCCGGCCGGCATGCCCGCCGAGTGGCTGGGTGCCCGGCGCGCCGACGGCCCCCGGCACCCGATCCCCGGTGTGCCCGCGGTGAACTGCACGCAGCAGCAGGGCGTGCCCGGGCCCTGGTACCAGCGGCTGCCGCACTTCCGGATGGAGTTCACCCCGAGCAACGGCGACGAGCTCCAGTCGGAGTACTTCGTGGCCCGCGCGGACGCCGTGGCGGCGTACGAGGCCCTGGCCCGGCTGCGGGAACGGATCGCCCCGGTGCTCCAGATCTCCGAGATCCGCACCGTCGCGGCGGACGACCTGTGGCTGAGCCCCGCCCACGGCCGCGACTCGGTGGCCTTCCACTTCACCTGGGTGCCCGACGCGGCGGCCGTCGCGCCGGTGGCCGAGGCGATCGAGGAGGCCCTGGCCCCGTTCGGCGCCCGCCCGCACTGGGGCAAGGTCTTCTCGACGGACCCGGAGGTGCTGCGCACGCTGTACCCGCGGTACGCGGACTTCGAGGCACTGGTGTCCGGCTACGACCCGCAGGGCGTCTTCCGCAACCCGTTCCTGGACCGGTACTTCCGGCGCTGAGCCGGCCTGACCCAACGAAAGGCCCCAGGTCAGCGGCTGCCGCGCTCGTCGCGTGCCCGGGACGGCCAGGCGGCCGCCGACCTGCCCGGGGCGAGCTGGTCGACGACCTCGGCCAGCTCCTCGCAGGCGTGCTCGATGCGGTGCCGGATGTTCTGCTGCTCGGCGACGACGGCGGCGAGCAGCAGAGCGGTGAGCGCCACGGCGCCGTTCAGGACCGTGAGGTTGATCATCACCTCCACGATGGTGTGCCCCGCGAACGGGCCGGCCCCGTCCGTCCCCGCCACGATCGCCAGAACGGACACCAGCAGGGCGCAGGGCGCGCTGCCCGCCAGCTGGAAGCGCAGGGCGGCCCAGACGAGGATCGGGAACACCAGGTAGATCATCGACAGCGAGCTCTGGGTCGCCACCACCGTGCCGACGACCGCGACCACCAGCAGTGCCCCCGCCTCCGCCCACCGGTCCGTGAGCCGGGGCGTCCGCACCCGGCGCAGCACCAGCAGAACGGGGGTGACCATGAGCACCCCCATGACGTCACCGGCCCACCAGGCCGCCCAGACGGGCCAGAAGCCGGAGGCGGGCAGCTTGCCGTCCACCACGAGCATCCCGGTTCCCGCGGTCGCGCTGATCACCATGGCGGCCATCGCCCCGAGGAACACCAGGACGACGCCGTCACGCAGCCGGTCCAGTTCCCTGCGGAAGCCGGTCCGCCGCAGCAGCCCATACGCGCACAGGGGCGCGAGCGTGTTGCCTGCCGCGACGGCGAGCGTGGACAGCGTCACCGTACCGCCCAGCATGCCCACGACGACCAGCGAGCCGACCGCGATCCCGGGCCATACGCCCACCCCTAGATACAGCAGGCAGCCCAGCGCGATCCCGGTCGGCGGCCACAGCGGCGACACCACCGCGCCATGGACGGTCACCTCCCGCAGCAGTCCCAGGCGGGCCGCCCCGTAGTAGACGGCGGCGACGGCCACGACACGCAGGGCCGCCACCAGGTACCGGCGGGTCTTCTCGCTGCGGATCACGGTTCCCATCAGACACCGGCCCGCGGTGGACGGCGGTGTGACACGCACGGGCGGCCGGCGCCCGGCTCATCCCCCGTCGGCCGCGACGGCCCCGTGGCGCAGGACGAGCACCGCCGCGTCGTCCTCGTGCCCGGTGTGCTCGGTGGAGCCCAGGATCGCGTCGGCCAGCACCTCCGCGTCCTCGCCCGCCCGGGAGCGCGCCAGCCGCACCACCGCGTCGAGCCCGTCGTCCAGGGAGTACGAGGGGCCCTCGACGACCCCGTCGGTCAGCAGCACGAACACGCCCTCGCCGCTGAGCCGGCGGGTGGTGACCGGGTACGCCTCGCCGGACTGCACACCGAGCGGCAGCCCGCCCTCGTCGTCCGTGGTGCCCGCCCGTCCGTCGGTGGAGGCCCAGACCGCGGCCACATGACCGGCCCGGGCGCTTTGCAGCTCCCGGGTGGCGGGGTCGAGGCGGACGAAGGTGCAGGTGGCGAGCAGGTTGGAGTCCGCGGCGAGCAGCAGGTCGTTGGTGCGGCTCATGACCTCGCCCGGGTCTGCCGCCGCCACCGCGACCGCGCGCATCGCGATGCGGATCTGGCCCATGAACGCGGCCGCCTCGACGTCGTGGCCCTGTACGTCGCCGATGGCGAACGCCAGCGAGCCGTCGGGGAGCGCGAACCCGTCGAACCAGTCGCCGCCGATGTCCAGGCCGCCGCGCGCCGGGGTGTACCGGGCGGCAGGCTGCAGACCGGGCAGCGAGGGCAGGGTGGTGGGCAGCATCTCCCGCTGCAGCGCCTCGGCGAGCTCCACCCTCGCCTGATGCAGCTCCACCTCGCGCCGGGCCCGGGAAGTGAGGTCGTGGAGGGTGCTGAGCAGCTCGTCGGAGCTGGCCGACCGGGGAGGACGACGCCGGTTCATGGGCCGCTCCGCAGTGCAGGGGGTGCCGCTCCGGACACCCTTGGCCGGTCGGTCCGGCGGCCGTAGCCACACGGCTGCCGCGGTCGTCGCTGTGCCAGCATCCTATTTCGGCCGGGGAGCGCACGCAGCCGGGGCGGTGGACGGGCGGGTGCGGCCGGTCGGGTGGATGCTGGAAGCGGACCCGTGCGGCGGCCCGCGCCCGCCGGCCGGCGCGGGCGGGAGGTATGCGATGAACCGCACGCTGGAATGGACGGTGCGCGTCGAACTGTCGGAGGACGACGGGACGACCAAGGCGGAGGCCGTGCTGGACACGGGCACCGCGAAACTCACCGGCCAGGGAGTCGCCCGGTGCAGCCCCCAGGACCCCGACGTACCCACCATCGGCGACGAGGTCGCGGCGAGCCGCGCGATGCACGACGTCGCCGGGCAGCTGATGAGCGTGGCCGACCGTGCCATCGTGGAGTCGGGCGCGGCCCGGCCCGACAGTGCGGCTCGGCCGCCGTACGCCTGGTCGGACTCCACGGCCTGAGAACACGCCCGGCGGCCCGTAGCGTGGCCCCATGTGCTGGAGCCCGAGCGCCGACCTGGTCGCAGGCAGTGCGGTGGCGGCGATCGGCGTCGCCTGCGTCGTACGCACCCGACGTGCGAGGGACCTGCCGCTGGCGGCGCTGCCCCTGCTGCTCGGGGCCCACCAGATCATCGAGGCCGCGGTCTGGCGGGCGGACGGGGGCGGCGGCCCCGCCACGCTCGCCTGGGCGGTGATCGCCCTGCCGCTGCTGCCGTTGTGGGTTCCGCTGGGCGTGCTCTGCGCCGCGCCGGAACGAGCGCGGCGCCGTCTCGCCCTGCCGCTGGCGGCCGGTCTCGTGACGGGTGGCGTCCTCGCGTACTGCCTGGCGACCCGGCCGGTGACCGCGCACGTGCGCGGTCACACCCTCGGCTACGCGGTGGACCTTCCGTATCCGCTGCTGCTGGTCGCGGGCTACCTGGTGGCGACCATCGGCTCGCTCCTCCTGTCCGGCGACCGCCGGCTGGTGTGGCTCGGGGTGCTCGTCGCGGGCGGGGCGGCGGTATGCGCCGCGCTGTGGCGGTACGAGTTCATCTCCACGTGGTGCGCGTTCGCCGCCGTGTGCTCGGTGGTCCTGCTCGGCTGGGCCGGCCGGCCCGACGCGCCCGCAGAGGGAAAGCCGGGAACACCCGTGCGCCCGTTCCGTCGGTAACGGAACAGACGTTCAACAGGCATTGTGGTCTGTTTGTTACGACCCCCCGGCCCCGCGCGCCGGGTCCACGAACGGGGTACCGGCGGCCGTCGCCCGCGCGACGGACCCCGTCAATCCGGCGCCGTACGGCTGGTTGCTGCGGACGGGGATTGACAGGTACCCGCGGGTTTCCCTACATGCCGCCTACAGCCGTGTGTGACGGAAATGTCCGCACTTCGTAACACGCCCCGATGCGGTTCCCACGGGGCCGCCGCCGGGGCCAAGGTGTGGCTCCCGACATCACGCCGGGAACGAACAACCGCCCGGACCCCACCGGTCCGGGCCTGCACCTGAGGGGTCTTCATGTCCCGTAACGCACGGCGGATCACCGCCGCCGTCCTCGCTTCCGGCGCACTGGTCGCCGCCGCCGCCCTGCCGGCGGTCGCCGACGGCCACGGCCGAGGTCACCACGACCCGCGCCCGACCGTCGTCCTGGGCAAGATCCAGTACGACAGCCCCGGTCGCGACAACGGCTCCAACCGGAGCCTGAACGGTGAATGGGTCACCGTCACCAACACCGGCCGGCACACGGTGAACCTCCGCAACTGGACGCTCAGCGACGCGAGCCACCGCACCTACAAGTTCGACCTGCGCCTGCCCGGCCGCTCCTCGGTGCGCGTCCACACCGGCGTCGGCCGCGACACCCGCCACGACGTCTACCAGGACCGGCACAACTACGTCTGGGACAACAGCGACACGGCCACCCTGCGCGACGCGCGCGGCCACAAGGTCGACTCCAAGTCCTGGGGCCGCCACCACCACGGCCACCGGCGCTGACCCACCGGCGGCGGCCCGCTGAACCCGGGCCGCCGCCGATGGCCTCTCCCCGCGGCGCGTCCCGGCCCACCGGCCGGGGTGCGCCGCACCCGTATGCGCCGGAACGCAGGGACGTCAGAAGTCCTCGTCCGGGATCTCCTGCTCCGTCCACAGGGCCTTGCCCTCGGTGCTGTACCGGGTGCCCCAGTGGCTGGCGAGCTGCGAGACGATGAACAGGCCGCGCCCGCCCTCGTCGACCGTGCGTGCGTGGCGAAGGTGCGGGGCGACCGGGCTGGTGTCGTGGACCTCGCAGGTGAGCGTACGGTCCAGCAGCACCCGCAACTGGAGGGGCGGGGTGCCGTAGCGGACGGCGTTGGTGATCAGCTCGCTGACGATCAGTTCGGTCGCCTCGATGGTGTCCTCGTCGAGGTTCCAGCCCTCCAGCCGGTCCCGGACCAGGGTGCGCGCCACCGCCGGCGTCGTCCGCTCGTGGGCCAGTTCCCAGGTCGCCACCCGCTCCGGCGGCACCACCCCGGTCCGGGCGAGCAGCAGGGCCGCCCCGTCCGGATCAGCCTCATCCGGCAGGTTGTACACGATGGCGTCGCACAGATCCCGCAGCGGCCGCTCCGGATGGGCCAGGGCCTCCCGCACCCGCTCCACCGAGTGCTCCTCGGGCAGCAGCGACCCGGTCAGGAACGCCAGCACACTGCCCTCGTCCAGCTGGACCGAGCCGGTCGCGAAGGGCGCGTTGTCCTCCGAGAAGAGCGCGGGTCCCTCCGGCACGTCCAGGGCGAGCGGCCGGCCGTCCGGCCCGATGGCCACCGGTGCGGGATGCCCGGCCCGCGCCACCGTGCACACCTGGGTGAACGGGTCGTAGACCGCGTACAGGCAGGTCGCGGTCAGCGGCTGACGGTGCAGGGCGTCACCGGGCGGCAGCGATCTGCGCTCCTGCGACAGCCGGTCGGCCGTGTCGTTGAGCCGGGCCAGCACCTCGTCGGGCTCCAGGTCGAGCCCCGCCAGGGCGTGGATGACGGTGCGCAGCTGCCCCATCGTGATGGCGGTCTGCAGTCCGTGCCCGGCCACATTGCCGATGATCAGTGCGGTCCGGGCGCCGGAGAGCCCGATGGTGTCGAACCAGCAGCCGCTGTTGCGGCCGGGGAGCAGGACGTGCGCGGTCTCGATCGCCACCCGGGCGCCCTCGTGCTGGGGGAGCAGCCGGCGCTGGACGGTCGAGGCGATCACGTGCTCGCGGGCGTAGCGCAGCGCGTTCTCGATGCTCAGCGCCGTGTGGGCGGCAGCGGTCAGCGCGAGGGGGAGGTCGCGCTCGTTGTACGGATCGCCCCGGTGCCGGTACAGACTCACCAGGCCGAGGACGGAGCCGTGCAGCTTCAGCGGGGCCACGAGCAGGGAGTGGGCCCCGGTCGCCTCGATCATCCGCCGCGTCGCCGGGTCGGCGTCCAGCCAGGGCGTGTCCGGGCCCAGCTGGACGAGCCGGGGCCGCAGATCCGTGACCGCCAGGGCGTACGGGGTCGCCTCGGGCAGCCGGCGCAGCTCACCGACGAGGTTGTCCGACGCCGTCTCCGTCCCCCGTACCGCCGCCCGGCGCAACGGGACGTCCCGGGCCAGCGGGCCCAACGGCGGATCGGCGCCACGCAGCACCTCGTCCACCACCTCGACCACGGCCAGGTCGGCGAACTCGGGGACCAGCGCCGACACGAGGCCCTCGCAGGTCGCCGCCACGTCGAGGGAGTGGCCGGTCCCTCTGCGCACCGCCGTGAGCACGTCCGCCCGGACGTGCGCCTTCTCGCGTTCGTTGACGTCCACCACGGCCGCCAGCAGGCCGAGCGGGCGGCCTTCGCCGGCGTCCAGCCGGTGCAGGGTGACCGTCAGGCTGCGCGAAGGGCCCGGGGCGAGCGCGACGCGCCCCCGGGCCGGCTGGTTCAGCACCGGCGCACCGGTCTTCAGGACCTTGCGCAGCAGGCGCTCCGCCTCGTCGGGGTCGTCGAGCAGATACGCCTCGGTGAAGTGCAGACCGATGAGCTCCGCCGGGTCGACCTCCTCGGTGAGGGCGTTGACGCGTACCACCCGCAGATCCGTGTCCAGGACGTGCAGGCCCACCGCGGACTGGCTGAACAGGGTCTCGAGCAGGGCCCCGGCCATGTCGTCGCCCGTGTTCGCGCCAGGGGCCGTAGTACCGGTGTCCGACACGTCGCACCCCCAACGGGTCCCGCCACCCCTGTCGGTCGGCAGCTCTCCGGACAGCCTGCGCGCGCCGGGACCGGGCCCGCCACCGCGCGGCGCCGAACGGGTGAGCACCGGGAAATCGCGCGGGGCGGCAACCTTTCCGCGCGCGGCGGCCACTGAGGAGTGCCCCAACCACCCCCACTCCGGAAGGCACGTACCGTGGCTCTTGCGCATACCCGCACATCCCGCAGACGCCGTACCACCCGGACCCGCACCCTGATCGGCGCCGTCACCGCCGGAATCCTCGCCGCCGCCGGACTGGTCGTCACCGGCCAGACCTCGCACGCCGCGACCGCGCGCCAGGCCGAGGCGCTGGACCGGGGCGTCGTCAGCGTCCACACGGACGCCGGCAACCTCGTCAGCTGGCGCTGGCTCGCCACCGACGCCGACTCCGTGGCCTTCAACGTGTACCGCGCCGGTACGAAGGTGAACGCCTCGCCCGTCACCGGCTCGACCAACTACTTCCACGCCGGCGCCCCCAACTCGGCCGACTACACCGTGCGCGCCGTCGTCGACGGCGTCGAGCAGGGCGACTCCGTGCACGCGATCCAGTTCCGCGCCGGATACAAGGACGTGCCCATCAGCCCGCCCCCGGGCGGCACCACCCCCGACGGCGTCGCCTACACCTACGAGGCCAACGACGCCTCCGTCGGCGACCTCGACGGGGACGGCGCACTCGACTTCGTACTCAAGTGGCAGCCCACCAACGCCAAGGACAACTCCCAGTCCGGTTACACCGGCAACACCATCGTGGACGGCGTCAAGCTCGACGGCACCCGGCTGTGGCGGATCGACCTCGGCCGCAACATCCGCTCCGGCGCGCACTACACCCAGTTCCAGGTGTACGACTACGACGGCGACGGCCGGGCCGAGGTGGCGATGAAGACCGCCGACGGCAGCGTCGACGGCCGGGGCACCGTCATCGGCAGCGCGTCGGCCGACCACCGCAACTCCTCCGGCTACGTCCTGTCAGGCCCCGAGTACCTCACCATGTTCAACGGCCTGACGGGCGCCGCCATGGGCACCGTCGACTACGTCCCCGCGCGCGGCACCGTCTCCTCCTGGGGCGACAGCTACGGCAACCGCGTCGACCGCTTCCTCGCCGGCACCGCCTACCTGGACGGCGGCAGGCCCTCACTGATCATGGCGCGCGGCTACTACACGCGTACGGTGATCGCCGCCTGGGACTGGCGCGGCGGGGCCTTCACCCGGCGCTGGACCTTCGACACCAACAGCTCGACCAACACCGGCCGCGGCTACGACGGCCAGGGCAACCACCAGCTGTCGGTGGCCGATGTCGACGGCGACGGCAAGGACGAGATCGTCTACGGGTCCATGGCCGTCGACGACAACGGCAGGTCCCTGTGGACCACGAAGAACGGCCACGGCGACGCCATGCACGTCGGCGACCTGGACCCGTCGCGGCCGGGCCTGGAGGAGTTCAAGGTCGACGAGGACGGCTCGAAGCCCTCGTCCTGGATGGCCGACGCGAAGACCGGCCACATCATCTGGTCGACGCCTGCCGGAGGCGACAACGGACGCGGTGTCAGCGACGACATCTGGGCGGGCAGCGCGGGCGCCGAGTCCTGGTCGTCCGCGGCCTCCGGGATACGCGACCCGCACGGCACGGTGGTCGCGAGCCGCAAGCCCTCCAGCACCAACTTCCTTGCCTGGTGGGACGGTGACACCACCCGGGAACTGCTGGACGGCACCCACATCGACAAGTACGGGACCTCCGGCGACACCCGGCTGCTGACCGGCGCCTCGGTCCACTCCGACAACGGCACCAAGGCCACCCCGGTCATCTCCGGCGACCTGTTCGGCGACTGGCGCGAGGAGGTGGTCTGGGCGACCACGAACAACACCGCGCTACGCATCTACTCCACGCCGTACGAGACCACCACGAGGATCACCACGCTGCTCCACGACACCACCTACCGCACCGCGCTGGCCTGGCAGAACACCGCCTACAACCAGCCGCCGCACCCCGGCTTCTTCATCGGCGGCGGCATGGCGACCGCCCCGAGGCCCACGGTCCGGACCCCCTGAGCGGGGGCCCGGCCCTCCCCGCACCCGTGCGAGGAGGGCCGGGCCCGCCGGGTCAGGCCTTCAGCGCGTCCGAGACCACGGCCTTGGCCTCCTCCTGGACCTGGGTCAGGTGCTCGGCGCCCCGGAACGACTCCGCGTAGATCTTGTAGACGTCCTCCGTGCCGGAGGGGCGGGCCGCGAACCAGGCGTTCTCCGTGGTCACCTTGATCCCGCCGATCGCGGCGCCGTTGCCCGGCGCCGAGGTGAGCACGGCGGTCACCGGTTCGCCCGCGAGGGTGTCCGCGCCGACCTGCTCGGGGGAGAGGCGCGCCAGCACCGCCTTCTGCTCACGGTCCGCCGGCGCGTCGATCCGCGCGTACGCGGGCTCACCGAAGCGGGCGGTCAGCGCGGCGTAGTGCCGGGACGGCGACTCGCCGGTGACCGCCTGGATCTCGGAGGCGAGCAGGGCGAGCAGGATGCCGTCCTTGTCGGTCGTCCACACCGAGCCGTCGCGGCGCAGGAACGACGCCCCGGCCGACTCCTCGCCGCCGAAGCCCAGCGAGCCGTCGGCCAGCCCGTCCACGAACCACTTGAAGCCGACCGGCACCTCGACGAGCTCCCGGCCGAGGCCGGCGGCGACGCGGTCGATCATGCCGGAGGACACCAGGGTCTTGCCGACGCCTGCCCCGGACGGCCAGTTCTCCCGGTGCGCGTACAGGTAGTCGATGGCCACGGCGAGGTAGTGGTTCGGGTTCATCAGCCCGGCGTCCGGGGTGACGATCCCGTGCCGGTCGGCGTCGGCGTCGTTGCCGGTGGCGATCTGGTAGCGGTCGCGCTGCCCGATCAGCGAGGCCATCGCGTGCGGCGACGAGCAGTCCATCCGGATCTTCCCGTCCCAGTCCAGCGTCATGAACCGCCAGGTGGGGTCGGCCAGCGGGTTGACCACGGTCAGGTCGAGCCGGTGCTGCTCGGCGATCCGCCCCCAGTACGCGACCGACGCCCCGCCCAGCGGATCGGCGCCGATCCGTACGCCCGCCTCGCGCACCGCGTCCAGGTCCAGGACGGAGGGCAGGTCCGCCACGTAGGTGCCGAGGAAGTCGTACCTGCCGGTCGTCGGGGCGGCCAGCGCCCGGGTGTACGGCACCCGGCGGACCTCCTTGAGCCCGCCCGTGATGATCTCGTTGGCCCGGTCCTGGATCCAGCCGGTCGCGTCCGACCCGGCCGGACCACCGCTCGGCGGGTTGTACTTGAAGCCGCCGTCGCCCGGCGGGTTGTGCGACGGGGTGACCACGACCCCGTCCGCGAGGCCCGAGGTGCGCCCGCGGTTGTACGTGAGGATGGCGTGCGAGACCGCGGGCGTCGGGGTGTACCCGTCCTCGGTGTCGATGAGGACGCGCACGTCGTTGGCGGCGAACACCTCCAGGGCGGTGACCCGGGCCGGCTCCGACAGGGCGTGGGTGTCCGCCCCCAGGAACAGCGGCCCGTCCGTGCCCTGCTGGGCCCGGTACTCGCTGATGGCCTGGCTCGTCGCCGCGATGTGGTCCTCGTTGAACGCGGTGGCGGTCGACGAACCGCGGTGCCCGGAGGTGCCGAAGGCCACCCGCTGGCCGGGCTCCGCCGGATCGGGGTGCAGCGCGTAGTACGCCGTCACCAGCCGTGCCACATCGGTCAGGTCCTCGGGGCGCGCCTGCTGTCCGGCTCGTGCGTGCGGCATCTGCCACTCCTCCGTATCGGTCGGTCGGTGCGATGTGCCCGTGCGGTCATTTTCGCCGGTCGTGGCCCTCGGCGAGTGCCCGCCCCGCCGTTTCGACGGCCACCGCCGCCGCGTACCCGGCGGGGACGGCGACATCGGTGACGGTCCAGCCCGGCGGGCCGAGCGGGCGCGGGCCGGTGCCGACGTGCTCCCGGTTCAGACCGCCCGCGAGGCCGGTGCCCTCACCCTTCAGGTACGCCTCCTTGCGGGTCCACACCCGGGCGAAGGCGGCGGGCCGTTCCTCCTGCGGCAGCGCGGCCAGCTCGGCCGCCTCCGCCGGGTGCAGCTGTCCCGCGATCTCGGTCACGACCCGTGGCTCGGGGACGCGTTCCACGTCCACTCCCACGGGTACGTCCGCGAACGCCAGCAGCGCGACGCCCCGGGTGTGCGAGAGCGAGAAGTGCACCCCTCCACCGGTCGCCGGCCGCCCGTGCGGGCCGTCGCAGGACGGGCAGCGCTCCCGGGTCAGCCGTACGGCGTCCGGGGCGACGCCCTGGCGGACGCCGAGCAGCAGCCGCAGGGCCACGTGGGCGGCGGTGTAGCAGTCGCGGTCGGCCCGAAAGGCCAGCTTCTCCACGCGGGCGAGCTCCGAGACGTCGAGGATGCGGGGCGCCAGCGACCGGACGGTCCCGGCGACCTGCTCCGTATCCACCAGCCACACGGAGGGCGCACCGGCGGGCCAGGAGGGTGCGGGCCCCCGGTATCCGTCCGCGGTCAGTGTGAACACGTGGGGCTGGTACACCGTTACGTCGTTTCCTCGGCGGGACGGGTGCCACGGGCGGGCACCGGTGGGGCAGGGCGCTCTTATCCTATGGAGATCCGGACCGCGCCCGACGTATGTTCGATCATCGTGTGCCCCGCGCCCGGCGGCGGCCCCTCGGACAGGAGCGAACCTTGCCGTCGGACAGCACCCCCGCAGTGCTCCGTGAAGCCCGTGCGGACGACGCCGGTCCCCTCACCAGGCTCTTCCTCGACTCCCGCGCCGCCGCCATGCCGTACCTGGCCCGGGTGCACAGCGACGAGGCGACCCTCGCCTGGCTGACCCATGTGGTGCTCCCCGGCACCGATGTCCGGGTGGCCGAGACGAGCGAGGGCGGGGAAACGCGGATCGCCGGCTTCGTCTCGCTGGACGGTACCGAGCTGGAGCACCTCTACATCGCCGCCGGGCTGCGCCGCCGGGGCATCGGTTCGCTCCTGCTGGAGGCGGCCAAGGAGGCCGGCCCCGAGGGGCTCGCCCTGTACACCTTCCAGCGCAACACGGGGGCGCGGGCCTTCTACGAGCGTCATGGGTTCACCGCGGTCGCGTTCGACGACGGCAGCCGCAACGAGGAGAAGGAGCCGGACGTCCGGTACCGGTGGAGCCCCGCCGGGTGAGCCTTTCCGGCTGAGCAACGAAGAGAACGAAGGGCGGGTCCGCGGAGGCGGACCCGCCCTTCGCCGTGTCCGTGGCACTCCGGGGGCCACCCCTCTCAACTGGCAGCTTTCAGCGGCTTGCGTAGAGGCGCAAATTCCTTGCGCCACCGGGCGACTCCGGGTGGTCCCGTCGGTGCGGCATCAATCGCCCTTAATGTCACGCTAGTTGGCTCATGCGTGCCCGGCCTGCGGAGTTGCCGACTTCTGCCGGAACGGTGGACTCCATGTCAATTTTCTGCAACTCTCTGACCGCAAAACGCAAAAGGTCATCCTGTCGGTGCAGGAATTCATGTACGGGCAGGTTTCGCAGACTGAGCCGCGCCTCGGCCACCCGCGCCGAGGCAGCAGATCGGGGACAGATGAGAACGCGACGCTGGAGATGGCGGATCCTTTCCGCGACCGTCTCCACCAGCCTGATGATGGTCGCCTGGCCGGCGCTGAACGCCTCGGCCGCCGGCGGCCCGAACATCGCCGCCGGCCACCGCACGGCCGCGAGCAGCGGCAAGTCCGCCGGGAACATCGCCGACGGGCAGCAGTCGACGTACTGGGAGGGGTCGGGCAAGTCCCTGCCCCAGTGGGTGCAGAGCGACCTGGGCAAGGTCACCCGCATCGACCAGGTCACGCTGAAGCTCCCCGCCGACTGGTCGGCCCGCCGCCAGACGCTCTCCCTCCAGGGCAGCGTCGACGGCACCAGCTTCTCCACGCTGAAGACCTCGGCCTCCTACTCCTTCGCACCGGGCAGCTCCAACAAGGTCACCATCAGCTTCCCGGCCACCCAAGCCCGCTTCGTCCGGGCCGACATCACCGCGAACACCGCCTCCGCCAACGGCCAGCTCGCCGAGATGGAGGTCCGGGCCGCGGCGGAGTCCTCGGTCAACCTCGCCGCCGGGCGCCCCCTCACCGCCAGCAGCTACACCCAGACGTACATCGCGGCCAACGCCAACGACGGCAACCGCGCCAGCTACTGGGAGAGCCGCAACAACGAACTGCCGCAGTGGATCCAGGCCGACCTGGGCTCGTCCGTGCGGGTCGACCGCGTGGTGCTGCGGCTGCCCGACGGCTGGGAGACCCGCAGCCAGACCCTGAAGATCCAGGGCAGCGCCAACGGCTCGGACTTCAGCGACCTCACCCAGTCCAAGGCGTACACCTTCAGCCCCGGATCGGGCGAGACGGCGACGATCACCTTCGACGCCACCACCACCCGCTACCTCCGTGTCCTGGTCAGCGCCAACACCGTCCAGCCCGGCGCCCAGGTCTCCGAGCTGGAGATCTACGGCCCCGAGTCCGGTGACACGCAGGCCCCGAGCGTGCCGGCGCAACTGGCGTACACCGAACCGGCCACCGGGCAGATCAAGCTGACCTGGAAGCCGTCGACGGACGACACCGCCGTCACCGGCTACGACATCTACGCCGACAACACCCTGCTGACCAGCGTGGCCGGCGATGTCACCACGTACACCGACACCCGCCCGGCCGGCACCACCGTCGCGTACTACGTCCGGGCCAAGGACGCCGCGGGCAACGTCTCGGGCAACAGCAACACCGTCACCCGCAAGGGGGACTCCGGCGACACCCAGGCGCCCACCGCACCGGCGAACCTGAGCTTCACCGAGCCCGCCTCCGGACAGATCAAGCTGGCCTGGACGGCGTCCAGCGACAACAAGGGCGTCACCGGTTACGACATCTACGCCAACAACGTGCTGCGCGAGAGCGTGGCCGGCGATGTCACCACGTACACCGACACCCAGCCCGCCGGCACCACCGTCTCGTACTTCGTGCGGGCCAAGGACGCGGCGGGCAACGCCTCGGGCGACAGCAACACCGTCACCCGCAACGGCTCCACAGGCGCCGCCTCCAACCTGGCCGTCGGCAAGCCCGTCACCGCCTCCTCCGTGGTGCATACCTTCGTCGCGGAGAACGCCAACGACAACCAGCTCTCCACCTACTGGGAGGGCGCGGGCGGCAGCTACCCCAACACCCTCACGGTGAAGCTGGGCGCCAACGCCGACACCCGGAGCGTCGTCGTGAAGCTCAACCCGGACAGCAGCTGGGGAGCCAGGACCCAGAACATCCAGGTCCTCGGCCGTGAGCAGAGCGCCTCGTCCTACACGAGCCTGGTCGCCGCCAAGGACTACGCGTTCAGCCCGGGCAGCGGCAACACGGTGACCATCCCGGTCGACGCGCGGGTCGCCGACGTCCAGCTGAAGTTCACCTCCAACACGGGCGCGCCCGCCGGGCAGGTCGCGGAGTTCCAGGTCCTGGGCGCCCCGGCTCCCAACCCGAACCTCCAGGTCAGCGCGGTGACGGCGAGCCCGGCCGCACCCGTCGAGTCGGACCCGGTCACGCTCACCGCGACGGTGCGCAACACCGGCGCCGTCGCCGCTCCGGCCGGCAAGCTCGAATTCCGGCTCGGCGGCACCAAGGTCGCGACCGCGTCCGTGGGCGCCCTCGCCGCCGGGGCCTCCACGCAGGTCAGCGCGGACATCGGGGCGCGGGACGCGGGCACGTACACGCTGAGCGCGGTGGCTGACCCGGACAACCAGATCATCGAGCAGAACGAGACCGACAACACGTACACCAGCACCTCGGGCCTGGTCGTCAAGCCGGTCGCCAGCTCCGACCTGGTGCCCACCGCGGTCACCACCTCGCCGTCCGCCCCGGCCCAGGGCGACAACGTCACCTTCTCCGTCGCCATCAGGAACCAGGGCACGGTCGCCTCCGCCTCGGGCGGCCACGCCGTCACCGTGACCCTGCTGGACGCCAAGGGCGCCACGGTGAAGACCCTCACCGGCAGCTACAACGGCTCGATCGCCGCGGGTGCCACCAGCGCCCCGGTGAACCTGGGCTCCTGGACGGCGGCCAACGGCTCGTACACCGTGAAGACGGTGGTCGCGGACGACGCCGAGGAGCTGCCGGTCAAGCGTGAGAACAACACCGTCAGCAGTTCCTTCTTCGTCGGGCGCGGCGCCAACATGCCGTACGACACCTACGAGGCGGAGGACGGCGTCACCGGCGGCGGCGCGAAGGTCGTCGGGCCGAACAGGACCGTCGGCGACGTCGCGGGCGAGGCGTCGGGCCGCAAGGCGGTCACGCTGAACAACACCGGCAACTACGTCGAGTTCACCACCCGGGCCAGCACCAACACCCTGGTGACCCGCTACTCCATCCCGGACTCCGCGGGCGGCGGCGGCATCGACTCCAAGCTCAACATCTACGTGGACGGCACCTTCCTCAAGGCGATCGACCTCACCTCGAAGTACGCCTGGCTGTACGGCGCCGAAACCGGCCCCGGCAACTCCCCGGGCTCCGGTTCACCCCGGCACATCTACGACGAGGCCAACGTGATGCTGGGCAAGACCGTGCCGGCGGGCAGCAAGATCCGGCTCCAGAAGGACGCGGCCAACACCAGCACCTACGCGATCGACTTCATCAGCCTGGAACAGGCCACCCAGACCGCCAACCCGGACCCGGCCGCCTACGCTGTCCCGACCGGCTTCACCCACCAGGACGTCCAGAACGCCCTGGACAGGGTGCGGATGGACACCACGGGCAAGCTGGTGGGCGTCTACCTGCCGGCCGGTGACTACGCGACCGCCAGCAAGTTCCAGGTCTACGGCAAGGCCGTCAAGGTGATCGGTGCGGGGCCCTGGTACACCAGGTTCCACGCGCCCTCGACGCAGGAGAACACCGACATCGGCTTCCGGGCCGAGGCGAGCGCCAAGGGCTCGACGTTCGCGAACTTCGCGTACTTCGGGAACTACACCTCGCGCATCGACGGACCGGGCAAGGTGTTCGACTTCTCCAACGTCTCGGACATGGTGATCGACAACATCTGGAACGAGCACACGGTGTGCCTCTACTGGGGCGCCAACACCGACAGCATCACCATCAAGAACTCCCGCATCCGCGACACGTTCGCCGACGGCATCAACATGACCAACGGCTCGACCGACAACCACGTCGTCAACAACGAGTCGCGGGCCACCGGTGACGACAGCTTCGCGCTGTTCTCGGCGATCGACTCCGGCGGCGCGGACATGAAGAACAACGTCTACGAGAACCTCACCTCGCTCCTGACCTGGCGCGCGGCCGGTGTGGCCGTCTACGGCGGCTACGACAACACCTTCCGCAACATCCGCATCGCGGACACCCTGGTCTACTCCGGGATCACGGTCAGCTCGCTGGACTTCGGCTACCCGATGAACGGATTCGGGACCGGTCCGACGACCATCGAGAACGTCTCCGTGGTCCGCTCCGGCGGTCATTTCTGGGGCACGCAGACCTTCCCCGGCATCTGGCTGTTCTCCGCCTCCAAAGTCTTCCAGGGCATCCGGATCAACCACGTCGACATCGTCGACCCGACGTACAGCGGCATCATGTTCCAGACCAACTACGTGGGAGGCCAACCGCAGTTCCCGATCAAGGACACCATCCTGACCGACATCTCCATCTCCGGCGCCCGCAAGAGCGGGGACGCCTTCGACGCCAAGTCCGGCTTCGGGCTGTGGGCCAACGAGATGCCGGAGGCCGGCCAGGGGCCCGCCGTCGGTGAGGTCACCTTCAACGGGCTCAGGTTCAGCGACAACGCCCAGGACGTGAAGAACACGACGTCCACCATGAAGATCAACATCAACCCGTAGCAACTCCCGTACGCAGGGGCGCCGTCCGGTCCGCCGGGCGGCGCCCCGTGCTGTCCGCGCGCCGGATTCCGCATGCGGCGTACCTGAGGCTGTCAAACTTTTACGAAAACTGCGCGAGATATTGCGTTCACATGTCGACGCTGGTTGAGTGTGCCTCGCCCCGGCAGTCAGTCGGCCGAGGGCCATCCACGCTCATGCCCGAAGGGGACCATCGATGAGAAGTGCTGGGTTGCGCCGCACACGCCGTATCAGCCGTGCCTCCGCGGCTGCCCTTGTCACCGCACTTGCCCTGACCTCGCTCGCCTCCTGCGGCACGAGCAGCAGCAAGGACGACGACTCGAGCAGTTCGTCCAAGGGTTCGTCCGACCCTTCGGCTCCGCTGGACCCGAAGACCAAGGTGACGATCTCGATCGACTGCATGCCGCCGGCGGCCAAGGCGGCCGAGCTGCGGGAGTGGAAGGAGGACATCAAGACGTTCAACGAGAAGTACCCGAACGTCACGATCAACGGGAAGTCCACCCCGGGCCAGTGCAACGAGCCGCCCCGCTTCACCGCCATGCTGAAGGGGAAGTCGCAGCCCGACGTCTTCTACGCCTACTTCAGCGACCTCCAGCAGGTCCTGGACAACGACGGGGCCGAGGACATCTCCGCGTACGTCACCGACAAGACGGTCCCCGCCCTGAAGGACATCCAGCCCCAGGTCGTCGACGTGGCCCGCAAGGACGGCAAGCTCTACGGCCTGCCGACCAGTAACTACACCATGGGCCTGATGATCAACCGGAAGCTGTTCAAGCAGGCCGGCCTCGACCCGAACACCCCGCCGGCCACCTGGGACGAGGTCCGCGCCGCCGCCAAGAAGATCGCCGGCCTCGGCAAGGGCATCTCCGGCTACGGCGAGTACAGCGCCGGCAACAACGGCGGCTGGCACTTCGCCGCCACCCAGTACGGCCTCGGCGGTGAGGTGGTCGACGCCTCCGGCAAGAAGGCCGCCTTCAACAACGAGACCGGCAAGCAGGTCCTCCAGCAGCTGCACGACATGCGCTGGGAGGACGACAGCATGGGCAAGACCCAGCTGCTCAAGTGGGGCGACCTCCAGAAGCAGATAGCCAGCGACAAGCTCGGCATGTTCCTCGCCGCCCCCGACGACATCGCCTACATGGTGCAGCAGCTCGGCGCCTCGTACGAGACCTTCGGCCTGGGCCCGATCCCCGGCGCCAAGGGCACCCTCTTCGGCGGCAACAACTACCTGATCAAGAAGGGCAGCTCGCCCGACCAGATCAAGGCCGCCATCGCCTGGCTCAACTTCAAGAACCTCACCCCCGGCAAGGGCCAGTTCGACTGGGCCCGCACCAAGGCCGACAAGCTCCCCGTCGGCCTGCCGCAGCCGAACTTCTTCCTCGGCGAGAGCAAGACCAAGGACGACGCCGCGCGCGCCGCGAACGCGACGATGCCCGTCGAGAACTTCAAGGCCTTCATGGACAACCCCGTCCCCGGCAAGGCCGAGCCGCCGAAGGCCCAGGAGATCTACAAGATCCTCGACAACGCCATGTCGGGCGTCCTGACCAACGAGAACGCCGACGTCGACAAGCTGCTCTCCACCGCCGAGCAGCAGGTCAACCAGGTCCTGGCGAACCAGTAACGGACGCGCGGGGCCGGGTCCGCGGACCCGGCCCCGCATCCGCCCCCGTCCGCTGCCGCGCTCGCAGCACACCGGCACCGAGGAGACACCATGTCGGCCCCAACCCTGTCCCCCCGCAAGGCGACCAGGCCTCGCCCAGGACACCCAGGCCCCGCCCGCCGGGACTCCGCCCGCGAGGAGTTCCTGCGCGCCCTGCGCCGCAACATCTCAGCGCACGGCTTCCTGATCGGAGCGGTGCTCTGCTTCTCGCTCTTCTCCTGGTATCCGATGGTCCGGGAATTCGTCCTGGCCTTCCAGAAGAACGAGGACGGCACCACCACCTGGGCCGGCTGGTCCAACCTCACGTACGTCTTCAACGACCCGGCCTTCTGGCAGGCCTGGCGCAACACCCTCCTGTTCACCGTCCTCGCCCTGCTCCTCGGCTTCGTCGTCCCGTTCGCCATCGCCGTCGTGCTCAACGAGTTCCGGCACGGACAGGGCTACCTGAGGCTGCTCGTCTACCTCCCCGTGATGCTGCCGCCGGTCGCCTCCGTACTGCTCTTCAAGTACTTCTACGACCCCGGCTACGGCCTCTTCAACCGCATCCTGGGCATCTTCCACCTGCCTGAACAGCAATGGCTCCAGGACACCAGCACCTCCATGCTCTCCGTCGTCATCGCGGCGACCTGGATGAACATGGGCGGCGCCACCCTCATCTACCTCGCCGCGCTCCAGGGCATCCCCGGCGAGCTGTACGAGGCGGCCGAACTCGACGGCGCGGGACTGCTGCGCAAGATCTGGCACGTCACCATCCCGCAGACCCGCCTCATCCTTTCGCTCCTGCTGCTCATGCAGATCATCGCGACGATGCAGGTCTTCACCGAGCCGTTCCTGCTCACCAACGGCGCCGGGCCCGAGGGCTCCACCACCACCGTCGTCTACCTCATCTACCAGTACGCCTTCAACTTCAACAACTACGGCAGCGCGGCGGCACTCGGCCTCGTCCTGCTCGTCGTCCTCGCGGGATTCTCCGCGGTGTACGTACGACTGAGCCGCAGCAGCGAAGACTAGGACGGGAGCCAGGACCATGGCATCGAACACGCTTGTCTCCCGGCGCGGGAGCACCCCACGCAAGTCCGCACGGCGCAGGTCCGAGGGTGGCGCCGAACGCGCCCGCCAGCGCACCCTGATCTCGCCGGCCCAGCTCGGCAGGCCCCGCGGCAAGGCCGTCTACTGGATCGTCTTCGGCCTGGTGATGGTCCTGTTCACGGCGGTCTTCCTCGGCCCCCTGTACTGGATGGTCACCGGCGGCCTGAAGACCACCCAGGAAGTGGTGCAGAGCCCGCCCACGGCCTTCCCCAGCTCCATCCACACCGAGAACTACAGCCAGGCCTGGACCGTCATGGACCTGTCCAAGCTGCTGTTCAACACCCTGTACTACGCCTTCGGCGCGCTCGCCTTCCAGCTGGTCTTCGACGTCGCCGCCGCCTACTCGCTGTCCAAGCTGCGGCCGGTCTTCGGCAAGGTCATCCTCGGCATGATGCTGGCCACCCTGATGATCCCGGCCACCGTGCTCGTCGTCCCGCAGTACCTCACGGTGCTGGACGTGCCCCTGGTCCAGCGCAACCTCGTCAACTCGCCCTGGGCGATCTGGCTGCCGTCGGTCACCAACGCCTTCAACATCTTCCTGCTGAAGCGGTTCTTCGACTCCATCCCCGGCGAACTCCTCGACGCCGCGGCCATGGACGGCGCCTCGCCCCTGCGCACCCTGCGCTCGATCGTCCTGCCCATCTCCCGGCCGATCCTCGGAGTCGTCTCCATCTTCGCCGTCGTCGGCGTGTGGAAGGACTTCCTCTGGCCGATGCTCACCCTGCCCGACCCCGACAAGCAGACGCTCAACGTGGGCATCTACTCCCTGGCCAGCGGTGTCCCCGAGAACGTCCTCATCGCCGCACTCACCATCGCGTCGATCCCGACGCTGCTGATCTTCCTGCTCTTCCAGCGCAACATCATGAGCGGTCTCACCGCGGGCGGCCTCAAGGGCTGACACCCGCCCTCCCCAGCCGCCATCCCCTCAGCACTCCGCCGCCGGCTCACCCATCCTGCCCCGCCGGCCGGGCCGGCGGCGGAGTCCCACCTGCCCGAAAGGAACGTCAGTGGCAGCCAACCGTCCGTCCGAGGCCACCGCACACTGGTGGCGCGACGCCGCCATCTACCAGATCTACGTACGCAGCTTCGCCGATGGCGACGGCGACGGCACCGGCGACCTGGCAGGGGTACGGGCCAGGCTGCCCTACCTCGTCGAACTGGGTGTGGACGCCCTGTGGTTCACCCCCTGGTACCTCTCGCCGCTGGCCGACGGCGGCTACGACGTGGCCGACTACCGCGCCATCGACCCCGCCTTCGGCACCCTCGCCGAGGCCGAGAAACTCATCGCCGAAGCCCGCGAACTGGGCATCCGCACCATCGTCGACATCGTGCCCAACCACGTCTCCGATCAGCACGCCTGGTTCCGCGCCGCCCTCGAAGCCGGCTCCGGCAGCCCCGAGCGCGACCTCTTCCACTTCCGCAAGGGCCGCGGCGCCGACGGCGAGATCCCGCCCAACGACTGGGTCTCCGAATTCGGCGGCACCCCCTGGACCCGGCTGGACGACGGAGAGTGGTACCTCCACCTCTTCGCCACCCAGCAGCCCGACCTCAACTGGGCCCACCCCGCGGTCCGCCGCGAACACGAGGACGTACTGCGCTTCTGGTTCGAACGCGGCGTCGCCGGCGTACGCATCGACTCCGCCGCCCTCCTCGCCAAGGACCCCGCGCTGCCCGACTTCGCCCTCGGCAGCGACCCGCACCCCTTCGTCGACCGCGACGAACTCCACGACGTCTACCGCTCCTGGCGCGCCATCGCCGACGAGTACGGCGGCGTCTTCGTCGGCGAGGTGTGGCTCCCCGACACCGAGCGCTTCGCCCGCTACCTGCGCCCCGACGAGCTGCACACCGCCTTCAACTTCAACTTCCTCGCCTGCCCCTGGGAGGCGGAGAAGCTGCGCGGCGCCATCGACGACACCCTCGCCGAACACGCCTCCGTCGGCGCCCCCGCCACCTGGGTGCTCTGCAACCACGACGTGACCAGGACCGTCACCCGGTACGGGCGTGAGGAGACCGGCTTCGACTTCGCGGCCAAGGCCTTCGGCACCCCCACCGACCTGGCCCTCGGCACCCGCCGGGCCCGCGCCGCCGCCCTGCTCTCGCTGGCCCTGCCCGGCGCCGCCTACCTCTACCAGGGCGAGGAACTCGGGCTGCCCGAGGCCGACATCCCGCTGGACCGCATCCAGGACCCGATGCACTTCCGCAAGAACGGCACCGACCCGGGCCGGGACGGCTGCCGGGTGCCCATGCCCTGGGCGGCGGGCGAGCCGTACGCCGGATTCGGGGCCACCGCGGAGCCGTGGCTCCCGCAGCCGGAGGGCTGGCCGGGGTACGCCGCCGACATCCAGAACGGCGACCCGGAATCCATGCTCGGCCTCTACCGCGAGGCCCTGCGGCTGCGGCGCACCGAGCCGGGCTTCGGCACCGGGGGAGAACCCGGCATCCGGCGCCTGACCTGGCTGGACGCCGCGCCCGGGGTACTCGCATTCGCCAGGACCGACGGACTCCTCTGCCTCGTCAACCTGGCCGCCGAGGCCGCGGAGCTGCCCCCGCACAGCGCGGTGCTGCTCACCAGCGGACCCCTGGACGAAGCGGGCCGCCTCCCGCAGGACACGGCGGTGTGGCTGCGCGCCTGACGACGCCATGGCCGCACGCCGGCCGTACGGGGCCGGGGCCGCGTGGGAGCGCGTCCAGACCCGTACGGCAGGTTCGCGGGCGGGCCGGGGCTGCGGCACAGTGGGCATATGGACGCTCCGAACGATCTGAATGCCCTCGCCGCCGAGCACCTGGCCGCCGCCCGCGACGCGCCGCACGGCCGCAGCGCCCACCTCCTGCTCCACCAGGACCCGCTGCGGCAGACCGTCATCGCCCTGACGTCCGGTTCAGCGCTCGACGAGCACAACGCCCCGCCCGCCGCCTCGCTCCAGGTCCTGCGCGGCTCCGTCCGGCTCACCGCCGCCTCCGGCGACGTGGAACTGACACCCGGACGGCTGCACCCCATCCCGCAGGAGCGGCACGGGCTGCTCGCCCTGGAGGACGCCGTCGTCCTCCTCACCGCAGTCAACCCCTGACTCCCTTGTGGGAGCGCTCTCCGAGTCGGCAGGATGAGCCCGTGACGATCCTTCCCGGCCCACGGGCCTACCGACCCGATGACAGCGCCGCCCTCTCGGACATCTGCATACGCACCGCCGCCGGCGGCAGCGACGCCCGGGACATCTACCCGGACCACGGGCTGGTGCCGGCCATCTTCGCCACGCCCTACGCCCACCTCGAACCCGAGCTGACCTTCGTCCTCGACGACGGCACCGGCCGCCCGGTCGGCTACATCCTCGGCACCGCCGACACCCCGCGCTTCGTCAAGGAGTTCCGCGAGCGCTGGCTGCCGCAGGTCGCCGACCGCTACCCCCTCCCCGAGGGCCCGCCGCAGAGCCCCGGCGACGAGATGACCGCGCTGCTGCACAACCCGGAGCGCATGGTCCTGCCCGAACTCGCGGACCACCCCGCCCACCTGCACATCGACCTCCTGCCCGACTGGCAGCGCAAGGGGTACGGGAGGGTGCTGATGAACACCTTCCTCGCGGCCCTGAACGCCCGCGGGGTGCAGGGCGTCCACCTCTCCATGCTCACCTCCAACACCCCCGCCAGGGCCTTCTACGACCGGCTCGGCTTTACCGAGATCCACGTCCCGGACCCCGGCCCCGTCACCTATCTCGTACGCGGGACGCGGCCGGATCTCTAGCCCGCCTCCGGTCCGCCTCCAGCCGGTTTCCGCCCCGGCGGGTGCCGCGCGCATTTGCTGGGCAGGTACTCGTCGACCGCCGTCACCCCGGCGGCGGGTCCCGGTGGGAGGCGTGTGACGTGAGCGAGCAGACCGTGTGGCAATTCACCGACGACCGGGGGCAGTTGTCGGCAACCGGGGAGCGCCCGCAGCGGGTGCTCGCCTACATCCAGGCCGGGGCGAGCCTGTGGGACCACGGCATATGTCCGGCCGGGCTCTTCGGCTCCGGCCACGACGACCCGGCCGCCCCGGACCCCGCGAAGACCGGGTCCCTGCCCCTGGACGGCATCGCGTACGCCGGTGCCGGCACCACCCTGGACGTGGACGCCTTACTGAGCGGCGCGCCCGACCTCGTCGTCGCCGTCAGCTACGGCGGCGGCCAGGTCTACGGCCTCGACCCGGAGACGGCCAAGCACCTGGAGGGCCACGTCCCGGTTGTCGTCATCGACGTGGGCCAGGCGCGCACCCTCGCCGAGGTCGGCGACCGGTTCGCGGAGCTGGCCCGCTCGCTCGGCGCGCAGGAGCCCGCGGCGGCGACCGCGGAGCTGGACGCGGCGAGGGCACGGCTGCGGGCGCTCACCGCGGGCCCGGACCGTGCGAGGGTCCTCGCCCTGTCACCGGCCGGTCAGGAGCAGGCGCACCTCGCCCGCCCCCGCATGTGGCCCGAGCTGCGGGTCCTCGCCGACCTGGGCGTCGGCCTCCTCGAGCCCGCCGAAGGCCCCGGCGCCAACTGGTCCACGACCGGCTGGGCCGACGCCGCCGCACTGCGCCCCGACGTCGTCCTCGCCGACATCCGGTCCAACGCCACCCCGCTCGGCGAACTGCGCGACAACCCCGAGTGGGCGGCCGTCGCCGGAGCGGCCCGTGTGGTCCCCTGGAACCCGGAGCCGGTGTGCAGCGCGCACGCCCACGCGCGGTTCCTGGAGCAGGTGGCGGACGCGTTGGAGGGGTAGCCCGTGCAACGGGGCGCCCGCACGCGCGGACGTGGCCCGTCGCATGCGAGGGTGCCCGGGGGCCCGGGACGTCGTAGCGGCGGCCGGACGCCCCGTCATCCCGTCACCGCATCCAGGGAGATCACGCCCCCATGCCCGACCACCCCGACTTCCTGGTCATCGGCGAATGCGTCGCCGACATCGTCCGGCTCCCGGGTGCCCCGGACCGGGTCCACCCCGGGGGCAGTCCGGCCAACGTGGCCCACGGTCTGGCCAGGCTCGGGCACGACGCGACCCTGCTCACCCAGCTGGGCCCGGACGACAACGGGCGGCTGATCCGCGCGCACCTGGCCGGGGGAGGGGTGGAGGTGCGCACGGACGGCGCCCCGGGCCCCACCCCGTCGGCCGTCGTCACCCTGGACGGCGAGGGCCGCGCCTCGTACGCGTTCGACATCGCCTGGACGCTCGGCCGAACCGCCCTCGACCGGCGCCCCCGGCACGTGCACACCGGGTCGATCGCCGCGGTGACCGAGCCCGGGGCGGCCACGGTGCTCGCCGCCGTCGAGTCGTTGCGGGACGCCGCCACGGTCAGCTACGACCCCAATGTGCGGCCCGCGCTGATGGGGGACCGCGAGGACGCCGTGCGCCGGGTCGAGCGGTGCGTGGGCCTCAGCGACGTGGTCAAGGCCAGCGACGAGGACCTGGACTGGCTGTACCCGGGCCGGGACGCGACGGAGGCCGCCGAGCGGTGGCTCGACGCCGGACCGGCCCTGGTCCTCGTCACCCGGGGCGGTGACGGGGCCACGGCGCTGCTGCCCGGCGGGTGGGTGTACATCGGCGCGCCGCCCGTCGACGTCGTCGACACCGTGGGCGCGGGGGACGCGTTCATGTCCGGCACGCTGCACGCCCTCGCCGCCCACGGCCTGCTCGGGGAAGCGGGCCGGGAACGGCTGCGCACGGCGGACCGGGACACCGTCCGCGACGTGCTGCGCCACGCGGCGGCGTCGGCGGCCGTCACCGTCGCCCGGGCCGGGGCGAACCCGCCCGACGAGATGGAACTGCGCGGGGCGCTCGGTCCGGGGTGACGGGAACCCGCCCGCACCCTTGACGGCCCTTCACGCGTTGCCCCTCAGAGGGCCGGACGACACAGGGGAGGGCCACAGCATGGAGCGGGCCGCGAGGACGACGACCGTGGTGACGGGCCTGGGCCTGGTCACCCCCGTGGGCGACGACGAGCACGCCTTCTGGTCCGGGCTGTGCGCGGGCCGTTCGGCGGCCCGGCGCTGCGAGGAACTGGCCGGACTGCCCGCCGACTTCGCCTGCCGGGCCGACGGCACCGACCTGGACGAGGCCGTGGGCGGGCGGGCCGGCTGGCGGATGGCGCGGTTCGTGAAGATGGCCCTGGTCGCCGCGCGCCGGGCCGTCACCGACGCCGGACTGCGCCCGGAGAGCTGGGACGGCGGCCGGGTGGGCGTCGTGCTCGGCGTCGGCGTGGGCGGGGTGCCGGTCCTCGTGGAAAACGTCCGCCGGCTCGACGCGGACGGGCCGCAGGCCGTCTCACCGCTCCTCGCGCCGATGATGATGCCCAACGCGGCCGCCGGCGAGATCGCCATCGACCTGCGGGCGCACGGCCCCAGCCTCGCCCCGGCCACCGCCTGCGCCTCGGGCGCCACAGCCCTCGCCACCGCCCACGACCTCCTCGCCTCCGGCCGGTGCGACGTCGTCGTCGCGGGCGGCGCGGAATCCGTCCTGACGCCCCTCGTGGTCGCCGCCTTCGCCCAGCTGGGCGCGCTGTCGACGCGCACCGGCTACCCGGCCGGCGCCTCCCGCCCCTTCGCGCCCGACCGCGACGGCTTCGTCCTGGGCGAGGGCGCCGCCGTGCTGGTCCTGGAGCGCGCCGGGCACGCGGCGGCCCGGGGAGCCAGGGCGCGGGCCGTGCTCGCCGGGTCCGGTTCCGCCACCGACGCCCACCACCCCACCGCCCCCGACCCCGCGGGCCGGGGCGCCCGCCGCGCTGCCGAGGCCGCCCTGGAATCGGCGGGCTGGGACGCTCACCAGGTCGACCACGTCAACGCCCACGGCACCGCGACCCCGCTCAACGACGCGATGGAGGCCGCGCTGATCGCCGGCCTCTTCCCGCACCGCCCCTCGGTCACCGCCCCGAAGGGCGTCCTCGGACACACGCTCGCCGCCGGCGGCGCGATCGAGGCCGCCGCCACCGTGCTGACCCTGGAACACGGGCTGGTCCCGCCGGTCGCGAACCTGGACGCCCCGCCCGCCGAGTGGGACATCGACTGCGTGACCGAGCAGCCGCGCCGCCAGGAGGTCCGGCGGGCGGTCAGCCACTCCTTCGGCTTCGGCGGGCACAACGTCGTCCTCGCCTTCGAACGCGCCCGGCACGCCGGCAGGTGAACAACTGCGCGACCCCGGTGTCCTGACCGTGCGCCGGTCGTTCAGCTTTGTATGACCACCACGCTCGCCGGCGCCGGCGCCACGCGGACCGGCGCCGAGCCCTACGAAAGCCCCCTCACCTCCGTACTCCTGGGCGAGGACGCCCGCCGCGAGCACGGCTTCTGGCGGCGGCTCGTCGCCACCGAACCGTTCCGCCTGCCCCCCGGGCCGGACACCGGCGGCACCCCCGAGGAACGGCTCGCACGCGCGTACGCCCGGCTGCGCACCCTCAACGACGCCCTCGACAGCGCCGCCCGCCCGGCCTCCGACCCCCGGGCGCTGGCGGCGCTGCACGAATGGCTCGCCCCCGTCGACCCGGCCCTCGCGACCATCGCGGGCATCCACTACAACCTGTTCCTCGGCAGCCTCCTCGACCACGGGGCCGACAGCCCCCGCGACCTGTCCGACTTCCTCGGCCTCCGGCGCACCGGGACCTTCCTGTGTACGGAAGTAGCGCACGGGAACGACGCGGCCGCCGTCGAGACGACCGCCACCCACGATCCCGCGCGCGACGGGTTCGTGCTGCACACCCCGCACTGCGGCGCGCAGAAGTTCATGCCCAACACCGGCCTCGCCGGCGGCCCCAAGTCGGGGCTCGTCGCCGCCCGCCTGCTCGCCGACGGCACCGACCACGGGGTGTTCCTGCTGCTGGTGCCCCTCACCGATGCCACCGGGCCGCTGCCCGGCGTACGGGTGCGCAGGCTCCCGGCGCGCATGGGCAGCCCCGTCGACCACAGCCTGACCTCCTTCGACCACGTCTTCGTGGGCCGCGACGCACTGCTGACGGGCCCGCAGGGCCGGATCGACGACGACGGGGTGTTCCGCAGCGCCGTCGAGGGCCGCAGGCGCCGCTTCCTCGCCTCCATCGCCCGGGTCGTCACCGGCAGGATCTGCATGAGCGCCAGCGCCGTCGGCTCCGCGCGCGCCACACTGGCCGTCGCGGTGCGCTACGGCGGCCACCGCCACGTCTCCGCCGGGCGCGGGGCACGGCTGCCGGTGCTCGCGTACCGCACCCATCACGGGCCGCTCGCCGAGGCCATGGCCACCGTCTTCGCCATGAGCCTGCTGCACCGCCGCGTCCTGGCCCGTTGGGAGGCGGCGGGGGCGGGGCCCGAGCCGGAGCGCGAGGCCGCCGAACGGCTGGTCGACATCGCCAAGGGCTGGATCACCTGGCAGGCCCGTGCCGTGATCGTGGAGTCCCGGGAACGCTGCGGCGCCCAGGGGCTGCTGGAGAACAACGGCATGTCCGTGCTCGTCACCGGCGTCGAGGGCGCCATCACCGCCGAGGGCGACAACCTCGCCGTCCACGCCAGGGCCGCCGCCGCCCTGCTCGCGGCCGGCCCCGCGCACGAGCCGCCCGCCCCGGCCACCGGCGACCTCACCGATCCGCGGTTCCTGGCCGGACTCCTGGCACGGGCGGAGGAGCTGTGGTTCGCGCGCGCCGGCGCCCGCATGGCACCGGTCGCACACGGCAACCCCCTGGAGCGGTGGAACGCGGCATCGGGCCCCGCGCTGCGCGGGGTCGACGCGCACGCCTGCCGGGAGGCGGCCGAGGCGTACGCCGACGCGGTCGAGGCGCTGCCGGCGGGGGCCGACCGGGACCGGCTGGACGAGCTGGCCCGGTTGTTCGCCCTCGGCCGGGTCGCCCGTGTCAGCGGGGACCTCCTCGCGGCCGGCCACCTGAGCACCGGTCAGGTCGAGGCGCTGACGGACCACACCGAACAGCTCGTCGCCGCGGTGGCGACCCATCTCGCCGAGCTCGCCGACTCCTTCGCCTTCCCCGACGAGGTGCTCGCCGACTGGCCGATCACGGGCGCCCGCTACGCCGACGCCTACGACGATCCCGACGCCCACTGGCACAAGGAGGCACGGCGATGAGGGGCGCCCGGGCGCGCCGCGCCGCGGGGGCCGTACAGGGACTCGGGGCCGGGGCCGTGCTCCTCGCGTACTGGACCACCGTCGCCCTGCTCGCATGGTGGACCGGAGGCCCGCGGACGAGCGGTGGCGAATCGGTTCGCCGCAAGGCGTAACCGGATCGACGCTGCTCAGTTGTTCCGGCGGCGGGCCGTGCGCACCGGCGTCGGGCACCCGCACCGAATGGCCATGAGGAAAGGAAGACCATGAGCTCGATCGACCCCCGGATCACCGACGTACTCAGCCGTACCTTCAAGGTTCCGGTGGCCGAGATCGTCCCGGAATCCACCATGGACAGCTTGGACATGGACTCCCTGGCCGCCGCGGAGTTCGCCGTCGTCCTCCGGGAGGCCTCCGGGGTCGAGCTCGATACCGGCGTCCTGACCCGGGGGACCACCCTCGCCGAGCTCACGGCGCACCTCCACGCGGCGGCGGGCGTCGCCCGATGAGGACACCGGCCATCGCCATCACCGGGCTGGGCATGATCACCCCGGTCGGCAACGACACCGAGTCCACCTGGGACGGGGTGTGCGGCGCGGTGAGCCCGGCCCGCACCGTCCCCGCGCTCGAAGGGTGCGCGATCGACTTCGCCTGCGTCGTCGACGGCATCGATCTGGACGCCGCGATCGGCCGCCGTACGGCCTTCCGCATGGGCAGGTACGTCAAGTTCGCGGTCCTGGCCGCCCGGGAGGCCGTCGCCGACGCCGGGCTCGACCCGGCGGGCTGGGACGGCAGCCGGGTCGCGGTCGTCGTGGGCACCAGCAGCGGCGGCTCCGCGCACCTCACGGACCAGGCGCTGGTCCTGGAACGGCGGGGTCCTGAGGCCACCTCGCCGGCCGGTGTCCTGCTGACCATCCCCAACATGCCGGCCGCCGAGATCGCGATCGAGATGCGGGCCACCGGACCCAGCATGGCCCCCTGCACGGCCTGCTCGTCCGGTGTCACCGCGCTGTCCGTCGCCCGGGACCTGCTGGCCACCGGGCAGTGCGACGTGGCCATCGCGGGGGCCACCGAGTCGACGGTCTTCCCGATCGCCATGACCGGGTTCGCCCGGTCCGGGGCCGCCGCCCGCGCGGACGGCGACCTGTCCCGGCTCAGCCGGCCCTTCGCCGCGGACCGGGCCGGACTCGTCATGGGTGAGGGCGCGGCCGTCATGGTGCTGGAACGCGCCGCCGAAGCCGAGGCCAGGGGCGCCGAACCCCGGGCCCTGCTCGCCGGCACCGGCGCCACCACGGACGCCCACCACCCCACCAGCCCGCACCCCGACGGCCGGATCGCCCGGGCCGCCGTCGAGGCCGCCCTGCGCGACGCGGGCTGGCGGGCCGACGAGGTCGAGCACGTCAACGCGCACGGCACCGCGACCGTACGCAACGACGCCGCCGAGGCCGCGCTGATCAGCCGCGTGTACCCGCACCGGCCACCCGTCACCGCCCCCAAGGGCGTGCTCGGCCACTGCATGGGCGCGGCCGGGGCGATCGAGGCGGGGCTGACGATCCTCACCCTCCAGCGCGGGGTCGTCCCACCCGTCGCGAACCTGGACGCCCCCGCGCCGGGGTTCGACATCGACTGCGTCACCAAGCAGCCGCTGGTGCGGCCCGTCCGCCGCGCGGTCAGCCACTCCTTCGGCTTCGGCGGGCACAACGCGGTGGTGGCCCTCCAGCGTCCGTGAGCGGCCGCCCGTGACGACCACGGGCGCCGCTGAACTGGCCGGACGCCCGTGGTAGCGTGCCAAGGCCAGTCGAACTCCACGTGGGAGTCAGGGAATCCGGTGCGAATCCGGAACTGACGCGCAGCGGTGAGGGGGACGGGCGGGGCCACGGCCACTGGGAGACCATCGTCCCCCGGGAAGGCGTCCCGTCCGCGTGAACCCGAGTCCGAAGACCTGCTGGCGACCGCCGCCCGGGACCGGGCGGCGGGTTCCGTACAGCGGGCCCCGCGCATGGGCCCAGAGACGCCGAGGTATGTCCCGTGCCGCCCATACGTTCCGCCGCCCTGCTCGCCGCCGCCCTCCTGCTCCTGACGGCCTGCGGCGGGTCCCCCGCCGAGAAGGCCGACGCACCGGGCAAGGCGGACGGCTATCCGGTCACCCTCAACAACTGCGGGCGCACCGTCACCGTGGACGCCCCGCCCCGGCGCGCCGTCTCCGTCGACCAGGGCACGACGGAGATCCTGCTCTCGCTCGGCCTGCAGGACCGGATCGCCGCCACCGCCACCTGGACCGACCCGGTGATGAAGGGCCTGGAGAAGGCCAACGCGGGCGTGAAGCGGATCGCCGACAACCGGCCCTCGTCCGAGAAGGTCCTCGACCAGGAGCCCGACTTCGTCACCGCCGACTTCGAGTCGACCCTCGCCAAGGGCGGAGTCGCACCCCGCGAGCAGTTCGAGAAGCTGGGCGTCCCCACCTACGTCTCGCCCGCCGACTGCACGGCGAAGGACAACACCAAGGACGGCGACGGCGTCCGGACCGGCGCCCTGACCATGGACAGCGTCTACGGCGAAGTGCGCGACCTCGCCCGGGTCTTCGGCGTCCCCGAGCGCGGCGAGAAGCTCGTCGAGCGGCTCCGCACCCGTATCCGCAAGGCCACCGACGGCATCGACGCCTCCGGCACCTCCGTCATGTACTGGTTCGCCAACTCCGAGTCCCCTTACCTGGCGGGCTGCTGCGGGGCGCCGGGCATCATCACCCGGGAGCTCGGCGTGACGAACGTCTTCGACGACACCCACGACGAGTGGCCGCAGATCAACTGGGAGACCGTCGCCGACCGCAACCCGGACGTCCTGGTCATCGGCGACCTCACCCGCAAGTCACAGACCGCGGAGAGCGCATCCGGGAAGATCGCCTTCCTGGAGTCGAACCCCGTCACGAAGAAGATGGACGCCGTACGCCACGAGCGCTACGTCCTCCTCAGCGGTCAGGCCATGAACCCGACCATCCGCACCGTCGAGGGCCTGGAACAACTGGCCGCCGCACTCCGCGAGTTCGGGCTCGCGGGGTGACCGGCACCCAACGGACCGCGGCGCCGCGCGAACACCCGGCGCCGACGGCCGTCGCACGCCCCCGCCTGCGGGCCCTGAGCGGCGGGCTCCTGTGGACCGGCGGCGCCCTGCTGCTCGCCCTGTCCATCGCGGTCGCCGTCACCATCGGCCCGGCCCGGATCTCCGTCGGGGACGTCTGGTCCGCCGTCGCCGCCCACCTCGGCATAGGCGAACCACGGCTCAGCCCCATCCGCGACGGCATCGTCTGGAACCTGCGCATGCCGCGTACCCTGCTCGCCGCCGTCTGCGGTGCCGGGCTCGCGGTCTGCGGGACCGTCATGCAGTCCCTGCTGCGCAACCCGCTGGCCGACCCGTTCGTCCTCGGCGTCTCCTCCGGGGCGTCCACCGGCGCGGTCCTGGTCGTCGTGCTCGGCGTGGGCGGGGGAGCGGTGACGTTGCCGGCCGGGGCGTTCATCGGGGCGCTCTGCTCCTTCGCGCTGGTGATGCTGCTCAGCCACACCCTCGGCGGCTCCACCGACCGGGTCGTGCTCTCCGGAGTCGCCGCCATGCAGCTGTTCTCCGCGCTCACCTCCTTCGTCGTCATGACGGCCGCCGACGCCGAGCAGACGCGCGGTGTGCTGTTCTGGCTGCTCGGTTCGCTCGGCGGCGTCGGCTGGACCGATGTGTGGATCTGCGCCGCCGTCCTCGCCGTGAGCCTGCTGATCTGCCTCGGCCACGCCCGGACGCTCGACGCGTTCGCCTTCGGCCAGGACGCTGCCGCCGCCCTCGGCGTGAACGTCGCACGCACCCGTACCGTCCTGCTCTGCACGACCGCGCTGCTGACCGCCGCGCTCGTCAGCTCGGCCGGCGCCATCGGCTTCGTCGGCCTGGTCCTGCCGCACGCGGCCCGTGCGCTCACCGGCTCCGGACACCGCAGGCTGCTGCCGGTCACCGCACTGGCCGGGGCCGTCTTCCTGGTCTGGGTCGACACGCTCGCCCGGACCGTCCTCGATCCCCAGGAGGTCCCGGTGGGCGTCGTCACCGCCCTGATCGGCGTGCCCGCCTTCGTCCTCGTCCTCTACCGCACCAGGCGGGCCGCATGACCGGAACAGCGGCCGAGGGCCTGAGCGCCGCCCGCGTCAGCCGGGAAGCCGGCGGCCGGCTCCTCCTGGACGGCGTGACGCTCGCCCCCGAGCCGGGCACCACCGTGGGACTCATCGGCCCCAACGGCTCCGGCAAGTCGACTCTGCTGCGCATCCTGGCCGGCGTCCTCGCCCCGCACGCGGGCGTCGTCACCCTGGACGGCGAACCCCTGGCCGCCGTCGGCCGGCGCGCGGTGGCCCGGCGGGTCGCCGTCGTCGACCAGCACGCCGTCACCCAGGACGAACTGAGCGTCCTGGACGTCGTACGCCTGGGCCGCATCCCGCACCGCCGCGCCTGGGCCGCGCCCACGGGCGGGGACGCGGCGGCGGTGGACGAGGCGCTGGAGCGTACCGGCCTCACCGCCCGGCGCGACCAGTCCTGGCACACGCTCTCCGGCGGGGAGCGCCAGCGCGTCCAGATCGCCCGCGCACTGGCCCAGCGGCCGCGCGAACTCCTGCTGGACGAGCCGACCAACCACCTGGACATCCAGCACCAGCTGGAACTGCTCTCCCTGGTGGCCTCGCTGCCGCTGACCGCCGTCATCGCCCTGCACGACCTCAATCTGGCCGCCATGTTCTGCGACCGGATCGTGGTCCTGAGCGGGGGGCGGGCGGTCGCGGGCGGAACGCCCGGGCAGGTGATCACCGAGGAGCTGATCGAGGACGTCTACCGGGTGCGGGCCGTCGTGACAGCGGACGGGCCGCAGGACAGGCCCTCCGTACGCTTCCTGCCCTGACCGCCCCGGCACCGCCCGGGCACACGAGAGGGCGGACCCGTCGGCGGGCCCGCCCCTCGCTTGTGGTGCGGTGCGGCAGTCATGCCGGTGCGGGGGTCAGCGGTGGCGTCCTCGGCCCATGTCGCCGCCGGTGTCCTTGCCACCCATGTCCTTGCCGCCCTTGGTGGTGCCGTCCGCGTAGTCGATCTGCTCCTTGCGCAGTTCGGCGGAGACCTCCTTCTGCTCCGTCACCTTCTGGGTCTCCATCCGGACGCGTTCGACCGGGATGGTCTCCTTGCGCGTTGTGGCGCGTTCCGCGTGCAGGGTGACCTCCACGTCCTGCTCCGTCAGGTCGCCCGCGCGCGCGGCCGTCTTGTCGCCGGGCTGCAGGGGCTCACGGACCACGCGTACCTCTTCGTGCGAGACCGGCACGCTGCGCGTGACGTTCTCGGTGACGACGTACTTGTGCAGACGGGCCCTGCCGCTCTCGTACTCCTCGGTGCCGATGTGCAGCTGCTCCTCGGAGCGGATCATCTCCTCCTTGCCGCCCAGGTCGGCGCCCGACCGCTGGGCGCCGGCTCCGGCCAGCGGACGGCCCGCAGCCGTGCCCGCGGTGTCGGTGTCCCGGTGCCGGCCGGTGCCGGCCGCCTGGGTCCGGTCCGTGCCTGCCGCACCCATGGCCCCGGCCCCGGCCCCGGCTGCAGCGCCGGCGCCCGCCGCACCCATGGTCCCGGTGCCCGTGGTCGTCGGTGCGCCGGTCCCGGAACGGTCGCCGAGGTTGCTCTTGGTGTTCCGGGTCAGGCCGTAGTGGCGGTACAGCTCCTCCTCCTCGGACACGGACAGATGTGCGTCCGCGTCCACCCTCGGAGCTTCCTTGACCTGGTCCTTGCCGTGGGAGATGTGCAGGTCGGAGCCCACTCGACGGGCTCCGGCGAGAGGCACGAAACTCTCCTTCATGCCGAACAGGCCGGTCTTCACCGTGATCCAGTCCGGGCGGCCGGTGCTGTCGTCGACATACACGCGGCCCACGTTGCCGATCTTCTCGCCCTCGGTGTCGTACACCGTCAGGCCGTCGAGCTCTCCGGAATCCGTGAAACCGTCAGCGGCTCCCATATCCGATTCCTCCTCGCCCGGGCGCGTCCTGTGGGTGGGTCCAGCAGAGAAGGCGCGTCCGGATTCCATCGCGCCTCACCCGGATGGACGCTGCAACCGCCCGGCCACCGGGGCCGGGGCGCGGCATCCGCATCGGACCGGCGCAGCCCCCGTGTGACGCGGGTGCGGGGCTCTTGCGCCCGTTACGCCAATCGGGTGAACGGGCCGGGTGCCGGGCACCGGAGGCGGGGGAACGGGGGCGGCTCCCGGCAGCCCCGGACCCGGCACATATGATCAGCGGGTCCACGCCGACGTCCCGCCGTGCCACCCGGGGGTGCTCCATCCGTTCCGTACGCATCCGGCTCCCCGGGCAACGCGGGGAGCTGCTCGCCCGGCACGAGGACGGCGTGGACCTGCACCATCTCGTATGGCGGCTGGGGCCGGGCTGGCGGGTGTGCAGCAGCGCGGTCCTGGGCGGCGGCATCGGCCCGCGCGACTGGCTCCTCAACGCCCAGGTGCCCGGCGGCTATCCCCGCATGGACCCGGACCGCCACCTCGCCGAGATCGCCGCCGCCGCGCACCTCACCGGCCCCGGCGCCGGCCTGATGACCGCCGCCGACGTCAGCGCGTACACCACCGCCGCCGACGAGGGCGTGCACGCGACCGCCACCTGCGGCCTGGGCGTACGCGGCTGGGCCGCCGTCCCCGGCGAGGGCACCGGCGGACCGCCGCCTCCCGGCACCGTCAACATCGTGGTGACGTTCCCGGTGCCGCTGTCCGACGCCGCCCTGGTCAACGCCGTCGCCACCGCCACGGAGGCCAAGGTGCAGGCGCTCCTGGACGCCGGGCTCGACTGCTCCGGCACCCCCACCGACGCCGTCTGCGTCGCCGCGCCCGCGGCCTCGCCGGACACCGGCGCCGCCGAACCGTTCGCCGGGCCGCGCTCCCGCTGGGGCGCGCGGCTGGCCAGAGCCGTACACGCCGCCGTACTGGAGGGCGCGCTGCGGCAGTCCTGAGAAGCCGAATGCGCCGCGCACCCGGCCCGGTGCGCGGCCGACGAAGGGAACCCCATGACCTCAGCAGTCCCCGCAGCACCGCAGCGCCCGGTCGTCGCTGTACTCGGCACCGGGATCATGGGCGCGGCGATGGCCCGCAGCCTGCTCCGCGCCGGCCTTGAGGTCCGGGCCTGGAACCGCACGCAGGCCAAGGCCGCCCCGCTCGCCGCCGACGGCGCCACCGTCACGGAGACGGCGGAGGAGGCCGTGCGCGGCGCCCACGTCGTGCTCACCGCGCTCACCGACACGACCGCCGTCGCCGCCGCACTCACCGCCGCCTCCGAGGGGCTGCACCGGGGCCAGGTGCTGCTCCAGACCTCGACGGTGGGCCCGGACGGCGCCGTCGAACTGGCCCAGCGCGCGGCCGACCTCGGGCTGATCCACCTCGACGCTCCGGTCGCCGGCACCCGGCAGCCCGCCGAGCAGGGCATGCTCACCGTCCTCGTCTCCGGCCCCGCCGCCGCCCGCGCGGTGGTCGATCCGGTGCTGGACGCGATCGGGCAGCGCACGGTCTGGGCCGGTGAGGAGCCGGGAACGGCGTCCCGGCTGAAGCTCGTGATCAACGCCTGGGTCGTCAACATGGTCAGCGGCGTCGCGGAGTGCCTGAACCTCGCCGAAGGGCTCGGCGTCGACCCGCGTACGTTCCTCGACGTCGTGAAGGGCGGACCGCTCGACTCGGGCTACCTCCGGGTCAAGTCCGCCGCCGTCCTGGACGGTGACCTCACCCCGAGCTTCGCCCTCTCCACGGCCCTCAAGGACACCCGGCTCATCCTCGACGCGGCCGCACAGGCCGGCGTCCGGCTGGACCTGGCCGCGGCGTCGGCCGCCCGCTTCGAGCGCGCGGAGGCGGACGGACACGGCGACGAGGACATGATCGCCACCTACTACGCGGGCCGGGCCCCCGGGCGCGACGCCGGCTGACCGGCCCGGGGCAGCCACCGCCGTGCGGCGAGGACCGCCCCACCGGTACGGGGGAGCCCGGTGGGACGGCCGCGTCCAGCGTGCCACAGGACAGCGCACCGGAGGGCCGACCGGCTCATATGCGGCTGTAGTTGAGTCGAAATCGACGGTACGGGAATAGCCGCGCGCCACGCGTCCTTGCCGCAGCTGTGGCGCGGTGCGGCCGGGCGCCGAAGCACGGAACAGGGAGAAGGAGCTCATGCCGAAGGCGTACGTGTTCACCCGCAACGGCGGACCGGAGGTGGAGGAGACCACCGACCTGGAACGGCCGGAACCCGGCCCCGGCGAACTGCTCGTCGCCGTCCGCGCCGCGGGCGTCAACCCGGTGGACTGGAAACTGCGCACCGGCTACACCAGGCCCGGCAGCGAGCCGGAACCGTTCCCGACCGTCTTCGGCAGCGAAGCCGCGGGAGTCGTCGTCGCGACCGGCTCCGGCGTCGAGGGCTTCGCGCCCGGCGACGAGGTCTTCGGCAATCCCCTCACCGGCGGGTACGCCGAGTACACGCTGATGCCCGTCGCGGTCACCGCCCCCAAGCCGGCCGGCCTGTCGTTCACCGACGCGGCGGTCCTGCCCGTCGCCGCCGCCACCGCCTACGACGGGGTGCGCCAGCTCGACCCCGCCCCCGGGAGCACGCTCCTGGTCACCGGGGCCGGCGGTGGCGTCGGCAGCGCCGCCGTCCAGCTCGCGCGCCACGCGGGCGTCCGGGTCCTGGGGGTCGCGAGCGACGCCAAGAAGGACTTCGTCGAGTCCCTGGGCGCGGAGCACATCCCGTCCGGCCCCGGCCTCGCCGACCGGGTGCGGGCCGCCGCGCCCGAGGGGGTGGACGCCGTCTTCGACCTGGTCGGCGGCGACACCCTGCGCGAGGCGGCCGCCCTCGTCGACCCCGCCGCGCTCATCAGCGCCGGCGGCAAGTCCCTGGTGGCCGAACTGGGCGGCGAACCCGTCCGGAGGGCCCGCACCGCGGCGGTCCTCGACGAGGTGGCACGGCTGGTCGTCGAAGGGGTCCTGCGCACCCAGGTGACCCGGACCGTCCCGCTCGACCGGGCGGGCGAGGCGCTGCGCGCGGTGGAGGACGGCCACGCGCTCGGCAAGACCGTGATCGAGGTGACCGCGTGACCGCGCCCCTGGACCCCGGCCACCCGCTGGACGACCCGGTGGGCACCGCGCTGCGCGGCCCGCACGCCCACTTCGCCGAGCGCCGCGGCCGCGTGCTGCGCTATCCGGCGGAGGTCGCCCCCTGGGTGGCGCTCCCGCCGGACCCGGGCCCCGCCGACTGGGACGACGTGGCCGCGCTCAGCGGACCGGGCGGATCCGTCACCATCACCGCGTTCCGGGAGCCCCCGCCGGCGGACTGGGAGGTCACCTTCCACGCCGAGGGCGTCCAGCTCGTGGACGACGGCGTGGACGCGGCCCCGCTCCCGGAGGCCGTCCGGCTCGGCCCCGCCGACGTGCCCGAGATGCTCGACCTGGTCGCCCGCACCCGGCCGGGCCCCTTCGAGCCCCGGACCGTCGAGCTCGGCACCTACCTGGGGGTGCGCCGGGACGGCGTGCTCGTCGCCATGGCCGGTGAGCGCTTGCGCCCTTCGGGCTGGAGCGAGATCAGCGCCGTCTGCACCGACGAGTCGGTACGCGGCCAGGGCCTCGGCAGCGGGCTCGTGCGCGCCGTCGCCCACGAGATCCGGCAGCGCGGCGAGACGCCGTTCCTGCACGCGGCCGCCGCCAACACCGGGGCCGTCCGGCTCTACGCATCGCTCGGATTCGCGCTCCGCCGCCGGACCGCCTTCCTCGCCGCCCTCGTACCGGCGGCCGTGCCCGGCCGCCACCGCGCCGGTACGACGACGGCCGCGCGCTGAACAGGGCGGCGCCTCCCGGCCGGGAGGCACCGCCCCGGCGCGGCTCGGGACCTTCGGCCGGGCCCGCGAGGCCGTAAGCCTCGTGTGTTCCACCCCTTGGCCGGGTCGAATGGAAGGGAGCGCCGGCATCCGGCCGGCACATCCGGAAGGAGAGGGCCGTGACCTTCGGACTCCTGAGCCGGCCGACGCCACGTCTGGCGCCCCCCGGCACCGAAGGTGGAAAGACTGCCGAGCTCGCCCCCCGCATCGGGAACAGGACACTGTCCGGCGGACTGGCCCTGCTGACCGCAGTGATCGTCGGCCTCGACGTCCTCGCCGGCGACGACCTGCGGCTGGTCCCACTGCTCGTGGTCGCCCCCGCACTCGTCTCGGTCTTCGGAACGGTCGCCCAGACAGCGGTCGCCGGGGCGTGGGTGACCGGAGCCGCCGTCGTCACGCGCGCGGCAACCGGCGGAACCGCGTGGGACGTCGTCACCAGCATCGTCTTCACCACGTTCGCCTGCCTCCTCGGCATCGGCGCCTGCGCCCTGCGCGTCCGGCACGCCACCGAGGTCGCCAGGCTCCGTTCCGCCGCCGTCGCCCTCCAGCGCCAGATCCTGCGCCCGCTGCCGATTCCCACGGACCAGATCACCGCCCACGGCACCTATACGCCGATCACGGAGGACCACCTGGTCGGCGGGGACATCTACGAGGTCGTCCAGTCGCCCTACGGCACCCGCGTGATCATCGGTGACGTCCAGGGCAAGGGGCTCCCCGCCATCGGTGTGGGATTCGCCGTCCTCGGCGCGTTCCGCGAGGCGGCCATCCGTGAACCGTCCCTCGTCGGCGTCGTCGACCGCCTGGAGGACGCCGTCACCCGGCAGAACGCCTTCTCCGCCCAGACCGGCGAAACGGAACGCTTCGTCACCGCGCTCGTGCTCGGCTTCGACGGCGACGGCCGGGTGCGGGCCGTCAACTGCGGGCACCTGCCGCCCCGCCTGATGCACGACGGGACGGCCGTCCCCGTCCCGCTGCGCCGGACGTCGGTACCGTTGGGTATGGCGGAACTCAGCAACGAGGGCCGCACCGCGGAACGGCTCGACTTCCCGCCCGGCGCGACGCTTCTGATGTTCACCGACGGGGTGACCGAGGCCCGCGACGCCGACGGGCGCTTCTATCCGCTCGACGCCCGGCTGCGCCGCTGGGCGCACCGGGACCCGCAGGACCTGCTCGACGCGCTCGAACACGACCTGGAGGAGTTCTCCGGCGGTGTGCGCCGCGACGACATCGCCGTACTGGCCCTGCGCCGGGTCTCCGCTCCCGCCGCCGCCCCCTTCGAGCCGACGGGACACGAGATGAACCGGGCCGTCGAGGCGTTCAGCGGGCGATAACCGACGCACACCGCCGCATTTCATGTCCCGGCGAGACTTCTGTCGCGTCGGGACATTTGCGGGTGTACGGTGAAGGACATGAAAGCGGAACGGAAGCTTCCGGACAGGCGGAGCCGCAAGGCACGCCGGACCCGGGACGCACTGGCCGGGGCCGCGTTCGAGCTCGTGCTCGACCGGGGGCTCCGGGAGGTCACGGTCGAGGAGATCGCGGAACGCGCCGACGTCGACCGCCGCACCTTCAGCCGGTACTTCGCGAGCAAGGAGGACGCCGTCCTGGACTCGGTCCGGGGCGACGGCGACCGGATCAACGACGCCCTGCGCGCCCGGCCGGCCGACGAACCCCCGCTCACCGCCTACCGCCGGGCCGTCATGGACTGGCTCGCCGACCCCGGCGCGCCGGCCTGGCACCGCCGCCCGAGGATCTACGAGCTGCTCGTCCTCGCCGAACGGGAGCCGAGCCTCTACGCCGCGTTCCACCACATCCGGGTGGACGCCCAGGCGGATTCGGTCGCCATCGTCGCGGACCGGCTCGGCACCGACCCCCTCAGCGACCTGCGGCCCGCCGTCACGGTCGCCGCGGGAGCCGGCGCCCTCCTCGCCGCCCAGGCCGCCTGGGTCCGCGGCAACCGCCCCGACGAGCTGCCCCGGCTCGTCGAAAGCGCCTTCGACGCCCTGACCGGAGAGCTGCTCACCCGGCCCCCGGCCCCGGCGCCGCACAGCACCACCAGCACCACGGAAGGAAACGGCACACCATGAGCACCACCACACCCACCGACCAGGAGTTCGCCGGCCGCACCGCCCTCGTCACCGGAGGGGCCTCCGGCATCGGACTGGCCCTCGCCCACCGGCTCGCCGGCGCGGGCGCCTCGGTCGTCGTCGCCGACTACAACGAGGCGAGCGCCCGTGAGGCGGCCGCAGCGCTGGAGAGCGCCGGTGGCCGGGCCGCCGCCGTCGCCATGGACGTCACCGACCCCGCGTCCGTCGAGGCGGGCGTGCGGTTCGCCGTCGACACCTTCGGCGCCCTCCACCTCGCGGTGAACAACGCGGGCATCGGCGGCCCCAGCAACCCGACCGGCGACTACGCCGTCGAGGACTGGGACCGCGTCGTCGCCACCAACCTCAGCGGTGTCTTCTACTCGATGCGCTACGAACTGCCCGCCATCCTCGCCGCGGGCGGCGGCGCGATCGTCAACATGTCCTCGATCCTGGGCACCAACGGCTTCGCCGGTTCGCCGGCCTACGTCGCCGCCAAGCACGGCGTCGTCGGCCTCACCAAGACCGCCGCCCTGGAGTACGCCGCCCAGAACGTCCGGATCAACGCGGTGGGCCCCGGCTTCATCGACACCCCGCTGCTGCGCGACACGGAGGGCCCGGCCCGCGACCACCTGATCTCGCTGCACCCGGCGGGCCGCCTCGGCACGTCCGAGGAGGTGGCGGAGCTCGCCGCGTTCCTGCTCTCCGACCGCGCCTCGTTCATCCACGGCAGCTACCACCTGGTCGACGGCGGCTACTCCGCCTCCTGAATCCGGAGCAGCACGGGGGACGGGGGGCACGGGGACAACGGGGGGTTTCGGGGTCAGCAAGAGCCACAGAGGTCAAGGAGGACCCCATGAAGGCAGCCCAGTACCGCGAGATCGGCGCCGCACCCGAGGTCGTCACCGTCCCGACCCGGAACCGAACCCCGGACAGGTGCTGCTGAAGGTCACGGCGGCGGGCGTCTGCCACTCCGACATCGCCGTGATGAGCTGGCCCGCGGACCAGTTCCCGTACGCGCTGCCGCTCACCCTCGGCCACGAGGGCGTCGGCACCGTCGCCGCGCTCGGTGACGGCGTCAGCGGCCTGGAGACCGGGCAGTCCGTCGCCGTCTACGGCCCCTGGGGCTGCGGCACCTGCGTCAAGTGCGCCGAGGGCAAGGAGAACTACTGCCTGCGCGCCGCGGAGCTGGGCATCAACCCGCCCGGCCTCGGTTCGCCCGGCGCCATGGCCGAGTACATGATCGTCGACGACCCGCGCCACCTGGTGCCCATCGGCGGCCTCGACCCGGTACGGACCGTGCCGCTCACCGACGCCGGCCTCACCCCGTACCACGCCATCAAGCGCTCCCTGCCGAAGCTGGTGCCCGGGACCACCGTCGTCGTCATCGGCACCGGCGGCCTCGGCCACGTGGCCATCCAACTGCTGCGCGCCCTGACGTCCGCCCGCGTCATCGCCCTCGACGTCACCGAGGACAAGCTCGCCCTCGCCCGCACGGTCGGCGCACACGAGGCCGTCCTGTCGGACGAGCACGCGGCGGACCGCAACCGCGAACTGACGGGCGGCGTCGGCGCCCAGGTCGTCCTGGACTTCGCCGGGGCCCCGCCGACCGTCGCCACGGCGGGCGCGGCGGCCGCCATCGACTCGGACGTCACCATCGTCGGCGTCGGCGGGGGAGTGCTGCCCGTCGGCTTCGGCGTCCTGCCGTTCAACACGACGGTCACCGCCCCGTACTGGGGATCGGGCTCCGAACTGGCCGAGGTGCTCGACCTCGCCCACGCCGGCGCGGTGGACGTCCACGTCGAGACGTACACGCTGGACGAGGCACCGCTCGCCTACGAGCGCCTGCACGCCGGCAAGATCAACGGCCGGGCGGCCATCCTCCCGCAGAGCTGACCCGACGGCCGCCTCACGGCGAGGAGGGCGGGCGCCGGCCTCCGGCCCCGCCCTCCGCCAGGTGCTCGCGCAGCCGGTCCAGGAAGACCCGCTGTCCCTTGACCAGCCGCTCGGCCGCCGCTTCCGGTGTGCACCACGCGAACCGGTCCATCTCCGGGAACTCCCGCAGCGTCCCGGACTTGCGCGGCCACTCCATCGTGAACGTGCCGGGCACCGCGCCCGCCGGGTCGATATCGCCCTCCAGCGCCCACACGGTCACCGTCTTCCCACTGGGCTGCCGGGCCTCCCCTAGCTCCACCCACGCACCGTCCGGCGCCGGGTGCCCGAACTCCTCCTCGAACTCCCGGCGCGCCGCCGCCCCCGCCTCCTCGCCGGACTCGTACTCGCCCTTGGGCACCGACCACGCGGCCTCCTCGCGGCCCGTCCAGAACGGGCCGCCCATATGGCCGATGAGCACTTCCAGCCCGCCCCCGTCGCCCGTGCGGAACAGCAGGAGGCCGGCGCTGCGGCGGGCGTTCTTCTTGGCGGTCATACCGTCAAGTGTGCGCGGCGCCCGCCCCCTACGCCTTGCGGTAGTCGTACGCCTCCGAAGCCGCCGCCTCCACCGCGTCGAGGTCGCCGCCCGCGGACGCCGTGACCACCGCGGCCACCGCGCCCTCGACGAACGGGGCGTCCACCAGCCGCGTCCCGGCGGGGAGTTCGTCGCCCTCGGCGAGCATCGCCTTGACCGTGAGCACCGCGGAGCCGAGGTCGACGAGCACGGCCACCCCCGCCCCGGCGTCCACCCTTCCGGCGGCCTCGGCGATCAGCTCCGTACTCGTCCCGAGCCCGCCCGCCCGGCTGCCGCCCGCCGCGGCCACCGGCGCCGTCGCACCGCCCGCCGCCAGCCCCCGGGCCAGCTCCGCCACGGACTCGGCCACCGGCCCGCTGTGCGAGACCAGCACGATGCCCACCTGCGCGTCCCTGCTCATGCCTCGCCCCCGGCCGTCTCAGCGGTGTCCGCCAGCGCGGCGATCAGGAGCGCGGCCGACGTGGCCCCCGGGTCCTGGTGCCCGATGCTCCGCTCGCCCAGATAGCTCGCCCGGCCCTTGCGCGCCTGGAGCGGCACGGTCGCCTCCGCCCCGCCCCGCGCCGCGTCCCGGCCCGCCACGAAGGAGGTCCCGAGCGCGTCGACGGCGGGCAGCAGCGCGTCGAGCATCGTCTTGTCACCGGCCTGCGCCCCGCCCAGCTGCGCCACCGCCGCGACGCCCTCTCCGAGCGCCCGCGCCAGGTCGGCGGGGGTCACGGCGGGGGCATCGCCCAGCGCCTTGCCCGTACGCCGCAGCAGCGTCCCGTACAACGGTCCCGAGGCCCCGCCCACGGTCGAGATCAGCTGCCGTCCGGCCAGTGCCAGCACGGCCCCCGGGGTCCGCGGCGGCTCCTTCGTTAGGGCCACCGTGACCGCGGCGAACCCGCGCTGGAGGTTGCTGCCGTGATCGGCGTCCCCGATCGCGGAGTCCAGCTCGGTCAGGTGCGCCGCGTCACGGTCGACGAGACCGGCGGCCGCGGTCATCCAGCGGTGGAAGAAATCGGCGTCGAGCACATGATCTCCTTGGTCCGTCGCGTGCGTGCGGATCAGCGGCCCCAGCGCAGCGCCGGCGTCTCGACCGGTGCGTCCCAGAGCCGTACCAGCTCCTCGTCCACCTGGCACAGCGTCACCGAGCAGCCCGCCATGTCGAGCGAGGTCACATAATTGCCGACGAGCGTACGGGCGACCACCACACCCCGCTCACGCAGCACCCGGTGCACCTCGCCGCCGAACCCGTACAGCTCCAGCAGCGGGGTCGCCCCCATGCCGTTGACCAGGGCGAGCACCGGGCCGTCGGGCCGCAGGTCCTCCAGGACCGCGTTCACGGCGAAGTCCGCGATCTCCCCGGAGGTCATCATCGCCCGCCGCTCCCGGCCCGGTTCGCCGTGGATGCCGATGCCCAGTTCGAGCTCGCCGGCGGGCAGGTCGAAGGTGGGGGAGCCCTTCGCGGGCGTCGTGACGGAGCTGAGGGCCACCCCGAAGCTGCGCGAGGACTCGTTCACCCGGCGGGCGATCGCGGCCACCCGGTCCAGCGGGGCGCCCTCGTCGGCCGCCGCGCCCGCTATCTTCTCGACGAACAGCGTGGCACCGGTGCCCCGGCGCCCGGCGGTGTAGAGGCTGTCGGCCACCGCGACGTCGTCGTCGACGAGGACCTGGGCGATCCGCACCCCCTCCTCGTCGGCGAGCTCGGCGGCCATCTCGAAGTTGAGGACGTCACCGGTGTAGTTCTTGACGACGAACAGCACGCCCTCGCCGCTGTCCACGGCAGCCGCCGCCCGCACCATCTGGTCCGGCACCGGTGAGGTGAAGACCTCGCCCGGACACGCCGCCGACAGCATCCCGGGCCCGACGAACCCCGCGTGCAGCGGCTCGTGGCCGGACCCGCCGCCGGAGACCAGGGCCACCTTCCCGGCCACCGGCGCGTCCCGGCGTACGACGACCCGGTTCTCCACGTCCACGCTCAGCTCGGGATGGGACGCGGCCATCCCGCGCAACGCGTCGGCCACCACGGTTTCGGGGACGTTGATCAGCATGCGCAACGGAATCTCCCAGGAGAGCTGTCGGACCCGGACGGCGTGAACCGTTCCCACCGTAGGCCGTGATCGCGCCGCTGCGAAGACGGCGGGGCTACGCTGTCGCCGTCCGCCGCGCCCCGCGCTCGCTCCCGTATGAACAGGTGATCGGATTTGCTGTACATCGCGCTTCTCCGGGGGCTGAACGTGCCGGGGCGCTCCGTGAAGATGGAGCGGCTGCGCGCACTCTTCACGGAGCTGGGTCTCGCCTCGGTGCGCAGCTACATCCAGAGCGGCAACGTCTTCTTCGAGTCCGACGAGACCGACCGGACCGCGCTGGCCGCCCGCATCGGCGACCACCTCGCGCAGGCGCTGGGCTACGACGTCGCGGTGTGCCTGCGCACGGTTCCGGAACTGGAGGCGCTGATCGCGCTCGACCCGTTCAAGGACGTCACGGTCACCGACGACGTCCGCTGCTGCGTCGTGTTCACGACCGAGCGCATCGCCCCGGACCTGGCCCTGCCGATGCTCTCCCCGAAGAAGGACATGGAGATCATCGGCCACACCGATGACGACGCCTTCGTCGTGTGGCATCTGATCAACGGCAGGCCACCGGCCGCCAAGGGCTTCCAGGAAGGCGTCCTGGGCCGTGACGCGACCACCCGCTTCTTCCACACCGTCGTGAAGATCCTTGCCGCCGCCCGGAAGGGTGTGGGCTGACCGGTCAGGCGCGGTCGATGTGCACGCTGGTCGACTTCACGCGGGCGGTGGCCTGCACGCCGACCTCCAGGCCCAGTTCCTCGACGGCCTCCCGGGTCAGCAGGGAGACCAGCCGGTGCGGGCCGGCCTGGATCTCGACCTGCGCGGCCACATCACCCAGCTTCACGGCGGTGACGATGCCCGCGAACGCGTTGCGCGCGGAGGTGTACGACACCTCGTCGTCGCCCGCGCCGTTCTGCGCGACCTCCACGGAGAACGCCGCCAGGTCGCGGCCGTCGATGAGGCGGCGGCCGCCCTCGTCGCGGTGGGTCGCGACCCGTCCGGCGTCGGCCCAGCGCCGGGCGGTGTCGGGGCTGACACCCAGGAGACGGGCCGCCTGCCCGATCGTGTAGGACTGCATGCGCCGTACCCTAACCGGCCCCGCGCCGGCCCCGTCCCGCACGGCCGGGTGGACCAGCCGGGATGAGGAATCACAGCGCGCGTCCTAGGGTGCCAACCATGGCAGACAGCGCGGCGGACCGGGGCTCTGCGGGGCAGGACGCGAACCCGGGGTCCGGGCACGGCACGCCCGATCCGCGACGGTGGCAGGCGCTCGCCGTCTGCCTGGTCGCGGGCTTCATGACCCTCCTCGACGTCTCGATCGTCAACGTCGCACTGCCCTCCATCAAGGAGGGGCTGCACACCCCGGAATCCGACCTGCAATGGGTCCTGTCCGGCTACGCCCTGGCCTTCGGCCTCTTCCTCATCCCGGCCGGACGGCTCGGCGACGCGCGCGGCCGGCGCGCCGTGTTCATGGCGGGACTCACCCTCTTCACCCTGTCGTCCGCCGCCTGCGGAGCCGCCCAGTCCAGCCTCTGGCTGGTGATTGCCCGACTGGTCCAGGGGCTGGCCGGCGGCATGGTCTCCCCGCAGATCTCCGCCCTCATCCAGCAGATGTTCCAGGGCCGGGAACGCGGCCGGGCCTTCGGCATGTTCGGCACCGTGGTCGGCATCTCCACCGCCGTCGGCCCGCTGCTCGGCGGCCTGCTGATCCAGGCCGCCGGGGCGGACGAGGGCTGGCGCTGGGTCTTCTACGTCAATCTGCCGCTCGGTCTCGTCTGCCTCCTGCTGGCCCGCCGCCTGCTCCCCGACACCCCGTCGGCCGGCCCGGTCAGGCTGCGGGACCTCGACCCGCTGGGCGTGCTGCTGCTGGGCACCGGGGTCCTGACCCTGCTGCTGCCGTTCGTCCAGTCCCGCCAGTGGCCCGGCAACGACAAGTGGCTGCTGCTGATCCTGGCCGTGGCGCTGCTCGTCGCCTTCGCCGGCTGGGAGGCGCGCTGCGGCCGGCGCGGCCCCCAGCCCGTCGTCGACCTTCGGCTCTTCAAGGTGCGCTCGTACTGGCTGGGCTGCCTGCTGATCCTGCTGTACTTCGCGGGCTTCACCTCGATCTTCTTCATCACCACGCTCTACCTCCAGAGCGGCCTCCACTACACGGCCCTCCAGGCGGGCCTGGCGATCACGCCGTTCGCCCTGGGCTCCGCCGTCGCCGCCGGCCCCGGCGGCCGGCTCGTCGGCCGCTTCGGCCGCCCCCTCGTCGTCGTCGGACTGGCCGCCGTGGCCGTGGGCCTCGGAGCCACCGCGCTCGCCGTCCACCTCGTGCCGGGCCGGGGCGCCGGCTGGGCGATGGCGGCCCCGCTGCTGTTCGCGGGACTCGGCAGCGGCCTGGTCATCGCGCCCAACCAGACCCTGACCCTCTCCGAGGTGCCGGTGGCCACCGCGGGCAGCGCAGGCGGCACCCTGCAGACCGGACAGCGCGTCGGCTCCGCCATCGGGATCGCCGCCGTCGGTGCGGTGTTCTTCGCCCAGGTCGGCGGCGAGGACTGGTCCGACGCGTACGACCACGGGCTCGTCGTGTCCGTCGCCTTCGTCGTCGGCGCCCTGCTCGTCGCACTCGCCGACGTGGGCGGCGGCCGACGGGGCAGACGCCGTACACAGCACTCCTCACCTCCCGCAGCCGCCTCGTAAGGAGAACGCGATGAACGACTCCGCCGGCACCGACGGCAACAGCTCGTACGGGCACAAGCCCTTCAAGCGCTCCCGCAGCCACTTCGCGGACCGCGTCACCGCCGACGGCCGCGACGGCTGGCCCGTGGAGGCGGACCGCTACCGGCTCGTCGTCAGCCGCGCCTGCCCCTGGGCCAGCCGCGCCCTGGTCTCCCGCAGGCTGCTCGGCCTGGAGGACGCGCTCTCGCTCGCCGTCGCCGACCCGCTGCAGGACGACCGCAGCTGGCGCTTCACGCTCGACCCGGACGGCCGCGACCCGGTGCTCGGCATCCGCTACCTGAGCGAGGCGTACGACGCCAGGGAACACGGCTACCCGGGCGGTGTCAGCGTCCCGGCGATCGTCGACGTACCCAGCGGCAAACTGGTCACCAACGACTACCAGCGGATCACCCTGGACCTCGCCACCGAGTGGACCGCCCTGCACCGCCCCGGGGCCCCCGACCTCTACCCCGAGCCGCTGCGCGCGGAGATCGACGAGGTCACGGAGGGCATCTACCGGGACGTCAACAACGGCGTCTACCGGGCCGGATTCGCGGACGGCCAGGACACCTACGAGGAGGCGTACGGGACGCTCTTCCGCCGCCTGGAGCAGATGTCCGAGCGGCTCGCCGACCGGCGCTACCTCGTCGGGGACACGATCACCGAGGCCGACATCCGGTTCTTCACCACCCTGGTGCGCTTCGACGTCGTCTACCACGGCCACTTCAAGTGCAACCGCCGGAAGCTGTCCGAGGACCCGGTGCTGTGGGCGTACGTCAGGGACCTCTACCAGACCCCCGGATTCGGGGACACGGTCGACTTCCACCACATCAAGCAGCACTACTACCGGGTGCACACCGGCATCAACCCCACCGGCATCGTGCCCGCCGGCCCGGACCTGTCCGGCTGGCTGACCCCGCATCACCGCGAACAGCTCGGCGGCCGCCCCTTCGGCGACGGCACCCCGCCCGGACCGGTGCCGGCAGGGGAGGAGATCCCGCCGGAGGGCCGCCCGTAGGACGGGTTCCGGCCGGTGTGGGCAGGGCCCTGTCGAGACGGCGCCGCTCACGAGATATCTTGATGTCAAGCAATGTTGCAGACGTGGAGCGGAGCACAGGGTGACTGACTCGACCATCATCTATACACACACCGACGAGGCCCCGGCCCTGGCGACGTATTCGTTCCTGCCTGTGGTCGAGGCGTACGCCTCCAAGGCCGGGGTCACCGTCGAGAGCCGGGACATCTCCCTGGCGGGCCGGATCATCGCCGGCTTCCCCGAGCGCCTCCGGGAGGACCAGCGCATCGACGACGCTCTCGCCGAGCTCGGTGAGCTGGCCACCACTCCGGGCGCCAACATCATCAAGCTTCCGAACATCTCGGCCTCGATCCCGCAGCTGAAGGCCGCGATCGCCGAGCTCCAGGCCCAGGGCTACGCCCTCCCGGACTACCCGGACGACCCGAAGACCGACGAGGACAAGGACGTCCGCGCCCGTTACGACAAGGTCAAGGGCAGCGCCGTCAACCCGGTCCTGCGCGAGGGCAACTCCGACCGCCGCGCCCCCGCGTCGGTCAAGAACTACGCCAAGACCCACCCGCACCGCATGGGTGCCTGGACCGGCGACTCGAAGACCAACGTCGCCACCATGGGCGTCGACGACTTCCGGTCCACCGAGAAGTCCGCGGTCATCGCCGAGGCCGGCAGCCTGCGCATCGAGCTCGCCGGGGACGACGGCACCACCACCGTCCTGCGCGAGTCCGTACCCGTCCTCGCGGGCGAGGTCGTCGACGCCTCCGTCATGCGCGTTGCCGCCCTGCGCGAGTTCATCACCGCGCAGATCGCCCGTGCCAAGGCCGAGGGCGTGCTCTTCTCCGTGCACCTCAAGGCCACGATGATGAAGGTCTCCGACCCGATCATCTTCGGCCACGTCGTGCGCGCCTTCTTCCCGAAGACCTTCGCCGAGTACGGTGAGGCGCTCGCCGCCGCCGGGCTGACCCCGAACGACGGTCTCGGCGGCATCCTCAAGGGCCTGGAGGCCCTGCCCGAGGGTGCGAAGATCAAGGAGTCCTTCGAGGCCGAGCTCGCCGAGGGCCCCGCCCTCGCCATGGTCGACTCCGACAAGGGCATCACCAACCTGCACGTCCCGAGCGACGTCATCGTCGACGCCTCCATGCCGGCCATGATCCGCACCTCCGGCCACATGTGGGGCCCGGACGGCAACGAGGCCGACACCATCGCCGTCCTCCCGGACAGCAGCTACGCCGGTGTCTACCAGGTCGTCATCGACGACTGCCGCGCCAACGGCGCCTTCGACCCGGCCACGATGGGCTCGGTGCCCAACGTCGGCCTCATGGCGCAGAAGGCCGAGGAGTACGGCAGCCACGACAAGACCTTCGAGATCCCGTCCACCGGCACCGTCCGCGTCGTCGACGCCGCCGGCAACGCCGTGCTGGAGCAGGCCGTCGGCGCCGGTGACATCTTCCGGATGTGCCAGACCAAGGACCTGCCGATCCAGGACTGGGTCAAGCTCGCCGTCACCCGCGCCCGCGCGACCGGCAACCCGGCCGTCTTCTGGCTCGACGAGGACCGCGCGCACGACGCGAAGCTCATCGAGAAGGTCAAGACGTACCTCGCCGAGCACGACACAGCGGGTCTGCAGATCGAGATCATGACCCCCGAGAAGGCCACCGCCTTCTCCCTGGAGCGCATCCGCCGCGGCGAGGACACCATCTCCGTCACCGGCAACGTGCTCCGCGACTATCTGACGGACCTCTTCCCGATCCTGGAGCTCGGCACCAGCGCGAAGATGCTCTCCGTCGTCCCGCTGATGAACGGCGGCGGCCTCTTCGAGACGGGCGCCGGCGGCTCCGCGCCCAAGCACGTGCAGCAGCTCGTCAAGGAGGACTACCTGCGCTGGGACAGCCTGGGTGAGTTCCTCGCCCTCGCCGTCAGCTTCGAGCACCTCGCGCAGACCACGGGCAACGCCCGCGCCCAGGTCCTCGCCGACACGCTGGACCGCGCCACGGCCACGTTCCTCAACGAGGACAAGTCGCCCAGCCGCCGCCTCGGTGGCATCGACAACCGCGGCAGCCACTTCTACCTGTCCCTGTACTGGGCCCAGGAGCTGGCGCAGCAGACCGCCGACGCCGACCTCGCCGCCGCGTTCGCCCCGCTCGCCAAGACGCTGGCCGAGCAGGAGCAGACCATCGTCGAAGAGCTGATCGCGGTCCAGGGCAAGCCGGCCGACATCGGCGGCTACTACCAGCCCGACCCGGCCAAGGCCGCGGCCGTCATGCGTCCGTCCGCGACGTTCAACCAGGCGATCGCGAGCCTCGTCTGACCCGACGCGCACCCGACGCCCCGGCCGGCCTCCGCCGCGCCCGGGGCGTCGGCGTGTCCATAACCCCCCTGACGGGTGAATGTCGCGCCCCGGCGGGTGCCGGGCCGCGCCCCGGGACCGCTTCGCTGGTTTGCTGCATCCGGTAACACGGATGCACAAGCGAAGGAGCGGCCCCGTGACGACGACGGGCACAGCAGGTACGGCGGAGGACGAGGAGTCGTACTCCAACGAACTACCGGTGCGCAGAAGGGAGCCCGGCAACGTCGTCATCAAGTGGGCGACCACCACCGATCACAAGACGATCGGCACGCTCTACCTGGTCACCTCGTTCGCGTTCTTCCTCGGCGGTGGTCTGCTGGCGCTCTTCATGCGCGCCGAACTGGCCAGGCCCGGCATGCAGATCATGTCGAACGAGCAGTTCAACCAGGCGTTCACGATGCACGGCACGATCATGCTGCTGATGTTCGCGACGCCGCTGTTCGCCGGATTCACCAACTGGATCATGCCGCTGCAGATCGGCGCGCCCGACGTGGCCTTCCCCCGGCTGAACATGTTCGCGTACTGGCTGTACCTCTTCGGCTCACTCATCGCGGTGGCCGGCTTCCTCACCCCGAACGGTGCCGCCGACTTCGGCTGGTTCGCCTACTCCCCGCTGACCGACGTGGTCCGCTCGCCCGGAGTCGGCGGTGACCTGTGGATCATGGGCCTGGCCTTCTCCGGCTTCGGCACGATTCTCGGTTCGGTCAACTTCGTCACCACGATCATCTGCATGCGCGCCCCCGGCATGACGATGTTCCGCATGCCGATCTTCGTCTGGAACGTCCTGCTGACCGCTGTGCTGGTGCTGCTGGCGTTCCCGGTGCTCGCCGGGGCACTCCTGGCGCTGGAGGCGGACCGCAAGTTCGGCGCCCACGTCTTCGACGCGGCCAACGGCGGCGCGTTGCTCTGGCAGCACCTCTTCTGGTTCTTCGGGCATCCAGAGGTGTACATCATCGCCCTGCCGTTCTTCGGCATCGTCTCCGAGATCATCCCGGTCTTCAGCCGCAAGCCGATCTTCGGCTACATCGGCCTGGTGGCCGCGACGACCGCCATCGCCGGACTCTCGATCACGGTGTGGGCCCACCACATGTACGTCACCGGCGGGGTGCTGCTGCCGTTCTTCTCGTTCATGACGTTCCTCATCGCGGTGCCCACCGGGGTGAAGTTCTTCAACTGGATCGGCACGATGTGGAAGGGCTCGCTCTCCTTCGAGACCCCGATGCTCTGGTCCGTCGGCTTCCTCGTCACCTTCCTCTTCGGCGGTCTGACCGGGGTGATCCTGGCTTCCCCGCCGCTCGACTTCCACGTCTCCGACTCGTACTTCGTGGTCGCGCACTTCCACTACGTCGTCTTCGGCACGGTGGTGTTCGCGATGTTCGCCGGGTTCCACTTCTGGTGGCCGAAGTTCACCGGGAAGATGCTGGACGAGCGGCTCGGCAAGATGACCTTCTGGACGCTGTTCACGGGCTTCCACGGCACGTTCCTGGTACAGCACTGGCTGGGCGCCGAGGGCATGCCGCGCAGGTACGCGGACTACCTCGCGTCGGACGGCTTCACCGCGCTGAACACCATCTCGTCGATCTCCTCGTTCCTGCTGGGCCTGTCGATGCTGCCCTTCCTGTACAACGTGTGGAAGACCGCCAAGTACGGCAAGCAGATCGAGGTCGACGACCCGTGGGGCTACGGCCGTTCGCTGGAGTGGGCGACCTCCTGCCCGCCGCCCCGGCACAACTTCGTCACCCTGCCCCGTATCCGTTCCGAATCCCCGGCGTTCGACCTCCACCACCCCGCCGTGCGTGAGCTGGAGGAGTCCGCCACCCGGCCCGACACCTCGGTCACCGTGGCGCCCGGGGACAAGCAGGCGTGAGCGGCGAGGAGAGGCGGGCGCCGGCCGACCCGGACGCCGAGAGCGCCCGGGGGCTGGCCCAGATGGAGGGCTACCTGCTGTGGAACGCCGAGGTCGAGCAGGCACGCGGGCTCGCCCGCCGCTTCACCGACCAGCTGCCCTGGCTCACGACCGCCCAGCGCGAGGACGTGGAACGCGTCTACACCGCGGAGCGGACCGCCGAATCACGGGTGGTGCTGGCGCGGATCTCCGCCCGCGCCCTGCAGTTGCGCGGCGAGTACACCGCGCACTACCGCAGGCTCCGCGTCCGCTGCGTCGCCACCGCCCTGCTCTGCGCGGGAGCGGCGGGCGGCGCCTGCGGCGTGGTCGGCTACCTGGCCCGATGAGCCGGTCCGGTCGTCCGTTCTGCCGTCCCAGCAGGCGCACTCGCCGCCCGGTCGTGAAGATGAGAGGTGACGGGCGCGTGTGACGGGGCAGGCGAACGGACGACCGTGCAGACCCCCAGAAGGGACGATCACTGTGGCACGACCCAGGATTCTCGTAGTCGGAGCCGGTTTCGCCGGGGTCGAGTGCGTACGCCGTCTGGAGCGGGGGCTGCGGCCCGGTGAAGCGGACATCGCGCTCGTCGCCCCGTTCTCGTACCAGCTCTACCTGCCCCTGCTGCCCCAGGTGGCCTCCGGGGTGCTCACCCCGCAGTCCGTCGCCGTGTCACTGCGCCGGAGCAGCCGCCACCGCACCCGCATCATCCCCGGCGGGGCCATCGGCGTGGACCCCAAGGCTAAGGTGTGCGTGGTCCGCAAGATCACCGACGAGATCGTCGACGAACCGTACGACCACCTCGTCCTCAGCCCCGGCAGCGTCACCCGCACCTTCGACATCCCCGGGCTCCTCGACCACGCCCGCGGTATGAAGACGCTGGCCGAGGCCGCCTACGTACGCGACCACGTGATCGCGCAGCTCGACCTCGCGGACGCCAGCCACGACGAGGAGGAGCGCGCCTCGCGGCTCCAGTTCGTCGTGGTCGGCGGCGGCTACGCCGGCACCGAGACCGCGGCCTGTCTCCAGCGCCTGACCACCAACGCGCTGCGGCACTACCCCCGCCTCGACCCGAAGCTCATCAAGTGGCACCTGATCGACATCGCCCCGAAGCTCATGCCCGAGCTCGGCGACAAGCTCGGTGCCAGCGCCCTCAAGGTGCTGCGCGACCGGGGGATCGAGGTCTCGCTCGGCGTGTCGATCGCCGAGGCGGGGCCCGACACCGTGAAGTTCACCGACGGCCGGGTGCTGCCCTGCCGGACGCTGATCTGGACCGCCGGGGTCGCCGCCAGCCCCCTGGTCGGCACCTTCGACGCGGAGACCGTCAAGGGCCGGCTCGCCGTCACGCCCGAGATGACGCTGCCCGGCCACGAGGGCATCTTCGCGCTCGGCGACGTGGCCGCCGTGCCCGACCTGGCCAAGGGCGACGGCGCGGTCTGCCCGCCCACCGCCCAGCACGCGCTGCGCCAGGGCCGCAAGCTCGCCGACAACCTCCTGGCGAAGCTCCGCAACCAGCCGTTGCAGCCCTACGTCCACAAGGACCTCGGGCTCGTAGTGGACCTCGGCGGCAAGGACGCCGTGTCCAAGCCCCTGGGCATCGAGATGCACGGCATCGGCGCCCAGGCCGTGGCCCGCGGCTACCACTGGACGGCGCTGCGCACCAACGTGGCCAAGGCCCGCGTCATGGCGAACTGGCTCATCAACGCCACGGCGGGCGACGACTTCGTGCGCACCGGCTTCCAGATGCGCAAGCCGGCGACGTTGCGGGACTTCGAGTACACCGACAGCTATATGACCCCGGAACAGGTCCACAAGCACACCGAAGCCCTGCACGCCCGGATGTGACCCGGGCGCGGGGCCCGGGTCACCGCCCGGCGGCTCGGTCCGCCGGGCCGGGGCCCCGGAACGCGGCGAGGATCTCCTCGGCGGCGAGCGTCGCCGGCAGCGTCCCCTCGCGTACGCGCCGCTCCAGGTCCGGCGCCAGCGCACGCACCCCGGCATGGGCGCGCAGGCTCTCCAACAGCTCGTCGCGCACCATCGTCCAGGTCCAGTCGACCTGCTGCCCGGCGCGCTTGGCGGCGAGCCTGCCCGTCGACTCCAGGAGCGCCCGGTGCTGTTCCAGCCGCTCCCACAGCGTGTCGAGACCGGTCGACTCACGTGCGCTGCACGTCAGCACCGGCGGGGTCCACGCCGCGTCCACCGGGTGCATCAGCCGCAGCGCGCCCGCCAGTTCACGGGCGGCGGCGCGCGCGTCGCGTTCGTGCGGGCCGTCCGCCTTGTTGACGGCGATGGCGTCCGCGAGCTCCAGGACGCCCTTCTTGATGCCCTGCAACTGGTCACCGGTGCGTGCCAGGGTCAGCAGCAGGAACGTGTCGACCATGTTGGCGACCGCGGTCTCCGACTGGCCGACACCGACGGTCTCCACCAGCACCACGTCGTAGCCCGCCGCCTCCATCACCACGACGGACTCGCGGGTCGCCTTCGCCACCCCGCCCAGCGTGCCGGCGGTGGGGGAGGGGCGCACGAAGGCCGCCGGGTCCACCGCGAGGCGCTCCATCCGGGTCTTGTCGCCCAGGATGGAACCGCCCGTACGGCTGGACGACGGGTCGACCGCCAGCACGGCGACCCGGTGCCCGAGCCCGGTGAGCATGGTGCCGAGCGCGTCGATGAACGTCGACTTGCCGACCCCCGGCACCCCGCTGATGCCGACGCGCCGGGCGTGGCCCGAGTGCGGCAGCAGCCGGCGCAGCAGCTCCTGCGCCAGCGCACGGTGATCGGGGCGGGTCGACTCGACGAGGGTGATGGCGCGCGCGATGTGCGCGCGCCTCCCGTCGAGGACGCCCTTCACATAACTGTCGAGATCGATCCTCGGGGCCATGGTTCAGCGGCTCACAGCTCGTGGCCGAGAGCGGAACCGAGCCGCGTCACCAGGTCGTGGGCCGCCTCCGGGATCACCGTCCCGGGCGGGAACACGGCCGCGGCACCCGCCTCCAGGAGCGCGTCGACGTCCTGGGGCGGAATCACCCCGCCCACCACGATCATGATGTCCTCGCGCCCCTCGGCGGCCAGCTCCTCGCGGAGCGCCGGGACGAGCGTGAGGTGACCGGCGGCCAGCGACGAGACGCCCACGATGTGCACGTCCGCCTCGACCGCCTGCCGGGCGACCTCGCCCGGGGTCTGGAAGAGCGGGCCGACGTCCACGTCGAAGCCCAGGTCGGCGAAGGCGGTCGCGATCACCTTCTGGCCCCGGTCGTGCCCGTCCTGGCCCATCTTGGCGACCAGGATGCGCGGACGCCGCCCCTCCGCCTCCTCGAACGCGTCGACCAGTGCGCGGGTGCGGTCCACGGACGGCGACTCCCCTGCCTCGTTGCGGTACACACCGGAGATCGTACGGATCTGGCCCGCGTGCCGGCCGTAGACCTTCTCCAGGGCGTCCGAGATCTCGCCCACGGTCGCCATCGCGCGGGCCGCGTCCACGGCCAGCGCCAGCAGATTGCCCTCCAGGCCGGGGCCGGGGTCCCGCTCGGCGGCCGCGGTCAGCGCACGCAGCGCTTCCTGGCACGCCTGCTCGTCGCGCTCCTCGCGCAGCCGGCGCAGCTTCTCGATCTGCTGGGCGCGCACCGAGGAGTTGTCGACCTTGAGCACGTCGATCTGCTCGTCGGTCTCGACCCGGTACTTGTTGACCCCGATCACCGGCTGGCGGCCGGAGTCGATGCGGGCCTGGGTGCGGGCGGCGGCCTCCTCGATGCGCAGCTTCGGGATGCCCGCGTCGATGGCCTTCGCCATGCCGCCGGCCGCCTCGACCTCCTCGATGTGTTTCCAGGCCCGCCGCGCCAGGTCGTACGTCAGCTTCTCCACGTACGCGCTGCCGCCCCACGGGTCGATGACCCGGCCGGTGCCGGACTCCTGCTGGAGCAGCAGCTGGGTGTTGCGGGCGATGCGCGCGGAGAAGTCCGTGGGCAGGGCCAGCGCCTCGTCGAGGGCGTTGGTGTGCAGCGACTGGGTGTGGCCCTGGGTGGCGGCCATCGCCTCCACGCAGGTGCGGGTGACGTTGTTGAACACGTCCTGCGCGGTCAGCGACCAGCCGGAGGTCTGCGAGTGCGTGCGCAGCGACAGCGATTTGGCGTTCTTCGGCTCGAACTGCTGCACGAGCTTGGCCCAGAGGAGCCGGGCGGCGCGCAGCTTCGCGATCTCCATGAAGAAGTTCATGCCGATCGCCCAGAAGAATGACAGCCGCGGCGCGAACGCGTCGACGTCGAGCCCGGCGTCCTGTCCGGCGCGCAGGTACTCCACCCCGTCGGCCAGGGTGTACGCGAGCTCCAGATCGGCCGTCGCCCCGGCCTCCTGGATGTGGTAGCCGGAGATGGAGATCGAGTTGTAGCGCGGCATCTTCCTTGAGGTGTAGGAGAAGATGTCGGAGATGATCCGCATCGAGGGCTTCGGCGGATAGATGTAGGTGTTGCGGACCATGAACTCCTTCAAAATGTCGTTCTGAATGGTCCCGGCCAGCTTTTCCGGCGGTACGCCCTGCTCCTCGGCGGCCACGATGTACAGCGCGAGGACCGGCAGCACCGCGCCGTTCATCGTCATCGACACCGACATCCGGTCCAGCGGGATGCCGTCGAAGAGCTGACGCATGTCGTAGATCGAGTCGATCGCCACACCCGCCATGCCGACGTCACCGGTCACCCGGGGGTGGTCGCTGTCGTAGCCCCGGTGCGTCGGCAGGTCGAAGGCGACCGACAGGCCCTTCTGCCCGGCCGCCAGATTGCGCCGGTAGAAGGCGTTGGACTCCTCGGCGGTGGAGAAACCCGCGTACTGCCGGATCGTCCAGGGCTGGTTGACGTACATCGTCGGGTACGGACCGCGCAGATACGGCGCGATGCCGGGGTACGTCCCGAGGAAGTCGAGGCCCTCCAGATCCCGGCCGGTGTACAGCGGCTTGACCGTGATGCCCTCGGGGGTCTCCCACAGCAGGTCGCCGTCGGAGCTGCCGGAGGACTCCTTGACCGCGGCGCGCCACTGGTCCTCGGTGACCTCGGGGGAGCCGTCCGGCCCGAGCCCGATGTCGGAGAAGTCGGGGATACGCATTACGCCACACCCATCCGGTCGAGAAGGGAAGAGAGCACGTCCACCGCGTCGCAGCCGGCGAAGACGTATGCGTCGACACCGTCGTACGCGGCGGGCCGCCCCGCCAGGTACACGCGCCGCGCGCCCGCCGCTGCCAGCGCCTCGGCGACCTCCGCCGCCTGTTCGGCGTAGAGCGCGTCGTTGGAGCACAGGCACGCCACGTCCGTCCCCGAGGCGGCGAACGCCTCGGCCACCGTCGACGCGTCCACCAGCGTCGGCTCGTGCACGGCCTCGATCCCGCCCGCCCGGAACAGGTTCGCGGCGAAGGAGGCCCGCGCGGTGTGGGCCGCTGCCGGGCCGAGCGCGGCGATGAACACCTTCGGCCGGGCGCCGGTCGCCGCCAGATGGGCGTCCGAGCGGACCCGCAGCGCCTCGAACGCCTCGTCGCGCCGCACGACCGGAAGCCCGCCGCCCACGGGGGCCGACGGCAGCGGCTCACGCTCCACCGGACGCTCGTCCAGCAGCGGGAACTCGCTCACCCCGGTCACCGGCTCCTTGCGTCGCGCCAGGTCCTTCTTGCGCGCCTCCCAGGTCGCCGCGATCCGCTCCGCGACCAGGCCCGAGTCCAGCGCGGCGGCCTGGCCGCCCGCCCGCTCGATCTCCTGGAAGAACGACCAGGCCGCCTCCGCGAGTTCGTCGGTGAGCCGCTCCACGTACCAGGAACCGCCCGCCGGGTCGATGACCCGGGCCAGGTGCGACTCCTCGAGAAGGATCGTGGAGGTGTTACGGGCGATGCGCCGGGCGAACGCGTCGGGCAGGCCCAGCGAGTGATCGAACGGCAGCACCGTCACCGCGTCCGCCCCGCCGACGCCCGCGCCCAGACTCGCCAGCGTCGTCCGCAGCATGTTCACCCACGGATCGCGCCGCGTCATCATCACCGGCGAGGTCACCGCGTGCTGCCGCTGCGCCCCGGCACCTGGAGCCCCGCAGACCTCGGCGACCCGCGCCCACAGCCGGCGCGCCGCCCGCGTCCTGGCGATCGTCAGGAACTGGTCGGCGGTCGCCGCGTACCGGAACTCCAGCTGCCCGCACGCCTCTTCGACGCCGAGCCCGGCATCCGTCAGCGCCCGCAGGTAGGCGACGCCCGTGGCCAGCGAGGCGCCCAGCTCCTGGGCCGCCGAACCGCCGGCCTCGTGGTAGGGCATCGCGTCCACGACGATCGCCCGCAGCCCCGGGAACTCCTCGGCGCACCGCCGCGCCCAGCGCACGGCCTGCGTCAGGTCCGGCTCGCCGCCCTCGCGCGCGGCCCGTCCCAGCGGATCGGCGCCGAGGCTGCCCCGTACCTCTCCGGCCGGGACACCGCGCTCCGCGCACAGTCGCAGCAACTCCGTGGCCGCCGCGTCCAGTTCCGCGCCCGCGTCCAGGACGATCGGCGCCAGGTCGAGCAGGACGCCGTCGAGTGCCCGATCCAGACCGGACACCGGTACGCCGGAGGCGCCACCGACGGCCAGCCACAACGAGGTGACGCCGTTCTCCAGGTCCGCGAGCACGGCCTCGTTGAACCGGGCCGGGTCGGTGAACGCGTGCCGCTGCCTTACGCCCCAGCCGCTCGCCGTACCACCCTCCGGCCTGCTGCCGCGGGTGAAGGGGGCGAAGCCCGGGAGACCGGCATCGGGCGCGTCGTCGCGCGAGGTGTAGAGGGGGCGGGTGATGAGCCCGTCCTCCACCGTGGTGGACAGTGCTTTCTCGGCGGCCGGTCCCGACACGTCCTTGCCCGATTTGCGCAGCACGCCCTCGACGAGGGTCTGCCACTGCTCATGGGCGGGGTCGGGGAATCCGGCGGCCAGCGAAAGCCCGTCAGCAGGCTGGACCGTCATGGCCCAGATGCTAGGACAGCTCCCGGGGGAGCAGCAGTGCGTCGGCCTGTGACCTTGCCCTCCCCCAGCGCACTTGATCCTTTACTTACTGTCGCGTAGCCACAACTGCCGTTATGTGATGATTCGCCACAGTGCGCCCATGAATGCCCAAAGTTATGCTGCTGGCAATCCATTCATGCGGAGAGGACGCGCCCGTGACCGTGGGACCAGTGGAGTACCTCGTCGTCGCCTTTCCCGGCAGCCGGTTCACCGGCGCCATCGCGCCGGCCCTGGCCGACGCGGTCGCCTCGAAGGCGGTGCGCATCCTGGACCTGACCTTCGTGCAACGGGCCGAGGACGGCACCATCCAGGCCGTCGAGCTGGACGATCTCGACCCCGACGACCTCGTCTCCTTCGAGCCGGTCGAGGGTGAGGTCAGCGGCATGCTCAGCAGCGAGGACATCCGGATGCTCGGCGAGCGCGTGCCGCCGGGGAGTTCCGCCGCGCTGATCGTGTGGGAGGACCTGTGGGCTGTCCCGCTGGCCGAGGCCGTCCGCGCGTCGGGCGGTCAGGTCATCGCCCACGAACGGATTCCCGCCGAGGTCGCGGAGGCCGCCGCCTCCGCCGCCGGCCACGAGAGCTGACGCCCGCACCGGAAGGGGAACACACCATGCCGATCTTCCGAGGACCCGGAATGAACCGCCGCGGACCCGGCCTCATCGGGGCAGCGGCGCGCACCGCCGTCGTCGCGGGCACCGCGTCCGCGGTCTCCGGGCGCGTCCAGCAGCGCCAGCAGGCCAGGTTCGCCGAGCAGGAGGCCGACCGGCAGCCGATGCCGCCCGCCTCGCAGCCCGCCGCCTCGCCGGGCGAGGACATCATCGGGCAGCTGGAGCGGCTGGCCGCGCTGAAGGAGCAGGGCGTCCTGACCGAAGCCGAATTCGACGCCCAGAAGGCACGGCTGCTGGCAGGGTGAGACCGGGGCCGCCCCGCAGCCCTTTGCGCCTCTCCGAACCCCCGCGACCGCCCGGCCGACGGCCCGCTGTTGCGAGGCCACGGCCCGCCCGCGCCCGATCGGTGATCCCCGGCGTTTTACTTTGTCGATGTGACGACATCATGCGACTTTTGATCCGGCCAGGCCGAAACGAATTCGGACGCGTGCCGGGAAAAGAGGAAATCCATCGTGCAAACCGTCAGGGCCGTCCCGACCGTTTCCGCCCTCAATCTGCGCGATCTGGGAGGCATCACCCTGGGCCCCGGCCGACAGGTCCGGCAGGGTGTGGTGCTGCGCTCCGGCCGGCTCGGCGGCCTGGACCCGGTGGACGCCGCGGCCGTGGCCGCGCTCGGCATCCGTACGGTCGTCGACCTGCGGACCGCCGACGAGCGCGCCTCGGCGCCCGACGCCCTGCCGCCCGGCTCCCGGCTCTTCGTGGCCGACGTGCTCGGGGACAACCCCGGCATCACCCCCGCCCGCTTCCGCGCGCTGCTCGCCGACCCGGTCGAGGCGGAACGCCTCCTGGGCAACGGCAAGGCCGAGGAAGCGGTCGCGCAGTCGTACCGCCAGATGGTGCTGTCACCGGGGGCCGCGGCTGCGTACCGAGCCTTCATCGACACGGCCGCCGACCCCGCCGCGCGGCCGGTGCTCTTCCACTGCGCGACCGGCAAGGACCGCGCCGGCTGGGCCGCGGCCCTGTTGCTCCTCGTCCTCGGTGCCTCGCGGGACGTCGTGCGGCGGGAGTTCCTGGCGGTCAACCCGGTGCTCCGGATCGTCGGCCGGCCGTACGTGCAGGGCTTCCTCGACGCGGGCGGCGACCCGGAGACCGCCTCCGCGATCATCGAGGTCCGCCCCCGCTACCTCGACACGGCCCTGGCCGCCATGGACGAACGCTGGGGCGGTCTGGACGGATACGTGCGCGACGGCCTGCGCGTCCCCGGTCCGACGCTGCGGAGGCTGCGGAGCGAACTGGTCGTCTACGCCGGCGCGTAGCGGCTGCCGTCACGCCCACAGCCCTCTGCCCCCGGCCGCACGCGCGCCGGGGGCAGAGGGCGAAGGGGACGAGCCGGGTCTCCGGCCAGGGACCACTCAGACCTTCAGCAGCCGTTCGGTGAGGTCGCGGTAGTGCTGGAGCGTGATCCGCAGCTCCTCGGTCCGCGTTCCCGGGTCGCCGCCGTCGCGGTCGTCGACGTGCAGGGTGTTGCGGCGCTCCTTGAGCGCGTCCGTGAGACCGGCGACGACCGCGTCGAACGTGGACTCCGCCTCCTCCACCGCGCGGTGCGGGCTCTCGACGAAGTCGGCCACCGCCTGGTGGAGACGGTGGGCCAGCTTGTCCTGGTCGCCCGTCGGCAGGAGGGCTTCGGCGCCGTCGTGCGCGGCGTGCGTCCGGCTGTCGCGGTCCGGCTCGTGCTTGGCCACCGGCGTACGGAAGGTGCGGGTGTCGGTGTCGGTTCCGCCGGTGTCCGTGTGACGGGGCGGGGTGTCCGGCGCGGTGCGCCCGGTGTCGGTGCGCTCGGTGTCCGTGCGGCCTGTGTCCGTGCGCCCGGCGTTCTTCTCGGCCAGGGGCACCGGGGCGGCGGCCGGGGGAGTGGAGGGCGCCGTGCGCGGGGAGCGGGTCCGGTTGTCGTCCGAGGAGTACGGGGACGGGGACCCGGTGCCGGCGGACCGGTCATCCGCGGCCGGCCGGCCCATGGGCGCGGCCGGGGACTGCGGTGTGCGATCGGTGTCCTTGTTCATGCCGTGCCACTTCCTTCCGCGTGGTGCTCGTCCCGGCGGACCGGTCGGTCCGTGCCGTTGGATACGAGGACGTCGAAGAGACCCCGGGCCTCCACGAGAGCCGTCCGCAGCTGTTCCGTGCCGCCCTCGCCGTGCTTGGCGTCGTGCACCCGGCGGTAGCCGTGGACGTGCTCGGCGTGGTGGACGGAGAGCGCGTCGGTCTGCTCGCCGAAGTCCTTGCCGTCGGGGAAGCCCAGGTCACGGGCCAGCTCCGCGAGGAGCGCGTCGGCCTCGGCCACCGCCTGCTGCGGCGAGTCGACGAACCGGTCCTGGACCCGCGCCCAGCGGGCCAGGTACTCCTCCCGTGCCTCCGGCGTCAGCGGGCGCTCGTCCAGCGAGCCGTGCCGCTTCAGCCGTTCGTTCAGTTCCTGTTCGGCGGCCTTGGTGTCGCCCTTGTGCCGCGCCACGGTACGTTCGTACTCGGGTCCGAAACGCCGCCGCAGCCCGTGGCCGCCGTTCTTCCGGCCGAAGACGAGGAACGCTCCGGCGGCCACCACCACGACGACCGCGAGGATGATCACGAGGGTCGTCATCGTCACCACCCCCGGCGGTAGTCGGTCCGCAGGTCGCTGAGTTCCACTCCCACCATCCCTTTCGGTTCGTTGCCCGGCTCCGTTCCGACCGGGCGTGACGCTCATGTACCCCCGCGAACGCGTTCGAGACGCGGCGCGTACACGTCTGCCCCCAACAGGCGTCCCGGGGCGCGTCGGTAGGGTGGGAAGGACCGCAGCAGGAGTACTCCGAGAGGGCGGATCACGGTGACCGAGCGCAAACCCGCGGGCGTCAGCTTCGAATCATGGGTGGACCAGCAGATCCGGGAGTCCGAACAGCGGGGTGACGTCTCCCGGCTGCCAGGGTTCGGCAAGCCGATCGAGGCGCTGAGCGCCCCGTACGACGAGACGTGGTGGATCAAGTCGAAGATGCAGCGCGAAGGGGTCTCGGTGCTGCCGCCGGCGCTGGCGTTGCGCAAGGAGGCGGAGGACGTCGTCGCCGGCCTGCCGGAGATCCGGACGGAGGCCGAGGTGCGCCGGGTGCTGGCCGAGGTCAACGACAAGATCCGGGAGGCCGTCCGCCGTCCGCCGCCGGGACCGCTGCTCAATCTGCGGCCGTTCGACGTGGACGCCCTGGTCGAGAAGTGGCGCGAGGCCCGCGCCGCCTCCTGAGGAGCCCGGGGCCGGTCACCGGCTCGTATGCGTAATACTCACTTCATGAGATCAAGCGTTACGACGACGGGTCGCCGGGCATCCGGCGGCCCGGTCCGCGTCAGGCGGGCGACCGCGCGGGACGCCAAGCGCCTCACCCGTCTGGTCCGGTCCTCGCGCGCGTACGAAGGCCCCTACGCGCCGATGGTCGCCGGATACCGGGTGGGGCCGGACTACATCGAGGCCCACGAGGTCTTCGCCGCCGTGCAGGAGGCGACGGACCGGGTGCTCGGCTTCTATGCGCTGATCCTGGACCCGCCCGAGCTGGACCTGCTCTTCGTCGCCGACGACGCGCAGGGCACCGGCACCGGGCGGCTGCTCATCGGCCACCTGCGCGGGGAGGCGGAGGCCCGGGGGCTGCCCGGCGTACGCGTCGTCTCGCACCCTCCGGCCGAGGGGTTCTACCTGAGCATGGGCGCGGAGCGGACCGGCACCGTACGGGCCGCGCCTCCCGCGGTGATGTGGGACCGGCCCGAACTCGTCCTGCCGGTCGCCTGAGGCACGCCCTCAGGACGGTTCGCCCTCCGAGGCGCGGTGGACGTCCGTGACGGTGAAGAGTCCGCCGTCCGGGTCGAGCAGAGTCGCCTCCCGGCCCCCCGGGTGGGTCAGCTCCTCCACGAGCGAGCCCCCGTGCTCGCGCGCCCGCTCGACGGCGAGCCTCACGTCGTCCACGGGGAAGTTGACCTGCCAGTGCGGGCGGACCAGCGGGTCGGGGGCGGCCTCGACCGCGCCGGAGCTGATCCGGGCCAGCTGGCGGCCCCCGCACTGGACGATCACCTCGTCCTTCGCGTACGACACCTCGCAGGCGCCGGGCAGCCCGCTCGCCCAGTCCAGCACCTCGCCGTAGAAGATCGCGGCGTCGAAGGCGCTCCGGGTCCGCAGCCTCAGCCAGGCGTGCGCATGGCCGTCCGGCGCGGGCGGTGACGTCGCCGGCTCGGTCCGTTCCCAGATACCGAAGCCGGCCCCGTCCCGGTCGGCGGCCAGCGCGCCGCGCCCCTTGCCGAGCGTCAGCGGCCCCACCGCCACCGTGCCGCTGCGCTCCCGGATGCGGGAGGCGGCCACATCCGCGTCCTTGACGGCGAAGTAGGGCGTCCAGGCGACCGCGACCCGGAAGGCGGTGGCCACGGCGCCGATGCCGGCGACCGGCACATCGCCGCGGCGGGCCACCGAGAAGTCCTGCCCGAGCCGGCCCGGGCGGAAGGTCCAGCCCATCACCGGGCCGTAGAACTCCTGGGCGGACTCCAGGTCCAGGGTCATCAGATTGACCCAGCAAGGAGCCGCGGACCCGGTCAGGGCCGCGCGCGCGGGCGCCGTGCCGGAGGTGCTTGGGGTCATGGTGCAACTGCCTTCATCGGGGGTGCGGCGCGGATGCCGGCGGCCATCGGGGCCGTCACCAGCCTCACCGGGGGCTGCCGCTCCCGCAACACGCGGAGCGCCCGCCCGCCGCGACCGGAGAGGGCCCGGACGGGCATGCCGTCCGGGCCCCGGGCCCGGAGCGGGGGAGTGGTCAGTCGCGCTTGTCGTCGTCCTCGTGGCGGATCGGCTCGTTGCCGTGCTCGCCGAGCTCGTACGGCGACAGGGCGTGGCCGTCCGCAGGGAAGTGGTCGTCGCCGTGGACGTCCCGCTTCTCCTCGTGACTGCGGTGGCCGGGGCCGGCCGGCTGCTCGTCCGGCCGGGGCGGGGGCAGCTCCTGGTCCTGCCGTCGCTTGCCCAGCACGAAAGCACCGATCAGCAAGAGCACCAGGAGCACGCCGATCACGCCCATCACGACTCCCGTCGCGCCGCGTCCGTCCGCGAGAGTGACCGCCAGGGAATTCAGGGCTCCATCCGAAACGTCCATGCTTGCCGGATACCCCGGGACAGGCCCGTCACTCGGGGTGGCGATCGAATTCATGTTTTAAGTGGATATAGGTGTAAAAAATGTTTCGATCCGTGTGAACCCCGGCCTCCCCGGGCACGCGAGGAATTCCGGGCCGCTCCTGTCGCAGCCGACTGCCGGTGGGGTCAGCCTGGAGATGACGGCATTGCCCCCTTCGTAAGGAGCAGCGGTGAACAGCGCACAGGACAAGCGGCAGGCCACGGAGGACCACCACGACCAGGAGGTGTCGGTCGTCCTCGGCGGCTGCCCCGAGGAGGACGCGCGCACGGTCTTCGACGTGCTGCGGGCCGCCTTCACCACCGACCGCTCATCGGCCGACGTACCCCATGAGGCCGAGGGCAAGCGTCCCACCGCCTGGGCCGCGACCGTCGACGTGTCCGAGGCCCGGGTGATCTCGGGATCCGTGACGCTCGGCGCCCCCGTCACGGTCGATGTGCAGGGCGGCTACCGGGCGGTCGACCGGCTCCGGGAGGGCCTGGCGGACGCCTTCGCCGTCCGGGTTGTCGGCACGGTTTCGGGGGACCAGGAGGAGGAAGTGCGACTGCGGCTCGAGAACAAGTAGGCCGAACGCCCGGGCAGGGTCCCCGACGGGACACGGGACGACAGTCGCATCTGGTAGAAATCGGACAAAGTGACTTCGTCGAAAGGTGCCGTACGTGGACCCGACCAGTTCGTGGGAGGGCGGCGCCGGAGAACCGCAGGCGCCCGGCGACCTTCCCTCCGCCACCCTGACCCTGCACATCAACGGCACCGAGCACACCCTCACCCTCGACCACCGCACCACCCTCCTGGACGCCCTGCGCCACCACCTGGACCTGACCGGGGCGAAGAAGGGCTGCGACCACGGCCAGTGCGGCGCCTGCACCGTCCTGGTGGACGGCCGCCGCGCCAACAGCTGCCTCCTGCTGGCCGTCGCCCACGACGGCTCCCGCATCACCACGGTCGAGGGCCTGGCGGACGGGGACCGGCTGCACCCGCTCCAGGAGGCGTTCCTGGAGCGGGACGCGTTCCAGTGCGGCTACTGCACGCCGGGACAGCTCTGCTCCGCCGCCGGCGTCCTCGCGGAGGCCGACTACGGCCACCCCTCGCACGTCACCCCGCACGACGCTCCCGTGGGCGTCCCGGCCCGGCTCGGCCCCGAGGAGATCCGCGAGCGGATGAGCGGCAACCTCTGCCGCTGCGGCGCCTACCCCCGGATCGTCGAGGCTATCGAGGACGTGGCGTCGTGAAGCCCTTCGCCTACCTGCGCGCCGAGACCGTCACCGACGCGGTCCGCGCCTGCGCCGCCCACCCGGACGCCAAGTTCCTCGGCGGCGGCACCAATCTGGTCGACCTGATGAAGCTCGGCGTGGAGACCCCCGGCATGCTGGTCGACGTCAGCCGGCTGCCGCTGGACCAGGTCACGGACACCGCCGACGGCGGCCTGCGCGTCGGCGCCACCGTACGCAACAGCGACCTGGCCGCCCACCCCGCCGTACGCACCCGCTACCCCGCCCTCTCGCAGGCCCTGCTGGCCGGCGCGTCCGGGCAGCTCCGCAACATCGCGACCACCGGCGGCAACCTCCTCCAGCGCACCCGCTGCCCCTACTTCCAGGACACCTCCAAGCCCTGCAACAAGCGCGAACCCGGCACCGGCTGCCCCGCCATCGAGGGCAACCACCGCGACCTCGCCGTCATCGGGCACTCCGAGGAGTGCGTCGCCACCCACCCCTCCGACATGGCCGTCGCGCTCGCCGCGCTCGACGCGGACGTCGTCCTGCACGGGCCGGAGGGCGAACGGACCGTCGCGGTGACCGACTTCCACCGGCTGCCCGGGGACAACCCCGACGCCGACACGGTCGTCCGGCCCGGCGAACTCGTCACCGAGGTGCTGCTGCCCCCGCTGCCCGACGGCACCGTCTGCCTCTACCGCAAGGCCCGCGACCGCGCCTCGTACGCCTTCGCACTGGCCTCCGTGGCCGCCGTGCTGCGCGTACGCGACGGGCGGATCGAGCACGCCGCGCTGGCGTTCGGCGGCCTCGCCCACCGGCCCTGGCGGGCCCGTGCCGCCGAGGAGATCCTGCACGGCGCGCCCGCCACCGACGCCACCTTCCTCCGGGCGGCCGACGCCGAGCTCGCCGCGGCCCGCCCGCTGCGCGACAACGCGTTCAAGGTCCGCCTCGCCCGGCACCTGGCCGTCGACGCCCTCGCCGAACTCACCGCCCGCACCTGAAGAGCCGAGGACTCCCGCCATGAGCCACGCCCCCCAGTCCCTGGGCGCGCCCGCCGTCCGCCGCGAGGGCCGAGCCAAGGTGACCGGCGCCGCGCGCTACGCCGCCGAGCGCGGCCTGCCCGGCTGCCTGTACGCCTGGGCCGTGCCCGCAACCGTGCCGGCCGGCCGGGTCACCGCCGTCCGCACTGTCGACGCCCTGGCCCACCCCGGCGTCCACAGCGTCCTCACCCACGACAACGCGCCGCGGCTCCACGAGCCGGACGACCCGATCCTCGCCGTGCTCCAGGACGACCGGGTGCCCCACCGCGGCTGGCCGGTCGCACTCGTCGTCGCCGACAGCCTGGCGAGCGCCCGGGCCGGGGCCGACGCCCTGCACATCACGTACGAGACGGCCCCGCACGACGTCGTACTGACCGAGGACCACGCCGGCCTCTACACCCCTGAGCAGGCCAACGGCGGTTACCCGGCCGTCCGCGAACGCGGCGACTTCGACCGGGCCTTCGAGGAGTCGCCCGTACGCGTCGACGTGACGTACACCCTGGAGCCGCTGCACAACCACCCGATGGAGCCGCACGCCTCCACCGCCCACTGGTCGCCCGAGGGGCACCTCACCGTGTGGGACTCCAGCCAGGGCGCCACCAAGGTGCGCGACAGCCTCGCCACCGCCTTCGGTATCGGGACCGGCCAGGTCACCGCCGTCTCCGAACACGTCGGTGGCGGCTTCGGCTCCAAGGGCACCCCGCGCCCGCAGGCCGTGCTCGCGGCGATGGCCGCGCTGCACACCGGCCACCCGGTCGAACTCGCCCTGGCGCGGCGCCAGATGCCGGCACTCGTCGGGCACCGGGCGCCCACCGTGCAGCGCGTCAGGCTCGGCGCGGAGTCCGACGGCACGCTCACCTCGGTCGCCCAGGAGGTCATCACCCACACCTCCAAGGTCAAGGAGTTCGTGGAGCAGGCCGCCGTGCCCGCCCGCGTTATGTACGGCTCCCCGCACAGCCGGACCAGCCACCGGGTCGCCGCCCTGAACGTGCCGAGCCCCTCGTGGATGCGCGCCCCGGGCGAGGCCCCCGGGATGTACGCCCTCGAATCCGCCATGGACGAACTCGCGGCGGAACTCTCCCTCGACCCCGTCGAGCTGCGGCTGCGCAACGACCCGGCGGACGAACCCGACTCCGGCAAACCCTTCAGCAGCCGCGGCCTGGCCGCCTGCCTGCGCGAGGGCGCCGAACGCTTCGGCTGGCAGGAACGCGATCCCGCCCCAGGTCTCCGCCGCGAGGGCGCCCTGCTGCTCGGCACGGGCGTCGCCTCGGCCACGTACCCGGTCTACGCCAGCGCGAGCCACGCCTCCGCGCACGCCGCCCCCGACGGCACGTACCGGATCGCCGTCAACGCGACGGACATCGGGACCGGGGCCCGCACCGTCCTCGCGCAGATCGCCGCGGAGGTGCTGGGCACACCGCTGGACGACGTGACCATCGACATCGGGGACAGCGACCTGCCGGACGCCCCGCTGGCCGGCGGCTCCTCCGGGACCGCCTCCTGGGGCTGGGCCGTGCACAAGGCCGCCTCCGGTCTCGCGGAACGGCTCGCCGCGCGCACCGGGCCGCTGCCCGACGAGGGAGTGACCGTCACCGCGGACACCGGCGAGGAGACCGCCGAGGAATCCCCGTACGCCCGCCACGCCTTCGGGGCGCACTTCGCCGAGGTCGCCGTCGACACCCGTACGGGCGAGGTCGGGGTGCGCCGTATGCTCGGCGTCTTCGCGGCCGGCCGCATCCTCAACTCCCGCACCGCGCGCTCCCAGTTCATCGGCGGCATGACCATGGGCATCGGCATGGCCCTCATGGAGGGCAGCACCCTGGACCCGGTCTTCGGCGACTTCACCGAGTCCGACCTCGCCTCGTACCACGTCCCCGTCTGCGCCGACGTGGCCGCCATCGACGCACACTGGATCGACGAGGACGATCCCCACCTCAACCCCATGGGCAGCAAGGGCATCGGTGAGATCGGCATCGTCGGCGCCGCCGCGGCCGTCGGGAACGCCTTCCGGCACGCCACCGGCGTACGGCTGCGCACCCTGCCCCTCACACCCGACCGGGTGCTCACCCACCTGGCGTGACCTCCGGGCCGCGCACCCCGATCGGGCGAAACCGCCGATCACCGGGGTGCGCGGTCCGATATGTTGCGCGACCGGCCCAGCCGGGTCACCCTGTGGAGTGACCCAGAAGAGACATCTGCTCACTCTTCGTATTCGGGGGTCGTTGGTTCAACGGGGCGAAGAACGTGGGCCTCGATGTGAGGAGCCTCGACGATGACCGTTCCACTCGACCGGCACTATCTGGTCGAACTCCAGGTTTCCGCAGACCGTGTGGACCAGCTGCGACGGATAGTCGCCGCACATCTGCGCCACTGGAGTCTCGAACTCCACGTGCGGCCCGTGTGCCGCGCCGTGGAGGAGCTGCTGACCAATGTCCACCGGCACGTCGGTGACGACAACCGCTGCGTCGTCGAACTCCGCTGGTCCGGACGGCACCTCACGGTCTCCGTCGCCGACAACGGCTCCGAGATGCCGCGGCTGCTCCACGAGGGCGGCGGCCTGAGCCGGGTCATGGCCCTCAGTGACAGCTGGGGCACCTGCCGGACCGCCGAGGGCAAGGTCGTCTGGTTCACCCGGTACGCCCAGGAGCCGCAGCACATCGAGCTGGTGCCGCTGCCGCCGCTGCCCGGCGTCCGCGAGTTCCGCCGCCCGCCGGCCGTGGTCGCGGAGATCCCCGACCCCGTCCCGGCCGGAGCCGACGAGACCGTGCCCGTCGCGGCCGGCATCGAGGAGACCGTCCCCGACGCCGCTCCCGCCCTCGTCTGAGGCGTACGGCCCACGGCGACAAGGCAACAACCGCCCCCGCCACCGCACCGCCCGTCGGCGCGGATCGCATGCTCCAGGCATGCATGATCCGCGCCGGCCGGGTATCCGGTGGCGGGGGCCGGCCGTGCCCCGGCCCGCGTTGCGGCCGGGCCCGGCGCGCGGCACGGTCGAGGTACCGAGGCAAGGAGGCCACAGGCATGCCCATCGCGACGGTCAACCCCGCGAACGGCGAGACGCTCAGGACGTTCGACGCGCTGGAGGACGACGAGATCGAGAAGCGGATCGCCGCGGCCGACGCCGCCTTCCGCGACTACCGCACCACCTCGTTCGGCGAACGGGCCCGGCTGCTCAACCGCGCCGCCGACCTCCTGGACGAGGACCAGCAGGACATCGCGCGCACCATGGTCCTGGAGATGGGCAAACCGATCACGGCCGCCCGCGCCGAGGCCGCGAAGTGCGCCAAGGCGATGCGCTGGTACGCCGCCCGCGCCGAGGAACTGCTCGCCGACGAGCACCCCCCACCCGACGACGTCGAAGACTCCGGCGCCGTACGCGCGTACGTCCGCTACCGGCCGCTCGGCCCCGTGCTCGCCGTGATGCCGTGGAACTTCCCGCTCTGGCAGGTCGTGCGCTTCGCCGCCCCCGCCCTGATGGCCGGCAACACCGGGCTGCTGAAGCACGCATCGAACGTGCCGCAGACCGCGCTGTACTTGGGAGACCTCTTCCACCGCGCCGGTTTCCCGGCCGGCTGCTTCCAGACCCTGCTCGTCGGATCCAAGGCCGTCGAGGGCATCCTGCGCGACCGCAGGGTCGTCGCGGCCACCCTGACCGGCAGCGAACCGGCCGGACGCTCCGTCGCCGCGATCGCCGGTGACGAGATCAAGCACACCGTCCTGGAACTCGGCGGCAGCGACCCCTACCTCGTCCTGCCCTCCGCGGACGTCGCCAAGGCCGCCCGTACCGCCGTCACCGCCCGCGCCCAGAACAACGGCCAGTCGTGCATCGCCGCCAAGCGGTTCATCGTGCACACCCAGGTCTACGAGGAGTTCGCCGAGCGCTTCACCGTCGGCATGCGCGAGCTGACCGTCGGGGACCCGCTGGAGGAGTCCACCGACGTCGGACCGCTCTCCAGCGAACAGGGCCGCGCCGACCTGGAGGAGCTCGTCGACGACGCGGTGGACCGGGGCGCCGAGGCCCTGTGCGGCGGCGGCCGGCCCGACGGCCTGGGCGGCGGCCTGCAGAACGGCTGGTTCTACGCCCCCACCGTCCTCGCCGGCATCACGCCGGAGATGCGAATCCACCGCGAGGAGACCTTCGGCCCCGTCGCCACCCTCTACCGCGTGGACAGCCTCGACGAGGCCGTGGCGACCGCCAACGACACCTCCTTCGGACTCAGCTCCAACGTGTGGACCCGCGACGCCGGCGACGCCGAGCGCTGCGTCCGGGACATCCAGGCCGGCGGCGTGTTCTTCAACGGCATGACGGCCTCCCACCCCGCGCTGCCCTTCGGCGGGGTCAAACGCTCGGGTTACGGGCGTGAGCTCGCCGGACACGGCATCCGCGAGTTCTGCAACGCCACCACCGTCTGGTACGGCTCCGAGCCCCGGTGACCGTACGCGCGACGACCCCGAACCCGCCCGCAGAGAGGTCACCATGAGCGACGCCCCACCGCCCGCGCCGGCCGGCCCTTCCGACGAGGAGCTCGACGCGCTGGACGCGCACTGGCGGGCCGCCAACTACCTGGCCGTCGGGCAGATCTACCTGATGGACAACCCGCTGCTGACCCGGCCGCTCGCACCCGAGCACATCAAGCCCCGGCTGCTCGGCCACTGGGGCACCTCACCGGGGCTCAACCTCGTGTACACCCACCTCAACCGCCTCATCGGGGCGCGCGGCACCCACGCGCTGTGCATCTGGGGCCCGGGCCACGGCGGCCCCGCCGTCCTCGCCGGTTCCTGGCTGGAGGGCAGCTACTCCGAGACGTACCCGGACATCGGCCGGGACGCGGAGGGCATGGGGCTGCTGTTCAAGCAGTTCTCCTTCCCCGGCGGCGTCCCCAGCCACGTCGCGCCCGAAACCCCGGGCTCCATCCACGAGGGCGGCGAACTCGGCTACTCCCTCGCCCATGCCTACGGCGCCGCCCTCGACCACCCGGAGCTGCTGGTCACCTGCGTCATCGGCGACGGCGAGGCGGAGACCGGACCGCTCGCCGGGTCCTGGCACGCCAACAAGTTCCTCGACCCGGTCCACGACGGGGCCGTCCTGCCCGTGCTCCACCTCAACGGCTACAAGATCGCCAACCCGACGGTGCTCGCCCGCCTCCCGCACACCGAACTCGACGCCCTGCTGCGCGGCTACGGACACGACCCCCTCTACGTGGAGGGCGACGACCCGCGCTCCGTGCACCGGGCGATGGCCCTCGCGATGGACCGCGCCGTCGACCGCATCGAGGAGATCCAGACCGCCGCCCGCACCGGCGGTGACACGGAGCGGCCGCGCTGGCCGGTGATCGTGCTGCGCACCCCCAAGGGCTGGACCGGCCCCGCCGAGGTCGACGGACTCCCCGTCGAAGGCACCTGGCGCGCCCACCAGGTCCCGCTGCCCGGCGTCCGCGACAACCCCGACCACCTGCGCCAGCTGGAGGCGTGGATGCGGTCCTACCGGCCGGACGAACTCTTCGACGCCGAGGGCCGCCCCACCGCACAGGTCCTGGCCTGCGTCCCCGAGGGCGCCGCCCGCCTCGGCGCCTCCCCGTACGCCAACGGCGGCCTGCTCCTGCGCGACCTGCCCATCCCGGAGCTGGACGCGTTCGCCGCCCCCGTGGACCGGCCCGGCACCACGCTTCGGGAGCCGACCCGGGTGCTCGGCGGGCTGCTGGAAGCCGTCATGGCGGCGACGGCCGACCGCAGGGACTTCCGTCTCGTGGGCCCCGACGAGACCGCCTCCAACCGGCTCGACGCGGTCTACGAGGCCAGCGGCAAGGCGTGGCAGGCCCGCACGCTGCCGACGGACGAGCACCTCGCGCGCGACGGCCGGGTCATGGAGGTGCTGTCCGAGCACCTGTGCCAGGGCTGGCTGGAGGGCTATCTGCTGACCGGCCGGCACGGGCTGTTCTCCTGCTACGAGGCCTTCGCGCACATCGTGGACTCGATGGTCAACCAGCACATCAAGTGGCTGCGCACCTCGCGCCGCCTCGCCTGGCGCCGCCCCATCGCCTCCCTCAACTACCTGCTCACCTCGCACGTCTGGCGCCAGGACCACAACGGCTTCTCGCACCAGGACCCGGGCTTCGTCGACCACATCCTCAACAAGAGCCCGGAAGTCGTACGCGTCTACCTGCCGCCGGACGCCAACACCCTGCTCTCCGTGGCGGACCACGCCCTGCGCAGCCGGGACTACGTCAACGTCGTCGTGGCCGGGAAGCAGCCGAGCTTCGACTGGCTCACCCTCGACCAGGCCCGGGTGCACTGCGCGCGCGGCGCCGGGGTCTGGGACTGGGCCGGAACGGAGGACGGCAGCCGCGAGCCCGACGTCGTCCTCGCCTGCGCCGGGGACGTACCCACGCTGGAGACCCTGGCGGCCGCCCAGCTGCTGCGGCGCCACCTGCCGGAGCTGGCCGTGCGGGTGGTCAACGTCGTCGACATGGCCCGGCTCATGCCGCACTCGGAGCACCCGCACGGCATGCCGGACTCCGAGTACGACGCCCTGTTCACCCGGGGCAGGCCGGTCATCTTCGCGTACCACGGCTACCCCTGGCTGATCCACCGGCTGGCCTACCGCCGCGCCGGCCACAGCGACCTGCACGTGCGGGGCTACAAGGAGGAGGGCACGACCACCACGCCCTTCGACATGGTCGTCCGCAACGACCTGGACCGCTACCGACTGGTCATGGACGTCATCGACCGGGTGCCCGGCCTCGGCGTCCGGGCCGTGGCGGTGCGTCAGGAGATGGCGGACACCCGCACCCGCCACCACGCCTGGACCCGCGAGCACGGCACCGACCTGCCCGAGGTGGCCAACTGGTCCTGGGAGGGCTGAGCCCCGGCACGCGGCGAGGGCCCGGACGGGGATGTCCGTCCGGGCCCCCGCCGTACAACGGGCAGGTTCAGAAACGCAGTTCGGCCGCGATCCGCCCGTGACCCTTGAGCAAGTCGTCCGCGACGAAGTAGACCTCCGCGCCGCCGTCCAGCGCCGCCTCGACCAGCTCGTCGACGATGTCCTCGCGGGCGCTCTCGTCGGCCGGGTCCACCACGTCGCCGGCCACGGGCTTCAGGTGTTCCTGGTCGACCCGGACCGTCTGCTGGTAGTGCTCCTCCACCGCCAACAGGCCCACCCGGCCCTCACGCGCCGCCGCCCACACCTCGTCGAGCCCGCCGGCGAACGCCTTCCGGCTGCGCGCCGCGTCGAGCCGGCCGTCGATCTCCTTCGCGAAGTGCGCGCGCCGTGCCTCCAGGGCCGGGCGCAGCTCGGTGAGCAGGTCGCGGGGCGCGTTGTCGGCCGGCGCGCCCTTGGTGACCCGGCCCACCGCGTCCTTCGCGCACTGGCCTGCCTCGTCGAACAGGGCGAGCGCCGGGGCGATGCCCACCAGGTACAGCGGACGCGGGTCGGTGGCCAGGACGGCGCGCAGCTTCTCGTCCACCGTGCGCAGGAAGAGCTTGGTGTCCTCGTTGGCGAAGTTGCTCGGGGTGTCGCCGGTCCGCTCCATGCGCTGCGGGTTGAACTCCTCGCGCGGGGCCGTCAGCGGGAAGCCGCCGACGTGTGCCTCCTGCGCGGATTCGGTCGTCCCGCTGAAGAGGGCGGCGTGGTCGGCGGCCACGGTCAGCGCCCAGAAGGGCCGGGCCTGAGCCTTCGCGGCGACCAGGTTGCGGGTGAGGTAGCTGTCGCTCAGCACCACCCGTTCGGGTGCGGTACGCGGCAGTCGCCAGATCTGGAACTCGTCGGCCGTCGCGAGCAGCACCAGCGAGTCCAGCGCCCGGCGCGCATCGAGCTCGTCGACCGCGCGTTCGAGCTGCCGTTTGATCGCGGCGCAGGTGTCGCGGCTGACCGCCGGATCGGCCTCCAGCCTGTTGTGCGCCTCGGACAGCAGGTTGCGCAGCCGTACGGCGTCCTGGGCGTTGTCCGGGGCGTGCCGGTGGGTCGGCATGGTCAGGGACAGGGCCGGATAGGGCTTGGCCGCGCGCAGCTCCTGCAGCAGGCCGGCGGTCAGGGCGTCCGTGTCCATCAGTTCCCTCCCGGGGAATCGCGCACTGCGTGCGGAGCGGGTGATTCAACGAGTCAATTCATACCTTTTGATCCTAATATGGGCGAGTTGGTCATTCCGGGTGCGAGAAGCCCTGCTTCCCCGTGCCCGCTTCAGTGGACGGAGCGTTTGTGAACCGGACCTGCCCCGTGCGGCGCCCCCTCCGAGGCCGCGTGCCCCGCGGCCTGGCCCCCGCCGCACTCGTCGCGGTGCTCGTCGCCGGCGCGGCCGCCTGCGGTGGCTCCGACACCTCGTCCGCAGGTACGGCCCGCAGCACCCGTACGGTGTCCGCCGCACCGACGGCGAGCCCGAGCCCGACCAGCAGCGGGCGTACCCAGGACGAGTTCGCGGCCTCGGTCTCCGCCGACGCCGAGCGCAACCGGCAGAAGGCGGTGTCGACCCTCAAGGGTGTCGACGGCAAGGGCGACGCGGTCGACGACGTCTCCGTCAGCAGCGTCGCGGTCCGGCCCGGGGAGCAGTTCCGCAGCGCCCTGGTGCGGGTGACCAACGGGGGCGACAAGCCGGCGTTCTTCGCCGTGCGCGTGGAGTTCGTGGACGCGTCGGGCAAGGTGCTGGACTCCGTGGTGCTCGGCTTCCCGGACGTGCCGACCGACCGGACCGTCAGCCAGCACGCCAACAGCCGCAAGGCCGCCGGCGTCAAGTCGGTCCCCCGGATCGCCCAGGCGCAACGGAGCTGACGGGCTGCGGCCTCGCGGTGGTTCGGCGCGGGGCCGTCACCAGATGGCCTCCACCCACTCGGGGTGGTCCACGAACGGGTTCCGGTTGTGCTGGTAGTCCTCGTATATGACGTCGTTGCGCCGTTTCTCGAAGGTGTCCGGCGGGTCCTGCTCGCTCCACGCCTTCAGTACGGAGAGCCGGCCGATGTGCGGTGAGGAGCCGTTCGACACGCTGTCGTTGGGCTCCAGGTCGGGGAACGCGTCGTCGCCCTCGTAGCGCACCGCCATGTAGAGGATCATCCGGGCCACGTCGCCCTTGACGGCGTCGCGCGGTTCGAAGGAGTCGCCGTCGGTGTAGTTGCCGGGCGCGGCGCTCAGCTCCGTACCGCCGTTGTCGAAGTCCTTGTTGCCCCGGGTGGAGTTGACCTGGACGTCGGACGGGCGCAGGTGGTGGATGTCGGTGCCGGGGCCGGTGGCCGTGCCGAAGTCGCCGTGGGACTTGGCCCAGACGTGCTCCCGGTTCCACTGGCCGGGGTTGCCGCCGTTGTCGCTCTTGGGTTCGGAGCGGCCGGTGTAGAGCTCGATGACGTTCGAGGAGTTGGCCGGGTCCTCGTCGGTGTCCTTGAGGGCGTCCCACACCTGGCTGTAGGTGAGCTTGCTCTGGTCGCTGATGATCGTGTGCAGGGCGCTCTTGAGCGCGGCGCCGGTCTTGCCGGTCGCGTCCTGGTAGTACGTGTCGTCGAGTGCGGTGACCGAGGGGGAGGCGGCGGTGGCCGGTGGCGTCGGGGCGGGTGCGGCGGCCGCCGTGCCGGTGAGCACCGCGAGGACGGCGAGCGCGGCGGGCAGTGCGCGGCGTGGGGGAAGGTGACGACGGGACATGTGGGGTGTCCTCTCCTGGAATACGCGCACCGCGGGGCCGTCACGAGGTGGGGGACGGCGCCGCGGTGGTCGTGTCCGCTATGTGTACGCGGGAGCCTCCCATGCGGAACGTCACGATGTGTGAACACCGCGCAGTTATCATGTGCAGGTCAAGTGGGGGTTCGTGGCCGCCTTCGTGACCGCGCTCGGCCTCGGATGCGGGAGCGCCGGTGGCGGGCGAGAATGACGGGAAGGACAAGGAGGCGGCATGAGCGACGAGTCCGATTCCGTATCCAGCACCCGGGGCGTGACTCCGGACGACCTCTTGCACACCGGCGCCACCGACAACCCGTCGCCGGAGGACCTGGTACTCGCATCGGGGAAGGACCTCACCCCGGAGAACCTCGAGTGGGCGGAGCGCACCCTGGCCAGGGAGGGCCGGGCGGCCATCGACAAGCGACTGCCGTAGACAGCGGTACGGCGCGGCGGCCCCGGCCGTCGCGCCCCCGGCAGGTACGGGCGACGGGCGCCGCTCGGTTAGCCTGAACGCACAATGAACCGTTTGACGACGTCAGAGGCCGGTTACGACCTCGCCCGCTTCCCCGAGGACCCCCGCGACCCGTTCCGTGCCTGGGACGCGGCCGACGCCTATCTGCTCCAGCACCTGGAGGAGGAGGCGGCCGGCCTCTCGGGGAACGTCGTCGTGGCCGGGGACCGCTGGGGCGCCCTGAGCACCGTGCTCGCCGCGCACCACCCCGTGCAGATCAGCGACTCCTACCTCGGACAGCGGGCGACCGTCGCGAACCTGGAGAGGAACGGGCTCCCCGCCGACGCGGTGCGCCTGCTCTCCCCGCGCGAGACCCCGCCGGACCGCATCGACGTGCTGCTCGTCCGCGTACCGAAGAGCCTCGCGTTCCTGGAGGACCAGCTGCACCGCCTCGCGCCCGCGGTGCACGCCGGGACCGTCGTCGTCGGCACCGGCATGGTCAAGGAGATCCACACCTCCACGCTCGACCTCTTCGAGCGGATCATCGGCCCGACCCGGACCTCCCTCGCCGTCCGCAAGGCCCGGCTCATCCACTGCACGCCGGACCCGGCCCTGCCCCGCACCCCCAGCCCCTGGCCGCTGCGCTACGAACTGCCCCCGGACGCCGGACCGGCCGCCGGGCACACCGTCACCAACCACGCCGGGATCTTCTGCGCCGACCGGCTCGACATCGGCACCCGCTTCTTCCTCAAGCACCTGCCGGACCGCACCGGACCGGACCGGGTCGTGGACCTCGGCTGCGGCAACGGCGTCGTCGGCCTCGCCGCCGCCCTCGCCAACCCCGGCGCCACCCTCACCTTCGTCGACGAGTCCCACCAGGCCGTCGCCTCCGCCGAGGAGACCTTCCGGAGCAACACCGGACCCGGCGCCCCGGCCCGCTTCGTCGTCGGGGACGGCCTGGCCGGCGCCGAGCCCGGCAGCGCGGACCTCGTCCTCAACAACCCGCCGTTCCACTCCCACCAGGCCACCACGGACGCCACCGCCCGGACCATGTTCCACGGGGCACGGAGCGCGCTGCGCCAGGGCGGCGAGCTGTGGGTGGTCGCCAACCGCCACCTCGGCCACCACACCACCCTGCGCCGCGTCTTCGGCAACTGCACCACGGTGGCGGGCGACCCGAAGTTCGTGGTGCTGCGGGCGGTCAAGCGCTGAACCGTACTCCACCGGGGCGCGGCGGCGCCGCTCAGATGCCGGATCCGGGCTCCGGGAGGAGACGGGGGAGCGGTTCGCGGGACGTGTGCCAGGCCGGCGGCAGGGCCGTGACGCCCGTGCGGGCCGCGATGACGCCGCCCGCCATCGCGCACGTGGTGTCGATGTCGCCGCGGCCCTCGACCGTGCGCCACAGGCCCTCCTCCAGATCGTCCAGGTGGCCCGCCGCGCACCAGAGCGCGAAGGGCACGGTGTCCGGCCCGGACATCCGGTAGCCCGAGCCCAGGACCTCCGCGGCGTGGCGGAGGGAGGTGTGGGCCGGCATCCGGGACGCGATGCGCAGGCCCGAGCGGACGTCGCTGTCGGGGAGGAGGGCGGCGACCTCCTGGAGGAACTCCGCGCGCTCCGGAGCCGGGCCGCCCCGGCTGCGGGTGGCCAGGGCCGCCGCGAGGGCGACCGCCACCGCACCGGCGGTCGCCTCGGGGTGGCTGTGCGAGACCATGCTCTGGCGGGCGGCCTGTTCGGCGGCCGTGTCCAGGTCGTCGGCGTGCCAGGCGCCGAGCGGGGCGACGCGCATCGCCGCGCCGTTGCCCCAGGAGCCCATGCCCTCGAACTGCGCGGTCACCACCGGTTCCCAGGGCTCGCCCGCGCCGATCCGGCGGAGCACGTCGTGCATGGAGGCACCATAGCCGCGGTGCGTGTCGGCGGCGTACTCCTCGGCCAGGCGCACGGCGAACCGGTCCTGGTCCACGATGCCGCCGCCCTCGGCGAGTTCGCGGACGAGGACCAGGGCCTGGGCCGTGTCGTCGCTCCACCGCCACACCGGCTCCGGCGGCAGGGCGCGCGCTTCCAGGGCCTCCGTGCCCTCGCGGCGCAGGATGCCGAACCAGCGGTCACCGAAGGCATCACCGAAGGCGAGGCCGGACAGCGAATCCAGTACGGGGGCGGGGAGATCACTCATCGCAGCAGTATGACAAGGCGGCGGTCCGCCCCGCCGGTCAGTCCGCCGTCCCGCGCCGCGCGAAGGCCGCCGCCGCGGCCGCGCCCAGGGACAGCAGCGCGCACAGCAGCCAGACCGTGACGTACCCCGACTCGCTCGCCGCCTCCTCGGCTTCGGCGACGGCGCTCCCCGTCTCCGTCGCCGGGGTCGCCAGGATGACGGCGATGACGGCTCCGGCGATCGCGCCGCCCAGGGTCTTCACGTTGTTGTACAGGGCCGTCGTGATCCCCGTACGGGAAGGAGCGCCGGCCTCGGCGATCACCGTGGGCAGCGCGCCCAGCGCCACGCCGATGCCCGCCCCGGCCAGCACCTTGGCCGCCACCAGCTGCCAGATCGCCGTGTGGAACGCGGCGGTGGCCAGGAAGCTCGCACCGATCAGGGCGAACGAGGCGATCAGCGCGGAGCGGTAGCCGAGGCGTCCCGCGATGCGGGCGGTCAGCGAGGAGCCGATGACGGCCGCGACGCCGGCGGGCAGGATGATCAGCGAGATGGCGAGGGCGGAGAGCCCGAAGCCGTAACCGGTCACCTCCGGGTCCGCCGCCAGGAAGGTGGAGTCCGGGGCCATGCTGCCGAAGTAGACGACACCGAAGGCCGCCGCGCACAGGAAGTACGGGGCGACGCTGCGGTCGGCCAGCGCCCGCAGGTCCACCAGCGGATCGGGCACCCGCAGCTCGCGTACGGCCCACACGGCGCCCGTCAGCAGCGCGAGCGGTATCGGGACGAGCACCGCGCCGGACAGCAGCGGACCGCTCTTCGCCGCCGAGATCCCCGCGAGCAGAAGGATCATGGCCAGGCTCAGCAGGCCCACGCCCGGCCAGTCGAGCCGCGCGCCGGGCGTCCGCGTGGACTCCGGGATCGAGAGGAACGAGACCGGCACGCACAGCACCGCCAGCACGGCCGGCAGGAGCAGGGTGATCCGTACGTCGCCCGTCGCCTTGTGCGCCAGGCCCATGACCACCCCGCCGAGCAGCGTCCCGAGGGTGAGCGCCCCGACGAGGCGTGCGATGGCGCCGCGGGCGCGTTCCACGGAGAGCCGGTCGCGTACGAGAGCGATCTCCAGGGGCAGCAGGGCGGCGAGCGGGCCGAGCAGCACCCGGCCGGCCAGCAGCACGGGCAGCGACGGGGCGAACGCCACCAGCAGCGAGCCGACGGCGACACAGATCAGCGAGACCCGCAGCATGAGGCGGTGTCCGTACACATCGCCGAGCCGGCCGAACGCGGGCACGGACACCGCGGCGGCGAGCAGTTGGGCGGCGACGACCCAGTTGAGGTCGGCGTCGGCCATCCCCAGCTCCGTGCCGATGTCCGGCAGCAGCGGGGCGATGCCGCCCTGGAGGAATCCGCTGGTCATCTCGAAGAGGACCAGGAGCCCCACGACCGCGCCGACGGACGCGGACGGCGGGGGAGCGGCCCCGGCGGAGGCGGGCCGCGCGGACTCGGTTGTGCTCATGAAGCCTCCTCAGTGGTCACGCCGGCGGCTCGGACGGCCGACTGGTCCGCAGCCTGCCGGAGGCGGCTCGCGGCAAGCCCGGCCAGCAGCAGAGCGGCGTCCGCCACCGACCGGTCGTCGTAGACCGCCTGCGCGGAGTGGTTCATCGGCGCGGCCGCCGGATCGCGGCCGGGCGGGCACGCGCCGAGGCCCAGAAACGCCCCCGGCACCTCGCGCAGCACGTACGAGAAGTCCTCGGAGCCGGCCATCGGGCGCGGCGCCTCGAAGACCTGCGTGGCACCCAGGAGCTCCCGCGCGGTGCGCAGGGCGAACGCGGCCTCGGTGGCGTCGTTCACGGTGACCGGGTAGCCGTCCCGGTAATCGACGCCGACGCCCAGGCCGTGCGCGGCGGCGATCCCGCGCACGGTCCGCTCGACCCCGGCCCGGACGCGGGCCCGGGTCTCCTCGGAGAACGAACGGATGGTGGCGGTGAATTCGGCGGTCCCGGGAATGACGTTGCCGGCCGAACCGGCGTGCAGCGAACCGACCGTGATGACGGCCGGGTCGAAGATGTCCACGGTGCGCGTGACCATCGTCTGGAGCGCCGTCACCATCTCGCAGACCGCCGGCACCGGGTCCTGGGCCAGGTGCGGCGACGAGCCGTGGCCGCCGGCCCCCGTCACGCGGACGGTCACGTCGTCGGAGGCGGCGAGCACCGGGCCCGGCCGTACGGCGGCCGTGCCGGCGGGCAGCACCGCCGAGGTGACGTGCAGCGCGTACGCGGCGACGGCCCGGGAACCCGCGGCGTCGAGCACGCCCTCGTCGATCATCAGCCGGGCACCGTCCATGCCCTCCTCGCCGGGCTGGAACATGAACACCACGTCGCCCGCCAGCTCCTCGCGCCGCGCGGCCAGCAGCCGGGCGGCCCCCACCAGACCGGCGGTGTGCACGTCGTGGCCGCAGGCGTGCATCCGGCCGGGCACGTCGGATGCGTACGGCACACCGCTGTCCTCCTGTACGGGCAGCGCGTCCATGTCGCCGCGCAGCAGCACGGCGGGGCCGGGCAGGCCGCCGCGCAGCACGGCGGTGACCGAGGTGAGCTTCTCGCCCGTCGTGATCTCCAGAGGCAGCCCGGCCAGGGCGTCCAGGACGGTCTGCTGAGTACGGGGGAGGTCGAGGCCGAGTTCCGGCTGCCGGTGCAGCGCGTGGCGCAGCCGGACCAGGGAGTCTTCGATGGCGAGGGCGTCAGTGCGTTCGAACATGCCTGGTATGGTGCCGATCCGGCCGATCGGACCGGCCGCCGTGCAGGTATCCTCCGAATGAGCCAGATCGATTGCCGACAACCACCGGTCCGGCCGACGCCACAACCACCCTGGAGGGCGGCCCGTGCTCGACGAACTCGACCTGCTGCTCGTCACCGCGCTCCAGATCGCGCCGCGCGCGGACTGGCGGACCATCGGAGACGTCCTGGACATCGACGCCTCGACGGTCGCCCGGCGCTGGGCCCGGCTCACCCAGGCCGGCCACGCCTGGATCGGCGTGCACCCGGCCGTCGCGGCGATCAGCCCGGAATCCCCGGCCCTGGTGGCGTTCATCGAGGTCGACTGCGTCTCCGGGCGGCTGCACGAGGTGGCCGGCCACATCGCGGACGACCCGCACGTCTTCAACCTGGAGCACGTCAGCGGCAGCCGGGACCTCCTGGTCACGGCGGTCTTCACGGACAACGCCCAACTGGCCCGGTACGTCGGTTTCCGCCTCGGCGCCCTCGACGGCGTCGCGTCCTCCCGCACCCAGGTCGCCACCACCCTGCACACCGAGGGCAGCCGCTGGCGGCTCGACCGCCTCACCGAGGAGCAGCGCCGCAAGCTCGCCCCGCTGGCCCCGAACCGGCAGCCCACCCGCACCGTTCCCGAACGCGACCTCGAACTGGTCCGCGTCCTGGGCGAGGACCCGCGCCGGTCCGTCGCCCACCTCGCGGAGTGCACCGGGCTGAGCCCCACGACCGTCCGCCGCCGCCTCGACCGCCTGGACGCCGACCGGGCGCTCGCCTACCGCTGCGAGGTGGCGCGGTCGCTCTCCGGCTGGCCGGTCTCGGTCTCGTACTGGGCGGCGGTGCCGCAGAGCCGGGCGCCCCAGCTCGCCAAGAGCATCAGCCAGGTCCGCGAGATCCGGCTCTGCGCATCCCTGACCGGCCCGCACAATCTGCTCCTGGCCGCCTGGCTGCGCTCGGTCGACGACATCGGCGCCTTCGAGGCCCGGCTCACCGCCCGCCACCCCGAACTGACTGTCGCCGACCGGGCACTCACGCTCTGGCCGATGAAGCTCGCCGGCCACCTCCTCGACCCCCACGGCCGCCATCTGCGGGCCGTGCCCCTGACCAGCTGGGAGGACACGCGATCCGACACCGCGGAGGCGGCCCTCCTGGACCGCCTCCGGACGCCTCCCGGGTGACGGCTCCCGTCGTGGGGTCCCCACCGAGCCCGCGCCCGGCCAGACTGGAAGCGTCCGGGCGGCCCGGAGCAGGGCCGCCGCCCAGCGGAGGGACACGCACATGACGGACGCCGACCCCGGGCTCTTCGGACCCGCATCGGTCACCTGGCAGCTGCACGGCGACCCGATGATGTGGATCGCCGGGGTGCGCGCCCTCTACCTCCAGGCGCTCCACCCGCTCGCCGTGCGCGGCGTGATGCAGAACTCCGACTTCCGCGAGGACGCCTGGGGCCGGCTCATGCGCACGGCGGGGTTCGTCGGCACCATCACGTACGGCACCACCGAGGCCGCCGAGAAGGCGGGCGCCCGGGTCCGCAAGATCCACCGGCACCTGAAGGTCACCGACCCGGCGACCGGCCGCATCCACGGCGTGGACGAGCCCGAGCTGCTGCTGTGGGTCCACTGCGCCGAGGCCGACTCCTACCTCCAGGTCCTGCGCCGCTCCGGCTACCCGCTCACCGCCCGGCAGGCGGACCAGTACATCGACGAACACCGGCACAGCGCCCGCCTCGTCGGCCTCGACCCGGACGACGTGCCCGCCACGGCCGCCGAGATGGCCGGCTACTTCGCCCGCGTACGGCCGCGGCTCGCCCGGACCCCGGAGGCGCAGGACGTCGACGGTTTCCTGCGCCGGCCACCCGTACCGCCCCTCCTCGTACCGGCGCGGGCCCTGCTGTGGCGGCGCGTGGCCACCCTCGCCTACCAGTCGCTGCCGCCGTTCGCCCATGAGCTGTACGGCAGGACGGCACCGCCGCCCGCCGCCGTCGACCGCCGGCTGCGGGCCACCGGGGCCCTCCTGCGCGCAGTGCCCGCCCGGCTGCGATGGCGCCTTCCGCCAGGTCACATCATGAACGCGATGGCCCGGCTCGGACCCGCCGTCCGCCCCACCCCGTACACACTGAAGAAGCAGGCAGCCATACTGGACGGGCCGGGGAGGGCACGGCGGTAGCAGGCGGAACGACGGGGGCGGCAAGAGGGATGGCGGAAACCAGGCTGATCCAGAGCCGGTACCGGCTGCTCGACCTGATCGGGCGCGGCGGCATGGGCGAGGTCTGGCGCGCCCGCGACGAGGCGCTGGGCCGCCAGGTCGCCGTCAAGTGCCTCAAGCCCATGAGCGCCCAGCACGACGAGGACCACACCCGCATCGTCCGCGAACGCTTCCGCCGCGAGGCCCGGGTCGCCGCCGCCCTCCAGCACCGGGGCGTCACCGTCGTCCACGACTTCGGCGAGTACGAGGGCGTGCTCTACCTCGTGATGGAGCTGCTCGACGGCCGCAACCTCAGCCAGCTCCTGGAGGACAACGAGCAGCACCCGCTGCCGGTCGACGACATCGTGGACATCGCCGAACAGGTCGCCGACGCGCTCGGCTACACCCACCAGCAGGGCATCGTCCACCGCGACCTCAAGCCCGCCAACATCATGCGGCTGTCCGACGGGACGGTGAAGATCTGCGACTTCGGCATCGCCAGGCCCGGCCACGGCATCCCCGTCACCTCCCGGCTCACCGGCGTCGGCGTCGCCATGGGCACCCCGCACTACATGTCGCCGGAGCAGATCAGCGGCGGCCAGGTCGACCACCGCAGCGACCTCTACTCGCTGGGCTGCGTGCTGTACGAGATCGCCACAGGCGCCCCGCCCTTCGACCTTGAGGACTCCTGGGGCATTCTCGTCGGCCACCGCGACACCCCGCCCGAGCCGCCACGCTCCCACCGCGCCGAACTGCCCGGGTTCTTCGACCGGGTGGTCCTGGACCTGCTCGCCAAGACCCCGGAGGAGCGCCCGGCCGACGCCCACGACCTGCGCCGCCGCATCGCCGTCGGCCGCACCGGCGAGCATCCCTTCATCGAGCCGACCGGCCAGGTGCCGCTCGCCCCGCCCGCCCCCGTCGCCCTGCCCGGCCGGCCCACCACCCGGCCGCTGCCCGCCTGGGCGCACACGATGACCGGCGGCCACAAGGCGACGGGCGCGGTGGCCCCCTTGGCGCCGCCCGACCACTCGGCGGGCCTGACCCTCAGCTGGACCACCGGCGCCGGACCGGGCCCCGCCCCTGTCACCGGCAGTCAGGCCGTGGGCGCCGGCCCCGGCCGCAGGGGCCGCGCGGAGAGCGCACTGCGCGAGTTCGGCCGCCTCGCCGAGGACCGCGCCCACACCCTCGGCTCCGACCACCGCGAGACCCTCGCCGCGCGGCAGCAGGTGGCGTACGCGCTCGGCCGTCTCGGCCGGCACACCGAGGCCCACGAGCTCCACGCCGCCGTGCTCGTGTCGCAGGAGCGCGCGACGGGCCCCGATCACCCCGACACCCTGCGCTGCCGCCACAACCTGGCCTTCAGCCTCAGCAGACTGGGACGCCTGGAGGACTCGTACCGCATGGCCCGCGACGTGGCCGCGGCCCGCGCCCGGGTCCTGGGGGCCGACCACCCCGACACCCTGGTCACGCTCTACGAGGTCGGCTACGCGCTGGGGCGGCTCGGCCGGTGGACCGAGGCGCTGCACACGTACCGGCAGGTCGCCGGGGCACGGACCGGGCTGCTGGGGCCGGACCACCCCGACACCCTCGCCACCCGCTACGAGATCGGGATCAGCCTGGGGCGCCTCGGTCACAGCGTCGACGCGCTGGAGCTGTACCGCGCGCTCGTCGCCGACCGCACCCGGGTCAACGGCCCCCACGACCCGGAGACCCTGCGCGCCCGCCACGGACTGGGCGTCAACCTCGGCCGGCTCGCCCGCTGGGACGAGGCCCTGGCGGAGGCGCAGGCGGTGTGCGCCGCCCGGGAAGGCGTCCTCGGCCCGGACCACCCCGACACCCTCGTCAGCCGCCGCGAGGTCGCCGTCGCCCTCGGCTGGCTGGGCCGCTGGACCGACGCGCTCACCGTCTACCGGCAGGTCGCCGACGCCCGGACCCGGCTGCTGGGCGCCGCCCACCCCGACAGCCTCGCCGGCCGCGACGACGAGGCGCACTGCCTCGAACAGCTCGGCCGCACCCGCGAGGCGGCCGACCTCTACCGCGAGGTGGCCGCGCTCCGGCAGCGGGGCGGACGGCCGGGCCCGCCCGCCCCGCGGTCGTGGTGAGCCGTCAGCCGGCCGACGCGGCCCAGCCGTCGGCCTCGATGCGGCGGGCGTCCGAGGGCCGGTTCTCGTCGAAGACCGTACGCCTGCCGTCCTCGACCTTGATCGCGTCCACGTACACCCCCCGGCCCACGTACAGCTGGTCCGTGGTGTAGCGCCACCTGAGGCGGACCTCGGTGCCGCGCCCGCCGGTGAGAGCGGCTTCGAGGCGGTGCCAGACCCGGCCCGACCAGCCGGAGAGCGAGCCGTCCGGGTGCGACTCGGTCTCGGGGCGGCGTCCCTCCGCCGGGGTGGTGGTGAACGGGACCGGCTGCCAGGTGGCGCCGGCGTCCGTCGACGCCTCCAGGTGCAGGAAGTCGGAGGCCGGTTCGGTGTCCCACCACAGCGCACAGCTCAGCCGGGCGCGCGACGAGGCGAGCGGCAGCGGCGGCAGTGCCAGGGTGGCCGTGGCGGCGCTCGCCATGCCGGAGAACCAGGCCGTACGCCCCCGGGCCGGGCGCACCGCGACCGCCCGCGCCATCTGGTTGGCGGTGGCGACACGCGGCGCGCTGCCGGACCGCCAGGAGCGCACCGGGTGCACCGAGTTGCCCAGCACGATCAGGAACGAGTCCGTGGTCGGGTCCAGCACCAGACTGGTCCCGGTGAAGCCGGTGTGCCCCGCCGTCCGGGGCGTGGCCATGGCGCCCATGTACCAGTGCTGGTAGAGCTCGAAGCCCAGACCGTGCTCGTCCCCGGGGAACGCCGTGTTGAAGTCGGTGAACAGCAGGTCGACCGAGCCCTCCGAGAGGATGCGGGCCCGGCCGTAGACCCCGCCGTTGAGCAGGGTGCGCGCGAGGACGGCGAGGTCCCAGGCGCAGGAGAACACCCCGGCGTGCCCGGCGACGCCGTCCAGGCTGTACGCGTTCTCGTCGTGCACCTCGCCCCAGACCAGGCCGCGGTCGAGACCGGACCAGGGGAGCCGGGCGTCCTCGGTCGCGGCGATCTTCGGCTTCCAGGAGGCCGGCGGGTTGTACCGGGTGCGGTGCATCCCGAGGGGAGCGGTGATCCGCTCGCGCAGCAGGACGTCCAGGGTGCGGCCGGTCAGCTTCTCCAGGACCAGCTGGAGCGAGATCAGGTTGAGGTCGGAGTAGAGGTAGACCGTGCCCGGCGGGTTGGCCGGCACCTCCTCCCACAGCAGCTCCAGCTTCCCTTCCCGGGTGGGCGCGCTGTAGAGCGGGATCCACGCGGTGAACCCCGACGTGTGCGTGAGCAGCTGACGGATCGTGATGTCCTGCTTGCCACCGCCCGCGAACTCCGGGAGGTAGGAGGCGACCGTCGCCTCCAGCTCCAGCGTGCCGCGTTCGATCTGCTGCACGGCCAGGATCGAGGTGAACAGCTTGGAGACCGACGCCAGGTCGAAGACCGTGTCCTCGGCCATCGCGATCTGCTGGTCCGCGGGGAACTCCACACCGGTGTCGGTGGTCTCGTCGTACGCCGAGTAGCGCACGGCCTTGCCGATCGGACGGTGCAGTGCCACCGTCCCGCCCCGGCCCGCGAGCAGCACCGCGCCCGCGTACCACGGGTGTTTCGGCGATGCGGCCAGGTAGCGTTCCGCCTCGGTGACCAGCTGGTCGAGCGGCCCCTGCGACAGCCCGGCGCGGGAGGCCGAACCGTGCCGCAGCGTCGGCTTCGAGCCCCGGCCCGCGTGCATCCCCGGCGACTCCGTCCCCGACTCCGTGGCAGACGCCGTGCCCGCGAACGGGATGGGCGCCAGGGCGAGTGCCCCGCCCAGGGCCAGCATCCCACCACCGAGCCTCCGCCGGCTGATGTCCCCGGCCGCCGTGTCCTTCGTCATGCACAACCCCTTCTCGCTGCCTGAAAGTAACTTTCGAAATATCTTCCGAGTGTGAAACTTCCTGCCGAGCAGAGAGTACTGTCAGGTTCCGCCGCTCCGAAGGGGTGGGAGCCGGAAAGAATCTGATGCCACGTCAGGCCCTTGACCGCAGGGCCCCGGCCGCACAGGATCACGCCATGACCGGTGTACGCAGCAGCACAGTCGACGGCGTCGTGACCCGCAGCGCACGGCGCACCCCCGAACGCACCGCCCTGCGGTACGCCGGCCGGGCCTGGACCTACCGTGAGCTCGACGAGGCGGTCACCACCGCGGCCGCCGTGCTCACCGAGGGCCACGCGCTGCACCCGGGGGACCGGGTCGCCGCCTACGCGCACAACTCCGACGCGTACCTCATCGCCTTCCTCGCCTGCGCCCGCGCCGGGCTCGTCCATGTGCCCGTCAACCAGAACCTCACCGGCGACGACCTGGCGTACGTCCTGCGGCAGTCCGGCAGCTCCCTGGTCCTCACCGACCCGGCCCTCGCGGACCGTCTCCCCGAGGGCTTCGCCGTACGGGCGCTGCGCGACGACGAGGGCTCACTCCTGGCCGAGCTGGGCACGCCGCGCCCCTTCGCCCCCGCACGCGAACCGGCCGCCGACGACCTGGTCCAGCTGCTGTACACCTCCGGGACCACCGCGCTGCCCAAGGGCGCGATGATGACGAACGGCGCCCTCGTCCACGAGTACGTCAGCGCCATCACCGCGCTCGACCTGCGCGCCGGCGACCGGCCCGTCCACGCGCTGCCGCTCTACCACTCGGCGCAGATGCACGTGTTCCTGCTGCCCTACCTCGCAGTGGGCGCCGAGAACACGGTGCTCGACGCGCCGGACGCGGCCCGGATCTTCGACCTGGTCGAGTCGGGGCGGGCGGACAGCCTCTTCGCCCCGCCCACCGTCTGGATCGGCCTCGCCAACCACCCCGAGTTCGCCACCCGCGACCTCGGCGGACTGCGCAAGGCGTACTACGGCGCGTCGATCATGCCCGTCCCCGTCCTGGAACGCCTCCGCGACCGGCTGCCCGGACTGGCCTTCTACAACTGCTTCGGGCAGAGCGAGATCGGCCCGCTGGCCACCGTGCTCGGACCGGACGAGCACGAGGGCCGGATGGACTCCTGCGGCAGACCCGTCCTCTTCGTCGAGGCGAAGGTGGTCGACGAGAGCGGCAAGGACGTCCCCGACGGCACCGCCGGCGAGGTGGTCTACCGCTCGCCCCAGCTGTGCGGCGGCTACTGGGACAAGCCGGAGGAGAGCGCGGAGGCGTTCCGGGACGGCTGGTTCCACTCCGGCGACCTGGCCGTCCGGGACGCGGAGGGCTACTTCACGGTCGTCGACCGGGTCAAGGACGTGATCAACTCCGGCGGGGTCCTCGTCGCCTCCCGGCAGGTCGAGGACGCCCTCTACACCCACCCCGCGGTCGCCGAGACGGCCGTCGTCGGGCTGCCCGACGAGCGCTGGATCGAGGCGGTCACCGCCGTCGTCGTCCTGAAGGGCGAGGCCGGCGAGGAGGAGCTGATCGCACACACCCGCGAACGGCTCGCCCACTTCAAGGCGCCCAAGCGGGTGGTGTTCATGGACGCCCTCCCGCGCAACGCCAGCGGCAAGATCCTCAAGCGCGAGCTGCGCGACCGCCTCGCCTGACGGCCGCCCGGCCGCGTCTCACCGGACGCGCCCGACCCCCGTGTAGATGGTGTCGGTGGCGTCCTGGGGCTCCGGCGCGGGCGTGCCGTGGTACCACTGCTGCGCGGGCACCAGACCCGGGTCGACCATGTCGAGCCCGTCGAAGAAGCGGGCCACCTCCGCACGGTCGCGGGGCTGCAGCGTGATGCCGCTCGACCGGTAGCGTGCGAGCGCCTCCTGGTCGACGACGAGGAAGTCCACAGTGAAGTGGGAGAGCGCCAGGCAGCTGCCCGCGGGCAGCGCGTCCACCAGGGTGCGGGTGATGCCGTACGGATCGTCCTCCTCGGCCAGGAAGTGCATCAGGGCGATCATCGAGAGCGCCACGGGCCGCTCGAAGTCCAGCACCGTACGGGCGTGGGCGAGGATCTTCTCCGGGTCGCGCACATCGGCTTCCAGGTAATCGGTGGCGCCCTCGGGGGTGCTGACGAGCAGCGCCTCCGCGTGCCGCAGGACGATCGGATCGTTGTCCGTGTAGACGATCCGGGCCGCCGGGTCGACCTCCTGGACGATCTGGTGGAGGTTCGGCCGGGTCGGGATGCCGGTCCCGATGTCGAGGAACTGGCCGATGCCCGCCCGCGCCGCCCAGCCGGCCGCCCGGTGCATGAACGCCCGGTTCTGCGCGACCCCCACCTTCGCCAGCTCCGGCATCTGCTCGCCGAGTGCCTGGTCGACGGGATAGTGGTCCTTGCCGCCCAGCAGATAGTCGTAGACGCGCGCCGGATGCGGCCTGCTGGTGTCGACCGGTGCGCCGGCCGGGCCTGCCGTCATGGTGTGCTCCCCTGTCCCTCGGTCGTTCCGGCTCATCCTGCCACAGCAACCCCATTGGACAGCAGGGGAATTGGGGCCTGTCCGCCGAGGGCCTAGGCGCGCTCGTCCACGATCCGCCGGAACTTCCCCACCGAACGCTCCAGCGTCTCCGGGTCCAGGATCTCGACGCCGACCGACACCCCGATACCGTCCTTGACCGCCGCCGCGACAGACGCGGCGGCCGCCGCCCGCTGCTCCGGCGTGGCCCCGGGCCGGGCCTCCGCCCGCACCGTCAGCACGTCGAGCCGGCCCTCGCGGGTCAGCCGCAGCTGGAAGTGCGGTGACACCCCCGGCGTACGGAGCACGATCTCCTCGATCTGCGTCGGGAAGAGGTTCACCCCGCGCAGGATGACCAGGTCGTCGCTGCGCCCGGTGACCTTCTCCATGCGCCGGAAGACGCGGGCCGTGCCGGGCAGCAGCCGGGTGAGGTCCCGCGTCCGGTACCGGACGACCGGCATGGCCTCCTTGGTCAGCGAGGTGAACACCAGCTCGCCCTGCTCCCCGTCGGGCAGCACCTCACCGGTGAACGGGTCGACCACCTCCGGATAGAAGTGGTCCTCCCAGATGTGCAGCCCGTCCTTCGTCTCCACGCACTCCTGCGCCACACCCGGGCCCATCACCTCGGACAGGCCGTAGATGTCGACCGCGTCGATCGCGAACCGCTCCTCGATCTCGCGCCGCATCTCCTGCGTCCACGGCTCGGCCCCGAAGATCCCCGCCCTCAGCGAGGTGGTCCGAGGATCGACACCCTGCCGCTCGAACTCGTCGAGGATGGTGAGCATGTACGAGGGCGTCACCATGATGATCTCGGGCCGGAAGTCCTGGATCAGCCGGACCTGGCGGGCCGTCATGCCGCCCGACGCGGGGATCACCGTACAGCCGAGCCGCTCCGCCCCGTAATGCGCACCGAGACCGCCGGTGAAAAGCCCGTATCCGTACGCCACATGGATCTTCTGTCCCGGCCGGCCGCCCGCCGCGCGGATGGAGCGGGCCACCACATCGGCCCATGTCTCCAGGTCCTTCTCCGTGTAGCCGACGACGGTCGGCCGGCCCGTCGTCCCGCTGGAGGCGTGGATGCGGCGGACCTCCTCCTCCGGCACCGCGAACATCCCGAACGGGTAGTTGTCCCGCAGATCCGCCTTCGTGGTGAAGGGGAACCGGGCCAGATCGGCGAGGGAACGGCAGTCCTCGGGGCGCAGCCCCGCGCCGTCGAATGCGGCCCGGTAGTGAGGCACATTCGCGTAGGCGTGGTGCAGCGTGGCCCGCAGCCGTTCCAGCTGGAGTGCCTCCAGCTCGTCGCGGCTCATCCGTTCCGCCGCATCCAGCAGAGCCGTCATGCGGGCCTCCCTCGCTCCGTACGCGCCGTGCGGACGACCGATCATTCGGTCGACTCCTTCCGGAGCAGTAATTCAGGATCTTGCACCGCCTGGCAAGGGCGTGACGCACATCGCTCTCCGACCCGGATACGCCCGTACCGAACACGGCTGCGTCACCCGGACGGCCCTGTTTGGATGGGGTCATGCCGACCTTCCATACGTTCGACGGAACCGAGCTCGCCTATCACCTCGTGGGGGAGGGGACACCGCTGATCTGCCTGCCGGGCGGTGCCATGCGGGCGAGCGCCTACCTCGGCACCCTCGGCGGACTGTCCGCCCACCGGCAGCTGGTCCTCCTCGATCTGCGCGGCACCGGCGACTCCGCCGTCCCCGACGACCCGGCCACCTACCGCTGCGACCGGCAGGCCGATGACGTCGAGGCCCTGCGCGCCCACCTCGGCCTGGAACGCGTCGATCTCCTCGCCCACTCCGCGGCCGGCGACCTCGCCGCCCTCTACGCCGCCCGGTATCCGGACCGGCTGCGCAACCTGGTCCTCGTCACCCCCACCACGCAGGCCGCCGGCCTCCCCGCGTCGGTGCGCGAGTCCCGCGAGGCGGCCGCCCTGCGCGCGTCGGAACCGTGGTACGAGGACGCGCTCGCCGCCCTGGAGGAGATCTGGGCCGGCCGGATGACCGGCGAACTCCGTGCCACGACAAGGCCGTTCCTCTACGGGCGCTGGGACGCCGCCGCGCAGGAGCACGCCGCCGGATCGCCCGCGCAGATCAATGCCGAGGCCGCCTCCCGGTACGCCGGGGAAGGCGCCTTCGACCCGGCCACGACGGTCCCCGCCCTGCGCACGCTGGAGGCACCGGTCCTCGTGCTGGCCGGCGAGTACGACACCATCCTGACGCCCGACCGGGCCGCCGAGCTGGCCGCACTCTTCCCGCACGCGGAGTTCGCCGTGCAGCGAGGCGCCGCGCACTTCCCGTGGATCGACGACGCGGGCGCCTTCGCCCGTACGGTCGAGGCGTTCCTCGACCCGGAGGTGCACAGCGTCCGGGCCGGCGGGATACGGCTCGCCTACCGGGTCTGGGGCGACCCGGCCGCGCCGCCGGTCGTCCTGGCCCACGGCCGGTGCGGCAACAGCGGCGACTGGGCCCACATCGCCGCCAGCCTCGCCGATGCACACCGGGTGTACGCCTTCGACTTCCGGGGCCACGGGCTCAGCGACTGGCCCGGCCGCTACTCCCTCGAGCTGTTCCGCGACGACCTGCACGGCTTCCTGGAGGCCCGCAACCTCGCCGGCGCCACCGTCGTCGGGCACTCCATGGGCGGCGCCGCGGCCTACCTGCTCGCCGGGCGTCACCCCGGACTGATCGGCCGCCTCGTCATCGAGGAGGCGCCGCCGCCGTTCCCCCTCGACCCGCCCCGCCCGGTCCCCGAACACCCCGGCGGAGAGCTGGACTTCGACTGGCCGGTCGTGCCTTCCATCGACGCCCAGCTCAACGCCCCGGACCCGGCGGGCCGCGAACTCCTCGGTGAGATCGGCGTACCCACCCTCGTCATCGGCGGCGGCCCGGGCAGCCGGATCGCGCAGGAGGACCTGGCCTGGATGGCCGGCCGCGTTCCCGGCGCCGAACTCGTCACCATCGACGCGGGTCATCTCGTACACACCGAACGACCGGAGGAATTCCTGACCGCCCTCCGGTCGTTCGGTTTGTGATCCGTCTCCTGAGGCCGCGTCAGTTCCGCTGCAACAGCGCCGCCAGGACGTCGTGCAGCGTCGCCTCGGCCTCCTCGGCGGCCGACTCCGCGCGCCAGGCGACGAAGCCGTCGGGGCGCACCAGGACCGCACCGTCCCGGCGCGTCCCGTGCGCCTCGGCCCAGTCCGCCCCGTCCTCCGGCTCCAGCTCGCCGCCCGCGCCGATGCCGAACGCGTCGAGCCGCACCCCGAGCCGGTCGGCGGCCCGGGCCGCAGCCGGCCGCCACACCGTGTCCGCGCCGTCCGCGAGCAGCACGAACGACCGCTCGTACAGGTCCAGGGTGGAGATCCGCTCCCCGGCCCGGCGCACCCACAGGTGGGGCGCCCTGCTGCCCGGTTCACCCGTCAGCCGCATCCCCTCCGGGACCACCGGCGCGTCCGGGGCCACTCCCAGCACCGCGCCCGCCGTGTAGCGGTACCCCAGCGCCACGTTCAGCATCCCGCCCCGCTTCCCGCCGCCCACCGAGGGCGGGGGAGCGTATCCGGGGTGGCTGTGCTCCTCGGACCGCGCCGACGCGCGCTCACTGGTCGCCCGGGCCACCGGCAGCCGCTCCTGCCCGTACGTCTCCAGCAGTCCACGGCCCGCCTCCCCCCGCAGCACCGCCGCCAGCTTCCACGCCAGGTTGTGCGCGTCCTGGATGCCGGTGTTGGAGCCGAACGCACCGGTGGGCGACATCTCGTGCGCCGAGTCACCGGCCAGGAACACCCGGCCGCGTGAGTACCGGTCGGCCACCCGCTCCGCCGCGTGCCACGGCGCCTTGCCCGTGATCTCCACGTCGATGTCCGGCGCGCCGACGGCGTCACGGATGTGGCGGGCGCACCGCTCGTCCGTGAAGTCCTCCAGCGTCTCGCCGCGGTCCGGCTGCCACGGGGCGTGGAACACCCACTCCCGCTCGTTGTCCACCGGCAGCAGAGCGCCCTCCGCCTCCGGGTTCGTCAGGTAGCACACGATGAATCGCCGCTCGCCCAGCACCTCGGCCAGCCCGCGCGACCTGAAGGTGACGCTCACGTTGTGGAACAGGTCGCCCGCACCCGAACGGCCGATGGCCAGCTGCTCGCGGACCGGGCTGCGCGGCCCGTCCGCCGCGATCAGGTAGTCCGCCCGCACCGTCGTGTGCTCACCGGTCTCCCGGTTCTTCAACGTTGCCGTGACACCCGAGGCGTCCGGGTCGAACGACATCATCTCCGTGGAGAACCGCAGATCACCGCCCTGCTCCCGGGCCCGCTCCAGCAGGACCGGCTCCAGGTCGTTCTGGCTGCACAGGCACCAGCCCGTCGGGCTGAACCGCGCGAGCGCCCCGCCCGGGTCGATCTCCTTGAACAGCCACTCCTGGTCCTCGCCGGTCAGCGAGCCGGCCTGGAGGATGCCGTGGTTCTCCGCCAGCACCGAAGCCGCAGCCCGGATCTCCTGCTCGACACCCGCACGGCGGAACACCTCCATCGTGCGGACGTTGTTGCCGCGGCCGCGCGGATGCGTCGAGGTGGCCGCGTGCTTCTCGACCAGCAGGTGCTCGACGCCGAGCCGACCGAGGAAAAGGGACGCGGACAGGCCCACCAGCGAGCCGCCCACGATGAGGACCGGTACATGGAGGTCGACGTTCTCGTTCATCAGTTGCTCCAGCTCCGACGCCGTACAGATGCACTGTCCATGCCCGGGCGGCGGCCGGGTCGGAGCGCTTCGGGCGGCCGCTCACCTGAACGGTGCATAAATCTCGCGTCGGGCGGACCAGCGTTTCACGATCGGTCACGGAGACGGCCGGGTCTGCCGGCATTCCTGCCTCGCCACCGTCGAAGGAGTTCACCAGATGACCACCACCCTCTCGGAACGGATCTCACAGTCCGCCTTCGACGGATCCCGGCTGCGCGTCGTGCTGCTGCTGGACCTGCACGACGGCGCCCAGAAGCAGTTCCTGGAGGCGTACGAGCACATGCGCAACCAGGTCGCCTCCACCCCCGGCCACATCAGCGACCAGCTGTGCCAGTCCATCGAGAACCCCTCGCAGTGGCTGATCACCAGCGAGTGGGAGAGCGCCCCGCCCTTCCTCGCCTGGGTGAACAGCGAGGAACACGTCGCGACCGTGCAGCCCCTGCACAGCTGCGTACGCGACACCCGGTCGCTGCGCTTCAGCGTCCTGCGCGAGACCGGCAAGGGCTTCGAGACCGTCCCCGACCCGGTCAGGGGCAGCCTCCAGACCTCCCCGCGCCTCGGCGACGGCGTCGTACGCCACGCGCTCACCTTCACGGTGAAGCCCGGCACCGAGGACATCGTGGCCAAGCTCCTCGCCGACTACGAGTCGCCCCGCTCCCGCGTCGACGACCACACCCGGCTGCGCCGCACCTCGCTCTTCATGCACGGCAACCGGGTCGTGCGCGCCGTCGAGGTCGAGGGCGATCTCATGGCCGCGCTGCGCCACGTCTCCCGCCAGCCCGAGATCCGCGCCGTCGAGGAGGCCATCAACCCCTACCTCGAACAGGACCGGGACCTCTCCGACCCCGACTCCGCCCGGATGTTCTTCACCCGCGCCGCCCTGCCGACCGTGCACCACGTCTCGGCCGGCCGCCTCGACCCCGGCAGCCTGAAGCGGCACGCCGTGGTCTACCAGGCCAAGGAGGGCTGCGGCATGGCCCTGGCCCGCCTCCTGGCCGGACACGACGAGGAGGCCGCCGACGACACCGGCAGCCCCATCGACAGCAGCACCATCTTCCAGCGCGACGACGTCGTCGTCCGCCTCCTGGAGGCGAGCGGCCCGCTCGACGCCCAGCCCGCCCAGGCGCTCGGCATCCACGGCCCCGGCAAGGCGGCCCGCCTGGCACGTCTCCTGGACGGCGAGGCCAACGCCGTGCCCGCCACCGACCAGGACGCCGCACGCTTCCTCGCCCGGTCCGAGATGCGGCTCATCACCGACCGGCGCGCCACCGATTCCTGAACCGCGCTCCGGCACCCGGGGCCCTCGCCCGACCCGACACCACAACGCGCCCTGCGCCCAGGAGGAAAAGCAGAGATGACCACCCACCGGCCACGCATCGTGGACCTCAGTGAGACCCAGCCCAACCGCAGGCGCGGAGGCGATCTGCGCGCCCTGCTCACCCCGACCGCGGTGGGCGCCACCAGCGGTTTCATGGGCCTGGCCATCGTCGAGCCCGGCGACCGCATCGGCGAGCACTACCACCCGTACTCGGAGGAGTTCGTGTACGTCGTGCAGGGGCTCCTGGAGGTCGACCTCGACGGGGAGACGCACAAGATGCGCCCCGACCAGGGCCTGCTGATCCCTCCGCACGTGCGCCACCGCTTCCGCAACGTGGGCGACACCGAGGCCCGCATGGTCTTCCACCTCGGCCCGCTCGCCCCCCGTCCCGAACTCGGCCACGTCGACACCGAGGTGACCGAGACCGCCGAGCGGGGCGCGCCGCCAGAACGAACCGAGGCCGCCTCATGACCCGGCGCGTGGCGGTCACCGGAGTCGGCGTCGTGGCCCCGGGCGGCATCGGCGCCCGGGCCTTCTGGGACCTCCTCTCCAACGGCCGCACCGCGACCCGGGGCATCACCCTCTTCGACCCGGCGGGCTTCCGCTCCCGGATCGCCGCCGAGTGCGACTTCGACCCGGCGGCCCACGGACTGGACGACGAGGACACCGCTCGCGCGGACCGGTACGTCCAGTTCGCGATGGTCGCCGCCCGCGAGGCGCTCGCCGACGCCGGTCTGGACGCCGAGCGCATCGACCCCTGGCGGATGGGCGTCTCCCTCGGCACCGCGGTCGGCGGAACCACCCGGCTGGAGCACGACTACGTCGCCGTCAGCGAGAGCGGCGCGCGCTGGGACGTCGACCACCGCCGGGCCGGCTCCCACCTGGAGCGCGCCTTCTCGCCCAGCTCGCTGGCCTCGGCCGTCGCCGAGCAGGTCGGCGCCCACGGCCCCGTGCAGACCGTCTCCACCGGCTGCACCTCGGGGCTGGACGCCATCGGCTACGCCTTCCACTCCATCGAGGAGGGCCGGGTCGACGTCTGCGTCGCGGGCGCGTCCGACTCGCCGATCACTCCGATCACCGTCGCCTGCTTCGACGCGATCAAGGCGACCTCCCCCAACAACGACGACCCGGAGCACGCCTCCCGGCCCTTCGACGCGCGCCGCGACGGCTTCGTCATGGGCGAGGGCGGCGCCGTACTCGTCCTGGAGGAGCTGGAGCACGCCCGGGCCCGCGGGGCGACGGTGTACTGCGAGATCGCGGGCTACGCGACCTTCGGCAACGCGTACCACATGACCGGGCTCACCCCCGAGGGTCTGGAGATGGCCGAGGCCATCGAACGGGCGCTCGGCCACGGCCGGATCTCCCCGCAGGACATCGACTACGTCAACGCGCACGGCTCGGGCACCAAGCAGAACGACCGGCACGAGACCGCCGCGGTGAAGCGGGCGCTCGGCGCGCACGCCCACAAGGTGCCGATGAGCTCCATCAAGTCGATGGTGGGCCACTCCCTCGGCGCCATCGGGGCGATAGAGATCGCCGCCTGCGTCCTGGCCCTGGTCAACCAGACGGTCCCGCCGACAGCGAACTACGAGACCCCGGACCCCGAGTGCGACCTCGACTACGTGCCGCGCACCGCCCGCCCCCTGAAGCTGCGCAGCGTCCTGTCGGTCGGCAGCGGCTTCGGAGGCTTCCAGTCCGCGGTGGCCCTGACCCGTGGGAGGACATGATGAGCACCCGAAAGGCCCGGCGCACCGTCGTCACCGGCATCGGCGTCGTCGCGCCCAACGGCACGAGCACCGAAGCCTTCTGGAAGCGGACCCAGGAGGGCATGAGCGTCCTGGACCGGGTCACCCGCGAAGGGTGCGAGGACCTGCCGCTGCACATCGCCGGCGAGGTCCGCGGCTTCGACCCGGTCGCGCTCATCGAGGAGCGCTACCTCGTCCAGACCGACCGGTTCACGCACTTCGCGATGGCCGCGGCCGACATGGCCCTGGACGACGCCCGGCTCGGCCGCGCCGACTACGAGGACCGGCCGTTCAACGTGGGCGTGGTCACCGCGGCGGGCTCCGGCGGCGGCGAGTTCGGCCAGCGCGAGCTGCAACGGCTGTGGGGCCAGGGCTCCACGTACGTCGGCCCCTACCAGTCGATCGCCTGGTTCTACGCGGCGAGCACCGGCCAGATCTCGATCCGCGGCGGCTTCAAAGGGCCGTGCGCGGTGGTGGCCAGCGACGAGGCGGGCGGCCTCGACGCGATCGCGCACGCCGACCGCTCCGTGCGGCGCGGCACCGACGCGGTCGTGGTCGGCGCCGCGGAGGCCCCGCTCGCGCCCTACTCCGTGGTCTGCCAGCTCGGCTACCGCGACCTGAGCGCAGCTGAGGAACCGACGCGCGCCTACCGCCCGTTCACCTCGGACGCCTGCGGATTCGTACCCGCCGAGGGCGGCGCGATGTTCGTGGTCGAGGAGGAGGAGTCGGCCCGCGAGCGCGGTGCCCGGGTCCGGGCCGAGATCGCGGGCCATGCCGCCACCTTCACCACCGCCGCGCACTGGGAGGAGTCCCGCGAGGGCCTCGCCCACGCGATCGAGGGCGCGCTGCGGGAAGCCGGCTGCGCCCCGGAGGAGGTCGACGTCGTCTTCGCGGACGCGCTCGGCTCACCGGCCGCCGACCGGGCCGAGGCGCTGGCGCTGGCCGACGCGCTCGGCCCGCACAGCCGGCGCGTCCCCGTGACCGCTCCCAAGACCGGAATCGGCCGCGCCTACTGCGGGGGCCCGGTCCTGGACGCGGCCGCCGCCGTCCTGTCCATGGAGAACGGCCTCGTGCCGCCCACGCCCAACGTCTTCGAGATCTGCCACGACCTCGACGTCGTCACCGAGCGGGCCCGCCCCGCCGAGCTGCGCACCGCGCTCGTGCTCAGCCGCGGCCTCATGGGCTCGAACGCGGCCCTGGTGCTGCGGCGCACCGCGTGAGCCCGTCCACCCCTCGTGAGAAGGAGAAGCCCCTCATGACCGAACGACTGACGTACGAAGAGCTCGCCGCCCTGATGAAGAAGGGCGCCGGACTCTCCGTCGACCCGCGCGAGATGGAGAACCGCTCCGACACCGCCTTCGACGAGTTCGGCCTCGACTCGCTCGGCCTGCTCGGCATCGTCGGCGTACTGGAGAACCGGCACGGGCAGCCGCTGCCGGCCGACGCGGACCGGTGCAAGACGCCCCGCGAGTTCCTCGACCTCGTCAACAACAGCCTCATGACAGGAGCCTGACGTGTCCGGACACACCGAGAACGAGATCGTCATCGCCGCCCCCATGGACCTCGTCTGGGAGATGACGAACGACCTGGAGAACTGGCCGCAGCTCTTCAGCGAGTACGCGGCCGTCGACGTCCTGGAACGGGACGGCGAGCGCACCACCTTCCGCCTGACCATGCACCCCGACGAGAACGGCAAGGTGTGGAGCTGGGTCTCCGAGCGCACCACCGACCGCCAGGGCCGCACCGTCCGCGCCCGCCGCGTCGAGCCCGGGCCGTTCCAGCACATGGACATCAGGTGGCAGTACTCCGAGGTGCCCGGCGGCACCCGGATGCACTGGCAGCAGGACTTCGCGATGCGCCCCGACGCACCGGTCGACGACGCCTGGATGACCGACAACATCAACCGGAACTCCAAGGTCCAGATGGAGCTGATCCGGGACAGGATCGAGCAGCGCGACCGTGAGCGCCGCTCCGCCGCCGTCCCGGCCAACTGACCCGTCGTCGCAGGCCGGCGCACCCGGCCACCCGGCCGGGACCCGGCCCGGGGCAGCAGAAAGGCACCACCGATGCACCACGCTCTGATCGTCGCCCGGATGGCTGCGGGATCGGCCCCGGACATCGCGGAACTGTTCGCCGCGTCCGACCACAGCGAACTGCCGCACCTGGTCGGCGTCACCCGCCGCAAGCTCTTCCAGTTCGGCGACGTCTACCTGCACATGATCGAGTCCGAGCGCCCGCCGGGCCCGGAGATCGCCAAGGTGACCGAGCACCCGGAGTTCCGGGCCATCAGCGAACGGCTCACCGCCTTCGTCAGCCCCTACGACCCCGAGACCTGGCGCGGGCCGAAGGACGCGATGGCCCAGGAGTTCTACCGCTGGGAGCGCGACGCCACGGCGTGAGCGCCCGCACGACGAGGACCGCCCCGGTCCCGGCCGCAGAGCCGGAACCGGGGCGGTCCCCGTACGGACCCGGGATCAGCCGGGCACCACGCACTCGAACGCGTGCAGATACGGGTTGACCGGCCGGACCGCGTCGATCCGCAGCCCCGCCTCGGTCAGCCGGTCCACCAGGCTCTGCCGGGTGTGCTTGGCCCCGCCCACGTTCAGGAGCAGCAGCAGGTCCATGGCGGTCGTGAACCGCATCGACGGGGTGTCGTCGACCAGGTTCTCGATGACGACGACCCGGGCGCCCGGGCGGGCCGCCGCGACGACGGAGCGCAGCGCCCGGCGGGTGCTGTCGTCGTCCCACTCCAGGATGTTCTTGATGATGTAGAGGTCGGCGGCGACCGGGATGCCCTCACGGCAGTCCCCTGACACGATGCCCGCCCGCTCGGCCAGCGCACCGCCCTCGCGCAGCCGCTCGTCGGCCCGGGCGATCACCCCCGGCAGGTCCATCAGGGTGCCCCGGACCGACGGATGCCTCTCCAGCAGGCTCGCCAGCACATGTCCCTGGCCGCCTCCGATGTCGGCGACGACCGAGACCCCGGTGAGGTCGAGCAGGGCGGCGACATCCAGCGCCGACTGCACGCTCGAGGTGGTCATCGCCGCGTTGAACACCTGCGCCGACTCGTGGGCGTCCTGGTGGAGGTAGTCGAAGAACTCCTTGCCGAACACGTCCTCGAAGACGTTCCCGCCGGAGCGCACCGCGTCCTCGAGCCGGGGCCAGACCTCCCAGGTCCAGGGCTCCGTGCACCACAGCGAGATCGCCCGCAGGCTGTTCGGGTCGTCCTCCCGCAGCAGCCGGGACATGTCGGTGTGCGCGAAGGTGCCGTCGGCGTTCTCCGTGAAGACGCCGTAGCAGGCCAGCGCCCGCAGCAGCCGCCGCAGCGGACCGGCTTCGGTCTTCACCGCCGCCGCCAGCCGCTCGGCGGTCTCGGGCGTCTCGCCCAGCGCGTCGGCGACGCCCAGCCGGGCGGCCGCGCGCACGGCGGCGGAGCGGGCCGCGCCGAACACGATCTCGCGCAGCCGCATCGCCGGCTGCGGGGTGGGAAGGGGCTGGACGGGAGTGGTGCCGGGGGTCGTGCTCACGGTGGTCATGCCGTCTCGCTTCTCCTCGTACGGGGGGTCACCGGTCAGCACATCCCGGCCGGTGCGGAGGTCGTGCAGACATTGCCGGTGAACCGGTTGCCCGTGCCGGTGTCCCGGTTCGCCAGGTCCGCGGGCTGGTTGCCGAGGACCACGTTGCCGCTGACGGTGTTGTCGGTGTTCTTCGCGCCCACGAAGCTCTTGAACAGCACGACGCCGCCCGACAGCGGGGTCGAACCCACGTTGTCGCGGATCTCGTTGGACCGCACCTCGGTGGACGCGGCGCCGGTCAGGACGATTCCGGAACCCTGGATCGCGGGCAGCCGGTCGGTGGCGGCGCAGAACTTGTTGTTGCCGGTGATCCGGTTGGAGCGCACGGACATGGCGCCGGCCTGCGGGGTGCCCTCGTCGCCCACGACGAACACTCCGCTGCAGTTGGCGGTGAAGGTGTTGTCGCGCACCGACAGGTTGCGCACCCGGCGCGCCGTGAAGCCGATGCGGTTGTCGGTCAGCGTGTTGCGGCGGACCCGGGTGCCGCCGGTGTCGGTGGCGCCGCCCTCCTCGTCGACGCTGTTGGCGACGAAGATGCCCGCGTCACCGTTGGAGCGGGCGGTGCTGTCCCGGATGTCGGAGCGGGTGGAGCGCTGCTGGGCGATGCCCCAGACCGCGTTGGCGTCGGCGGTCACCGAGCGCACGGTCAGCCGGTCGGTCCAGGAGGCCCAGAGGCCGCTGCGGGTGAACCCGGTGACGCGCAGGGACCTGACGGTGACCCCGTCCACGGTGCGGTCCGCCGTCCCGAGGACACAGATCCCATTGCCCGCACCGGCGCAGTCGTCGCCGGACGCGGCCCGGCCGGCGGCGGGCATGATGACGGTGCGGTCCCCGGAGCCGCGCAGGGTCAGTCCGGGCGTGCTGATCCGCACGCTCTCGCGGTACGTCCCGGGCCGGATCACGATGGTGTCGCCGGGCCGTGCGGCGTCCACCGCCGCCTGGATGGACTGCCCGGGCGACACCACGTGTGCGCCGGCTGCGGCGGCCGGTACGGACGGCACCGCCGCGGCCAGTCCGGCGGCCGATGCGGCTGCGATGCCAACGAATCGTGTGATGTGTCGTTTCCTCATGAGCCGAAGCTATGGGCGATCCCCCTCCGTCGCCACGTACGGTGAGCGGTTGGGCACGGGACGTGCCCGAATGGCTCACGTCCGCGCCCCCACGGCACCCGTGGGTAGCGTGGTGGTGTGACAGCCGAGAGCGATCTTCGAGTCCTGCTGAGCAACCTGCGCCCCGAGCCGCACCCGGGCCGCTACGTCTACGCCACCGCGCCCGACGGTGCCCTCCCCGACGCCGTCACCCCCGTCGTCACCGTCCGCGAGACCGAGGGACTCACGCTGGTGCTCCCGGAGGCGGAGGCCGCCGCGGCCGGGCTGCCGTACACCTATGTGGCGGGCTGGATCACCCTGCGGGTCCACTCGGCGCTGGAGGCGGTGGGGCTGACCGCCGCGGTTTCGCTCGCCCTGACCGACGCGGGGATCAGCTGCAACGTGGTGGCGGGGTTCCACCACGACCACCTCTTCGTGCCGTACGAGCGCACCGGTGAGGCCGTCGCCGTGCTGGAGCGGCTGGCGGGGGAGTCGCGCGCCGCGTGAAGGTGTGCGGTTTGCGGAGGTATGCGGGGTGCGTGAGTGTGCCGTGTGCCTGCGCATATGCCGGTCAGGGCCCGGCTCGGCGAGGTGAGCCAGGACACGTAACATGTGTGCATGTCCTTCCTCCGCCGCCGTAGCGCCGCCACACCCGCGGGCCCCGACTTCGACGTCCTGGCCATGGACCCCGGTGACTGGCCCGGAAACCTCGGCGCCGGTCTGCTGCCGGCCCCCGACGGCAGTTGCCAGGGTGTGTTCCTGCGGTACGACCTGTTCGGCGGGCGCGGCCCCGCGATGATCATCGGCAACCTCCCGGAGGGCTCGCCCGCGCGCGAGACCGAGGAGGGGCAGGTCCCGTTCGAGGTGGCCCAGCTGCTGCTCGCGCTGGAGAACGACGAGCCGGTGGAGGTCACCGCCACCGAGGACATGCCCGTCATGCAGGGCGACAACCTGCTGATCGTGCGCCGGGTGAAGCTCTCCGAGAGCCGTATCTCCTGCGTGCAGTTCGACCGCAGCGACGGTGTCCTCGTCACCATCGCCAGCTGGGACCGGCCCATCACCGACGACCTGTACACCCTCCTGAAGCCGCTGCCGGCCGAACTCTTCCAGCAGGGCTGAGCGCGCACCACGGTCACCGGGCGCGGCAGCCAGGTGACCGTGGTGCACCGCAACACCGGCCGCCGCTACACGTTCACCGCCGAGAGCCGGCCGAACAGCGCCGCCACCTGCGCCGCCGAAGTGCCGAACCCCGTGGGACCGTGCAGGTGCCACGGGGCGCCGGTGCCCCGCCGCAGATCCTCCTCGCGGTAGCGCCGGCAGCCCCGGTGCCAGATCAGGATCCCGGCCAGCCAGTGCTTCAGCTCCTGCACATAGCCCGCCAGCGTCTCCCGTGCCTCGGCGTCCAGCCCGAAGTCCTCGTACAGCACCGGCAGTTCGTTCTCGGCGACATGGAGGAACTGCCGCAGCCGCGACTTCATCAGGTCGTACAGGATCGCCATCCCCGTCGGGTAGTCCACCCCGAAGAAGTTCTGCACCACCAGGACACCGTTGTGCACCTCACCCTCGTACTCGATCTCCTTCTGGTACGAGAACAGGTCGTTCAGCAGCGCCGCGTAGTCGGCGGCCGCGTTCTCCAGGGAGCGCAGCGGGCCGCTCTCGTAGATCTCCTGCGGCACCTTCCTGCCGTGCCCGATCCGGCACAGGCTCATCGTCAGGTCCGAGCCGAACGTCATGCGCCGCATCTCGACGTAGTCCACCGGGTCCGGGATCCGGTGCTGCGCCTGGTTCGCCAGCTCCCAGAGCCAGCTCGCCGTCATGTCCTCGACGGACTTGCGGAAGGCGCGCCGCCCGGCGTCGTCCATCGGCCCCGCCGTACGCTCCCAGAGGTCGCCGAGGCCGCGTTCCAGCGCGTTGACCGGCTCCGGGGCCGGGCTCCCGTCCAGCGGCATGAACAGCGACAGGCGCTCGTTGGCCAGCCGGGCACCGGTCAGATCGCGGGACCGGCCGTGCACCACCGGGAACCAGTCGTCGCCGTACGTCCCCCAGGCCAGCCACCCCGAGGACAGGTCGAGCCCGTCCGGTGCCGCGTCCGGGTGGATGCCGGCGGCGCACAGCGGCAGGTCGATCGCCCGCAGCCGCTCCTCGTCCCAGATGTGCGAACCAGGCACCCCCGGCTGCGGCCCCAGGATGCCCATCCGGCCGGCCCAGACCACCAGCCGCTCCCGGGCGCCCTCCAGGTGCGGGCTGAGCGTCGTGCCGAACGGCAGGTCGAAGTCGGGCAGCAGCGACGGGCCCACGTGCTGGAAGAGCGTATGGCTGTGACTGCGCAGCCGGGCCGACTCGGAGCGCCGGGTGAACCGGATCGACGCGGCGGACATCCCGAAGCCGGGCTCGGCCTCGCCGGCGCCGCCGTCGTTCATGTAGCGGCTGGAGCGCATGTGCCACTCGTGGCCGCCGGACTGCCAGTCCTGCAACCCCTTCACATACGCCCCGACCGCGGCCGTCTGCGCAGCGTCCAGCCCCTTGGCCGCGCAGAGCGGGCCCACCTCGGTCAGCGCGGTGTTCTCGAACTGCTGGAGCCTGGAGGTCAGCAGGTCGTTCACCGCCTCGGCCGCCTCCTGCGTCGAGCAGTCGAGGAAGCGCTCCAGGACCAGCACGCCGTTGCTGTTCTCGCCCTCGTCCTCCACCTCGCGCTGGTACGAGAAGAGGTCGTTGCGCAGATGGACCCCGTCCGAGAACGCGTCGCGCAGCACCCGCAGCGCCCGTTCACCGGCCACCGCCTCCGGCACCTCGGCCCCGGCCGCGTACTCCACCAGACCCGCCGACCACGGGGCCCCGCCCACCTTGCGGCGCATCTCGATGTACTCGACGGGGTTCGCGATGCGGCCCTCGTTGATGTTGGCGAGCTCCCACAGCGACTCGTTGAGGAGGTTCCTCGTCGACTCCGCGAACCGCACCCGCCACGCGTCCGACATCGCGGGCACCGTACGCGCCCACAGATCCGCGAGACCCGCCTCCACCGGGTTCTCCGGCTCGGGCACCGGCGCACCCCGCTCCATCGGCATGAACGCCGGCAGCCGGTCCAGATACCGCTTGCCGCCCTCCCGGTCCGGGGTCCGTTTGAAGAGCTCCAAAAAGTGGTCGTCGAAGAAGAAGACCCACACGTACCAGTCGGTGACGAGCGACAGCGCCTCGGCCGAGCAGTCGGGATGGGTGTACGCGCACAGCAGCGCGTAGTCGTGGGCGTCGAGGTCCTTCTCCTCCCAGATACCGGACCCCTCCAGCATCCCCAAGGCCCGCGCCCATGTCTTCGTGTGCTGCCGGGCCTCCTCCACATGAGGGTTGAGACGCGCCGGATACGGAACATAGAAATCCGGCAGGGTGAACGGCTGAGCCATGTGCGTCCGGCCTTTCCGAGAGCCACCGCGTGAATGCCACGCGCAACGGTCCTGTCGGCGCGAGCACTACCCTTGGTCCGTTCGGGGCACGCACCTCCGCGATTAGTCACACCGCAGAGCGCCCGTTCGAGGGACACCGGGCCGGTCCACGCGCGTAAAACCCTGGTAACGCGTCATCGCCAGAGCCCCGCCGCCCCCCGCCCTTCGCAGGTCACACCCCCTGTCAGTGGTCTGGTCCAGTGGCTCAACGCGCAGCCTTCCCAGCACTCTTGACGCCCCTTCACCTCAGGTCACAGAGTGTGCGCGCACTTCCGCAACGGCTCCACCCGGCTCTACGAAGGGTTGTCATGACGTCCAAGCAGAGGACCAGACTCGCACTCGCCTTCACCACCGCCGGAGCGCTGAGCCTCGCGCTGCTCAGCCCGGCCGCCCAGGCGGGGGCCGACGGGGTCCGGCCCGAGTGCCCGCGCGGTCTCGCCTGCGACTGGGTCCCGGCGGCCTACCAGCAGACCGGCGACCCGGCGGACAAGGAGACGTACGGCAACTACGACACCGCCGACCGGCCGCACACCAACAAGATCCGCTTCATCGTGCTGCACGACACCGAGGAGGACTTCGACACCACGCTGAAGATCTTCCAGAACCCGCTGAAGCAGACCTCGGCCCACTACGTCGTACGGTCCGCCGACGGGCACGTCACGCAGATGGTCAAGAACAAGGACGTCGCCTGGCAGGCGGGCAACTGGTACGTCAACAGCCACTCCATCGGCATCGAGCAGGAAGGCGTCGCCGTCGACGGCGCCAAGTGGTACACCCCCGAGATGTACCGCTCGACCGCCGCCCTGGTGCGCTACCTCGCCGCCAAGTACGACATCCCGCTCGACCGCCAGCACATCATCGGCCACGACGGCGTCCCGCCCACCAGCGCCGCCGGCACCAAGAACATGCACTGGGACCCGGGCACCTACTGGGACTGGAACCGCTTCATGGCGCTCCTCGGCAAGCCCACCGTGCCGACCGCCCTCCCGGGCAGCCGACTGGTCACGGTCAGCCCCAGGTTCAAGGACAACAAGCAGGCGTTCCGCGACTGCGAGAAGAACGTCGACCTTCCCGTCCAGGGCTCCAGCGCCGTCCCGCTGCACACCGCGCCCTCCGACGACGCGCCCCTCTTCTCCGACCCCGGCATCCACACCGACGGCTCGCCCGGCACCAACTGCGCCGCCGACTGGGGCAGCAAGATCAGCGCCACCCAGCAGGCCGTCGTGGCCGGCCGCGCCCCCGGCTGGACGGCGATCTGGTGGTACGGAGAGAAGGCGTGGTTCCGCACACCCGCCCACACCCGGACCACCGTCCCCACCTCCGGCTACGTCGTCCGCCCGAAGGCGGGCAGGACCGAGGTCCCGGTGTACGGGGTGGCGTACCCGGAGAAGTCCGAATACCCGGCGGACTTCGCGGACCAGCGGGTCGGCACACCCCTCCAGTACACGATCAAGGCCGGCCAGTCCTACCCCGGCGGCGGCGAGGCGCCCACCGGCTTCTTCTACGCGCCGACAATCGACGCCTCCTACCCCCTGGACCACGCGTACTTCAAGGGCGAGGAGAAGTACGTGACCGTCCAGATCGGCCACCGCGTCGCCTTCGTCAAGGCATCCGACGTGGACATCGTGCGCGCCCGCTGATCCGGGGGAGCGGGTACGCACAACAGCGCGCCGCGGGACCGGTGTGTCGGCACCGGTCCCGCGGCGCGCCCCGTGGAACAGCCGGTCAGCGCGTGCCGACCGCCGCCCGCACGGCGTTCCGGGCCATCGCGCAGTCGTCGTGCAGCCGGCGCAGCAGCAGCCGCTGCTCCTCGCCGGGGGCGAGCGCACCCGGGCGGTCCTGCCCGGTACGGGCGGGCCCGGCGTCCCGCATGGCCCGCTGCACGGCCGTCTCGTACCTGCGGATCTCCCGCGTGAGGACGAGCATCAGGTTCACCAGGAACGCGTCCCGCGCGGCCGGTCCGGCGACCTGCGCCAGCTTGCTGATCTCGCGCCGCGCCACCGGGGCGTCACCCAGCACGGTCCACAGCGTCGCCAGGTCGTACCCCGGCAGATACCAGCCCGCGTGCTCCCAGTCCACCAGCACCGGCCCGGTGGGTGACAGCAGGATGTTGGACAGCAGCGCGTCCCCGTGGCAGAACTGGCCCATGCTCTGCCGCCCGCCCGCGTGGGCCAGACCGTGCAGCAGCTTCTGCAGGTCGCCCAGATCCCGGTCGGTGAAGAGACCCAGCTCGTGGTAGCGGGAGATCCTCGCCGCGTAGTCCAGCGGCGCCTCGAACAGGCCCGCCGGCGGACGCCAGGCGTTCACCCGGGCGACCGCCCCGAGCACAGCACGCAGGTCCGCACGGGGCGGGGCCTCGGACGGATGCCTCGTCAGGGCGGCGACCCGGCCGGGCATCCGCTCGATGACCAGCGTGCAGTTCTCCGGATCGGCGGCGATGAGCCGGGGTACCCGGACCGGCGGACGGTGCCGGACGAACGCCCGGTATGCCGCTATTTCGTGCCGGAACCGCTCCGACCACGCGGGGGAGTGGTCCAGTAAACACTTCGCGACCGCCGTCGCACGCCCCGTGGAACCGACGAGCAGCACGGAACGCCCGCTGCGCCGCAGTACCTGCACCGGATTGAACTCCGGGCAGATCCGGTGCACGGACGCGATCACCATCCTCAGCTGGGCGCCCTGCGGGCCCGACAGGTCCAGCCGCCCACTGAGGGAGGGGGCCCCGGGCCCTGCCGGCCGCCGGGGCCGGCCCATGCCGGGGGCCGGGACGGTGGCGCGCGGGTCGAGGTACGGTCCGCCGCCCGCCTGGAGCGGACGCAGCGGCCGGGGCGGGGCGGACACGGAGGACGATGCTGTGTACATGGGCGAACCAGATCCCTTCGTGCGCCGACAAGTTGCGTGCGCCACCCCGGCCGGCGGCCCTTCGGCACCCTGGGGAGTACCTAGGGCTGCCGGGCGGGGTTGCGCTTTCCTACCTGACAACAGCGCGAGGGTGTCTCTCGACATAGCGCACCCTGGCGAACCCTGGCGAATAGTCGCAAGGCATCTGACACGGGGTTACTGTCAACGCAGCCGAGAACCTGGGGGCTTGACGTGACCGGAGAACCCAACACCCGCCTGTCGGACCTGTTCGGCCTTGCCGGCTGGTCCAAGGGCGAACTCGCGAGAATGGTGAACCGGAAGGCGGCGGCGATGGGCCACCCCCAACTGGCCACCGACACCTCGCGCGTGAGGCGCTGGATCGACATGGGGGAGTCCCCCCGCGATCCCGTGCCCAAGGTGCTGGCTGCTCTGTTCACCGAGCGGCTCGGCCGTGTCGTGACCATCGAGGACCTCGGGTTCGGCCGACGCGGGCGTGTGGGGAAGCGGCGAGAGGCCGGGACGCAGGACAATCCCGATCAACTCCCGTGGGCGCCCGAGCGGACGGCAGCGGTCCTCACCGAATTCACGGGAATGGACCTCATGCTCAACCGACGCGGCTTGGTGAGCGCGGGCGCCGCGCTCGCCGCCGGCTCCACCATCGCCGGCCCCATGCACGACTGGCTGCACACCGACCCCGTACTGGCGGCCGACGCCCCGCGCGCCGGCGACCCGGTACACGCGGACTCCGCCGGCTTCGACCGGTACGAGGCCGCTCCCATCGGCTCCGAGGAGATCGAGGCGCTGGAGCGGTCCGTGGAGGTGTTCCGCGCCTGGGACGCCTCCCGGGGCGGCGGCCTCCAGCGCAAGGCCGTGGTGGGCCAGCTCAACGAGGTGGGCGGCATGCTCTCCTACCACCACCCCGCCCACCTCCAGAAGCGCCTGTGGGGCGTCGCCGCCAACCTCGCCGTCCTGGCGGGATGGATGTCGCACGACGTCGGCCTCGAACCCACGGCCCAGAAGTACTTCGTCATCGCCGCGCACGCGGCCCGCGAGGGCGGCGACCGCCCGCGCGCCGGCGAGGCCCTGTCCCGCGCGGCCCGCCAGATGGTCCACCTGGGCCGCCCCGACGACGCCCTGGACCTGATGAAGCTCGCCAAGTCCGGCTCGGGCGACAACGTCCTGCCGCGCACCCAGGCGATGCTCTGCACCATCGAGGCGTGGGCGCAGGCGTCCATGGGCCGGGGGCAGGCCATGCGGCGCACCCTCGGCCGGGCCGAGGATCTCTTCGTCTCGGACAGGAGCGACGTGCCGCCGCCCAGCTGGATGCAGATGTTCGACGAGGCCGACATGCACGGCATGCAGGCCCTGGCCTTCCGGACGCTCGCCGAGCACGACCCGTCGGCGGCCGTCATCGCCCAGCGGCACGCGAAGCAGGCCCTGGAACTGCGCGTCAACGGGCGCCAGCGGTCCAAGATCTTCGACTACATCTCGCTCGCCTCGGCCTGCTTCATCGCCGACGACCCCGAACAGGCCGACCGCTACGCCCGGCTCGCCCTGGTCTCGATGGGGGAGACCTCCTCCCACCGGACCTGGGACCGGTTGCGCGAGATGTACCGGCTGACCGGGCAGTTCGCCGGCTACGCGAAGATCGAGGACCTGCGCGAGGAGATCCAGCTCTCACTGCCTCCGAGCCAGCGCGTCAAGAAGCCGAGGAGCGCGGAGATCTGAGGAGCCCCGGGACGCGACACGACCCGGGCTCCGCCGAGCAGTCGAACCGACGCCCCGACGAGGGCCGCCGTCGCTGCCCTACGCACCGACACGGGCGATCAGCACACACGCGTCGTCCAGCCGCTCGGCCGCCCCGAACTCCTCGACGACTGCCCGTACGCACTCCTGTGCCGATCGGGCCTCGGAGAAGCGGGGGGCCAGACCGAGCAGCGCCTCCGTTCCCGGTCGCGCACCCCCGCGCCCGGAGGTGTCGTCCCTGGCCAGTCCGTCGGTGTGCAGCACCAGCACGTCGCCGGGCAGCAGACGTGCCTCGTCCTGTTCGTAGGCGACCCCGGAGGCCGCTCCGAGCAGCACCCCGTCAGGCAGGGGCAGCGGGCGTCCGGTCCCGTCGCGGAAGAGCAGCGGCGCCGGGTGTCCGGCCTGCGCCCAGTCCAGGGTGCGCGTCGCCGGGTCGAACCGGCAGCACACGGCGCTGCCCAGGGCCGGCTGAATGGAGGTTTCCAGTAACTGGTTGAGATGGCCGAGCAGGGCACCGGGCTCGGTGCCGGCTACCGCCATGCCGCGCACCGCGCCCATGACCACCGCCATGGCTGAGGTGGCCTGAATGCCGTGGCCGGTCAGGTCGCCGACGGTGAGCAGAGTCCTGCCGTCCGGCAGCTCCATGGCGTCGTACCAGCCACCGCCGACCAGGGCGCTCGTCTCCGACGGGAGGTAGTGGGCGGCGATGTCCAGGGTGCCCGGGCCGTGGTCCGGGAGCCGCAGCGAGCTCTGCCACGGGGGGAGCACGGCCTCCTTCAGCTCCACGGCGACCCGGTGTTCGGCACGGGCGATGTGCTGCTCGCGGCGCAGGGACTCATGGGTGCGGTGCACCACCTGCTGGCTGCGCCGCAGCGCGCTGACATCGCGCAGGACGGCCCACATGGAGGCCGTGCGGCCGTCCGTGTCGAGCACGGGCTCGCCCATCATGTGCAGGGTCCGGATGCGCCCGTCGGTGTGCCTGATGCGGAACTCGCCGTCTATCGGCTTGCCGTCCACCAGACAGTCCGTGACGAGCGCGGTGAGTAAGGGCTGGTCCTCGGGGAGCAGCGTGGAGGGCAGGTCGTCGAGCGACAGCCCGCCCGCCTCCGGCGCCCGGCCGAAGATGCGGAACAGCTCGTCGGACCAGCTGACCTCGTCGGTCAGCAGATTCCACTCGGCGCTGCCCACCCGGCCGATGAGGGAGCCCTGGGGCTCGTCGGCGGCGGCTTCTTCGCGCGTGTGCCGCTCGGGCTCCTCGGGCAGGCCCTCCCGGAGCTGTCCGAGGTGGGTGCCGAGATCGTCGAGATGGTGCACCGCCAGCTCGCAGAGCGCGCGCTGCCAGCGCGTCCGAGGATCGTCCTCGTCGACGCGCACGGCGTCGCGCCGCACCGCGTCCACGTCGCCGCGCAGCCGGCGCGTCCGGTCGATCAACGCGTCGACGGCATCGCGCTCCGGCGGCTGTGGGGCGGAGCGGTCCGCAGAGAGGGGGGACGGCATGTCGTACTCCGATACAGGGCGGTACAACCAGTGACGAAGGGTGGACCGCATACGACTTTCGCACAGCCGGAAGGGGCCCGTAAGGGGTTTGGCAACACTCGATGCGTTCTTGCATCCGGCATATGCCAGCGGCTGACTGTAGCCCATACTCTTCGAACAGCCTTGCTGTTCAAGGCGGTTGGTGCAAGTCGCGACGGGTTGCCCTGCGCGGGAATGGGCCCGGGGTGTGCTGTGTTGTACGGGCAGAACGAAAACGAATCCCGTTCCCATAAGGGTGCGGGGCTCGTGACCGACGATCCCGGAGGTGCTCATGGCCCGCAGTGAGGTCCGTCCCGTAGTCACGCTCCGCTCGACCGCGGGGACGGGGCAGAGCTATGTGACGCGCAAGAGCCGTCGCAACAACCCCGACCGCTTGGTCCTGCGCAAGTACGACCCCGCCGCCGGCCGGCACGTGCTGTTCCGCGAGGAACGCTGACCGTACGGCCCGCCCCCGTCCGCACCAAGGAAGGAATGTCCATGAAGCCCCGTATCCACCCCGTCTCCCGTCCGGTGGTCTTCCGCGACCGCGCCGCCGGGACCGCCTTCCTCACCCGCTCCACCGCCGCCTCCGAGCAGCGCGTGACGTGGGAGGACGGCCGCAGCTACCCCGTCATCGACGTGGAGACCTCGTCGGCGAGCCACCCGTTCTATACGGGGACCAAGCAGGTGCTGGACACGGCGGGCCGGATCGAACAGTTCCACCGCCGCTACGGCACCGAGGCACCCGCCACCGGCGAGTAAGCGCCCGCCGCCGTCGCCCGGCGCCCGTGCCCTGGATCACAGTTAGGGGTGGGGATTGCCGGGAATGCGGTGCAGTGGTTTATCGTTCATCTATATGTGGATGACGCACTGAGCGCCCACATTCAAGCCGCCCCGGCTGGATTCCCCCGATCCGGCCGGGGCTTCCCCTTCTCCGGTCCGGCCTCCGCCCGCCCCGGCTGGGCCCAGGCCTCCGCCAGCAGGGCGGCCACCGCGAGCGCAGCGGCGACCACCGCACCGGCCGCGGTCCACAGCCGTACGGTCAGCGCCGCGAGCGCGGCCCCCGCCACCACCGCGGCCAGCCGCCCGGCGACCCAGCCGTCGCCGCCGCGCCACGCTCCGACCGCCAGCCGCCCGACGAGCGACGTCAGGGTCCCGGTGAAGTAGTTCGTGGGCGTGGCCCGCACCCGCCCCTGGATGCCCATCGCGAGGCCCATCAGCACCAGCAGCCCCAGCCGGTCCGCGTCCGACCTCACCAGCCCGGCCGCCCACAGCCCCGCCCCCGCCGCGAGCAGCACCACCTCGGCCAGCAGCATCACCGGCACCCGCCGCCACACCCGCTCGCCGACCACCGCGGCACCGGCCACCCCGCAGCCGTACGAGAGGAGCGCGGTGACCACCCGCAGCGCGACGCCCTCCTCACCCGCCCCGACGGCCGAAGCGCCCATCAGCACCAGGTTTCCGGTCATCACCCCGGCGAAGACCTGGCCCACACAGATGAAGACGAACGCGTCCGCGGCCCCGGACGCCGCCGACAGCAGCAACAGCGCGCCGCGCTCCCGCGCCCTCACTCCAGCCCACGCGCCTGCCGGAACCGGGTCAGCCCCTCGGACAGGTCCACCACCGGCTCCGGATAGTCCAGCCGGTCGCGCTCCTCACCGCGCAGCTTCCACGGCTCGTGCACGGCGGCCCCGGAAAGCGAAGCCAGCTCCGGCACCCAGCGCCGGACGTACGCGCCGTCCGGGTCGAGCCGCTTGGCCTGCACCACCGGATTGAGCACCCGGTTGGGCCGGCTGTCGGTCCCCGTACCGGCCATCCACTGCCAGTTCATCTGGTTGTTGGCGATGTCGCCGTCCACCAGGAGATCCAGGAAGTGCCGTGCCCCGACACGCCAGTCCACGTACAGCGTCTTGGCCAGGAAGGAGGCGGTGAGCAGCCGGCCCCGGTTGTGCATCCAGCCCTCGTGGCGCAGCTGGCGCATCGCGGCGTCGACGACCGGATAGCCGGTGCGCCCCTGCCGCCACGCCTCGACCTCGTCGGCCGCGTCCTCCTCGGACCGCCACCGGTCGTGCTTGTCGCGGTAGTTCTCCCAGGACGCGGCGGGCCGGGCCGCGAGGACCTGGTAGTGGAACTCGCGCCAGCACAACTGCCGTACGAACGCCTCGGCCCCGGCACCGCCGGCCTCCCGCGACCGGTGCACCAGCTCGACGGGGGACAGGGTGCCGAAGTGCAGGTGCGGCGAGAGGCGCGAAGTGCCGTCTCCCGCCAGGTCGTCGTGCTGCTCCTCGTACGCGGCGAGCCCGCGCCGCCGCCAGGCCGTGAACGCCTTGCGCGCCGCCTGCTCCCCGCCCTCCGGGAGCCCGTCCGACACGCCGGACACACCGCTTCGGCCCGGCACCTTCTCCGACCGGGGCCCCGTGGGCACCCGTACCGCACGCGGCGCACCGAACACATCGCGCAGACGCTCCCCCGACCAGCGCCTGAAGTACGGGGTGAACACGGCGAAGTGGTCCGAGGAGGCGGGCGTCACCGCGCCCGCCGCCACCGCCGTGACCACTCCGTCATGGACGCGAAGCCGGCGCCCGCCGGACTCCAGCGCCTCGCGCAGCCGCTCCTCGCGGCGCCGGGCGTACGCGCTGACCCCCGCCGCCACATGGACCTCGTCCGCACCGGTCTCCGAGGCGATCGCGCACACCTCCTCGGCCACATCCCCGGTCCGGACGACCAGCCGGCCGCCCCGGTCGCGCAGCCCGGCGTCGAGGTCGCGCAGGCAGTCGGCGAGGAAGGCGCGCCGGTTCGGGGCGTCGAAACCGGCCGCCTCGATGGCGTTGTCCCGGACGAACAGAGGCACGATCTCGTCCGCCGACGCGAGCGCGGCCCGCAGCGGCGGATGGTCGTGCAGGCGGAGATCGGCGGTGAACAGGACGACCGCAACGGTCATGAGGCAACTCCGGAAGAGGCGGGGACAGCCATGCTGCCGCTAACCCGCCGCCCCGGGACGCACCGTTCAGGGCGACACCGCGCCTACCGCCCGTCCGGGTGACGTACGGGTCTCCGCAGCCCGCGCGATGTTGCGCGCCATCCCCCCGAACACCAGGGCGTGGAAGGGCGAGACGCTCCACCAGTACGCGTGGCCGAACAGCCCGCGCGGATGGAACAGGGCCCGCTGCCGGTAGCGCGACCGGCCCTCTCCGTCCGGCTCCACGTACATCTCCAGCCAGGCCGGGCCCGGCAGCCGCATCTCCGCGCGCAGCCGCAGCAGACGCCCCGGTTCGATCTCCTCGACGCGCCAGAAGTCCAGCGAGTCGCCCACCCGCAGCCGGTCCGTGTCGCGCCGGCCCCGCCGCAGGCCCACCCCGCCCACCAGCCGGTCGAGCCAGCCGCGCACCGCCCAGGCCAGCGGGAACGAATACCAGCCGTGTTCGCCGCCGATGCCCTCGACCACCCGCCACAGGGCCTCGGGCGACGCGTCGACGGCGCGCTCCCGTACGTCCCTGTACAGGCTGCCGCCCGCCCAGTCAGGGTCGGTGGGCAGCGGGTCGCTGGGCACGCCCGGCACCGAGGCGGACGACCACCGGGTGGTGACCCGGGCCTCCCGGATCCGTCGCAGGGCCAGCCGCAGCGCCGTCTCGAAGCTGAACGGCTGCCCCGCCCCGTCGGGGACGTGGCCCGCGATGTCGTGCTCCCGGCACACCACCTCGTACCGCAGGGACTCCGCGAGCGGCCGGGCGATCCGCGCGGGCACGGGCGTGATGAGCCCGACCCAGTGGCTGGACAGCCCCGGCGACAGCATCGGCACGGGCAGGATCAGCCGGTGCGGCAGCTCCGCCACCTCCGCGTACCGCTGCATCATGCCGCGGTACGTGAGCACGTCGGGGCCGCCGATGTCGAACGTGCGGTTCACGTCCCGCGGCATGCGGGCGCTGCCCACGAGGTAACGCAGGACATCGCGTACGGCGATGGGCTGGATGCGCGTCGAGACCCAGCTCGGCGTCACCATCACCGGCAGCCGCTCGGTGAGATAGCGCAGCATCTCGAAGGAGGCGGAGCCCGATCCGATGATGACGGCGGCGCGCAGCGCGGTGGTCGGCACGCCGGACTCCAGCAGGATGCGACCGACTTCGGCGCGTGAGCGCAGATGCGGCGACAGCTCGTGCTCGGGCACGCCTTCGGGGGTGAGGCCGCCGAGATAGACGATACGGCCGACCCCCGCGGCCCGTGCCTGTTCGGCGAAGGCGGCGGCGGCCCGCCGGTCGGTCTCCTCGAAGCCGGACCCGGTCGTCAGCGCGTGCACCAGGTAGTACGCCACGTCGACGCCGTCCATCGCCGGGGCGAGCGACGCCGCGTCCGTGACGTCGCCCCGGACGATCCCGACCTCCCCGGCCCACGGATGGTCGCGCAGTTTCTCCGGGGTGCGGGCCAGGCACCGCACCCGGTGTCCCGCGGCCAGCAGCTCCGGGACCAGCCGGCCACCGATGTAGCCGGTGGCGCCGGTGACCAGGCAGTTCAGGGGTGCGTTCGCGTGGTCGCCCGTCATGAGATCTCCGCATCGGTCCGGATGCGCGGGGCCCGGAAGACCCGCCGGTCGCGACCAGTCTGACCCCGGGACCGCCGCCCCGCACGGCGCGGCGGGTGTGTTCCCGGGCTTGCGGGGCATCCGTCGCCCATGGACGCAGCGGCCGCAAGACCCAGGCGGGACGGAACCCGGAGAAGGGGATGGGGGCGGCTCCTGCTGCGCGTCACCATCCTGGTGCTGGCCTTCGTGGCCATGGTCGGATTCTCGGTGGTGCTGGCGAAGGTGACGCTCACTCCGTCGCCCGCCTCCGAGGATCTCGTGAAGTCGAACCTGCACCCGGGCCGCTCGCTGCGGCAGTACGCCGAGGACTACACCTTCCTCGCGGCGTGCAAGCAGGCCGGGGGCAACCTGCTGCTCGGCATGCCCTTCGGCGTCCTGCTGCCCATCCTCGTCCCCCGACGCCTCCGGATGCTCCGCATGTTCGTGCTGACCGTGCTGGTCATCGTCGTCGTGGAGCTGGTGCAGGGAGCGGTCGTCGCGGGCCGCGCCTTCGACGTGGACGACGTTATCCTCAACACCGCGGGCGCCCTCCTGGCCTACGTGCTGGTGGGGCGGCGGCTGAGCCACCGCTACCACGTCCTCGCGGAGGAGCCGGAGCGCACACAGGCACGGCCGGCGACCCGGCGGCCGAAGGCTCCCACCCGCCGGACCGGGCGTCGGCCCGCCTCCGCCTGGGTGCGGATGCGCCACGGTGTCCGCCGCAGGGCCGCGCGCGGCCGTCCCCGCAAACGCTGACCGGGATACCCGATCGGACCGCCGCCGATTGCGGGGCTGAGCGGCCGGTTCGACGGTGGGACGACACCGGACGTCCCGCTGGACGACGCCCGGCCGCCGAGGTCGCGGGCGGGCGCGGGCCCGGCCGCGCGGGTCACCGCCGAAGAGGAGCGACATGACGGACGCCCAGTGGAGCCCGGGGCCACGAGCGGGGGACACGGGCGAGTTCCGGCCCGAGCTGGACGTCGTCGAACCCGCGCGCCAACGGCGGCTCACCGTCTTCTTCCGGCTGCTCCTGCTGATCCCGCACGCCGTCGTGCTGTTCTTCCTGGAGATCGCGGCGTTCTTCACCCTCGTGTTCGGCTGGTTCGCCGCGCTCGCGCTCGGCCGGCTGCCCGGGCCCGTCTACCGCTTCCTCGCCCAGGTCCTGGCCTACCGGACCCGGGTGGCCGCGAGCGCCATGCTGCTCGCCGACAGCTACCCGCCGTTCACGCTGTCCCAGCCGCCGCACTACCCGGTGCGCATCGACGTCCGGCCGACCCGGCTGAACCGGCTCGCCGTCTTCTTCCGGCTGATCCTGGTCATCCCCGCCGCGATCGTGCAGGGCCTCGTCACGTGCGGCTGGTCGGCCCTGGCGATCCTGTGGTGGCTGATCACCCTGATCCTCGGCCGCGTGCCCCGGCCCCTGTTCGAGGCCACGGCGGCCACCCTGCGCTACGAGACGCGGGTCTCCGCCTACTTCTCGCTGCTCAGCCCCGCCTACCCCAAGGGCCTCTTCGGCGAGGATGCCCTCTCCGTACCGCAAGGACAGCCGCGCTCCGCCACCAGGCCGCTGGTCATGAGCACGGGGGGCAAGGCCCTGGTGGTCCTCTTCCTGGTCCTCGGGCTCATCGGCAGCGTCACCACGTCCGTGACCCGTTCGTCCTCGGACGACACCGAGTACGGCGCGGGGCGGTAAAAGGCTCGTGCGAACGGCTGTTCAGCGGGCATCATCACCGGATGACCTGGACAGCCCCCGAAGTCACACGCACGCCCGGCTCGCTCGTCGCCGAAGAGCGGGAGATGCTCACCGGATACCTGAACTGGTTCCGCTCCACCCTGCTGCAGAAGTGCGCCGGTCTCACGGGTGAACAGCTCGCCGAGCGGACCGTACCCCCGTCGAACCTCGCCCTCCTCGGCCTCGTGCGCCACATGGCCAAGGTCGAACGCACCTGGTTCCGGGAGCGGTTCGCCGGGCAGGACCTCGACCCCATGTATGACCCCGCGAAGGGCAAGGACGCCGACTTCGAGGACCTCGACCCGGCCACGGCCGCCGAGGACTACGCCCGGCTCAACGAGGAGTGCCGGCTCGCCGACGAGATCGTCGCCGGTGCCTCGCTCGACGACACCTTCACCCACAACGGCGACGTCTACTCCCTGCGCCTCGTCCACGTCCACATGATCGGCGAGTACGCGCGCCACATCGGCCACGCCGATCTGGTACGCGAGCGGCTGGACGGGCTCACCGGGGCCTGAGGGAGACGCGTGAGGGCGAAAGGCAGGCCCGGCGCCCGCCCGCCCGGCGTGAACCCGGCCGGCCGGGTCATACGAGCATTATGACTTCCAGCGACTCGGCGACAGAACCGTCCACGAAGCCCGAACCGGCCGACGACGGCGTCCGCCGCCGTCGCAACCACCGCTGGGGCCGCGCCGCCGCCTTCTGCGCGGCCGCGCTGGCCCTGCTGTTCATCGGCACGCGCCTCAGCCTGCTGCCCGGACTGGGCGACTTACTGGGCGAGGAGACCCACGACCGCTCGGGGCCCGCGGTGCTCAAATCGATCCAGGACATGGACCGGTACGAGGCGGCGGCGGGCAACTTCCAGGTCGTCGTCGACCTGGAGAAGGACACCAAGTTCGTCCCCGACGTGATCCGCGGCAAGCGCACGCTGTACGTCGGCGCCGGCACCGTGTCCGCATACGTCGACCTCGGCCGGGTGACGAGCGGGGGAGTGGTCGTCGACAAGGACCGCACCACCGCCGAGATCCGGCTCCCGCACGCGGTCCTCGGCAAGCCGGCGCTCGACCCCGACCGCTCCTACGCGGTGTCCAAGCAGCGCGGCATCCTCGACCGGCTCGGCGACTTCTTCTCCGACAACCCCGGCAGCGAGCAGGCGGTCAACCAGCTGGCCGCACGCCACATCGGCGACGCGGCCAAGGAGAGCGGGCTGACGCAGCGCGCCGAGAAGAACACCACCGCGATGCTCAAGGGCCTGCTGGGTTCCCTCGGCTTCGAGAAGGTCACGGTTCTCTACGGCACCGCCCGCCGCTGACCGCGACACGACGGCCGCACGGATTTTCCCGGCGCTGGAAGTCGTTGAAGCCATGATGAGGTGCCCCGGCCGACGACATGCCGCGGCCGGACCGAACGACGATGGGAATGAACACATGCCTCTCCAGGGCGAGTACGAGCCGAGCCCCTCCCAGTGGGTTCGCGACCAGGTCGAGCAGTACGAGAGCTCGGGCGGCACGGAAGGCACGACGATGCGCGACATGCCGGTCATCGTCCTGACGACCCTGGGCGCCAAGTCCGGGAAGATCCGCAAGACCCCCCTGATGCGTGTCGAGCACGACGGCCTGTACGCGGTGGTCGCCTCCCAGGGCGGCGCCCCGACGCACCCCGTCTGGTACCACAACCTCAAGTCCGACCCGCGCGCCGAGCTCCAGGACGGGCCGGTGCGCCGGGACATGACGGCCCGTGAGGTCACCGGTGAGGAGAAGGCCCGGTGGTGGGAGCGCGCGGTCGAGGCGTTCCCCGACTACGCCGACTACCAGAAGAAGACCGACCGGCAGATTCCGGTCTTCGTACTGGAGCCTGTCGACGGGAGCCACTGAGCCGCGGCGGGATAGTGTCCAGCTCGGTCCCCAGGGGGTGGGGCCGAGCTGGAAGGATGCGAAACCAGATGACAGACAACTCCGACCTCGTCGCGTTCGTCCGGGCACGCCTCGACGAGGAAGAGGACCTCGCGCGGGCGGCCGGCGGCGAGGCATGGCGGTGCCCGGCCGAGACGCCCGGCGAGATCCACGACCGGGGCGGCGCGATCGCCTTCACCCTGCGCACACACGGCCACGACTACGACCGGCACATCGTCCGCCAGGACCCGGCCAGGACGCTCCAGCGCATCGAGACCAACCGGGTCCTCCTGGACGAGTACGCCGAGGTCGCCGCGCTCGACGTCGACCGCCCGCAGCGCGACTTCGCGTCCGGCCGGGCCTTCGGTCTGGGCTTCGTGGTCCGGCAGCTGGCCGCGGAGAGCGCCGGCCACCCCGACTACCAGGTGAAGTGGCTGCCCCGGTTCACCCAGTAGTTCCGCGGGACCGCCGGCTCCGGGCGGGTCAGAGCGCGTTCGTCCCGTGGTCGCCCTTGGTGGTCACCTGGTCGCTCCGCTCCTGGAGCCGGCGCGCCTTGTCCTGGAGGCGCTGCCGCTCCCGCGGGTCCGCCGCGCGGTCGGCGGCCTCCTGCATCTCCTGCGCCTTGGCCCGGATGCGCTGGGCCCGGCCGCCGGTCTCGTCCGCAACGCTCATGATCACTCCCGGTGCTCGGTGGAGAGCCGATCACTCCAGCGAATCAGTGCGCGCCCGGCCCCGCATCTCGAACCGCGCCGGTGCCTCCGCCGTGCGGACCTCCCGACGGCCACCCGCCCGCCCGTCGGCCGGTCCGGTGTCCGAATGTGACAGAGAACCGTCATTGCGGCCAACCCCGCGGTTGACGACGATGGAGCCATGTCCACCGCACACCGCGTCGTCATCGCGGTCTTCCCCGGCGTCGGCCTCCTCGACGTCTCCGGCCCCGCCGAGGTCTTCGCCCTGGCCAACAGGGTCTCCGGGGGCCGCGCCGGCTACGAGGTCCGGCTCGCCGGGCCCGATGGGGGCGAGGTGCGGACCTCGGCGGGGGTACGGCTGCTGACCGACCTGACCTTCGACGAGGTGGCACCCCGGGACGGCGAGACGGTGGTCGTCAAGCAGCTCCCCAACTCCTTCCACCGCACGGAACTGGAGAAGACCCTGACCGCCCTCGGCGCGGAGCCCGGCAGCGGCAAGGAGCTGGTGCTCGCCGGATTCATGACCCACATGTGCGTCACCCACACCGCACAGGGCGCCTTCAACCTCGGCTACCGCCCCGCAGTCGTCGCCGAGGCCACCGCCACCCGCAGCCTCCCCGCCCCCGACGGCACGGTCGTACCGGCCGCCGCTCTCAAGACCGCCGCCCTGACCGCCGTCGCCGACCTCTTCGCACCCGTCGCCCCCACGGTCGACGACATCCCCGCCTGATCCGGGCCCGGCCGCACCCCGCGCGAGGGGTGCGGCCGGTGGCGTCGCACTCCATAACACGGGGGCCGGGCCTTCCCCCGTGGCTGCGAGCCACCTCATAGACGGTCTCAAGCGGTCCCCGAGCGAGGGCACTTACAAAGAGCGGTGAGCCCTCCCGGACCGCCCCCCAGCTCCCCGTGTCCCTCGCAGGACCATCCCCGAGATCGGAAAGCCCATGGCCACGGACCAAATACTGACCCGCTCGGCACCATCCGTCACCGTTCCCCGGGCCGTAGACCCGAAGCCGGCGGCCGTCTCCCGGCTGCCCTCGCTGACCGGTCTTCGCTTCCCCGCCGCCCTGGCCGTCTTCGTCCACCACGCGTTCCTGCCGATCGTCCCGCTCCGGCTGCTCGCCGACGACGGCACCGCGGACCGGCTGGCCGGCTGGTTCACCCAGGCCGGCGGGCTCGGCGTGACGTTCTTCTTCGTGCTCAGCGGCTTCGTCCTGACCTGGTCCGCCCGGGACAACGACACCACCAGGGGCTTCTGGCGGCGCAGGTTCGTCAAGATCTACCCGATGTACGTGGTCACCTGGGCGCTGGCGGTCTCGCTGTTCGCGATGTACTACACCTCGGTCCGGCTGGCCGTCGCGAACCTGTTCATGCTCCATGTGTGGGTGCCCCAGTACATGACCAACTTCAGCGTGAACGCGCCCAGTTGGTCGCTCGCCGTCGAAGCGGTCTTCTACCTGGCCTTCCCGTTCCTGCTGAGGGCCTTCCGCCGCATCGACCCCCGCAATCTCAAGTACTGGATCACCGGGGCCATTGCCGTGATCGCGGCCACCCCGGCGCTGGCCTACGCCCTCTTCCCGGACTCCCCGCGCATCACCAGCGGCCACGAGAGCTCCGTCTCGCAGTACTGGTTCAGCTACGTCCTGCCGCCGGTCCGCATGGCCGACTTCGCCCTCGGCATCCTGGTCGCGCTCGCCGTCAAGCACGGGCGCTGGCGCAACATCGGCATGGCCTGGTCGGCCCTGCTGCTCGCCGCCTCGTACGCCGCGACCGCCTACGTGCCCTACCTCTACGGGCAGCGCGCCGTCATGATCGTGCCGATCGTGCTGCTCATCGCCGCCACCGCCACGGCCGACATCGAGGGCCGCGCCACCTGGTTCCGCAGCCGCGCCATGATCTGGCTGGGCGAGGTGTCGTTCGCCTTCTACCTGGTCCACTACATCGTGCTGTGCTCGCTGCGCTGGGCGCTGGGGGAGGACCGGATGTTCTCCACCCCGGCCACCGTCGCCATGATGGCGGGCGCCGCCGTCACCTCGCTCCTGATGTCCTGGGCGCTCTACGCGTGGATCGAGAAGCCCTTCGTACGCAAGTACAGCCGCCCCCGGAAGGCGGCGCGTGCCTGAGGGACACACGACACGACGACGCCGGGATGCCCTCGGGGCATCCCGGCGTGATGTCGGCGGCGAGGAAAGCGGAAGGACTATTTCGATGGAGGAATGAGAAGGAAGCCCCTCCATGGCCTCGCCACGGGCAACGTTAGCAGTCAGGCCGGGATCAGGTCGCGCAGATTTTCCGGCGTGACGACCACGGAGTCCGGGTGCAGCCCGTCGGGCCGTTCCAGACCGATGTACGTGACCGGCCCGTCCGGGACCGACTTGCCGTCCCACAGTGCGGCCGTCGCCCCGCGCTCCTCCATCAGGCCGGTGAGGTACCCGACCGTCAGGTAGTCGCGCTCGACGATCCCGCGCAGCAGCGCCGCCACGGACACCTGGTTCCCCTCGACCCGGTTGGAGTGCGGCGCGCCCGTCAGGTACAGGTGCAGCCACTTGGCCCGCCAGCGGCCGTCGTCCCCGCGCAGGAACGCCAGCGGAAGCGCGACCGCCCCCCGCCCGCGCAGTTCGGACTTCATCCGGACCGTACGCGGCTCGAACGGGCGGCCCGCCTGCGCGGCGTCACGCGTCATGAACCCGAAGAACGACTCCTCGACGCCCTCGAAGCTCTCCCCGGCGAAGATGTTGACCTGCGGCACGATGAAGTCGCCCCGTACGGCGCCCAGTCGCAGGTTGATGAACTCCGAGGCCCCGTCGGGTGCTTCCGTGATGTCGCCGGAGTGCTCGCCCTCGATCTCGGTGAGCGCGGTGTACGACAGCCAGCACACCGTTTCGTAGCGGGCGTCGAGCATCAGCGCCGACAGGTCGAAGTCGGTGTCGTGCTTCGCCTGCTTCCAGTACACGAAGAAGCGCAGCAGCTCGCCGTCCACGGGGGACAGGGAGCCACGGGGCAGCACGCCGAGGCCGCCCGTCATCGACTTGCCGCTGAGCGGGAGCGCCACATCGAGGATGTCCGGGTCGACCAGCAGCCGGCCGCCCTCCGGAAGGCGGCGGGCCGCCTCGGTGTCCAGCGCGGTGACCAGGCGGTCCCGCGCGGACTCCGGCACCGGGGGACGCCTGTCCTCGGTGACCCAGGCGCGGGCGCGCTGGTTGACGAAGAAGCGGCGCCCGGCCGGCTCCGCCCCCCGGTTGTGCAGGTGCTCGCGGACGGACAGCAGCACCCGGCCGGAGACCTGAGGGGCCACCTGTTCGGCGGCGGCCACGACCGCGTCGCGTTCCGCGTCGGTGCGGCAGTCGCGCAGCAGCCGGTCCAGGGCGCGGAACAGCTTGCCGGGGGCCGCCGCCAGGAGGCGTGCCGCGTCCGCGACGTCGCCGGCGCCCAGCAGTTCCTCGACGCGGCTGTCGAAGGACCGGGCCTCCTTCTCGCCCCGGGCGACGGTGAACACATCGGCGGCGTGCGGCCGGTCCGGGTACTCGTGCGGGTGCAGCCGCTCGCCGAGGCGCTTGAACGCCTCGCGGTGCGCGGAGACGTCGGCCAGCTTCGCCGGGGCCGCCGCGACCACGGCGTCCAGCCCGGCGATCAGCACCCGGCGCACCGGCCGCGACAGGGACCGGAAACGGGTCGGCCGCACCAGGCTCACGTCGCCGTCGCTCAGCGCGCAGGCCAGCCGCAGCACATCGGTGACCGTGTCCAGCAGGAGGTCCCGGCCGGCGGCGAGGCGAGCCCTGTTGACGACGGCCCGGTTCTCCCGCACGGGTATGGACTCCGGCTGCGGCCCGTCCACGCAGTGCGCGGCGAGCACTCCGAGGTCGCGCAGGTGCTCCTCGTTCAGCGGGGTGGTGCTGCCCGCGAGGGCGAGGTAGAGCGCGGTGGCCTCCTCGTCCGGCGAACCGCCCAGGTGCAGCACCGTCACGCGGTCGCCCGCAGCGGCGGTCAGCTCGTCGTGGACGGCGAGCATCTCCTCGTACCTGTGCGGGTAGCGGCCGTACAACGGCAGGGTCAGCAGGTCGAGCGCCCCCGCGCTCAGCTGCTCGATGACGGCCGGGCGCAGGGTCTCGTCGAGCAGCGCGTCGGCGACGCACCCCCACCAGAAGTCGAACGTGTCCGGCACGCCCGCCGGGAAGTCGATGAAGTAGCTGTTGTGCCGCACGTGGTCGCCCACCATGTCGCGCACGACGTCCAGCGTGCGCCGGGCGGTCTCCGCCACCGCCTCCCCGGACAGCGACGACAGGTGCTCCAGCACCGGGCCCGAGAGCTTGAAGCCCACGGACATCAGCGCGGAGTCGAACTGCCTTGCGGCCACCCCGCCTTGGCCGGCGGGCCCGGAGGGGGCGGGCAGGCGGTGGGTGTGCCGGATGACCAGAGGGCCGGAAACGTGCGACATCCCGGCATGGTCGCAGAACGCGCCGGGGCGGGGCACGCGAGTTTCCACGCCCCGCCCCGGCGGCGCGACGTCACTCCCTGATGAGGAGCCTCGCGATGTCCTCGTCCGTGCGGTTGCCGTGGATCTCGATCCCGGCGAGCTCCGTCTCGATGCGCGCGAACTCCTCGGCGGTCAGCTCGACATCGGCCGCGCCCAGGTTCTCCTCGACGCGCTCGATCCTGCGGGAGCCGGGGATCGGGACGACGAATTCCTTCTTGTGCAGCATCCAGGCCATCGAGACCTGCGCGGGCGTGGCCCTCTTCTCGCGCCCGACCTCGGTGAGCAGGTCCAGTAGGGGCTGGTTGGCGCGGATGTTGTCCTTCTCGAAGCGGGTGATGACCCGGCGGACGTCCGCTCCCGTGTACGTGTCCTCCGCGGTGATCCGGCCGCTGAGGAAGCCCGTGGCGAGCGGTGAGAAGGCGACGAAGCCGATGCCCAGCTCCTCGCAGGCGGGGATCACGTCCCGCTCGAACATCCGCTCCATCAGGGAGTACTCGCTCTGGACGGCGGTCAGCGGCGTCACGGCGTGCGCGCTGCGGATCTGCTGCTCGGTCGCCTGCGACTGGCCCCAGCCGAGGATCTTTCCCTCGGAGATCAGCTCGCCCATGACACCGGCGACGTCCTCGACGGGGATCGAGTCCGGCACCCGGTGCTGGTAGTACAGCTCCACATGGTCGGTACGCAGACGGGTCAGGGACGCGTCGAGCTTCTCCCGGATCTGCTTGCCGAGTTCGGCGGGGGTGAGCGGGCCGCCGAGGTAGAACTTGGTGGCCAGGACGACCTGGTCGCGAATCGGGGCCAGGGCGGGCCCGACCAACTCCTCGTTGGCGCCGGCCGCGTAACCCTCCGCGGTGTCGAAGAACGTGCACCCCAGGTCGAACGCCTTGCGGATGAGCCCGGTGGCCTCCCCGGCGCTCACGCCGGACCCGTAACCCTGGCTGAGGCCCATGGCCCCCAGGCCGACTGCGGAGACGTCGAGGTGTCCGATGGCCCTGGTCCTCATGTGCGGTGGTCCTCTCTGACGGCACCGGGACGACCCCACGCGGGGGGAGGATCGCGTGGGGTGGTTCCGTCCGCCGCGGTCTGGGTCGGCCGGGGTGGCGGCGACGAGGCGGAGCCGCCTTCGTACGCCGATTAGACGGTGACCCCGCGCACCGGAGCCCCGGTCGAGCACCGGTCGCGAAGCCCCGCCGACGTGCGCGTCAGCCGGCGGAGCCCCCCGACGCGCACCATCCGCACATTGGGCAGCCGCCCGCGCCACAACTCCCGCTCACTCGTCGCCCGGAAACCGTTGCGATCACAGGTGTCATGCCCGCGTTCTCCGTGCGGAGGGGTCAGCCTTCCACGGAGGTGGTCGTGAACCGGTCACCGCAGACACGGACCTGGGGGTCGCGCAGGGTGAGCGCCTCCTTGGAGCCCGGCGGGTAGACCCGCAGATAGGCGGCCTGCTTCCAGCAGCCGCCGTCCGCGATGCCCTGGTTGAGCGTGTGCAGGACGACGTGGGCCGTCTTGCCCGGGCCGATCACCGTCGACCCGTGCGACGCGCCGTCCCGCTTGGCCGGTTTGCCGATGACGCTGCCGTCCCGCTGGATCAGGGACACGCCGGGGAAGCCGTTCAGGGCGCAGGAGCGGGAGGACTTGTTGACGAAGGTCAGCTCGTAGTAGACCTGCCCGGCGCCTCCGTCGCCCCGCTTCACGCTCATCCCGAGACCGTCCGCCGTGCACCGTCCGGGGCCGGCCGCGTCGGCGTCGGAGCCGCTGCTCGCGCGGGGCGACGAGGCCGACGGCGCGGGGTCCGACGGCGCGGGATCGGAGGGCGGCTGCGACGAGGCCGGCGAGGGAGCCGTGGACCCGGCGTGGGCCGCGGGCGAGGCCGAGGCGTCCGACGCGGAGCCGTCGTCGTTGCAGCCCGCCGCGACGACCGCGAAGGACATCATCGCGACGGGCACGAGGAGGCGTCGGCGGAGCCTGCGCGCTCTCCCGGCCGTCTCGCGGCCTCGCGGACGAGGCGCGCGCTCGAACGGGGCGGGGGTGGCGTTGGCGCGAGAAAGTGAGCCCATAACGGACGCCTGCTCGATTTTCGGCAGTCCCAACCTGATGATTTCGCAAAATCGCCGTCATCCCGGGCCACCTCGCCCCCGGCCGTCGGCGCACTCCCGCGCCACCGCCCCGGCGAACCCGTCGTGGACGCGCCGGCCACGGCCCGGAGTTCCCTCCCCGCTCCAGGACCGCTCCATCCGCACACCACCGGTACCGCGCACCGTGCCCTCTACCGGCCGTCGGCCTCCCTGGGCGCCGTGGCGGGAGGGGCCGTCCCTGCCCACCGCAAGCTCACCCGCGCACACGGGCCGCTGTCCGGGCTCACGTCGCCGGGCGGGGCGCGGTGCGGAACAGTGGCTGTGGAGGAGAGCTGATGTCTGCGTCTGCCGCGGAACATGTGGTGCCCGCGCCGGGTGTTCCGTGCTGGGTCAACCTGATGGTCGGCGACCTGCCGGCCGCCACCGCCTTCTACACGGCCGTGCTCGGCTGGGAGTTCCACCCCAGTCTGCTGGGTGGCCAGTTCCTCGTCGCCTCGCAGGACGGCTCCCCGGTGGCCGGGATCGGGGCCCGGCGGCCGGGTCTCGCACCCGCCTCGGTGTGGACGCCGTACTTCGCCGTACGGGACGCCGACGTGACGGCGGCCCGCATCAAGGAGCGCGGCGCCACCCTCGCCGTGGGCCCGATCGCGCTGGGGGACGGGCGCGCGGGTCTGGCCGCCGACCGGGACGGAGCGACCTTCGGCTTCTGGCAGGGCCCCACGCTCGCCTGGGTGTACGGGCAGGCGGGCGCCGCCCCCTCCCGGCTCGACCTGCGGACCCGGGACGCGGCCGAGGCGGCGGCGTTCTACGCGCAGGTCTTCGGCTGGGCCGCGGAACCGGAGATCGCCGTCGCGCACCACCCCGACCGGATCCTGGTCGAGCGGGCCGGGCGCGAGGCCGTGTCGCTGCGCGGGGGAGCGGCCCACACCTCACCGGAGCCCCATCTGCGCCCGCGCTGGCTGGTGAACTTCGCCGTGGACGACGTGGAGCGCGCCGTCGCCGTCGCCCTCGCGGCCGGCGGAAGCAGCCCGGGCCCGGAGGAGGGGCCCTCGCGGGCCGTGCGCGACCCGGACGGCGGGCTGTTCACCCTGACTCCCCGGACATCCTGACTTCCCTCACCGGCCGGCTCATTCCGGGTCCGGGCGTACGACGGGCAGCCCCGCCGTCTCGGCAGCCTCGGCCAGCACCTCGCGGAGCATCGCCGGAGTGAGCCGGCCGGTGAAGACGTTGCGCTGGCTGACGTGGTAGCAGCCGAACACGGTCAGCGGGTCGTCCGCCCCGTCGGCCGGAGCCAGCACCGTACGGACCCCGTGGCCGAACACCGGCCTGGGCCGCGGTACTCGCCGCCCGGCCCGCTCCAGGGCCGCCAGGGTCGCCTGCCAGCCGAAGCCGCCGAGCACGACGACCGACCGCACCGTGGGCCGCAGCAGCTGGAGCTCCCGGGCCAGCCAGGGGCGGCAGGTGTCCCGCTCGCCGGGCGTGGGGCGGTTGGCGGGCGGCGCGCAGTGCACGGGGGACGTCACCCTGACCCCGTACAGCTCCAGGCCGTCGTCCAGGTCCGTCACCGTGGACCGGGAAGCCAGCCCCAGCTCGTACAGCGTGGCGTACAGGAGGTCGCCGGCCCGGTCGCCGGTGAACATCCGGCCCGTCCGGTTCCCGCCGTGCGCGGCGGGTGCCAGGCCCGTGATCGCCAGGGAGGCGTCGGAGGGCCCGAAACCGGGTACGGGACGTGCCCAGTACTCCCAGTCGCGGAACGCGGGGCGCTTGACGCGGGCGGTCTCCTCCCGCCACTCCACGAGGCGGGGGCAGGCACGGCACCCGACCAGTCGCTCGTCGAGGGCGGCCAGCGTACGGGAGCGGGCAGCCGCCCGTACGGGGTAGTCCTCGGCGGTGCACATGATCGACCCGCTTCCACGTCCTGCCGACGCGTTTCCGGCGGCCCGCCCCCGGTGGCGTCCCGCTCGAAATGAGCGTACCCACGGCGGATGGGACCATGGCGGGTGAAACGGACCCGCTCAGCACGAGAAGAGAAGGGAAGCCGGACCATGAAGGATTTCGCCGTCGGGGACCATGTGCGATGGAACTCCGAAGCCGGACACGTCGAAGGCGTCATCACCGAGAAGCACACGAGCGACGTCGAATTCAAGGGGCGCACCCGGCACTGCAGCAAGGAGGAGCCGCAGTACGAGATCAAGAGCGACAAGACCGGTCACCTCGCCATGCACAAGGGCAGCGCGCTCAAGAAGGCGTGAGGGGGGCGGCGCGGTGAACCGGATCTGCACGGTCGGCCATTCGACACGGGAGTTCGGCGAACTGGTGGACCTGCTGCGCCGCAACGACGTCACCCTGCTGGCCGACGTGCGTTCGTATCCGTCCTCCCGGAAGCTTCCGCAATGGAATCAGCAGAACATCATCGACTCCCTTCCGCCCGAGATCGGGTACCGGTGGCTGCCGAAGCTCGGGGGGAGGCGCCACACGCCGAAAGGCGTGGAGAGCGCGAACGGTGCCTGGCGGGTCAAGGCCTTTCGTGATTACGCCGACTACATGGCGACGGACACCTTCGGGGAAGGGCTGGACGAATTGCTGGCACTCGCCGAGCACGAGCGGCCGGCGATCATGTGCAGCGAGGCCGTGCCGTGGCGCTGCCACCGCCGACTGGTCACCGACGCACTGATCGTCGCGGGCGCCGAGGTCGTCGACATCATGTCCCCCACATCGACGCGGCCCGCGGCCCTGAACAAGGACGCGCGGGTCCGCGACGGCCTGCTGACCTACCCGCCCCACGACTGAGGGCCGCCGCGCCCGGGCCACGGCCGCAGCTTCTCCGGGTTGCGCACCGCCCAGATGCGGTGGACGCGGTCCCCGGCGAGACCGAAAGCGGCCACGGTGACGGTGACCCCGGCGTGCTGGGCGACCAGTCCCGGCCTACCGTTCACCGTCCGCTCCAGCAGCACGAGGCCGGGCACCTTGTCCGCGAAGTGGCAGAGGTACTGGGCGACGCGCTCGCCGCCCTCCACCGGACGCAGCGCCGCACCGGCCAGCCCGCCGCCGTCCGTGATCATCGTCGCCTCGGGGTCCAGGAGGCCGATCAGCGCTTCGATGTCCTTCGCCTCCCAGGCCTCCTTGAACTCCCGGACGAGGACCGCCTGCCCGGCCGCCGGACCCGTTACGGCCCGGGCGTCCCGCAGGCGTCGCCGGGCCGACGCGGCGAGCTGCCGGCAGGCCGGGGCGCTGCGGCCGACGATCTCGGCGATCTCCGCGAAGGGGTACCGGAAGACGTCGTGCAGGATGAACGTCACCCGCTCGGCCGGTGTCATGGACTCGAGTACGACCAGGAAGGCCATGTTCACCGACTCGTCCAGGGTGACCTGGTCCGCCGGGTCCGCCGGTTCGTCCCGCCCGTCGTCGGTGCGGCCGCCGACCCACTCGGAGCGGTCGGGCAGCGGCTCCGGTATCCACTCGCCGACGTAACGCTCCCGCCTGACCCGCGCCGAGCCCAGCACATCGAGGCAGACCCGGCCGGCCACCGTCGTCAGCCACGCGCCGGGCGACGCGACGGCCTCCTGCCGCGCCGGTGACATCGCGTACCAGCGGGCGTACGTCTCCTGTACGGCGTCCTCCGCCTCGGCGACCGAACCGAGCATCCGGTAGGCGAGGTTCATCAGCCGCCGGCGCTCGCCGACGACCGCGCTCAGCTCCGGTTCGGGCCGCTCGTTCCCCGCCTCGGAAGGTGTGCTCATGTGCGTGACCGTCCCTGGTTCTCGCCGTCCGTGTCCCCTGCCGACGGTACCGAGCCCGAGCAGACCCGTGGCCGGCACGGCGGCGGCACGGGCAGGCAGGGGATGGCCGGGCGGCCATTGATCCGGCCGATGCCGGGTACGCGCTGTGGACCCCACGAAAGGACGACGCGTGTCCCCACAGCGCAAGAACATCTTCGTCATCGGCCTCGACGAGGCGAACCTGCCGACCCTGAACGCCGTCCCCGACGCGGACGCCTACCGCTTCCACCCCCTGCTGACCGTCGAGGAGTTGCAGGGGGGCGAGGTGTCGGTCGACGACCTGATGGACCGGGCGCGCGCGGTCCTCGACGCGCACGAGGGCAGCATCGACGCGATCGTAGGCTACTGGGACTTCCCCGTGAGCACCCTCGTCCCGATGCTCGGCCGCGAGTACGGCACCCGCACCACCAGCCTCGAGTCCGTCGTGAAGTGCGAGCACAAGTACTGGAGCCGGCTGGAGCAGCGGAAGGCCGTCGACGCCCTGCCCCACTTCGGCCGGGTCGACCTCGACAGTGACGACCCGCAGCCGCCCGAGGGCGTGAGCTTCCCCATGTGGCTCAAGCCCGCCCTCGCCTACTCCTCGGAACTCGCCTACGGCGTCAAGGACATGGACGAGTTCCGAGCCGCCGTCGAGATCATACGCAAGGGCATCGGCCGGGTCGGCAAGCCCTTCGACGCGGTGCTCGGACTCCTCGATCTGCCCGGGGAGATGGAGGGCGTCGGCGGACAGGTCTGTCTCGCCGAGGAGGCCATGACCGGCATCCAGGTCGCCGTCGAGGGCTACGCGAACAACGGCGAGGTGACCGTCTACGGGGTGCTCGACTCCATCAACTACCCCGACTCGTCCTGCTTCCTGCGCCACCAGTACCCGAGCACCCTTCCTCCGGCGGTGATCCACCAGCTGCACGACGTGAGCGAGCGGACCATCCGGCAGATCGGCATGGACGCGGCGACCTTCAGCATCGAGTACTTCTACGACCCGAAGACCGGCGACGTCAGCCTGCTGGAGATCAACCCGCGGCACTCCCAGTCCCACGCGGAACTCTTCCAGTACGTCGACGGCGTCCCCAACCATCACCGGATGATCCGCCTCGCCCTCGACGAGGACCCCGTGGTGCCCGGCGGCGACGGCCCGTACCGCATGGCCGCCAAGTGGTACTACCGCTGGTTCGGCGAAGGCACCGTACGCGAGGTGCCCACCCCCGAGGAGATCGCCGCCATCGAGCGGGACATACCCGGCGTCCGCATAGATATGGTCCCGTCGGAGGGGCAGAAGCTGTCCAGCGTGCCCGGGCAGGACAGCTACAGCTACGAGATCGCCCACATCTTCACCGGCGCGGACGACGAGGAGGGCCTGCGGCGCAAGTTCGACCAGTGCGTCGCCGCGCTCGGCCTCAGCTTCGACGACACCGAACCGGGCGGCCGCGACGTCAAGGCGTCGTGAACAGGGCCGCGAAGAGGAAGGAACAGAGCACAGGTATGCGACACGTCGACCGGCTGCCGTACGAGGTAAGCCAAGAGGACCCCGTCACCATCACCATGTCGGACGGGGTCCGGCTGTCGGCGAGGATCTGGCGCCCCACGACCTCCGACCGCCAACCGGTCCCGGCGATCCTGGAGGCCGTCCCGTACCGGAAGAACGACCTGACCTCCACCCGCGACGCCATCCACCACCCCTACATCGCGGGCCACGGCTACGCCTGCGTACGCGTGGACCTGCGGGGAACCGGCGAATCCGAGGGCGTCCTGCTCGACGAGTACCTGGAACGGGAACAGCGCGACGCCGAAGAGGTCCTCGCCTGGCTCGCGGCACAGCCCTGGTGTGACGGCAGCACCGGCATGATGGGCATCTCCTGGGGCGGGTTCGCCGCACTCCAGGTCGCCGCCCGCCGCCCGCCGAGCCTGGGCGCCATCGTCATCGCGTCCTTCACGGACGACCGGTACGCGGACGACATGCACTACGTCGGCGGCGCGATGCTCTCCGACAACCTGGCCGAGGCGGGCACCATGTTCGCCTACTCCACCTGCCCGCCCGACCCCGCCGCCGTCGGCGACCGCTGGCGGGACATGTGGCACGAACGGCTGGACTCCGCCCGCCCCTGGGTCCTCGAATGGCTGAGCCACCAGGAACGCGACGACTACTGGCGGCACGCCTCGCTCAGTGAGGACTACCGGGCGCTGCGCTGCCCCGTACTCGCCTCCAGCGGCTGGGCCGACGGCTACTCCAACGCCGTCACGCGTCTCCTGAGCCGCGTCGACGTCCCCCGTAAGGGGCTCATCGGGCCCTGGTCGCACAAGCTGCCCCACCTCGGCGAGCCCGGGCCGGCCATCGGGTACCTCCAGGAGGTCGTCCGGTGGTGGGACCACTGGCTCAAGGGCGTCGAGAACGGCGTCATGGACGGGCCCATGATCCGCGCCTGGATGCAGGAGAGCGTGCCCCCGTCCACCTCCTACCAGGAGCGGCCCGGCCGGTGGGTGGGGGAGCCGAGCTGGCCCTCCCCGCACATAGAGGAGGTGCCCCACCCACTCCGGGACCACCGCATCGTCCGCGGCGACGAGGGGCCGGCCGGGGCGGAGGAACGCGTCCACACCGTTCAATCACCCCTGTCCGTAGGACAGTTCGCCGGCAAGTGGGCCTCGTACAACGCCCCGCCGGATCTGCCCTATGACCAGCGCGAGGAGGACGGCGGCTCGCTGGTCTTCGAGACCGAGCCGCTGGAGGAACGCGTCGAGATCCTCGGCGCCCCCTCGGTGGACCTGCTGGTCTCCTCCTCCCGGGAGACCGGGCAGGTGGCGGTGCGGCTGTCCGACGTGGCACCCGACGGCCGGGCCACCCGGGTCACCTACGGGGTGCTCAACCTCGCCCACCGCTCCGGCGCAGACCGGCCCGAACCCCTGGAGCCCGGCGAGACGTACCCCGTACGGGTTCCCCTCAACGGTGTCGCCCAGGTCTTTCCGGCGGGTCACCGCATCCGGCTCTCGCTCTCCACCTCGTACTGGCCGCTGGTCTGGCCGGCCGCCGCGCCCGCCTGCCTGAGCGTCTACGAGAGCGGCAGCCGCCTCACGCTGCCCGTCCGGCCGGCCGAGGCGCCCGACGGGATGCCCCAGGTGCCGTTCGGCGAGCCGGAGGGGTGCGCGCCCCCCGAGGTCACCCAGCTCACCGAACCCGAACAGGCGTGGACGGTGACGAGGAACCTGGTCGACTACCACTCCGCGCTCGACATCGTGAAGGACCGGGGGCTCCAGCGGTTCGAGGACAACGGCATCGAGGTCGGCCTGCGGGCCTGCGAGAGGTACACCTCCGTCGCGGACGACTTCGACTCGGTCGGCGGCGAGTCCGCCTGGACCATGCGGTTCCGGCGCCCCGGCTGGGACGTACGCGTGGAGACCCGCACCATGCTGACCTCCGACGACACCGCGTTCCACGTGGACGCCACCCTCGACGGCTACGAGGACGGCCGCCGGGTCTTCTCCCGCACCTGGAACGAGAGCGTGCCGCGGGCGAGCCTCTGAGCTCCGGTCCGCCGGGTCCTAGGCTGACGGCGGGCTGGGGCGCCACTCCAGCATCATGATCGTGGCGTCGTCGCTCAGCCGGTCGTGCTGGTAGTCCCGGATGGAGTGGATGAGCTGCCGGAGAGCCTCCGAAGTGGGTTCTCCGGCAGCGGTGGCGCGGATGATCGAGGTCGTGAACCGGTGCAGACCGAACTGGGTGCCGTCCGCCATCCGGGCCTCGGTCACCCCGTCGGTGTACAGCAGAACGCGGTCCCCCGGCTGCAAGGGCACCTCGTGGCGCAATCGCTCCGCTTCGCCGATCACTCCGGGAGTACCCATGGGCGGTTCGCTGGGGCGGTCGAGCGCGTTGTCCAGGACGCGGTCCTCCCGGATGAGCAGCGGCGGTGGGTGGCCGCAGTTGATCCAGCTCAGGATTCCGCTGGACATGTCCAGCTGCAGGGCGATGCCGGTGCAGAACTGGTCGGGCAGCCACTCGGCCAGGACGTCGTCGACCGTCTTGACGAGTTCCCGCAGCCCCGATCCCTTGCGGCGGGCGCTGCGGCAGCCGGCCATGGCGATGGCACTGGTCATCCCGGACGCGAGGTTGTGGCCCATCGCGTCGAGGATCACGGCGTGCAGGGTCGACTCCGTGAGCGAGTGGTCGAAGGCATCGCCGCCGAGCTCGTACGCCGGCTCCAGCACCGCGGTGGACAACGCGCGGCTCTCACCGATCGCGCGCGGTGGCAGCAGGGCACGCACCATCTCGGCGGGCAGCGACATGGTCTCGGTCCTGGTCCGCTGCACGAACCGGTCACTGAACGCGCGCTTCGAGGTGATGGCCATCGCCAGGACGGATGCCAGGCTCTGGCATCGCTCCAGCGTGGTCCTGTCCAGTGCGTCGACCTGGACGCCGATGACCCCCAGCCGCTCCGCCCCGTCCACCAGCGGCAGCCAGACGACCAGCGTCTCGGTGTCCGTCGTCTCGATGCGCAACTCCAGGGAGCGGAAGGCGGAACCTGCCGGGGACGTGTTCACCTGGAGTTGGGCCTCCCCCGAGAGTGGGGAGAGGCACTGCTGCTGAAGGTCGACGATGTAGATCTCGATCCGGCGCAGACCCAGCAGCCCCGCGTACCGGTTGACGAGAGCGGGGATATCGGTCGGTGCCGTGGCGTGCACCTCGGCCATGAACCCGTGCAGCAACCGCTCGCCGTCACTGGTGGGGGAGTAGTTCATGGGGTATCACCCGTCCGGCAGATGTGTGTGCGCACGGGAAAAGCCAACCGCCCGGCCGCCCCCGCCCGCCAGTCGGGGACGCCATTCGGCTGATAGGCCGACCCGGTTCGACAGGACGCACAATAAAAAAAGGAAAGGAGGGCCGACCGGGAATTCCCGGTCGGCCCTCCTTTCACGCCAGGCGTTTCAGGGGCGACGGTGGCCGTGGTAGTAGCCGCCGATCTGCTCGTGATATCCCGGGTCGTCCGTGTGCTTCTCCTTGTCGAACTCGGGAGAGTTCTTGATCTGGTCCTTGGTCAGGCCGACGAAGATCTTGCGCTCGTCCGGGTCGACGCTGCGCACGGTGCCGGCCGGCAGCAGGACGTGCTTGCCGAAAATCCAGACACCGGTATCCACCACGAGGTACGAGGAGTCGACTTCGTCCGAGTGCTTGTCGACCTTGCCGATGCTTCCGTCGGCGGCCTCGACCTTGAAGCCGATCAGGTCGGTACCGGCGGTGTGGCCGGCGGTCGGCTGGTAGCCCCAGATGTTGTCACTCATAAAACGCTCTCCTTCGTCGGATCGGGTTGTCGGATCGGGTGAATCAACTACCAGCGGTACCAGCGGCCACGCTTTCCACCGCCACCCGCCGGGCGTACGACGAAGCCGAGCAGCCACACCACGAGTACGGCGATGGCTATCCACCACAGGGCCTTCAGGGCGAAACCCGCCCCGAAGAGAATGAGTGCAAGCAGAAGAACCAGAATGATCGGAACCATGGGTATCAACCTCCGAAGCATCGGATGCCCCGGCCTCCGCCCTGTATTCCTGCGGAGTTCACGACTTTCTCGGGGGAGGGAGGGAAGGCGATTCCGCACCCCGCTGTGCCGGGCGCACTCCACAGGCAACACCCATAGTGGAAAGGGCGCCGGACCGGGCGTCCGAGGAGCGCCGCTGCCGCGCTTCGCAAAACGACCGCAACACCAGGAGGAGCCCTCATGACCCGAGCACTCGCGCTCGTCTGCACCCTCTCCCCGTCGCCGAAGCCGTCGAGCAGCCAGCTCCTCGCCGACCAGATCATGGCCGAACTCTCGGACCTGAACGTTCGGGGGGAGACAGTGCGGATCGCGGACCACGACGTACGGCCCGGGATCGCCCAGGACATGGGCGACGGGGACGAGTGGCCCGGGCTCCGCGAGAAGGTGATGGCGGCGGACATCCTTCTGCTGGCCACCCCCATCTGGCTCGGGCACCCGTCCAGCCTCTGCCAGCGGGTGCTGGAGCGGCTGAACGCAGACATCTCCGAAACCGACGACGGGGGACGGCAGTTGACCTACGGCAAGGTCGCCATGGTGGCCGTCGTCGGCAACGAGGACGGCGCCCACAAGGTGAGCGCCGACGCCTTCCAGGGCCTCAACGACCTGGGCTTCACCCTGGCGCCCGGGGCGGTGAGCTACTGGGTCGGCGAGGCCCAGCACGGGACCGATTACCAGGACCTGGAGGAGACGCCCGAGGCCGTCAGGTCCACCACCCACTCGATGGCCGTCAACGCCGCGCACCTCGCCCGGGTGCTGGCCGACGCGCCCTACCCTCCGCGCTGACCGCGACCCCCTTCCCACCGTTGCCGCTGCCGCGTCAAGGCGCGGCAGCGGCAGGACCTTTGTCGCACGCGTGTGTGGAACGCATGGCTCCGGGTAGTCGCAGCTTCGCGCATGCGTAAGCAGTCGCTGTCCGACGGAAGGGGAATGATCGCGATGCCGATAACCGAGTCTGTGCAGGTCGCCGAGACCGCAACAGGTGTGCCGGCGGCACTCCCGGAGATCGCCGATCCGCTGAAGGTCGCGCCCAAGGACGCGCGGGCGCTCAGCAAACTGTTCTTCGACCGGTTGCAGACCCTCGAAGAAGGCACGGCGGAGTACCAGTACGCCCGCAACACGCTCATCGAAATGAATCTCACCCTGGTGCACTTCGCGGCCGCCCGCTACCGCAACCGCGGCAACGGCCAGATGGAAGACATCATCCAGGTGGGAACCATCGGGCTGATCAAAGCCATCGACCGCTTCGAACTCAGCCGGGAAGTCGAGTTCACCTCATTCGCGATTCCCTACATCGTCGGTGAGATCAAACGCTTCTTCCGGGACACCACCTGGTCCGTCCACGTGCCGAGGCGGCTCCAGGAACTGCGGGTCACCCTCGCCAAGGCCAAGGAGGAACTGGCCACCACGCTCGGCCGGGAGGCCACGGTCGCCGAACTGGCCGAACGCCTCGGCATCAGCGAGGAAGACGTCATCGAGGGCCTGGTCGCCTCCAACGGCTACACCGCGCACTCGCTCGACGTACCCCTCGACGGTGCGGAGTCCGACAGCCCCAGCGGGGTGAGCCGCACCCACGCGGACATCACCGGCGAGTGCGACCCCGGGATCGAACTGGTCGAGAACCTGCACGCCCTGGCGCCCCTGCTGGAGACGCTGGACGAACGCGAACGCGCCATCGTGCAGATGCGCTTCGGGGAGGAGATGACGCAGTCCCAGATAGGTGAGCGTCTCGGCCTGTCCCAGATGCACGTCTCGCGGCTGATCGCCCGCATACTCGGCAAGCTCCGCGAAGGCATCCTCACCGAAAACTGAGACCCGCCCCAGGAGTTCAGCGGACGCGCGAGTTGCCGGACGTCTCGTCCTCGTCCTCGTCGTCGTCCGAACCCGGCACGTGGACGTCCGTGACATTGATGTTGATCTCGACCACTTCGAGGCCGGTCATCGTCTGGACGGCGTCCGTGACGTTCGTACGGATGTTGCGTGCGGTCTCCACGATGGTGGCGCCGTACTCGACGACGATATCGAGGTCGATGGCGGTCTGCTTCTCGCCGACCTCCACCTTGACTCCCCGCCCCGGGTCGCTGGAGCGGGAGACCCTGTCCTTGACGGCACCGAGTGCTCGCGACGCGCCCTTGCCCACGGAGTAGACGCCGTCGGTCTCGCGTACCGCGATGCCGGCGATCGTCGAGACCACGTTGTCCGCGATGGTCGTCGTCCCTCGCGTGCCGCCCGTCGCGCCGCCTTCGAGCCGGGTGCCGCTGACGCTTTCGTTGGTCGCCATGAGTTCCTCACACGGAAGCTTGTCGGGGAGGGGGCTGGGCGGGCGGAAACCGTTCCGTCGCGTTCCGCCCCCTCTCCACTCTCCTCCGGCTCCCGCGCACCCGCCATTCGGGTGGCCGCCCGCCGGCGGCACATCCCCGTTGCTCAGTCGCGGGGCAGCAGCGTTCCGAGCGGCCCGAGGTCCAGGTTCAGGTCCTCGGGCCGTACGCCGTGCTGCTCGCAGAGCTCCGTCATCCGCTGCTCCAGGAGCATCAGCGTCGTACCGATCTCCTCGGTCTGCTCGTCCGTGAGATCCCCCTCGTCGATGCGCCGGATGGCCTGCCGTTCCATCAGCTGGCGGAGAAGCTCCACCACGGTGAGCACCAGCGTGACGAGGTCCTTGCCCACCTTGTCGCTGTCCAGATCCACCCGCGCGTCCGTCACAACGGCCCCCCGTCCGCCCAGGGCGCGGGCACACGCTCGCTGACCGATGACAGCAGCGCGTGCAGCGACAGCCGCACGAGAGGCACGTCGGCGATCGCGATCACCAGGTCCCCGCTGATCACGACCCCGGTTGCCAGTACCCGGTCCAGCAGATCGACCAGCGGCACCCCGATGGGCCCGCTCAGCGGCTCGGGCTCCTCCCACGGCACGACGGCGCGCTCCACCCCTACACCTCGCCGACGAAGGAGTACGGAACCCACGGCCCCGAAAGCTCGACCTGCGCGCCGGTCCGTTTCCGCAGGTTCTGCGCCAGCCGCGCCAGCTCCGCGGCGCGCTCCTCGGCCACCAGATAGGTGGCGTTGAGCACCTGCGTGCCCCGCTCGTCCGGGACGCCCGCCCGGTGCGGCGGCAGCCTGCGCGAGGCGGTGGCCAGGGCGCCGACGTCCGCGTCCACGGCGTCGGCGACCCGCAGCGCGTCCGTCCGGTGCCGTTCGCGCCGGTCCCGCAGACTCCGCTTCCGGTCCAGGTAGGCCCGGCCAACCCCGGCAGCGGGACCCTGCGAGGTGGCCTCGGCGGACTGCCGGGCCGGTGCGTCGGTCACGTACACCTTCACGCCCCACTCGGAGTGGTTCGCCGTACGCTCCAGCGCGGCGCGGAACCGCTGCGACTCCCGCCCCAGCGCGGCCCGGGCCCGCTGCTCGTCGTGGTACAGCGTGGCCAGTGGCAGGGGCACCGTCGGCCGGCGGGCGGCCACCGCGCACACGACCTCGTGATGCGCCCGGGCGTACCGTTCGAGCTCCGGTTCGTCGGCGAGCCGGGCCTGCCACGCCTCGTCGGTGAAGTCCGCCGCCCTCACCGTCTGCACCACCGCCGCGAGCGCCGGGCCCACGGCCAGCGCGCGCAGCGGACTCTCGCATGTGAGACCCGCCGGGCCGGTGAGGTCCGGCGGTTCGTCGGCGCGGCACACCGCATAGACGTAGACGGCCTCGGCGCCGTCGGCGGGTGCGGGGATGTCCTCGGTCATGTACTCGGTTCTCCTCGGGTCATCTCCGGGACGACGGCTTCGTTTCGGACTCCTGCTGCTCCTGCGCGTCGGACGACCGCGACTCCAAAGCTTCCAGACGGGCGCGCAACTCCCGGTTCTCGTCCTGCAGGGCGTTGCGCGCCGCGTGCGAACTGAGCGCGGGATCGGTCTCCCACCAGTCGATGCCGGCCTTCTTCGCCGTGTCGACGGAGGCGACGAAGAGGCGCAGCCGGATGGTGAGCAGCTCGATGTCCAGCAGGTCGATCTTGATGTCACCGGCGATGACGATGCCCTTGTCCAGGACGCGTTCGAGGATGTCGGCGAGGTTGGTGGTGTGCGGACCGGACGGCGCGTACGCGTCCTGCCGGAAGTCGAGATCAGTCACGCCGGGACCTCCGCCTGCGCCGCCCGGTGGGAGCGGGTTCTTCCTCTTCTTCCTCGTCCTCGTCGTCCTCCTCGGGTTCTTCCTCTTCTTCCTCTTCTTCCTCCGGTTCCTCGTCGTCCGCGTCCTCTTCGTCCCCCTCGTCCTCTTCGTCTCCCTCGTAACCCGCGTCCTCGTCCTCTTCGTCCCCCTCGTAACCCGCGTCCTCGTCGTCCTCCGGCTCCTCCTCGTCGCCCTCGGACTCCTCCTCCTCGGCCACGGCGTCCTCGTGGGAGACGACGACCTCGCCGTCGCGGATCTCGCCGCGCCAGCCGTCGGGCTCCTCGTCGGTGAGCGTGACGTACCGCTGGAAGTGCTTGAAGTCGAGGCGGATGCGGCGTCCCTGGGCGCGCCAGAGGTTGCCCGTCTTCTCAAAGAACCCGGACGGGTAGTACTCGACGACCAGCACGATGCGGGTCAGGTTCGGTGTCAGCTCATGGAAGCTGACGGCGCCTCGCGTGGTGCCCTTGGAGCCCTCCGACGTCCAGACGATGCGTTCGTCGGGGACCTGCTCCTGGACGGTCGCCTTGAAGCTCCGCGAGGACGGACCGATCTTGACCTTCCAGTCGCTCGTGGCCTCGTCCTCCGTCGACACGTCCTGGACGCCCTTGGCGAAGCTGCTGAATCGGTCGTACTGGGTCCAGTAGTCGTACGCGGTACGCAGGGGCACCCCGACGTCGAGCACCTCGACGATGTTCATCGACTTGCCGCCCCCGCTCGACTTGCTCTTGCCCTTGCCGCCACCGAACGCCTCCTTGGCCTTCTCCGTGACGTTGTCCTTCACGCCCTTGGCCTTCTCGGAGACGAACGACTTCAGCGGGGACTCGCCCTGGAGTACGCGGGAGGCCACGGCCGGCAGGGAACCGCCGTTCTCCGCGGAGTCGGTGAGCTGCTGTGCGACGTCCGTCAGCTTGCCGCTCGCCTTGCCCGCGAGGTCCTCCATCTTGGCGCTGAGGAAGCCCGACAGTTCCTCGCGGAGTCTGTCGAGGCCGCCCGGCTCCTGCGTCCCGGACTCGTCCGGCGCGTCGTCGCGCTCGTCCTGATCTGTCCTGGCCATGACTCGCTACCTCCGACGATCGGTGCGCTTGGAAGCCGTCCGCTTGGAAGCGGTCCGCTTGGACGAGGACGACGTCTTCTTGGAGGCGGTCTTCTTCGCCGGAGCGGTCTTCTTGGCCGCGCCCTTCTTCGCGGGCGCCGTCTTCTTGGCCCGGGCCGTCTTCTTCGCGGGCGCGGACTTCTTGGCCGCCGTCTTCTTCGCGGCGGTCTTCTTGGCGGGGGCGGTCTTCTTCGCCGGAGCGGCCTTCTTGGCGGGGGCGGTCTTCTTCGCCGCCTTCTTGGCGGACTTCTTGGCCGGTGCCTTGCCGGCCCCGCCCCTTCCGCCCGACCGCCGACTGGGTGGGGACTCCGGTTCCGGTTCCGGTTCCGGTTCGGGCCCCGGTTCCTCTTCGTCCTCGTCCTCCTCTTCGTCCTCTTCCTCGTCTTCGTCTTCGTCCTCGTCCCAGGGCTCCTCCTCGTCCTCGTACTGGGCGTCTTCGCCCTGAGGCTCCTCTTCGTCCTCGCCGTCCTCGCCGTCCTCGTCCTCGTAGTCGGAGTCCTCGTCCTCGTACGTGTCGTCGTCGCGCGGACCCTCGACGAGACGGGCGGTGCGGTCGCCGATCGCGTCGGCCAGCGACGCCATGCCGCGGTTGGCCGCCGCCGTCACGGCCTTGCGGCCCGCGTCCATGACCTCACCCCGCAGCTGCTCCTGGAGCTCTGCGACCTGAGGGACCCCGCCGAGGCGGCGCATCCCCTCGGTGGCGAGCTGGCGGGGTTCGAGCCCGAACCGCCTGCCCGCCAGGTACGTCGCGACGGTCAGGGCCATCCGGCCCTTCTTGGTCCTGCCCAGCACGTAGCCGCCGACCACCGCGGCTGCGAGCGCTACCTTGGCCTCGTCATCCATGAGCACGTCACCTTCGATCGCTTGCCACTCGGTCCGCCCGAACGGCGTGCAGCCGGTCGAGCAGTCGCTCCTCTTCCCGTTCGAATTCCTCGATCGTGATGTCTCCCGCCTCCAACTCCTGGTTGATTACGGCCAGTTGCGTGCGCAGCACGTGAGGGTCGTGCAGCTCGCGCTCGGCGGCGTCCTGGAGCTTCTCCGCCACCCAGACCACCCCCCGGACGGGTGCGACGGGCAGGGTGAGCAGGCCCGTGATCAGGCCCATCTCAGCCACCGCCAACGGGCACCGGGCGGGCCTCGGCGGCGACGAAGCTGTAGCACGGCAGGGGCCCGGCGAGCCGGAGCTCCACATGGCTGCGGTTGTCGCTCGCGAACCGGTGCGCCTCGGCCAGGAACGCGTCACCGGCATCGCGCTCGACCAGGAACGACACGTTGAGGGCGCACCCCTGGACCTCCGGGCCCGCCGCCACCGCCCGCGCCCTCGGCGTCAGCTCCCGCAGGACCCGCCGCCCGGCGTCGGAGGCCCGGCGCGCGAGGGCGGCGGCCACCGCCTCGCCCAGCCGCAGACTGGCCTCGTAACCCGGACGCCGGCGCGCGGCATCCCGCAGCTTGCGCACGGTGCCTTCCTCGGCGACTACATCGGCGAGCGCGTCCTCGGCCGCCAGCGCCTTGAGGTTGATCTCGTGGCAGCCCGCGAGCCGCTTCAGGGCCGCCGCGTGCCCGGTCTCGCCGGTGGCCAGCTGCCGCAGCACGACGTCCTCGCCGGGCGCGACCATTCCGAACCGCATCGGCAGCACGGGGCCCTCGTCCATGAGGCGCATCAGCAGGTCCTGGTGGGCGAGCAGATCGCGGCGGCGCGCCCGGAGATCCGGGGGAGCGTCGCTGACCACGGCCGCCAGCCGGCCCTGCCGGACGGACCGCAGACGGGCGGGCGGGCTGCCCACACCGCCCTGCCCCTCAGGGAGGGCGGTGCCAGCCCGGGTGATCGCGTAGACGTATACACCCTCGGCCGTCACGGCTCAGGCCTCCACGCGGCGGCGCCGGCTCTCGCTGCTGCGTGCCGGGGCGCGCCGCTTCTTCGGCCGCTCCTCCGGCTCCTCGTCGTCACCGCCGACCGCCTTGCGTACGGTGTCGCCCACCGACTCCGCCGCCCTGCGCACCTTCCGCTTGCCGATCGACTTGGCGGCACCGCCGCCGATCAGTTCCGGAACCGTGGTGCTGCCGGAGTCCCGCTCCAGGTCGAGCCGGTTGCACGCCTCGGCGAACCGCAGATACGTATCCACGCTCGCCACGACGATGCGCGCGTCTATCTTGAGGATCTCGATGCCGACCAGGGAGACCCTGATGAACACATCGATCACCATGCCCCGGTCGAGGATCAGCTCCAGGACGTCGTACAGGGTGCCGGCGCGCGGCGGGCAGGCGACGACTTCGTCGGAGTAGGTGGTCGCGGTCATGGAATGTCCTTCCGGCAGGGGAGTGGGCGCCGCTCACTCGTCGGCGGCGCCCCGGCGGTACCGGCGGACCCTGCGGTATTCCAGGAGCTCACCGGACCGGTCCAGCTGCACCTCGTAGGAGGCGAGGAGGCTCGTGGTGTCCGGGATCCGGGGCACTTCGAGAACGTCCACGACGACGCACCAGCCGTCGTCGGTGCGCCGGACCGCCGACACGCCCTCCGCGTGGTGGTCGATGAGACCCTCCAGGCTCTTGCAGGCAGCGCGGGCCGCGTGCTCGGGGCCCCGTGCGGACGGGGCGCGACGAGTGGTCGCCGTTTTCGTGGTTCCGGCCTGGGAGCGCCGCTGATCTGCCATGGCACCCAGTCTGCTCACTCTCACCGGCCCCGCATCTTGGGCGAGGGCATTGGGGCGTGTGCCGCGCGGTGCCGTGGAGACCGACTCGGTAGACAGTGTCTACTGTCTCCTGGTAGACACTGTCTATGGATCACTCGAACTCCTTGCGGGAGCGCCTGATCGACGCAGGCGTCGACCTCGTCATGACCGAGGGCTCGGGCTCGCTCGGCCTCCGCGAGATCGCCCGGCGCGCCGGGGTGTCCCACGGGGCCCCGCGCCGCTATTTCCCGACGCACCAGTCCCTGCTCTCCGCCATCGCCCGGCGGGGCTTCGCCGGCCTCTCGGCCCGGCTGACGGCGGCGACGGCCGGCGCGCAGACCCCGCGCGCCCGGCTGCGGGCCCTCGCCGACGCGTTCCTGGAGTACGCGGGGGAGCACGGCGGCATGTTCGAGCTGATGTTCCGCCACGACCTGCTCGACAGTGAGGCCCATGCGGGTGACGCGGAGCCGGGCGCGGGCCTCGGGGCGCCGGCCCCGCCACGTCTGCGCGACTCGACGCTCCCCCTGTTCGCGCAGCTCGTAGAGCTCGTCGCCAGGGACCGGGCCCACCACAGGGCACGGGGCGCAGGCCCCTCGTACGAGTCCGCCCCGCCGCCGGCCGTGACCGCGGCGGCCCTGTGGACCAACCTGCACGGCATCGCCGTACTCCGGGCGAGCGGCGCCCTCCCTCTGGCCCTGCACACCACGCTGCCCGAGCGCACCGACGAGCCGGACCCGCTGGTCACGGCGGTGCTCGACGCCCACCTCGGGCGGGTGCACCCGTGACGACCACCGCTGTGCGGCCCCGCGCCGCCCTTGCGGCCTCCGTGGCGGGCGCGATGATCGTCGCCCTGGACGGCACGGTGCTGCTCGTCGCACAGCCGGATCTGCGACGCGATCTCGGGGCGGGCGTCACCCAGGTCCAGTGGACGAGCACCGGCTACCTGCTCGCGGTCGCCGCCCTCCTCGTCGTCGCCGGGCGGCTGGGGGACCGGTACGGGCACCGGCGGCTGCTGTGCGTCGGCGCGCTCGGCTTCGGCGCCGCGTCGGCGGGCATCGGGCTCGCCCAGGGCATCGGCTGGGTCATCGCTCTGCGCGCCGCCCAGGGCGTGTTCGGCGCGCTCCTGCAACCGGCGACACTCGCCCTGCTCAGACTGGTGTACCCGGCCGACCGGCTCGGCGCGGCCGTCGCCCTGCGTACCAGCGCGATCGGGGTGCCCGCCGCGGCGGGCCCGGTGCTGGGGGGACTGCTCGTCACGCACTGGGGGTGGCGCGCCGTGTTCCTGATCAACATCCCGGCCGCCCTCGCCATCGCCGCCCTCACCCTCGCCGTACGCGTCCCCGACGTGCCGCGCGCCGCGTTCCGCCGGTTCGACCTCGCCGCCGGTGCCCTGCTGGCCGCCGCGCTCGCCGTCCTCGTCCACACCCTGGCCGGCATCCCGGACGAGGGGTGGACCGGTGCCCGGACCGGGCTCGGGCTGCTGCTGAGCCTGCTGCTCGGGGCGGCGCTCATCGCGTACGAACGCCGCAGCGCCCAGCCGGTCGTGCCCCCGGCGGTGACGCGCTCGGTGCCCGTGAAGGCCTCGATGGCGTTGCTGCTCACCACCTCCGGCGGGTTGTTCGGCGCGCTGTTCGTCGTCACCTTCTTCCTGCAGCAAGGGCTCGGCCTCGACCCACTCGCCTGCGGGCTGCGGTGCCTGCCCCTGACCCTGCTCATGATCGCCGGAGCGCCGGCGGCCTCGGCCGCCCTCGCCCGCTACGGGCCGCGCCGCACCGCGATCACGGGCCAGATATGCGTCGTCGTCGCCGTCCTCGGCCTCTCCCGGCTGTCCCCGGCGGCCTCCTGGGCCGAGACCAGCACGGTCTTCGCCGTACTGGGCGCGGGCTTCACCGCCGTCATGGTCACCGCCACCGGCACGGTCGTCGGGGACGCGCCGCCCGGATACGCGGGGGTGGTCGGGGGCCTCAAGCAGACCGCCGTGAACGTGGGCCCGACGCTCGGCATCGCCGTGGCCGCCGGGCTGATGCCTCTCACCGCACCGGCGCAATCACCCCTCGCCGTTTCGGGGCCCGTCATGGGCCAGGCGCTGCCGGCGGTGGCGGCCCTCGCCGCGCTCGGCCTGATACCGGCGTCACTGCTGCCCCGGCGCTGACGCGGCAGTACCTCGCCCGAACACCGTGGCCCGCTCGCGTCGTGGGCGGCGACGAGCGCCCTTACGCTGCCAGAGGATCACGACCCGTGGACGAGGAGCAGACCGATGGACCTCCGCCTGAGGACGATCAGCCGGGACGAGCACACGGCGTTCGTCGAGAGCCTGCCGTCGGCGAGCCACATGCAGGTCCCGTCCTGGGGCGAGGTGAAACCCGACTGGCGGGCCGAGAGCCTCGGCTGGTTCGACGAGACCGGCCGCATCACCGGAACCGCCCTGGTCCTCCACCGGCCGCTGCCCAAGCTGAAGCGCTCCCTCGCCTACCTGCCCGAGGGCCCGGTCATCGACTGGTACGACGACGACCTCGGCCGGTGGCTCACTCCGCTCCTCGAACACCTCAAGGGCCAGGGCGCGTTCAGCGTGAAGATGGGCCCGCCCGTCGTGGCCCGCCGCTGGGACGCGGCCACCGTGAAGGAAGCCGTCGCCGACCCTGACGCGCACCGGCTCGGCGAGGTCGAGCCGACGGAGCAGGACCCCCGCGCCTTCGCGCTGATGGACCGGCTGCGGACGATGGGCTGGCAGCAGTCCGGCGGCGACAGCGAAGAGGGATTCGCCGCCGGCCAGCCGCGTTACGTCTTCCAGCTCCCTCTCGCGGACCGCTCACCGGACGAGATCCTCAGCGGCTTCAACCAGCTGTGGCGCCGCAACATCAAGAAGGCGGACAAGGCCGGCGTCAAGGTCGTCCAGGGCGACTACGCCGACCTCGACACCTTCTACGCCCTCTACACCGAGACCGCCGAGCGCGACCAATTCATCCCCCGCCCCCTGGCGTACTTCCAGCGCATGTGGAAGGCGCTCACCGCCGAACACCCCGACCGGATGCGGCTCTACCTCGCGGCGCACGACGGGGAGGTGCTGGCCGCGGCCACCATGCTCACCGTCGGCGGCCACGTCTGGTACTCGTACGGTGCCTCCACCAGCCGCAGGCGCGAGGTCCAGCCCAACAACGCCATCCAGTGGCAGATGATCCGCGACGCCCACGCCCGGGGCGCGCACGTCTACGACTTCCGGGGCACCACCGACACGCTCGACGAGAGCAACCACCTGCTCGGCCTGCTCCGCTTCAAGGTCGGCACCGGCGGGCAGGCCGCGGAGTACGTCGGCGAGTGGGACTACCCCCTCAACAAGATCCTGCACAAGGCGTTCCACCTGTACATGGCCCGGCGGTAGCGCTTCCCGCGGGCGTCACCCCTCGCCCGGGTCCAGCACCTCCAGCGGCCGGACCGCCGGCCCCTGGAGCACCGTGCCGTCGACGGCGAACCGCGAACCGTGGCACGGGCACTCCCACGCCGTCTCCGCCTCGTTGAACGCCACCAGGCACCCCAGATGCGTACACCGCGCCGACACCGCACGCACAGTGCCGTCCTGCTCCCGGTACACCGCGCAGCGACGGCCCCTCACCCGGACCACCGCCCCCTGGCCCGGCGGAACCTGGCTCACCGAGTCCAGGTGGCTCACGCCCAGCCGGTCGCCGACGAAGTGCTTCGCCACCTCCGCCTGAGCGCCCAGCAGCGACCCCGCCTCGCGCACCGCGCTCCCCAGCCGCCGGGGGTCGTACAGCTCCGCCCACGGCAGCGCCGGGGTCCCCTCGGAGATGAGCGAGGTCAGCAGACGGCCGGCGAGCACCCCACCGGTCATGCCCCAGCCGCCGAAACCGGTCGCCACATAGGTGTGCCGGGCCCCGATGTGGAAGGGCCCGATGAGCGGCACCGTATCGCTGGGATCGTTGTCCTGCGCCGCCCACCGGTACGCCGTCGGACCCACCGCGAACCGCTGGTGCATCCAGTCGTCCAGCCGCCGGAACCCCTCCGCGGGATCCCCGGTGCCCGGCGTGAAACTCTCCCCGGTCACGATCAGCAGGCGCCGCTCCTCGTCGAGCGGGGTGGAGCGCACCGAGCGCTTCCCCTCGTCCTCGGTGATGTACATGCCCTTCGGCGCACGGTCCGCCGCGATGGGCGCCGCGACGACCAGCTCCCGCCGGGGCGACAGCCGGGCGAACAGCATCGCGCGGTCGAAGACCGGGTAGTGCGTGGCCACGACCACGTCCCGGGCCGTCACGGTTTGCCCCGACTCGCTGGTCACCCGGCACGGTGTGCCCTCCGAGAGACCGGTGACCCGGCTGCGTTCGAAGATGCGGCCACCGCGCGCCACCAGGTCCTCCGCCAGCGCCAGCAGGTACTTGCGCGGATGGAACTGGGCCTGCCCCTCGGCCCGGACCGCACCGGCGACCTCGAACGGCAGCTCTGTCCCGGAGACGTACGCGACATCGAGACCCGCCTCGGCGGCGGCGCGCGCCTCCGCCTCGATCAACGGGCGGGACGCCGGCACGGCCGCATAGCTGTACGCGCTCACCCGCTCCAGGTCGCACGCGATCCGCAGCTCCTCGACGATGTCGGCCACCCGGTCCACCGCGTCCTGCTGCGACGCCGCGTACAGCCGGGTGGCGTCCGTGCCCCTGGTCCTCCGCAGCCGGTCGTACACCAGGGACTGCAGCGCGGAGACCTTGGCCGTGGTGTAGCCGGTGACCCCGGAGGCGATGCGGTCCGCCTCCAGCACCACGACGTTCCGCCCCGTCCGGCTGAGCTCCCACGCCGTGCTGAGGCCCGCGATGCCGCCGCCGATCACGACGACGTCCGCATCCGTGTCCGAGGCCAGTCGTGGGTGGTCCGGCGCCTCGGTGGTGTCCATCCAGAAGGACTCGTCCAGCCCCGGAAGGGGGCGGGGGTGGGTCATGGTGTGCTCTCCCAATCGTTCCGGGCCGACGGGCCCGCTGCTTCCTGGTCCTGACTTCGGCGGGTGCGGGCCCATGACGCACACCACGGCCGGAACGTGCCCTGCGTCATACGGGGCGCGCGGGACGGCGCAGTAGTCTGCACGGCGATCCAGCTCCCGAGGGGACGCCCCGATGCCCGCAGACCTTTCCCCGCTCATCGCCGCCACCACCCAGTGGCTGACGCGCGCGTTCCCCGCCGGCGGAGGCCCGCTCACCGCCGCCCTGGCCGAGGCGCAGGCCCGCCAGGCCGTCACCGTCGCCGCCTGGCTGCGCTACCCCACGGACGTGGACGCCGCGCTGGTGCTCCTGACCGGCCCCGGCGGATCGGCCCGTCTCGACGCGGTCACCGGCGCCCACGCACACATGGCGGCCGGCCCGCAGGACACGACCTGGCGCAGCTGGGTGGACGAGGTCGTCGCCAGCTGGGCGGCCCACCTGCTCACCGCACCCGACGCGGCGCGGGACGCGGTGCAGGCGCTCGAACACAGCGAGCACACCGCGGCCGGCCCCGCCGAGTTCCGCCGCCTGACCGAACCGAACGCGCACGACCTGGCGGCCACCGCGCTGCTGCGCCACCCCGATCTGCTGGAGCCGATAGCCCGCCTGCACCACGCGGACCTGCTCGACCGCCTGCGCCTCGGCCCGGCCCGCGCCTGCTGAGCAACCGGGCGCCGAAGACCGCTCAGCCCTTGCCGCGGCCCGTCAGCAGGTCGCGGGCCCGGTCGACCAGCCCGGCACCGGGGCCAAGGACCTTGTTGCCGGGCGGGGTGTCCGGGGCGGAGGGGTGCGGACGGGTCGGGGCGGTCTTCTTCGCCGTACGGATCTTCTCGCCCAGCTCGTCCAGGGTCTCGGGGGAGACGGCCGCCGCGAGCAGGGGGAACAGCCGGTTCTCCTCGTCGCGGACGTGCTCGCTGACCTCCAGCTTCAGCTTCGCCACCAGGTGGTCGAACTGCGGGTCGTCCGCCGGCCGCCCCTCCAGGTCCTTGAGGTGCTGCTCCACCTTCGCGTGGTCCTCCAGCTCCTTGTCGGCCATGTCGTCGCCGTCGTCCACGTACCGCCGCACCGCCGGGTACAGGTGCATCTCCTCCGCCACGGAATGACGGACCAGCTCGATCGTCAGCTCGTCGGCCAGCTTCCTGCGCTGCTCGTCGCCGACCGGCTGGGCCTCGATCTTCGCGAACAGTTCGTCGACCTCGCGGTGGTCCGTGGTGAGCTCCGCGATCACATTTCCGCCGTGTCCCATCAGTGAAATCCCTCTCCGGTTGTCCGGTGTCCGCCTGTGTGGTGCGAGCCGAAGTCAGCTCACCGTTCCACAGGGGTACCCCCGAACCCCACCAACACACGGAGCCACGCCCCACGCTGCGCAGGCTGGCGTAACCGCGTCCTCCGCGCCCGTGAGAAAACCGGAGCAACGGGTACACAGCACCGCATGGCTCCCATCAAACCCCTGGCCGTGATCACCGGTGCGTCGAGCGGAATCGGCTTCGAACTGGCACGGCAACTGGCCGAGCGCGGCTTCGATCTCGTCATCGACGCCGAGGACCACGACCGCCTGCACACGGCGGCGCAGCAACTGCGCGAGGCCGGCGCCGAGGTCGAGACCGTCCAGGCGGACCTGCGCCGTTACGAGGAGGCTGAGCGCTTCTGCGCGGCGGTCGCCGCGACCCGGCGGCCGGTGGCCGTGGCGGCACTGAACGCGGGCGTCGGGCGGGGCGGCGCGTTCCTCGACACCGACCTGGCCGACGAACTGGAGATCATCGACCTCAACGTGCGGGCCACCGTGCACCTGGCCAAACGCCTGCTGCGCGACATGGCCTCGCTGGACGCCGGCTACATGCTCATCACCTCGTCCATCGCCTCCACGATGCCCGGCTCCTTCCAGGCCGTGCACAACGCGTCCAAGTCCTTCCTGCAGTCCTTCGCGCAGGCGGTGCAGAACGAACTCAAGGACACCGGGGTCTCGGTCACCGCCCTGATGCCCGGACCCACCGAGACGGACTTCTTCCACCGCGCCGACATGGACGACACGAAGATCGGCCGGCAGCCCAAGGACGATCCCGGGGACGTGGCCCGGCAGGGCCTGGACGCGCTCTTCGCGGGCAAGGACAAGGTCGTCGCCGGCTCGGTGAAGACGAAGCTCCAGGAACTGGCCGGCAAGGTGCTCCCCGACACCGGCAAGACCGAGGCCCACCGCAGGATGGCGGAACCGGGCTCGGGGGACGAGAGCTAGGGCTCGTCCCGGGTTTCCGTGGCGAGCGGCCACGCCTCGATGTCGCGGTAGCGGATCTGCCCGGGGCTGCGCCCCGCGTTGCTGCCGACCAGGTGAAGGCGCTCGGCGGGCCACGGCCGGCCACGGAAACGCGTGAGGCGCGCCGCGATCTCCCCGGCCGACGTGTGGTCGCCGCGGCGGACCCGGGCGAGGGTCAGATGGGGGTGCAGCGGCCGGCTCTCCAGGGCGATACCGCAGTCCTCCACCGCGGTCCGTACGCCGGCGGCGAGCAGATGCAGTCCGTCGAGGTCCCCGGCGATCCCGCTCCACGCCACGCGATCGTCGAACGTGCCGCTGCCGTGCAACGCCAGGCGGGGAGCGGGGTGGGACGCGGCGAGAGCGGCGAGCGGCGGACGCAGCAGCGGAACCGTCTCCACCGGGAGCTCGCCCAGGAACGCAAGGGTGATGTGCCAGTCCTCCACGCGGTTCCACCGCACCTGCGGATGCGTGTCGTACACCGGGCGCAGCTCCCGGGTCAGCTCGTCCTTCGCCGTGTCGGGTGGGGCGAGGGCGATGAACACGCGAACGGTCGCGGGCGGCTTCTCTTCGGTCACACGGCATTCGTACCGCATGCGAAAGGAGCCGTTCCCGCCGGGTGGGCGGCCCCCACGCGTCGGATTTCACGCTGCGTGACAAAGGAGGCCATTGCTTGGGTGTGGGGCGCGCACCCGGCGCACGGGAGCGCGGCCCGATCGGTGCGTGCCCGGCGATGAGGGGGCGTACGCCGGTGCTTATCCGGATTTGCGCGGGTCGTATTCAGCGAAACATGCACAATCGGGACATCGGGTGGCTGGATATTTCCGGGGCAGCGGCGTTGGCATATGTCCCGGGCCGACCTTCGCGCACGTCGCGGCCGTGCGCCTCCATAAGTAATGGGCCGAATTCGTCTCTTCGGCTGTCGGAGGTCATCTATGGTGATTGACGTGAACGGGCGAAGCCGGAAGACCGGTCGGCCATCGGCGTCACGTCGGTATCCCGAGGCGTAACGTATCTCCGTCCGTGTGGCAGCGGTCGCGCGGAAGGGGTGGGGCGGTTCGGTGGTGGGGGTGCGGTGAATCCGTGCGATGGGCCCGCATATATCTATCTGAAGAACATGCGGTGGCATGTGGGAAAACAAGTGGGGGACGGTCGTGACCAATCCTTTCGATGACGAGTCGGGGCGGTTCGTGACGCTGGTGAACAGCGAGGGGCAGTACTCGTTGTGGCCCGCGCACATCGAGGTTCCGAGCGGGTGGAGCGTCGGCGGCCCGGAGGGTTCGCGACAGGAATGTCTCGACACGATCGAGGCGGAGTGGACGGATATGCGGCCCGCCGGCCTGGTACGGGCCATGGAGGCGGACGCCGGATAGGGCGGTACGGAGACCGTCGAGTCCTGCGGGCCGCCCGGTCCGGGCGGCCCGCCACTCCTGTCTGAATCGATCGAAATTGCTCCAACCCGAGCAAAATCGATCAGCGCGGAGTGGTGATCGATCGAGCGCCGACTGAAAGTGTTCAGGCCGCCGTCACGCGGCTTTACCGCCCCATTGCTGGACTGCGCAGGAGCACGTCCGTAATACGCGAAGAAAACGAGTGCGCTCCCGGTTTTCCGAACGGGTGGCCACTGAGCCGGCGTCCGATGCCGTGGGGCCGGTGGTGTCCCTCTCCGCTTTTACCCGCCCGTTGTCGGCCATGGACGCCGCACCGGCATGACCGGTTTCGTCCTGCCCACTTCGTCCCCCCCCGAAAACTCTCCCCGAAGGTGTGTCCCGGCATGCGCGAAAACGGCTCTGTCCCCACGGAATCCGTTCCCGAAAAGTTCTTCGGGACGACCGCAGCCCAACAGGGCGTCTGGTACGGGCAACTCGTCGACCCGGACAGCCCGAAATACAACATCGGGGAATGCTTCGAGATCCGGGGCGGCCTCGACGGGACGTTATTCGCCGCAGCGGTCGACCGGGCCCTCCAGATGTGCGACAGCCTCAACCTCGAGTTCGTCACGGAGGGCGACGAAGTCCTTCAGCGCATCGTCCGCCACCCCGCCGACGCCCCGGGCCGGCTCCGTACCGTGGACATGTCCCATGCCCAGGACCCGGCGGCCGAGATCGAACGCTATATGGCCGAGGACATGGCCACGGCCGACACCCTCCGCCACCCTCAGCACCACTTCGCCCTGCTCCGCGCCGGGAGCAGGTTGCACTACTGGTACGTCCGCTTCCACCACATAGCCGTCGACGGGCTCGGCGGCGCCGTCTTCACCCGCGTCGTGGCAGACCTCTACGGACGCGCGGTACGGGGCGAGAACCTCGCCGACGTCGAGCTGCCCGCCGCACCCCTGCGCGCACTCGTCGCCGACGAGACCGCCTACCGGAACTCCGGCCGTTACGAGGGCGACCGCGCCTACTGGACCGGCAGGTTCGCCGACCTGGCAGCCGACGCCTCCGACGACTCCGGCTCCTCCGACGACTCCGGCTCCTCCGACGGTGAAGCGCGCAGCGGCAGGACGCTCATCCGCCGCCGCACCGATCTCCCCGCACCCGGGTCCGAAGGGCCGGGCATCCGGCTGCACACCGGCGAGTCGCTGTCCGCGAGCGTCTTCGAGGACCTGCGCCGGCTCGGCTCCGCCCACCGCACCACCTGGAGCGCGGTCCTGGTCGCCGCCGTCGCCGCCTACACCGCCAGGGTCACCGGAACATCCGCTATCACGGTGGGCCTCGCCTCCAACGGCCGGCACGGCGGGCTGCGGCACATCGTCGGCATGACCGCCAACATCCTGCCGCTGCGCCTGACGCTCACCGCGGACATGACCGTCGGCGCCCTCGTCCGTGACGTCGCGGACGAGATGCGCGCCGCCCTGCGCCACCGCCGCTTCTCGCGGGAACAACTCGCCCGCGAACTGAACATGGGCGACGACGCGGCCCGCCTCACCGGCGTCGTCGTCAACATCATGGGCTACGACTACGACCGCGACTTCGGCGGCATCCAGGCACCTTCGCGGGTGCTGTCGGTCGGCCCGGTCGACGACGTGTCCCTCTTCGTCTCCGAACGGGCCGAGGGCAAGGGGCCGTTGATCGGGTTCGATGCCCGGTCCGATCTCTACCGCCCCGAGGACGTACGGCTGCACGAGCAGGCCGTCGTGTCCTTCGTGTCCGCCCTCGCCGCTGCCGACCCCGGTCTGCCCCTGCGCGACCTTCCGCTCGTGGACGAGACCGCCGCCCCCGCCCTGCACGCCCACGGACAAGGCACCGCACTGCCCGAACAGGCCGTCGCCACCACGCTCCCGGAGGCGTTCCGGGCCCAGGTACGCCGGACACCGCACGCCCCGGCCGTCGTTGACGGGGACCAGACCCTCTCGTACCGGCAACTGGACCGCGCGGCCGATGATTTGGCGAGCGCGCTGACCGGCTGGGGGACCGGTGCCGAGGACGGCGTCGGAGTGCTCCTGGGGCGGTCGGCCGCCGTGCCGGCCGCCACCCTCGCGGCGGTCGCCGCAGGGGCCGCGTACGTACCGATGGACGCGGCCTGGCCCGCCGAACGGCTCGACCGCGTCGCCGAGGCCGCCCGCGTCCGCGCACTGATCGCCGACGAGACGACCGCCCGCGAACCCTGGGTCCGCGAGGCCGCCGCCGGCCTGCCGCTGCTCGTCGTCGACGCGCGCGGCCGGTTGCTCCACGGCGCCCCGGCGCGGCCCGGACCGCTGCCGCGGACCACCAGACCCGACCGGCTCGCGTACGTCATGTTCACCTCCGGCTCCACCGGCCTGCCCAAGGGCGTCGGCGTCACCCACGCCGACGTACTCGCCCTCGCGGCCGACAGCAGCTGGGACGACGGCGTGTCCGACGCCGTGCTCATGCACTCCGCATACGTCTTCGACGCCTCCACCTTCGAGATCTGGGTTCCGCTGCTGAACGGCGGCCGGGTGGTCGTCGCCCCCGGCGGCGTCCTGGAGGCCCACGTCGTCCGCGAGGCGGTGGAACGCCACGGGGTCACCGCGCTGTTCCTGACGACGGCCCTGTTCAACGTGATGGCCGAGGCGGACCCGGCGGTGTTCTCCGGCCTCCGCGTGGTCGCAGCCGGCGGTGAGGCCGCCACCCCCGAACTCATGCAGCGGGCAGCAGCCGCCTCGCCCCGCACCCTCGTCCTGCACGTGTACGGCCCCACCGAGACCACCACCTTCGCCGCCCGCCACCCCGTCACCGCCGACGGCACCGGCGTGCCGCCCATCGGCCGCGCGCTGGACGGGATGAACCTGTACGTCCTCGACGACACCCTCGGTCTGGTGCCGCCGGGCGTGGTGGGGGAGCTGTACGTGAGCGGGCACGGCGTCGCCCGCGGCTACCAGGGCCGCGCCGCGCTGACCGCCGGCCGCTTCGTCGCCGACCCGTACGGTGCGCCGGGCACCCGCATGTACCGCACCGGTGACCTCGTGCGCTGGAACGCCGGCGGCGACATCGAGTACGTGGGCAGGGCGGACGGACAGGTCAAGCTCCGCGGCTTCCGCATCGAACCGGCGGAGACCGAACACGTCCTGCTCACCGACCCCGATGTGCGCGGCGCCTGCGTCGTCGTACGCGAGGACACGCCCGGCGACCGCAGACTCGTCGCCTACGTCGTGCCCGCCCCCGGCGCCCGCCCGGACACCGCCGCGCTCACCCGCCGCACCGGGCGCACGCTGCCCGCGTACATGGTGCCGTCCGCCTTCGTCGTCCTCGACGCGCTGCCCCTCAACCCGAACGGCAAGGTCGACCGCCGCGCCCTGCCCGCACCCCGTGCCCACACCGGTGCCGGGCGCGCCCCGCGCACCGCGTACGAAGAGGTGCTGGCCGGACTGTTCGCCGACGTCCTCGGTGTGAGCGCGGTCGGTATCGACGACAGCTTTTTCGCCCTGGGCGGCCACTCGCTGCTCGCCACCCGCCTGACCGGCCGGGTCAGGGCGGCCCTCGGCGTCGAACTCGCCCTGTCCGCCCTCTTCGACCACCCCACGGTCGCCTCCCTGGCCGCCGCACTCGACACGGCGGGGGCCGCCCGGCCCGTCCTCGTACCGCAGACCCGGCCCGACGTGCTGCCGCTGTCCTTCGCGCAGCAGCGCCTCTGGTTCCTCAACCGGGCCGAGGGCCTCGGGGACACGTACAACGTGCCGCTCGTCCTGGAGCTCGACGGCCCCCTGGACACCGAGGCGCTGAGTGGCGCCCTGGCCGACGTGGTCGCCCGGCACGAGAGCCTGCGCACCCTCTTCGCCGAGCACGACGGCGTCGCCCACCAGCGGATCGTCGACGCGCACGAAGCCGCGTCGCTCGTCCCGCTCACCGTCGAACACCCGCCCGCGGACGGGGCCGCCGAAGCCTGGGAGCGGGAAACGGTACGCCGCCTCAGCACCGCCCCCTTCGACCTGAGCCGGGACGCGGCCATCCGCGCCCACCTGCTCCGCCAGGGGCCCACCCGGCACACCCTGGTGCTCGTCCTGCACCACATCGTCGCCGACGGCTGGTCCCTCGCCCCGCTCGGCCGCGACCTCTCCGCCGCCTACCTGGCCAGGACCGACGGCACGGGCACACCGGGCTGGGCGCCGCTGAGGGTGCAGTACGCCGACTACACGCTCTGGCAGCACCGACTCCTCGGCGACGACGGCGATCCGGACAGCCTGGCCGCCCGGCAGACCGCCTTCTGGCAGGAGGCGCTGCGCGGCGCCCCCGGCCTGCTCGACCTGCCCCTGGACCGGCCCCGCCCGGCCGTGCCCAGCCACCGGGGCGCGTCCGTCCCCTTCGAGCTGCCCGCCCCTGCGCATGCAGCGCTCGTCCGGCTCGCCCGTGAGGCCGGCTGCACGCCGTTCATGGTGCTCCAGGCCGCCCTGGCCGTGACACTCGGCGCCCATGGCGCGGGCACCGACATCCCCCTCGGCACAGCGCTCGCCGGGCGCACCGACGAGGTGCTCGACGATCTGGTCGGCTTCTTCGTCAACACCGTCGTCCTGCGCACGGACCTGGCCGGCGAGCCGACGTTCCGCGAACTCCTGGACCGGGTGAAGCAGTTCGACATCGCGGCCTTCGGCAACAGCGATCTGCCCTTCGAGCGGATCGTGGAGGCCCTCAACCCGGAGCGGTCCGGCGACCACCACCCGCTCTTCCAGACGATGCTGGTCCTCCAGAACCAGGACCGGGCCGAGCCGGAACTGCCCGGCCTCACCGTCCGCGACCGGTCGGGGCATCCCGGGGGCAGCAAGTTCGACCTGACGTTCTCCCTGGCCGAAACCGCCCGGGGCCCGGAGGCGCAGGAAGCAGCCGGTGGCATCGGTGGCTACCTGGAGTACGCCACCGACCTCTTCGACGCCGCCACCGCCCGCGCCCTCTGCGACCGCTTCGCCCACATCCTCACCCTGGCCGTGACGGATCCCGGCCGCCCCATCGGCGACCTGGACCCCCTCGGCCCCGACGAGCGGGACGCGCTCCTCGCCCAGGGACGCGGCGCCGTGCGCCCCTTGCCGCAGCTGACCGTCCCCGAAGCGGTCCGGGAACAGGCCCTGCGTACGCCCGACGCCGTCGCCGTACGCGACGCGCACACCCACCTCACGTACGCCGAACTCGACGCCCGGGCGGACACCCTCGCCCACGCGCTGCGCGAGCACGGTGCGGGCCGGGAGACGCGGGTCGCCATCGCCGCGCCGCCCTCCGTGCACACCGTCGTCGCCATGCTGGCCGTGCTGCGCTCCGGCGCCGCGTACCTGCCCGTCGACCCGGGGTACCCGCACGCCCGCATCCGCCACATGCTGGACGACGCCCTGCCCGTCCTCGTCCTCACCGCCGGGGACGTGCGGGCGGACCTGCCCACCGGCGACATCCCGCGCCTCGCCCTCGACGCTGTGCCGCCGACGCCCGTACACCCCGGTACGCCGCTGCCGTACACACCCCACCCGGCGGATCCCGCGTACGTCATCTACACCTCAGGGTCCACCGGCCGCCCCAAGGGCGTGGTCGTCACCCACGCGTCCCTGGCCAACCACATGGCCTGGATGGCCCGGCATCTGACGGCCGGTCCGCAGGACCGGGTTCTCGCCAGGACCTCCACCAGCTTCGACGCCTCCGTGTGGGAGGTGTGGCTGCCCCTGATGACCGGGGCCGAGGTGTGCGTACTGCCGCCCGGAGCCAACACGGAACCGGGCACACTGGTCTCCTGGATGAGCCGGTTCGGCGTCACCGTCGCCCAGTTCGTGCCCTCCCACCTCGCTCTCGTCCTGTCGGAGGCGGCCCACGCCGCGCCCCTGCCCGGACTGCGCGCCGTCCTCTGCGGCGGGGAGCCCCTGCCGCGCGCCCTCGCCGAGGAGACGGCCGCGCTGTGGGGCACGGAGGTGCACAACCTGTACGGCCCGACCGAGGCCACCATCGACGTGACCGCCCACCGCGTCCCGGCCACCCCGGACGCCTCGCACGAGACCGTGCCGATCGGCCGGCCCGTCGACACCATGCGCGCCTACGTCCTGGACGACCGGCTGCGGCCCGTGCCGCCCGGCGTCACCGGCGAGCTGTACCTCGCGGGCCCGAACCTCGCCCGCGGCTACCTGAACCGTCCCGGCCCGACCGCCGCCCGGTTCGTCGCCGACCCCTTCGACTTCGACGGCACCGGCGCCCGCATGTACCGGACCGGCGACCTCGTCCGGTGGAACGCGGCCGGGCTGCTGGACTACGTCTCCCGCGCCGACGACCAGGTCAAGCTGCGGGGCTTCCGCATCGAACCCGGCGAGATCGAGGCCGCCCTGCTCACGCGGCCCGGGGTCACCGCCGCCTGCGCCGTGATCCGGGAGGACGCACCGGGCGACCGCCGCCTCGTCGCCTACGCCGTCACCACGGACCCGGGCGCGCGCCCGGCCGACCTGCGCGAAGCCCTCGCGGAGGCGCTGCCGCACTACATGGTGCCCGCCGCCGTCGTGGTCCTGGACGACCTGCCGCTCCTGCCCAACGGCAAGGCGGACCGGCGTGCCCTGCCCCGGCCGGACGACGAGGCCGAGCACAACGGCGACGGCGCCGGTGCGCTCAGCCCGCGCGAGGACCTGCTTGCCGGGATATTCGCCGATGTGCTGGGCCGCCCGGGCGTCGGACCGCACGACAGCTTCTTCGACCTCGGCGGGCACTCGCTCCTCGCCATGCGCGTGGCCAGCCGTGTCCGCACGGTCCTCGGTGCCGACATCGCCGTACGCGCACTGTTCGAGCACCCGACCGTCGCCGGGCTCGCCCGGGCCCTGGACACCCGGGAGCGGTCCCGCCCGCCGGTGCTGCCCGCCCCCGAACGGCCCGATCCGCTGCCGCTGTCCTACGCACAGCAGCGGCTCTGGTTCCTGAACCGGCTCGAAGGACCCAGCTCCTCCTACAACATCCCGCTCGTCCTCGACATCGAAGGACCGCTGGACACCGACGCCCTGCGCGCCGCCCTGCGGGACGTCGTGGAGCGGCACGAGGCGCTGCGCACCGTGTTCCCCGAACGGGACGGCGTGCCGCACCAGTTGATTCTGCCCGCCGAATCCGTCGCGCCCCGCCTGACCATGGAGAGCACGGCCCCCACCGCGCTGGAGGCGGCCGTCCTGGACGCCGTGAGCGAGCCGTTCGACGTGCTCACCGATCCCCCACTGCGCGGCAGGCTCCTGCGCACCGCGCCCGGCCGCCACGTCCTCGTGCTGGTCCTGCACCACATCGCGGGTGACGGCTGGTCCCTCGCCCCGCTCGCCCGCCACCTCGGCGACGCCTACCGGGCCCGCCTCGCCGGGCGGGAGCCGGAGGCCGGCGGCGGACTCCAGTACGCGGACTACACCCTGTGGCAGCACACCGTCCTGGGCGACGCGGACGCCCCCGGAAGCGTGCTGCGGGAACAGCTCGACCACTGGCACACCGCGCTCGCCGGACTGCCCGGACTCATCGATCTCCCGCTCGACCGCCCGCGCCCCGTCACCACCGACCCCTCGGGCGACGTCCACGTCTTCGACGTACCGCCCGAGCTGCACGCCCAACTCCTGCGCGTGGCACGCGAGTCGGGCACCACGCTGTTCATGGTGCTCCAGGCGGCCGTGGCGACGCTGCTGCACCGGCACGGCGCGGGCGACGACATCCCGCTCGGCACACCCGTCGCCGGCCGCACGGACGAGGCGCTGGAGAACCTGGTCGGGTTCTTCGTCAACACCCTCGTCCTGCGCGCCGACCTTTCCGGCGCACCCACCTTCGGTGAACTCCTGGCACGGATACGTGAGTTCGACCTCGCCGCCTACGCGCACCAGGACGTGCCGTTCGAGCGGCTGGTCGAGAGCGTCAACCCGGTCAGGGCCCGCAACCACCACCCGCTCTTCCAGACCATGCTGGTCCTGCAGAACCAGGAGGCCGTCCGCCCCGACCTGCCGGGACTCACCGTCGAGGACCGGCTCGTCCACAACGGCCTGAGCAAGTTCGACCTCACCTTCGCGTTCGGTGAGGAGCGCGGCGCGGGCGGACTCACCGCCGGTGTCGAGTACGCCACCGCCCTCTTCGACCGGGGCACCGTCGAGGACCTCGCGGCGCGCCTGCTCCGGCTCCTCGGACAGGTGGCTGCCGATCCGGCCCGGCCCCTCGCGGACTACGACCTGCTCACACCCGACGAGCGGACCCGCACCACCCGCTGGGGCACCGGCCGCGAACTGCCCGCCCCCGCACCGGACACCACCCTGCCGGCCCTCTTCGCCGCACAGGCCGACCGCACCCCTGACGCGGTGGCGGTGGCGGGCGACGGCATCACCTTCACGTACGCCGCACTCGACACCGTCTCCGCCGAGCTGGCCCGTGCCCTCGCCGGCCTGGGAGCGGGCCCGGAGTCGGGCGTCGGTGTCCTGCTCTCCCGGTCACCGGCCGTCGTGTCCGTCTCCCTCGGCGCGGTCCGCGCCGCCGCCGCGTACGTCCCGATGGACGAGCGCTGGCCCCGCGAACGGCTCGACCAGGTCGCCGAAGTGGCCGACGTGCGGGTCCTCGTCGTCGACGAGACGGCCGCGGCCGCCGACTGGGTGACCGAGACCGCCCGCCGCGTCCCGGTCCTGGTCGTGGACCGCACCGGCCGCATCCTGCGCGGCGCGCCCCCGGCCCCCGGCACGCCCTCCGCCGTACCGGGCCCGAGCTCTCTCGCGTACGTCATGTTCACCTCCGGCTCGACCGGCCTGCCCAAGGGCGTCGGCGTCACCCACGCAGACGTGGCGGCGCTGACCGAGGACTCCGCCTGGCAGGGCGGCGCGGCCGACGCGGTCCTGATGCACTCGGCGTACGTCTTCGACGCGTCCACGTTCGAGATCTGGGCACCGCTCCTGCACGGCGGCACGGTCGTCGTCGCACCCGAGGGCGTCCTGGAGGCACGCACCCTGCGCGACGCGGTCCGCGAACAGGGCGTCAGCGCCGTGTTCCTGACGACCGCTCTGCTCAACGTGATCGCGGACACCGATCCCGGCGCCTTCGCCGGACTCCGCCTCGTCTGCGCCGGCGGTGAACTCGCCTCGCCGGACGCCATGCAGCGGGTCGCCGGCGCCGCGCCCGGCGTACGCGTCCTGCATGTGTACGGCCCGACCGAGACGGCCACCTTCGCGACCCGCTACGACGTGGCCGCCGACCTGCCGCCGGGCCCGCCGCCCATCGGCCGGCCCCTGGACGGCATGCGGCTGTACGTGCTCGACGACGCGCTGGGCCCGGTCCCGGCGGGCGTGACGGGGGAGCTGTATCTCGCGGGGCGCGGCGTCGCCCGGGGATACACCAGCCTGCCCGGCCTCACCGCCACCCGGTTCGTCGCCGACCCGTTCGACCCGGACGGCGGACGCATGTACCGCACCGGCGACCTGGTGAAGTGGACGCCGGACGGGCAGATCGCCTATGTCTCGCGCGCCGACAGCCAGGTGAAGCTGCGCGGCTACCGCATCGAACCCGGCGAGATCGAGTCCGTCCTCGCCTGCTGCGAGGGCGTCGCCGACTCCTTCACCGTCGTACGCGAGGACGTGCCCGGGGACCGGCGGCTCGTCGCGTACGTCGTGCCCGCCGGGGTGGTCCGCCCGGACCCCGCCGACCTCGCCGAAGCCGTCGGCCGGTCCCTGCCCGCCTACATGGTGCCCTCCGCGTTCGTCCTGGTGGACGCGCTGCCGCTGACCGTCAACGGCAAGGTGGACCGGCGCGCCCTGCCCGCGCCCGAACAGCACGCCGCGCCACGCGGGCGCGCCGCCCGCACCGCGCGCGAGGAGATCGTCTGCGGCCTCGTCGCCGATGTCCTCGGGCTCCCGGCCGTGGGCGCCGACGACGACTTCTTCGCCCTCGGCGGGCACTCCCTGCTCGCCACCCGCCTCGTCGCCCGCATCCGCACCGCGCTCGCCGTCGAGGTCCAGGTCAAGGCGGTCTTCGAACACCCCACGCCCGCCGCCCTCGCCGCCTCCCTCGACGGCGCCGAAACGGCCGCCCCGCCGCTGGAACGCGCCCCGCACCGGCCCGACCCGCTGCCGCTGTCCTTCGCACAGCAGCGCCTGTGGTTCCTCAACCGGTTCGAGGGCCCCAGCCCCACGTACAACGTGCCGCTGGTGCTGCGCCTCGAAGGACCGCTCGACGCGCCGGCCCTGGAACAGGCCCTCGTGGACGTCGTGGAACGGCACGAGAGCCTGCGCACCGTCTTCCCCGAGACCGGCGGTGTGCCGCGCCAGCTCGTCCTGGGCGCCGGCCACGCCGACCTGGACCTGACGCCCCGGGACACCCGCCCGGACGGTCTGGACGCGGCGCTGGCCGCCGAGGTGGCGCACGCCTTCGACGTCACCGGCGACCTGCCGGTGCGGGCCCGGCTGCTCAGGACCGGCGCCGACTCCCACGTCCTGGTGCTCCTGGTCCACCACATCGCGGGCGACGGCTGGTCGCTCACCCCGCTGGCCCGCGACCTCGGCGACGCCTACCACCGCCGCAGCCTCGGCGAGGCGCCCGACCGGCCCGGACTGCGCGTCCAGTACGCCGACTACACCCTCTGGCAGCGCGCCCTCCTCGGCGACGAGAACGACGCCGGCAGCCGGGCCGCCCGCCAGCTGGACTTCTGGCGCACCGCGCTGGCCGGCAGCCCCGGCCTGCTCGCCCTGCCCCTGGACCGGCCGCGCCCCGCCGTCATGACGTACCGGGGCGACGCCTTCGCGTTCCCCGTCGACGCCGACACCCACCGGGCGCTCGCCGAGCTGGCCCGCGCCCAGGGATGCAGCCTGTTCATGGTGCTCCAGGCCGGCCTGTCCGTCCTGCTCTCCCGGCACGGGGCCGGCGAGGACATCCCCCTCGGCACCGCCGTCGCAGGGCGCACCGACGAAGCGCTGGACGATCTGGTGGGCTTCTTCGTCAACACCCTCGTCCTGCGCGCCGACCTGACGGGCGACCCCACCTTCACCGAAGTCCTCGACCGCGTCCGCGCGTTCGACCTGGCCGCCTACGCCCACCAGGACCTGCCGTTCGAACGACTGGTGGACGCTCTCGCGCCGACCCGGGCGCAGGACCACCACCCGCTCTTCCAGACCATGATCGTCCTCCAGAACCAGGCGGACACCGCTCTCGGCCTGGACGGTCTCACCGTGACCGAACAGCCCGTGCGGACCGGCATCAGCAAGTTCGACCTCACGTTCACCTTCACCGAGACCCGCGACGACGCGGGCCGGCCCGCCGGGCTCGACGGGAACCTGGAGTTCTCCACCGACCTGTTCGACCCGGCCACCGCGCACGCCCTGGCCGCGCGCCTGACCCGACTGCTCGCCTCGCTCGCCGCCGACCCCGACGGGCGCGTCCGCACCGCCGCGTTCCTGGACGCGGCCGAGCGCGCCGGGCTGGACCGTGCCGCCCCGGGCCCCGTCCGGCCGGTGCACACCCGCACGGCCCCCGAGGCGTTCCGCGCCCAGGCCGCCCGTACCCCCGAACGGACCGCCGTCCGGGCCGGCGCCCAGCGGCTCACCTTCGCCGAACTGGACGCCCGCTCCGACGACCTGGCCCACCACCTCCACGACCGGGGCATCGGCCGCGGCGACCTCGTCGCCCTCGCCGCCGACGGCACCGCCGACCGGGTCGTCGCGATGCTCGCGGTGGCCAAGGCGGGGGCGGCCTGCCTGCCCGTCGACCTGGACTACCCCCAGGCGCGCGTCACCCACATGCTCGACGACGCCCGCCCGGCGCTCTTCCTGGTCCACGACCCGGCGGCCGCCGCCCGGTTCGCGGCCGTGCCGCTTCTCGCGCTCGGGGACCGGAGCGCCTGGCCGGCCGGACGCGCCGTGCCACCGGCCGCCGCGCCCGGCCCGGACGACGCCGCGTACGTCATCTACACCTCCGGCTCCACCGGGCGGCCCAAGGGCGTCGTCGTCACCCACGGCTCGCTCACCAACCACATGGCCTGGATGGCCCGCCACTTCGGCCTCACCGACGACGACCGGGTCCTCGCCCGCACCTCGCCGAGCTTCGACGCCTCGGTGTGGGAGACCTGGCTGCCCCTGCTGCACGGGGGCGCCACCTGCCCCGTACCGCTCGCCCTCAACCACGACCCGGCGGGTCTGCTGGCCCGGATGCGCGACGAGGGCGTGACCATCGCCCAGTTCGTGCCCTCCCACCTCGCGCTCCTGCTCACCGAGACCGGGCCCGACGCGGCGCCACCGGCCCTGTGCGCCGTCGCGTGCGGCGGGGAGCCGCTGACCGGGGCCCTGGCGGCACGGGCCGGCCGGGCCTGGTCGGCCGAGGTGCACAACCTGTACGGACCGACCGAGACCACCATCGACGCCGCCGCCCACCACGTCACCGCCGAGGGAGCCGGGGGAGTGGAGGGAGGCGTCCCGCTCGGCCGCCCCGTCGACAACACCCGCGCCTATGTTCTGGACGCCGCGCTCCAGCCCGTACCGGCGGGTGTGACCGGCGAGCTCCACATCGCCGGTGACGGCCTCGCCCGGGGCTACCTCGGCCGCCCCGGCCTCACCGCCACCCGTTTCGTCGCCGACCCCTTCGGCCCGGCCGGCAGCCGCATGTACCGCACGGGCGACCTCGTCCGCCGGGACACCGACGGGCTGCTGCACTACGTCTCCCGCGCCGACGACCAGGTCAAGCTGAACGGCTTCCGCATCGAACTGGGCGAGATCGAGGCCGCCCTCACCGCGCTGGACGGCGTCACCGCCGCCTGCGCCCTCGTCCGCGAGGACCGGCCCGGCGAACGGCGCCTGGTCGCGTACACCGTGGGCGCCTCACCCCTGACCGACGGCGAACTGCGCACCCGGCTCACCAACGCCCTGCCGCCGTACATGGTGCCCGCCGCCTACGTGGCCCTGGACGCGTTGCCGCTGCTGCCCAACGGCAAGACGGACCGGGCCGCCCTCCCGGAGCCGGAGCGCCCCGCCACCGACCGGCCGGGCGGGGAGCCGCGCACCGCGTCCGAGCGGGTCCTGTGCGAGGCGTTCGCCTCGGTGCTGCGCACCCCCGCCGCCCGTACCGACGACGACTTCTTCGCGCTCGGCGGCGACAGCATCCTCTCCATCCAGCTCGTCAGCCGCGTCCGGGAAGCGGGACTCGGCGTCACACCCCGCGACGTCTTCGTCCACCGCACCCCCGAGGCCATCGCGGCCGCCGCCGCACCGCTCGACGACAGCACCGGCGAACCGGCCGGCCACGGCACCGGCACCATGCCGCCCACGCCCATCGCAGCCTGGCTCCTCGAACGCCCCGGCACCACCGACGGCTACAACCAGTCCGGTGTGCTGAGCACCCCCGCCGGGGCCACCGAGGACACCCTCGTCGCCGCCCTCCAGCTCCTCACCGATCACCACGACATGCTCCGCCTGCGGGTCACCCGCACCGCCGGTGGCGACCCCGTACTCGAAGCGCTGCCGCCCGGCGCCGTCACGGCCGGGAACCGCTTCACCCGTGTCGACCTCACCGGACTCGACGCCGACGCCGCCCGCGCCGCCCTCACCGAAGCGGGCGAACGCGCCCGCAGGCGCCTGCGGCCGTCCGCCGGAGCCGTCTTCGAGGCCGTCTGGGGCGACGCGGGGCCCCACGCACGCGGGCGGCTGCTCCTGGTCGTGCACCACCTGTCCGTCGACGCGGTCTCCTGGCGCATCCTCGCCGACGACCTCGCCCACGCCTGGCGGGCGGTCACCGGGGCGGCCGGCACGGCACCCGCACTGCCCGCCGCGACCACCTCGTACCGGCGCTGGTCCCAGCTCCTCACCGAACAGGCCCACGCACCCGCACGCACGAGCGAACTTCCCCTGTGGGAGGAGGTGCTGAGGGCCCCGGACCCGCAGCTCGGCTACCGGCCGCTCGACCCGTTCCTGGACACCGCCGACGGCACCCGCACCCTCACCACCCACCTGCCCGCCACCTGGACGAAGCCGCTGCTCACCACCGTCCCGGGCGCCTTCCACGCCGGGGTCGACGACATCCTGCTCACCGCACTCGCGCTGGCCGTCAACGCCCGGCGCGGCAGGCACGCCGCCGGAATCCGGCCCGACACCGCCGTCCTGCTCGACCTGGAGAGCCACGGCCGCGAACAGATCGCCGACCACATCGACCTCTCCCGCACGGTCGGCTGGTTCACCAGCCTCCACCCGGTCCGGCTCGACCCGGGCCCCCTCGACGCCCGCGACCCGGCACGCTTGGACGCCACGCTCGTTGAACGTGCAGTGAAGCGCGTCAAGGAACAGCTGCGCACGGTCCCCGACCACGGCGTCGGACACGGCATGCTGCGCCACCTCAACCCCGCGACCGGCCCCCGGCTGACCGGCCCCGCACCCCAGATCGGCTTCAACTACCTGGGCCGGTACGCCGCCCCCGATCAGGCGGCGGGCGGCGACTGGGAGGTCCTGCTCGATGCCGGCGGGCCGCGAAGCCAGGACCCCGACATGCCGGTGCACCACGTGATCGACATCAACGCGCACACCGAGGACCTGCCGGAAGGCCCGCGCCTGGTGGCCCGCTGGACCTGGCCCAGCGACCTGCTGAAGGAGGAGGACGTGGGCGCGCTGGCCGAGGCGTTCAACCGCGCCCTGCGCACCATCGCGGAACACGCCGAACAGCCCGGAACAGGCGGCTACACGCCGTCCGACCTTCCCCTGGTGTCGCTCAACCAGGCCCAGATCGACCGACTGCAGAACAAGTGGGGTGGACGCAAGTGAACGGGTTCCAACTGGAGGACGTACTCCCGCTGACGCCTCTGCAGGCCGGGATGTACTTCCACGCCCTCTACGACTCCCACGCCGTGGACGTCTACACCGCGCAGTTCGTCTTCGACCTCGAAGGCCCCGTCGACGTCCCCACCCTGCGCGCCGCCATCGCCGGCCTGCTGCGCCGCCACGCCAACCTGCGCGTCGGATTCCTCCACGAGGACCTCGACGAACCCGTGCAGGCGGTCGCGGCCGAGGTCCCCGTCCCCCTGGAGGAACTCGACCTGACCGGCACGGACGAGGTGCCGGACCGTCTCACCGCCTTCCTCGCCGCCGACCGCACCCGCCGCTTCGACCTCGCCACCCCGCCCCTGATGCGGTTCACGCTCGTCCGGACCGCGCAGGACCGGCACCGACTGGTCATGACGAGCCACCACATCCTGTTCGACGGCTGGTCGCTGCCCCTGCTCGTACGGGAGCTGTTCGAGCTGTACGCGGCCGGCGGCGACGACGGCGGACTGCCGCGCGTCACCCCTTACCGGGCCTATCTGGTCTGGCTCTCCCAGCAGGACCGGACCGCCGCCCTCGACGCGTGGTCCGCCGCCCTGGCCGGCATCGAGACGCCCACGCTCCTCGCCGAAGGCGGCTCGGACGGCGCCGACGAGCTCCCCGAGACGCTCGTCCTCGACCTGGACGCGGCCACGACGGAGCGGCTGCGCGAGACGGCCCGCGCCCACCGCCTCACCCTGAACACCCTGGTCCAGGGCGCCTGGGGTCTGCTGCTCGGCCACCTCACCGGGCGGTCCGACGTGGTGTTCGGCACCACCGTGTCCGGGCGGCCGCCGGAGATTCCCGGCGTCGAGTCCATGGTCGGCCTGTTCATCAACACCGTCCCCGTACGGACCGGCCCCGCGGCCGGCGAGACCCTGGCCGAGTTCCTGACCCGGCTCCAGGCCGAGCAGGGCCGGCTCCTCGGCAGCCAGCACGTGGGCCTCAGCGACATCCGGGGCGTCACCGGCCTCGACGAACTCTTCGACACACTCGTCGTGTTCGAGAACTACCCGATGGACGCCGAGGCCCTGCGCACCGCCCAGCGCGGACTGCCCGGCCTCGCCGTCACCGGCTTCAGCGGTACCGACGCCGCCCACTACCCGCTCACCCTCACCGTCGCCCCCGGCGACACCCTGAGGATCACCTTCGGCTACCGGGCCGCCGTCCTCGACCGGCAGCAGGTCGCCGAGACCGTCTCCCGCATGCGGCAGCTGCTGACCTCACTGGCGCAGGACCTCGGCCGGCGCGCCGACACCGCGCCCTTCCTCCTCGACGGCGAACGCGAGGAACTGATCGCCCGGGGGACCGGCGCGCCCCTCCCCGAGGGCGCCACCACCCTGAGCATCCCGGAGGCCGTCGCCGAGCGGGCCGCCCGCCACCCGGACGCGGTGGCCGTCTCGGGGGCCGGTGAGCCGCTGACGTACCAGGGGCTCACCGGACTCGCGGACCGCCTCGCCGCCGCTCTGACCGGCCTCGGGACCGGCCTGGAGGAGGGTGTGGGCATCCTCGTCGCCCGCTCGGCCGCCACCGTCACCGCCTCGCTGGCCGCCCTGCGCGCAGGCGGGGCCTACGTCCCGCTCGACCCGCGCTGGCCCACCGAACGCCTCAACCGGGTCACCGAGGTCGTCCCGCTGCGCGTCCTCGTCGTCGACGAGACGACCGCCGACCTCCCATGGGTCCGCCAGCTCGGAGCCGAGACGGCCGTGCTGACCGTCGACGCGGCCGGCCGGATCCTCGCCGGGGGACCCGTCGAGCCGGGCACGCTCCCCGAGACGGCGGGCGGCAGCCGGCTCGCGTACGTCATGTTCACCTCCGGGTCCACCGGACTGCCCAAGGGCGTCGGCGTCACCCACGCGGACATCGCCGCCCTCGCGGCCCACCGGGGCTGGGACGGCGGCGCCGCCGACGCCGTCCTGCTGCACTCCGCGTACGTTTTCGACGCCTCCACCTTCGAGATCTGGACGCCGCTCCTGCGCGGCGGACGCGTCGTCGTGGCCCCCGAAGGGCCGCTCCAGCCCGACGTCCTGCGCAACGTGGTCGCGCGGCACGGTGTGACCGCCGCCTTCCTGACGACGGCCCTGTTCAACGTCCTGGCCGAGACCGACCCCGGCTCCCTCGGGCAGTTGCGCCTGGTCGCCGCCGGCGGCGAGGCCGCCGCCCCCGGTGTCATGCAGCGCGTCGCAGCCGCCCACCCCTCGACCACCGTCCTGCACGTCTACGGGCCCACCGAGACCACCACCTTCGCCACCGCCCACCACGTCCGCCCCGATCACGACCCCCAGGGCGCCCCGCCCATCGGCCACCCGCTCGACGGCATGCGCGCCCACGTCCTGGACGCGGCACTGGGCCCCGTGCCGCCCGGCGCGGAAGGCGAGCTGTACCTCGCTGGCGCCGGCGTCGCGCGCGGCTACCTGGGCCGGGCCGCCCTCACCGCCACCCGCTTCGTCGCCGACCCCTTCGCGGGCGACGGGTCCCGCATGTACCGCACCGGCGACCTGGTCCGCCGGGACGCCGACGGCACCCTGCGCTACGTGGCCCGGGCCGACCAGCAGATCAAACTGCGCGGCCACCGCATCGAACCCGCCGAGATCGAGACGGTCCTGCGCGACCACCCGACCGTGCGCGCCGCCTGCGTCCTCGTACGCGAGGACCTGCCCGGCGACCGCACCCTCACCGCCTACGTCGTCCTCGCACCCGGCGAGCACCCCGACCCCGGGCTGCTCGCCGCCCACGTCGGCCGCCTGCTGCCGGCCTACATGGTGCCCGCCGTCATCCAGCCGCTGGACGCCCTGCCGCTGACCCCCAACGGCAAGATCGACCGGGCGGCACTGCCCGCACCCACCGGCCCCCGCACGGCGGCCGGCCGGGCGCCGCGCAGTGCCATGGAGGAGATCCTGGCCGGACTGTTCGCCGACGTGCTCGGCGTGGACCGCGTCGGCACCGACGACAGCTTCTTCGCCCTGGGCGGACACTCCCTGCTCGCCACCCGCCTCGTCGGCCGCATCCGCACCGCTCTGCACACCGAGACCGACATCCGCACCCTCTTCGAACACCCCACCGTCGCCGCGCTCGCCACCGCGCTGGAGGGCGCCGAGGGCGGCACCCGGCCCGCCCTGGTCCCGCAGCCGCGCCCCGCCGAGCTCCCGCTGTCGTACGCGCAGCAGCGGCTGTGGTTCCTCCACCGGCTCGACGGCCCCTCCGCCACGTACAACATCCCGCTCGCCGTACGCATCGACGGACCGCTCGACACCGACGCCCTGTGTACCGCCGTGGCCGACCTCATCGCCCGGCACACCGCCCTGCGCACCGTCTTCCCCGAGGGCGAGGACGGGCCGCACCAGCACATCACCGCGCCCGACGACGTCGTCATCCCCTTCGCCATGGAAAGCGTCGAGGAGGCGAAGCTGCGCCACCGCGTCGCGGCCGCCACCGCCGAGACCATCGACATCGAGCGCAGCCTGCCGCTCCGGGCGACCCTGCTCCGCCTGGCCCCCGACGCCCACGTCCTGGTGCTCGTCGTCCACCACATCGCCGCGGACGGCACATCCCTGGCCCCCCTCGCCCACGACCTGGGCACCGCCTACCGGGCCCGCGTACGGGGCGAGGAACCCAACTGGGCGCCGCTGCCCGTCGACTACGCGGACCACACCCTGTGGCAGCGCGACCTGCTCGGCGACGAACAGGACCCCGACAGCCTCGTCTGCCGGCAGCTCTCCCACTGGCGACGCGCGCTGGACGGGCTTCCCGAGGCGGTCGAGCTGCCCTGGGACCGGCCGCGCCCCGCCACCTCCCGGCACACCGGCGCCACCCTCGGCTTCTCCGTCGACCGGGACACCGCCCGCCACGTCACGGAGCTCGCCCGCACCTGCGGCTCCAGCGTCTTCATGGTCCTCCAGGCCGCCCTGGCGACCGTCCTGTGCCGGCACGGCGCGGGCGACGACATCCCCCTGGGCACGGCCGTCGCCGGACGCACCGACGAGGCCGCGAACGGTCTGGTCGGCTTCTTCGTCAACACCCTCGTCCTGCGCACCGACCTCTCCGGCGACCCCACGTTCCGCGAACTCCTCGGCCGGGTACGGGAATTCGACCTCGCCGCCTACGCCCACCAGGACGTGCCCTTCGAGCGGCTGGTCGAACTCCTCAACCCCGCGCGCGCCCAGAGCCACCACCCGCTCTTCCAGACCATGCTGATCCTCCAGAACCAGGCGCAGGCCGCCGTCGACCTGCCCGGCCTCACCGTCTCCGGAGTGCCCGCCGAGGCGGAGGTCAGCAAGTTCGACCTGTCCTTCGCCTTCACCGAGGCGTACGACGACACCGGCGCCCTCGACGGCCTGCGGGCCACCGTCGACTACGCCACCGAACTCTTCGACGAGTCCACCGTCCAGGCGCTCGCCGACCGGCTCGTCCTGCTCCTCGGCGCCGTCATCACCGACCCCGACCGCCCGCTGCACACATACGACCTGCTCACCCCGGCCGAGCACAGCCGCCTCGCCGCGCTCGGCACCGGGCCCGCCGACACCCTGCCCGCCACGACGGTCCCCGCGCTCTTCGAGGAGTGGGCCCGGCGCACCCCCGCCGCCCCGGCCGTCCGCGACGCGCACACCACCCTCACCTACGGCGAACTCGACGCCCGGGCCGACGCGTTGGCCCGGCACCTCACCGAGCGGGGCGTGGGCCCCGAGGACCGGGTGGCCGTCGCCCTGCCCCGGACCCACGAGCTCGTCGTGGCCCTGCTCGCCGTCCTCAAGGCGGGCGCCGCCTACCTTCCGCTGGACCCGGACTACCCCGCCCAGCGCCTGGCGTACATGCTCGACGACGCGCGGCCCAGGCTGCTCCTCACCACCCCGGCCCTCCACCGCCGCCTGCCCGAGCACACGGTGCCGCACCTCCACACCGACGACCTCGGCACGGGCGACGGCACCCCCGCCGCCCCGCGAGCCCGTGTTCACCCGGCCAACCCCGCGTACGTCATCTACACCTCCGGGTCCACCGGTCGCCCCAAGGGCGTCGTCGTCACCCACCGGGGCGTGCGCGCCATGGCCAGGACGCAGAGCGAGCGGCTGCGCGTCGGACCGGGCAGCCGGGTGCTGCACATGGCCTCGGTCAGCTTCGACGCCGCGTTCTGGGAGCTGTGCATGGGGCTGCTCACCGGTGCCTGCCTGGAGATCGACGAACGCGACGCCCTGCTGCCCGGACCCGCCCTGGCCGGCCTCGTCCGCGACCGGGGCGTCACCCACCTCACCATCCCGCCCGCCGCCCTCGCCGTGATGCCGCCGGGCTCCCTGCCCACCGGCCTCACCATGGTCCTCGCGGGGGAGGCGTGCCCGCCCGCCCTGGTCCACGCCTGGGCCCGGGGCCGTTTCCTCGTCAACGCGTACGGCCCGACGGAGACCACCGTCTGCGCCACCATGAGCACCTTCCAGCACGCGGAGGGCCCGCTCGCCCCCGACCGCAGCGTCCCCATCGGCGGACCCGTCGACGGCACCCGCATTCATGTCCTCGACGAGCGGCTGGCACCCGTGCCGCCCGGTGTCACCGGTGAGCTGTACGTGTCCGGCGAGGGCGTCGCCCGCGGCTACCACGGCCGGGCCGCCCTCACCGCGTCCCGCTTCGTCGCCGACCCGTTCGACCGCGCGGGCGGCCGCATGTACCGCACCGGCGACCTGGTGCGGTGGACGCCCGACGGGCGCCTGCTCTACGTCTCCCGCGTCGACGACCAGGTCAAGCTGCGCGGCTTCCGCATCGAACTCGGCGAGATCGAGGCGGCGCTCACCTCGCACCCCGGCGTCGCAGCGGCCTGCGTCACCGTGCGCGAGGACCGCCCCGGAGACCGGCGCCTCGTCGCCTACACCGTCCCGGCAGACGGCGCCCCCGCCCCCGGCTGGGCCGAGCTGCGCGCCCACCTCGCCGACACGCTGCCCGACCACATGGTTCCCGCCGCGCACGTCCGGCTCGACGCCTTCCCGGTGACACCCAACGGCAAGACCGACAAGCGCGCCCTGCCCGCGCCCGACCACGCGGTGGCGGCCGGCGGGCGGGCCCCGCGCACCGCCCGGGAGCGCGAGCTGTGCGAGGTGTTCGCCCAGACCCTCGGAGTGCCCGAAGTCGGCGTCACCGACGACTTCTTCGCGCTGGGCGGCCACTCCCTGCTCGCCGTCACCCTCGCCCGCCGGATCGGGGAGCGCTGCGGCCTGCGCCCCTCCCTGCGCGCCCTGTTCGCGACGCCCACCGTCGAGGGCGTCGACCGCCTGCTCGGCCGGGCACCGGGGGAGGGCGAGCACGAGGAGGCGGCCGCCCCGGACTTCGCCGCCGAGGCACGGCTCGCCTCCGACATCACCGGTGAGCGCCGCGACCACGTGGAACGACGGCCCGCACGCCCCTCCGCGCGGCCCCTGCTCACCGGTGCCTCGGGCTTCCTCGGCGCGTTCCTCCTGCGTGACCTCATCGAGGCCACGGACGGCCCGGTCGACTGCCTCGTCCGGGCCGCGAGCCCCGACAGCGCGGCCCAGCGCATCCGGGCCAACCTGGAGCACTACGGCCTGTGGCAGTCCCGGTACGCCGACCTGATCCACCCCGTCCCCGGTGACCTCGCCGCCCCCGGCCTCGGCCTCGCACCGGACGAACGCACCGCCCTCGCCCGTCGCCTCGGCCCCGTCCTGCACAACGGGGCACGCGTCAACTTCGCCGCCCCGTACGGCGATCTGCGCGCGCCCAACGTGGCCGGCACCGAGGAACTCCTGCGCCTCCTCGCGGACTCCGGCTCGCCCGGCCTGCACTACGTCTCCACCACCGGCGTGTACGCCCCGACGCGCGGCACGGACCCCGAACCGCTCACCGAACCGTCGCCGACCGGCCCGGCGGCCGACCTGCCCGACGGATACGCCCAGAGCAAATGGGTGGCCGAACAGCTCGTCGGCCTGGCCCGCGGGCGCGGACTGCCGGTGACGGTCCACCGCCCCGGCCGCATCAGCGGCGACACCGCCACCGGGGCCTGCCAGGACCGCGACCTGCTCTGGCAGCTCATCAAGGGCTGCCTCCAGGCCGGAGCGCTCCCCGACCTGGCGCACGGGACGACCGACTGGGTGCCCGTCGACTACGTCAGCGCCGCCGTGGTGGCGCTCAGCACCGCCGACCGGGCCGGGGAACAGGCGTACCACTACACCAACCCGGACGCGCCGGGCCTGGACCGCGTCTTCGAGGCGGCCGGCCGCCTCGGGTACGAGCTGCGCCCGGTGACCCCCGAGGAATGGCGGGCCTGCGTGGCCGAACATCCGGACAACGCCGCACAGTTGTTCCTCGGTGACGACGGCGGGACCGGGGAGGACGAGACGGACCACCGCCGCTTCGACTCCGGCCGCACGGCCCGGGCGGCGGCGGAGGCGGGCGTCCACCAACCGCCCCTCACCGACGAGGTCCTGACGCGCTATCTGACGTACTTCCGGGTCACCGGCTTCCTGCCCGCCCCCGGAGCGCACCCAGGGGCGTAAACGATCACCAATCGGCAGGTCCCCGGCAATCCGCATACAACCATCCGTGTTCCTCGGAGGTCCCAGCAAGTGGGAGCAAAACACTCCTGGAGCTACAAGGGGGAAATATGAGAAACATCCGTACTCTCGCGGCCGCCGGGGCCCTGACCACCCTGATGGCCGGTGCGACGGCCGCCTTCGGCCCGACCGCCTCCGCCGCACCCAACACCACCCCGCAGAAGGTCTGCGGGAGCGCCTACAAGACCGTGAACTCCGCCGCCGTGGGCTCCCTCGGCACGGTCTACCTGACGTACAACGCGTCGAACGGCAGGAACTGTGTGGTGACCATCCGGTCCACTCCGGGCGCGGCGAAGGACATGTCCACGTACATCTACGTCACCGACACGGACGAGTCGGCGGGGGACTACGGGAAGTACACGTCGTACGCCGGTCCGTCCTACGTCTACGGCAAGGGCCACTGCGTCAGCTGGGGCGGCCAGATCGCCAACGTGTACGTGTCCGTGGAGAACTCCAACTGCGCCTCGTTCAAGGAGCAGCGGACCCTCGAAGTCCGCTGATCCGCGCCGCTCACAGGGCCCGCCCCCGACTCCCACCGGGGGCGGGCCACCCAACTCCCTTCTCCGTCCGCCCGCCGGGCCGCTCCTACCAGTACGTGACAGTCAACGGCGCATGGGCGTTGCGCTTCGGCAGGGTGACGGTCAGGGTCTTGGAACCGGCGTCCCACTTGTACGCGTGCGCGGACAGGTGCGCGCCGGTCGCCTCCACCCGCTCGGGCGCGTGGTCGGCCTTGACCGACAGGGTCCACGTACGACTCTTCGCCTGACCCCGGAAGGACCCCTTCGCCCCTCCGACCGACACCGTGTGGCGCCCGCCCGCCTCCTTGTACGAGACCTTCGTCGTAGCGCTCCGGGCCTGGCCCGCGGCACCTCCGTCGTCCTCGTACAGGCGGAACGAACCCGAGCCGCCCGGGGCGATCGTGAGGGTGAGGTCGTCCGCGCCGGCCGCCCCGTCGTGCGCGACGTCCTGCGTGCGGCTCGGCACGATCGCGCCGGCCCGGACGAACACCGGCATGGTGTCCAGCGTGGTCGTCACGTCCTGCGTGGTGCCGCCCTCGTACGTCTTACCGGTGAAGTAGTCGGTCCACCGCCCCGGCGGGAACCACACCGACGTCTTCGTGGACGTACCGGGCGTGGTGACCGGGGCGACCAGCATGTCGGAGCCGTAGAAGTACTCGCTCCCGGCGGTCGCGTACGCCTGCTGTTCCTCCGGGTACTCCAGATACATGGGCCGGACGATCGGCACGCCGGTCCGGTTCGCCTCCTCGGCGAGCGTGTAGGTGTAGGGCAGCAGCTTTTCCCGCAGGTTGAGGAACTTCTTCGCGGACGCCGACGCCTCGGCGCCGTACTGCCAGGGCAGCCGGTCGCTGTGGTTGCTGTGCAGCCGGTCGACGGGCTGGAAGGTGCCGAACTGCACCCAGCGCGCGTACAGGTCGTCGGGCAGCTTCGTCGTGGTGTGCGTGCCGCCGCCGTCGGTGTACGTCTCCGAGCCCTTGAGGCCCGTCGTGTCGTTGTGGCCGCCGATGTCATGGGTGACGTTGGCCATCCCCGTCGCCGCCGACTCGGCCGGTGTGTACCCCACCTCGAACTCCAGGGTGCCCCAGGTGGAGGAGGTGTCGCCGGTGAAGTGGACCGTGGTGCGCTTGTCCGCCCAGGGACCGGTGGGCACGGCCTGCTGGCCGCTGTAACCGGCCGCCTGGAGCGAACCGAAGGCGCGCGAGAGGACGAACGGCCGGTCGAGGTGCTTGCCGGTGGCGTCGGCGTACTGCTGGTTGATCCACGCGTCCGGTGTCACACCCGGCAGCGACGACTGCGCCGCGTCGCAGCACCAGTCCAGCCACCAGAAGTCGTTGCCCTGCTCGTCCATGGTCCGGTGCAGATCCATGTACGCCTTCAGCTGATCGGGGTCGCCGAAGTCGAAGGTGTAGCAGTCCTCACCCGCACCGCCCGCGCAACCACCCTTCCTCAGCTTGCCCTTGGCGGTCTTCTGCGCCTGGGCGAACTGCGGGTCGGCGGCCAGGATGCTCGGGTGCACATTGAGGGTGTTGTGCAGACCCTGCGCCTCCGACCAGTCGAAGAACCCCTTCGGATCGGGGAACTTGGCCGTGTCGATCTCCCAGCCGCTCCAGGCGTTCACGGCCTTGTAGTCGGTGTCCGTCACGAGCACGTCCAGCGGCACGCCCTCGGACCGGAACTTCGGCAGGATCGTGTTCCGGTAGTCCGCGTCGGTGCGGTCGATGTACTCCGAGTACCAGACGCCGTACGCCCAGGAGGGCAGCAGCGCGGGCGGTCCGGTGAGGGTCGCAAGGTCGCCGAGGCCCTGCTTGTAGTCGTGCCCGTAGCCGAAGAGGTAGCCGTCCTGGTACGGGGCGCCGCCGTGCCCGGAGCGCTGGGTCACCTTCCGGGCCGCGGAGTCGTAGAGCGCGGACGGGGTGTCGTCCAGGAGGTACCAGCCGTCCTGGTTGAGGAGGCCGGGCGTGGTGACGGGGGCCGCGCCCTCGCCGGTGACGCCGTCGAGGCCGCGCCGGTAGCCGCCGAGGGCCAGGTGCGGCTGCGGGGCCGGGGCGCCGGTCGCGGCGACGGACACGGTGTCCGCGTTCACATGGCAGCTCTCCGGTTCCGGGCAGGCGAGGGTGACGTCGTTGGCGCCCGCCTTCAGGTGGACGGGCAGGGTGGCCGTGGACCACGTGTCCCAGTCGTCCGTCGCGGGGAACGACAGCGTGCCGGTGGCGCCGCCCGCCGACACGGTCGCGGTGCGCGTGTCGTGCCGGCCGTCGCCGCCCGGGCCGTTGGCGTAACGGACGCGCAGGGTGTACGTGCCGGCCGAGGGGACCTGCACCACACGCGTGGTCAGCGACGAACCCTGGTTGAGCTCCGCGACGAAGCCGTTCCCGGCGAAGCCCTGGTGATCGGTGGCGGCGGCCGCCGTACCGAGGACGCGCCCGGCCTCCGCCTCACAGCTCACCCCGAAACGGCAGTCGGCGATCGCCGTGCTGGACGCGGGCGGGAACGCCTCGCCCTCGCCCAGCAGCGCGACGCTGTCCACGTTGACGCTGCCGGAGTCCGCGGCGCCCCGGGTCAGGCTGACCGTGTGGTGCCCGGCGTCCAGCCGGACCCCGGCGGAGACGGTGTCCCAGGTGTCCCAGTCCGCCGTCGGCGGCAGTGTCACCCGCTGCTCGTTGCCGCCGTCCACCGACAGGGTGAGGGTGCGCGGCTCGCTCTTGCCGTCGCCGCCGCGCGCATTGGCGTACCGCACGGCGAACCGGTAGGCGCCCGCCGCCTTGACATCGATGTCAGAGGACAGGGAGGCGCCGGTGCTCTCGAAACCCGCGGCGAACCCGGCCCCGGTGTAGCCGTCGTGGTCGGACGCCACGGAGACCCCGCCGGCCCGCAGGTTCTCCGCCTCGCAGAGCGCGCCGGGCGCGCAGGGGACGCGGTGCCAGGGGGTGGCGGTCACGGGGGAGCCGCCGGCGTTGAGCCGGACCGACAGGTTGCTCGCGTCGAACGGCCCGGAGCCGACCTTGTACCGCAGCGTCACCGCGCTCGTGGTGAGGGTGAGCCAGCCGCCCGCCGTCTTCGCGGTGTACGCCGCCGGCGCGAAGGAGCCGCGGCCGATGGCGTTGAACGTCGCCTCGTCGGTGAACGCGCCGTCACCGGCGTACTCGGTCCGGATCAGCGTGGGGGACAGGACCTGGAACCGGGCGTCGCCCGAGGTGACCGTCGGAATCCGGTGGCTGTGCGGACCGCCCGCCGACGCAGGACCCGCAGTGCCCGTCACCGTCATGGCCGCGGCGGTCCCGAGGACGGCTGCGGCACCGATCCACCGCCGCAGCCCTCTTTGCCGCCTCGCGGATGGAGGTTTCATGTGCGACTCCGTTCTCACGCCGACCGGCCGGCCCGTCCGCACCGCTCGTTGTGCATCGTTGGAAATGTGCAAGTGGCATGAGAGCACGCCCATGGCGCGGTGTCCATAAGGCCGGCAACGAAGACAAGGCCGGTGAATTAGCCGATGGCGCGGGCGCCCCGGGCCCGGAACCTTGTGCGGGCAGGCAACCCCATCCCCGCGTCCCCCCTCAGGAGTGCCCCATGCGTCGTCGTTCACCGCGCCGGCTCCTCGGCGTCCTCGCGGCCGTCACGGTCGCGTTCACCCTCTTCTCCTCGGCATCCACGGCCGGTGCCGCCGAAACGTCCGCCCCGGTCCGTGCGGCCGCCGTGCAGCCGCTGTCGACCGGCACCCCGGTCGTCTTCGTCCACGGCTACACCGGCAGCGCCTCCAACTGGGTCACCGCCATGAGCGTCTTCCGCCTCAACGGCTGGTCGAGCTCCAACCTGTTCGCGTACGAGTACGACTCGTACGGCGACAACATCACCAACGCGCAGGGCCTCGCCGCCTTCGTCAACGACGTGAAGTCCCGGACCGGCGCGAGCAAGGTCGCGATCGTCAACCACTCCATGGGCGGCCTGGTCAGCCAGTACTACCTGAAGGTCCTCGGCGGCAACACCAGCGTCAGCCACCTCGCCTCCATCGCCGGCGCCAACCACGGCACCACGGCCGCGGGCGCCTGCCTGATCTACACGACCTGCCGGCAGATGTACCCGGGCTCCTCGTTCATCTCACGGATCACCTCAGGTGACGAGACCCCGGGCGACACCCGGTACGCCACCTGGTACTCCGCGTGCGACGGCGTCATCCTCCCGTACACCAGCACCCGCCTGAGCGGGGCGACCAACAACAACGTGCTCTGCCAGAACCACATCGGGTACCTGGCGGACACCGTCGTGCTCGGCCAGGTCGCGCGGTTCATCGCCTCCTGACCCCGCGCGACCCGGCGGGTCCGGTCCCCGGCGCCTCGCCGTCGGGGGCCGGACCCTCACGTGCGCCGACGGGCCCCGCGCAACCGGCCCGAGGCGAGCACCGCCATCGCCGAGGTGGCCGCCGCGGCGACCGCGAAGCCGCCGTGCGCGCCGTACGCGTCCACCACGCTCCCCGCGAGCGCAGCCGCACCGGCCGAACCGGCGGCGCTCGCCGAGTTCAGCCAGGTGAACGCCCGGGTGAGCGCGGCGGGGTGCACCGACGCGGAGGTGAGCACCGCGGAGAGGACCAGGACCGGCGGGACCGCGAGGCCGGTCACGGTGAGCGCGAGCCCCATCCCGGCGAGGGTGCCGACGGTCAGGAGCGGCGCACACGCCACCGCCAAGCACGCGGTGATGCACGCGAGTTGGCGCTCCGGCGTGCCGCGCCACCGGCGCAGACCGTAGAGCCACCCGGCCAGCAGACCGGCACAGTTCGACGCCGCGTACAGCGGTGCGGCCGCACCCGCCGCCCTGTGCTCCACCGCGAAGGCCGTCACCGAGACCTGCATGGCACCGAAGTACAGCCCGAGGGCGAGGTTCACCCCGAACTGCGCCGCGAAGCCCGCCCGCAGCAACGAGCGCCCAGCGTCACGGCGTTCGGCGGCGGCAGCCGGTGCGGGCGCCGTGCGGTGCTGCGCGGCGAGGGCCAGCCCGCCGCCCGCGACCAGGGCCGTGGCCAGCAGCATGCCGTACGCCGGATCGACTTCCGCCCCGACCACGGCGACGAGTGCGGGACCGGCCAGGTAGCACACCCCGTTGGCCAGCGACTCCAGCGCGAAGGCGGTGGGCAGGGCCTCCCGCTCGTCCCGGAGCAGCGCGGACCAGCGCGAGGCGGACAACGCGCCGAGCTGCGGGATGGTGCCGCCCGCCAGCGCCCCGGCCGCCGCGAGCACGCGGTGCGGGGCGCCGGCCGAGGGCCCGGCGCCCTGCCGCTCACCCCTGCAACCCGTAGAAACGCATCGCCGAATTCGGCTTGAACCCGATCCGCGGATACACCGGCGCCCCCGCCGCCGTCGCGTGCAGGGTGGCGCGTGTGAGGCCGGTCGCGCTGGCCCCCTCGTACAGCGCCTTGCGCGTCACCGCCTCCCCGTACCCCCGGCGCTCCCACCGCGGATCGGTCGCGACCAGTACGACGAAGAGCCGGCCGGCCGCCTCCACGGTCGCCGCACAGGTCACCGGCTCGCCCTGCCGAAGCCCGAGGTAGGCGTGCACCCCGCCCCTCCACAGCGAGGACCCCGCGAGCCCGTCGCGGCCGGCCTCCAGGGGGAAGCCGTACGCACGCGAGTTGAGGTCCGCGTAGGCGAGCAGCTGCCCCTCGTCGCTCACGCGTACGAACTCCAGCTCAGGGTGCGCCGGTTCGGGAAGCGGGAACAGGTCGCCCGCCATGCCCGTACCGGGAAAGGCGTACGCCAGTCCGGCCCGCTCGGCCGCCGCGTCCAGGGAGGCGCGGGCTCCCTCGTCGAGGAGCTCTTCGAAGAGCCAGAGGAAGCCGGGCTGCCGCTTCGCCCGCATGATCTCCGCCGCCTCGCCCAGACGGCGTTCGGCGAGCCGGGCGTCCGCGCCGACGTCGGTCAGCGTGACGCAGTTCCAGAACGCGAAACCGCAGTCGGCCCAGCGCACGGCGATCCCCGGCAGGTCCCGTACGTCCGCGCCGGCGTCCCGGTCGAGCACCAGGGCCCGCCAGGCGACGGCGAGTTGTTCCATCGACTCCACCGATTCGGCGAGATCCGCCATCTCAACTCCCCAGGTATCGAGCGCGCAAGGGAACCGTTCGGGTGAACAGCCCTTCGCCCGGCGTCATCCGGAGCATAGGTCCGGCCGCCGAGGCCATGGGGTGATTCACGGACCCGTGCACCTTTCGAGGCGGCCCCGGAAGAACGGGCTTGACCTGGAGCGCGCTTCAACGCAGAGCATGAGGGACATGAACAACACGAACCCCCGGATCGTCCTGGGCACCATGGGCTTCGGCACGCAGGTCGACTCAGACACGTCCTTCGCGATCCTCGACTCCTTCGTCGCCGGCGGCGGCGACTGGCTCGACACCGCCAACTGCTACTCCTTCTGGGCCGACCCGAGCGGCGTCGGCGGCGCCAGCGAGCGTGTGATCGGCGCCTGGCTCCGGACCCGGCCCGGTGCGCGCGACTCCGTGCGCATCGCGACCAAGGTCCGGCAGAACCCGCTCGTCCCGCACTCCTGGCCACAGAGCGCCGAAGGTCTTTCCGCCCGCGCCGTCCACGCGGGCATGGAGGAGAGCCTGGAACGGCTCGGCGTCGACCACGTCGACATGCTGTGGGCGCACGCCGAGGACCGCACCGCGCCCCTGGAGGAGACGGTCGGGGCCTTCGGCGAACTCGTCGCCAAGGGGGTGGCCCTGCGGGTCGGCGCGGCCAACCACACGGCCTGGCGCGTCGAGCGCGCCCGCTCGCTCGCCCGGGAGCAGGGCGCGGAGCCGTGGACGGCCCTGCAGCTGCGCCACTCACTCGTCCAGCCGCGCCCGCTGACCCCGCTCGCCGAGGGCGGCCACCGCCACCTCACCCCCGAGGACCTGGACCTCGCCGCGTCCGAAGGGCTCGACGTATGGGCGTACAGCTCCCTGCTGTGGGGCTCCTACACCCGCCCGGACAAGCCGTTCCCGGACACGTACAACCACCCCGGGACCTCACGGGTGCTCGCGGTCCTGGGCGACATCGCCGATGAGGTCTCCGCGACGAAGAACCAGGTCGTCCTGGCCTGGCTGCTCCGCCAGGGCATCGCCCCCATCGTCGGCGTGAGCCGCGTGCATCACGCAGAGGAAGCGCTCGCCGCGCGGGACGTCCGGCTCACCGACGAACACCTGGCGCGGTTCGGGGCGGCGCGCTAGCGGGGGCGTTCCTCGCGGACCCGGGGCCGTTCCGAGGGCTGGGGAGGCACCTCGCCGCTCCCCGGCTCCGCACCCAGCCCGGCCAGCAGCCGCAGCCCGTCCTCGGCGGCGCTGCCGGGCGCGGCGGAGAGCACGACCATCTCCCGGCCCGGCGCGTCCGCGAGGGCGAAGTTCTCCTGGTGCAGCTCCAACAGCCCGACGAGCGGATGCCGGTACATCTTGCGCCCGTGTGTACGGGCGCGCACGTCCGCGCGGGCCCACAGCCGGCGGAAGCGGCCGCTGCCCATCGACAGCTCCCCGATGAGCGAGGCCAGCCGCGCGTCGTCCGGGTACTTGCCGGCGGCCAGCCGCAGGTGACCGACCGCGTCCAGGGTGCACTGCTCCCACTCCGCGTACAGACCCCGCTCGGTCTCCTCCAGGAACAGGTGCCGCGCGGTGTTCAGCCCCGGCAGGGGCCGGCCGTAGAGCAGCCGGGCGAGGCGGTTGCCCGCGAGGATGTCCATGCGGTGGTCCATGAGCACCGCGGGGGCGTCCACGACCAGATCGAGGACCCGCAGCACCTCCGGCCGGACCCGCCCGCCCGGCGCCTTCGAGCGCCGACGGCGCTGCCGGGCCAGCCGGTCGAGGTGCTCGCGCTCCGTGTCGTCCAGGCCGAGGACGCGGGCGAGCGCGTCGAGTACCTGCTCGGAAGGCTGGGTGGCGCGCCCCTGCTCCAGGCGTACGTAGTAGTCGACGCTGACCCCGGACAGGTGCGCGACCTCCTCGCGGCGCAGCCCGTCGACCCGACGGCGGCTGTCGGCGGAGATACCGGCCGAGGCCGGTTCGACCCGGGCGCGCCGGGTCCGCAGGAATCCGGCGAGATCGTCCATGCCCCCAGTATGGCCGCGCCCGCCCCGCGCGAGGGTGGCCCTGGCGGTACCAGGAAGTCCGGTCCGACGGAAGCGGCGTCCCTGAACACGGGGCGACGGGGCGGCCAGGATCGAGCCATCCGATCCGAAGGAGCCCGCCATGAAGACGCTCATCGTCCACGCCCATCCCGAGCCGCAGTCCCTCAACAGCTCCCTCAAGGACCTCGCGGTCTCGACGCTGGAGGCCGCCGGGCACGAGGTGCGGGTGAGCGACCTGTACGCGATGGGCTGGAAGGCCGTCGTCGACGCCGCGGACTACGGTCCCGAGGCCTCGAACCCCCTGAAGGTGGCGCGCGACTCCGGCCGCGCCTTCGACGCCGGGACGCTGACCCGTGACGTGCGCGCCGAGCAGGAGAAGCTGCTGTGGGCGGACACCGTCATCTTCCAGTTCCCGCTGTGGTGGTACTCGATGCCCGCGGTCCTCAAGGGCTGGGTGGACCGCGTGTTCACCTTCCACTTCGCGTACGGCGTCGGCGAGCACAACGACACCAAGTACGGCGAGCGCTACGGCGAAGGCACCCTCGTCGGCCGCCGGGCCCTGCTCTCGGTGACGGTGGGCGGCCTGGAGCCCCACTACTCGTCCCGGGGCGTCAACGGCCCCATCGACGACCTGCTCTTCCCGATCCAGCACGGCATCCTCTACTACCCCGGCCTGGAGGTACTGCCCCCCTTCGTCCTCTACGGGACGGACCGGATGACCGACGCGGACTACCCGGAGGTGGCCAAGGCCTGGGAACAGCGCCTGCTCACCTTGGAATCGACCGCCCCGGTCCCGTTCCGCCGCCAGAACTCCGGCGACTACGAGATCCCCTCCCTCCACCTCAAGGAGGGCCTGGAACCGGCCGGTCGCACGGGCTTCGGCCTCCACGTGAAGCGCTGACGGTTCCGCTACCCTCAACGCCCATGGTGCGGAGGAAGCGGTCGACGTCCCGGGTCCTGCTGGTCGACGAGGAGGACCGGCTGCTCCTGCTGTGCGGTCGCGATCCCCGCAGACCGGGCGCCAGGTGGTGGTTCACCGTCGGCGGAGGCGTCGAACCGGGGGAGAGCCACATAGAGGCCGCCGTCCGCGAGACCTGGGAGGAGACGGCCCTGAGGCTCCCGGGCGAGCGGCTGAGCCCGCTCGTATGGACGCGGCAGACCCTCTACAGCGTCGACGGCCGGTTCTACGACCAGCACGAGGAGTACCGCCTGGCCCGCGTCACGGCGGGCGAGGTCCGCTCCATGAACATCGAGACGGAGGAGGCCCGTTACGGGCACGGCTGGTGGACCGTGCCCGAGCTGGCCACCACCGGCGAGACCGTCCGGCCGAAGGGGATGGCCGCCCTCCTGCCCGGCCTGCTGACCGCGCCGGCCGCGGACGCCGGCCGGGCACCGGTGCATCTGGGCGACTTCAACGAGGACGCCGATCCGGAGTGAGCGCCGGCTGCTGAGCCGTCCCGCCGGCCGAGCGCGCACGGGCCCGGACCCCGACACCCTCAACTGACGCAGTGCGGCGCCCGCCCGGCCGGGCGCCGCCGACGACCACCCGCCCGCGCGGGCAGCGCCCCGGGCACGAGGAGGACCCGCCATGCACATCGATCTCTCCGGCCGCACCGCCCTGGTGACCGGCTCCACCCAGGGCATCGGCGAGGCCATCGCCGTCGGGCTGGCCCGCGCCGGGGCGCACGTCGTCGTGAACGGCCGCGGCCAGGAACGGGTCGCCGAGGCCGTCCACGCCGTACGGACCGCCTCCGGCAGCGATGAGGTCACCGGCGCGGCGGGCGACCTCGGGACCGAGGACGGCACCGCTGCCGTGCTGGAGGCCGCGCCCGCGGTCGACATCCTGGTCAACAGCCTCGGCATCTTCGGGTCCGCCGCCCCACTGGAGATCGACGACGCGGAGTGGCGGCGCTACTTCGAGGTCAACGTCCTCTCCGCCGTCCGGCTCATCCGCGCCTACCTGCCCGCCATGAAGGAGAAGGGCTGGGGCCGCGTCCTCAACATCGCCAGCGACTCGGCCGTGGTCATCCCCGCCGAGATGATCCACTACGGCATGACGAAGACCTCGCTGCTCGCCGTGTCCCGGGGCTTCGCCAAGGACGCCGCCGGCACCGGAGTCACGGTCAACTCCGTCATCGCGGGCCCCACCCACACCGGCGGCGTCGAGGACTTCGTCCGCGAACTCGTCGGCGACGACCTCCCCTGGGACGAGGCCCAGCACGAGTTCATGGTCAAGCACCGCCCCCAGTCGCTGCTGCAACGCCTGATCGAACCGGAGGAGATCGCGAACATGGTCGTCTACCTCGCGTCGCCGCTCGCCTCCGCGACCACGGGCGGCGCCCTCCGCGTGGACGGCGGATACGTCGACTCGATCCTGCCCTGAGCCCGCCCCCGTCACCGCTCGTCCACGCCGGCGTCCTGAGCCGCCGCACTCCGCCCCCGCCGCCACCGGCCGACCACCCAGGGCGCCCGGTACGCGAAATGCCGGGCGCCGTCGGCCGTGAAGGCACAGGTGGCTGAGTACGATCCCCTGATGAACGATGCGCATGCGGCCGGAGTGATCCGCGTGGTCGGCGCGGCGACGAACAACCTCAAGGACGTCACCCTCGATGTGCCCAAGAAGGCGCTCACGGTCGTCACCGGGGTGTCCGGCTCGGGCAAGTCGTCGCAGGCGGGGAGAAGCAGCGGCTCCTCCTGGCGCGCCACCTCAGCCACGTGGACGACATGGCCGGCGAACGGATCGTCCTGGACGAACCGACGACCGGCCTGCACCCCAGCGACGTCGACCGGATCAACGTGCTCTTCGACGACCTCCTCGACGCCGGTGCCACGCTCGTCGTCGTCGAGCACAACCTCCGCGTCGTCGCCCGCGCCGATCACGTCATCGACATCGGCCCCGGCGCCGGCACCGACGGCGGGCGGATCGTCTTCACCGGGACCCCGCCGCGCTGCTCGACGACGCCACCTCGCTGACCGGCCGCGCGCTCCGCCTCGCGTCCTCACCGGAGGCCTGAGCCGACGGAACCCTCCGGCGGCAGGCGCGCGCCCGTACGGCAGAGTGGGGCCATGACCGGTTACGAGACGATGTCCTACCACCTGGAGACCGAGCGGCTGATCCTGCGGCCCTGGGCCGAATCCGACGCCGCAGACTTCAGCGAGCTCCTGTCCGAACGCGGCGAGGAGACCTCCTACACGGTGGAGCGCTGCCGCAAGGCCATCGCCGCACTGCTCGTCGGAACCGAGAACAGCGGCATCGCCCTGCTCCCCATCCAGCGCCGCGACGAGGGCGATTTCATCGGCTACTGCGGACTGATCACCGGCCGCTCCACCCTGCAGGAGCCCGAGATCGCCTACGAACTCTTCCGCCGCGCGCACAACCGGGGTTACGCCACCGAGGCCGCCCGTGCCGTGGTCGCGGCCGCCGCCGCGACCGGGCGGCGACGGCTCTGGTCGACCGTCGGCACATGGAACGCGCCCTCGCTCCGCGTCCTGGAGAAGCTCGACTTCGTGCGGGATCACCTCTCCATGGAGGAGAACGGCGAAGTCCTCTGGCTCACCCGGGAGTTGCCGTAACCCCTACGGCTGGCGCCGGTATGCGAACACCCAGCGGTTCCCCTCCAGCGCGTCGTTCGCCTCCGGCAGCGGACCGCGTCCGTGCCGCCGGGTGAACTCGAACGGTGTGTGCGTCGAGGCCGACCAGCCCCTGGCCTCCAGCCGGCCCGCGGAGTCGGGCCGGGGACCCTTGTCGAAGAGGTCGAGCAGGTCGATCCCGATCTGCTCCCGCGTCGCCGTGTAGATCGCACTGTCGCGGTACGCCACGAGGTCCGCCTCCAGCTTCGCCTCGAAGGCCAGGGCGCTGCCCTCGGTGGCCAGCAGGTCCACGGTGTCGACGAGGTACGTCTCGGCGGGGCCCGGAAGATAGAAGAGCAGGCCCTCCGCCAGCCAGATGCTCGGCGCGGCCGGGTCGAAGCCCGAACCGGTCAGCGCGGTCACCCAGTCGTCGCGCAGATCGACCGGGACCGGCACACGTTTCGCCCTCGGGGCGGCCGACAACTCCGTGAGCACCTCGTGCTTGAAGGCCAGCACACCCGCCCGGTCCACCTCGAAGAACACACAGTCCGACGGCCAGTCCAGCCGGAACGCCCGCGTGTCCAGCCCGGCGCCCAGCAGCACCACTTGCCGGGCACCGGCGAGCACCGACCGTACGACGAAGTCGTCGAGGACCCGGGTGCGCAGCCCGAAGTAGCGGGCGAAACGCCCCCACAACGCGTTGTCGTTCCCGTCCGGGACCTGCTCGATGCGCACCGGCCACTCGGCGCAGGCCGGTGCCGCCCGCACGAAGTGCTCCGCGTAGACGTCCTGGGCCAGGCTGTCGCCGCGGTGGCTCTCGATCGCCCGGGCGGCGGCGACCAGGAGAGCGGTCAGGCCCACGCCACCGTCCACCCCCTCCGTCTCCGGGTGCGGTGATTCCGTGGTGCCGATTGCCTCGTTCATCGGGTCCTTCCCTCCGGGAGCAGGACGGGTTTGACCACCCGGCCCGCCTCGCAGTCGCGTTCGGCCTCGTTGATGTCGGCCAGGGGGTACGTACGGATGAGCTGGTCGAAGGGGAAGCGTCCGGCGCGCCACAGCCCCGTCAGTACGGGGACCAGCAGCCCCGGGACCGCGTCCCCCTCGCAGATGTGGCGGACGCTCCGGCCCCGGTCGAGCGTCCCCGGTCCCAGCGGCAGCGGGGTGTGCAGGCGGGCCACCAGGCCGAGGGTGCCGGTCGGGCGCAGCGCCCGGAGCGCGTCGTTGATGAGCGTGGGCGACGCCGTGGTGTCCAGCGCGTACTGCGCGCCGCCGTCGGTGAGCCGGCGGACGCGCTCAGGAAGCCCGGCCGCGTCGGCGGGCAGCGGGACCGCGCCGAACCGTTCGGCGAGCTCAAGCCGCTGCCGATGCCGGTCCACGGCGACGACCGGCACACCGGCCGCCCCCGCCGCCATGACGGCGGCCAGCCCCACCGCCCCGGCGCCCAGCACCACCAGCGTGTCGCCGGGCCCGGCGCGGAAGGTGTTCAGTACGGCCCCGGCCCCGGTGAGGAAGCCGCAGCCGAGCGGCCCGAGCAGTTCCACGGGCAGCGCGGGGTCCACCCGGACGGCGTTGCGGGCGGACACGATCGCGTACTCGGCGAACGACGACTGCCCGAACCACCGGGGAGCCAGCGCCTTGCCGTCCGCGTCGGTGAGCCGGGGCGGCTCGTCGGCCCGCCCTCCGAAGAGGTTGAGGGCGGCGAAGGAGTCGCAGTACGCGGGAGCCGCACCCCGGCAGTTCCGGCAGTGCCCGCAGGAGTCGAAGCTCAGCACGACGTGGTCGCCGACACCGATCTCCGTGTCCGGGCCACCGCCCGCCCGGACGACGACCCCGGCCCCCTCGTGGCCGAGGACCGCCGGCAACGGGCTGCGTCCGGCCGACCGCCGTACCGCGAGATCCGTACGGCACATCCCGGCGCCCGCGATCTCGACCAGGATCTCGCCCGGGCCGGGTTCCGTGTCCAGGACGACGTCCTCGACCGCGAACGGCTCCTCGTACGCGCGCAGCACCGCCGCCTGGAGTCTCGTCGTCATGCGTCCTCCGGGCGGTGGACGACGAACGGCCGCAGGTTGCCGTACAGCCCCCACGGCCCGCCGGCGACGCCGACGCCGCTGTCCTTGATCCCGGCGAAGGGCTGGGCGAGGGACAGTTCGGCGTGGTGGTTGATCCACGCCGTTCCGCACTCCAGCCGGTCCGCGACCGCCTCGGCCCGGTCCAGGTCGGTGCCCCAGACGGAGCCGCCGAGCCCGAAGCCGGTGCCGTTGGCCGCGTCGACGGCCTCGTCGAGGCTCCCGTACGGCAGCACCGGCAGGACCGGCCCGAACTGCTCTTCCGTCACCACCGCACTGTCGGGCGGGACCTCGGTGAGGACAGTCGGGGCGAAGAAGTACCCGGGCCGGTCCAGCCGGTGGCCGCCCGCCGCGGCCCGGGCGCCGTCCGCCAGCGCCCGTTCGGTGACCTCCCGCACCCGGGCCAGCTGTGGCGCGTTGTTGACGGGCCCCAGCCGGGTGTCCGGGTCCAGGCCGCTGCCGACGGCGACGGACTTCGCCCGCTGGGCGAGCGCCTCGACCACCTCCGCGTGCAGCCGGGCGGGGGCGTACACGCGCTTGACCGCCATGCACACCTGCCCGCAGTTGCGGAACGCGGCCCAGAACAACCGGTCCGCGATCCGCCCCACATCGACGTCGTCCAGCAGGACCGCCGCGTCGTTGCCGCCCAGCTCCAGCGTGACCCGGGCGAGGGAGGCCGCCGCCCCCGCGGCGACCGCCCGGCCGGTGGGCACCGAACCGGTGAACGTGACGTGCCGGATGCCCGGATGGGAGGCCAGCCGCGCCCCGAGTGGTTCGCGTCCCGTGACGACGGTCAGCACGCCCTCGGGCAGGGCGGTGGCGAGTACGGACCCCAGCAGCCTCGTGGCGAGCGGGGTGAAGGGGGACGGTTTGAGGACCATGGTGTTGCCCGCCGCCAGCGCGGGCGCGAACTTCGCCGCAGCCAGTTGCAGCGGGAAGTTCCACGGCACGATCGCGGCGACGGGCCCCAGCGAACGCCAGCGGACCTCGCTGCGCACGGGCCGGCCGTCGCTGATCCGCCGCGTCCGAGGGGCCAGCTCCGCGAAGTACCGCAGCCGGGCCGCCGTGCGTGCGGTCTCCGCGTACGACTCGGCCAGCGGCTTGCCCTGCTCCCGGGTGAGCAACCGGGCGAGGTCGTCGCCGGCCGCCTCCACGGCCTCGGCCGCGCGGAGCAGCGCGTGGGTCCGGGCGGCGGCGTCGGCCCGCCAGCCGGGCCAGGCCCGGTGCGCCCGGCCGACCACCGCGTCCAGTTCGTCCGGCCGCATGTCGGGGGCCTCGTCGAAGGTCTCCCCGGTGGCCGGGTCGACGACCGCGAACCGCGCGGCCCGGCCACCGGGCGCGCGGTCCTCACCTACCGCGTCGAGGGTCGGCATCCGCGCGGTCAGCCCGCGACCGTGACGCCGGCCGCGTGCTCCCGGGCGTGCCGGTCCATCTCCGCCCGGAACGCGGCCACCATGTGCGGCTGAATCCTTCCTGCATTGCGGTCGCCGCCCTCGCAGACCGCCCCGCGCACCCCCACGATGTCCGTCCCGATACGGGTCAGCGTGGGGAGGTCGGCCTGTTTGACGCTGCCCGCGAGCGCCGCGAGCAGACCGGCGGCATGGGTACGCCCGACGAACTCGGCGCAGACCTCAGGCGGTACGTGGTCGAAGAGCCGCGTCCCGTCCTTGATCGCGGTGTCGAGCATGGCCGCGTCGGCGCCGGACCGGGCCGCGATGTCGGGCAGCGCGAGCGGATTGACGCACCCGATGCGGTGGGCGTCGGCATACCCGGACGCGACGACCAGAGCCTCGGGACGGTAGTCCTTCACCGCCCGTACGACCGCCCGCATGACGTCGATGCCCTGGTCGGGCGTCGTGCACCCGTAGAGACCGACCTTGATGTACGTGGCCCCGGAGACGACGGCCCCGAGCGCCGCCTGCGCCACCGTGCCGGGCTTGTAGGGGACGTCTCCCACGGTCGCGGACACCGGCTTGCCGGCCGGGACCGCCTCCCGGATCTCCCTGATGACCCAGGGGAAGTTGGCGCCGAGCGACCCCTCGTCGGGCTTCTTCACGTCGACGATGTCCAGGTACTCCGCCGCCTTCGCACAGTCGACGGCTTCCTCGACGCTGTCCGGAGAGATGAGAAGCAACACCATGGGCTCCTTCCACCGCCGAGGTGCGGATCACCTCGTTGACCTGCGGCGTGCTCATCATTTCCGTCGCCCACGGGTCCCGGTAGAGCGCGCGGGACCCCCTGGAAGCGCGGCCCCCACCCGTAATGCGCCGCACGCCCCGGCGCACAGGAGCACTGTGGGATCATGCGGGGATGAGCAGCGATCTGGAAGTGAGCGCGTTGGCGATCAACGTCACGGTCCCGCCGGAGCTCCGTTGGACCGACACCCGGCGCGACGCGGAATTTCTCCTCAGCACCCTCAACGTCCGTCTCCTGCCCGACGGCCACCTCGCCGTGAAGGCGTACGGGCGGCCGGTGGCAGGCGGCCGTGGCGCCTACGTGTCGTTCCCGGTGCCGGACCGGCCGGAACTGGCGGCCCTGGTGGCCGAGGCGGCAAGTCGCGCCGGCACCCTGTGGGCCGCGCACCGCGGTCTCGGCTGAGCCCCCCCGCCCCGCACGCGCGACGCCCCCGCGAGCGGACCGCTCGCGGGGGCGTCACACAGTCCGGCCCCCGGTCGGGCGAGGGGCGGACGCGACTCAGCGGTCCAGCGCGAACCTCTGAGCCGCCGATCCGTCGCACTGCTGCTGCGACAGGTGCGCGCCGTTCGCCGTGGAAGCCCCGTCCACGGCCAGGCACTTGCCGCTGTTGCGGGCGACGAAACGGTACTGGCCGGCCGCGCCGGAGGACTCGGCACGCCACTGCTGGTTGGTGCCGCCCACGTACGACCACAGGTGCACCTTGGTACCGGCGGCGGTGGCTCCTGGGCCGCCGTCGACGTCCCACACCTTCGTGTTGTGCCGGTTCACGACCTGGTAGGTGCCGTCACCGGTGCTCCGGAACTGCCAGCTCTGGTTGGCCCCGGTGGTGCAGCTCCACTGCTGCAGGGCGGTCCCGTCGGCGGTGCCCCAGTCGGCGGCGTCCAGGCAGGCCCCGCTATTGACGTTCCTGACCCGGTACCAGGCGGACGAGTCGATGGAGTCCGCGGGCGGCTCGGTCGTGCCGCCGTCCGTCCCGTTCCACACGAAGGTGGCGACCGCGCCGGCGGGCAGTGTGTAGACGAGCGACCTGCCGTTGTCGGTCAGCGAGAACTGCCGCGCGCTCGCCGCCGAGTTGACGACGTACGCGGCACGGGTGCCGTCCGGGTTCTGGAAGGCGACGTTCTCCACCCCGCCGCTGCCCTGGCTGGTGGAACCGATACGGGTGGCGCCGGGCTTCACGAACTTGGCGACGTGACCGAGCACGTAGTACTCGGCGTTGCGCGTCACATTGCCGTTCGCGATCTCCACGACCCCGTTGCAGCGGTCGGAGCAACCGCCCTGGTGGGGTCCGCCGTTCTGGTCGAGGGCCAGGTTCCAGTCGATGACGGTCTCGCCGCCGTTGCGCATGTTCTGTACGACGAGGTTCTCGGCATGCCACTTGAGGGTGTCCGCGAACGTGGTGGACCGGTCGGCGCTCTCGGTGCCGGAGCACTCGGTGAAGAAGACGCGCTTCCCGGCGTTGACGACCTGCTGCTGGGCGGAGGGGTTACCGCCGTAGCAGTGGAACGCCGCACCGATGACCCGGCTCATGCCCGGGGTCCCGTTGAACACCTCCAACGGGTAGTCGGGATGGTCCCAGTTGTGGTCGAAGGCCAGCAGGTTGGTGGGCAGACCCGCTGCGGTGAGCGTACGGTCGAGCACCTCGAAGAAGTCCGCCTGCTGCGAGGACGTCATGGTCATGGACGGGTAACCCGCCGCGAATTCGGGCTCGTTCTGCACGGTGAGGTCCGTCAGCGTGATGCCCTGCTGCCCGTACGCCTTGATCGCCTCGACCAGGTAGTCGGCGTACGCCTGGTAGCTCTCCGGCTTGAGGCTGCCGCCGTTGAGCGCGTTGTTGGTCTTCATCCAGGCGGGCGGTGACCAGGGGGTGCCCATGAAGCGGATGTCCGGGTTGACGGAGGTGGCCTGCTTCAGGACCGGGATGATCTCGGCCTTGTCCCGGTCGATGGAGAAGGACCCGGGGGTGTCCTCGTACGTGTAGAGGCTGCTGTCCGCGTTGAAGTCGCTGCTGCCGAGCGGCTGGCGCAGATAGCTGAGCCCGATGCCGTCGCCGCCGGACGAGAACAGCGAGGTCATCAGCGCGTTGCGCCTGTCCTGCGGCAGGCCCTGGATCAGGTGGGCCGAGGCCCCGGTGACCGAGGCGCCCGCCCCGGTGAACCGCTGGCCCTTGCTGTCGGCGTCGACGCGGATGTCGACGCTCTGCGGCGAGCCGGTGAAGGCGAGGGTGCCCTCGGCGGACAGCTTCTTCGCACCGTCGGGGGTGGTGACCCATACCTGCGCCGTGGGGTCGGCGGCCTGGGCGGGCGTGCCGCTGCCTGCCAGGCCGATGGCCGCGACGGCCATCGCCAGGGCGGCGGCTGCGGCGCGCGCCCGGGGGCGCGGGGGACTGTCGTGGGACATGTGCGGCTCTCCTTCGGTCATGCCTGGGGGAGGACATGGCGCGTCCGGCGGGGCCGTGGCGGGGCGTGGCTCCCTTGGACGACGGCGATATGAAAGCACACCCACTAAGTGGTTAGTAAGTAGCGGGTGAGGCTTTGCTGCACGGCGCTTCCCACGCCCCCGAACGCCCCCAGGTCAGGGCCCGTAGGCCCCGGCCGCCCCGCGTTGCGGCCGGTCTAAGCTGTGCCGGTGAGCAACCAGTCAGCAGGCAGGCCCGGCCGGTCGGCCAAGCCCCGCACCCCCCGCAGCCCGGAAGCACAGCAGCGCCAGCGGGACATCCTGCACATCGCGATGGACACCTTCGCCGCCCGCGGCTACAACAACGCCTCGCTCGCCGAGATCGCCGACCGGGCCGGCCTGACCCAGGCCGGCGTCCTGCACTACTTCCGGTCCAAGGCGCTCCTGCTCACCAGCGTCCTCGAACTCCGCGACCAGTCGGACATCGAACAGCTGGGCCCGGACCGCCCGCACGGCCTCGCCTTCCTGCGCCACCTCGTCGACACGGCGACCCGCAACGCCGAACGCGAGGGCATCGTCCGCCTCTACGCCGTCCTGTCGGCGGAGTCCGTCACGGACGACCACCCGGCGCAGGAGTACTTCCGGGACCGCTACGACGGACTGCGGACGTTCGTCGCCGACGCCCTCCGCGAGGTGTGCGACTTCCCCGACGAGGAGCCGGAGAAGGTCGGGAACGCGGCCAACGCCGTCATCGCCGTGATGGACGGCTTGCAAGTGCAATGGCTCCTGGCGCCCGGTTCCGTGGACATGGCCGCCTCGACGGACCTCGTACTCACCGCCCTGCTGAGGTCGCTGGCCCCTCACCGGTTCGGCGAGGCGGGCTGAGCACCGCTGCGGGTCACGCCTCCCGGCCGATGTAGCGCCGGAAGCCCTGGGCCAGCGGCTTGAAGCCGCAGGCCTCGTAGAACGTGTGCACGTACGCGTCGTCGGCCGCGAGCAACTGCACCTTGTAGCACCCGGCCTCCTCGCCCAGCCGCGCAGCCGCCTCCAACAGCTGGCGCCCGACGCCCCGGCGGCGGCCGGCATCGGCGACGACGACGTTCTCGACGAAGAGGATGGCCCGCCCGCCCCGGGTCAGGTTCGGCATGACCAGGCAGTCGGCCGTCCCGGCCACCGCACCCCCCGCCTCGGCAACGAGAACGGTCCGCCCCTGCTGGTTCGCGATGCGCTCCCACACGTCGGCGGCGGCTTCCCGGGGCAGGTGCGGGTCGTCCGGGTTCAGGTCGTGGTAGAGGGCGAGCAGCGCGGGAAGGTCCTGCTCGGCAGCGGTCCGTACGGTGATCTCCATAGGCGCAACCCTGGCATGCGCGCACCCCCGGCGGCTCCTGCGTTCCGGTGATCTTCCGGCCGAGAGCGCTCCGTTCCGCACCCTGGCGCGGTTACCCGTGGGGTGTGACCGCGCACCTCACGCACACGACGAGCAAAGGTGGCCCATATGGACCGCAGGAGCATGCTGCAGCTGACCTCGGCGGCGACGATCGCCGGGGGACTGGTGGCCGGAGCGGCCGGAACCGCCGGCGCGACGCGCAGGGCCGACCGGCTGATCACCCTGAAGGGCAGGCGCACGGGCGCGAACATCCCGGACATCCTGACGACCGGAGTCCCGTACTTCGTGCGCTACGACCTGACGGACACCGAGGGCCGGAGCGTGGGCACCGAGAACGCGCACTGTCTGCCCGTGAGCGTGGGACCCGACGGCTCCTACGTCATGGCGACGCTGGTCCTGAGCCTCGACGACGGCATGATCACAGCCTCCACCGCCTTCCAGCGCCCGCTCCCCGCCGTGACCGAGCTGCCCGTCAACTCACGCCAGTGGACCCACGAGTTCGCGATCACCGGCGGCACCGGAAGCTACAACGGCGCGGAGGGCTCGATCAGCATCGAACACCCCACCCGCGACGAGGACACGCTCACCCTCACCCTGACGGACGGCGCCGAGTAGGCCGGCCGTACGGAACCGCGGCCTGCCACGCGGGCAGGTGGCCCGGGCGCCGAGGGTCCTCAGGGTTCCAGCGGGCCGTAGGCGCCGTCCCGGAACGTGAAGAGGGCCGGCCTGCTCTCGTACTCCTCGCGGAAGTAGCCGCCGAAGCCGGGGCTCGCGATGTGAGGTGCCAACAGGTCCAGGACGGTGACCAGTTCGCCCATGTCGTCGTCGAGCCAGTAGTTGCGGCTGTAAAGACCCCACCCCTCGTCCTGGAGCCGCAGCGAGGCGAAGTCCCCGCCGGGCAGGCGGCTGTGCGGATCGGGGCTGAGCAGCGGATACGCGTACTCCTCCTCACCGTGCCCCCGCGGTGGCACCTCGGTCATGCCGAGGTGCCACCGCAGGGCGTCCAGCACCGGGGCAGGGGTGTCCTCGCGTAGGAAGCAGGTGAAGACGACTTCGTAGTGCAGGCTCATGGGCCGCATTGTGCCCGGCGCCGCTCGTCAGGCTGCGCGTACCGTCGCCAGCACCTCGTCGCGGACCTGGCGCATCAGCTTCTCGGTGCGCGCCTCCACGTTGAGCCGCAGCAGCGGTTCCGTGTTGGACGGGCGGAGGTTGAACCACCAGTCCGTGCCGCTGACTGTGAGGCCGTCCAGGGTATCGGCCGCGGCGTCGGGGCGGGACTCCCACGCCGCGCGTACGGCGGCCGTGCGGGCGGCCTGGTCGGTGACCGTGGAGTTGATCTCGCCCGACGCGGCGTACCGCTCGAAGCGACGGGTCAGCGCGGACAGCGGACCGCCCTGGGTGCCGAGGGCGGCGAGGACGTGCAGGGCGGCCAGCATGCCGGTGTCCGCGTTCCAGAAGTCGCGGAAGTAGTAGTGCGCGGAGTGCTCGCCGCCGAACACCGCCCCGGTACGGGCCATTTCCGCCTTGATGAAGGAGTGGCCGACCCGCGTGCGGACCGGGGTGCCGCCCGCCTCACGGATCACCTCCGGCACCGCGCGGGAGGTGATGAGGTTGTGGATGACGGCGGCGCCGGGGTGGAGCGCCAGCTCGCGCGAGGCGACCAGCGCCGTGATGGCCGACGGCGAGACCGGGTCGCCGTTCTCGCCGACGACGAAGCAGCGGTCCGCGTCGCCGTCGAAGGCGAGCCCGAGATCGGCGCCCTCGGCGCGCACCCGGGCCTGGAGGTCGACGATGTTCGCCGGATCCAGCGGGTTGGCCTCGTGGTTGGGGAACGTACCGTCGAGCTCGAAGTACATCGGCACCACCGTCAGCGGCAACCCCGCGAGCACCGTCGGGACCGTGTGGCCGCCCATGCCGTTGCCCGCGTCCACCACCACCTTCAGCGGACGGATCGACGACAGGTCCACCAGGGAGCGGAGATACGCGGCGTACCCGGCCAGGGTGTCCTGCCCGGTGACGGTGCCCGCGCGGGCGGCAGGCTCCGGCGCGCCCTCGTCCGTCCACCGCTCGACGAGTGCCCGGATCTCGGCGAGCCCGGTGTCCTGGCCCACCGGCTCCGCACCGGCCCGGCACAGCTTGATGCCGTTGTACCGGGCCGGGTTGTGCGAGGCGGTGAACATCGCACCGGCGAGCCCGAGCGAGCCGGACGCGTAGTACAGCTGGTCCGTCGAGCACAGGCCGATTGCCGTGACATCGGCCCCCTGCGCGGTGGCGCCACGGGCGAAGGCCCGGGCCAGCCCGGGGGAGGAGGGCCGCATGTCGTGGCCCGTCACGATCGCCGCCGCCCCGCTGACCCGCACGAACGCGGCACCGAACAGCTCCGCCGTCGACTCGTCCCACTGGTCCGGCACCACACCGCGCACGTCGTACGCCTTGACGAGCCCGGACAGGTCGGTCCGGGGCGTCGGGTCAGTCGCGGGCGTCGTCATCGGTGTCTCCTTGGGCGGATCGGGAGGAAGGCGGGGCGAGGAACCACACGGCCGTGTCGGGCGGCAGCGCGTCCCCGTCGAGCGGTCCGCTGCTGAGCAGCGGCCGGCCGGGCGTACGTACGGGCTCGGCGCCCAGATTGACGGCACACGTCAACTCCCCGCGCCGGAAGGCCAGTACGGACGCGCCCGGCTCCGAGAGCCAGACGGGCGGGGCCGCCGGGTCCGGTGCCGGATGGGCGCGGCGCAGCCGCAGCGCCGCCCGGTACAGGGCGAGCGTGGACCCGGGGTCCGCCTCCTGGGCGGCGACGGTGAGACCGGCCCAGTCCCCGGGCTGCGGCAGCCAGGTGACCCCGGCGTCCGCCGTGGTGAAGCCGTACGGCGCCCGCGCACCGGACCACGGCAGCGGCACCCTCGCCCCGTCGCGCCCGCGCTCGGTGCGGCCGGAACGCTCCCACAGCGGGTCGCGGATGCGGTCGACGGGCACCTCGGCCTGGGGCAGGCCCAGCTCCTCGCCCTGGTAGAGGTACGCGGACCCCGGCAGCGCCAGCATCAGCAGCGCGGCGGCACGGGCCCGTGCCGGGGAGCCGTACCGGGTGACGGGACGGACCGCGTCATGGCTGGACAGCAGCCACGTCACGGCCGCGCCCGGCACACCGAACGAGTCGTCGATGACGCGGCGCAGCTCCGCGGGTTCCCAGGCAGCCTCCAGGAACGCGAAGTTGAAGGCCTGGTGCATCTCGTCGGGCCGGATGTAGCGGGCCAGCCGCTCCGGGGCGAAGACGGCCGACTCCGCGACCATCACCCGGTCGTGCGGTGCCACCGCGCCCGGCGGCGCCGGATGGGTGTCGAGCAGTCCCCGCCACTCGCGGTAGAGCGGGTGCAGCTCCTCCTGGTCGTAATACGGCATCAGGTGGTTGCGCAGCGGGTCGGTGTGCTGCCCGGGCCCCGCGTCCGGCAGACCCTCCGCCTTGAACAGGGCGTGTGCCACGTCCACCCGGAAGCCGTCCACACCCCGGTCGAGCCAGTACCGGAGGACATCCGTGAAGGCGTCGCGCACCTTCGGGTCGCGCCAGTTCAGGTCGGGCTGTTCGGGGGCGTGCAGATGGCAGTACCACTCACCGTCCGCGACCCGCGTCCAGGCGGGGCCGCCGAACGCCGACTGCCAGTCGTTGGGCGGCAGTTCGCCCGCCGCGCCCCGGCCGGCCCGGAACAGGTACATCTCCCGCTCCACCGATCCGGGCCCGGCCGCGAGGGCGTCCAGGAACCACGGGTGGCGGTCCGACGTGTGGTTCGGGACGAGGTCGACGATCAGCTTGAGGCCCAGCTCGTGGGCGCGGGCCGTCAGCCGGCCGGCGTCCGCGTCGGTCCCCAGGTCCGGGGCCACCCCGGTGTAGTCGGAGATGTCGTAGCCGCCGTCGGCCAGCGGGGACGGGTAGAACGGCGTGCACCACACGGCGTCCGCGCCCAGGTCCCTGATGTGTTCCAGGCGCGCCGTCAGGCCCGCCAGGTCTCCGGTCCCGTCCCCGTCCGAGTCGGCGAAGGCCCGCGGATGGACCTCGTAACACACCATGTCCTGCCACCAGTTCACGCGGACGCTCCTTCGGACCGGGCGGGGCCGGTGACGGACAGGGCGTGGCCGGGGGACAGGACGCTCTGCTCGGCGCCCCTCGCGGCGGCGACCGTGGCCGCCTCGGCGACCGCGACCGCGGCGAACCCGCTGACCGGGCCGGCCACCGGGGCCGTGCCCTCCCGGGCCGACCGCACCAGGTCGGCCATCGCCGCGCGCACGCTCTGCGCGTACACGTACGGCTTGCGCGCCTCGCCGCCGAGGTCGAGGACGGCGGTGACGCGGTGCGGCACGGTCCGCTCCTCGCCCCGGCCCCGGGCCGGCGCGGTGGACCCGGCGTGGCGGTCGACGTGGACGGTGATCCGCTCGCCGCCGCCGAGCCGGAACCCCTCGACGGCCAGCAACTCGTCCCGCAGCCGGGGAAGCTCCTCCCAGGCACGGGCACCGTCCTCGTCCACCCACGCCGTGATCCGCGCGTGCACGGGGATCCACCCGGTGATCCGAGTCTCCGCGAACCCGTGGTCCAGGCGCATCAGCTGCCGCTCGGCGCGATGGGCATGGGTGAAGGAGTGCAGGTGCGAGGCGAGCACGCCCCCGGGGTGCACCACATCGGCGCTGACCATGTCGACCGGGCCGCCGGGACGGCTGACCGCGGTGGCCCGCACACTGACCGGGTCGGTCCCGAGCAGCGCGCGGGCGGCGTCGAAGAAGTGGACGCCGTGCTCGACGAAGATGCCGCCGCTGTGCGCGGGGTCCCAGAACCAGTGACCGGCCCCCAAATCCTCGTCGGACGCGTCGTTCTCGAACAGGAACCGGCGCGGCGGCGCGAGCAGCCCCCGCCCGGCCAGCCGCTCCACGGCCCGCAGCAGCGGGTTGTAGCGCAGCACATGGTCCACGACCAGGGCGCGCCCGGCGAGCCGCGCCTCGTGGACGACCGCCGAGGCGTCCTCGGTCGTGGTGGCGAGAGGCTTCTCGCAGAAGACGTGGCGCCCCGCGCGCAGCGCGGCCGTGGCCATCGCGGCATGGGTCGCGGGCGGTGTGGCTATCAGCACGGCCGCCACGTCGTCCCGCTCAAGGAGGTCGCCCAGCGAACCCAGTGCCGGAACACCGTGCCGCTCACCGAGCAGCCGGGCCCGCTCCCGCGACGGGTCGGCGACCGCCGCGAGCCGCAGACCGGGCAGGCCGGCCACGGCGTCCAGGACGAACTCCGCGAAGCCGCCGCAGCCGGCCAGGCCGATGCCGAGGGCGCCGTCCGTCATGCCGTGCGCTCCAGAAGGGCCACGCCGATGTGCGCGTCCGCCATGCCGTAGAACACGTACAGCTCGCCGCCGATCTCCTCGACGGCCGTCGGGAAGACGACGTTCGGGACGGTCCCCGAGCGCTCCTCCTCGGTCTCGGGCGCCATCAGGGGCTGGTCGGAGCGCGCGATGACACGGGACGGGTCGGCCGGGTCGAGGATCATCGCACCGGCCGCGTACGACACGTCCTGGTTCTGCGCCCACGGGTCCTCGATGGAGCCGGACACGCCGTGGTGGATGAGCAGCCAGCCCTCGGGCACCCGGATCGGGGCCGGGCCGCCGCCGATCTTCAGGGACTCCCACGGGTACTCCGACAGGGCCAGCAGCTTGTGGCTACGCGGCCGGGTCAGGGCGGTGATGTCGGCGTCCACCTCGGCGGCCGGCACATAGCTGATCCAGATACCGGGGCGCTCGTCGGTGACACCCGCCGGCAGGTGCACACCCTCGCCCGGGCGGAACCAGCCCAGGTCCCACATCGGGCGGTGCAGCATCGCGTACGCCATCTCGCCGTCCGGGCCCGGGACCGGCTCGGGGAAGTGGACGACGTCCTTGTTCGGGAAGAGGTTGAGGTCGGTGTCCAGGTCCTGCTGGTAGGCGAACTGGATCGGGCCGAGACGCGTCCAGTCGGTGAGGTTCTCCGACACGGCGAGCGCCGGCTTCGGCCCGAGCGGGCCGTAGGCCACGTAGCTCATGACGTGCTTGCCGAGCGACGGGACCCAGGTGACGCGCGGATCCTCGACACCGGCGTTGTTCTTGCCGCGCTCCCAGCCCTCGTCGGGGGAGAGGACGGTGCCGCGGCGCTCGACGCCGTTCGGCACGCCCGCCTCGTCGAAGGTCACCTCGGCGAGGCCGACACGGGAGACGTTGCCCTCGGAGACCAGGCGCGGCAGCAGGTGCAGCGTGCCGTCCGGGGTGCGGCCGGAGGCGGGGTTCAGGACGCCCTCGACCTCGTTCGCCTCACCGGCCAGGGGGGACATGACCACACCCTTGCGGACCATGCGGTACGGGATGCGGGTGGCGGTGGTGGTGTTGCTCATGGCGTTAGCCCTTTACTCCGGAATCGATGTCGGTAGAGGTGAAGTGGCGCTGGAACAGGAGGAACAGGACCACCGCGGGGAAGGCCAGCACACACGCGCCGGCCAGCAGGGCACCGGCCGGGTTGGCCACCGTGCCCTGAAGGTTGGAGAGGAAGCTCGCGAGCGACACGGCCAGCGGCTGCATGTCGGCGTTCTTGGTGACGAGGAACGGCCACAGGAACTCGTTCCACGGCCCGATGAACGTCAGCAGGAGCGCAGTCAGCACGGCCGGCCGGGCCATCGGCAGCGCGATCCTCCACAGGATGCGCAGCTCGCTCGCGCCGTCGATGCGGGCCGCCTCGAAGAGGGACTGCGGCATCTGCGCGAAGAACTGGCGGAACAGGAACACGGCCGTCGAGTTGATAGCGAACGGCAGGATCATGCCCAGGTAGTTGTCGCCGAGCCCGTAGTCACGGACGACGAGCACGTACAGCGGCAGCGTGAGCAGCTGGAACGGGATCATCTGTACGAGCAGGAGCGCCGCGAAGACCGCCCCCTTGCCCCGGAACCGCAGCTGCGCCAGCGCGTACCCGGCGAGCACCCCGAACACGAGCGTGCAGACCAGTACCCCGATGGTCATGATCCCCGAGTTGAGCAGGGACCGGCCCAGCGAGATGGCGCTGTTGACCGCCGCGTAGTTGTCACCGGTCAGCCCCGAGGGGACCGCCGCGGACAGGTCACCGACAGTCTGCCCGCGCAGCGAGCCGACGATCATGTAGTAGAAGGGGAACAGGAAGGCGACGGCGCCGAGCGACAGCAGCACGTAACGGACGGCGCTGCCCGCGGAGAAGCGGCGGTTGGGCCTCGGTGTGGCGGCGCTCATGTCAGTCGCCCCTCTCGGTCAGCTTGCGGGCGGCGATCGACACGACCATCACGAAGGCGACGAGAACGACGCCCAGGGCGGCCGCGAAGTCGGGATGGCCCTGCTCGATGCCCTTCTGGTACATCAGCAGGACGGGCGAGGTCGACGAGTGGTCGGGGCCACCGCCGCCGGTCAGCAGGTACGGCTCGCTGAACAGGTTGGCGCCGGTGATGATCGCGTAGATCACGACGAGCGTCGTCGCCGGCCGTACGCCCGGCACCGTCACCGAGAAGAACTGCCGCACCTTCCCCGCGCCGTCCATCGCGGACGCCTCGTACAGCTCCTTGCCGACGTTCTGCAGCGACGCCAGGTACAGCATCACGAAGAAGCCGAGCTGCTTCCAGGTCACGAACACGGCGATCATCGGCATTGCGAGGTGCGAATTGACCAGCCACGACGGGTCCGGGGCGTGCGAGCCCAGCAGGTGGTTGACGAACCCGTCCGACCCGAAGAGGAACTGCCACACCGCGACCAGCGCCACGCTCGCCGTCACGTACGGCACGTAGAACGCGGCACGGAAGAAGCCACGCCCCCGGATCTTCGAGTTCAGCGCCGCCGCCAGGACCAGCGAGAGGCCCACCGTCAACGGCACGTTGATGACGAGGAAGATCAGGATGTTGAGGAAGGCCTGCCCGACGACCGGGTCCGTGAACACGTCCCGGTAGTTCGACAGCCCCACCCACGGCGAGTCGATGTCCGTGCCCGGCGCGGTGAAGTAGAAGCGGTGGAAGGAGATCCACACCGTGTAGACCAGCGGTACCGCGAAGACCACCACGATGAACAGCACGTACGGCGACACGAACAGCGCGCCGGCCCGCGACAGACCACGTCGCGCCCTGCCGCGCGGGGCGGGGCCGCTCGGGCGTACGGCGCCGGGCACCGCGTCCAGGTTCACGCTCATGACGGGTCCCCGTACTCGTTCAGCAGGCGGGTGATCTCGGACGACGCGTTGCGCAGCCCCGCGTCCGTGGACTCGCGGCCGAACACCACCGACTTCGTCCACTCGTCGCGGAAGGCCTGCCAGATGTCGATGGAGCCCGGCACATTCGGCACCTCGACGACGCGCTCCGCCTGGTCGGCGAAGGCCTTGTACGTCGGGTTCTTCGCGAAGTAGCCGGGGTACTTCGACGTCAGGTCCTCACGCATCGGCATCTGCCCGGTCGCCTCCAGGAACTTCCCGTCCTGCGCGGCGGAGGTCGCGAACTTCAGCACGTCCCAGGCGGTGGCCCGGTTCTCGCAGGAGCTGAACATCGCCGCGGACTTCTCGTCGCTGAAGGAGTGCTTGCCGCTCCCGCCGTCGGCGGTCGGCACCGGAGCCACACCGATGTCGACACTGTCCTTGTACGCGGCCACGGCCCACGGGCCCACGGTCGCCATGGCGGCCTTGCCGTCGTTGAGCGAGTCGCCCGGGTACTGCTCCTGGGGCGCCAGCTTCTCCGCGTACAGCGTGCGCCAGAACGCCGCGACCTGCCGGCCCGCCGCCGAGTCGAACTGCGGCCTGCCGTCCTCGATCAGCTGCTTGCCGCCGCTCTGCGCGGCGAACGCCGGGTAGAAGTCGTACCAGGGCTGGAAGAAGTCACTGCTCGGCGAGGGCCAGATCGCCGCCTTCGCGGCCCCGCTGCGCACGAGCGTGCGGGAGGTCGCGAGGAAGTCCTCGTACGTGGCGAGCTTCGGGTGCTCGGGATCGAGACCGGCCTTCGCGAACAGCTTCTTGTTGTAGAGGATCATGACCGGGTTGCTCTTCCACGGCAGCTGGTAGAACGCGCCGTCGGAGGAGCGGTACTGGTCGGTGAGGGAGCCGCCGCGCCCGGCGATGTACTTCTCGCCGTCCGGGAAGTCACTGAGGGAGACGAGGCCGTTCTGCTTCTGGAACGTCGGCACCGCCGCCGGCGAGGTGTTGAAGGCGAGACAGGCCGTCGTCCCCGCGATGATCGAGGCGCTGATGGCCTCCTCGGAGGTCTTGCCCGCCGGGATCTGCTGCGCGGTGACGTGCTGGTCGGGATGGGCCTTGTTCCACGCGGCGACCATCGCCCTGCCCCACTGCACCTCCTGCGCGTTGTTGGAAAGCCAGACCGTGATCGGGCCGCGCGCCGTGGCGGCGGCGGCCGGATCGGGAGCCGACCGGCCGCAGGCCGTCGCGGTGCCCGCGAGAGCGAGCACGAGCAGCGCGTACGCCGTTCTCCTCAGAATGATTGATCTCCGAACTGTTCACGCGCGGCCTCGTCGCCGCACGGAATTCCCGGTCGGCGCGAGCACGACCGGTCGATTGCCCCCGTTACGTCACCGGCGGGGCGCGGGCCCCATCGACGCGCGGGGCACGAACCGCGCCGGCTGCAGCCGCACATGGTCGGCGGCGCCCTCGGCGATGACCGCGTCGAGGGCGCGGGCCGCCGCCTCGCCCCAGCCCCGGGCATCGGCACGGGCGGAGGCGAGCGGCGGGAAGCTGTACCGCGTCAGGGGAGCGTCGTCGTAGCCGACCAGCGACAACTGGTCGGGGACGCGGACACCCAGCTCCTGGGCGACCGAGAGCCCGGCCATGGCGGCGAGGTCGTTGCCGTAGACAATCGCGGTCGGCGGCTCGGCCGAGGCCAGCAGCTGCCTGGTGGCCAGGGCGCCGCCCTCGGGCGTGAACCCGCCGGGCAGCACGGGCCCTTCGGGCAGACCGAGCGCGCGCAGGGTCTGCTCCCACGCGGTCCGGCGCCGGTGGGCGTGCAGCAGTTCCTGCGGCCCCTCGACGTGGGCGATGCGCCGGTGACCCAGCTCCGCGAGGTGCCGGACGGCCGCCGTGTAGGCCGGCTCGTCGTCCAGGCTCACCGCGGTCAGGCCGTCGCCCCACTCGGGCTGGCCGACCACGACGGCCGGCAGACCGAGCTCCCGCAGCAGCGCGGGACGCGGATCGTCGCGGCGCAGGTCGGTCAGGAGGACCCCGTCCACCTGCTGCTCCGAGGCGAGACGCCGGTAGACGCCCTGCTCGTTGTCCGGGGCGGTGATGTGGATCATCAGTCCGTCGCCGCGCTGCCCGATCACCGCCTCGACCCCGGCGATGAACGCCGGGAAGAACGGGTCGGCCCCGACCTGCTCCGTGTCGCGGGCCAGGACGAGCCCGAAGGCACCGGCCTTGCCGAGCGAGAGGGCCCGGGCCTGACGGCTGGGGGTCCAGCCGAGCTCCCGGCTCGCCGCGAGGATGCGCAGTTTCGTCTCCTCGGCGACGCCGGGCCGGTCGTTCAGAGCGAAGGAGACCGTGGCACGGGAAACACCGGCCCGCCGGGCGACATCCGCGATGGTGGGCTTGCGTGCCATGTGCCTGGACTTCCTTGCCGGCGGCCCGAAGACGAAGCGTCTTCAAACCGGTTTGACTGCTCGAACGAGGACAACCAAACCGGTTTGGGAGGAGGCCGTCAAGAGGCGGAAGCGTGTGATGCGCATCACCGGCCCTTGGTCATCCCGTGGCCAACGGCGGGCCTGCGTTCAGCCGCTGCCTGCCGGGAGAGGGCGTCGGCGCTCGACGCGTCGGTCTGTGCGGGGATCCGTGCCCGCGCCCGGGCGAGCAGCCCCGCGGGATCGGGTTCCGCCTGAAGGGATGCGAGGACCAGTCGCCACCACTGCTCCAGCCGCTCCGTCCAGCCCCTCCTGCCCGGCATCTCGTCGGTCAGCGTGCAGTGCCCGAAGAACCCGCACACCAGCGCCACGGCCGTCGCCGACGGCTCGACGCCCTCCGCGAGTTCGCCCCGCGTCCGGGCCTGGGCGAGGAGCCGGGCGCAGGCCAGCGCCCAGGCGCCGAACGGAGTGGGTACGGGCGCCTCGATGGCGCGTCGCTCCGCCCACAGCCGTGCGCCGGCGCGCGCCAGGACGTCCTCGCTGAGGGACTGGGCGACGCGGAAGCTGAGCACGACCAGCTTCTCCAGCGGCGGGACGCCGGGTGCGGCGTACACGGCGGCGAGCTGCGGCCAGGTGGCGAACTGCTCGCGGACGACGGCCAGTGCGAGCTTCTCCTTGCTGGAGTAATGGAAATAGATGGCCCCGCTGGTCTTTCCCGAGTGGTCGCTTATGTCATTGACGCTCGTTCCCGCATATCCCCGTTCGACAAATAGGTGTGCTGCCGATTCCAGCAGCACTTTGCGGGTTACGCGCGCTCTGTCCTGCACCTGTTCCACCTTCGCTCATACGTGCGGGCGCTGCGACGTGAAAATCCATTCCGCTCATCGGCGGAAGGTGTTGTCGCATCGCGCGAAGATCTTATTATCCATCGCCCGGGCCGGTGTCTTCTCGGGCTTTTCGATGCACTCGAATTGGTGATTGCGGAAATTGAAGAGGTCGAATTAACGTAATGACCATGATGTTTCGGACGGCCTGATCCTGAGGGTCCGAGTCCGCGCGGTGCACTCAGCGATACCGGCCTGGCCGCAGTGGCCACGGAGCAACGCCCGCGTCCGATACCTCCCTTCCTTCTGTGTGCCTCCTGGCACGTGTCTGCGCCCTGGTGACCAACCGGCCGACGCAGCCTCCGAGAATGGCGGTTACATGACAGCTCATCGAATCCTTTCCTGGTCCCCGTTGGCCATCGTCTTCGACTGCGACGGCACCCTGATGGATACGGAAAGGCACTGGCAGGAGGCCCGCAACATCACCTTCCGGCTCTTCGGGCTCACGCCGCCCGCCGGGTTCGCCGACCGCGCGAAGGGCGTCCACTACACCGAGTGCGGGGCCCTGATGGCGCAGGAGACCGGGAAACCGGACCTCGTCGACGAACTCGCCGGCGCGCTGCTCAGCACCTTCACCACCCTGGTCGAGGAGGACCCGGTCACCATGCCGGGCGCCGCCGCACTGGTCCGGCTGGCCGCCCGCCACCGGCCGCTCGCGGTGGCGAGCAACTGCCCCCGGGCCACGGTCGAATCGTGCCTCGACCGCGCCGGACTCCTCAGCTGCTTCGAACACGTCGTGGTCCCGGACGGGGAGGTACGGCCAAAACCGGCCCCGGACGTGTACAGAGCGGCCGCCCGCCTCTGCGGCGTACCGCCCGAGGACGCCCTGGCCGTGGAGGACTCGCTGACCGGGATGGAGTCCGCCCGTCGGGCCGGCCTCCGCGTCATCGGCATCGGGGTACGCCCCGCGGGCCCGGACGCGGAACAGGCCGACCTGTGGGTCACCACCCTCGCCGACCCCGACCTGCTCAGCTGGGCCCGGAGCCGCCTCGGTGCGTAACGGCGGCCCCGGACCCGCGGTCAGTCGCCGGCGAGGTGGGGTGCCAGCGACCGGACCGTACCGACGGCGGAGGAGAAGAACAGCGCGACGCCCACGGCACCCGGGTCCGGGACGCCGGTCGCGCGCTCGCCCAGGTAGCTGGCCCGCCCCATGCGCGCCGCCTGGGACGCCGTCTCGCGCACGCCCCGCCACGCCTTTTCCGCAGCCGCGGCGAGGGCATCGGCGGGCGGTGCCTCCCCGGCCGCCTTGAGCGCGTCGGCCGCCGGCGCCAGTGCGTCGACCAGCGTCTTGTCACCGGGCGAGGCGTCACCCACCCGGCGGATCGCGGCCAGGCCCTCGGCGGCACCTTCGCCGAGCGCGTCCGTCGTCAGCTCCGGTCCCGGCCCGGCGGCCCGCCCCATCGCCTGGAACAGCAGGCCGAACAGCGGGCCGCTGGTCCCGCCGACCTCGTCGAGGAAGGCGGTGGCCATGGCGCCGAGGTACTCCGCCGGACCGGCCGGCGCCTCCACCCGGTCGAGCAGCAGACCGGCGGCCCGGACTCCGGCCGCGAGATTGGCGCCGAAGTCGCCGTCCCCCGCCTGCTGGTCGAGCGCGGTCAGCTCCGCCTCGGTGGCGTACACCGACTCCGCGAAGCGCCCCGCCCAGTCGCGGGTCCGTGCGCCGTCGAGTGCGCTGCTGGTCATGGGCCCTCCTCGTACGTCCGTCGCGCGGAGCGGACCGGTCACCATCGCAGTGCCGGGGTGTGCACCGGTGCGTCGTAGAAATCCAGGGTGGCCCGGTCGGCGACCATGAGCGTGAGGGAGAACCCCCGCATGTCCAGTGCCGTGACGTAGGCACCCACCAAATGCCGCGCGAGCCGCAACCCCCGGGCATCGAGCACCCGGCCCAGCTCGCCGAAGACGCCGTACAGCTCGAGCGAGGTGACCGAACCGAGCCCATTGACGAGAGCCACGACGGAGTCCTCGGCCCCGGGCCGCAGCGCGTCCAGCAGGGAGCCCGTCATCTCCTCCACGAGCTCGCCCACCGTCGCCTGTTCCCGGGTCCGGGCGGCGCGCTCGCCATGGATCCCGACGCCGTACTCCAGCTCACCGGGCGGCAGCACGAACGCGGGCTCACCCGTGGCCGGTGCGTGATGGGCGGCCGAGGCGACGGCGAGCGTACGGCACCGGCCCGCCAGGACCGTTCCGAGCTCCACCAGCTCTCCGAGCCCCATACCGGTGTCCGCGGCGGCGCCCAGCACCTTCTCCAGCAGCACCGTGGCGCCGGTACCGCGGCGCCCGGCGGCGATGTCCTCCGAGTCGGTGGCGAGGTCGTCGTCGACGAGGACCCGCGCACAGGCGATCCCCGCGTCCGCGAGGCGCTCGGCCGCGATACCGAAGTTGATCCGGTCACCGGTGTAGTTCTTGACGACGTGCAGCACGCCCTCGGGCCGCGCCACCGCGCGCGAGGCCCGGAAGATCTGCCGGTTGTGCGGCGAGGCGAAGATCCTGCCGGGACAGGCGCCATCCAGCATGCCCGCACCGACATACCCGGCGTGCAGTGGCTCGTGCCCGGATCCGCCCCCGGACAACAGCCCCACCCGGCGCGCGGACGCGGTGTGCCGGGCGGTGACGAAACCGTCCGCCGAGTCGTAGCGCACGAGATCCGCATGCGCACGGGCGAAGCCGGACAACGCGTCGGCCACGAGTTCCCCGGCGCCGTTCTCGAAGTACCTGGCCATACGCCGCACCCATCCCGTCATGGCGGTGAGGCCGGACGAGCCGGCCCGGACGACAGTCCCATGGTGCGGGTAACGGTCCGCATGCGGCAACTCGCACAGCGTGCGACCTGCGGCCGGGACCCGCCCTCCCCGGCGCGCCGGCGGCCCTCTGCGGGTGCGGCGGTGAACCCATGGTTGCGCGTATTTCCGTAATTACGTAATCTCGTCCCATGGACTTGGAAGAGCGCGTCGCCGCACTCGAGCGACGCATGGCGGAGCTGGAGGCGGCCCCGCCCGCGCCACCCGTGGCCGAGGGTGACTTCTGGGCGCTCGACGCACTGAAGGCGCGGCATCCGGTGACACAAGAGGCGGACGGCGGCGTGCTGTTCACCGGAGCGGTGCGCGTACCGACCGGGCACCATTACGAATGGCAGTACGGCCTGCTGACCGAGACGCTGTTCGACGACAACTGGTCCGAGGCGGCCGCGTCGTTCGCCGCGCTCGGCAACCCCGTACGCCTCACGCTGCTGCGCGCGATCCTGGACGGCCTGCGCACCGCGGCCGAACTGGCCGCGCTCGACGACGTCGGGACCACCGGCCAGATCTACCACCACCTGCGCCAACTGACGGGCGCGGGCTGGCTGCACTCCCCGCAGCGCGGCCGCTTCGAGATCCCGGCGGGGCGAGTCGTGCCGCTCCTCGTGGTGCTCACCGCCGCGCGCCCCGTGACCTGACCGCCTTCCGCAAGGGGGAGAACATGTCCATGGACCGAAGGAAGATCGCCGTCAAGGCCCAGTACGCGCTGTGGGTGGTCTTCTTCGCCCAGGTCGCCGTCGGGTTCTTCGTGAAACTCCCGTACAACTACTGGCTGAGCTGGCTCCCGGCGCTCGGTGCGATGGTGATCGGCCTGGTCGGCGCACGCTCCGCCCGTCAGCGGATCGAGACCCGGCCCCCGGCCCCCGTCGCCGTGGTACCCCCGGTCACCGGCCGCTGGTCCGCGGTCAACAGCCCCGCCGACAAGGTGCCGAGCCACGGGACGCACAGCCTGGCCCAGACGTACGCCATCGACATCGTGGCCGAACCGGAGTCGGGGCCGACCCGTCCAGCCCCTGTCTGGTTCTGGCCCGTCGCCCGGCGCAACCGGGACTATCCCGCCTTCGGCGCGCCCCTGTACGCGGTCGCCGGCGGGACCGTCATCCACGCGGAGGACGGCCAGCGCGACCACCTGAGCCGCAGCTCGCTGGCCGGAGTCCTGTACTTCTGGCTCATCGAGGGGGCCTGCCGAATCGTGGGCGGAAGCCGTCGCATCGTGGGCAACCACATCGTCCTCGATCTGGGCGACGGGACGTACGCCCTGTACGGGCACGTCCAGCGGGGCTCCCTGCGCGTCCGGCCGGGCGACGAGGTCGAGACCGGCCAACTCCTCGGCCTCTGCGGCAACTCGGGCAACTCGACCGAACCCCATGTGCACTTCCAGCTGATGGACGGGCCCGACCTGGAGACGGCGCGCGGAATTCCGTTCAGCTGGCACGGGGTCGGCGTGCCCGCCGCCGGTGAGGGGTTCACCGTCGGCGCGGACACGGCCGCTCCGGCACGGTCTCACCACCGGTGTCAGTGACCGTTTGTACGATCACGCCATGTCTGATGCCTTCACGGTCCTGTGGACCCATGACGTGTGCCGTGCGCTGCGCAAGGCGGGCCGGGCGGGCGAACGGCCGCCGGTCGCCTTCAGCGGTGCGCATTCCTCCTTGCCCAGGTGGGCGGGCGCGAGCACCGGGGACACGGTGTACGCATTGCACGTCAACCAGCGTCAGGTGTACGTGGTGAGCCAACTGCGCGTGGTCGACCGGGAGCGAGGTGCCTGCTGCGGCACACCTCCCGCCACCTGGGAGGACCCCGCCCATCCGGGCCACGACGACTGGTCGATGCTCGGCGCCGACGGCTGCGGGGCCGAGCCGGTGCACGTGGCCGCGACGCCCGTACGCTTCGACGTGCCGGTCCCCGGCGACCTGCTCGCGCAGCTGACCTGGCAGAACCGTCGAGGCCGGACGCGCGTGCTGAAGTACGTGGTGGACGGCCGCCTTGAGAACTCGATCAGCCTGCAGGGCTTCTACCGGCTGACGCCGGAGTCGGCTGCCGCGCTGACCGGAGTGGTGGCCGGTGCGGTTGGTGCGGGCTGAGACGCTGCTCTCGTCGGCTGCCAACGGTGCGGCCGCCGGACGGCCACGAGGAGCGCGGCGACCACCGTCACCATGCCCACGGCGATCGCGAAGTGGGCTGCCCAGGCTCCTGCCGCGGTGGGGCCGCCCCAGGCGTTCGAGACGTCTTCGCCCGCCGTCGCCAGCGGGTAGAGCACGCCTCGGGTGATGAGAAGGACCACGGAAGGGGCGGCCAGTGCAAAGGCGAGGGCATTCGCCGGGAGGCCGCGGAGGGCCTGGCCGGCCACGGTCCGGAAGCGGTCCGGCGCCGTGTCCGCCGGGGAAGCGGTCGGTCCGCCGAGTGACGCCAGGCGCCGCTGCAGGCGGCCGGCGGTGGACGCGTTGCCGGACACGGCCAGCAGCAGCGCGACGACGGTGACGGGCAGGGCCAGCAGTGCGTGCGCCACGAGCAGCGCCGCCCGCTGCGGCAGCGGGCGAGAGTGTGTGGCGGTGACGTTGGGCGTGAGCGTCATGGGGGAGCCTCTCCTCGGGATCGGTGCGGTGACCGGAGGGTAGGGGCGTGGGCGGGCCGACGACGTCATACCGTGGAGCCAACCCGGTCGTCAGACCTCAGTAGCACTGCCGGTCTCCTCGGACGCCCTGCCGTCGGCACCGCGGCCCAAAACCGGTTGAGCGCGCGCCGTCGACGAGGAAGGCTCTGTGCCCATGGAGTACTTCTGCTACCACCGGGACCGGCCGGGCTCCCGCGGCCTGCGCGAAGAGCTGCTGGAGCAGCACTGGTCCTACATGGACCGGTACGAGCAGGAGCTGATCGCCCGGGGGCCGACCTTCGCCGCCGACGGTGAGACGCCCACCGGAAGCGTGCACATCGTCGGCCTTCCCGATGCGGCCGCCGTCCGCGCGTTCGCCTTCGACGAGCCCAACTACCAGGCCGGCGCCTATCGGGACGTGCTGGTGCGCCGTTGGCGCAACGTGCTGGGCCGCACCATGTGGGAATACCCCGGAGACCCGCAGGACGGCAACCGCTACCTCGTGCTCGGCCTCGGCGAAGGCCCCGCCGCCGACCTCGGTCTGCCGGCCGACCGGGACGAGTTGATCGCGTACGGGCCGCTGCTTTCCGACGACGGCGGGAGCTGGCTCGGCACGGCCGTCCTGCTCAGGGCCGCGAGCCCGGACGCGGCACGGGCTGTGCTCACGGCGGACCGGTACGCGGACATCGAGGTCCACGACTGGGACTTCGGCGGCCGCCGATGAATCAGGGTTCGCCCGGCCGTTGACGTGGCCGGGCGAACTCCCGCTCCCTGAAAGCGCGTTCCGCCTGCTGCGCCCCCCGGCGACCGAGCCCGGGACCGACGGGCCCGTTGCCGGGGCGCGAGTCAGGCGGGTTCCTCGACGGGGTGTTCCTCCACGGAGTGGGAATCGGTGAGGCTCAGCGCGCCGCCGGCCGCGATCAGCCCGACGACGACGGCGAGCAGCGCGTAGGTGATCCGCTCGCCGTGGAAGAACGACGACACGAGGTCGCTGCTCCAGATGCCGGCGGGGAGCTGGGTGGTGACCAGCGCGGCGATCAGCGTGCCGACCACCGCGGTGCCGACGCTGGTGCCGACCTCCTGAGCGGTGTCGTTCAGAGCGGCAGCGATCGAGGTGCGGTTGCTCGGCATCGCGTCGACCAGGGCGACCGCGCAGATCGTCATCACGGTGCGCAGGCCCACGGTCATGAGCACCATGCACGCCGCGATGACCGCGTACCCGTGCTCGACGCCCCAGGAGAGGCCGGCCAGCGACCCCGCCAGACAGGCCGCGCCCACCAGGCAGGCGATGCGGTGACCGAACCGGCGGGCCAGCCACTCGGACAGGGGCGTGGCCATCAGCATCGTCACGATGATCGGCAGGTTGGCCAGACCGGCCCGTACCGGGCTCCACCCGTACGCGTACTGGAAGTGCAGGATCAGGCCGAACATCACACTGGCCATCGCGATGGACGTCCCGATCTGCGCGAGGGTGGCGCCGCGGACGGTGCCGTTGGAGAAGACACGCAGGTCGAGCATGGGCGCCGCGGTGCGCCGCTCGTGCCGGACGAACGCGAACCCGGCCGCGAGGGCGCCCACGATCGACGCCAGGGTGATCCCGGAGAGCCAGCCGTGCTCGACACCGCTGGTCAGCGAGTAGCAGGCGAGGCCGATGGCGGCGACGCTCAGGACGGCGCCCGGCACGTCGAGCCTGTCCTTGGTCAGGTCCTCCGGCCGGTCGGCCGGTACGCCGAGCCGGACGCCGATGCACGCGATCAGCGCGATCGGGGCGTTGACGAGCAGCAGCCACTCCCACCGCACGTGCGCCAGCGCCGTACCGCCCAGCAGCGGGCCCAGGACGAAGCCGGACATACCGACGATGATCATGACGGTCATCGCGCGCATCCGCAGCGCCTTGTCGTCGAACAGGCGGAAGACCAGCGAGTTCGTGATCGGCGCCATCGCCGCGGCGGCCACGCCGAGCGCGGCCCGCAGGGCGATGAGCTCGCCCGCCGTGCTGACGAGGGCGACGCACAGGCTGAGCGCACCGAACACGCCGAGCCCGATCAGCAGCACCCGGCGGCGCCCGAGCCGGTCCGCCATGGACCCGGCGGTGAGCAGAAGGCCACCGAACGTCAGCGAGTACGCCCCCGTGACCCACTGCAGCGCGGTCGTCCCGCTGCCGAGGTCGCGGCCGATGGTGGGCAGGGCGATCGACAGCAGCGTGTTGTCGACCATCTCGACGAAGAAGGCCAGGCACAGGGCGGCCAGGGGTATCCAGGCGGCTCGCAGGGAGGGATAGGCGCGAGGCCCGGTTCGGGGCGGGGCGGTGGTCATGGCGCGGTCCTTTCGATCGAACATCGTTCGGCTATCGAACGCCGTACGATGCGCTACGATAGAACAGCGTTCGATGAGATGCAAAGAGCGAGAGGAAGAGGCCATGGCACAGCAGCGGAGCCGCACCGACGGAGGGCGCCGACGGGCTTCGCACTCGATGGAGTCCGTGCTCACCGAGGCGGTGGCCCTGCTCGACGAGGCCGGCGCGTCCGCGCTGACGTTCCGCGCACTCGCCCAGCGGCTGGGCGGTGGTGTCGCCAGCATCTACTGGTACGTCGCGAGCAAGGACGAGCTGCTGGACCGCGCCACCGACCACGTGATGGGCGCGGTGTTTGCCGACATCGAGAAGTTCCCGCCCGGCGACGACCCCATCGACGACCTCCGCGCGATGGCGGTCACCCTGTTCGACGCAGTCGTGGAGCGGCCCTGGCTCGGCGCGTACTTCATGCGCAACACCGACGTCCAGAGCAATTCGCTGCGCCTGTACGAGAAGCTCGGCCAGCAGACGCTGCGCCTGAAGCTCGACGCGCGCCAGCGGTTCCACGCCGTGTCCGCGATCGTCGGCGTCGTCGTCGGCTCCGCCGTCGACATGGGCCAGGAACCGCCGCAGGAGATCCTCGCCGGTACCGTGGACCGCGACGAGTACCTGGGCCGCTTCGCACGCACCTGGCGCGAGCTCGACCCGGCGGACTTCCCCTTCGTGAACGAGATCGTCGACGAGTTCGACGGCCACGACGACGTCGACCAGTTCCGCTCCGCACTGGAGCTGACACTGACCGGGCTGCGGCTGCAGGCGGAGGCGTAACCCTCGGGGCTGTGCGCGGTCAGTGTCCCTTACGGCGCTGCGCGTCGAACCGGCGCAGCACCCGCACCACGCGCCACACGCCTGCCGCTGCTCCGAGCGCCGCACCGCAGGTCAGCGTGGTGTGCCGGGCCGGGCCGGAGACGCCGAGAGCGAGGACCAGGGCGGCGGCCACGGCGAACACCGCGGCGGCCAGCAGGCAGGCGGTGACGAGGGCGAACACGATCTCCACCGTCATCGCATCCTTCTCCCACCGCGACTCCCGCCCCATGTCCATGCGGCAAGTCTCCCATCGCGGCAAAGGCCCTAGCCCCGGCGCCGGTCCGGTGCTGGGCTGTGGCCGATGGCCGGCCCGGTTCAGCCCGCGGCCTTCTTGATCAGGGCGGTGATCCGCTCCTCGACGGCCGCGGTCATGCCCGTCAGGGCGTAGGCCGCCGGCCACATCGCGCCGTCGTCGAGCGCCGCCTGGTCGCTGAAGCCCAGCGTGGCGTACCGCGACTTGAACTTCTCCGCGCTCTGGAAGTGGCAGACGACCTTGCCGTCCCTGGCGTACGCCGGCATGCCGTACCAGAGCTTGGGCGCGAGCTGGGGAGCGGTTTCCTTGATGATCTTGTGGATGCGTTCGGCGAGGGCGCGGTCGCCGTCCTGCATCTCGGCGATCTTAGCGAGGACGTCCTGCTCCGCGGCGGCCTCCTTCTCCGCGCGGGAGGCGCCGCGCCGGGAGGCCGCCTTCTTCTCCTCGCTCGCGTGCTCCTTCATCGCGGCCCGCTCCTCGGCGCTGAATCCGCTGTAGTTCTCGGTGGACTTCGTGGATGCCATGACTGGGGTTCCTCTCGTACGGAAAAGGGCTGGGGCGGGGGAGCGGGGCCGGGTCAGGACGGGTCGGCGTCGGTGGCGGCCGTGGGCTCCCAGGCGAAACCGTCCGGGTCGGTGAACGGGTGGCCGGTGCTGCCGAGGACGATGTGGTGGGCGCGGCTGTCGTCGTCGTTGACGCCGAGGTCCTTGGCGAGGCCGCGGCGCTTGTACAGGGCGAGCTTGACGGTGTCCAAGTCGCCGGGAACGAACTCGGCGTACTTCCCGCCGAAGCTCTTGCCGACGGTGAGCCCCCGGTCGGCGTAGAACTGCTTGGTCGCCTTCACGTCCTGGACGCCGATCAGCAGGACGACCTCGTCGATCTCGCGGGTGGCGGGACCGGTGTCCTTCTTGGCCGAGGTCGCGATCTTCCAGATCGTCCCGTCCGGGGCCTGTACGACGCCGCCGTAGCCCCACAGCGACTTGACGGCCGGCTTCAGGGCGGTCGCGCCGGCGTCCACCGCACGGGCGAGGAACCCGTCGACGGTCGCGGGGCCGGACACGGTCAGCGCCAGCGTGAAGCCGCGGAATCCGGTGCCGTACGCCTCCTCGGAGCCCCGCAGGCGTACGTACGTGTCCACGCCGAAGGCGCTGTAGAAGCGGCGGGCCGCCTCGATGTCGGCCACCTGGAGGGTGACGGAGGAGAGGGAGGTCGTGGCCTTGGTGGCGGTGTTGGTTTCCATGAACATCACGCTAGAGGCCGTCCTGGTGCCGGGGCTTCTTGATTCCTGACCGCTCTCGCCACCCGCTGCGCCACGCAGGCCGGCATGCCCTCGATTCCGGTCCCCGCCGCGTCCGACGCGAGGCCGCGGAAGCTCTCGGGCGTCAGGCCCGCCAGCTCGGCGAAACGGGTGACGAAGATCCCCGGCGTCGCACAGCCGACCGCGGAGCAGACGGCGTCGACGCCGAGATCGCCGCGCAGCAGCAGCGTCGCACGGTCCATACGTCGTGCGGTCAGATAGGCGTACGGAGACTGCCCGTAGGTGGCCCGGAAGGCCCGGCTGAGCAGGCCGGCGGGCATGTTCGCCCCGCGTGCGAGCGCCGCCACGTCCAGCGGCTCGGCGTACTCCCGGTCGATACGGTCGCGTATGCGGCGCAGCCGCTTCACGTCGGTCAGGCGTTGGGGCTCGACGGGCGTGGGCCCCGGCACGGCACTTCGTGTGCGTGAGATGTCCATGTCGAGCAGGCTAGGTACGCCCTGGTGGCCCGTGCTTCTCGATTCCTGACGGACCAGGCCGTGCCCGCCGCCCTTGTCAGGCGGTCTGCCGCTTCCGGGAGGCATAGGTGCGGGACTTGTTGCGGTTGCCGCAGACCCTCATGGAGCACCAGCGGCGGCTGCGGTTCTTCGAGACGTCCCAGAACGCCCATGCGCAGGTGTGTTCCGCGCAGCGCTTGAGCCGGGTCGCGTCGCAGGTGGTGGTCAGCTCGTTCCAGGCGATCGCCAGCACGGTCAGGGGCCGGCGCTCCGGAGCCGGTCCCGGGGCGGTGGCGAGCGGGCCGCGTGCCGTGATCAGTACGGGATGCGCGGCGAGCACCCGGTCCGCAGCAGCGAGCAGCGAGCAGCGAGCAGCGCGGGGTCGGGGGTGTCGCCCACATGCGTGCCCAGCTCCTCCCGGAGCCCCGCACGAAGGTCGAGGTAGTCCGCGTGGACGTCCGCGGCGATCTCGGCCGGCTCGTCGAACAGGCCGCGGCCCACGAGCCAGGCGGACAGTCCGGCGGGGGTGGCGATCTCGTCGCTCGCTTCTTCCACGTCGACCGTGTTGACGAAGGCTTCGACCAGGACGGCCGAGGCCGGCGGCTCCAGCATGCGTGTCGCCCGTCATAGGCATCTCGTACGCCGTTGCCGCCCTCGCCCTGCTCCTCCTCGTGGGCCGATTCCGCCCGGCCGCCCCGGCCCCGGACGCGGTCATCTGGCCGGCCACCGGTCTGTGACCCTCTCGTACTCGGCTTCGCCCTGTGCGGGCCCGGCGACGTCAGTCGTTATGGCGCCGCCGGGGCGCTGCGCGGTCAGCGCGGGTGCTGCGGTGTGACCTGCACGGAGAGGTCGTTGTCCAGGGTGTAGTACGGGCGTGCCGCCACGCCGGCGAGCGTGGTGGACGGGTAGACGAAGACCTGTTTGCGGTCCGCGATGTCGTCCAGCAGGCGGGCGACCCGGACGCGCGGCGCCTCGGTGAACGGGCGGACGTACACGTCCCAGACCACCGGCGTCTCACCGACTGCCGCAACGAGGGGTTTGTAGTCGACGGTGAACGAGAAGTCCTCGTCCCCCTCGGCCCGGAGCGGGACCTGCGCCTCCGCAGCGCCCCGTCCGCGCCGGTTCAGCGACACCGTCGCGCCTTCACCCAGCCGGGCGCCGAACAGCCGAGCCGTCACGGTGACCGAGTCACCCGCGACGACGATCCGGCCGGCCTCCGCGTGTGCGGTGCGGCACCAGGCCCGTACGGCCAGCCGGCCGTCCTTCGTGGCGTACGGGATCCGGACCGCCAACGGCATGCGTACGTCGTCCCCGCCGCCGGACACCAGGGTGCGCACATCGCGCAGGCCCGGCAGCAGCGGCACGCGATCCTCCCCCGGCGCGCCCACGACGTACGCGTCCCAGCGGCCCTCCTCCAGCGGCGGGGCCGCCTCCAGTACGGCCTGCCACCGATCCTGTCCCGCCGGCTCCAGCGCGAGGCTGCGGCTGATCTCTTCCGGCTTCCCCTTCTTCGGGCGCAGTTGGAGCAGCAGGTGCGGCCGTGCCGAGGCGGGCAGGGGCGAGCGAACGCGTATGAGCAGACGCCCGTCCTCCCGCACCGTCACCGCTCCGTACGACTTCTCGTCGTCGCTGCCCGTGCCGCTCATCGTCGCGCCTTCCGTGCGGCCCTCACGACACTGCCCGCCGCGATGAGCATGGTGTCCCTGGCCGCGTACCCGCTGCTCACCAGGGCGCGGTCCCTCCCGGCCACCGCTCTGCCGTCCCTCCGGGCCGCCAGCAGCTCCTCGAACAGCAGCTCGGCCTGAGCCACGATGCGGGTGGGGTCGTAACGCCTGGCGTTCTCCAGCGCGTTGTGTGCCATGCGCCGGCGCAACTCGTCATCGCCGACGATCTCCAGCAGGGCGCCGGACAGCGTCTCCCGGTTGCCGACGGGGACCAGCCGGCCGTCCTCGCCGTCGGTGATGATCTCGCCGGGACCGTACGCACAATCAGTGCTCACGACCGGCAGCCCGCAGCGCATCGCCTCGACGATGGTCATGCCGAAAGGCTCGTAGTCGGAGGTGACGGCCCCGATCGAACCCTTCACCCACTCGGCCTCCATCGGGGTCACCGCGCCCATGAGGAAGACGTTGTTGTACAGCCCGAGCCGGTCGATGAGCGCGCGCAGCCGCTCCCGCTCCTCGCCCCTGCCGTAAATGCGCAACGTCCAGTCGGGATACGCCGCGGCGACCGCGGCGAACGCCTCGATCAGCACGTCGAACCGCTTCATCCGCGCCAATCGGCCGGCGGCGACCACGATGCGCCCGCGGCCGTCCGCCGGCGCGAGGGCAGGGGCGGGGACGCTGTTGGGCAGTGCCTGCAGACGTACGCCCGGCAGTCGCATCTTGCGCCGGTAGACGGCGGTGTCGGCCTCTGTGACGGGGGTGATCGCGTCGAGGCGCGGATACGCCCTGCGCAGCGCTTTACGCAGCCGCGGGGGGTGGTGGTCGAGCGTCAGATGTTCCTGGCCGACGCGCACCGTCCGCGCGGGAGCCTGGAGCGCCAAGTGGACATTGAGACCGGGGCGCGTGCCCACGACGACATCGGCGTCGAGGGACGCCAGCGCTTCGCCGATACGCTCATCGGTGAGCGCGCTGTACTCCCCGTATCGGTACTCGGACGAGGGAAAGATCCTCGCCGGTATCAGGTGCCGCGGGTCGTCCTTCTCGTGCCGCAGATCCACCAAGTGGCGCAGTCGCACGCGCGGATCGAGTGCCATGCTCGGCCGCTCCCGGCTCCGTAGCACGGAAATGATCTCCACATCGTGCCGATCGGCCAGGGCTCCGGCCAAGTTGAACGTGGTGGTGATGGTCCCTCCGATCCCGTATGCGTTGTGGATGAGGAATGAGATTCTCATGCACTACAGGACGGTTGACACCTAGGGGAGGTTGCCCGCCGGGCCTTGCGATCGGCCGACGCGCTGATCCGCGAGGAGGCAGCCGTCGGTATCGGCGAGAGCGGGATCATGGTGCCGGTCACGGCCGTGGCCTGACACCTGCCTCGACGCAGCACATCTCGACGCGGTTGCAAAGCCGGAGTGACACCGTGTCACTCGAAGAACTTCAGGCTCCACCCCGTATCGGTGTTCGCGCCGGGGACGTTGGCGCGGCTGTAGGTGGTGTTGCCCCACCAGCAGAAGGAGCCGGTGTACCAGGAGCGGTTCTCCCAGCTGTACGGGGTTCCCTTGGGGACCCCGTGGTACATCAGGGGGAACGTGGGCCCGGCCGGCGGGCTGGTGGCGATGTCACCGTCGAGCAGTACGAAGGTGTGGTGTCCGGGGCCGTTCACGTACAGGGTGGGGTCCCAACCAGCCATCATCGTCGCGCGGTTGGAGCCGAACAGGCAGCCGTTGGACTTGTACCAGTCCCATACGTAGGTCGGGTCACCGCCCGCCCTCAGCCGCAGTTCCGCGACGCAGTACTGATCGCTCCAGCTGCCGTTGGCGGAGTACGTGATGTGCAGCTGTCCGTTCGGGTCCTTGATCGCTTCGGGGCCCTCGTTGATGAAGGGGTTGCCGACGACGCGCTCCCAGCTCTCCCTCGGCTGGGAGATGACGTGCCGCCCGCCGGTGGGGGTGGTCGGGTCGCTCATCCGGGCGATGTAGAGGTTCTGCTCCACGTTGGTGGTGCCGGCCCAGCCCGACCAGACGAACCAGCGTTGGCCGTTGAAGGTGAACAGGGTGCCGTCGATCGCCCACTTGTCGTCGGGCAGGGCGAGCTTCGTCGCCGCGCCGTACCCGCCGTCCGGGGTGGCGGAGCTGATCACGTACATTCGGTGCGCCGCCCCGCGGCCGGCCGAGAAGTAGATGTAGTAGCGGCCCCCGTCCCGCACGATCTCCGGAGCCCAGACCTCGCCCAGGTTCCCCGTGTCCGACCACACCTGCCGGGCCGCGGCCGACGCCAGGCCGCCGGTGGAGGACGCCTGCCGGACGTTGATGCCGGCGCCGCTCGACTGGACCGAGATATACGTCCCGCCGACGCGCAGCACGCTGGGGTCGGCGCCGCGGATGCCCGTCTGCCCGGCCTGCGCCGACGGGGCCGTCATCAGCGACATCGTGAGGGCCAGCAGTGCGGACAGCGCGAAGGCCGTGATGCCGGACGTACGAGGAAGTCTCATGGTTCCTCTTTCCCGTGTGGGGTCGGGGTCGGGCTGACATTCCTGACCCTATCCAGAAAACGGCGTGGGCATGTCAATTCGACGTGCCCTTCCTGGGTGCCCCCCACGAACGCCCCCAGTCAGTGCGCGGCAGTCTTCTCCGCCGCAGACGGCTGCCGGCTGTACCCCGGCACGACGAGCCGGCCACCCGTGATGGGATCCGGGATGATGACGGACGACAGCCCGAACACCTCCTGGACCAGCTCCGTGGTGACGACCTCGTCCGGCGCCCCCTGCGCGACGATGCGCCCGTCCTTCATCGCGACGAGGTGATCGGCGTACCGGACGGCCTGGTTGAGGTCGTGGAGCACCGCGACGACGGTGCGGCCGCGCTCCAGGTTGAGACGGCGTACAAGGTCGAGCACCTCCACCTGATGGGCGACGTCCAAGTACGTCGTGGGCTCGTCGAGCAGCAGGAGTTCGGTGTCCTGCGCGAGGGCCATGGCGATCCACACGCGCTGGCGCTGCCCGCCGGAGAGCTCGTCCACCAGGCGGTCGGCGAGGGCGGCCGTGTTCGTACGTTCCAGGGCCTCGCCCACGGCCTGCTCGTCGGCCTCCGACCACTGCTGCCACCACTTCTGGTGCGGCTGGCGGCCGCGGGCGACGAGATCGGCGACGGTGATGCCGTCCGGCGGCGTGGGGGACTGCGGCAGCACACCGACGATCCGCGCGATCTCCTTGGCGGGGAGACCGGCCAGTTCGGCGCCGTCCAGCAGCACCGCACCGCGCCGCGGCTTGAGGAGGCGGCCGAGCGCCCGCAGGAGCGTCGACTTTCCGCAGGCGTTGGGCCCGACGACGATGGTCACCTTGTCGTCGGGTATCTCCAGGTCCAGGCCCGCGACGACGGTGCGGTCCTCGTAGGCGAGGGTGAGATCGTGCGCCGAGAGTCGGCTGGCGGACGGACGGCTCATGACGGGATGCCTCCGGAACGGCTGCGGGTACGGACGATGAGCCACATCAGGTACGGCGCGCCCACCACGGCGGTGAGGACACCGGTCGGCAGCTCGATCGGGGAGAACAGGCGGCGGGCCAGCAGGTCCGCGACCACGACGATCAGCGCCCCGGCCAGCGCCGACGACAGCAGCGGGGTCTGGGCCGTGCGGGTGAGCCGGCGCGCGATCTGCGGGGCGAGCAGCGCGACGAAGTCGACCGGCCCCACCGCGCCGGTGGCCACCGACGCCAGGACGACCCCGAGAGCGGTCAGCCCGAGCCGGACCCGGCCCAGCCGGACGCCGAGCGCGGTCGCGGTGTCGTCGTCGAATGAGGCCCCGCGCTGTGCACGCGCCGCCCACAGGGCCGCCGGCAGGCCGATCAGGAGTACGAGGGCGAGGGGGCCCGCCTCCTCGTAACCGCGGCTGTTGAGCGAGCCGGTCAGCCAGACCTTGGCCTGCTGGGCCACCAGATAGTCGCCCTTGGTCAGCAGCAGCTGGGTCAGCGAGCCGAGCGCGACCGACACACCGATGCCGACCAGCACGAAGCGGGAGGAGTGCAGCCCGCCCCGCCACGCGAACACGTACACGAGCAGGGCCGCCGCCAGGCCACCGGCGACAGAGACATACGGCAGCGCGTCGGCGGCCACGGCGTTGAAACTCAGCGCGGCCACCGTGGCCGCACCCGCCCCGTGCGTGACGCCGATGACGTCGGGGCTGGCCAGCGGGTTACGGGCGACGGTCTGCACCAGCGCCCCCGCGACACCGAATGCGGCCCCCGCGAGGAGCCCCACGACCAGACGCGGCAACCGCAGCGTGCCCACGACGAGTTCGTCGGGGCTGGGGCGGCCGAGCAGGACGCGTACGACCTCCGACGGCGCCACGAACGACTCACCGACGCACAGGTACGCCACGACCGCGCACACCAGCAGCACCGCGAGCACCAGGGCGACGACGGCCGCCCGGCGGTGTACGAGGAAACTCGCGCGTCCGCGCCGCAGCACGGCATGCCCGCCGGGGCGCGGACGGGGGGCGACGGTGGCTTCCAGGTTGCTCACGCGGCCACCACCTTCCGGCGCCGGACCAGCGCGATCAGGAACGGCACACCGATCAGCGCGGTCATGACGGCCACCGGCACCTCCGAAGGCGGAAAGAGAACGCGCCCCAGTACATCCGAGCCGAGGATCATCACCGGACCCAGCATGGCCGCCAGTGGCAGCACCCAGCGGTGTGCCGTGCCCACCAGCGCACGCGCGATGTGCGGGACGGCGAGACCGGTGAACGCGATCGGCCCCACCGAGGCCACGGCCGCCCCGGTGAGCACGGTCGCACCGAGCGCACCGAGGGCCCGCAGCCGTCCGACGTTGTTGCCGAGATTGCGCGCGGCGTCGTCGCCCAGCGCGAGCGCGTCCAGTCCCCGGGCGATCACCGCGACCAGGATCATCCCGACGACCACGAACGGCCATACCTGGCCGATCACTTCGCCGTCGCGCCCACTGATCGAGCCGACCTGCCAGAACCGGAACTCGTCGAGAGCACGCGCGTCGGTCGTGGCGATCCCGGATACGAGCGAGGCGAGGAACGCGTTCATCGCGGCCCCCGCCAGGGCGAGTTTGACCGGCGAAGCACCACCGCGTCCGCCGCTGGCGACCGCGTACACACCCACCCCGGCCAGTGCGGCACCGGCGAACGCGAACCACACGTAGCCGTTCAGCGAGTGCACCCCGAAGAACGCGATCGCGGTCACCACGCCGACCGAGGCGCCCTGGCTCACGCCGAGGATGCCCGGCTCCGCGATGGGGTTGCGGGTGATCCCCTGCATGACCGTTCCCGCGAGGGCGAGCGCGGCGCCCGCGAGCACGCCGACCACCGTCCGGGGTACCCGCAGCGCGCGTACCACCTGGGCGTCTTCGCTGCCGCCGTCGTGGAACAGGGCCTGCAGCGCATCGCCCGGCGCGACCTGGCGGCTGCCGACCATGAGGCTCAGGAGGACGGCGGCCAGCAGCATCGCCGCGCCGGCCAGCAGCCAGCCCGCCCGCCGACGGGTGAGGTTGGGTGGCGACATGCGCCGGGCTCACTCTCTCTTCTCGGTCCGCGGCCTCAGGCCGTCAGGTACTTCTCAAGGTCGTCGAGCACCACGTCGGCGGCGGTGACACCGAGTCCCAGGTACCAGGTCTCGTCCGGCACGTCGTAGGCGTGGCCGTCCTTGACCGCCTTCAGGTTCTTCCACAGCGGGTTGGCCTGGGCCTTGCTCTTGTCCGTGGCCTTCACGTCGCCGTAGACGCCCGTGAAGACGTAGTCGGCGTCGGCCTGGTCGATGTTCTCGGCGCTGACCTCGGCGGCCAGGTCCGCGATGTCCTGGTTCTTCGGGCGCGGGATGCCGACGTCCTTGAGGATGGTGCCGATGAAGGAGTCGTTGGCGTAGAGCCGGATCAGACCGTCGGGCAGGTAGCGGACCATCGACACGGTCGGCTTGTCCGCGCCCAGCTTGTCCCCGAGGGCCTTCGTCTTCTTCTTGTACGCGGCGAGGTTCGCCTCGGCCTGCGCCGTCCTGTCCAGCGCGGCGGCGTTGAGGAGGTAGTTCTCCTTCCAGGTGAAGCCGGGCCGGATGGAGAAGACGGTGGGCGCGATCTGCGACAGCTCGTCGTAGGAGTTGGCGGCGCGCAGCTGGCTGCCCAGGATCAGATCGGGCTTGAGCGCGGCGATCGCCTCCAGGTTGAGGCTGTTGATCGTGCCGATGTTCTTCGGCGTGCCCGCGTCCTTCTTGAGGTACGACGGCAGCTCCGGCGAGCCCTCGGTCGGCGCGAGACCGACCGGCTTCACACCGAGCGACACAACGTTGTCGAGCTCACCGACGTCGAGCACGACCACGCGCTTCGGCTGTTCCTTGATCTCGGTGCTGCCCATGGCGTGCTTGACCGTACGGGGCCACTGGCCGGGCTTCGCGTCCGTGCCGAGGGCCGCGGTCTTCGCGGCCGCGTCGCCGAAGTCCTTGCCGCCCTTGGCGACCGACTTGGAGTCCTTCGACCCCTGGGAGGACGAGCCGCCGTCCTTCCCGGAGTCGGCGCCGCACGCTGCCAGTGACAGCGCGGCAGCGACGGCGAGGGCGACTGCGGCTGTACCACGGCGCCGATATGACATGAGCGTGCTCCTAGTGTGTTCAGCCTCAAAAGATTAGGCGAGCCTCACCTTATGCCCACGTTATCCATGGGATGTACACGGGGTAAGAGCGCAAGAAGGCGTGGAGTTCACCGACTACCGCTGACGCGCCCGCCCCGCTGAACGGCACACGCCCGCGAACCGTTCAGCGAAGACGGACCAGGCCGCGACAGAGGAATCCTCGTCGGCCACGGCCCGCGCCTGCAGCCGGTCCCGGTCGACGCCCCGGGCGGCCAGCCAAGTCCGGTCCCACGCACTGATGTTCCGGGCTTCCGCTTCGGGGTGGAACTGCACGCCCCAGGCCCGTTCGCCCACCCTGAAGGCCTGGTACGGGCAGCTGTCACTGGAAGCGAGCCAGACCGCCCCCGCCGGAAGCCGCGTGATGGCGTCGACGTGCCGCTCGATCGCGGGGACCGCCTCACCCAGGCCCGCGAGGAGGGGGTCGTCCACCGCCTCGGGGCGCAGCCGGATGATCGTGCTGCCGAACTCGGGCTCCCCGTACGACGCACGCACCGTCCCGCCCGCCACCTGGGCGAGCATCTGCCCGCCCAGGCAGATCCCCAGCATCGGTGTGCCGTCCGCCAGCGCCTGCGCCACCAGGCGACGGGTGGCGGCGAGCCAGGGCGCGCGTTCGTCGTCGTCGGGAAGGAAACCGCCGCCGAGCACGATCAGCGGCCGGCCCCCGAGAACGGCGGGCAGCTCCTCACCGTCGTACGGCCGCAGCACCCGCGGCTCGAGTCCCGCCGCGCCCAACCACGCACCGAGCCGACCGGGGCCCCCGTACGACGTGTTCTGCACGACCAGGACGGACACGGACATCGACCTCCCCATACACTCGGCGAACTCTAACGAACGCTGTCACGGGAGCAGCGGCCGAAGGACGCGTGTGGTGGGCTGCCGCTGCCCGGTTCCTCGCCGAACACCGGCATCTCGGACAAGTCGCGCACGGGATCGCGGGAATCACCGCATCCAGTGCCGTTCGGTCGTCCAGGAGCGCGGTGACATCAGTGATTCCGCCATCCTGAGGGAGCACGGCGAGCCGGCCCAGTATCAGCTGGGACAGAGCGTAGTGGGAAGGGCGCGCCGCCTGGTCGGCCTGACCTCGGCGCAAGGCCCCGTGCGCATCCGACCCCGGCAGCCCCCGGCGTCGCACCATGGACCGCACGGCGTGCCGCAGCAGACCGAGTCGGCGTACCTCCAACGGCCGCCCGGCGACGACCTCTTCCAGCGCCCCGCGCAGAATGCCGAGGTTCTCCTTGGGCTTACGGTGCTTGCTGCACAGGGTGTGCTGCGCCGCGAGCACCCGATACCGGCCGAGCAGGGCCTCGCACCGCGCCAGCCAGTCGGCGTCCGGGGCCACCTCCAGGGCCTGACCGGCCCGCGCCGTCCGCAGCCAGTGGACGAGCAGTTCGTCACCGAACGGCTGCCACACGGCCAGCGCCTCACGCTGGGCTTCGACGGCCGCGTTGGGCCGCCGTCGCACCAAGGTGCCGACGGCGTCGGAGACGGTACGGCGGTGGACCGCCGCACCGGCGGCCGACGCGGGGGCGTCGGCCGGGCGGGGCAGGAAACGCAGCCGGCCGGCGAGCGGCTCCAACTCCGCCACGAGGTCGGCCGCCGCGCCGCTCGCCCCGTGGCGCACCAGCCAGGCCACGGTGAGCAGCGCGGCCTCCTCGGGCACCCCGATCTCGTACCCGCCGCTGTCCAGCAGAGCCCACAGCCAGGCGAGCCCCGGCTCGGTGAGGCAGTACGCGAACAGCGCGCGCCGCTCGGCCGGGACGCCGAAACTCCGTGCGGCGTCGGTCTCGTGGGCCTGCAGCGGGCCACCGGCGCTCACGGCCCCGGTGGAGAAACCGCCCCGCATCACCTTGGGGGTCACCCAGGCCGGGATCCCGGTCACGGGCGTACGCGAGCCGACCGTCACCCGGCCCGCGGTCATGGCCGCCAGTACCTCCCGCCACCGCTGCCCACGTACCTCGGCGCGTTGCCGGGTGCCGGCTTCCTCGTGGGTCAGCGCCGTCACGAAGGCCTGGGCAAGCAGGCTTTCCGGGTAGGAGGTGGCCACGGCGAGGGGCTGCTGCTCAGCGTCGTCATTCATAAGCCGACGTGGCAGGTTCCGCCCCTGCGCCCGGGTCCAGAGCCCGGCGCTCTGCTGCTGAGCTACACGTCGTCGGGCGTAGACGTTAGACGCCGTGGTGATCACTCCACAACCGACTTTTGAGTGACGCTCACCCCGGCTCCGACGGGCGGTCCGACGCCGGCCATACGTAGGGCAGGTCGTCCGGCACACGAGGGAACCGGTCGCGGTAGTACTCCGGGTCCTTGCGGAGCAGTGCCGACTGGTGGCTGCGGTGGAAGTCGGACGTGCCGAGCCACGGTGGAAGATCGCCCTCCTGGCCGAGCTGGGCCTGGGAGCGGACTGCCGCGGCGGCCGGGTGGGCCGCCCGCAAGTCCCGCACGAGAGTGACGGCGCAGGTATCGGCGCGCCCGTCGGCCGTCCAGACCGCGCAGACGTCCAGCCCGTACCGGACCAGCGCCTCCTCGTACCCCGCCCACATGCGGACCGCCGGATGCCTGCGCCACCCGTAACCCGGCACGGTCAGCCCGCGCAACACCTGCACGGCCTCCACCCGCTGCTTGCCGAGCCGCCTGGGGTCCAGGACGACAGCCGACTCGGTGAAGTCCGGAAAGGGGAGAAAAGTCTGCATGAATCCTGTCTACCTGTACGGGTGCCTCATCGCTTTCCGTACGGGGTGACGTGTCCGCTGCGAAGCCGGCTCGCGGCGCCCCGGGCGGGCGATACTGATCGTGGGAGCCGGACCGGCCAGTGGCAGCTGACCGTCGTCGATGTTGCAGAGGAGGGCCGTTCATGACCACGGCGAAAGACCTGTTCATCATCGCCATGGACCCGGCGCATTCCGTGGGGCAGGGCGACCTGTCGCTCGCCCTGGCGGGCGCCGAGCTGATCGATCTCGTCGGAGCGGGCGCCGTCGTCGTGGACGGCGACCGCATCGTGCCGGGGGAGCCCGCGACACCGGACGACCGGCTCACGCGGGCCGCCGCCGACGGACTCGTCCGGGAGACGCCGTACGAGCGGATCGAGGACTGGCTCTGGCGCCGGGGCGAGGATCTCGCGGCCACGTACCAGGCGGCCCTGGAAGAGGCCGGTGAGCTGACGCGGAAGCGGACCGGCCGGCTGTCCTTTGGACCGGACCGCGTGCAGCCGGCGGACACGCCCGCTCGAACCCGCGCGGCCGGCCGCTGGAAGGAGAACGAACCCGTCCTCACCGCCCTGGCCTCGGCCGTGGGCGTCGGGGACGGACGGGCCGACGAGGAGCCCGGCTTCGACGACGAGACGGTGACGACTGTGGTGGCCGCCGTCCACGACTCGCTGATGGAGCTGGAGGCTGTACGCCAAAGGCGCACGATCGAGAACGCGGCCTTCGCCAATGTCTGGCGAGGCCCGTGAGCCGAGGTGGTGGGGCCACCACGCCAGAGGGGCGTCGAGCGCGAGGTGCTGGATGAGCCCCAGGCGGTTCCACCGGGACGGCAGCACTGGGGTCACCCCGCCCCGCCGTGGTGGAGACGCGCGGCGCACATGATCAGGTAGCGCTGCTCCGGGACGCTGGTGGTGCGGGCGGCGGCGGCCCGGTAGTGCTCGACGGCCGCCGATGGCGTGATCGCCGGAGCCGCGACGAGCAGGGGGCCCAGATGAATGCCGGGCGGTGCGAGCACGTCGATCAGGAAGACGGCGACGATCCAGCCGATGGGGATGGCGAGCATGGCCCTCCCTCGCAGCGGCTTACGGATCTTCTCGGCGTGCTGCGGCATGCTTCCTCCCTACACCGCGCACGCGCGGCTCGCACCGCCAGTGGCCGGCCGGCGGCGTGTCCCTCTCCCCGGCGAGGTCTGCGGCGTTACCGGGCGTTGACAGGGGGCCACACCCCTCTCATTATGGGAGCGCTCCCACGCGTGCGGATCAACGTCCCGCGCGAGCACCACCGCTCCGCCCGCACCTCGTCGTCGGTGCCGCCGACGTGTAACGCCTCGTCGCCGCAGCGGACTTCGCCTGTCCGGCGGCACGTACCCGCACTCCGCCCGTGCCGCCGAGATCCCAGGGAGGATCACCCATGGCGCCCTCGCACAGACCCCCACAGGGCTTCCGCCCCCTCGCACGCGCCGCCGCCGTCCTGGCTGCCTCGCTGGCCCTGCTGACCTCGCTGACCGGCGTGGCTCCCGCCGCACCGACGGCGACGGACGGCGCCGACGTCGACGTACGGGTGAACGCCCAGGCGGCGCTGGGCACGCTGACCGGCGCGGCCCGGGGCGTCAACACCGCCATCTGGGACTCGCACATGAACGATCCCGAAGTGGCGGACCTGATGAAGGCGGCCGATGTGGGAGTGATGCGCTACCCGGGAGGTTCGTACGCGGACATCTACCACTGGGAGACCCACACGGCACCCGGCGGATACGTCGCCCCGGGCACCGGCTTCGACGCGTTCATGGGCACCGTCCGCGCGGCCGGGGCGCAGCCCATCCTCATCGCGAACTACGGCTCCGGCACACCGGAGGAGGCGGCCGGCTGGGTCAGGTACGCGAACGTCACCAAGGACTACGGCGCGAAGTACTGGGAGATCGGCAACGAGATCTACGGCAACGGCCACTACGGCAGCGGCTGGGAGAACGACGAGCACGAGGACAAGAGCCCCCAGGAGTACGCGCGCGAGGTGCGTGCCTACGCGGAGGCGATGAAGGCCGTCGACCCCACCGTCAAGATCGGCGCGGTCCTCACCAGCCCGGGGGAGTGGCCGGACGGCGTCGTCGGCACCGGCGATTCCGGCGACTGGAACCACACTGTGCTTCCGGCGGTGGCGGACGTCATCGACTTCGTGAGCGTCCACTGGTACGCGGGAGGATCGGACACCACCGCCGACGACGCCCTTAACAGGCTGGGCAAGCTGCCGGGCGAGCTCCGGGAGGTGCGCAACCAGATCGACCGGGTCGCAGGCGCGCACGCACCGGACATCGAGATCGCCCTCACCGAGATCAACACCAACACCGGCGGAGCCCGGCTCACGGCGCGTCCCAACGGGCTGTTCGCGGCCGACGCGTTCATGACGGCGCTGGAGAACGGCGTGTTCAACGTCGACTGGTGGAACACCCACAACGGCGCCGGCGAGATCACGACCGTCGACGGTGAGACCGACTTCGGCGACATGGGCATGCTGTCCAGCGGAGCCTGCACCGGTGACGTCTGCGAGCCGGCGCCCAACACGCCGTTCCCTCCCTACTACGGGATGAAGATGACCAGCGAACTGGGCACGGCGGGCGACACCATGGTCGCCGCCGAGTCCTCGGCGCAGGAGGTGTCGGCGCACGCCGTGCTCCGCGACGACGGGCGGCTGAGCGTCATGCTTGTCAACAAGGACCCGGACAGCGCGCGGACCGTCGCCCTCGACTACGCGGGCTTCACCCCCTCCGCCAGCGCTCCGCAGGTCATCCGCTACGCGCGGGGTGACAGCGACATCACCGAGGTCACCGACGGCGAGGCGTCCGCGTCGCAGGTCACCGTGGACCCGTACGCCCTGCTCACCGTGACCCTCGAACCGAAGGCCGGCACCGGTCCGGCCGCTTCCGCCGCGGGCACCCCGGGCACCCCGCGCCTGGAAGCGGTCACCGACACCACCGCGGGCCTGTCCTGGAAGGCGGCGACGGGCGCGACCCGCTACCTCGTCCAGGAGCGCGACGGCGCGCACACCCGCCTCATCGGCGAGGCCACCGGCACGTCCGTGACCCTGCGCAACCTGCCGCCGGGCAGCACCCACACGGTCAACGTGCTGGCGGCGGACTCCTCGGGACGGATCTCAGGACCGTCCTCGCCCCTGACCTTCAGCACCGGGACCCCGACGGACGCGGCCTGCTCGGTGACGTACCACCGGGACACGAGCTGGGGCAACGGCTTCGTGACCACCGTGACCGTCACCAACCTCTCCGACACCCCGATCACCGGCTGGACGGTGGACTGGGACTGGCCGACCTCGGGCCAGTCGGTGTCCTCCGGCTGGAACGCCTCGTTCGACCAGACCGGAACCCATGTACGGGTGACCGCTCCGGAGGGCGCGGGACCGCTGGCCCCGGGCGGCGGCTCGACGGCCTCCTTCGGCTTCGTCGGTGCCAACGACGGACCCAATCCCGACCCGGCCGCCTTCCGTCTGAACGGCACGGTCTGCTCCGGCGGCTGACAGACCGACGCACGGGGCACGGCCCCGGCCCGCTTGCGGGCCGGGGCCGTGTGCGTCACCCGGTCCGCTTGCGGGCCGGGGCCGTGTGCGTCACCCGGTCCGCTTGCGGGCCGGGGCCGTGTGCGTCACCCGGTCCGCTTGCGGGCCGGGGCCGTGTGCGTCACCCGGTCCGCTCCGTCGTGGCGCCTCGCTTCGACCGGCCGAACATGGTCGGCTGGACCGGCGGTCACGACCACGACGCCTGTCGCCGTACCGGCAGCCGACGCGCCGTTCGGGTACGCGGCTGCGCCGGTGTGCGCCGGTGTGCTCCGGGCAAGCGGCCGGGCAAGCGGCGTCCCGGGCGTCCGAGCACCGGCCGCCCCCGCGTCGACCGAGGAGCAGCATGAACGACGACCACCGCCGGGCGCCCGACGCCGTCGTCGTGGGAGCGGGCCTGGCCGGCCTGGCCTGCGCACTGGACCTCAGCCGCTCCGGACTGCGGGTGGCCCTGCTGGAGGCATCCGACGCGGTGGGCGGCCGAATGCGCACGGACCGCCGGGACGGGTTCCTGCTGGACCGCGGATTCCAGGTCTTCAACACCTCGTACCCGCAGGTGAAACGGCGACTGGATCTGAAGGAACTGCGTCTGCGCCCGTTCACCGCGGGAATCATCGCCCACACCCGGACGGGCCCGGTCCGCCTCGCCGACCCGACGCGGGAGCCGAGCGCGGCCGGGAACCTGCTGCCGGGCCGCGTCCTCTCCGCCCGCGACCTGGCCGCACTGGCGGCGCTCACCGCACAGGACGCCGTACTTCCCGCTTCCTCTGTGAGGGACCGGAAGGACGGCCACGCCTCCGAGGCCCTGGCCCGGGCCGGCCTGTCGGAGTACGTGATCGACGAGATCCTCCGGCCCTTCCTGGCCGGGGTGTTCCTGGAGGACGAGCTGGAGACCTCCGCACGCTTCTTCCACCTGGTCTGGCGGAGCATGGTGCGCGGAACGCTGTGCCTGCCGGCGCGGGGCATCGGCGCCGTACCCCACCAGCTCGCCCAGGGCCTCCCCGACGGGGTGCTGCGGCTCGGCGCCCCCGTCGCCGGACTCACCGACACCGGTGTGTCACTGGCGGACGGGAGCGAAGTGCCCGCGCCCGTCGTCGTGGTGGCCACGGATCCGGCCACCGCCGCCCGCCTGCTGCCGGACCTGACCGTGCCGGGCACCCGTACCGTCACGACCTACTACCACGCAGCCGACCGCTCACCGCTGTCCGAGCCGACCCTGTTGGTGGACAGCACGGGAACGGTCCTGAACACCTGCGTACTCAGCGAGGTCGCCCCCTCCTACGCACCCGCCGGCACCGCACTGATCTCCACCTCCGTACTCGGCGCCGACCTTCCCGGGCGGGCGCAGTGGGTGCTCCGGCGGCTGGACGAGCTGTACGGCACCGACACGGGGGGCTGGCAGCAGATCGCCGCCTGCACGGTCGAGGGTGCCCTGCCGGCCATGCGCCCGCCCTGGCCGCTGAGCCGCACCACCCGGACCGGCCCCGGCAGGTACGTGTGCGGGGACCACCGCGCGACCGGCTCCGTCCAGGGCGCCCTCGCATCGGGCACCCGGGCCGCCCGGGAGGTGGCGGCGGACCTGGCGCGGCGAACATGACGGCGCACCGCGAACAGCCGTACGGCTGGGCCGATGTGGCCGTCGTCGGGGGCGGCGCGGCCGGCCTGAGCCTCGCGCACCGGCTGGCGGAGACCGGGGCCGCCGGCGTCACCGTGATCGAGCCGCCGGACGGGCCGTTGCGCCCGGCGGACCGGACCTGGTGCTACTGGCACGCGGAGGCGGACGGCCTCGAAGACGCGGTCAGCGCCTCCTGGTCCGTGCTGCGGGTGCACGGAGCCGATGGCCGCCCGGTCACCGTGGAACCGGCCCCCTTCACCTACCGGATGGTGCGCTCCGCGGACTTCGAGCGGCTGGTCCACGGCCGCCTGGCCCGTACGGACGGCGGACACGTCCTGCGGGCCACGGCGGACGCGGTGCGCAGCGTGCCCGGAGGCGCCGAAGTCCGCTGCACACTGCCCGGGGGCGACACGATGACACTGCGCGCCCGGCGCGTGTTCGACTCGCGGCCGCTGCCCGCTCTGCCCCCGGCACGTACCCGGCTGCTCCAGCACTTCCGGGGCTGGTTCGTACGCACCGCCACCGACCGGTTCGATCCCGAGGTCGCCGATCTGATGGACTTCCGCGTCCCCCAGCCGGCCCGCGGACTCGCGTTCGGCTACGTGCTGCCCCTGGCACCGGACCGCGCGCTCGTCGAGTACACGGAGTTCTCCCGCCACCCGCTGACCACCGAGGAGTACGAAACGGCCCTCGGCCACTACTGCCGCGACGTGCTCCGGCTCGGCGCGCTCACGGTGGAGCGTACGGAGCAGGGGGTGATTCCCATGACCGACGCCCGCTTCCCGCACCGGGCCGGGCCGTCCGTGTTCCGCATCGGCACCGCGGGCGGCGCCACCCGCCCGGCCACCGGCTACACCTTCGCCGCCGCACAGAGGCAGAGCCGGGCCATCGCCGCCGGCGTGCGCGACGGACGGTGGACCGTCCCCGCACCCTACGGGCGCCGGGTGCTCGCCATGGACGCGATCGTGCTCCGCGCTCTGGACACCGGCCGGATCGACGGCCCCGAATTCTTCACCGGCCTGTTCCGCCACGTGCCCGCCGAGCGTCTGCTGAGGTTCCTCGACGGCACCGCTTCGCTCCGCGAGGAGTGGGGCATCGGTCTGCGCACCCCGGTCCGGCCCATGCTCGCCACAGCGGCTGGGCTCCCCTTCCTCCCACGCCGGTCCCAACCCCTCGCCAGAGACGGAGAAAGCCACCGATGAGCCTCCTGCGGGACCACGACCTGGCCCGTGCCTTCGACCACGCCTCCCACACCTACGACGGCCTCACCGCCCTCAACCCCGGCTACCGCACCGACCTCCTGCGCTCGGCCCGCCGCCTCCGCCTCCCCGACGACGGCGCCGGACTGCACCTCCTGGATCTCGGATGCGGCACCGGCGCCTCCACGCGAGCCCTGCTCACCGCAGCGCCCCGGGCCCGGATCACCGCCGTGGACGCGTCGGCGGGCATGCTGCGCCGCGCCCTGACCAAGCCCTGGCCCGCACGCGTGCGCTTCGCCCACCTGACGGCCGAGGAGCTCGGCACGGCCGGAGAAGGGCCGTTCGACGCTGTCTTCGCCGCCTACCTGTTCCGCAACGTCACCGACCCCGACGCGGTCCTGCGATCCGTACGGGCCCTGCTGAAGCCGGGCGGACGCTTCGCCGCACACGAATACAGCCTCAGCGGCTCCCCGGCGCACCGGGCGCTGTGGACGGCCGTCTGCCACGGCGTGATCATCCCCGCGGGCACGTGCACGGGCGACCGCGCACTGTACCGCCACCTCTGGCACAGCGTCCTCGCCTTCGACACCGCACCCGGCTTCGCCGACCGGCTGGGCCGCGCAGGTCTGACGTCCGTGCGGGTCGTCCCCGTCGCCGGCTGGCAGACGGGCATCGTGCACACCTTCCTCGCCCGCAACGGCCGACCGGCCACGACACCGGAGCACGCACCGTGAACGCCCCACGCCCCGCCGCCCGACGAGGCCGCGACCGCAAGGCCGAAGTCCTCCTGCCCGCCCCCGGCGCGGATCGCTTCCGACGAGGTGACGAACCGTCCGTCGCGGTCGTCGGCGGTGGCATCGCCGGCCTGGCGGCCGCCACCCTGCTGGCCGAGCGCGGGGCCCGGGTGACCCTGTACGAGAAGGACGGCGCACTCGGCGGCCGGCTCTCCGGTCACCGCACTCTGCTGGCCGACGGCTCCCCGGTGACCATGACCCGCGGCTTCCACGCCTTCTTCCGCCAGTACTACAACCTGCGGGGGCTGCTGCGCCGCACCGACCCTGGTCTCGCCCGCCTCACGCCGCTGCCCGACTACCCGCTCCAACACAGCGGCGGCCTGACCGACAGCTTCGCCCGGGTCCCGAGGACGCCACCCCTCAGCGCCCTCGGATTCGTCGCGCTCAGCCCCACCTTCGGATGGCGGGACCTGGCCGCCATGGACGCCCGAGCCGCACTCCCGCTCCTCGATGTGCGGGTCCCCGAGGTGTACGAGCGGTTCGACGGCGTCACCGCGACCGGCTTCCTGGAAAGCGTGCGCTTCCCGGAGGCCGCCCACCATCTGGCCTTCGAGGTGTTCTCCCGCAGCTTCTTCGCCGACCCGCGCCGACTGTCGGCCGCCGAACTGCTGTTGATGTTCCACATCTACTTCCTCGGCTCGGCCGAGGGCCTCCTCTTCGACGTACCGACCGAACCCTTCCCCCAGGCACTCTGGGAGCCTCTTGCGGAGTACGTGCAAGGCCTCGGCGCTTCGATTCGCACCGGGGAGCTTGTGCGTCAGGTCGCACCGCACGACGGGGGAGGGGCGCACGTGCACACCGAGACCGGCACCGATCACCATGACGCCGTGGTGCTCGCCCTCGACACCGAGGGTCTGCGGCACATCGTTGCCGCGTCGCCCTGCCTCGGCACCGCCGGCTGGCGCGAGGCCATCGCCGCCCTGCGCACCGCACCGCCGTTCCTCGTCTCCCGGCTCTGGCTCGACCGCCCGGTGCGCGCCGACCGGCCCGGCTTCCTCGGCACCAGCGGCTACGACGGGCTCGACAACATCAGCGTCCTGGAACGGTACGAGGGCGAGGCCGCCCGCTGGGCCGCGCGCACCGGAGGCTCCGTCGTGGAACTGCACGCGTACGCCGTCGACCCGGCGGCCGAACGCAAGGATGTGCAGGAGACACTCATCGACCGGCTGCACCGGGTGTACCGGGAGACGCGGGACGCCCGCGTCATCGACTCCCGGCACGAGTGGCGCGCGGACTGCCCGTTCTTCGAGGCCGGCTCCTACCCCCTGCGCCCCACCGTGCGCACCCCGCACCCCTGGCTGACCCTCGCCGGAGACGCGATCCGCTGCAACCTGCCCGTCGCCCTCATGGAACGCGCCGCCACCACCGGGTTCCTGGCCGCGAACGCCCTCCTCGCCGACCGGGGAGTGCGGGGGCAGGTGCTGTGGACGGTGCCGAGGGCGGGCCGCTCCCGCGCGTTGCGCGCGCTCGCGAACCTCGGGCGCGCCTGAACGCTGGTCGCCTGCGCCGGGGTTCGTTCAGCCGGGGAAGCGCCCGGTGCTGCGCAGAGTCCAGCGCCGTTCCGCGTACGCCAGGTCGTCGACCCACAGCCGCCCGGCCGTGCGCCGCATGAGCGGCCGCAGCACCGGGGCGGCGGCCCGTGCGAGCGCGAAGCCCGGCCGGTCCGAAGCGGCGACCGTCGCCTCGATCACCGCAGTGCGCGGACGGTCGTGATCCGGCCGGGTGAGCGGCGTGGCGTGCGTCTCCACCACGGAGGACACCCCCTCGCCGTCCGTGATGCGCATGACGACGGTCCGCGGCTCCGGCGCGGTGAACTCGGCCCGCACCGGGACCACGAGGCGTCCCGCCACCCGGAAGGAGACGTCGACGACGAAGGCGTCGTCCTCCTCGCCCTGTGGCTCGCGCACCACCGACAGATCGACGAACGAGTACGGGTGGAACCACGAGCCGTGCCACGGGTCGAGCCGGTTCGCCACCACGTCCTGCGGTTCACACCGCCCGACCGCCGTGAACACCGCGTCCACCGAACCGCTTCGCGCGGGCCGTTCGGGCACCAAGGGCCGCTCGGTGGGCTCCTCGCCGCCCATCTCGTCCAGCCGCACCCACACGAGTACGCCGTCGTCGTGCACCGGGAAGGGCTGCCAGCCGGCGAACGGCGCACCGTCCAGCGCGAGTCCGTGCCAGTGGCACACCAGCGTGCCGCACACCACCCGGCTCTCCCGCAGCGGCGCCCCGAGGTGCGGACAGCTGCCTGGTCCGGCCCTCAACTCGCCGCCTTCGGCGCGCCACAGCACGACCTCCGTACCGGCGACCGTTCTGCCGTAAGGGCGTTCACCCGCACGCACCTCGCGGGAGGCGCCCACCACGTACCAGTTGCCGGACGGGCGGGCGGCTGCCCGCTTCAGTGCCTCGGCGATGAGCGCGGGCCTCGCGTCGCGCCAAGTAGCCTTTTGCTGAGTCCAGTTGGCGCCGTGCGTCCGCAGTCGAAGCGGGGCCGACCACCGCCTCCCGTCCGCCCTTCGACTCAACGCACCGGCTCCTTCCGTGCGACCCCCGGGCCTTCCTCCGCTGTCGGGTGCCGACGGCGTGCCCGCCACCGGGCCCCGGTCACACGCAGCACCCCGAGGGCGGCGGTGGCGGCGCGGCGGCGCCGGGGGACCACCGCGCGACGGTGCAGGACGCGGTAGTCCTGCTCGGCGATCACATCGAGAATCCCGCCGTAGAGGGTGTACGCGGTGCGGATACAGGGGCGTACCCGCGGATCGAGCATGGCGATGCCCGGCTCCGCCGTCCGGTACACCTCCCGCGTCATCGCCGCAGCGGCCACGAGGGCGGCCCGGATGCGTGCGTCCCCGCGCCCGGTGCGCCGGCTCCACTCCAGCAGGGCCCTGTCCACACCGTGCGAGGCCAGCAGATCACCGGGCAGGTAGATGCGGCCCCGGTCCAGATCCTCACCCACGTCACGCATGAAGTTGGTGAGCTGGAACGCCACACCGAGCGCCGCCGCGTACGGCTCGGCCTCCTCCCGGGGCACGACCGTGCCGAGCACCGGCACCATCTGCAGCCCGATCACCGCGGCCGAACCGTGCACATACGTCTGCAGGTCCGCATAGGTGGGGTAGTCGGTGACGGTCAGGTCGGCCCGCATCGAGGACATGAAGTCGGCGAACAGGCCGTGCCCGATGCCGTACCGGGCAGCAGTGTCCGCGACGGCCCGCACCACCGGCTCGTCGCCCGTGCCGGTCGCCAGCCCCCGCGCCAGATCGCTCTCCAGCCGGAGCAGCAGCCGGTCGCGCTCCGCGGGCGCTTGGCGCCGGTCCAGGTCGTCGACGATGTCGTCGGCCCAGCGGGCGAAGCCGTACAGGGCGTGCACGGCGGCACGCCGCTCGGGCGGCAGCAGGCGGGTGGCCAGGAAGTACGTCCTGCCATGGCGGGCGTTGAGCTGCCGGCACCGGGTGTACGCGAGGCGCAGGCCGGGATCGGTGATGCCGGCTGCGTCCAGTTCACGACGGGTCATCGGCACCTGCCCGGACCAGGAGGGAGGGGCGCGTCCTTCCGGGCCGGAGCCCCGGAAGGCCCGTGATCCGCGCGGCGGCCAGCTTGCCGCTGATGAGGACGGTCGGCACGCCGACGCCCGGTGTGGTGCCGCACCCCGCGAGCACGACGTTCTCCGTCCCCCGTACGAGATTGCGCGGACGGAACGGACCGGTCTGGGCGAAGGTGTGGGACAGCGAGAACGGGCTGCCGGCGGCGTGGCCCCGCGCCGTCCAGTCGAGAGGAGTCACCAGAAGCTCCTGCTCGATGCTGTCCCCGAACCCGTCGAGGCCGCGTCGTTCGAGTTCGCGAACCAGGCTGTCCCGGTAGCGCGGACCGAGGTCCCGCCATGCGGTGGCCGGGGGACCGGTCGTGGTGTTGGGGCACGGGGCGAGGACGTAGTGCAGATGGCGGCCCGGAGGTGCCAGGGACGGATCGTGCGCCGTGGGGCGGGTGATCAGCAGGGAGGGGTCGCTCATCACCTCGCCCGTACGCGTCAGCTCGTCGAACGTCCGCTCCCACGCGGCACCGAACGAGAGAGTGTGATGCGCGAGTTGGGGCCAGGTGCGGTCCGTCCCGGCGTGCAGGACCACGGCGGACGGCGAGTGGTGGGGCCGGACCGGACGCCGGGGCCGGCGCCCCAGCAGCTCGTACGCGACGGGCAGTTCGCACGTCAGCACCACCGCGTCGCAGGCGATGCGCTCACCGGAGGCCAGGCGCACGGCCCGTACGCGCCCCGCCGAACGCTCCAGCGCGCTCACCTCGGCCGTCCAGCGCAACTCCGCACCGGCTTCCGCCGCGGCGTCGGCCATGGCCCGGGGGAGCGCGTGCATGCCGCCCCTCGGGAACCAGACACCGGCCACGGTGTCCATGTAGGCGATCACGGCATAGGCCGCGAGCGCCCTGGCCGGGGCCACACCCGCGTACAGCGACTGGAAGGAGAAGACGCGGCGCAGACGCTCGTCGGAGAGGAAGCGGCGGATCCGGCCGTCCAGCCGCCCGAACCCGCCCAGCGCCGCCAGCCGCGCCAGGTCCGGGTGCAGCAGCCGGAACGGCGAGTCGAAGTTCGTGTCGATGAAGCGCCGCATCTGCGCCCGGTACAGGCGCTCCAGCCACTGCCGCAGTTCGCGGTAGCCCGCCGCCTGCGCCGGTCCGGCGAAGCGCCGCACCTCCGTCTCCATCGCATCGCCGTCGGTGTGCACGTCGAGCGAGGACCCGTCCGCGAAGCACGCGCGGTACGCCGGGTGCAGGGCCGTGAGTTCGACGCGGCGGTACAGGCTGTCACCGACGGCGGCGAAGGCCTCGTCGGCCAGGTGCGGCATGGTCAGCACCGTGGGCCCGGTATCGATCTCGAACCCGCCCAGCCGCAGCCGCCCGGCCCGGCCGCCGGGTCCGGTGTCCCGTTCGACGACGGTGACCCGGCGGCCCGCACCCAGCAGATGCAGGGCACAGGCCAGTCCGGACAGCCCCGCGCCCACCACGACGACATGGCCGGTGGGCCCTGGCACGCCCTTCACGCGACCTCCTCCGCGCGGCGCCGGACCACGCCCGTCGCCGATGTTCTGTCACGGGTGCGCCGGCCTCCTGCCGTAACGCGTGTCGGGTGATCTCATCCCGGCGGGCGGCGGATGCGGCGCTCACGGAGGCGTGTCGCCCCGCGCGTCCTCCTGTCGGCGTACGTCGTCGAGGTCCGCGAGCCGGTCGAGCTGCCGCACCGGTCGGGCGACGCGCTGGTTGCCGGTGCGCTCGTCCGGCCGGCAGGCGCAGGGACCGCACAGGCCGACGGACTGCCCGGTCACCGGCGGGATCTCCGGCGTGAACTCGGCGCGTTTCACCGGCCCGGGGCGGGTGAGCGAGGAGGTCCGGACGGTCAGGTGACAGGGATGCCGGGGTTCACCAGTCCCGCACCCCCGGTCACCCGGTTGTCCGAGGTGACGGTCGCGGGGCAGCCCGACGGGTCGTAGTTGGTGACGTCGATGGCGAAGCGGGTGGGGCCGGTGGCGCCGGTCAGGTCCGCGGCGTTGTCGCGGAACACCGTGCCGCAGCCCCAGCCCGGGTCCTGGGTGTGTGTCTGGAAGCCGTCGTTGGTCGTGCCGGTGCCCTGGTTGTTCTCCACGGTGTACCCGTTGCCCTTGATGTCGACCCAGGAGTCGTCGTAGTTGGCCCCCGTGAGGCCGTCGCCGTCGAAGGTGTTCCCGGAGATCAGGCCGCCGGTGGTGCCTTCCTTGATGTCGATGTTCTCGCCGCCGATGCGGGGGCCGATGTGGTTGTCGAGGATCTGGACGTGGTCGCTGGCGTCCGTGAGGGTGTTCGCCGTGCCCACGTACACGCCCTCGCCCATTCCGTTCCCGGACGTCCCCGTGTCGTGGATGTAGGAGTTGCTGACGACCCCGTAGCTGCTCGACGTCCGGAAGTGGATGCCTTCCATGGTCGTGTGGTGGATCTCCACCGAGTCGGCGACGACATGGTCGGACGCGTCGATCATGATCCCCTTCTGCCCGCCGGTGACGGTGATGCCCTTGATGACCCAGTAGGGGGCGGCGGTGAGCTGGATGCCGTTGCCGCCTCCCGAAGGTGTGGTCAGCACCGCGGCCCGTGAGCCGGTCAGGGTGATCGGCGCGCTCGGGGTGCCGCCGGTCGTGATCTTGAAGTTCCCCGAGTAGGAGCCGTCCGCCAGTTCGATCGTCCGACCCGGTGCGGCAGCGGCCAGCGCGGCCTTGAGCTCCTTGCCGTTCGTCACCCGCACCGTCGTCCCGTCGGAGAGTCCGGGCGGGACGTCCGCCGACGCGGCCCCGGACATGCCGAGCAGCCCGGCGCCGACGAACGCGGCGGCGACAGCGGCGCGCTGCGTCAGCCGTGTGGGCCGGCCGGAGGGGGAGGGAGCTGGGAACATGACGGCACCTCCGGACGGGCGACCACGGGGGGCACCAGTTTGGCAGGGACACAACACTATGATGAGTGCCAAGATTGGACTGGACCAGGGAGGGCGTCAAGAGGGGAGCGGGCCTGGTCCAAAAGGACCTGGCGCGACGCCGCGCGAACTCGTCCGGCTTCCCCCGGCGTCGCCGAACGGGCCGCTGTACGAGCAACGCGACGCAGACACTGGTCGCCCCGATGACCGCGGCACATCGGGGTACACGGGTGCGCATGGCACCGAAGAAGACCGAGCGCATCCAGTTCCTGCGGGCCCTGCGGTCGCTCCACCGCGCCCGTTCCTTCTACGCCGTGGGCGCACTGCTGTGGGCGGCGTCCGCCGCCTGGACCGGCTGGCAGGCCCCCGGAAGCCGTCAGATGTGGGTGTCCGCCATCCTTCTGGCCGTCTTCACCGGCCTGCTCATCACCGCCGCCGTTTCCCTGCGGCACCTCGCGGCCCGCACCACGTACCGGCCCGCACACCATGCCGCGCCCCACAAGGCGTCGCACCCGCGCCAGGCACACGCCTGAGACCGGAAGAACGCGGACGGCGCAGCCTGTCGGGACGTCGACCCGCCGTCTGTGACCATGGCGGCATGCTCCAGGTCTGCCTCAACGGCGCCCGCGGCCGCGCCGAGTACGCCCATCTGCCGGTGACCGCCGCCGAGTTGGCGGTGGCGGCTCGTGAGGCCGTCGCCGCCGTGGACGTCCGCACTCCGGCCGGCGGCCCCACCGATCCTCCTGCACGGCGAGGACGCCGCCGCCTGGCCCGTCCTGCGCCTCGCGGCCGCCCGCCGCCTGCACACCCGTATCGGCCTGGAAGACGTACTCCGCCTCCCCGACGGCGAACCCGCCGCCGGCAACGCGTCCCTCGTCCGCGCGGCACACGGGATCATCCACGACGCAACCTGCCCCAACCCGCCGGGACGCGGACCGAAAGCGTGACCCCGAGGCGGTTGCGTGACCCCTAGGACGGCGACGGCTGGGGGTGTGCCGGGTCCGGGCTGTTCGTGGCGTGGGGAGCCGTCGGCAGATCGCGGGTGCGGCCGATGGGGGAGAAGAGGAGGACGAGTGCGGCCAGGGGCACTCCTGCCGTCGTGATCCACATGGCCGTACGCAGATCGAAGGCCGTTCCCAGCCAGCCGCCGAGCAGGGCGCCCAGGGGGATCGTTCCGAAGTTGAGGAAGGCAGTGCTCGCTGTGAGGCGCCCGAGGAGTTCCGGCGGGCAATAGCGTTGCTGGAAGCTCGACTTGATCACGTTGCCGGCCACGACGCCCGCCGACACGCAGAACCCGCCCGCGACGTAGAGCAGCAGCCCGACTCCTGTGGACGCGACCGGGATGAGCAGCGCGAAGAGCGCGAACCCGAGCTCGAACAGGAGCATCGCGCGTGCGGTCCCGATCCGGCCGGCGAGGCGGCGGGCGACGAACGCACCGGCGACCCCTCCCGTGCTGGAAGCTGCGATGAGCCCGCCGACCGCACCGGGCGCCAGGCCCACCGTGTCGACGAGGAAGATGACCTGGATCGACTGGTAGCCCATGAGGGCCAGGTTGGAGGAGGCCCCGAACAACGTCAGCGTGCGGATCCAGGGGTCGCGGGCGACCAGCCGAAGGCCCTCGCCGACTTCTCCCAGCAGAGCCCCGGGGCGGTCGCCCGCCCGCTCGTGGCGCGGCTCGCGCTTACGGATGCTCGCGATGCACAGGAAGGAGACGAGAAACGTCGCCGCATTGGCGAACATCGCGTTGACCACGCCCACCGCCTGCCCGATCAGGCCGGCGGAGCCGAGACCGCCGATCTGCGCGGCGGACGCACTGCCGTGCAGTTTCGCGTTGCCCTCAGGCTGATCCTCGGGGGCCAGGATGCTGGGAAGGTAGGCGGTGTACGCGGTCTGGAAGAACACCGCCGCGGTGCCGGTCAGCAGAGCGACGACCACCAGCAGGCCGACGTTCAGGTGGCCGGTCCAGGACGCGACCGGGATCAGGGCGAACAGCAGGAAGGACACCGCGGCGGCGCTCAGCATGACGGGCCTGCGACGCACCCGGTCCACCCACGCTCCGACCGGAAGACCGATGAGCAGCCACGGCAGCCAGGCCGAGGCGCTCAGCAGTCCGACCTCCCACGTGCTGGCGTGCAGGGTCGAGACGGCGATCAGGGGCATCGCCACGGCCGTGACGGAGGAGCCGAACTTGCCCGTGGTCTCGCCGCACCACAGCAGACGGAAATCCCGGTCCCGGCGCAGCAGACCGACACGTATCGCGTCGCTCATCAGTTGCCCCGCTCTTTGCGGGGGAACGACTGGATCTGCACCACGACCGGCAGCGTCCCCGGCGCTTCCTCCGCGCCCGGCGCGGGAGTGTGACGCGCGATCACGGCCATCAACTCCGCGTTGAGGGACTTGAGCTGCTCGGGAGTCATACGCAGGTCACGCCAGTCGGAGATGGTGCCGGAACGCTGCCACTCGCCGTCCCAGTCCTGGCTCAGGTAGTTCGTGACCCGGCTGAAGTACTGCTGCACCAACTCGTGCATGTAGACCGACAGGGCGCCCTTGGTGTCGGGGTCGTCGCGGAACTCGGCGGTCTCCAGGATCTTGGTGTCCTCGACGACGCGCCACCAGCGTTCGCGCTTGGTCCCCCGGCCCGTCTCCTCCTCGATGAACCCGTGCTGGGCGAGGTGCCTCAGGTGCCAGCTCACCGTGCCGGTGTTCTCGCCGAGGCGCGCGGACAACCCCGTGGCCGTGTACGGCCCGTCGAGGGCCAGCATTTCGAGAATGTTCATGCGCAAGGGGTGCGCCAGACCCCGCAGGCTGCGGGCGTCGATGCGCCGGACGGGCTTGCGCTGAGCGGCGGCCGCCCCTCGCTCCGTTTCGTCTGTCATGCCGACAGAGTAGGTTGCAGAGGACACTCTGCATAGGGTTCTCTGCAATATGTACGTCAGGGCCGGCCAAGGGCGTGGCGGACGCCCGCGTCGCCCGCATCGCACCTGGGGTTTTTCCGTGCACGACTCGGGTACGCGGGCCATTAGGGCACCCCGGCAGGGGGTGTCACCGAACGGAGGGATCTCCATGCTGAAGGCCATTGCAGATGTGCTTCGTTCCATCGGCGGAGCCATCGCCACGGTTGTCACGCTTCCATTCCGGGCCGTCGCGCGACTGTTCGGCGGCGCGTCAAGCACCGCCCACGGCCACCACTGAGCGCATGATCAGTGACGGAGTGAGTGCTCACTCATTGACGGAGTGAGCACTCACTCCCTATTGTCGTCTCCATGACCACCTCCAAGGAGAACGGGACGACGCGCCGTCGCGCCCCCGCCATGTCGCCGGAAGAGCGGCGCACGATGATCATCCAGACCGCGATCCCGCTGATCGCCGAGTACGGTGCTGCGGTGACCACCGCGAAGATCGCCCGCGCCGCGGGCATCGGAGAGGGCACGATCTTCCGGGTCTTCGCCGACAAGGACGAGCTGATGCAGGCGTGTGTGGCCGAGGCGCTCTCACCCGACCACGCGATCCGCGAGCTCGACGCCATCGACGTGTCCCAGCCACTGCCCGACCGGCTCGTGGAAGCGGCCGAAGCGCTGCAGGCGCACATGTCCAGGATGGGGGCGATCCTCGGCTCGCTGGGGCACGGTGGCGGCAAGCACCCCGGGCCGGTCCGCGGTGCGGGACGCAACGAGTCGACGACGCGGGTCCGTTCGGCACTCGCGGAGCTGCTGGAGCCCGACAGAGAGACCCTCCGCCTGCCCCCTGAGCAGATCGCGGCCCTCTTCTTCGGGCTTCTCTTCACCCAGCGGCGTGCGGACGAAGAGCCCGAACTGAGTGCGCGGGAGCTGGTGGATGTTTTCCTGTACGGGGCGCTCTCGGGGAGCGCCGAGTGAGCGTGCGAGAAGCCGTGTGAGGGTGACGGCCCTGGCGGTCCTCGTCCTGGCCCGGTGCAACCGCCCGCCGGCAGTCTCAACGAGTTGCTGTGATCGCCCGCCTGCCGCCTTGCCGGCTCCTGGGTCAGGGGATCCAAGGAGCCGGTTGGCCACACCATGTGCCGGCTTCCCCGAGCGGGGCGGGAAGAGGTGTGAGACCGAGAAGCGCCGTCGTGGCCTCGGTGGCGACGCGCTGCCACTGGCGGGCGTGGCGGATCATGGTGTGGCCCCCGTGGGGCATGCGGAGGCCGTAGACCTGCGCTCCGGCGGCCTGGGCGCGGGAGAGACAGGCCCAGGTGTCCCCGGCACGGGTGATCCGGTCGGCCTCGTCGTGGAGGGCGATCACAGTACGACCACCCAGGTGCGAGGCCCGCTCATGTGGTGGGCACCACGGGGCCAGCGCGACCACGCCCCGCACCTGCGGGTCGCCGGCCACCCGCAGCGCCGCCCGGGCGCCCATGGAGTGACCGACGAGCACGACGGGAACGGGGCCCGCGACCTCGTACAACTGGCTCAGCGCGCGGCGGGTGTCCGCGACGGGATGAGCGTTCCCGCCGTTCCAGCCGCGGTGGCGGTAACGGACGTGACCCACGAAGACGTCCTCATGGGCAACGGCCCGCTGGATACTCGCGGCGAAAGGCCTCATGCGCAGCGCGGGGAGGTTGACAACCGCAGGAGGCTCCAGTGCCTCGGCCCGCCCGCCGTGAAGCAGAAGGACCGCGGCTCGCGGGCGCCGCACCGGGTGCCGGCCGTGGACGGGGCTCAAAGCGCTGCTCTCGCTGGTGCCGTTCAGGTGCTCGGGGAAGGACATCTCCTGATCCTTACGCGCGTCAGGGACTGTTGACCTGTATTTCGCTGCGCCCGGGAATCCGGATTGGTCGACGACGGCGATTCTTTCGGCCGGTGCGGAACCACCGACAGTGGTGCAGGCTTCACCGTTCCTAATTCAGTGAGCAGGAGTGAGTCTTGGACCCACGCCCTGGCACTGCGGACATCCCGAACGGTTGTGGGTGTCCTGGTTGCCCGTGTTCTCGCCGCGTCCGGTGGCACGGATCGTGTCCGTGGTCCGGGGATGCGGGGGCGGGGTCCCTCACGCCCTGGGGTACCTGGTGCGGCCTGGACGGTCCGATGCCTCACACGATCGCTCCGGTCGTGTGAGGGCGGTGTCGTCCGACGCCGGATCGGGTGTCCGAGGGCGCGTCTCCCAATCGCGATACTGGCGGCATCGTGACGGGACATTCTGCGGTGCGGGGCGGTCAGCGGCTTCTGCCAGTGCTGAGCACCTCACATCGAGGTGTAGGCCGGGTCGGCCGCGATGATCGCGAGACCGTGTTCGGCGGCCATGGAGACAAGGCGTGCCTTGAGCTTGCCGGTGGGCAGGCCGGAGATCAGCTGCCGGAATCGCTTCCTCCGGCCGTGCTTCTCCCGCGTCTTCTCCGCCCCGAAGTCCAGGTCTTCGATGGCGATCGCGCTGACACCGGTCCGGCGGGCCCAGTGCAGGAGGCGGGTGAGGGCGTGGCGGACCTGCGCGTCACGATGTGCGATCGTTCCGGACAGGTCGTAGGCGAAGCGGTGGGGTTCGCCGACGGGATTGCCGTGGGGGGCGAGGCGGTAGGCGGCGAAGTGGCCGGCGTTGGTGTCCACACCGATCACACCCCCCGCCCGCGCCGCCTCCAACGGGACGGTCTGCACCACTGGTTTCTGCCAGGACGCGGTCAGATACCAGCGCCCCCGGCCGGTGTCGTAGTGGATGTGGTAGGACACAGCACGGTTCGCCTCGACACGGTCGGCCCACTCCACACCCCGGTGCGCGAACCCGACCGTGGAGGTGAGGGTGTAGCGGCCGTGTGCGCTGTTGGCCAGGTGAGCCAAGGGGGCGGGCAGCTTGATGCTGACCCGGCCGTCCGGGGTGACGCGGATCGTCTCGTTCCCGTACCGCTTGCCCGACTCACCATCCGCCGCCAGGAACCACCGCTCCGCCTCCCACCGCTGACGCCACTCATCCTCGCTCAGCCCGGCCTCGGTCAGGTGATGGCGGGTGTTCAACAGGCGCTTCCCACCGCGCACGATCCGGACCCGCCCCGACCGCCAGTCCGCAACAGCAGCCGCCAGCCGGTCCTCCAGGGTCTTGAGGCGACGCGACTTCTGGAACCCCACTCACCCCTGGACCGATATCCGCCCGCTGCGCGCTTGGTGCCTTTGGCCCCGACCAGGAGCGACAACCGGTGCCGCAAGGTCCTGATCCCGGCCTCCAAGGAGCGGATGCGCGCGGCCAAGCACCGCCTCGCCAGCGCCCACTGATCATGTGACGCCTTCGTGACCGCCCCAGCGATCCGCGACGACGACGCCCCCGTCAACCCACGCTTACGCGAAGCCCACGCTTCTGCATCATGGTCCAAGCCGTCCGCACACCGGGCCTTCAGATCCCGCGACGCCAGCCCACCCTGATGGGCACCCACGGCCCGCAACACCTGCTCGTCCTGTTCGGTGAGGTCCCACATCCTCACGCCATCCACCCGCACCACCCTGCTCACTCCCATGCATGACGACTCACTCATACGCGCTCTGCCCACAGCAGTTCAGAACCCCACGACATCCGCTTCCTGGACGATCGCCGACAGGCCTGTCGTGCGCGAGGGGTGTGAGCCGTGCTGTCGGAGACGGCTTGTACGCTTCGACGACCGGACGATCACGCATAGGGGCACGGGGCGGGCGTCCAAAAACGGGAGCGCGGGGACTTTCGATGAGTGACGCAGATCCGATACGAAGCCGCAGACCGGGCCTCTCGGCGGGTGCGCTCATCGTCGCCGGGGTCCTCCTCGCCGCGATCGGTGCCGTCGGTGCCTGGCTCAAGCACGACGCTGCGGGCCCGAGCGCGGAGCCGCGTACGGAGTTCACCGCGAAGAATCCGCCCGCGGGTCTGCCCACCGCGCTCACCACCGGCCAGCACCTCCGCTGGTCCCGCTGCACCTCGCCGCCCACCGCGCGCACGGGCTACGACTGCGCCACGATGAAGGCGCCCCTCGACTACCGGAAGCCGGACGGCAGGACGATCGATGTCGCCCTGATCCGCCGCAAGGCCACCGGGCCGAACGCCCGGCGCATCGGTTCGCTCGTCCTCAACTTCGGTGGCCCCGGTGTGTCCGGCGTAACCGGACTGCCCGATTTCCTCAATCAGTACGAGCTGCTGCTGGACCGCTACGACCTGGTCTCCTTCGACCCGCGCGGCGTGGGCGCGACCCTCCCCGTGCGCTGCGGGAAGACCGCGGACGACACCGGCTACGAGGGCGCGGAAGCCTGCGCCAAGCACTCCGGGGCGCTCCTCCCGTACATCGGGACCTCGCACACCGCACGCGACCTCGACCTGATGCGCTACCTCCTTGGTGACGAGCGGCTACACTACTTCGGGGTCTCGTACGGAACGGCGCTCGGCGCGGTCTACGCCCACCTGTACCCGGCGCACGTCGGACGGGTTGTCCTCGAAGCGTCCGTCGACCCGACCGAGGACCGCGTCGAGGACCAGGTGGCGCAGGCCAAGGCGGTCCAGGCGGCGTTCGACCGGTTCGCCACGCACTGCGCGGCCCGCATCCGGCACTGCCCGACCGGCGACGGGCCCGAGGAGGCCGAGCGACGCATGGCGCGTCTGGCCGACCGCCTGGAGAAGAAGCCCGCCCCGGCCGGCGGCGGAAGGACCCTCGACGCCGACGACCTCGCGTACGCCGTCAGCGACCACCTCGACCTGGGCACCGACGGCTGGCCGACACTCGCCAAGGCCCTCACCGCGCTGATCGACGACAACGACGGCCGTCCGCTGAGCAAGGGCTCGGACGACAGCGGCTCCGCCGACCGCTCGGCGACCCCGCCCGACAACAGTCGCGCAGCCCTGACCGCGATCACCTGCGCGGACTCCAGCCTGCGCCCCGGCGGCGAACGTCTCGACAAGGCCGAGGCCCGCGTCGAAGCCGCCTCACCCGTCTTCGGTGCGGCCTGGTCCAGCTCCGTCTACCTCTGCTACGACTGGCCGTTCGACGGCGAGCACACCACGCTCCAGGTGAACGCCGACGGCGCGGCGCCGGTCCTCGTGGTCGGTGGCACCGGCGACCCCAACACCCCGTACTCCGGTGCCCGCCACATGGCCCGCGCCCTGGGCGACGGCGTCGGCGTGCTTCTGACGGCCGAGGAGGAGGGCCACGGCACATACCCGCAGAACCGCTGCGTCAAGAAGAACGTCGACCGGTACCTCCGTACGGGCCGGACCCCGGCCCCGGGGACGGTGTGCCGGGGCAGCATGTCCTGAGGTGCGTACGCGAGAAGGCCCGGTTCAGCGCACCGCCACGGCCTCGATCTCGATGAGCATGTCCGGGTCGGACAGTGCGCTGACCTCCGCCAGGAGGCTGGCAGGCCTGCAACCCACAGCCGCGAGTCCGTCCATCAGCACGTCGTACCGGGAGGTGCACGAAGCGAGGTCGGTGGTGACGATCCGGATCTGCACCACGTCCGCCATCGTCATCCCCGCCTCCGCCACGGTTTCACCCAGCCGCCGGAGTGTCAGTCGCATCTGCCCGGCCATGTCGCCCCGGTGGGCGATGCCTCCCTCGTCGTCGCGCGCTTCGTGCCCGGACACGAACAGCCAACTGCGCGGGTCGTCCACGCGGACGGCCCGGTTGTACATCAGCCGCCCGTCCACCAGACGCGGCCCGATCTCATGAGTGGTCATGGCGTTCCTATACCGGGGCGCAAAGCACTTCAATCCCACACGGAACCCTCCCGCCCGGTCGCACGTCAGGCCGCCGCGCGGCGGCCAGACGTGCGACCGGCCTTGCCGGGGGTCAGCCGGTCGTCAGCCGCAGCGTCACCAGCTCGAAGGGGCGCAGGGACAACCGCACGCCGTCGCCGTCCCTCTCGGGCGCCGGGGTGTCGGACAGCGGCCGCTCCAGCAGGTCGGTCGCCACGACGCCCGTGGCCCGGAAGCCGGCGGTCAGGTTCACCTTCGCGCGTCCGCCCGTCGACTCGTAGAGCCGCACGACGACGTCGCCGCTCCCGTCGTCCGCCAGCTTGACCGCGCTGACCACGACCGCGTCGTTGTCGACGCCCACCAGCGGGGCCACCTCGCGCTCACCGGTGGTCAGGCGCTCCGGCAGGTTCACCCGGAACCCCTCGCGGACCGCGTCGCCGATCGCCGCGCCGGGCACCAGCGCATGACGGAAGCGGTGCACACCCTGGTCGGTCTCCGGGTCGGGGAAGCGCGGCGCCCGCAGCAGCGAGACCCGCACGGTGGTGGTCGTCCCCGCGTCCGCGTCCCGGACGCTGCGCGTCACGTCATGCCCGTACGTGGAGTCGTTGACGAGGGCGACGCCCCAGCCCGGCTCCTCCAGGTGGACGAAGCGGTGGTTGCACGCCTCGAACTTGGCCGCCTCCCAGCTGGTGTTGGTGTGGGTGGGCCGGTAGAAGTGCCCGAACTGCGTCTCGGACGCGTACCGCTCGGCGTGCACGTCCAGCGGGAACGCGGCCTTCAGGAACTTCTCCGTCTCGTGCCAGTCGACCTCGGTGTCGATGTCGAGCCGCTTGGCGCCCGGCTCCAGGGTGAGCAGCTGGGTCACCTTCGAGTCGCCGAAGCTGCGGACGATCCGTACGCCGTGCGCCACCGGGGCCAGTTCGTCGAGATCCGTCAGGTCCGTGACCGTGTTGCGGTAGAACGCGTCGACGTCCCACGCGTCCCACATGTTCGGGAAGTCGGGGTGGATCTGGAGCAGGTTCGCGGCGGCGCCCGGAGCGACGGTCTCGCGATCCGCGGCGATGTCGTACGCGGAGACGACCAGGCCCCGGCCGTCGATCTCCACCCGGAGCAGGCCGTTGTCGAGCACATGGCCGCCGCCCTCGCGCGGGGCGGACCGGGTGGTGCCGGCCGTCGCGGCGGTGGCCGCCGCTCCGGCGGGGACGCCGCCGCGGGCGTGCGGCGCCGCGTTGAACACGAGGGCCCGGCCGCCCGCGGGGTCACCGGCCAGGGCGCGCTGCGCGGCGTCGATGATGCCGGTCAGCTCCTCGGCGACGGCCGCGTACGTCTTCTCGGCCTCGCGGTGCACCCAGGCGATCGAGGAGCCGGGCAGGATGTCGTGGAACTGGTGCAGCAGCACCGTCTTCCAGATCCGGTCCAGCTGCTCGTACGGGTATGCGAAGCCGGTCCGGACAGCGGCGGTGGCGGCCCACAGCTCGGCCTCGCGGAGCAGGTGCTCGCTGCGGCGGTTGCCCTGCTTCGTCTTCGCCTGGCTGGTGAGCGTGGCGCGGTGCAGCTCCAGGTACAGCTCGCCGACCCACACCGGCGCGTTCGGGTATTCGGCCTCGGCCTTGGTGAAGAAGTCCGCGGGGGTCTCCCACGTCACCGTCGCCGAGCCCTCCAGACTCCGCAACCGGGCCGCCTTGGCGATCATCTCGCGGGTGGTGCCACCGCCCCCGTCACCCCAGCCGGTCGGCGCCAGCGAGTGCTGGGCGACGCCCTTGTCCTTGAAGTTCGTCGCAGCGTGGGCGATCTCGCTGCCCTTCATCGAGCAGTTGTACGTGTCGACGGGCGGGAAGTGCGTGAAGATCCGGGTGCCGTCGATGCCCTCCCACTGGAAGGTGTGATGCGGGAACTTGTTGGTCTGGCTCCACGAGATCTTCTGCGTGAGCAGCCACTTGGAGCCCGCGGCCTTGATGATCTGGGGCAGTCCGGCCGCGAACCCGAAGGTGTCGGGCAGCCACGCCTCGTCGTTCTCGATGCCGAACTCGTCGAGGAAGAACCGCTTGCCGTGCACGAACTGCCGGGCCATCGCCTCGGAGCCCGGCATGTTCGTGTCGGACTCGACCCACATGCCGCCGGACGGCACGAACCGCCCCTCCGCGACCGCTGCCTTGACCTTCGCGTAGACCTCGGGACGGTGCTCCTTGATCCAGGCGAACTGCTGGGCCTGCGACATCGCGAAGACGAAGTCCGGCTCGTCCTCCAGGAGGGCGGTCATGTTGGACGTCGTACGGGCCACCTTGCGGACCGTCTCGCGCAGCGGCCACAGCCAGGCGGAGTCGATGTGGGCGTGGCCGACCGCGCTGATGCGGTGGGCGGAGGGCACGGCGGGCGTAGCGAGGACCTCGGCCAGCTCCGCGCACGCCGCGGCCGCCGTGCCGCCCACGTCCTGGAGGTCGACCGCGTCCAGCGCCCGGCCGACGGCGCGCAGGACGTCCCAGCGGCGGGCGCCCTCGACGGGCAGCTCCTGCATCAGCTCGCCGAGCACCTCCAGGTCCTGGACCAGGTTCCACACGTCCTCGTCGAAGACGGCGAGGTCCATCCGGGCCAGCCTGTACTGGGGCTCGTCGCCGGCGGTCTCCCTGTCACCCAGCTGCGTCGGCAGGAAGGGGTGGTAGTCGAGGATCACCGGGTTGGACGCCGCCTCGATGTGCAGCAGCACCTCCTCGCCGCCCGCCACCGGGGCGCCCACCCGCACCCACTGGTTGCGCGGGTTGAGGCCCTTCACCGGGGTGCCGTCGGGGCGGTAGACCAGGCCCTCGCACTGGAAGCCCGGCATGTTCTCGTCGAAGCCGAGGTCGAGCAGCGCCTCCACGGTCCGGCCCGCCCAGGCCTCAGGCACCGTGCCGGAGACCTTGAACCAGGACGTGCCCCACGGTGCGCCCCACCGGTCGCCGACCGCGATCGGCCCGGTGGGCCCGGCAAGGCCGTCGGCGACGGGGACGGGCTCGCCCGGCGCGTTCCAGACGGCGACGTCCAGAGGGACGGACTCCGGGTATACGGCGGGCCGGATGCGCTCGTCGAGGACGCGCTTGAGACGGGCTTCGACCAGGCTGCGGTCGTCGTGCATGAGGGGGACTCCGTTGTGAGTGGTGGGTCGGGTGGGGGGTGGTTACCAGCGGTGCGCGGTGGAGGCGCTGCCGGAGGTCGTGTACAGCTCGCCAACAGCCCTGACCTGGAAACGAGCGGCTTTCTCGCCCGGTTCCCGGCGCAGACCGGGCACGAAGAACGCGGTGGAGGCGGTGGCGCCCAGGAAGCGCCGGGTGCCGTCGGGCAGGACCCTGTGGAGCTCGTAGTGGCGCGGGGCGCCGGGTGCGCGGCGCCAGCGCAGACGCAGGTCGGTGCCGTCGGCGCCCCGGGACGCGCCGGTGACACGCAGCCCGGCCGGTGCGCCCGGCGTCTCGGCCCGGTTCCGTACGGCCAGGGCACCGAGCCGCCAGCGCACCGGACCGGCCGCCGTGAGGCGCACCCCGAGCGCGCGCACCGTCCCGGAGAGGGAGTTCAGCCGCAGCGTGGTGGTGGTCCATCCGCTGCCGCCCGTCCGGAGTTCGCCCGCCGGGACGTAGGCGTACGCGACCGGGTCGCCCGGCCGGTCCGGCTCGTGCAGTGCGACGGCCAGCTCGACGGTGACCGGGCCCGAGCCCGCGTCGGTGCGGTGCGTCAGCTCCACGACGGTGCGCCGGGACAGCGGCAGCCGGGTGCGGTGGAGTTCGACGGTGACCGGGGCGCCCGGCTCCCCGGCGACCAGCAGGCTGCTGCCCCCGCGCCAGGCGTCCGCGAAGTCGAAGCCCACGGACGGGCGCCGGCCGTCGGTGCGGACGACCCAGCGACGGCCCGGCAACCGGTCCTGGACCCCGAGGTGGTTCCACTCCGCGTCCGAGGCGACCCTGCCGTTCTCGTACCAGCGCAGGCCGTGGCCGGTGTTGAACGTGGTGGCGAACGGCAGCCGGTCCACCGTCGAGCGGTCGGCCACCGCCGTCGCGGGCGCGCGCCAGCTGTCCGTACGGTCCGGCCGGGCCGGGTCCAGGGACCGCCCGGTCCAGAACCGCTGGTCGGCGGCGTGGAACTGAGCGGGCGTACGGTCCTCCGGGAGATGGCTGCGGGTCCACTCCGGCCGGTAGAAGCCGTAGCCGACGGTGTGCGGCCGGTCGGCCGGAATGATCGCGTCCCAGTCGACCGGCGCGTCCCAGCCCTTGGACTCGACGTCGACGCCCGCCCACAGGGCGTAGCGGCTGCGTCCGGCGGCCTCGGCGTTCTCGGCGGAGGAGACGAGCGAGGCGGGCGTCCAGCGGAAGTCCACGAACATCGAGTCCGCCTCCCTGAACAGCGCGGTGTTCTCGGCGTTGAGCGCGCCCTGCCAGCCGACCTCGCCCCGCACCGTCATCGCGTCGTACCAGATGATGCGCAGCCCCGCCGCGTCGCTGCGCGCCCGCAGATCGGTGACGAAGGCGAGCATCTCGGCGCCGAGCGCGGCGTCCCCGCCCTCGGTCTCGGCGTTGAGGAACCAGCCGTCGAAGCCGTGCGCGACGGCCGCCTCCACCAGCTTCGCGGCCAGTGGGAAGCGCCCGGCCGCGTCGCGCTGTACGAGGTCCCGGGTCCAGCGCAGGTCGCCGCCGTGGTGCACGGGCGGCAGGAACACGGTCCCGAGGGCGGGCACACCGTGTCGGTGGGCCGCGTCGACGACCGGGGCGTTCGGCGCCAGGATCAGGCCCTCGCCGGCCGAGCCGCCCCAGAAGACCAGCTCGTCGATGTACGCCCAGTGGTTCAGGGCGTAGTAGTCGGCGGTGGCCGAGCCCTGGGAGGGGTTGCCCGCGGTGTTCCCGAAGGCGACCAGGGAGGTGATCCGCGCCTGGTCGGTCCGGGCCGTGGTGTTGGCCGGGGCCGGGGTGAAGCGGTCGGCGAGCGGTACGGACGCGGTGTTGAACGGCAGGTCCGGGTCGGTCTCGGGGCGCCAGGCCTTGAGGCTTCGCCAGGTGATGCCGTCGCCGGGCGTGCCGTCGGGCAGCGAGTCGGGAAACCAGTACGAGGCACAGGGCTGGTCAGCGGCCGGGCCGGCGGCGTGCGCGGTCGTGGTGAGGCCGGGCGTCAGGAGGGCGGCGGCGGTTCCGGCTCCGGCGAGGACCACGGTGCGGCGGCTGGGGGCGGACGGGCGCCGCTGGGGCTGGGTCATGGTGTGCTCCGTATCGTGCGGGTTCGATTCCGGTGCGGTGCGGGGTGACGCGGGTCAGCTGACCTCTTCGGGCGTGACGACCTTGGTGATGCCCCGGGCAGCAAGGTGGTCCTGGTCGGACGCCTTGCTCGCGAGGACGGTGGTGGGGCGGACGCCGTCGGCGGTGAGCCGGGTGAAGGCCTCGAAGACCGCACCGCCGGGGGCGCAGACGGAGCGGCGGGGCGCGGTCTCGTCGTCCCCGGTGTCGACGACGAGGGCCGTGGTCCGGGGCGCGGGCCGGTGGGTGCGGGCACGCTGTTCCTCGACGATCCTGGTGATGGCGCGGCCCGCCGGCTTGACCCGGCGGTCGTTGGTCAGCAGCCCGAGGCTGTACTCCAGCTCCGGGAAGTCGGCCAGCGAGCGGGACACGTCGTGGGAGCACCACCAGGTGACGCCCCACACGTCCTCGCAGTCCAGGGCGTTGGCCACGGTCGCCTCGGTGAACGCGGCGGCGTGCTCGGCGGGGATCAGCGGGGCCGGCGCGCCGACCTCCTGGAGCCAGACCGGCCGGTGCGGGTCGAGCGCCCATGCCTTGGAGAGTTCGATGAGGTAGGCGGCGTGGTGCTCGGTGGCGGTGCCGGTACGGCCGTGGCGCTGGGCGGTGCCGTTGAAGACCCAGGAGTGCACGGCGGTGACGGCGCCCTTGCGCGCCGCGTGCGCCGGGGTGAAGGCGTGGTCGTCCTGGTACCAGGCGGCGTCGTACTCCGCGTGCAGGTGGAGCTTGCCGGGCGCCCCCTCCTCGCAGGCTTCCAGCATCCGGGTCAGCCAGGCGTCCGCCTGCTCGGGCGTGATGCGGTCGGGGTCGGGGTGCGGGTCGCCGGAGAACTGGTTGATCTCGTTGCCGAGGGTCATCCCGATGAAGTGCGGCCGGTCGGCGAGGGCGGCGGCCAGGGTGCGCAGGTACTCGGCCTGCCCGGAGAGGACGTCCGGGTCGGTGAAGAGGTTGCGCCGGTGCCACGTACCGGTCCAGGCGGGCAGGAAGTCGAAGCTCGACAGGTGGCCCTGGAGCCCGTCCACGCAGGTGTCGAGGCCGCGTTCGGCGGCGGCGTCGGCGAGCTGGACGAGCTGCTCCACGGCGCGAGGGCGGATCAGGGTGCGGTTGGGCTGGAAGAGCGGCCAGAGCGGGAAGACCCGGATGTGGTCGAGGCCGAGGCCGGCGATCGAGTCCAGGTCGGCGCGCACGGTGTCGAGGTCGAAGTCCAGCCAGTGGTGGAACCAGCCCTGGCTGGGCGTGTAGTTGGCGCCGAAACGCAAGGGGGAGGTGCTCATACGGAACAGGAGTCCTGGTTCTAGTGGTACGTGGGGGCGGCCGGGATCAGCCCTTGACGGCGCCTTCGCCGACGCCCCGGAAGAAGAAGCGCTGCAGCCCGGCGAAGAGGACGATGAGCGGCAGCACGGCGATGATCGTGCCCGCCGCGACGAGCCGTTCGTCGTTGGCGAAGGTGCCGTGCAGGTAGTTCAGGCCGATGGTCAGGGTGAAGTTCTCCGGGTCGCTGAGGACGATCAGCGGCCACAGGAAGTCGTCCCAGGAGCCCATGAAGGCGAAGATCGCGACGACGGCGAGGGTGCCCTTGACGGAAGGCAGCGCGATCCGCAGGAAGCGCTGCCAGACGTTGGCACCGTCCACGAACGCCGCCTCCTCGATCTCCACGGGAAGGTTCAGGAACGCGTTGCGCATCAGCAGGACGTTCATCGCGCCGACCGATCCCGGCAGCAGCACGCCGAGCAGGGTGTTGTTCAGCCCCAGGTCACGCATGGTGGTGAACTGGGCGATGATGATGCCCTCCACGGGTACGAGCATGGCGAGGATGAACGCCAGCGTCGCGGCCCTGCGCCCCCGGTAGCGGAGCCTCGCCAGGGCGTACCCCGCGAGCGCCGAGCCGACGCAGTTGGTGACCACGTTTGCGGAGGCGACCTTGAGCGAGTTCAGCGCGTAGTCCCAGACCGGGATCGTGTCGGCGACCCGGCTGTAGTTGTCCAGGGTCGGATCGCTGGGGAGGAACTTCGGCGGGGAGCTGAAGATGTCCTCGTTCGGCCCCTTCAGCGAGGTCGACAGCTGCCACAGGAACGGCCCGACGGTCAGCGCCAGGACCGCCAGCAGCAGCACGTACCGCAGCACGAGCTGCCAGACGGGGAGGCGCCGGCCCTCGGCGTCGGTGGTCTTCAGGAAGCTCACGCGTCCTCCTTGCGGTCGGCGCGCAGCACCAGCAGCATGAGGCCGACGGTGACGACGAAGATGACGACCGAGATGGCGGAGGCGTAACCGACCCGCCCGCTCAGCCCGGTGCCGACCCGCTGGACGAGCATGACCAGGGTGGTGTCCTCGCCCGCCGGTCCACCGGAGGGGCCGGCCATCAGGTAGACCTCGGAGAACACCTTGAAGGCGGAGACCGATGAGAGGGCCGCGACCAGCACCATCGTGGAGCGGATGGCGGGCACGGTGACCGTGAAGAAGCGGCGTACGACTCCGGCGCCGTCCACGGACGCGGCCTCGTGCAGCTCCCTCGGTACGTTCGCGAGAGCGGCCAGGTAGATGATCATGTAGTAGCCGAGGCCCTTCCAGACCGTGACCGTCATCGCGCTGCCCAGCAGCAGCCACTGGTCGCTCAGGAAGCCGACCTTGCCGATACCGACGGCCTCCAGGACCGCGTTGACCAGCCCGCGGTCGTCCAGCATCCACACCCAGATCAGGCCGACGACCACGATGGACGCGACGACCGGGGTGTAGAAGGCCGACCGGAAGAAGGTGATGCCGGGGATGTGCCGCTGGACGAGCATCGCCAGCAGCAGCGGCAGGATGACGAGTGCGGGAACGACGCCGACGACGTACAGCACGCTGTTGCGCAGGCCGGTCCAGAACATCTCGTCGTGCAGCAGCTCCCGGAAGTTCGCCAGGCCGACGAACGAGCCGGGGACCAGCGTCCGCCGGTCCGTGAAGGAGTTCACCAGCGTGCTGAAGAACGGGTAGAGGCTGAAGGCGCCGACCACAATCAGACCGGGCGCGGCGAACAGCCAGGGACTGAGGGGCAGATGGCGGCGGATCCGGCCGGTGGGCCGGCCCGCCGCGGCGGTGGGGGTGGGGGAGTTCATGAGGGGGCTCAGCTCTGCTGCAACAGCCGGTCACACGCCTTGACAGCGTTGTCAAGAGCTTCCTTGGGGCTCTGCTTCCCCTGCAGCGCCTTGGCGATCTGGTTGCGCAGCTCGGTCTTCATCTGCTCGCTGAACAGCACCGGGGTGTAATTGACGGCCGTCTTCAAGGACTTCGCGGCAGCGACCCGGACCCGGGTCTCGTCCGTCCCGTCCTCCTTGGTGAAGTACGGGTCGTCGAGCGAGCCGGCGGTGCTCGGGAAGATGGCGACCTGCTTGGCGAACTCCATCTGGCGGGTCGCGTCGGTCACATAGTGCGCGAAGGCCACGGCGGCGGGCTTGCGCTTGGTCTGCGCGTTCACCATGACGCCCATGACGTACATGTTGGCCTTGCCGGTGTTGCTGACCTGGTCGGTGATCCCGATGTTCTTGTAGAGGCTCGGAGCCTGCTTCTTGAAGTTGGCCAGGTCCAGCGCGCTGCCCGGGTTCATCGCCACGGACTCGGTGAGGAACTTGTGGCCCGAGGACTCGGGGGTCGCGGTCAGCGCCTGCGGATCGAGCGCCTTGGCGTCGTACAACTCCTTGTAGTGCGTGAGGAGTTCGACGCCCTTCGCGTCGTTGAAGGCGAAGCCCGTGCCCTCCTTGTTCATCAGCTGTCCGCCGTACCGCCCGAAGTCCTCGATGGTGGGGACGTTGGCGAGGGTGGCGACCTTGCCGTTGCTCTTCTCCGCCAGTTCCAGGCCGTCCGCGAACACCTCGTCGTAGGTGGCCGGCGGCTTCTGCGGGTCGAGTCCGGCGTCCTTGAACAGGCGCTTGTTGTAGAACATCGGGCCGGTGTTCAGGTACCAGGGGAAGGCGTACGTGCCCTCGGTGCCGGGTATCTGGTGGCTCTTCCAGGCGCCGTCCAGGTACTCCTTGCGGTACTTCGGCGCGGCCTTGTCGAGGTCGAGGGCGAGGCCGGCCTTGGCCAGCGGAGCCACCAGGTCCGGCGAGACGTTGACGACGTCGGGCAGGGTGCCGCCGGCCGCGTCCGCGCTGATCTTGTCCGCGTAGCCCTCGCCGGGGCGGTCGACCCACTTGACCTCGGTGCCCGGGTACTTCTTCTCGAAGTCCGCGATCACCCCGTTGAAGTAGCCCTTGAAGTTCGCCTGGAGGTTCCAGGTCTGGAAGGTGATCTTCCCTTCGACCTTGCCCGAGGCGTCGGACGAGTCCGAGCCGGATCCCCCGCCGCCGCACGCGCTCAGCGGCAGGACGGTGGCGAGGACGGCAGCAGCGGCGACTGCTCTGCGGGAGATGTGCACGGTGAACGGCTCCTTTGCTCGGACCAGGCGCGCGGACGGAGGCCCCGGAGTCCCTGACCCGGCGGGCCGCGTTCGCCCGACAGACCCTGCATTGCACTGGAGCTCAAAGTCAATACATTCACCGGAACGTAATCTCCAGTGACCACATCAGCGCAGGTCAGAGAGGTGTAGCGCGCTATTGACGGGCGCTTACTAATGCGCTTTAGGTGCCTTGGACTCAAGCGCATTAGTCATCTGACTATCCTCTCTCGACCAAACAGCCGGGAAGCTCTACGATGCTCCCGGGGCGAGCGGACCCGACGGCCCGTCAATACCCCGGCAGGGCAGGAAGTGAGGCACGGGTGGCTTCGAAGCGGCCGACCATGAAGGACATCGCCCAGCGGGCCGGTGTCTCGGAGAGCGCCGTCTCCTTCGCGCTCAACGACCGGCCCGGTGTCTCCGAGATCACCCGAGCCCGGGTGCGGCGCGTCGCCGAACAGCTGGGCTGGCGCCCGAGCGCCGCCGCCCGCGCCCTGTCCGGCGAGGGCTCGGCCACCGTCGGCCTCGTCGTGGCGCGCCCGGCGGCCAACCTCGGCGTGGACTCCTTCTTCCTCCAGCTGATCTCCGGCATCCAGGAAGTGCTGTCCGAGCGTCATCTCGGCCTGCTCTTCCAGGTGGTGGACGACGTGGCGGACGAGTGCGGGGTCTACCGGCGCTGGTGGGCCGAACACCGCGTCGACGGCGTGCTCGTCGTGGACCCGCGCACCGACGACCCCCGCGTCGCCCTCCTCGACGAACTCGGCCTGCCCGGCGTCGTCATCGGCGCCCTCCCCGGTACCGACACCGGCCCCCACCCCGGCCTCTCCCAGGTCCGCGCCGACGACGCGGGCGCGATGGCGGCCATCGTGGGCCGTCTGCACGAGCTGGGGCACCGGCGCATCGTGCACATCGCCGGCCTGCCCTCACTCGCGCACACCGACCGCCGCATCCGCTCCCTGCGCCTGGAGGCCGACCGGCGCGGCCTGACCGGGGTGCGCTCGGTGACCACGGACTACTCCGACACGGAGGGCGCCGCCGCCACCCGCCGGGTCCTGGAGCTGGACGACCCGCCGACCGCGCTGATCTACGACAACGACGTGATGGCGGCGGCCGGGGTGGCCGTGGCGACAGGCCTGGAGGTCCGGGTCCCGGGCGATGTGTCGGTGGTGTCCTGGGAGGACTCCGCGCTGTGCAGGCTGACCGCCCCGTGGCTGACCGCGCTCTCCCGGGACCCGGTCGCCTTCGGCCGCCTCGCGGCACGCGAACTCACCACCCTCCTTGACGGCGGCCCGCCCCGTACCGTGCGGATGCCCCTGCCCGAACTCATCGAACGCGGCAGCACGGCGCCCGTACAGCAGGACGCGCTGCCGGGGGCCTGACCCGGTGGTGGCCGGATCCGGTCGTCCGCCCATGCCGTCGCGTGTCGGACGGGCGCGTACGGGGAACCGCTCAACCCCGGGGCTCTGTCTCTCCTCGAAGGTGGACGGAGATCCCGGGTCGCGGAGGCATCCGCATCTCGAAGGGGGACGGGATGAGCGAGTCGGGCAACGACGACGAGGGCACAGGCGTCCTGATCGCACTCGGCATGACGGTCTGCCTGTCCGTGGGCTGGGCCTATGTCGTCAAGGACCAGGAAGACCTGATGACTTGGGGCGCGTTACTGGTGGCCGGTGTCACCGGGCTCGTCGCCGGAACGTACAGCAAGAACAGCCAGACGGTCGCCGTGGTCTGTGCCCTGGCCGCCCCGCTGGGCGCCTACCTGGGCACGCTCCTCGGCCTCTGCCTGCTCGCCGTCGCCCCGTACGGAGGCGACTTCGGCGACGCGTGGCACGTCTTCAGCAACAACACGGGTGACATGGCGCGCGTGTTCAAGGTGGAGGCCCAGGACCGCGACTGGCTGTTCCTGTTCCTGTCGGCGCCGGTGGGATACGGAGCGGCGATGCTGGACGGCTGACCGGCGTGGGACCTCGCGGCGGCCGGGGGCTCGCGCGGCTGGGCCGAGGCCGCCGGGAACGGTGTTGTCGGTCCTCGGTGTTAGCGTCGCCACCATGGCAAATCGTTCGTATCTCTATTCCGCTGACTCGACGCCGGACGAGGCGGAGATCCCCGAGCGGATTCGGTGCATATCCGAGCACAACTGGGATGTTCCGCTTGCGCACAAGCTCTTGGTCGGGCGCGGGACGACGATCGTCCCGTCCATGATCTGGAACCCTCGCATCGGTATCGCCGCGGACTACGCCGGCGGGGCGGCCCTGCTCCGTGACCTCCTGCACACGGTCGGGAAGGGCCTGGAGGGCGACGCCGAGTTCGCCGACTGTGTGGCCAGGACCACGGCCCACCTCGAGAAGCAGCAGGCGGCGTACTTCATCCTCGAGACCGGTGAGATCATCTCGATGGACGGCGACGATCCGGCAGCGAGCGTGCAACGCCTGGTGGCCGAGGACATCCCCGACACCGTGGCCGAGGCCGAGGCGGCGCTGGCCGGTCGGAACGAGGCGTGGCTGACCTCACTGCGTGCCGACTGGCAGAGCCACTTCGCGTCCTTCTACAGCGAGGCGCTCTACTTCTCCTTCCCCAGCTGACCGGACGCCGGCGCCGTACACGGCGATGCCGTCGTGGGCGCGACTCCGTACCGGTCGGCGGCCGTGCCCACGTCCGGCTCCAGAGCGTCGACGGCACACGAAGGACCGGGCTTCAGTGACTCCCGACGGAATGCCGCGGCTCCTCGATCAAGCGCAGCGAGGCCCGCCGACGGTGAGTCGCGGGCAGTCAATGGGCCAGCCGGAACACCGGGCCGCGCGGGGTGAACGGCAGCGACGCGCCCTGCGGGATGAGATAGGCGTGCTCGCGTCGGATCCGCAGGACGTCGCACCAGCCGTCCGTGATGACGAGGACCGGCGCGCCCGGCGGAAAGTCGTCCGCCCGTTGCAACAGGTCCACGCCCGGCTGGAGTTCGGTGCCGCCTCGGCCGCGTATCCGCACCCGGCCGGCGATCTCGGTGGGTGGCAGGTAGCCGGCGTCGTAGGGAGCGGCGTCGCAGAAGACGACGCGCGCCGCGGGTACGTCGCGTGCCTCGGCGTACGAGGCGATGGCGCCGAGCGCCTTGCCGAGCAAGGAACTGTTCATGGAGCCGGAGGTGTCCAGGACGACGCCGAAGGTGCAGCGGGCCGTCTCCTGGGGCGGAAAGTACCGTCCCGCGCGCGGGATGTCGGGGGTCGAGGCCTGCCGCCGTGCCGGGCGTGCATAGGAGCGTACGGGCTCCGGCCGGGGGACGTACTCGTCGAACCAGCGGGCCAGTCGCGCGTCCCACGGCACGGGCGGGTGCGCCAGGGCGCGGATCTCCTGGACCAGTCCGGCGGGCAGGAGGCCGCGCTCGCCGTACTGGTGCAGGTCGAGGCCCTGCACCAGCCCGCGCCGGTAGAACTCGTCCAGGTCCGTGTACGGCCGGGCACCGGCGTGCGGCAGCGGCTCGCCGAGGATGTCGCCGGTGCCCTTGCCCCGCAGCGTCGCGAGCCTGCGGCGGCGGCGCAGGTCGTGCACGATGCGGTCGTACACCTCCTCGGCGGACAGGCCCCGCAGGTCCGAGTCGTACAGCAGCCCTTGGGGCATGTCGCCGACGCGCATCTGGACGAGCCAGTCATTGACGACGTGGTCGGCGGCGACGTTGAAGAGGAACGGGTCGCGGCCTCCTCGGCGTTCGCCGTGGCGCAGCGCGGCGTGCAGCATCTCGTGCGCGAGGACGAAACGCCATTCCTCGTCGGTGAACCTGCACAGTGGGTTGATGTAGATCTCGCCCGCGACCGGGCTGACCGCCGCGACGGCGATGTCCTGCGTCCGGGCCAGTTCGGCGTCGGCCACGATCTTCAGGCCCGCGGCGAGCCCGCCCAGCAGGGGATAGGAGGAGACGAACCAGTTCAGCGCGCGGTCCCAGGGCCGCTGGGGCGCGAGCTCTCCGGTGACCCGGTCGCGGCGCCCGCCGGCCACGTCCATCGCGGCGGACACACTGCGGGTCAGCGCGTGTGCGAAGGCGTTCTCCCAGTCCGGGACCGCGGAGTTGTTCCATGCGTTCCAGGTGGTGAGGACCTGGTCGGGATGCTCGCCCGCGGTGCCGCAGTGTTCGTGGGCGGCGGGGATGCCGTCGCGGCGCCACCGCGCGGCGAGCAGTTCCTCGTCGCCGCCCGGGAAGGACTCCGGCAGGGCGGTGGGAGGCATGCCGACCGGGTGGGTGAGCAGGAAGCGGTTGACGACCGCGCAGCGTGCCGCGAGGTCGAAGCGGTCGGGTTGTTCACGCGGTTCGTCCGCCGAGGCGGGCACATGCCCGAAACCGAGGTGCAGCAGACAGTGGGCCAGCACCCACGCCCACTCCGCCGGATCGGCCCGTTTGGTGGGGTGTACGTGGATGGCGCCGTTCGAGGTGACGGTGGCCAGTCCCGCGGCCGGGGTCAGCGCGCACTTGGCCTGGCGGCACACGGACGCCTCGACGGCGGCGAACGCCGGGTTGCGCTTGACGAGAGCGAGCCCGGCGGCGAAGGCCTCGGTGGCAGGGTCGGACGTGCTCTTCCCGTCCTTGCCGCCGCCCCGGCGCCCGCCGGCCCCCTTCACCGCCGGGCCTCGACCAGCCGGGGCATGTCCCGCGCGGCGTCCACGAGGAACCACGCGGGCAGCACGGGCAGCCCGTCGGCGTCGTCCGCGATGACGGTCTGCGCGACCTCGACCGAGATCTCGGCGAGCTGTACGAGCAGCGACTTGGCCCGGTACGCGGTCTGCCGCAGCGACGGCGAGACGTGCTCCTTCTGGCGCGGCAGTTCCTTCACCAGGCGTCCTCGGAACGCGTCGGCCAGGTAGTACAGCAGGTCGCGGTCCTCGGGCCGCCCCGGCCAGGAGGCGTCCCCCTTGAGGATCGCCTCGATACCGAAGGAGTGACGGACGATCTTCGCGTAGCCGCAGAAGGAGACGGCATGAGCAGGTGTCAGCGTGCCGTGCACGACGACCTTCAGCGTCTCCTCGTCGATCTCCGGCCCGAAGGAGTGCAGGGCGTCCGAGAGCATGTGCCACGAGCGGGGCGTGGAGAACGGCTCCTCGGTCTTGGGCGGCTGCGACCACAGGTGGTCGGGGCGGTCGACGAGGTAGTCCGTCACCCACGGGTGGACGCCGTTCTCGCCCGCCCACACCAGCCAGTCCGCGGCCGAGGCCCGAAGGTGGACGTGGGTGAGGCGGTTGACGAGGGCGGAGGCGATGGGCCGCGCCAGCGCGTTGTCCGTGGCACGGTTGCCGGCCCCGATGACGATCGATCCGGCGGGCAGCTCGTACGAGCCGATGCGCCGGTCCAGGATCAGCGAGTAGAAGGCCTTCTGCACATCGGGGGTCGCCGCGTTGAGCTCGTCGAGGAACAGGCAGTACGGCTCGTCACGGGCGATGGACTCGGGCGGGCAGAACACGGACCGGCCGTCCCGGATCTGGGGCACCCCGATGAGGTCCTCCGGCGCGAGCTGGGTCCCGAGGAGGCTGACGCACTCCAGCCCCAGGGACTCGGCGAACTTCCGTACGAGCGACGACTTGCCGATCCCGGGCGCTCCCCACAGGAACACGGGCCGCACGGTGGCGAGGCCGAGCAGCAGTTCGGGGATCTGAGCGGGGGTGACGGTGACGGCAGCCTGCACGCGGGAACGTTCCTTCGGATTCTGGAAGTCGGAGACCGCCAGTATGCGGAGGCACGAGGGCGCGCGCAGTCGAATTTCACCGCCCGCGCCGCGGGCACGGGGACCCGCCTCGGCGAAGCCTTCGGCCCGGCCGCAGCCGCGGTGGCCTCGTACTACCCCGGACCCCGCTCTACGGCTACGAGTTCAACGATCCGGACGCTCCTGTTCGACCGGTCTCCCGGCGCATCCCGATCTCCCCTGGACGCGCCGGTGCCGTCCTGCCCCGAGTGGACCCTGTTCGATCTGGTGCAGCACCTGGGTACGGGCCAGCGCTGGTGGGCCGCGATCGTCGCCGCAGGCCCGGCCGAGACTCCGCCGGCCAAGCGCCCCGTACAGGCACCGGGCGAGCCTGCCGCGCTGCTCGCCTGGTACGCCGAGTCCAACGAGCTGCTGCTGAGCGCGCTGCGCGAGGCCGGTCCGGAGCGCGAGTGCTGGACGTGGTGGAGCACCGGCGTATCACCGGCGAACGCCTGGGGCGTCGCCCGGCGCCGGGTGCACGAGGTGCTGGTGCACACCTACGACGCCCAGCTTGCCGCCGGCACCGTACAGCCGATGCCGGTGGACGTCGCGCTCGACGGCCTGGCCGAATTTCTCGACACCTGCAACTCCACCCCGGCGGCCTGGCCGCACGAGCCCGCCACCATCCATTACCACGCCACCGAAGGCCGCTCCTGGCTCCTCACACTGGACGACACGGGTGCTTGGCCCGCTCCCCTCCCGGACGACGCCGCGCCCGCCTCCGCTTCGGCGACGGGCACGGCCGAGCAACTGCTCCTTTTCGTCTGGGGCCGCCTCACGCTGAACGATCTGAAGACCGAGGGCGACCCGCAGGTGTTCGAGCAGCTGATCGCCTGCGAGCCCGAGGAGCAGCCGGGAGCGGGGCTGCACTTCGGGCGGTCATGCTCGACGCGGCGGGCTCCAGTCCCTTCGCCGAGTACGTGGAGCCGGTGGCCTCTGACCGTCGACGGAGACACGTCCACCCCGTGCGTCCCCACACCATTGGCACCCGGCGCCGCACCAAGGCCACGGCGAGCTGGGGATGGCGGTTCCGCGTGGTCCTCGTATGCCTGCCCGATTGGTAGGAGGCGGACAGCTCCGGGCAAAGGTGTCAGCATGAGCGATGGACACAAGGACGTTCCGGACGCCGCACACCAGCGTCCTGAGGGAATGAGCGACAAGACGGTCGAGGCGTTGGGGATGCTGTCGAAGGCGCTGGAGACGACGGAGCGGGCTCGGGGCGCGCTCTATGAGTTCCACCAGTTGACGGGCACCGCCGACTTCCAGGTCGGCGACGCGGTACGCCTGCTGCGGGAAGCCGGCCACGGTACGGAAGCGGACCTGCTGGAGCGGGAGGTCCTCGGACGCAACGTCATCCCCGGCCACTGGACCTTCCAGATCATCGAGGCCTACAACCGGACCTACTACCACCGCTTCGCCGGCCTCGAACACCGCCTGCTCCACGACCTTGCCCAGGGCCGTGACCACATCCACGAAGCCGAGCTCAAACACCGCCGCCACCGCCCCACCGACGGCACCCCCGACACCTGATCGCCGAGGTGGAGGCGGGCACCGGGACACTCGGGCCACCGCAGCGGCATGTGCGCCCCTGGGCGGGCGCCCGGCGGTCGCAACCCCGGGCTCAGTTGCAGGCAGCCGTCAGAGCCTGCTCGAATTCTCGGTGTGCGTACGCGTCGAAGAGGACGAATCGCACCTCCTCGACGGGTGCTGGGGCCTCTGCCAGCACGGTGCGCACGGCGATTCGGGCTCCGTCGTCCATCGGCCAGCCGTAGATGCCTGTGGAGACCGCGGGGAAGGCGACGGTTCGCGCCCCCAGTTCCGCCGCTACGTGCAGGGCCTCGCGGTAGCAGGACTCCAGCAGGGCCGTGCGGTCCTCGGTTCCGCTCCATACCGGTCCGACCGTGTGTACGACCCAGCGGGCGTCGAGCCTTCCGGCTGTGGTGGCGACGGCCTGGCCCGTACGCAGCCCCTTGCCGTACTGCGAGGCGCGCAACTCGCGGCACGCTGCCAGGATTTCGGGACCGCCTCGACGGTGGATCGCGCCGTCCACCCCTCCGCCCCCGAGCAGGGAGGAGTTCGCGGCATTGACGATGACGTCGACGGACTGCTGTGTGATGTCCCCCTGTACAAGGGTGACGGTAACGGCGGAAGGAGTGCTCATGGGCCCATCATGCCGTGGTGCGTGGCACCGCAGGCCGTTCGGCGAGCCGTTGCCCGTCGGACCGTCGTACCCGGTGAGATCGTTGTACGGGCAGTCCACACCGCAGTCCGTGGCCACTGGGCGGGTTGCGCCCTGAGTCATGAACGTCTCCCGGGCGGCTGGTGCCGGTCCCGCGTCAGTAAACAGTGTCCTGCTGGTCCGGTACGACGCTGCCGTCGCCACGCCGCACGGGGCCGTGGGTGCCATCGGGTTCGGTGTAGGCGGCGGTCGCGCAGGGATAGGCCGTGGTCCTGCGGGGCAGCGGCTCGATGAACATGGGGTTCACGACCCAGCGGCCGTCGGCGTTGTCGTAGGCGCGGCACATCACCTCGTTCTTGTTGCGGTTGAGCACCAGGTGCGCACCCGTGGCATCGCCGACGAACGTCACGTCGGTGTCGGCGTCGCCGCCGCCGAGCGTGATGCGCCGGTGGGGAGCCTGCTGGTTCCAGGCGGCCCGGCCCTTGATCCCGTAGATCTCCTGGTTGATCCAGCAACGTTTGCCGTCGATGTACGGGATGACCTCGCCCGCGGTGACGCCCACGCCGCCGCAACCCTCGTTGCTGGTCGTGATGCGACCCTTGCTGTCGAGCACGGACCGGATGGCGACGGTGTGCGCACGGTCGATTCCGATGCCGCGCGACCACACCTCGGTGACCGGCTCGGAACCCGCCGAGACGATCCAGACGTCGAATCCGGCCTTCTTGAGCGTACGGACGAGGTCGCGTTGCTGTTCGTAGTACCGGACGTAGGCGGGAAGGACGTGGGTGCCGACGGTACGGGTCGCACCGACCGGCGCGGCGAGGGCCTCCGCGCGGGCCGCCGCGGTGTACGCGCGCAGTTCGGGGACGGTGTGTCCGGCGAACAGCTGTGGCACCCATGCGTACTGCGGCACTGTACGTCGGTGGTTCCACTTCCCCGCGAAGGCGGCCTCGCCGCTCATCGTTCTGCCGTCCTCACGGATTTGCAGGATCTCGTCCGCACAGCGGGCGTTGGTGGAGGTGTGCAGGGGCGACCCCACCTTCACGTCGGTTCCGCATGCCTCGGTGAGGGCCTTGTTCGCCGTGCTGGTCAGCCATTTGCTGGTGTCCTTCCAGCTGGCGGGCCGAAGGATCCTGTCGTGCCGCAGGGACCAGCTGATGGTGGCATCGGTGACGTCGTTCTTGGTGATGGTGTTGTCCCAGTCGAAGGCCGCGACCGGGCGAGGTCCACCTCTGCCGTGGCAGGTGCCGCGCTCGTCGATCACCCGCTGCAGCTGGGCTCGGTTGTCGCCGTACCAGGGAAGGTCGTCGGAGAGCTGAGGGCAGCGGGCCGTCGGCGTCACGGACACGCGACCGGCCGGCGCGGCCGCCACGGGGCCAGTAGCGGCCGCGACTGCGAATGCGGCCGTCACGGCCGAGGTCCACGCGAGAACAAGTCGGGTACGCATGCGAGTGGACCGTACATCAATGTCCCGGTGATGTAGAGGGGGCACGCTCCCATCCGCGAAAGGGAGCTGATGGGCACTCAGCTCCTGCCGTCGGCAGTGCGGGGCTGACCTCTGATCATCCGCAACGGTCGACGACGTGCTCACATTCTGGTGGAGAAGCCTTGCGCAATCCGGCCGATGACCCGGCCGTGCGGTTCCGTGCCGGCCTGGACGACGACATGCCCCAGCACGGTGCGGGCACACCTTCTCGCCGGACCGTGCACCAGGTGAGGAGTGCGGTCCGCGCCGCGTTGTCCCGGCGCGTTTCCCCTTGCCCACGCTGGTTTCGGCGGCCGGTCAGGGGTGGTCAGCGAAGTTTCGCGCGGCAGTGGTGTCGGTGTCGGCCACGTTGTGACGGTTGAAGTGGAAGCGGCGCCGGTGGGTCAACCGGGCAGTCCTTGAGCCGGGCCGGGTGGGATGTGGACGGTCATGATCAGGTGGCAGGTTCCGGTGCCCGCGCCCCGGTAGATGTGGGAGACGTCGCCGTCGAAGGTGGCGGTCTGTCCGGCCTCGACGGGATGCTCGGTGCCGTCGACGACGAGGACCATCTGTCCGACGGTGACGCTGACGGTTTCCACGACGCCGGCCTGGTGGGGGTGGCTGGGGTACGCCTCGCCGGGCTCGAGTTTCCAGCGCCAGACCTCTACCGGGGCCGGTCCCGACGTGGTCAGCATGAGCCGTGCCTCGCCGCCCTTCTCCCCGGCCCACAGCGGCATGACCGCGTCGGCGGACACGACACGGACCCGGCCCTCGGCCTGCCCCTCCATCAGCGCGGACACCGAGATGCCGAGCGTGTCGGCGAGGCGGACCAGGGTGGCGAAGTTCGGGTTGCCCTGAGCCTTCTCCAGAGCGACCAGGGCCCCTTTGCTGACCTTGGCCCGGCGGCCGAGTTCGTCCAGGGACAGCCCGGCACGGATCCGGACCGCGCGGACGTTGTGCGCGAGCGTCCGCAACGCCGCGTCGGTCTCCGTCATCGCTATCACCCCTCGTAGTAGGTGGGTCAGTGCACTGCACCCCGCGGTCGTTTGGTTGACGACTGCCGGTCGGTGCGTTGTACGGTGTAGTCGTTCTACTGATTGTAAGGAACGTACTCCCTGTGATCGCTCTGCTCCTGGCTCTGGGCAGCTCTCTGGCCTACGGCTGCGCCGGCTTCCTGGGCGGTCTCGGTGCCCGCAGAGCCCACGTCCTGCGCACCGTGATGGCCGCCGCCCCGGCCACTCGCGCCTGGGGGTGCGGCTTCCGGCGTCGCGTTCGCCCTTCTTTACCGCAACGGCCTGCCGCTGGGGCTGGCGGCCGTGGTGCTGGTCAGCGCCGGGCATGGTACGGAGTCGGGCCGGCCCTCACGTACCGCGCTGCTGCTGGCCTTCGGTGCCGGGGCGGCCATCGCCCTGCAGTTGGACTTTCTGCACCAGGCGCCGTCCGACAGTGGCGTCGGCCCACTGATGATCGGCCGCGTCGTCTCCTCCGCGGTCACCCTGGCCACCGCTGGCCTGATGTTCCGGCGGCTGGGCCCGGAGAAGCCGGCGTACACGATCTCGGCGACGGCCGGTGTACTGGACTCGATCGCCAACCTGCTGTTCCTGCTCGCCGCCCGCAGCGGTGACCTGGCGGTCGTCGCCGTGATCACCGCCTTGTATCCGGCCGGCACCGTCCTGATCGCCCTCACGTGACCCACACCCCGGAAGGGAGCCCGGCATGTTCATCCAGCCCTGGGACGCCGCCCTGGACGACGCCGAATGGCAGACATGGATCGCCGAAGGCCATGACTTCGGCATCTTGAGCGTCAACGGCCGGCTCGGGCACGCGCCGATCGTCGTGCCCACCCACTTCACCGTCGACGGCAACGCCCTGCTGGTTCACCTCGCCCGCCCCAACCCCGTCTGGAAGGCGATCGAGGCCGACCCGAACGTCGCCTTCACCGTCACCGGCGACTACGCCTTCGTCCCCGGCCCCTGGCGCGCCAAGCCAGACGTGCCGCCCACCGACGGCGTTCCCACCAGCTATTACGCCGCCGTCCAGTTCACCTGCCGGGCTACGATCGTCGACGCGCCCGAGGCCAAGGCCGAACTGCTGCGACGCCAGATGGCCCACTTCCAGCCCGACGGCGACCATGCCCCCATCGCGGCCGACCTGCCGCCCTACGGCCGGATGCTGCCCGGCATCCGCGGCCTGCACCTGGACGTCACCGAGGTGCGGGCGAAGTTCAAGTACGACGACCACAAGCCCGTCGAGCAGCGCACCGACACGGTCCGCCGGCTCACCGAGCGCGGCCAGGGACTGGACGTGCCCACCGCCGTGCAGCAGAGGCGCCGACTGGACCGCATCGGCACCTGGAAAGCCTGACCCTGCCACCCCCGGCCCGCCCCTTCCCGGAACGGATTCCCTTGCGATGACCACCTTCCGCATCAGCCCCGCCGTCGCGGACGCTTTCCCCGACACCCTCATCGCCGTCGTCACCGCCCATGGCCTGCGCGGCACCGAGCCCTGGCCCCGCACCACGACTGCCGTGGAGGATCTGGAGCAGGAACTCGCCGTGGGCACCTGGCAGCCCGCCGACGAGAGCGACCCGCGCATCGAGGCGTGGCACACCGCCTACCGCTCCTTCGGCACCAACCCCCGCCGCGTCCGCCCCAGCGTCGACGCCCTCGGCCGGCGCCTCGCGAAGAAGGGCACGTTGCCCCGGATCAACCCGGCCGTCGATTCCTACAACGCCGTCTCGGTCCGCCACGGCCTGCCCGCCGGCGCTTTCGACCTCGACCGAGTGACCGGCGATGTCGACATCCGTTACGCCGACGGCAGCGAGACCTTCACCCCGCTCGGCGAGCCCGACACCGTCGAGCATCCCAAGCCCGGCGAGATCATCTACACCGACAGCACCGATGTGCTGACCCGTCACTGGAACCACCGCGACGCTCACCGCACCCGTGTCACCGATGCCTCCACCCACGTCGCCTTCGTCCTGGAAACCCTTGACGCCACCCGCGACGGCGACCTCCTCAAAAGCGCCGCCGCAGAACTGCAGAGCATGCTCATCCCGCACGCCGGACCAACCACGGTTCACTACCTCACCTGGAAGCAGCCTCAAGCCGGCATCTGACACCACGCCTCGCGCATCCGGCCCGCCCTGACACGGCAGTGGCGCGCAAGCCGACCGCCGTCCTGAACCGGCACCCGATGGAGGAGGAGGTGCGCCACCCATGACTGGGGCCCTCCTGGGCACAGCAACAACATCGCCGACCACTTACCGGCACACCACCCGCCCTCACAGGAAGCGCTCCGCAATGCCGCCCCGTAGAAGGTGCTTATGGCGCCATCGAGGCACGAAGCTGCCGACGATGTACGCCTGCCCCGGCGGGCCGTTCACCCCGGACGCCAACGTGGCTGTCCGGCAGAGGCTCTCCGAACACGGACGTCACCAAGGGCAGTATTAAGTGGTGACCGGCCCTAAGGGCTCGCCCAGCGACGGGGATGCCGGCCACAGACTCGGCTTCCGGGCGGAGCTTGGCGCCGAATCGGCCGGGTGGGCGTGGTCCCGCTCGCGTTCGTGGGAGCAGTTACTCACGATGTGGATAGGGTGCGAAGACGCACTCGTGGTGACAGATGCCGAGTGGATTCGGATGCGGAGAAGCCTGCGCTTCGGGCAGGTCTTCGAGGGCACTGTCGTGCAGGTTCCCCAGCCCGGTGCGATCGGGATCTTCGTGGACATCGGCCTGAGCGTCGGAGGCTTCGTCGACGTCCTGCTGCTTCCGGAGCAGAGCGAAGACTGGCCGGCGGAAGGCACGGTTGAGGATTTCGAGATCTGGTGGGCCGACAGTCGTCAGCAGATCCGGCTGAAGCCGTCCGACTCACGGTATCTGCGGAGCGACTTCACAGACTTCGTGGGACGCGTCCGCCCCCATTGGTCAGCCGAGGCCGGTCAGCCTGTTCGTGATCCCGGATCCCGGGCCCTCGATTGAGGTGCGGCCCTTGCTTCGGGCTGATGGGCCGCCGGTCAGCTCCCCATGAGGCTGGTGAGGCGGCCGACTGTCGCGGCGGGGGCTAGCCGGCCTCGGCTTCGGCGCGGGCCCGGGGAAGCCGGGTGTCGAGGCGACCGGCTTCTCGCAGAAGGTGGGCAGCCCCGCGTGGGTGCCGGTGGGTGCCGCGATGACTATTCCTCAGGGGACGAGCCTGGGACGACCCAGCTGATTCCCATCCCCCGGCCGAGAGAAGAGCAAGAGTTTGTTCAGACATAAAGACGTACGAATCTAAGGGGGAGTGAGGCATACTGGCCGGTGTCGGCAGCAGAGCGCAGGAGGGTGACGTGGAACCGCTCACCAAGAAGATCACGATCGACCGGAGCAGTCCGGTCCCCCTGTACTTCCAGTTCGCCCAGCAGTTGCAGAGCCTCATCGAGGCGGGCGACCTGCCGCCCGGCACCAAGCTGAGCAACGAGATCCTGATGGCCGACGAGTTCGGGCTGTCCCGCCCGACCATGCGCCAGGCGATGCAGCACCTCGTCAACAAGGGGTTGCTGGTCCGCAAGCGTGGCGTGGGCACCCAGGTCGTCACCAACCGCATACGCCGGCAGGCCGAGTTCACCAGCCTCTTCGAGGACCTGGAGCGGGACGGCCGCCGCCCGTCCACTCAGGTGCTCTCCGTCGAGACCGTCCCGGCCGGAGCCGCCACCGCCGCCGCACTCGGCCTGGGCGAGGGCAGCCCGGTGCTGTCCGTCGACCGTCTGCGCCTCGCCGAGGACCAGCCGGTCGCACTCCTGCACAACTTCCTCCCGGAGGGCGTGATCGAGTTGAGCGCCGACTCGCTGGCCGAGGGCGGGCTGTACCAACTGCTGCGCCGGTCCGGCGTCGTCCTCAGCAACGCCGAGCAGACCATCGGAGCCCGCAGGGCGACGGCCGCGGAGGCCAGGCTGCTCAACGAGGCCCGCGGCGCGACCCTGCTCACCATGACCCGCACCGCCTTCGACGGCTCGGGGAGACCGGTCGAGTGCGGGTCGCACGTCTACCGCGCCTCCCGCTACGCGTTCGAGATGACCGTCGCCGCACGCTGACCCGCGGACACATCGGCACACCCGGATGCTTCCGTACGCGCGGGGTGACCCGGCGTCACACGGACCAGTGCTCCCGCTCGAGCAGGGCGATAACTGAGGTGACTCTGTTGCAGGATGAGGTCGACTGAAGGGCTCCGCCCACGCGGCTGTACGCGGTTGCCGGACCGCTCCGGCGACAGCCGAGTACCCGGTGGGCTCGTGGAATTCATCAGTCAGTATGTCAGGACAATAGATTGACGGCTCGCTGCTTGACGGAGCAGACTCGATCACGACGGCCGGGCGGTTTTCCGGCCCACCCACCACGGAGAGAGAAGAGGCACGGCATGCCGATCAGGCTGGCCCCCGCCCTGCACGTCGCCGAAGGAGGCAGGCCGTGACCGCACCCCTCACCCAGCGCATCGCGGGAGCACCCATCTCCTGGGGCGTCTGCGAGGTCCCGGGCTGGGGGCACCAGCTCGGCACGGATCTGGTCCTGCGACAGATGCGCGAGGCCGGACTCGCCGCCACCGAGTTCGGACCGGAAGGCTTTCTTCCCGACGCCCCCGCGGCCAAGGCGGCGACACTCGCCTCCCACGGCCTGCGCGCCGTAGGCCAGTTCGTGCCGGTCGTCCTCCACGACCCGGACCACGACCCGCTCCCCGAGGTCGAGACCGCGCTGACCGGTCTCCTGGCGGCCGACGCCCACACCGTCGTCGTCGCGGCGGCGACCGGGGCCGACGGCTACGACGTCCGGCCCGCACTCGACGCCGCGGGGTGGTCCGTCCTCCTCGCCAACCTCGACCGGATCTCCAACGCCGCGGCCGAAGCGGGCGTCCTCGCGACCCTCCACCCCCACGTGGGCACGATGGTCGAATCGGGCGAGGAGACGCAGCGGGTCCTCGACGGGTCGGGCATCGGTCTGTGTCTGGACACCGGCCACCTGCTCATCGGCGGCGGCGACCCCCTGGCCCTCGCCGCCCGCCTGCCCGGGCGCATCGCTCATGTGCACCTCAAGGACGTACGCCTCGACCTCGCCGACAACGTACGAGCCGGGCGCATGACGTACACACAGGCGGTCGCCGAGGGCATGTACGTCCCCCTGGGCGCCGGAGACATCGACATCGCCGGGATCGTCCGGCTGCTGGAGGCGGACGGATACGCCGGATGGTACGTGCTCGAACAGGACACCATCCTGCGTGCCGCACCTGGCGAGGACGGCGGAGCCGATCCCCTCGACGACGTCCGCGCCTCGGTCGCCCGCCTTCGCTCCCTCGCTGCCGGCGCCGGGCCCGCCGCCGGCACCGTGGTGGGCTGACCATGGCCCACGAGTTCCTCGCCATCGGACGGGCCGGTGTCGACATCTACCCGCTCGACCACGGCGTCGGCCTTGAACAGGTAAGCGCCTTCGAGAAGTTCCTCGGCGGAAGCGCCATGAATGTCGCCGTCGCCGCGGCCCGCCGAACGGCCGCGACGCCGCCCTGATCACCCAGGTGAAGCGTGCCTCCTTCGGCCGCTACGTCCAGCAGGAGGCCGCCCGCCTCGGCGTGGACACCGACATCCGCGAAGCGGCGGTGTTCTGAGCCACCGCCACCGGCCTGTCCGCGGAGCCCAGCCCTACAACCCACTTTGCCGCCTGGCGGTCCTGCGGTCGGCGCACCCGCCCGGACCTGGGCCGCCTCGACTACCGGCCTCTGTTCTGGACCGGGACCGAGCAGGCCCGCCACCAGACTGCTTCGAGAGCGGGGCCTGGAGGCGGCACTGCGTGACCGCGCCGAAGACGGTGACCGTGGCGCCCTGTACGTCCTTGTTCGGCTGATGTGCGAGACGGGGCGGGCGCAAGAAGCCCACAAGGCAGTCCAGGACATCAGTCCGGACGACCAGTACGCACACCAGATTGTGGCCGGACACGGCAGTTCATGACCCAGGGCTTGGCAGACGTCCCCGGCCTGCCGTGACCGGTTCCGCAGGCGTCTGCTCTGTGTGGGGAGGCCGTCGGCCAGGGCCCAGGCAGCGCCTTCCTGATCGTAGATCGACGCTACGAAGCGCCTCGTACCGCGGGAATGAGCGTACAGATGAGGAAACGGGCGAGGGCGGCACAAGCCGCCCTCGGCACCCGCACCAAGCTGCGTCTTCCGTCGCCGTTCCAGTTGCAGCAGACGGTTGCCTGGTACCAGGGGCGGGGCAGAGCGGTGTGATTGCTGACCCAGGGCTTGCGGCCGTCAAACCCGGATGATGTGCGACACCCGCCTGGTCGAGCTCCTCGACACCAGGGGCGCCATGCGTGCCTGTGGCGCCCCGGAGCGTTTCCGGGGCGCCACAGGAGGTGTCAGACGCCGAACGCAGCAGGGTACTGGATGGTGCCCGTCGGGGCAGCGCGGTTGTCGTCCAGTGCCATCGCCATCATGGCCTCGTCCGGGACGTCGAAGGGCGCCGGACGCCGAAGCGGGAGGCGGGCGTGAAGCCGAACCGGGGATAGTAGGTGGCGTGCCCCAGGACCAGGACGAGGTTTTCTCCTCTGGTCCGGGCGGCGGCCAGCACGGCACGGATGGCCGCCGAGCCGGCACCGGTGCGCTGGGCCGAGGGCAGGACTGCGCACTGAGCCAGGGCGAGGGCGGGTTCGCCGTCGACGTGGCAGCGGGTCAGCAGCGCGAACGCCACCGGGGCGTTGTCGGGGCCAGTCGCGAGCATGGAAAGGCCGTCGATCCATGCCTTCGGGTCGGCGCGCAGGGCCTCGACGATGTTGGCCTCGTGGGGGGTCGGGAAGGCCGCGAGGTTGATGTCGCGGATGGCGGGGATGTCGTCGGGGGTCTCGGGGCGGGTGGTCCAGATGGTCATGGTCGTTCCGTTCTCAGGGAGTGGACTGGTGGCGGCGCCGGAGTTGCGGTCGTCGCTCACCGCTGGCGGTCCCGGAACTGGTAGGTCGCGCGCAGATGCTGCGTGATGTCCTTCTTGGTGGCCTCACGGCCGGCCCGCAGGCGGGCGTCGGTGCGCGAAGCCGCGTAGGCGTTCTCGCTCAGCAGCCGGTGGTAGCTGTCCAGTCGGCGTCGGGTGATCTCCCTGGATGCGACAGCGGCCAGCACCGCGCAATCCGGCTCGCTGCCATGCCCGCAGTCGGCGAACCGGCAGTTCTGCGCGAGGAGTTCGATCTCGGCGAAGGTGTGCTCCAGCCCGTCCTGAGCATCGTGCAGACCGATCGCCCGCAGGCCGGGGGTGTCCAGCAGGACCCCGCCGCCTGGCAGCGGGACCAACTCCCGCCATGCGGTGGTGTGCCGGCCCTTGCCGTCCGCGTCGCGCACGGCGCCGGTCGCCAGGCGATCCTCGCCCAGCAGCCGGTTGCCCAGAGTGGACTTGCCCGCCCCGGAGGGGCCGAGCAGCACGATGGTGCCGCGCAGGGCAGCCGTCAGGCCGTCCAGGCCCTCCCCGGTCACGGCACTGGTGACCAGCACATCCGCGCCGGGTGCCACCTCGGCTGCGGCCTGCCGCGGGTCGGCACACTGGTCGGCCTTGCTGAGCACGACGACCGGCTGGGCGCCGCTCGCCCAGGCCAGGGCGATCATGCGTTCCGTCCTGCCGTGGTTCAGCGGAACAGCCAGCGACACCGTCACGACGACGGTGTCGACGTTCGCGGCAAGGACCTGGCCCTGGGGGGTACGCGAAGCCGTGGGCCGCACGAGCGAGGTGCGCCGCTCCAGTACCGCGTGCAGCACCGGTCCGCGAATGGTGGTGGCAGGAGACAGGACAGCCCGGTCGCCCGTCGTTGGCGGCGTCTGCTCGGCGCCGCCGGGGATCTCCGCACTCCGGCGCCGGTGACGGCTTCGCACGAGCCGCGTTCGGCGCGCACGATGCGGGCCGGGACAGGCCGGCCCCGCGATAGGGGGAGAAGGTGTGATCGCACGCCTCATTCCAGCCGTAATCCGCGAGGGAATATGGCTGAGCATGGTGATGGTACGTGGATTGGGACAACGTAAAGGCCCTTGAACAGGGGCCCCGCGGAGGAGCGTGAAACTCCGGTCAGACCGGGGCCCGGGACGTGAGGATGGTCCGGAGGGCGCTGCATACGGCAGCTGTCTCTACGGCAGTCATCAATCTCACCTCCCCATTAATCAGGCACCGACCCAGTTGTCTCTGCGCCGCCGATCTAGCACGACGCAGCTTCTGCCAGTGCTGCCGGCGCGGCGGCCTCTCGTCGCGCTGCGGTCACTGCCGCGGGTGCCGCCCCCACACTGACCGGGGGCCAAAGTGGCACGCTGCCCGGCCCGCAGCCAAGATCAGAAGACGGACAACCCGCATGTGATGGTCACCCGCCAGACGAAGTCCGGCCGGCGCCGACAGCGCGACATGGACGCCTATGAGCGTCGTCGTCACGGGCGAGGGCGGCCAGATCCTGGCACACAAGGTCTCCGGTGATGGTCACGTGGACGGGGTACGGCCAGGACGTCGGCACCGCCTTCTACCGCAGCCGGCCGGGCATGACCAACGTCGTGCCGACCACGGACGGCAAACGGCTGGTGACCTCCGAGGGCAACAACCGCTACAAGATCTGTGACAACCTGCTCAGCTGTGACCCGAACAGCAACGGGTCACAGTTCCCGGGCGCGGGCGGCGGCAGCCCCGTACTGCTGCGGATGCCGGACGGCCGGATCGTCTACAACGCGAACGACAGCTCCTGCGTGTGGGTCAACACGAGCGGTAGCAGTACCGGAACCTGGACCGAACAGAAGACCGCGATGCCGAACGGCTGCAGCCGAAACCCGCAGCACGTGGCGGGAACCGGTCGCGTGCTGATCCTGCAGGCGACCTGGGGCAGCTGTTGCACCACAAGACCCATCCGGTGCGGCGAGCTCGACCTGGGCCACTCGAAGGGGGTACTACAAGCTCGTCAACCGTAAGACCGGCTATGTCCTCGGAGTCGACGGCGGCTCCACTACGCGGGCACACGGTCTCGGGCCATCATGGAGGTCCACCTTCTCGACTCGGCGAGTCTCTCCCTGCCGCCGCACGTGAAGGTCGTCGCCGACTCCGACGCCGACGACCGCTATGCGGTGGTCGACACCGACCATGCGGGCGGCACGCGAGACGCCGTGCACCACCTGCTCGACCTCGGCCACCGCACCGTCTGGCACCTGGCCGGACCCGCCGAATCCTTCGCGGCCCAGCGCCGCACCGCCGCCTGGCAGGAGGCACTCGACGCCGCAGGCCGCGTCGCGCCTCCCGTCATTTGCGGCGACTGGTCAGCCGAATACGGCTACCGCTCCGGGCTCCGACTGGCCGAAGAGCGCGACTGCACGGCGGTGTTCGCGGCCAACGACCAGATGGCCCTCGGCCTGCTGCGTGCACTGAACGAGCGGGGACGCAAGGTCCCCGAGGACGTCTCGGTGATCGGCTTCGACGACATCCCCGAGTCCAGCTCGTTCCAGCCGCCGCTCACCACCGTGCGCCAGGACTTCGCCGAGGTCGGCCGCCGATGCGTCGAGAGCGTGCTGAACCAGGTCCGCCAGGACGGCCCCGGGCACGGCACGACCCTGGTCCGACCAGGCTCGTCGTTCGTGCCAGCACCGCGCCGGCATCGGTGCCCGCGGCGGAGGCGACCGACCCGCGCTGACAGTGCCGTACGACGGGTCGGTGCCCGGTGCCGCCGGACAGGTCATGTGGCCTGGCTCGCCGGCTGCCGCCCCTCCATAGCCGCTACGAACGCAAAGCCGACCAAGTCCTCGCCCGCACCGTCATTTGCTACCGCCGAATCTCCAAGAGTGACGGTCGGAGGGAGCTCAGGCGGTGGAGGCCCTCGGGTGCTGTCAGGTGCCCGCCGTCCGCGCTCCCAGTACCGGCAGCAGCCGCAGCTTCTCGTCGTCCGCCGAACCCGGGGTGGCGGTGTACACCAGCAACGTCTGGTTCTGCTCCGGGTCCAGCAAGACCTGGCACTGGAGAGTGAGAACCCCCAGCTCGGGATGGCGTACCAGCTTGGGGTCCACGCGCGGTACGTCGATCTCGTGGGCGCTCCACAGGCCGGCGAACTCCGCGCTGCGCTCCAGCAGGAGGTCGCGCAGATGCTCGGCCCGGCCGCCCGCACCCTGCCGTGAGTACGCGGCGCGCAGGCCGGAAGTGAAGAAACGGCTGTGCAGCGGGTGGTCTTCCTCCGGGTACAGCAGGCGGGCGGCGGGGTCGGTGAACCAGCGGTAGGTCAGGCTGCGTTCAGGCCCGGTGAATTGTGTCTGGTCGCCGAGGAGCGCGGTGGCCGCCGGTGTCTGGGCGAGGGTCTCCGCCACATCGCTGACGACCTGCGCCGGGGTGTCGTCCAACCGCCCGAGGATGCGCATCAGGCCCGGCGTGATGTGGTCGGAGCGCAGGTTGCCGGGGCGGGAGGGGGTGTTGTGTCCGGCGATACGGAACAGGTGATCACGCTCGGCCAGAGAGAGACGCAAACCGCGGGCGATGGCGGCGAGCATCGGCTCCGAGGGCTGTGGCCCGCGCTGCTGCTCCAGTCGGCTGTAGTAGTCGGTCGACATACCGCTCAGCGCCGCCGCCTCCTCCCGGCGCAGGCCGAGGGTGCGGCGGCGCGGGCCGCGGGGCAGTCCCACGTCCTCCGGTTGCAGGGCTTCGCGCCGGGTGCGCAGGAAGTCCGCGAGTTGAGCTCGGTCCACAGTTCCTGTCTCCTCGTGGCCCCGGTGCCTGACGTCCGGGGCACGGTAGTGGGGTGTGCGGGTCGGCCCCGCGCGGGCCGGGTTTTCAGAGCAGCATGCCGCCCGACGCCTCGATGCGCTGCCCGGTGATCCAGGAGGTGCCCTCGGCGAGCAGCGCGGCAGCGGCGGCGCCGATGTCGTCGGGCTCGCCGGGGCGGCCCATCGCGGTGACACTGCTCAGCATGGAGCGCATACCCTCATTGTCGCGTACCCCGCCGCCGCTGAAGTCGGTGCCGGTGGCACCCGGGGCGAGGGCGTTGACCGCGATGCCGCGCGGCCCCAGCTCCTTGGCGAGATAGCGGGTGAGGATCTCCACGGCACCCTTGGCTGCGGCGTACGCGGCGGTCGGTGCCGCGATGAAGCGGGTCAGGCCAGTGGAGACGTTGAGGATGCGGCCACCGTCCTTGATCAGGGGCAGCAGGGCCTGGGTGAGGAAGAAGACGCCCTTGACGTGGACGTCCATCAGCCCGTCGAACTGCTCCTCGGTGGTCTCCTCGAACGGCGCGTGCACTCCGTGTCCGGCGTTGTTGACGAGGATGTCGAGGTTGTCGCGGCCCCACTCCCGGGCCAGGGCCTGACGCACCTGTGCGGTGAAGGCGGGGATCTCGGCGGTGTTCCCGGTGTCCAGCCGAAGGGTGATCGCCGTGCGGCCCAGCTTCCTGGCCGCCTCTACGACGGCCTCGGCCTCGTCGGCGTGCGAGCGGTAGGTGAGGATCAGGTCGGTTCCGGCCTCGGCGAGGTGCAGGGCGGTGCTACGGCCGAGGCCTCGGTTGGCGCCGGTGATCAGGGCGATGCGGGTCATGGTGGCTCCGTTCGGATCGGGGAGCGGGCGGACCGGCCGGTCCGTCGCCGCCTGCTCCTCAACGATCGCGCGGCCCGAAGACCGGATGAAGGCCGCGGTTATCCAGGGATCGCGGATCCCTGCTTCGGCACCAGCCCCCTGCACGGGAGGCCGCCGTGGGCAAGCGGGCCGCCCACGACGGAGTTCATGACGACGGCCTGCTGTGCCGGCCCGAGGCCACTCGCCTGATCGCCCGGACAGTTCCTGAGCCGGGCAGGCCGGGATCGGCGGGGATTTCGAGGGTCATGCGGCGACGTCGGCTGCGAGCCGTTCGGCGACGGTGCGGGGCTTGCGACCGAGCAGTTCGGCCGGCAAGGGGCCGGCTTCGGCGAAGAAGCCGGCCCGGGCAGCCTGGTACCAGGTAAGCATGAGCCGGGCCATCTGCTCCGGGACGCCGATTGCGATCTGGTCGGCGACCCACTGCTCGTCGTCCAGGACGATGCGCTTAACAGGGCGACCCGTCAGGTCGGAGGCGATGTTGGCGACATCGTTGAAGGTGACGGCGTTCGGCGCCGTGAGGTCGACGGGGCCGTCGAAGGAGCGGTCACCGGCGAGAATGGCCGCAGTGGCCTCGGCTATATCGGCACGGTCGGTGTACGGGACGGGGCCGTCTTGCGGCCGGGCGATCACGCTGGTGTCCTGCCACGGTCCGAGCACCTGGTCAAGTGGGCCGTAGGCGCCGTTGCGCAGTGCGGTCCAGGCGACGCCCGAGTCGTCGAGGATCGCCTCGGTGGCGATGTGGATGCCCGACGGTCGGTACGGGTTGCCGGGGACGGCGCCCTGCTGGCTGGTGTAGAGGATGCGCTGGGCGCCGGCCGCGACTGCGGCTTCGATGGCATTGCGGTGCAGGCTGACCATGTCGGCGGCCGGGTCGTTCCCGGAAACCAGAAGGACCTGCTCGGCACCGGCGAAGGAGTCACGCAGCGCGGCCGGATCCTCGTAGGCGCCCTGCCGCACGCGCACGCCGCGGTCGGCGAAGTGCTGCGCCTTGGCAGTGTGGCGGACACTCACGCCGATCCGGTCGGCGGGCATGCGTGTGAGGAGGTGCTCGACGATGCTGCCGCCCAGCCCACCGGTAGCTCCGGTGACAACGATCATGTTCTTGACCTCTCCGCATCATAAGTTGACCACACTGGTCAGTTTTGTTCTGGCTACGACCGTAGGTAAACTGACCACATGAGTCAAGTTGCCCCGATAGGCAGGGAGAGACGGTGAGTGCGGTGTCTTCGGGATCCCGGTTGCGCGCCGACGCCCGGCGCAATTCCGAACAGATCCGGTTTGCCGCGATCGGTGCCTTTCAGGGGCAGGGCCTGACTGTGCCGCTGGAGGAGGTTGCCAAGGCGGCAGGGGTGAGCAAGGCCACGATCTTCAACCGGTTCGGTGGGCGGATCGGCTTGATCGAAGCCGTCATCGAAGAGCTCGTGGCGAGTGAGCTGTTCGCCGTCATCGACCGCGCTCGGGCCATCGCTGACGTGGGCGACCGGATTACGTACTACCTCACCGCGCTCCGTGACCTCCAGTACCGCCAGCCCGCCTTCAATGACGTGCTGTTGCAGACGTATCCGCATTCGCAGCAGCTGATGGAGATCTGCCGGGTCGGGAGCGAGGCGAACGACGAGCTCATCGCAGCGGCGCAAGCCTTCGGGGCACTGCGGCCGGAGTTCACGGCGGGCGACCTGCACGCACTCGTCGTGGACAATGCCCTCGCCCTCAAGTACGGAAAGCGGCCATCCCGGGACGACTACGACCGCCGCACCATGTACCTCCTGGACGGAATCCGAGGCCCCTCCTCCGGTTCTGGGGGACGTTAGCTGCATCCTCGCCCTGGCTGTCACGTGCGGAAGCAACTTGCCCAGGCGTGGCGCGAAACCCGTGCAGCCGGATCACGGAGGGGGATCCAGAAGAAGGGCCCTGGTACCGCGCACTTGTGCTGTTCACCACCCGCCACATGAACGCCGCCTCACCCAGTTGGGCGGCGACGGCTCCGACGTCCGGGGAGAGAATGCGCCCCGGCAGGCCGTTCGCGCGGCACCACGCCGACCCGCTCGCTCGGCACTCCTTTCCAGCTCCACGACCCGCCCGGCGGGCACCGTGGCATGCCTTGCCGGGTGCGAGTTGGGCGTCAGGGCTACCAGGGCGTGTGGGCTTTCTCAGCCAGGGTCAGCACACTGGCAACGAACCCTTCGGAGAGGGTGGTTGTGACGCCGTGCCTTGTTCTGCCATGCCGGACGAGCAGGACGTCGACGAACGTAGGAAGGGGATGGGGCCGATCGGGTACTCGTCTCTCGCCAGGGGACCGGTCACGTCAGCCTCCTATGAACTCCGCGAGTCGCGGCGAAAACATGGAAGGCGGGTCGGCCGCCGGGGGCGGTGGCGTCCAGGTTCTCGTGCAGCGGGTGAAGCCGATGCCGCACTCGCGCAGCTCGGCGACCATGTCGATGCGGTCCTGGAGGCTGCGACCGTAGCGGTCGGGCGAGGGGACGACAAGCGTGTCAACCCTCGTCGAGGAACGCGTGGCATGCCTTCGGTGAGCTCGTAGCTGGCATGCGGCGGCATAACAGTGTGGATGGTGCGCGTCAGGATCCCGTCCCGCTCCAGACTGCACAGCGTCGCAGTGAGCATGCGCCGGCTGATTCCGTCGATGGCCCTCTTGAGTTCGGTGAAACGGTGCAGGCCCTGCCGGAGGTTGCGCACGACCAGCAGCCGGCAGCGACCGTCCATCGAACGCCCCGAGTGCGGCTGAACGAGCCGTCCCTGGCTCGCCGCCGCCCATGGGGCGATACGTCGGAACACGCTCACGTTCAGCGATTGCGAGCTCGCGGTGAGCCCATCCGCCTCGAGGCAGGCGTCAGCCAGGAAGCAGCAAGGGCTACTACGGCACCCAGCCGGCCGGCAACGGGCCTGCCGCGGCGGTCATTGATGTGTCGGCTCCCGGCCTCGTTCGATGTGGTGCCACCACCAGGACCAGGCGCCTCGTGCCGCATACTTGCCGCCACATGCGCTCGTGCGGGGGAGACCTGGCGTAGGGGTCTGTGCATCTACTTCGAGGAGCCGAAGGTGACCGGAACCGGCGCACGGTGGCTTGCGGGCGCGCTGGTCATGGCCTGCCTGCTGCTCGTCGGCCCCAGCGCGTCGAACAGCGCCTATACGGCCAAGCCGCTTCCGTCCGATGCCCCAAAAGAGGTCGTTTCGAACCGTGTCATGACCTGGAACATCTGCAATCCCTGCAAGGGAAGCGGGCGGAACGGTGGCAGAGCGGCGGAGATCGCTGCGTACGCGCCCCAGGCTATCGGTCTGCAAGAAGCGTGCGTGGGTGATGTCGAGAGGATCCGGGATTATCTGCAGTACCGGTACGGGCTGGTCTACCACGTCGAGTACGGATCGGTTCTGCCGAGTTGGAGCCGCTGCGGGGGAGTGCCATGGAGTCCGGGGGGCTTTGGCCAGGCAATCCTCTCGGCCGCCCCCATGACTGACCTCGTGAATGTGGAGTATCCGGACGGCGGTTCCGAGGACCGCGGGTACATGGCCGTCACGACCGTCGTGGACGGCCTGCGCGTACGGGTGTTCAACACGCACTTGGCTCAGCGGAGTCAGGAATCAGTCCGCGCGCAGCAGACAGGCGTGCTGGCGAAGGCGGTCGCCCGGTACGACCGCACGATCGTCCTCGGTGACTTCAACGCGGCGCCGGATGCCTCCGAACTCACCGTGATGTGGGGCATTGCCAGGGACGCGGATCCCGAGTGCGGCCCCTCCGGGGCAGGTAGGTGTGAGCCGACCACCGATTGGCGCAGCAAGTTCGACTACATCTTCCTTCGTGGCTTCGACCCGCTGGAGCAACGGGTGCATCCCACCCCGTGGTCGGACCATGACCTGGTGCAGGCCGATCTGAAACGGTCGTAACGAGGTACGGCGCAGCCAGCGGCCCGACGAGCGCCCCGCAGAGGGAGGAGGCGAGTGGGATTTGCCCGTGTTCGCGGTCATCTCTTGAGCGCCGGACCGTGGGATCTGGCATGGAGGTGTCGTGGCGGGCACCCAAGGCGGTCGTCACCCAGGCGGCCGGAGGTCGCGCCGTGCCTTGCCCTGATCAGATCAGCCGAGGCGCGCATGATCCGCGGTGACTTCAAGAAGCCAATGATCACCGACTTCACCACGGAAGCGCACACCACCGTGCCTGCACCGGAGACCTTTAGGCCCCGGGTTCGTTGTCGTTGACGTCGGCAGCGGGGAGCTGCCGCCTTGCCTGGAGACCCGCGATGCGCTCGTTGGAAGCGATTCTGAGCCGTTCGATCTCCGTGTCCATGCGGTTCTTCTCTCGCTGGGTGGTGGCTTCCAGCTTGGCCTTGAAGACTGCCGCGCCAGCCGTGAACGACGCGGCCACTGCTCCGCCCGCCAGGATCTCGTTGACGATCTCGGCCTGGGACTGGCGCCTCAGTGCGTCGCCTGCCGACTCGATCGGCTCCCAACGACCCATTTGCGCCCAGTCGTTGGAAGCCGGGCGCTTGAACGAGATCCGTGCGGTCTTTCGACTCAGCGTGTCAAGGGCCAGAGTGGGGCGGGTGCTGCAGGCGGCGGTGCGCGGGATCCCCACCGCGTCGGCGAAACTCAGTGCGATCTCCGCACCTCGCCCACCTCTCCTGATCAGCAAGTCCAGACACTCGTGCGCCTCCGCCGAGTCATCAGCTTGGAACCGTTGCGCTGCGGCCTCCAGTGCCAGCCTCGCGAATGAACAGGCGAAGGGGGCCGGGAGGTCGCGCACCTCAGCCAGCGCCATCCTCAGTCCGCGCTCTGCGTTGCGCTCCCGCTCCTGGCACTTGCGTTCTTCGGAGACCATGCATGCAGTTTGCCCCAAGCGGCAGTTACAGGGTGAGGTAACACCTTCCGCCCTTCTGCTGGTCATGTCGAGACCAAGAACTGCCCTCGGCATCGTGCCTGGCCGCTGACCACCGCCCACGCAGCCGACGTCAACGCCAGGGCACGTGCCGGCCGAGGAGTCCAGCGCCGGTCCCTCGGCGACATGGCGGTAGCCGCTTGGTTCGGCCCGTCGGGCTTCGTGCGCCACAGGTGCGGTGCGGCCGAAGCGGCCGGGGCAGCGAGCCGTAGGGAACCTCGGCACGCATAGCCGGGGCAACACCCCAAGCCGTGCGGGCCGAGTAGTCGGCGACGCTGCGTCTTCGGGGGCAACTTGGCTAGACGGCGGACTGGCGGCGCAAAACGCAAGGTCCCCCGCCCCGCCACCGCCGTCCCGACCAGGCTTCGCGCGCCGCGGCCCTCCCGTACACCCTCATCCGCGGCTGACGGGGCCGAACTCCCGAACCCGACCGCCTACTCCAGGCCGAAGGCGTCCGCCAGCATGCCGATCTGGGCCGCGAGCAGGGTCTCCCCGTCGTGGCCCATGCCGGCGAACTGCCCCGCCACCTCCAGGCCCACCGCCCCGTGCAACTGCGCCCACGCCAGCACCGCACCGGCCAGCGCACCGGCCGAGGCCCGGACGTCCGCTGCGGCCTCGGGCGCGTACTCCGCCACCCAGGACCCCACGCCGGCGTCCCTCTCCAGCCACGCCGCCATCCGGTCCACCATCGTGGCCACATCGGCGCCGGGGGAACCGCCCGCGAATACCGGAAGGAACGGCCCGAGCGCGGCACGCGCGCGCTCCAGGGTGTCGTCGGGGGCCACATACCCAGGCACTGGAGAGCCCTGGATCAGCAAATAACGGTGCGGCTCGGAGATCGCCCAGGCGCGGTAGGTCCCGGCCAGCACGCGCAGCCGCTCGCGAGGGCACCGGTCGAGCGCCGTGGCAGCCGCCTCGCCGATCGCCGTGGCGGCGTCGTCGTACGCGTCCCTGATCAGGGCGCTCAGCAGGTCGTCGCGGTTGGCGAAGTAGCGGTAGAGGGCGGGGCCCGAGAGCCCCAGTGCCTTGGCGATCCGTGTGAGCGCGAGCGCCCCCAGGCCACCGTCGGCGAGCTGGCGCAGCGCCACTTCCTTGATCTCCGTCCGGGTCTGCTCCCGGTACCTGGCCCGGGGCCCCTGCTGTCTCTCCGCCATACCCGGTCCTCTCGCTAGGGAAGCTCACTTCAGTTATGGAGTCTAACAACACGCCTTGCGATACATCATCGTAAGAGTTACAGTCCATAACGAAAGCGATGCACAGTCACCTCGATTTCGGGAGCCCTCATGACCGCAGCACGCGATCTCCACGTAGTCCTCGGCGCCGGTCCCGCCGGCACCGCGCTCGCGGCGGAGCTGACTCGCCGGGGCCACCAGGTCCGCCTGGTGGACCGGAGCGGCGGCGGCGACGCACCGGACGGAGTCCAGCGGTTCGCCGCCGACGTGTCGACCGCGGAAGGAGCGCGGGCCGCGATCGACGGGGCGGCGGTCGCCTACCACTGCCTGAACGTCGGCTATCACCTCCAGGTCGAGGTCATGCCGCGCATCCAGTGGTCCGTCCTCGCAGCGACCGAGGCGGCCGGCGCGCGTCTGGTCGTCCTTGACACGCTCTACCCGTACGGCGAGACGCACGGCGCGGTGATGACCGAGGACACCCCCTGGAACGCGACCTCTCGCAAGGGCCGCATGCGCGCGGAGCTCGACGCCCGCTACCTCGCCGCCCACGACGAGGGCCGGCTGCGCGTCGTGCTGGGCCGGTCGGCCGACTTCGTCGGCCCCGGCGTCCTCAACTCCACGCTCGGCGCTGCGGTGTTCCCGGCCGCGCTTACCGGGGGAGAGGTCCCGGCACTCGGCGACATCGACCTGCCGCACAGCTACACGTACATCGGGGACGTGGCGGCGGGCCTGGCGACGCTCGGCGAGAACCCGGACGGGGACGGCCGTGTCTGGCACCTGCCCACCGCGCCCGCGCTCACCACCCGCCAGATCATGGACCTGGTGGTGCAGCGCGTCGGCCGCCCCCTGAACCTCACCGTCATCGCCGAGCCACGCCCGTTCGGTCCGTTCGGCGAGGTGTTCATGGCGGAGTACGCCGAGATGTTCTACCAGCACACGGAGGCGCAGATCGTCGACTCCTCGGCCATCGAGAAGGCATACGGCCTCGTCCCGAACCCGATGCCGGCCACCGTCGACGCCACGCTCGCCTGGTACGGAGAGCTGCTCGCCGCGCACTGAGCCCGGTCCGATCCGAACGAAGCCCCTACTGTCCTGAGTCGGAGATTCGTAGTCTGGCGCCGCACACGGACGCCACCGCGTTCATCGCCGCCCGTATCCCCGGCACCGGCAGTCCACCTCGGTCTCTCCCACCGCCCCTACGCGGCCTGTGCGGCTCTGCACCCCCAGCAGACTGACATGCCCCCACCTCTTCCCGTACGCGTGGACGACCCCGAGCAGCGCCTGCTCCTCGAAGCGGCCACGGCGGAGAGTTACCTGGCCCTCGAGCCAACCGACCCCGTTCTCTCCACGGGGGCCGTACCCCTGGCCGGATCGGCCTCGTTGCCCTGCCCTGTCGCGATATGACATGGGTTTCACGTGTAAGGGCCGACAGGGGAGTAACTGGGGATGCGCATGCTGTTGTTCGTCGTTCTGGCGGTGCTCGCCGGGACGGCCTGGTACTGGTCCAGGTATCCCGGCAAGTGGGCCTACGCCTTCAGCGCCGCGTACGCGGACCAGCGGTCGGCGCTCAGGAGCCGTCGGGGGGATCTGCGCGCGGTGGACAGGAAGGCCACCCAGGCCGAGAGGACCGCGAAGCACAAGGCCGACCGGGCAGAAGCCGCCTACCGGCAGGACATTCGGGCGCTGGAGAAGGAGATCAAGGGCCTCCTGGACCCGGGGAGGGGACGGCTCGTGAAGGGCCCGGTCGGCGACATCACCGTGTACGAGCACGCGGTGGAGCTGACCGGCCAGTCCCCGGCGGTGATTCCGCTGGCGGGACTGAAGGCCGTGTTCAGGTCCGATCCCACCTACATGATCGACCTGACAGAGCCCAGCGGCCGGACCCACCGGGCGAAGTACCCCCGCCGCCGCGACCCCGGCGACGAGAACGCCCCGTTCTTCGCCTCGGAGCAGCTGAGCGACTTCACCCTCGACATCCTGAACGCGGCGGCCGACGAGCACGAGTTCCGGGCACGCCAGAACGCCCGCCTCCCGCAGGCCCGCAAGGAGCTCGAAGCGGCGCGGGCCGACACCGCGGCCCGCGACGAGGCGCTGGAGAACCTCCGCGCGGTCTGCGCCTGGCAGAAGAACAACCCGCGCCGCAAGACTCTCCTGGCCGACCTGGACGCAGAACGCCACCGATGGCAGCAGCTCACCGGGAAGATGCCCCCGCGGTAGAGAATCATTTTCCGCCACCTGCAGATTGCAGTGTCCGTGCAACGCCGGTCGAGCGGCCATCCGGAGGGGTGTGCACCCTGGGTGACGCCGGCGTGACCCCTGACGCGAGGGAAGAGCTCAGGCGCTTGCGGCGGGAGAACGCCCGGCTGAAGGAGGACAACGAGATCCTGCGGAAAGCCGCCGCCTATTTCGCGCGGGAGACGACACGGTGATCCGCTTCCGTTTCGTCGACGAGCACAGAGGCGCCCACAGGGTGAAGCGGATGTGTGATGTTCTGGGCTGGGGCCGCTCCGGCTACTACGCCTGGCGCCAGAACAAGGAGGCGCGGCAGGAGAAGGTCGATGAGGAGGAGGTCCTGGCCTGCCGAATCCGGGAGATCCACACGGATTCCCGGGGTGCCTACGGGGCCCTGCGGATCACCTGGAAACTCTGGGACCAGGGGCACGTGGTGAACCGCAAGCGCGTCGCCCGGATCATGCGGGAGCGCGAGATCGTCGGGATATCGCGACGGAAGTCGCGGTCGCTGACGCGACAGGGCCGCACGGCGCCGCCGGCGCCGGATCTGATCCTGCGGGACTTCACCGCGCCGCTGCCGGGTCTGGAATTCGTCGGGGACATCACCTGCCTGCCGACGGCTGAGGGATGGCTGTATCTGGCGGCGGTGATCGATCTGTGTACGCGGGAGGTTGCGGGCTGGTCGATGGCCGACCGCATGCGCACCGAACTGGTTGCGGACGCCATCCGGATGGCCCATGCGGGTGGACACACGTCAGGAAACGCGATCTTTCACTCCGATCGCGGATCCCAATACACGTCCTACCAATTCCGTTGTGTACTAGGCGAGTTGGACATTCGACAGAGCGCCGGGGGCACCGGTTCGTGCTTCGACAACGCTGCCGCGGAGAGCTTTTTCGCCGTCCTGAAAGCAGAGATCGGGACGACCGCCTGGGAAACCCGGGCGCAGGCTCGGCAGGACGTTTTCCGGTGGATCGCCGAACATTACAACCGGGAGCGGATCCACTCGACCATCGGCTACATCACGCCGTACCAGGCGAGGATCCGCTGCCATCAACGACTGGACCTCGCGGCATAGAACGGAAGTGTCGGGACCTGAGGGGTCACTTCACGGACATATTGCGCGAGGAGCACGACATCGTGCTGCGCCGGGCGCGGCCCTCTGCGCGGTAGTAATGACGACGAAGGTGCTCCTGAAAGAGTCTCGGGCCTGGGCTCCTTCACGGCCGGAGGCGGCCCGCCGCCTCGGGGGTGAGGTGCTGGGCGAGGACGTCGAGCGCCTGGGTCACTGTGCGCAGCGTCTCAGGGGCGTCCGTGTCCAGCGCTGCGCTCAGCGCGTCGTCGATCCGGGCGGCCCGCACCTCGGCGACCCGGTCCGACACTTCGGAGGCCGTACGGATCAACTGCCGCCTGCCGTCCGTCGGATCGGGGGAGGTGACGAAGGAGCCGGTTTCCTTCAACCGGGCGACGGCGCCCGACACCTGGCTCTGCGGCAGGCCGGTGCGCGCGGCGATCTCGCTCACGGATGTGCTCTGGTGACCCAGGACGTCGCTCAACACGATCAACGCTGCCCGGGTGCCCCCGCGTTGCGCAGCGCCGACGGGGGGCGGCGGTTCCGGCAGCGCCTCCTCGCCGATCTTCATCAGCGTCCGGCCGAGCAGAAACAGTTGGACCGGAGTCATCGAAGGGCTCATGGGCCGAACCCTACCCTCATGCATCACTACCGATGCATCAAGCAAGATACATCTCTATTGATGCATCTGAATAGATGAACTATGGTGTGGGGCACCCGCCGGCGCTCTCCGCGTCGGTCATCTCACCGACCTGGGAGACCCCGATGTTCCTCGACACGGACGGCGCCATCCTGTACTACGAGGTCCGGGGCACCGGCCCCCTGCTGCTCATCTCGCAGAGCGGCGAGGGGGACGCCGACCGGAGCACCGACCTGGTGAGCCATCTCGTCGACCGGTACACGGTGGTCACGTACGACCGCCGGGGCCTGTCCCGTAGCACACTCGCCGACCCGAAGCGGGGCGTGACCATGGAGCAGCACGCCGGCGACGTTCACCGACTGCTGGACCACCTCACCGACGAGCCCGCCCTGATGCTCGGATGCAGCATGGGCGCCGCCATCGGCCTCCACCTCGCGGTGGCCCACCCCGCACAGCTGCGGACCCTCGTGGCGCACGACCCGGTCTCCCCCTTTCTGCTGCCCGCAGGCCCACGCGCCGGCCACGCGGCGGAGCTCTCCCACCTCCAGGAGGTGTACCGAGAGGGCGGTTTGCAGGCCGCGTTCCCGGAGATCGCCCGGGTCCTCGGCATCGACCCCGCCCGCCAGCAGACCGAACCCGACCTGACACCCATGCCGCTCACCCCGGGCCGCGTCGCCAACTTCGGGTTCTTCATCGCCCACGACTTCACGGCCGTCATCGAAGCCGAACTCGACCGGGCGGCACTGCAGACGTCTCCGGTGCACATCGTGCCCGCCAGCGGGGCCACCACCGCACCGGGCGTCTTCGTCGGACAGTGTGCGCACCAGCTGGCCGGCCTCGTGGGACGTAAGGTCGCCCCGTTCCCCGGCGGGCACAACGGCAACACCACCCACCCCCGCGCGTACGCCGCCCGGCTGTGCGAGATCCTGGCATAGGCGCGACGCCAACGTTCAGGCCGAGCTCGCAGCCGAAGCATCGGCCGTCGCCCACGACGAACTGGCCCGGCGAGCCGACTGACACGCTGTGCCTCGGCCAGGGACGCCCCGTCGACGGACCGGCCCATCCGAAGAGCCGCCATTCTGAATGCCGTCGACCGAGACATTGGCATGGCGCCGTCGGCAGAGGCATCCTCGCGGTAGTAGTCGGCTGCCCAGGAGCGGGTGAGGATTCGGAACCTCACCCAGTTTTGTATCGGCTCTTCTTCGACCGGCCGTCAGAGCTGGTCGTTGATTTGCCGGGAGAGCCCCTCGAAGAACTCCTGAAGACTGGCCGCGGCAAGGTCGAACTGACCGGACCACGAAGCTGTGGTAGACCTCCAGACCCGCCCGGAGCCCGCCAGTGCGAACAGATCCCCGCCCCCGCCACTGGCGAATACCAGGGCAGCCTCTTCCCCGTGGATCTGGATAGCCCCGTACACACGGAAGTGGTCCGCCACCAGCGAGGCCGGGTGGACGAAGCGACCGTTGCCCACATCGGGCAACGAGACCTCGTCGATCACCCAGTACATCGTGGTCAGGTCCGAGGGAATCGGCGTCAGCTCCACGAGCGCGTCGGTATCCTGATGGCTTGCTTCCGAAGCGTGCACAACCGCGTTGCTGCCGGGCGCGAAGCCAAATCGCGCCTGGAACGATTCCGTCAGCTTCGCGAGCGCCGCATGTGTCTGTTCACACCAGACATGGAGCCACTCGGCATCAAGCCGTACGTCAGGCACACATACTCCTCTTCGCCTTTGTCAGGGACTTGCTCACGCGAGTCCGGAAGAACCTACAGGCCGCTGCGGACGAAGCTGCACGTAACTGGCATCGGACGCTGAGCGGGGGCCCGGTCATGGGCGCTGTGGTGACCCGGCCGCGCGAGCAGGACGCGCGCCGGCCGCCTGATGCACCAGCGGCAGATGAGAGCGCCACTCTGCAGCGGAGTTCGTCCGATCACTGGTCTCACGGTCTACTGGCCGGTATACAGGCGGGGTTGGGTCCGCTGGGCACGAGCGGCCGGGTGCGTTCTGACGTCCCGTGCGCACTGGTCACCGCTGCCCGACCGCGGACTGTCGGAATTTCTGGGGAGGGCACGATGATGCATCGGACGCGTCCGGGCGAGGCCGTATCCAAGCGACGCACGGCCATCACGCTGGCCGCGCTGAGCAGCTGCGCGCTCATCGGCGGCTTCACCGGCACGGCCTCGTCCGCGCCGCGGGATGCGCACGGGACTCCCCGCTCCACGTACGTGGCGCTGGGGGACTCCTACACTTCCGGCCCTCTGATACCCGCACAGGTCGACGCCAACTGTGCCCGCTCCGACCACAACTATCCGTCGATCACCGCGAGCGAGCGCCGCGCCACCTCGTTCACCGACGTGAGCTGCGGCGGTGCGACGACCGCCGAGATGTGGCTGGCGCAGGGCACCAACGGGCCTCAACTGGACGCGGTGAAAAGCGACACGAGGCTCGTGACCCTGCAGATCGGCGGCAACGACGTCGGCTTCGGCTCCATCATCGGCACCTGTGCCGGCCTCAGCGCCAAGGACCTCGCCGGCAACCCCTGTCAGCAGCATTACAGGGCCGCAGGCTATGACCAGTTGACACTGAAGATCCTCCAGACAGCGCCCAAGGTCGCCCGCGTACTGCGGGAGGTACACAACAGGGCCCCCCACGCGCGCGTGGTCGTCGTCGGCTACCCGGACCTCCTTCCCGACGACGGCACCGGCTGCTACCCCAACGTCCCGTTCGCCGCGAAGGACTTCCCGTACCTGCGGGACACGGAGAAGCGCCTCAACCTGATGCTGCGCGCGGTGGCGCTGCTGAACCGGGCCGATTACGTGGACACGTACGGACCGACGGTGGGCCACGACATGTGCAAGGCACCCGCCGACCGGTGGATCGAGCCGCTGCGCCCCGCGGCGCCCGCCGCTCCGGCCCACCCCAACGCGAAGGGCGAGGAGGTCATGGCACAGGCGCTCCTGAAGACCCTCAGCAGGGGTTCCGGGCACCACTGACCCATTCCGCGGACAAGCGGACGCATGGCCCCTGAGGTGCAGGACGGATCACCACACACCCAGGGGCACGCGAGTTCATTCACCCTGTTGTCCTTCGTCGCGTCGATTGCGTTCTGCGGCCGGATGTTCGGTGTGGCCTGCGGACCGGCGGTCTTCATCAGTCCACTTCTGCGTGTCGCGTGGGTCGGCGTAGGGCTCTTCATCCGTCGGGTGGCCGCTGATGGCAGCTCGTTCGCGTGCCAGCTCCGCATCGAACTCGAGACCCACAAGGATCGCCAGATTGGTGATCCACAGCCAGACGAGAAAGATGATGACGCCTGCGAGGGCTCCGTACGTCTTGTTGTAGGAACCGAAGTTGGCCACATAGAACGCGAAGGCGGCCGAGGCGACCATCCAGATCAGAAGGGCAAGCGTGCTGCCCAGGGAGACGAACTTGAAGCCTCGGTTCTTGGCGTTCGGCGCGGCCCAGTACAGGATCGCCAGGACCGACACGCGACGCCATGGCGGACAAGGTACGCGCCGCCGCGGAGGCCGAGGGCGTCAAGTTCTACATCATGTACGACGTGTCCGACTGGACAACCATGCAGACGGGCATCAAGGCCGACTGGACCGGCAAGATGCGTGCGCACACCGCCTCTTCCGCGTACGCGCGGCAGAGCGGCAAACCGGTGGATGCAGCCGGGCGTCGGGCGCGCGGCGACCCCATCGAAGAGGTCGTGGACCAGGGCAGTCGTGAAGTCCTCGGTCACGGGATCATCGGGGTAGCAGGAGCTCAGCTGAGTGGGCAGATCCGCTCGGATGTCTCCATCGACGGTTGGTTCCACGCCGGCTGCTGGGCAGGCCCGGCCCGCGCGCGGGGAAGGCCCCAGTTCGCGCTCGGCGGCGCCCTCGCGTGGGCGGTGGGCGCGGAGACCGAGCTGAGTGCGTGGAACGACGAGATGGCGCTGTTGCCCCGGGACCTGCACCGCATCCTGGGCCTCACCACCTGCCTCGGCATCCCGCAGACCTGCCGAGGCAGGTGACGGCAGCGGGCACGGCGCTCGTCCTCGCCGCCTGGTCCGGGCGCCGACGGCGCAAGGCCCCGCCCGCGTCCCCCTACGGAGACGCGGGCGGCGCCGCTCGCGGGTGTCGGGTCAGCGCTTGGCGGCTCCCTTCGTGGGGCTGCCCGTGAAGGTGAACTGCGAGCCCGGCTCGACGAGCAGGTCACCGTCGCGCGAGTTCGAGATCGTCACGTTGGAGAGAGTCGCGTCGCCACGGGCACCGCTCATCGCGAGGATTCCCGAGCCGTTGGTCGACTTGTCGATGTGCACGTCGGAGATCTTTGTTCCGGTGTACTGGCCGCCGCCCGTCTTGAACTGGATGCCGTCGTACGTCGAGTCGAAGATGTCGGTGTCCCGGATGGTGACGCCGGGGATGTTCGTCGCCTGCGCGAAGAGCGTGATGGCGCCGAACTCCTGGTCCTCGTTCCAGAACGCCCCACCGGTGCGGTTCAGGGTGTTGCCCGCGATGAGCGTCTGGCCGCTGAAGGGGATCGGGTCGTGGTCGGTGGCGAGCATGATGCCCGGGTAGTTCATCGTGTCGGAGACGACGTTGTTCTCGATGGTGTTCCCGAAGCCGCCGTAGACCGCGATCCCGTTGGCCCGCCAGGGGAGTTGCACCGTGTTGTTGCGGAAGTGGTTGTTGGAGCCGACGTCGACCGAGGTGTCCTTGACGTACTTGCTCGACCAGACGGCGAGCGAGTCGTCGCCGGTGTTGCGGAAGGACGAGTTGTAGACGGTCGAATTGCGGGTGCCGTTGGTGAAGTTGATGCCGTCCGCGTACGTGTCGCGGATCCGCATCCCGCTGAACTCCAGGCCATCGCCCGGCCCCCACAGCTCGGGGATGTTGGAGTAGTCGCGGCCGACCCAGACACCGACGTTGGCGTGCTCGATCCACACGTTGGAGATCTTGGTGTTCTTCCCGAGACGCCCGTTGATGCCGACGCCGCCCTCCGCGTTGCCGTCGCCGCCGCGGATCCGTCCGGAACCGAAAATGGCGAGGTCGGAGATCTGCGTGTTGTCGTCGATGTCGAAGCCGAAGTTGCCCTCGTGCGGGTGGTTGATGCCGCCGGCGTCCTGCGGCTGGGTGACGGTGTAGAGCTGCGAGTACCACATGCCGGCGCCCACGATCTTCACGTTCTTGATGCCGACCTGGTTGTACTGGCCGCGGTGCTGCGGGTCGGGCGTGAGGATCTTCTGCTCCTGGCGCCACTGCCCGGCCGGGATCCAGACGCAGGAGATCTGCCCGGCCTGGTCCGCCATGACGGCTCGCTGGAGGGCGTCGGTGTCGTCGATGCCGTCGTTGGGGACGGCGCCGTATTCGGTGATCGAGGTGCACTCGGAGGGCTTCGTCTTCGCCGGGGCGACCTGCTCCAGGTCTACGAGGTCCACGATGTAGAAGGCCGCCGAATCCCCGGTGTCGCGCTGCAGCCGGAACTTGGTGCCCACCGGATAGGTCTGGGAGAGCAGCGCGTTCGACTCGTCGAAGAGGCGTCGCGCGTCCCCGCCGGGTGTGTTGGTCAGGCCCTCGGGGTCGTCGGTCGAGCCGTAGAGCCACGAGTGCTTCGAGGAGAGGTCGAGCTTGCGGACGAACTTCCCGTCCGCGTAGAGGCTGAGCGTCGCGGCCTGCCCGCCGCCCGCGGCGGCGTCCGGGATGGAGTTGCGCACCACGATCGAGTTGGTCGGGTTGGTGGAGGTGAACTCGACGTACTCACCGGTGTTGTCGAGCCGCACCGACTTGCGCCCGCTGGACTCGGTGGCGAAGTTCGTGTGGCCGAAGGTGCGCTTGGCGTCGCTGGTGAGGAGCTTGCCCGTGTACGTGCCGTTCTCGGCCTCGTACTCGGTGTACGGCACGGCGGCGCCCCGGCCCACGACGATCGAGCGGGCGAAGGTGTTGTTGTTCTCGTCGGTCTCGGTGACGGTGTCCGTCGCGTCGGCGCTCGCGCTGAGCGTCGCGCCGCCGTCGGTCGCCTTCCAGGTGCCGGAGATCAACACCTGCACGGAGGCGCCCGCCGCGACGGCGGGGGTGGTGCCGTCGAGCGTGGTCGTCCCGGCCGTCAGCCGGGTGATGGTGCCTGCCGCGACGGCGCTCGTGCCGCGGTTCTTCACGGTGACGGTGAAGCCGACGCTCGCCCCGCTCGCCGGGCTCTCCGGGTTGGTGGCGATGCCGGTGACCTGGAGGTCGGGTCCTGGACTCTGCGCGACGACGAGCGGCGTGGCACCCGCCCGGCTGTTGTTGCTGTCGTCCTGCTCGACGACGGCGTTACTCGGGTCCACGACGGCGGAGACCGCGTAGGAGCCCTGCGGGTGCTTGCCGGTGTCCACTGTGACGGTCGCCGAGGCGCCGGCGGCGAGCGCGGCGACGGCGGCGGTGCCCGCAGCCGTCCCGTCCAGACTGACGGCGACGGTGGTGGCCGGGGAAGGGGCCGTACCGGCGTTGCGGACGGTGGCCTTGACGCCCACCACGTCCTTCTCGGACGGGGAGGCGGGCGTCCAGCTCAGGTCGGTGAGCGTGAGGTCGGGATTGGGCGCGGCGGTGCCGACGACCTCGACCTCGGCGATCTGGCCGCCGGGCGCACCGGAGTTGGCGCTGAGCGCGAGCCGGAGGTCGGCGACGCGGCCGGAGACCGGGATGGTCACGGTGTTCTTGTTCGCCGCCGGGCTGAAGTCGTAGTTCGCGCGCGCCTTGAGCGTGGTGAAGGCGGAGGCGCTCTGGCCGCGGCCGCTCACCTCGATCGCCTGCGTCCGTGCGCCCCACAAGGCATCGGGGTTGAGCTTGACGACGACGGCGGAGAGATCCGCGTCGGCGCCGAGCTTCACGGTGAGCTGCCCCGGCAGTCCGGCGGACTCCCAGTATGTGTTCACGTCCCCGTCGTTGGCGTTGGCCGGGACGAAGGTGTGGACGTAGCCGTTGGCCTCGACGGGCTTGCCCTTGGCGAGGTTGGTGCCGGTGGGCGGGGTGCCGGGGTCACCCGGGTCGCTTCCGCCGCCCGCACCGCGGACCTCCAGCTCCGAGAGCTGCGCGGCCGGCCAGCCGCTGTTGGCGGTGACCTGCACCCGGACGTACCGGACGTCGGTGGCGCTGAAGTCGAGGGTCACGGCGCCGGCGGCGGCGGGGGTGAAGGTGCGCTTGGCGGAGCCGGAAAGGGTACTCCAGGTGTCGCCGTCGGTACTGCCCTGCACGGTGAGCGTCTCGTCGCGCGCCTCCCACGTCGTGGGGAGCTTGAGGGTCACCTCGTCGACGGACGTCTTGGCGCCGAGGTCGACACGGACCCACTGCGGGAAGGAGCCGGCGGGCCCTTCCCAGTAGCTGGCCTGGTTCCCGTCGGTGACGTTGCCCGCGCCGTACTCGCCGTTGGTACCGCTGGCGGTGGCCGGGCGGCCCAGGGCGAGGTTGGGCCCGGCGGCGACGGCCCGGGGCGCGGCGGCGTGCGCCGTGGCGGGGAGGAGCCCGAGGGGGATCAGACAGGCCGCGAGCAGCCCGGTGACCAGCCGTCGGACGGATGACTTCCGTCTCATGCTGTCCTCTGTTCGGTGAGGGGCGGGGAGTAGAGGCGGGACGGTTCGCCCGGCCGGACGGACCCGGACGGACAGCGGCCTCGGGGGCGGGAGGCCGTGGTGGCGCGTGGAACAGGTGGGGTTCAGGTGGGGCGAAGTCCCGCGGGCAAGAAGAGCGTTGATGAGTTTTTGAGTGAACTAGTCAAGCTTTTGCGGATACTTGAAGACAGATTTCTGACACATTTAAGATTTGTCAACGGTTCTGACCGCGTCGTGACGCTTGGTGTTCAGCTGTTACGCACCGTGCGGCAAGCGGAACGGGGACTTCAGACGGAGGTGGGCGCGAGCGCGCCGGTGGGGCCGGCGCCTGTCCGGGCCGGGGCGTCGGCCCCTGGCGGTACTACGTCCGCAGGTGCTCACGGCAGGATGGGCCAGGCATGGAGGCGCGGGCCCAAGGGAGAACGAGGTGCTGCCGTCGTGCCCCCTTCGCCCTCACATTCCCGAGGGCGAGAAGAGCAGACTCGTCGCCTGGGCCGACGAACTGCGCGCCGTCCACGCCCGCTTCCGGGCGGCACTGACGGTCATGCGCACCGCACTGGATGCGGGCTGCGACCAGGCTGCCGAGGCCGACCGCGACCTGCTGCTGTTCTTTCAATCCGGGCCGGGCGGGTCCTATGACGCTGGTTCAAAGGACACTTTCTCCACGTGCACCTGTGCCCCGGTAGTCGCCGCCGGCCGCACCGCCGTACTCCGATAGACAGCATCGACCCGGTTCGTCGGTGCGGCGGGCGACGGTCAGAAGACGTACGTGGGGTCAGCGCCAGTGTGGGGGAATGTTCTGCAACTGTGCGAGCAGGTCCCATTCTTCCGGGCGCGCGCGAGGTGAGAACCATGGGGCGCCCTGGCCGGTCCAGTAGCCGCGATACTCCCGGGTTCCCTCAAGCCCCAGCGCCTGAGTGCCTGACTCCCAGCTGCAGCAGGGACAGATGATGTGGGTCGGCCAGGTGTCCTTGAAGAAGAGGTCGCCGTCCGTGTAGCCGCAGACACGGCACACGTCCTCGTCCTCAGCGCTCCGCATGGGGTCATTCGTATTCATGCTCCTCATATTGCCGGTCCAGCTACCGAGCCGTTTCCAACCTGACGGCGTCGGCCGTGTGTTGGACGGACCTACGGAACGAATGAGATCCTGGGAGACGGGGGTACTGCCCTCGCCGGGGTACGGCACGATTCGTTGTGACCTACCGCTCGGGGCCGCTAGGGGCCGTGGGAGAAGGTCTACGAACGCTTCCGCCACTGGTCACCGGACGGAAATCTGGGACAGACTTCTCAGCCAAGTCCAGCAGCACTCCGACGTGGTCGAACGCATCCACTGGACGATCGTCTGCGTCGACTCGACCACGGTGCGGGCCCTTCATCCCGCGGCCGGCGCCCGAAAGGGCGGCCTTTGGAAAGGCCCTGGCAAGGTGAAGCTCTCGGCCGGTCACGCGGCGGGATGATCAGCAAGATGCACCTCGCCTGCGACGGCCGGGGCCGGCCCCTCGCCTTCACCCTGACCGGCGGCAACGCCAACGACTGCAACCAGTTCGCACCCGTTATGAACCGGATCCGCACCGCCCGGCGGCGCGGCGGTGGTGATCTGGCACCGCCGCCACGCCGAGGTCCCCGGCCCGGTGGTGGGGGAGGGGGCACGCAGTGCGCCCGGCAGTCGGTGTGCCGGGGCTCATGTGTACGCGCTCTCAGCGGCATTGCTGCACACCACGTGTTCTTCGGCGGGGGACCGGTCGCACATCGCGGAGATGGTTTTCGTGGGGGAGAGTAACGGATGTCCCTTTGTTGTGGGTAGCATCCGGCAGCAACAACCAGGTAGAAGGAGTGTCGTCGTGGCCGATGTGCCCGTGAAGACCCCCATCCAGTCCAAGTATGCGCAGCAGTACGCCGATGACCTCGCGGTCAACCGCAGGGAGCAGGAGGACGTGACCGCGCAGGTCACCGCTCTCCGGGCGCGCTTGGAGCAGCTCAAGGTCGAGGAAGGGTGGTTGGCGAAGGCTCAGGGCACTCTGCCTGTGGCCCCGCTGCCGGCTGCTGCCGAGGCCGAACCGTCTGCCGATGCGACCCGCGGTGTTCCGCAGCAGCGGCAGGACCAGGCGGTGGCCAAGCAGCCCGAGGAGCCCGTCAAGAAGAAGTCCCCGTCCAAGAAGACGGCAGCCAGGAGGACAGCGGCCAGGAAGACCGCGGCACAGCCGGCGAAGAGGGCAGCTGCGAGGAAGCCGGAGACCAAGGTTTCGGCGCAGCGGGTCCCTGCCGCGCAAGCGTTGGTGGACCAGGGCGCAGCCGAGGAGGAGCCGGGGCGGCCGCTGTGGCAGCTCATCCTGGAAATCCTTCTCAAGACCCCCGGGCAGCCGTACGTGGCCCGTGAGGTCCATGACCAGCTCGCCAAGGACCACCCCAGCCGTAAGACGTCCGCCCAGACAGTGCGCAACAACCTCGAGACGCTCGTCAAGAAGAGCCTCGCCGAGAAGTCTCGCCAGCAGGGAAACGTGATGTACACCGCACCCGCACAGGCCGGGCCGGATGCGGCAGACGTCACCGCGGACAGCGAGCCCAAGCCGGCTCCCACATCGGCCGTCGCGAAAGACGCGGTCCAGGTCTGACCTTCGCTACGCCCTGCCGGGCTCTCCCGACGGCCCGGCGGGCGAAGCGCCGCAGATCCCGGGCGGCAACGCGCCACACCGGTGACGTGAGCAGGACCGGTGCGAGGGAGGCACCGTCTACCTCCGCAACCCCTCCCGCATCCGCACCTACTACACGAAGAGCAACGACTGCGGACATGACCTACCACGGATTAGCATCAGGCCAGATCTGAGTTGCCGTGCTCAACTGGCGAGCGCGAAGCCGGCCCCTGCTGTTTGGTGATCTGCCCCGCAGTTGTTCTCCACCTGTTTGAATGGGTGAGTGATCGAACTGGCGGTTGGTGTGGTGGCTGTCGGGCTCGTTGGGTGGCTGATGCGCCGGAGGCGGCAGCAGAGGTCGACCGCGATAGCCGCCGGAGAGTCGGCCGGGGTGCCTTGCATGCTCAAGTGGTCTGTTCACGGTTCTCGCTGGAGGGCGGGACGTCTGCTGATCGGTCCTGGTGCCCTCGTCTGGAAGCCTTCCTTCGGTAAGCAGGAAGGCGCCCTGCCGGCAGGTCTGCGCCGGACGGGGATGCGCGCACCCTCATGGCGTGAGGCCCTGGCCTTCAACGCGAGGTCGCGGATCGTGAAGTGCGAGTCGCCGGACGGCGAGATCCTGATCGCGGTCATGCCAGACGAACTGAACCACGTACTCAAGGCTCTGGAGACCACGTAGTCTCCTGCTCAGCCTCTCGGCCGAGGGTAGTAGTAGGTCGCGCTCTTCTGCGGCAGGTCGTGCGGGAGATGGGCCCATTGGTAGCCGGTCCGCCTCTGCTAGAGGATCGCGTTCACAATCTCCCGCATGTCGTGGGTGCTCTGGTGGCCGCTGTCCGAGCAGTGCCGGCCCCTCCACGTGGTGATCACCGGCTCGATCAACGACCACTGCTCGTCCGACGATGCGTTTACTCACCCGGTCACATCACGCCTTCTTCGACGGTGCGTGAGACCTTCGCGCGGTGCTGACGGGCCCAGATTGCCCGTCAGCACCGCGTGGTGTGTGAGTGTTCTATTGGCGCCGCTGCCGACACCTGCGCGGATCACTTCGCCGGCCGCAGAGGCGTAGCCGATGACTCCCGTCTCCGCGGCGGCACCGACTTCCGACACGCAGCCACTACGCCGCCCAGAACCGGGCCAAGAACCTGTGTACAGACTGCCCGGTGCGCACCGAGTGCCTGGCCGCCGCCCTCGACCACCGGATCGAGCATGGGGTTTGGGGCGGTATGACGGAGCGTGAACGCCGGAGCCTGTTGCGGCGGCGCCGGGAACCGCACTCGGTTGAGCCGAGTCCATGTCGCGGAGCACCGTGGCCCGACGGCATCACCCCGCGCTCGTACATGTCAGTGCACCGTCACCGGGCCGGGAAGGGTCGGTCGTGCTCGGACCGGGCTGCGTCGAGCAGGGCCCGCCAGGAGGTAACCAGAGGTCCGGCGGTCGACTATGTCCGGGCGGCCTGAAGGTCATTCAATGAGCCGTTCTGTGCGAGGCTCGCGAGCACGCGGTCCGCACCGCCGCCGACGTTGTCGTAAGCCACAGGGATCGTGCGCGCCGCCTGACTGGGCCCAGGCACAAGCGACGGCGCGCGTGAGGGCGTGGGTCACGGGTGCCCAGTTTCGGTGGAAGCCGCCCCTGAACGGGACTGGTTGCTCGTGCGTGGTGCCGGCCTCGTGTCGGTGAGCCGAGGTTCGCATGGTGTGGCGTACATGGTCAGGCCCTTAGGCGTCGGTGTGAGTTCCAGGCTCACGCCGATCCTGCGGCCCGGCCGCGCAGGGCGCAGCGTGCGCGAGCTGGCCAAGGTCGCCAGGGCGACGGGCAGCATGGCATCGGCCGCGGCTGCGCCGGGACAGTACCGGGGACCCAGGCCGTAGGTGAGCAGCGCGGCGGGGGCCGGTGGCGGCTCGGCGTGGGGGAGCCAGCGCTGCGGGTCGAACACGTCTGGGTTGGGATAGCGGCTGCTGTCGCGGCGCAGGGCCCCCAAAGGCAGGGTGACCACGGCTCCGGCCGGGATCCGTACCCCACCCAGGTGGGTTTGGTGGCGGGTGCGGCGGACCAGGAACGGGATGCCGTGGAGGCGGGTGACTTCTTGAAGGAAGGCGGTCGCGAGCGGGAGCTGGTGCGCTTGGAGGCGGCTCGGATCGGGCGCAGCGTGCGCTTCGTCCTGGAGGGCTTGCTGGTAGTGCGGGTGGCGGCCCAGTTCGTAGCAGGTCCAGGCCAGGGTGGAGGCGCTGGTCTCCATGCCGGCGATTAGCAGAGCGCGAATGTCGCGCTGCACCACGTGGGGGGTCTCGGGAGCGGCAGCTTCGAGCAAGGACACCATGTCCCGGCCGTCCGGGTCGGGTCGGTGGCGGGCTAGCACCTGGGAGACGGCCTCGTCCAGTTCGGCGAGTGCGCGGTGGCTGGAGCGGCGCCGGGGCACGGGCACCCAGGGCCAGGGTGAGAGGGCATACCGCCAGAAGGTGCCGGCGGACAGGATGGCGCGGGCGGCCGCGATCTTGGACAGGGTGTCGGGACTGAGCTCACTGTTGAGGACACAGCTGACGAGGAGGCCACAGGCAAGTCGGCTCATCTCCACCCGCATGTCGAGCGGCCGGTCCGCGGGCAGGTCGGCGAGAAGCTGCCGGGTACGGGTCTGGACGGCGGGCCCGAGAGTGGTGAGCCGGGACGCGGCGAACGCGGGTCTCATCACGGCGCGCCGCTCCCGGTGAGCGGCGCCCTCGAGACCGACTACCCCGTTCTCGTTGAAGTCGCGCAGGCTCGGGTCCGGGCCCCAGAACCGAAAGGTCTCCTCATCGCTGCCGACCTTGCGCAACAGTGCGGGCTCGTTGATCTGGAAGGCGGTCGCCGGGCCGGTTCTGGTCCGGACCACCGGGCCCGCCCGGTCGGGGCGGGCCGCGAGGTTGGCCGGGTTCAGCCAGAACCGCAGGGAGCGGGAGTGGGTGAACACTTCCGGGCCGGGCGGCACGGGGGGTTGTCCTGGGCAGGCTGTCCTGTCCATACGCATCGGCGTTGTTGTCCTTCCACGTTCGTCGGCCTAGGGCTTCGGCCACCAGCACGGAGGGCAACGATCAACTGCGGGGGCGGTCACGGGTGGGACGGCCCTGTCCGTCGCGGGGTTCTCGCCGGCGACGACGTCCGCTTGATGAATCGACGATCGTGAGTCGGCAACGAAACTACTGCTAACTACGCAAGATGGGCACAAGCAGTTGTCTGCAGGGCGGGGTTGATCGACGTGCCGGCGGATTGCCGGTGACGCCGTATCGGAGAACAAGGCCTCGCACAGCGGTGCTACCTCCAGGCACACGTCCTGGCCCAGGAATCCGGAATGACCGGCCACCGCGCGTTCGTCATACGGACGATGTGCCAGCAAGGCATGAAGCTGCACGGCCCCGAGCACGCCTGTCCCTCGCCGCGTCAGCCGTGGACCGGATCCACGGTAAGCTCGACCCCCGCATCGCAAGGCGCACGCATCTCTGCACGGGGTGGGGTGGGGACGCCTCCCGTATCACCACCGACGGACACCTGATCCATATCGCCAGCGCGCCCGAGACAGCCCGCCGGGCGATCTTCCAACTCGCCATGGACCTGCTCGCCCCGGACCACCCCAGCCCGGGCACTGGCCGCCTGGGGCCAGGCGGCCTACCTCCTCTACCAGGCTCCTCGCAAGAAACGAGGAGCCCACGCGACGATCCGCCCCTTCCTCGTCGCCTCGGGCACACCTACTGCCCAGCCCGCCGGTGCTCGTACACGACATCGACGTACGCGCTTACACCCAGAGGCGCGATCAGTTCGTCAACGGACTACGGGCGGTGCCGTTCGAGCCGGATCGCCCCAGCTGCCCGGCCTCGTAGACCCTCGCCCGCTACAAAGCGGCGGGCGAGCGGTTCAGAAACCGTAGGACTCCCAGAGCGCGGTCCGCTCGTCCTCCTTGGCCATCGCCATACGAACGGTCCAGTCAGCGGCCGGGGCACCGATCCACGTACGGTCGAAGTCACCGAGTTCCCGCTGCCCTCACCGGCGCGTTTCCCTCAGCGATCACTGCCAGTGATGACGGCGGTATGTGGTTCACCCTCAACCAGGCCAACGCCATCGGGCGGATCGACATGGACGGTGCCGTCACCCTCCATCCCCTGCCAACGGAGGCGGCAGCGCCGGTCGGGATCGCCGCAGGCCGCGACGGAGCGCTGTGGTTCGTCGAGATCGCCGCCGGGCAGATCGGACGGATCACCCCCGACGGGCAGATCACCGAGTTCCCCTTGCCCGACCGCACCGCCCGACCACACGCAGTCACCGTCGACAGCGACGGCACCGCCTGGTTCACCGAATGGGGTGGCAACCGCGCCGGCACGATCACCCCTGACGGCACCGTCACCGTCCGCGATCTGCCCACCCCTCGCTCCGAACCACACGGCATCGCCGCCGGCCCCGACGGAGCCCCGTGGACCGCACTGGAGATCGGCGTACTCGCCCGCATCGTCCCAGCGGACAGCACCACCTGACCAAGCTGCCCACTCACTTGCTGACTTTGTTCACGAGTCGTCAGTACTCCCGCCTGGCAGCCGTTTGTCCAGATGAGGATATGGAGCCGGAGCCGGCCATAGTGCTCAGCCCGTCTTGTTGCCGGGCTGTGCTTCGTGGGCGTGCTTGAGTGCTATCTGGCTTACTGCTCGTAGGCGGCACAGGTGCGGTGGAGGGCGAGCTGGGCGTCGCGCAGGCCCTGGGGGAAGGCGTACGTGGACACACCCGAATGGTGCGACTGTTCGAATTCGGTTCGCGAGGGCACGCCGCACCTGGTCACGGCCCTTCCGCCGGCCGCTGGGCTGACCGCCAGCGCGGGGCGTCATCATCAGGGACGTTCGGGGAAGCGAAGTGGAAGGGCACGCCAAGGTGGCTGGCCAGCGCCTGGCCGACCACGGCGGCGGCAACGCCAGGGGGAGAGCCGTCAGGGCGGTGGTGGACAGTCGCCAGGTGGCCCTCGCCTTCCGGGGCGTCCAAGACCGCGACCAGCAGCACGAACCAGTCGTGCACGGTATCGCCGTCCCAGAGAGCCTCCACCGCAGCCACGCCGCCTGGGAGAGCTGCGGCACGCGCTGCGAGTGAGGGGGTGTCGAGCGGATCGGGCGGTGTGCGCTGCACCTGGTCCCCGTGAGCCTCGTATCGCGAGTGGACCACCCGCTCGGCTTCGTGCAGGCCCAGCCCCAACGGGCGCAGAGCCTCCCATACGGACCTGACTGCCGACATGCGGCGGTCGCGCAGCACGTCGGCGTCGACCTCTCGGCGGGTTCGCTCTTCCAGGTAGTCCCACCAGCCGTTCACTGGGTCACCGGCCGGGATTTCAGGGCGTGTGTCATAGGTTCGAACGTACGTCAGGGCCCGTCGTCGCACCGTCCCAAGCGCCCCCTGGGGGTGCTGTCGAGTCTCGGGTTCCGCTCGACTTCTGTGACGCGGCCACGTCGAGTGATCCGTCGTTGTCTCGACAATTCAAATGCGGCAGAGCGCAGGTGGCTCGTAGGATCCCTGACGGGATGGGGCTCGTAGCGCAGGGGTTGTCGCGCCTTCACCGCATGTGGGAGGACGCCGGTTCGAATCCGGCCGGCCCCATCCCACCCCGCCAGTCACCTCCACAGATCGTTCTGGTTGCGGTGATCAGGACAGGAGGACGCGCTTGCGCAGGAGGGAGAAGCCCGCGCGGCCGAACATCTGGCGCTTGAGCATCTTGATCCGGTTGACATGGCCTTCGACAACGCATGAGCTCCAGGGCAGACTCAGGCCGGCAATGACGGCGTCGCGATCGCGGTCGGTGCCTGCGGCGAGGGTGTGGAGGCTCTTTCCTGGGTGCAGCGGAGTACCGCCCACGCGCCTTGCGTACTCCGTGACTGCGACCGAAGTAGCCTCTCTCGGCGCTACTCTGGCATTCCGGGCACGACCGCAGGAGGGGCACATGGCGCCAGGACGTCAACCTCACCCCGCTTGAGGACCTGCCCGCCGTGCTCGACGGATGGGCTTCGGCCGCTCAGGGACGCCGAGCCTCGCCAGGACAGCCGCAATGACCCGAGCCGGGGAGCCGCGTGACCTACCGGCTTCACTTCCCGGCCGACGTCTTCGACGTGTACAAGCAGCTCCCCGAGCTAGCTGCGCACATGGGAGGGAACAGAGCTCGACGGGAATGAATATCCGAAGACCGGTCTCGGCTGCGATGGTCGCGGGACTCGTGGTGGTTGGCGCGGCATGTGCGCCACGCGGAAACGGGACTGGCGAGGACGATCCGTGGCAGCCCGGGCTGTCACCTATCAGTCTCCCGAGGACCTGCCCGAACGCAGAGATGCGGATGGCACCACCATCGCGGTGGGTGATCCCGAGGCCCGTTCGACGGTCCAGGTGTATGAGGACCCGCGTTGCCCTGTGGTCGAGGAGTTCGAGCAGACCGGCGCGACCGCGCTGCAGGGTTTGCTTCTGGAGGGGAAGGTCAAGGCGAAGTACACCTTCGCCTCCTTCAAGGACGACCGCCTCGGTGGTGATGGCTCCAAGCGAGTCGTGAACGCCCTGCGTGCCGCCTTGGAGAAGGGAATGTTCGTTGAGTACCACGCGGTTCTCTTCGCAACCAGGTCGCTGTCGAGAGCAGCGGCGGGTTCACTACCGTACGCCTGCTGAAGTTGGCCGGTGAAGTTCCTGGCCTGCGCGACGACGCCTTTGACCAGGCTGTCAAGACCATGAAGTACCGCTCGTTCGTCACCGCTTCCGAACGCGCTTACGAACACACCGGAGACGATCCGATCGGCCCCGGCACACCCACCGTCATCGTGAACAGTCACAGCATCGACGGCGGTCTGTATGCGCCGTCAACTTCGACGCGAAGCTGTTCGGGCTGCTGGTCCGCGACCTTCACGCACGTCCGGGTGCATGGGAGCTGGAATACGAACCTCTCAAGAAGAGACTCGAAGCCGCCGAGTCCTGAACCGGAGAGCTGCGTGCGCTCCGCCCGTACGCTTCCAGCACCGCAGGAACCCGCACCCTGGCTGCGTCCGTACCGCTGACCACCGTGAGCGGGTGTTGCGCGATCTTCCTGATCGCGCAACACCCGCTCAGGGTGGTGACACAGGGCACTGCGGCCACCAGTGGCACACGGACTTCACGACGTGTGCAGGATGGCGGATCCGCCCGGACCGGCCGCGGGCGACCCCGTTGTGGAGCTGGCCGGTGCGTATCGGGACCCGACCGCTGTGCCCCCGAACTCACTGCGCTCGCCGATCACCTCACCGCCCACGGCCTGGTCCTGGAGATGCTCGCCGGTCCCCTGCCCGGAAAGGCAAGCACGGCGGCCGGCCCCGGTCATCGCCGACTACATGCTCCACACCTCGCTCCGGATGAATTACTTGTCACTCCGTGGCAGCTTCGGGAGAACAAGGCCCAGAAGGGCGCCTTGATGTCATCGAAACTCATTCCCATCCCCTCTCCGGCCGTCGTGACGAACCGACTGGTCAAGCTCTTCAGCGGAGTCGGCGGCAATGCAGTAGATGCCCTGGAGGCTCACCGAACGGATCAGCCGTCCGTGCTCGACGTACTTGAGCAGGCGCTCTCCACGGCGGGAGGTGAACGTCAGCCCTTTCAGGAGGTCCTCCGGGACAACTCTGTCGAACTTGAGTGGGGCACCTAACGGTCCGACAAGCACTTCGGTGAGCGGGCTGCGCCGGGGCGCCAGTCTCAGAGTCTTCTGATTTCCTGTCACTACCGTCCGGCCCATGGTGCGCGACTATCTCATCATCGGGGCCGGACCGGCCGGACTACAGCTCGCCGCTCTACTGGAACGCGACGGACGCGACTACGTCGTCCTGGAACGGGGGAGCGGACCGGGGACCTTCTTCACCCGGTATCCCCGCCACCGACAGCTGATTTCGACGAACAAGGTGAACACGGGCTTCACAGACCCGGAACTCAACCTGCGCATGGACTGGAACTCGCTGCTCAGCGACGATCCGGAACTCCTCTTCACCAGGTACAGCGAGCGCTACTTCCCGCCCGCGGACGATCTGGTGCGCTACCTCACGGACTTCGCGGCCCGCACCGGCGTGCGCGTCGAGTACGGGACGGAGGTCGTCCGCGTCTCCCGCGCGGACGGCGTCTTCACCGTGCGCGACGCCGAGGGGCGGACCTGGCAGGCCAGGCGGCTCGTCATGGCGACAGGCATCTCCCGGCTCTACGAACCACCCATTCCGGGGGCCGGACTCGCCGAGCGGTACGACACCTTCGACCCGGCCCCGGCGTCCTTCACCAACCAGCGGGTGCTGGTCATCGGCAAGGGGAACTCCGCGTTCGAGACCGCCGACGGCCTCGTGGAGAAGGCCGCGGTCATCCACGTCGCCGGACCGCACTCGGTCAAGCTCGCCTGGAAGACGCATTACCTCGGGCATCTGCGCGCGGTGAACAACAACTTCCTGGACACCTACCAGCTCAAGTCGCAGAACGCGGTGCTCGACGGCACCGTGGAGAGCATCGAGAAGTCGGAGAACGGCGGCTTCCGGGTGCTGCTCCGCTACGCACGCACCGTCGAACCACTGCGCGAACTCCACTACGACCGGATCATCATCTGCACCGGCTTCCGCTTCGACGCGTCCGTCTTCGACTCCACCTGCCGCCCGGCACTCGCCATCAACGACCGGTTCCCCGAGCAGACCTCCTCCTTCGAATCGGTCAACGTGCCGGACCTCTTCTTCGCCGGGACGCTGATGCAGCAGCGGGACTTCAAGAGGTCCACCAACGGCTTCATCCACGGATTCCGCTACGCGGTGCGCGCCCTGCACCGCATCCTCGCCGCCCGCCACCTCGATACCTCCTGGCCCGCCCGGACGCTCGCCGCGACACCGGAGGCGATCGCCGACGCCCTCATCGGCCGCGTCAACCGCTCGTCGGGGCTGTGGCAGCAGTTCGGGTTCCTCGGAGATGTGGTCGGCGTGGACGGCGACCGTGCCGTGTACCAGGAGGAGGTGCCCCTGGACTACGTCACCGACGGCGCCCTGGGGCCCGCCCCGCACCGGTTCGTCGTAGACCTGGAGTACGGATTCGAGCACGACCGGACCGACCCCTTCGACGTCGGTGTCCCGCGCGTCGTCGAGAACGACGTGGACCATGCCATGGACTCCACGTATCTGCATCCCGTGGTCCGCCACTACCGGGACGGCATGCTCGCCGGCACCCATCACCTGGCGGAGAACCTGGAGAACGAGTGGAACCTGCCGGCGGTCCACCGGCAGCCGCTCACCGCCTTCGTGAAGGAGTGCCTTGACTGAGCAGTTCCCTGGCGCCGTACTGGACATCCTCGACGAGGCGGGCGACCGCACGGTGTTCGAGCACGCCGGCCGGGAGGTCTCCGGCGCCGCGCTCCTCGGCACGGTGCGGCGCGCAGCGAACGGCCTGCGCGGGCACGGCGTCGGTCCCGGAGACGGTGTGGCGATGCTCACCGGGGTCGGCCCCGAAGCGTTCGCCGCGATCATCGCCGCCCACGTCGTCGGCGCCCGCGTCGTCGGGGTGCGGCCCGGCCTGACCCCGCAGCAGCACCAACACGTCCTGAGGGACGTCCGGGTGACCGTCACCGACCGTCCTCCTGGCACCAGCGATCCGCGCGGCGGGCTCGTCCTCCCGCTCGACGAGTTGCTGGCGTCGGCGGACGACTGCGCCCGGCCGCGCGTCCTCGCCCGCCCCGGCGACGTCGCCAGACTCTTGCATACCAGCGGCAGCACCGGCCTCCCCAAGGCGTGTGCCCAGACCTACGCGGCGATGACCGCCGGCTGGGCGCACCGCCCGGACGCCTGGCCGCCGGCCGTCCGCGAGCTCGCCGGACGCCTCGGCCGGTTCCTGGTGTTCGGCACCCTGGCCAGCCAGGTGATGATGGAGTACGGACTGCTGGCACTCGCCGCCGGCGGCACTCTGGTCACCGCCGACCCCCCGGACCTGCCCGGCGCCCTGGTGCGCCACCGGGCGACCGCGAGCGTCATCACGGTCGCCCGGCTGACGGCACTCGTGGCCGCGCAGCGCACGTCGCCGGTGGACCTCGGCGGGCTGCGGGCGCTGATGGTGTCCGGATCGCCGCTGCAGCCAGGACGCTTGCGGGAGGCGACCGAGGTGCTCGGCCCGGTCGTCTTCCACGGTTACGGGCAGACGGAGACCGGCATGATCTCGATGGCCACCCCCGACGAGCCGCCGGGCTCCCTCGGAGTACCGCCCGTCGAACTGGAGATCCGCGACCCCTCGGGCCGCCCCGTCCCGCACGGGACCGACGGGGAACTCTTCGCGCGGACCCCGTCCCAGAGCTGCGGCTACTGGCAGGAGCCCGGCCTCAGCGCTGAAGTGTTCCGCGAGGGGTGGGTACGCACCCGCGACCTCGGCCGCATCGACGCGTCCGGCCGGCTCTGGCTCACCGGACGGACCCGAGACGTGATCATCGTCAACGCCAACGTGTACTACGCCGGTCCCGTCGAGCGGCTGCTCACGGGCCACCCCTCGGTGGCCGAGGCGTACGTCGTGGCCGCGCCGGACGACCGCACGGGCGAGGCCGTCCACGCCTTCGTCGTACCCGCCGCCGGCCACCGCCCCGACCTCGGCGAACTACGCGCCCTGGTGGCGGCGGGGCTGGGGGAGGACTGCGCCCCGGCCCGGCTCACCCTCATCGAGGAGGTACCGCTCACGGCTGCCGGGAAGCCCGACAAACGACGGCTCACCCGAAAGGGCTAGCGGGCCTGTACCCGCCCTCGTCACGCGCCACGAGGGCGGGTACAGGCCCCATCGCATGCTCGCTCACCGCGCCCCGCCGCCGTCCCCCGGGCCCGCAGGGGGCGCCGCCGGAGGGATCCGCTCCGCGATAACCGCCTCGCCGCGCATCAGATCGTCCAGTTCGTTGTCCAGCCGGGACGCCTCGGCGGGGGCCTGACCAGCCGCGTGCGGATCGTCGCCGCGCACGGCGACCGCCACCCCCGCCACGGCCATCGGCAGCGCGACGAGCAGCGCGGCGGTGCGTATGCCCCCCGGTGCCGACAGCACCAGGGCGATGAGTGGGGGCCCGAAGGCCCCGCCGGACTTGCCGACCGCCGCCGCCCAGCCGCCGGCGGTCCCCCGGATGGCCAGGGGAAAGATCTCGGCGGTGTAGGGGCCGATGAGCGCGACGACCCCCGCGGTGCCGGCGAACAGCAGGATCACCGCGGTCAGCAGGACGGCCCGGCCGCCGTCCATCCCGACCGCGGCCAGAACGAGCAGGGCTACGACAGTGAGGGCCGCGTAGACGACCATGGTGCCCTTCGCCGACCAGCGCAAGTAGAGCCACGCCGCCACCGCGCAGGTCGGGATGGACAGCAGCGAGGACAGGAACAGCAGCGTGGCGGCGGACATGCCCCCTTCGGCCGAAGCCTCCAGCTGGCTGGGCAGGAAGGTGATGAATCCCCAGTAGACGAGCCCCCAGGCAAGTGCGTAACCGCTGACGACCAGCGTCTTGGCTGTCTGAGGCCGTCTGAACAGGGCGGAGGCCGGTACGTGACCTGGCCGCGCCCGCTGGGCGGTGAAGGCGGCCGACTCCGGGATCCACCGGTTCAGAGCGATGAGGATCAGCACCAGCGGGAGCTGCGCGAACCACAGGACGCGCCACCCCGTCAACGGAATCAGCACCGCGGCCAGACCTGCGGCCGCCATGTAGCCGCCGGTAGTGGTGAGCCCGGCCTGCAGCACCATGATGGCGGCGCGCCTGCCGGGTGGCAGACTCTCCGTCATCAAGGCGTAGACGACGGGCAGCATGCCTCCGGCCGCCATCCCCATCAGGGCGCACATGACCAGAATGCCGCTGTACGTCGGCATGGCCCCGCACACCGTTGTGCCAAGGAAGAGCAGCGATGCGATGAGGATCGTCGCCCTGCGCCCGATCCGGTCCGCAGAGCGGCCCCCCACGAGCGACCCCAGCACGGTGCCGCTCAGGGCGACGGTCGGCAGCCAGGAGATCTCGGCGGCACTGAGCTGGAACTCGGTGCGCATGCCCGGCTGGATGAACGCCAGGGTGGCGGGTTTCATCTGGTCCACCATCAGCGCGAAGCTCAGCACTCCGATGAGACGCCGCCGGTGCGCCGGGTGCGTCCCGGCCGGGGCCTCGCCCACGGTCCCGGCCGGGGCCGCGGTCCGCGTGACCGCGAATCCGGCGACCACGACGCCCACGACGATGGCTGCCATCGCGGCCCACATCACCCCGGACATCCCCATCATGGCCATGTGGAATCCCATCGACGCGGAATCGACGAACATCCACACGTGCTGGCCGACACCCGCACAGGTGAGGGCCACGCCCGACCAGAACATCACGGGACGGGAAACAAGCGACGCCGGCCGGGCGGACGAGGTCATGCGCTCACTCCGCGGCCGGACCGGCACGGTCTTTCGGGCGTCATCCGTTCCCTCTTTCCGGGAGGCGGACGGGGCATCCTCCGGCCCGCCGCTCGTCGAAGTACCGTCTCGCCGGGCGCTGCCTGCGGGCGTGCAGGACCATGACCGTGCCGAGGACCAACTGGCGCACGCCACGGGTGACGTCCTCCACCCCGTCCCGCAGCCGGACGAACCGGCGCAGCGCACCCAGGCTGCGCGCTCCCGGCGGCAGGGCGCGCGGAACCAGCAGACAGGGCGCCCGGTGCGGAATGGAACGGGTGTGCGAGGCCGTCGAGTCCAGCCGGAACCGGCCCACCACCTCCCGCACCGCGGCGCGCAGTACCAGTGGCGACAGCCGCCAGGCCGGACAGGGCCGGTTCGCGGCAACACCGTACGGGATGTGGTGGACATCCCTGGCGGCCAGACCCGCCCAGCGGTCCGGGTCGAACTCGTCGGGCCGTTCGTACCCGGTTGCGTGGTAGCCGGGGTAGCTGAAGCACACCACCGACCCCGCGGGCAGCACCGTCTCCTCGTCCAGGGGTATCTCACCGGTGGTGACGCGGTGGGCGATGCCGAACAGCGGATACATGCGCATGGTCTCGTCGAGCACCCGCGTCAGGTACCCGTCGTCCTCCGGATCCGTCCGAAGGCGCCGCTGCACGTCCGGGTGGCGGGCGAGGGCGAGCAGGACGTGTGCCGTCGCCTCGGACAACTGCACGACCGCCGTGTTGAAGAAGGTTCCCTGCAGATAGTGCACCTGCTCCGGGAGCGACAGGGAGGCCGGCAGCCGGTGCGGTACGTGACCGGCCGCGACCCGGCCGTGCAGGTAGACGGTCAGCCGGGCCCGTCGGCGCGGATGACGCAGACCGGTGCACTTCAGCGCGGTGATCACGTCATTGGCGTGCGCGGTGATCAGCCGCCGGGCCTCGGGCGGGCACGGCTCCCGGAACACGAGCTCGTAGCAGAACGCGGCCCATGCGGGCATCATCAGATCCCGCAGCCGTACGAGGCTGATCCGGTTGTCCGGCAGGACGTCCAGCACACCGGCGACGGCGCGGGCGGCCGCCGCCGTGAGATCGGCCGAGTTCCCGGCGACGATGCGCCGCGTCGTCGCAGCCACGTCCTCGTAGCGCCGGCCGGGCTCCAGATGCTCCTGGTGCACCTCGGGCCCCGGCGCCAGCCAGTACCAGAACAGGTCGGACAGACCCGCTCCCTCGCTCCGCCCGTTCGCGTGGGGATGGGCGTAGACCTGCTCGAACACCTCCGGCCCGTGCGTGGCGCTGGGGAGGGTCACCACCCGGTCCCCGTTCACCTTCTCGAAGATGCGCACGCGCAGCGCCACCACAGCGCGCGGCAGCCACCACGTGTCCGTACCCGTCCGCGCCCTCACCACGTCCCGCCCTTCCGTACGACCATGCCGGGCCTCAGATCGGTGTTCCGGCACCCGCCGCACAGGGCGAGCGTGTGGGCGTACTCGTCGCGCAGCGTCGTCAGGACCTGCCGCACTCCCGTCTCCCCGTCGGCGGCCAGGCCCCACAGCACGGGGCGCCCGACGCCGACGGCGCTCGCGCCCAGTGCCACCGCCACCGCGGCGTCGCTGCCCCGGCGCACCCCGCCGTCGAGCAGGACGGGCACCCGGCCCGCGACCGCGCGGGCGACGGCCGGCAAACAGTCCACGGCAGCGGGAACCGTGTCGCATTGACGGCCCCCATGGTTGGAAACGATCACCCCGGCGGCCCCGTGCTCGACGGCCAGCCGCGCATCGTCCGGATGCAGGACCCCCTTCACCAGCACGGGAAGCGGCGTACGTGCCACAACCGCCGCGAAGTCCGGCCAGCCGGGCACCGCGGACATGGGAATGGCGGTGAGAGCGCCGGGCCCGGCGCCTGGGAGGTCACGCATGTTCTCGGCGGCGTATCCGGGCGGCAGGTCGCTGAACCCGTTGCGCAGGTCCCTGGTGTGCCTGCCGAACACGGGCGAGTCGACGGTGATCACCAGGGCCGTGCAGCCGGCGTCCTCGGCGCGCCGGACGAGCGCCCCGGTGACCTCCTCGCCGGGGTGCAGATACAGCTGGAACCACACCGCCGGATCCGGGGCCGCTTCGCGCGCCGCCGCGACCACGTCGGCCACCGCGGTCGTCGCCGCCGTTCCCGTCACCAGAACGGCGCCCTCGGCCGCAGCGGCCCGGGCCGTCGCCCGCTCGCCGTCGCGGTGGACCAGCCGGTGGAACGCGGTAGGTGCCACGAACACCGGGGAAACCCGCGGTGCGCCCGGCAGACCGACGGAGGTGTCCCGCTCCTCGCCGCCACTCAGTACCCGCGGCAAAAGCGCGTACCGGCCGAAGGCACTCTCGTTGTCGGCGAGGACGCGTTCCTCGTCCGCGCCCCCCGCCACATAGTCGAAGACGACCGGGTCCAGCACCTGCCGGGCCCTCTCGCACAGTTCACGGAGCGTCACGGCGCCACCGGCGCGACGGGGCTGCGCCGGGCGGTCAGGAAGGCGTCCAGCGGGGCACGGTGGACCTCCCTGCTGTCCCACTCGTTCTCCAGGTTCTCGGTGAGGTGGTGGTCGGCCACGAACTCGCCGTTCCGGTACCAACGGACGACCGGATGCAGATAACGGCCGTCCAGGCCCGACACGTCCTGCTGGGACTTGCGACCCGCGGTGACATCGAAGGGGTCCACCCGGTCGTGGTCCTCCCCGTACTCCAGGGTGATCACCGCGTACGCCGCCACCTCGCCGAAGTCTCCGTCCCGCACGGCCCCTGGCACGTGGTCGACGGGCACCTCCTCGGCGTAGCGGAACGTACCGTCCGGGGCAAGGAGCAGGAGGTCACCGAGGACGGCGAACTGCTGCCACAGCGCCGAGGACCGGTTGACCCGGCGGATCACCGCGTCGACGGCCCGCTCGGTGGAGTCCCCGAGCGCCGTCGTCGGCCACGGCACGCCGGCGTGGCGCTGCCGCAGCCCTCGGTGCAGCGCGCGCACCGCGTACCGGAAACCGTGGATGAAACCGGTCGTCGCCTTCCCGAAGGAGCGACCCTGCATCAGTGTCCCGGCGAAGTACAGGCCGGGTACGTTGACGGACTCGCCGAGCGGTGTGAGCGCCGGGAAACGGCCGTCGACGACGAGGTCCGGCACGCAGGTGTCATCAAAGACCGAGGTGTCGAACCGAAAACCGGTGGCGACGATCACCCGGTCGTAGCGGATCTCCCTGACCACCTCGTCGACCCGCTCGAAGGCGACCGGCACGTGAAAGCCGTCCTGTTCACGCCTGATGGCCAGGACCCTGCCGTCGAGCAGGGCGTTCTGCGACTTCAGCTGGTAGCTGTCCAGGAAGTTGTTGTAGACCGCGCGCAGATGCCCCACATAGTGGGTCCGCCAGGCCATCTTCAGCGAGCCCGAGCCAACGAGGTGGATGACCGCCGCGGTCTCCATCAGGTTCTCCGCCGTTTCGAACGCGGAGTTGCCCCGGCCGATGATGAGCACCCGCTGATCGGTGAAGGCGTGCGGATCGGTATCGATAGTGTCGTAGCGTTCGGCCAGTTCCACGCCCGGAATCGCGGGCAGGTTCGCGACGGGCATTCCGGTGGCGACCACGAGATGCCGTGCCCGCCACACCTCGCCGGTGTGACTGGTGACGGTGAACCCCTCCTCGTCCCGTGAGACCTTCTCCACGGCGGTGTCGTACCGCACGCGTGCTCCGGTCCGGGAAGCGAAGTCCGACAGATAGCGCACCAGGTCGTCGGCCGGCGGGAAATAACGCGGGCTGTAGCGGGTGAACAGCAGCTCCGGGTCGTCGCTCAGCAGGGAGTTCCAGTCCATCCGCAGCCGCAGTTCCGGATCGTCGTAACCCGTGTGCACCTTGTTGTTCGAGATGAGGGAGCGGTGTCTGGGAAACCGCGTGAAGAACGTACCCGGACCGCTGCCGCGCTCCAGGACGACGTAGTCCGCGCCGTCCCGCTCCAGCAGGGAGGCGAGCTGGAGCCCGCCGGGCCCCGCACCGATGATCAGGTAGTCATGGGTCATGCCCCGGAAGCTAGCCACCCGATTTCAGAGCGCTCTGAGATTCCCCGCCTACGTTTCCGGACGTGCCCACCACCCCGGACCCTCTCCCGCTCACCCACCCCCTGGACTCGGCCGCCCTGCGCCGTGCGGCGACGCCGCTCACCGTCACCGTGGACGCCCGAACCCGGTCCCGCCTGGACCGCGGCCGCCGCTTCTTCCACGGCCTGCGGCACGACGAAAGCGGCGAGGCCCGCCCGATCTACGGCGCCACCACGGGATTCGGCGCGCTCGTGGGATACGCCGGCCGCCCCGACGAAGCTGACCAGTGCGACAACACCCTGGCCCACCTCGGTGCGGGCCAGGGGCCGGACCTGCCGCAGGAGATCTGCCGCGCCGCGCTCCTGCTGCGCACCTGGTCCCTCGCCCAAGGGTTCTCCGGCGTATCCGCCGAGGTCGTCGACCGGCTCGCCGCCATGTTCGCCACGACGTTCTCACCGGCCGTCCCCCGCTACGGTTCCGTCGGAGCGAGCGGCGACCTCATCCCGCTCGCCTACGCCACACAGGCGCTCCGTGGCCGCGGCCACGCCTACCTGGACGGCAGCCGCATGCCCGCCGGCCAGGCACTGACGGCCGCCGGACTGCACCCGCTCGCCCTGGACGGCCGCGACGCGCTCGCCCTTGTGAACGGGACCTCCGTCACCACCGCCGCCCTGGCTCTGGCCCGCGACGCCGTCCGCACCTCCCACCGATCGCTCACCACGCTCACCTGCCTCCTCGCCGATCTGCTGGGCTGCGACCCCGGCTTCCTGGACGACGACCTCCTGCGGGCGTACGGACACGCCGGAGCGGCCCGGACCGGCGCGCGCATGCGACAGACCCTCGCCGGCCTCAGCCCCTCGGGTACCCGACCGCTCCAGGAGCCGTACAGCATCCGCTGCACCCCGCAGCTGCTCGGAGCCGCGGAGGACGCGCTGCGCTACGTGGACGGTGTGGTCAGCGCCGACCTCGGCGGCGTCAGCGACAACCCGCTGTTCTTCCCCAGTCATGACGACCGGGAGGGGAAGGTGGTGCACGGCGGCAACTTCTTCGGACAGCCCGCCGCGTTCGCGGCCGACCTGCTCGCCTCCGTGACCGCCCAACTGGGCAACCTCGCCGAGCGCCAGCTCGACCTGCTGACCGATCCCGCGCGCAACGGCGGACTGCCGCCGATGCTCGCCACCGCACCGGGCCTCCAGCACGGGCTGCAGGGCGTGCAACTGGCCGCCACCGCATTCGTCGCGGAGATCCGCCGCAACGCCACACCGGCCGGCATGCAGAGCCTGCCGACGAACCTGCACAACCAGGACGTCGTCCCCTTCGGTACCCAGGCCGCCCTGCGCTCCTACGACATGGCGGAACTGCTGGACCTGCTGACCGGCTCACTCGCGCTCGGCCTGCGCCAGGCGGCCCACGTCGGCGCCCGACGCCCCACCGCGCCCCGGTGCGCGGAACTCCTCGACGCCCTCGTCGAGTCGATTCCCCCGGTCGACCCGGACCGTCCTCTGGACGCGGACGTCCGCGCCGCGGCCCGACTGCTCGCCGCACACGAGTTGCCGTGACGGGCTACGCTCCGGCCCGCTGCGATTCGGCCGGCTCGGAGGGCGGGGGCGGGCACTCCGGCAGGCGGATGGTGAACCGGGCGCCGTGACCGGGACGGCCGGCGGCGGCGACGGTGCCCCCGTGACGCGTGACGACCTCCCGTAGCAGCGCGAGCCCCAGCCCGTACCGCCCGCCGTCGCCGCTACCCCGGTGGAACCTCTCGAACAACTGCTCCACCGCGGCGGGCTCGAATCCGGGCCCGGTGTCCGCGACGGCCAGCACCACCATGCCACCGGAGCGCGAGAGTGCCATCCCGATCCGCCCCTCCGCCGGGGTGTGACGGATCGCATTGGACAGCAGTTCACCCACGGCTCGGCGCAGCGCCGAGGGGATGCCGTCGACGAAGAGGGGATGCGACGGGTCGTCGACGACGACGGTGAGGCGACGCGCCCGCACCCGGTCCGCTTCCTCGGCCACCACCGACCGGGCCAGCGCGACCAGATCGACCGGCCGGCGCTCCGACCGCCGCGCCGGACCCGCGGCAATGCTCGCGGACAGCAACAGGTCGTCGAGCACCTCGCCGAGCCGGCCTGTCGAAGCGACCAGCCGGGCCAGCCTGTCGCGGTGCGAAACCGGCAGATCCTGGCCGGCCGCCTGCCGCACCAGCATCTGCGCCCGCGTGTGCACCTGGGTGATCGGGGTACGCAACTCGTGACTGGCGTCCATGACGAACCGGTGCTGCCGGGTCAGGGCCTCCGCCAACGGCGCCACGGCACGACGGCCGAGGAACACCCCCGTGACGGCTGCGGCGAGCAGCCCCACCGCCTCCGCCACCGCCAGCGCGAACCACAGATGGCTGCGGTCGGCCAGCTGGAAACGCATGTCGAACACCGCCTGAACCACGTCTCCGTCGGCCCGGGGCTGGGTACGTACCAGATAGACCGTACGGTCGCGTTCCACGGTGCGCTCCGTGGCCTCGCCGGCGCGGCGGACCTCTGCCAGGTCGGCGCGGATCGGAAATCCGGCCGGGGCATTGGACAGGGGTTCCACGCCGGGCGCGTAGAGCCAGGTGCACACAGGAGGCTTGGCCGGATCGCCGTACATCGCCCCGTAGCGCAGCTCGCGCCACACCTGGTCGTTCTGCGCGTCCACCATCACCGTGTGCGCGACCCCGCCGACGATCGTGACTAGCAGTGTGATGATCGCTCCGGTGATGACAGTGATGCGCAGGCGTGCCCGCCGTACCGCCGTCCACTCGGCCGGAGCGGACGGGTTCACAGCGCCCCCAGCCGGTAGCCGAGGCCGCGGACCGTGCGCACGACCTGTCTGCCGAGCTTGCGGCGCAGGTAGTAGACGTAGGTGTCGACGATGGACGACGCGGGCGCCTCCTGGAACACCAGCCGGCGCAGCTCCGCCCGCGAGTGCACGGCTTCGGGGCGCGAGGCGAGTGCCCACAGCAACGCGAACTCCCGAGCCGCGAGGGCGACCTGCTTTCCGTCCGCCAACTCGACCTCCCGGCGGCCGACGTACAGCTGCCCCGAACCGATACTCAGGACATCGGCGGCTTCGAGCGCCCTGCGGCGCAGGGCCCGTAAGCGCGCGCCGAGTTCGTCGAGGTCGAACGGCTTGACGAGGTAGTCGTCAGCGCCGGCGTCCAGGCCGTCGACCCGGTCGTGCACCGTACCCATCGCGGTCAGGAGCAGCACAGGCGTACGCACGGAGCGGGACCGCAACCGGCTCACGAGGTCGAGTCCGTCGAGCGCCGGCAGGCGCCGGTCGACGACGAGCACGTCGTACGGCCGGGAGAGACCGAGGTGCAGTCCTTGTTGGCCGTCGGCCGCGACATCGACCGCGTACCCCTCGTCCCGCAGCACGTCGGCCAGCATGCAGGCAAGCTCCCGGTCGTCCTCGACCAGCAGGAGCCGCCAAGGGCCGCGCGAGCGCCTCTGCGCCACAGTTCCAACTCCCCTCGCCTTCCCCGCAACCTTTGACAACGCTCCCGTGGGGGACGGGGTTCCCCGTTCCGGAGCCGCTTCCTGATGGTTGGTTCCCGGTTTTCAGTGATTCCTCATGCGGTCTGTCAAGCCGCGCGTGCGGTAGGTGGCGTGACTTCATAGGTCCGTCCATCCCGCAGGAGGGCCCAGAGGACGTTGACGCGGCGGCGGGCGAGGGCGAGTACTGCTTGGATGTGGCGCTTGCCTTCAGCTCGCTTGCGTTCGTAAAAACGACGGGACTCGTTGCAGTGGCGGATGCTTCAACGTGGAGATGCACAAGACGTGTTGGAGTCTGTGGTTGTAGCGACGTGGCTGGCGAAGTCTGTCCTGATCTTGCCGGCGTTACCGAGGATCATGCCCAAGCCGGGCGTGCTGGTGAGCACCTCGAAGTCGCGGTGCTCACGGAACCGGGCCTCGATCGCCTCCAGGTTTCGAGCCGCCTCTTCGAGGAGTTCAGGTTCGTCGTTGACGACGCGTCGAGACAGCAGCCGACGGCCGTCCTGGCCCTGGGCGACGAAGTGACCTGGGGTATCGATCTGGCCGACAGCAAATCCCTGGGACTCAATTACGGCCGAAACGTGGGGACCATGCTGAAGACGCATCATTCACCCGGCTGGATACCGGCACCCCGAACCGCGGCCTTCACTCACGCTGTCCACCTGTTTTCCCAGGTGGACACCCTCGCTGCGGCACTGTTCAGGCGGCCGGTGCGGCCGAAGCCGTTGAAGCAGACGCCAGTTCTGCCCTTGGAGGCCCCGATGAGTGAACAACCGGCCTTTGCTGACCACGTCCGGCGGCCGCGGGATCCCGATGCCGTCGACGGATTTCGCGCGTACGCGGCCCGGACCCGCGAGAGCGCCGACCAGTTTGCCGCCGTCCTCGAGGACGGCGCTGCCGACCCCCGCGTCAGGTCTGCACGTCGTGGGAGGCACTGCGAGAGGTCCACCTCGCCCGGCTCGCCGCCCAATGCCCGGCCGTTGCCTGATAGGACGCGGTTACTGCGGGCGGCAGACGCCACAGGGGTGAGGCGTCTGCGCCGGGGCAGAACCGGTGCTTGCGGATCCCGAGCCGGATACGTCGGGTCACCGGCAGGCGGCCAGGGTAGCGGCCAGGGCAGCGGCGAGAGTGAGAGTGGCGGTGAAAGCCATACCGGCACGAGCGAGGGCAGCGGGGTAACTGGCGCCGTCCATGCGGGCCAATTTCCCCGCGCCGGCAGCGACCAGTACGGCGACGACGAGTACCAGGGCGATCGTGAGCAGGGTGGTAGCGAGGGTGTTCACAGGTTCCTCCGCGGTCTGGTCGGCCGGAGTGTCGACGGGTAGGACCGTGTCGGTTTTGGTGTTCGCCCAGGTTCACTGTGAGCGGTGCTGAACAATGCGGTGCAGGTCTGAACTCGGGGCCGTGTGATCGCCGTTGAGGGTGTGAGAGCGGGGGAGGATGACGCCAGAGGACGCTATGGCCGAGTTGCGCCGACAGGTGGACCGGGCTCGGGCTGCGGCCGGTGTGAGCAAGACCGCGTTGGCCGACCGTACGCGTCTGGGTCAAGTTCGGATCTCCCGGACCACGGTGCAGCAGTTCTTCCGCACCGACGGGCCAATCCCCAGCATGGACACCGTCACGGCCCTGGCTGATGCGCTGAAGCTTGATGCCCGCCCCTGGCTCGACCTTCGTGATCTTGCCGCCGGGACCCAGGCCAAGACGCCGCCGGGTCCGGCGCCATCCCGCTCCCGCGTGGGCAACGCCCGGTCGGCGGGGAGCGAGCTGCGTTTGGTCGGGCCGATTCCGCCACCCGCGCTGGCGTTCCAGCACCGCGGCGAGGCCATCCGGCTGCGCACGGTACTGGAGGGCGGTGGCACCGCCGTCCTCGAGGGTCGGCCAACGGCCGGACCTGCCACGGGGGGTGTGCTCTTCGGGATGGGCGGGGTCGGCAAGTCGCAACTCGCCGCCGACTACGCCCGCACCACGCTGGCCGAGGGAACAGTGGACATAGTGGTGTGGCTGACCGCTACCGACCGGTCAGCCATCGTCGACCAATTCGCCCAGGCCGCCCGCGAACTCTGCTCGCTCGGCGTGGAGGACCCGGAGGGGGCCGCCCGTGCCTTCCTGGCCTGGCTGACGCCGAGGCGTTCGACGGCCGTGGCTGTGAGGTGGCTGGTGGTGCTGGACAACCTCACCCACCCCGAAGACCTGCGAGGCTTGTGGCCGCCGGACAGTCCGCACGGCCGGACCCTGATTACCACCCGCCGCCAGGACGCCGCCCTCACCGGCTCAGGTCGCACCCGGCTGGAGATCGGCGTGTTCACCCCGGCACAGGCCGTAGCCCATCTCGTCGATGCTCTGGCGGCTTACGGACGGACCGAGCCCATCGATGAGCTGGCCAAACTGGCCGCGGACATGGGCTACTTGCCCCTTGCCCTGTCACAGGCGGCCGCCTACCTGGCCGACACGGGTGAGTCCGTCAGCGTCTACCGGCAGACGCTGGCTGACCGGGCCACCGCGCTTCGCGACCTGGCCCCCGATGTCCTGCCCGATCAGCAACCCCACGCCCTCGCCGCAGCCTGGGCCCTGTCCATCGACCATGCCGACAGCCTCCGCCCCGTCGGCCTCGCTCGCCCTCTCCTTCACCTGATCGCCCACCTCGGTCCGAACGGCATCCCCCATTCCGTCCTCACTAGCACGCCCACCCGCATCTACCTCGCTAGTCACCGGACCCGCGCAGCCGGTCAGGACTCCCCGGCTGAGCCGGGCGCCGATCAGGTCTCAGCAGCCGAAGCGGACCGGGCACTCAGCGCGCTGCGCCGGCTCAGCCTCATCACCCGTACCCCTGATGCCCCTGCCACGGCGGTACGAGCCCACCAACTCGTGCAGCACGCTGTCCGCGACACCCTCACCCCCGACCAACACCGCGAGACCGCCCGCACCGCAGCCGACGCCTTGGTCGCAGCCTGGCCTGACGTCGAACGCGATACCAAGCTCGCCCAAGCGCTCCGGTCCAACGCCATTGCTCTTGCCGAGCACGCCAAAGGCGCCCTTTACGAGCCGGCTGCCCACCCTGTACTCAATCTTTCCGGCAACAGCCTCGGGGTGGCTGGCCAGTTCCGTGCTGCCCGCGACCACTTTCGGCGGCTCACCGAATTGGCTATCGCCCACTTGGGCGACGACCACCCCGACACCCTCATGGCACGCCACAACCTCGCCTTCTGGCAAGGGGCGGCAGGAGATATAGCGGGCGCCGTGGCCGCCTGCACCGACCTTCTGGCCGACACGGCGCGGCTACTCGGCGAAGACCATCCCGACACCATGAGAGCCCGTGCCGCCCTCGCCGATCTGCAAGGATCTGCTGGCGATGCAGCTGGTGCCGAGGCCGTCTTCACCGGCGTGCTGGCCGACCGCAGACGGGTGCTGGGCGAAGACCACCCCGATACCCTTTCAGCCCGAAACAATCTCGCCATGTGGCGAGGATTGGCTGGGGATGCAGCGGGCGCAGCGGCCGACTTCACTGACCTGCTGGCAGACTGGAGACGGGTGTTGAACGACGATGACGACACTCGGGTCCTTGCCACCCGCCACAATCTCGCCAACTGTCAGGGTAGAGCCGGGGATGCGGCAGGCGCCGTGACCGCCTTTACCCGCCTTTACCCGCCTTCTGGCCGACCGCACGCGGAAGCTTGGTCAAGACCATCCAGACGTTCTCGTGACGCGTGCCGCCCTCGCCACCTGGCGGGGCGAAGCAGGGAACCCGGTCGGCGCCGCAGAGGCCTTCGGCGACCTATTGGCTGACTCGATCCGGGTTCTGGGTAACGCCCACCCCGATACACTCGCCACCCGTCGCAGCCTCGACCAGTGGCAAAGGAAATCAAGGTGAGCTCAACGCCACAGAGTCGCAAGGTGATGGCCGTCGGCCACCGCAGGGCGGGGACCCGCTGGCTCCCGCCCGCACCTCTCCGGCGACCCGCCCTTGCGCGCCCGCCTAGCAGGCCGTGTCCCAGGGAAGGCGCGTCAGCCAAAGCGAGCACGGTCTCAAGCCCCGTGCGCGGCGGAAGTAGCCGGATCCGCTCTTCGACTCCGCCTTTCTCGTAGGGTGGGTGCGGTTGCCGATGACCCGCGAGACGGCGATCACGCTGGTGCAGAAGGTCATGGATGTCGAGTACGACGAGGACGAGACGGCAGGGGTCCTGGACGAGCTCGACAGAGCTCTCGCCTGCCCGACTGGCTACGTATCCGATCTGATCTTCTGGCCCAAGGACGGGCAGGAGTCAACCGCTACAGAGGTAGTTGACCGGGCCCTGGCGTACCAGCCATTCGCACTGTGACGCAGCCTCGGTTGCTGTAGGCCTTGCCAGCGGCGACGTTGTCGGGCTTCTGCGGGGCCTGCCCGGCCCGGGGCGGGGAACGCGGATCCTCTCCAGCACCGGCTCGAGCTGGGGGCTGTCGCCCCGCTGTCCGGCTGTGACGATCAGGGCCAGCGGGCGGCAGCAGCCGTCGGCGCTCAGGTGGATCCTGCTGGTGAGGCCGCCCCCGAGCGGCCCAGTCCCTCAGCTCCTGCACCACCTCGACCAGGCGGGCGACCAGGCTCTGCCACGGAGGTTCGGCCTGGTGTTCCGCCGCTTCGCCCCCCTTTGAAGCGAACAGGGCACGACGTGGGTCGTTGCGCGCGCAGCCGCGTGCTGACGAGCGTGCACGCTGGTCGAGTCGACCGAGATGTCCCAGTCGACGTCACCCGCCGCGTCCGCCGCAGCCTGGACCCGCTGCAGCGGGTTCTGCATCCGCAGACCACAGCAGATGGCGTTCGTGAACCGTCTTCCACGGCCTGAAGCGTTCCGGCAGGTCACGCCACTGCACCCCGGCCCGCACCCGGTGCAGAAGCCTGTCGATCACCTGCCGATGGTCCTGCCACCCGCCCGCAGCGACCGTTGCCCACCGGTAGGAACGGCCGCAGCCGTTCCTACTCGGCATCCGACAAATGACCACGCGAACCCCGCCCGATGCCCGGACCAACGAGCCAGGGCTGAGTCAGTAACGTGATCGGCCGCTTGAGTGAGAGGGCTCTGGTGTATCAGATGTGCGCTGGCCCCGTCGTGTGCGGGCGGGTTTGGGCGCTTTCGATGCGTGGCGGCCGATCTAGAGGACGTGCACCGTCAGCACGACACTGAGGGCAACTCCCACCAGGGCCGCCATGTCGTAGTGCTTCCAGAATGGTTTGCGGGAAGCTAGTGCCGTCTCCGCGCGCCCAGGGGACATGGGGTCGTAGAGGAGTGCAACGCTGTCCCCTTCTCGGGTGCCGGCGGGGACGTGGTCTTCACCTGCACTGTGTGTCCGCTTGACACCGTCTGGCGTCGTGTAGCTCAGAAGGAACTGCGGGCCGCCCTTCCCCCGCCAATCACGATCGAAGCATCTAGCGATGACCTCGACGCCCCGGGAGCGAAGCGTCAGCCGTCGCCGCATCTGCCAAACCACGACCAGCAGCAGAAAAATTGCGACGCAGTCGTAAGCGATCGTGTCCTGGACCCTCAAAACTCCCCCAGTCTCGTAGTGGCACTGGTGAGCATTCAACCAGCCGTCGAGACCCCCTCCGGGGCTGCGCTACCGGCTCGCGAAGCCAGAGGATGAGTGAGGCGAGGTGGAGCGGCGAGCTTGTCGAAGCGGGTCGCGATCGCCCCGAACTGCTTGGCCGGGCGAAGCAACGTTCGACCACGTTGCGGGTTCTGTAGAGCTCACGGTCGAAGGCCGGTGGTCTGCCGCCGGTCTTCCCTCGCCGCAGGCGGTTGGCCTTCTGGTCGGCCCGTTCCGGGATCACGGCCTGAATGCCTCTCCTGCGCAGGGCCTGGCGGATCGCGCGGGACGAGCACACCTTGTCCGCGATGACCGCGTCGGGTCTGCGGCGGGCCACCCGGCACCGGTCCGGAACACCCTCAGCTCGTCCATGACCGTGTCGCACCCGACCGTCGCAGGCGAGATGGATCTTCGTGGTCAGCCCGTTGCGGGACCGGTCCGCAACCGCCGCGACACCCCGTTGATCACCTGCCGGTGATTTCGCCACGGCCGCCCACGACCAGCAACACCCGCCAACAGGGGCGCTATCCGCTCCCACGCCACATCCGTCACCTCGCCGAGACCCACCACAAGATCAATTACCAGACAGGTCCTAGCAGGCGCGAGGTGCGGAATTGGCGGCGCGGGCGAGGAGGTGGGCTGTCTGGCTTCCGGCCCGTACGGCGTGTTCGGCGTGGCTGGGTCGGCAGCGGCGCGACTCCGGGTCGTACTCGGTCATGATCACACCGGCGTGGTCGGTGTCGGGCTCGTAGAGCGAGGTCGGCCAGCCCCGGTGCTGAAGAGCCGCATGGAGTTGGCGTGACTGTTGGACGTCCACGACCGGATCAGTAGATCCGTGGATCAGCCAGACAGGGATGACCGGCAGCGATTGATCTGCCCTTGTCAGTTTGTCGATCGGGGCGCGGCCCGTGAGCGGTTCCGGTCGGGTGTATCCGCCGGCGATGCCGACGACGGCCTGAGGTCTCCAGTCGTCGAGTGCGCAGGGGTCCATGGCGGCAGCCACCGCAGCCTTGCTTCCCAGGGACCAGCCGGCGAGCGTGATCCGTCCGGTGTCCCCGCCGAACTCGGCTGCGTTCTGCTGGACGAACATGGCGGACTCGCGTAGGTGGGTTCGACCGCTATCGTCGGCGTCCGGCCTCCAGTCCGGGACGAAGCACACGACACCCAGCGAAGCCGCGCCCCGCGCGAGCGGCGCGAGAACGTCCCGCTCCTCGGGACCTCTTCCGTGCCAGAGCAGCACGACCGGCGAAGCCGCCAATGCAGTCGCGGGCCGATACACGTCCAAACGCTGTCCACTGGCTCCGTACACGAGCCCGCTCACCACAGCGACATCCACGGTCAACACAGCCCGCCCCGTTCCGCATGACGTCATGGCGCATCGTGCGCCCGGCCCCGACCCTACCGATCAGGCTGCTCACCCAGGCCCTCGAGGACAGGGCCAACCTTGCTTGTTTCGGCACTAGTAACTTGAGTCGAAGCCGGACACGGTCCGCACCATGCGGCGCCGCTTCCTCGAACGGGGCCTGGACGGCTTGTGTGACGACCGCGGCCCGGCGTCCCCCGGAAGATCACCGACGCGGACGTCGAGCGCGTCATCGTCAAGACGCTGGAGGAGACGCCGAAGAGCGCCACCGGTTGGTCGACCAGGTCTATGGCGGCGGCCACGGGCATGTCGCAGTCGACCATCTCGCGGATCTGGCGGGCACTCGCCCTGGCGCCGCACCGGGCCCAGACGTTCAAACCGTCTACCGCGACCCGCTGTTCATCACCAAGGCCCGCGACGTCGTCGGTCTCTACCTCGACCCGCCGGAGAAGGCCTGGTGCTCTGCGTGGACGAGAAGTCATAGATCCAGGCTCTCGACCGCTCCCCGCCGGTGCTGCCGATGATGCCCGGCGTTCCTGAGCGCCGCAGCCAGTCCTGCAGTGCGTCACTCCACAGCGGCTCGCCGTTGAGTGTGGGGAAGACGTTGTACGGGAACAGCACGGGGCCCGCCATGATGGTGCCGCGCAGGGCCCTGTGATGTCCACCGTGACTTGAGGTAGACGAGGGCTGCCTCGCGTTCCGCAGCGATCAGCGACGTGGAATCGTAGGCCGGCGTCGTGGTCACGTTGGTGGTCAGACCCACCTCCGCCAGGCCGGCCGTGTCGAGGGCTTCCCTGAGCTTTTCGTAGCGGGGTACGTCCCCCTTGGGGGTCGCCCGTGTCGTTCGGGAAGACGGGCATGTCGAATCCCGTGTACCCGAAGCTCCGCAGTTTCTCCATGTGCCGGACGATGACCTCGGTGTGCTGGGGATCGTCCGGGTGCAGATTGACGGTGAACATGAAGAAGCTGAGGTAGATGTCGCGCGCGCTCATCGCTACCATCCCAGGACTTCGGTGAGGTAGGCGCGGGCCATCTTGGCGTACTTCAGCGGGCATGCCGTGGCCGGGTCCTGTTCGGCCTCGACGACCAGCCACCCCTCGTAGCCGGCGTTCCCCAGCGTTGTGAGGATGGATCTGAAGTCGACCATGCCTTGCGAGTCTCCGGGCACGGTGAAGACGCGCTGCATGATTCCCTCCTGGAAGGAAAGGTGGTCGCTCTTCACCTTCTCGGCCACCGACTGGCGGACGTTCTTGAGATGAACCGGCTTGATCCGCTGCTTGTGTTTCCTTCAGGCCGCGCAGTTCGAGCGCTTCCTTGAGGACGGCGGGGTCGGCCGGGTACTTGTGGCCGATGCTGCAGCCCTGGAATCCGGCGAGTGCCTTCTCGCTCACGCATTGCTCGAACGGCATTCCGATGTCGATCTGGGGGGAAGTCGTCGTTCCACCACAGGGTCGGCGTGACGCCGAGCGACACCGTGTCGCGCCCCAGGTTCGGAACAGTGCCGGTCATTGCATTTTCTCCGCTCAGTGGTTCTCGAGTGTGGGCGGATTGGCCCACGACCCGTAGCCCGGCGCCTTCGCGCCGGACGGGTGTGCGCCGATCGCCCGCCACAGCAGGCCCTCGGTGTAGGCCTCGGGGGAGACGACGAACGGGGGTGTGCGTTCGTCGCTGTCCCCCGCGCGGTCCTCCCCGGCCTGCTGTTGTACGGGCGCGGCCTGCCCGGGCAGGCCTTCCTCGGGCTGGCTGGAATCCGGAACGGCGGGCTTCGCTCCGCTGCGGCCGGGCGCCGTCCAAGCCGCCACGTCCACGCGTCCCGTCAGTTCCGGGCCGTACCAGACACCGACGTACCAGAGCTTGATGATGCTCTTCACCACCGGATCGGCGGGGGTGGCGGAGGGAACGGACGAGATCGCCTTCTGGAGCGCGTCCCGCCCTTCTTGATCCATGACCGTTTCGTAGTACGCCTCCGCCTGACCGGTTCCCCACAGGTCGAACTCGTTGAATCCGGTGACAGTGGCAGAGAACTTCACGAATTCGCGCAGTTTCTCTTCTGTGGTCACTGTTCGCGTCACGATGCCTCCTCCTTCGACGGTCTAGATCTCGAATGTCGGGCCGGCGTGTACTCCTCCGTGCCCTGCGAGCGGGTTGCGGATGAGCCGGTTCATGCTGTCGCGAATGCGGAACATCTCCCAGACCGCCTTGAGCAGCAGGTCGGGCTGACCGTTGTAGGCCAGGTTGATATTGGTCAGGAAAGTGGCGTAGGACCGGTTGAATTCCTTGGCCGCCGCCAGGATTTCCGGTTCTCCCGCGAGATCCGCCAGTTTGATGTCCGGCTTCACCGGATAGGCGGCATCCCAGTCGACGTTCAGTTCTGGGCCGGAAGGAATGCCCGGCGTGTCGCCCTTCTGGTAGTACCGCCCCTTCTTCAGTTGCTGGAACCTGTAGTAGTGGGCGATTTCGTCCTGGCTGTCGAAGATGCCGCCGTGCAGCCCTTCGCCCTGCTCCGCGACGAGGGTGAGCGCCGCGACCGCGGTGTCGCGCCCCGTCACCTTGATCACATCGCCGCCACCCGAGTAGAAGTACTCGGGAGTCACCTGGCGAGCGGGATCGCCGGTGAAAATAGTCGTTCCCGCCTGACGGGCCTGGTCCTCCAGTTGGTTGATTCCCCGGATGATCTCCTCGTAGAACTCACCGATGCTCAGGAATCGCTGGGTGGGTTCTCCGGGGACGAGGCCCAGGATCGTGCCGGACTCCTCGAGTTCCGCCAGTTTCTCTGATGGCGGCGCCGCGCCGTCGGACGCCAGCCCCAGGGCCGCCCAGTCCATCGGTACGAACCTGTCCTCCTTGTCGGCTGCCTGCGCCGGCTTCTCGATCTTCAGGAATGTGTCGAGAGCCTCGCGGGAGAACGGCCGGAGATGTACCTCGAAGTAGTCGGGACCACACGGCAGGCGCGTCGGGTAGTTCGGTACGAAGCCGGGCTTGGTGAGGTCCGGAGTCCCGCCCACGGCGTTCATGACATTCGCGACCAGGGTGAGGTGCAGCATCTCCTCGACGGCCACGACCCTGATGACGTGCCAGGCATCCGAGTTCTTCCCCGGGTGCAGCGAGTAGAGGGCGGTCAGGTAGGGCGGGAGCGTCGCATGCTCCAACTGGAGCCCCTTGTACAGGTACTCGCGCAATTCCTCGATGGTCTTGATCTTGGAGTCCTGGGACGGCTCCGATTCTGAAACGGACATGTTCCCCCAATCGTGGGCGGTGGCGGTGGCGGTAGGCCGGTGTCGCACTCGGACCGCCGGTCTGTTGGCCGTCTAGCTGCGAATGGTGGCCGGTGCCTTCGCGGCGCGCAGGTACCTGACGATGTGGGTCGTACTGCGGAAGGCGAGCGCCGCCATGGTCAGGCTGATGTTGGAGGTGCCGATCGAGGGCAAGCTGCCGGGCCCGACGAGGTAGAGGTTGTCGTGGTCCCACGACTGCTGGGTATGGTCGACCACAGAGTTCGTCGGGTCGGTTCCCATGACGTGGGTGCCCGCGAGGTGGTTGCCGCCCACGATGTTGTACCACTGGCCGTCGTGCTCGACGGCGCTGTAGCGGTCCTTGTCGTACGTGGTCCGCTCCTCCGCGCCGAGCTTCGCGAAGATTTCGGTCGCGAGATTGCGGGCGAACGCGGCGCCCCGCATGGTGTACGGCGGGATCTTGAGCGACACGACCGGTTTGAGGTTGTCGAGGGCATCCTTGTACCGGTCGTCCACAGTCACCGTGTTGTTCCTGTCGGGCAGCAGGTCGATCATGAAGGCCAGCAGGAGCTGCCGGGAGACCTGGTTCCCGAGAGTACGGCGCAACTCCGCCCCGTACAGGCCCTGATTGTCGACCAGTTCGACCAGGTCCGTGTAGGGCGAGCCGGTCGCCCACCCCCAGCCGTCGTTGTGGATGTCCACACCGAATCCGGCCTGGGTACCGCGGAACCGCCCGCCGCGCAGGTCGGTGATGCCGCTCGTGCAGGACGTGCCTCGCATCGTGCCGGCAGGCTCGGGCAGCAGTCCCCAAGACAGCAGGTACGCATGGTCCATCAGGTTGCAGCCGATCAGCTTGCTGCGGCTCATGCGCTGCATGTCGGAGGCCAGCATGAGCCGGGCGTTCTCGATGGCGTGCGCGCAGAGAACGTAGACGGTGCCCTTCACCGTGTACGTCTCATAGCTATCGGAGTCGAGCGACTGGTAGTTCTTGACGGTGATACCGGTCACCCGGCCGTCCTGCTCGTTGACCTCGACCTTGGACGCGACTGCCTGCGTCACGATCTTGACGTTGCCCCTGCGGAGCGCCTTGGTCAGGGTCTTTCCCGCGTGATACTTGGCCTGCACGGGGCAGAGCGGGACGCAGTTGGTGTTGCCCTGACAACGCTCGCCCTCTTCCACCTGGCTCGTACTCACCGCGCCGACCGGGACGAAGCCCTTGCCGCCGTCGTACGCGGCGTTCGGCACGCCGTTGCGGGCCTGAGGAAAGCTCCGCACCTGGAGGGTGTAATCGTCGTCCGCCAGGTTGACCCGCATGCCGTCCACGCCTCGGGCGACCGTCTGGTCGAGGTAGGACGGCGGCATGCGGTGCATCGGGAACACGTATCCCTTCGGGAAATGCATTCCTAGATATGCCTGGTCCTCGACCTCGGCGGCTACGCCCAGTTCGGCCTCGGCCTGCCGGTAGTAGGGTTCCAGATCGTCATAGCTGAGCGGCCAGTTCAGGCCCTGGCCGTACTTGGTTTGCAGGTCGAAGTCCTCGGGAAGCATGCGCAGCGCTTTCCCCTCCCAATGCATGGAGGTGCCGCCGAGGACTCGGGTAAACGTGGTGTCCGAGCAGTACTTGTCCTCTTGCACGAGGTAGAAGTCGTCTCGGGGTGTGCCCGGATGCACCGGCATGGTGTCGGTGCTCCTGGGCATCCGGGCATTCGGGTTGAACGGGTACGGTGACTGGTTGTCCTTGATGACCGCGCCGTAGAACCGCGACAGGTACGACTCGTACTCGGCGAGGTCCAGGTCCTTGCCAGGTCCGGCTTCGACGATCAGCACCTGGTAGCCGGCCTGGCTCAGCTGCTCGGCAACGATGGAACCCGCCATGCCGCCGCCGACGATCACGGCATCCCACTCACCTCTCGCGGCCTCCGCTGCGCTGGTCTGCGTCGCGGCACCCGCTGGGAAGATCACCGGGTCTGTATCGTCGATCGACGTCATTGATGCCCCTTGTCGCGTCTGGGGGTGACCTCACCCCGATTTACTGGCCGAACAGCCCGTAGGCAATCCCCACCACTTGCCGGAACGGATGGTGATCGAACGGCTGTCGAAGGTCCGTCACCGCCGCCGATGGTGGAGGAGAACCAGCCCGGAATCCGGTTTCGAGCCGGGGAACCATGGCAGCGAGCAGTGCCCACCGATGAGCCGATGAGGACTTCCCGCCATCGCAGGGTAGGGCCACCCTGCGCTTTGCGATGGACCACACCTGACGCCGCGCGCTGATTCCGCCGTGGATCGCGGGAAGGGCCTCGGCACGAGGTTTGCATATGACGTGGTCACTCGCTCTACCGTGGCTGGGATCTGATCGGGAAACCCATCGATCGGGCGTAATCAGTGAGTCGATGTCAACTCAACAGATTGACAAGTCAGTTGAGCCTATTGATTAGAAACCCATGGAGTTCTCGTCCAGGATGTAGCGGACCGTGGGGCCACCGAGTAGCCGCGGACGATGCGCGGCTGTCGCTGGCGTCTACGGGGAAGCGGCGGTTTCGCGTAGTAGTCGTAGACGGTCTTGTACTGCGGGAAGTCGTGCGGCAGGTACTCCCGCGGGTGCCGGTCCATGTAGTTCCAGGGCCAAGGGGACGAGAGATGACCCTCGACGAGGACGAGCCGCAACCCGTGCGAAAGAACCGCTTCACCGCGGAACGGGGACACCAGTGCATCCGTGATGATTAGTTCGTCCTCGTTCGCGCCCGCAGCCCCCTTGGGAACCGTGACGTGCTCGACCACCTGGCCATGACGTGGAGCCGTCCTCCGCCGCAGCCGATCGGGGCGCCGGCACCGCCGTGCCGCGCACAGGGAGTGGGAGCAGGAGGGTGGCTGGCCTTCCTCACGGACCGTGAGGTTGTCCGGCGAGGAAGGGGCGGAGCAGCTGCACACCAATCCGGAACGCTCCGTCGGTACGGGATCGGCGCCGACGGCCAGGCGCTCGACGGCACCGTGATCCGGGGCCGGGCGGCGCTGATCCCGTAGGACCGTCGTACGGGACAGCTTGCTGCGGTTCAGAGCCACGTCCGAGCCCCCGGCGCGCTCACGCACGACCACCGCGGTGAAGACCTCCACGAATGGATCGAACTGGTCAGACAGCACGACCTGCCTGCCCTGCGACAGTTCGCCGACGGACTCCTCCACGATCGGGACGCGGTCATCGCCGGTCTGTCGACCACCTGGAACTCCAGCCAAGTCGAAGGCCAGGTGACCAGGGTCAAGCTGATCGAACGGAAGGGCTGCGGCCGCGCCAACCTCGACCTGCTCCGCCGACGCGTACTCCTTGCAGCCTGGTCCCACCACGAGACGATGACAAGGCCTCGCTGCGAAGCTTCTTCGTAGAACTCGCGAAGCGCGTCGAAGTGAACCCTTGAGGGGCTGTGGGGTGGTTTGCGCCGGGACTCCGCCGTGTTCTGAGTCGTCGGTAAAGGCGGCGGCGCGCGCCCGGTCCATCGGAAGCGGTGAGGTCCGCCCCGTCGGGTGCTGAGCCCCGCGGGGCGGGCACGTGGGTGTGGGCGGTCAGCTGGCTGGTGCTGTGACCAGGTGGTCCGCGATGCCTGCCGCATCGGGCCGGTAGTAGTCCTTGATGGCCTCGGCCCAAGCCGGGGCCGACGCCTGCTCCGCGTTGGCCGGCGTCAGGGCATCGAACAAGGCGAGGATGTTCGGCGGGGAGAAGCCAATGGCGGTCATGACCGCTACGAACGTCGACTGTTCGACCAGTCCGTCCCCGTCCGGGTCTGCGACCGCAGTGAGGGCGCGAGCGAACTCCGTGACCGCTGCGGAGAAACGCTCCGGCGCAAGGACGATGGCCTGGAACTCGGCGTAGTCGACTCGGCCGTCATGGTTGCTGTCGAGTTCCTCGGCCAGGGTCTGCCAGAAAGTTCGGAACGCAGTAACCATCGCCTCGCGCCTGCCCACGTCGGCTTCCGGGACTGCCGCCACCACCCTTTCCGCCATCAGCTCGAAATCGTCTGCTTCGATGAGCCCGTTCCCATCAGCATCGAACAACGTGAACACCAGTTGGACGCGCGCGATCGCTTCTTCCCGCATGGACATCTCACCTCTTTCGTCTCCGATATCGCACTGGACACCCTAGGGAGGAGCGGCCCCAGGCCGCGGTGTGATGCACGGCGTTCATACGAAGGAGTGGCCCGCAGCAACTTCGCGAGGTGTCACCCTTCATCGGGGACTGCATGCGGTGACGCCTCGGGCCGTGGGGAGGAGTGCTGTCCGTCCGTGATATCGCCGCGTGGTCATCCCGGATCCTTACGCCGTCCGGCCCTCGGCGAGTGGTCAAGCTCGGTGCGGCTGTGTGTACAGGGGGCACCCGGTGCCGGGATAAGCCCAGCGGCCGGAACGGCACGGCCAGTCCACGGACTACCGCAGCGAGTGCCTCGGGATCACGGAAAATGTGCCAGACGTCGGCCTGGCCGCCGATCCAGCGGAAGCGTGCGAGAACCGGACCACGCGCGTGAGACGTCATGATCGCGAGCCTGCGTTCGTACTGGCGGCCCAGGCAACTGGGTTCCCCGCTTGTGGCAGCTCTAAAAGGGTGGCTCCGCAGCGTATCCGCCCTCCCGGCGGAGGTCCTCTGTCCCTGCTTCGGAGTCCTGCCGTTCGTCGGCCGACTTCTGGGCGGCCCGCTGCTCGGCCACCGTGGGGTGGACGGCTATGCCCTCGGCGGCCTGTCCTTGCCGTACCAGGACCTCGAACAACTCCTCACGCGCCATGAGCGTGCCGAGTCCGCGCAGTTCCGTGGCGGCGGCCGTCAGGTCTCCGGCAGCGCTGAGGAGGCCGGCCCGGATGATCCCGGGGTCGGTCCATGGGTTCGGGTCCGTTTCGGCCACGGCGAGCGCTTCTTCGATACGGCCCAAATCGGCGAGAGCGTGGGCCCGCCACCAGTGCTGGAACTCCTCGTGGCCCCCGTGCGGCACGGTCAGCGGATGATCCAGGAGCCGCAGCAGCTCCTCCGGCTTGTCCAGCAGCAAATGGACCAACGGCGCCAGGAGGTTGGAGCAGTCGTACCAGCTGAATCCCGGCTCGGCCACCGCGATCGCGTCGTCCAGGCGGCCCTCACGGTGCAACAGCGCCGTGGACAGCCAGGACCGGTACCCGACCCAGCCGTCAAGGACGATGACCTCACGCATCACGGTCTCTGCCTCCGCGGCGCGGCCACGGTCCCAGAGAGCACCGGCGTACACATCCAGGAAGTCGTGCGGATGCCGCTCGGCCAGCTCACGCAGCTCCGCCAGCCGGCCATGACGCGCAAGGGCTTCCGCATAGACGGTGAGGGAGGCAGTAGTGGGGTCCGAGACTGCCGCCGCGCCGAGAACGCGGAGGGCCTCGTCGTTCCGACCGGAGCGTTCCAGCACCCGGGCTCGGAGCACATCGGTGTCCGGGGAGAGCAGCGCGAGCACTTGCTCGTCGTGGTCGGTGCCCTCCGTGATATGGACCAGCGCTGTACGGGCCGTTGGATCACCCACGTGCGGGACGAGCAGCTCGATGGCCTCATCGACGCGCCCCGCAATGGCGAGCAGCTCGGCGAAATCGCGGCACACAGCCGGTGAGGCAGCCCTGTCCTCATCCGCCAGCACCAGCTCCCGGGCCTCGCGCGTCCGGCCCGCCCGCAGCAGAACGCCCGCCTTCGCCCATACGGCTCCCGCCCACCCGGTCATGACGAACGGCTCCATCACCGCCAGCGCCCGCGCGAACTCGCCCGACTCGCACAGCTCCCGTACCGCGCGTTCCGCGCAGAACCACTCGCCACGCTCCACGGCGGCGCGGATCACCAGGTCCAGGTGCTCGCGCTCCAACAGCAGCCCGACCTTCCGGGGCGCAAGCCCCTTGTAGTTGCCGGCCTGCCATGCGAGGTCGTCTTCGTTCATGGGCGAAGCGTACGGACATGGCGCCGAGCCGCGTATTTCTCGAAGCGGACGTAGTGGTCGCGGTAGGTGGTCAGGCCGAAGGACCGGTCGCGGTCGACGGGCTGGGGTCCCTGCGTTGTCGGATTCCTGCCGGTCGTATGACTATGCGCCGGATGGCGAGCCACCGGCCCCGACCGCCGCGCTTCCGTGCGGGCGGGGCCGGTGGTTCCGCACTGGCGGCGAAGAGGTCATTCGCTCCCGTTCGGATTCTCGTGCGAGGCGGTCGCGTCCGGGTGGACGCTGAGCGCAGCAGTGGCGGTCGCAGCCCTTGCGCATGCCGCTCCTTCCGCGTACTCGTCATCCGACTCGGCGGGGGGTTGGCTGCCGCGTCGGTGCTGTGTGGGCTTGCCGGGCTCACTCCCATTCCCAGCCGGTGAGGAGTCTGGGTGGTGCTGCCATTGCTGGGCGATGGTGATGAGGGCGTCCCACGTCTCGGTGAGAGCGGACTCGTTGCCCCACTCGCGATATGCCAGGGCTTGGCCGCCGCCGGGTGGAGGTCGAGCAACACCCCATCGACCGCCCCGTCCTGCCCTCCCGGCCCTTGCGTGGCGCTGCTTCCAGGGGCGACCAGTCCGCGGTCGTGGTCCAGCGCGTTCCCCATACAGGCAAACCGTGTGCCCAACGACTGCCAGGCTGCCGCGCGGAGGCTGCTCGGCACCGTTGCCAAACAGCGTGCAGCCCAGTGGAAGGCACGAAGGCTGGTGTGGGTGCGCAGCCGGACGAAGTTCCCATCGGCCGACCTGATCACTGCCGTGGCCGGGCAGGGCATCACCATGGTCACTCCGCTCCTGGCCGACCACTCGCCCCAGGCCAAGGCCGCCGAGGGCTTCGACAGGAGCGCCTTCCATATCGACTGGAAAGCCCGTCAGGTCCGCTGCCCCGAGGGCTCCACCACGCCAGCTGGTATTCGGTCACCCAGTACGGCCGTGACGCAGGATCGACTTCGCCTGCGCCGACTGCCGCCCCTGCCCTTCCTGGGACAAGTGCACCAGCTCCGTTCGCGGCACCCGCACGTTCATCCTGCGGCCCCGCGACCGCACCGCCGCAGCCCGCGCCGAGCAGGGCACCGAGGCATGGAGAAGCAAGTACGCTCCCGCCCCTCGGCGGATTCCAGGGGTCGTTGCAACACAGGTGAAGTGGTCAGTGCTGCCAGTCGGTTTCGCCGCCCGGGCCTACCAGGACTGGTTCGAGTCCTGAGCCGGTGATGCTCCAGGACTCGTAGTCGGGATCTGGATCGATGCTGAGTCCAGTGCCGTCGTCAAAGCCGAGGGACAGGGTGCCGAGCCCGGTGACCTCGGCTTTGGTGACGGCCTTGGTGAACAGGCCGAGGAGCGGTGCCAGAGCCGTTCCCGTCCCAGGAAAGAGGATGGCCTGGGTGCCGGCGGCATCGGTAACGGTGATCGGCGTCTCGATGACGAGCTCGCCATCGAGGCGGACACAGCCGTCGCGCTCGTGATCAGTGAAGCTGATCCGGACCTGGTAGTCGAAGGCGGTGCGGGTGACACGGGCACCGACCAGCTCTGCGGGGACCTTCACCACACCTCCAGCTGCTCAGTGCGTTATGAGCAGTGTAGACAGGCGTCCAGCTGGCGTTTCCCAGTCGAGCGTCTTGCGTGGGCGGTTGTTGAGCTCGGCGGCGACGGCGGCCAGGTCGTCGGGGGTGTGGACCGTCAGGTCGGTGCCCTTAGGGAAGTACTGACGCAGCAGACCGTTCGTGTTCTCGTTCGAGCCGCGCTGCCAGGGGCTGGCCGGGTCGCAGAAGTAGACAGGGATGTCCGTGGCCACCGTGGGCGGACAGCACGGTCGGTACGGAGCGGGTGGGTGTCGGCGTGGTGGCGTGGTGGCGGGGGGCGCATGAGCAGTGAGGGCGGGACGTCGTTGAGGCCGGTTGTTTTCCACTCGGCATCAGACAGTTCATGGCGTCACCGCCTTCCGCTGCTCGTGGCCCTGCGGATGGCCGAACAGTACAAACAGCGCCACGTAAGAGAGGCCCTGGGCACCCGGCATCAGTACAACGGGAACGTGGCAGGGCACCTGACGGACACCCCTTTGTCGAGCGAGGAGGGACAGCAAGGGTTGCCAGCCGACCGGCTTCTACGACGCCGGAGTCGCGGAGTATCCGAGTACCTGCAGCACGGAACCCGTGTGCCGGTGCGTTTCGGCCGTGGTGTGCCCCTACCCAAACGGTACGGCCGTCGTGAGCGACTGGTGATCTTGAGTGGCAGTCGCGCGGGGGCTGGGCGGGTATCCGCCCGAACCAACGCGACAGACGGAAAAGAGGGAGCCAGCCTTCGCACAACCGCAGGTGCCCTGCTCGTCAGTCATCGGCCTCTTCGCGTCCTACTTGGTTGCGCGGACCGCTTCGTACCGCACGGGCGCATGCTTCCTCACCAGCATCATCCGCACCAGCCCGGCAAGGCGGCAACTCCCTTATGGGACACGAAGACAGAGCCTACCGGCTCGCAGGCGCCCGGAAGGCCACCACCTGAAACCACACAAACCAGCCGCTGAGAAACATGGGGCGGTTCAGTCCGCCGGTGGTGGGCGCGCGACCCAGGCCGTGCCGTTACTATGCTCCGTCGCCGTGGGTCTGTTCGGCGGCGTGGTCGCTGCCAGAGGGGCGCGGCAATGGGATGGGGGCAGGGGAATGAGACGGCGTTGGGTCAAGGTGCTTGCGATCGTGGTCGTCGTGCTGGCTGTGCTGCTTACGGTGGTGGACCGGGTCGCGGTGCACTTCGCGGAGGGGGAGGCGGCTCAACTCGCTCAGCAGAAGTACGGATACGGCTCGGGCTCGACGGACGGTTACACCCATGTGTCGATCCACGGCTTCCCGTTCCTGACCCAGGCGGCGGGCCGCGAGCTCGACCATGTCACGATCAGTGCGGGGAACTTTTCGCTCAACACGACGTCGAACGCGCAGGGCGACTATCTCGACGTGCGGAAGCTCGCCCTCGACCTGCACGACGTGACGGTCACCTCGCTGTCCTCCCGCACGGCGCAGGCGAACCTGGTCACCGGCGACGTGTCCTTCTCCTACGAGGCGCTGTCCGGTGTGATCACGCGGCTGATGGGCAAGGGCGGGGCGCTCACCGTCGGTCCGGCGGCCGGGTCGCACGGGCAGGAAGCGCGGATCCGGGTCAGCGGCACCTGGGACGGTCGTAAGGTCGACACCGGCGGAAGTCTGCTGGCGCAGGGCGACGAGATCAGCGTCGCGGTGCCGGGCATCGGTGGACACCCCTACGTGTGGCGGGTGTCCCTGCCGCAGAACGCCGGCTTCACCGCTGCCCGTTCCACGCCGTCGGGGGTGGACTTCGGGATCACCGGCCACCAGGTCGTGCTCGGTTCCTCGATGTACACGAGGTGACGGGCCGCGCGCTGATGATGTGGCGCGACTACGGCCGGGCACCCGAAGACGCGGAGTTCTCTGGCTCGCACTCGGCCTCGATCCCGGCGAGGTCGTGCGTTGGGAAGCCGGCCGTGCCTGTTTCGCGGTGGAGGCAGGCCCACGCCCGACGCCCCTCGCGTGTTTCCCGCGCGGAACGTGCTGGCTCACCTCACTGGCTCTGGCCGCCCACCTGAAACGCTCGGGCCTGGGCGAGTGGCAACCGCACAGCGGCTTGGGGACGAACGAGGTGACCGGAGAGGCCGCGACGCATGCTGGCTCGAGCGCGGCGCGTTCCTGCTCGACATCACCGCCGACCAGTTCGACGCCCTACCGCGGCGCCTGGGGCGCGTCTTACTGGACGCGTCCCGGCGCTGGCACGACCAGTTCGAGCAGTTCAGCCCAGTCGCCGCTGTACCGCATAAACACGACTAGCTGGCGGACACCGTCATCGCATGGCTGGAACACGCGCTGCGCCGTCCATCCGGTCCCGCGGTACAGCTGCCGGTCCCTGACTGCACCTCGCTGGGGGGCCCGACATCGTACGTGTGCGAGGAGGCGCGGCGAGAGCGCTCCGCCCGCGTGAGTACGCGTCGGGCATCGGAGTGCTCCGGCATGATGATTCAGACAGGGCGCACAGAGAGCACAGAGCGGTCGAAGATGGCGAGGCGCGCGCACCCGCTGGAACACCCCACCGGGGCCCGGGCGCGAGAACCCGCATCCGCCGATGCTGCTCTTGGCCAACCCGCTCGGCGCCCGCACCTGCAGCGCACCTTCCGCGCCTGGCCGGTCTCACCCGCCATCTGTGGGCCGGGACTAAGGCCGAAGGCGAGGACTTCCACCACTACGACAGGAAGATCCCTCCCTGGCCGCCTCCGCGCGCACGTCCGCACTCCGGTCCTTGGTCGCATCGGTCCCAGTGCCTGTTCGACGCGGTCGGCAACCCACGCCGCCAGCCTGCTCTGGAACGCCACTGGGCCGAGCACCGGCCTCGTGAGCGTGAGGCCCGGGAACGCGAGCGCCATGAGGCCGAACAGGCGGCGGCGGAGCCGGAGCCGGTGATCGCCGCGGATGTTTTGCGTGTCAGTGGTATCGACGGGATGTCAAAGGTGGACGCTATGGTGCGTGGTTATGGACGGTGTTGATCTTGACTATCGGGTCCGGACGCGGGCCGGGTGCATCCCGCCGGAACTGGTCTCCCGGCTGTTGAACGGTGTGGAGGATGGGGCGGACCTGAATCACCGCCACACGCACATGCCGATTCCGGTGAGCCGGAAGGCGGTCCGCCCCGCGGCCCATACCGCCGCCCTCGCGGACATGCGCGCCCATCGCCTCGTCGCCAACGGCGGCTCCACCAGCACGGGCTACGTTCTGCGTCACCCGATGCTCAAGGATTGGGAGGCCGCCGCCGATTTCCAGCGCCCCTTGTCCGAGAGGGGCGCCACGGCGCGCGGAGCGGACGTCGCCGACACCACCCGTCCGATGTCCGTCAGCGAGACCGTGATCGCGCCGCTGGCAGTGGCCCGCACCGCCGCGCGGTGACGTACGAGACCCCGGGCACTGTCGGCGGGCCCGGGGTCTCGCAGGGGTCGGGAGCGGTCAGAAGTCGTCCCCGTAGCCCTCCCACTGGGAGGGCGCTCCGAACTGCTTGATGGCCCAGCAGGTGCAGGTGCCACCCTCGTACACCTCCTCGTCGCACTCCTCGTGGTGCTCCCGCACCGCTCCCTTCGCCGGGGCCGCCGACGCTGCGGCGGGCGACTCCAAAGCGGCCTCGGGCGCCGGGGCCGGGCCCGCCCACTCCATTCCCAGCGCGGCGAGGGCGGCGAGCTGCTCCACGGTGAGCTTGTCCCGCCGGCTCTCGGTGTGCGAGAGCCACGCATCCAGCTTCACCGGCACCGTCTCACCGTCGACCACGACTTCCACCACCGTCCTGCGTGGGGCGGGCCGGTCCGCGTCCTCCCTGCTCCACCCACTGCTTCAGGGCCGCCAGTCCCCACTGGAACGCCGCCTCCGCCTTGCTCCCCGGCTTCTTCGGCCCCTTGCGCGGCGGCCAGCGCACGCCGACAGCCATCTGCCCTACATCGCACCGGGCGCCACGTTCGACGGCGACGACATCGGCACCTGGCGCTGGCGGTAGCAGGAACCGGGCACCTGGACGCAGCTGATGCCCGAGCAGCAGGGGCGGCTGAGCACGCTGGGCGTTCAGGGTGCGGTGCTCTCCGCGGCGGCCGCCGACCCGGCGAAGCTCCGTCCGGCTTCGGTGGCGGTGTCGTACGGGACGGTGCAGGCTGCCTCCTCTACGCCGCCGACGTTTACCGGCTCGACACCGTCGGCCGCTACTCATCCGCACTGGCGTTCTCGCCCGCTGGCCCGTCGAAGTCTTCCTCGATCTGCTCGGTACCTGCTGCCGCAACCTCACCGAACTGCGTCGCCGTTCGCCGAACCTTTTGTCGGCTGCCGGGCCGCACCTGAGCCTGGGTAACCGCACCCGATACTGCGTGGTCCGGCAAGTTTTTGCGTGAGTCTGAACAGTTTTTGCGAGTGGGCTGTATGGTGGCGGCATGACTGTGAAGGTGGTGCAGGTAGCGGAGTTCGCGGGCGTGAGCCAGTTGACGGTCCGGCGCGTGCTGAACGGCAGCCCGAGTGTCGCTGCGGCGACCAGGGAGCGGGTTCTGCGGGCGTTGGACGTTCTAGGTCTGAAACGTCCGGACGGTGCGGCGGCGGAGCGGTCGCCGCTCGTGGGCCTCGTGGTCCCTGATCTGCAGAACCCGGTCTTCCCTTCCTTTGTGGAGGCGTTGGCGGGGCGTTTGAACAAGCGCGGTTATGTGCCGGTGCTTTGCACTCGTACAGCAGATGGGGTTTCCGAGGCCAACTACGTCGAGATGCTACTGGCGCAGAACATAGGCGGAATCGTGTTCGTCGGTTCCAGCTACGCGGACGTCGGGGCGGAGCAGGGGGCGGCGCTGAAGGAGCGGCAGGTGCCGATGGTGCTGGTGAACGTCGCGGACGAGAACTCCGATCTGGTGCAAGTCGCCGCCGACGACATGCAGGCTGTTCAGCAGGCGATGCTCCATCTGGAAGGGATGGGGCACGAGCGCATCGGACTGCTGGTCGGCCCCGGCGGCCACGTGCCGTCGGTGCGAAAACTGCGCGGGTTCGCGCAGTTCTGGCAGTCCCGGGGAGTGCCTCACAGGCAGTGGGCGTCCTGGGTGGGGCACAGCCTCTTCGCCCTGGAGGCGGGCGCGCGCACCATCGCTGATCTTCTCGGCCAGGGGGTGACCGCGGTTGTTTGCGGAAGCGACACGCTTGCGCTGGGCGCGGTCAGAGGGGCCCGGCGGCTCGGGCGCAGGGTGCCGGAGGACCTGTCGGTGGTGGGCTTCGACGACTCCGCGTTCATGAGCGCGGTCGACCCGCCCCTGACTACGTGCCGGCAGCCGGTGGCCGCCATGGCCGAAGCCGCGATCGAGGCGCTCGACGAGCAGATCCGCACCCGTCAGACCATGCCTGGCCTGACCCTCTTTCAGGCGGAGCTGATCGTCAGGTCCTCCACCGCGAGGCCGGGTTCCGGCAGGTCACAGTCGTAGGAATCAATGTTTTGCAACATGTCATTGACTTTTTACATAACTGACTTCTACCTTCTGCGTATCCGCCGGGGCTTCGGTTGACGGGGCGCCGGTGCAGTGCATCCACGGAAGGTAGATCAGTCATGAGCGGACTGCGTAGTCGCCGCAGGTTCATCGGCGCGGGCATAGCCTGCGTTCTCACCGGAGGGCTTGCCGCCTGCGGCGGCTCTCCTTCCTCGGGCAGCGAGGGCGGCGTGGTCACCATCTCGGTGAACGGCATGCCGCCCAAGACCCAGCCAGTGGACCGGAAGTACTTCGAGGAGGACGTCAAGGCCTTCGAGAAGGAGCACCCGAAGATCAAGATCGATGCCCGTGAGGGCCAGATGGACCCCAAGACCTTCTCCGCGAAGCTCGCCGGGGGACAGTTGGAGGACGTCTACTACGTCTACTTCACCGATCCGGCGGGTCTCATCCAGCGGCGCCAGGGCGCGGAGATCACGAAGTACGCCAAGGACCTGTCGCGGGTCAAGGACATCAAGCCCGAGTACTTGAAGGTGTTCACCGGCCCCGACGGAGGGCTCTACGGCCTGCCGAACGGTCAGTACTCCCTCGGCCTGATCTACAACCGCGACCTGTTCAAGAAGGCCGGACTCGACCCGGACAAGCCGCCCACCACCTGGGAAGAGGTCCGCAAGGCCGCCAAGAAGATCACCGCACTGGGCGAGGGGACCGTCGGCTACGCCGACTACAGCAAGAACAACCAGGGTGGCTGGCACTTCACGTCGTGGGTCTACTCCCTGGGCGGCGACATCGCCGCCCAGGACAAGGACGGCAAGTGGAAGGCGGCCTTCGACAGCAAGGCCGGCCACGACGCGCTCCAGATGCTGCACGACATGCGCTGGACCGACAACTCCATGGGCACACGGCAACTGCTGCAGATCGACGACGTGCAGAAGATGATGGGCTCCGGCAAGCTCGGCATGTACATGGCCGGGCCGGACAACATTCCCACCATCGTCAAGCAGTTCGAGCGCAAGTACAGCGAATTCGGCGTCGCCGCGATGCCCGGCAAGGCCACCCTCGGCGGCGGCAACGGCTTCATGTTCAACCCCAAGGCATCGCCGGAGAAGATCAAGGCCGGCATCGAGTGGGTCCTGTGGAAGTACCTCAACCCCGACCGCACCGAGTTCGAGGACAAGCGCGCCTCCAGCAACGACGTCCCGATCGGACTCCCGCTGGACCGGCTCCTGAACGGCCTGGCCGAAGACAAGCAGGAACGCGCGCACGAGAAGTACGCCAACGTGCCGCAGGAGAACTACAAGCCGTTCACCGAGCGGAACGACCTCCTCACCCAGAAGGTCGAACCGCCGAACGCGCAGCAGATCTACACCGTCCTCGACGGCGTCATGCAAGCGGTCCTGACCAAGAAGGACGCCGACCTCGACCAGTTGCTCAAGGACGCCTCCAAGAAGGTCAATACCATCCTCGCGACGGTCAAGTGACATGGCGGCTCCGACCCTCACCCGGGAACCGGCATCCCCTCCCAAGCCGCAGAAGGCCAGCATGAACAACCCGAGCAGGCGTCGGCGCCGCCTCAGCGAGCACCTCGTCGCCTACAGCTTCCTCGGCGCGGGCGTGCTCTGCTTCGCACTCTTCTCCTGGTACCCGATCATCCGCGGCTGGCTCCTCGGCTTCCAGCAGGTGACCTTTTCCCAACCCGCCACCTGGGTGGGCTGGGACAACTACCGCCGGCTCTTCGAAGACCCGCTCTTCGTGACCGCGTGGAAGAACACCGGCTACTTCACCCTCCTCGCCCTCGTCTTCGGATTCGCCGCCCCCTTCCTCACCGCGGTCGTCCTCAACGAATTCCGCCACGCACGCTCCTACCTGCGCATGACCGTCTACCTCCCGGTCATGCTGCCCCCCATCGTCACCATGCTGCTGTGGCGCTGGTTCTACGACCCGGGCCCGGGCCTCTTCAACAACGTCCTGGAGACCCTCCACCTGCCGGCCCAGCAGTGGCTCGAGTCGGAGAACATCTCCATGATCTCCCTCGTCCTGGTCTCCACCTGGGCCAACATGGGCACCACCACCCTCATCTACCTCGCCGCACTCGGCTCCATCCCCGGCGAGGTCTACGAGGCAGCCGAACTCGACGGCGCTTCCATCCGCCAGCGGCTGTGGCACGTGACGATCCCGCAGATGCGGTTCATCCTGATGATCACCCTCCTGCTCCAGGTCATCGGCACCATGCAGGTCTTCATCGAGCCCTACGTGCTCACCGGCGGCGGACCCAACGACGCCACCGTGACCGTCCTGCTGCTGCTCTACCGCTACGCGTTCGTCTACAACGACTTCGGCATGGCCAGCGCCATGAGCACGGTGCTCTTCATTGTCCTCGGACTCTTCGCAGCGGTGTACCTCCGCCTCACCCGCAGCAAGGGCTGAAAGGAACGACCATGTCCGACTCAAGCGAACGCACCCTCATCGCCCCCGCGGAAATGAACCGGCGCACCGGCCGCTTCCTCTACTGGTTCGTGCTGTGCTCGACCGTCCTCGGTTTCACCCTCGCCTTCGTCTTCCCTCTCTACTGGATGGCCAGCGGAGCACTGAAATCGTCCTCCGAACTGGCCGACCCGACCCCCACCCTCGTCCCGCACACCTGGCACCCCGAGTCCTACTCCCAGGCGTGGACGAACGTCGGACTGAGCCACTACTTCCTCAACACCCTGCTCCTGGCCGCCGGCGCCTGGCTCACCCAGCTCCTCGTCGACGTGTCCGCCGCCTATGCCCTGTCCAAGCTGCGCCCGGTACTGGGCAACATCGTCCTGGGCATGATGCTGGCCACGTTGATGCTGCCCGTCTCCGCCCTGCTGGTGCCGACCTACCTGACCGTCACCGACGTGCCGCTGTTCGGCGTCAACCTGATCAATACCCCCTGGGCGATCTGGCTGCCGGCCTGCGCGAACGCCTTCAACATCTTCATCCTGAAGCGCTTCTTCGACCAGATCCCGGCCGAACTCCTGGACTCCGCACGCATGGACGGAGCCGGCCCCCTGCGCGTCCTGGTATCCGTCGTCCTGCCACTGTCCCGGCCCGTACTGGCCGTCGTCTCCATCTTCGCCGTAGTCGGTGTATGGAAAGACTTCCTCTGGCCCCTCCTTGTCCTCCCCGACCCCGCACGCCAGCCCATCACCGTCGCGCTCAACCGACTCGCTGAATTCATGCCCGCCAACCAACTCCTGGCCGGCATGGTCATGGCCTCGATCCCACTGCTGGTGATCTTTCTGATCTTCCAGCGGCACATCATCGCGGGCCTTACCGCAGGCAGCCTCAAAGGCTGACCACCGCCCACGCCGCCCAGAGCGCACCACAGGCGACCCGGCGGACCCACAGTGCCGCAGCGACCCACCCCACGACGCCGGCGGCACGACTTCACGGCGGCCACCACCGCAGCACACGCCTGCCCCGACCACTACCTCGGTCACTGCCCGCCACCACCACGATCGGGCCACGCTCCTCCCACGTCGAACCCGCACCCAGGCCCACGGCTCCGCCCCGGCCACCCCCGTTCGACCCGGCCACCGCAGCCCAGGCTGCGCGAGGCCCCCCGATCGACGGCCATGCCGCCGACCCCTCAAGGGCGAGCCGCCCCTTCCCGGAAGGACACACAGCCGTGTCGAAACTCCACACCGTCAAGTCCCTCAGGCCCACCGCAGCCATATCCGCCGCCATGCTGCTGGCCCTCACCGGCGCCCTCTCCTACAGCCTGGCCACCCCCGCACCCGCCTACGCCGCCACCTCCACGCTGGAGGCGGAGTCGGCGACCCTGTCGGGTGGGGCGGTCAGTGAGCATGAGCATGCCGGGTACACCGGCAGCGGGTACGTCGGTGGTCTGACCGATGCGAACAAGAGCCGCGCCACGATCGCCGCCACCGTCCAGTCCGCCTATGCCGGCGCCGGTACGGTCACCGTCCGCTACTCCAACGGCACCGGTTCGGCGAAGACGCTCACCCTCAGCGCAGGTGGCACGGCGAAGCAGGTCACGCTGCCGGCCACAGGCGGCTGGGCGAGCTGGTCCACCATCGACGTCCCGGTCACCTTCAAGCAGAGCGCCAACACCCTCACCCTCGCCTTCACCAGCAACGACACCGGCAACGTCAACATCGACAACCTCAAGACCACCACCCCGGAGCAGCCGGACAACCCGACCCCCACAGAGCCCTCCACGCTGGAGGCGGAGTCGGCGACCCTGTCGGGTGGGGCGGTCAGTGAGCATGAGCATGCCGGGTACACCGGCAGCGGGTACGTCGGTGGTCTGACCGATGCGAACAAGAGCCGCGCCACGATCGCCGCCACCGTCCAGTCCGCCTATGCCGGCGCCGGTACGGTCACCGTCCGCTACTCCAACGGCACCGGTTCGGCGAAGACGCTCACCCTCAGCGCAGGTGGCACGGCGAAGCAGGTCACGCTGCCGGCCACAAGCGGCTGGGCGAGCTGGTCCACCATCGACGTCCCGGTCACCTTCAAGCAGAGCGCCAACACCCTCACCCTCGCCTTCACCAGCAACGACACCGGCAACGTCAACATCGACAACCTCAAGACCACCACCCCCACCGGCTCCACCGACCCGGGCGACCCCACCGACCCGAGCGGCGTGGGCGCCACAGTCCCCTTCACCACCTACGAGGCCGAAGCCGGCACCGTCAAGGGCTCGACCATCGGCCCCGACCGCACCTACCTCACCGTCGCCTCCGAAGCATCCGGCCGCAAGGCCGTCAAGCTGACCCAGACCGGCGACTACGTCGAGATCAAGCTCACCAAGCCCGCCAACGCCATCAACCTGCGCTACTCACTGCCCGACAGCAGCGACGGCAAGGGCATCGACGCCACCCTCAGCGCCTACGCCGACGGCAAGGCCCTGCCCGACCTCCAGCTCACCTCACGCTACGCCTGGGTCTACGGCGCCTACCCGTACACCAACACCCCGGGCGAAGGCCAAGGCCACCGCTTCTTCGACGAGACCCGCGCCACCTTCGGCCAGACCCTGCCCGCCGGAACCGTCCTGCGCCTGCAGAAGGACAACGACGACACCGCCTCCTACACCCTCGACCTCGTCGAGGCCGAGGAGACCGGGACGGCCGCCACCCTTCCCAGCGGCTACGTCTCGGCCGCGGACCTGGGAGTCAAGCCGGGCAGCCAGGACGTCACCGCAGCTCTCAACAACGCCCTGAACACCGCCAAGAACCAGGGCAAGGGCCTGTTCCTCCCAGTCGGCACCTACACGATCTCCGACCACATCAACCTCTCCGGCATGAAGCTGCGCGGGGCGGGCGTGTGGCACACCGTCCTGCGCGGCACCGGCCTCAAGGGCGGCCTCTTCGGCCAGGGCGGCACCAGCACTGTCGAAGACCTCATGATCGACGGCCAGAACACCGTCCGCGACGACGCCGGCGGACAGGCCGCCATCGAGGGCGACTTCGGCACCGGGTCCGTCATCAAGAACGTCTGGATCCAGCACACCAAGGTTGGTCTGTGGATCTCCAGCCCCACCACCGGCCTCAAGGCCAGCGACTTGCGTATCCGCAATACCTACGCCGACGGCGTCAACCTGCACGGTGCCGTGAAGGACACGGTCATCTCCAACAGCAGTATCCGCGGCACCGGTGACGACGCCCTCGCCATGTGGTCGGACGGAGCAGCCGTCACCAACAGCGCATTCCGCAACAACACCGTCCAGCTCCCGACCCTCGCCAATGGCGCCGCCGTCTACGGTGGAAACGGCAACAGCGTCGAGAACAACCTCATCTCCGACACCGTCGTCGCCGCCGCCGGCATCACCGTCTCCACGCGCTTCGGCGAACCCTTCAGCGGCACCACCACCGTCTCAGGCAACCTCCTGCGCCGCACCGGCAGCAAGGAAGTGAACTGGAACTCCGACCTCGGCGCCCTGTGGATCTACGCCGACGTCCACGACATCACCCAGCCCGTCGTCCTGAAGAACAACACCGTCGAGGACTCCACCTACAGCGGACTGCTCATCTCCTGGCAGAAGCAGGTCTCCGACCTGCGCGTGGACGGACTGGTCATCAACAAGACCGGAGCCAACGGCATCGAAGGCAACGCCGCCGGCAAGGGCACCTTCTCCAACACCAAGATCACTGGGACCGCCGGTGCCGCCCTCAACATGACCGGTGGATTCACTATCCAGCGCGGCAGCGGCAACGCCGGCTGGTAACCCGACCAACCCAGGGCCCGGCCCCTCTCACCAGCCGGGCCCGCGCACCACCCCCCAATACCCGCGGGCCCGGCCCAAGTCCCCGCCGGCCGGGCCCGCGCACTGTTCGCACCACACACGAAGGCAGGCACCCATGACCCCGCGCACCACCGACTGGTGGCGTCACGCAGCCATCTACCAGGTCTACCCGCGCAGCTTCGCCGACGGAAACGGCGACGGCATCGGCGACCTGACGGGGGTGCGCTCAAGACTGGACTACCTCCAGCATCTGGGCATCGAGGCGATCTGGTTCTCCCCCTGGTACCTGACCCCCATGGCGGACGCCGGCTACGACGTCACCGACTTCCGCCAGATCGACCCCCGTTTCGGCACCCTCGCCGAAGCCGAGAAACTCATCGACGAAGCCCACGAACGCAACATCCGCATCATCGTCGACGTCGTCCCCAACCACGTCTCCAACGAGCACGCCTGGTTCATCGCCGCTCTCCAAGCCACCCCCGGCTCACCCGAACGCGAACTGTTCTGGTTCCGCGACGGCCGCGGCGACAACGGAGAGCTGCCCCCCAACGAATGGCAGTCCATCTTCGGCGGCTCCGCCTGGACACGCGTGCCCGACGGCCAGTGGTACCTGCACCTGTTCGCCCCCGAACAGCCCGACCTCAACTGGCGCAATCCCCTGGTACGCGCCGAGTACGAAGACATCCTGCGGTTCTGGTTCGACCGTGGAGTCGACGGCATCCGCGTCGATTCGGCCGCCATGTGCAGCAAGGACCCCGACCTGCCCGACTACGACCACAACAGCTTCCCCGACCCCCACCCGTACGTCGACCTCGACGAGAACCATGACATCTACCGCGGCTGGCGCGCCGTCGCCGACTCCTACTCCGAGCCCCGCGCCCTGATCGGCGAAGTCTGGCTCGCCGACCCCGACCGCTTCGCCCAGTACCTGCGCACCGACGAACTCCACTCCGCCTTCAACTTCGACTTCCTCGGCTGCAGCTGGGACGCCACCGCACTGCGCACCGTCATCGACCAGACGCTCGCCGCCCACGCCGGCGTCGGCGCCCCCAGCACCTGGGTCCTCTCCAACCACGACGTCACCCGCCACGTCACCCGCTACGGCCGCCCCGACACCAGTACCGCCGCCGGCATTCGCCAGTACAACCCCGTCGTCGACGAAGACCTCGGCCGCCGTCGCGCCCGCGCCGCAGCCCTGCTCACCATGGCCCTGCCCGGCGCCGTCTACATCTACCAGGGCGAGGAACTGGGCCTGCCCGAGGTCGAGGACATCCCCGCCGACCGCCGCGACGACCCCATCTACCACCGCACCAACGGCGAAGACCCCGGCCGCGACGGCTGCCGCGTCCCGCTGCCCTGGAGCGGCACCACCGAGTCCTACGGCTTCAGCCCCGCCGGCGCCGCATCCCCCTGGCTCCCGCAGCCCGCCGCCTGGGCACGGCTGAGCGCAGCTGCCCAGGACACCGACCCCCACTCCATGCTCAACCTCTACCGCCAGGCCCTCGCCCTGCGCGCGGCCGAACCCGCCCTGGGCGACGGCCCCATGCAGTGGATCGACTCCGCACCCGGCGTCCTCGCCTTCACCCGCGCAGAAACCTTCACCTGCATCGTTAACCTCTCCGGCTCCCCCCTGTCGCTCCCCGACCACGCCCAAGTCCTCATCTCCTCCCAACCCCTGAACCAGGCAGTACTGCCTGCCGACACCAGCGTCTGGCTCCGCACACCCTGACCCGCCCACCGGCCGGTGGCGCCACACCCCCCGTGACACCACCGGCCGATCTGCCGGCCATCCCGGAGGGGCCGTGACCGACCGGGCAAAGGGGGAACCTCGTGGTGCCCGCCCCCGCACCACTCGACCTCGGCCTCCAGGGCGGACGTCCTCTGCGCACCTCACGCATCTCTTGCGCGCCGACCGGTGGCGGCTGCTGACCTCGTTCGAATGAGGAGTGAAGTCGGCTGGAGTTGTTGCTGTCTCCTGGTGGTGCGCGTGGTGATCGCCTTCTCGACCCGGTCGAAGGTGTGAGCGGGTACGTCGTCGGTGGCCAGGGCTTTGTCCAGGTGGCGCATCGAGGCGCGCAGGCGCCCGTGGGAGCCCGTGGGAGCCCTCGTACCGCAGGATCGAGGCGCCCCGCTCAGTGACGTCCTGGGCCAGTGCGCCCTGCAGCGGTGTGCCGTGCGCGTCGAGCTCAGGACGAGGACGAACAGGTCCATGTCGTCCGCGCCGTCCGCCTCCACCCACAGGTGCGCCTTCGGGTACCCGACCAGCACGGTTTCCTCGTCGAAGCGCGTCACGAAGGAGAGCAGGTCCGGGTTGGACGCGACGGCATACCCCACTGACGCCCCGACCCCGGTGCCGCCGTCCCCAGCGTCCGGGTACGCCCGTCGAGCGCTCTTGCAAGATTTTCGTAGCCGGAGATCATCTCGGTGACATGGTCAGCCGGTCCGCGTAGTGGGCTGCCGACGGTCAGGTATTCCGCACACTTGGTGCGTCAGATACCTACACGGGCGGGCACTGCATCCGCACGCCCGTATCCGAGCACCTGAGCGAGGACTTCGCGGAACTGCCTGATGTCCTCGGCCGGTGCTTCAATGACGGCCTCGATCCCGGGATCGGTCAGCCGCAGGTCTGCCAGCGCTTCAGGGTCGAGTGCGATGCGGAGAACGTTGCCCGTCAGGACGGCTTCACGCACACAGCCGTACGCGGTGCCCTGCCTGGCTGTGACCAGGCAGTGTGTGTCCATCCCGAGGGCGACCTCCTGGTCATCGGGCTCCTCTTCCCCCGCCATGAACATCATGATGAAACCGTTTCCATCCTCACCCTCGGCAAGAGCGGCTTCGGTGAAGTACCCGTCAGGATCGATCTCGGTCCTGACGGCACGGGCGGTAAATCGGTGTGTCATGACCGGGTTCTATCAGTGCGCCCAGCCGTGCCGTGAAGCAGGGGCGCGCGCGATGTTCTACCGTCACGCTGAGGTGGTGACCGATACCCTACGTAAGGAACTACGTGGGCAACCCCACGGACAGCCTGTGGCTATGCTCTATCGAACTTGGCAGTCTCTTACCACAGTTGGCCAACGTGCTGGTGGTCTCAGTCGATGTTTCCTACGCTGTCGTGGTGGTCCAAGCCCGCACCAAGTCCGTTGATCCAGCGGAATGCACAGGATGCGTTCAGCTCAGCGGTTGCTGCGCGCAGGGTCAGAGCGATCCGGCTGGGCTCCAACAACGCTGTGTGGCAGCGCAGGAGCAGCAGCACCCGGGAGTCGTGCCGGTCCGCGTTCGCCTCAGCGTTCGCGGCGCGGCGCGGCAACTCGGACTGGGGGCGACGGCGATGCGGTCCTCGCGCCGGCGCTGCGCCAGCTCGGTCAGAGCTCGTTTCCGCGTAGGCGCGCCAACAACTCCTCTCAGCACGCGCTGAGGGGCAGCGCAGTGGTGGCGAGGGGCACCCGGGCGTGATCGTTGAGGGCTCATGCAGTACCGCTGCCCTCATTCCGGTTGGGCCTGTTTGAGCGAAAGGGCGATGCGGCGACGTTGGCGGTCCATGCTGAGGATGGCTACGCGGACCTGGTCGCCGGCCGCGAGCACTTCTTGCGGTTGCTCGACGTCGCAATCGGCCAACTCGGTAAGGTGGACGAGGCCCTCGACGTCCTCTTCAGGCGGTGCGGTCGACGTGACGGGCCAGCCACATCAGCAGGGCGTCCAAGTCGGCGGCGGCCGAGAGGACCCGTTCGACAGCTTCGGGGGTATGCAGCCACTCCTCGCAGCCGAGCGAACGGGCGGCGATCAGTGAACGGTGCCGCAGCAGGCGGGCACGGGGGTGGTCCGCCGGAAAGCCGCGCGGGAGCCGTTTCAGCATGTCCCCCGAGACGTCATAGCCCATGTGTCGCACGTTCTCCACGATGGCCGACAGTTCGCGGCCGCTGCCTTCGGAGGCCACTGCCCTGCGGAAGGCGTCCACCTGGCCGGGATCGGGATACCACCAGGCAGCCTGGAGCCACAGACCGTTTAGGGAGAACCGGAGATTGATCTCGACCTTGCGGCCGAGCCGGATCACCGCGCTCTGGTGCTGCCACCACCAGGAGCCGGTCCGGTAGTGCCAGACGGAGAAGTCCTCGTACCGGGGATCGGCGTCCGCGACCTCATTGAGCAGCGCAATCATCGGCTGCCGGACCAGACGCTCACGCTCCGCCCGACAATGCTCCCGGGTCGCCTTCGTCGGTTCACCCTGGAGCTGCCACAAGACATCCATGGCCTGCTCCGGCCAGCCGGTGAACTGTTCGCACATGCGCGGAGGATAGCCCGTTCCGTCGTTCGCCAGACCCACGCGCCAAGAACGCCGACTGCACTACTTCGCGCGACGCGCCCCTCAGACGGCTTCCGTGCGCGGCGCCGAGGAACGAGAAGGACCGATGCGTGCTGCAGGCGGTCCAGCACGACTGGCACAAAGCGCCCCCGGCAGAAATGCTCCAGCGCATCAACGTTCAGCGCGGGGAGTGCGCCCGCATGAGGAGACCCTCGCCGCAGTCGAAGGCCACACCCTGCAGACTGGCCGCGCACAGGTGAGACAGCACTCGACACAACATCAACTACTTTGGCCCAAGCCGCATAGCCCGTGTCCAAGATCCGGGGGCAAGGCCCGGAGCGCGCGGACAGACTTGGGTTCCCATGACGTTCGCCCTGTCGGTGGCGTTGGCCCGCGCGATGACGAAGCGCAGATGTGCTTCGTCATCGCAACAGCGCTGTGCTCGGCGAGTGAAAGCTCGTGCAACTGCTTCCGCCGCCCGGGTCGCTTGCCACCGTCGGTCACAGGGCGGTGGCGGCCCGGATCAGTCCGGCGACCGTCGTTGAGCGGCTGTGTGGGGGCCAGGCGATGACTGTGGTGACGCGTGGGGCGTCGGGGACCGGTACTGCGGTGAGGCCCTCGCGCAGACCGGTGCGTCCGGACTCCGGGACGACCGCGCAGGCCCGGCCGAGGGCTATGAGCTGGGTGAGTTGCGTGTGGTCGCGCACCTGAGGTCCGGGGCCGTCCGGGAAGGTGCCGTCGGGGTGGGGCCAGCGGGGCAGGGGCAGGTCGGGAAGGTCGGTCACCTCGGCGAGCCGCAGGTGGGCGCGGGCGCTGAGAGCATGACCCGCGGGGAGAATCGCGACCTGGCCCTCGGAGCGCAGGTCCTCGGTGTCGAGGCCGGCCGTGTCGTCGAACGGCCGATGCAGGAGGGCTACGTCGGCCCGGCCGTCGCGCAGCAGCCGTGTCTGCTCGCCCGGCCCGCACAGCACGACATCCACGGCGCCCGCGCCGGGCTCGGCGGCGTAGGCGTCGAGGAGCTTCGCCAGCAGTTCACCGGAGGCACCCGCCTTCGCTGCCAGGACCACGGCGGGGCAGCCGGTCGCGGCGAGGGCGGCCCGGCGGGTGCGCCGTTCCGCGGCCTCCACGGCGTACAGCGCCGCCCGAGCCTCCCGCAGCAGCACCGCCCCTGCCCCGGTCAGCGTGACACCCCGGCTGCCGCGCTCCAGCAGGAGGGCCCCCAGACGCCGTTCGAGCCCGCCGATCGCCCGCGACAGCGGAGGCTGGGCGATCCCGAGCCGCCGAGCGGCCCGGCCGAAGTGCAGCTCTTCGGCGACCGCGACGAAGTACCGCAGCTCACGTGTCTCCACCCCACCACCCTAACCGGGCCGGCCAGGACCGATACCCGGGCGGTATCGCCCCCCACCCAGTCGGTCTTGGACGCCCTGTCCCGCGGGGGAGAAGTATCAATGTCATGAGTGAGACGAACACCGTGAACAACCACAAGATCGCGCTGGTGACCGGGGCCAACAAGGGCATCGGATACGAGATCGCCGCCGGGCTCGGCGCCCTCGGCTGGTCCGTCGGAATCGGCGCACGGAACGAGGAGCGGCGCGAGGCCGCCGTGGAGAAGCTGCGCGCGGCCGGAGCCGATGCCTTCGGCGTACCGCTGGATGTGACCGACGACGCGAGCGTCGCAGCAGCGGCTCGGCTGCTGGAGGAGAGGACGGGGCGGCTCGACGCACTCGTCAACAACGCGGGGATCACCGGCGGCGGACCGCAGGAGCCCACCACGGTCGACGTGAACCGGGTACGGGCGGCCGTGGAGACCAACGTGATCGGTGTCATCCGGGTCACCAACGCCCTGCTGCCGCTGCTGCGTCGCTCGCCGTCGCCCCGGATCGTGAACGTCTCCAGCAGCGTAGGCTCCCTCACGCTCCAGACCACGCCTGGCGCCGAGACCGGCCCCATCGCCGTCGCCTACGCTCCGTCGAAGACGCTCCTCAACGCCGTCACCGTGCAGTACGCCAAGGAACTGGCCGACACGCACATCCTGATCAACGCCGTCTGCCCCGGCTTCACGGCGACCGACCTCAACGGCTTCCGGGGAGTGCGCACTCCCCAACAGGGTGCAGCCGCCGCGGTCCGGCTGGCCGCAGTCTCGGCCGACGGGCCGACGGGCCGCTTCTTCAACGACGAGGGAGAAGTGCCCTGGTGACGCCCTCCAGGTTCGTGCCGCCTCGGCGCGATGCCACAGGCGGAGCCCTCGTGACCGGTGCGTCATGCCATGGGGGCACGGCCATCGCGCCCGAGCCGGCGGCGGGCCACGGGGGTGACGGGATCGAAGCCGTCGAGCGGTCTCGTGACCTGCGGCCTGTCTGAAGTCGTGATCGATGCGGTCTACCTTTGGGCCCGAGAACCGCGCCGAGCTGGTAGAACGCTGCGGTGTACCAGTCGAGGTCCGGCTCGGCGAGCCAGGGACGTGCGGCGGCGTCCCGCTGGCGTCGGTCCTCGACTTCCTCGGCGTACGCGCACGGGCAGGTGGGCGGGGGAGCGTAGAGGACGCGGCGGTGCCCGGCCGGCAGCGCGAAGGTGGCCGACTCGTCGGCGTCGCAAGCAGTCGTCTACTGAGCGGTGGTGGGCATCTGCTGGCCGGTGAGGAGCCGGTGCGGGGTGCTGGAGGACAGGCCGGGGCTCGCCTTGCGGGCGAGGGCGGACAGGCTGGTGTCGGGCGCGGGCGCGCGTACGGCGTTCATGGCGCGCAGGAGCCCGGCGCGGGTGGTGAAGCGGTCGGGGAGGTGAGGGACGGGCCGAGGCCGGGGAAGATGGACGGCCTGGTCGGCCGCCGTTCACAGCTGGCGGGCGGTTTCCTCGTCGGCCCCGGCCCCGCACGCGAACGCAAGGGTGGTGCGCAGGGTGGGGAGGCGGCCGTCGAGGGCCTGGCGCAGCGTGCAGGCGGAGCGGACACCACGTACGCGGTGCCGCTCGCGCGAGCCCGCTCGGCGAAGTACTGGAACGTCGCGCGCTGTTCAGCGGCCCAGGCGGCCGGGGCCGCGGCGATCTGCGCCCCGCGCAGCCTCGCACCAGGCGTCGAGTGCGTCGGGCCGGTCACCGAGGTGGCGGCTGGTGGCTTTCGATGTGAAGTCCCAGCATGCTTTGCAGCGAGGTCGGTCCCCACGCGCCCGCGCAACGGTCATCACGAACCTGAGGAGCCGCAGCCGGTCGCAGACTTTGCTTCGGCGGCTGGCGCAGAAGGGTCGGCGGCCTACTCGTGGTCAATACAGAGGTGGGCAATCAGGGCCGCGCAGGCCCACTCCTCCCAGGCGTCGGGGGACCAGCCCCGGTCGCGGACGAAGATCAGGTACAGCTCCGGGCTGAGGAGCCCGTACAGCAGGTCGGCGGCGCGGGCGGTATCGATGTCAGGGCGGGCGTCGGGCTTGGAGGTCAGTGCCTTCGCTGCGGCGTGCTGGACGGTATAGCGCGGGTCGGGGCCGGCGGGCCACTGCGCGGCGATCTCCGGGTCCGTGGCGGCCGCAGCCGCGATCAACGGCATGATCGGGGCGACCCGGCCGAGGATGTCGCGGACACCTCGTGCGTGGGCGTGCAGTTGCCCGGCCGCGGTGGGCTCGGCGCACGCGGCGCGGAACCAGTCGCGGTCCATCGTGGCGACCGGTTCGACGTCGCCCGCGATGGACGTGTCGACGACGTCCCTGAACAGCGCGCGCTTGTTGCGGAACACGAAGTACACGGTCTGGACGGCCACACCCGCGCGATCCGCAACCTCCTGAAGGCTTGTCGCGCCGTACCCCTGTGCGACGAACAGCTCCCGCGCCGCCGCGACGATCTTTTCGCGGGTACGCCGCGAGCGTTCGGCCCGCTTGTCGGGGCGCTTGATGTTCTGTCCGTCGGATCCCTTGACCGCATCCATGCCGGGAGTCTATCTCTAGAGTAAGTCACTAGAGATGAACTCTAATTTCTTGGAGGGGTAGCGATGAGTGAGACTCGGACGGCTGCGGAGCTCGAGCAAGAGGGTCTTGCGCGCCGTGTGTTGGAGGACTTCTACCGGGACGGCAAGCCGCCGTGGGACAGCGGCATCACGCCGCCCGAGCTGGTGGCCCTGACAGAGGGGCCCGGTGCGCTGCTGCCGGGCCAGGTCCTCGAACTCGGCTGCGGCACCGGGACCAACGCGGTGTACCTGGCCCGGCACGGCTGGCGAGTGGCGGCCGTCGACCTGGTCGACCGCGCGGTACGGCAGGCCCGGGAGAAGGCCGACGCGGCCGGAGCAGACGTCACGGTGCTGTGCGGGGACGCCACCCGTCTCGACGAGGTGGGCGTGCCCGGTCCGTACGACCTGTTCTTCGACCTGAGCTGCTACTGCGGGATTCCACCGCACCGCCGCGACGCCTACGCAGCCGGCCTCACCAAGCGTGCCGCCCCCGGCGCGCGATTGCTGATGTTCGGATACGGGCCCGGGGCGTTTGACGACTCGTGGTCCGGCGTCACTGCGGACGAACTCAGCGCCAGGTTCGCTGGGTGGCACCTGGACGACGTGACGCCCGGCACGAACCCGGTCCCGACTTTCTGGTTCACGCTGCGCCGCGCCGCAGCCGCGGCATGAGCTCAGTCGCACAGGGCAGCTTCGGGCACGGACGTCGCGCGGCCGTTCTCATAACGTACGTGATGGTCGAGAAGGACAACTGGCGGAACGCCTTCGAGAAGGAGCACGAGCCCCATTAGGCCACGCGCGAGCAGCCGAACAGCGGGAAGCGCAACGCCCAGCGTGTGCGCGCTGCGGGACGCAGGTTCACCGACGAACGCTGGGAGACGAGTCAGGCTCCCGGCTGGGACACCCCGTCGGGGCACCCGTCCCACGCTCTGCGAGCGGTTCAAACGGTGCGCCCTTGTCGCCGCACAGTTGGCCCAGACACTCCACCACCGTCCCGAGCGCTACGACCAGGAGGGCCAGGAGCAAGCGGGGCCGGGGCGGAAGCCCGGCCGGTGGTTTTCACGTCGGCGTACCTGAGGTGTGGGCGGCGGCGTACGCCTTGGTGACTAGGCCGGGCATTCGCTCAGCTTCACCACATGCTCAGGCGGTACGTCTCTGCGGAGTACGTACCGCACGGGGTGCCGCCACACGCCGTGGTCCTGAGCGGTGTCGGCGCTCACCTCCGCGACCTGGTCGGGGGCGATGAATGAGTACGGGGCCGAGGAGGTCGCGGCTTCCCCGCCGGGCGGTGAACCGGGCACCGGTTCACGGATGGTCCGCCCTGGCCGGGGTCAGCAGCGCCGCGACTTCCCTGGCGGTCGCCGGCTTGAGTCGGCGGGCGGTATCCATGTGGCCGGGCCCTTGCCGGCCTGCGGTCGGGCTTGGCGAGCCCCTGGCAACGGATGCGTCGGCACCATCGGCGTCCTCGACATGGCCCTGGGCATCGACTGTGATGGCAGGCGCCCGCCCCTGCGACGTGATGAGTCCGGCGGAAGTGACCCGACAGCAAGGGTAGGTTCGCACTACACAGTATGTTCAAATGTCTCTGGCCAGAGCGTTGTTGTGTGAACTGAACGTGCCATCGCGCGAAGGAGATCGTGTGTTGCCCAACGGGTCATTCGAACAAGGAAAGCCGCACCCGGCGCGGGTCTACGACAGCCTCCTCGGTGGCAAGGACAACTACCCGGTGGACCAAGCCGTCGCGGAGGGCATCGCCCAGCGCTGGCCGGAAATCCAGCGCAGTGCGCAGCAGAACCGGGCATGGATGGCGCGCGCTGTACGGCATATGGTGAAAGAGGGGGGTGTCACACAGTTCCTGGACATCGGCACGGGCATCCCCACCCGGCCCAACCTGCACGAGATCGCTCAAGGCATGGTGCCGTCGGCTCGGATCGTCTACGTGGACAACGACCCCGTGGTGCTGCGCCACGCCGAGGCGCTGCTCACCCCGATATCACCAGAGGGCCGCTCGACCTACCTGCAAGCCGACCTGCGCGACCCGCGCGCGGTACTGGAATCGCCTGAGGTGACCGAGACACTCGACATGGCACGCCCGGTGGGCCTGGTCTTGGCCGCGATCCTGCACTTCCTCGACGAGGACGAGGACCCGGCGGGCGTCCTGAGGGTTCTCGTGGACGCTCTTCCGGCTGGCTCGTACGTTGCGTTGTCCCATGCCTGCGGTGACGCAGATCCCGTCAGGGCAGCGGAGGCATCGGCCTTCTACCGGCAGAACAAAGTCTCCAAGCCCGTGGTGCTGCGCACACAAAAGCAGATCGAGGAATTCTTCACGGGACTGGAACTACTGGAACCGGGCGTAGTGACCGTCGACCGCTGGCGCCCGAACACATCGGTGTCCGAGGGGCCTGACGACATGGGATTCCGTGGCGGCCTGGGCCGCAAGCACGGAACCGCCTGAGGGGCGAAGGGCGTCGCCGGCCGACTCCTGGGACTGTGGGGGCCTGCGGTGTTGGCAGCACCGGGACACGAACGCGGCCACGCCGGACGCGTGAGCGCGGTCGCGCACCTGAAGCGGCCGCAGTGGTGCCCGGTCGGAATCCGGAGGTTGGCCCGGCGCAGTGTCTCCGCGGCCGCGTCGAGCCGCTTGCCGCAGTGGTGCTCCGGACGGGATTGCTGGGCGAGAGTACGACGTCCACCGCGCGGGAGGCGCCGGTGGGAGCGGGCGGGGTGAGGAAGCCGCATTCGGGGTCGCACTGACTGGTGCGGTCGAGCAATGCGTCCAGGTGTTCCAGGGCGGTGTGGAGTGAGGCGGTGAACGACGTCAGCTCGCGGCCCGCTTTTGGGCTTCGTCCAGGCGGGCGGCGATCCGGGGGCGCAGGTCGGCCTTCACGTCCGCGCAGGCCCCGGCCTCCCTCACGGCGAGGAGTTCGCCGATCTCTTAGAGCGGCAGACCGAGATGCTTGGCCGCGCTGATGAACGCGAGGCGGTCCACCGCCTCCTCGCCGAACGTTCCGGTATACGGACGCGGTCCGGCCGGCCTGTAGGAGCCCGGCGCCTTCGTAGAAGCGCAGTGTGGTGGCCGGGACGCCGCAGTGTTCGGCGAGCTGGGAGATCCGCATCGTGCTCACACCCCGACCGTAAACCTTCCACCCGACTCAAAGGTCAAGTCCTACGCCGCCGCGTACGTATGCGCCCGGCCGCCCCGCCACTCCACCCACTCGGGAGCTCAGGCCACTGCGACCGCGCGGCGCCGGGCGCGATCCAGGTCGGACCGCCACCGATCTCGCGGTGATGCTCGCCGACGGCGGCGAGGCAATAGCGGATCTGGCCGTCCTGAGGGACCAGAGCGAGGTATTCGGACCGGTCGCCTCCACGCCCACCGCCTGGCGGTTGCGCGCCGACACCGACGGGTCAGCACTCACTTCGCTGCGAGCGGCCCGCGCCTCAGCCCGAGAAATCGCCTGCGTCCTGCTCCTGTCCGGTGGTGGCGGACCAGGTGGCGAGCAGCTTCAGGCCGTCTTCCGCGGCGGTTCCGGGGGGCGCGCTGTAGACGACCACGCTCAGACCGCTTTCGTCCGGCAGGCTCATGGTCTCCTGGTCGAGTTCCAGAGCGCCGACGAGCGGATGGTTGAGGCGTTTGGTGCTCTGCCGGAAGACGTGGACGTCGTGGGATCCCCACATCACGCGGAAGACGTCGCTGCGGGTGGACAGTTCACCGATCAGGCACGACAGTTCCCGGTCGTAGGGGTTCTTCCCCGCCTCGATGCGCAGCGCACCCACAGCGAAGCGGGCCATGCGCTCCCAGTCGGCGTAGAACCGCCTGGCCGCGGGATTGAAGAACGCGAACCGGGCGACGTTGTCCCCGCAGGTCGGGTCGGTGAACATCTGCGAGTACAGGGTTCGGCCCAGCTGGTTGGCGGCCAGGGCGTCGAGGCGATTGTTCATCACGTATGACGGCAGCTGCGGCATCCCCTCGACGATCCGCGCCACGCTCGGCCGCACCGCGGGCCCGGCCTGCCGCTGCCGGGCCCGCACCGTGGGCGCGGGTCCGGCAGCGCGGGCGAGATCGTATAGGTACATGCGCTCGTTGTCGTCGAGCCGCAGGGCCCGGGCGAGAGCGTCCAGCACGCTGTCGGAGACACCCCGCAGGCTGCCGCGCTCCAGACGTGTGTACCCACGCCCACGATCTGGCCGGTGCGCAGCAGGCCCCAGTGGCGGGAGTCGGAGCTGTGCGCAGCGTTGTCACCCAAGACCGCCACCCGGCCCCGCGGTACTGGCCCTCCCGCGCCGATGGTCCCTGCCGGCATCGGGCTGCCGGGCAGTGCGGCGACGCGCTTCACCGCGTACCGCACCTCGTCCCGCCGCTGTTCGCCCGTCGCGCGGAACGGACCGCGCAGGACGACCACGCGGCCCGGGCGGAGACGGGCCGGCGGGCGGCGCAGCATCAACAGGCGTTCCCCGGCACGGCAGTACGGTTCCATGCTGACGCCGTCCACCGTGATCACGACCAGCGCGACCCGGGCGGCTGCCGCGGTGGCGAGCGTCATGCAGGCCGCCGCCCACAGCGCCCTCCGGCTCCCGGTCATGACCGGGAGGTCGAACCGTGTGCGGGCCCGGGCGCCGGGGCGTCGAGCGAGGCCCCTTCGGTCCGTCCCGGCTCCGACTCGTTCTCGGCGCGGACCGGAGGCGGGGCGGCGGCCCGCGCGCGACCGGTGTCCGGTCGTCGTTCGTGATCCGGCCGTCCCGCATGTTGATGGTACGAGCGCAGCGCGCGGCGATGTCCATGTCGTGAGTGGCCAGGACGAGGGTCGTGCCCTGTTCGGCGTTGAGCCGGAGCAGCAGGTCGACGATCCCCTTGCCAATGGCGGAGTCGAGGTTGCCTGCGGGTTCGTCGGCGAGCAGCAGCGCGGGCTCGTTGATGAGGGCGCGGACGATGGCGACACGCTGCTGCTGTCCGGCGGACAGTGGCAACGGGTCTCCCTCGCCCGTGCGTTGCTGCGCGAAGATGTCGGCCTCCTGACCCTCGACGAACCGTCCTCGGGCCTCGACCCGGTGGCCGAGCGCGAGATCCACCTGGGGCTGCGCGACCACCGCGCCGGACGCACCGGTCTGCTGATCTCCCACCGCCTCAACGCGGTCCGGGACGCGGACCGCATCCTGGTGCTCCACGAGGGCCGCATCGTCGAGCAGGGCGACCACACCACCCTCATGACCCCTCGACCGGCCGGTACGCGCAGATGTTCCTGGCCCAGGCGGACGGCTGTCAACTGCACCCGCAGCAGCAGGCAGCCGACGCGGAGTGCTCGGAGTGAGCCGGGGCGTCCGTCGCGCGGCTGTGCTGGGCTGCGACGAGTCTGTGTCATTCCTGCCTCAGTCTGAGATGCGCGGCACGGCGCGCCTCGTTGACGCGTTGCCGTCGTCGTGCCGCTCCGGCATCCCCGGTCGCACGGCTGGAACTCCGTCCAGTTGTCCCCATCCGTGTTGATGGACCGTGCATCGACAGAAGGGGCCTCGGCCACGGCAAGCGCGAAGGAGGGACGCGTGGCACTGAGCCCTTTCCAACCTCATGCTGACGCGTGATGAACGAGGAGTACCGGCCTGGACGATCGCGGTGATGCGGTTGGCGCTGCAGCGGAGCTTCCGCGAGAGTCGCCAGCTCTTCAGGGCCGCCATGGCCTGCTCGACAAGGCAGCGGATCTTGACGTGACTGCAGTTGTGCCGGCGCTTCCACTGCTTGAGCCGGCGGCCTCGGAACGGGACGCGGACGGGGTGGCCGGCTTCCTGGTACGCCTTGGGATGCTCGTATAGAAGTCAAGTCGTCGAAGTGGTGCTGCCGGTGTGAGAGCGGGTGCTGCGTACCTTCAAGCTGCCCGGCTGCGCTGGCCTGGCTCTCGTCCGTACCGTTGACCAGGCAAAACGTCAAAGCCCGGCTGGAGTGCAAGCCGCAGTTGTGCGCTCTGGCGCCCGTGTCGTGCAACTCCGTCCAGGTGCCCCGTGGTGTCCGCGCCGACGTGGAAGGGGCCGAGGGGCCTGGCCGGAAGCGGACGCCCCTGCAAGGAGGTGGGAAGGGGGCGGCGGCCCGCCCCGCTGCTGGCGGAGGTCTGGCTGGGGTGGCAGTCGGGAAGGCAGCCGCCACCAACAGGCAGTCGGCGCGGTGCGCCGCGTCGTCGCCACGGCTCGTTTGGCCAACCGTCAGGCCATCAGGTCAGCGGTAGGTGGGCGCGTACGCAGTGCCGTTGACAGGGGAGGCCCTGCCGGCCCCGGGTGCCCGGCAGCCAGAACGGCCATGCGTCACCCCGTTGCGCCGCAGGCGCCCTACAGCGCGGCACAGCTACGGAACCGTCGGAAGAGGGGTGAAGGCCAAGGGTTAACTCAAGACGGAAGGAAAGTGGTGTCAGGGATATTGACCAGGCGCGACGAGGGCGGCATGGTTCGGGAGAGCGCTCTCCGCCTCTCAACTCTTTCAAGGAGATCCCCCATGTTCATGTTTGGCATGCCCGCGACTGCTCCACCACCTGTTCGTAGGCAGGTACGGCGTGGTCTCACGGGCGCTGTTGTCACCGCGCTGGCCGCCACCCTCCTCTCAGTTGTTCCGGCGGCATCGGCGCAGGCCGCCCCTGTGCTCCTGTCCCAGGGCAAGGCGGTTACGGCGTCCAGCCAGGAGCACTATGGGACCGCGGCTACCGGCGCGGTCGACGGGGATCTGGGGACGCGCTGGTCGAGCGCCGCCTCCGACGCGCAGTGGCTGCAGGTGGACCTGGGCAGCCAGGTATCGGTCAGCAAGGTCGTGCTGCGGTGGGAGGCGGCGTACGCGAAGTCCTACCGGATCGAGCTGTCGACGGACGGCACCACCTGGTCGACCGCCTACTCGACCACGAACGGAGCGGGCGGCACCGAGTCGGTCGCCGTCTCCGGAACGGCCCGGTACGTTCGCATGCAGGGGGTGACGCGGGCGACCGGATACGGCTATTCCCTCTGGGAGTTCCAGGTGTACGGCGGTGACAGCGGGGGGCCGACCCTGCCGGGAGGCGGGGACCTGGGCCCCAACGTCCACATCATCGATCCTTCGACCCCGAACATCCAGGGCCGACTGGACGAGGTGTTCAAGCAGCAGGAGTCGGCACAGTTCGGATCCGGCCGCCATGCCTTCCTGTTCAAGCCGGGAACGTACAACAACCTCAACGCGCAGGTCGGCTTCTACACCCAGCTCGCGGGACTGGGCCTCAAGCCCGGCGACACGACGATCAACGGTGATGTGACCGTCGACGCCGGCTGGTTCAACGGCAACGCCACCCAGAACTTCTGGCGCGGCGTCGAGGGCCTGACCGTCAACCCGGTCAGCGGAACCGACCGCTGGGCCGTCTCCCAGGCGTCCTCCTTCCGCCGCATGCACGTCAAGGGCGACCTCAGCCTGGCCCCGGCCGGCTACGGCTGGGCCAGTGGCGGCTACATCGCCGACTCCAAGATCGACGGCCAGGTCGGCAACTATTCGCAGCAGCAGTGGTACACCCGCGACAGCTCGATCGGCGGCTGGTCCAACTCCGTCTGGAACCAGACCTTCTCCGGCGTCGAGGGCGCCCCAGCCACAGGCTTCCCCGAGCCCCGCTACACCACGCTCGACACCACTCCGGTCTCACGCGAGAAGCCCTACCTTTACCTGGACGGCAGCGAGTACAAGGTGTTCGCGCCCGCCAAGCGGACCGACGCCCGGGGTACGACGTGGGCGAACGGCACCCCGCAGGGTGAGTCGATTCCGCTGAGCAAGTTCTATGTGGTCAAGGAGGGCACCACGGCCGCCACGATCAACCAGGCACTGGCCCAGGGCCTGAACCTGCTGTTCACCCCGGGCGTCTACCACGTCGACCAGACGATCAACATCAACCGGGCGAACACCATCGTCCTCGGCCTGGGTCTCGCCACGATCATCCCGGACAACGGTGTGACGGCGATGAAGGTGGCTGATGTCGACGGAGTGAGGCTGGCGGGCTTCCTGATCGACGCCGGTCCGGTCAACTCCCCGACACTGCTGGAGCTCGGCCCGCAGAACTCCTCGACCGACCATGGCGCGAACCCGACGACCGTGCAGGACGTCTACATCCGCGTCGGCGGCGCAGGCCCCGGCAAGGCAACCACCAGCATCGTCGTCAACAGCGACGACGCGATCATCGACCACACCTGGGTCTGGCGCGCCGACCATGGTGACGGCGTCGGCTGGGAAGCCAACCGCGCCGACTACGGCGTCCGGGTCAACGGCGACGACGTCCTCGCCACCGGTCTCTTCGTCGAGCACTTCAACAAGTACGACGTCGAGTGGTACGGAGACCGCGGGAAGACGATCTTCTTCCAGAACGAGAAGGCGTACGACGCCCCCAACCAGGCCGCCATCCAGAACGGCACCACCAAGGGCTACGCCGCCTACCGCGTGGATGACTCGGTGAACACTCACGAGGCATGGGGGCTCGGCAGCTACTGCAACTACAACGTCGACCCGAACATCCGCCAGGACCACGGCTTCAAGGCCCCGGTCAAGTCCGGCGTGAAGTTCCACAGCCTGCTCACCGTCTCGCTCGGCGGCAACGGCCACTACGAACACGTCATCAACGGCACCGGAGCATCAACCGAGCCCGCAGGCACCTCCACGGTCCCCTCCACCGTCGTCTCCTACCCCTGAGCCGCCACCGGCCTCACGCCTCCCGGCGCTGAGGCCTCCGAATCCCTTTCAGGCAGGTGCTCGTTCCCGCGACCCGGCCCGGAAGGTCACGCACCACAGCACAGCATCGTGCATCCCCCTCACATAGGACGCCGGGCGCAGGCCACCCCAATAAACGGTCTGCGCCCGGCGCCATGAATCAGCCAGGAGCACACGTGTCCAGACCACCCTCCGTACTCACTCCTTCCCGGCGTCGCACAGGGATGTCTCTTGCGGTACTCGGCACCCTGCTGGCGTCCTCGCTGACTGTTGGGCTGTCCTCCCACGCGCAGGCGGCGGAGACGCTTCTCTCCCAGGGAAAGGTGGCGACAGCCTCCTCGCAGGAAGGCGAGGCGTACGCCGCAGGAGCCGCTGTCGACGGCAATCTGAGCGGCACCCGCTGGTCGAGCGACCGCCGGGACGGCGAATGGCTCCAGGTCGACCTCGGGGCGAGCAAGAACCTGAGCCGCGTAGTCCTTACCTGGGAAGCCGCCTACGGCAAGAACTACGAAATCCAGGCATCCGACAACGGCACCGACTGGCACACTCTCAAGACCGTCACCGGAAGCGACGGCGGCACGGACGACATCGCCGTTTCGGGTTCAGGTCGCTACGTCCGCATGCAGGGCGTCACACGCGCCAACGGCTACGGGTACTCCCTGTGGGAGTTCCAGGTTTACGGCAGTGACGGCACCAGCAACCCCGCCCCCGGGGGCACCGTCAGGGTCACCGGCTCCCAAGGCAACTGGCAGCTGACCGTTGGAGGCCGACCGTACACGGTCAAGGGTCTCACCTGGGGCCCTTCCGTCGCCGACGCCCCCAAATACCTGCCCGACATCAAGTCAATGGGCGCCAACACCATCCGCACCTGGGGCACCGACGGCTCCACGAAGCCGCTCCTCGACGCCGCCGCAGCTCAAGGGCTCAAGGTCATCAACGGTTTCTGGCTTCAGCCCGGTGGCGGTCCCGGTGCCGGGGGGTGCGTCAACTACGTCACCGACACGACGTACAAGAACGACATGCTCACCGAGTTCGCCAAGTGGGTCGACACCTACAAGTCGCACCCGGCGACCCTCATGTGGAACGTGGGCAACGAGTCCGTCCTCGGCCTGCAGAACTGCTACAGCGGCACCGAGTTGGAGGCGCAGCGCAACGCCTACACCACGTTCGTGAACGACGTCGCCAAGAAGATCCACACCATCGACCCGGACCACCCGGTCACTTCGACCGACGCCTGGACGGGGGCTTGGGCGTACTACAAGCGCAACGCCCCCGACCTCGACCTGTATTCGATGAACTCCTACGGCAACCTCTGCAAGGTGCGCCAGGACTGGATCGACGGCGGCTACAACAAGCCCTACATCATCACCGAGGGCGGGCCCGCCGGCGAGTGGGAGGTGCCCGACGACGCCAACGGCATCCCGGACGAGCCCACCGACGTACAGAAGGCCGACGGCTACACCAAGGCATGGGGCTGCATCACCGGCCACCAGGGCGTCGCGCTCGGTGCCACCCTCTTCCACTACGGCCTCGAACACGACTTCGGCGGAATCTGGTTCAACCTCGTACCCAACGGACTGAAGCGCCTGTCCTACTACGCCGTCAAGAAGGCGTACACCGGTTCCACTGCCGGTGACAACACCCCGCCCGTCATCACGAACATGGCCGTCACCCCGGCCTCCGCGGCCCCGGCGGGCCGTGAGTTCACGGTGCGCGCCGACATCCGCGACCCCGACGGTGACAAGGTCACACCCAAGATCTTCCTCAGCGGGAACTACGCCAACGGCGACAAGCGACTCGTCGAGGCCCAGTGGCGTTCCAACGGTGACGGCAACTTCACCGTCACCGCCCCCGAGAAGCTCGGGGTCTGGAAGGTCTACATTCAGGCGGAGGACGGGCACGGCAACGCCGGCATCGAGACCAAGTCCGTCAAGGTCGTGGCCCCACCCGTGTCCGGCACCAACATCGCTCTGAACCGCCCCACCACCGCCTCCTCCTACCAAGCCCAGTACGGGGACTGCCCCTGCGCCGCGAGTCTGGCCACGGACGGCAACACCACCACGCGCTGGGCCAGTGACTGGAGCGACCCGCAATGGATCCAGGTCGACCTCGGCGCGGCCAAGCCCATCCGCACACTGCAACTGGTCTGGGACCCCGCCTACGCCAAGTCGTACGAGGTACAGGTCTCCGACGACGGCAGTACCTGGCGTCCGGTCTACTCCACCACCACGGGCAACGGAGACATCGACACCATTGATGTCTCCGCCACCGCCCGCCACGTCCGTCTCCAACTGACGGCCCGGGGCACCGGGTGGGGCTACTCCCTCCACGAGTTCGGCATCTACAGCTGACGATGCCGGACCCCATGACGGGTGGCGGGGCCTGCCGCAAGGCTCCGCCACCCGCATCACCGCACAGGTCACCAGTCGCGCGGCGCCCCCGCGTCCGCCTGTAGCCACCCCATGCGGGAAGGAGATCCCCATGAGACCGAGTCCGAAGCGGCTCTCAGCACTCCTCGTCGGCACAGCCGTCATCGCCAGTGTCCTAGGCATCGGCACCGTGGCTTCGGCCACGGACCCCACCGGCGGCGTCGCGCCCGCCGTCGCCACGAACGTCAACCACACAGGTCACCAGATGGCCGCGTCCACTCAGGCATCGGGCGATGACGCCGACGGCGACGGATACATTCCTGCTGTGCCGCCGGTCACCGGCGTCACCCCGTCCAGCGCCACTCCGCCGCAGGCCTACTTCCATGAGTTCCAGGCCAACTGCGACGTCACGCACACTGCCCCGGACGACCCGATCGTCTACCCGGGACAGCCCGGCAAGTCCCACGATCACACGTTCATGGGCAACCGTTCCACGGACGCAACCAGCACCACTGGTTCACTCTACGGCGGGAGCACCACCTGCAAGGCGCCGGCGGACGCCTCCGCGTACTGGATGCCCTCGCTGTACAAGGGCGATCAGAAGATTCTGCCGGTGGGACCGCAGGTCATCTACTACAAGGCGGGCGTGACGGACTATCGGAGTGTCCGTCCCTTCCCCAAGGGACTGCGGTTTGTCGTGGGTAACCCGATGCAGTCCGCCCAGGAATTTCGCGCGCACAAGGGTTTCGTCGAAGGCTGGGAGTGCGGGGACAGCTTCTTCAACACCGACTTCCCGGCAAGCTGCCCGAGCCGGCCTGACGTCCAACTCAACCTGCGCATGCAGGCCCCCAGTTGCTGGGACGGTCTGCACCTGGACACGCCCGACCGCAAGAGTCACATGGCATACCCGGTCGTCAAGCCCGGTACCAACGACAACATGTGCCCGGCCTCGCGCCCGGTCGTCCTGCCGATGATCGAGTTCAAGATGGCCTGGCCAGTGAACGGTGACATGAGTCAGGTCCGCCTGGCCAGTGGGCGCGGCTACTCCTTCCACTACGACTTCTTCAACGCCTGGGAGGAGCGCACCCTCAAGGCCATGGTCGAACACTGCATCGTGGGCGGTCTGCAGTGTGACCCGCGCGGATACGACCAGAACCAGCCGCAGCGCGGCGCCGTACTGAATGCTGAGTACCGCCTGCCCTGACCTGGCCGGCCGCCACACACCTGGCCGCTTCGGGGGAGCGGCCGGACCACGGAGTACCGCCTTTTCCCTGGCCCACCGCAGGGCGGGCCAGGGAAAAGCACCGGGGCGCCCAAGTTCTGCGGTGCAATCAGAGAAGAAGCAAGTGAGTGGCTATGCGTGACGACATGGTGGAGCAGCTGACCGAGAAGCTGGACCTGGAGCAGAAGGTGTGCCTGCTCACCGGCTCCAGAACCTGGCGGACAGCGGGTGAGGTGACGATCGGGCTCAGGTCGATGGTCTTCTCCGACGGACCGGTGGGTGTGCGGGGCGAAGCCTGGGACGAACGGAGCACCTCCCCTCTACTGCCTTGCGCCTCGGCCCTCGGCGCGTCTTGGGACGAGCAGCTGCTGCGGGACCTGGGGGGCCTGCTCGCCTCCGAGGCCGCTCGCAAGGGTGTCGACGTCGTCCTCGCGCCGAACCTGAACCTGCATCGCACACCGTTGGGCGGTCGGAACTTCGCGTGCTACTCGGAGGATCCCGTACTGACCGCACGTACGGGGGCCGCTCTGATCAAAGGCATCCAGGAGCAGGGAGTCGCTGCCACGGCCAAACACTTCGTGGCCAGTGACTCCGAAACCGACCGGCTGCACGTCGACGTTCGGATGGATGACCGCACCCTGCGCGAGGTCTACCTTGCCCCCTTCGAAGCGGCCGTCCAGGCCGGCGTATGGCTGGTCATGGCCGGCTACAACAGCGTCGACGGCACCACGATGACGGCCCACCCCCTGTTGTCCGAGCCGCTCAAGGGAGAGTGGGGCTTCGACGGAGTCGCCGTCTCTGACTGGGCCGCCGTCCGCACAGTCGAGGAGCCCGCCAGAGCCGCCCTTGACCTGGCCATGCCAGGGCCGAACGGCCCCTGGTCGCAGCATCTGGTCGAGGCCGTCCACGATGGTCGGATACCCGAAACGGCCATTGACGACAAGGTGCACCGCCTGCTCCGCCTCGCGGGACGTACCGGCGCGCTACAGGGGCCACGCCGCCGTCTCCCTGTGCTGCGCACGAACACCACTCGGCGCCTACTTCGCCGCGCGGTCGCGGCCGGGACGGTATTGGTGCGCAATGATGGCGTCCTGCCGCTCGACCCCGGCGCCTCGTCGACGGTTGCGGTGATCGGGGAACATGCCGCATCGCCCCGCGTGCAAGGAGGTGGCAGCGCCGGGGTGTTCCCCGTTGCGGTCGTCACACCCCTCGACGGAATCCGCGCCCAACTTCGCGGCCGTGGCCGCGTGGTTTACGTACCCGGCCCGTCACTCACCGTGCCGCCGTCGCCGCTGGACACCGACAGATGCACGGATCCCCGGTCGAAGGAACCCGGTGTACTCCTGCGCTGCCTGGACGCCGAAGGACGAGAGCTGTCCGCCGAGCGCCGCCTGTCGGGCAGACAGCTCGAACCCGATCTGCTCCCCGGCGCGCACACCGTGGAAATCAGCGCACTGCTCCGGCCCAGGAATACCGGCATGTGGACCTTGGGCATCGGCGGCTTCGGCAGGATGACGCTCAGCGTCGACGGAAACCCTCTCCTCGATGGCACCTATCCCTGCGAGACGGACGATCCGGCGATCGTGCACGTCGTCCCGCCCCTGCGCACGGCGCGGACGTACCTGGTCAAAGACCGGACGGTCCACCTCGTGGCGCGTCGCGAACTGGCGTCCGGCACGGGCCGTGCCATCGTCGTCGTCGCCGCACCGCCGGAGCGCGACCCGGCGGCCGCGCTGGCAGAGGCTGTGGAAGCGGCCCGTGGTGCGGACGCCGTAATCGTGGTCGTCGGCTCGACCGAACACAGCGAGACGGAAGGCTCCGACCGTACGGACCTGTCCCTCGGTCACCATCAGGACGAACTCGTGCGCGCGGTCGCCGCCGCCAACCCCCGGACCGTCGCTGTAGTGAACAGCGGGGGCCCGGTCGAACTCCCCTGGCGTGAGGAAGTGGGAGCTCTGCTGCTCACGTGGTTCCCTGGCCAGGAAGCCGGCGGCGGCCTGGCCGATGTCCTCTTCGGGCGCAGCGAGCCGGGCGGCAGGCTCCCTACTACCTGGGCGGCCTCCCTGGCTGACGCGCCCGTCACACACACGGGGCCTGTCGACGGCCGACTCGACTACACCGAGGGCCTGCACATCGGCTACCGGGCCTGGCTCCGCCAAGGACGGCAGCCCGCCTACTGGTTCGGGCACGGCTTGGGCTACACCACCTGGGAGTATGAGCACGTGGGCGCACCGGCACAGATTGAGGCCGGAGTCCAGTTCACCATCCGGGTGACGTTGCGGAACACCGGAGACCGCCCCGGGCGCGAGGTGGTCCAGGTCTACCTGGCCCGGCCGGCTTCGAGTGTGGAACGGCCCGCTCGGTGGCTGGCCGGTTACGCGGCGGTCTGCGCCGAGCCGGATCACGCCGTGACGGCCGAGGTGGTCGTGGCCCCACGGGCGCTGCAGCACTGGTCTTCCGAGAAGAGGGCATGGGCCAATGAACCGGGGGATTTCCGGCTCATGGTGGGCCGCTCGGCGGGAGCGATGGAGTGGGAGGCGCCTCTGGGTGTGAGCGCCACGCATACGCCCGGGGTCGATTGAGGGGCAGCGAGACGGTGCGTCTCGGGCCAGGCGGTGGTCCTCACCGGAGCAGCGGGACCTCAGGCATACGAAAGTCTTTACAGCAGTCTGGAGGTCCCGGCCGTTGGCAATGGCGCCGGCCGATCTGCTGCGGCACCAACCGTAGGAACGGCGGACCCCTGTGGTGGCGGCCTCGTCGTGCGGAGGAGGCCGCGGATGGTTGAGGAAGGACCCACAGATGCCGCTGTTGGCCGATGGCCTCGCCACGCGCTCGCCCCACAGGGCCGAAGGCTCTGCCGGCGCCGGCCGCAGTGGCGGGGCTCGACCGATGAGACCGATGAAGCAGCACGGACGTGGCCGCCGCCCCCGTGGCACGAGGCGCGGAGGGCCGGCTGCCAGAGTGCGCTCAATGCGCAGCCCGTTGCCGCAGGGTGTTCTTCCACGCCGGTGCCGGTTCTGTGGCCTCTGGGGCAACGCGGCGGCCTCCCCGGGCGAAGAAGTCGGCGAGCGGCAGGATCGCCGCTCCGACCGTCACGGCGTCCGGCCCGAGAGTGCCCAGCTCGATCCGTACGTGTGAGGCGGGATAGGAGAGGGCGTAGGAAGTGGCGTAGGTCCTGACACTGTCGAGGAACCGGGCACCGAGCTGGAGGCCCGCCCAGCCGCCGACGAGGATCCGCTCGGGCTGGAAGAGATTGATCAGATCGGCGAATCCGGCGCCCAGATATTCGGCGGTCTCCTCCAGGACGGCGAGCGCGGTCGTGTCGGCTTCCGCCTTTGGCCCGGACGGGTAGGCGGCGGCGAGAACCGCGGTGAGCGCCGATTCCTCGTCCGCGCCGGGCGGCGGACAGCCGCCTGCTTCGCGCCAGCGCTCCAGCAGCGCTTCTGCCCCGGCGTAGGCTTCCAGACAGCCCAGGGCACCACAGCGGCACCGGCGTCCTCGGACCCGGACTGTCAGGTGGCCCCACTCGACGGCCCGTCCGGAACGCAGATCGTCGCTGACGACGCACGCGCCGACACCGGAGCCGAAGAGCACCACGACGGCGCTGCTCGCTCCGCGACCGGCGCCGAACCACATCTCCGCCTGGCCGAGGGTCTTGGCCCCGTTGTCGATGTAGAACGGCACCGAGGGCGGCAGGTCCACCGACCCACGCAACAGTCGTTCCAGCGGCACGGCGTCCCAGCCGATCGTCTGTCCGTGGACCATCACTCCGTCCTGCGGTGCCCTGGCCACGATGCCCGGGACACCCACGCCCACGCCCAACAGCTGCCCGGCGTCGATACCCGCCTGCTGGAGGACCTTCGCGACGCCGTCACGGACGTGGGCGACCACGACGCTGACGTCGTAGCGGTCTTCCCTCCGCGGGCCGCTGGTGGTGAGCGGCTTCTCCGTGCGGGCCAGTTCGGTGAGGGCCAGGTCGAAGAGCTCGATTCGCACCCGGGTCTCGCCGATGTCGACGCCGATCATGTAGCCGCTCTTCTGGCGGATGCGCAGAAGCGTGCGGGGTCTGCCGCCGGCCGAATCCACGCTGCCGGCCTCCTCCACCAGGCCATCGGAAACGAGGTCCGCCACCACGTTGCTGACGGAACCCGAGCTCAGATTGGTGGCCGGACCGAGTGCCAAGCGGCTGAGAGGGCCGTCGAAATACAACCGTTGCAATATGGCGCTGCGGTTCTCCCGCCGCAGGTCAAGCACCGTACGACCGCTGCGCACACTCACCAAACACCCTCTTCCGTAGGCCTTGTGTGCAACATACCGCCGCGACGCCTCTTGACGCGACCTTCTCCCGAGGTTTAACTCACATCATAAATTAAGTCGAGATGCCAGGTCGGGCACCGACCGCAGGGCATCGCGCCCACCCTCCTTGACTTCCGACTCCCTGAAAGGGACTCCAGGACCATGCGCAGAATCCGAGCCGCAGCTGTTGGCGCCGTCACCCTCTCCCTCGTCCTCACGGCGGCCGCCTGTGGTGGCTCCACAGGCGGATCCGGATCCAACGAGAACCCCAAGACGCTCACCTACTGGGCCTCCAACCAGGGCGCCAGCATCGAGGTCGACAAGAAGGTCCTGCAGCCCGAACTCGACAAGTTCGAGAAGGAAACCGGGATCAAGGTCAAGCTGGAGGTTGTGCCCTGGGCCGACCTCCTCAACCGGATCCTCACGGCCACCACCTCCGGCCAGGGCCCCGACGTCCTCAACATCGGCAACACCTGGAGCGCCTCCCTCCAGTCCAGCGGCGCCCTGCTGCCCTTCGACGCGAAGAACTTCGACTCCATCGGCGGCAAGAGCCGCTTCGTTGAGTCCGCGCTCGGTTCCACCGGCGTCCAAGGGCAGGACCCGGCCGCCGTCCCGCTGTACTCGATGGCCTACGCCCTCTACTACAACAAGAAGATGTTCCAGGACGCCGGCATAGCCAAGCCGCCGACGACCTGGGACGAGGTGGCCGCAGCCGGCAAGAAGCTGCGCAAGGACGGCAAGTGGGGCATCGGAGTCGAGGGCTCCAACCTGTCCAACAACATCCACCAGGTCTTTGTCCTCGCCAAGCAGCACGGCGCCGACTTCTTCACCTCCGACGGCAAGGCCGACTTCACCTCCGACGGTGTCGTGGCCGCCGTCAAGCAGTACGTCGACCTGATGGCCACGCAGAAGATCGTCGCCCCCGGCAACGCCGAGTATGCCCAGAACCAGTCCCTGAGCGACTTCGCCAAGGACAAGACCGGCATGGTCCTTTGGCAGACCGCCTCCGCCACGTTCAAGTCCCAGGGCATGAACGAGGACGAGTGGGGAGTGGTCCCTGCCCCCGTGCCCTCGGGCAAGCCCGGACCGGGCAAGCAGACCAATTCCATGGTCGCCGGTATCAACATGGCCGTCTTCAAGAACACCAAGAACCTCGACGGTTCCCTGAAGTTCGTGAAGTTCATGACCAGCGACAAGGAGCAGATCCTCCTGAACAAGACCTACGGATCCATCCCGTCGGTCAAGACCGCCCAGCAGGACCCCGCTTTCAACAGTTCCGCCCTGAAGGTCCTGCGCGACACTCTCGCCACCAGCGCCACCGCCCTGCCGCAGGTGCCCGAGGAGTCACAGTTCGAGACAGTTGTCGGCACCGCGGTCAAGGAACTGTTCGCCGCTGCCGCCGCCGGCAAGCCCGTCACCGCCGAGTCCGTCAAGGCCGAGCTCAACAAGGCCCAGCAGCAGATGCCGAAGAAGTAGGCACCAGCACTATGACCAATACCGTCGTCACTCCCGCGAAGGAGCCGGCGGTGCGCAAGGCCACACCCGGAGGGGCGCCCGCACCGCGCCGCTCCGGGCGTCGCCGCATCGCACTGCCCTACCTGCTCCTCCTGCCCGCCCTGCTCCTCGAACTCCTCGTCCATCTCATTCCCATGCTCATGGGCATCACCATGAGCTTCCGCGAGCTCACCCAGTTCTACATCAGCAACTGGTCCGGAGCTCCCTGGTCCGGACTCGACAACTTCTCCGTCGCGATCGACTTCGACGCCCCCGTCGGCCAGGCACTCCTGAAGTCCTTCCTGACAACGTGCGAGTTCACCGTGCTGTCCGTCGGCCTGTGCTGGCTTCTCGGCACTGCCGCCGCAGTCTTCCTCCAGGAGAACTTCCGCGGCCGGGGCATCCTGCGCACCCTCTTCCTCGTCCCTTACGCCCTGCCCGTCTACGCCGCGGTCATCACCTGGGCCTTCATGTTCCAGCGCGACAACGGCGTCATCAACCACGTCCTCCATGACCAACTCGGCATCGGCGACAGCCCCGCCTTCTGGCTCATCGGCGACAACAGCTTCTGGGCCCTACTCGTGGTCTCCGTGTGGAAGGGCTGGCCCTTCGCCTTCCTCACCGTCATGGCGGCACTGCAAAACATCCCCCAGGACATGTACGAGGCGGCCGCGCTTGACGGGGCCGGCGTGTGGAACCAGATCCGGCACATCACCCTGCCGGCGCTGCGCTCCGTCAACCAGGTCCTGGTGCTCGTCCTGTTCCTGTGGACGTTCAACGACTTCAACACGCCGTTCGTGCTCTTCGGCAAGGCTGCACCAGAGGCCGCGGACCTCATCTCGCTCCACATCTACCAGACGTCCTTCCGGACATGGAACTTCGGCACCGGCTCGGCCATGTCCGTGCTCCTGCTGCTCTTCCTCCTCGTCGTCACGGGCGCCTACCTCCTGCTCACCAGCCGCGGAAAGAAGGCCACCGATGCCTGAGGTCGCCCACGCGCGCACGACCCGGCAGCGCTCCCCGATGGCTGCGCCCCGCTCCTTCCTGTGGACCCGGCGGATCTTCCTCACCCTGCTCACCACCTTCGTGGTGCTGCCGGTGTACGTGATGGTGTCCAGCTCGTTGAAGCCGCTGGAGGACGTCTCGGGGAAGTTCGAATGGATCCCCTCCCACTTCACCCTGAGCCCCTACTCCGACATCTGGGAGACGGTCCCGCTCGCCGACTACTTCGCGAACTCGATCATCGTCGCGGGCGCCGCCACCGTTCTCTCGGTGGCCATCGCGATCCTCGCCGCGTACGCCGTAAGCCGCTACAGCTTCCGCGGCAAGCGGGCCTTCACGGTCACCGTCCTGTCAACGCAGATGTTCCCCGGCATCCTCTTCCTGCTGCCGCTCTTCATCATCTACGTCAACATCGGCAACGCCACCGGGATCGCCCTCTTCGGCTCCCGTGAGGGCCTGATCCTCACCTACCTGACCTTCTCGCTGCCCTTCGCCATCTGGATGCTCACCGGGTACTTCGACTCCATCCCGCGCGAGCTGGACGAAGCGGCGAAAGTCGACGGCTGCGGACCGGTCAGTGCGCTGTTTCGCGTCATCATTCCGGCTGCCCGGCCGGGCATCATCGCCGTCGGGATCTACGCCTTCATGACCGCCTGGGGCGAGGTTCTCTTCGCCTCGGTCATGACCAACGACGAGACCCGCACGCTCTCCGTGGGACTCCAGGGCTACGCCACCCTCAACGACGTCTACTGGAACCAGGTGATGGCCGCCTCCCTGGTGGTGAGCGTCCCCGTCGTCGTCGGGTTCCTTCTGCTCCAGCGCTACCTCGTCGCCGGCCTCACGGCGGGCGCGGTCAAGTGACACCCGGCGCGGCCGCCTAACCCCCGGCCTTGCCGATCATCTCCACACTGAACACGAAGAGGCTGCCTGTGCCCGTCCCTCCTTCCGAACCCCTCGCCTCCGCCATACTCGATCTGGCGGCCTTCCCGCCCTCCTTCGCCTGGGGCACGGCGACCGCCGCCTACCAGATCGAGGGCGCCGTGGCCGAGGACGGCCGAGCCCCGTCCATCTGGGACACCTTCTCCCACGTCCCCGGCGCTGTCGACAATGGGGACAACGGCGACACAGCCTGCGACCACTACCATCGCTGGCCCGAGGACATCTCCCTGATGAAGGAGCTCGGCACCGACGCTTACCGGATGTCGGTCGCCTGGCCCCGGATCGTCCCCGGCGGCGATGGGCCCGTCAACGCTGCCGGCCTCGACTTCTACGACCGGCTCGTCGACGGCCTTCTTGACGCCGGCATCACACCGTCCGTCACCCTCTATCACTGGGACCTGCCGCAGGCCCTCCAGGACCGGGTCCAGGACAGCCACGGCGGCTGGACCGAACGGGCCACCGCCGAACACCTCGCCGCCTACGCCTCCGTCGTCGCGGAACGCCTCGGCGACCGGGTCACCCAGTGGGCCACACTGAACGAACCGCTCTGCTCCGGCTGGATCGGCCATCTGGAAGGACGGATGGCCCCCGGCTTCACCGACCTCACCGCCGCCGTCCGCGCCTCGTATCACCTCCTGCTCGGTCACGGCCTCGCCACCCAGGCCATTCGTGCCGTTGCCCCGGGCGCGCAGGTCGGCCTGGTCACCAACCACTCCACCGTCGCAGCCGCCTCCGACCGGCCCGAGGACCTCGCTGCCGCAGTCCGTATGGACGGCCACACCAACCGCTGGTGGCTCGACCCCGTCTACGGGCGAGGCTTCCCCGCCGACATGCGCGAGCTCTACGGCGTCGAACTCCCCGAACAGCCCGGGGACCTGGACGTCATGGCCGCCCCCCTCGACTGGCACGGCCTCAACTACTACTTCCCGGTCACGGTCGCAGACGACCCCCACGGCCCCATCCCGCGCGCCCGCGAGGTCCACCTCCCCGACGTGCCCCGTACCGGCATGGACTGGCAGATCGACGCCGGGGGTCTGGAGGCCCTCCTGCTGCGCCTCACCGAGGACTACGGCGTACGGAAGCTGTACGTGACCGAGAACGGCTCCGCCTTCCCCGACGCCACCGGCCTGGACGGCTCCGTCCACGACCCCGACCGCACCCGCTACCTGGAGCAGCACCTCGCCGCCTGCACCAACGCCGTCAGAAAGGGCGTCCCGCTCGCCGGCTACTACGCATGGTCCCTTCTGGACAACTTCGAGTGGGCTTACGGTTACGACAAGCGCTTCGGCCTCGTCCACGTCGACTACACCACCCAGAAGCGGACCGTGAAGACCAGCGGCCGACGATACGCGGAGATCATCAACGCCCACCGACAGACAGTCACCGACCGATAGACCCCTGAGGGAGACCGCCTGGCTCACCGCGGCACTCTTCTGACACCTCCTCGGCCAGGCGCTGAAGCGAGGGCCCGACCGAACCGAGTCGGGCCTTCGCTATTCGGACAGCCTGGGGCACCGAGCAGGCCATGACGGCCACGGACACCTGACTCCATCGGAAGGTGACGCCGCAGGCGTGGCACTGGTTCCCCCCGCGCCAACCCGCCGGGCGCGATGCTCGCTGCCAGATCCAGCCGGCGACCATGTGGGCCGGGCCCATCCTCACCGCCTCCGGCCAGGACGAGGCACGCGCGATGAACCGGCCTCGGACCGCCACGCCGGTATGCCGCCGTCCAGCGATCCCGCCACTCCTGTCCCAGCCGGCCAAGCCGATCATGCGGGAACTGGTGAACCAGACCGGCGCTGGAACTGTCCTACGAGCGGGGCCAAATGCTTCCAATCAACGCCGGTGCGGCAGCACTCGCCCTACTCGCCGGGGTGCCGGACTGTGAACTCGACGACCTGCTCGCCAACCCCCTCGCACGGTTCACCGACGCCGACGCCGACGCCGACGCCGACGCCGACGCCGACAAGCTGGGAGAACGCCTCGACGATATTCGCCAATAAGGCTATGTGGTGAGCCGCGGTGAACTCGACCCCGATGCACTCGGTATCGCAGCTCCGGATCGCGGCGAAGACGGCCGGATCACGGCGGCCATGGGTCTGTTAAACGAGCGGTGTAACGCGGGTGGTTGAGGATTACTGGCGGGCTGCGGAGAGCCGGCCGTCGAAGGTGATGTCGAAGGCGTATAAGGCTGTCTTCCAGCGCATGGTCCAGCGGGCCTGACCCTTGCCGGTCGGGTCGAGCGACATGATCGCCATGTAGACGCACTTCAAGGCGGCCTGCTCGTTCGGGAAGTGGCCGCGGGCCTTGACCGCCCGGCGGATCCTGGCGTTGACGGACTCGATCGCGTTCGTGGTGCAGACGATGCGGCGGATCTCGGTGTCGAAGCGGAGGAACGGGGTGAACTCCTCCCACGCGTTCTCCCAGAGCCGCACGATCGCCGGGTACTTCTTGCCCCAGGCGTCGGCGAACTCCGCGAACCGCTCGAGTGCGGCCTCCTCGGTCGCCGCGATGTAGACGGGCTTGAGCACCTTGGCGATCTTGTCCCAGTCCTGGCGGGCTGCATATCGGAAGGAGTTCCGCAGCAGGTGGACCACGCAGGTCTGCACGATGGTGCGGGGCCAGACGGCCTCGACCGCGTCGGGCAGCCCCTTCAGCCCGTCGCAGACCAGCATGAGGACGTCGTTCACGCCTCGGTTCTTGATCTCGGTGAGGATGTGCATCCAGTGCTTGGCACCCTCGCCGCCATCACCGGCCCACAACCCCAGGATGTCCCGCCGGCCCTCGACCGTGACCGCCAGAGCCACATAGATGGGGCGGCTGGCAACCGCACCGTCGCGGATCTTCACGTGGATCGCGTCGATGAACACCACCGGATAGACGGCTTGAGTTCTATCGGTGGTTGCGAACGTTCCCGAAGGAGCGTTCGGATGCCGAAGTACGCCCCCAACAAGATGTCGACGGCGGTGAAGAAGTGGTACTTCGAGCTGCTGCGCGAGGGCTACAAGGGTGCCGCTGCCGCCCGGGTGCTCGGGGTCTCCACCAGCTGCGGTTCGCTGTGGTTCATCGATGCTGGCAGCATGATCGTTCCCGACCCCGGCCCGATATCGCCGCGCGCTTCCTCACCCAGGACGACCGGATCGCCATCGCTGACGGCCTCCAGGCCAAGCAGTCCGCCAAGGCGATCGCCGCCTCGATCGGCAAGAGCTTCCAGACTGTCTACCGGGAGATCCAGCGCAACAGCAAGCCCGACGGCCGCTATCACCCCTGGTGGGCCCACAATCAGGCGCTCCTGCGCAGGCAGCGCCCCAAGCCGGAGAAGATCAGGGCGAGTAAGCCCTTGCGCACAACCGTGCGCGAGAAGCTGGCCGACAAGTGGTCGCCCCAGCAGATCTCTCGCTTCCTTGCCCGCACGCACTCAGATGAGCCCGCGATGCGGGCCTGTCCAGAGACGATCTACCGGGCCCTGTTCGCCGGCCAGCTCGGACGCAAGCCCGGCAAGCTCCGCACCGGCCGCATCCGCCGCAAGAAGCAGCGACGAGGAGTCCCGTCGCCGAACAAGATCAAGAGTATGACGCTGATCCACCAGCGCCCTGACGAGGTCAACGACCGTAAAATTCCCGGGCATTGGGAGGGAGATCTCATCATCGGGCGCGGTCAGGGGGTCGGCCATCGGCACCCTTGCCAGCGCACCACCCGCTACGTCCGGCTCATCCACCTGCCCGACGGCTGGAAGGCCCCGCAGGTCCGCAACGCCATCGTCACGCAAACCGCTGACGTCCCTCTCCAGCTACGGCAGACCCTCACCTGGGACCAGGGCCGCGAGCTGACACTGCACCAGGACATCGAGGCCCTCACCGGATTCCGGATCTACTTCTGTGATCCCCACTCACCCTGGCAGCGGGGGACGAACGAAAGCACCAACGGCCTGCTGCGGCAGTACTTTCCCAAGGGCACCGATCTATCGGTCCACACTGCCCGCGATCTGCGAGAAGTCGCCCGCCAGCTCAACCGCCGCCCCCGACTTGTACTCGGCGACAAGACGCCCGCCGAAGCCATGAAAGAATGGCTCACAGGTCCATTGACCAGATGATTCGCAACCACTGATGGAAACCGCCCGGAGTCCAGCGGTCGGTTGGACCATTCCGCCATCCCGTCCATCACCTTGTCCGTGATCGTGGTGATGGTGGCCTTGGACACGCTCGCGCCGTAGACCTCGGCCAGGTGGGCGGAGATCTCGCCGTGCGTCAGGCCCTTCGCGGACAGCGACAGCACCATCTCGTCCACCCCGGACAGGCGCCGCTGCCGCTTCTTGACGATCTGCGGCTCGAACGAACCGGCCACGTCCCGGGGGACCTAGACCTCGACCGGGCCGACATCGGTCAGCACCGTCTTCGCCCGGGTCCCGTTGCGGCTGTTGCCGCTGCCCCGGCCCTCGGCATCGTGCTTCTCGTATCCGAGGTGATCGGTGATCTCGCCCTCCAGAGCGGACTCCAGCACCCGCTTCGTCAGCTGCTGGAGCAGCCCGCCCTCCCCGGTCAGCTGCAGGCCCTCGCTGCGGGCCCGGTCCACGAGCATCGCGACCAACTGCTCGTCACTCGCCGGCACGGCCTCCGCCGCCTCACTGCCCGGGATCTGCTCGATAGTGGTGTCGCTCATCTGGCGTCTCCTTGATCATCAGATCCGCCGATCATTGAACACCCCCCCGGCCCTGGTCATCACCGACGAGGCCGACGTCCTGCGCGACGAGGGCGAGGCCTACGCCGCCAAGCTGCGCGCGGCCGGCAACGATGTTACCGCCGTCCGTTACTCGGGCACCATCCACGACTTCGCCCTGCTCGACGCCCTCAGCGAGACCAACGCCGCCAAGGCGGCCGTCGACCAGGCCGGCGCCTACCTCTACACCGGCCTCCGCGAGGACTCCTGACCCCTGCCGTGCCCGGGGCCTCCGGCCGCCCCGGGCACTTGGCATGCCCCGTCACGTAATTCCCGAAGGTCCAATGCCGAGCCACGGCCGGGCCCTTCAGCCCACTGGCCCGTCCCGGCCGCCTTCCGATCCCGCCCCAGGGCGCACGCCCCGCCCCCGCGACACCACTGCCCTGCGCCGGCGCCTGCTGCCCTGCCCGTACGGCTGTGGTGGCACCCCTACTGGGAGACCGTCCCCTCGGTGTCGGCGGCACGCTCCGAGCTGCGCCACCTCGCCCGCGTCTACGGAGCTGTCCGCGCCGCGTGACCGGTCGGCCCGGTCGACCAGAGGCACGAGGGTGCGCTGAGGGCTGCGCCTATCTGTTGCGCTGGAGGTTGCGGTAGGTGTTGCGCGGCCCGCAGGACCGCCCCCGCGTCCGCGCAGGTCACTGCCCGGGTTTGCCGGGGCCGGCCCGCTGACATCCCCGTTGCGGCTGCTCTGCCCATGTCCCTTGGCTGGAGTGAAGGAGGAAGGGACGGGCGGGATAGGCGGCGCGGCCACGGCCGGGGATCGGGGCGCGCTCAGCCGGTTGCGCGTCGCCCGGACCGCCGCGCCGCGCCGCCGTCAGCGCGGCGGCGTCAGGCGAACATCGGCGGCCATAGTGTCCCCTCGACATGGTCCTGGCCCGGGGCGGCGGCGATGGGCTGGTACACCGCACCGGCTGCTTCGGCGCAGGCTCCGATCAGCGTGGTCAGGGCGGCGATCAGCCGCGCGTGGCGGCGACGGCGAGCAGGCAGGTCCGATGCAGTGGTCACCTCTGCAGCATGACGTGCCGCGAGACCCGGTGCTGTCGCTCTCGTGAACAGGCCAGCCGTCGATGAAGGAATCGTCCTCGGCAGTCCCGCAGCCCAGGGCCGGGGTTCGAGCGTGATGAGATTCCGGTCCAATTCCGGAGAGGTTGACCTGGTTGTAGGTATGAGAAGAGCGTCGCAAGTTGAAAGAAGAGAGCTGTTCTCAACGGCCTCAATGGCCTGTCCATAGCGGGTGTTTGAAGCGCTGGTAGCGCGGTGACTGGAGCGTGAGTTACTGCTACGGTGGAAGCTCTGTAGGCTCCTCCTGGGGGTGAACCGTGGCAAGTGGAAAAATGACTGCAGGCAGATGGGTTGTCACCGGAGTGATCGTCTTCGTCGTGCTCGTTTTGATGATCTATATCCTCTCGGCTCTCTTCTACTCGAGCAACAGTTCGTCGGGTATTACAAGGAAGCCGGCGAGTACTCCGGAGCAGTCCTCTCGAACTGCTCCGGAGCCATCTCTGAGTAACTACTAAACCCTGCGCAGGGTTTAGTAGTTACTCGAAAGGAGCCATATTTCTCCAGCTGCACCGAACCTGTATTTCGCCTGTGGGCGGTCGACGTAGAAGCAGCCGCCTGCCTTCGTTAGATATATCGGGCAGAGATCGTACTGGCTCCACACGTCGTAGACAGTCCAGTACTCGTCGGGTTTTGGGTGCCCGTAATCCTCGATCGTTCGGCAGCCTTCGTACCGATAGGTCGGCCATTTTTCGTCGCCCCAGCAGCCGTTCGCGGAGTAGTTGACATACTTCTTCCCGCCGTCACCGCACCAGGTGATGTCCGTCTGGCCGTACAGCGTCATGACTCCCTCGCGGACTCCTGCCCAGGCAGATGCCTCCCAGCAGGTCGTAGCAAGAGGAAGAGCTGTACCTGCAGGGGCCATACTCGGTTCAGGGGCCGCCGCACGCGTGGTGACCGTGTCCACGACCTGAGGGGCTGTGGCCTCGTACCGATCGGTGTCGACGTACTGTCCGAGCCCTCTCGCTTCTACTTCCTCAAGAGAGAGCGCGTGAGTGTTCCTGCGTAGCTCCTCGACGATGGCTTCCGGACCCCGTTGGGCATCTTCGGCCGCGGAACCGCCCGTGGCGACCTCGCCCGGGTCGACCGGGACGGGAGAACCTGGTTCGGTCGGCGTCTCTCCCTCTTCAGCCGTCGCCTCGTTGAAGCCCTTCAGGTCCGGACTCTGCGCCAGGGCTGCGCCGGCATAGCCTGACTTGACCCTGCTGTAGTCCTCGAGTGTCTGGTTATCGACCCGCGCAGCGACGAAGTGGACGGTGGAGCTTTCGGGGAAGTCGAAATGGCGGTCAGCAACGGTATTGTTGCCGCCAGTCTGTCGGCACCACCCAAAGGCAACTGCGTACCCGGCGTTCTCGAGGACGAAATACACCTCGGGATGGGCGCCGTCGGAGGCTGTGTCGTAGAGGTAGATGTGATCACCGTACGACTCGAAGCAAGCCTTTGCCCCGGAAACTGAAGCGCACGTTGTAGCGGCAGAGGCCGTAGGCACTTGCAGGAATACTGATGATCTGCGAGTTTTTGTCGGTGGTGGTTCGGCGTTTTGATGTCAGTGGGTGAGTAGCGGGCTCTCTGCTGCTCTGTGGGTTGTTGTGGGTGGCTCGGTTGTTGTCAGGAATGCCGATCCGGTGCTGACGTTTTTGGTGATGGTGCGGGTCAGTTTGTTGCCGGTTGGTACAGATGGGTGGGTGTTGTTGCTGGTCACGGCCGTGCGGCGGTGCCGGGGCGTTGCTGGCCGAAGGTGGTAGGCATGGCCTTTTACGGCATGGGTTTCAGGTGGTAGCGGATCCCTGTTGCGGCGCGGGTGAGTTGTTCGCCGTTCTGGACTGTGATGAGTGGGAAGAGCGGACTGTCGGCGGTACGGCCCTTGAGGTGTCCGTGAATGCCGGCGGCGCGTATGAGCTGGTGTGTCCAGGTGGGGAGTGGGTGGACCTGGCATCTGCGGTGGGCGGTGCTGTCGTGGACTTTGACAGCGGTTGCTGCTTCGTTGATGTCGATGCCGCGGATGAGAGCGAGCCGGGTGAGGTCTGCTCCGGTGACCGCGTGGATGGTCAGCGCTGTTGCGTGCAGGGGGTGTGCCACCGTGGCCAGCCGTGCGACGAGGGCGTCCGTTGGTAGGTGGTGACGCTCTCGCGCGGGTGGTGCGTTGTTCGTTGTCGGGGCGAGTACGGGGGCGCCCTGGCACTGCGCCCGTTTCGGACGGCCTGTCACCGTGCCGTTGGACGGTGCGGGTGGGGTGATCCACTGTCCGTCGTCCTTGATGTGCCGGTGGTGCCAGTGTCCCGTGTTTCTGGTGCTGGACGCTGAATGCCCGGTCTGGGTCAGCGCGTTCCGGGCTCGGGGGAGGGCGTCGATGAGTCGGTATGGGGTGGCTTCGAGGAGTGTTGTCAGGGCGGGGGTGACGGGGCGGTGCCACAGGAGGGTGAGGCGGATGCCGCATTGTTCCCGCAGGGCGAGGAGTTGTTGCCGGCGGGCGTGTGTGAGGCGGTCGGTGCGGCAGACGATGAGGTGTCCGATGTGGTGGGTGAGGATCCAGGTGGCGACGGCGTCCCAGGCGGGGCGCTGGGAGTCGGCCCACGTCCCGTACGTTTCTCCGCCTGGGGGGAGTCGTTTGCCCAGGGCATAGAGAAGGTCGTGGGCGAGGGCGGCGGGTGCTCCGTTGGCGGGGCTGGGGTCGATGGTCAGGCGTCCGAGGCCCGGGTGATGCGCGTGGTGAGCGGCGGTCGTCCAGTCGGGGTGGTCGTGCTTGTCGATGACGACGGTGACGGCTGGGAGACTGCCGGCTGTCATTACATGCCGCCGATTTTGCTGTAGACCCAGCGCACGAGGTCTTCGTCGACCTTATTGAGGTGCAGTTTCTTCATGCCGGCCAGGATGTGGGTGGTGATGTTGGCCCAGTTGCGGAAGCTGCCATGGGCGGCCTGCTTGTCGATCGCGTCGATCAGCGCGGTGTCCACATCGGCCCAGACAGGATGGAAGGCGGGAATCGTCTCCCTCACTTCGTCCTTGGACATGCGGGTGAACTCCTGCCAGATGAAGATCCGGGAGGCCAGCATCGGCTCGCGGCGCAGAACCTTGTAGCAGCCGTCGCCCCCGGCGAAGATCACCGCGATGTTGGTGCGCTTGTCGTCCCACAGGTGGCGCCAGAACTCGAACCCGGTCTTCTTCATCCACTGCGCCTCGTCACAGACCAGGACCCTGAATTCCTCGGCGAGTGCCTCTTTGAGGAGGGTGTCGAACTCGATCGGGCGGGCCGGCGGCTCACCGGGCAGTCCCAGTGCCTGGAAGAGACCGTGCCGAATGTCTCGCGGGGTCGGTCCGGCCCGCAGTTCCAGGCGGTGGGTGATGTCCGGTGCGAGGTGGCGCAGCGCGGAGTTCACCGACATCGTCTTGCCGGATCCGGCCGGCCCGTAGACGCACATCATGGCCTTGGCCTCGATGACGGCTTCGATGTTGTCCCGGGTGGTCAGGAGCGTATCGGTGCCCACCAGTTGCGCCTGCTCCAGGCCCAGGAAGTGGTCTTCGCTCTCGTCGGGCAGCAGCCCGTAGTCCAGCTCAGTGATCATCGGCTCGGTCCTTGTCAGGAGTGGGTGTGCGTGGCGGCCTGGGACGGGCCCAGGTGTCGGGCGCTGGGCCGTGCGGTACGAGATCGGGACGAGCCAGCGCACGGCGGTCCGTCTGAGCCGCCGCACCGAGCTCCTCTTCGGCCTGCGCAGCGGTCGAAGAGGTGAGCGCCCTGGGTGGGGCTGCGGTGGTGGAGGCTTCGAAGCGCCGGCGGCGCAGCTTTTCCGCGGCTTTCAGATCAGCCTTGAGCCGCCGGGCTGCTGCGGTACGTGCGGCTTGGACGGAGCGGATCTGCTCACGGCTCGCCGCGGCGGCCAGGAACGCCGAACCGAGATGGCGGCCGGTATCGGCGTCGAAGACTTCGATGGTGTCGTCGTGATGGGGCAGGTGCCGTACCGAGACTCTGGTGCCTGTGCGGCCGTTCATCCACGGGGCGAGGTAGTCGCGCCGGCGCCACCGCACCCCGGACGTGCTGATCGTGTACGTGCGCCCGTTGTCCTCCAGCACGAACGTCGCCAGCTGCCCCGCGGACACATCCGTGAGCGGAGTCGCGTCGGCCTGCCACGCCTGGAGGGGGGTCTGCCCGTGCAGCGCGGACGGCTGGTGGCGGGTGTTCCACCAGGTCACCCAGTCCAGCAGCAGTCCCACGAACGCCTCGTACGTCAGGGGCGGGGCTTCGGGGTCGGCGGTCCGGCCGCCGGTGAGTTTCTGCCGGCCGGTGTAGCGGGGGAGCGAGACGAGGAACATCTCCTCCACCGCGTCGTTCAGCGCCTCGATCGTCCCTTTCAGGTGTGGGGTGTAGGCGGGGAGGTCGGTGACGGGGACGGCGAGCGCGCCCATCGCCGCGGTGACCGCCCGGCACAGGAACTCCTTGCCGCGGTCGACCCGGATCTGTCCCGGCAGTCCGCCGAGGGGGCCGAACGGTGCGCTGCGGGTGATTGCGATGCGCAGGGAGGCCAGCACCGCGTCCCGGCTCGGAGGGTGGGCGGTGACGGCCACCCCGGTGATGGCCCTGGTGGCGCAGTCGATGAACCAGGTCACCCACGGAGTGGCCAGCTCACCCTCGACGTCCACCTCGACGGGTACGTGCTTGTGGTCGCCCTCCCATACCGCGTTGCGGTGTGTGGCCGGCCGCTGTCCGAACACGTCATGCGCGCGCCGGGCGGATTCCCCGCTCCTGAGTCCGGCCCGCTCCCCGCGGGTCAGGTCCCGCCGGATCGCCCGGTGCAACGTGGACAGCGACGGGACTGGGGGCGCGTCCGGATCCTCGGCTGCCCGCTGTGCCAGCTCGGCATGGACCCGGGAGGCGTTCCCGCCCCACAGCGCCAGCAGCCGCCGGACCTCCGTGGTGACCGTGAAACGGGACGACTCCACCCGAGCGAGACGGTGATCCTTCCGGGCAGCGGCCAGCCACCGCCATACCGTCCGCTCCGACTTCCCCAACGCCTGCGCCACCAGGCGCACATGCGCGGCCGTCAGCTCTCCACGCCCGTCGAGGTCCAGCAGCCGGGGCATGGCCGCAGCACGCCCCGACGCGGGCGGGAACACGGCCATCGAGGCGTCCGCGGGAATCTCACCACGGCTTCCCCGCATGTACGGCCCCTCTCTGCCGAGTCCGAGACGGCACCCCGCCGTCCTGGACCCAGGTATCCCAGCTCCTCGGTACCGGGCTGACCGGAATCGGCATACGGCTGACAGCGACCGTTGCCATCCGTTACGGCCGCGCCGTTGCGAAGCCGCGTCCGACCGCTGGAGCCGTCTGGCAGATCGCTCCGCATTCGACAGACCGACCGAGGCACTGGAATGCCACGGCATCATGGCTCGGCACGCCGTTGCTGCTCAGGTTCGCATCTCCGCTGGTCAGAGCAGGATGAAGGCCCTAGTGGGAGCGCGTGGAGAACGAGTTCGTCTGCAGCATCGTGTCCGGCGAGCAGCAGGGTGCTTGCGGTAATTACCAGTACCTTGGCCCGCCAGCGGCACAGTGCTTGTGGCAGCCCGGATTGGGCCGTAGGACTGTCAGTGGCATGTGGGAATCTTTGAGCATGACCTTCCGGGGGAAGTATTCATATCGAAGGCATTCCGACGCATATGGGCGGTGTTCCATGGGTGATGGGCGGACGATACGCGTACATCGCAAGGACCTGCCTTCCCCTGACGGATGCCGCTGGTGTGGCGATGACCAGGGCCATCACGGCTCACAGTGGGTAGCTTCGGTCGGCCTGCACACGTGGGAGGCGCCGACGCGTGAACAACGACTCAAGCGTATGAAGGTACGGCGCGCGGCACGTCAGGCTGGCAGCGCGACGTCTACCACAGATGCGGCCCCGCGTTCTGCGCGCGATCGATCAGGGAGTTGAAGATTGCTGAGAGCGCAGCAGGGATGCGGTCCTTACCAAGGTGCGCGGCGATGCCTACCATGAGGTCTTCCTTGTTCTGAGGTCCATCGTCCGAGCCGGCCTTGAACAAGCCCAGCAGCTGAGAGCTGAACTTTCCGGACCGCAGTGCCTCGATTTCCGCAGGCTGCCAAGCCTCGCGCTCGGTGTTCGGCTTCCACAGCGCGTTGGCCGTATCGGCCCAGTCGCCGTCGGTGAACAGGTCTTCGAGCTCGTTGGGGGAACCGAGGTAGAAGCACTCCTCGGTGGGGTCGAAGCCATGCTCTTTGAGCTTGGCGTCCCGGAAGACGTGCTTCTGGTTCGCACGGCTGTCCTTGTCGACGACGAACGCAACGTCGCGGCCGTGTTCCTTGAGGAACTTGGCAAATCGCAAGGCACCCTCATTGCTTCCCCCAGCCCACAGGCAGATACCAGCGGACTGAATGGGGTACCCGGCGTGCTTGCGGAACAAGATCGGGAACGCGGATGTTTCGGACACCCCCTCCACCGCGACGAAGAACCGCTCGTGTAGCAGAACACTGTTGCGGAACCCCAGCGTGGTCGCGATTGTCGACAGGTGGCGGCGCACATCAATGTCTGCGCTGTCCTCGCTCAGGACTTCCGCCCGAACCTGCCCCTCGTGGGTGCGTAGGTGCACCACGGACGAGATGTCGACTCCGTCGATCAGGTTGAGTGAGTGCGTCGCCACAATGACGCGCGCGTTCGGCCGTGACGACTGCAACTGGATCAATGCCATGATCCGCCGCTGGTGGGAGTAGTCCAGGTGGGTGTCAGGCTCGTCGTAAACGAACACGACATCCGAGGCAGGTCCTTCCTGCGCCTGGTCCTGTCCCAGGTCGTTGCTGCTTTCCCACAAGGCCAGCGAGATACGGCGCGAGCGACCAGTCCCGGCCGACGAGAGCGGAAACCGCCTCCCCTGCGAGTCCACAATGTTCAGTTCCACCCCGACTAGCGCAGGACGCACCTGCACCTGAGGGTCCAGTTCCACCGAAGGCAGGGCACACCGCTGCGCGATGTGCCCGCGGATGCTGTCGATGTCGGGTGTCAGCGACTCGGCAAGATAGCCCTCAAGATCCGCCACTCGCTTAGCCACCTCATCGGCGCGCGTGTACTCGCGCAGCCGGGAGTTGAGCAGACTCTGGACCACAGCCTCAGGCGCCTGGACCGAGTCGCCCTTGAAATACACCATGGACGGCATCGCAGCAGCTACCTCGGAGTCCGCCGCCACCCACGCATCGACCTGCTCCATCCGCTGGGCCAACTCCCGGAGGGGCTGCTCCCAACTGTTCCGCGCATTCAACTGCCCGACGGGCTCGACCCCGTGGGTAGCTGCGAGTTCCCTAAGGCCCGCCAGCTTCACCGCTTCCAAGTCGCGTAGCTCAGGGATCCGGCAGACGCGGCGGCGGATCTCCAGGAACGCACCCGCTTCCGGGCGGAAGCGACGGCGAATCTGTACCCGCTCAGGCAGGGCGAAATGCTGCTGCTCGTTGGCGCTGAGGGTGAAATCGCCCATCACGGTGGTCTGAGGCACCCGCGCGTGCGGCGCGACCGCGTCCTCGCTGTGCACCGGTTCTTGCACGACCCCATCGCTGACATAGGTGAGATCGCGCTCGCTCAGCGCAGTCCCATGAAGCAGGAAGTCCAGCGCGTCCAGCAGAGCACTCTTCCCACCCTCGTTCTGACCAGTCAGAACCGTCTGCGGCAGGACAGGAACATTGTTGATGTTCGCCAGGCAGCGGAAGCCCTCAACAGAAACGGAGCAGATCTGCACGCATGCCTCGACTCGACAACGATGGAGCGGTTTTGGAACAACTACCGGGCTGTCAGCCCGAAATCAAACGGTACCGATATCGGCCCTTCACGAACTGGGCTAGGTAACCGCCCTTACCGGAGGACATCATCAACGCCACGTGCACCTCTGCGGGCACGTTCTCGTAGCGATACAACCCTCCACCGTGAAAGGCGACCTCAAGCACACGCTCCGCCTGGTCGTAGCCCACCGATCGGAGGTTGGAGGAGCGGACCGGCTCATGCAACAAGGCGCCTCCTACAGCTAACGTGCCAAGCGTTGCACGATTGACCGAAATGATAGCGCGGTACTCGGCTGTGCCAGCGAGGTTCCGAAGCCTCTCGTTCTCGTAGAACAGCAGGGCTGCCCAGACCTGCACCTCACCGCTTGAGAACCAGCAGTACAGTCCGTCTCCACCCCTACGCCGCCCACTCCAGCCCCAAGCCGGCGAGGGTGGTGAGTTGGTCGTCGCTCAGTCGGTCCCGCCGGCTCTTGTGGTTGCTGAGAAATACGCCCAGGCGCACCGACGTCCCGTCCGGCAGCTCTTCGACATGCTGCCTTCCGACGGTGGTCTTTCCTTCCCGTGCGATGTATTGCTGCAGGGCTTGTACGCCCCGTTGGAAGGCTTCGGAGCCCTTCCCAGCCCCAGCCTTCGCCGCACCCCGCGCGGGGGCCTTCTGCGCTCGTACAACCGCCCGTGGCCTTACACCCAGCTCCTCCAGTCGCCGCCGCTGCTCCGCGTTCAGCTGCGCCCAGTCCCGTGTCTGTCGGGTGGCCCAGCGGCCGATGTCGTCGCCCCGGTAGGTCACGCCGGGCTGGACGTTCTCCAGCGTGTTCCCGGCGTCCAGGAGGGCGGCCAGGCCGACGTAGCAGCGTTGCCAGTCCACAGTCCATCCGAGGAGCCGCGGGTTCCAGTCCGGATCGATCGCGGCGAGCTGCTCCGCCCGCCGCTGCGCCCGACCGGTGTCCTTCCCGAGTCCGCCTGGCCGGCGGAGGTTGGTGAGCCATTGCCCGACATGCCGGTCGAGGGCGGTGGCGTGCCGGGGCGCGGCCAAGGTGCCGGCCTCCTTGAAGTAGGCGCGGGCGGCGGCGAGATTCTCTTCGAAGGCGGCGTCGGCGGTGTCCCACACCATGCCGAGCTCCTCCAGCTCGTCGGCGCGCTCGCCGTTCATGGTCCCGGCGCGGTAGGCACGCCGCTGGTCGGACAGCCACCTCCCGAGCGGGTAGGCGCCCTCGGTGTGCTCGTAGGGCACGTCCAGGTCGCCTTCGCGCTCGTAGTAGCGGCGGGCGGCGTCGTAGCCGCGCTGCCAGTCCTGGCGTTCGGTGCTGATGACGTTGAACCGTACCCACTTCGCGATCACCACCGGATCCCTGGGGGCGGCGAACCGCAGCAGCGGCCGCGTGTCCTCCTGACCCTCCTCCGGCGGGGGACCGATCGGAGGCGACGGATCAACGACCGCCTTCCGCTGTTCCTGAGGAATGGCCAGCAGCTCGATAGCACGCTCGTCGTGTGCCCGAAGCCCCTCCAGAACCTTCACCAAGGGCCGATACGAGTTGGAGGTGAGCATGTCTTCGGGCTTTTCATCCGGTGCGAGGAAGACGGGCACGATCAGGGTCGCCATTTTCCCCTGTCCGGGTTTTTGCCGCAGTGCCCGGCCGATGGCCTGGACGATGTCGACGGCTGATCCCTTGGGGTCGAGGAGGGCGACGGAGTCGACGGCTCGGATGTCGAGGCCTTCGCCCAGGACGCGGCAGTTGGAGAGCACGGCGCGTCCGGCGCGGCGGCCGAAGTCGGCGAGGACCTGGCGGCGGTGGTCGGGCTCGTGGTCCCCGCACAGCCAGTTCGCCCACACCCGTTTTGGATACCGCTCGGAGTCTGCGGCGTGGAGCCGCTTCGCGACCCGGCCCAGCCCTCCGGCGAAGGCGGCTGCTTCGATGGTGCGGTGGTGGAAGGTGATGGTGGTCTGCAGCCCGTGTTCGGCCATGGTCTCCAGCAGTGCGGCCTGGAGCGCGCCCATGCGTTCGCCGCGGACGTCCTCGTCCCGCTTCTCCGGTCTGGCGAGCCGGGCTGGGGTGACGACCGGGTCCGTCAGTTCCACGACGACGATCTGATACCGCGCCAGCAGGCCCCGGGAGACGGCTGATGCGAGTGACAGCTCGTAGACGACGGGGCCGAAGACCTTGGGATCGTCCATGGAGCAGGCCATGTCCTGCGGCAGCGGGTCCCACAGCTGACCGGCCCCGGCCTGCCGCTGCGCCCAGGAGGGCCGGGGCGGCCGCTCCTTCCAGATGCGGGGCGTCGCGGTCATGTAGAGCCGGCGCATCGCAGGGATGATGTCCTGGTCGTGAACCGCGGCCCACGCCTTTCCTGCCGAGCCACTTGTTCTGTGGGCCTCGTCGACGACCACGAGGTCGAAGACGTCCATGGGCAGCCCGTATGCGCCCTCGTGGGCTTCCGCGAGGACGGGCAGGGAGGCGTAGGTGGCGTAGACGGTTACCGGTCCGCGTCCGTGCCACAGGGCCAGCTGCGGTGCGGACGTTGTGGAGCGGACCTTGAGGTCCCACAGGTGCGGGTCGTCCTCCAGCGAGCAGACGGCGACGGCGGGTCCGTGGTGGCCGGCGGCCCGCCATTCCCGCACGGTCTGCGTCAGCAGATCGAGAGTCGGCAGCAGGACCAGGACCCGCCCGTTACGGGCCAGACGGAGCGCGGAGTGCGCGGCGATGAACGTCTTCCCCGTGCCGCAGGCCGCCACCACGGTGGCCCTCAGACCGGCCCGTGGGATCTTCTTCCCCGGAGGGATATCAAGGCCGCGCACGACAGCGTCAACGGCCTCGATCTGGTGAGGTCGGAGCGTGAATTTCTCTGTACTCGGCATATCGGATCTCCGGAAATCCAGGAATGAACAGGTGGCCATCAGAGGAAGTGGCGATCTGTTCGGGATACTACACAGCACATCAGTGACGCACGATGCGATGCACATGCGGGTGATGCACAGGTACCATCGTAGCGGGACGATGGTACCCAGGGGGAGTTTCAGGCCACCTCGTCCCGGCGCTGGAGTCACCCCCGGAAGCGACTGATGGCCTGTCTGGTGCGGGGGAGCGAAGCGGAATCCGCACCCACGGCCCGGGGCCGGCACTCGGGCCAGGATGATGGAGTGTCACGGTTCGGGGGTGGCCGTTTTCTCGGGATACTACACAGAACAGCAATGATGCACCGTCATCGTGTAGCCAGCCGTTCCGGCGGAGCCGGAACCGGGCGGGGGAGCGAAGCGGACCCGCCCCGCAGTTCGGGCTGGAGCGGAGCGGAAGCCCGCGGATGGAGCGAAGCGGAAATCCGAAAGGCGCGAAGCGGCTTTCCAAACACTTCGTCACGAACCGCGAAGCGGT